>CAVQPL010000007.1:0-841066 GCA_963714755.1 uncultured beta proteobacterium
CGTCAAAATGTGGCCCCGGTGCTACCATCCCACGCATGATTGACTGGTCAAGCTGTGCGGCAGTGGAACGCGACCCTGAGCGCGTCAGCGGAGCCTGGGTGTTTCGCGGTACGCGTGTGCCTGTTGCCGCCCTCTTCGAGAACCTGGAAGACGGCGTTTCCATCGGCGAAGTTGTCGCGCTGTTTCCAGGTATTTCCCTTGACCAGGCAAGGGCCGTTCTTGAGCACGCTGCACGAAGTGCGCTAGCACCAGCCTAAGTGCGCGTTCTGTTCGATCAAGGAACCCCGGCGCCGCTGCGCCACTTGCTCCCTGGCCATGAGGTCGCAACTGCGTACGAATGTGGTTGGTCGACACTCAAGAACGGTGAATTGCTTGCGTCAGCCGAAAGCAGAGGCTTCACGGTGCTGATAACGACGGACACGAATCTGAAGTACCAACAGAACCTCGCGACCCGAAATATTGCCATAGTGGTTCTTGGAACGACAAGTTGGCCTCGCATCAAGGCCGCGGCAGAAGTAATAGTCGCTGCGGTCAATGCGTCAGTTCGAGGTAGCTATGCAGAAGTCGCAGTACCGAAGCGAGACGACTAACAAGCCGCTGCATCCGACCACCTTCGGCGCCGGCTGAGCGCCGGCGTTAAATTGCATGAAGGCTAGAACTTTGCAAATGACGGCGGTTTTGGCTGGTGCTGTAGCTATCGGAGTAGCGTGGGATTTGGCGTTTCAAACGTTCGGACATCGGTACGGCCATTTGCTCATTCCGCCAAAGCTGCCACTCATAGTGCCCATGGGTGTGCCGGTGCTGGTGGTCGCCCTTGCCTCGTGGAAATGGAGGTGGGTTTGAATCCGGAACTGCATTGGTGTTGTCAATTGCAGCGTCTATTCTTGGCTTTGCAGGTGCAATTCTTGGGCTGGCGTTGCGATGCTGGTTTTTCACATGCGAGATATGACGCTCCCCGCTATTGCGCAGTGCAATTTAATAGGCCGCTGCATCCGACCGCCTACGGCGTCGGCTGAGCGCCGGCGTTAGGCGGCACGGCGGCACGTCACTACCACACCATCTCGGAGTTTCCGAATGTCAGCAATGCCTCGATCGTCGAACTCGCTTCTCATCGCAGGGGCGTTGGCGGGACCTCTCTATGTTCTGGTTGGCCTTGGCCAGGTTCTAATGCGCGACGGATTTGATCCAAGAAGGCACGCCCTTAGCCAGCTTAGCAATGGCGAGTTCGGTTGGATTCAGACAGCAAACTTCATGATCGTCGGTGTCCTTGTCATTGCAGGAGCGCTTGGGCTGCGCCGAGCCCTACGAGGCTCGTCCGGTGCTACCTGGGGTCCTGTGCTTCTGGCAATCTACGGTGTCGGTCTGTTGGGATCGGGAGTATTCGCTGCTGACCCGGGACGAGGGTTTCCTCCCGGAACGACTGATCCGTTGCGCATTTCGACCACCGGCCTGTTGCACTTCGTCTTCGGCGGTATCGCCTTCTACGCTCTCGTGGGCGCTTGTCTGGTCTTCGCACTGCGGTTTAAGCAGCTCCAGCAATCCAAATGGGCGGTGTTCTCCTTCGCAACGGGGGTGTGCTTTTTGGCGAGTTTCGTCGCCATTTCGGTGGGGCCGCCACCGTCCTCTGTGTTATTGGCCTTCTACATTGCGGTGGCGTGGGCTTGGGTCTGGCACGCCGTACTGCACCTGAAGCTCAACCGAGAGATCAGTGCCGCCTAACACCTCGCTCAAGCGGAGCGCCAACGGCATTCCGCCGCTGGGCGGCATTTCATTCTGGCCCAGCGTCGTCATGCCGCTGTCGCCCGCTTAGCTCGAACGATAGGCATCACACCTCTCATGCGCCGCTGGTCCCGCCTCAGTTCAAAAACGGTCGTCGACGATCGCTGGTTTCGCGTAACCGCAGATCGATGCGAGATCGCACCGGGCAAAGTCATCGAACCCTACTACGTGGTCCACGAGAACGAGTGGGTTCATGTATACGCAATCAATGCCAAGTCTGAGATTCTGACCGTTCGCCAGTACAGGTACGCGGCCAATGCCATCTGTACCGAACTGCCCGGCGGCGTCGTGGATCCGGGAGAGAACCCAGAAGCGGCAGCCAAGCGCGAACTGTTGGAGGAGACGGGACACGTGGCAAAGCGGTGGTCATATGCAGGGAAGCTCTACGCCAACCCTGCGCGCCAGACCAACTCGATTCATCTCTTCGTGGCTGAGCTTATCGAGTTTTTTGGGGAGCAAACACTGGACGAATCCGAAGACATCACCTGGGAGTTTTGTACCCACGAGCGAATCCTTGAGTCAATCGAACTTGGTGAGTTTTCCCAAGCACTTCACGTCGCGTCGCTGTTTCGAGCCCAGCACTTCCTTCGTACGTGCAGTGATGCCTAACCCCTCGCTCAAGCGGAGCCCCGACGGTGGGACGGCAGGCCCGCGCGGCGCCTTCGTTTATCCTGCACCGCGCGGGCCTGCCGTCCACCGCTGGCGCCCGCTTAGCTCGAACGTTAGGCCGACAACCGAACATCTGGGAGCAAAATTATGAGCACGGTATTCGTCAATATTGGACTTAGCCTCGATGGCTACATGGCGCCGGAAGGGATGACCATGAGCAAGCCTGAGTACAAGAACTGGGGCGCCAAGTGGGGTGCGTTGATGGCCTGGATCCTCAATCAACAGTACTTCCGCGAGAAGCTCAAGTTCGGCCCCGGGGGAGAGACAGGCCCGGTCAACGACATGGTTCGCCAGACTTTCGAGCGCACCGGTGCCAACATCATGGGTAAGCGCATGTTCGACCAAGGCGAGGTCAGTTGGCCAGAGGAGGCTCCGTTTCACACGTCGGTATACGTTCTTACCCACGAGAAGCGAGACCCTTGGGTGCGCCCTGGCGGAACGACGTTTCACTTCATCAATGAAGGTCCTAAGCGTGCGCTGGCGCTGGCTCGGGAGGCTGCTGGTAGTCGTGACATTCGCATTTCAGGAGGCGCAGATGTGATCCAGCAGTATCTGAACCTCGGTGTTGTTGATGAGCTGGAAATTGCCTTGGTACCCGTGTTCTTCGGCGGCGGGCGGCGACTCTTCGAAAACCTGAGCGAGCCCGGGCCGCAATTTCGCATTGACAAGGTTCTTGATGGGGCAGCCGCCACACACTTGCGATATGTGCGTCGGTGAAGGCGGCCTAACAACCGGTTGCAGCGGACGGTCCGCTGCGCGGCCCGCCGCTGAATCGGAGCGTTAGACAACATGAACGCACCCGAACTCGAAGGTCGTCACGTCTGCCTCCGCCTCTTGACAGGCGCGGACGCTGACGCCTTGGTAGCCGCGGCTGCCGACGGTGAGCTATGGAACCTGAAATACACGGTCGTCCCCAATGCGGACACGATTCACGACTATGTCGCTGTGGCCTTGAAGGGATGGCGCGAAGGAACCGTGCTCCCTTTCGTCACTATCGATCAAGACAGTGGCGCGGTCATCGGCAGCACCCGGTTCTGGCGGATCGATCAACCGAATCGCAGCCTTGAGATTGGGCACACATGGCTCGCGAAGTCCCGTCAACGCTCTGCCGCGAACACCGAGGCAAAGTACCTGATGCTTCAGCATGCATTCGAAACGCTCGGCTGTGTGCGGGTACAGTTCACTACAGATGTCCTCAATGAGGCCTCTCGAGCTGCAATTCTTCGCCTTGGTGCCGTGGAAGAAGGGGAAATCCGGAACGAGCGAATCATGCCCGACGGTCGGAAGAGAACGTCCATGCGCTACAGCATCATTGATACCGAGTGGCCCACCGTACGCTCTGGGCTGGAGCGTAGACTAACCAATGTGGTCTAACTCTGCGCTCAAGCGGAGCTCCAACGGCAAGGGCCGCGAGGCTCTCCAGGTCATCATCCGCCTCGCGGCCCTTGCCGTTTCCGCCCGGTTAGCTCAACGTTATCCCTTGACGCCGGCGTGCGAGTGCGTGGAAATATCGAGCTACCAAGCGTAGACTTGTGGCTTCGCATAAGGGACGACTATGACCAACCTCATCGACGAAATCTCTGCAAAGGCCCGGGCGTTGCCGCCCGAAGAGCGCGTTCGCTTGGCTGAAGAGCTCCTCGCCACTGTTCAGGAGACTGATGAAGAAGTTGAGGCGGCTTGGGATCAGGAAATCCGGCGCCGTATCGCGGAGATTGATGCTGGGACCGCCAAACTCATACCCGCCGAGGAGGCTTTTGCGCAGGTTCGGCGATTACTAAAGTGATGCGCGTTCGTCTTCACGAAGCAGCACTGAAGGAACTTTCGCACGAGGTAGGGTATTACCGCGAAATCAGTCCGCTATTGGGCGAGCGGTTTGCCACGGCGGTTGAAAAGGCAGTCGCCATCGCCACGGAATTCCCAGATATGGGCTCTCCGCACAAGTACGGAACGCGACGAGTGTTTCCGAAGCGCTTTCCCTTCTCAGTCGTCTACTTGTACCGGCAGGGGGAGGTTTTCATCCTTGCAATTGCGCCAGACGAGAAGAAACCAGGCTATTGGCGCTCACGGGTGGCCGAGGGATAACATGTCGATTGACACGGACCCACAACATCAGGAAGCGGCTTCGCCGCGAGTTGTAGTGAGCCGGTCATCTTTGCGTTAACCGACAAAGAAATCCGGCGACCGTCGCCTTGTTGCATACTTCACGTAGTTGCGTCGCAAAAGGAGCGGGAGCATGGAAAACGTGAAATCGATAGAGAACGCAGTGGAATCACTACCCCCTAAGGAGTTAGCTGAATTCCGGAGGTGGTTTGCTGAATTTGACGGCGCGGCGTGGGATAAGCAAATCGAGCGCGATGCAGCATCTGGCAAGCTCGACCAACTGGCAGCAGAGGCGCTTTCTGACTATCGTGCTGGCTCGCCGAGACAACTTTGAAGTTGTGAAGCACACTGCATCAAAGCGTTTTTGGCAGTGCCTTGATTCTTTACCTGCTGAAGTTCAAGTCGTGGCGCATCGAAATTTCGCGCAGCTCAAGGTCGATCCAAACCATCCATCGCTACATTTCAAGACCGTTGGCAACGGTCGGTTTCATAGTGTTCGAGTCGGCCTCTATTACCGGGCGCTCGGCCTCCCCGTGCCAAGTGGCGTACATTGGTTTTGGGTTGGGTCGCACGGCGAGTATGACAAGCTTGTCGGTTAACAAGTTGCTCGTCGCGGACACGCAGCAACAGAATGCCGCTTCGCGGCGAATGCTGCGTGCCGGACAGCGCCAGCGTTAGGCATCGCATTCCAACCTGCCGTAGTAGCTCGTACTCTCCATGAATCTCACCTCCATCTACCTCGCGCTCTTCCTAGGCTTGTTTGCCTCAGGAAGCCACGCAGCAGACCGATTCGCGAAGATCGTCGACGAAGGAGGCGACCCCACCACCACGGCAGGCGGCTTCGTCGTAAATCAGAAACGCATCGCCGTGCAGAAGGAACTTACAGCGCGAACGCCAACTGCTGAAGAACTCGGAGTCAAGTTGCCTGCAGGGGCCAAGCTGATGCTGATAGAGACAGCCAGACAGATTGCTCAGTACCACCCAGCTTGGCGCATTTACCAGTACAAAGTAGAACTGCCACGCGAGGCCGTGATCGCTCATTTCGAAGCGCAAGGCCTCAGATACGACATGAATGCCGCGAATCTGAAGTTCGGCAACGCTGGCGGAGACTTCGTGGACGGGCTGTCGCAATCTGGGCAGCATCAACTCCGTGTATGGCGGAAGCCAAACTGAGTGCACACCGAGCGGGCGATGCCTAACCCCTCGCTCAAGCGGAGCGCCAACGGCATTCCGCCGCTGGGCGTCATTTCATTCTGGCCCAGCGTCGTCATGCCGCTGTCGCCCGCTTAGCTCGAACGTTAAGCGTGTCGTATAGATTTGTGCGATGCTTTGCCTACGCCCACGAAGATCAAGGAACTCGTTGCATTGCTTCACGCCGACGGCTGGCGTCTTGTGCGCCAAAACGGGAGCCATCGCCAGTACCATCACACATCGAAGTCGGGTACGGTGACAGTTGCGGGCAAGGACAGCGTTGAGGTTCCGCCGGGAACGCTCAACAGTATCTTGAAGCAAGCAGGTTTAAAGAAGTGAGGTGGCAGGTGCAATATCTAGTCGTCATTGAAAAGGGTCCATCGAGTTTTGGCGCTTATGTGCCCGATTTGCCGGGGTGTGTCGCCGTAGGCGAAACGCGGGCTGAGGTTGCAGCGCTGATTCACGAGGCAATTGAGTTTCATCTCGAGGGGATGAAAGAAGACGGGCTAGCGATCCCTGAGCCACATTCAACAAGCGAGCTTGTTGAGGTAAGCGCTTAACATGCCGCTGCAACCGACCACCTTCGGCGGCAGCTGAGCGCAGCGTTATGCAGCGAAATCGACCGTCGCTTGCAATCGATCGATTGGATGTGTAGACTGCTACACAAGGAGCGCAACATGGCAACCAATCTCGCGTTAGACCCGTCCCTGCTTGATCGCGTCGTCGCCGTGAGCGGGGAGTCCACAAAGAAGGCTGCGGTAACGCTTGCCCTTCAGGAGTTCATCGCCAGGCGCGAACAGCGGCGTGTTTCCGAACTATTCGGAAAGCTGGAATGGGACTCCACCTACGATTACAAGGCAGAGCGCTCAAGGCAATGACGCTTCTGGTTGACACAAGCGTATGGTCATTGGCTTTGCGCCGTGACGGCGCCCATGAATCCGAGGAAGTTCGAGCCCTGCGCGAAGCGCTCATGGGAGCAGATTCGGTCGTTACGACGGGCTTGGTTCTGCAGGAACTGCTGCAGGGATTCAATGGTCCGAAGGCAAAGGAAGCAATCATCGAGCGTTTCGGTGCACTCCCATTGATTCAGCCGGATCGCCAAGATCATGTGGCGGCCGCTGAGGTTCGAAACGCCTGTCGCAGGGGAGGTGTGCAGATTGGCACTATCGACGCGCTCTTGATTCAGTTGTGCGGGCGTTATGAGATGACGCTGCTGTCTTCAGACAAAGACTTTGCGAACGCTGCCCGCCATGTTCCCTTCAGACTATGGGGCAGCGCTTGAGTCGCCGCATAACGGGTCATTCCATCGGATCGCCTTCGGCGCCCACTGAATTCCAGCGTTAAGTGTCATCGAAAGAAAAAGGCTTGAAATGAATGGTGGCAACCCTGAATGTGCCTGCGGTTGTGGAGGGAAACCCGCGGGAGGGAATTTCCTACCAGGGCACGATAAGCGATTGAGGGCCGATCTTGAGCGCCGTGTCGGAGGGCTTATACCCCTCCGGATGCTGGTCGAGGCAGCTGAGCACTATGCCGAAGGAGCCATTCAGCCTTCAATGTTCAACAGTATGGTCAAAGATGTTTTTCGCATGCGCGAAGACCGCAAGTGAAATTCGCTTGCGTTACGCCCCACAGTCCAATCGCTGATCGGCAGCTTACCTTCGTCCACGGCAATTTCATACTTCGGTCAGGCTGCAGCAAAGCCTGACGATCAGTGGCGGCGGCAACCAAAGTCGAGCCATCAATTCAGACGCCCACCCAAAGTAGTCAGGCTTGCCGATCGCGGCGCCACAATTCTTTCGCCAATCGCGCCGCGACTGTGGCGTCAAGCCTCAGTGTCCTCTGCCATCTTCGGCAATGTAATTCTGTCGAGATGAATTGAACCTAGAAACGGCAGTTGAACGCGCCCGAGCGTACTCCGATGGGCGTGCCAGGCAAGGCGAGAGGACGCCGCGCACTTCTGTGCGCAAGGACGAACAACGCCGCATGGCGCGTTCAGCGGGGTGCGCTCGGGTGCGTAGCGCTGTCACCATACTGGTGAACCACATCGTGGCCTCGTTGTTCAGTGTGCCTGCGGGCTGCCAGCGAGACGCAAGCGGTCAACTGCCGTTTCTAGGTTGAAGGGCTGCTTTACGGATCCCCGCCGTCAATCCAATGAGCAGCATCCGGTGAGCAGGCTGGCAGGCACCGTCAAAGGGGCCGGCTAGCCGTACGCGCCAACACTATCCATAACTGGCTGCTATGCATAAGGGCACAAAGCAGACACCCGCGCGCGATCGCTTGCCCCCAACGATCAGGTCCAGGCTGTGGCGGCTGCCATGTCTCAGTCGACGAAACAGGCTACGTCACTGTGCGCCGGCGGCGCCGCTAAGATGATGCCAATCGGGGTCACCATGCCGCGACGCGGGTGAGCCTTTCGCTGCGTCGGGAACCGAACCCACAACCGATGAAAGTCCCCACCATGTCTGACTGGTACGCCATTTCCAACGCTGACGCCATTGCCACGCCCACCGTGCTGGTGTATCCCGATCGCGTAGCCAAGAATCTGCAGCGCATGATTGCCATGGCCGGTGACGTATCGCGGCTGCGCCCGCATGTGAAGACGCACAAGTTGCCGCAGATCGTGGCGCTCAAGCGCCAGGCCGGCATCCACAAGTTCAAGGTCTCGACCATTGCCGAGGCCGAGATGACTGCCAGCGCAGGCGGCGAAGACATCTTGCTGGCCTACCAGCCGGTCGGCCCGAACATCATGCGCCTGGTGGCGTTGATGCGGCGTTTTCCCGAAACGCGCTTTGCCACGCTGGTCGATGACCCGGCCAATCTCGCAGCCCTGAGCCGGGTGGCGCTGGCAGAGAAGGTCACGATCACACTGTATCTGGACCTGAACGTGGGCATGAACCGCACCGGCATCGTGCCCGGCGCAGCGGCAGCCGACCTGTACCGCGCCATGTGCGCCGCACCCGGCATCCATGTTGGTGGCCTGCACGCCTACGACGGTCACCTGCGCAACCCTGACAGCAAGGCGCTCACGGGCATGGTCGACGACGCCTTTGCCCCGGTCTGGAAGTTGCGCGAGCAGATGCTGGCAGAAAAACTGCCAGTGCCCAGGCTGATCGCCAGCGGAACCCCGACCTTTGCGCTGCTGGCGCAGCACCCGGACGTGGAAGTCGGCGCCGGCACCACGGTGTTGTGGGACTTCGGCCAGGACGGCGTCTGCCCCGATCACCACTTTGTCAACGGCGCCATGCTGATGTGTCGCGTGATCAGCAAGCCCACACCCGACCGCCTGTGCCTGGACCTGGGTCACAAGGCGGTGGCGGCAGAAATGCCGCAGCCACGCGTGAAGCTGATGGGCCTGGAAGACGCGGAACTGGTGTCGCAGAGCGAGGAACATCTGGTGCTGCAGACGCCCAGGGCCAGCCAATACCAGGTGGGTGATGTGCTCTACGGCATCCCGCGCCATATCTGCCCCACGATGGCGCTGCACAGCGACGTCTGGGCGGTGCACGACGGCGTGGCCGACGAGAGCTGGCCGGTGGTGGCGCGCAGCCGCAAACTCACGATCTGAAGCGCCCAGGATCGGCCGGCTTCAGATCGACCGCGTCCTGTACCGGCTCGTCGGTCAGGAAACCGCCCGATTGGCGCTGCCACAGCCGCGCATAGTGACCCCCGAGCTCCAGCAGTTCCTGATGTGTGCCCTGCTCGACGATGCGACCGGCGTCCATCACCACCAACCGGTCCATGCGCGCGATCGTGCTCAGGCGATGGGCGATGGCAATCACCGTTTTACCCTCCATCAGCGTCACCAACTGCTCCTGTATCGCGGCCTCGATCTCGCTGTCCAGCGCCGAAGTGGCTTCGTCCAGAATCAGGATCGGCGCGTCCTTGAGCAGCACCCGCGCCAAAGCCACGCGCTGGCGCTGACCGCCCGACAGTTTGACGCCCCGTTCGCCGGCATGGGCTTCGTAACCACTGCGCCCGACCCAGTCGCGCAACTCGGCGATGAAGTCGTGGGCATGGGCGCGCCGGGCTGCGGCCATCACCTCGGCGTCGCTGGCCTCGGGTCGGCCGTAGCGGATATTGGCGGCAATCGAGCGGTGCAGCAGCGAGGTATCTTGCGTCACCATGCCGATAGCCCCGCGCAGGCTCTCCTGCGTCACGTCGCGCAGGTCTTGTCCGTCAATGGTGATGCGGCCAGCCTCGACATCGTGAAAGCGCAGCAGCAGATTGACCAGCGTGGACTTGCCCGCGCCTGAACGCCCGACCAGCCCGACGCGTTCGCCCGGATGGACGTGCAGGTCCAGGTCCTGCAGCACCTGGCGTCCACCCTGCTCGCGCTGGCCGTAACTGAAACCCACCTTGTCGAAGCGGATGTCGCCACGCGTCACTAAGAGGGGCTGTGCCTGCGGCGCATCGACCATGGCATGCGGCACGGCGATCGAGCCAATACCCTCCTGCACCACACCGATGTTCTCGAAGATGCCAGATACCTCCCAGCTCACCCAACCTGCCATGTTGCTGATCTGCCAGACCAGTGGCAGGCTGGTCGCCACCACAGTCGGGCTGATCTGCTGGCCGTGCCACAACCAAATGCCGATGGCGGCGGTACTGACCACCAGCACCGCGTTGAGCGCAGTGAGCGTGCCCATGAAGCGCGTCGTCAGGCGCATATGCGCCGCGATCTTTGCGCGGTGCATATCCATCGACTCCCGCACAAAAGCGTCTTCGTCGCGCGCACGCGCAAACAACTTGACCGTCATGATGTTGGTATAGCTGTCCACCACCCGGCCCATCACCAACGAGCGCGCCTCGCTGCTGGCACGCGAGAGGTCGCGCATGCGCGGCACGAAGTGGCGCAGAAAGAACAGGTAGGCGGCGATCCAACCGATCATCGGCACTGCCAGGCGCCAGTCGAAGGACAACATCAGTGCCAGCGCGCTGATGCCGTAGACCACGATGTACCAGACTGCCCGCACCGTGGCGACCACGCTCTCGCGCATCGACATGCCGGTGTTCATGACGCGGTTGGCAATGCGTCCGGCAAAGTCGTTCTGGAAAAACGGTGCACTCTGGCGCACCACATGCCAGTGGCTCTGCCAACGCACCAGCGTAGTGACACCGGGAATCACCGCGTTGTTGCGCACCAGGCTGTCGAGCACAAACATCACCGGGCGCCCGATCAGAATGGCCAGTGCGATCGCCAGCAACAGCGGCGCCTGCTCACGCAAGGCCTGTTGCGGCTGCGTGGCCGCCATCAGACCGACCATGCGCCCGATGAACACCGGCATCAGCGTGTCGATCAGGGCCACGCCCAGACCGGTCACCAGCATCGTCAGGTACAGGCCTCGGGTCTGGCGCATGAAATGCCAGTAGAACGCGAGCAATCCCGGCGGCGGACCCTGGTCTGACACGTGTGAAGGCGCCGCGGTATCGGGCACGCGAGTTTCGAAAAAACGGTACATGGTCGGGAAATGGCCGTGAGAAGTGGCCTGGTGCAAAAGAGTATGGCACGCTCACCTGCATGCGTCTGACGCAAGGCCATTGACGATCACACCAGCGTTGGATTCAGCCAGCCACAAGGCGCACGTGGTACAAAAGGCGACACCACAGCCATGACCCAGAACCCATTTGCCCACCTCCCGCATCTGCGCGACCGGCTCACGCCGTGCGAGGTCTCGGAGTTGCGCATGACGCCCCAGCAGCTGGCTGTGTGGGACGAACGCGCCCGTGAGGCCGGTCATCCTGCGACCTGGAGACTGCCCGACCAGGAACGCGAGGCGACACGCCTGGCGACGCTCAAACAACACGATCGGCGCGAGGACATGTGGGTGTTCGCCTACGGATCGCTGATGTGGGATCCGGGGATCCATTTCGCGGAAATCCGATTGGCGCGCGTGCAGGGCTATCAGAGGCGATTCGGCTATCGCATCAATGCGGGACGCGGGACACCACAATGCCCGGCACTGATGTTGACGCTCGCGCCGCAACCGGGCCATTGCACCGGCCTCGTCTTTCGCATTCCTGCCAAACTGATAGAGGAAGAAACCACCATCTTGTGGCGACGCGAAATGGTGCGCGGCGGTTATCTACCGCAATGGCAAACCGTGGCCACACCGCAGGGCGATATCGGCGCCCTGGTATTTGCCGCGAATTGTGCGCACCCCGAGTACGTCGGCGAACTGCCAATGGGAGAAACTGCCAGTGTGGTGGCCACCGCGTGCGGGCCGCTGGGCTCGAACCGGGCCTATCTGGAAAGCCTGGCGTCTCAACTGACGACGTTGGAGATCGACGACCCCTACGTCGTGCAGCTGTTGGCGCATGTGCAGGCCCTCGACCAGCGCTGATCGCCTGCGCACGGTAGTGGGTGACACCGCTGCCACCGACACACACCGGTATTGCGCCGGACCGGCGACGGCTGAGCCACCCACCCAGTCACCGCAACATGTGCGAGCCTGCGCGCCGACACTGCGCCTCCCGCCCCCTCCCGACATGGCTTATAGTGGGCCCCGACCATCCACAAGGAGACCCCATGTCAGACGAAGAAATCGTTGAGAAAACTCCGCTGGAAAAGTCCCGCGACATCATCACTCAGATGAAGGAGATGGAGCATTACGCCCGATCCAACATCGAGAGGCTGACGGCCCAATGGCTGCAGATCGACGACGAGTTGAAGCAAAAGGACATCGCCAAGAAAGTCGAGGGTCTGCTAACGCATCAGAATGCGATGCAGGAAGCACTGGCGGCCACCATCGCCGACTATGAGGCGCTCTGCACCAGCCTTGAGCCCAAGGCCTGAGCCTATCGGGTGCCGCTCAGCCGCCTGACCTGAAGCCGGCCGAAAGCAGATTCAGCAGTGGCGGTGGGCAGCGGCTGGCCCGCGCGGCCAGCATTGCGCGGCGATGCGCGTGTCAGGTCGCCAGCAGTCCGCTTTGCCGGATGCCGTCGAAGATGAACTGAACCGCCAGTGCGGACAAGATGACACCCATGACCCGTTCAATGACATGCATGCCGGTGACTCCCAGCAGTTGCTGAAGCCTCCCGGCCAGCAGCATCGAGACGCAGGTCAGCAACAGGATCAGCAGCAGCGACCCGATGACAATCGCCTGGCCGGCGATGTTGCCCTGTTGATTGGCCATCAGCAGGATGGCGGCGCCCATCGCGCCCGGGCCGGCAATCAGCGGGGTGGCCAGCGGAAACACCGAGATATCGGTCTTCGAAATGGCCTCCTGCTCCTCTTCGTCGGTGGTCGAGGTGCCACCCGATGAGCGCGCGAACACCATGTCGATGCCGATCAACAGCAGCAGGATGCCGCCAGCGGTCCGCAGCGCGGCAATCGAAATACCGAGACCGGCCAGCACCAACTCGCCGACAAGCGCGAAGGTCAGCAGGATCCCGACGCTGATCAGCGTGCCGCGAATGGCGATGGTCCGCCTTTGTTGCGCCGTTCGATTGGCGGTCAAGGCGGCGAACACCGCTGCCACGTCAAGCGGGCCGATGGTGGCAAAGAACGTGGCCAATGCAAGCCCTGCGATTTCCATCATGGACGCATTGCGCGCACGTGTCAGCGCTTGCGCGGCGCTTTCGCGCTGCCAGTGACCCGCGGCGGCAACCCGGTGTGCTGGGTCAGCAGGCGGCCTTTGACCGGTTGAACGGCCTTGTTCCCCGGCGCTGCCGTCGAATTCTTCTTGCGCGCGCTGGTGTAGTTACCGTCGGTTAGCGGCTGAAAGGTCGGAATCAGATGGTGTTTGCCGTTGCCGATCAGGTCAGCTCGGCCCATGGCCTTGAGCGCCTCGCGCAGGAGCGGCCAGTTGTTCGCGTCGTGGTAGCGCAGAAAGGCCTTGTGCAGACGCCGGCGCCGCTCGCCGCGCACGATGTCGACCGACTCGCTGTCGCGCGTGACACGGCGCAGCGGATTGCGCCCGCTGTAGTACATCGCGGTGGCGGTGGCCATCGGGCTGGGATAGAAATTCTGCACCTGGTCGGCACGGAAACCGTTCTTCTTCAGCCAGACCGCCAGGTTCATCATGTCCTCGTCGCTGGTGCCCGGGTGGGCGGCGATGAAATACGGTATCAGGTACTGCTTCTTGCCGGCTTCGAGCGTGTACTTCTCGAACAACTGCTTGAACTTGTCGTAAGTGCCGATGCCCGGCTTCATCATCTTGGTGAGCGGGCCATGCTCGGTATGCTCGGGCGCAATCTTCAGATAGCCACCGACATGGTGGGACACCAATTCCTTGACGTATTCGGGCGATTGCACCGCCAGGTCGTAACGCACGCCGGAGCTGATCAGAACTTTCTTCACCCCCTTGAGTGAACGCGCACGCCGGTACATGTGAATCAGCGCCGAATGATCCGTGTTGAGGTTGCCGCAGATGCCAGGGAAAACGCAGCTGGGTTTGCGGCAGGCGGACTCGATTTCGCGGCTCTTGCAGCCGGTGCGGTACATATTGGCGGTGGGTCCGCCAAGGTCGGAGATGGTGCCTGTGAAGCCCTTGACCATGTCGCGGATTGCCTCGACCTCGCGGATCACCGAGTCTTCGGAGCGGCTCTGGATGATGCGGCCTTCGTGTTCGGTGATCGAGCAAAAGGTGCAGCCGCCAAAACAGCCGCGCATGATGTTCACGCTGAAGCGGATCATCTCCCAGGCCGGGATCTTGGTCGCACCGTCATGGCCGCCGTTCTCGTCGGCATAGTCGGGATGCGGCGAGCGTGCATACGGCAGATCGAACACCAGGTCCATCTCGGCCGTGGTCAGCGGAATCGGCGGCGGGTTGATCCAGACATCGCGCGCCGTGGCGCCTGCGCCATGGGCTTGCACCAGGGCCCGGGCGTTGCCGGGATTGGTCTCCAGGTGCAGCACGCGGTTGGCGTGGGCATATAGCACCGGGTCGCTGCGCACCTGCTCGTAGCTGGGCAAACGAATCACCGAGCGATCACGTGGCGGCACCTTGAGTTTGCCCTTCAAGGCCGGGTTCGGCATGAAGCTCAGCGGCTGTATCGCCGGGTTGGCTGCAGTTGCATCGGGCGCAGCGGCCTCGGCATCTTCCTTGGCACAACTGCTGCCCTGCCCGGCCGCCTGCTCGGACGTGGTCATATAGGGGTTGACATGCGACTCGATGCGCCCCGGCTCGTCGACACTGGTGGAATTGATCTCGAACCAATCGGCCACGCTGGCATCACCGGAACGGCGCACAAAGGCCGTGCCTCGCACATCGGTGATCTGGTCCACCGGTTCGCGCGCTGCGAGGCGGTGGGCAATCTCGACCAGTGCGCGTTCGGCATTGCCGTACAGCAACAGGTCGCACTTGGCATCGACGACGATGGAGCGGCGCACCTTGTCCGACCAGTAGTCGTATTGCGCAATGCGGCGCAGGCTGCCTTCGATGCCACCAAGCACGATCGGCACATCCTTGAAGGCCTCGCGGCAGCGCTGGCTGTAGACGATGGCGGCGCGGTCCGGCCGCTTGCCCCCCACATCACCCGGCGTATAGGCGTCGTCACTGCGGATCTTGCGATCGGCGGTGTACCGGTTGATCATGGAATCCATGTTGCCGGCGGTCACGCCCCAGAACAGGTTGGGCTTGCCCAGTAGCTTGAAAGGCTCCGCGCTCTGCCACTCGGGTTGGGCGATGATGCCGACCCGAAAACCCTGGGCCTCCAGCGTGCGGCCGATCACCGCCATGCCGAAGCTCGGATGATCGACGTAGGCGTCGCCGGTGACCAGGATGATGTCACAGCTATCCCAACCCAGTTGCTCCATCTCGGAACGGCTCATCGGCAGAAAGCGCGCCGTGCCCAAGCGCGCGGCCCAATACTTGCGGTAACTGGTCAGTGGTTTCGCGGCGCGCGCGAGCAGAGAAACGTCGACGGGAGCGTTCATGGAGTCCTGAAAGGGTAGCTCTCTAGTGTAATGATTGCCCCATTGCAGACTAGGCAGCAAGGGCAAACACCGAGCCCGAGCCCACCGCCAAACCCCTAGAATCGGGGCTTTATCCACTGTTGCCTGGCCATCGGCCGGGCCATTCTTATCGGAGCTTCCCGTGAAAAAACTCATTCTGGCCATCGCGCTAGGCACCCTTGCCATGGCGGCGTCGGCCCAAGACAAAGAACTCAAGGTCGCCATCGATCCGACCTACGAGCCGTTCACCTTCAAGACGCCCGACGGCAAGCCCACTGGTTTTGACGTCGACATCGCCAGCGCGGTATGCGCCCATGTCAAGCGCAAGTGCGTATTCGTCGAGCAGGTCTGGGACAGCATGATCCCCGGTCTGCAGGCCAAGAAGTACGACGTGATCATCAGCTCGATGTCGATCACCGCCGACCGCCTCAAAGTGGTCGACTTCACCGACAAGTACTACAACACGCCGAGCAAGATCATCATCAAGAACGACATCAAGTTCGACGGCGTGGCCTCGCTCAAGGGCAAGAAGATCGGCGTGCTCAAAGGCAGCACGCAAGAGAAATACGCCAATGGCGAACTGAAGAAGGTCGGCGTGGTCGTCACCCCCTACGAAGCCCAGGACCAGGTCTACCTCGACATCAAGTCGGGTCGCCTGGACGGTACCGTGGCCGACGTGCTCGAAGTCACTGGTGGCTTCCTGAGCAAACCCGAGGGCAAGGACTACGTGCTGGTCGGCCCCGAGCTGTTCATGCCCAAGTACTTCGGCACCGGCGCCGGCTTTGCCATCCGCAAGGGTGACAAGGCGCTCAAGACCGAGCTCAACGGTGCCATCAAGGCCATCCGCGCCGACGGCAGCTACAAGAAGATCAACGACAAATACTTCAAGATCGACGTCTACGGCGGCTAAGCCCTCGTCCGACAGTTTCCGGATTTGTCCGCCTACTACTGGTCGATTCTCAACGGCGCACTGCTGACTGTGGCAGTGTCGCTGGCCGCGCTGGCGGTGTCGATCGTGCTCGGCCTGATGGGGGCGGCAGCCAAGGTCTCCGGCAACAAGCCGCTGGTGGCCCTTGCGACGGTCTACACCACCATCATTCGCGGTATTCCGGAACTGGTACTGATGCTGCTGGTCTTTTATGGCGGCAGCATCGGCATCAACAACTTGCTGGAAATGTCGGGCACCGGCATTACGCTGGACATAGAACCCTTCAGCGCCGGCGTACTGACGCTGGGCTTCATCTACGGCGCCTACATGACGGAAACCTTCCGTGGCGCCATTCTCTCGATTCCACGCGGCCAGTTTGAGGCTGCTGCCGCCTTCGGCATGGGCACGGTGCAGGCTTTCATGCGCATCACCTTGCCGCAACTGGTGCGCTATGCCCTCCCCGGCTTCACCAATAACTGGCTGGTATTGATCAAGGCCACGGCATTGATCAGCCTGATCGGCCTGCAGGAAATGACCTATCTGGCCAAGCAGGCCAGTGCGGCGACCCGTTCACCATTCGCGTTCTTCCTGTTCACCGCGGCACTATTCCTGCTCTACACCTGGGCCTCGCTGGCCGTGCTGCGTCGCCTGAATGCGCGCTACAGCCTGGGCGCCCGACGGGGCGATCTGTAAATGGATTGGGAAGTCATCTATCGGCCCGAGAGCCTGGCCATGTACGGCGAAGGCGTGATGACCACCGTTTGGTTGCTGTCATCGTCGCTGGTCATCGGTGGTGTGATGGCCGTGCTGTTCGCACTGGCACTGACCGGGCCCTGGAAATGGTTGCAGCGCGTCGTCGGCGCATACACCTTCGTCATCCGCGGCACGCCGCTGCTGATCCAGATCTACATGATCTATTACGGCCTGGGCCAGCTCGAATGGATTCAGCTGCGCTGGGACGACGTCTGGCCCTGGACGCATTTCAAGGATCCGGCGTTCTGCGGGCTGCTGGCTTTCAGCTTGAATACGGCCGGCTACACCGCCGAGATGCTGGCCGGCGCGATCCGCGAGACGCATGCCGGCGAGATCGAATCGGCCCAGGCCTTCGGCATGAGCCGCAGCCAGGTCATGCTGCGCATCGTTCTGCCCAGCGCCATGCGCCGCACCCTGCCCCCCTACAGCAACGAAGTGGTGATGATGCTGCACAGCACCAGCCTGGCCAGCGCAGTGCCGGGCCTGCTCGACATCACCGCCGCGGCCAGCCGCATCTACTCCGACTTCTATCTGCCCTTCGAGGCCTATCTGGCCGCAGCCGCGTTGTACCTGATCGGCACCTTCTGCCTGATTGGCGTGTTCAAACTGGCCGAACGCCACTTCCTCGCGCATCTGGCGCCTCGCCGCCACTGAGCCGCAACACCTGCACACCATGCGCCGCACTGACCACCAACTCGAACACCAGAGCCTGGGCCGCCAGACCCAGGTGAGCAGCCTGCATTTCGGCAGCGCCGGCAAGGGGCCGAAAGCCTACATCCAGGCCAGCCTGCACGCCGAGGAACTGCCGGGCATGCTGGCCGCGTTCCATCTGCGCGCCCTGCTCGACACCGCCGAACAACAAGGCCGCATGCGCGGCGAAGTGGTGCTGGTGCCGGTGGCCAACCCGATCGGCTTGGCGCAACGGCTGGACCACAAGAGCATGGGCCGCTTCGAGCTGGGCAGCTCGGAAAACTTCAACCGCAACTACCCCGACCTGGCGGCGGCCGTATACGAGCAGGTCAAAACCCGTCTGGGCGCGGATGCCGCGGGCAACACGGCCATCGTGCGTGCGGCCGTGCGCGCGCATGTGGCGCAATGGCAACCGGCCAACGCCTTGCAAAGCCTGCGCAAGACCCTGGTGGCGCTGGCCTGCGACGCCGATCTGGTGCTGGATCTGCATTGCGACTGCGAAGCCATCCTGCATATTTACACCGAAACGCCGTGCTGGCCCCGGTTTGAGCCACTGACGCGCTGGCTGGGCGCACGCGTCGTGCTGCTGGCCCACCATGCCGGCGGCGTTTCCTTCGATGAATGCTTTTCGGGCCTGTGGTGGAAACTCTCCGAGCGGCTCAAAAAAGACGGGCTGGACTATCCACTGCTGCAGGCCTGTGCCAGCACCACGGTCGAATTGCGCAGCGAATCCGAAGTAGCGCACGATCTGGCCCAGGCCGACGCCGCCGCCATCTTCGCCTTTTTGCAGCATGAAGGCATCATCGAAGGCGCCACGCCGGCACTGCCGGCGGCCTTGTGCGAGGCAACACCGCTGACCGGTTCGCAGACCGTCAAGGCGCCAGTCGCCGGCATGGTGGTGTTTAACGCCGCGCCGGGTGACACGCTGCGCAAGGGCGATGCCGTGGCGCAAATCATCGACCCAATCGCCAACACCACCACGACGGTACTGGCCGAAGTCGACGGGGTCCTGTATGCGCGCACCGACGACCGCTATGCGCTGCCCAACGACGACCTGGCCAACATCGCCGGCAGCGTGCCGTTTCGCACCGGCAATCTGCTCGGTGCCTGAACGCGTTAGAGGCAATCGCTCGAGCCGCGGCCAAGCCACCATTTGCACGAGATCCCGTCCCCATGAATGACAAAACCCTGAAACTCCAGGCCATCGACATCCACAAGAAGTTCGGCGACAACGAAGTGCTCAAGGGCGTCTCGCTCGAAGCCCATGCCGGCGACGTGATCAGCATCATCGGCAGTTCGGGGTCGGGCAAGAGCACCTTCCTGCGTTGTATCAACCTGCTGGAAAACCCCAACCAGGGTCGCATCATCGTGGCCGGCGAAGAACTGCGCCTGGTGCCGGACAAAACCGGTGAACTACGTGCGGCCGACGCGAAGCAACTTCAGCGCATGCGCGCCAAGCTGGCCATGGTGTTCCAGCATTTCAACCTGTGGGCGCACCTGACGGTGCTGCAGAACATCATCGAGGCGCCGGTGCATGTGATGAAGGTGCCGCGCGCCGAAGCCGTGGAGCGCGCGCGCAAATACCTGGCGCTGGTCGACCTGCCCAACATGGAAGACCGCTACCCGGCGCACATGAGCGGTGGCCAGCAGCAGCGCGTGGCGATTGCGCGTTCGCTCGCGATGGAGCCCGAGGTCATGCTGTTCGACGAACCCACCAGCGCGCTCGACCCGGAACTGGTGGTCGAAGTGCTCAAGGTCATGCGCACGCTGGCCGAGGATGGCCGCACCATGGTGGTGGTCACGCACGAGATGGGTTTTGCGCGCGACGTGGCCAATCACCTGATCTTCCTGCACCAGGGTCGTATCGAGGAACAAGGTGTGCCGGCCGAGGTGCTGACCCAGCCCAAGAGCGAGCGACTCGGTCAGTTCCTGTCGGGCAGCCTGAAATAGTCACAATCGGCTGCGGACACCCGGCATGGACCGGGCCGCTGCCCCTGATCGGCGCCTTGTGACTCTCCAACAACGGGCGCTACCGTCTGGCTCAAAAGCGGCAACCATGCATCGCCAGCGCTCCGATCTCTGCATGCCGTCGGTATTGCTCACAAACGGCACCAACGCATGGAAGCTGCCCCAGCCCCAAATCGGAGATAGGTTTGATGCCGTGGCCTACACCTTCAAAAACAAGAAGGGCGATATGTTGGCCCGGTTGGAATTGTGATTGTGGATGCAAGCCGAACAGCTTAGGCAGCAACCCGGCCTGACCTGCTTGCAATCGACCCGACGGCCGGATTAGCCTTTGCCGTCGTCGTTTTCCGCCGAAATGACCATGCCACAAAGGACAGTGCCAGGCCCGTCAGGGCCAGACTACTGGGCTCTGCAACGGCGTGTTGCGCTGTGTGCACTCCGATGCCAGGGTGCTGCTCGGTCACGGTCTGGGCGATGAAGAAGTCGACACAGACCATCGTGTTCGGGCAGGCCAATCCGTTCTTGTCGGTATGCTGATTCGCGTCCTGGTCACCGAGCAGTCCTTCAATCTGAATTCCGACCGGGTTGGTGGTCCAGGGCGTCGCAGACGCCATAAGGGGCACCTGCATCGGAAGACCCCAGGTGCTGCCGCCGTTCAGACTGATTTCGACGAATATGTCGAAAAACGAATCAAAGGTCCCGCCACCACCACTGCCATCGCTGCTGATCGCCATCTGACCCAAACTGGCACTGGTCGGGGATTCACGAACCCTGACCATCGGATCGACGGTGCTCACCAGGGACAACGCCACCATTTCGATCGGAATCACGCAGGACGAACCACCGACATTCAGCGACAAAGAGCAGTCGAGTTTGCGCCGCACGATGGTATCGGTACTGCCTGGCCCGAGCGCAAGGCCGGCTAGCGGATTCAAGACACCAAGCGGCATGAAAAAGGTCGGCTGCATGGTCTCCAGGTAGTCGGAACCGAGCAAGACCAGATCGGCACGCACCGGCGCGCAAATGGCGCAGGCGGCCAAAGCCATTGTCGAGATGTAGCGACTGAAGGACGAACGAACTCGGGTCATGCTTTTCTCCTGCGATCGCGACGCCTATACTGGTGCAGACTCGCATCGGCGCCGGCGACCCACGCTCATGCAACTACCATGCCAATGGGGTTTGGCGGTCGCGGCAGCGCCAATGCGAATGGCGCAATGATCGGCATCGCAGGAGGTCCAGCATGCGACGTTTGTCACCCCCCGATGCCCAAGACTTGCGCGCGTTGGTGGCAGGCGCGACCCACGACTCTCCCGAGCTACGCTATTTCCATCGCTTGCACGTGGTTCTGATGGTGGCGTTGGGACAAAGTTGCTATTTGGTCGCCCAGTGGTTTGGCCATAGCCCGCGCAGCGTCGAACGCTGGGTTCACGCCTACCAACTACGGGGCTCCGCAGGATTGATGGACCACCCACACGGTGGCCGCAAAGCCGCCATCGACAAGGGATTGTCACAACAGCTTATTAGCGATCTTGGGCATGCGCCGGCCGACTGGCATTACCCGCAGCAGCGCTGGAGCGGCAAATTGCTGGAACGCCACTTGCGCCACCGCTACCAGATCAGCCTGAGCCTGCGCCACTGCCAGCGCCTGATGCGTACTTTTCAGCAACGCTGAGTCCATGGTGATCACACGCGCCAATGGTTATGGCGCAATGAGCTGTCGCCGAAAAGGCCCGTCAAGAGGCGCCCGAGCGGCTGTCAGGAGACCCGACAGATCCGCCAAGCCTCCATCGTGCGCAGCGGGAAATGCCAGCCATTCAAATCCAGTACTTCGCGCGCACCAGCACGTCACGCGGCCCGACCGGAGTCTCGACCACCAGTGTCGTGCCGGCGTCCCAATACGCCGCGTCGATCATGGCGATTGCGATATTGCTCTTGAAGTCGGGCGAATATGCGGCCGAGCCGATCTGACCGGCCGGCTTGCCATTGACGGACAAGGGCCAGGCCTCGGTGCAAGCCGGTAGCGGCGCACCGGACACTTCCACCGCCCGCAACTGGCGCTCCGGCTGCTGGCGCGCCAGCAAGGCCTCGCGCGCGCGGCAGGTCGGCACCCGATCGAGTTGCACGTATTTGCCCAGATCGGCCTCGAACGGCGTGTTCTCCAGCGTCACGTCGTTGCCGTAGCTGAGCAGCCCGGCCTCGATGCGCTCAATGCCATTGGGGCAACCGGCACGAATGTCCAGGTCTTCACCCGCTTGCATGATGTGGTCCCACAAGGCGGGCCCATGCTGACCACCGTCCATGTAGATTTCGAAGCCGAGTTGACGCGACCAGCCCGAGCGCGCGATCACCATCTCCTGACCCTGAAAGGTGATGGTCTTGTGGCGGAAGAACTTTGTCTCGCGAATCGACTGACCGAACAGGCGTTCGACCAAGATGTCGGTTTTCGGCCCCTGGATGGCCAGCGGAGATATGTCCGGCTCGGATACCTGCACGTCCATGCCAAAACCGCCGGCCAATCCCTTGTAGTAGTACATCAGGTCGCTGTCGGCAATCGACACCCAGAAGCGGTCACTTGCCAGCTTGAGCACGATCGGGTCGTTGATCATGCCGCCGTTCACGTCCACGATGGGCACATAGAAGCACTGGTCGGTCTTCATGCCCGAGAGGTCGCGTGGACTGGTCATCTGCAGCAGGCGCTCGGCGTCGGGGCCGCGCAACTCGATCTGGCGCTCGCAGGCCACGTCCCACAACTGAACTGCCGTCTTGAGGTGGTGGCAGTCCTCCTCGACCGAGCGAAACACCGCCGGCAGCAACATATGGTTGTAGACGGTATAGGCCTTGACTCCGGCAGCGCTGACACGGTCGGTGAACGGTGTGCGACGTGTGCGGCGCGAACGGGCGAGGAACGGAGCGTTCATGGGTGATTCCAGCGTGGGGGTGGTCGGGTGCGCGCAATCGCTGACCAATCGGTCACATCAGCTGCGCCAGGTCGACGGATTGTACGAACCGGTCTTGCGGTGCCTGTCGAAAATGCGCCTCTGTCTGGCCGTTGCGCGCCGACAAGTTCGTCAGCCCCGTGCACCGCAGATGGCCACGGTCATCGCGCTGCAGCTGACGTCGCTGCTCCGGTCGCGCCAAGCAACGGTGCAGCGCGTCCATTACAGTGTCGCTCATGATGTCGGCCCGCAAGCCGCCTCGCATCGGTGTTTTCTGTGACTGGCTTTGGAGAATCGAATGAAGAAGATCGGTATGGTCGGGATCGGCATGATGGGCCACGGCATCGCAACCAATCTGCTCAAACATGGCCATGAGCTGGCTGTTCTGGAACACCCGGGTAACCAGCCACTCGACGCCTTGAGGGCCGCGGGTGCGCAAACCTTCACCAGTGCAGCCGCGCTCGCAGAGCGTTCGGAAGTGGTGATTCTGGTGCTGACCGGCTCACCCCAGGTCGAGGCCGTGTTGACCGGTGCCGACGGCGTGCTGGCCGGACTCAAAGCCGGCAGCGTGGTGATCGACTGCTCCACCGCCATTCCGTCGTCGACGATCCGCATGGCAAAAGCCGTGTCCGACGCGGGCAGTTCGATGCTGGACGCGCCAATGACGCGCACCCCCAAAGAGGCCGCCGAAGGACGGCTGAACCTGCTGGTTGGCGGCGACGCTACGCTGTTCGATGCCTGCCGTCCGCTGTTGGCCTGTTTTGCCGAAAACATCACCCATGTCGGCGCTGTGGGCAGCGGCCACAGCATGAAGCTGTTGCACAACTACGTGTCACTGGGTTCGGTGGCACTGATCGCCGAGGCCGCCGCCTGCGCCCGGCGCAACGGTGTGGCGCCCGAAGTGTTCGTCGACGTGCTGGCCAAGGGCGGCGGCGGCGGCATCGCGCTGGAACGCCTCAAGCCCTACCTGCTGGCGCAGGACACATCCGGCCTGCGCTTTTCGATCGCCAACGCCTGCAAGGACATGGGCTACTACGAGACCATGGCTAGCGACGCCCAGGCCCATCTGGCCATCGCCGCCGCCGTGCTGGCTACGCTGCAAGGCGCGCAGGCCGGGGCGGCGCCAGAGGCTTTACTGCCGGAACTGGTCAGCCTGCTGGGGCCTTCTGCCTGAACGGCCTGGCCTTCGGCCTCGCGCCAGGCGGCCTGACGCCAAGGCCAGTCCAACCGCCAGAGACCCGGGTCCTGACCGGGCCAATTCGGTGACACCCTGCCCGCACGACACAGCATCTTTTTGCGCTAGCGCAAGAAAACCCGATGGCAATGGGTGCACAATAATAAGAATAATTCGCATTAAGATCACCGCCAATGAATCTGGTCGACTTGCTCACCCCATCCAAGAAGCTGTTGCCGCCGAGTGGCGCGGCAGTTGCGCTGATCGTTGCCGAGCCAGCTCCGGCTGCGGGCCGCGCCGATGCCTTGCCGCTGACCCACGCCCCTATCGGTGCGCCATGCCGCGTGATTGCCGTACACCCCCCCGAAGCCGCGCCGGAATGGGCGCGTTGGCTGGCCGAAATCGGCTTCCTGGCTGGCGAAGACGCGTCGGTGCGTGCGCGCAGCCCCTGGGGTGACGGCGCGCTGGTGGTGCGCATCGGCACGTCGACATTCGCCTTGCGCCGTGAAGAGGCGGCCTGCATTTCGGTCACTCTGGACTTTGCCGTCGCAGGTTCATGAAATGACCGTTGAATCTGTCATCCACGTCCATCGCGGCGGCCCGCTTGTCGCGTTGGCCGGCAATCCCAATTGCGGCAAGACCGCACTGTTCAACCGCCTGACCGGTAGCCGGCAGAAGGTCGCCAACTATGCCGGCGTCACGGTCGAACGCAAGGAAGGCCAGCTTGCGCTGGGCGGGGGCAAGTTCCTGCGTGTGCTTGACCTGCCGGGCGCCTATAGCCTGCATCCGCGCTCGCCCGACGAACGCGTCACATGCGATGTGCTGCAAGGACGCGCCACTGGTGAAAAGCGGCCCGATCTGGTGGTTTGCGTGGTTGACGCCACCAATCTACGGCGCAACCTGCGTCTGGTGCTGGCCGTGCGCCGCCTCGGCCTGCCCTGCATCGTGGCACTGAACATGATGGACATGGCCGCCGCCCGCGGCATGCACATCGACGTCCAGGCGCTGTCGCGCGAACTCGGGCTGCCGGTGGTGCCAACAGTGGCGGTGCAAACCGGCGGCGATTTGCCGCTGCGCGCGCTGCTGGAAGACCGCGAGCAATGGCAATATGCCCGCTCGCCCCTTTGCGCAGCCGGCGCCAGCGTCGACGATGAACAAGGTGACCATGCCACGGTTCAGGCGATGTTGCAGCGTCTCGGCCTGGACCAGGCGCTGCCCCAGACCGCCTCCGACCGGATCGACAACATCGTGCTGCATCCGCTATGGGGCCCGGCGCTGCTGGTGCTGGTGCTGTTTCTGGTGTTCCAGGCGGTGTTCGCCTGGGCCCAGGCGCCGATGGAACTGATCATGACGGCCACGGAAGGCCTTGGCGCGGCGGTGTCCGCCGTGCTGCCGGACGGCTGGCTGCGCAGCCTGCTGGTGGACGGCATCATTGCCGGCCTGGGTGGCGTGCTGGTGTTCCTGCCGCAGATCGTGATCCTGTTCTTTTTCATCCTGGTGCTCGAAGAATCGGGTTACCTGCCGCGCGCGGCTTTCCTGCTCGACCGGCTCATGGGCAGCGTCGGCCTGTCGGGTCGCTCCTTCATTCCGCTGCTGTCGAGTTTTGCCTGCGCCATCCCGGGCATCATGGCGGCGCGCACCATCGCCGACCCGCGCGACCGCATGGTGACGATCCTGATCGCGCCGCTGATGACCTGCTCGGCGCGCTTGCCGGTTTACGCGCTGCTGATCGGCGCCTTCATCCCGGCGCGCGCCGTGGCCGGCGGCATGCAGTTGCAGGGCCTGGTGTTGCTGGGTCTGTACCTGGCGGGCGTGCTGGGCGCGCTGGCGGTGGCGTGGTTGCTCAAGCGCTTCGGCACGCGCGGCCAGGTGCGCACACTGATGATGGAGTTGCCGTCCTACCATTGGCCGGCGCCGCGCAACATCGCCATCGGCCTGTGGCAACGCGTGATGATCTTCATGCGCCGGGTCGGCGGCATCATCCTGACGCTGACGATTGCCTTGTGGTTTCTGTCCAGCTTTCCGGGCGCGCCGCCAGGCGCCACCGGCGCCCCCATCGAATACAGCATCGCCGGCATGATCGGCCATGCATTGGCCAATGTGTTCGCGCCGATCGGTTTCAACTGGCAGATCAGCATTGCGCTGGTGCCCGGCATGGCCGCACGCGAGGTCGCGGTCAGTGCCCTGGGCACCGTGTATGCGCTGTCAGCCACTGGCGCCGACACAGCGCAGGCGTTGGAGCCGTTGATCGCCAGCAGCTGGTCGATGGCCACCGCGCTGTCCTTGCTGGCCTGGTACGTGTTCGCACCGCAATGCCTGTCGACACTGGCTGCGGTCAAACGCGAGACCAATGGCTGGACCATGCCGATCGTGATGCTGAGCTATCTGTTTGCACTGGCCTATCTGGCAGCATTCATCACCTACCGGGTTGCGTTGGCGATGGGCGGCGGCTGATCGGGCGTCATAGTCCGCACTGCTACAGTGCCAAGGATTGGCTGCGGCCATTCACACGGATTCGCCGCCCGTAACCAGGAGCCTGCACCTTGCCCCAGTTCAATACCTTGCGCATTGACGCCGACGCTGACAACCCGCGTATCGCCCGCCTGTTGCTGAACCGTCCCGACAAACTCAACGCCATCAACGAAGACACACCGCGCGAAATCCGCGCCGCGGTGGAATGGGCGAATGCCGAGCCCTCCATCCACGTCATCGTCGTCGAGGGCGCCGGCAAGGGATTCTGCGGTGGCTACGACCTGTCGATGTTTGGCGAAGGCCGCATCGACCATCCCTGCCAGCAGGAGCAATTTCCGTGGGACCCGATGCTCGACTATGCCTACATGAAGCGCAACACCGACGACTTCATGAGCCTGTGGCGCAGCGCCAAGCCCACCATCGCCAAGGTACATGGTTATGCTGCCGCCGGCGGCAGCGATATCGCGCTGTGTTGCGACCTGCTGGTGATGGCCGACGACGCACGCATCGGCTACATGCCCACGCGCGTCTGGGGCTGCCCCACCACGGCGATGTGGACCTACCGGCTAGGGCCGGCACGTGCCAAGCAAATGATGTTCACTGGCGACACCATCGACGGCCGCAAGGCGCTGGAGTGGGGTCTGGCCAACGAATGCGTTCCGATGGAGCAACTTGACGCGACCACCATGGCGCTGGCCGCGCGCATCGCCGCTGTGCCCTCCTCGCACCTGGCGATGCACAAGATGGTGGTGAACCAGGTGATGCTGGCCATGGGGCTGGAACAAAGTCAGCAAATGGCCACCGTATTCGATGGCATCACGCGCCACAACCCCGAAGGCATGTGGTTCCGGCGTTACGCGCAGGAGCACGGTTTCAAGGCCGCAGTGCAGTGGCGCGACAGCGGAAAGCCGATTCCCGAGGCTGACGAGGCGCGTGCCTTGGTGCGCGCCATGGATGACAAAAGCAACAAGGATTCCTGATGCTCAATGGCTTGCCGCCGCTGCTGGTGGGCGTGATCGCCAGCGTATTGATGGCCATCAACGCCTTGTTCTGGGTACCCATACTGCTGGTTTTTTCGCTGCTCAAGCTGCTGTTGCCATTTGCCGCTGCCCAGACCTTTTTTGCGCCCATCCTGTTGTGGATCGCCGAGGCCTGGATTTCCTGCAACAACGCCTGGATGGCACTGACGCAGCGCACCACCTGGGACGTCGAGGGAATCGACGCGCTGGAGCCGGACAGCTGGTACATGGTCAACTGCAACCACCAGTCGTGGGTCGACATTCTGGTGTTGCAACACCAGTTGAACCGTCGCATTCCGCTGCTCAAGTTTTTTCTCAAGCAGCAGCTGATCTGGGTCCCGGTGATGGGCCTGGCCTGGTGGGCGCTGGACTTCCCCTTCATGCGCCGGCACAGCGAGAGCTACCTGAAAATGCACCCCGAGATGCGCGGCAAGGACCAGGAAACGACCCGCAAGGCATGTGAGAAGTTCTCACTGGTTCCCACCAGCGTCATGAACTTCCTCGAAGGCACGCGTTTCACCGCCGCCAAACACGCCCGCCAGCAGTCGCCCTACCGGCATCTGCTCAAACCCAAGGCCGGCGGCATGGCGCTGGCACTCAACGCCATGGGCGACAAATTCCAGGCCATTCTCGATGTCACCATCGTCTATCCGCACGGCACGCCGACGTTCTGGCATTTCTTGCAGGGTCGGCTGCGCCGCGTCATCGTGCGCGCCCGGCTGTTACCGATCCCGCGCCACCTGATCGGCGCCGACTACAGCGGTGATGCCCAAGTGCGCGCCCAATACCAGGCCTGGGTGCAGCAACTGTGGCGCGAGAAGGACGCGCAGATCACCGAACTGCTCAAAACGTGAGAGGCAATCGATTGGGCCCACGCTCTCAGTGCGCCGGCGCCGCGTCGCCCCACAACTGCTTGAGCCGTGCGTCGCGGCCACAGCCGCTGCGGTAGAAGTTGTAGCGCACCGGGTTCTTCAGGTAGTAATCCTGGTGGTATTCCTCGGCCGGATAAAAGGTATCGGCCGCCAACACCTCGGTGACGATCGGCGCACTGAAAGGCTTGGTCTTCTCGAGCGCCGCACGCGACGCCTGTGCGATGCGCATTTGCGTGTCATCCTGCGCAAAGATCGCGCTGCGGTACGATGAGCCGACGTCGCAGAACTGGCGATCCTTGGTGGTCGGGTCGATGGTGCGCCAGAAGTGCTCGACCAGCTGGGCATAACTGATGCGGGCGGGATCGAACACGATCTCCACCGCCTCGGCGTGGCCGGTCATGTTCGATGACACCTCCTGGTAATTCGGGTTAGCTGTTTTGCCGCCGGTGTAACCCGAGACGGTGGCCAGCACGCCGGGCAACTTGTCGAAGTCGGACTCGACGCACCAGAAGCAGCCACCGGCAAAAAGCGCCTTGGCGGTCGGCCCGCCGGCGGGCGTGACGGCAACGGCGGTGACAGCAGCGGTCGGTGGCTCACCCCTGGTGGCTGACTGGCCGCAGGCGAGCAACATCGACGACCCCAGCACCAGCACGAGCCATCGCATCAGCAATAACGAATTCGTTGAAAACATGGACGATCCTTTCGCGGGCCAATGCCAGAAGCACGCCGGTGCACCCGATCGACCCTATGCAGCATGGGTCGCCCAGAATCGGGGCTTCTTACGCGGAGCGCCTAGCCACAGGCTTGCACGGCGGCGTCTACGAACGCCCTGCGGCTACCGTGGGTCAGAGGCGGATCTGCTCGATAGCGCAGCTGGCGCCCGAGGCTTCAGCCGATGTGCGCAAGCTCGGCATTGGGCAGCAGGCTGCTGCCGCCGCGCGGCCATTCGACCAGTACACCGGCTGCGGTATGGGCAATCACATAGCCATCGGTACGACGGATCGCACCGCCGCGTATGTGGTTGACGCGGTCACCCGCGTTGAAGCTCTGTTGCGAAGCAGCAAACAGGGATTTGAGGAACAAAAGGATGCTCATGAAGGGCTCAGAGAGTTGAAGTAGAAGGGAAAAGAGGAATCAGCTGTGCGCGCGCAGCCACTGGCGTTCGCGGTATTCGAGATCGGTCGCCGACTGGGCTCCCGACAGATAAGTCTCGACTGCGCGTTGCTCCTGCTGGTCGGAATGACGACCAAAGGCCAGGTAGGCGGTGCGCATGGCGGAGAAGATGAAAAAGACGTGGTTCACAGTGTGGCTCCTGGTGGCCAAAACATATTTGGCCAATGCGGTACTAGGGAAAACCCTAATTCTCCCACACCAATTGCTGCGACGCAGCATGTTCGTGCCAAATACCACTAACAGGCACAGGGTTGGACCATCCCGTGCACCGCGAAGTGCCACACCAGACAGGCCACCACACCGATCCTTGGCAAAGCCGAATTCGGCCCGACGCCATTGCCGGCTCATAGATTGCAGACGGGAGTTGCCGAGTTCGCCGCGCCTGCGGTCCGAATCCGGCGGAACCGGGACCGCGCCCCTAGATGAGCCTGGCCAGTTCCTGCGCCACGGTCTCGCGCGATCGCGGCCGCGCCAGCCGGCCGACTTCCTGGCCGTCACGCATGAAGACCAGGGTGGGCCATATCTTGACACCAAACGAGCGCCCCAGTACCCGACCCGACCCGTCTTCGACCTTGATGTGGCGCACCGCCTGGCCCGACAAGGCCGCATCCACCAGCGGCTGCGCAGCATTGCAATGCCCGCACCAGTTGGTGCCGAAATCCACGATGACGGGCCCGCTCAGGGCATCAATGTCGGTGCGCAGGGGTTGCTCAGAAGCGTAGGGCTGGGCCATGCTCCGATTATCAGCTGTTGTCCTTGATGGTCGCGCTCGGCCCGTTGGTCTGGACCGACGTGATGCCGTTGTCGCGACCGGAGGCACTGGCGTACATCTGGCTGGTTCCGATGACCTGGTGGTTGCCCGCTTTCAGATTGAAATAGGCGCGCCCGTCGGAGGCTTGCTTGCGCTCGAAGCGCGCGTCGCTCGGACTATTGGTCTGCACCGACACGATGCCGTTTTGCGCCGCGGCCTTGCTTTCGTATTGCTCGCTGCGCAGGATCGTCTCGCTATTGCCAGCTTTCAATACAAAGGCAAATTGGCCCTTGTCGTTCTTGTTCAATTCGTACCAGCCTGCCATAAGTCCTCCTCGTTGATGAAAATGAGCTGTCATGCTAGCAGCGCCGGCCCCTGTTGAAGCACGACGCGCCGCCCGACTGCGCATGTTTTACAAAGACAGGCGCGGCCTTTCTCGCCGGCCAACAGCATGACCCGGCCCGGTTTCCGGTTTGCCGTTCGAAGGCGCGCGGGTTAGGATGAACGCAGGAGGAAGTCGCCATGTGTCCAGCGCCGGCTCTGCAACTGCATGTTCCCGAACCGACCGGGCGGCCCGGACGCGAAACGGACTTTTCCTATCTGCATTTATCGGCCGCGGGCGAGGTGCGCCGACCTGCGGTGGATGCCACGCCGGTGAGCACCAGCGATTTGGCTTTTGGCCTTATACGGGTGCTCGACGATGCCGGGCAAGCGCAAGGCCCCTGGGCGCCCGCACTCGATACCGAGCAACTGCGCAGCGGCCTGCGCGCGATGATGAAAACCCGCGCCTATGACGCGCGCATGCTGATCGCGCAGCGGCAGAAGAAGATCTCGTTCTACATGATGTGCCTGGGCGAAGAGGCCATCGCAGTGGCGCACGCGCAGGCGTTGCAACCCGGCGACATGAACTTCCCGAGCTACCGCCAGCAAGGCCTGTTGCTGGCCCGCGACGATGTCGACATGGTCGAGATGATCTGCCAGCTGATGTCCAACGAACGCGACCCGCTCAAGGGTCGGCAACTGCCGGTGATGTATTCGTACAAACGTGCGGGCTTCTTCACCATCTCGGGCAACCTGGCGACCCAGGTCATTCAGGCCGTGGGTTGGGGCATGGCCTCGGCGATCAAGGGCGACTCCAAGATCGCATCGGCCTGGATAGGCGATGGCGCCACGGCCGAGGCGGATTTCCACACGGCGCTGACCTTTGCCCATGTCTATCGTGCGCCGGTGATCATGAACGTGGTCAACAATCAGTGGGCCATATCGACCTTCCAGGCGATCGCGGGCGGCGAGTCCACCACGTTTGCAGCGCGTGGCGTCGGTTGCGGCATTGCCTCGCTACGTGTCGACGGCAACGACTTCCTGGCGGTATACGCCGCCTCGCGTCTGGGCCGCCGAACGCGCACGCAGCAATCTGGGGCCGACACTGATCGAGTGGGTGACCTACCGTGGCGGCGCACATTCCACGTCCGACGACCCGGCGCGTTACCGGCCGGCCGACGACTGGGCACACTTCCCGCTCGGCGACCCGGTCGCGCGACTGCGCCAGCATCTGCAAGGCCTGGGCGCCTGGTCGGACGAGGAACACGAGGCGACACAAAAGGCGCTGGACACGCAGGTCGCGGCAGCACTCAAGAAGGCCGAGGCCTTTGGCTCGCTGTCTGGGGGGCGTCTGGCCGATGCGGCCACCATGTTCGACGATGTGTACGAGCACCCGCCCGCACATCTGCAGCACCAGCGTCGTGAATTGCTCGGAGGCTGAACACCATGCAGATGACGATGATTCAAGCCCTGCGTTCGGCGATGGATGTCATGCTCGAACGCGACAGCGACGTGGTGGTCTACGGCCAGGACGTCGGCTATTTCGGCGGCGTGTTCCGCTGCACCGACGGCTTGCAAGAAAAGTACGGCCGTTCGCGCGTATTCGATGCGCCCATTTCCGAGGGCGGCATCGTCGGAACGGCCATCGGCATGGCGGCCTATGGGTTGCGACCGGTGGTCGAGGTGCAGTTCGCCGACTATTTCTATCCTGCCTGTGACCAAATCGTGTCGGAAGCCGCGCGCCTGCGCTACCGCTCGGCTGGCGACTTCACCGCGCCGTTGACGATCCGCATGCCCTGCGGTGGCGGCATCTATGGCGGACAAACGCACAGCCAGAGCCCCGAGGCACTGTTCACCCATGTCAGCGGCCTGCGCACCGTCATGCCGTCAAACCCGTATGACGCAAAAGGCCTGCTGATCAGCTGCATCGAGAACAACGACCCGGTGATTTTTCTCGAGCCCAAGCGCCTGTATAACGGGCCGTTCGACGGCCACCACGACAAACCGGCCCTTCCCTGGAAGGACCATCCACAGGCCGAGGTGCCCGAGGGCCACTACACGGTGGCGCTCGACAGCGCCTGCGTGTTCCGGCCAGGCTCCGACCTGACCATCCTGACCTACGGCACCATGGTGTATGTGTCGCAGGCGGCAGTGGCCGAAACCGGCATCGACGCCGAAATCATCGACCTGCGCAGCATCTGGCCGCTGGATCTGGACACCATCGTCGCGTCGGTGAAGAAAACCGGGCGCTGTGTCGTGGTGCACGAAGCCACGCGCACCAGCGGATTCGGCGCCGAACTGATTGCACTGGTGCAAGAGCATTGCTTTTATCACCTGCAGGCGCCCATCGAACGCGTCACCGGATGGGACACGCCCTATCCGCACGCCCAGGAATGGGCCTACTTCCCCGGGCCGGCACGCGTCGCTGCGGCACTGCAACGCGCGATGGAGGCATGACCATGGGAACCCATACCGTTCGTATGCCCGACCTGGGCGAAGGCATCACCGAAGTCGAGGTAGTGGCCTGGCGTGTGCAGGTCGGCGACACCGTGGCAGAAGACCAGGTGTTGGCCGACGTGATGACCGACAAGGCCACCGTGGAGATACCGTCCCCGGTGGCGGGCAAGGTGAGCCGGCTCGGTGGCGAGGTGGGCGAAGTACTGGCGGTTGGTGCGACGCTGATCGACATCGCCACGGACGGCGACGACGCAGCCACCAAACCCGCGCCCGCACTTGCAGCGGCCAAGCTGACTGCCAATGCGACGGCGCCAAAGCTGGCCGAGGCGCCGTCTTCGGCAGCCCGTCAGCCCGCACCTTCAAAACCGGCGGCCCCGACCAGCGCGAACGACAAACCCATTGCGTCGCCGGCATTGCGCCGCCGCGCCTGGGAGCTGGGCGTCGATCTGAGCCAGCTGCGCGCGAGCGGCGCCGGCGGCCGTATTCTGCAGGCTGACCTGGACGCACACGTTGCGCACCGCGGCACGCAAGACCGGTCTGCCACCGCGCCCGCACCGGCCATGACAGCGCGCAGCGGTGAGGACACATTGCAGGACATCAAGGTCATCGGACTGCGCCGGCGCATCGCGCAAAAGATGCAGGAGGCCAAACGCCGGATTCCGCATTTCGCCTACGTCGAAGAATGTGACGTCACCGAACTCGAATCGCTGCGCGCGCAGCTGAACACCCGCTTTGGTGACGACCGGGGCAAGCTGACGCTGCTGCCTTTTCTGATCCGTGCCATGGTGCTGGCAATTGCCGACTTCCCGCAGGTCAACGCGCTGTTCGACGACGAAACTGGCGTCATCACCCGGCACAGTGCCGTGCACCTGGGCATAGCGACCCAGACCGATGCCGGATTGATGGTGCCGGTCTTGCGCCATGCACAGGATGGCGACCTGTGGACCCACGCGCGCGACATCGCCCGGCTGTCCGAGATGACACGCTCGGGGCGTGCAACCCGCGACGAGCTCACCGGCTCGACCATCACGCTGACCAGCCTGGGCGCGCTCGGCGGCATCGTGTCCACGCCCATCATCAACGCACCGGAGGTGGCCATCGTCGGCGTGAACCGCATCGCCCTGCGGCCGATGGTGGTCGCCGGCCACTTCGTCGCGCGCAAGATGATGAACCTGTCCTCCTCGTTCGACCACCGTGTCGTCGACGGTCAGGATGCCGCGCGTTTCATCCAGGCGGTGCGCGCCCTGCTGGAGTCGCCTGCGGCCTTGCTGGTAGCTTGATCCGAATCGCCCGGCGCCTGCCAGGTCCGCGCGCGGGCGCCGCGTCACCAACTACGCCGGCGCCGACTCCGGCATCAGTTCCAGCCGCGCCAGGGTCTGCGGCGTCGGCACTCCGTCGACGGTCCAGCCGCGCAACTGGTAGTACTCGGGCAGCATCTCGGGAATCCGCGCAACCAGGCCCTTGGCCGTGCCACTCGGCGCGGGTTCGGTCAGCAGGCGCTTGGGCAAGGTGTCGTCGTGCTTGGTCAGGCCCGCGGCCAGGTTGAACTGGCGCTCCAGATTCCAGATGCGCTCGCCGGTATGGCGCATGCGCGCCGCCGTCCAGCCGCCACCCACCGCCGCGTCGATCTGGCTGGCATACAACTCCTCGGTCACGCCGGAATGGCTGGTGAACGCACACAGGCCGGTCGAATCGATGGCGGCGATGAAGTCCTGCGATTCCTTGACCACCTTGGCCTTGCCCGCGATCTCGGTGGAACCGAAGTCGTGGCTGTACGGATTGGCGCGCAGATGGCAGGCGCCTCGGTTGCTGGTGGCGTAGGCCAGACCCATGCCCTGCATGCCACGACCGTCGTAGGCCGCGAACTCCTGCCCCTTGACCGCCATGGAAAATTCCGGTCGGCCATATTTTTCGCACAGCAGTTTGGAGCCCAGCGCAATATCGCGCCCGAAGCCTTCGCCCTTGCCGGTCATCTCGGCGAGTTGGCACATCACTTTGGCATCGCCGAATTTCAACACCAGACCGCCGGTGTCCTTCTCGGTGATGACGCCAAGCTCGAACAACTCCATCGCCGCGGCAATCGTGCCTCCGAGCGAAATCGGGTCCATACCGTACTCATTGCACAGGAATCCGGCGAAAGTGGCCGCGTCCATGTCGTCAACACCCACCGCCGCACCCAGTGCATAGGCGGTCTCATATTCCAGGCCACCAGAGGCGCCGTGGTACTCGGGCCTATCCTTGACCGAAAAGTGCGTCGGATCAATATGGCAGATACGCCCGCAACCGATGGTGCAGCCGAAACAGGCGCCGTTGCGGATCAGGTTGGTGTGTCCGTTCGCATTGGGCTTGTTCATGAAGCTGGCGTTCATCTTGAGCAGGCCCTCGAACTGCACCTCACGGTTGTTGCGCGTGGGCAAGGCGCCGAAGGTACCGGTGACGTCCATCATCGGAATGGTGCCAAACCGGGTCAGCGACTTGCGGCCTTCGTTGTTGGCCAGGGCCTTGGTCGCAGTCTGCACGGCGGACATGAAGGCCTTGGGATTGACCGGGGTCACGCCCACCGTGCCGCGCACGGCAATCGCCTTGAGATTCTTCGAGCCCATCACGGTGCCCACGCCCGAACGACCGGCTGCGCGGTGCATGTCGTTCACGACACAGGCATAGCGGCAACCAGTCTCGCCGGCCTGCCCGATGGAGGCGACGCGGATCAGCGGATCCTGGTGCGCCTTCTTGATTGCCGGTTCGGTTTGCCAGACGGTCTTGCCCCATAGGTCGCTGGCGTCCATCAGTCGCGCCACGCCGTCTTCGATATACAGATAGACCGGGGTCGGCGAGCGCCCCTCCAGAATCACCATATCCCAGCCCGCCTGCTTGAGCTCGCCGCCAAATTGCCCGCCCGAATTCGAACAGGCAATCGCGCCGGTCAACGCCCCCTTGGTCACAACCGACCAGCGGCCGCCGGTGGCCGCCATGGTGCCGGTCAGGGGGCCCGTCGCGATGATCAACTTGTTGTCGGGTGACAGGGCGTCGATCGCCGGGTCGATCTCCTCCATCAGGTACTTGGTGGCCAGCCCGCGTTGGCCCAGATAAGCCTGAGCCCATTGCATGTTCAAGGGCTCGGACACGCAAGTGCCTGCGCTCAGATTGACCCGCAGCAACTTTTTGTGCCAACCCATGATGCAAACCTCCGTCGATGAAACTAAATCGGCTCTGGCGGCAGATCTGCCGCATCGCCTTGCCTGGGATCAGTCTAATCCAATGGGGGATCATCCGCTCCGACCGGAGCTTGACCGTCGATGTAGTACCAAAGGCCGTTTTCGCGCACGAAGCGACTTACCTCGTGCATGCGCTGTCCGCGTCCCTGCTCGCGCAGGCGCGCCACGAATTCGACCACCCCCACGTCGCCCTGCGCCTGCGCATGGCGCACCTCCAGCCCCAGCCACTTGATTGGCGCCAGTTCCAGGTCACCCGGCGATGTCGACGGATGCCAGGTCGCCAACAGGTATTCCAGCAGGCCCAGCACATAGGCGCTGTAGCGCGAGCGCATCAATTCCTCGGGCGTAGTCGCACCGATGCCCTCGGCCAGTCCTTCGTGCCAGCGGCCGCAGCAATCGGGATAGGTGCGTTCGCTGCCACAAGGGCATGGCATGCGCGCGTGCGATGGATTTCGCTTCACGGCTGGCCCGCGCTGGCGACATCTGTGGCGTCGCCCAACGTGGTCGTGAAACTCGCCGGGTCGGGCCGCCGACCCGGGCGCGGCTTGTGTCGGCTGACTGTTCCGATGTTGATGCAGCAGACCGGCACCTCGGTATCGGCCAGCGCCAGCAGTGCGCGCAGGCGCGTCGACACCATGGCCTTGCCACTGGTCAGTCCGGTGCCAAAGCCCATGGCATGGGCGCCAAGCAACAGATTCTGTACCGCGGCACCGACACTGACCATGCGCTCGAGCGCAGGGGTATCGGGATCGCGCGGCCCCAGACAGGCCACCACGACCATCAGCATTGGCGCGCGATGCGCTTTTTCGCGCGCATCGTGCACTTGTTTCTCGCTCGCTTGCGGATCGCGATCAGTCAGGGCCAGGGCAAACACCTCGGCCAGCCGCGTGCGCGCAGACTGCGGAATCACGACAAAGCGCCATGGCGTCAGTTGACCATGGTCAGGCGCGGCAGCGGCCAGGGCCAGTAGCTCGTGCAGTTGTGCCGCGTCCGGCCCCGGTTCGATCAATCGGCGCGGCAGCACGGTCTGACGCGACTGGATCAACGCCTGGGCCAATACCCATGTCTCCGCAGGCGCCGCCGCAGCGTCACCTGCGACCTCGGCTTCGCCGGCCGCATCAGACCTGGCGAGGGGATCACCGTTCATCTGCCATCTCCTGTTGCCCTGCCCGTCGGACAGAAAGTTCGCGCGCAAGTGCCGCAAACACCCGTCCGGTACCCCGGACGCCTTGCCAGAGTGTCGCCGACTCTGGGCTTGCCCGTGCCTTGCCATGATTTCCATGTGATGATTGCGGGCTGCAGACACGAACCCAGAAAGAACGATCCCATGGCCGCATCCCCCGACAACCTCAGCATGGCGCTGTTTTGTGACTTCGAGAACGTAGCGCTGGGCGTGCGCGATCTCGGCCACGAGCGCTTCGACATCAAACCCATCCTGGAGCGCCTGCTGCTCAAGGGCAGCATCGTGGTAAAGAAGGCGTATTGCGACTGGGACCGCTACAAGGCCTTCAAGGCCACCATGCACGAGGCCAATTTCGAACTCATCGAGATTCCGCATGTACGCCAGTCGGGCAAGAACTCGGCTGACATCCGGCTGGTGGTTGACGCACTGGACCTGTGCTACACCAAATCGCATGTCAACACCTTCGTCATCATCAGCGGCGACTCCGACTTCTCGCCGCTGGTGTCCAAGCTGCGCGAGAACAACAAGCAGGTGATCGGTGTCGGCGTACGCCAGTCAACCTCGGATCTGCTGGTGGCCAACTGCGACGAGTTCATTTTCTATGACGACCTGGTGCGCGAGAGCCAGCGCGCCCAGGTACGCCGCGAGCGCCCCGAAGCGCAGCCGGCCCCACGCCGCACGCCGGCCGAAGAAAAGAAGCGCAAGGACGAACTCGACACGCGTCGGCGCGCCGGCATCGAACTGGCGGTACAGACTTTCGATGCCCTGGTCTACGAGCGTGGCGACGGCAAGATCTGGGCCTCGGTGCTCAAGGAGGCGATCAAGCGGCGCAAACCTGATTTCAGTGAGTCGGTTTACGGCTTCAAGGCTTTCGGCAACCTGCTCGAGGAAGCGCAGGCACGCGGCCTGCTGGAGTTCGGCCGTGACGACAAATCAGGTGCCTATGTGTACCGCAGCGCCAGCGCACCGGCGCGCGTCGAGCCGACTGACGAGAGTCCGGCCGCATCGGAGACGCAGGCGCCAGCGGCGAGCCCTGTCGCAGCCCGTGCCGGCGAGGCCTCCGAGCGACGCGAACCGCGGCGTGGTCGGGGACGCGGCGGGCGCGGCAAATCCGTGCTGGCCGAAGCCGATGCGTCCGGCGTTGGCGACGTGGCACCGACGAGCGCCGCGCCGCTGCAGCCATGGGAATTGGATGAGAGCGAGGCAGCGACCACAACCGACGAGACCATCGCCCCGCCACCGGCCGCCAAACCCGCGCGCAAGACGGCGACCCGCAGCCGGCGTCCGCGCAAGCCAGCGACACCTGGCGCCGACGTCACCTGATCGACGCAGTTCGATCAGGTGGGTTTGCGGCTCGTCCGCAGCCGGCTCGTGCGCAGCCGGCTCGTCCGCAGCCGGCTTGTCCGCAACAACCGACGCTTCGGCCACTTCGTCAACCGGTGCCGGCACAGCCCGGCGTACCTGCAACTCGGCCAGCGCACCGTACAGCGGGGCGCTGACCAGGCGCGACACGCCGCTGGAGAGCAAGGCGCCTGCCATCAGGCTCAACACCAGACCATGACCATCGACCATCTCCATGACAATGATGAATGAAGTCAGTGGAGCCTGGGTCACGGCCGCCAGAAAGCCGGCCATGCCCAATGCGATCAAGGTGGTCGACGAAATGCCCAGGGTGTACTGGGCAATGTCGCTGCCTATACCTCCGCCAATCGCCAGTGACGGCGCAAAGATGCCCGCTGGCACGCCGGCCCATGTGGTGATCCAGGTGGCGACGAATTTGAGCAGGAAGAACAGACCCGAGGACTCGTCCACGCCATCGAGCAGGTCGCGCGTGTGCAGATAGCCGCTGCCATAGGTGCTGCCCTGGCTGGCCACGCCGATCACCGCCACGAGCAAGCCGCACAAGGCCGCAAACCGCAGCGGAAAGCGACGCCGCATGCGGCTGAACCAGTCACCGGACTGTCCCGACAGCGAGACGATCAGCAAGCGCGAGAACAGTCCACCCAATAGCCCGCAGGCCACGGCCACCAGCAGGCCCGGCAACAACATGTGCAGGTCGAGCCGATCCACCCGGATCGCACCAACGATGCCGAAATAACTGGTGTTGCCATATACCGACACCGACATAAGACCACCGAGCACGATCGCCGCCATCATCAGACCGTTGCTGCGTTGCTCGGGGCGGCGTGACAACTCCTCAATCGCGAACATGATCCCGCCCAACGGGGTATTGAACGCCGCCGCGATACCGGCCGCACCGCCGGCAATCATCAAGCCGTGGTCCGATACCACGCCGCGTTTGGGCATCCAGTGCCGGCAGCTGTGCATGACGCCGGCACCAACCTGCACCGACGGCCCTTCTCGGCCCAGCGAGAGCCCGGCCAGAAAACCCATGCTGGTAAGCACCATCTTGGAAATGCTCAGGCGCATCGAAACGAAAAAATGGCGCAGCGGCGACGTGACCTCGGGCGACAAGGCCGCCATCACCTGCGGGATTCCGGAGCCGGCCGCACCGGGCGCGAACTTGCGCGTGGCCCAGACGATGGCCAGTGTGGCCACCGGGGTCCACAACAAGGGCATCCACCAAGCCTGCTGCTGCACCTCGCGGAAATGCTCGAATGCGGCCTCGCTCATCCAGGTCAGCGCGACCACGGTCAGACCGGCCATAGCGGCAAAGGCCATCACCACGGCACGGGCGCCCCATAGGCGCCAGTCGTACAACTCCCCCTGCAACGATGAAAAGAAATGCGGGTGTTGTTTCATGCAATGGACGCGGCAAGCGGCGGGAGGACCTGACGCTTTGACTTTAACCCATGAACCTACGCGTGCACGCCAAAACCATCGCTTCAGGCACGCAGACGATGATCGCAACGGGCAGTACCGATCGCGGCGCCCATGAATTCAGTGACAATGATCCTGGCTTGGCAGGACCGCAACGATGGCTAGTACGTCACCGCTGTCGGCAACACAGCGTTTGCCGTGTGTACCCTGCCCATGAGCCATGACCAACCGATCAAGGAGACACCACGCGTGACGCCTGCAGAACCCATTTCCGACAACCCGATGGCAGCACAGGCCGTATTGCGCCGGCATCTGCCCGGCTTTGCGCCCCGTGTGGCGATGGTGCTCGGCTCCGGCCTCGGTGGCCTGGCCGACCAGATCCAGGACGCGGTTGTGCTGCCATACGGTGACTTGCCGGGTTTTCCGATTTCCACCGTCGACGGCCATGCCGGTGTGCTGGTCGCAGGCTCACTGGGCGGGGTGGCCGTGTTGTGCATGAAGGGGCGCAGCCATTTCTACGAAGGCCAGGGCGCCGACGTCATGAGCTCGGCGATTCGCACCTTCCAGCAGATGGGTTGCGAGTCCCTGCTCTTGACCTGTGCCGCCGGCTCGCTGCGCGCCGACGCCGGCCCTGGCAGTCTGGTGGCACTGAACGACCATATCAATCTATTGCCGGGCAACCCGCTGGTGGGGCGCAACGACGAGCGCTTCGGCCCGCGCTTCATGAGCATGGCCAATGCCTACGATGCGGACCTGCGCCAACTGCTGCATGACGCCGCCGGCACGCTGGGCATTGCATGGCACGAAGGCGTCTACCTGGCCACCAGTGGCCCGAGTTTCGAAACCCCGGCCGAGATCCGCATGATGCGCACCCTGGGCGCCGACCTGGTAGGCATGTCCACCGTACCCGAAGTCATCACGGCGCGCCACTGCGGTCTCAGGGTGCTGGCGATAGCCACCGTGACCAACCTGGCCGAGGGCATGTCCGACACCGCCCTGTCGCACGAACAGACCTTGAAATACGCCGCCGTCGGCGCTGCCGACCTGATGCGGCTGGTACCCGCTTACCTGCAAAACCTGGGCCAACGTCCCTCTTCCCGCTGCTGAGATCCGTCACCATGAATCATCCGATCCGCAATGCCGGAATGCCGCTGGACCTATCCCTGATCGAGGCCATCCGGGTAAACCAGAACGCCGTGGCGCGCCGCGTTCAGACGCTGGGTGCGCGCCGCTCGCAGAAAAAGGAATACCAGGCCGCCTGGCTGGTGCGCGCCATCGAGTGCATGGACCTGACCACCTTGTCCGGCGACGACACGCCAGGACGGGTGGCGCGTCTATGCGCCAAGGCACGTCAGCCGCTGCGCCCTGACCTGATGGCCGCGCTCAGCCTGGAAGGTCTACACACTGGCGCTGTCTGCGTCTACCACGAGATGGTGGCGCCCGCCGTGACCGCGCTGCAGGGCCACGACATCCCGGTTGCCGCAGTGTCTACCGGTTTCCCGGCGGGCCTGTCCAGCATGGAGACGCGGTTGCGTGAGATCGAGCTGTCGGTGCAATCGGGTGCGCGCGAGATCGACATCGTCATCAGCCGGCGCCATGTACTCACGCGCGATTGGGCGGCACTGTATGCCGAGATGCAGGCGTTTCGCGCGGCCTGCGGTGAGGCCCATGTCAAAGCCATTCTGGCCACCGGCGAGTTGCAGACGCTGGACAACGTGGCACGCGCATCGTGGGTGTGCATGATGGCCGGCGCCGACTTCATCAAGACGTCAACCGGCAAGGAAAGCGTGAATGCCACATTGGAGGTCTCGCTGGTCATGGTGCGGGCCATCCGCGACTACCTGGCCCTGACCGGGTTCCAGGTCGGCTACAAGCCGGCCGGCGGCATTTCAAGCGCACGCGCGGCGCTGCAATACCTGACACTGATGAAGGAAGAACTGGGCGACGCCTGGCTCCAGCCCACCTTGTTCCGCTTCGGGGCCTCGAGCCTGCTCACCGACATCGAACGCCAGCTCGAACACTTCGTCACCGGCCGATACTCTGCCGCCCATCGGCATGCCATGCCTTGAGCCGCGCTGACCGTCACAAACATCCCTGTTGCCCATCATGCCCACCATCCCAGAACTCCTGACCACCATGGAATACGGTCCCTCCCCCGAGTCCGCCGAACCCGCACTGCAGTGGCTGGCGGCTCAACGCAAGCGCTTCGGCTTGTACATCAACGGCGAATGGAGCGCGGGCGCAGCGCATTTCGACACGCGCAATCCGGCTACCGGCGCCTTGCTGGCCCAGATCGCCCAAGGCAGCAAGAAGGATGTCGCGGCCGCTGTGACCGCGGCAACCGCAGCCCTGCTCCCCTGGCAAAAGCTGGGTGGGCACGGTCGTGCGCGCCACCTGTATGCGCTGGCCCGGGCCTTGCAAAAGCACAGCCGACTGTTCGCCGTGCTCGAATGCCTGGACAACGGCAAACCCATCCGCGAGACACGCGATATCGACATCCCGCTGGCGATCCGCCACTTCTACCACCATGCCGGCTGGGCCCAACTGCTCGATAGCGAATTCGCCGGCTACCGTGCTGTAGGCGTCGTTGGCCAGATCGTGCCGTGGAACTTCCCCTTGCTGATGCTGGCCTGGAAAATTGCGCCCGCACTGGCCTGCGGCAACACCGTGGTGTTCAAGCCGGCCGAGTTCACCTCCTTGAGCGCATTGCTGTTCGCCCATGTCTGCGCCGAAGTCGGCCTGCCGCCCGGCGTCGTGAACATCGTCACTGGTGATGGCGCGACCGGCCAGGAGATCGTCGCCCATCCGGGCATCGCCAAGATTGCCTTCACCGGATCGACCGACGTGGGACGCCAGATCCGCGAGGCCACGGCTGGCAGTGGCAAGAAGATCAGCCTGGAACTGGGCGGCAAATCGCCCACCATCGTGTTCGCCGACGCCGACCTCGACAGCGCGGTCGAGGGCGTGGTCGACAGCATCTGGTTCAACCAGGGCCAGGTCTGCTGCGCCGGTTCGCGCCTGCTGGTGCAAGAAGGCATAGCAGACCCGCTTCCTGGACAAACTGCGCCAGCGCATGGCGATGATCCGTGTCGGCGACCCTCTGGACAAGTCCACCGACATGGGCGCATTGATTGACACCAGCCAGCGCGAGCGCGTCGAACACTATGTGACGCTGGCGCGCGCAGACGGCGCCAGCATCTACCAGGCCGGTGCCAAGCTGCCGACCCAGGGGTGTTTCTATCCGCCCACGCTGATCACTGACATCGGCAGCGCCAGCGCCGCGGTGCAGCAGGAGATCTTCGGTCCGGTACTGGTCAGCATGCCGTTTCGCACACCGGCCGAGGCGGTGGAACTGGCCAACAACACCGTCTATGGGCTGGCCGCAAGCATCTGGAGCGAGTCGATCAGCCTGGCGCATGGACGTAGCACCGCGGCTCAAGGCGGGCGTGGTGTGGATCAACACGACGAACCAGTTCGACGCAAGCTGCGGCTTTGGCGGTTACCGCGAATCGGGTTTTGGCCGCGAAGGCGGGCGCGAAGGCCTGCTCGAGTATCTGGTACCGCGCGAGGATGACGAGCGCCCGGCCCGGCCCCGGCCTTCCAAGGCATCACGCCTGGTTCCCGCACCGGCCGAGATCGACCGCACGGCCAAGCTGTATATCGGCGGCAAACAGGTGCGACCCGACGGCGGGTACAGCCGCCCGCTGACACTGAACGGCAAGCTGGTGGCGGTGCTGCCCGAGGGCAACCGCAAGGACATCCGCAATGCCGTCGAAGCCGCGCGCAAGGCCGGCGGCTGGGAGCGCAACACCGCCCATGGACGGGCCCAGGTGTTGTACTACCTGGCCGAGAACCTTCAGGCGCAGCGCAATCGTTTTGTCCAGACCCTGTCTCTGGTGCAGACCGGGCAGCAGGCGGCCGATGAGTTTGATGCGAGCATCGAGACCCTGTTCTACTACGCTGCCTGGGCCGACAAGTACGACGGCCAGGTGCATCAGCCGCCCATGCATGGCATCGTGACGGCGCTCAACGAAGCGCTCGGGGTAATCGGTATCGTCTGCCCGGACGAGGCGCCGATGCTGGGCCTGATCGCACTCGTGGCGCCGGCCATTGCGCTGGGCAATCGGGTTGTCGTATTGCCGTCCGCGGCCCTGCCTTTGCTGGCCACCGACTTGTACCAGGTGCTCGACACCTCCGACCTGCCGGACGGCGTAGTCAACATCGTCACCAACGCGGGCAAGGATCTGGCGGCGGTGCTGGCCAGCCACGGCGACGTGGATGCCGTCTGGCGCCATGACGGCGACGCCGCAGGTTGCGCCGAGGTCGAGCGGCTTTCGGCCAGCAACCTCAAGCGCAGCTGGGTCAGTGGCGCCCGGGGACGGCTGTGGCACAAGGTCGGCCAAGGCCGCGGCCAGGAGTTTCTGCGTCAGGCCTGTCAGGTCAAGAATATCTGGGTGCCTTACGGCGTATGACGCTGCCAGTCGGCGCGCGAGTCAGCGCGCCCGGTCGGCAAAGGCCTTGTATGCGCGCTCAAAATTGACCTGGACCTTGATTTTTTCGGCGTTCACCGGCGCGCGCACCGCAAAACGCGATTCGCCCGCGTCGCGGAACTGGTATTGGGCCAAGGGCATGCCGCCCGGCGTGACGACGCTGACGACCTGCACTTCATGGGCCCGCGCGCCACGGGCGACGACCACCGCCTTCTCGCCATTGACCAATTGCACATAGGTACCGGGCGGATAGAAACCGACAGCCGTCGCCACAGCCGAAGCCAGCATCGGTGCGTCAGCGGACGCGTCCAGCACCATGGCCTTGGTCGCACTTAGTGGCGACATGGCAAGGCGGGTTTTGCGTGCGGCCAGCTTGGCCACGAAGATGTCGACCACGCGCAGCAGGTGACGTGCCTGGCGGTTGGCGGCCAGCGCACCGGCGCCATCCGGATCGTGGTGCCACAACACGATGTCGAACAGATCCGGATCTTGGAGCCCCAGCATGCGCAGGATTTCCACGCTCATCTGCGGATGCTCGCGGATCAGCATGCGCTGTCTGTCGCTCGGAATACCGCTTTGCGTGGACAACAGGTCCTGAGCGCGGGCCATGCCGATGTTCATCAACAAGGTGGCACGAAACAGCGACCGGCGTGCCGCCCGTGCCATGCCGAGCTTGACGGCGGTGAGTTCGCACACCATGGCCGACAACAAGGCATGGGAGGCGCAATACCCCAGTACCGGATTGGCCAAAGCCTGGAACAACACGAAAAGACACTGATCGGGCTCTTTGGCCAGCAACTCCAGGACCCTGCTGCGCAAATCGTCGATCTGCCGCACTGCGTTCTCGGCTCCATGGCCTTGATACAACAACACCTGCAGTCGCTGGCGCAGATCAAGCAAACCGTCGAACGGGTCATCGGGCTCATCCAGATAGTCGCGCTCCGAGATCTCGCCGGGCATCGTCAGCCGCGACATCTCGTCGGCACTGCTGCCGTCGCGCAGCATCGCCTGCAACATGCGCTCGTAACCCCGGGTCCAGGCCAGTGCATCGCTCTCGGTCATCGACGCCTCATGTGCGACCAGCATCTCCCGATGCTGTTCCGAGGTCAGGCTATGGCCCCTGCGCAGCAGCAACTTGCCCGACCGGTCCCACAGGTCGACCGGAATCGTCTTTCCAATCTCCAGCAGATCAACAGGTACCGGCACATATTCCATGAGTGCCCGATCATATTTCACTTGTCACCGGCCAGGCCAAGCCGGTCGATGGATTGAGCAATAGGATTCAACACCCGCTGTACTATTGATTCATGCAAGAAACTGGAGTTGTGCGCGCTTTGGCCGCCTTGGCACAGGACGTCCGTCTGAGGGTGTTTCGCGCCTTGATGGTGGCGGGCAATGCAGGGCTTGCGCCCGGCGCATTTGCAGGTAAGCTGGAGGTGGCTTCCAACACCTTGTCGTTTCACCTCAAAGCGCTTGTGCATGGGGGCCTGATCAGCCCGCAGCGCCAGGGACGAAACCTGATCTACCGCGCGTCGTTCGACTCCATGAACCAACTGCTGCGCTATCTCGCCAACAGCTGCTGTCAGGGGGCAGAGTGCCTGTCACCAGATGCTGTCTGCTTCGACTGCCAAACCGAAAGAAGAGCATTGTGAAAAGATTCCACGTTCGTATTCATGGCGACGATCTGCCCCAGAGTGTCGCCTTCTATTCGCGGCTCTTTGCCGCCGATCCCGCACGTGTCGAAGCGGGAGCTTGATGCGCCCGCGCCCCTGCCGCGGTGTCATCCGACACCAGGCCTTCATGCTGCGATGCCAGCACAGCCGAACCCTCCTGCTGCTGACGTTTTCTTTCATGACTTCTGGAGCTGAACATGGGTTTGTTTGAACGGTATCTGACGGTGTGGGTGGCTTTGGGCATTGCCGCCGGGGTGGGCCTGGGACTGGTGATGCCAGGGGTTTTCCAGGTAGTGGCGTCGCTGAAGCTCGCCCAGGTCAATCTGGTCGTCGCCGTCCTGATTTGGGTCATGATCTATCCGATGATGATCCAGATCGACTGGCGCGCGGTGAAGAACGTGGGCCAGAAGCCCCAAGGACTGATGCTCACGCTGGTCATCAACTGGCTGATCAAACCCTTCACCATGGCAGCGCTGGGCATACTGTTTTTTCAGCATGTATTCGCTGCCTGGGTAGATCCCAAAATGGCCAACGAGTACATCGCAGGCATGATTTTGCTGGGCGTTGCACCGTGCACGGCGATGGTCTTCGTCTGGAGCCAACTTGTCAAAGGCGATGCCAGCTACACCTTGGTCCAGGTCTCGGTGAACGATCTCATCATGGTGCTCGCCTTTGCCCCGATCGCGGCCTTTCTGCTGGGCGTGACGGATGTCACCGTGCCGTGGGAAACGCTGGTGCTTTCGACCGTTCTTTACGTGGTGCTGCCCTTGCTGGCGGGCATGATCACCCGCCAGATGCTGGTCAAACGGTCTTCCGACGCGCTGAGCAGCTTCGTCGCACGCCTGAAACCCTGGTCGGTGGTGGGTCTGATCGCCACGGTTGTCTTGCTGTTTGGCTTTCAGGCCCGCACCATAGTCGATCAGCCCTTCGTGATCGCGCTTATCGCCGTCCCCCTGGTGCTTCAGACCTACGGCATCTTCTTCATCGGCTGGTGGGGTGCCAGGCTGCTCAAGCTACCGCACAACATTGCCGGCCCGGCCTGCCTGATCGGCACGTCAAATTTCTTCGAACTGGCCGTGGCGGTGGCGATTTCCTTGTTCGGCCTGAATTCCGGTGCTGCCTTGGCTACCGTCGTGGGTGTGCTGGTCGAAGTGCCGGTCATGCTCTCGTTGGTGGCCATCGTCAACGCCTGGCGCCCTCGGACCGTATGAGCTTGGCCCACAGAGGGTGCTTGCTGCAGCTTAATCGCGCGTCAAACCTTCCAGAACGTCCAATAGCCGGCGCACTAGTTGTGCGTTACCGGCCCGCTATGGCTCACATAGCCTGACCCTAGAAAGTAGGCCGGGATACTTGGTTGGTGGAGTTGCGAGGCGGTAGCTGCCGCCTTTGTCGCTTAGGTGGTGCGACGCCCGATCCGGAACCTGAGTCCCCCAATTTATCCAAGCCCGGCCAGCATCGGGGCGCAGGTCTCCGGCTCAGGCACCGCTGTCACCGACAGCTGATAGGCATGGCCGTTGCTCCCGTGCGCAATGATTTGCCCTCGGTAGTGTCCCAACGTTTTCACATCAGGACGTCGTAAGTTAATGATTTGCTTGCCGAATTCGGTGCTTGTGTCTGGTCTCGATTTGAACGTCGAACGTCAGACTTGCGATCTTTTGCGTTGTCACGCGAAGGACCGCCATGCACCAGGGCAAGCTCGTGTTTTCGCAGCTCATGGCGTATCTGCCTCTGAGCACATTTCGCCGTTGCGTGGCCGCCCATCGGGGCGAACACAAGGTCAAGGACTTCTCTTGTCTGGACCAGTTCTTCTCGATGGCCTTCGCCCAGTTGACGTATCGCGAGTCGTTGCGCGATATCGACGTCAACCTGCGTGCCCCAGCGTAGCCCCGCGGAATTTTCGCTACAGTTTATATAGCAATGAATGGCTTGGGGTTTGGCCTGCCCGGAGGGGATCGAACCCCCGACCCTCAGCTTAGAAGGCTGATGCTCTATCCAACTGAGCTACGGGCAGGTGTGCAGGAGCAAGACAAGAAGACGTTGGTCGGTGCGAAAGGACTTGAGCCTTCGTCCCTCTGCTCCCAAGCCATGGGTATGTTATCAGGTCAGTTGTGAATCAACGACTTGCAAACGCCCAAACCCCGCCATGAATTGGCGTTGGCATGGCCATCTCCAAAATACCGATTAGCTACCAAATAGCAGGCGCACTGGCGCAGTGACTAACGGAGACGGAGACGCTCGACATATAACCCAATGTGGTTTGGATATAAGTAGTTTGTCGAACCAGTTGCCGTCTCTCTTAACTAGAATTCGTGCCAAGGAGAGTCGAAATGGAACATCTGCACCCGAAACGAGCACACGAAGTCCTGCAGGAGAGCCCCAACACAATGATGATTGACTGCCGCACCGAGGCAGAGTTCTTCTACGTCGGACATCCGGTGGAAGCCATCAACATCGAGTGGAACACCGAGCCTGACTTCGAGATCAATCCGCATTTTGCTGACGAAGTGCTGCGCATGGCCGGCCGCAAAGACCGGTCCATCATCCTGATTTGTCGCAGTGGCAAGCGGTCGGTCGACGCCGGCATGGCGCTTGAAGAGCAGGGTTTTTCCAGTGTTGCCAACGTGCTGGAGGGTTTTGAGGGTGAGCTTGATGCAGAGCACCATCGCGGCATGCTCGGCGGCTGGCGCAAGCACGGTTTGCCTTGGCGGCAGGTGTAAAGCGTCGGTCGGCTACGTACGCCGATAAACTGACTGCGGCCAGAAAGTAGACAATTTCGCAAGACCAGCAGGTCTGCTCACCTGAAGATCTGATTGGAAATGCGGAAAATGATGGTCGGGGCGAAAGGATTCGAACCTTCGACCCTCTGGTCCCAAACCAGATGCGCTACCAGGCTGCGCTACGCCCCGACGAGCCCGTATTCTAGCGGCTAAAAGCACGTATTCCCCGGCGCTGGGCCCCTGCGACCACAAAAGATGAATGGGCTAAAGTTCGCGCCATGCGCCAGACTCCAGAACCCACGATACCTTGGCTCGAATCGGGCGCCGCCTTTCCGCCGGTGACGCAGGCCATGGACGATGCCAGCGGCATGCCGGGGCTGTTGGCCGCAGGCGGCGCGCTGGACGTGACGACGCTGCTGGCGGCCTACCGGCAGGGCATCTTTCCATGGTTTGGCGACGGGCAACCGATCCTGTGGTGGAGCACCGATCCACGCATGGTGCTGCAGGTCGATGACTTCCGACTGCACCCGTCCATGCGCAAGACCTTGCGCCGCTTTGTGCGCTCGGCCGATTGCGAGATTCGCATCGACTCCGCGTTTGCCCGCGTTATCAGCCAATGCGCTGGCAGTCCGCGCCAGGGTGCGTCGCCGGGCACCTGGATCCTGCCGCCAAATGGAGCAGGCTTACCTGCGGCTGCACCAGGCTGGCCACGCCCACAGCGTCGAGACCTGGGTCGAGGGAGAACTGGTCGGCGGCCTGTATTGCGTCGCCATCGGCAAGGCGGTCTACGGTGAGTCGATGTTTGCACAGGCGCGCGACGCATCCAAGATCGCCCTGGCAGCGCTGGTGGCGTTTTGCCGGGCCCATGGCATTCGCAGCATCGACTGCCAGCAGAACACCCGCCATCTGGCATCGCTCGGCGCAGCGGAAATACCGCGTTCCCAATTCGTGCGCGCATTGCGCTGGCTGCCTGCGCCGATACCGGTCCGCGCTGGTTTTTCGAGCCTCTATACTGGCAGCAACTCCTGGCCGAACGGGACGCAAACCAGTGACGCACCTCAAGGATCTACCGCTTCAGACACTGCAGTTCTATGCGACTGCACCCTACCCGTGCAGCTATCTGGCGGGTCAGCAGGCGCGTTCGCAAGTGGCCACGCCCAGCCACCTGATCAACAACACCACCTACTCGGAACTGGTTGCCCAGGGATTCCGGCGCAGTGGCCTGTTCACCTATCGGCCCTATTGCGACGGCTGCAATGCCTGCACTCCGCTGCGTGTTCTGGTCGGGCCGTTCAAGGCCGATCGCAGCCAGCGCCGGGCCTGGCGCCAACACGCCGCACTGCAGGCCCGCGTGAGCAAGCTCGGCTTCTCGCCCGACCATTACCGCCTGTACCTGCGCTACCAGAACGGACGCCATGCCGGCGGCGGCATGGACCACGACAGCGTCGAGCAGTACACGCAGTTCCTGCTGCAAAGCCGGGTCAACTCCCGGTTGATCGAGTTCCGCGAGCCAGCCGTCAACGGCCGTGAAGGCGCGCTGCGCATGGTGTCCATCCTGGACGTGCTCGAGGACGGCATCTCGGCGGTCTACACCTTCTACGAACCCGACGCCCATGCCAGCTACGGCACCTACAGCGTGTTGTGGCAGATCGAACAGGCCCGCATCATGGGCCTGCCCTACCTGTACCTGGGCTACTGGATCGCAGCCAGCGACAAGATGAACTACAAGGCCCGCTTCAGACCACAACAGATCCGGGTCGACGGCGCCTGGAAGCGCCGGACGACCAAGCATCGACATGTGCGCGCGAAAACACAACCGCAATGAAGAAAACCAATCACGATCTTCCGGCAACCCCGGCCGTCCAGGTCATCGAACGCATGTTCGCGTTGATGGATGTGCTGGCCTCGCGCGAAGACGCGATATCGCTCAAGGACATCAGCGAAAAGACAGGTCTGCACCCTTCGACCGCGCACCGCATCCTCAACGACCTGGCGATCGGGCGTTATGTGGAGCGGGCCCAGCCGGGCAGCTACCGCCTGGGCATGCGTCTGCTGGAACTGGGCAATCTCGTCAAGGACCGCCTGAGCGTGCGCGACGCCGCGCTGGGCGCCGATGCGCGAGTTGCACAAGCGGATCCAGCAACCGGTCAACCTGAGCATGCGCCAGGGCGACGAGATCGTCTATGTCGAACGCGCATTCAGCGAGCGCTCCGGCATGCAGGTGGTGCGCGCCATCGGTGGGCGCGCACCGCTGCACCTGACGTCGGTGGGCAAGCTGTTTCTGGCCGCCGACGACGTCCAGCGCATGCGCGCCTATGCCAGCCGCACCGGATTGCATGGGCAGACCCGCAACAGCATCACGCAGCTCGCGACGCTCGAGCGCGAGCTGGCCAAGGTACGCCAATACCGCTACGCGCAGGACAACGAAGAACTGGAACTCGGGGTGCGCTGCATGGCTGCGGGCATTTACGACGACCAGGGCAAGCTGGTGGCGGGCCTGTCGATCTCCGCGCCTGCGAGTCGGCTGGAGGAGTCCTGGCTCAGTCCACTGCAGGCCACAGCGCAGGAGATATCACAGACCCTGGGCTACAACCCGGGCGGCAGCTTTCGCGCCTGAACCGGGCGCTGACCGCCCGCGTGGCAGCAGCCGGGCCAGTTGCGCTTAACGCAGCTTTGGCGCCGACGCCACGGTCTCGACCCAGCGGCGCACGCGCTCGGCGTCACCGAGCCGGCTGAGCTTGCCGGCCGAATCGAGGAACACCATGATCAGGTTGCGCCCGGCCACCGTGGTCTGCATCACCAGGCAACGACCAGCCTCCGCAGATATAGCCGGTCTTTTGCAGGCCGATCTCCCAGCGCGGATTGTTCACCAGCCGGTTGGTATTGTTGATATTGCAGCGTCCGGTCGCCCACCGCCACCTCATGGTTGGGCGAGGTCGACAGCTCGCGCAAGTTGGCATCCGCATGGGCCACGTTCACCAGCTTGGCCAGATCCTGCGCGCTCGACTGGTTCTTGCTCGACAAGCCGGTGGGCTCGACATACCGGGTGTCCTTCATGCCGCAGCTCGCGCGCCTTGTCGTTCATCGCGCGACAAAGGCATTCATGCCGCCCGGGAAGCTGCGACCCAAGGCATGGGCGGCGCGGTTCTCGCTGGACATCAGCGCCAGATGCATCAGTTCGCCACGGCTCAGCATCCGTCCCGACGCGCAGCCGCGATCGGCTGCCCTTTTCGGTGTCCACGTCGTCCTGGGTGATGGCGATCATCTCGTCCATCGGCAGGTTGGCTTCGTTGATGACCAGGCCGGTCATCAGCTTGGTCAACGAGGCGATCGGCAGCACGGCCAGGTCGTTCTTGCGAAACAGCACTTCGCGGGTGTCCTGGTCGATCACTAGGCCACGCTGGATTTCAGATCGAGCGCATCGCTCTTGTTGTGCAGACCGGCCATCTCGCCATACGAGGGCCGGGCGACGACTGCACGCCACCTTCTTGCGCCGGCTCGCGCCCACGGCCTTCTTGCTCGTCACGCGCTTGCCTGCCGTGGCACGCTTTACCGTGGCAGACTTTTTGACCGATTTCGTGACAGACGTCTTGCTCTTGCTATTCGCGGCCTGGACCGGCAGTGCCAAAAAAGCCATGCAGACCGAGAAAAGCACCAGCAAGCGCGCAAGTTGTTTCATGGTTTCGCCTCAGATAACGCAACGGGACCCGGGTCGCATCAGTTGACGCGGCAGGGTCGGTCATCAAGTGTAAAGAAGAAAGTACCGCAAGATCAACCACTTGCGGTACTTATTTGAAGCAAACTCGCAATCAGGGATTTATCCAGCCTTGTGCAGGTACTCTTTCAGCTTTGCTATGCAACTTGTTGAGCGCACTCAGATAAGCCTTGGCCGACGCCACCACGATGTCCGGATCGGCGCCCACGCCATTGACGACGCGGCCGCTGCTTTGCAGGCGCACCGTCACCTCGCCCTGGCTTTCGGTCGAGCCGCTGATGGCGTTGACCGAATACAGCACCATTTCGGCGCCACTGTTCACGTGCGACTCGATCGCCTTGAGCGAGGCGTCGACCGGCCCATTGCCATCCGACTTGCCGGTGATCTCCTTGCCGTCCACGGTGAACACGATGGTGCCTGCGGCCGCTCGCCGGTCTCGCTTTGTTGCGACAACGACACAAAACCGATACTGCTCGTTGTCGTGCGTCACGCTTTCGTCGCTGACCAGGGCGAGGATGTCCTCGTCGAAGATGTCGCTCTTGCGATCGGCCAGTTCCTTGAAGCGGGCGAACGCGGTGTTGATGTCGACCTCGCTCTCCATTACGACACCCAGTTCCACCAGGCGCTGCTTGAATGCATTGCGCCCGCTGAGCTTGCCCAGCACGATCTTGTTGGCGGTCCAGCCCACGTCTTCGGCGCGCATGATCTCGTAGGTATCGCGCGCCTTGAGCACACCGTCCTGGTGAATGCCCGAAGCATGCGCAAATGCATTGGCGCCCACCACCGCCTTGTTGGGTTGCACCACAAAACCGGTGGTCTGGCTGACCATGCGGCTGGCCGCCAGGATGTGCTGGGTGTCGATGCCCATGTCCAGGCCGAAATAGTCCCGCCGGGTCTTGACCGCCATGACGACTTCTTCGAGCGAACAATTGCCGGCGCGCTCACCCAGTCCGTTGATGGTGCATTCGACCTGGCGCGCACCACCGATCTTGACACCGGCCAGCGAGTTGGCAACCGCCATGCCCAGGTCGTTGTGGCAATGCACCGACCAGATCGCCTTGTCGCTGTTCGGGATGCGCTCGCGCAGGTTCTTGATGAAATTGCCGTACAACTCGGGGATCGCGTATCCCACGGTGTCGGGCACGTTGATGGTGGTCGCGCCCTCGGCGATGGTGGCCTCCAACACGCGGCACAGGAAATCCACATCGCTGCGGTAGCCGTCCTCCGGGCTGAACTCCACGTCGTCGACCAGGTTGCGCGCAAAGCGCACCGACAGCTTGGCCTGCTCGAACACCTGATCGGGCGTCATGCGCAGCTTCTTCTCCATGTGCAGCGGCGAGGTTGCGATGAAGGTGTGGATGCGCGCGCGGTTGGCACCCTTGAGTGCTTCGGCCGCGCGCGAGATGTCCCGGTCGTTCGCGCGCGAAAGCGAGCAAATCGTCGAGTCCTTGATTGCTGCGCAATCGCCTGACCGCTTCGAAGTCGCCGTTGGAACTGGCGGCAAAGCCGGCCTCGATCACGTCTACCCTCAGGCGCTCGAGCTGGCGTGCAATGCGCACTTTCTCGTCCCGCGTCATCGACGCTCCGGGCGACTGTTCGCCGTCACGCAAGGTGGTATCGAAAATGATGAGTTTGTCGGTCATGGAATGCTTCTCCTGCAGAAATGAATTTTGGATCGCCGACGAATTCAGACGCGGACGACAGGGAAAAAGGCCGGGTACTTGCTACTGGGTTGTTTCAACATCTTGCGCTTCCTTCATTGATCGAAACCAGCAACCTTGAAACAAAAAAAACGGCTCGTTGCTGGTGCATACGAGCCGTTTGATCGATTAGCGCGCGCTAACGTCTTCGCCCGTAAGGGGTTCCCGTTAGTAGCGCTAGTGCAATCCGTGTCATGCGCCGCAATGTAGCACAGGTGCCGATGCGGACCAAGGCTCAAGCGATTACCTCTCACGCTCTCAGCCTAGAAACGGCAGTTGAACGCGCCCGAGCGTACTCCGATGGGCGTGCCAGGCAAGGCGAGAGGACGCCGCGCACTTCTGTGCGCAAGGACGAACAACGCCGCATGGCGCGTTCAGCGGGGTGCGCTCGGGTGCGTAGCGCTGTCACCATACTGGTGAACCACATCGTGGCCTCGTTGTTCAGTGTGCCTGCGGGCTGCCAGCGAGACGCAAGCGGTCAACTGCCGTTTCTAGGCTCAGTGCAGGCCGCGTTCGTCGGGCTCGTCGGTCGATGTGCTGATGACGCTGGTCTGTTCGCCCTTGTAGCGGCGCCAGACATAAACCACGTAGCCGCTCACGCCATACGCGCCGAACAGACCCAGCAACGCCTTGGCCGGATCGATGCTGACCGCACCGATCGCCAGCGCCACCAGCACGATGACCGGAAACGGCACGCTCTTCTTCATGCTCAGATCCTTGAAGCTGTAGAACGGCACATTGGTGACCATCGTCAGCCCGGCATACAGCGCCAAGGCAAATATCGGCCATGCCACTTGCGGCCCCTTGATACCCAGTTCGGTCATCACCAGGATGAAACCGGCAACCAGCGCTGCGGCCGCCGGCGACGGCAGGCCCTGGAAGAAGCGTTTGTCGACGACCCCGGTATTGACGTTGAAACGCGCCAGCCGCAGGGCCGCGCAGGCGCAGTAGACAAAGGCGGCAATCCAGCCCCAGCGGCCGAGACCGCGCAAGCGCCCATTCGTAGGCAATCAGCGCCGGCGCCGCACCGAACGACACCATGTCGGACAACGAGTCCATTTGCTCACCGAACGCGCTTTGCGTGTTGGTCATGCGCGCGACACGACCATCCAGACTGTCGAGCACCATGGCGCAGAACACGCCATAAGCTGCCATGTCGAAGCGGCCGTTCATGGCCATGACGATCGAGTAGAAGCCGGCAAACAATGCCGCCAGCGTCACCATGTTGGGCAGTATGTACAGACCCTTGCGCCGCTTTGTCAGGACGACGGTCTCCGCTTCCAGCAACTCCAAATCCGTGCTTTCAGGCATATCGAGTATCTCCAAATCCGCTTGGCCGGCACACGGGATCGCCGACGCACCGGCGCTATCCACCACCGGCAGAAACATCGATTGCGCTCGGTGCAGCCAACCGTCCGGCCCCGCTGAACCAGCACACAAAACAACGCACCAAGTGTAAGTCAGCCCATTGCCGACCCATGGCCTGGCACAGCTGTGCCAAAAACAGCGAAGGCCACCGCAGTGGCCTTCGTTTCAAGCGCCAGTCGGCGCCATCATCAGTTGCGGGTCTGGTCGACCAGCTTGTTCTTCTTGATCCAGGGCATCATGGCGCGCAGTTTCTCGCCCACCTTTTCGATCTGGTGCTCGCCAGTCAGGCGGCGGCGGCTCAGCAGGGTCGGCGCGCCGGCCTTGTTCTCCAGGATGAAGCTCTTGGCGTATTCACCGGTCTGAATGTCCTTGAGCACCTGCTTCATCACCTTCTTGGTCTCGCCGGTGACGATGCGCGGACCGGTCACGTACTCGCCGTACTCGGCGTTGTTCGAGATCGAGTAGTTCATGTTGGCGATGCCGCCTTCGTAAATCATGTCGACGATCAGCTTGAGTTCGTGCAGGCATTCGAAATAGGCCATTTCGGGCGCATAACCGGCCTCGACCAGGGTCTCGAAGCCGGCCTTGATCAGTTCGACCGTACCGCCGCACAACACGGCCTGCTCACCGAACAGGTCGGTCTCGGTCTCTTCGCGGAAGTTGGTCTCGATGATGCCGGCCTTGCCGCCACCATTGGCCATCGCGTAGCTCAGCGCCAGTTCGCGTGTGCGACCCGACTTGTCCTGGGCAATCGCGATCAGGTGCGGCACGCCGCCGCCCTGCACATAGGTGCCGCGCACGGTGTGGCCAGGCGCCTTGGGCGCCACCATCCACACGTCCAGGTCAGCGCGCGGCGTGACCAGACCGTAGTGCACGTTGAAGCCATGCGCAAACACCAGCGACGCACCGGATTTGATGTTGGGCTCGATGTCGTTGGTGTAGACCGTGCCGATCTGCTCGTCGGGCAGCAGGATCATGACCACGTCGGCGGCCTTGACGGCCTCGGCCACTTCGGCGACCTTCAGGCCGGCTTTCTCGACCTTGGGCCAGGAAGCGCCACCCTTGCGCAAACCGACGACGACCTTGACGCCGCTGTCGTTCAGATTCTGTGCGTGGGCATGGCCCTGGCTGCCGTAGCCGATGATGGCAACGGTCTTGCCCTTGATCAGGCTCAGATCACAGTCCTTGTCGTAAAAAACTTTCATTTCTCTTCTCCTTAACTGAATAATTCAAACTCGCAAAATCCGTTCGCCGCGGCCAATCCCGCTCGATCCGGTCCTCACCGTCTCCAAAATCGCACTGCGTTCAATCGCCTCCAGAAAGGCGTCGTTCTTCGACTGCACACCCGTCAACTCAATGGTGTAGCTTTTCTCGGTGACGTCGATGATGCGTCCGCGAAAAATGTCGGCCATGCGCTTCATCTCCTCACGCTCCTTGCCCACGGCGCGCACCTTGACCATCATCAGTTCGCGCTCGGTGTAGGCGCCCTCCGTCAGGTCGACGACCTTGACCACTTCGATCAGGCGGTTCAGGTGCTTGGTGATCTGTTCGATCACATCGTCCGATCCCGTGGTCTGAATCGTCATGCGCGACAGGCTGGCGTCTTCGGTGGGCGCCACCGTCAGTGACTCGATGTTGTAGCCACGCGCGGAAAACAGCCCGACGACGCGGGACAAGGCGCCCGGCGTGTTTTCGAGCAGGACTGCAATGATATGTTTCATGAATGAGATTCCTCTTTTCGCTGCCCTCCCCTGGTCGCGGTAACGACCAGACTTGGCAAGCAATAGACGCATCAAAGGTTGGGTGGCCGCGGCGTGGCGACATGTCGCCCGGGCGGCCCTTGGGCAGGATCCGCGGTCTACAGATCCTCTGATCCGAGCAGCATCTCGGTGATCCCCATGCCGGCCTTGACCATCGGAAACACGTTCTCGGTCGGGTCGGTGCGGAAATCCATGAAGACGGTGCGGTCCTTGAGCTTGCGCGCCTCGCGCAACGCCGGCTCAACGTCCCGCGGCTTTTCGATCAGCATGCCGACATGGCCATAGGCCTCGGCCAGCTTCACGAAATTGGGCAGCGCGTCCATGTAGCTGTGGCTGTAGCGACCTTCGTAGTCGAGTTCCTGCCACTGGCGCACCATGCCCAGATAGCGGTTGTTCAGCGACACGATCTTGATCGGCGTGTTGTATTGCAGGCAGGTCGAGAGCTCCTGGATGCACATCTGCACCGAGCCCTCGCCGGTGACGCAGAACACCTCGCTCTCGGGCTTGGCCAGCTTGATGCCCATGGCATAGGGAATGCCCACGCCCATGGTGCCCAGGCCGCCCGAGTTGATCCAGCGCCGCGGCTCATCAAAGCGGTAGTACTGCGCCGCCCACATCTGGTGCTGCCCCACGTCGGAGGTGATGTAGGTCTCGGTGTCCTTGGTCATGTTCCACAAGGTCTCGATCACGTGCTGGGGTTTGATGACGTCGCCTTTGCCCATGTCGTACTTCAGGCAATCGCGCTTGCGCCATTGCTCGATGGTTTCCCACCATGCGCCCAGCGCGTCGGCGTCCGGGCGCAGCGGACTCTCGCGGATCATGGCCAGCATTTCGCTCAGCACATCCTTGACATCGCCAACGATGGGAATGTCGACCTTGACCCGTTTGGAAATGCTCGACGGGTCGATGTCGATATGAATGATCTTGCGTTCGTTCTGCGCAAAGTGCTTGGGATTGCCGATCACCCGGTCGTCGAAACGCGCACCCACGGCAAGCAGCACGTCGCAGTTCTGCATCGCATTGTTGGCCTCGACGGTACCGTGCATGCCCAGCATGCCCAGAAACTTCTTGTCGCTCGCCGGGTAGGCGCCAAGTCCCATCAAGGTGTTGGTGAACGGGTATCCGAGCATGTCGACCAGGGTGCGCAATTCGGCAGACGCATTGCTCAGCAACACACCGCCACCGGTGTAGATGTAGGGGCGCTTGGCCGTCAGCAGCAATTGCAAGGCCTTGCGAATCTGTCCGCCATGGCCTTTGCGCACCGGGTTGTACGAGCGCATCTCCACCGACTTGGGATAGCCGTGGTACGGCGTCATCTTGAACGAGACGTCTTTCGGAATATCGACCACCACCGGACCCGGCCGGCCAGTACGGGCGATGTGAAATGCCTTTTTCATTACCTCGGCAATGTCGCGCACGTCCTTGACCAGGAAGTTGTGCTTGACGACCGGGCGGGTGATGCCGACCGTGTCGCACTCCTGGAACGCATCCAGACCGATCGCCGCCGTGGGCACCTGGCCGGTGATGATCACCATCGGAATGCTGTCCATGTAGGCAGTCGCAATACCGGTCACCGCATTGGTCACACCCGGCCCGGAGGTCACCAGCGCCACACCGACATCGCCGGTGGCACGCGCATAACCGTCGGCCGCATGCACCGCCGCCTGCTCATGGCGCACCAGCACGTGCTGAATCGTGTCCTGCTTGTAGAACGCGTCGTAGATGTGCAGTACCGCCCCACCTGGATAGCCCCAGATGTACTTGACGTCTTCGGCCTGCAGGGCCTTGACCAGGATTTCGGCGCCGCGCATTTCCGGCACGGGCGCAGAAATCGCTGTGGTGCGGCCAGCGTTAGTCGCTGCAGCCGCCGAGCTGAGCTCTGCCTTGGAGATTTCCATGATGAACCTTTGTGAATTTCTCTGACGAAAGACCTTGGGTGCCCCTTCGCAAACGCTTGTGACGCCGCGTCGGAACTTGAGGCCAGAGCCATAAGCGCAATCAATAATGCGCCGGACCATGACCCGTTTGCTGTTTAATTTGCAGCGGGCATTATCGCACCGCAATATCGCGGCCGCGCGGGGCCCGCCAAAATCGCGTGATTTTGCGATGCAGATAATCGCCGGCTCCAACCCGTTCACACCACTTGGCAACCGAACAAGAACTGTCCGAATTCCTGAAAAGCGTCGAGAAGCGTGCGTTCAAGCGCTCGGTCTACCACGTGCGCAATGAGGAGTCGGCGCTCGATATCGTGCAGGAAAGCATGATGAAGCTGGCAGAACACTACGGCGACAAGCCGGCCGCGGAACTGCCCATGCTGTTCCAGCGCATCCTGTCCAATTGCACACTGGACTGGTTTCGCCGCAACAAGACGCGCAATGCGCTGTTCTCCAACATGGGCGATTTCGAGGCGTTGCAAGACGACGGTGATTTCGACCTGCTCGAAACCCTGACCGACGACACGTCGACACCGCAAACCGAAAGCGCACAGCACGCGGCCCAAAGGGCCCAGTTGCTGCAGGGAGATCGAAAAGGAGATACAACAATTACCGCCGCGTCAACGGGAAGCGTTCATGATGCGTTACTGGGAGGAGATGGACGTGACGGAAACAGCCCTGGCCATGGGCTGCTCGGAAGGCAGCGTCAAGACGCACTGCTCGCGTGCAGTCCATGCACTGAGTACCGCGTTGCGCGCAAAGGGAATAAGCATATGACAATTTCACGCCAATACCAGACCGAAATCCTGCAGGAGCGCTTTGCACTGAAGATTGCCGCGCGGCTTTCCGACGGGTGCGACGAGCTGCCGCGCGATATCTCTGAACGCCTGCGATTTGCCCGCACCCAGGCAGTTGCCAAACGCAAGATCGTTGCCAACCACAACGTGGCACTGGCGCTGGGCGGCGGCCCGGCCGCGACCCTGGGCACACGGGAGCAACACGTCAGCTGGTGGAACCGCATCGGCGTTGTGCTGCCCTTGCTGGCCCTGGTGCTGGGCTTGATTGCGATCCACTCGACCCAAAACGACCGCATCGCGCAGGAAATGGCCCAGTTGGACGCGGCCTTGCTGACGGATGACCTGCCCCTGGCCGCCTATGCCGACCCGGGTTTTTCGCAATTCCTGAAGGTCAGTCGCGCGCAGTCGCAGTAGTCCCGCATGGCCACGGTTTCATCACTTACGCCCGTCCAGGCCACCCGGTGGTTACGGCATGTGCAACTGGCCGTATGGGCTCTGTTGTTGCCAGGTGTATGGGCCTTGGCGCAAAGCCCGACCGGTGCCAACATTGCGCCAGCACCAGCCACCAAGGTGACAGCTGCACGATCGGAGGCATCGCCAACCTGGAAGTCGCTGACGCCGGTCCAGCGAGAGGCGCTTGCGCCCCTGGCCTCTGTCTGGAGTGAGATCAGCAGCAACCGCAAACGCAAGTGGATTGCCCTGTCAGCCAACTTCAAGACCCTGTCGCCACAGGACAAGGCGACCCTGCATGGCCGCATGAAGGAATGGGCCTCGCTCAGCTCGGCCCAGCGCAATCAGGTGCGATTGAACTTCACGCGCGCGCGTGACCTTACGCATGAAGAAAAGAAGGCTCACTGGGAGGCCTACCAGGCCCTGAGCCCGGCGCAAAAGAAACAATTCGCGGCACAGGCCAAATCCCAAGCCACCGGTGCCGCACCTGCCGTCACCAAGAACACATCAGGCAAATTGGCGGCCGTGCCTGTCACCCGCTCCGAGGTGCCGGCGGCCTCCAGCGCTGCCCAGCGCGCCAAGGCCCCCGCCAGTGCCGCGACACCGTGAAACCCCACCGACCTGTGCAAACAAGCAACGCCCCCTCCCCCCCACCACCGCGACGCCGCACGCACCTGGCGTCACGCCCCCGCTGATGCGCCGCATGGCCTGCTGGCTGTACGAAGGCATGCTGCTGTTCGGCGTGGTGTTCATCGCCGGCTATCTGTTCGGCACCTTGAGCCAGACACGCAATGCCATGGACAACCGCCACGCGCTGCAGGCGTTCCTGTTCGTCGTGTTCGGCATCTATTTCGCCTGGTTCTGGGCCCGCGGCCAGACGCTGGCGATGAAGACCTGGGATATTGCGCTGGTCGATGTCGCGGGCAGGCCCGTGACCCAGGCGCGCGCCTTGCTGCGTTACCTTCTGAGCTGGATCTGGTTCCTGCCGCCTCTGGCTGGCGTGGCGCCGTTTGACCTGACCGGGGCGGAAACCCTCGTCATCATGACCGGCTGGGTCTTGGTGTGGGCCTTGCTGAGCCGGTTTCAACCGCAACAACAGTTCTGGCACGACGTGCTGGCCGGCACGCGGCTGGTCAGCCGCCCGCGCCTACCGCGTCGCTGATCGACGCCGAAACGCGCAATCACGCCGCCTGCCGCCCGTGGCCCGCTTCTGCTGCGCGACAATGCTGGCATGCCCGCATCAAACACCCGGCCAGATGACCTGCCAGCCGATTCCAACCCACAAAAGAACCGCACCGGATTGTCTCGGATGTGGCACGCGACCCTGTATTCCATTGCCGGGCTTCGCGCCGGCTGGAGCGAGACGGCATTCCGTCAGGAGGCCTTGGCGGCCATGGTACTGTTGCCAATGGCGCTGTGGCTCGGCCAAAACTGGCTCGAATTCGCGCTGCTGGCCGGATCGGTGTTGCTGGTGCTGATCGTGGAACTGCTCAACTCCGGCATCGAGGCATCGGTCGACCGTGTCGGATTGCAGTGGCATGCCTTGTCCAAACGCGCCAAGGACATGGGAAGTGCAGCGGTGCTGCTCAGCTTGTTGCTCTGTATCTGCGTCTGGACTGGCGCGCTCTGGCATAGGTTTGCAGTATGAAACCCGTCGACAAAACACCTACCCGGCCGCCGTCGTTCTCGGTATGCGTCTATTGCGGTTCGAGCCCCGGAGTTGACCCTGCGCATGGCGAAATGGCGCGGGCGGCCGGTCGGTGGATCGGTGCCCATGGAGGTCAGCTGGTGTATGGCGGCGGGCGCAACGGACTGATGGGCATGGTCGCCGACGCGACGCTGGCGGCCGGCGGCCAGGTGGTGGGCATCATTCCACAAAGCCTGGTGCAGCAGGAAGTGGCCCATCAGGGCTGTACGGAGTTGCATGTCGTGGACACCATGCACGAGCGCAAACGCATGATGGCCGAGCGCTCCGACGCCTTCCTGGCGCTTCCCGGCGGAATCGGCACATTCGAAGAATTATTTGAAGCCTGGACCTGGCGCCAGCTGGGCTACCACGACAAGCCGATCGGCCTGCTCAACGCTGACGGCTACTACGATGGACTGCTCGCCTTCCTGCATCACTGCGTTGCCCAGCAGTTCATGAGTGACTGGCAGATGGGAATGCTGCAGGTCGGGACCATGCCGGAGCCATTGCTGATCGATCTGGTACAGGCCGCCGGACTGAGTTCGCAGGCCCGGCTGGACAAGATCTGACGGCTGCCTCAGATCGCGGTTTCGTCCTCTTCGCCGGTACGGATGCGCACGGTGCGCTCGACCGCAGTGACAAAAATCTTGCCGTCACCAATCTTGCCGGTGCGCGCCGCCTTGACCACAGCGTCAACGCAGGCCTCGACGTCCTCGGTGCGCACCACAACCTCGATTTTCACCTTTGGCAGGAAATCAACCACGTACTCGGCACCGCGATAAAGCTCCGTATGGCCCTTTTGACGGCCAAAACCCTTGACCTCCGTCACCGTCAGGCCATTGACGCCGCACTCGGCCAGCGCCTCGCGGACTTCTTCCAGCTTGAAGGGTTTGATGATGGCGGTGATCTGCTTCATGGCACTACGGCTTTCTTGGTACGAACCGGATCTGCAACCCTGTCACGGGCCTCTTGCGCAAAAATCCGGCGTCAGGTTTCAAACTCTCCTAGCATAGCGCCATTCCGTCGCCGTCCGACTGGACCGATATGTCTACTGGCGGAACTTGCTGGTGATCGGGTATCGCCAGTCCTTGCCGAAACTGCGATGCGTGACGCGAATGCCGATCGGAGCCTGGCGCCGCTTGTACTCGTTGAGCTTGATCAGGCGGGTCACGCGCTCCACGTCGGCCTGCGGCACGCCACTGGCGATGATGGAGGCAATCGACTCGTCATTTTCCATGTAACGCTCGATGATGGCGTCGAGCACCTCGTATGGCGGCAGACTGTCCTGGTCGGTCTGGTCGGGCCGCAATTCAGCGCTGGGCGCTCGCGTAATGATGCGTTCCGGGATCGGCGCGCCACAGCGGCCATAGGGATCGTTCTCGTTGCGCCAGCGCGCCAGCCGGTATACCGTGGTCTTGGCCAGATCCTTGATCACGGCAAAACCGCCTGCCATGTCGCCGTACAGCGTGCAATAACCGGTGGCCAGTTCACTCTTGTTACCCGTGGTCAGCACAATGCCGCCGAATTTGTTGGACAAGGCCATCAGCAAGGTGCCACGCACGCGCGCCTGGATGTTTTCTTCGGTCGCGTCTTCCGGCAATCCGGCGAACTCCTGCGCGAGCGCGGTGCGAAAGGCCTCAAATTGCGGCGCAATGGAGATTTCGTCGTAGCGTACGCCCATACGACTAGCCATCTCGCGCGCATCGATCAAGCTGATGTCGGCGGTATATGGCGAAGGCATCATGACGGTGCGAACCCGATCCGCACCCAACGCGTCCACCGCGACCGCCAAGACCAGCGCCGAGTCAATGCCACCGGACAAGCCCAGGATCGCGCCCGGAAATCCGTTCTTGCCGAGGTAGTCGCGCACGCCCAGCACCAGCGCATCCCACAGGTCGGCGTCCGCGCCGCGCTCGGGCGCGATCTCGCCGGCCAGATGCACACCATCGACGCCCTGGGTGGCAGTCACCATGAAGCGCTGCTCGCGAAAACTCAGAGCCCGCGCGGCCACGGCGCCATCGACATTGAGCGCAAACGAATGGCCCTCGAACACCATCTCGTCCTGACCGCCGACCAGATGCGAATACACCATCGGCAGCCCACAGGCGCGCACCCGCTCGCGCATGATCTGCTCGCGTTCACCGCCCTTGCCAACGTGAAACGGCGATGCGTTGATGACCGCCAGCACCTGCGCACCCGCCGCCCGCGCCAGGCGCGCCGGCTCCTCGTACCAGGCGTCCTCGCAGATCAGCAACCCCACACGCAGGTGATCAGGCCCGCTACCCACCTCGAACACACAGGTCTCGTTGCCAGGGGTGAAATAGCGACGCTCGTCAAATACCTGGTAGTTGGGCAGCTCACGTTTGGCGTAGGTGTGCAGCACGCGTCCCTCGCACAGCACGCTGGCCGCATTGAAACGCTTTTGCGTGGCGACCGAACGGGTCCGTTCGCTGCTGCCTGTGGGGTGGCCGACGACCACCGTCATTCCATTTAACCCCGCGAGCGCCTGCGCCACCGATTTGACGGCATCATCGCAGGCTTGGATGAAGGCGGGACGCAGAAACAGGTCCTCCGCGGCATAACCGCAGATCGACAATTCCGGGGTCAGCATCAACAAGGCGCCGTCTGCATGTGCGGCCTGCGCCGCTTCGACAATTTTTTTCGCATTGCCCGGCATATCACCGACTACAAAGTCGAGTTGGGCGACACAGATCTTGAGATTCATGAAATCAATACGCGTGGGTGGGAACAGGACGGCGACCGGCGCTCACAGCGCCGACCCGAGAGCACGGCAGGCGGCGGCCGGCGGGGAGCCATCGTGAGTCGGAGCAATTATGTCATCGAGGTTCACGACTCTGCATTGGCCATTGCGCGCGCCGAGTGGAACGCCTTGCTCGCGCAGCAGAGCGAAGCGACGCCGTTCATGCGCCATGAATACCTGGCCGCGCTGCACGAAAGTGGCAGTGCCGCGCCAGCGTCCGGCTGGACGCCACGGCTGCTGTGCCTGTGGGAACAGCGCGACCCAGAGGCCGGCGCGGGGCGCACGCTGGTCGGCGCCTGCATGCTGTATCTGAAGGACCACTCCTACGGTGAATACGTGTTCGACCATGCCTGGGCGAACGCCTATCACCAGCATGGGCTGGCGTATTACCCCAAGGCTGTTGTGGCCCCACCGTTCACCCCGGTTCCCGGCGCCCGGCTGCTGGCGCGGGACGCGGCGGCACGTCAGGCCTTGGCGCAGGCACTGGTGCAGTGGTGCACACAGTCCGCCCTGTCGTCGCTGCACCTGCTGTTTGCCAGCGCGGCCGATGTCGTCGCCTGCCAGAGCGCAGGCCTGATGCTGCGCCACAACGTCCAGTTTCATTGGACCAACAGCGCCGCAGGCTACCGTGACTTCGACGCCTTCCTGGCCAGCCTGAATCAGGAAAAACGCAAGAAGATCCGTCAGGAGCGACGCAAGGTGGAACAGGCCGGCGTGGTGTTTCGCAGCGCCAGCGCCAGCGCTATCTCAGCGCAGGACTGGGACTTCTTCTATCGTTGTTACGAACGCACCTACTTCGAACACGGTAATGCGCCCTACCTGAGCCGAGACTTCTTTCACCGCATGGCGCAGGACATGGCGCAGAACTGGCTGCTGTTCATCGGCGAGCGCGAGGGGCGGCCGATGGCCTGCAGCCTGATCGCGTTGTCAGACCCGAATCCGGAAAAACCCGATGACAAGGTCGCCTACGGCCGCTACTGGGGCGCGCTGGAGCGGGTCGACTGTCTGCATTTTGAAGCCTGCTACTACCAGCCACTGCAATGGTGCATCACCCATGGCTACCGCCGCTTCGAAGGCGGGGCGCAGGGTGAGCACAAGATGGCCCGTGCGCTGCTGCCGGTACAGACCACCAGCGCGCACTGGCTGGCACATCCGGCCTTTTCCGATGCGGTCGACGATTACCTGCAACGTGAGCGCAAGGGCATAGGCCAATACATGGCTGAACTGGGGCAGCGCAACCCGTTCAGGAGCGGCAACCCCTGAACCGCCGAGCCCTGTTCAGCCTTTCGCGCTGGCCGCTGCCATCAAACGCAAGGTGTCGACCTTGCGATCGGCGTTGACCTTGGCCACCGTCGGCCGTTCGCCCATGGTCTTCAAGTAGTCCCGCACCGGCAAAGCCGCGAGCAGATCCTCGCCGTAGATGATCTTGCTGGCACTCGACACAATCGGCAGATGCACCACGGCTGCACAGTCGGCCAAGGTGAACTGGTCACCGGCGACAAAGGGTTTGAAGATGGCAATGCGGCCAAAGGCAACGGCGGCCCGTGTGAGCAATTTGCGCGTACGCTCCTTGACCGCGTCACTGACCTTGCCGCCAAAAAAGGCTTCCGCGTACAACTCGCGCGCCACCAGTTCAAGGTGCAACTCGATGTAGATCACCAACTCGCGCACCTTGGCCGCGGCAAACGGATCGGACGGCAGCAGTGCATGCTGCGGATACTGGGCCTCGATGTATTCGGCGCAGGCCATGGACTCCGAGATGCAACCGATGCCCGTGTCGAGGAACGGCACCTTGGCCATGGGCGAACGCTCGAGCACGGCCGACTCGGTACTGCCGGTCGCAACCATTTCTTCTTCGAACTGCAGTTGCTTTTCGAGCAACTGCAGTTTGATCTGGTTGTAGTAATTGCTGGCTGAAAAGCCGCAGAGCTTGAGTGTCATGGCATGGATCTCCGAATAGTGTGTCATCTTGGCTTTGCGCGCCAGACAGGATTATGCAAATACCGACGATAACGCCATAGTCCCGACCGCGACTGGCGCTTTTCCCGCCCTGACATGTCTGTGGCACCATTGCCGCATCAACAATAGACAGCAGGAGTCGGGTCCCGATGGCGGGCGACACTTGCCGCCAAGATGACGGAAAACGCCGAATACCTGTCTCATCCCCCTCCCAAAGCCTGGCTCATGGCGATGGAATTGCGCGCACCCTGGGAATTCGGCGCGGTATTGCCGGCCTGGTTCACGTTGCAGCGCGCGCCGCGCGGCGATGGCCATCCGGTCATCGTATTCCCCGGCCTGTCGGCCAGCGACGCGTCCACCTTGCCGCTGCGCAGCTACCTGCAGCACCTCGGCCATGCACCAACGGGATGGAATCAGGGGTTCAATTTCGGGCCCCGCGCGGGCGTATTGCGGCGCGCCCAGGAGCAACTCGAAGAGGCCGTCGCACTCAGCGGACGCAAGGCCAGCCTGGTCGGCTGGAGCCTGGGCGGAATCTACGCGCGCGAACTCGCCAAACTGATGCCGGACCATGTGCGCAGCGTGATCACGCTGGGCACGCCATTTGCGGGAAAACCCAGCAGCACCAATGCCTGGCGGCTATACCGGTTTGCCAGCGGCCACGACATCGAACAGCAGACCCGGCGTTACGATCTGCCTCGGGCACCGGCCGTGCCCACCAGTTCCATTTTTTCCCGCAGCGACGGCGTGGTCGCATGGCAGGCCAGCCAGCAGGCGCGTTGCCAAAATAATCCGCACACGGAGAACGTCGAGGTGCTGGCAAGCCATGTCGGGCTGGGCCTGAACCCCAGCACCTGGTGGGTACTGGCCGACCGGCTGGCCCAGGCCGAAGGGCAATGGACACCGTTCCAGCGCAAGCGCGGGCTACACGGCCTGATCTTTCCCGATCCGAAGCGCGGCTAGCCGGGTTTCGACCGTTGCGGACGTCGAGGGCGGGCCTATGCCCCGCCCTCGTGCGGCCTCGACCGAGCCTATTCGGCCAGCGAACGCTGGTAGTTCGCCATGCCGTCCATGATTTCCTTGCGCGCCGAATCGACGCCTTCCCAACCCAGGATCTTGACCCATTTGCCAACTTCCAGATCTTTGTAGTGCTCGAAGAAATGGGCGATCGTCTTGAGCCGCAACGGATTGAGGTCTTCCGGTTTCTGCCAATGGGTGTAGATCGACAGGATCTTGTCAATCGGCACTGCCAGCACCTTGCCGTCGTCCCCCGCCTCGTCCTGCATCTTCAAAATGCCGATCGGCCGGCAGGTCACGACAACACCCGGAATCAACGGCACCGGCGTGATCACCAGCACGTCGACCGGGTCTCCGTCACCGCTGACGGTTTTGGGCACATATCCGTAGTTGGTCGGATAGTGCATCGACGTGCTCATGAAGCGGTCGACAAAAATGGCGCCGGTGGCCTTGTCGACCTCGTACTTCACCGGATCCGCATTCATCGGGATTTCGATGATCACGTTGAAGGCATCGGGCACGTTGTCGCCAGGGGTGACGTTGTCCAAGGACATGGCTGGTTCGCTCTCTTGAAGTAGATGGGCAGAATTGGTATTAACCCTGATTTTACTGACGCACGCCTTGCGCAAACGGAAAGCCGATAGTTTTCAGTTACAGTTTGCGCGTTGGCCAATCGACTCCTGACCGGGAAACACGAGGAAGCAACGCAGCCGGGCACGGCACGCGTTGTGCCCCTTATGCATAAACCAGGTCCTTGGACTGTTCAAGGAAAATGGCTGCCGACTAGCGGCTAGCTGTGTCCTTGCTTGATTGGGAGATACGACTATGACAGGCAACTCGGTGCTGATATTGGCACTTGTCTGCGGGCTAATCGCAGTGGCTTACGGCTTCTGGGCACGCAGCTGGATTCTTTCGCAGGATGCAGGCAACGCGCGCATGCAGGAAATCGCGGCCGCCATCCAGATGGGCGCCGCAGCCTACCTCGCACGTCAGTACAAGACCATCGCCATGGTCGGCGTAGTGCTCGCCATCCTGATCGCCCTGTTCCTTGACGGATCCAGCGCTGTCGGCTTCGTGGTGGGTGCCGCGCTGTCCGGCGCCTGCGGCTTCATCGGCATGAACGTCTCGGTACGCGCCAATGTGCGTACCGCGCAGGCTGCGACCAAGGGCATCGGCCCGGCATTGGACGTCGCGTTTCGCGGCGGCGCCATCACCGGCATGCTGGTTGTCGGCCTGGGCCTGCTCGGTGTCACCGGCTTTTATTGGTTCCTGGTCGGCCCCAACCCCGCGGCCGACGCCAATCTGGCCCATATGCTCAACCCGCTGATCGGCTTTGCCTTCGGCTCCTCGCTGATCTCGATCTTCGCGCGACTGGGCGGAGGCATTTTCACCAAGGGTGCCGACGTCGGCGCTGACCTCGTGGGAAAAGTCGAAGCCGGCATTCCGGAAGACGACCCACGCAACCCGGCCGTGATTGCCGACAACGTGGGTGACAACGTCGGCGACTGCGCCGGCATGGCGGCCGACCTGTTCGAGACCTATGCGGTCACGCTGATCGCCACCATGGTGCTGGGCGCGCTGCTGGTCACCAATGCCGGCACCAGCGCGATGGTGTACCCGTTGGCGCTAGGCGCAGTATCCATCGTTGCATCCATCATCGGCTGCTTCTTTGTCAAGGCCTCACCCGGCATGACGAATGTGATGCCGGCTCTGTACAAGGGCCTGGCGGTTGCCGGCGTCCTGTCGCTGGTGGCGTTTTATGGCGTCACCGTCTGGCTGATTCCTGACAACGCGATCAACGCCACGGGCAGCCAGATGGCGCTGTTCGGCGCCTGCACCGTCGGTCTGGTGCTGACCGGCGTGCTGGTATGGATCACCGAGTACTACACCGGAACCCAATACGCCCCGGTGCAACACATCGCGCAGGCTTCGACTACCGGCCACGGCACCAATATCATTGCCGGCCTGGGCGTGTCGATGCGCTCCACCGCCTGGCCGGTGATCTTCGTATGTATCGCCATCTGGGTCTCCTACACCCTGGCCGGCCTTTACGGCATTGCGATTGCCGCCACCTCCATGCTCAGCATGGCGGGCATCGTGGTCGCCCTCGACGCCTATGGCCCGATCACCGACAACGCCGGCGGCATTGCCGAGATGGCGGAGATGCCTGCCAGCGTGCGCGACATCACCGATCCGCTGGATGCAGTGGGCAACACCACCAAGGCAGTCACCAAGGGTTACGCCATCGGCTCCGCCGGACTGGCTGCGCTGGTGCTGTTCGCCGATTACACGCACAAGCTGGAGTCCTACGGCGGCATCGTCAAGTTCGACCTGAGCGATCCGATGGTCATCATCGGCCTGTTCATCGGCGGCCTGATCCCCTACCTGTTTGGTGCCATGGCGATGGAGGCTGTAGGCCGCGCCGCCGGTTCGGTGGTAGTCGAAGTGCGGCGCCAGTTCCGCGAGATCAAGGGCATCATGGAAGGCACGGCCAAGCCGGAATACGGCAAGGCCGTCGACATGCTGACCACCGCTGCGATCAAGGAAATGATGATTCCGTCGCTGCTGCCGGTGGTCGTACCTATCCTGGTCGGCCTGCTGCTGGGTCCCGCCGCATTGGGCGGCCTGCTGATGGGCACCATCGTGACCGGCCTGTTCGTGGCAATCTCGATGTGTACCGGTGGTGGTGCCTGGGACAACGCGAAGAAGTACATCGAAGACGGCCACCATGGTGGCAAGGGCTCCGAGACGCACAAGGCCGCCGTGACCGGCGACACGGTGGGTGACCCCTACAAGGACACGGCCGGCCCGGCCATCAACCCGCTGATCAAGATCATCAACATCGTTGCGCTGCTGATCGTGCCCTTGGTGATGCAATTCCATCCGCCCATGGCCAAGACCACTGGCGCAGTTGCCGAACCGGTGGCCATTACTGTTGCCGCAGTGCCGGCCACAGTGATTACGAGCGTCGTCAGTCGCTGAACCTCGGGGCGCACCAGCGCCTTTGAAAAGGCCCGCTTCGGCGGGCCTTTTCGCATGTTCACCGGCAGAATGCAGCTTGAGACCCTAACCCTGAAATATCGCCATGCAGCCAGAACCAATCCGCTCGATCCTGATCGCCAACCGTTCCGAAATCGCCATCCGCGTGATGCGCGCCGCCAACGAGATGCGCATCCGCACCGTGGCCATCTACTCCCAGCAGGACCGGCAATCGCTGCACCGTTTCAAGGCCGACGAGAGTTACCTCGTGGGTGAAGGCAAGAAACCTCTGGCGGCCTACCTGGACGGCGAGGACATTCTGCGCATCGCGCGAGACGCCGGCGTCGACGCCATCCACCCGGGCTATGGCTTTCTGTCGGAGAACCCCGACTTTGCCGACGCCGTGGTGGCGGCCGGCCTGCGCTGGATCGGCCCGAGCGCCGACGTGATGCGCACCCTGGGCAACAAGGTCGCGGCACGCCACGCGGCGGTGGCTGCGGGTGTGCCGGTGATGCCGGCCACGCCGCCGCTGCCACTGGATCTGGCCGAGTGCCAGCGCCTTGCCGAGGGCATAGGTTATCCGGTGATGCTCAAGGCCAGCTGGGGTGGCGGCGGGCGCGGCATGCGCGTCATCGAATCCGCCGCCGACCTGCCAGAGTCGCTGGAAGCCTCGCGGCGTGAGGCGCTGTCGGCCTTCGGCAACGATGAGATCTATTTCGAGAAGCTGATCCGCCGCGCGCGCCACGTGGAGGTGCAGATCCTCGGCGACCTGCACGGCAACATCGTGCATCTGCATGAGCGCGATTGCACGGTGCAGCGGCGCAACCAGAAGGTGGTCGAGCGCGCCCCGGCACCCTATCTGGACGCAGCAGAGCGCGCCACGCTGTGCGAAAGCGCGCTGGCGCTGATGCGCTCGGTGAACTACACCCATGCCGGCACGGTCGAGTTCCTGATGGACGCCGACGACAAGCGCTGCTACTTCATCGAGGTCAACCCGCGCATCCAGGTCGAGCACACGGTGACCGAGCTGGTCACCGGCGTGGACATCGTGCGCGCCCAGATCCGCATCAGCGAAGGCGGCCACATCGGCGTCAACCAGGAGACGCAGGACGGCCGCCACCCTACGGGCGTGCCGCTGCAGGCCGACATGCCGCTGCGTGGCCACGCACTGCAATGCCGTGTGACCACCGAAGACCCGGAGAACGGCTTTCTGCCCGACTACGGCCGGCTCACCGCCTACCGCAGCGCGGCTGGCTTCGGCATCCGGCTGGACGGCGGCACGGCCTACACCGGTGCCGTGATCACACCGTATTACGACTCGCTGCTGGTCAAGGTGACGGCCTGGGCGCCGACGGCCATCGAGACCAGCCAGCGCATGGACCGCGCGCTGCGCGAGTTCCGCATCCGCGGCGTGGCCACCAACCTGCAGTTTCTGGAAAACGTGATCAACCACCCGGACTTCGCTGCCGGCGAAGTCACCACGCGCTTCATCGAGGACACGCCCGAACTGCTGGAGTTCACGGTGCGCCGTGACCGCGCCACCAAGTTGCTGCGATTTCTGGCCGAGACCGCGGTGCATGGCAACCCCGAGGTGGCAGGCCGCACCCTGCCGGCACTGCCACTGCCCAAACCCGTGCTGCCCAAGGTGGACCGCAGCAGCCCGGTGCCCGACGGCACGCGCCAGCGACTGCAGGCGCTGGGCCCGGCCGGTTTCGCGCAGTGGATGCTCGCGCAAAAGCAGGTGCTGGTCACCGACACCACGCTGCGCGACGCCCATCAGTCGTTGCTGGCCACGCGCATGCGCACCGCCGACATGCTGCCCATCGTGCCCTATGTGGCACGCGCGCTGCCGCAGCTGTTCTCGCTCGAATGCTGGGGCGGGGCGACCTTCGACGTCGCATTGCGCTTTCTGAAAGAAGACCCCTGGGAGCGGCTGGCGCAAATCCGCGAGCGCGCGCCCAACATCCTGCTGCAGATGCTGCTGCGCGGCTCCAATGCCGTCGGCTACACCAACTACGCCGACAACGTGGTGCGCCACTTCGTGCAGCAGGCTGCAAACGGTGGCATCGACCTGTTCCGCGTCTTCGATTCGCTGAACTGGGTGCAGAACATGCGCGTGGCCATCGACGCCGTGCTCGAGAGCGGCAAGTTATGCGAAGGCGCCATCTGCTACAGCGGCGACCTGTTCGACACCTCGCGACCCAAATACGACCTGGCCTATTACCTGGGCATTGCACGCGAACTGAAACTGGCCGGAGTGCACATCATCGGCATCAAGGACATGGCCGGCATTTGCCGCCCACGCGCTGCGGCAGCGCTGGTCAAGGCCATCAAGGCGGAGACCGGCTTGCCGGTGCACTTTCATACCCACGACACGAGCGGCGCATCGGCGGCATCGGTGCTGGCGGCGGTGGAGGCCGGCTGCGATGCGGTGGATGGCGCAATCGACTCGATGAGCGGCCTGACTTCGCAGCCCAACCTGTCGGCCATTGCGGCGGCGCTGGCCGGCACCGAACGCGACCCCGGCCTGTCGTGCGACGCCTTGCACGCCACCGCCATGTACTGGGAGGGCGTGCGCCGCTTCTACTCGCCCTTCGAAGCCGACATCCGCAGCGGTACGGCCGACGTCTACCGCCACGAGATGCCCGGCGGCCAGTACACCAACCTGCGCGAGCAGGCGCGCTCACTCGGGCTGGCGCACCGCTGGACCGAGGTCTCGCAGGCCTATGCCGACGTCAACCGTTTGTTCGGCGACATCGTCAAGGTCACGCCCTCGTCCAAGGTGGTCGGCGACATGGCGCTGATGCTGGTCTCCAGCGACATGACCACGAACGACGTGCTCGACCCGGCGCGCGAGGTGGCCTTTCCGGCCTCGGTGGTGTCGCTGTTCAAGGGCGAGCTGGGCTTTCCGCCTGACGGTTTTCCGGCTGAGGTCAGCCGAAAAGTGCTCAAGCTTGGCGCGGATGAGGCGCCGCCAGCGCCCTACCGCCCGGGCGACAACCTGCCCGATGTTGACCTGGCGGCTGCGCGCCTTGATGCCGAAGCCGAGTGCGGCATGGCGCTGGACGAGTTCCAGCTGGCCTCGTATCTGATGTACCCCAAGGTCATGCGCGACTACTGCGCCCACGTGCAGGAGAACGGCGACACCTCGGTGCTACCGACACCGGTTTTTTTCTACGGCCCGCAGTTGCAGCAGGAACTGGCGCTGGAGATCGACCCGGGCAAGACCCTGCTGGTGGCCCTGCAGTCAATCGCCGACGACGGCGAGACTGCGCACAAGGTGCAATTCGAGCTCAACGGCCAGTCGCGCACGGTGCGTGTGGCCTCGGCCAACGCGCAAGCGGCCGAAGGCGCGCGCCCGCTGGCCGAGCCCGGCAACCCCTGGCACGTGGCAGCGCCGATGCCAGGCGCCATCGTCAATGTCGCCGTGGCTGTGGGTCAGCGCGTCAACGCCGGCGACACGCTGTTGTCATTGGAGGCCATGAAGATGGAGACCCATGTGGCCGCCGACCGCAATGCCGAAGTCGAAGCGGTGTATGTGGTGGCAGGCGACCGCGTGCAGGCCAAGGAACTGCTGGTCGTGTTGCGGGCGGCAGCCGGTGCCCAGGGCCCTGCCGCTTGAAGAAATCAAGCTGATGTCGTAGGCAGCGTTTCACTTCCATGGATTTCGCCGGCATCGTGGTGGCCAGGCGGTTCAGTTTGACCTCCACCATGGAAGTCTGACTGGCGCGTCGGAACTGACCAGAGCCGAGCGGGCCACCGACAGCTGACTTAAACTTGCACGCGCACTCTTGCGCGCCGGCCAGCCAGCCAGCGCTGCAGCGTCCTTTACCGGGCGCAGCCATTCCCAGACACTGTGATCCACACCATGCAACTCAATTACATCGCCAACGCCTCGATCCGCAGCGACAGCGGCCGCACCATCGCAGTTATTGACCCCTCCGATGGCCAGCCCTTTGATGAACTGCAGCGCAGCGACGCCGCCGACATCGATGCAGCCGTCAACGCCGCCCGCCACAGCATGGACCATGGCTGGGGTCGGCTGACGGCCGCCGAACGTGGTCGTATGCTGATGAAACTGTCTGCCAAGGTGGCGCAACACGCGGGCGAACTGGCCCTTCTTGAGCAACGCGACTGCGGCAAGCCGGTCAAGCAGGCAAGGGCCGATGCGGCTGCGCTGTCACGCTATTTCGAGTTTTACGCCGGAGCCTGCGACAAATTCCATGGCGAGACCCTGCCCTACCTGGACGGCTACAGCGTGTTCACCTGGCGCGAACCGCATGGCGTGACCGGCCACATCGTGCCGTGGAACTATCCGATGCAGATCTTCGGCCGCAGTGTCGGCGGCGCGCTGGCCGCGGGCAACACCTGCGTCGTCAAACCGTCTGAAGACGCCTGCCTGTCGTTGATCCGCGTGGCCCAGTTGGCGGCCGAGATCGGTTTTCCGAGCGGTACGATCAACATCGTCACGGGGTTCGGCCACGAGGTTGGCGACGCGCTGGCGCGCCACCCGGGCATCGACCACATCAGCTTCACCGGCAGCCCTTCCATCGGCACGCTGATCCAGCAGGTGGCCGCCGAGCGGCACTGCCCGGTCACACTCGAGCTTGGCGGCAAGAGCCCGCAGATCGTGTTCTCCGACGCCGACCTGGACGCGGTCTTGCCCACGGTCATCAATGCCATAGTGCAAAACGCCGGCCAGACCTGCTCGGCCGGTTCCCGCTTGCTGGTCGAACAATCCGTATATGAGCCTCTGCTCGAACGCCTGGGCGTCGCCTTTGCCGCATTGCGCGTCGGACCAGCGGCGATGGACCTGGATGTCGGCCCGCTGATCCGCGCAAGCCAGATGACCCGGGTGGGCGAATTCCTGGCCTCGGCGAAAAGCGCCGGCATCGCGACCGTGGCCCAGGGTCAGGTCGTCGCCGAAGCGCCTGCCACCGGGTTTTATCAGGCGCCAACCTTGTTGCGCGATGTTCCGGTCGACCACAGGCTGGCGCAACAGGAAGTGTTCGGGCCAGTGCTCGCTGCCATGGCCTTTGCCGACGAAGACCAGGCCGTGGCAATGGCCAACGCCACGCAGTTCGGGCTGGTGGCTGGGGTCTGGACGCGTGACGGTGCACGCCAGTTCCGCATGGCGCGGCGCGTACGCAGCGGCCAGGTATTCATCAACAACTACGGCGCCGGCGGCGGCGTCGAACTTCCCTTCGGCGGCGTCAAGTCGTCCGGTTATGGCCGCGAAAAGGGCTTCGAAGCCATGTACGGCTTTACGACCCTGAAGACCGTGGCAGTGCGCCACGGCTGAATACGCCCTGCCGCTTGGTCACGCCACGTCATGTTTGACCGCACGCCTATCAGGCCCAAGCCCGGGTCGATTCGGTCGTCTGGTGTCGGTACGGCAAAATCGGGCCATGGCTGAACGCTTCATCCCTTTGCTCGACCAGCGCCACATCGGCGACGACAGCTTGCGCAACGTGGCACCGATGTTGGCCACGGGCGTGTTGCACGACACGCGCCAACGGCCGCTGCGCGACTTGCGCATCAGCGTGACCGACCGTTGCAATTTCCGCTGCAACTATTGCATGCCCAAGGCGGTGTTCGACAAGGACCATGCCTACCTGGCGCATTCCGCCCTGCTCGACTTCGAGGAAATCACCCGGCTGGCACGCCTGTTCGTGGCTCATGGCGTACAAAAGCTGCGCCTGACTGGCGGCGAACCCTTGCTGCGAAAGAACATCGAGAGCCTGATCGCCCAGTTGTCCGCCTTGCGCACGCCCGAGGGTCGGCCGCTGGACATCACGCTGACCACCAACGGCTCGCTGCTGGCACGCAAGGCCAAGGCACTGCGCAATGCCGGGCTGCATCGGGTCACGGTAAGCCTGGACGGACTGGACGACGCCGTGTTCCGCGGCATGAACGACGTCGATTTTCCGGTGGCGGAAGTGCTCGCCGGCATCGAGGCCGCGCGCGCCGTCGGACTGGGCCCGATCAAGGTCAACATGGTGGTCAAGCGCGGCACCAATGACCACGAAATCCTGGCCATGGCCCGCCACTTTCGTGGCAGCGGCATCGTGTTGCGTTTCATCGAATACATGGACGTTGGTGTCACCAACGGCTGGCGCATGGACGAAGTCCTGCCCTCGGCCGAGGTGGTGCGCCGGATCGGCGAAGAATGGCCCTTGGTAGCGCTTGACGCCAACACCGTTGGCGAAACTGCTGAACGCTGGGGTTATGCCGACGCACAGGGTCGCCACATGCCCGAACTCGGTGAAATCGGCGTGATCAGCAGCGTGACGCAGGCGTTTTGCCATGCCTGCAACCGTGCGCGCCTGTCCACTGAAGGCAAGTTGTACCTGTGTCTGTTCGCATCAAACGGCCACGACCTGCGCGCCCTGCTGCGCGCTGGCGCCAGCGATGCCGAACTGACCTCGGCCATCGGCGCAGTCTGGGGCCAGCGCGACGACCGCTATTCGGAATTGCGCAATACCGACGGTGGGCCGACCCGGCCACGCGTCGAAATGAGCTATATCGGAGGCTGATCCGCGCATGCCAAGTCCAGACCAAGCCGGCGCCCATGCAGCGATTCCCTGCCAATCCGAAGCAAGCGACCCTGAAACGGGCCCGACCATCGCGATCGACCCTGCGCAGATCACCGGTGTGGTGCTGGCCGGCGGCCGCGGATCGCGCATGGGTGGGCTGGACAAGGGCCTGCAGTTGTATGGCGGCCTGCCGCTGGCCCAGCACAGTCTGCGCCGCCTGCAAAGCCAGGTGGGTGCCGTGCTGCTCAATGCCAACCGCCATCTGGACCAATATCGCGCGCTCGGTGCCCCCGTCGTCACCGACACCATCACCGACTTCGCCGGGCCACTGGCCGGCTTTATCGCCTCCATGGAGAACTGCCGCACGCCCTATCTGGTAACCGTGCCCTGCGATACGCCGCAGTTTCCCGCCGATCTGGTGGCCCGTCTGGCACAGGCCCTGGCGCACGCATCGGCCGACATCGCCATGGCCAGTGCCTTGGAAGCTGCGGCAGACGGCACGCCGGCCTGGTATCGACAGCCGGTGTTCTGTCTGATCAAGGTCAGCTTGCTTGCAAATCTGCGCGCTTTTGTCGCAGGCGGTGGCAGAAAGATCGGCGCATGGACCGCACAGCATCACACCGTGCAGGTTTCGTTTGATGAACCCGGCGCTTTTGCCAATGCCAACACGCTGGCCCAACTGCAGGCGCTTCAGGAATGACAGCTTCGATAGAACAGATTGCAGCGCAACTGCAAGGCTATGACCCGAAAAGCCTGCGCGCCGACGCGGTGCTACAGTTCCTCGCGCAGTTGGTTCAGCCGGTCTCGGCAATCGATCAGGTCGGTGTATTCGACGCACTCGACCGGGTACTGGCACGCGATATCGTCTCGCCCATCAGCGTGCCGCCGCACGACAACTCTGCCATGGATGGATTTGCCTTCGACGGCAGCGCGCTGCGCTCCGACCAGGCCCTGACACTGCAGGTGGTGGGGACCGCGCTGGCCGGCCAGCCCTGGCAGGGCCAGGTGGCGCCGGGGCAGGCGCTCAAGATCATGACCGGCGCCGTGATGCCGGCCGGACTCGACACCGTCGTGCCGCAGGAACTGGCACAGGCCAGCGGCGAAACCCTGACCATTGCCGCCGGTACGCTGTCGCGCGGCGACAACCGGCGCAAGCTCGGCGAAGACCTGATGCAGGGGAAACCGGCCTTGCGCCTGGGCGAGCGCCTGGGCCCCGCTGCGCTGGGTCTGATCGCCAGCCTGGGCATCGCCGAAGTACCGGTTTGGCGCCGCTTGAGCGTCGCCTATTTTTCCACCGGCAATGAGATCCTGAGCCTGGGCGATGCGCCGCGTGCCGGCGCGGTGTACGACAGCAACCGTTACACGGTGTTCGGCATGTTGCGGCGACTGGGTGTGCAAGTGATCGACATGGGCGTGGTGCCCGACGAACCGGCGGCGCTGGAGCAGGCGTTCACGCAGGCGGCCGCCCAGGCCGATGCCATCATCACCAGCGGCGGCGTCAGTGTGGGCGAGGCCGACTACACCAAGGCCATGATGAAAAAACTCGCCGGCCGCAGCGGTGGCGTCGCGTTCTGGCGCATCGCCATGCGACCCGGTCGACCAATGGCGGTGGGCCGCATCGCATCAGGCGGGCTGGAGAGCGATCGATCCGCCGTATTGTTCGGCCTGCCAGGTAATCCGGTGGCCGTAATGGTGACTTTTCTGGCCTTTGTGCGACCCGCGCTGCTGCGCATGATGGGTTGTCACGCCACGCAGACGCCCATGCTGCGTGCACACAGCAGCGAGGCAATCCGCAAAAAAACCGGCCGCACCGAATACCAGCGCGGCATCGTCTCTGTCGCGCCAAATGGTGGCTTACAGGTGCGCACCACCGGCAACCAGGGATCGGGCGTCCTCAGCTCCATGGTCCAGGCCAACGGACTGATCGTGCTAGGACACGACCAGGGGGATATCGCGACTGGCGATGAAGTCGATGTGATGATGTTCGACGGCGTAATCTGAGAACTTGTGTGCCGGATCAATAAATCGCGCAGCGATTTTTGCTCGGGCACCAACATTTTGTCGGATGTCCGGATGTCGAACTTGTGTGCCGGATCAATAAATCGCGCAGCGATTTTTGCTCGGGCACCAACATTTTGTCGGATGTCCGGATGTCGAACTTGTGTGCCGGATCAATAAATCGCGCAGCGATTTTTGCTCGGGCACCAACATTTTGTCGGATGTCGGCTGTTTACCAGAATCGGCACGCACGCGCGGGCCGAAGGTGGCGTTACGCGGCCTCTGGCTTGTCGGCCGGAACCGAACCCATGACCGGATGCGCGTGCGCCACTTCCTTCTTGGCGCCCGGCGCGTGACGCCGTGCCAGCAAGGTATACATGGTGGGAACGACGAATATCGTGAGCAAGGTCCCCAGGCTCATGCCGCCGACGATCACCCAGCCGATCTGCTGGCGGCTTTCGGCACCAGCGCCCGTGGCCAGCGCCAACGGCAGCGCGCCCAGCACCATGGCGCCAGTGGTCATCAGAATCGGACGCAGTCGCTGCGCTGCCGACTGGCGGATGGCCGTCATCGTGTCCAGCCCCTTCTCGCGCAACTGGTTGGCAAACTCGACGATCAGAATGCCGTGCTTGGTGATCAGTCCCACCAATGTGATCAGCCCGATCTGACTGAACACGTTGAGTGTGCCGCCCGACCATTGCAGCGCGAGCAAGGCCCCGGCCATTGACAAGGGAACGCTGAACAAGATCACGAAGGGGTCGACGAAGCTCTCGAACTGCGCCGCCAGCACCAGAAAGATGAAGAACAGCGCCAGGATGAACACCAGGGTCAGCGAATCGGAGGACTTGCGAAACTCGCGGCTGATGCCGTTGAGATCGGTCGCATAACCGGGCTTGAGCACCTTCTTCGCCGTCAGGTCCATGTAGTCCAGCGCTTCGCCCAGGGCATAGCCGGCCGACAGGTTGGCGGTGATGGTTGCCGAACGGCGTTGTCCGAAATGGTTGAGTTCGCGCGGCACCACGATCTCGCGGATCTTCACCAGTGCCGACAGCGGGATCATCGTGTCATTGCGCCCGCGCACGAAGATGCGCTCGATGTCCGACGGCGTGCCCCGTCCCGAATCCATGGTCTGAACGATCACGTCGTATTGTTCACCGTCGCGTTTGAACCGGGTCACGATGCGCCCTCCGAGCATGGTCTCGACCGCGCGTGCGATTGCATCGACACCGACTCCGTTGTCGGCCGCGCGTTCGCGGTCGACCTCGAGCTTGATTTCGGGCTTGTTCAGGCGCAGGTCGGTGTCGACCTGGGCGAATCCCGGGTTCTTCGCCAGTTCGTCCTGGAACGCACGCACCGTCTGCGACAAGTTCTGGTAACTGTCGGAAGTCATGATGACGAAGTTGACCGGCCGCTGGGTGAAACCCTGACCAAGCGACGGCGGCGTGATCGGAAAGGCACTGACACCGGTGAGTCCGGCGACCCGGGGCGTCATGTCGCGCGCCATCTGCTGGGTCGTGCGTGTGCGCTCCTCCCAGGGTTTGGTGCGAAAGAAGATATTGCCCTGTGCCACCGTCGGATTACCAATGGTGGCAAAGATCCGGTCGAACTCGGGATAACTCTCGCCGATGCGCTCAATTGCCATCGCATAGCGGTTGGTGTATTCGAGCGTCGCGCCGTCAGGGCCGTTAACCTGGGCCAGCACCACACCGCGGTCCTCCATCGGCGCCAACTCGCGCTTGATGTCCTGCAGCACCGACCACGACACCACGCCGCTGGCGATCGCCACCAGCACGACCAACCAACGCAGCTTGAGCGTCAAGCCGAGCAGACGCGAATAAGCGCGCGTCAATGCCTGCAGGCCACGCTCCATGCCGCGATCGAAGATTCCCGGATTCGGGTTGTGGCGCAGCAACAGCGAACACATCATCGGCGACAAGGTCAGCGCGACCAGGCCAGACACCACCACGGCACCGGCCAGCGCGAGCGCGAACTCGGTGAACAAGCGACCGGTGCGCCCTGGCGCAAAAGCCAGCGGCGCATACACTGCAACCAGCGTCATTGTCATCGCGAGAATCGCGAAACTGACTTCGCGCGCACCGCGTATTGCGGCCTGGAACGGACTGAGCCCCTCCTCGATGTGGCGATAGATGTTCTCCAGCATCACGATCGCGTCATCCACCACCAGCCCGATTGCCAGCACCAGCGCCAACAAGGTCAGCGTATTGATGCTGAATCCCGCCAGCGCCATCAGCGCGAACGCGCCAATCAAGGCCACCGGAATCGTCAGCAAGGGAATGATCGAGGCGCGCAAGGTGCGCAGGAACACGAAAATCACCAGTGCCACCAGCACCACAGCCTCCGCGATCGTGGTGTAGACCGCCTTGATCGAGCGATCGATGAATACCGAGTTGTCGTTCGCCACCTCGATCGTCACTCCCGCCGGCAGGTCACCGCGCACCTTGTCGAGCAAGGCGTACACGCCAGCCGACAACTCCAGCGGATTGGCCGTGGCCTGACGGATCACGCCCACGGCCACCGAATCACGGCCATTGAGCCGCACGCTGGAGCGCTCGTCGGCCGCGCCAGTCTGGACCCGAGCCACGTCGGCAATGCGCACCGGAAACCCGTTCACAGTGCGAATCACGACCTGGCGAAACTCGGCCGGGCGTTGCAGATCGGTCGCGGCGGTGACGTTGAACTCGCGCTGACGGCTCTCGATGCGTCCGGCCGGCACTTCCAGGTTCGAGCGGCGCAGTGCGTCCTCGACATCCTGCACCGTCAGCCGGTAGGCCGCCAGCCGATCCGGATCGAGCCCGATGCGCATGGCCAGCTTGCGCTCGCCATAGATGTTCACATCGGCCGCGCCAGGTGCCGTCTGCAGCACCGGCTTGACCAGTTGATTGGCCATGTCGGTGAGTTGCAGCGGCGTGTGCGTGTCCGAACTCAGGGCCAGAAAAACCACCGGAAACGACTCTGCCTCGACCTTGGCAATCACCGGTTCGTCTATCCCCTGGGGCAGGCGCTGGCGCACCCGCGAGACCTTGTCGCGCACGTCGGCCGCGGCCGAGTCGGGATCGCGGCTCAGCGCAAAACGCACGGTGATCAGGCTGCGCTCCTGGCGGCTGATTGACGTGATCACGTCGACACCCTCGATGCCGGACAACGAGTCCTCCAGGACCTTCGAGACCTGGCCCTCGATGACCTCGCTTGATGCGCCAGTGAAGCGGGTCTGCACGCTGACCACCGGCTCGTCGATCTTGGGGTATTCGCGCACCGACAGGCGATTGAAGGACACGGCGCCGATCAACACGATCAGCAAGGACAACACGGTCGCGAATACCGGGCGTCGAATGGACGTTTCGGCTAGCTGCATGAGGGCTGCCTGTTATTGACCGAGGGCCGCAACCGGACCGGGCGACGACGCGCCCATGGCCGGGCCGCCACCCACTCCTGGGGCGACCGACGCTGCCCCGGCCGGCGCACCCACTGGGGCCCCGGGTTGGCCGGGCCGACCGAGTTCGACGATGCGCAAGGCCGTGCCGTCACGCTGCAGCCGCTGATGCCCTGCCACCACCACCGTTTCACCCTCGGCCAGGCCGTCCGTCACTTCGACCTTGCCGAGTTGGCGTGCACCGAGTCTGACCTCCTGGCGCAGCGACACCCATTTGGTGTCCGGCGGCAAGGCTCGCTCGGTCGCGGCCGGAACCTGCGACGGCTCCATTACCTTGATCACGAATTGACGACCACCCTGGGGTACGATGGCCTCTTCGGGGACCACAATCGCCGCCTCCTTGATCGCAAACACCGTGGTGACACGGGCAAACATGCCCGGGCGCAGCGGCACGGCATTGGCGTTGGCCGCAGACGAACGAGTTTTGCCGTCTGCCAGCGCCACCGGCGCACCGGCCACGCTGCCACAGACCGCCAACTCCTGCCCACTGCGTGGCGCGCCTTCGGGACGCCCCGTCTCACTGCGCGCCCCAGCACCTGCGCCCGCTTGCCGTTCTGGCGTGCCCGGTGGCGGCTTGTTGGCAGCGCCGCCCGCCGCTGCCTTGCCAGTGCCCGCAGCCGGTGCCTTGTTGCCCCCACCTGCGCCGCCGGCACCAGCGGGACCAGCGCCAGCACCAGGTCGCCCGCCGCCCTGGGCCATGGCCTCACCCATGGTGTTAGGCAGCACGGCCCGCACACCGACCGATCGACCGTTGACATCGAGCAGCGGATCGATCGCCTCGACCTGCGCCTTGAACATGCGCCCGGGGAAGGCGTCGAGTTGCAATTGCACCGCCTGCCGTGGGCGCAACTTGCCCTGGAAGCGTTCGGGCAAACGGAAATCGACATACATGCTGCTGATGTCCTCCAGGTTGACCAGGTCCGCGCCGTCTTTAACGTAGTCCCCCAGATTGATATTGCGGATACCGACGATGCCATCGAACGGCGCCAGGATGGCCATGCGCGACCATCGTGCGCAAGCCAGCGCCAACTGGGCCTCGGCCACCTGCAGATTGGCGCCGCTTTCGTCGAGCACGCGTTGGGCGACAAAACTCTGCGCCACCAGTTCCTGATTGCGCTTGAGGTTGGCCTGGGCGATTGAAACCTGAGCCTGTGCCTGCTTGATCTCGGCTTTCTGCAATACGTCGTCGAGTTGCACCAGCACCTGACCTTTGCGCACATTGGCACCGTCTGCGAAACCCAGATCCTTCACCCGCCCCGCCACTTCAGGACGCAACATGACGCTCTGACGTGAGCGCAATGTGCCTACCGACTGCGCGTCGTCCTGCAGACGCGCGCGCTCGGCCTTGACCACTTCGACACCTGCTGCGCGGGGTGCCGATGCCGCCCCCGCAGGTGTTTGCGCGGCAGCCCCTGTGCGCGGCGCTACTGAATCAGCCTTGATTTCGACCGGACCTTGGGGTCTGGTCTGGTACCACCATGCACCGGATGAGGCCGCCGCAATACCCACAACCGCCACAGCGGAATAGACAACTTTGGAGACCATGAGACGATGAAACTCCGGCGAAGTGGAAGGGAATCAGTAACAAATCAGTGCGCGAATGTATCAGTGTTGCCAGGTTCAGGTGTTATCTGGTTGGTAAAGTTCCGCGATCGGCCAGATTCGATGTGGCAACTGCGCCACGCCCCTTGTCGCGACCAAGCGCACGGGCCGACTCGACCCCCCGATTGGCCAACATATCCGCGCGTTCATTGCCCGGATCGCCCGAGTGCCCCTTGACCCAGCGCCAGTCAATCTGGTGCCCGCCGGACGCGACGAGTTGGTCGAGTCGTTTCCACAGATCCGCGTTCTTGACTTCCTGCTTGGCGGCGGTACGCCAACCGCGTGCCTTCCAGCCTGCTATCCATTCGGTGATGCCCTTGCGCACATATTCGCTGTCCAGATACAGGACCACATTGCAGGGGCGCTGCAAAGCGGCCAGTGCCTCGATCACAGCGGTCAGTTCCATCCGGTTGTTGGTGGTCGCTATCTCGCCGCCATACAGCTCTTTCTCGGACGCGCCCGACAGCAACAACGCCCCCCAGCCGCCAAGGCCCGGGTTGCCCTTGCAGGCCCCATCGGTATAGATCTGGATTCGGTTCATTCTTCATATGCTCCTGGAAAGACACCTTGTCGCCCGCACGACTCGCGCGCCGGCGGCACCCCCGAATCACGACGGTTTGCGATGGGAGTGTCCCCGATTGGTGACCGACACCGGTGCACTGGCCCGGCTGGCGGAAGTCTTCCACGCTGGCCCAAGCAGACGCATGCCACGTACCCGCTTGGTCGCCACCAGAAAGTAGACAGCGCCGAAGATCGGCCACCAACGTGCGCCAGCCTTGTCCATCCACCGGAAGCGTTCGAGCCAGACCTCGTCGGAAACCGCCGGACGGTAGCAACCGAAGCGACCCGACTCAACCTCAAAACTGAGCAGACGCAGCCAGTCGCGCAAGCGCCAGTAGCCGATGAACTCCCCTTGTTGCGGCAAATACAGTTCGCCCATGCCCAAGCGCCGGTAAAGATGGGCGCGCCGCTGGCGCAAGCCCCACAGGCTGACCGGATTGATGCCGCATATGACAACACGCCCCTCGGGCACGAGCACCCGCTCGACCTCGCGCAAAGTGGCATGCGGGTCGGCGTGCAATTCGAGCGTATGGGGCAACACCACCAGGTCCAGACTGCTGGCCGCAAACGGCAGTGCAGCGAAGTCGCAGATCAATGCGGCCGGTGTCGCTGGAGCGTCGTCAGATTGACCTGCTGCCACTCCCGTGGTACTGTGCGCCGGGCTGGTGCGGACCCCAGTTGCCCAGTTATCGTCGCCTGCGGACAGTCGCCATCGGTGGGGCATGCGGTTGGCAGCCAAAGCGTCGAGTGCGGGGAGCCCCAACTGCACGGCATGAAAGCCGAAGATGTCGGCAACGACTTGATCGAGTTGCTGGCGTTCCCAGTCCAGCATGTAACGGCCACGCGGAGTCTGGAACCAGTCTTGCAAACCTATAATTTGACCGTCCATGAATTTGATTCTGCGTCCGGTACCTGACAACTGCAACAACACCGCAAGGCACCCGTCGGATGCCGTACGAATTCGGGCACCAGGTACACGGCACGCAAGATCACAAACGTTGCGGCGCACGCAGCGACTGGATCGAATTTTAGCCCGCTCGACAAACAACAGTCGGGCCCCATCAAAGCCGCCGACACTGGCGCTCGCCACCATGACGACCTCCCTACCTCGCAGGAATACCCCATGATCTTGATCAGTCGGCTTTCAGCCGTCGCCCTGGTGCTCCTGGTCACTGGTTGCGCCACGACTTCGACACCCAGCACAGTGACAACTTCGTCCGAAGGGATCGATTCGGCGCCCATCTCGGCGATGTCATCGCCCGCACCTGTGCAAAGCGCGGCGGACATGTTGCCGATCAAACCGGCCAAGGTGCTGCCGCGTGTCTATCCCACCGGCCCGCTGGCGCCACTGGCGCCCAACGAGGCCAACAGCACGTCGGTGGCGACACTGACGCCGCCGGCCGACTTGTGGGACCGGATCCGCCGCGGCTACGCCATGCCCGACCTGGCGAACGACCTGGTGCGCGAACAAGAACGCTGGTATGTCAGCCGTCCCGACTACATCGAGCGCATGACCGAGCGCTCGAGCAAATACCTGTTCCATGTCGTTGAAGAACTCGAGCGGCGCAACATGCCGACCGAACTGGCCCTGCTGCCCTTCATCGAGAGCGCCTTCAATCCGCAAGCCGTCTCGAGCGCCAAGGCAGCGGGTATGTGGCAGTTCATGCCGGCCACGGGCAAATACTTCTCGCTCAAGCAAAACGCGTTTCGTGACGACCGGCGCGATGTGTTGGCGTCGACGCGCGCCGCGCTCGACTACCTGCAAAAGCTCCATGGCATGTTCGGCGACTGGCATCTGGCACTCGCCGCTTACAACTGGGGTGAAGGCAGTGTTTCGCGGGCGATCGAGAAGAACCGCAAGGCCGGACTGGCCCTAGGCTACGAAGACCTCAAAATACCGGCGGAAACGCGCATGTACGTGCCCAAGCTCCAGGCGGTGAAGAACATCGTGTCGTCGCCACAAACACTGGGCACCGTGCTGCCGGTGATCGAGAACCACCCCTACTTCCAGAGTGTCGACATCACCCGTGACATCGACGTTGCGCTCGCGGCCAAACTGGCCCATGTTGAAGTGGCGGACTTCAAGGCGCTCAACCCGTCAGCCCATCAGCCGGTCATCCTGGCTTCCGGCACACCCCAGATCCTGCTGCCTTGGGACAACGCGGCGACGTTCCGCGCCAACCTGCAGGCCAACGCCGACAAGCCACTGGCAAGCTGGACCGCGTGGAAGGCTCCCTCCACGATGCGAACCGCAGATGCGGCCAAGCGTGTCGACATGAGCGAAGCGGATCTGCGTGCGGCGAACAACATCCCCAACGGCATGGTGATCAAGGCTGGCTCCACGCTGCTGGTACGCCGCGCCGCATCCGTGCGCGAGGACGTGGCGGCGAACATCGCCGACAACGCCCATCTATCGCTAGGTCGTCAGGAACTGCAGGTGCGCCGGGTCGTACGGGCGCGCAAGAACGACACCGTTGCCAGGCTGGCGCGCCGCTACAAAGTGGCAGCGAGCAGCGTGGCCGAATGGAACAAGATGCCGGCATCAGCGTCCCTCAAGCAGGGGCAACGCGTGACCGTATACCTGCCGGCGCGCTCCAAGGCCGCGTCATCAGCGGTGCGAACCGCAAGTACCCGCCAGGGCACTCGTTCAAGCAAGCAAAAGCCGGTCCGGGTGGCGAAAGACTGATCCGTCCGGACCGCCGGCACCGTCCCGGCTCGCGCGTCCGAGCGGCTCTGCCCGTCAGGCGCGAAACTTTTCCTTGGCCTTGCGGGCAAACTCGTTGGTGTACAGGCGCTCGGCGTCGACCTTGTCGGGCTTGAAGCCCGCGTCACGGCGGCGCAAGGCGCGCAATGCGGTCTTGACGCCCTCTTCCGGCATGATGCCGTCCAACGATATCGATTCGCGCAATTTGCCGAACGATGCCAGGTAAAGGGCCCGATCGCCAAACAGGTGTGCATCCGGCAAGGCCTTGATCAGATCGCTCGGTCCGGCTGTCTGCAACCATTTGAGCGCATGCACCGTGGCGTTGACCATAGCCTGCGCAGTGTTGGGATGCGCGCGAAGATAGTTTGACGGCGCGAACAGGCAGGTCGCCGGCATCATGCCGCCGAATATTTCCTGTGAGCCTTGCAAGGAGCGGGCGTCGGAGATGATGCGGACATCGCCTTTTTGCTCCAACATGGTCATCACCGGCTCCATATGCACCATGGCATCGACCTGGCCAGCGCGCACCGCCTGCAACGCCGCGCCGACTCCGGCGGTCTCCACCAACTGCACATCCTGCAACTTCAGGCCGGCGCTCGCCAGGACCATCGCGGTCACCAGTTCGGCCGCAGAACCCGTCGACATGATGCCGATCTTGTGCCCCTTGAGGTCGCTCACCCGCCGATATGCGGGCAAGGCACGTGTCGATACGCCGAAGGCGACCTGGGGGGCGCGCGCCAGCAGGCAGAAGGACCGGGGCTGATACCGGCTGGCATGGTGTTCGATCAGGCCTTCGAATCCGCCGCAGGCCGCGTCGGCGGCGCCCTCGAACACCGCCTGCTGCGATCGAACACCGGTCGCCACGTCGAGCACTTCGATGTCAAGACCTTCGGCGCTGAAAAAACCCAGGCGCTCGGCGATGGTCAGCGGCAGAAACTGCAGTTGGGTCCGGCCGCCGACAGCCAGTATCACCCTCGATTTCTCCGGCTTGCCTTCGGCCCGAAGCGCACCCATGCGCAAGCCGGCCAGCGCCAAGGCCGACCCGAGCAAGTACCTGCGCCGGATACCCGGAGTATTGTTCACCCGACCCTCTCCCATCGAAATCATTGTTTGTGCCAAGCCTATCGAACGGCATGATTTCGCGCATCGGGAAGTTCCCGAGCGGGTTAGTACTTACGGGGAAACCACATCGGACTGCATCGGACACCGCTCGCGTGAGCGGCGCGCAGGCCGAAGCATAAAAAAATGGCAGAAATGTGGCGCGGCGCGAATTCAGCGACGGTCAATCAAGGCATGGGCAATCGTGCCGAGATCCACATATTCGAGTTCGCTGCCCACCGGCACACCCCGCGCCAAGCGGGTGATGCGCAGGCCACGCTCGCGCAGGCCTTCACTGATCACATGCGCGGTGGCCTCGCCCTCGGCCGTGAAGTTGGTCGCCAGAATCACTTCCTCGACCACACCGTCGACGGCCCGCTCGAACAACTTGCCCAGACCGATGTCCCGCGGACCAATACCGTCCAGCGGATTGAGCTTGCCCATCAGCACGAAATAAAGTCCCCTGTAGGCGCCAGTGCGCTCCACCGCCGACTGGTCGGCCGGAGTTTCCACCACGCACAGACGCGTCTGGTCGCGTCTGGCATCCGTGCAGGTTCTGCAGTACTGGGCCTCGGTGAAGGTATGACAGCGTTCGCAATGCTTGACCGCATCACAGGCGTGCGTCAGCGCCGCCGCCAGTACCCGCGCGCCGCCGCGGTCATGCTGCAACAGATGAAAAGCCATTCGCGAAGCCGACTTGACACCCACTCCGGGCAGTCGGCGCAAGGCCTGGATCAAGCCCTCGACGGCATTCGAATCAGCCACAGCGCTCGCTAGAACGGCAGCTTCATGCCGCCGGGCAGGCCAGGCATGCCGGCCGTGAGTTTGCCCATCTTCTCCGCAGAGGTCTCTTCCGCCTTGCGCACTGCCGCATTGAAAGCCGCGGCGACCAGATCTTCGAGCATGTCCTTGTCGTCAGCCAACAGGCTGGGATCGATGGTGACGCGGCGCACGTCGTGTTTGCAGGTCATGAGGACCTTGACCAGCCCGGCGCCAGACTCGCCGGTGACCTCGATGTTGCCGAGTTCGTCCTGCGCCTTCTTCATGTTGTCCTGCATGGCCTGGGCCTGCTTCATCAGCCCCGCCAGTTGTCCTTTGTTAAACATGGTGCTCCTTCAGTTGAAATGGATGAAAAAAAAAGCGTGCATGCCGCGCATGCCGTGCATGGCTCAGAGCGGCCGAATACTGCCAGCCACAATTTTCGCGCCAAAGTCACGCATCATCTTCTGCACGAACGGGTCATCAAAAATGACCTTCTCCGCGGCCAGTTGTTTCTCGGCGGCCAATGCCGCATTGCGCCGGGCCGGACTGTCGGTGACACGGCCGATTTCAAACACCAGATCGACCGCGTGGCCGATGGTTTTCAGCGCCGCCGCAACACGATCCCGGCTACCGGGCTGTTGCAGCGACTCGCGCTCTACCCGCAGCACCCACTGATCGGTATCGCGCGCGACCAACTGCGATTGCAAGGCGAGTTCACGCGCCAGCGCAGTGACCGCCTGCTCGGCCAACAACTGCTGCACCGTGGCAAACCAGAAGTCACCCTCCTCGGTGGGCACCAGCGTCGGGAGCACGGTGCCCTGCGCCCGGGCATCGCTGCGGCTGTCCGCCTGCACCCGCACCGGCACGGCTTGTACCCGATCGGCAGCGCCGCCTGCGGCATCGTTCTGCGCCGCGGGGACCGCTCGCGTGGCCGCACCGGAGTGCACGACCGAGAGTACGCGGCCCGCAGGCCGAGACGACGGGCCGGGCACGACAACGGCTTCATCGTCATCGGGCACCGTCGGATCCATCGCTGGCAAGTCATGCGGCGACGGATCCGCTTGTGGCACGGACCGTACACCCGACGGCGCGGCGTTCGCCAGCGCGACAACACTCGGCCCTGCAGGTCGTATCGGTGCCACAGTCGAGGCTCTTGTCTCCTGTGCAGAATGTGCCAGCACGGTCGCCGTCGCGAGTCGCGCCGAGTCGACCGCCACCGGCCCGCTATCGGGCCGCTCGTGAATCAGAGTTTTTTTTTCCTGTGGCGCTGCAGGCTTGAATGCCAGCAACCGCAACAACACCATCGTCAAGGCCGCGTACTCATCGGGCGCCAGACCCAGTTCGCCGGAGCCATGCAGACACAGGCTGTACAGCAGTTGTGTCTCGTCGCGCGGCATCAGCGCGGCCAGACGCGCCAGGTCGGCGGCATCCGGCTCGGCCGCGTCGCTGCTGTCGGGCACAAGCTGCAGCACGGCCATACGTTGCAGCACGGCCGACATCTCCTCGAGCATCGAGGCCGGGCTCAGACCATGCAGGCGCAATTCCTCGACCGTTTCCACCACCAACTTGCCGTCGCCACAGGCCAGCGCCTCGATCAGGCGCAATACATAGCCACGATCGACGCTCCCCAACATCTGCTGCACTACCGCCTCGCTCAGTTGCCCGGCGCCAAAGGCAATGGCCTGATCTGTCAGCGACAAGGCATCGCGCATCGAGCCCCGCGCGGCGCGTGACAACAGGCGCAGGGCCTGCGGGTCGACCGACACTGCCTCCGCCTGCAGCACCCGGACGAGATGTTCGCGCACGGTCTCCGGCGCCATCGGGCGCAGGTTGAACTGCAGGCAACGCGACAGCACGGTTACCGGCACCTTTTGCGGATCGGTGGTGGCCAGCACAAACTTGAGATAGTCCGGCGGCTCCTCCAGCGTCTTGAGCATGGCGTTGAATGCCGGCGTCGTCAGCATGTGCACCTCGTCGATCATGAAGACCTTGAAGCGCCCCTGAACGGGTTTGTAGACCGCCTGTTCGAGCAGCGTCTGAACGTCATCGATTCCGCGATTGGACGCAGCATCGAGTTCGGTGTAATCGATGAACCGGCCGCTGTCGATGTCGGTGCAGGCCTGGCACACGCCGCACGGTGTCGAGGTGATGCCACCATTGCCATCCGGGCCCAGGCAATTGAGCGATTTGGCCAGAATACGCGCCACCGTCGTCTTGCCCACACCCCGTGTGCCGGTGAACAGGTAGGCATGGTGCAGACGCTGCGAATCCAGCGCATTGGTCAGTGCCCGCACCACATGCTCCTGCCCGACCATTTCGCCGAAGTTCTTCGGCCGGTATTTGCGGGCTAGCACGAGGTAAGACATGAATCGATTCTAGTTCGGGGCCAGGCTGCCGTTTCTCCTGCGCAGGACAAGGGCGATGGACGCAGGCCGTACAATCTGCCGTGACGGGCCTTCCCGCATGGAGAAGCGGCCAACCGGGTCAGGTGGGGAACCAAGCAGCCCTAACTGTGGAACCAGTGCCGGGGTCAAGGCTCGTCACCTTTTAGCGCCCCGAATCCGCAACAACCCGTTGTCGGATTCGACGCATCGCGCGACACCTCACCCACCGGTCTGCCCCGCGCAACCGCGGCGACGCCTAGCGGAAATTGCTCTGACCCCAAATGGATTGCCCGGGTGGCGCCTTGTCGGGGAAAGCCGCATCGTGCGCCAGTGCAAGGCGAGCCAGCGCAAACAGCATGTCTGCCGGAAAACCGGCACGCGCCCCCTGCCGGGTACCTTGCTCCAGGCCTTGCACGAAGCCGTGGAACTCCGGGTGACCCCACAACAGCGCCAGTTTCTTCCCGATATGCGGGAAGGCAGCGTCGATCAATTGAAAATCGGTGTTGTCGCGTATCGGTATCGACGTGGACATGGTGCACTGGCTCCGCTACAAATGCAGTCGCGGTCGTCGCGGCGGTTTGGTCTGGTTCAGTTCAACAACACGGCGATCACTGAGCCTGGTACTTTCAGCGGATCAGGTAGAACAGCAACGCAACTGCCACTGCGGCCAGTACCAGTTTCAGGCCCAGACCCGAACCCGCATCGGACGCTGACGATGGTTTGGATCGATCCAGCATGGCGCTCAGCGGTGCGGGAATGGTGTTGACCGACCCGAGTTGGGACGGGATGGTGTTTTGGTTATCCATACGAAGTCAGGTCTGGCCGGTTGATTTAACTTCTTATTGATCTTTAGCCCTGGTCGGATTCTATCGGCTGGCCCTGCTGACACGCCATCACAAACCCGAGACCGCGACACCGACTTGCCAACAAAGGCAAAAAAGTCCTCAATCAGATGACTTGTGTCTAAGAAAGCGCAATGCGCCATCCGCCGCCACCCGGCCGCTGGCCATTGCCGCCGTCAGCAGGTAACCGCCAGTGGGAGCCTCCCAATCGAGCATCTCGCCGGCGCAGAAAACACCAGGGCACGTCGCCAGCATCAGATCCGCATCCAGGGCATCAAATCGCACGCCGCCTGCGCTGCTGATGGCCTCGGTCACTGGCCGTGCCGCGCTCAGTTGCAGTGGCAGCGCCTTGAGGGTGGCCGCCAGTAGCGCGGGATCTGCCATTTGTTCGCGGGTCAGCACCTCGTGCAGCAGTGCGGACTTGATGCCGTCGATGCCAAGCCGGCTCTTGAGGTGGCTGGACAGTGATCGGGAACCGCGTGGATGCGCGACCTGGGCCAACACCCTTTCGGCGCTGAAATCCGGCAACAGATCGACGCTGCAATACGCCGAGCCCTGGACAGCGATGGTGTCACGCAGCCAGGCCGAAGCGGCGTACACCAGACTGCCTTCGATGCCGGTCGCAGTCGCCACAAACTCGCCTCTGCGTTCGAATACGGTCCCTGTCGGGGCATCCACCCGCAGCAGCACCGACTTGAACGGCAGACCGGCAAAGCGGGTACGGAAATGGGGACTCCAACCGCCCGCCACATCGAAGCCGCAGTTGGCTGGCAGCAACGGAGCGACAGCTACACCGCGGCGGGCCAGCATCGGCACCCAGGCGCCATCGGAACCCAACTGCGGCCAGCTCGCACCGCCCAGCGCCAACACCACCACATCGGCATCAATGCGCTGGCGGCCCTGCGGCGTGTCAAACGCCAGGGCCGCATCGGCGTCTTGCGTGTCGCACCAACCGACCCACCGATGCCGCATATGAAACTGCACCGGCGCACCCAACGCGGGATGACGCAACCGATGCAGCCAGGCGCGCAGCAACGGGGCCGCTTTCATGTCGCGCGGAAACACACGCCCAGAACTGCCGACGAAGGTCTCCACACCCAGCGCATCGGCCCAGGCCCGCACCGCGTCGGCGCCGAAAGCCTGCAGCCATGGCGCGACCTGCGCCTGGCGCGCGCCATAGCGGGACTCGAACAGCGCATGTTCCTCGGAATGCGTGAGATTGAGCCCGCCCTTTCCCGCCAGCAGGAATTTGCGCCCCACCGAGGGCATGGCATCGAACACATGCACCTGCACCCCGGCCTGGGCCAGCACTTCGGCGGCCATCAGGCCCGCCGGTCCACCGCCGATCACTGCGGCTGTTGTCATTGATGGGTCTCCGGCAATTCGATCCAACGGCCTTCGCCGGTGAGGAACGCGGCGCGCACCGTCTGCTGCGGATAGATTACGCGCACGGCGTCACGGTAGGTATTGAGTTGTGCGACCAAGGACGCATCCTGCAGCGGCGCACGCGTCGACTTGTGGTCCAGCACCCACCATTGTCCGTTGTCCCGTCGTTGCAGCAGTCGATCCAAGCGCATCAGCACGCCGCCAACCACCAGTTCGACCTCGTTCGCCGACCAGGACAGTTGCGCCGCATCCCAGGCCCAGGCACCCTCCCCGGTCAGAATGCGCTGCGCCATGGTCGCTGCCATCTGACCCTGGGCGACATCGAGCGCGAACTCGCGCCGCGCCGCGGCCACGTGCGAGGCGTCCACCACACCCCACTCCAGCAAACGGTGCATCGCCTTGCCGATGCGCGCCACCTTCGGATCTGCAGCCTGCGCCGGCGCAACCCCGCTCAACACCACCGGCTGCGGTGCCGGCTTGGGGGCTTGCGGCAAGACCAGCAATGCAAAGTCCTGTGGCGCGTTGTCAGACTCCGGCAAGACCCCCGTAGCCTCGACATCGACCGTCAGCGGACGTACCAGATCGACCAGTCTTTGCCACCAGCTGCCGGGGGCATCGCGATGCGGCACGATTGACGACAACACCAGGGTGTCACGCGCGCGTGTCATCGCCACATACAGCGCATTGAGTTCTTCGCGCTGGCGCTGCAGCCATTCGGTGTCACGCGTGGGCACGGCGCATACCGGCGGGTGCGCCTCGCTGCGCAGGAAGAAAAACTTGCTCGGCTGCGCTGCCTCGGCGGGCCAGTCAACCAGCACCCCCATGGTCTCGGCCGCGCGCGGCGGCGTATCGGTGTCCAGCAACAAGACGACACCGGCCTCCAGCCCCTTGGCGCCATGCACGGTGAGCAAGCGCACGGCTTCATCGACCACGGTCGCCGGCGCCATCACCGCGCCGGCCTTGAGCGCACGCACAAAACCGTATGGCGTGACGAAACGCCCGCCTGCCACCTCCAGCGCCGCGGCAAGCAAGGCGCGCAGGTTCGACAGCACGGCTTCACGCGATACGGCCGGCGCCAGCATCGCGAAGCGGGCCAGCACATCGTGCTGGCTGTAGATCGATTGCAGCACATCGTGCGCAGGCAGAGTGTCGAGCCAGGATTTCCAGCTCGCCAGTGTTGCGCCAACCCCTAGCAGCGCATGACCGTGGGGCCAGTCCTGCTGCAGCAGTTCGAACCAGGGCAGCGGGCTCGCGCGCTGGCGCAAAGCCAGGTCGATCAGCGCCTCATCAGCCAGCGCAAACAACGGCGAGCGCAGCGCACGCGCCAGCGACAGGTCATGGCGTGGCGAGACCAGCACGTCGAGCAGTGCCACCATGTCGAGCACCTCGCAGCAATCGATCAGGCCGGTCTTTTCGCCGATCTGTGCCGGTACCCCAAGTGCGCGCAAGGCGTCCTGCAACGGCCCCAGGCCGGCACGCCGGCGTGACAAGACCATGATGTCGCTCGGCTTGCGCCCCTGGGCGACCGCGTGGGCGATCCATTGCGCCGCCTGACGCGCCTCACGCATGCGGTAGGTTTCCTCCGGCACCTCGCGCGCCTGCGTCAGGCTATCGCGCCAAAGCGACTCGGGCTCGCCATCGACGCCGGCCCGCGCGGACTCGCGCTCAATGGGTGGCAAGCGCCACACCTGGCCACTGGCATCGGAATCGGTGGTGTGCTGGCGAAAACCCTCATAGCGGTCGTTCTCGCCGGCTGCGCTCATCACCGTGTTGACGACATTGAGCACCTGCACGGCGTTGCGGCGGGTATGGTCACAGCTGAGCAGATCGCCTCCCAGACCGTCTGCGACAAAGGCCTGCGCCGCGCGAAATACCTGTGGCTCGGCACGGCGGAAACGGTAGATGCTTTGCTTCGGGTCGCCGACGATGAACACGCTCGGCGCGCTGCTGGTCGCACCCGAATAACTGCCCAGCCAGGACAGCAAGGCATGCCATTGCAAGGGGTTGGTGTCCTGGAATTCATCGATCAGCAGATGCCGCACATGGCTGTCCAGCCGCTCCTGCACCCAGCCCGACATCACCGGATCGGACAACATGACCATGGCGGCGCGTTCGACGTCGGTCATGTCGATCCAGCCGCGCTCGCGTTTGAGTGCGCTGAACGTGGCGATCAGTACGCGGCACAGGCGGCCCATGCGTTGCTGGTACAGCCAGGCGCCGTGGTGATGCTGCGCCGCGCACAGCGTCTGCAATTCGGCAGCCGCCTGCTGCGCGGCGGGGTAACGCACCAGATGCTGGGTCAGTCGGTCCTCATCTGTCACAAAGAATGCCTTGCGCACAGCGGCCAGCCAGTCGCCCGGTGCGTTTGCTGGCAGCGCACCACCAAACACATCGCGCACGGCCTGTGCGGCTTTCTGCGGCGTCTTGTTGGCCTCGCCGGCGAGGGCATCGGCCCAGGCCGTCCAGCGCGCAGCGGCCGCCGTTGTCAGCAGTGCGCCAGCCGGCTCGACATAGGCCGAGAGCGCCGGAAACACTTCGTGAAAATGGCGCACCGAATCGTCGACGCGCCCGGCAGCGTCGGCGCGCGCAAACTCGATGCGCTTGTCCAAAGCCTGTCCCAGCGCTTTCTCGGTCTGAAATCGGCCATGCTCGGCCACCACCGCCTCAAAGTCACACCGACGTTCGGGCTGGTCGAGCAAGGCCTGATAAAAGCGCCGCCACACCAGCGCCCGGGCCGGGGCATCGTCTTCGAGCAACTCGTAGCGCAGTGGCAGTTCGAGTTGTTGCAGGATGGAGAAAGGCGCGGCGCGCAGCAAAGCGGCGAACCAGCTGTGAAAAGTGCGTATCTGTACCGGCCTGCCACAGGCCAGCACCGCGGCATACAAACCGGCCAGACGCTCGCGCATGGCGCGGGCAATCGCCGGATCGGTACTCACGGCAACGCCCCGGATCCTCAGTTCATGTTCCAGTTCGGCGTCACTGGCGCCGGCGAATTCCTGCAGCCAGCGGTACAGGCGCTCGCGCATCTCGCTGGCCGCACGTTTGGTAAACGTGATGGCCAGGATCTCGTGCGGCAACACCGTCAGCGCGCCGGTCGTGCCATCAACCCCATCGAACAAGGCGCGTACGATGCGCGACACCAACATCCAGGTCTTGCCCGCGCCGGCGCATGCCTCCACCGCCACATGGCGCCGCGGGTCGCAGGCGATGGCATAGAAATCGGCAGCACGCACCGGCCGATTGTTGTGCTCGTAAGCAGCAACCAGGCCTTGTTCAGCCATGGGCCGCCACATCCGCTGTTGGCCCGACCTGGCTCCAGAAGTCGCGCCGGCAGATGCCACGGGCCGCGCAAAAGTCGCAGGCCGAACCAGCACCCAGCGCCGGCATCGGCGCGCCGGCGGCGATCCGCGCCATGTCGTTACGAATAGCGTCGACCAGTTGGTCGCGCAAGGCGACGATGTCCGGCTGTACGAACGCCTTGGCCGGGCCGGACTCGGCAATGTGCAGGTACATCGCCTCGAGCGTGTCGTCTTCCAGCAGCGCAGCGTAAAACGCCAGCTGGCTGTCCTCCAACGGGTGGCGAATGCGCTGGCCGGTGGTGTCGCGCGACTCGGTCTTGTAGTCGATAAGCTGGCGCACGCCATTGGCAGCGCGGTCGATGCGGTCGATGCGCCCGACCAGATGCACGCGCCCCAGAGGCATCTCATGGCGCACCTCGCCAGCCAGAAAACGTGTGCCCTTGGCCTCATGCCCGGTCAGCCAGCACAGATAGGCCGTGCGCACCTGGGGCCAGGACGCAGAAAACGGCAGGAACTCGTTTTCCGCCAATGCCAGTTCGCGGGTCGCGCGGGTCGCGGCGGCATCCATCAGTGTGATCCGGGCTGCGCCGTCGGCATCGGGCGTATCGGCCAGGGCCGCATGAAAGTGGCTCAGCAACATGTGCAGCCAATTGCCGAAGTCCCGCTTGCCCAGCTCCGATTCGAGTTCGTCGGATTCGCGCAGCCCCAATTGACGCAACGCGAAAAAACGGTACGGACAACGGCGCAGGTCTTCGTAGTCGCTGGCTGTCAGCCGCGATAGCGTCAAGGCACTGGCCTGCGGCCGCGGCATGACGCAAGCCTGCGGCACCAACTGGCGCGACACGCGCGGGTCGGCTGCCAGATCGGGGTATTGCAGACGAAGTTGCTGCACAAAGATGCTGGGCATGACGGTTTCGCCGCCATCGCTGGCACGCCACAGGATGTCGGCGTACGGCGAGCCCAGCGCGACCTGCCAGGCATCAGCCGACACCTGGGCCAGTCGCTCACGCGAGGGCAGACCCAGCAGCACACGCTGGGTCGCCGTCCAGTTGCCGGGCAGGTCGGGCGACGCCGCCAGATGCGCCTCGTCGCAACCGGGCAGTACCACCGCCGCCGGCGTGCGCCCCCACAGTTGGCTGAGCGGCAGGATGATGACCTGTTCACGCGTCGGATGCGGCGGCACGAAGCTGCCGGCCTCCAGCACCTGTGCGGCCCAGGCCGCAAAAGCTGACAGGCTGGTGCGCTGCGCCACGTCGACAAATGTATCGGCGGCATTTTCTTGCAGATGCAAGGCATCAATGACGGCCTGCCCGGCAGTGTCTTGCAACAGCATCACCCATTGTCCGCATGCCTGCAACGCACCGCGCAGGGCGCTCAACCAGTGCGGCAGGCTACGCGAGCCTTTCATCTGCTCGCGCCATTGCGTGACCCGCGTCGTAGCAGCGTCGGCCGATATCCAGGCACTCCAGTCGCGCACGCCGGCGCGGCGCAGATCGGATTCAAGCTGTGTCACCGCCAGCGCATCGAACACGCCCGCCTGCTTGACCCAGTCCAATACGGCGTCACTCGACGCGTCCCAAGCCATGGCACGCAAGAAACCCATCACGGCCGCCGCCGCACGGGTGGTCGACAAGGTCCAGCCGGTTTCGTCGCGAATCGCAATACCCTGCTCGACCAGCAGGGACCGTGCGCGCCGGGTCAGCACCCGGTCCTGCGCCACCAGCGCCACCGGCGAGCGGCCCTGAGCGAGATGGCGCAATACACATGCGGCCGCCTGCTCGGCCTCTGCTTCCGGGTCCGCGGCGCGGTACAGGGCGAGCCCACCATGCACGGTCGGTGGCTGCAGTGGCAGCACGCAGACCCGTTGGCTCCGCGTCTCGGCCAAATGCATCGACAAAGGATCATCTTGAAGCCCTTGCACGACGACAAGAAGATCGCACTCGGTCGCGAACAGCACATCGGTCGGGTAGGCGCTGTGCGCCGCCCAGGCCAACGCAATGCGACCAATTTGCGCCTCCCACGCCAGCGCGGGTGCCATGCCCTGTGCATCGAGCGCCGCCGTCAACTGCGCTCCCCAGGCGCCGCGTTGTGCAGGTGGCACACCGGCCGCCAACGGCGCCAGACTCCACGCCGCGTCCATCAATGGCCGCGCCAGGTCGTCCTGCTGGCGCCGCATGCCGGCACGCGCGAGCAAGCTCTGGGCGGTGAGGATGTCCCGCGCGGCATCGCGCCGCATGTCGTCCTGCGCCGGAAGGAAGCCAGCCAGACTGCCACTCCAGTTCATCGTGGTTTCGAAACGCGGCACAAAGCCGGCACCACTTTCCTGGCCGTTCGCCGCAAGACGCGCCCAGGCGCCACGCGCGACGCTGATGAGTTGGACATACGGCAGCAACACGATCACGCGAGCCGGATGCACGTCACGTTGCACCATGTGATCGTGCAGTTGCCGGACGATGCGATCCCATTCGCGCGTGAAGTGATGGTTTTTGGCTATCTCATCCATTGCGTGGCGCACACCGGCAAGGGGGGTTGGTTTCTGTCACAATTTCCCCACTTTACCTGTACCGACAGAACCAAGGAACCGCCATGGCAAACGAACTTATCAAACATGTGTCCGACGCGTCATTCGACGATGACGTCCTGAAATCCTCGCAGCCGGTGCTGGTCGACTACTGGGCTGAATGGTGCGGTCCGTGCAAGATGATCGCGCCCATCCTGGACGAGGTTGCGACCGGCTACGAGGGCAAGTTGCAGGTTGCCAAGATGAATGTGGACGAGAACCGCGACATTCCGGCCAAGTTCGGCATACGCGGCATTCCGACATTGATGATCTTCAAGGGCGGCCAACTCGCAGCGACCAAGGTTGGCGCCATGAGCAAATCCCAGTTGACCGCCTTCATCGACCAGCAACTGGCCTGATCGAATTGCGCCGGCGCTACGATCGCCGGTTGCAGCGGGTTTATTTCCTGTCATAATCCAGACCAATCACCGATTCGCAATCCGAATCGGTTCAAGTTCCAGATTTGGAACTACCGGTCGGGGCTACCCTCTTGCCCCGATCTGCCCCCCCCGGTTTTCGTTCGCGTCATCCCTCTCAATCCCCTGTCGGGTAACTCCATGCATTTAAACGAACTCAAGGCACTGCACGTGTCTGAAGTCCTCAAGCAGGCTGAAGAGCTTGAAATTGAAAACACCGGCCGCATGCGCAAGCAGGAGCTGATGTTCGCAATCATCAAGAAGCGCGCCCGTACCGGGGAGCAGATCATTGCGGACGGTGTGCTCGAGATCCTGCCCGACGGCTTCGGCTTCCTGCGCAGCCCGGACACCAGCTACACCGCCAGCACCGACGACATCTATATCAGTCCGAGCCAGGTGCGTCGCTTCAACCTGCACACCGGCGACATGATCGAAGGCGAAGTGCGCACGCCCAAGGATGGCGAACGCTACTTTGCGCTGAACAAGCTCGACAAGGTCAACGGTGGCGGGCCGGAAGAAAACAAGCACAAGGTGATGTTCGAGAATCTCACGCCGCTGTTCCCCAAGGAGCAGATGCGGCTTGAGCGCGATACCAAGAGCGAAGAGAACGTCACCGGGCGCGTGATCGACATCATTGCGCCGATCGGCAAGGGCCAGCGCGCCTTGCTGGTAGCGCCGCCAAAGAGTGGCAAGACGGTGATGATGCAGCACATCGCCCATGCGATCGCCGCCAACTACCCCGAAATCCACATGATGGTGCTACTGGTCGACGAGCGGCCCGAAGAAGTCACCGAGATGCAGCGCACGGTCAAGGGCGAGGTGATTGCATCAACCTTTGACGAACCCGCGGCGCGCCATGTACATGTGGCCGAGATGGTGATCGAACGCGCCAAGCGGCTGGTCGAACTCAAGAAGGACGTGGTCATTCTGCTCGACTCGATCACGCGTCTGGCACGTGCTTACAACAACGTCGTTCCTTCGAGCGGCAAGGTGTTGACCGGCGGCGTCGACTCCAACGCCCTGCAGCGGCCCAAGCGTTTCCTGGGCGCTGCACGCAATGTCGAGGAAGGCGGTTCGCTGACCATCATCGCCACGGCACTGATCGACACCGGCAGCCGCATGGACGAGGTCATCTTCGAGGAGTTCAAGGGTACCGGCAACTCCGAGATCCACCTGGACCGCCGCCTGTACGAAAAGCGCGTGTTCCCGTCGATCCAGCTCAATCGCAGCGGCACACGCCGCGAGGAACTGCTGCTGGCTCCCGAGATCCTGCAAAAAACCCGCATCCTGCGCCAGTTTCTTTACAACATGGACGAGGTCGAGTCGATGGAGTTGGTGCTCAAGCAGATGCGGGCGACCAAGACCAACAACGAATTCTTCGACCAGATGCGTCGAGGCGGCTGATCGACCGGGCCGCGGCCTGGAACCATGCCATAATCGCAGGCTTTACGCGATAAGTACGCTTGAAATGGCTTCGTGCAAGGGTTTGCACGATTTCAGGCGCGGCTGGCGCAACTGAAGGACAACCATATGAAATCCGGAATTCACCCCAACTACCGCGAAGTCTGCTTCCAGGACCTGTCGAACGACTTCAAATTCGTCACCCGCTCGTGCGTCAACACGAAAGACATGATCAAAATGGAAGATGGGCGTGAGCTGCCGCTGTACAAGCTGGAAACGTCGAGCGAATCGCATCCGTTCTACACCGGCACGCAAAAGTCGGTGGACAACATGGGCGGGCGCGTCGAGCGCTTCCGCAACCGCTTCGGCAAAACTGCTGTCAAGTAAAGCCAATAGCGCCTCGCACAAGGGCAGCCCGGGCAACCGCGCTGCCCTTTTTTCCTTTGCAGCAGACCCTTTTCCAGTGCCACGGCATACCAATTCGACCTTGTGAACCATCTCAGCCCCGCCATCGTCGCGCAAGGCTCCGTGCGCCGTCTGCCCAGGCTGGCGCTGCTGCTGCTGTGCGCCGCCTACGTGATTCCCGGCCTGATCGGTCGCGAGCCCTGGCGCAATGCCGACATGGCCGCCTTCGGCTACATGCTGGACATGGCGCAGGGCACGACCAGTTGGCTCGATCCGCAGATGCTCGGCATGCGACCCTTGGCCGACGGCCTGCTGCCCTACTGGATCGGCGCGCTGGCCGTGCAATGGGGGCCGGCCTGGATCTCGCCGGTCATCCTGGTGCGCATCCCGTTTGCCCTGTTGCTGGTGTTGACCCTGGTCGCCACCTGGTATGCGGTTTACAGACTGGCCCAGAATCCGCGCGCGCAGCCAGTGGCTTTCGCGTTTGGCGGCGAGGCCGATCCGGTCGACTACGCGCGTGCCATCGGCGATGGCGGCCTGCTCGCCTTGATCGCCTGTCTGGGTCTGGCACAGCTCTCGCACGAAGTCACCACGCACCTGGCGCAGCTGTGTTTCGCCTCATTGACGTTCTACGGCGTCAGCGCCATCGGCTACCGGTTGTTGTGGCCAGTTGCCGCATTGATGGTCGGCATGGCCGGACTGGTGCTCAGCGCAGCTCCATCGCTGGCGGTCCTGTTCGGGTCGGGCGCCGCGCTGTTGCATCTGCTGACGGCCGATCCGGCGATCGGCGGGCGACGACGGGCGCTGCGCGCCGCCGGTATCCTGGCTCTGTTGACCCTGCTCGCCGCCGCATTGGCATCTGCGCTCGACCTATGGGGCTGGCGCATCCTGCTGCCACAGGACGAAGGAAGCAAGGATTGGCGCAGCCTGGCCCGGCTGTTCCTGTGGTTTACCTGGCCCACCTGGCCGCTGGCCCTGCTCACGGTATGGCGCTGGCGCCATCAGGTACTGAACAGGCATATGAGCCTGCACCTGGCGCTGCCACTGTGGTTCGCCGGCATTGCTATTTTCTCTGCGCTGACCACCAAGCCCGCTGACCGCGCGCTCCTGCTGGCACTACCGGCACTGGCCACCCTGGCCGCCTTCGCCCTGCCGACGCTGCAACGCAGTGTGTCGTCACTGATCGACTGGTTCACGCTGCTGTTCTTCACCGGCTGCGGCATCATCATCTGGGTGATCTGGTTTGCCATGCAGACCGGCGTGCCGCGCCAGGCGGCGATCAATGTCTTCAAGCAGGCCCCGGATTTTCAGGCCCAGTTTTCGCTGCCAGTGTTCCTGATCGCCCTGCTGGCGTCACTGGTCTGGGGCTGGCTGGTCAAATGGCGCGTTGGCCGCCACCAGGCGGCGATCTGGAAAAGCCTGGTACTCCCTGCAGGGGGCGCGGTCCTGTGCTGGCTGCTGCTGATGACCTTGTGGATGCCACTGCTGGACTTTGTACGCAGCAACGCGGTGTCGGTTGCCAGGGTACAGGCGTTGGTCGGTCCGCAGCAATGCCTGCAAGCCACGCTGATCGAACGCGATCAGGTCGCCGCGCTGCGCTATCACGGTGGATTCAAGGTCGAGGCGGCCCGTCCGGCATCCGAATGTCAGTGGCTGATTGTCGACGCCGATCTGTTGGCTGATGCCACCGATCAGCCGAACCCGGCCCAATGGGCGCAACATGCGGTGATTCGCCGTTCGTCGGGCAAAGGCGATGACATGGTGCTTTTCCATCGGGTCAAGTTGCCGTGAGAGCGTGAGAGGCGCTAGGCCACGCGAACCCGTTGTGGCGGCAACGTGATGACAAATCGTGAACCATGCCCCGGATCGCTGGTAATGAACAGTTGCCCGGCATGGCGCTGGGCCACGTGTTTTACGATCGCCAACCCCAGCCCGGTTCCTCCGGTTTCGCGCGCGCGACTTCGGTCGATGCGATAAAACCGCTCGGTCAGCCGCGGCAGATGTTCGGGCGCAATACCCGGGCCAGTGTCCGAGACCGAAAACTCGCCGCTGCCATCGTCCAGCAGACGCCATTCCACCACCACCTTGCCGCCTGTCGGCGTGTAGCGGATCGCGTTGTTCACGAGATTGGCCATTGCGCTGTGCAACTCCAGTTGCGAGCCGGCGATCTCGGCCTCACCCGTGATCTGCACCTGCAAGTCGTGCCCCATCTCGCTCATCAGCATCGAGAGCTCGCGTCCCTCCTGCGCACAACTGCCGATCAGCGCGCGCACATCGATCCATTCGTCACTGCGCGGCCTGGGACTGCCTTCGAGTCGTGACAAGGTCAACAAGTCATTGACCAGGGATTGCATGCGCTCGGCTTGCTGAGACATCAGCGACAGATAGCGCTGGCGCTCCGGCGCTTCGAGCGCAAGGTTCTGCATGGTCTCGACAAATCCACCGAGCACGGTCAGCGGTGTGCGTATCTCATGCGACACGTTGGCAACGAAGTCGCGACGCATTGCGTCCGCCTGCTCGACCGCCGTCACGTCGCGCGACATCATCAGCGCTCGCCCCTCGCCGTAGGGATGAAGCTGCACCGATAGCCGCACTGGCCGGCTGCTGCTGCTCGAAGGCCCGGGCATCACGACATCGTGCGTGAAATCGCCTGCAGCCCGGTAGTCGGCAAACGCCGGATCGCGCACCAGGTTGCCGATCAGTTGCAACAGATCGCGCCGGGAATCAAAGCCGAAGTGGTCGGCTGCAGTCTGGTTGCACCATTCGATGCGACCCTGGGCATCGAGCAGCACCACGCCATTGGGCGAGGCCTGGATGGCCGAGAGAAACTCCTGCAGCCGGGCCTCGCTGTCGCGCAACTGGCGATCCCGGTCACGCAGCAGGCGCCGCACGCGATCGGTGATTTCACCCCAGTAGCCAGGAATGCGGGGCGGCCGGGTCGGGTCGCCATCGCGCAGCCAGCGACGCAAGATATGGCCCCGGCGCAGGTCGATCAGCAACCACAAGGTGCTGGCCCCGACGATTCCCGCGATCAGGCCTTGCGCAACGGCTGTCGGCGGGAACAGACCATAACCCAGCAAGGCGCCCAGCGCCTGGAACAGGAAGAGTCGAAGGACGCGTCGCAGCATCAGCCGTTGGGGAAACCTGCCGGCTTCAGTTGGGCTGCGACTGGATCATCGCGGTAATGCGATACCCCACGCCGCGCACCGTCTCGACCATCGCCCCGGCGTCGCCAAGCGCCTCGCGCAGACGCTTGATATGCACGTCGACGGTGCGCTCCTCGATAAAGACATGGTCACCCCAGATCTTGTCGAGCAACTGGCTGCGGCTGTGCACCCGCTCGGCATGTTTCATCAGGTAGTGCAGCAGTTTGTATTCGGTGGGCCCGAGCTTGAGCGGGCGCTCGCCAAACGCGACCCGATGGGTCGCCGCATCCAGGTGCAGCAAACCGATGCGCACACTGTCGGCCACCTGCTCGGGCGCGCGGCGGCGCAGCACTGCCCGGATACGGGCCAGCAGCTCCTGGGTCGAAAACGGCTTGGTGATGTAGTCATCGGCGCCTGCATCGAGTCCGGCAATCTTGTCCGGCTCGTCACCACGCGCGGTGATCATCAAGATAGGCACCGCCTTGATGCGGGGGTCAGCGCGCCATTTGCGCGCCAGCGTCAGGCCACTTTGCCCTGGCAGCATCCAGTCGAGCAGGATGGCGTCGGGCAACACCTCGTCGATTTCACGCTGCGCATCGTCACCGTCTGCGACCCAGATCGGCTCAAATCCGTTATGGCGCAGGTTGACCGCAATCAACTCGCCGATTGCAGGTTCATCCTCCACCACCAGAATACGCGGTAACTTTCTCATGTCTGTTTTGTCCCTGGCCACTCAGCGAACGACGGACTCAATCTGGTCCAGCGGCGTATGACGCACGTCTTCACCCTTGACGATGTAGATCGTGAACTCGGCGATGTTCTTCGCATGGTCGCCGATGCGTTCGATCGCCTTGGCCAGGAACAGCAGATCCAGGCTCGGGGAAATCGTGCGCGGGTCTTCCATCATGTAGGTGATGAGCTTGCGCACAAACCCGTCGAACTCACGGTCGATGGCGTTGTCTTCCTTGAGGATGGTCACCGCCATGCTGGTGTCCAGCCGGGCGAAGGCATCAAGCGACTTGCGCAACAGAGTTGACGCCAGGTCGGCCGCCACGCGCAGGTCCGATGCCGGCAAGGCGCGGGACGCGCCGCTTTCGATGATGGACTTGACCATGCGGGCAATCTTGTCGGCTTCGTCGCCGGCTCGTTCCAGGTTGGCCGTGGCCTTGGAGATCGCGATCAGCAACCGCAGATCGCGAGCCGTGGGCTGGCGCCGCGCGATGATCGACGACAGATCGCGATCGATCTCGACCTCCATCGCGTTGACCTGCGACTCGGTCGCCGTCACCTGATCGGCCAGCTCCACGCTGAACTGCGACAAGGCCTGCACCGCGGTGCGGATCTGGGCCTCGACCAGGCCTCCCATCTGCATGACCCGGTTGGAAACACCGGTCAACTCACTGTCAAACTGACTCGATAAATGCTTGTCGCTCATGACGGCTCCCTGAATTGGCGGATCGATTAACCGAACCGACCGGTAATGTAGTCCTCGGTTTCCTTGCGCCGGGGCTTGAAGAACATCTGCTCTGTGGCTCCGAACTCCATGAGGTCACCCAGATACATATAGGCGGTGTAGTCGCTGCAACGCGCCGCCTGCTGCATGTTGTGCGTCACGATGACCACGGTGTATTCGCTCTTGAGTTCGGCAATCAGCTCCTCGACCTTGGCGGTAGAGATCGGATCGAGTGCCGAGCAGGGCTCATCGAGCAACAACACCTCGGGCTTGATCGCGATGCCGCGGGCGATACACAGGCGCTGCTGCTGCCCGCCGGACAGGCTGGAACCATTCTGGTTGAGCTTGTCCTTGACTTCGCCCCACAATGCCGCCTTGTGCAGGGCCCACTCGACCCGCTCGTCCATGTCGCTGGCATTGAGATTTTCAAACAGCCGCACACCGAACGCAATGTTGTCGTAGATCGACATCGGGAACGGCGTGGGTTTCTGGAACACCATGCCGATCTTGGCGCGGATCAACGCGACATCCTTCTTCGACGTAAGCAGGTTCTCGCCGTCCAGCAAAATCTCGCCTTCGGCTCTTTGCTCGGGGTACAACTCGTACATGCGGTTGAGCACCCGCAGCAAGGTGGACTTGCCGCAACCCGACGGGCCGATGAAGGCGGTCACCTTGTTCTCGGGGATTTCCAGATTGATACCTTTGAGTGCCTGGAACTTGCCGTAGTAGAAGTTCAGGTCCCGGACGGATATCTTCGATGTTTCCTGGACAGGGGTTTCGATAAACATGTGGGGTAACTTTGCTCTGTGTGCGGATGGTGAGATGAAGAGGTTGATGCAGCGCCTACTTCACCCGCGTGAAGATTCGTGCGGCGATATTCAGACTCAGCACGGCCAGCGTGATCAGGAACACGCCGGCCCATGCCAGCTTCTGCCAGTTCTCGTAAGGACTCATCGCGAACTTGAAGATCGTGACTGGCAGGCTGGCCATCGGCTCGCTCATGCTGGAGGTCCAGAACTGGTTGTTCAATGCAGTAAACAGCAGCGGCGCGGTTTCGCCGGCAATCCGAGCCACCGCCAGCATGACACCCGTGACCACGCCGGCCCGTGCCGCCTTGAGCGTGATGCTCAAGATGACCTTCCACTTCGGTGCGCCCAGTGCATAGGCCGCTTCACGCAGGCCGGGGGGAATCAACTGCAACATGTTCTCGGTGGTGCGGATCACGACCGGTATCACGATCAGCGCCAATGCAATTGCACCCGCCCAACCCGAGAAGCTGCGGAACTGCGCCACGATGACCGCATAGACGAACAGGCCGATCACGATCGAGGGTGCCGACAACAAAATGTCGTTGACGAAGCGTGTGGTGTTGGCCAGCCAGCCCTTGCTCTCGAACTCGGCCAGGTAGATACCGGCCAGAATCCCGATCGGCGTGCCGACAAAGGTAGCCAGCATCACCATCAGGAAAGAACCGTACATTGCATTGGCCAGGCCGCCGGCGTCGTTCGGCGGCGGTGTCATCTCGGTCAATGTGGCCATGGTCAGGCCGCCTACTCCCAGGCGTACCGTCTCGAACAGGATCCAGAACAGCCAGAACAGGCCAAAGGCCATGGCCAGCAGCGACAAGGCCAGCGCGATCTGGTTGACCCGCTTGCGCTGCGCATAACGCGCGCGGCGCGTTTTTTCGAGTGCGACCTGACGCAAAAGGCGTTCACCGGTGGTCATGATGACTCTCCTGCGTGCTGCGCACCGCGAAATTCGCCTTGGGAGCGGCCCGGCGGCTCACGTACGCGCCCCTTCGTTCTTCTTGAGCTGGGACAGGAGCAGTTTGGACAAGCTAAGCACGACAAAGGTGATGAAGAACAACACCAGCCCCAGATACATCAGGGCCGCCTGGTGCAATCCGGCGCCGGCCTCGGCAAATTCATTGGCCAGGGCCGACGTGATGCTGTTGGCCGCCTGGAACAGGCTCAGCGAGTCGAGCTGGTTGAAGTTGCCGATCACGAACGTGACGGCCATGGTTTCACCGATCGCGCGCCCCAGCCCGAGCATGATGCCGCCGATGACACCGGCCTTGGTATAGGGCAGAACCACCTTGGAGACCACCTCCCAGGTGGTGGCGCCCAGGCCATAGGCGGACTCCTTGAGCAGGGTCGGCGTGACCTCGAACACATCGCGCATGACGGCCGCGATGAACGGAATGATCATGATGGCCAGGATGATGCCGGCCGACAGGATGCCGATGCCCACCGGCGGACCGGAAAACAATGCACCCAGCACGGGCACGTCGCCGAACACCGCTTGCAGCGGCTGCTGCACATAGGTCGACAGGATGGGGCTGAACACCAGCAGGCCCCACATGCCGTAGACGATGGACGGAACAGCGGCCAGCAACTCGATGGCCGTGCCCAGCGGCCGCTTGAGCCAGGCGGGAGACAGTTCGGTCAGAAACAGGGCGATGCCGAAACTCACCGGTACCGCAATCAGCAAGGCGATGAACGACGTCATCAACGTGCCGTAGATCATCACCAGACCACCGAACTCCTCGCGCCACCGGATCCCAGGTGGTGCTGGTGAGGAAACCCAGACCGTATTTGTCGATGGCAGGCCAGGCACTGATGGTCAGCGAAACCAGGATGGCCGCCAGGGTGGCCAGCGTGAAAACGGCGGCACCTTTGGCCAGCCAGCCAAAGATGCGGTCAGCCATCGGTCCGGATCGGGCGTTTTTCATCGGGGGAGGACTGGTCAAGACACGTGGCGGCCTGCTTGCCGGCGGGAGTCTCGGCGCAGTCGCCGGCGAAAGTGTAGTGGACAAGCGTCAGCTCCCAGGAAATCGATGGCGTCAGTACCGTTCAGTGTTTACTTCAACGCAACCGGTTTGCCCGACGCGTCGGTCACCTGGCCCCAGGCCTTCTGTATCGCGGCCACCACGGAGTCGGGCATCGGGATGTAGTCCAGATCGGCGGCCGTCTTGTCGCCGTCCTTGTAGGCCCAGTTGAAGAACTTGAAGGCCTCGGTTGCGTTGGCCGGGTTCTCCTGCTTGAGGTGCATCAGTATGAAGGTTGCAGTGGAGATGGGCCAGGCATCCTTGCCGGGTTGATCGGTAATCAGTTGATAGAACGACTTGCTCCAGTCAGCTCCCGCCGCGGCAGCCTTGAACGTCACATCGCTGGGCGACACAAATACGCCGTCACGGTTCTTCAACAGCGCGTAGCTCAACTTGTTCTGCTTGACGTAGGCATATTCCACATAGCCGATGGAGTTCGGCAGACGGCCCAGGAAAGCGGCAACGCCCTCGTTGCCCTTGCCACCTGCACCCACCGGCCAGTTCACGGCCGTGCCCTCGCCCACCTTTGCCTTCCACTCAGGGTGAACGCGGCTCAGGTAATTGGTGAAGTTGAAGGTCGTGCCTGAACCGTCGGCACGCCGCACCGGCGCGATGGCAGCGTCCGGCAGCGCCAGGCCCGGGTTCAGCGCCAGCAGGGCGGCATCGTTCCACTTGGTGATCTTGCCCAGGTAGATGTCACCCAGTACCTGGCCGTCAAGTTTCAACTGACCCGGTGCGATGCCCTTGATGTTGACCACCGGCACGGTTCCGCCGATCACGGTCGGGAACTGGAACTGGCCCTTGGCCTTGAGCACCTCGTCGGTCTGGGGCATGTCGGAAGCACCGAAATCGACCGTCCTGGCATCGATCTGCTTGATGCCGGCACCTGAGCCGATCGACTGGTAGTTGACCTTGACGCCGGTGGCCTTGTGATACTCGGCCGCCCACTTCGAATAAACGGGCGCCGGAAAACTGGCGCCGGCACCGGTGATGCTCTGGGCGCCAGCGGTGGAGAGAAAAGTCGCGGCTGCGATGGCACTTGCGCCGGCGATGGTGGTCTTGAAGCTGAATGTCATGATCGGTCCTCTTTGAAAACGGGGTTGCAGGTTCAGATTGGTCTTTGGCACGGCCCCACTGTAAAAAGGCAATGTGACGCGCTTGTGACACTGGCCACATATCCCGCACGACCGCCACGGCAGCACCTCGCTCTGGCGCCCCATCCCGGCGCCGGCGGGCACAACGCGGCTGCCATGATCCTCAGTCGCTAGAATCGTCGCTGGCATGGAATTTTCCGTTCTGAAGACGAGGGAAAACGTGAACAAGCAACTCACCCAATGAATGACGGGTTACCAGAATCTGGTCGATCGCTACGACATGGAAGACCCACAATTCACCCGCTACCAGGGTCAGTCCAGGGCCATCCCGACATCCCTATCACTGGCGCTCAAACCGACCATGCGGTGCGCGCGTGGGTGGTATCCTGAACACAAACCCGCCCCTCACCCATGCAAAACGGAACACGCCTTGCGGCGGTCGACCTCGGCTCCAATAGTTTTCGGCTCGAAATCGTGCGACTCGACCACGGTCAGTTCGAACGCACCGAATACCTGAAGGAAAGCATTCGCCAAGGCGCCGGCATGGACGGCGAACGCAATCTCAGCGCGCAGGCCATGCAACGTGGCTGGGACTGCCTGGCCCGCTTCGGTGAACGCCTGTCGGGTTTCGAGCCAGGCCAGGTACGCGCCGTCGCGACCCAGACATTGCGCGAGGCGCGCAACCGGGAAGAATTCCTGGAGCGCGCCAACGAAATACTCGGCTTTCCGATTGATGTGATTTCTGGCCGCGAAGAGGCCCGCCTGATCTACCAGGGAGTGGTCAAGTTGTTGCCGCAATCGACCGAGCGCCGCCTGGTGGTTGACATCGGCGGCCGCTCGACCGAACTCATCGTCGGCCAGGGCGCCGAGCCGCTGGGTATGGAGTCCTACCGTGTCGGCAGCATCGCATGGTCGGCGCGTTACTTTCCGGCAGGCCAGTTTTCCAAACGCGCGTTTCAAGTAGCAGAGATTGCCGCCAAGGCGGTGCTTGACGAAGCCCTCGATGTCTATGGCCAGGACAAATGGGACGTCGCCTACGGATCGGCCGGTACCATCGGGGCGGTCGGTGACGTACTGGTCGCGGCCGGGGCGCCGGCCGGCGTGTTGACCCAGGCCCACCTCGACTGGGTCATGGGCAGGCTGCTCGACGCCCAGAGTGCAGACAAACTGCGCCTGCCCGGCATGAAGGAAGACCGGCGAACCATCATTGCCGGCGGCGTCAGCATCCTGCGCGCCATCTTCGACCTGTTGCGCATCGAGCGCATGTACACCGCCGATGGGGGCCTGCGTCACGGTCTGCTCAGCGAATTGGTCGGCGAAGCCGGCCGGCACTTCGACGTGCGCACCGCATCGGTGGCACGGCTCATGAGCAAATTCGACGTCGACAAGGCCCAATCGGTGAGGGTCGAAAAAGTGGCCACCACACTGTTTGCGCAACTGGCACAACATCAAGCTGGAATGTCCGTCGACGAGCGCGACCGACACTCCCGCAAGCTGTTCTGGGCGGCCCAGCTGCACGAGATCGGCGCCCATATTTCGCACGCCGACTACCACAAACACGGCGCCTACATTCTGGATAACGCCGACGCAACCGGCTTTGCGCTGACGGAGTTGCACAGGCTCAGCCTGCTGGTGCTCGGACACCGGGGCAAGCTGCGCAAACTGGAGGCCAACTTCAAGGATGTGGTGTTGGTGCAGCAACTGTTGTCCCTGCGCCTGGCCATCATTTTGTGCCACGCGCGCCGTGAACCGGACATCGCCGGCATTGTCCTGGCGCCCGATGCGCGGCAGCCGCGCGGCTTCGTCTTGTCCACCCGGGAGGGCTGGGCCGAGGCCTACCCGCAGTCAGCCCATCTATTGCGCGAGGAAGTGACCGCCTGGCAGAAGATGCCCTGGTCGCTGACGCTGCTCGAGGCCTGACCCGGCATGCGAACGGCGTGGCGCATCCAGGCCAACCTCATGCCATTCGATCCGCGCTGCCCGGCGCTGGCACCGAAGCCTGCGATCAGGCAGCGTGCGCACGCGCCGGTGGCTCGACCACTTGCGCCTGGAGGCCCTGCAAGGCGCCGGGATACAGTTCGTCGAGCGCCGCCCGGGCCATGTCACACATGACATCGGCCAGCGATTGGGCGATGTCATTCACTTCGGCCGCACTTTCGCGCAGTGCCCACACCTGCTCCAACGCATCGGCATGATCCGCCACCTGGCGCACAACCAGATCGCTCCAGAAAGCCGGGTAGCTGCGCTGCTGCCATTCGCCCCGTCCGCGCCCGTAATGTGCCACCGCGAGGTAACGCAGCAAAGCCGCATGCACCTGCTGCTGCAGGAACACCCCGTCCCAGCGGATCAATATCTGCGACTTGTGGCGCAAGGTATTGAATCCGCGCGCGATGCCCGCACCGCCAAACGCACCCAACACCGCGCCTGTCAACATACCGGCACCCAGCGACAAGCCGCCGGTGGCCAGGTCGGCCGCCACGCCGGTCAAGGCGCCTGATACGGCGCCGCCCATCAGCGCCGCCTTGCCTTCATCCAGCGGCGCATCGACCCGCACGTCGCGTTCCACCTGCGCTATGACTTCGGCCGCCGCCTTGCCCTCCAGGCCGTGGATGGCGATGAGCTGCTGCATGCTCTCTTGCAGGCCTTGCTGCAGCCGCCCGACCATGGCCGTCATGGCGCCGGCCTGCGCGCTGGCACCTTTGTCGCCGCCCAGCCCGGCCAGGCGCAAGGCCTTTTCGCGCAAGGTGCTGACGGGCAGTGGCTCGCTGTCTACGGCCGCACGCGCCAAAGGCGCAGCCAAGGTATGCAAGGACTGATCGAACTGCGCCATGCGCCGCACCTGCCAGGCCTGGCTCAGACGCGCAAAGGCCGGCCTCTGTGGCGCGGGGAGCACCGCACCGACGCCCTCGAACAACGCGAACTCCTGCACCCAGCAGCGTGCGAAGGCGTCCAGCGTCAGCACCGCATGCACCTGCGGCCAACGGCGCAAGGCCTCGCGCCAGCGCTCCTCGCCCTGCGCCTCCTGCTCGTGCGGGCGGCGCGGCCCGGTCTGGTTGAGCAACACGATCACCGGTTTGCCAATCCATTCCAGCACCGACAACTCGGGCGCCAGATAGCCCGCGTCCTGCGGCTCCTCAGCAGCATTGACCAGATACAACACCACGTCGGCCTGTTCGCGCGTATTGCGCACGGCCGACTGGTTGAGCCAGAACGTCTGGTCGCGAAACCGGTCCCACACCTGGGTCATGAACCAGCCGATCGGATTGCCCTGCTGGCGCAAGCGTTTGACCAGTCGTGCGCTGTCGCCGAAACCGGGCGTGTCCCACAACACCAGCTTGTCGCCTTGCGGCGTGTCGATCAGCGGATAGGCTGTGGCCTCCAGCGTCACATGTGCGGCATCACGTACCTCGCCCACCGACTGGGCCAGCAAAGTGCGCGCCAGCGTGGTCTTGCCGGCGTTGGTATGCGAGATCAGCGACAGGGAAATGCAGGTGTCATCCATTCGATAGGTCCGGTCGAAAAAGGGCTGCGTCGAGCGCGGCGTCAGCCGTAGACGGGTCAGGTTCGGCCAGATTGACAAAAGCCGGCGTCACGCGCACCGTTCCGAGCAGTTCGCGCCAGGCCGAGCGCCGTTGTTGCATGCGTTGCGGGTCGTCGCCCGAGCGGGCGGCAAAACTGGTTTCGTCAACCACCACCAACAGCGGCTCGGACGGACCACTGGACGCAATCGCCGCTTCGGCGAAGGCACCGTGGGCCTCGCGCTCGGGTGTGGCGGCCAGGTTGAACAGCAACACCCGTGTACCACTGTGCGACGCCCATGCGCCTGCGTCCACGGCTTCATCGTCGCCGTAGGGCACTGGCGGAGCATGATGGATAGCCACCGCCCCGCCAAGCAGACGACCCAGCAATACCTCCAGGCCCGCCACGGCGCGTTCGCCCGGCGTATACGCGTAGGGCAGGACAACGGCCTGGTTGGGCGCCACATGAAAACCGCGTAGCAAGCGGCGGAAATAAGCCTGCTCCAACGGCATAGGCAGCTCACGCGCGCGGCGCTTTTCCTGCCACAAGGCCGCGACGGCAAGCACCAGGCGCGGCACCACCACCAGGGCCAGCAGCGTCAGCACCATCAGGTGCAGCCATGACGCAGCGATCTCAGACCCCGGCGAACGGATGGCAGTGATCCGCGCCAGATCCGGCAGCGGCAATTGTCCCAGCCAGGCCCCCGGCGCCAGTGCCACCGACAGCAAAGCCTGCACCGTGGCCGGATCCAGAAAGGTGCTCTCCCAGGTGGCACGGTATTCCAGCGCCAGTCCGCGCAGGTAAAGGCCGGCGATCAGGCCCAGCGCGAAAACGGCCGCTGCCAGATGCAACAGGCGCGTGGCACGTACCCGATACAGCGGCGTTGCAAGGCCCAGCCATTGGGCAGCCAACGCAGTCAACCACGGGACGACCGGCCCCTGCCCGCGGCGGGCGCTGCGCCGCTGCCAGCCCGCTCCCAGCGACGCCATGGCGCTGCGCAGCAGGTCCGGCATCCGCAGTTGCGCCAGACCAAGCACGGCACTGGCAATGAGCATCAGGTAAACCAGCAGATTCCACACCAGCAACAACAACACCGGTGGGGCCAGCACGTTGATGTGCCGGGTGTCGCCGAAGCGGTCAGCCAGCAAACCAGCCGCGAAGGCAATCAGCAACACCGCAGTGCCAATCCAGGGTCGCCAGACCAGCGTGCGCAAGCCCTGTCGCAGCGCCGGAAATTTCTCGTGCAGACGCTCAAGCGCCAATCGTGCGCGTTCGGCCACGAACGCCTCGGGGGCTGCCAGTTCGCCGACCGCAGCCGCCGCAGCCTGACTGGCCCAGGCGCGGTCGGCATCCGTCCAATGGGTGCCGGCCCGGTCGGAGGTTTCGATCACCTGCACAGCCGTCACCGCCAGCGCATCGACCTCATTCATTCCCGACGACCTCACGACGCGCCCCCGGGCAAGCCGCGTGGGCACGAGGCCAATTTGCCTTGCTGCAGTGTCACACGGGCTCCATGCCGTGGGCCTGTTTGGTCGCAGCCGCAGCAGGGCTGGCCAGGAAACGCAACAAGGCCTGCGCCTGTTCCGACCGTTTGCTTGCGGTAGATACGGCGCCACAGAACACGGTGATGCTTTGTATGTCAACGGGCAACGCACCCAGCACGTCGATGCCGGGTACATGCATCAATTCACTCAACTGCTGAAACCCCAATTCCACCTCGCCGCTGGCCACCAGGCTGGCCACCGCCACACCAGGGGGCGCCAGCACGATGCGCGCAGCGACCTGCGCTGCAATGCCCCAGCGCTCGAACAACTGGGCCAGATAGTTGCCGCTGGGGCCGGTCGAATAACCCAGAGTGCGGGCCGCCAGCACCGCCGCCTTGACGGCATCACCACAAGCAATGTCGGGCCGCGCAGCGCCTGCGCGCACGGCAACGCCGATGCCCGATCGCGCCAGATCCATGCGGCTGCCGGCTTGCAGCTTGCCTTCGTCAATCAGTTTGTCGATGGCTGGCCCGGCCAACACCACCACGTCGAGTGCCTCGCCGGCCTGGACTCGCCGAGCCACATCCACGCCGCCTACGCTCTCCAATGCCACAGCCTGCCCGCTTGTCTGCGTATGGCGCGCCACCAATTCCGACAGCACGTCGCGCGTCGCCATTGACGACATCATCCTGATTGCTGGCACTCCCACGTGACACTCCTTTGCAAGTTTCGGCAGCCCCGATGGATCGGGATCGACCCGGCGCGCGGCCCCCGGCGGCAGGCAAAAACCGTCGTGCACCACCATCGCCTGCTGGTTGGATTATCGAGCCTGGCACCACGCCGTTGCCGACTCCTGCGGCAAGCGAGTCCCCTGCCTTGGACTCATCCTGCCAACCGGTGCAAAATGGACCGACCACCGAACAGCATCACCTGCCGGCACTGGTGACGGCACAGGAACAGTTGACCGGGGCCGCTGCGGCCAGGCATCAGCGGCTCAACTGAGCCACTTCTGCAGGAACGTCGCGCTGCCAAAAGCCGGGTCGAGCTGGTAGGACACGAAGCCGATGCGTGCATACAGCCGATTGGCGCCGACGTTGCCAGACAACACCTCGAGTGTCATCTTGCAGGCGCCGCGCGCACGCGCGATGTCCTCGGCCAGTACCAGCATGCGCTCGCCGATGCGCTGGCCACGATGACTGGCCGCAACCGCGACGTCGTGCACATTCACCAGCGGCCTGCAGGCGAACGTGGAGAATCCTTCGATGCAGTTCACCAGGCCCACGACCTGAGCACCGTCAAACGCCAGCACGCTGTAAGCCTGCGGGCGCGAGCGCAATTCCGCAACCAGGTGGGTGCGGGCGTGGTCGCTCAAGGCTTGGCCGCCACCCGCGGGGTCTCGCGCATAGGCGTCCAGCATATCAACCAGGGCACGCGCATGCTCGGCCTTGCCATAGTCGGCACGCACAATTTGCAACTTGTCATTGGGCACGGCGGATGGTCGCGTCGTCATGCGGACACGGCCAGTGCCAGACGCTCGGCGCAGGCCTGGGCCTGAGCGGCATCGCGCGCCTCAACCATCACCCGCAGCAGAGGTTCGGTGCCACTGGCGCGAATCAAAACGCGCCCGGTGTCGCCCAGTTCGGTGATCACCGCCTGCGTCTCCTGTGTCAAACGGGTGTTGGTCCTCCAGTCCTGACCTGGCTTCATGCGCACATTGATCAGCACCTGCGGGAACAGTTGCAGATCGGCCAGCAGCAGGTCCGGTGCGCGGCCATTGCGTACACAGGCCTGCAGTACCTGCAGGGCCGAGATCAGGCCGTCGCCGGTGGTGTGCTTGTCCAGCGCCAGCAGGTGCCCAGACCCTTCGCCGCCCAGGATCCAGCGGTTCTTCTGCAACTCTTCGAGCACATACCGGTCGCCGACCTTGGCGCGCACGAACTGCACGCCACGCGCCTTGAGCGCGACCTCGACTGCCATGTTTGTCATCAAGGTACCCACCACACCCGGAACATGTTCATCGCGGCCCAGTCGATCGTCGGCCAGCAGATACAACAATTCGTCGCCATTGAACAGACGCCCCTGCGCATCGACCAGCTGCAAGCGGTCGGCGTCGCCATCGAGCGCCACGCCGAAATCGGCCTTGTGCTTTCGGACCGCGTCCACCAGCGCCTGCGGATGCGTGGCGCCTACTTCGTGGTTGATGTTGAGGCCATCGGGCGCGCAACCGATCGCCACCACCTCGGCGCCCAGTTCATGGAACACCATGGGCGCAACCTGGTAGGCCGCGCCATGCGCGCCGTCGACCACGATCTTCAGGCCGCGCAGGGTCAACTCGGACGAGAAGGTACTCTTGCAGAACTCGACATATCTACCGCCCGCATCTTCGAGTCGCCGGGTCTTGCCCAGCGATGCCGAATCGACCCAAACCGGGTCTTCCTTGAGCGTCGCCTCCACTGCCGCCTCCCAGACATCGGGCAATTTCGCACCCTGGCTGCTGAAGAACTTGATGCCGTTGTCAGGAAATGGGTTGTGGCTGGCGCTGATCACCACACCCAGTGAGGCACGCTGGGCGCGCGTGAGGTAGGCCACGCCGGGTGTCGGCAGCGGTCCCAGCAATACCACGTCGACGCCGGCGGAATTGAAGCCGCTCTCCATGGCACTCTCGAGCATGTAGCCCGATATGCGGGTGTCCTTGCCTATCAGCACGGTCGGCCGCTCTTCGGAGCGCTTGAGCACCCGGCCCACGGCATGCGCCAGGCGCAGCACGAAATCGGGTGTGATGGGCGGCTTGCCAACCGTGCCGCGAATGCCGTCGGTGCCGAAATACTGTCGTGTCATCGTCTTTTTCTCCTTGTCCCTGCCTTGACGGCTTGCGCCCCCTAATCAATGGCCTCCAGCACGGCCAGCGCCTGCACTGTCTCGCGCACATCGTGCACCCGCACAATATGCGCGCCTCGCTCCACGGCCAGCAAGGCCGCGGCCACGCTGGGCACCATGCGCGCATGCACATCCAGCGTCGCAAGCGTTGCCAGGGAACGACTGGTGGCCATGGCCAGCGAAGACTTGCGCGACCAACCTGCCAACAACGGGTAGCCAGCGGCCAGCAACTCGCGCTGGCGGGCCAGCAGGCTGAAATTCTGTGCCACGGTCTTGCCAAAGCCAATGCCCGGATCAATCACGATCTGTGCCGGCTTCACCCCCAAGGCCTCAAGCCTGGAGCCGGCCGCACGCAGGAAAGCCAGCACCTGGGCGACCACATCGCCCTGCATCGGCAGGGCTTGCATGGTCTGCGGCTCGCGGTGCATGTGCATCAGGCACAGGCCGCAGCCCGGGTAACGCGCCACCATGGCAGCGGCCTCCGGCTGGCGCATGGCCCAGATGTCGTTGATGATGTCCGCGCCCAGGTCAAGCACTGCTTGCATCACCCCGGGCTTGTAGGTATCCACCGACACCGGCACGCCCATGGTCACGGCCCCTTTCACAACCGGTATCACGCGCGCCAGTTCCTCATCCAAGGGCAATGGCAAGGCACCCGGTCGACTCGACTCGCCACCAATATCGAGGATGTGCGCGCCGTCGGCCAGCAACTGCTCGCAATGGCGCAAGGCACTGGCAGCATTGCCATGCCGGCCACCGTCAGAGAAGGAATCGGGCGTGACGTTGACGATGCCCATCACCTGAGGGCGCGTCAGGTCCAGCGCGAAGCGTGTGGTTTGCCAGATCATGCAAATTACGCAAGAAAAAGGGGCCTAAGCCCCGTTTTCAGACTCAGCCATGCACGGCGTGCCGGTCAAGCCGCAGTAGGTGCCGGGTCGGCAGACACCGCCGGCGTGCCGCCGGAACCGCCACCACTGTCTGGGGCAGGTGTGCGGGGCGTCCAATCCTTGGGCGGGCGGGCCGGGTTGCCCCCCATGATGTCGTCGAGTTGATCGGAGTCAATGGTTTCGTACTCGAGCAAGGCCTTGGCCATGGCGTGCATCTTGTCCTGGTTGTCCTCAATCAGCTTGCGCGCCTGCGCGTACTGCTGATCGATGATGCGCCGCACCTCGGCATCCACCGCCTGCATGGTCTGCTCGCTCATATTGGTGGTTTTGGTCACCGAGCGGCCCAGGAACACTTCACCTTCGTTGTCGGCGTAGACCATCGGCCCCAGCGCGTCGGTCATGCCGTAGCGGGTGACCATGTCACGTGCGATGTGGGTGGCACGTTCGAAGTCGTTGCTGGCACCGGTTGTCATCTGGTGCATGAACACCTCTTCGGCGATTCGACCACCGAACAACATGCTGATCTGATTGAGCATGTATTCGCTGTCGTAGCTGTAACGGTCTTCTGCCGGCAGGCTCATCGTGACACCCAGCGCGCGACCGCGCGGGATGATGGTGACCTTGTGTACCGGATCACACTTGGGCAGCAAGCGACCGATCAGCGCGTGGCCGGATTCATGGTAGGCCGTGTTGATGCGCTCACTCTCGGGCATCACCATGCTCTTGCGCTCCGGGCCCATCAGGATCTTGTCCTTGGCCTTTTCGAAGTCCTGCATCTCCACCACCCGGGCGGCACGGCGCGCCGCCATCAGCGCGGCCTCGTTACACAGGTTGGCCAGATCGGCACCGGACATGCCCGGCGTGCCGCGCGCAATGATGTTGGAACTGACGTCCTGTCCGAGCGGAACCTTGCGCATGTGCACGTTCAGGATCTGCTCGCGACCGCGGATATCGGGCAGCGTCACGTAGACCTGACGGTCAAATCGACCCGGGCGCAACAAGGCGGCATCCAGGATGTCGGGCCGGTTAGTCGCGGCAACGACGATGACGCCGGCGTTGGTCTCGAAACCATCCATCTCGACCAGCATCTGGTTCAGTGTCTGCTCGCGCTCGTCATTGCCGCCACCCAGGCCGGCACCGCGTTGCCGACCCACCGCATCGATCTCGTCGATGAAGATGATGCAGGGCGCGTTTTTCTTGGCGTTGTCAAACATGTCGCGCACGCGGGCGGCACCGACACCGACAAACATCTCAACGAAGTCCGAGCCGGAAATCGAGAAGAACGGAACCTTGGCTTCGCCGGCAATGCCCTTGGCCAGCAAGGTCTTGCCGGTTCCCGGAGGACCCACCAGCAACAGGCCGCGCGGAATACGTCCGCCCAACTTCTGGAAGCGCTGCGGATCTTTCAGAAAGTCGACCACTTCCTTGACCTCTTCCTTGGCCTCGTCGCAACCTGCAACATCGGCAAAGGTAACCTGATTCGTGCTCTCGTCGAGCATGCGCGCCTTGCTCTTGCCAAAGCTGAACGCGCCGCCTTTACCGCCACCCTGCATCTGGCGCATGAAATACACCCAAACACCGATCAACAGCAGCATCGGACCCCAGCTCACGAGCAGGGTCATCAGCAAAGAGCCTTCCTCACGCGGCTTGACATCGAACTTGACGTCGTTGTTGATCAGGTCACCGATCAGACCGCGATCGAGGTAGGTGGCGGTGGTACGGACCTTGCGATCGTCAGTTGTGACAGCAATGATTTCGGTGCCGCCCTGACCCTCCTGGATCAATGCGCTCTTGACGCGTTTGCCGCGCACTTCCTCCAGGAAGTCCGAATACCCCATATAGCCAGAACTGGCCGCATTACGGGTGTCAAACTGCTTGAACACAGTAAACAACACCATGGCGATGACCAGCCATACGGCGACTTTAGAAAACCACTGATTATTCAAACGAGGCTCCAATCCTGGGGCGACAATAAACCCAAAGGGTAGTTACGGGCCATTTTAGGCTTTTCAAGATGCCCCGCCTCGCATATACGACGGTTCAACCACAGTATCTGCACGGTATTGCCGCCGTTATTGGCGGCAATAGCGACGGCCGTCACGGCGCCGTTCGGCGTTGCGCCGCTTGCCAATGCCCCGGCATGGGCTGCGCGACGCGCCTTGCCCGGCACCCTGGCGCACCCCGTCGCGGGTCCAATCAATTGCCTCTCACGCTCTGAGCCACCGGTTTGAGACCCACGCCGACCAGAAAGGTTTCCGACGACTTGTCGCGGGAAGCCTTGGGCTTGATCGGCTTTACCACCAGAAACGATTCCTTGAAAAGCTTGACCAGCTGGCTGTAGCCGCTGCCGTGGAATACCTTGACCACCAACGCGCCCTGCGGCTTCATGTGCTGCTGGCTGAACTCGACCGCCAGTTCGACCAGATGGGCAATTCGCGCCGCATCGGCCGCGGCAATACCGGAAAGATTGGGCGCCATATCGGACACGACAATATCGGCCTGGCGGCCGTCCATCGCCACAGCCACGCGGGCCAGCATCTCGGGCTCGCGAAAATCACCTTGCAAAAACGTCACGCCCTCGATTGGCTCCATTGGCAGGATGTCCAGCGCGAGGATGATGCCATTGAGTTCACCGACCGCCGCTCCACCGCCAGTAGCCGTTCTGGGTGACAGCCGATTACGCGCATATTGGCTCCAGGCACCCGGCGCGCTGCCCAGGTCCACCACCAGTTGACCCGGCCGTATCAGCTGCAAGGACTCGTCGATCTCCTTGAGCTTGTATGCGGCGCGCGCACGATAGCCGTCCCGCTGAGCCATCTTGACGTAAGGGTCGTTGATGTGGTCGTGCAGCCAGGCCTTGTTGAGCTTCTTCTTGCTCTTTGTCTTGGTCTTGGTCTCGGTCTGCGCACTGTCGGTCTTGGTATTCATGACTGCTTCCATATTTCGTCGATCACGGGCGCGTGCGCTCCGGGGGCAGTCCCGCAGACCCTGCGGTTCGGCCGATAATAGCGCCATGCCCCAAATTCAGCTCACGCCCGCGCAGCGCAAGAATCATCGCGCCAATGCCCACCACCTGGACCCGGTCGTGATGATTGGCAACGACGGCTGGAGTCCCGCCGTCAAAAAGGAAACCGAAGCCGCCCTCGATGCCCACGGACTGATCAAGGTCCGGGTTTTCTCGGACGACCGCAGCGCCCGCGAGGCGCTGTTCCAAGCCATCACCGACGAACTCGATGCCGCGCCGATCCAGCACATCGGCAAACTGCTGGTGCTGTGGCGCCCCGTGGCCGAGCGCGAGAAGTCGATCGACGAAGATCGCGGTGCGGGTCCGCGTGAGGTCAAGGTCGTCAAGTACAGCAAACGCGGTGGCCAGCGCCCCGAGGTCAAGACCTTGCGCGTTCTCGGCAACCAGCGCCTGACGCCCGGCGGTCAGGTCAAGCGGGCCAAGAAAGTCAAGCAGATCAGCATCAAGAAGCGCAGTCAAACCTGATTCGAGGCTTGCGGCCGAGCCAGGCGCCAAAAGGTGATGGCGGCGCACAGCCATTGCAACAGCCACATCGCACTGCCAATCGAATGCCATAACGGCAGATCGACGCGCGATATGATCCTGGGCGCGACCGCGAACTCCGCCAGCAAGGCCAACAGTACACCGGCAAGCACATACGCCTTGGCGCCGCCTGCGCGCGCCGACCACTGACCGGCGCCCAGCGCTGAAGCGGCCAGCAGCGTCACACCCAGCAGCGTCGACACCATCACCTGAACGCTGAACAAATGCGCCGCCATGTTGGCGGCCAGGGCCTTGACTGGAAGGTGCATGAACAGCAGCGGCACGACACCGAAAATCAGTGCCGTCAGGCTGCCCCACCACAGGGCCGCAACCCACACAGGCCAGGCGCGCAACACCTCAGACGTACTGGATCGCGACAACTTCATAGTGCCGGGTTCCACCGGGCGCCACCACTTCGGCGCTGTCGCCGACTTCCTTGCCAATCAGTGCTCGGGCAATCGGGCTGCCGATGTTGATCAGGCCTTGCTTGAGATCGGCCTCGTCCTCACCCACGATCTGGTATTTGACCTTCTGTCCGGAGTCCTCGTCCTCTAGTTCGACGGTGGCACCGAACACCACGCGCCCACCTGCGTCCAGGTTGGTCGGGTCGATGATCTGCGCGGCCGAGAGCTTGCCCTCGACCTCCTGGATGCGGCCCTCGATGAAGCCTTGCCGATCTTTGGCCGCCTCGTACTCCGCGTTCTCGCTCAGGTCGCCCTGGGCGCGCGCTTCGGCGATCGCACCAATGACCCAGGGTCGATCAACCGTCTTGAGGCGATGCAACTCAGCCTTGAGCTTGTCGGCTCCGCGCCGGGTAATGGGAATAGTTGTCATGAAATCATCCGTCGAAAAAAATTTCAGGGAGCACTTGGCGCTGGCGCCGGGTGCTCCCTGAGGGGCTGATTGAATTATGCCGCGAGTTGCCGATGCAATTCCTGCAGGGAAATCACGCCCAGATCGTCCAGGTATTGCATACCCTCCACCGTGGCCTCTGCGCCGGCGATGGTAGTGATCGTGGTCACACGGGCGGCCAGCGCCGAAGTACGGATCTGACCGGAATCGGCAATCGCATTGCGCCGTTCCTCGACCGTATTCACGACCAGTGCAATTTCGTTGTTCTTGATCATGTCGACAATATGCGGCCGCCCCTCGGTCACCTTGTTGACAACCTGGCACGGCAGATCGGCTGCCGCAATCGCCGCAGCCGTTCCCTTGGTGGCAATCAACTCGAAGCCCAGCGCGTGCAGGCCACGCGCAATCTCTACCGCCCGCGGCTTGTCGTTGTGCTTGACCGAAATGAACGCCTTGCCCGCACGCGGCAACTTGGTACCCGCCGCAATCTGCGACTTGACGAAAGCTTCGCCGAAGGTCTTGGCGCTGCCCATGACCTCGCCGGTGGACTTCATCTCGGGGCCCAGAATCGTGTCCACGCCCGGGAATTTGACGAACGGGAAAACCGCTTCCTTGACACTGAAATACGGCGGCGTCACTTCCGCGACTATGCCCTGGGCATCGAGCGTCTGCCCGACCATGCAGCGCGCGGCCACCTTGGCCAGCTGAATGCCGGTCGCCTTGCTCACAAAAGGCACGGTACGCGACGCGCGCGGATTGACCTCGAGTACGTAGATGACGTCTTGCTCCACGCCCTGCGCGTCCGGCAACTGCTGGATCGCGAACTGCACGTTCATCAGTCCCACAACATTGAGCGCGCGCGCCATCGCCGCGGTCTGGCGCTTGAGCTCGGTCACCGTGGCCGCCGACAGGAAATACGGCGGCAAGGAACAAGCCGAGTCGCCACTGTGTACACCCGCTTGTTCAATGTGTTCCATGACACCGCCAATGAACACGCGCTCGCCATCGCATATCGCGTCCACGTCGCATTCGATGGCGTCATTCAGAAAGCGGTCGAGCAGCACCGGGGAGTCATGCGACACCTTGACCGCTTCGCGCATGTAGCGTTCCAGGTCGCGCTGCTCGTGCACCACCTCCATGGCGCGGCCACCGAGCACGTAACTGGGGCGCACGACCAGCGGGTAGCCCAGGCTGGCGGCCTTTTGCCAGTGCATCCGGTTCGGTACGCGCGGTGGCGTTGGGCGGCTGACGCAGGCCCAGCTTGTGCAGCAGCTGCTGAAAGCGCTCGCGGTCTTCGGCCGCATCGATCATGTCGGGGCTGGTGCCGATGATGGGCACGCCGTTGGCTTCCAGATCGAGGGCGAGCTTGAGCGGCGTCTGCCCGCCATACTGGACGATCACGCCCAGCGGTTTTTCCTTGTCCACGATCTCCAGCACATCCTCGAGCGTCAGCGGCTCGAAGTACAGGCGGTCGCTGGTGTCGTAGTCGGTCGACACGGTCTCGGGGTTGCAGTTGACCATGATGGTCTCGTAACCGTCCTCGCGCAGGGCCAGTGCAGCGTGTACGCAGCAGTAGTCAAACTCGATGCCTTGGCCGATACGGTTCGGTCCGCCGCCCAGGACCATGATCTTCTTGCGCTCGGTCGGCGCCGCCTCGCACTCGTCCTCGTAGGTCGAATACATATAGGCGGTATTGGTCGGAAACTCCGCCGCGCAGGTGTCGACGCGCTTGTAGACCGGACGCACGCCCAGTCGGTGGCGCAACTCGCGCATCGCGGTATCGGTGGTCTTGAGCTGGCGCGCCAGGCGTCGATCCGAAAACCCCTTGCGCTTGAGCGCGCGCAATGTCGTCGCATCGAGTTCGTCCAGCGTACGCGTCTCGAGTTCGAGCTCGATCTTGACGATCTCCTCGATCTGCACCAGGAACCAGCGATCGATCTTGGTCAATGCGAAGACCTCTTCCACGCTCATGCCCATCGCAAACGCGTCACCGACGTACCAGATACGTTCCGGCCCCGGCTCGCCGAGTTCCTTCTCCAGCACCTCGCGGTCCTGGGTTTTCTCGTTCATGCCGTCGACACCGACCTCGAGCCCGCGCAAGGCCTTCTGGAACGATTCCTGGAAGGTGCGGCCAATCGCCATCACCTCGCCGACCGATTTCATCTGGGTCGTCAGGCGCGAGTCGGCGGTCGGGAATTTTTCGAACGCAAAACGCGGGATCTTGGTCACGACATAGTCGATGCTGGGCTCGAAGCTGGCCGGCGTCGCTCCGCCCGTGATCTCGTTGCGCAACTCATCGAGGGTGTAACCGATGGCCAGCTTGGCGGCGATCTTGGCGATCGGGAAGCCGGTGGCCTTGGATGCCAGCGCCGACGAGCGACTCACACGCGGGTTCATCTCGATGACCACCATGCGGCCGTCGTCCGGATTGATCGCGAACTGCACATTGGAACCGCCAGTGTCCACGCCGATCTCGCGCAACACGGCCAGCGAGGCGTTGCGCAGGATCTGATACTCGCGGTCGCTCAAGGTCTGCGCCGGCGCCACGGTGATCGAGTCACCGGTATGCACGCCCATCGGGTCGAGGTTTTCGATCGAACACACGATGATGCAGTTGTCCGCCTTGTCGCGTACCACCTCCATCTCATACTCTTTCCAGCCCAGCAGCGATTCCTCGATCAGCAGTTCGCTGGTCGGCGATGCCTCCAGACCCCGCTTGCAGATGGTTTCGAACTCCTCGGCGTTGTAGGCGATGCCGCCGCCAGTGCCCCCGAGCGTGAAGCTGGGCCGGACTACGGTCGGAAAGCCGAGCGTCTTTTGCACCACCCACGCCTCTTCCATGCTGTTGGCAATACCCGAGCGCGCCGAGCCCAGGCCGATGCGCGTCATGGCCTGCTTGAACTTGAGGCGGTCCTCGGCCTTTTCGATCGCGTCGGGGCTGGCGCCGATGAGTTCGACCTTGTACTGGTTGAGTACGCCGTTGTGCCACAGATCAAGCGCGCAGTTCAGCGCGGTCTGGCCGCCCATGGTCGGCAAGATCGCGTCTGGCCGCTCCTTGGCAATGATTTTCTCGACCGTCTGCCAGGTGATGGGTTCGATATAGGTGACGTCGGCGGTGGCCGGGTCGGTCATGATCGTGGCCGGGTTGCTGTTGATCAGGATGACGCGAAAGCCCTCCTCGCGCAAGGCCTTGCAGGCCTGCACGCCCGAGTAGTCGAATTCGCAGGCCTGGCCGATGATGATCGGGCCGGCGCCGATGATGAGAACGCTCTTGATATCGGTGCGCTTAGGCATTTTCACTCCGGCGGGACTGGTCCATGAGCGCCGTGAAACGCTCGAACAGATAGGCGATGTCGTGCGGCCCCGGAGACGCCTCCGGATGACCCTGAAAACACAAGGCGGGTTTGTCGGTGCGTCGCAATCCTTGCAAGGTCCCGTCGAACAGGCTGACGTGAGTCGGCACGAGATGGGGTGGCAGGCTGTCCGGGTCCACCGCGAAGCCATGGTTCTGGCTGGTGATGCTGACCCGTCCGGTGCCCAGGTCCTTGACCGGATGGTTCGCGCCGTGGTGGCCGAACTTCATCTTGAAGGTGCGCGCGCCCGAGGCCAGCGCCAGGATCTGGTGCCCCAGGCAGATGCCGAAGATCGGCGTGTTCGTGTCCAGCAGTTGCCGTACGGCGGCGATCGCATATGCGCAGGGCTGGGGGTCGCCCGGTCCGTTGGACAGGAAGACTCCGTCTGGCGCCATGGCCAGCACCTCATCGGCGCTGGTCTGCGCTGGAACCACGGTCACCTTGCAACCGCGCTCGGCCAGCATGCGCAGGATGTTGTGTTTGACACCAAAATCGTAGGCCACCACGTGGTAGCGCGGTTGGGCCAATTCACCGAAGCCGGCTGGTCCGGCCTGTGTCGCACCAGTCAGCGACCACTCGGTCTGGGTCCAGACATACTGCGCGTCGACGGTTACCTCGCGCGCCAGGTCCAGGCCGGCCATGGACGGCGCCGACCGCGCCCGCGCCAGCGCTTGCGCGATACGGGCGTCGGATACCGCCTCGCCCGGCGCCAGGCCCATGATGCAGCCGTTCTGCGCACCCAGGGTGCGAATCTGTCGCGTCAGCTTGCGCGTGTCAACGTTGGCAATGGCCACGGTATGGGCCGCCTGCAGATAGGATTCCAATGTCCCGGTCTGGCGGAAGTTCGATGCCACCGCGGGCAGGTCGCGAATGACCAGGCCGGCCGCCTGGATCTTGCACGATTCGGCGTCTTGCGCATTGACACCATAGTTGCCGATATGCGGATATGTCAGCGTGACGATTTGCTGGCAGTAGCTCGGATCGGTGAGTATCTCCTGGTACCCCGTCATCGAGGTATTGAATACCACTTCACCAACGCACTCACCGGTGGCACCGATGGAGTCGCCAATGTAAATCGTGCCGTCCGCGAGTGCCAATATGGCCAGGGGGTAAGTTCCCTTGAGAGACAAAAGCACGGGGTTCTCCGAATAGGTTACGGGTACGCCCAAGCATCCGCAAGACCTGATGCAGGTTGCTGCTCTTCAAAGGGGGATTTGACGCGCGAATCGCTTGGGGCGGTTGCTTTCTGGAAAGCCACGCATTATAGACCAGCGTAGGGTGCCGGCAGCGGGCAAGCCAGGCGCGACGGGCCGGCTCACACCGGGCGCGAAACCGCACTCGCGTGCAGGCAGATGGCCGCCGCCGCCGACACGTTGAGAGACTCCTCGCCGCCGGGCTGGGCAATCCGGCACCAGGTCACGGCATGGTGTGCCAGCGCGTCGCCAACCCCCTGCCCTTCGTGACCGAAAGCCCAGGCGCAGGGCCAGGGCAAGGACTGGCCATGCAGCAGTTCTCCCTGGTGCGAACTGGTGGCCACCAGCGGCACACCCAGCGCCACCACGTCCTGGACCGACAGGCCTTCGACCAGATGCAGGCCGAAGTGCGCCCCCATACCGGCACGCAGGACCTTGGGCGACCACAGCGCGGCTGTGCCGCTGAGCGCCAGCACCTGGCGAAAACCGAAGGCGCCCGCGCTGCGCAAGATGGAGCCCACGTTGCCGGCATCCTGGACCCGATCGAGCACCACTGACGCGACGCCGTGCTGGGCGGCAGCTTGAGCCGGCAGATCGATCACGAAGCCCATGCGCGCCGGCGACTCCAGGCTGCTGCACTCGTCGAACAAGGCATCCGGAACCAGCACCACCTCGGTCAGTTGTGGCGCCCAAGCAGTAGCCGAGGCCAACCAGAACGACTCGGCAAATACCGCCAGCGCCGGTTTGCGCCCGCGCTGCAGCGCGGCGCGGCACAGATGATCGCCCTCGAGCCAGACTTGCCCGTGCTTGCGATAGGCGGTGTTGTGTGTCGACAGGCGCTTTAGCAGCCGGATCAGCTTGTTGTCGCGTGACTGCACATGTGCAACGCGGGTTGCGACACCTTCAGCGGACATGCAGCACCTCCGTCACCGGGGCGAAACTGCGCCGGTGTTCAGGGCATGCGCCCAGTCGGCGCAGCGCTTGCAGATGCTGGGCCGTGCCATAACCTTTGTGCTGGGCAAAGCCATAGTCGGGATACTGGGCATCGAGTTGCGCACACCAGCGGTCACGATGCACCTTGGCAATGATGGATGCCGCCGAGATCTCGGCTACCAGAGCGTCGCCGCCGATGATCGCTTCTGCACGCACCGTCAACACCGGCAGGCGGTTGCCGTCAACCAGCACCTTGGACGGCGTCAGCCGCAAGCCCTGCACCGCCCGGCGCATGGCCAGCATCGTGGCCTGCAGGATATTGATCTCGTCGATCTCCTGTACCGACGCTGAGCCCACGGCGCAGCACAAGGCGCGCGCACAGATCAGATCGAACAAGCGTTCGCGCTGCCTGGCACTGAGCTTTTTGGAGTCGGCCAGACCTTCGATCGGGTTGCGCGCATCCAGGATTACGGCCGCCGCAATCACCGGGCCGGCCAGCGGGCCACGTCCGGCCTCGTCAACACCGGCCACCAGTCCGGGGCTGTCCCAGGGCAGTGGGGCCTGTTCAGGCTTCAAGCAGGGCTTCAATCGCATCGGTGGCTATCCTGGAAGTATCGCGCTGCAGTTGCCGGTGCAGCTCCTCGAAACGCTGTTGCAGCCGGCTCACCCGCTGCGGGTCGTCCAGCCACTGGCCCACAGCATCGGCCATGGCGCGGGGACTCGCCTGCTCCTGCAGCAACTCCGGCACCACAAAGTCCTGGCACAGGATATTGGGCAGACCCACCCAGGGCTGTAGACGCTTGCGTCGCATGATCTGCCACGATAACCAGTGCATGTTGTAGGCGATCACCATGGGCCGCTTGAACAGGGCCGCCTCCAGCGTGGCCGTCCCGCTGGCGATCAGCGTCACGTCGCAGGCGGCCAGCACCGTGTGCGACATTCCTGTGCAAATGCGTATCCGGTCGGCCACGCCAGCGTTGCGGGCGATCTGTTCGATCAAGGGTTGCCAAAGCGCAATCGCCGGCACCACACATTGCAGGTCGGGGCGCTCGCGCAGCAACAGCAGCGCGGTGTCAAAGAAGCGGCTGGCCAGGTACTCGATCTCCGAGCGCCGGCTGCCGGGCAGAATGGCCAGCACCGGCGCATCGGCGCGCAGGCCGAGTTCGGATCGCGCAGCTTCCCGATCGGCATGCATCGGGATCACGTCGGCCAAGGGGTGGCCGACGAAGGTCGCGGCCACGCCGTGACGGTGCAGGAGCTCGGGCTCGAACGGAAACAGGCACAACATGTGGTCGACGCTGGCGCGAATCTTGTTCAACCGATCGGCACGCCAGGCCCAGACCGACGGGCACACAAAGTGCACGGTTGGAATACCGGCCCGCTTGAGATCGCGTTCCAGGTGCAGGTTGAAGTCGGGTGCGTCCACGCCGATGAATACATCCGGCCTGTTCTGCAGCAGACGACTTCTGAGCTGGTCACGAATGGCCGTGATGCCGCGATAGTGGCGCAATACCTCGACATAGCCGCGCACGGCCAGTCGGTCGCTGGCCCACCAGGCGTCGAAGCCATGGGCTGCCATGCGCGCGCCACCAATGCCGGCGCTTTTCAGAGCCGGCCAGCGCCTGCGCATACCGCCGAGCAAGAGCCCGGCCAGCAGATCGCCCGACGCCTCTCCGGCCACCATGGCGATATCCGGACTGTGCGACAGCGACCGTCCGGCTCCTTCAGACGGGGCCGCAGCTTGCATCTGGACTTACCGAACGATTCCGCGTCGCGCAGCGACACCCGACAGGAAGGACGCCATCATGGCCACGTCTTGTTGCGCCTCGGGATAAGCCACCACCAACGCGTCGATCGCCGTACGCGCCTGCTCCAGCGTCAGATCGTCCCGATACAAGGCCTTGTGCATCGCCTTGACCGCCGCCAGCCTGCTGCTCCGAGAAGCCACGCCGGCGCAAGCCTTCGTAGTTCATCGAGCGCGCCGCGGCCGGTTGACCCTGACACATCACGAAGGGCGGCAGATCGGCAAACAGCAGGGCACACATGGCCGTCATGCTGTGCGCACCGATGCGCACGAACTGGTGCACCACGGTGAAGCCGCCCAGGATCGCCCAGTCGCCCACATGCACATGACCGGCGAGCTGGGTGTTGTTGGCAAATATCGTATGACTGCCTACCTGGCAGTCGTGCGCCAGGTGCACATAGGCCATGATCCAGTTGTCGTCCTGCACGCGGGTAACGCCGACATCGCCAGGCGAACCGATGTTGAAGGTGCAGAACTCGCGAATCGTGTTGCGCTCGCCAATATGCAACTCGCACGGCTCGCCGGCGTATTTCTTGTCCTGGGGGATGGCCCCCAGCGAGTTGAACTGAAAGATCCGGTTGTCGCGACCGATTCGGGTGTGGCCCTCGATGACGCAATGCGCGCCGACCGTGGTCCCGGCGTCTATGCGGACATGAGGACCGATGACCGTATAAGGACCGATGACTACTGAGTCATCAATCTCGGCATGCTTGTCGACAACGGCCGTGGGGTGGATGTTCTGCACGTTGGAACCACGATCCGCCGCTCAGGCGATCGAACGCATGGTGCAGATCAGCTCCGCTTCAACCGCCAGTTCCTCGCCCACCATCGCGCGCGCCGTGAACTTGAAGATGCCGGACTTCATGCGGTTGAGCGTGGCATGCAGCATCAACTGGTCACCAGGCTCCACCGGGCGCTTGAATCGTGCGCCGTCAATGCCGGCGAAGTAATAAACCGTCTTGTCATCGGGTGTGACACCCAGGGTATCGAACGCCAGCAGGGCTGCGGCCTGCGCCAGCGCCTCGAGCATCAACACGCCCGGCATGACCGGACGATGCGGAAAGTGTCCGGTGAAGAACGGCTCGTTCATGGAGACATTCTTCAGTGCCACGATCCGTTTGCCCTTCTCCAGCTCAATCACCCGGTCGACAAGGAGAAACGGATAGCGGTGCGGCAACTGCTTGAGAATCTGGTGAATGTCCATCATGGCTTGGTCGGATCTTTACTGAGTTGTTCGAGAGCCCGCAGGCGGTCGCGCATGGAATCGAGTCGTTTGAGCGACGCCGCGTTTTTCTCCCACTGCGCATTGTCGTCGATCGGAAATATGCCGGTGTAGTGGCCAGGTTTGAGCAGCGAGCGCGTCACCACCGACGCCGCGGAAATGTGTACATGGTCCGCCAACCTCAAATGGCCCAGCACCACCGCCGCACCGCCAATCGAGCAATGCGCGCCGATCGTCGCTGAGCCTGCCACACCGACACACGCGGCCATCGCGGTATGCCGGCCCACCCGCACGTTGTGGCCGATCTGGATCAGGTTGTCCAGCTTCACGCCATCTTCGATCACCGTGTCGGACAAGGCACCGCGGTCGATACAGGTGTTGGCACCGATCTCCACATCGTCGCCGATAACGACCGCCCCAAGCTGCTCGATCTTCTCCCAGACACCGTCGTTCGGTGCGAAACCGAAGCCGTCCGCGCCGATAACGACACCGCTGTGCACGATACAGCGCGCGCCCACCACGCAGGCCTCGCCCACCGTGACCCGCGACTTCAATACCGTGTCCGCGCCGATACGGGCACCACGCTCGATCACGCAGAGTGGCCCGACGCTGGCCGTGGGGTCGATCACGGCCGAGGGGTCGACCACAGCGCTCGCATGGACCGACGCCCGAACCACGGGCCCGTGCTGGCGCTTCCACCACTGGGTGGCGTGGGCGTAGTACAGATAGGGTTGTGGCGTGACGATGCAGGCGCCTTGAGCGCGGGCCAGCGGCGCCAGTTCGGCGTCCGCAATGACACAGGCTGCGCGCGACCGGAGCAACTGTTCCCGGTAACGGGCACCAGTGACAAAGCTCAATTGCGTCGGTGTTGCATCGGCCAGCGCCGCGATACCGTCGATGACCGTGTCGGGGTCACCATGGAGTTCGCCGCCCAGTGCCGCTACCAGGGTTCCCAGTGACAAGGGCACGCGGTCACCCCGGGAAGATTACTTGGCCCCTGCGTTCAGGGCCTTGATCACCTTGTCGGTGATATCGTGTTTGGGGTTGATGTACACCGCGTCCTGGAGCACAAGGTCGTACTTCTCGGTTTCGGCCACCTGCTTGACCACCCGGTTGGCACGCTCGAGCACCATTTGCAGTTCTTCGTTCTTGCGCGAATTGAGGTCTTCCTGGAACTCCCTGCGCTTGCGCTGGAAGTCACGATCCTGCTCGACCAGCTGCTTCTGGCGGCTGACCCGCTGGGACTCGGCCAGGGTCGGGGCGTCGCGCTCGAGTTTGTCCGCCATGGTCTTGATCGACGCACCCATGTCGACCAGTTCTTTCTCGCGCTTGGAAAACTCCTGTTCGAGCTTGGCCTGCGCCGCCTTGGCCGTCGCTGCTTCCTTGAAGATGCGATCGGTGTTGACAAAGCCGACACGGAACTCCTGCGCATGTGCCCAAGGCGCGAAGGCCAAAAAGGCCATGAAAACGCCGACGCACAGGCGCATGGAAAGTTTCGTCATTAGAAAGATGTCCCGATTTGAAATTGAACGGTCTGGATTCTATCGCCAGTGAACTTTCGGATCGGCGTGGCAAACGCCAGCCGAAGTGGCCCCACGGGCGAGATCCAGCTGATTCCGACGCCGGTCGACGCACGCATCTGGTTCAAGCGCATCGGCTGCGACTCGGCATACACGTTGCCAACGTCGACAAACGCGAACATGCGCAGCGTACGATCATTGCCTGCACCCGGGAACGGCGTGAGGACTTCGAAGTTCAGGTTGATCTTCTTGTTGCCACCCAGGCTGCCACCGGTGGTCGTGTCGATCTGGCCCAGACTGCCTTGCTCGAAGCCCCGAACCGAACCCAGACCGCCGCCATAGAAGTTCTTGAACAGCGGAAACGGCCGACCGGACAGGCCCTTGCCCCACGCAATGTCCCCGTTGAACGCCAGTGTGTATTGCTTGTTCAGCGGAATGTACTGCTGGTACTGGTAGCTTGCGCTGAGGTAGCGCGTGTCGCCCCCCACGCCCCACTCGCCATTGAGTCGCTGGTACCTGCCGGTGGTCGGTACCAAGGCACTGTCGCGTGAGTCGCGCGCCCAACCCACGGTGAGCGGAACACCATTGCTGGAGTAGCCGAACTGGTTGGCGTAGGTCGTGTATGCCGCTGGCAACAGCGTGCCGGGAACGATCTTGGTGCGTTCGAAGCCGGCACCGAAATACACCGTATCGATCTCGGTGAACGGCACACCGAAGCGCAAACTGGCACCTGTGGTCACCAGCTTGTAGCTGTCGGTGTCGGTGTAGGGGCTGGTGTTGCGGTGATAAACGTCGATCGAACGCGAAACGCCGTCCACGGTGAAATAGGGGTCGGTGGTGTTGAACACGATGGTGCGGTTGGTCTTGCTGGTATCGACCTGGATGCCCAGCGACTTGCCCGAACCGAAGGCATTCTCCTGCTTGATGCCAGCGCTCAGTCCCAGGCCGTCACCGCTGGAGTATCCGGCGCCCAACGACAAGTTGCCAGTGGCCTTCTCGAGTACCGTGATCGTCAGATCGACCTGATCCGGTGCGCCCGGGATCTCATGGGTCTCAATGCCGACTTCGCGGAAAAAGCCCAGGCGGTCTACGCGGTCGCGCGAGCGCTTGATCTTTTCGGCGTCGTACCAGGCCGCCTCGAACTGACGAAACTCCCGGCGCACCACTTCGTCGCGCGTACGGTTGTTGCCGGCCACATTGATACGGCGTACATAGGCCCGGCGCGATGGATCGGCCTGGATTACCAGCGCCACCTGATTGTTGGCGCGGTCGACCTGCGGACGCGCCTGGACCCGGGCAAACGCATAACCGAAGTTGCCGAAATAGTCGGTGAAGGCCTTGGTCGTCTCCACCACATCGTCGGCGTTGTAGGCCTCGCCCGGGCGGATCGACACCAGGCTCTTGAACTCATCGTCCTTGCCCAGGTAATTGCCCTCGAGCTTGACACCAGTGACGACATAGCGCTCGCCTTCGGTGACGTTGAGCACGATGCTGATCTCCTGCTTGTCCGGCGAGATCACCACCTGGGTCGAATCGATGCGGAACTCGAGGTAGCCACGCGTGAGGTAGTACGAACGCAAGCTCTCGATGTCGGCATTGAGCTTGGGCCTGGAGTACTGGTCGGACTTGGTATACCAGCTCAGCCAACCGCCGGTGTCGAGGTCGAACAAGTCACGCAGCGTCGATTCGCTGAACACCTTGTTGCCAACGATCCGGATTTCCTTGATCTTGGCTCGATCACCCTCGGTGATCGTGAAAGCCAGATTGACCCGATTGCGCTCGGTCGGCGTAACCGTGGTCACGACCTCGGAAGCATAGAGGCTGCGGTTGATGTATTGCCGCTTGATTTCCTGCTCGGCCCGGTCGAGCAAGGCCTTGTCATAGGGCCGGCCATCGGTCAGGCCGATGTCACGCATCATCTTGCGTAGAGTGTCCTTGTCGAACTCCTTGTTGCCGCCGAACTCGACATCGGCAACGGTCGGCCGCTCCTCGACGATGACGACCAGCACATCCCCGCTGACCTCGATACGCACATCCTTGAACAGGCCCAGCGCAAAAATCGACTGGATCGCTGCCGCACCTTTTTGATCGTCATAGGTGTCGCCCACCCGCACCGGCAAGGAAGCGAAGATCGTGCCGGCCTCGGCCCGCTGCAAGCCCTCGATCCGGATGTCACGAACCTTGAACGGGTCTACGGCCCATGCTGAACCGGCAAGGGTGCTGGCCGCAATGGCAATGGCCGCTGCGTGCCGCTGGAATCGATTGAAATGCATGTTGTCTGTCTATGTCTGTCCGGCCTTGAACGCCGGAGCAATTGAACCCTACCCCAGAATGCGGGTCAGATCGTTGAACAAGGCGATGCCCATCATCAGCAGCAGTATCGCAACGCCGCCACGCTGGAGACGTTCCATCCAGGCATCCGTCACGCTGCGACCTGTCACCGCCTCCCAAAGATAATACATCAGGTGTCCGCCATCGAGCACAGGCAGAGGCAGCAAATTGAGCACGCCAAGACTGACGCTGATCAACGCCAGAAACAACAGGTACTGTGTCAATCCGAGGCTGGCCGATTTGCCCGCATAGTCGGCAATGGTCAATGGCCCGTTGAGGTTCTTCAGCGAGGCCTCACCCACCACCATGCGACCAATCATGCGCAGCGTCAGGGTGGATACCTCCCAGGTCCGCACCATCGCCTGCCAGACTCCGTCCAGCGGCCCGTAACGGACGGTCACGGTCTGCGCTGGCGCGCCCACATAGGCGCCGATCCGCCCAATCGTGCGCCCGTCTTCGAGCACCAGCAACGGAATGACGGTCAAAGCGAGTTCCTTGCCCGCGCGCTGCACCCTCCAGATGCCGCCGGCGGAATCGGTCTTGCCGCTCGAGGCGCGAATCAGGTCACGCAATTGCTGGCCATCAACCACGGCCGTCGTGCCGACGCTGAGCACCAGATCACCTTCCTGCAATCCGGCGGCCGCTGCCGCACCGTCGGCTATGACCTCGCCGATCTCGGGGCGTGTCAACGGCCCGACAATGCCGATGCGGCGAAACAGCGCGGCGTCGACATCGCTGGAGGGCTGCGCCTCAAGCGGGAGAATCACCTCACGGCTACGTCCGCCCGGTTCACGCTCGAACTCCAGCCGCACATCGCGCCCGTGAAGGGCAGCCTGTGCAAGTGCCCAGCGCAGGTCGTCGAACGAGGCCACATCGCTCAAGGCGTCGGTCCCTTCTCCCGCACGCAAAACCCGTTCGCCTCCCACCAGACCGGCTTGCTCAGCGATCGACCCCGCGACCGGACGCGCCAGCACCGCACTGGCCTGCTCGACGCCGGTCCAGTTCACCACCGCGTACAGCACCACCGCCAGCAACAGATTGATCAAGGGGCCCGCCGCGACAATGGCCGCGCGCGCCGCCAGCGGCTGCGTATTGAAAGCCAGATGACGCTCATCGGCTGCCACCGGCGCCTCGCGCTCGTCGAGCATGCGCACATAACCCCCGAACGGGAAGGCGGCCACGACAAACTCGGTCGGTGAGCCCTTGGCTTGCCAACGCCACAAGGTGTGACCGAACCCGATTGAAAACCGCAGCACCCGCACGCCGCAAGCCACCGCCACACGGTAGTGCCCGTATTCGTGCACGGCAATCAGCAATGCCAATGCAAAAACAAATGCCAGGATGGTCAGCATAAACAACGGGGCCGGTCGCTATCAGCGCGTCAGCGCGTCGACCTGTCGCCCTGCACGGATGCGGGACAGACGATCGATTTCGAGCAAGCCATCGAGCGAGTCTGCGTCGCAAATGTCTGTCGTGTCCAGCGTATGCGCATTGACCCCGTGGATCTGGTCGAATCGGATGCGGCCGTCCAGAAACGCCTCGACCGCAATCTCGTTGGCCGCGTTGAGCACCGCGGGCGTTCCATTGGGCGCTTCGAGCACCTGCCACGCCAGCTTCAGCCCCGGAAACCGGGCCAGATGACCTGGATCGTCCATGGATTCGAAGGTCATCGCAGCCAGCGTATGGAAATCCAGCGCATCAGCGCCGGACGCCATGCGCTCGGGCCAGCAAAGGCCATAGGCGATCGGCACCCGCATGTCCGGAGTACCGAGTTGCGCGACGATGGAGTTGTCACGGTACTGCACCATCGAATGGATGATGCTCTGCGGATGGATGACGACCTCGATGCGCGATGGCGGTACGCCGAACAAATGGCGCGCCTCGATGACCTCGAGGACCTTGTTCATCATCGTCGCCGAATCAACCGATATCTTGCGCCCCATGACCCAGTTCGGATGGGCACATGCCTGCTCCGGCAACACGTCACCCAAGCTGGCTGGATCCCTTTGGCGAAAGGGTCCACCCGACGCCGTCAGTATCAGCTTGTCGATAGTCGCGTCCCAGGTCGACGCATCGTCGGGCAGCGACTGGAATATGGCCGAATGTTCACTGTCGATTGGCAGCAGCTTGGCGCCGCCTTGCGCCACGGCCTGCATGAAGACAGCACCGCCGACCACCAGCGCCTCCTTGTTCGCCAGCAGCAGGCGCTTGCCGGACCTGGCCGCAGCCATGCAGGCGGCCAGTCCGGCCGCGCCGACGATGGCTGCCATGACGATTTGCACCTGTTCGTGGGCCGCGATGTCGGCGATGGCCTGTGGCCCCGACAGCACGCGGGTGGGTAGATCCAGCGCCCGGCACTGCTGCTCAAGGGCACGGGCACTGGCCCCGTCGGCCATCACGGCAAATGTCGGCGCATGCGCCACGCACTGCGCCAGCATGGCATCGACCCGCGTCGAGGCCGTCAGAGCAAACACCTCGAATCGTTGCGCATGGCGCGCGATCACGTCAAGGGTGTTCACGCCCACCGAGCCCGTCGATCCCAGAATGACGACACGTTGTCGCATGGGGTCGGCCTGCCCGCTCATACGGACACCAGCAACATGGCCAGCGGCATCGCCGGCAACAGCGCATCGATACGGTCCAGTACACCACCATGGCCGGGCAACAGACCGCTGCTGTCCTTGACGCCGGCGCTGCGCTTGATTAGCGACTCGATCAGATCACCCACCACGCTCATGCCCACCAGGGCAACCAAGGCCGGCCACATATACCAGTGTTCAGACGCGAACATGCGTGTGTACAGACTCGGCGCCTGCGCCTGAAAATATCCGTCGGCCCACTGCCATACCAGGGCCAGCACCAACACGCCGACCACCGCCCCGGCAACACCCTCCCAGGTCTTGCCGGGGCTGATGCTCGGCGCCAGTTTGCGCGATACGATTCGGCCACCCCATGTGCGTCCGGCAAAGTAGGCCGAGATATCAGCCACCCACACCAGCGCCATGATCGACAACACAAAATTGACGCCAACGTGACGCGCCTGCGCCAATGCCACCCAGGCGGCAAACAGCACCAGGAACCCGAGCCCCAGACGCAACGCCCGTGGCCATCGGGACCACAAACCCGTGCCACCGTACAGGAGCCAGGCGGCGCCGAGCAACCAGACCCCGGCCATCAGGCCCCACAACCAGGCAGCCGGTTGCTGCAGCATGCCACCGGCCCAGGCCAGCGCGCAGGCCGAAGCACAGACCGCGGCACACAGCCAAGAAACGATGCCCGTGTAGCCGACCAGACGCGCCCACTCCCATGCGCCGGCAGCGATGAAGACGATCGCCAAAGCGGTCAAAGGAATGGCGGACGAATAGAACATGGCTGGCAGCAGCACCAGCAGCAAGACGATCGCGGTGACAACGCGCTGCCAGAGCATGTGGCAGTCTCAGGCTGGCTGCGGGCGATCGGCCTTGGCCGTCACCTGCGCAGACGTCTTGCCGAATCGCCGCTCACGCTGCGCAAATGCAGCAATCGCCTGATCGAGCGACGCATCGTCGAAATCTGGCCAGAGCGTGTCGGTGAAATACAGCTCGGAGTAAGCCGCCTGCCAGAGCAAAAAATTACTGATGCGCTGCTCGCCCCCGGTACGAATCACCAGATCGGGGTCGGGCACATGGGCCAAGGCCAGGGCCGCATCCAGATTGGCTTCGGTGATGGGCTTGCCCTCGGCCACCACACGACGCGCCGCCTGGGCCATATCCCATCGGCCACCGTAATTGAAGCAGACGTTGAGCACCAGGCCGGTGTTCGCGGCTGTCGCCTGTTCGCCTTTGACAAGCCCTTGCAACACGGATGACGACAGGCCAGCGCGCTCGCCCACGAAGTGCAAGCGAACGCCGTCCTTGACCAACTGCGGCACCTCGCGCCCGATCGCCATCGCCAGCAAATCCATCAGACCCGAAACCTCGTCCTGCGGCCGGTTCCAGTTTTCAGATGAAAAAGCAAACACCGTGAGCACCGACACGCCACGCTCGGCGCAGGCGCGCACACAGCGACGCAGGCTGTCGACACCGGCCTTGTGCCCGGCCACACGCGGCAGAAAACGCCGCGTCGCCCACCGGCCATTGCCATCCATGACGATAGCAACATGGTGGGGCGTCGGGTGCGACTGATTCATGTGCGACGAACGGGGCCGAGGAACAAGCCTCAGACCGCCATGAGGTCCTGTTCCTTGGCCGCGACCAGTTGGTCGATCAGCGCGATGTGGCGATCGGTCAGTTTCTGGATGTCGCCTTCCGAGCGCTTCTGGTCGTCTTCGGTAGCGGTTTTATCCTTGACCAACTTCTTGACCGCTTCGTTGGCGTCCCGGCGCAGGTTGCGCACAGCGATCTTGCCATTCTCGCCTTCACTGCGCACGACCTTGGTCAGCTCCTTGCGCCGCTCTTCGGTCATGGTCGGCATCGGAACGCGGATCAGGTCACCCATCGAGGCCGGGTTCAATCCCAGGTCACTCTCGCGGATGGCCTTCTCGATCTTGGCGCCCATGCCTTTTTCCCATGGCTGGATGCTGATCGTACGGGCATCGAGCAAGGAGACATTGGCAACCTGGCTGATCGGCACCTGCGAGCCGTAGTAGTCGACATGAACCGAATCCAGCAGCCCGGGGTTGGCGCGGCCGGTACGGATTTTCGTGAGCGTGTGCTTGAGCGCCTCGATCGACTGATCCATCCGGGTCTCGGCGGTAAGGTTGATTTCTGCGATATCCATCGTCAACTCCTGCAAGGGCCTGAACCACAGGTCCGGGTAAAGGGTGCAAGCGATCGATTGTCAGGCATAGACCAGGGTGCCTTCGTCCTCACCCAGGATCACACGCTTGAGCGCACCGTGCTTGATGATCGAAAACACCTTGATCGGCAATTTCTGGTCCCGGCAAAGCGCGAATGCCGTGGCATCCATGATGCCCAGATTACGCGCCATGGCTTCGTCGAACGAGAGCCGGCTGTAGCGCGTTGCCAACGGGTCCTTCTTGGGGTCGGCGGAATAGACACCGTCGACCTTGGTGGCCTTGAGCACCATCTCTGCGCCGATCTCGGCGCCGCGCAAAGCAGCTGCCGTATCGGTCGTGAAGAACGGATTACCGGTACCCGCGGCAAAGATCACCACCTTGCCCTCCTCCAGGTATTGCAGCGCCTTGGGCCGGACATAGGGTTCGACCACCTGCTCGATCGAAATCGCCGACATGACGCGGGCCGTCAGACCCGCCTTGTTCATGGTGTCGCCCAGCGCCAGGGAATTCATCACCGTGGCCAGCATACCCATGTAGTCCGCAGTGGCGCGATCCATGCCGACCGATCCGCCGGCAACACCCCGGAAGATATTGCCCCCGCCGATCACCACCGCCACTTCGACGCCCATGCGGGTGACCTCGGCGATTTCGTCGACCATGCGAACAATGGTGTCCCGGTTGATGCCGAACGCGTCGTCGCCCATCAAGGCCTCGCCCGACAACTTGAGCAGAACACGTTTGTAGACAGGTACGGGTTGTGACACGGGCATCTCCAGATCTTCAATCTTTACGCAGGCCGACCCGCCAGGCGGGACCGGCCCCAGTACGGTCAGGCCGACTGCTTGGCCGACGCCACCTGGGCGGCGACTTCGGCCGCGAAGTCATCGACCTTCTTCTCGATGCCCTCGCCCACGACGTACAGCGTGAAACTCTTGACCGTGGTGTTGGCGCCCTTGATCATCTGCGCCACTGTCTGCTTGTCGTTCTTGACGAAAGACTGGTCGAACAGGGATACCTCTTTCAGGTACTTCTGCACGCCACCTTCGATGCGCTTGCTAACGATTTCGGCCGACTGCACCGGCTTGCCGGCAGCCACCGCTGTAGCGGCGTCTTCGGCCGCCTTGGCAGCAGCCACCGAACGCTCACGCTCGACCAGTTCGGCGGGCACATCGGCGCTGGACAGCGCCACCGGCTTCATGGCCGCGACATGCATCGCCACATCCTTGGCAGCGGCTTCGTCGCCGTCGAACTCCACCACCACACCGATGCGGGTGCCGTGCAGGTAGCTGGCCAGTTTGGCGCCAGAGGCAAAGCGTTTGAAACGGCGAAAGCTCATGTTCTCGCCGATCTTGCCGATCAGGCCCTTGCGCACGTCTTCCAGTGTCGGGCCGAAACCGTCCTGCTCGTAAGCCAGGGCACCGAGTGCCGCGACGTCAGCCGGATCATGTTTGGCGATGAGCGCTGCGGCCGCACCGGCCACAGCCAGGAAGCTGTCGTTCTTGGTGACAAAGTCGGTCTCGCAATTGACTTCAATCATCGCGCCAGCGTCACCTTCGCGGGCAATGGCGACAACGCCTTCGGCCGTGATACGCCCTGCAGCCTTGCCGGCCTTGGTTCCGAGCTTGACGCGAAGCAGTTCTTCCGCCTTGACCATGTCACCCTCGGCCTCTGTCAACGCGCGCTTGCACTCCATCATCGGTGCATCGGTTTTTCCGCGCAATTCAGCGACCATGCTTGCAGTAATTGCTGCCATCATATTTCTCCGTATCTGTTACGACAATAATTTAATCGAGACTAAAAAAAAGGGGCACGGAGCCCCTTTCGACAGCCCGGAAAGGATCAGGCCGGTGTCTCGCTCACTTCGACGAATTCATCGCCACCCTCGCCTGCTGCCACCGCCTTGACGACGTCGTCAACGGCGTTGGCGCGGCCTTCGAGCACTGCGTCCGCAATGCCGCGCGCATACAGCGTGACGGCTTTGGCCGAGTCGTCATTACCTGGAATAACGTAATCGATGCCTTCTGGCGAATGGTTGGAGTCCACGACACCGATCAGCGGAATGCCCAGCTTCTTGGCTTCGGCAATAGCGATCTTGTGGAATCCCACGTCGATCACGAAGATCGCGTCGGGCAGTGCGCTCATATCCTGGATACCGCCGATATCTTTCTCGAGCTTGGCAATTTCGCGAGCAAACATCAGTTGCTCCTTCTTGCTCATGCTGTCCAGACCGGCTTCCTGCTGGACTTTCATTTCCTTCAGGCGCTTGATCGAGGTCTTGACCGTCTTGAAGTTGGTCAGCATGCCGCCGAGCCAGCGCTGGTCGACGTAGGGCACGCCTGCACGTTGCGCTTCCATGGCCACGGTATCACGGGCCTGGCGCTTGGTACCGACCATCAGCACGGTGCCGCGGCGGGCGGTGAGTTGGCGCACGAACTTGGCAGCCTCCTGGAACATCGGCAAGGATTTTTCCAGGTTGATGATGTGGATCTTGTTGCGATGGCCGAAGATGAACGGCGCCATCTTGGGGTTCCAGAAACGGGTTTGGTGGCCGAAATGGACACCGGCTTCCAGCATTTCACGCATGGTGACTGACATGATTCTCTCCAAAAGGTTGGGTCTAAAATCCGGTCCTCGATCCGCCCGGGTCGCTAGCTTCGCCCCGCGAGCGGGGAAAACCTTAGACCTGGCGCGAACACCTTGTTGGGCCCGGATTCGCGATTTGTCTTGACGCGCATACCGCAATAGGGTACGTCGGCAAAACCCAAGGACTATAGCACAGGCACCCAGCAGATCCCATGTCACACAACACCCTGGCCGACCTGGTTCACACGCGCAGGAATATCCTGGACGGCACCGCCAACGCCCTTGATCGGATCGATGCCTGCATCACCGTGACGCAGTCGCCCGCATGCGACAAGGTCTTTCTGCGCACGATGTTCGACGAGGCACGGAAAACAGCAGCCAGCGCCGATGCACGGCGGCTGCCGCTGGCGGGACTGGCGGTCTCGATCAAGGACCTGTTTGACGTGCAGGGCCAGGTCACCGGCGCCGCCTCCCTGACCCGCGCCGACGAAGTCCCGGCAAGTCAGGACTGCCCCGCGGTCGCCCGCCTGCGCGCCGCCGGAGGCGCCATCATAGGGCGCACGAACATGACCGAGTTCGCCTTTTCGGGGGTCGGCATCAACCCGCATTTCGGCACGCCGGCGAACGCTGCGAGCCGCGATGAACCCCTGATACCCGGCGGCTCGTCGTCCGGCGCGGCGGTCTCGGTGGCCACCGGCGCGGCCTACATAGGGCTGGGCTCCGACACCGCTGGCTCGATCCGGATCCCGGCCGCACTCAATGGCATCGTTGGCTTCAAGAACACGGCGGCGCTGGTGCCGCGGGACGGGGCCATTCCCTTGTCAACCACGCTCGATACCGTATGCGCCATGACGCGCTCGGTGCCGGACGCCATGGTTGCGCACGAAATCCTGGCTGGCCGCATGGTGACACGCAGCATGGCCCCGCTGCCGGCCTACCGACTTGCCATCGTGCGCCAGTTGATGCAGGACGAACTGGACCCGTTGGTCGACCAGGCCTGGCGACGCACGCTTGGCCAGTTACGCGCCAGCGGCGCGTGCATTGCCGAGATCGACATGCCCGAACTCGAAGAATTGCCGACCTTGATGTCGCACGGGGCCTTCGCGGGATCCGAGAGTTTTGCCTATCACCGCAAAGCCCTGGAGCGTATTGGCGACCGATTCGACCCTCGCGTGGCAGCGCGCATCCGACGCGGCGCGGCCATGAATGCCTTCGAGTACATCGACCTGCTGCAAGCGCGCGCCGACTGGATTGCCAGAATAGGTCGGCGTCTGCAAACCTATGACGCCGTGCTGTCACCTACGGTGCCACTGGTAGCCCCGGCGATTCGGCTGATCGCGCCCGGCGCGGAACGTGACGACGCGTTCTTTCGGGTCAACGGCCTGCTGCTGCGCAACACCAACGTCGTCAACATGCTCGATGGCTGCGCCCTGTCGCTGCCTTGCCACCATGCACATGAGTTGCCGGTCGGACTGATGGTGTGGCATGGCGCATACCGCGACGACGTGGTACTCAACATCGGGCGCCAGATCGAGATCTTGCTGCAAGCCGGATAATCCCGGCTCACGCCTGCCGGCGGCCGATGGCCCGCCGGAACTCCGGCATCAAAGGGATTCATGAAAATTGCAGTCATTGGCGCCGGAATTGTTGGCGTCACCACCGCCTATGAGCTGGGCCGCGACGGCCATGCCGTTACGGTCTTCGAGCGCCGTGGCGCGGCGGCGGAGGAAACGAGTTTTGCCAATGCCGGCATCGTTGCCCCCGGATACGTGACACCGTGGGCGGCGCCGGGCATGCCGGGCAAACTGCTGGGTCAGCTGTTCCAGCGCCATACCAGCATGCGCATGGCATGGCCGCTTGGTGTCGACGATGTGAAATGGGCCTGGAAGTGGTATCGCGCCTGTCGGCTCGATACCTACCTGGCGAACCGGACCCACATGCATCGCCTGGCGTTTTACAGTCGCGCACGCTTGCACGCCATTCGCGCCGACCTGCGCCTGGAATTTGACCGCAGTGACGGCTGTCTGGTGTTGTTGCGTACCGAACGCGATAGGCAACTGGTGCAGCCCAGCTTGCAGGTGCTGCGCGACGCCGGCGTCCCGTTCCGGCTCCTGGAGCCGGAGCAGGCGCGCCTGGTCGAGCCCGCGCTCGATACCGATACATCCTTCGTCGGCGCCATCGAATTGCCCGACGACGAGGTCGGGAACTGTCGCCAGTTCGCGCTTCTGCTCAAGAACGAAGCCCAGCGAAATGGCGTGAAGTTCCGCTTCAACACCACAGTGCGCAGCCTTGCGGCAGGTCCGCAACCGACGCTCTGGGTGCAGGGTGAGCCGCAGGCGACCGAATTCGATGCGCTGGTTTTGTGCGCTGGCGTGGCCTCGGCACAGTTGCTCCGGCCAGTGGGTATCACGTTGCCACTGGTGTCCGTGCACGGCTATTCGCTCAGCGCCTCGATCAAGGAGCCGCTCAACGCACCCCGCAGCGCCGTCATGGACGAGCACTACAAGGTCGCCATCACCCGACTGGGTAACCGCATCCGTGTGGCCGGCGGCGCCGAACTCGGCGGCCGCGCCGCCAACAAGCACCAAGCGACGCTGCGCACGCTGTACAAGGTGCTGCAGGACTGGTTCCCGGCGGCCGCCAGCCGCAGTGGCGGCATCCAGGAGTGGAAAGGCGCCCGCCCAATGCTGCCGGACGGCCCGCCGCTGGTGTGCGCGAGCGGCGCAGCCGGCCTGTGGCTCAATACCGGTCATGGATCCAGCGGCTGGGCCATGTCGTGCGGCTCGGCGCGCGCTATTGCCGACATGGTCAGCGGCAAGGCCACTGAACTCGACATGACGGGCTTCGACTTGACACGGCTCGGGCTCTGACGGGCAGCCGACCCCGGCAAAATGCTATCGTCGTCAGTACGGTACCCGCGCTTTGCGGGTGCAGCCTGACAGCTTTGCTGGAGACTATGGCATGAAGATCCGCTTCTGGGGCGTGCGTGGTTCGATCGCGTCGCCTGGCCCCAAAACCGTCCGTTATGGCGGCAACACCACCTGCATCGAAGTGCGCACCGATGCCAATGAGCTCATCATCATTGATGCGGGCACCGGCATCTTTCCGTTGTCCCACGCCTTGCTCGCAGAGATGCCGCTGACCGCGAACATCCTGATCACGCATTCGCACTGGGATCACATTCAGGGTCTGCCGCTGTTTGTGCCCAACTTCATCCCAGGCAACACGCTTCGCCTGCACGGCGCATTCGATCCGGTCTCGGGCAATGGCATTGAGCAGGTCATGTCGGTGCAGTTGCAGTACAGCTATTTTCCAGTGCGCGAAGTCGAACTCAAGGCGCGCATGGAGTATGTGACCCTGATGCCGGGTGAGCCGGTGCAAATCGGTAGCGCGACGGTGACACCGGTCCTGTTGAATCATCCGGTGATCGATTTTGGTTACCGGATCGACTGTGATGGAAAGTCGATGTTTTTCACCGGCGACCATGAACCGCCCTACAACATCTACGACCCCGACGACAGCGAATACGACGAATACCAGCAGTTCGTGGAGGAGAAGCACGCTGCCATCCTGCGCGCCATCCAGGGCGTCGACGTGCTGATCGCCGACACCTCGTACACGCGCCAGGAATTGCCCGCCAAGAAGGGCTGGGGACATGGCAGCTTCGACACCAGCATCGCGATGGCCCGTGACGCCCAGGTGAAAACCTTGTTTTGCACCCACCACGAGCCGACGCGCAGCGACGATGCGCTGGAAGCAGTCTTTGCCCAGGCGCTGGCTGACAACCCGCAGCCGAAGGACGGTGGTGCGCCCGACATCCGGCTCGCGCGTGAAGGCGAGACTTTCGAGTTCTGAACATGTTGCCTAGCTTCGGGCTGCCCCCTCGGCAGGTGCTGGCCGGAGCACAATGGCCGTTGCACAACACCGCTGCAAGCCGCTCACTCGAGTCCGCGGCCTTGTCCGGCGCGCCACCGCATGCACTGATGCAGCGCGCCGGACTGGCCTGTGCCCGAATGGCTTTGGCCATCGCGCCACATGCGCGCCTGATCTGGATCGCCGTCGGCCCTGGCAACAATGGCGGCGACGGCATGGAAGCGGCAATGCACCTGCAACGTTGGGGACGCCAGGTCACGGTAACCTGCCTGGGGGATGCGGCAGTTGCTTCGGCGGACGCTGCTGCGTCGCGATCGCGCGCACGCGAGGCTGGCGTGACGTTTGCGCCACAACCGCCGTTGCTGTGGGACCTGGGCATCGACGCCTTGCTCGGCATAGGCGCAACACGGCCACCGGACGCCGTGATGGCCCAGTGGATTCGCCACATGCAAAGCCACGAGGCGCCGGTGCTTGCGATCGACAACCCCACGGGCCTGAACGCCGATACCGGCGAGGCCTCTGCCGTCTGTGTGCGCGCCAGCGCCACGCTCAGCCTGCTCACACTCAAGCCGGGTCTGTTCACGGCCAGCGGACGCGACATGGCGGGCCAGGTCTGGCTCGACGATCTGCAGGTCGACCGCACCGATTTGCCCGACGCAGGCGCACCGACAGCGCTCTTGATTGCCCGTCCGGCCACTGCAGCGCGCCGACACGCATCGCACAAGGGCAGCTACGGCGACGTAGCCGTCGTGGGCGGAGCCAGCGGATTGACCGGTGCCGCCGTACTGGCGGCAACCGCATGCCTGTACGCAGGTGCCGGACGGGTATTTCTCTGCCCGCTCGATGCCCAAGCCACCCCTCTCGCGTCTGCCCCGGCGGAACTCATGCTGCGCGAGGTCAGCGCGCTGGCGCTCGATCGCCAGACGGTCGTGAGCGGCTGTGGCGGAGGTGATGCGATACGGGCCCATCTGCCGGCACTGTTGTCGTGTGCCCGCGCACTGGTGCTCGACGCCGATGCGCTCAACGCGCTGGCCGCCGACAGCCAGTTGCAGCAATTGCTGGTGGCCCGGTCCAGCCGCGCAGCGCCGACTGTGCTCACGCCCCATCCGCTGGAAGCGGCCCGATTGCTGGACACCACGGCCGCGCAGGTACAGGTGGATCGTATCGAAGCGGCACACCGCCTGGTGGCACTTTTCAAATGCACCGTGGTTCTCAAGGGATCCGGCACCATCGTTGCCGCACCCGACCAGTTGCCGGCGATCAATCCGACCGGCAACGCCTTGTTGGCCACGGCCGGCAGTGGTGATGTGCTGGCGGGCTTGATCGGCGCCAGACTTGCTGCCGGCATGACCGCTTTCGAGGCCAGTTGCGCGGCGGTCTTTGCGCATGGCGAGGCGGCCGACCATTGGCCGACCGGTGTATCGATGACGGCGGGTGCACTGGCCCGCGCGCTGCGCTGAGAGTGTGAGAGGCCGCGAGGCCAAGCGGCCGCGAAATCGCTTGGCGCTTCAGCCGCGTCCGGCGAACGGCATCTTGGTGGCCATGACCGTGTGGAACATCACGTTGGCGCTCAATGGCAGGTTTGCCATGTACAAGACCGACTGGCCGACCACGTTGACGTCCATCAGCGGCTCGACGGCCAACTCGCCGTTGGCCTGAATGATGCCATTCGCCATGCGCTGCGCCATCTCGGTGGCGGCGTTGCCGATGTCGATCTGACCGACCGCGATGTCGTACTTGCGACCGTCCAGCGACGCGGTCTTGGTCAACCCCATGACGCCGTGTTTCGACGCCGTGTAGGCGATGGAGTTCGGACGCGGCACATGGGCCGAGATCGAGCCGTTATTGATGATGCGCCCGCCCATGGGCGACTGCGCCTTCATCACGCGAAACGCGTTCTGAATGCAGAAAAACGCACCCGTGAGGTTGATATCCACGACGTTGCGCCACTGCGCGACGGTGAGGTCTTCGAGCGCAACGCCGGGTGCATTCACGCCGGCGTTGTTGAACACCACATCCAGACGTCCGAACGCCTTGACAGCAGCATCGAACAGCGCGCGAACCGAGTCCGGATCCGACACGTCAGTGGGTAGCGCCAGCGCCCGATCGCCGGCGCCGCTTTCCAGGGCCACCGCCTGCAGCGGCTCCTCGCGCCGACCGGCCAGCACCACGCGATAGCCCGCCCCCAGCAAGGCCAGTGCCGCGGCCCTGCCGACACCGCTTCCGGCTCCGGTGACGATCGCAATTTTCGACTCAGAAGTCATGTCTCGGACATCCTTGCATTGTTGATGATGATCTGCCGGCAGCGAGCCTTGGCTCACCGTCGTGACGTCCTGCCACGCTTGCCCGCCGCGCCTTTACGCGCTGCGGACCTTCCGGTTGAGCCGGTCGGCTTTCGGTCACGCGACTTCGATTCCGCACCTCCGCGGGTCTTGCTCCGGGGCGACTTGTCGATCTGCATGTCGTCACGCACCGCACGCGGCGCGGCGTCGTGGCCGACACCCTTGTCCTTCATGGCACGCAGCGCGAGGTCTTCGTCGTCGCGCACCAGCCGAAAGTCGATGCGCCTGCCATCGAGATCGACGCGGCTGACCTGCACCTTGACCCGGGTACCGATCGAGTAACGCATGCCGGTACGTTCACCGCGCAGTTCCTGGCGCATTTCATCGAACTTGAAATACTCGCCTCCGAGCTCGGTGATATGTACCAGACCCTCTACGTACATCGCGTCAAGCGTGACAAAGATGCCGAAACTCGTCGCCGCCGAGACAACCCCGCCGTACTCCTCGCCCAGATGCTCACGCATGTACTTGCATTTGAGCCAGGCTTCCACATCCCGACTGGCCTCGTCGGCGCGTCGCTCATTGGCACTGCAATGCAGGCCGGCAGCCAGCCAGGCCGCGCCTTCGGCATTGAGCTTGCGCGGCTTCTCGTCCGTCGTCTTGGCGCGCGACGCCGCACCCTTTTCGAGCCGTCGCGACAACTTGGCATGGGCCTCACCCGGCGTCGGCAACGTCGGCAACTGGTAACGGGTCTTGCCCAGAATGGCCTTGATCACCCGGTGCACCAGCAAGTCGGGATAACGCCGGATCGGACTGGTGAAGTGCGTGTAAGAGGCGAACGCCAGACCGAAATGCCCACTGTTGACGGGCGTGTAGATCGCCTGCTGCATGGAACGCAACAACATGGAATGAATCTGCTGCGCGTCGGGTCGGTCCTTGGTCGCCTGCGCGATACGCTGGAACTCGCCTGGCGTCGGGTCGTCGCTGATGTCCAAGCCCACACCGGTGGCCTTCAAGTAGCTGCTCAGGATCTCCCGCTTCTCGGGGGTCGGCCCTTCGTGCACGCGGTACAGCCCGTTGTGCTTGCTCTGCAGGATGAAATCGGCGCTGCACACGTTCGCCGCCAGCATGGCCTCCTCAATCAGCTTGTGCGCATCGTTGCGGGTGCGCGGCACGATCTTCTCGATACGGCCGCTCTCATCGCACACGATCTGCGTCTCCACCGTCTCGAAGTCAACCGCCCCGCGCCGGTTGCGGGCACTGTTGAGCGCACGATAGACATCGTGCAGGTTCATCAGATCGCCGACCCGCTCCTTGCGCCGCTGCGCCTCGGGGCCGCGGGTATTGGCCAGGATGGCTGCCACTTCGGTATAGGTGAACCGTGCATGACTCCACATGACGGCCGGATAAAACTGATAGGCCGTGACCTCGCCCGTGGAGTCGACGAACATGTCGCACACCATGCACAGGCGATCGACCTCCGGATTGAGCGAACACAGGCCGTTGGACAATTTCTCGGGCAGCATCGGAATCACACGACGCGGGAAATACACGCTGGTGGCGCGATCGTAAGCGTCAATATCGATAGCCGATCCGGTGTCTACATAGTGGCTGACATCGGCGATAGCCACCAGCAGTCGCCAGCCCTTGACCGCCGACTTGCCCCGCCCTGTCGTGGCGGGCTCGCAATAGACTGCGTCATCGAAATCACGCGCGTCTTCACCATCGATGGTCACCAAGGGGACGTCGGTCAGGTCGACCCGGTGCTTCTTGTCTTGCGGGCGCACCTTGTCCGGCAGGCCGCGTGCCTGCGCGATGCAGGCCTCGGAAAATTCGTGCGGTACGCTGTACTTGCGCACCGCGATCTCGATCTCCATACCGGGGTCATCGACCTCGCCCAGGACCTCTTTCACCCGACCGACCGGCTGACCGTACAAGGCGGGCGGTTCGACCAAATCGACCACCACAACTTGCCCCGCCTTGGCGGTACCGGTCGCCCCTTTGGGCACCAGCACGTCCTGGCCGTAGCGTTTGTCCTCGGGCGCCACAAGCCAGACACCGCCCTCCTGCAACAGTCGCCCGATGATGGGCTGCTTCGGGCGTTCGACGATTTCGAGCACCCGCCCTTCGGGTCGGCCTTTGCGGTCGCTGCGTACGACGCGAACCTTGACGCGGTCCTTGTGCAACACAGCCCGCATCTCGTTGGGCGGCAAATAAATGTCGGCCTCGCCGTCATCGCGCGCGACGAATCCATGACCATCCCGGTGCCCCTGAATGGTTCCTTCAATTTCATCCAGCAAGCCGCTGGAGCTACTATTATTCTTGATACAATCTCCTCTTTCCTGAAATGCCCAGGTGGCGGAATTGGTAGACGCACTAGTTTCAGGTACTAGCGAGTAACATCGTGGGGGTTCGAGTCCCTTCCTGGGCACCAAGTATGGTTTGGTTAATTAATGCCGCTGCAGTCGCAGCGGCGAATTTCTAAAGCCGCTGCCACTGCAGCGGCTTTTTCTTTGGGCGTCCACTTATACAGGGATGGCGACAAGGTCGTGGCCCTGCGTGTCGACGATCTTGGCCCGGGTGAATTCCCCGACCTTGAATGTCTTGCTGGCTTTTTGCGGCGGCAACAGACGCACGATACCGTCGATCTCCGGCGCATCCGCATAACTGCGTCCGGTGCCGCCGCGGCGGCCCAGTGCCGGGGCTGAATCGACCAACACCTGCATCGTGGCGCCGATACGTCGCTTGAGCCGCTCGGTCGAGACCTGCTCAGCCACCGCCATGAAACGGGCACGGCGCTCCTCGCGCACCTGCGCCGGCAACATGCCTTCAAGGCTATTGGCCTGCGCACCTTCGACCGGGCTGTAGGCGAAACACCCCGCACGATCGATTTGCGCCTCGTGCATGAAATCGAGCAAGTGCTGAAACTCAGCCTCGGTCTCACCGGGAAAACCTGCAATGAAGGTGCTGCGGATGACGATCTGCGGACATTCGGTGCGCCACTTCTGAATGCGCTCCAGATTCTTCTCGCCGCTGGCCGGGCGTTTCATGCGCTTGAGCACATCCGGATGGCTATGTTGCAAGGGCACGTCCAGATACGGCAGTATGCGTCCGCTAGCCATCAGCGGGATCACGCCATCCACACTTGGGTACGGATACACATAATGCAAGCGAACCCAGGCGCCGTAGGGTTCGGCCAGGTCACCCAGCGCCTGTACCAGATCGAGCATGCGGGTCTTGACCGGCTTGCCGTCCCAGAACCCCATGCGGTACTTGACGTCGACACCGTAGGCCGAGGTGTCCTGGCTGATGACCAGCAACTCCTTGACGCCGCCTTCAAACAAGGCCCGCGCATCATTGAGCACATCACCGATGGGGCGCGATACAAGGTCGCCACGCATCGAGGGGATGATGCAGAACGTGCAGCGGTGATTGCAGCCTTCGCTGATCTTCAGGTACGCGTAATGGCGCGGCGTCAACTTGATGCCGGCGACACCGAATGCGTTGGGAATCAGATCGACAAACGGATCGTGCGGCTTCGGAAGACTCTCATGCACGGCGTCCATGACTTCCTGGGTTGCATGCGGTCCGGTTACGGCCAGCACCTTCGGATGGACCTGGCGCACCAGGTTACCGCCGTCGGCGCCTGACTTGGCGCCCAGACATCCGGTCACGATGACGCGGCCGTTCTCGGCCAGCGCCTCGCCAATCGAGTCCAGGCTCTCGCGCACGGCGTCATCGATGAAGCCGCAGGTATTGACGATGACCAGATCGGCCCCTTCAAGGGACTTGGACGTCTGGTAACCCTCCGCGCTGAGCTGGGTCAGTATCAGTTCGGAGTCGGTCAGCGCCTTGGGGCAGCCCAGGCTGATGAAACCGACCGTCGGAACCTTGGCGGATAGGGAGGAAGCGGGCGAAAGTACTTCTTGCATCGCCATATTGTCGCGCCCCGCCACCCGCCTCAGCGCTTGAGCCCGAAACTGTTCAGGACCTGCTCCGTCTGTTTCTGCATCTGCTCCTGCAATTGCGTCAGCAGGTGTTTGGACTGGTCCATATTCGGGCCCATCATGCCCTGCACCATGGGCAACTGCATATTCATGAACTGCTTCCACATGTCGGGCGTGAGCTTCTCGGATTGCTCGCCGAGCCGGGTCTGCACGTCCACCAGGGTCTGCATGTTCTTCTCGAGATATCCGCCCATAAAACCCTGCATCGTGTGGCCATAGAAGCGGATGATGTTGGACAGCACCGGCGCCGTGAACATGGGTGAGCCGTTGGCCTCCTGCTCCAGAATGATCTGCAGCAATATGCTGCGCGTCAGGTCCTCGCCCGACTTGGCGTCGACCACGACAAACGGCTCGCCATCCATGACCAACTGACGCACCTCGGTCAAGGTGATGTACGCTGAACTGCTGGTGTCGTACAACCGCCGATTCGGATACTTCTTGATGACCCGCTGATCACGGCGCGTGCCCTCGGGTTTGTTGCTGCTCATGCGTGGTTCCTTTGGAACTGTCGGAGGATGGCATGCTGACGCTCGATAACCAACTTTCGAGACTGCGCATGCCCGGACATGCCCCATCGATTACCCCGGAAACGCCCGCCATGAGGAGACGGCTTGCGCAAGGGGTGATCACGACATGAAAATCGATTGTAAGAGCCTGCTGCACATGCAGGTATCAGGGCAGACCCGGAAATGCAAACGGCGTCTTCGGACGCCGTCTTTCCGGACTTCCCTGGTAGGCGCGATTGGACTCGAACCAACGACCCCCACCATGTCAAGGTGGTGCTCTAACCAGCTGAGCTACGCGCCTGAGGATAAACCGAGAGCGTGAGTATAGCAGCAGATTTTCGGGCGTTCGTGGCGCCTGGGCCATAATCTTTCATCGCGACAAAACCGCGTCTCTCTCACTCTCAAAACAAGGAAACATCATCATGGACATCGCAGGAAAAGTATTCATCGTGACCGGTGGCGCATCGGGCCTGGGCGAAGGCACGGCACGCATGCTCGCGGCCCAAGGCGCCAAGGTTGTCATTGCCGACATGCAGGCCGAAAAAGGCGAGGCAATTGCCAAGGAAATCGGCGGCTGCCTTCGTCAAATGCGATGTGTCGCAGGAGGCCGATGGCCAGGCTGTGGTGGCCAAGGCCGTCTCCATGGGCAAACTGATGGGCCTGATCAATTGCGCCGGCATCGCACCGGCCGAGAAGACCGTCGGCAAGAACGGCGCACACAGCCTGGCCGTGTTCAGCAAGACCATCACCGTCAACCTGATCGGCAGCTTCAACATGATTCGCCTGGCCGCCGACGCCATGTGCAAGAACGAGCCCGAGGCCACCGGCGAACGCGGCGTGATGATCTCCACCGCGTCGGTGGCCGCCTACGACGGGCAGATCGGCCAGGCCGCCTACAGCGCGTCCAAAGGCGGCATCGTCGGCATGACACTGCCGATCGCGCGCGACCTCGCGCGCAACGGCATTCGCAACATGACGATCGCCCCCGGCATCTTCGGCACACCGATGATGTTCGGCATGCCCAAGGAAGTGCAGGACTCGCTGGCCGCCAGCGTGCCCTTCCCTTCGCGCCTGGGCACGCCGCAGGACTATGCCAAACTGGCCAAGCACATCATCGAGAACGACATGCTCAATGGCGAGGTGATCCGCCTTGACGGCGCCATCCGCCTGGCGCCGCGCTGATTCCCGCGGCTCACAGCCGATCGACCGCGATCGGCCCGGGACTTGGCCATACCATACGTGGTTGGTCGATGCGAACGATGAACCCTAGGGGCCTCTCGCGCAAGTGCGTGATTGGCCCCGTTTTGACGGAGACAACATGAACAAACAGCAGTCCCTGCAACTCAGCGCCATCGCGCTGGCCACCTTGCTGCTCGGTTGCGCCAGCGGCCCGGGCAGTTTCACCTACACCGTGCCGGACCAGCCCGAAGGCGCATCGGGTTACACCGAAAAGCCTGGCTGGGCGACCCAGAAGTTTGCCGTTGCCGCGGCCAACCCACTGGCCACGGATGCCGGCTACCAGGTGCTCAAGGCCGGCGGCAGCGCGGTCGACGCAGCCATTGCCGTGCAGATGGTGCTGGCACTGGTCGAACCCCAATCCAGTGGCATCGGTGGCGGCGCCTTCCTGATGCATTTCAACGGCAAGGATGTCGAGGCATTCGACGGGCGTGAGACCGCGCCGGCGGCGGCAGACGAAAAACTCTTCATCGGCGCCGACGGCAAGCCCATGCCATTCATGACAGCTGTTGTCGGCGGTCGCTCGGTCGGCGTGCCGGGCACGGTGCGCATGCTGGAGATGGCGCATCGCCAGCATGGCAAGCTGCCATGGGCCACCTTGTTCGAGCCGGCCATCACGCTGGCCGAAAGCGGCTTCAAGGTCAGCGCCCGCCTCAACAGTCTGCTTGCCAGCGAGAAATACCTGAACAACGACCCAGTGGCCGCGGCCTATTTCTACCGGGCCGACGGCAGTCCGCGCGCGGTAGGTGAAACACTGCGCAATCCGGAACTGGCCCAAGTGCTGCGGCAAGATCGCACAAAGCGGCTCCAAAGCGCTGCTCGAAGGCGATGTGGCCAAGGCCATCGTCGACAAGGTGCAGCGTCACCCGACCAATCCGGGCAAGCTGAGCCTGCAGGATCTGGCCGGCTACAAGCCCATCAAGCGCGATCCGCTGTGCTTCGACTACCGCGTCGCAGATGCGCGACTTCCGCGTCTGCGGCATGCCGCCACCGAGTTCCGGCGCACTCGCCATCGGTCAGATTCTGGGCATTCTCGGCCAGACCCAGGCAGCGTCACTGCCGCTGCAAGATGGCTTGCCGTCGGCCCAGTGGCTGCACCTGTATACCGAGGCCTCGCGCCTGGCGTTCGCCGACCGAGCACTTTACGTGGCCGATCCCGCGTTCGTGCAGGCCGCCGGCGGCAACTGGATGAACATGCTCGCCCCTGGCTACCTGGCCCAGCGCGCCAAGTCTGATCGACCCGGCACCCGATGCCCCGACGCATGAAAACCGCCAAGCCGGGCAATCCCGCAGGCGTGAAGACATCATTTGCGCCCATGCCCGATCAGATCGAATACGGCACATCACACATCTCCATCGTCGACAGCCAGGGCAATGCGATCGCGATGACCACCACGATCGAAGACGGTTTCGGCGCACGCCAGATGGTGCGTGGTTTCCTGCTCAACAACGAGCTGACCGACTTCAGCTTTGCGCCCGCCGACGCCACGGGCGCGCCGATCGCCAATCGCGTGCAGGCCGGCAAGCGACCGCGCTCGTCGATGGCACCCACGCTGGTGTTCGACAAGGCCACCGGCGCAATTGTTGATGAGCGGCGGTAGCCCGGGCGGCGCACTGATCATCCACTACACCGCCAAGACCTTGTACGGCGTGCTCAACTGGGGCATGCTGCCGCAACAGGCCATCAACCTGCCCAACTTCGCCTCGCTCAATGGCCCGACCATGCTGGAAGAAAAGCGCTTCCCGGCGAGCCACGGTCGACGCGCTCAAGGCACGTGGTCACGACGTGCGCGAAGTCAACATGACCAGCGGCCTGCAGGCCATCACCCGAGGCCAGGCCCACGGCCAGACAGTCTGGTTCGGCGGTGCCGATCCGCGGCGCGAAGGTATCGTGATGGGGGATTGACGGCCCCGGTCGGGCCGCCACCGGCGAGCCGGCCGGGCTATACGTCGATCGCGTCGGCCGAACCGGCCTGACGGCGCAATTCGAACTTCTGGATCTTGCCGGTCGCGGTCTTGGGCAACTCACCGAAGACCACGGCGCGTGGCACCTTGAAGCCGGCCAGGTGCCGCTTGCAATGGTCCACCACCTCCTGGGCCGTCAGCTGCACTCCCGCCTTGAGCTCGACAAACGCGCACGGCGTCTCGCCCCAGCGCGCGTCCGCCTTGGCCACGACGGCTGCAGCCAGCACGGCGGGATGGCGGTACAGCACGTCCTCGACCTCGATCGACGAGATGTTCTCGCCGCCCGAGATGATGATGTCCTTGCTGCGGTCCTTGATCTTCATGTAGCCATCGGGGTACATCACCGCCAGGTCCCCGCTGTGGAACCAGCCTCCGACGAACGCCTCTTCGGTCGCCTTGGGGTTCTTCAGGTAGCCCTTCATCGCGATGTTGCCGCGGAACATGATCTCGCCCATGGTCTCGCCGTCCTGTGGCACTGGCGCCATGGTTTGAGGGTCCATCACGCGCACATCGCGTTCGAGGTGGTAGCGCACACCCTGACGTGCATTGAGCCGTGCCCGCTCGCCGATGTCCAGCGCGTCCCATTCTGGGTCCCTGGCGCAGACTGTCGCGGGTCCGTAGACTTCAGTCAGACCATAGACATGGGTCAGATCAAAACCCATGTTCTCCATGCCCTCGATCATCGACGCCGGGGGCGCCGCGCCTGCGACCATGGCCTTGATGCCTGCCGGCAGCCCCTGCTTCAAGGCGTCGGGGGCATTGACCAGCATCCCGTGCACGATCGGCGCGCCGCAGTAGTGGGTCACGCCATGCTCGCGCATGGCGTCGAAAATGGCCTGCGCATCGACCTTGCGCAGACAGACATTGACACCGGCGCGTGCCGCGATCGTCCAGGGAAAACACCAGCCGTTGCAATGGAACATCGGCAAGGTCCACAGGTAGACCGGGTGTTTGCCCAGGTCCCACTCCAGAATATTGGAGATGGCATTGATGGCGGCACCGCGGTGGTGGTACACCACGCCCTTGGGGTTGCCCGTCGTGCCGCTGGTGTAGTTCAGCGCGATCGCATCCCATTCATCTGCAGGGAGATGCCAGGCGAACTCCGGATCGCCCTGGAGCAGGAAATCCTCGTACTCCACGGATCCGATGGCCGCTCCCGGCCCGTACACCGCATCGGCAACGTCGATCACCAGCAAGGGCTCGGTGCGCTGACGCAGCGCGATGGCCTGTTGCATCAGGCCAGCAAACTCGGTGTCCACCAGCACCACCCGGGCCTCGCCATGGTCGAGCATGAAGGCGATCGACGGCGCGTCGAGTCGGGTATTGAGTGCGTTGAGCACGGCGCCGGCCATCGGCACGCCGAAATGGGCTTCAACCATGGGTGGCGTATTGGGCAACATGGCCGCAACCGCTTGCCCCTTGCCCACACCATGGGCGACCAGGGAACTGGCTAGCTGGCGGCAACGCCGGTAGGTCTCGGCCCAGCTGCGGCGCAATGCGCCATGCACAATGGCGAGCCGATGCGGATAAACCTCGGCCGTGCGCTCAATAAACGACAAAGGCGTGAGCGGCGCAAAGTTGGCCGGGTTGCGTTCCAGATTCTGGTCAAAAATACCGGGCATCGGCCGTCTCCTCGAGTCCGTTTTCTGGGCCACACATCGATGGTCTGGCATCATTAGAACAAATAGTCAACCATCACCATAGTCCCCGTCATGACAGCACGATACGGCGCGCAAGCGCTCCAGCAAATGGTACGCGGCATGCAGCGACGCCGGCAGCAGCGGGCCACGGGCTTTGCACCGATGCTTGCGCCCTCGAGCACCCAGTACACCTGCCCATTCCCACCCGCCCTTTAGCGCATCACCCCCGCATCGCGCCTCCAAGCGCAAAAAAAGCAAGCCGTGTCCATCCCCCAGTCATTCATCCAGGAACTCGTCGCGCGCGCCGACGTGGTGGAAATCGTCGGGCGCTATGTGCCGCTCCGGAAGGCGGGCGCGAACTTTTCCGGGCTTTGCCCGTTCCACACCGAGAAGTCGCCCTCGTTCACGGTCAGTCCGAGCAAACAGTTCTACCACTGCTTTGGTTGTGGCAAGAACGGCAACGCCATCAGTTTCCTGATGGACCATGCCGGCATGGGCTTCGTCGAAGCGGTCAAGGATCTTGCCGGACAGTTCGGCATGCAGGTGCCGGAAGAAGACCTGTCGCCCCAGCAGCGTGCCCGCGTCGCCGAGCAGCGAGAAAAGCAGAACACCCTGACCGGGGTGCTCGAAAAAGCCGGTGATGCCTACCGCCGGCAACTCAAGGATTCGCCTGCGGCCGTGGCCTATTGCAAGGGCCGTGGCCTGAGCGGCGACATCGCGCGCCGGTTTGGTCTGGGTTATGCGCCCCAGGGCTGGCGCAGCCTGGCCAGTGTGTTTCCAGACTATGACGATCCGCTGCTGGTGGAAAGCGGGCTGGTAATCCTGAACCGTGAAGACCCCGACGAAGAAAAACGCTACGACCGCTTCCGCGACCGCCTGATGTTCCCGATCCGCAACGTCAAGGGCGAATGCATAGGCTTCGGCGGACGGGTGCTCGGCGACGACAAGCCCAAGTATCTGAATTCACCGGAAACCCCGGTATTCAGCAAGGGGCGCGAGTTGTACGGCCTGTTCGAAGCCCGCACCGCGTTACGCGAGCAGGGCTTCGTACTCGTCACCGAGGGATACATGGACGTGGTGGCGTTGGCGCAACTGGGGTTTGCCAACGCTGTGGCCACGCTGGGCACTGCCTGCACGCCCGAGCATGTGCAAAAGCTGTTCCGTTTCACCGACGCCGTGGTGTTTAGTTTTGACGGCGATAGCGCTGGCCGACGCGCCGCGCGCAAGGCACTGGAAGGCGCCCTGCCCCATGCCACCGACGTGCGCAACGTGAAGTTCCTGTTCCTGCCGCCCGAACACGATCCGGACAGTTTCATCCGCGCCAATGGCCACGAAGCCTTCGCCCAGTGCATACAGCGAGGCCGTTCCCCTGAGCCGCTTCCTGATCGATGCCGCGTGCGAAGGCTGCGATCTGCAAACTGCCGAAGGGCGCGCGCTGATGGCCGCCCATGCACGGCCGTTGTGGAGCCAGTTGCCTGACGGCGCCCTCAAGCGCCAGTTGCTGGGCGAAATCGCGGCTCAGGTGCAATTGCCGCTGCCGGACCTGACAGCGCTGTGGGGCCCGCCCGACAAGCCGGCGGCCCGCGCGCCGGATGCATCGTCGCGCGCTGCGGCCGACCTCACAGGCGCTTCGCCGGCGCGTACGCCGCGCGGTGGCCGTCCGTGGTCGGGGGCACCAGCGGCCCGAGGCTTGGGCGCACGCGCCATGCCGGCCAGCCGGGCCGACCATGCGGCGCGCATCCTGCTCGGCCACATGGCGGCCTGGGACCAGTTCCCGGCCGAAGACCACGCCATGCTGTGCCAGTTGCCGCAACCCCATGGCGAGTTGTTTGTCTGGCTCGAACATGAACTGCATGAACGCGGCGCGCAACCCTGGGGCGCGCTGCGCGAGGGCCTGCGCGAGCATCCGTCGGAGGATCTGGCAATGCGCGTCATGGCCGATGCGCAACTTGCGACCGTGGAGGATCAGCAAGACAGCGTACAGGAACTGCGCAGCCTGTTGCAACGCATGCTGGTCGAGCACCTCAAGATGCAGGAAACCCTGGAAATTGCGGCCTCGCAAACCGATCCACTGGCCTTGCTTCGCTACCGCGAACTGCAGGCCAGACGCCTGGCGCTGGAGGCAGTCATCCGCGCGCGGCCCTGATTTTCAGCCGCTCCTTCACGATTCGCGGGTGGTCAAACAGGTTTTCAATTGGTATAATCCGCCGCTTGTCCGCGCAAGAGCGACAGCAGCACCTCCGGGCCAGGCCAACCGATGACGACGTTCACGACCGGCCAACCTACCGCAAGGACTGCACCCCAAATGATCGCCCCACCATCTTGCCGGCCGAGTTCCCGTTCACGCCCCTGCCGTAAGCGCGCCCAGTTACGGCGCCGGTCTTCTTTGTTTCTTTGCTGCCCAAAGGTTTTTCATGCCTGCACGAAAGTCTCCGAAGTCTGCCTCGCCCACTGACAAACGCACCGCCTTGACCAAACCCAAGGTGCCGGCAAAGGCTGCGGTAAAAGCCGGCGCCAAGGCCGCCGCAAGCAAAACCGCTTCCCCGCCTGCAAAGAAAGCCCCGTCAGTGCCAACCAAAAAGACCGCCGCTCCGACCCCGGCCAAAGACAAGAAAGCTGCTGCCGCAGCGACGGATCCGAAAAAAGTAGCCGTTGCCGCCGAGCCGGCAGCCAAGAAAAAGCCCGGCCGTCCGCCCAAGGCCGCCGCAGCCAAGCCAGCAGCACCCGTGCGCGTCGGCGCCAAACGAGGCCCCAAGCCCAAGGGTAGCCTGCTCGAGGACGACGCAGAGAACGACGAGGTGATCGACGACGAGCCGGAGGTGCAGGAAGACACCTCGACCACGACCGAGAAGGTCAAACCACTGCGCATGAAGATCAGCAAGGCCAAGGAACGGGCCTTGATGAAGGAGTTCGGCCTCGACGAGACGGTGTTGTCCGAAGAGGATCTGGTCAAGCGCCGGCTGCAGCTCAAGGCCCTGCTCAAGCTGGGCAAGACGCGCGGCTACCTGACGCATGGCGAGATCTCCGACCACCTGCCCGACAAGCTGGTCGACGCCGAGACCATGGAGGTCGTGATTTCCATGCTCAACGACATGGGCGTGGCGGTCTACGAACAGACGCCTGACGCCGAGACGCTGCTGCTCAACAACACCAGCGGCTCGACCACCGAGGAAGAAGCCGAAGAGGAAGCCGAAGCCGCTTTGTCCACCGTGGACAGCGAATTCGGCCGTACCACCGACCCGGTGCGCATGTACATGCGCGAAATGGGCACGGTCGAACTGCTGACCCGTGAAGGCGAAATCGAGATCGCCAAACGCATCGAAGGCGGCCTGATGGACATGATGGAGGCGATCTCCGCCTCGCCCGCCACCATCGCCGAGATCCTGCGCCTGGGCGAGGAAATCCGCGAGGGCAAGGTCGTCATCACCACCGTCGTCGACGGTTTCACCGACCCCAACGAGGCCGACGACTACGTGGCCGAGGAGGACTTCGACGAATTCGACGAGGAAGACGACGACGACGGCAAGGGCGGCTCCAAGGCCCTGACCAAGAAGCTCGAAGAACTCAAGCGCGATGCGCTGAGCCGTTTCGACCGCTTGCGCGAACTGTTCGAGAAGATCCACCGCACCTACGACAAGGAAGGCTACGGAACGCCTACCTACCTGAGGGCGCAAAAGATGCTCAGCGAGGAGCTGATGTCGATCCGCTTCACCGCCAAGGCGATCGAAAAGCTGTGCGACATGGTGCGCGGACAGGTCGACGACGTACGCAAGAAAGAGCGCGAGATGCGCCGCATCATCGTCGACAAGTGCGGCTATCCGCAGGAGCATTTCATTGCCGAATTCAGCGGCAAGGACAAGCATGGCAACGACGTTGCGAGCAACCTGCTGAACCTCAAATGGATCGAGAAGCAGGCCGCCAGCGGCAAGCCATGGTCGACCATCATGGAGCGCAACATTCCGCCGGTGCAGGATCTGCAGCAAAAGCTGATGGACATCCAGGCCCAGGTCGTGGTGCCGTTGTGGCAGCTCAAGGGCATCAACAAGCGCATGAACGAAGGCGAAGCCAATTCGCGCAGCGCCAAGAAAGAGATGATCGAGGCCAACTTGCGCCTGGTGATCTCGATCGCCAAGAAGTACACCAACCGCGGCCTGCAGTTCCTGGACCTGATCCAGGAGGGCAACATCGGCCTGATGAAGGCGGTCGACAAGTTCGAATACCGGCGCGGCTACAAGTTCTCGACCTATGCGACCTGGTGGATCCGCCAGGCGATCACGCGCTCGATCGCTGACCAGGCGCGCACGATCCGCATCCCGGTGCACATGATCGAGACCATCAACAAGATGAATCGCATCAGCCGCCAGCACCTGCAGGAATTCGGTTTCGAGCCCGATGCCAGCGTGCTGGCCGAGCGCATGGAGATACCGGAAGACAAGATCCGCAAGATCATGAAGATCGCCAAGGAGCCGATCTCGATGGAAACCCCGATCGGTGACGACGACGATTCACACCTGGGCGACTTCATCGAGGACAGCGCCAACACCGCTCCCATGGAAGCGGCCATGCAGGCGGGCCTGCGCGATGTGGTCAAGGACATTCTGGACAGCCTGACACCACGCGAGGCCAAGGTGCTACGCATGCGTTTCGGCATCGAGATGACCAGCGACCACACACTCGAAGAGGTCGGCAAGCAGTTCGACGTGACGCGCGAACGCATCCGCCAGATCGAGGCCAAGGCGCTGCGCAAGCTCAAGCACCCGAGCCGCTCGGACAAACTGCGCAGTTTCACCGACAGCCTTTAAGCCTGCTGGGCGCACCACACAAGGGCCGCATATCCCGTCAGGGATATGCGGCTTTTTCAATGCGCCAGACGCGGCCCTCGCCAACCGACAACGCGCGTGGCCCAAACCCCATACTGGATAGCGGATACGGGCAATCGCGGTCAGCCAGCCGGCAATGTCTTCAGGGCTCCAGATACAGTTGTTCCAGGCGCTTGCGCTGCGTCCGCCCGAGTCCGAGCGCCTTTTCCAGGTAGTTGTCCAGGCCGGCGAACCGGTCGTCAACCGTCTGCAACGCAGCTTCCAGAAATCCCGGCTGCACCTTCCACAACACATCGAGCACCTCCTGGGAGGCGAATCGGGACGCATCACTGGGCTGGCGATAGAGATCGTTGGTCAAGAGATAGTCCTGCATCACCACCGTGCGCGGCACACCCAGCGCAGACAAGATGAGCGCTGCGGCAAATCCGGTGCGGTCCTTGCCCGCGGTGCAATGAAACACCAGTGGCGTGTCGTCCTGTAGCAACTCGGCAAACAACTGTGCAAAGCGTGGGCTGTTGTCCAGCACAAAATCGCGATAGGTTTGCTGCATCAGTTCAACCGTGGTCTGCACCGTGAGTGCCTGACCCGTTGCCAGCAATGACTGCAAGCCCTGCACCACCGTTGGCTCGATCGCCAACACATGCATCGCAACGCCGGGCAGCACGCACGCATGGACCATGCGCTCCTGGCGACCCCTGAAATCGCAGACCCGCGTCAGGCCCAGACCGGACAGGGTCGCCACGTCTTGTGGCGTCAGTTCGCCCAGATGGTCGGAGCGAAACAGGCGGCGCCAGCGCACGCCGCGGCCATCACGACCGGTGTAGCCACCGAGATCGCGAAAATTGGTGCTGCCGTGCAGCGCCAGGTGTCGGGAATGGATATTCATGCCCGCGATGCTAAGGCACAACTGCCGCGCCACAGGTCACGCTGCGGACAAGCCCACGGCAGCCCGTAGCACACGCTACCATCACGGCACATGTCTCCCCTGTCAGAGGCCACCAATCGCAAGGGCATCATCGCCATGTGCCTGGCCATGGCCTTGTTCATCGCCAACGATGCCCTGGTCAAACATGTCAGTGCGTCCTTGCCGGCGGCCCAACTGATCTTCGTGCGCGGCCTGTTCGCCACCAGCCTGCTGCTGATTGCGGCCTTGGTCATGGGGGCGCTGCGTCCCGGCGCGCTGGCGCAGGCCGACGCATGGCATCAACTGACCCAGCGCCCGGTGATGGCGCGCGCGGCGCTGGACGCGCTGGCCACCATGGCGTATCTGACGTCGCTGTTTCACCTGCCCATCGGCAATGCGTCAGCGATCAACATGGCGTCGCCGATATTCATCGCGCTGTACGCTGCCATCGCCTGGCGGGAACAGGTCAGCATCAGTCGCTGGCTCGCCATGGCCGGCGGATTCACCGGCGTGCTGCTGATCGTGCAGCCGGCTGCAGACGCATTCAATGCCTGGAGCCTGCTCTGCCTGTTTGCCACCTTGCTGCACACGGCACGAGACTTGATAACACGCCAGATCGCACTGGCCGTGCCGTCAATCCTGATCACCCTGACCACCTCCGTGGCGGTCCTGTTGCTGACCGGCCCGTGGAGCCTGCTGCAAGGCTGGGAGCCCGTCAACAGCGGCCAACTGGGCTTGTTGGCGATCGCCAGCGTATTCCTGAGCAGCGCCTATTACATGGTCATCATCGGCATGCGCTATGGCGACCTCAGCCTGGTGGCACCATTTCGCTACACCGGGCTGCTTTATGCACTGCTGGTGGGCTGGCTGGTATGGGGCGACATCCCCAACGCATGGTCCTGGTGCGGCATCGTGCTGATGGTGGCGTCCGGGCTATTCATGCTGCGCCGCCAGCGCGGGCCCTGAATCAACCCGGTGTGCCGTGGCGCCACGCAGGCAGGCCCGCAGGCCAGATGCACTCAAGCTCAAGTAGGGGTGTTCACAGCTGGCAGAAGGTCGCAAAATGGTGACATCGCATTTCCGTCGCAATTGACCGATGTCTGCCCTCTCCCGCCGCTCCACCCTGGCCAGCCTTGGCGCTGTCGGTCTGTCGCTGGCCTTGCCCGACCCGGCCCATGCGCAAGCTGGTGGTCGCTTGCACTCCTGGAAACTCGCCACGTCGCGGCGCACCGGCATCCACGATCTGGCCCCGGCGCCGGACGGCGGCGTATGGTTCACGGCACAGGCGAGCGGGCATCTGGGCTGGTTTGATCCGCGGACCAGCCGCACCGAGTTGCTGGCCCTGGGTTCGGGTTCTTCACCCCATGGCGTGATCCAGGGCCCGGACAAAGCGGCCTGGATCACCGACAGCGGACAGAACGCGATAGTCCGCGTCAGCTGGCCCGGACGCCAGGTGCAGCTGTACCCACTGCCCAACGGATCGGCCTACGCCAACCTCAACACCTGCGCTTTCGACGGCGACGGCGACCTGTGGTTCACCGGGCAATCGGGTTATATCGGCAAGGTGGCAGTGAGGACTGGCGAGGTCACGGTGCAGCCATCGCCGCGCGGGCGTGGCCCGTACGGCATCTGCAGTACACCTTCGGGCGACATCTGGTGGTGCTCATTGGCCGGTTCCTTCATTGCACGCATCGACCGCCGAACTGGCGCCTCGAGGGTTTTCGAGCCGCCCACGCCCGGCCAGGGCGCACGCCGTGTCTGGAGCGACAGCCGGGGCCGCATCTGGGTCAGTGAATGGAACAGCGGCAACCTGTCGATGCACGATCCGTCCACGTCAAACTGGCGCAACTGGAAGCTGCCCGGCGACAAGCCGCGCGCCTATGCGGTGTATGTGGACGAAGGGGATACTGTCTGGGTCACCGAGTGGAGCGGCAACACGGTTTATGCGTTCGATCCTGGCCGCGAAGAACTCACCGCCTACCCGATACCACGCGCCAACAGCAACATCCGCCAGATCCTGGGTCGATCCGGCGAGGTCTGGCTACCTGAGAGCGGAACCGAACATATCACTGTGATCCGTACTGTCTGAGCTGCCGTAGCCGCGCATGGCCGCGTGGCCTGCGGCACGCGCGCCGGACACAAAGACAAGCGCAATTGCACCTACCATGTCCGCCATGTACCTCAATCGCCGAAGCCTGCTGCTTGGCTGCACCGCCATAGCCGTAACCCCGCCAAGCGTACTGGCGCAACGCGACACCTCGACGGTTGTCGATGAGACCTGGCGAGACGCTGCGCGTGCGCGTGACTTGCCGGTGCGCATCCGCTGGCCCGCCACGGCCGGGCCAGGCATCGCGCTGCCGGTCGTGCTGTTCTCCCACGGCCTCGGTGGAACCCGCGATGGCGGCGCGGTCTGGGGTGAGGCGTGGGCTGGCGCCGGCTTCGTGGTCGTGCATATGCAGCATCCGGGCAGTGACCTGCCCGCGGTGCGGGCGGCTGTGAACGCCTCGGACGCGCGGCGTGGCCTGCGTGAGACCGCCAGTGCGATGCAGTTGCTTGCGCGTTTGCGCGATGTGGTCCTGGTGCTGGACGAGATCGGTCGGCGCCAACGCGCTGGTCAGGATCGGTGGGCCGCGGTTCGCACCGACAGGATCGGCATGAGCGGGCATTCATTCGGAGCACACACCACGTTGGGCGTGGCGGGCCAGACCTACCCGGGATTCGAAGCCATGCGCGAGCCGCGTCTGGCCGCTTTCATTGCGTTCTCACCCACGGCCCCCGCTGGCGCCGAGGCCAAGGCGGCCTTCGCCGGCCTGGATCGACCCGTGCTGTCGATCACCGGTACGCGCGACGACGATGTCGTGGGCAACGGTGCCACACCCGAACGCCGCATGGCGGTCTTCCCAGCCCTGCCGGTCGGCAACAAGGCCCATCTGGTGCTGCAGGACGCGGACCACATGACCTTCGCCGGGCAAACCGGTCGCCTGCCGCAGCGACGGCCGCGCGAGGCCATCACCCGCGACCTGGAGCCGCGGCACCATGCCCTGATTGCACGCATCAGCACCGACTGGTGGCGCGCCATGCTGCAGGACGACGTGACGGCACGCGCTCGCCTGCAAGCGCCCGCCGACCTCGGCAAGGCAGACGTCTGGCAGCAGAAGTGATCGGTCGCGGCAAGGCAGCGCGGCAACCGCCGGCCTCGCCGCCGCTGTGGCTCAGAAGGTTTCGGTATCCACTTCCGCTCGACGACTGCACGTTGTAACGCGGTCCTGTCACGGTGTCCTGGTTGATCAGCGCATCGACCGCGGCGATCAGGTCCAGGCTCAATTGCACTTGTGCGGCGGCCAGATCTTCGCGCAGATGCTCGACGCTGGTCGTACCCGGAATCGGGATGATGTGCGGCGCCTTGTGCAGCAGCCAGGCCAGGGCCAGCTGGGCCGGCGTGCAGCCAGCGTCCCTGGCGAGTTGCCGGTAAGGCGCCAGCAGCTTCAGGTTGGCGGCATAGTTGTCAGGCGCAAAGCGCGGCATGCCGCGACGGATGTCCTTGGCGTCGAGCGCAGCCAGATCCGAGCGGCGCGTCGCACAGGAAACCGCGCGCGAGCGGGCTGAAGGCGACAAACGCGGCGCCGATGTCCTGGCAGGCCTTGAGCACCGCGATCTCGGCATTGCGGCTCCACAGGGAGTACTCGGTCTGCACGGCGCTGATGGGGTGAACCGCATGCGCCCTTGTGCAGGGTGATGGCCGACACTTCGGACAAGCCCAGCGCGCGCACCTTGCCGGCCCGCACCAGGTCGGACATGGCGCCCACGCTGTCCTCGATCGGCACCTTCTTGTCCCAGCGGTGCAGGTAATACAGATCGATCACGTCGGTCTGCAGGTTGCGCAGGCTGTTTTCGCAGTCGCGCCGGATCGCCTCGGGACGGCCGTCGATGACGCGTTTGACGCCATCGGGAAAGGCCACACCGGCCATGCCGCCCTTGCTCGCTAGCGTGAAACGCTGACGTTGGCGCTTGAGTAACTTGCCGAGCAGTTTTTCGTTGGCGCCGAACCCGTACAGGGCGGCGGTGTCGATCAGGCGTCACGCCGGCATCGAGCGCCGCCAGCAGCACGCGCTCGGCCTGCTCTGGTGCTGGCGGCAGGCCATACGCGTGACTCAGGTTCATGCAACCCAGGCCGATGGCAGAGACCGCAAACGGTCCGATCTTGCGTTGTTGCATCGACGGTGTCCTTGTCAAGTATGAAACAACGCCGGAGCATACCGCCGCCGGCGCGGCCCGAGGTCGGGCGCCATTGTGAACCGTCGACGTTCAGTCGAGTTGCTGCTGCAGCGTGTGCAGAACCTCGTAACAAGGGAGCACGCTGGCAACGCTGGCGTTGGGTTCCCGGCCCTCGCCGATCGCGGCGAAGAACTCCCGGTCCTGCAACTCGATGCCGTTCATCGAAACGGCCACCTTGGACACGTCGATCTTCTCCTCCTTGCCATTGAACAGGTCGTCGTATCGCGCAATATAGGTGGCCGTATCGCCGATGTAGCGGAAGTAGCTTCCCAGCGGTCCGTCGTTGTTGAAACTCAGGCTCAGCGTGCAGATCGCGCCACTTTCCGCCTTGAGCTGGATGCTCATGTCCATCGCAATACCGAGCTGCGGGTGGATAGGGCCCTGCAGCGCATTGGCCTGCACGATCGGGCTGCCGCACTGGTAGGCGAACAAATCCACCGTGTGCGCTGCGTGATGCCATAGCAGGTGATCGGTCCAGGAGCGCGCCTGGCCGAGCGCATTGGTATTGCTGCGGCGAAAAAAATAGGTCTGCACGTCCATCTGCTGGATGTTGAACTCGCCCGCTACGACCTTGTTCTTGACGTACTGGTGACTGGGATTGAAGCGCCGCGTGTGACCGCACATCGCCACCAGGCCGCTTTGCCTGGCCAGCGCGGCCACCGCCGCCGCGCCACTGATGCTGTCGGCCAGCGGGATCTCCACCTGCACATGCTTGCCCGCATTCAGGCAGGCGATGCTCTGCTCGGCGTGCATCTGGGTCGGCGTGCACAGGATGACGGCGTCCACTTCCTTGAGCGCCAGGCTGTCGGCCAGATCGGTCGTGACATGGGCGATGCCGTACTTGGCGGCGACCTCCTTCGTCTTTTCCAATTCGCGGCCTACCAGCGAGACGACTTCGACGCCATCGATGTTGCGGATGCCGTCCAGATGCTTGATGCCGAACGCTCCGGCGCCAGCCAGTGCGACCTTGATGATCTTGGACATGGGTATTCCTTCCTCGAGCGCAATGAACAGCGATTCGACGCACACGCGCTAGAACCGCAATATGTACAGGGTAACGGGCGGGAACAATACGAGAAGCACGACACGCAACAGATCACTCACGACAAACGGCATCACGCCGCGGTAAGTGTCGACTGATCGGGATGTCGGGCGCCATCGACTGGATGACGAACAGGTTCATGCCCACCGGCGGCGTGATCAGCCCGACCTCGACAACGATCAGTACCAGCACACCGAACCAGATTGCCGTGTGCTCCGGGCTCAGGCCGAAATCCAGGCCCGAGACCATGGGGAAAAAGATCGGAATCGTCAGCAGGATCATCGACAGCGAATCCATCACGCAGCCGAAGATCAGGTAGAAGACCAGGATCGCCGACAGCACCGCGTAGGGTCCGAAGCCCTGGTCACCGACCCAGCCGGCGAGTTCCTGCGGCAATTGCGACAGCGCCAGGAAGGTGTTGTACGCGGCGGCACCGAGCACGATCATGAAGACCATGGCCGTGGCAGAGGCGGTGGATTCGAAAGCCTGCAACAACTTGCCGCGCTGCAGTCCGCCGCGCAGCCAGGCCAGAACGCCGGTGGTGACCGCCCCTACCGCAGCACCCTCGGTCGGCGTGAAGATGCCGGTGTAGATGCCGCCGATCACAACCACGAAGATCAGCAGCACCGGCCATACCGCGGCCAGGGCCTGCCAGCGCTCCGGCCACGGCAACGCTTCGATCTGGCCGGCCGACTTCGGCGACAGGCGCACATAGAGATTGATCACGACCATGTAGCCGATCGCGGCCAGAACTCCCGGCACGAAGGCGGCGGCAAACATCTTGGCGATGTTCTGCTCGGCCAGAATGGCATAGATCACCAGCACGATGGACGGTGGAATCAGGATGCCCAGCGTGCCGCCGGCCGCCAACGCACCAGTGGACAGGGCACCCGAGTAGCCGGCGCGGCGCAGTTCGGGCAGGGCCACCTGCCCCATCGTCGCGGCAGTGGCCAGCGACGAACCGCAGATCGAACCAAACCCGGCGCAGGCGCCGATGGCGGCCATCGCAACACCGCCCTTGCGGTGTCCCAGAAAGGCCTCGGCCGCCTTGAACAAGGCCTTGGACATGCCGCCGAGCGCAGCGAACTGCCCCATCAGCAGAAACAAGGGCACGATGGACAGACTGTGCGTGGAGAACTGGCCATAGGCCAGGGTCTTCATCTGGTTGAGCAGCGGCGACGCGCTGCCATAGACCTGCCAGGAGCCGACCAGGCCGATCACCAGCATGGACAGGCCGATCGGCACGCGCAGGAAGATCAGCAACAGCAGGACAGGAAAGGACCAGGCGGCCAGCAGCAGGGGGTCCATCAGTGGCCAGCTCCCGCAGCGACGAATCCGTCTGGCGGGCGCACCACGCCCAGGGTTTCGAGCAGGCGCCAGGCATAGACCACACAGCCGATCAGGGCCGGCAAGAAGGAGGCAGCATAGCCCCACCATGTCGGCATCTGCAGGATGAAGCCGACCTCGCCATTGGCCCGGAATTCCAGCATGGCCAGACCCATGCGCCACACCAGCAAGACCCAGACCAGCAGCATCAGCGTGTCGGAGAGCAGTTCCAGCACGCGCCGCAGTGCGGGCGGATAGGACTTCCAGAGCATGTCCACCGCCGCATGCCCACTCTTGAGATGGCACCAAGGCAGAAAGCAGAACACTGCCAGCGCAGTCCCGGCCTCAACCAGTTCAAAATCTCCCGGCACCGGCCCGAGCCCGGCAAAGGACAGGGCACGTCCGGCAATGCTGGTGACGGTGAGCAGGGCCAGCGCAACCAGCACCAGCGCGCCGAACCAGGCCAGAAACTGGCTCAGGCGATAGATCATCTTGTTCATTCAGACGCAGCGTACGGGACGCCCACTGGTGTGCGCGTCCCATCCAAGTCTCCTTGAGCCTATTTCTTCGAATACTTGTTGATCAGCGCCTCGGCCTCGGCCGCCAGTTTCGGACCATCGATGCCCTTGTCGCCCACTTCCTTGAACCACACGGCACGCACGCCGTTGGCGGCACGTTGCCAGCGTGCGGTCTCGGCGGCGTCGAGCGTGATGACATTGTTGCCGGCCTTCTGCGCCAGCGAGATACCGAGCTTGTCGGCGTCGTCCATGACCTTGCCCAGTTGCCCGGCGAACGCAATACCGCTATTGGCGTCGATGACCTTTTTCAGATCGGCGGGCAACTTGTTGTAGCTCGCCTGATTCATGGCAACCACAAAAGTCTGGGTATACAGGCCCTTTTCGCCGGTGAAGCCAGTGTGGTTCTTGACGATTTGCTGGACCTTGAGCGACGGCACAACTTCCCAGGGAATGGTTGTCGCCGAAATCACGCCCTTGGACAGCGCCTCGCCGACCGCCGGCACCGGCATGCCAACCGGCGTCGCACCGAGAAGCTCGAGCATGATGTTGATGACGCGCGAGCCGCCGCGCACCTTCATGCCCTTGAGATCATCGAGCTTGGTGATCGGATCCTTGCTGTGGAACAGGCCGGGCCCGTGGGTGTGCACCGCGATCACCTTGACGTCCTTGAACTCGTCCATCGCGTTCTTCTGGACATACTCCATGAACGCCTTGGACGAGTCCTCGGCCGACCCGCTCATGAAGGGCAACTCGAAGGCCTCGGTCTTGGGGAAGCGTCCCGGCGTATAGCCGAGCACCGTCCAGACGATGTCCACCACGCCGTCCTTGGCCTGGTCATACAGATCTGGCGGCCTGCCACCAAGTTGCATACCGGGGAAATGCTGGACCTTGATGCGTCCGCCGCTTTCCTTCTCGACCTTTTGGGCCCAGTCCATCAGGCCCTTGGCCGGCAGCGCCGCTTGCGGGGGCAGAAACTGGTGCATGCGAAGCGTGACATCGGCGGCACTGGCCGTCTGCATGCTCGTGGCCAGTGCGAACGCACCCAGCAGCAAGGAAAAAGTGAGTTTCATGAAGAGTCTCCTGGTTAACAAAAATGCAGTCAGAGCGCCGCGGCGCCGCCGTCATGTGTCACGCGAAATGCCTGCCGCAGGCTATCATGGCTTGGTCGATGACAACACCGTGTTTGTCCTTAGGTCCTGGCACCATCACCACGCAATACATCACCCGGTGTTCTCCAGGATCAGGTGTCCGACGGCCGTGTTGGACGCCGGCACATGGTAGAAACGGTGCGCCACATGCGGCTTCGCGCCACCTGCGACATCGGCCATGGCGCCGCGGGCAATCAACCACATGACCAGTTCGATACCTTCGGAGCCGGCCTCGCGCACATAGTCGATATGGGGCATCTGGGCAAGGCCCGCCGGGTCTGCGATCAGCCGGTCCAGGAAGTCGTTGTCGAACTCCTTGTTGATCAGCCCGGCGCGCGCGCCCTGCAACTGGTGGCTCATGCCGCCGGTGCCCCAGATCTGGACCTTGAGTGGCGCGTCGAACGAAGCGACCGCGCGACCGATGGCCTTGCCCAGTTCGAAACAGCGCTTGCCCGAAGGTACCGGGTACTGCACGACATTGACCGCGAACGGTATCACCGGACACGGCCAGGCCTGCGGGCTGACCACACATCAACGACAGCGGAACCGTCAGGCCATGGTCCACATCCATCTTGTTGACGATGGTCAGATCGAAGTCGTCCTGTATCACCGACTGCGCAATATGCGAGGCCAGCTCCGGATGGCCGACCACTTTGGGCACCGGTCTCGGACCCCAGCCTTCGTCAGCGGGCTGGAACTCGGCTGCGGTGCCGATCGCGAAGGTCGGGATCATCTCCAGGCTGAAAGCGCGTCGCATGGTCGTTGTAGACCAGAAAGATCACGTCCGGCCGGTTGTCGAGCATCCATTGCTTTGAAAACTCGTAGCCCTTGAAAACCGGCTGCCAGTAGGGCTCGCCGGTCTTTCCCAGATCGATCGCGGCGCCGATGGCCGGCACATGCGAGGTGTAAACGCTGGCGGTGATGGCGGCCATCAGTTCGACTCCTTGCTGTCCGGCCTTGCCCTGCGGCTGCCGATGCGCCTGCGCATCGCCGTCCTCGCCGACAAAACGGTTGCCCTCGGCCGAGCGGCCACCGGCGACCATCATGGCCCGGTACTCGTCTTCGGTCAGGCCGGTCATGCTGCCGGCCATCTGCTGGAAGCTCTTGCCGTCGGTGGCACCGATCTTGGCCAGGAAATAGATGTTGCCGCCGGCCGCGATGCAGCGGTTCAGGTCGCGCGCCAGCACCGCCTGCTTCTGCTCCTCGCTCATCGGCCATTCGTCCAGGTAGGCGCGCTCGTCGGCCTTGAAACGGGCCCGGTTCTCGGCCTTCATCAGCGACATGCAGAACTGGTTCAGGTGGTAGCCCAGGCGCGACTGCTCGGCGTCGAAGATCGTCGTCCCGGGTACGTCCTTGTAGGGTTTGTCCAGTGCCATCAAAGCTCCTTGCCGTGCATCGCGCTCAGGCCCAGTACAGCCGCGTCGGGTTGTCGACCAGCAGCTTGCGCTGCAGTTCGGGCGGTGGTTGCGATCTGGGGAATGAAATCGACCAGCAGGCCATCGTCCGGCATGTGGTCCTTCAGGTTGGGGTGCGGCCAGTCGGTGCCCCACAACACCCGGTCGGGGAAGGTCTCGACCAGCTTGCGCGCGAAAGGCACGACGTCCTGATAGGCCCGTTGCTCGCCGGCCAGCGCCTTGGGCCCGGCAAGCGAAAGACGCTCCGGGCAACTGACCTTGCTCCAGATGTTGCCATGCTCGCGCATCATCTGCACGAACAGGCTGAACTCCGGGCCATCGACCGGTTTGGCCACGTCCGGGCCGCCCCATGTGATCGACCACCACCGTGGTCGGCAAGGTGGTGAAGAAGTCGTACAACTCGGGAAGATCCTGCGCCTCGAAGTAGACCACCACATGCCAGCCCAGTGGCGCAATGCGCTTGGCGATCTCCAGCAACACCTCGCGCGGCGTGAAGTCGGCCAGACGTTTGACGAAATTGAATCGTGTGCCGCGCACCCCGGCCGCATGCATGTCCTGCAACTCGGCATCGGTGACGTTTCGATTGACCGTGGCAACGCCGCGCGCCTTGCCGTTCGAGGCCTTGAGCGCATCGACCAGGGCCCGGTTGTCGCTGCCATGGCAGGTTGCCTGCACGATAACGTTCCTGTCGAAGCCCAGATGGTCGCGCAGTGCGAACAACTGCTCCTTGGACGCATCGCAGGGCGTGTATTTGCGCTCGGGCGCATACGGGAACTCGGCGCCCGGACCAAACACATGGCAATGCGCGTCGACCGCACCGGGCGGCAGTTTGAAACGGGGCTTGCTCGGACCATCGAACCAGTCGAGCCATCCGGGTGTCTTGGTGAACGCCATGGCTCTCAGTCGATGTACTTGAGGCCGGCTTTTTCGAGCGCAGGGCGCATGTTGTACATGTCCAGCCCGAGCACGCCGGCATGCCAACTTGGCACGCTTTTCGGATTCATAGCGCCTCGCGCGCGGCGGCGGCATCGGCGACCTGCTGTGCCATGGCGGCGGGGACCACCACCACCCCGTCATCGTCGGCAATGACGACGTCGCCCGGGTTGACCAGGGCACCGGCACAGACGACCGGGATATTGACCGAACCCAGCGTGGCCTTGATGGTGCCCTTGGCATGTACCGCCTTGGCAAAGACCGGGAATTGCATCGCCGTGAGATCCTTGATGTCGCGCACGCCGCCGTCGATCACCAGGCCCACCGCACCGCGGGCGCGAAATGAAGTCGCCAGCAGATCACCGAAGAAGCCGTCTGCATTGTCCGAGGTCACGGCGGCGACGACCACATCGCCGGGTTGCAACTGCTCGGCCGCCACATGCATCATCCAGTTGTCGCCGGGTTGCAGCAGCACGGTAACTGCGGTGCCGCACAGGTGCGCTCCGGTGTAGATCGGCCGCATGACGGGCTTCATCAGACCGACGCGGCCCATGGCCTCGTGCACGGTGGCCACGCCAAAACCGGCGAGCGCCGTCGACCGCGGCTCTTTCGGCGCGCACGATGTTGCGTTTGACGATTCCGAGTTGGGTCATGCTCACTTGCCTTTTTGCTTCAACGCCGCATCGAGGCGCGGGAAACACGCGCCGGGCATTGCCCTCGTAGATCTGGAATCGGTCTTCGTCACTCAGGATCTTCGACGCCTCGATATAGCGCTTGGTGTCGTCGTAGTAATTGCCGGTCTCGGGATCGATGCCACGCACTGCCCCGATCATCTCGGATGCAAACAAGACGTTCTTGACCGGGATCACGGTATTGAGCAGGTCGATGCCCGGCTGGTGATAGACGCAGGTGTCGAAATAGATGTTGTTCAGCAGATGTTCCTGCAGCAGCGGCTTCTTCAGTTCCTGCGCCAGACCACGGAAGCGGCCCCAGTGGTAGGGCACGGCGCCTCCGCCGTGCGGGATCAGGAAACGCAGGGTCGGAAACTGCTTGAACAGATCGGAGGTCAGGCACTGCATGAAGGCCGTGGTGTCGGCATTGAGGTAGTGCGCCCCGGTGGTGTGGAAACACGGGTTGCAGCTGGTCGACACATGGATCATGGCCGGAATGTCGTACTCGACCATCTTCTCGTAGATCGGGATACCAGTGCTTGTCGCTCAGCGGCGGCGAGTTCCAGTGGCCACCACTTGGATCCGGGTTCAGGTTGATGCCGACGTTGCCGTACTGGGTGACGCATTTCTCCAGTTCGGCCACGCAGGTAGCCGGGTCGACACCGGGCGACTGCGGCAGCATCGCCGCGCCGATGAAGTTGTCCGGGAAACAGTTGCGAGACCCGATAGCACAACTCGTTGCAGATCGCCGCCCAGGTCGACGATACATTGAAGTCGCCGATATGGTGGGCCATGAAGCTGGCGCGCGGCGAGAAGATCGTCAGGTCGGAGCCGCGCTCCTTCATCAGGCGCAACTGGTTGGTCTCGATCGACTCGCGCAGTTCGTCGTCGCTGATCTTGAGCTCCGACACCTTCGGGCTGGCCGCCGGATCCTGGATGCCGGCAATCTGCCGATTGCGCCAGGCCTCCAGCGCCTTGGGCGCGGTGGTGTAGTGACCGTGGCAATCTATCACCATGGGTTGCTTCATACTGCCTTGTCTCCTCGCATCGCTGATCAAGCCAGCTCGTCGAATATCCTCGCACCAAATGGGACCATCAGAACCGAATCACGAAGCCTGTGCGGCCACGGTGAACCCATACGCCATTGTGGATCCTGGCAGCGGCATGGTGAAGCCCGCGCAGCCACTAGCAGATATAGCAAAATGGCATGACTCATACAATGCCATTCAAACAGTTCCAGATCGAACGATTCAGAGATGGACCTCAAGCAGATCGAGTACTTCGTCCGAGTGGCCGAACTCGGCGGCTTCACACGCGCCTCGGCGGCACTGGGAATCGCCCAGCCCGCCTTGAGCCGGCAGGTCAGGCTGCTCGAAGTGGAACTGCGCCAGAGCCTGCTGACGCGCGATGGCCGTGGCGCAGTGCCGACCGAGGCCGGGCGGCTGCTGCTGGCGCATGGGCGCGGCATCCTGCATCAGGTCGAACGCGCCCGCGAGGAACTCGGACGCCTGCGTGGCGCCCTGGCAGGCCGGGTCGCCGTCGGGCTGCCGACCAGTCTGGCCCGTGTGCTCACGGTACCGCTGGCACGGGCCTTCAGCCAGCAAATGCCGGATGCAAGCATTTCGATCAGCGAAGGTCTGTCCACCACCATGCTCGAGTCGCTGGTCAACGGACGACTCGACATCGCCCTGCTCTACAACGCGCGCCCGAGCCCGGACATCGAAATCACGCCGTTGCAGCAGGAGGAATTGTTCCTGGTGCAATCGTGCGAGCATGCGCGTGCCCGGTCGCAGGCTAGCGGGCCGATCCGCATGCAGGCGCTGGCACTGTTGCCACTGGTGATCCCGAGCCGGCCGAACGCCATCCGCATGCGGGTCGAATCGGAGATGGCCGCCATCGGCTGCAGCCCGCGCATTGCGCTGGAGATCGACGGCGTGTCCGCCATCCTCGATCTTGTCGCCGATGGCGCCGGCAGCGCCATCCTGTCGCGCAATGCGGTTGCCAGTGCGGTCGATCCGCAGCGTTTCCGCTTGCGCGCGCTACGCGACCCGTCGCTGCGCGCGCAGATCTCGCTCGCCGTCAGCGCGCAGCGCCCTGCGACCTTGACCCAAACAGCGACCCAGTCCTTGATCGCCGACACCCTCGCCTCGGTGCTGCCGCCGGCACCGCGCATCGGGACGCGCAGGCTCGGGACGCGTGACGTGGCCGCAAGCGGTGATCTGGATGCGCGTGACACTGGCCGCGCCAAACACTGACACGGCGGGCAAACAACTCGGGCGCGATTTCAGCATCGCACGTTTCTAGGTTGAACCCATCATGGCGCGCGCCTTGTCTTGCTTAGCCGTGCTTGCCAATCTCCCAGCCGACCCCGCCAATGGCACGTTCGGCCACCTCGGCGGCCAGCGGCTCCAACGCTGTCGCCATGGTGTCGTTCCAACGGTTCAGGTAGCCAAACAGGGCAATGGCGGCGACGATCTCGACAATTTGTTCGTCGTTGTAGTGCTTTTTCAGTTCGTCGAAGTCGTCCTGACACGCTTCATTGGGCACCGCGCCCGCCTTGAGCGCCAGACGGATGGCGGCGCGTTCCGCGGGGTTGAACAACGCACTGTTCTCGAAGTCCCACAGCGCGGCAATTTTTTCGTCCGAGGCTTTGTAGATGCTGGCCAGGTTGGTCATGTGCGACTGGCAATACAGACAGCCGGCGGCATAGCTGCTGGCCAGGCTGACCAGCATCTTGGTTTCTTCCGGCACACTGCCTTCGTACAACACGGCCTGATTCAACGCCATGAAGGCACGCACGATGTTCGGCCGCCGCACCATGGTCATGATGCTGTTGGGCGTGAAACCGCGTGTTTTCTGGTAGTGGTCGAAGCGCTCGCGGATGTCGTCTTCCTTTACTTCGGCGAGCGGAATCGGGTTCAGGTGTGCCATGTGCAGTCCTTGTCTTGCTGATGGACAGCATGCTACTACGCGCCCCTATGTCGGATCGTCTTGCGGACATCCGGGCCACGACGAATGCGAGTGACAAGGCCCCTGCGTTTCTTGCCTGGAAATCCGGCGCGATTCAACCTGGAAACAGAAATCGGCATAGCCGCGCGGTGACGTGGCCGCAGGCGGCGCTTAAGATGCTGGTGATACCGGCCGCGCCAAACCGAAGACCACGCGCGCGCCAAATTGCGACACCTGCAAGAAGGAGTTACCCATGAGTTCACTCGTCGTCACGCTGCTTGGTCCCGACCGCCCGGGAGTCGTGCGCGCCATATCGGACCGGGCCAACGCACATGGAGCCAACTGGACCGACAGCGTGATGGCCAACTTCGCCGGTCAGTTTGCCGGCATCGTGCACCTGCAGGTTGCCGACGATCGCTGTGACGCGCTTGCGGCCGCATTGCGCGCCATCGACGCGCCCGATCTGCACGTGCTGGTAGCGCAGGCCGAGCCGGCTACGCAAAGCGCACAGGCAAGGCGCATCAAACTGGAACTGGTGGGCCACGACCGGCCGGGCATCATCCGATCCATCTCGAGCCAGTTGGCGGATCAGGGCGTGGGCATCGACAAGATGAAGACCCACATCGCCAGCGGCGCGATGTCGGGCGAGCAGATGTTCCACCTCAGCGCCGAACTGAGCGTACCGCTGAACCTGGACTCCGACAAGCTGCGTGACGCACTCGAAGGCCTGGCCAATGAGTTGATGGTCGACATCACTTTCGACAGCCACGCTGACACCTGAGCCAGCCAAACCGGGCGAACCAGCTCAGGGCTTTCGTGACGCGATCAGGCGATCGGCATAAGGCTGCCACGGCCCTTTGTGGTCCACGTTCTCAAACACGCCGGCGCCGGCCTGGTCGGCCACCCATTGCTGCTTCTGGGCGATGGCGGCGGTCATGGTGGGCGCAAAGCCCGCTTCGCGCACCGAGTTGCCGGCCTCTACCATTTCCTCGGCGCGACGCTGGCCGTGCTGCACGACCCGGCTGAAGAAATAGGCGCCGGTTTGTTGCCAGTCGATGCCGGGAAAGGTCTGCTGAAGGGTCGGCAGCATGTGATCCTCGACGCCATAGGCCCGCGCCGTGGTGTAGCTTTCGATCACCAGGGCTTCCAGACCCTTGATCATCACGCTGCGGCACATCTTGATCGCGCTGGCCACGCCAAGTCGGTCGGACACCACCTTGGCATCCAGTCCCCAGGCATCCAACTGCCGCGCCAGATCGGCCGCATGCGCACCGCCCAGCAACATCGGCACCCGGATGCCAAAAGGCGGCACCGAGGACATCACGCCCGCCTCGACATAGATGCCACCGGCATCCTCGATCAGCGCGCCCGCTTGCTGCTTGGTACCGGGCGAGGCCGAGTTCAGATCCAGAAACACGGTTCCGCGCCGGATATGGCCGCTGGCAGCGCGGGCGACGTCAAGCGTGTTCGATGCAGTGACCGCTGAAATGAGCAGATCGACGCCATCGCACACATGCTGCATCGAGTCGCAGGCCAGCACACCGGCAGACCGTGCGTGGACGGTCTGCGCGTGGCGGCTCGCGGCTGCGGTGAACTTCAGGTCCCAGGCGCGCACCGATCCGACCAAGGGCAAGAGCCCGGCCGCAAAGATCTTGCCGACCTCGCCGTAGCCCACGACGCCAACATGCTGCAGCTTCATTGCGTCATACCAAGTTCAACAGGCCGCAGATGACGTCGCGATCATCGCGCGGACTCCGTTGTGACGCGCGCCAAGGTTCAGGCGCGCAGATGCTGATTGAAAAATGCGAGTGTACGGTCCCAGGCCAGTTTGGCAGCCGCCGAATCGAAACGCGGCGTCGTGTCGTTGTTGAACCCGTGCTGCGTGCCGGCATACTGATGCGCGGTGTAGCCCACGTTCGCCGCCTTCAGCGCGGCCTCGTAGGGCGGCCATCCGGCGTTGATGCGCTCGTCGATACCGGCGAAATGGATCAGCAGCGGCGCCTTGACCCTGGCCGCATCCGCGGCCTGGGGGTGATTGCCATAAAACGACACCGCCGCAGAGAGATCGGGCAAACGCGTCGACAGCATGTGCACGATACCGCCGCCATAGCAGAACCCGACGGCACCGACCTTGCCACTGCATTCGGGCCTGGCCTTGAGCACCTGGGCTGCGCTGACGAAGTCTTCGCGTGTCTTGGCCTGGTCGAGCTTGCCGAAGGCCTCGCGCGCCTTGTCTTCGTCTCCGGGATAACCGCCCAGCGGCGTCAAGGCATCGGGCGCGAATGCGACGAAATTATCCAGTGCCAGGCGTCGGGCGATGTCCTCGATATGCGGATTCAGGCCACGGTTCTCGTGGACGACCAGCACGCCGGGCAGTTTGCCGCTGACGTTGGCCGGCATGGCCAGGTAGCCCTTCATCGTGCCGTAACCGGATGGCGACGCATATTCCAGCATCTCGGTCTTGATGCGTTTGTCGTCCTTGGGCACGACCTGGGCCGCGGCGAAGTCCGGACTCAATGAGGCCAACAGCATCGACGCCGTGACACCGCCGACCGCGAATTTCTGCGCCCGCTCCAGAAAACCACGGCGGTCAATGCCACCATGAACGTAGGCGTCAAACAAAATCAGCAGTTCCTGGTCGAAATCGGCGGCGGTCTTGCGTTGCATGTGGCACTCCTGAAAATGAAATGAGGGAACCCGACAGACACCCTGGAATGTGAAACGTTCCTTTATCGGGTGGCGGGTGCGCCTAGGGATTTCCCCGATTGCGACTCTTGACAGTCCGAGCCCGCACACCGCATTGCCCTTGAGCAGGCCTGAAACTGCCATTCCTGACGTCCTACCACCGGCAGCAAGGTCGACGTTGTCGCCTGCTGCCCGGTCGTTCGTCTCGGCTGCCTGTTCTGACGGCTTCCAGCACCAGACTTGTGCCTGGGTTTGGATATCGCTCGCACTGAGGTTCCGGTGGTCCATGCGATCTCTTCGCGCTGAGACGGACGTCAAAGGAAAAGGGAACGCAGCTCTTGCGCCGAATGTGCCACTTGCTATATTCAATAACCAATAAGCGACAAACCGGGTTACCCAGCACATGAAAAATTCGGATATCACCGTCGGCTATCGCGGCACACAGCGCGAGGTTGCCATCATCACGCTGTCCCGCCCCGCCAAGCGCAACGCACTCAACGACGCGTTGATCGCGGACTTGCGCGAGGCATTCGAGAACCTGCCCGAGCATGTACGGGCCGCGGTGATCCAGGGCTCCGGGGAGCATTTCTGCGCCGGACTGGACCTGAGTGAGCTGTGCGAGCGCGACGCCGGGCAGGGCATGTTGCATTCACGCGGCTGGCACAAGGCGCTGGACGCGGTGCAGTTCGGGCCGGTTCCGGTTGTCGCCGCCCTCCATGGCGCTGTCGTCGGCGGCGGCCTGGAGTTGGCCAGCGCCTGCCACATTCGCGTTGCCGACCCCAGCACCTTCTACGCCTTGCCCGAGGGTTCGCGCGGTATCTTCGTCGGTGGCGGCGGTTCGGTGCGTATTCCCAAACTGATTGGCGCCGCGCGCATGACCGACATGATGCTAACGGGTCGGGTCTTTGACGCAGCCGAGGGCGAGCGCATCGGCCTGGCGCAATACCTGGTCGAGGCCGGTCAGGCCGGTGAAAAGGCGCTCGCACTCGCGCTGCGCATTGCGCAGAACGCGCCCTTGACCAACTATGCGCTGACCCAGGCCCTGCCCCGGATCGCCGAGCAAAGCACCGATCATGGCCTGTTTACCGAGTCCATGATGGCTGCCATTGCGCAAAGCGCCCCGCAAGCCAAGCAGAGGATGCGCGATTTCATCAACGGCAAAGCCGCCAAGGTCAAGAAATCCTGAGGAAGCAGCCATGACATTCCCGCGTTATCGCCCCCTTGATTTCGGTGTCACCCGGGCCACGCGGCGCGACGGAGCCGACGATGCCTGCTACCTGACAGCCGAGCAGGCCCTGCGGCCCTACGCCAAACGGATTACCGACCGCCTCGTGCACTGGGCCAATGTGGCGCCCGAACGCACCTGGATGGCGCGGCGCGTTCGGCAAGACGATGGCTCGACCGGCGACTGGCGTCACATTTCTTACGCTCAGGCCCTGGCAAACGCCCGTTCGATCGCACAGGCGCTGCTCGATCGCGGCCTGAATGCAGAGCGGCCGGTCGCCATCCTGAGCGAGAACGATCTGGAACATGCGCAACTGGCGCTCGCTTGCATATACGCCGGAATCCCCTACTGCCCGGTGTCTCCAGCCTACTCGACCGTCAGCACCGACTACCAGAAGCTGCGCCATGTACTGCAGACCCTGACACCGGGCCTGGTCTTCGCCAGCGATGGCGTGCGCTATGGCAAGGCCATTGCGGCAACGATCGACGCCGAAACGGAACTGGTGCTGATGCAAGGCACGGTTCCGCGCGCCGGCAAGACGACCCGTTTCGACGATCTGCTGGCAACCGCAGCTACCGATGCCGTCGATACGGCCATGGCTGCCACCGGCGCGGACACCATCGTCAAGTTCCTGTTCACGTCCGGTTCCACCAAGCTGCCCAAGGCCGTGATCAATACCCAGCGCATGTGGTGCGCCAACCAGCAGCAGATGCGTCAGTCCATGCCGGTGCTCGACAGCGACGCCAGCGGCGAGCATCCGGTGCTGGTTGACTGGCTGCCTTGGAACCACACCTTCGGCGGCAACCACGACGTCGGCCTTGCCATCTACAACGGAGGCAGCCTGTACATCGATGACGGCAGACCCACGCCGGCGCTGATCGGCGAGACCCTGCGCAATCTGCGCGAGATCGCGCCCACGGTGTATTTCAATGTACCGACCGGTTTCGAGGCGATCGCACAGGCCATGCAGACCGACCAGGTGCTGCGCCAGAACCTGCTCTCGCGCGTCAAGATGTTCTTCTATGCCGGCGCCGCGCTGGCGCAACCGGTCTGGGACAGCCTGCACGAAACACAGGAGGCCGAGATCGGCGAGCGCATTGTCATGGCGACCAGCCTGGGCATGACCGAATCAAGCCCGTTCGGTCTTTTCGTGACCAACCCCCATGTCAGGGCCGGTGACCTGGGCCTGCCCACGCCCGGGCTGGAGCTCAAGCTGGTCCCGGTGAACGGAAAAATCGAAGTACGCTACCGCGGCCCCAACATCACGCCAGGCTACTGGCGCGCACCCGAGGAAACCGCGCAGGCGTTCGACGAAGAAGGCTTCTTTCGCACCGGCGATGCCGTCAACTGGATCGACCCGGACAATATTCACCTGGGACTGAGGTTCGATGGCAGGATCGCCGAGGATTTCAAACTTGGCACCGGGATCTTCGTGAGCGTCGGACCGATGCGTGCGCGGATCATTGCAGCGGGCGCACCCTATGTCCAGGATGCGGTGATCACGGGGCTCAATCTCAAGGAAGTCGGAGCGCTGATCTTCCCCACGCCGGCATGCCGCAAATTGAGCGGCCTGCCCCCGGACGCCAGCATGCAGGCGGTACTGGAAAGCGAGCCGGTTCAGTCGCATTTTCAGGCGCTCGTGAACCAGCTTGCCGATGCTGCGACCGGAAGCTCGAACCGGATTGCGCGCCTGCATCTGATGGCCGAGCCCCCATCAATCGACAAAGGGGAAGTCACCGATAAAGGCTCGATCAACCAGAGCGCCGTGCTACAGCATCGTGATGATCTGGTGGCCGCATTGCACGAAGGTTCCCTGCCATTCACCCTCCTGGCGCAGAAGCAAAGCGGACACCACTGAAGGATGAGGTCATGAGCGCCGCGCCGGGCCGCCCCAAGCAAGCGCGCACCGCAGCACGGAGTGCGGAGGTTTCGTTGTGCGCGCCGCGCCGGGCCGCCCCAAGCAAGCGCGCACCGCAGCACGGAGTGCGGAGGTTTCGTTATGCGCGCCGCGCCGGGCCGCCCCAAGCAAGCGCGCACCGCAGCACGGAGTGCGGAGGTTTCGTTATGCGCGCCGCGCCGGGCCGCCCCAAGCAAGCGCGCACCGCAGCACGGAGTGCGGAGGTTTCGTTGTGCGCGCCGCGCCGGGCCGCCCCAAGCAAGCGCGCACCGCAGCACGACGTGCGGAGGTTGACTCAGTGCGCGTCGACAAGGTGAACTGCAGTTTTCTCGAATCGCTGGTGAGGTACAACGTGCGGCGCGCGGCGCGTTCCATCATCGGCGTTTTCTTGCAGCCCATGGCTGCCCATGGACTGCGTCCGGTCGATTTTTCGGTGCTGTCGCTGGTGTTCCACAACCCGGGAATCACCTCGCGCCAGATCTGCACTGCGCTTGGCTTGCTTGCGCCCAATCTGGTCTCGCTGATTGGCACGCTGGAAAAAGCGCCAACTGCTTCGGCGCACGCGACACAGCGCCGACGGACGCGCCATGAGCCTGTATCTGACCGATGAAGGCGAGGCACCTGCCCAAACCGCCGAGACCAGTGCAAAGCAACTGGAGGTCGATGCCACCAGCGCCCTGAACGACGCCGAACGCGATCAACGGAAGGTCTTGCTGCAGAAGATCTACCGTGGACTCCCCTGGTGCGGCCCAGCCCGCCCGCCGCACAGCTTGCATCGGGTCAGCTATCGAAGTCAGAGCAGACAAATCCCGCTGATCTGCCTCGAAACGGTCAAACTGCTCTTGTTGACCATCCCCGCGGCGCCTACACTTGCGACACAAACAAGAATCAGATAGTCGAGGAGACAGTCGGATGATCTCGAAGGAAATGGCAGCCATAAGCCAATTGCACAGTTTGCTGGAATCGCGTTATGCCATGCGTGTGTTGTGGGCCTTGCGGGACGGCCATCCCCAGACCTTCCGGCTGCTGCAAGACAGCGTGGGCGGCATCACCCCCAACACGCTGAACACCCGCATCAAGGAATTGCGCCATGCCGGCCTGATGTCGCATGTTGATGATGGTTACGTCGTCACCAGTACCGGCGCCGATCTGCTCAAGCGCATGGGCGACTGGCCGGCGTTCGCTGTACGCTGGGCAGCGGCCCAGGCGAAGAAGAAACCAGCCAACCCGTAGCCAGCGCTCGGTTTCTCTCGGAGCACCCATGATAGATACCCTGCTGACACCAGCCAGCGAGCTTGCGCACGACCATGGTCGCGTCGTTCTGATCGGACGTATCCGGACCAAGGGACCGGGCCCACGCCATCGCTGGGCATGGTGGTCGACCAGCTGACCCAGTCCGACCGGGCGCAGTCCTGGACCTACGGTGCGTCGGCCCTGATGCGTGACTTGGCGCGGCGCGCACTGCTGGCATAATCCCGGGTTCTTCGGCGACACCCTTTGCCCGACGGGTTTGTGGGGCTGCGCCATGCCCTTGGGGCCGTTGCGCCAGCGTGCCTGGTGTGCGGCCTGCCAGAAACCCTCTGCTGGAAACACCCATGATCACTACCGACTCCGGACTGCAATACCTCGACACCACAACCGGCGAAGGCGCCGAAGCCAAAGCTGGCCAGCAAGTCACCGTGCACTACACCGGCTGGCTCTTTAACGACGGCACACAAGGTGCCAAGTTCGACTCCAGCAAGGACCGCGGCGACCCGTTTGTGTTCTCGCTCGGCGCCGGCATGGTGATCAAGGGCTGGGACCAGGGCTTTGCTGGCATGCACGTGGGCGGTGCCCGCACCCTGATCATCCCGGCCGAACTCGGCTATGGCGCACGCGGCGCCGGCGGCGTGATCCCGCCCAATGCGACGCTCAAGTTCGACGTCGAATTGCTCGGCGTCTCGGGCTGATCCAGTCGCCAGCGCAGCGCGGCCGGCGGTCGCGCCCGCCTCGGGGGCTGTTGCCGATACGCGCCGGCCCTTGAAAAGCGCCGGTTCGGCGCCATCTGTCCGTTGTTGACGCAAGCACCCCGCCATTGACACCGACTTATAGACCCCAAAGCATGTCCGATAACAAGCAAACCGACCCCATCAAACCGACGCCAGACTATCAAAGCACCGAAGAGATGGTCGCTGCCCAGGCGGCACAGGAATTTGACGGGCAGTCCAAGGTCCAAGCCGACCTGGCCGCATTGCAGGCCAAGAGTGCCGAACTGGCCGACCAGTACCTGCGGGCCAAGGCCGAGGCAGAAAACGCCCGCCGGCGCGCCGAGGACGAGATCGCCAAGTCGCGCAAATTCGCCATAGAAGCATTTGCCGAAAGCATGTTGCCGGTGATCGACAGCCTGGAAGCCGGTCTGACCATCACCGACGCGACCCTCGAGCAGATCCGCGAAGGCGCGCAGGCCACCTTGCGCCAACTGACGTCGGCGCTCGAGCGCAACAAGGTGATGCAGATCAACCCGGCCGTGGGCGCCAAGTTCGATCCGCACCAGCACCAGGCAATTTCGGTCGCTCCCAGCGAGCAGGAAGCCAATACCGTCGTCAGCGTACTGCAAAAAGGTTACCTCATCGCGGAACGCGTGCTGCGCCCGGCACTGGTGGTTGTGGCCGGCCCGAAGTAAGGCCTTGAAATCGCACCGAATATCCGCATTTTCGGTACAGGATTGATTTGTAAGCAACTCGCACCGGATCGCGCAACGGCGAAACCGGGCAATTTTGGAGAAGAACATGGGAAGAATCATTGGCATTGACCTGGGCACCACCAACAGTTGCGTGGCCATCATGGAGGGCAACGTGCCCAAGGTCATCGAGAACTCGGAAGGCGCCCGCACGACACCGTCCATCATTGCCTACCAGGAAGACGGCGAAGTGCTGGTCGGCGCCTCGGCCAAGCGCCAGGCGGTGACCAACCCGCGCAACACCTTGTACGCGGTCAAGCGCCTGATCGGACGCAAGTTCGTCGAGAAGGAAGTGCAGAAGGACATCGCGCTGATGCCTTACGAGATCGTCGCGGCGGACAATGGTGACGCCTGGGTCAAGGTGCGCGGCAAGGCCATGGCGGCCCAGCAGGTCAGCGCCGACATCCTGCGCAAGATGAAGAAGACCGCCGAAGACTATCTCGGCGAAGCCGTGACCGACGCCGTGATCACGGTTCCGGCCTACTTCAACGACGCCCAGCGCCAGGCCACCAAGGACGCTGGCCGCATTGCCGGTCTGGACGTCAAACGCATCATCAACGAGCCGACCGCGGCAGCGCTGGCCTTCGGCCTGGACAAGACCGAGCGCGGCGACCGCAAGATCGCCGTGTATGACCTGGGCGGCGGCACCTTCGACGTGTCCATCATCGAGATCGCCGACGTCGACGGCGAGAAGCAGTTTGAAGTGCTGTCGACCAATGGCGACACCTTCCTGGGTGGCGAAGACTTCGACCAGCGCGTGATCGACTACATCATCACCGAGTTCAAGAAGGACCAGGGCGTGGACCTGGGCAAGGACGTGCTGGCGCTGCAGCGGCTCAAGGAAGCGGCCGAAAAAGCCAAGATCGAGCTGTCCAACAGTGCGCAGACCGACATCAACCTGCCCTACGTGACGGCGGATGCTTCAGGACCGAAACACCTGAACATCAAGCTGACCCGCGCCAAGCTCGAGTCCCTGGTCGAGGACCTGATCGAGCGCACCATCGCGCCCTGCCGCACCGCCATCAAGGACGCCGGCGTCAACGTGGCCGACATCCACGACGTGATCCTGGTCGGCGGCATGATCGCGCATGCCCAAGGTGCAGGAGAAGGTCAAGGAATTCTTCGGCCGCGAGCCGCGCAAGGACGTGAATCCGGACGAAGCCGTTGCCGTCGGTGCTGCCATCCAGGGTCAGGTGCTGGCCGGTGACCGCAAGGACGTGCTGCTGCTGGACGTGACACCGCTGTCGCTGGGCATCGAGACCCTGGGCGGCGTCATGACCAAGATGATCACCAAGAACACGACCATTCCGACCAAGTTTGCTCAGACCTTCTCGACCGCCGACGACAACCAGCCGGCGGTGACGATCAAGGTGTTCCAGGGTGAGCGCGAAATCGCTGCCGGCAACAAGATGCTGGGTGAGTTCAACCTCGAAGGCATCCCACCGTCTGCGCGCGGCACACCGCAGATCGAGGTGTCGTTCGACATCGACGCCAACGGCATCCTGCATGTGGGCGCCAAGGACAAGGGCACGGGCAAGGAAAACAAGATCACGATCAAGGCCAACTCGGGCCTGACCGAGGCCGAGATCCAGCAGATGGTCAAGGACGCCGAACTCAATGCCGCCGACGACAAGAAAAAGCTCGAACTGGTGCAATCGCGCAACCAGGCCGAAGCCAGTGTGCACAGCGTCAAGAAGAGCCTGACCGAGTTCGGCGACAAGCTCGACGCGGGCGAGAAGGAAAAGATCGAAGCTGCGATCAAGGACCTGGAAGAAGCCCTCAAGGGTGAAGACAAGGCTGCGATCGACGAGAAGAACACCGCGCTGATGACCGCCAGCCAGAAGCTGGGCGAGCAGATGTACGCCGACATGCAGGCCAAGCAAGGTGGCGATGCGGCCGGCGGGGGCGAGGCGCGAATCGGCGTCGGCAGATAACCGCATCGCGCGCCTCCGACGACGACGTGGTGGATGCAGAGGTCAAGGAAGTCAAGAAAGATTGATGACGGCTGCGCTGTCACAACGCGCGCCGCGCTCGCAGGATTCCCATCGGGGATGCTGCAGCGCGGCGATCTGCATGGATGGACCGAGCTGGCGCAGCGACCAGGCAAGGACAACCGCGCGCTGAAGCGCGCCGACCGAGAAGGACAATGGCCAAGAGAGACTTTTACGAAGCGCTGGGCGTTCCCAAGAACGCGTCGGACGACGAGATCAAGAAGGCGTATCGCAAGCATGCGATGAAGCACCACCCCGACCGCAACCAGGGCGACGCATCCAAGGTCGCCGAGGAGAAGTTCAAGGAGTGCAAGGAAGCCTACGAGATGTTGTCCGACCCGCAGAAGCGGGCTGCGTACGACCAGTATGGCCATGCCGGTGTCGACCCCAATATGCGTGGCGGCGCGGGTCCGGATGGTTCGGCGGCTTCGCCGAGGCCTTTGGCGACATTTTTGGCGACATGTTTGGCCAGCAACGCGGGCGCGGCGCCGGTGGACGCCAGGTGTTCCGCGGTGGCGACCTGAGCTATGCCATGGAAATCACGCTGGAAGAAGCAGCGCGGGGCAAGGACGCCCAGATTCGCATTCCAAGCTGGGAGCCGTGCGACACCTGTCACGGCTCCGGCGCCAAACCCGGCACCCAGGTCAAGACCTGCGCCACCTGCGCCGGCGCTGGCGCGGTGCAGATGCGCCAGGGATTCTTCAGTGTGCAGCAGACCTGCCCGACCTGCCGCGGTGCCGGCAAGGTGATTCCCGAGCCTTGCACTGCCTGCCAGGGTCAGGGACGGATCAAGAAGCAAAAGACCCTGGAGGTCAAGATTCCCGCCGGCATCGACGGCGGCATGCGCATCCGCAGTACCGGCAACGGCGAACCCGGCACCAATGGCGGGCCGGCTGGCGACCTGTACATCGAGATCCGGCTGAAGAAACACGACATTTTCGAGCGCGACGGCGACGACCTGCATTGCACGGTTCCGATCAGCATCATCACCGCGTCACTGGGCGGCGAGATCGATGTGCCGACACTGGCCGGCAAGGCCGTGATCGATATCCCGGAAGGCACGCAGACTGCCAAGCAGTTCCGGCTGCGCGGCAAGGGCGTCAAGGGCGTACGTGCCAGCTACCCGGGCGACCTGTACTGCCACATCCTGGTCGAGACCCCGGTCAAGCTCAACGAAGCCCAGCGCAAACTGATGCGCGAACTCGAAGAGTCGTTCCAAAAAGGTGCCGGCAAGCATTCGCCCAGCACGCGACAGTTGGACAGATCGTTTGAAAAGCTTCTTCTCCTGACCGACGTCGAGTTCTATCCAGGGGATCGTTCAATCCAAGCTGTAGGATCACCCAGGTGTCTGCAGCTTTTTTTTCGCCAGCGCCGAGCGCCAACCGACGATGGCAAGCGGCCAGTTCGGAGACAACATGTCGGTCACCATCACTTTTCTGGGCGGGGCGGATACCGTCACCGGTTCCAAATACCTGATCAGCCACGACAAGCATCGCTTGCTGATCGACTGCGGCCTGTTCCAGGGTGTCAAGCAGTTGCGCCTGCGCAACCGCACACCGCTGCCGGTGGCGCCAAGCCAGATCGACGCCGTGGTGCTGACCCACGCCCATCTCGACCACAGCGGCTATCTTCCGCTGCTGGTCAAGGAAGGGTTCACCGGCAAGGTCTATGCTACGGCGGGCACGCGCGACCTGTGCAAGATTCTGCTGCCCGACAGCGGCTACCTGCAGGAGGAGGATGCGGCATTTGCGAACCGCCATGGCTTCTCCAAGCACGCGCCCGCACTGCCGCTGTATACCCGCAATGATGCCCGCGCCTGCCTCAAACAGATCAAGGCCATGGCTTTTGGCAAACGCTTCAGCCCGATACCTGGCTGGCACGTCAGCTTCCATGAGGCCGGACATATTCTGGGTGCGTCCAGCGTGCTGGTTGAAGTGGCCGGTCGGCGCATCCTGTTCTCGGGCGACCTGGGACGCTCCGATGACCTGATCATGAATCCACCAGCCCAGGCGCCGCTGGCCGACACGGTGCTGATCGAATCGACCTACGGCGACCGCGAACACCCCAAGGACGACGTGCTGGCCGAACTCGCGCCCTTGCTGTGCAAGGTGGTCGCACGCGGTGGCGTGGCCGTGGTGCCGGTGTTTGCCGTCGGTCGGGCCCAGGCATTGCTGCATGCCATCGCGCTGCTCAAGGCCAGACGCAAGATCCCGCGCTCGGTGCCCGTGTTTCTGGACAGCCCGATGGCCGTGCACTCGACGCATCTGTTCGAAAAGCACCCGGGCGAACATCGACTGAGCGCGAAAGAGTCACTCGCCCTCACACGCAGTGCGACCATGGTCAACAGCACCGACGAATCCAAGGCATTGGCGAACCGGCGCGGGCCGATGGTGATCTTGTCGGCCAGTGGCATGGCCACCGGCGGGCGCGTTCTGCACCATCTGGCGCACTACCTCGGCGACCACCGCAACATGGTGATTCTGACCGGATTCCAGGCGCCTGGAACGCGCGGCGCTGCGCTTGGCCGATGGCGCCCACGCCATTCGCATTCATGGACGTGATATCGACGTGAAGGCCGAGGTCGCGCAACTGCAAGGGGCGTCGGCCCACGCAGACGCACCCCAGCTGATCGCCTGGCTGCGCACCATGCCCGGCGCGCCGGGTCAGGTCTACGTCGTGCATGGCGAGCGCAAGGCATCGGATGAATTGCGCAAGCGCATCGGGCATGAATTGGGCTGGCGTGCGCTGGTGCCGGAACACGGGTCGATCTGGCCTACCTGATGCGGCCTCGCGCGCTTGCCGCGCGACACGGTGCAGCGCGCGCTGGGATCGGTATCAGGTCGTCGCTGGCGACAACAGTCTGGCCTTCGCCGCTTCGTACTCGCGGCGCAACTGTGCCACGAATGCGCCTGCACCCTGGATCTTGTCCACCGCACCGATGCCCTGGCCGCAGCCCCAGATGTCCTTCCAGGCCTTCTTCGCGTCGCCACCGAAGTTCATCGTGCTGGGATCGCTGACCGGCAGGTTGTCGGGGTCCATTCCGGCGGCGCGAATGCTCGGCGCCAGGTAGTTGCCGTGCACACCGGTAAACAGGTTGCTGTAGACGATGTCGTCGGAATTGCTGTCCACAATGGCTTGCTTGTAGGCATCGATGGCACGGGCTTCGTCGGTCGCTATGAAGGCCGAGCCGATATAGGCGAAATCGGCGCCCATGGCCTGGGCTGCCAGCACCGCACCGCCGGTGGCGATGGCACCCGACAAGGCCACCGGACCGTCGAACCACTGGCGGATTTCCTGGATCAGTGCGAACGGACTCTTGACGCCGGCGTGTCCACCCGCACCGGCAGCCACCGCAATCAGGCCGTCAGCACCTTTGTCGATGGCCTTGTGCGCAAACCGGTTGTTGATGATGTCATGCATCACGACACCGCCATAACTGTGCGCGGCCGCATTGATGTCCTCGCGCGCGCCCAGGCTGGTGATGATGATCGGCACCTTGTACTTCACGCACATCTCCATGTCGTGTTCGAGGCGGTCGTTGCTCTTGTGCACGATCTGGTTGATCGCGAACGGCGCAGCCGGACGATCCGGGTGCGCCTTGTCATGGGCGGCCAGCGTCTCGGTGATCTCGGCCAGCCAGTCTTCGAGCTGCGCCGCCGGCCGGGCGTTAAGCGCCGGCATGGCGCCGACAACACCGGCGATGCACTGGGCCACGACAAGTTTCGGATTGCTGATGATGAAAAGCGGCGCGCCAATGATAGGCAGGGGCAGGCGGTTCAGGGGAGAGGGAAGTTTGGACATGGCGCAATCAAATAGAAGGCAGATCAGTAAGCGTCCAGCGCCAGCGCGGTCACGCTGTCAAAACCGTCGACGACGGCATCGCGCATGCCCGGCACACGGGTCAGGATATGGTCGGCGTAAAAACGGGCTGTCGTGACCTTGGCCTGCATGAACGCCACGTCGGTGCCGGCCGCCTGCTGCTCGAGTGCCACCAGCATGGCACGCGCCATCTGCCAGCCCGCCATCAGATTGCCCGCCAGCATCAGATAGGGCACGCTGCCGGCGAACACCGCATTCGGCGCATGCTTGGATTGGTCAGCGACAAATCGCACCACATCGACAAACGCCGCGCGGGCCGCCGCCAGTCGAGCGGCCATGGCCTTGGCGTCTGCGCCGCCGTTGGTCAGCAGCGCCTTCTCGGTGGTTTCAATCTGCGTGGCGATGGCCAGCGCGCTTTGCCCGCCGTCGCGGCTGGTCTTGCGTCCCACCAGGTCGTTGGCCTGGATCGCGGTCGTGCCCTCATAGATCGGCAGAATGCGCGCGTCGCGGTAATACTGCGCCGCACCGGTTTCCTCGATGAATCCCATACCGCCATGAACCTGCACGCCCAGACTGGTGACCTCCAGGCTCATCTCGGTGCTGTAGCCCTTGACCAGCGGCACCAGATATTCGTAGAAGGTCTGGTTCTGCTTGCGCACCTCGGCGTCCGGGTGATGGTGGGCCGCGTCATAGGCGCTGGCGGCCACCGATGCCATGGCACGGCAGCCTTCTGTCAGCGCGCGCATCGTCATCAGCATGCGCTTGACATCCGGATGGTGGATGATGGGCGCGCTGGCCTTGATCGACCCGTCCACCGGACGCGACTGCACACGCTCGCGCGCAAAAGTCACCGCCTTCTGGTAGGCCCGCTGCGCAATTGCAATGCCCTGGACACCGACGGCATAGCGGGCCGCGTTCATCATGACGAACATGTACTCCAGGCCGCGGTTTTCCTGGCCGACCAGGTAGCCGACCGCTCCGCCGTTGTCGCCGTACTGCAGCACGGCCGTCGGCGAGGCCTTGATGCCGAGCTTGTGCTCGATGCTCACGCAGTGCACGTCGTTGCGATCACCGCAGCTACCGTCCGCATTGACCATGAACTTGGGCACCACGAAAAGGCTGATGCCTTTGACGCCTTCGGGCGCCCCGCTCACCCGTGCCAGCACCAGATGGACGATGTTCTCGGCCATGTCGTGTTCGCCATAGGTGATGAAGATCTTGGTACCGAACACCTTGTAGCTGCCGTCGGCTTGCGGCTCGGCGCGCGTACGCACCATGGCCAGATCGGAACCGGCTTGCGGCTCGGTCAGGTTCATGGTGCCGGTCCACTTGCCGCTGACCAGGTTCTCCAGGTAGACCGCCTTGAGTTCATCGGATCCGGCCGTCAGCAAGGCCTCGATGGCACCGTCGGTGAGCAGTGGGCACAGGGCAAAACTCATGTTCGCGCTGTTGACCATCTCGATACAGGCAGCACCAATGGTCTTGGGCAGACCCTGGCCGCCGTAGTCGGCCGGATGCTGCAGGCCTTGCCAGCCGGCCTCGGCGAATTGCAGATAAGCCTGCTTGAAACCCTCGGTGGTGGTGACCACGCCGTCCTTCCAGGACGAAGGCCGCAGGTCACCCTCCCGGTTCAACGGCGAAAGCACTTCCTGGTTGAAGCGAGCGGCCTCCTGCAGCACGGCCTGCGCGGTCTCCAGTCCGGCATCTTCAAAACCAGGCATGGCCGCGACCTGCTCCAGATTGGCCAGATGCGTTATGTTGAATAACATGTCCTTGACGGGTGCGACGTAGTTCACGATAACCTCCAGATACAAAAACGCCGCGCTGCTCGAACGGGTGGTCCAACATGCGCGGCGGATGGTTCCACAGCACCGCGCACGCTGCGCGATGCTGTGCCAACTGTCAGATCACAGTGCCTTGACCAACTCCGGCACGGCGACAAACAGATCCGCCTCCAGACCGTAGTCGGCGACACTGAATATCGGCGCCTCGGGATCCTTGTTGATCGCCACAATCACCTTGGAGTCCTTCATGCCGGCCAGGTGCTGGATCGCACCGCTGATGCCGCAGGCTATGTATAGCTGGGGCGCCACGATCTTACCGGTCTGGCCGACCTGCCAGTCGTTAGGCGCATAACCAGCGTCAACTGCGGCGCGCGACGCGCCCATGGCGGCTCCGAGTTTGTCCGCCAACGGCGTCATGACTTCGGTGAATTTCTCCGCGCTGGCCAGGGCACGGCCGCCGCTGACAACAATCTTGGCTGCGGTGAGTTCCGGACGGTCGTTCTTGGCGATCTCGCTGCCGACAAAGGTGATGCTGGCGCTGGCCGCGACGGCCGCCACGGTTTCCACCGCGGCGCTACCGCCCTCGGCCGCGGCCGGGTCGAAACCGGTGGTGCGCACCGTCAACACCTTGACGGCGTCCAGGCTCTGCACCGTGGCTATCGCATTGCCGGCGTAGATCGGGCGCTCGAAGGTGTCGGCGCTGTCGACCTTGGTGATGTCAGACACCTGGCCAACATCGAGTTTGGCAGCCACGCGCGGCGCGATGTTCTTGCCAGAGGCCGTGGCTGGAAACAGGAAATGGCTGTAGTCCTTGGCAATGGCCAGCACCTGGGCTGTCATATTCTCGGCCAGGCCATGGGCCAGGCCGGCGTCGTCGGCATGCAGGACCTTGGCGACGCCTGCGATCTTCGCGGCCTCGGCCGCAGCGGCGCCAGCGTTGAAGCCGGCCACCAGTACGTGGACATCGCCACCGCATTGGGTTGCAGCCGTCACCGTGTTGAGTGTGGCCATCTTGATGGTGTTGTTGTCGTGTTCGGCAATTACGAGTGATGTCATGAAAACTCCTTGCTAACTAGTTGTGGACAGCGCTGGCGACTTGGTCGCGGCGGTCCGTTTACAAAATGTTGGGGACAGAGCTTGCCCACTTCGTGTCGCGGCGGTCTGTCCCACAAGTCCTCAAAAATGTTGGGGCAGAGCTGCCACTTCGTGTCGCGGCGGTCTGTCCCACAAGTCTCAATGGGGACAGAGCTTGCCACTTCTGTGGCTGCGGTCTGTCCCACGAAGTATCAGGTTGTCAGATTACCTTCGCCTCATTCTTGAGCTTGTCCACCAGCGTTGCCACATCCGGAACTATGACGCCAGCGCTGCGCTGTGGCGGCTCGGTGACCTTGAGGGTCTTCAGATGCGCCTTGACGTCCACGCCCAGATCGGCAGGCTTGTAGTTGTCGAGCTGCTTCTTCTTGGCCTTCATGATGTTGGGCAACGTCACATACCGCGGCTCGTTCAGGCGCAGGTCGGTGGTCACGATCGCCGGCAGTGTGATCGACACGGTCTCCAGACCGCCGTCGACCTCGCGGGTCACCTTGGCCTTGCCGTCGACGACCTCGATCTTGCTGGCAAAGGTGGCTTGCGGCAGGTCGCACAAGGCGGCCAGCATCTGGCCGGTCTGGTTGCAGTCGTCATCGATCGCCTGCTTGCCCAGGATGACCAGGCCCGGTTGCTCTTTCTCGACCAGCGCCTTGAGCAGCTTGGCCACCGCCAGCGGCTGCAACTCTTCGCCGGTCTCGACCAGAATGGCACGGTCGGCGCCGATCGCCATGGCCGTACGCAGCGTTTCCTGGCACTGCAACACACCGCACGAGACGGCGATCACCTCGGTGGCCACGCCTTTCTCGCGCAGCCGCACTGCCTCTTCGATCGCGATCTCGTCGAACGGATTCATGCTCATCTTGACGTTGGCGATGTCCACGCCACTTCCGTCCGACTTGACGCGCACCTTGACGTTGTAGTCGACCACGCGCTTGACTGGCACCAATACCTTCATCGCAATAACTCCATGGAATAGTTGATTGATCGTCGAAACCCGCACCGACCCCTTGTCGCCCGGTGGGAAACATATCATTCTATGCGCGCCACACGCCCCCGGTCTGCACGTCAGCGACAGCCATCAGAACGGCAGCGACATCGGGGCTGGCGAGATATGCAGCGAGGTTGCCTTTCTCCATCCGGCTTTCCCTTTTTGTCCGCAGCACAGCAAGCAGCGCCGCGGGGCAAGCAGAAGAACAAGCTTGTGCACGCATTACTGATCCACATCAAAGAGCGGACCACCCGCCGAGGGTTTCCATGGACATACACGGGCGAGTATCCGAACTAAAGTGATGTTTTGCATTCATCTGGAGCCATCAAACCATGAAACGTATTGCCTTCACTGCCATCGCAGCAGCTGCCAGCGCTTTTGCCGGTTTCGCGAGCGCGCAAACCGTACTGACGGTGTCAAGCTGGTTGCCACCGACCCACGCACTGAGCGCGACCCAGAAAGACTGGTGCGATCTGCTCGAGAAAAACACTGCGGGCAAGATGAAGTGCAATATATTGCCGCGCGGCGTCTCGGCAGCCCCCGGCACCTTCGACGCAGTCAAGAACGGCCTGGCCGACGTGTCCTACACCGTGCATGGCTACACGCCCGGCCGATTCGTGCTGCAGCAGATGGCCGAGTTCCCGTTCCTGGGCAACAGTGCCGAATCGATCTCGGTGGCCTACAACATGATCGCAGCCAAGCATCCGGAATACCTGAAGGAACACCAGGGCGTCAAGGTGCTGACACTGTTCACGCACGGCCCCGGCATCGTGTTCAACACCAAGCGCGCGATCACCAAGGTCGACGACCTCAGCGGCCTGAAATTCCGGGTCGGCGGCGGCATGGTCAATGAAATGGCCAAGACCCTGGGCATGAATGTCACGCTCAAGCCTGCGCCCGACTCCTACGAACTGCTGTCCGGTGGCGTCATGGACGGCACGCTGTTCCCGGCCGAGTCGACCGAATCCTTCAAGATCAACAAGATCATCAAGTTCGCAACCACCTTCCCGGGTGGCCTGTACAACACCAGCTTTGTCGCCATCATGAATCAGGCGCGCTACGACAAGCTCAGCGCCGAGGAAAAGAAGGCCATCGATGCGATCTCGGGCGAGACCTATGCACGCATGTTCGGCCGGGCCTGGGACAAGGTTGACCTGCGCGGTACCGCGCTGTTGCAGGCCAATGGCGCCCAGACGACCAAAGCCGACGCCAGCTTTGTCGCCGACGTCAAGGCCAGGACCTCCGGGCTCGAGGCCAAATGGGTCACCGATGCGCAGGCTGCCGGTTTGAAGGACGCGGCCAAGGTGCTGGCAGAGTTTCGCGCCGAGATCGCGAATCAGGAGAAGTAAGTTTCGGCCGACCGGCTCAGGCCGGCGCGCTGTGCCAGTGCGGCCTCATGCACAATGGAGGCCGCATTTTTTTGACTACTCGAAGCTGCCTTGAACAAATTATTTGAATGGTTTTGCGGCACGCTCGCTGCGGCGGCGCTGTTTTGCATCATGGTCCTGACCTTTTTCGATGTCGGCGGCCGCAAGCTCGCCTCGGCATCGATTCCCGGCTCGCTTGAGCTGACCGAATTGCTGATGGTCGTTGTGATCTTCGCCGCCCTGCCTCTGGTGTCGATCCGGCGCGAGCATGTCGTCTTCGACTCCTTCGACCATTTCATGTCGCCGTTGCAACGCAGGCTACAGGCTACGCTGGTCAATCTGGTATGCGGCGCTTTGCTGATGGCACTGGCCTGGCTGATGTGGCGCACCGCCGGTGAGTTCGCCGAGACCGGCGAGACGACGGCGCAACTCAAACTGCTCAAGGCGCCGTACATCTACGGCATGGCCGTGCTGTGCGGCATCACCGCTCTGGTGCATCTCTGGCGCTTCTTGCTACGCCGCCCCGATCCGATGCCAGCATCGGCTGGCACGCCATGACCGAGGCGCTGCTCGGCTTCGCAGCCATTTTTGCGCTGGCCTTCATGCGCGTACCGCTGGCATTCGCCATGGGCGTCGTCGGCGTGTGCGGCATGGGCCTGACGCGCGGCTGGCATGCCGCCTTCTACAGCACCTCCCAGGTGGTACAGGAAACCGGATTCGCCTATACGCTATCGGTTATCCCGCTGTTCATCCTGATGGGCAATTTCGTCGCCCGCGCCGGCCTGGCGCACGAACTGTTCCGCGCTGCGTATGTGTTCATCGGGCATCTGCGCGGTGGCCTGGCCCACGCGACCATTGCGGCCTGTGCCGGCTTCGGTGCCATCTGCGGCTCGTCGATCGCCACCGCGGCGACCATGAGCAAGGTCGCCTACCCGTCGATGAAAAAGCTCGGCTACAGCGAGTCGCTGTCCACCGGCGTCATGGCGGCCGGCGGCACGCTCGGCATCATGATCCCGCCGTCCACCATCATGGTGATCTACGGCATCGTCACCGAAACCAACATCGGCAAACTGTTTGCCGCCGGCGTCCTGCCCGGCCTGCTGACGGCGCTGGCCATGATGCCGGCTGTCGTCGTCGTCACCTCACGCGACCCCGAACATGCGCCGCCCGGCGACCGCTCGACCTGGGCCGAACGCTGGCGGCGCTGCGCGGCATCTGGGGCGTGCTGCTGCTGGTGATTGTGGTACTTGGCGGCATCTACGGCGGCGTGTTCACCGCGACCGAAGGCGCCGGCATCGGCGCCTCGGGGGCCTTTCTGTTTGCCCTGGCCCGGCGCGCGATCGGCTGGAAGGACCTGTTGGCAATCCTGGTCGAGTCGGCCCGCACGACGGCGATGCTGTTCACATTGTTGATCGCCGCCACCATCTTCGCCAACTTCGTCAACTTCACGTCCATGCCAGACGACCTCAAGGAGTGGATCACCCATCAGGGGCTTTCGCCGCCGATGATCGTTGCCGCGATGATGGTGATCTATGTGCTGCTGGGCATGGTCATGGAAGAGCTCAGCATGGTGCTGCTGACCATTCCGCTGTTCTTTCCGATCGTCGTGAGCCTGGGTTTCGATCCGGTCTGGTTCGGCGTGCTGATCGTCATGGTGATCCAGATCGGCCTGATCTCGCCGCCGGTGGGCATGAACCTGTTCGTGCTCAACACCCTGCTGCCCGGTGCGACTGGGCACGATCTACCGCGGTGTCTGGCCGTTCGTCGTGGTGCAGATACTGATGCTGAGCGGTGCTGGTGGCCTTCCCGATCCTGAGCCTGTGGCTGCCGTCGTTCATGAAGTAGCGCCATGTGGCCTTAGCGCCGTGCGGTAAAACATGGCGGCTCTGGCCTGCTCAATCCCTTGATCGCATCCGCCGGTGGTGGGCACGTCAGGGTGGGTGAACGGCTCCGCGAATGTCCCCCGAAGCGGGCTGCGCCCGCTTCTCCTCCGATTTATTTCGCTACGCCGTCCACCCACCCTGACGTGCCAGAAAGTTCGTTGGAGCGCAACCGACCCGCTCAGGCCATCAAACGTCGGCCAGCACCCGCAAATGCGCCTCCACGCTGCGCCCCAGCGCGCTGAGGTTGTAGCCGCCTTCCAGACACGACACGATGCGCCCGCCGGCATGGCGCCGGGCCACGTCCTTGATGCGTTGCGTGATCCAGGCGTAGTCCTGCTCGACCAGGCCGAGTTGCCCCATGTCATCTTCCCGGTGGGCGTCAAACCCGGCACTGATGAAGATCATCTGCGGGCGGTGCGCCTCCAGCGCGCGGGATCCAGCCGATGCTCGATCAGCTCGCGCACCTCCGGGCCCCTGGTGTAGGCCGGCACCGGCAGGTTGACCAGGTTGGCGGCATTGGACTTGGCGCCGCCATAGGGATAGAACGGATGCTGATAAAAACTCACCATCAGGATGCGCGGATCACCGGCCACGATGTCTTCGGTGCCGTTGCCGTGGTGCACGTCGAAGTCGACGATCGCCACCCGCTGCAGGCCATGGCGCTGCAAGGCGTACTTGGCCGCCACCGCCACATTGTTGAAAAAGCAAAAACCCATGGCCTGCGTCACGGCAGGCATGGTGGCCCGGCGGACGGACGGCACAGAAAGCGTTTTCCAGCTCGCCGGCGATCACCGCGTCGGTGGCAGCCAGTGCGGCGCCGGCCGCGCTCAGCGCGGCATCCCAGGTGTGGACGTTCAGCGAGGTGTCGGGATCGATCTGCGCATGACTCGGTCCACCGGCATCGATCTCCTCGCGCAGGCCGTCGGACAGGCCGCGCAATGACGCCACGATACATGCGGCCATGTGCCAGTTCGATGTCGGCCAGCGGCGCCGGTGGCGCCTCGCGCCGCTCCAGCGCATCGCCCACTCCGGAGATCAGCAGTCGGTCCTCGATGGCATCGAGCCGCTGCGGGCATTCGGGATGACCATCGCCCCATTTCATGTTGCCGGCAATCGGCATGCGTAAAGTATCCGGTCTTGTTCATGGCAGCCAGGACCCGTGCAGATTTTCATGTAACGTCATGCCATGCACTCACCAGAAAAAGTTCAAAAACTACTGAGCCAGCTTAACACGGTGATCGTCGGCAAATCGGCGCAGATCCAGGACTGCGTCGCCTGCCTGCTGGCCGGCGGGCACCTGCTGATCGAGGATGTTCCCGGCGTTGGCAAAACCACGCTGGCCCATGCGCTGGCGCGCAGTTTCGGTCTGCATTTCTCGCGCGTGCAGTTCACTTCGGACCTGATGCCCAGCGACCTGTCGGGTGTGTCGATCTACGACCGCGGCAAGCAGGCCTTCGTGTTTCATCCCGGCCCGATCTTTGCCCAGGTACTGCTGGCCGATGAAATCAATCGCGCCAGCCCCAAGACCCAGAGCGCACTGCTCGAGGCCATGGAGGAAAAGCAGGTCACGGCGGAAGGCGAGACCCGGGCCCTGCCCGAGCCCTTTTTTGTCATCGCAACCCAGAACCCGCACGATCAGCTCGGCACCTATGCGCTGCCCGAGTCGCAACTCGACCGCTTTCTGATGCGCATCTCGCTCGGTTATCCGGACCGTGCCTCGGAGCGCGGTCTGCTGGTCGGCCACGACCGGCGCGACATGCTCGAGGCCATGGACAAGCTGATGTCGCCGCTCGACCTGGAGCAACTGCAGCAACAAGTGCTGAGCGTGCACGCGGCCGAGCCGCTGCTCGACTACATGCAGGACCTGATCGCCGCCACCCGATCAGGCAAGTGGTTCCTGCAGGGTCTAAGTCCGCGCGCCGGTATCGCCGTGATCCGTGCCGCCAAGGCTCAGGCCTTCCTGAGCGGACGCGACTATGTTGCGCCCGACGACATCCAGGCGATCTTGCCCCAGACCATCGCGCACCGACTGCAGCCCGTCGGCGACGCTGGTCGAGGTGCCGTCGAACAGGTGCGCGCCATGGTGCTCGCCGTTCCACTGGCCTGAGGGCAAAGCCGACCATGGCTCTGAGACAGCCATTTCCCCATCCTTTGCGCCATCCGGTGCGCCATTTGCAAGCGCGTTTTCGCCGCTGGCTGGAGACCCGGCTGACGCCGCGCGACGTGATGCTGCTGACCCAGCGCAACGTCTACATCCTGCCCACCCGGCCCGGACTGATGCTCGCCGTCACGCTGCTGGTGTTGCTGCTGGCCTCCATCAATTACCAGCTCAACCTGGGCTACCTGCTGACCTTCCTGCTCGCCGGCAGTGCACTGGTCGGCATGCATTTGTGCCATGGCACCCTGCGTGGTCTGTCGCTGCAATTGCAGCCGGTGGAGCCTGGCTACCAAGACGCCAGCAACACGCTGGCCGTGGATCTGGTGAGCACGCGCAAGCGGGTGCGACACGGCATCGCGATGCGCATGCTCGACGGCAATCATTGGGTCTGGACCGATGTGCCGGCACTGGGCCGCGCGACCGTCCACGTCGCATTCAAACCCGCGCAGCGCGGCATGGTGCCGATTCCGGCGATGACGGCCGAAACCCGCTTTCCGCTGGGCACGTTCCGGGTCTGGACGCTCTGGCGGCCGGCATCATGCGTGCTCGTGTATCCGGCACCGGAGTCGCATCCGCCGCCACTGCCTGACGGTCGGCCACTTGCCGGTGGCGCGGCGCAGGCCCAGTTGCGCCAGGCCAGTGGCGAGTTCGACGGCGTGCGCGCCTATCAGCGTGGGGATCCGCTCAAGCTGGTGGTGTGGAAGAAGCTGGCCAAGGCTGACGAGATGGTCAGCCGCGACACCCAGCAGGCGCAACGTCACGAATTGTGGCTCGACCTGGCCGAGACGGGCATACCCGCAGCAGCATCCGGCGCCAGCCCGGCGTTGGAGAGCGCCCTGTCGCGCCTGTGTGCCTGGGTCTTGCTGGCGGACCGCATGGGTATGGATTTCGGACTGCGCCTGGGCGCGCAGGAGATTCGTCCGGACAGCGGCGAAGCCCACAAGCGCCGCTGCCTTGAAGCGCTGGCGCGCTATGGAGGCGGCGCATGAAATCCTTGATTGAGCGTCTCGGCCACCTGCCACGCGACGCGCGCGATACCTTGTTCCTGTTGCTGGTCATCGCCTTGGTTCTGGCCCCGCAACTCGTACGCCTGCCGCTGTGGTGTTCGGCACTGGCACTGGCGGTGCTGCTCTGGCGCGCCGTGCTGGCCTGGAACGCACGCCCGCTACCTTCGCGTTGGTGGTTGCTGGGCCTGCTGGCTGCTGACCATCGCAGCCACGTTGCTGACCCACAGCACCTTGCTGGGTCGCGACGCCGGCGTGACCTGGCTGGTAGTGTTGCTGACGCTCAAGACGCTGGAGTTGCGCGCACGGCGCGATGCCTTTGTGGTGTTTTTTCTCAGCTTCTTCACGATGCTGACCAACTTCTTCTTCTCGCAGTCACTGCTGACGGCAGCGGCGATGCTGGTGGCTTTGATGGGCCTGCTCACGGCCCTGGTCAACACCCACATGCCGGTGGGCAAACCACCGCTGCGCGAGGCAGCTGGCATTGCCATGACCATGGCCGCTGCTGGGCGCGCCGATCATGCTGGTGTTGTTCATGCTGTTTCCCCGTCTGGCGCCATTGTGGGGCTTGCCCAGCGACGCGATGACCGGACGCAGCGGCCTGTCGTCGACCATGGAGGTCGGCTCCATCGCCGAACTGGCGCTCGACGACAGCATTGCCATGCGCATCCGCTTCGACGGCCTGCCTCCACCGCAGTCCGAGCTGTATTTCCGCGGTCCGGTGCTGTCGACCCTGCAGGGACGGCAATGGCAGCCGCTGCGCTCGGGTTTTCCAGCGCGCATGCAGGATGCGCCGGCATCTGCAGGTCGAAGGCGAGCCGATCCGCTACGAGGTGACGCTCGAGCCCAACAACCGGCCCTGGATCTTCGTGCTCGATGCGACAGTGCAGCAACCCGTCGCCCGATCCATGCCCATGCAGCATGTCCGCGCAACTGCAATGGACGGCTGAGCGTCCGGTGTCCGACCTACTGCGCTACAGCGCCCAGAGCCACACCCGGTTTCGCCACGGCCCGCTGCGCCGGACCGCGGCCTTGCAGGACTATCTGAACCTGCCGCCAGGACTCAATCCGCGCACCATGGCATGGGCCAGCGAACTGCGCCGCGATCCGGCCCTGGGAGGCGACCCGGCCCGCATGGTCGATGCCGTGCTGCAGCGCCTGCGCACCGGCGGCTACCAGTACACGCTCGAGCCCGGCGTCTACGGCCAGAACACCGCCGACGAATTCTGGTTCGACCGGCGCACCGGCTTTTGCGAGCACATCGCATCGGCATTCGCGATCATGATGCGTTCGCTGGACATACCCGCGCGCATCGTCACCGGCTACCAGGGTGGCGAGGCCAACAGCGTGGACGGCTTCTGGATCCTGCGCCAGAGCGATGCCCATGCCTGGACCGAGGTGTGGCTGGCCGGGCGCGGCTGGGTCCGGGTCGACCCGACATCGGCGGTCTCGCCCGGCCGTACCGGCAGCCTGCAACGGCTGCGACCTGTTCCTGGCGCCGTGGCATCCGCCCTGCAGGCCGTCAATCCGCAGTTCTGGCTCGGCCTGCGTGCGACCTGGGAGGCGGTCAACAACCGCTGGAACCAATGGATCCTGAACTACAACCAGAGCACCCAGCTCGATCTGCTCAAGGGCCTCGGTTTCGAGTCCCCGAGCTGGGAAGACCTGGGCTATGTGTTGCTGGCACTGATTGGTGGCATCCAGCCTGGTCGGCGCCGCATGGACCTTGTGGGACCGTCATCGGCAGGACCCCTGGCTGCGTCTGCTGGCACGTGCCAGCCACAGACTGCGCGCCGCCGGCTGGCCGGTCGCGCCGGCCAGTCCTCCGCGCCTGATCGCGCAGACCGTGTGCGAGCGTTGGGGGGCAGCGGACGTCCGTACCCAGACGCTCACGCGCTGGCTGCTCGCGCTGGAGTCCCAGCGCTACGCCCGACCGGGCGCCCACGGAGCCATGCAACTGGTCCGATTGCGGCGAGAATTCTCCCAACTTCCGTGGCCCAAGTAATGTCCGCAACTCTCCGATCGATGCTGATCACCTGCCTGCTATGCCTGTGCCTTCCCGGCGCCGACGCGGCCAAGGCGTCGAGCAAGCGTCGCGTGGCGACCGAATCCGGTGCCGGCGCGCTTTATGCGAGCCGCGACGACGTGATGCGCCAGGCCGACGATATTGCCGAGCGACGCGGACTCGATCGTGACTGGGTGCGCGCGGCTATCGGCCAGTCACGCCACCTGCCCCAGGTGGCGCGCTGGGTGCTGCCAGCTGCCAGTCCCAGCGCGAAAAACTGGCGCATCTACCGCAGCCGCTTCATCGATCCGGTGCGCATCCGCGCCGGTGTCGCGTTCTGGCAGGCCAACGCCAGCGAACTCGAGCGTGCCGAGCAAGTCTACGGCGTACCGGCCGAGATCATCGTCGGCATCATCGGTGTGGAAACGATCTACGGGCGCAACACGGGCAACTTCCGCGTCATGGACGCCTTGTCCACATTGGCCTTCGATTTTCCCCAGGCCCATCCCCGGGCAGCCGAACGACGCGCCTTCTTCTTGGCGCGAACTCGAACAGCTGCTGTCACTGGCGCAGCGCGCGGCCAGCGACCCGATGGGCTACAAAGGCAGTTATGCCGGCGCCATGGGCATGCCTCAGTTCATGCCCTCGAGCTGGGTTCGCTATGCCATCGACTTCGACGGTGACGGCCGCATCGACCTGTTCGACAGCAACTCGGATGTGATCGGATCGGTGGCACACTACTTCCAGTCCTTTGGCTGGCAAAGGGGCATGCCAACACACTACCCGGTGCAGTTCGACAAGCACCGGCTGGACCTGGACAGCTTGCTCGCGCCCGACATTCTGCCCACTTTCAGCGTGGAAAGCTTCACCGCCAAGGGCGTCATCCTCGATGCCGCTGGTCTGCGCCATCATGGACCTTTGGCCCTGGTCGAACTGTTCAACGGCGACGCATCGCCGTCCTATCTGGCCGGGACGGAGAACTTTTACGTCATCACCCGCTACAACTGGAGCAGCTACTACGCATTGGCCGTGATCGAGCTGGGCCGGGAAGTGGCGGCAGCGCGCGAGCCTTAGGACGGCGAACTGCGGCGTTCGCGCAGCCAGCGCAGCAGTTCGTCACGCGGCATCGGGTGGGCGATCAGATAGCCCTGAATCTCATCGAATCCGAGTTCGCGCATCAGCTGCCATTCGTCCTCGGTTTCAACACCTTCGGCCACCGTGCGCAACACGAGTTTTCTTGCCATCGCCATGCTGCTCTCCAGAATGGCACGGGCGGCGCTGTCATGGGTGCTGCGCTGCACGAAGCTGCGATCGAGTTTCATCTCGGTGAACGGTATACGTCCGAGTTGCTCGAACGACGAGTAGCCAATGCCGAAATCGTCGATCGACAGCCTGAAGCCTTTGAGCCGCAGGCGCGTCAGCACATCGAGCGCAATCGCGATGTCCTTGGTCACACCGGTCTCGGTTACCTCGAATGTGATATCGGCTGGTCGCAGCCCTTGTTCCAGCGCGCAGCGCAGCAACAGGTCGGGCAGATTCAGGTCGTCGAGCCACAACGCCGAAAGATTCAGCGAGATCGCCATCGGGTAGCCGGCAGCGTGCAAAGCCGCCGCTTCACGTAGCGCCAGCGGCAACAGCACGCCCGACAACTGACCGATGATGCCGGCCCGCTCGGCGGCCACGATGAACAGGTTGGGCGAGACAAAACTGCCATCGGCCTGGCGCCAGCGCGCCAGCGCCTCGACACCCACGGGTTCGAGCGAATGGGCATCGACCTTGGGCTGAAACCAGATCGAGAACGCCTGTTCGCGAATGGCCGTGAGGATGGCCTGCGCTGTCGTCGGAGAATCCGCACCGGTTGCCGGTCGCCCGCCGGCCTTCGGCGCAAGCGTGCGGCGCAGCAGCGTACGCATGCGCTGTGGCGTGGCCGGCTTCTGCACCTGACCGAGCACACTCAAGCCCTGCAGCTGCGCCAGATTGCCGACCGTGGTCAGCAACTGCTCGTCGGCGCCGCTCATCAGTACCAGGGCGCCATGAAACCCGCTCTGACCGAAACGGCGGATCATCTCGACGCCATCCATCTCGGGCATGTTGAGGTCACAGATGACCACATCGATCGGCGCAGGGTTGCTGCCCATGCGCTCGATCGCCTCAACCCCGTCGCGCGCCGTCAGCACCTGCCGGACTCCGATGTTCGCCAGCATCTGCTGCATCTGCATCAACACCACCGGGTCGTCATCCACCACCAGCACCGAGTCGACGACGGGGTCGCCCGCTTGCGCTCCCGGCAAATCAGACAGCAGCGGCGTCGGCATCGACATGGCCGCCTGCTGCTCCAGTTCGCCAGCCTGCACCCGCACCAGTTCCAGCGCGTCCTGCAGATCGCGCAGTGGTGCTGCCAAAAGCGCAGCCTCCTGGGTCAACGCGACCTGTTCCAGGGCCAGCGCCAGCCGCGCATAGTGCATGGCACCGACGGTGCGCGCCGACGCGATCTGGCGATGCATTTCACGCGCCACCTGGGCCTTGTCGAGACCGGGCTGTGCCAGCGTACGCAGGCCGGCATCGGCCGACGCCAGAAAAGTCGCGACCAAGGCGTGCGCCTTGTCTGTACTGACCCGACCCAGCACCTGGTACAAGGCGTCCAGGTCCAGCACCGGCTCAGGTTCCGGTTGCTCGCGCGTGGGGTCATCGGCCGCGATCGGCCGCGCAGCGACTTCAATCGGTGCAATCGGCCCGTCGCCTGGTTTGAGCCAGCGCTGCACCATTGCGCTCAAGGCCTGCAGCGAAATCGGTTTGGTCAGCATGTCGTCCATGCCCGCAGCAATGCACAGTCCCCGCTCACCAGCGACCACGGCCGCGCTGATGGCGATGATCGGCACCCGATCACCTTGCGCATCGCGCATGTCCGCGCGAATGGCGCGCGCCAGATCATGGCCACCCATAAGGGGCATGTCCAGGTCGCTGAGAATCAGCGCGTAGTGGCCCTTCTTCCAGCGCGCGAGCGCAGCAACGCCGTCGCCGACCACGTCGACCTCGCATCCGATGACGCGCAGTTGCTGCGTCAGCACCGCCTGGTTCGGCCCGTAGTCCTCGGCCACCAGCACCCGCGGTCGGCGTCCTGCGCCGCGCAACAAGCGCGGCACGCCTTGAGTCTGTGCGGCGGGTAGCGAAGGCCGGAAGACGGGCAGACTCGATCCAGAAGGTGCTGCCCTCGCGCACCCGACTTTCAAATCCGATCCGCCCGCCCATGGCGCTCACCAGCCGGCGCGAAATCGCCAGCCCGATCCCGGTGCCCTCGATCTGGCCACGCTCGGCGCCCAAACGTTCGAACGCCGAGAACACCCGGCTGCTCATGGCCGGCGCTATGCCAGAACCGGTATCGCGCACGGCAATGCGCACTGGCGCGCTGCCCGTGGACGTCTCTGCTCCCAAGTAGGTACACGACACGCGCACCGTTCCATCCGGTCGGTTGTACTTGATCGCATTGGACAGCAGGTTGATGATGATCTGACGCAGGCGAACCGCGTCCGCCGACACCACGGCGTGCCTGGCGTTGCCCCCTTCGAACACGATGCGTATGCCCTGGTTCGCGGCCAGTGGCGCCACCATGGACAGGCTCTCGTTGATGACCGACTCCACCGCAACCGGCGCAATCGTCAATTCCAGCTGACCGGCCTCGACACCACCGAGCTCGATAAGGTCATCCACCAAGGACAGCAGATGGCTGCCCGGCACGTTCGATTTCACCCGCGTTGTCGCCGGCCAGCGGCGACAACTGGGCCTGGGCACGCAACAAGCTGGGAAAAGCCCAGGATGGCGTTGAGTGGCGTGCGCAGTTCGTGGCTGACACTGGCAAGGAAGGCACTCTTGGCCCGATTGGCGCGTTCCGCCTCGTCCTTGGCCGCGCGCAGGGCCTCCTCGGCCCGCTTGAGATCGGTGATGTCGATGCCGAAGGCGTAGTAGCGCTGCAGACCACCCTGCCCCTTGGCCCCCAACACATGGGTCACCTGCAGGAAGACCTCCGGGCGGTGCGCCGTGGCTTCGTAGTGGCGTTCGACGACGATATTCTCACCTTCGCGCAGTCGCGCGATATGCTGGCGGCTCTTCTGGTATCGCTTCTCGCCGACAAACTGCAGGGAGTGCTGCCCTATCATGGTGTCGGCTGGTACACCGAACAGGCCGGCTGTTCGGGCATTGACATAGGTATAGACAGAATCCTGGTCGATGACACTGACATAGCCAGGGAAGGCATCCATCAGTGCGCGCTGCTTTCCGTCGCTGTCGCGCATGGCCTGCAGCGCATGCTCCTGCAGCGTGATGTCGCGCATGGTCCAGACCCGGGTCGGTCCGTCCGGAGACTCCATTGGCACGCTGCGGCGCTCCAGGATGCGTCCGTCACGCAAGGCCAGCCTGTCGGTGTGGACCTCGTGGCTCGCCAGTATCTCTGCGATACGCCGTTCCTCATCACCGATATCGACAAACAGCTTGCGCGCCGCCACCATCACGTCGGACCGCGTGTACGACTGCCCCGGATTGCGCGGCATGTTCCACATTTCGAGGAAGCACGCGTTGACAAACAGCAAGCGGCCCTGCGCGTCACCCACCTCGTAGGCAAACATGCCGTCACCCGAGCCATTGAAGACGCGTCGCAGGTTTTCCAGACTTTGCGCCAGCGCCTGCTGCGCCAGCACCTGTGCGCTGATGTCGCGTGTCACCGCGACCACGCCCAGCACGGTGGATTCGCGATTGACATAGGGTGTCATCGTGGTTTCCATGGTGCTGGTACCCGTGCCCTGAAACGCCACGCGGGCCCGCACCACCCGTATCTCGCCCTGGCCGGCACAGGCGCTCAGCGCCTGCCGGCGTTCCGGCGTCATCAGATCGGGAACCACGTCTTCAATAGTGCGACCGATCACCTCGTCGTGCGTCCTGTCCATGCGCTTGCACCATGCGCTGTTGACGAAACGGTATCGGCCTTCCAGATCGGTGACGCTGACCATATCGTTCACGGCGTTGACAACGAATTCGGACACATGCTGCGCCTGGCGGGCGTGCGCGATGGCACTGAGATCGGACAACAGCGCGACCAGCCCGATGACCTGCCCCTGCGCGTCGACCAGCACCGTGTGATGCCCCAGACAGTCGCGGACCGTGCCGTCCGGCCGGGTAAGTTCCACCGGCGAGACGGTGGCGCCAGGCGCCGAAGCACGCGCCAGGCTCGCGCGCAACCGGCCAGCATAGTCCGCATCGACCAGTGCCTGAATGCTGCGCCCCAACAGCTTGTCGCGCGGCAGGCCGATCAACTCACACAATGCCGGATTCACATCGGTGGTGATGCCCTGCGCGTCGACAAACCAGAAGCCGAGCTGGGTCGTCTGTTGCATCACGGTGAGCAATTGCTGCTTCTCGGCCAGTCGCGCCAGCGTCTGCTGGCGCTCGGTCACGTCCTGCACCGTCCCGGTCATGGCGACGATCAGGCCGCTGGCATCCCGCACGGCTTCGCTGCGCCCCAGCACATGGTGCACACTGCCATCGGGCCAGGTCACCCGGAACAGGCATTCGTCAGCGCCGCCGCCGGCCATCACTTGCTCGAAGCGGGCCTGCACGCGAGGCAAATCCGTAGCATCGATGGCCTGGCGAAACAGTGCCATATCCGGCGCGATGCTGCCAGGTGCGATGCCCCAGAGTCGAAAATGGCCATCCGACCATTCGAGACGTTGCCGTGACGGATACCAGGTAAAGCTACCCAGCCCGGCCAGTGTTTCGGCCTGGCTCAGGCGTTCATGACTGGCGCGCAAGTCCGCATGCTGCGCTTCACGTATGGCGCGCAAGCCCACGGTTTCGCGCATGGCCCGTTGGGCGCGCAGGGTGATCGCCATCACATAGGCCATGAACAGGACCAGCATCAGCGCAATTGCCGTGCTGGTCTCGTTTCCCTGCGCCAGCATGCGCGACAGGATCGCGATCAACACCGGTCCGCACAGGGACAAGGCGGCTTTGAGGTCGAAAGAATAGCCGGACATGGCACTGACACAGATGCCGGCGAGCGCGAACACCAGAAACAGCTGATACGTCGGGTCGTTCACGGGAAACAGCAGCACGCCCGCCATGGCCCAGACCAGCCCATGTACCAATGACGCTCGCCGGAAACGCGCAATCCAGTGATGCTGCGCCTGCTGCTCCGGCGCCTGGCGACCTTGCCAGTGGTAGACCCACAGGCGCCCCCCCAGGCTCGCCATCAGACAAGCGAACCAGCTCCAGACCGTAATCGCGCCGACCACCTGCGACAACACCAGGACCAGAACCAGACCGAGCGAGGCACTGCCGGCGACAGCTGCCGGCAAAGTTCGCCGGTGCAGCCGCAGTTGCTCGTCACGTACTTGCGGCGTCGAGCCGAAGCTGTCGCGCCAGGTCGACATCAACACCGCATGAATCCGGCAGAGCCCATCGGCGAGGAATCACTGGCAACAGCCGGCATCGAAGCCTTCGGCCATGACCCGCGCACACGACGGCGGCCGACGTGTGCGCGCTTCACTCACGCTCCCTATTGCGGCAGCGGAACCAGGAAATCGCGGCTGATGTGCGAACCCAGATCATTGACGCGGTCCAGGAACTGGGTCAGATAGGCGTGCAGGCCAATGTCCAGGATTTCATCCATATGCCCGTACTTCAGTTCGGCGCACAGTTTCCCGGCTCGGCGCAAAGTATCGTTCGAACGTTCCGTCGCGAGCATGCCCAGGTTTACCACGACCTCATTCAGGCAGGCCAGCAGTGAGCGCGGCATGTCGGGTCGCAGAATCATCAGATCGGCAACCAATTCGGGCTTGATCACGTCGCGATACACCTTGCGGTAATTCTCGAAGCCGGCCACGCTGCTCAGGACGGCACTCCAGTGGTAGAAGTCGTACTCCTGGTCCTTTTCACTTTCGGCGCCATGAAAGTCACTGTTCACGGCCTGGAATTTGACGTCCATCAGGCGCGCCGTATTGTCCGCGCGCTCCAGAAAAGTCCCCAGCCGCATGAAATACAGCGCTTCGTCCATCAGCATCGTGCCATTTGTCACGCCGCGCGACAAATGCGAGTGAAACTTCACCCATTCGAAGAACGCCGCCGGATCGCGCTCGAACACCCCGTTGTTGAGGTTGCGACGCACTTCCAGCCAGGTCTCGTTGTGGGTTTCCCACACTTCGGTCGTCAGCGTGCCACGCACTGCGCGCGCATTCTCGCGCGCAGCGGTCAGGCAGGAAAGAATGCTGGAACTATTGGATTCATCCCGGACCATGAAATACATCACGTCACGGGCATTCACGGAACCGTATTTCTCGGTGTAGGCCGGCATCAGTTCGCTGGTGCTGACCAGCCCCTGCCAGCCCGCCAACGCGACCGCGTCGGACTGCGGCAACAAGGATGTCTGGTAGTTCACGTCCAGCAGTCGGGCGGTGTTTTCGGCCCGCTCGACATAGCGGGACATCCAGTAGAGGTGATCGGCGGTTCGGCTCAGCATGGGCGCTCCTTGTTCTTACGTGTTCGGTCGTTGTGGCGGGAAATCACTCTTCCAGCACCCAGGTGTCCTTGGTGCCACCGCCTTGCGACGAATTCACCACCAAGGACCCTTCCTTGAGTGCGACACGGGTCAGACCACCTGGCGCCATCCGGACCTTCTTGCCGCTGAGCACATAGGGACGCAGATCGATGTGGCGTGGCGCGATTCCGCTTTCGACGAAGGTCGGGCAACTCGACAGGCTCAGCGTCGGCTGGGCGATATAGTTATCCGGCTTGGCCCTCAAGATGTTGGCAAATTCTTCGATTTCCGCTTTGGTGGCCGCCGGCCCGACCAGCATGCCATAACCGCCAGCGCCGTGAACTTCCTTCACAACCAGGTCTTTGAGGTTTTCCAGCGTATACAGCAGATCGTCGGCGTTGCGACACATCAGCGTCGGCACATTGCTCAGCAGCGGTTTCTCGCCGAGATAGAACTCGATCATCTTGGGCACGTAAGGGTAGATCGACTTGTCGTCCGCCACACCGGTGCCCACGGCGTTGCAGATCGTCACATGGCCGGCGCGGTAGACGTCCATCAGTCCCGCGCAGCCCAGCGCCGATTCCGGACGAAACACCTTGGGATCCAGAAAGTCGTCGTCGACCCTGCGATAGATGACATCCACGCGCTTCGGTCCGCGCGTGGTGCGCATGTAGAGGAAATCATTGCGCGTGAACAGATCCTGGCCTTCGACCAATTCCACGCCCATTTGCTGGGCCAGGAAAGCGTGTTCGAAATAGGCGCTGTTGTGCATACCGGGGGTCAACACCACCACCGTCGGATCGGCCGTGGTGGCAGGGCTGCTTTCGCGCAGTGTCTCCAGCAACAGATCGGGGTAATGCGCCACAGGTGCGACCATGTGCGCGCTGAAAAGCTCCGGAAACAGCCGCATCGTCATCTTGCGGTTTTCCAGCATATAGCTCACACCGCTGGGCACCCGCAGATTGTCTTCCAGCACGTAATACTCGGGTGCGCCCTCGGCATTGACAGCGCGCACGATGTCGACGCCGGAGATGTGGGAATAGATGCCGCCCGGGACATCGACACCGATCATCTCCTTGCGGAACTGCGCATTGCCCACCAACTGGTCGGCTGGCACGATCCCCGCCTTGAAAATCTCCTGATCGTGGTAGCAGTCATGAATGAACCGGTTCAGTGCCGTGACACGCTGTGCCAGGCCTTTTTCCAGCGCGTCCCATTCGCGCGCGGCGATGATGCGGGGAATCAGGTCGAACGGAATCAGCCGCTCGGAGCCCACACCGCCGGAGTCCTTGTCACCATAGACGGCAAAAGTGATGCCGACCCGGCGAAAAATCATCTCGGCTTCTTCACGCCGATTCGCCATCATGTCGCCGGGCTGACGTGCCAGCCATTCGTCGTAGATCTTGTAATGGTCGCGAATCTTCTCGCCGCCCGAGAAAAACTCGTACGGCAGGGAGGTGTACATCTCATCAAATTTGGTCATATATTCTTTTCTCCTGACAACTCCGCTGGACCACTGAGCTTAGCAAGTTTAGCTCTGCGTCGATTTGCGGGTAAGTACTATTAATACTTCAATCGGGATACCGGATGCCTTGGGAAGACCCGACGTGGTGCCAATAGCGTTGTTGCGAGGGGCGATGGCAAGTTGCATCGGCCGGGTCGATCGAGCGCCACGTCATGGCACCGCATCGAGGCGATCTATGCACCGCAATACCCCGTGCCGCGTAGCGCGCCATGGGCGCAGCCGCAGGATGACCGAAACGGTTGCGATAGCCGCTTTGCACCAGCGCGATCTGCGGTGAAACCTGATCCAGGAAGGCATCGCTGCTCGATGTCTTGCTACCGTGATGGGGCACCAGGAGAAAGTCAGCAGCCAATGCGGATGCGTCGGACACCAACCGCTTTTCCTGGGCCGACTCGATATCGCCGGCCAGCAGGGCCACGGATGCAGGCTGCCCAGGCTGCGCAGCGGCCTGAATGCGCAGCACACAGGACAGGGCATTGGGTTTGACAGACGCATCGTAGTCCTGCAGCGCGTGGATGCAGCACGCTGATGGCCACCCCGTCCCAGTCCCAGTGTCTGGCCCGCCGCGCAGCGTTGCCCTGGTCGTACCGACCACAAGCCATGGCCGGGTTCGATCGAACCGAGCAACCGGGATGCCGGATACATCGCCAGCACTGATTCGGCACCGCCCACATGGTCGCTGTCGCGGTGGCTCAGAACCAGAAGGTCCAGGTCAACGCCAAGCGCACGCAGCAAGGGCACGCATCACCCGGTTGCCGGCGTCGCTGTCGCGCGAATACCGTGGCCCGGCGTCGTACAACAACGCATGGTGCGCAGTGCGCACCAATACCGCATTGCCCTGGCCAACATCAGCCGCAAGCAGGTCGAACTGGCCGACGGGCGGGCGCGGCGCCTGCCAAAGCAGCACTGGCAGCACCAGGGACGCTCCGGCAATGCGCAACGCGCCCGGCAGACGCAAGACGAGTAACAAACCGCCAAGAACACCGCAGACGCCGAACCAAAACGGAGCCGACGCCACCGACACCGTAGCCATTGGCAATTGCGCCAGCCACGCCAATATGGCAGCCAGCAAGCCGATCGCGAACGCGGCCAGGTCCCACGCCGGCGCCAGCATGGTTCCGAGCATGGCCAGTGGCGTCACCAGCAAAGTGACCCAGGGAATGGCCAACAGGTTGGCGGCAAAACCGACTATCGACATCTGACCGAACAGCAACAGCACCAGCGGTGTCAGCGCCAGGGTGATGACAGCCTGCTCGCGCAGCATCGCTTGCAGCGCACCGCGCCATGCCCATGGTTGCCGGTTTGCCGCCGGCTTGCCAGATGCAAACAACACGCCGACAGCCACGAAACTCAGCCAGAAACCCGCTTGCAGCAGCGCCCAGGGGTCGATGAGCAGGACCGCAACACCCGCCAGCAACCAGACCGTCGGCCAGGGCCAGGACCGGCCGGACAGGCGCAACAGGCTCACCATCGCCAACATCCACGATCGTGCGCTGCGACGGCACACCCCAGCCACTGAAAAGCGCATAGGCCAAGGCCAACGCCAGGCCGCCGAGCAAAGCGGCTTGGGGCGCAGGAAAGAGCAGACACAGTCTGGCGCTTCGGCGCCACAGCCACGCCCACGAGCGCGGCAGCCACCCAGGCAAACATGGTGATATGCAGACCCGAGATACTCATCAGATGCGCCACGCCCGTGGCTCGAAACACGTCCCAGTCGGCCCGGTCGATCGCGTTCTGGTCCCCGGTTACCAGGGCGCTGATCCAGCCCGCGTGCGCCGATTGCGGCAGCCGGGCATCGATGCGCTGGCGCACAGTCTGGCGCATCCATTCGATGGGATGGCGCACCGGTTTGCCCCAGCCTGCGTGGCTCGGCCCCGGCGCCACTCTGGCGCACATATCCGGTTGCCTGGATACCGTGCGTCCATAACCAGAGCTCATAGTCGAAACCATGGGGATTGCTGTTGCCGTGCGGCGCCTTCACACGCACCAGCATGCGCCAGCTTTCACCGGCCCAGACCGTCGGCAAAGCCACGCTCGCATCCAGCCCGTTGCCGCCATCGCCAAGCGCCTGATACCAACCGAGCTGGATGCGAGGCGGCAGTCGAACCGGCTTGCCATCGGCCTGGGCCGACGTGATGTCCATCAGCAGGCGCAGGCCGTTTGCGTTTCGCTGCGGCATCGCCGCAATGACACCCGTCACCAGCAGATCGCGCCCTTCCAACTCGGGTGACAGGCCATTGGCATGAAAAACAAGCGCCCGAAGACCAACCTGGCCAAAGGCCAGCGCCGCCAGCGCCAGTACCAGCCATGCGCTCGCGGCTATGCCCGGCAGACTGCGCCGCACCACGGCGCCAACGACGGCCAAACCGATGGCAACGACCAGGCCATACACAGACAGTGGCCACAAGGACGGCTGCAACAGTTGCAAGGCCGTGCCGACAACCCACGCCAGCAAAGCCAGCGACCAGCCGCTTGCCGTGCCGGGCCGGTGCCAGTTGCGCAATTGCATCATTGCCATCGTAGGCAGAAGGCAGCGGGGTGGCGCGCAGGCGCGTCCACCGTTTCAGGTATGTGCCACCCTCCCACGTCCGCCGACGGCGAAGCCGCAATCGCATTCAGCCGCCAACGAGCTTCACTGCAAGTCCTTGCGCCTGTAGCGCCGCAACCACACGCTGCACATGATCGCCCTGGATTTCGACCACACCATCGGCAACCGTACCGCCGCTGCCGCAGGCCGCTTTCAGTTGTCGCGCCATGACAAGCAGCGCCGCCGGTTCCAGCGCCAGGCCGCGTACCAGGGTGACCGTCTTGCCGCCGCGGCCTTTTTTCTCGCGGCCAACCCGCACGACGCCGTCGCCCGCGGCGGCTGGCGCTCCTTGGCGGCACACACACTTGGCCTGCGGCAGACGGCAGTCCGGGCACATCCGGCCGCTGTCGGTCGAGTAGACCAGCCCTCCCGCGCGATCCGCGCGTCCTGGCTTGGTCATGACTGCCCGTCGGGCAGTGCAGATCCCGGCCCCATCATGGATTTCACACTCCCGCATTGCCGATGGCAGCGTCCTGCTGCGCCACGTCGTGCGCCGCTGCTCCTGTCTGTTCGTAAAAACGCCGCCTGCATTGCGTATTCTTCCATTGCTTGACCTGCTCCACTAGATGCTCCCGCCCGTCCCAAAGGCGAATCTGTCGCACATGTGTTGTGCAAGGTCGACCCGCCGCGTCGACCCTTGAAAAACCTGCGCCCTGCTAGTATCAATGGTTAGGTAGGTGAAAAGCTTTCACCAGACCCCCCGCCAATCGGCGGCAGAATCATGAGAATCAAATATGTCCATCCACGCAGCCCTGCACCACGTCACCCACTATAAGTACGACCGCCCAGTCGTACTCGGTCCACAGGTGATCCGGTTGCGCCCGGCGCCCCATTGCCGTAGCAAGATCCTGTCATATTCGCTCAAGGTGGAGCCCGCCGGCCATTTCATCAACTGGCAGCAGGACCCGTTTGCCAATTACCAGGCACGCCTGGTATTCCCGGACAAAACCACAGAGTTCAAGATCACGGTCGACATGATTGCGGACATGTCGGTCTACAACCCGTTCGACTTCTTCCTGGAACCGACGGCCGAAACCTTCCCGTTCAAATACGAACCGCTGATCGAACAGGAATTGGCGCCTTATCTGGCGGTGGAACCGGCTTCCGACACGCTCAAGGCCTGCCTGGCCCGGATCGACCGCACCGAACGGCGCACGATCGACTTCCTGATCGACGTCAACCAGATGGTGAGCAAGGACATCCGCTACCTGATCCGGATGGAGCCGGGTGTTCAGACGCCGGACGAAACCCTGACCCTTGCCGCGGGATCCTGCCGCGACTCGACCTGGCTGCTGGTCAACCTGTTGCGCCACAACGGTTTGGCAGCGCGTTTTGCATCGGGCTACCTGATTCAGCTGGCACCCGACGTGAAGGCGCTCGATGGCCCCAGTGGCACCGAAGTCGATTTCACCGACCTGCATGCCTGGTGCGAGGTCTACCTGCCAGGCGCAGGATGGATTGGACTCGACCCCACCTCCGGCTTGCTGGCCGGCGAAGGTCACGTACCGCTGGCCTGTACGCCCCAGCCTTCGGGCGCCGCGCCGATCGAAGGCGGTGTCGAGATGGCCGGGGTCGAGTTCGCGCACGAGATGAAGGTCACCCGCCTGTACGAGACACCGCGCGTCACCAAGCCCTATACCGAGGAACAATGGGCGGCCGTGATGCAACTGGGCGAGTCGGTCGACCAGGAACTGATCGCCGGCGACGTACGACTGACCATGGGCGGAGAGCCGACCTTTGTAGCGGTCAGCGACCGCGATGCGGGGGAGTGGAATACCGATGCCCTGGGCCCGACCAAACGCGGCTTTGCGACTGCGCTGGTACACAAGTTACGCGCCGAATATGGCAAAGGCGGATTTCTGCATTTCGGCCAGGGCAAGTGGTATCCGGGCGAACAATTGCCGCGCTGGGCCCTGAACATCTATTGGCGCGCCGATGGCGAGCCGGTCTGGGCCAATCCGGAACTGTTCGTTGACGAACGCCATCCGACCCACTACACCAGCGAGGTGGCAGGCGCATTCACGCGAGGCCTTGCGCGCCGCCTGGGTCTGAGCGACCAGCATATCCTGCCGGGGTACGAAGACAAGTGGTACTACCAGTGGCGCGAGCGCAGGTTGCCGGTCAACGTCGACCCGCTCGTGTCGCGTCTGGACGAGGAAATGGAGCGCGCGCGGCTGCGCCGAGTGTTCAGCCAGGATCTGGACACCGTCGTGGGCTACGTGCTGCCGATCAAGGCGGCGGATTCTGTCAAAACGGGCGGACCGCGCTGGGTGACCGGGCCGTGGTTTGTGCGCGACGAGCGCATGTACCTGATGCCGGGCGACTCACCCGATGGGTCTGCGCCTGCCACTGGACTCACTGCCCTGGGTCAACCAGGCCGATTTCCCGTACTACACGCCGCAGGACCCCTATGACGCGCGCGGCGAGTTGCCGGCCCATGCCGCCCTGGCCCAGCGCTACGTTGCGCCGCCGTCTTTGCCAACAACACCGTCCGCCACTACGCCACCCGCAGCCAGCCCGGCCGCGGTGTTGCCCTACCCCGAAGGCGCCATCGTCCCAACCGAGGCGACGCGCGTCACGCAGGAGACGGCAAGGGCCGCGCAGGCGACCAGCGTAGTCCGCACTGCGACGCAAGCCACAGGTCATGGCGAACATCTAGATACCCCGCGTGTGCCTGAGCGGCAGGAGTCTGCGCACTGGCTCAGCCGCACAGCCCTGTGCGTGGAAGTACGCGACCCGCGCCGGGCCAACGGCCCCAAGGCGGAAAAACAGGGCGCGGCCTCAGGCGTGATGTACGTATTCATGCCACCGCTGGAAAAACTCGAGGACTACCTCGAGTTGCTGGCGGCCATCGAGGCCACGGCCGCCGAGCAGGGCGTGCGCCTGGTACTCGAAGGTTATCCGCCACCACGCGATCCGCGTCTGAAGTTGCTGCAGGTCACGCCAGACCCGGGCGTGATCGAGGTCAACATACATCCGGTCAAGTCATGGGGCGAGTTGGTGAAAAACACCGAGTTCCTGTACCACGCGGCCTGGGAGTCGCGCCTGTCGGCCGAAAAGTTCATGAACGACGGCCGCCATACCGGAACCGGCGGCGGCAACCATTTCGTGATGGGTGGTGCCACACCTTCCGATAGCCCGTTCCTGCGCCAGCCCGAACTGCTGGCCAGCTTGCTGCTGTACTGGCACAACCACCCAAGCCTGAGTTATCTGTTCAGCGGCATGTTCGTTGGCCCGACCAGCCAGGCGCCTCGGGTGGACGAGGCGCGCAACGACCAACTCTACGAGTTGGAGATCGCATTGCAGCAGATCCACGCCAACCGCGACAAATACGGTGCCGTAATGCCGCCCTGGTTGGTGGATAGAACCTTGCGCAACATCCTGATCGATGTCACCGGCAACACCCATCGCAGCGAGTTCTCGATCGACAAGATGTATTCGCCGGATTCGTCCACCGGGCGGCTCGGCCTGCTGGAACTGCGCGCCTTCGAGATGCCGCCCCATGCGCGCATGAGCATCGCGCAGCAGTTGCTGCTGCGCGCGTTTGTGTCGCGATTCTGGAAGCAACCCTACCAGGGCAAACTCAGCCGCTGGGGCACTTCGCTGCACGACCGCTTCATGCTGCCGACTTTCATCCGCATGGATTTCGAGGATGTCATCGACGAGATGCGACAGGCGGGATACCCGTTCGACCCGGCCTGGTTTGCACCGCACCTTCAATTCCGCTTTCCGCTGGTGGGCAGCATCACCAGCGGCGGCATGGAGCTCACACTGCGCAATGCACTCGAACCCTGGCATGTCATGGGCGAGGAAGGTGCGCCCGGGGGCACGGCACGTTATGTCGACTCATCGCTCGAACGCATCGAGGTGCATGTGAGCGGTTTCAACGAGAGCCGCTATGCCATCACCTGCAACGGCAGGCCGTTGCCGATGCAGCCCACCGGTGTCGAGGGCGGTTTCGTGGCCGGTGTACGCTACAAGGCCTGGAACCCTCCATCTTCGCTGCATCCGTCGATCGATGTGCATTCACCGCTGACCTTCGATATCGTCGACACCTGGATGCAGCGCTCGATCTCCGGCTGCCAATACCATGTGTCGCACCCCGGTGGTTTGAGCTACGAGTCGCTGCCGGTGAATGCCAACGAGGCGGAGAGTCGCCGGCTGTCACGCTTCCTTTCCATGGGACACACGCCTGGCAATATGCCCTGGGTCCCCGCGAGCATCGACGTGGTGCGCAGCCGGGAGTTTCCGTTCACGCTGGACATGCGCCAACGCTGAACTGACACATGGACGCGGATCCGAAACCCGAGCCCGTGGCGCCGGCCGACGCGATTGAAACGCGTCCGGCTCCGGCCGCCCCTGGTCATCTCGACGAAATGCGTGGTCAGACCGCAGAATGCGGCGGAACCGATACAGCAACTGGCCCGATGACTGAACATTGGGCGTCGTTTTTCGATCACCTGGGTCCGCACGATCCTCGTAAATTGAACGACAAGGCAGCAAGACTGCAGCGCCAGTTGCACGACAACGGCGTGACCTATAACGTGTATGCCGACGCCGGCGGTCCGCAGCGCCCCTGGTCACTGGACCTGTTTCCCTTCATCGTCACGCCCCAGAGCTGGCGCCAGATTGAAACCGGCGTATTGCAACGCGTGCGCCTGCTCGAGCGGGTGATGGCCGACGTCTATGGGCCGCAGGAACTGCTGCGCGCCGGGTTGGTACCGCCGGCCCTGGTGCAAGGCCATCCCGGCTATCTGCGTGCCATGCATGGCGCCGAGCCTGTCGGCGGCACACGGCTGCACATCGCCGCATTCGATCTGGCGCATGGCCCGGACGGCAACTGGTGGGTGGTGTCGCAACGCACGCAGGCCCCTTCTGGCCTGGGTTACCTGCTGGAGAATCGACTGGCCGTCTCGCGCCTGTTTCCGCAGGCCTTCGAGAACATGCATGCGCAGCGCCTGGCCGGAGCCTATCGGGCTCTGGTCGACAACCTCAAGGCGGCCAGCCCGGGCGGGCGCGACGCACATATTGCATTGCTGACACCTGGCCCGTATAACGAAACCTATTTCGAGCATGCCTACCTGGCGCGTTACCTGGGTCTGACCCTGGTCCAGGGTGGCGACATGGTGGTGCGCGACGAACGGCTGTATCTCAAGACGCTGCGCGGCTTGGTACCGATTCACGGGCTGCTCAAGCGGCTCGACGATGCCTTCCTCGACCCGCTGGAACTGCGCTCCGATTCCAGCCTGGGTGTACCCGGGCTGTTGCAGGCGATACGGGCCGGCAATGTGCTGATGGCCAATGCGCCCGGCTCGGCGTTCCTGGAGTCCCCGGGCCTGCTCGGTTTCCTGCCGGCACTGGCGCGCCAGCTGCTGGGCGAGGAACTCGTCGCTGGCGGCATTGCCGACCTGGTGGTGCGGCGAACGCGCCGCAATGGACGCCGCGCTGCCGCGCCTGTCGACCTGCGCCATCAAGCCCACCTATCCGGCGGGCGGCTACGGCGGCAGCTTCCAGTCGGTGCTGGGTCGCGACTTGTCGGTGCGCGAACTCGACGAATGGGCCGGCCGCATCGCCCTGCAAGGCGACGATCACACCGTGCAGGCCTATATGCCGCTGTCGCAGGTTCCCACCTGGCAAGCTGGCGCAACGCCCGATTCCGGGCAAATCGTGCCGCGCTCGGCGATGCTGCGCGTGTTCGCGCTGAGCGACGGCGCGCAATCGTGGCAAGTGCTGCCCGGTGGCCTGGCCCGTGTCGCCCGCGCACGCGCCGAGATTGCGGCGATGCAACGCGGGGGCAGCAGCGCCGACGTCTGGGTCATGACCGACTCCGCAATCGACCGCACCACCTTGCTACCTGCGGCACTGACCGTGGACATGGTGGCCCAGCGCAAGCGCCTGGTCACCAGCCGGGCGGCCGAAAATCTGTACTGGCTGGGCCGTTATACCGAACGCGCCGAGAACACGATTGCACTGGCGCGTCTGAGCCTCGAATGCCTCAATGGCGAAGACCAGACCGATACCCGACTGATGAACTGGCTGGACCGGATGGCACGCCTGCATTTCCTGGTGCTGGAGGATGTGCCGGCGCTATCGCAGTCGCGCCGGGTGTTCGAACGCTCGTTGATCGCCAGTCTGGGCAAGTGACTCCATCGCCAGCGTCGGGTACAACCTGGGCGCAGTGAAGCAGGCCGGCGCATCCGTACGCGAACGCCTGTCGTACGAACACTGGCAGCTGATCGAGCGTGCGCAGGACGAACTGGTACGCGCATTCGCCAAACTCGATGAACCGGCAGAATACGGCACGCTGGACGCGCTGGACCTGCTCAAGACGGTCGGCCGGCACATGGCGGCCATCACCGGCGCGCAAACCGACCGCATGACGCGCGACGACGGCTGGCGCCTGCTGAGCATCGGGCGCCATGTCGAGCGACTCGGTTTCCTGGCATCCTCGTTGTCTGCCGGCCTGGAAACGGAGTCGCTGGCCAACGACGCGGGTTTCGAGGCCATGGTGACCTTGTTCGATAGCAGCATCTCTTTCCATGCCCAGTTCCAGCAAAGCCGTGAAATGCTGGCCCTGGTCGACCTGCTGGTGCTCAACCGGGACAATCCGCGCTCTTTGGCATGGGTGGCCCATACCTTGCGCGGTCGGCTGGCCAAGCTCGCTGGCAGTGAACCGAACGAACTCAGCCCGATGTCGCTGCTGGTGCCCGACCCGTCTCAATGGGACCTGGCCCAGTTGTGTACGGCCGAGGTGGCAGCACCCGCTGCGGCGGTCGTGCAGAGTAGCGATGTACCGACTACCGCCTGGCGCGAGTTTGATCAATTGCTGGACCTGTGCATGGCGGCTGCGCATAACGTATCCGAGCAGATCAGCGCCACGTATTTCACCCATTCCGGCGCGTCCGAACAAAGTGTGGGGGCCTGATGCGACTGTCGATCACCCACGAGACCCACTACGAGTACGCACCGCCAGTCGACGTGGCCCAACACATCGCCTGCCTGCAACCACGGCAGACCGAGGCCCAGCAACTGTTGTCCCACACGCTCACGATCACACCGGCTCCGTCGCAGCGCAAGATGCGCGATGGACGTGTTTGGCAATCACCGTACTTTTGTGTCGCTGCAGATTCCGCACGCCGAACTCAAGGTCACGGCCACCAGCACCGTGCAGACCAGCACGGTGACGATGGTCAGCACGGACTTGCCATGGGAAAGGGCCTGCGACCATTTTCGCTACCGGGTGGATGGCGTGTACGACGCCGATGTCGAGTTTGTGTTCGCTTCGCAATATGTGCCACGCCACGCCGAGTTTGCCGCGTACGCCAGCCCCAGCTTCGCTCCGCAAGCCGACCTGCACGCCGCGACACTGGACCTGATGCAACGCATCTACCGGGATTTTGAGTACGACAGCGAGAGCACCGAGATACACACACCCGCGTTGGAAGCCTTGCATCAGCGAAAAGGTGTGTGCCAGGACTTTGCCCACATCATGCTCGCCTGCCTGCGTTCGCTTGGCCTGGCGGCGCGCTATGTCAGCGGCTATCTGCTGACCACCCCACCCGAGGGCCAGCAGCGACTGGTCGGCGCGGATGCCTCGCATGCCTGGATTTCGCTGCTGCTGCCAACCCAGACCGGGCCCACCCGCTGGTGCGACTTCGACCCCACCAACAACCGCTGGGGTTGGGGTGCGCCGGGCGAGGACTACGTGGTGCTGGCCGTTGGGCGCGACTTCGCCGACGTGTCGCCGATCCGGGGCGTGATCCATGGTGGCGCCAGCCATGAACTGAGAGTAGCGGTCACCGTCACGCCGCTGGATGAACCCGATGCAGCACTGGGAGCCAACTTACAGGCTGCGACGTTTCCGCCCCAATCCCAATCCCAATCCCAATCCCAATCCTGAACTGGACAAGTACCATGAACATCTACGACAAACTCACCGAACTCGGCATCACCCTTGCGGCCGGTTGCCGTCCCCGCCGCCGCCTACGTTCCTTTTGTGCAAACCGGCAAGCTGGTCTTCCTCAGCGGCCATATTGCCAAGAAGGACGGCCAGGTGTGGGTCGGACAATTGGGCAAGAACATGGATACGACACAGGGCAAGGCCGCCGCGCGCGCCATTGCCATTGACCTGATGGGAACCCTGCATGCTGCCGTCGGCGGCGATCTCAACCGGGTCAAGCGCATCGTCAAGCTGATGTCGCTGGTCAACTCGACCGGCGACTACACCGAGCAGCATCTGGTTACCAACGGGGCCAGCGAATTGTTTGGTGAGGTATTCGGTGCCAGCGGCGTGCATGCCCGCAGCGCATTCGGCGTGGCCCAGATTCCGCTGGGTGCCTGTGTCGAGATCGAGTTGATCGCCGAGGTCGTCTGAGCCTGCAAACGGCTTTCAGGCTGATTGCGCTGAGCCTCGGCCCTGCCAGAGTCGGGCGCGCAGCCTAGTTGCCAGCGGCCCGGCGCCGCGTGTCGGCGTCAACCCGCTCGCGCAATTGTGCAAACAGCGGCTCTGCGCTGGTGTACCGGCGACCATATTCCAGATTGAACTGGTAGTCGAAATCCGGCGGATTCTGACCCTGGTTGTGCTGGATGATGGTCTCGAGCTTGTCCAGCGCCTTGGCGGCACGCGCCTCTGGCGTGCGCGCCTGCTCGTATTCGTCCCACAGTTCCAAAAACACCTGCTGCTGCGCCTGCGGCAAAGGTGCCAGCAATTGCAGCAGATCGCGTCGCTCGGCCGCAGATTTGTCCGCCAGCGCATGCTGTTCGACCGCAGGGATATCACCGCCAATGGCCTCGCCCAGGTCGTGAACGATGCATATCTGCAGCAAGCGGCCCAAGTCCAGGCCTTCGAGTTCGCGCGCAAAGACCAGCACCATCAGGCACAAGCGCCAGCTGTGTTCGGCGGTGCTTTCGCGCCGCCCCTGGGACGTGTGGCCGCTGCGCAGCACATTCTTGAGGCGCTCTGCCTCGCGAATGAATACCAGTTGCTGTTCCAGAAGTTCCGCGTTCATGGCTGAAAGTGTCGCATGACCGCGCAGACGCCCAGTCTTAGTCAGTCAGGCGTTCGCAGGCCTGGTCTGCCACCGCCAGCAGTTGCCCGGCCGAGACCCGCTGTGGCGCGATCTGCGCCAGCGGCACCAGTACGAAGGCCCGACTCCACATACGCGGATGGGGCAACTCCAGCAATGCGCTTGCCATGCGTGCATCGCCGAACAGCAGGATGTCGATATCCAGCGTGCGTGGTGCATGGCGATAAGGCCGCTCACGGCCGGCCTGCGATTCCAGTGCCTGCAGCAGTTGCAGCAGGGCTGGTGCCGTCAAAGTGGTGTCAATCGCCACCACCGCATTGACATAGTCCGGCCCTCCTGCATCCACCGGCGCGCTGCGATACAGAGACGAGCGCTGGCGCAACTGGCAACCCGGACTCGCTGCAATGGAATCAATGGCCGCCCGCACCGCGGCTTGCGCGTCACCCAGATTGGCACCCAGCGCCAGATAGGCGGTGACCGGCTCGCGCATCACCCGGCGGCTTCAGGTCTCGGCGCCGCCCGTCGGCGCAGCGCCGGTGTTGCCGCCCGATCGGTCGCCCGTTGGCTTGCGGCGACGACGCCGTTTTCGCGGTGCCGCGCCAGCGCCGGACTCACCCACTTCGGTCGACCCGCCGCGTTCGCCCTGGTCTTCGGCGGCAGCGCTCTGGGACGCATGGCGTAGCGGCGCTTGGGCATCATCCACCTGCTTGGGCGCGCGCGGGGCGCGGCTGCGCCGCCCCTGTTCCGAGCGCTGCTGCTCCAGCATGTCGGTGCGCAGGCTATCGCTGGCCATGCTGAACTCCTGCCACCAGTCGGCCAGCAGATCGTCGATTTCGCCGACATCGGCACGCAGTCGCATGAAATCGAAACCGGCCCGAAAGCGCGGCTGGTCGACCAGCCCGAACGCCGACTGGCCGACGCGCTTTTCGAAGCGTGGCTGCATCATCCAGATCTCGCGCATGTCCGACGCCAACCGGCCACCGCCGGAGACATCACCGATACGCTCGGAGAAGACCTGGTCGATCGCGTCCTGCAATGCCGGAAACGAAGGCTGTCGCTCGGCCGACTCCGTGCGCCGGCTCCAGCCCTCGCGCACATCGGCCCACAACACACAGGCCAGCAGAAAGCTCGGCGCCACCGGCTTGCCTTCGCCGACGCGGCGATCCGTGTCCAGCAAGGCCGCCTTGACAAACGGCGACTCGGCACGCTCGACCACCAGATCGAGCAGCGGGTAGATGCCCTTGTCCAGCCCCAACTCCTGGAGCTTGGCAATCGACGCCATCGCATGACCGGTCTGCAGCAACTTGAGCATTTCGTCGAACAGGCGGCTTTGCGGCACGTCGGCCAGCAACGACTTCATTTTCACCAGCGGCGCGGCGGTGCGTGGCTCGAGCTTGAAACCCAGCGCCTTGAGCTTGGCCGAGAAGCGGATCGCACGGATGATGCGCACCGGGTCTTCGCGGTAACGCTGCGCCGGATCGCCGATCATGCGCATGACGCGTTTGGCCGAGTCCGCGATGCCGCCGTGGTAGTCGACCACGATCTGCGTCTCGGGGTCGTAATACATGGCGTTGATGGTGAAATCGCGCCGCACCGCGTCCTGCTCTTGCGGCCCCCAGACGTTGTCACGCAGCACCCGGCCGCTGGCGTCGACGGCATGGGTCATGCCGGCCAGTTCGCTGCCTGCTGGTGCGCTCGTTGCCACCGACCTGGCCTGCTGCGGCGTTGTCCAGGTAGGCACGGAAGGTCGATACCTCGATCACCTCGTGTTCGCGCCCGCGCCCGAACACCACGTGCACGATGCGAAAACGCCGCCCGATGATGAAGGCGCGCCGAAACAGCGATTTCACCTGCTCGGGCGTGGCATTGGTTGCCACGTCGAAGTCCTTGGGGCGCAAGCCAACCAGCAGGTCGCGCACGGCGCCACCGACGATGTAGGCCTCGTAACCGGCCTGCTTGAGGGTATGCACCACGTTCAGCGCCCGCTCGTCGACCAGCGCGGGGTTGATATGGTGCTCGCTGGCCGGAACGTCGCGTCGTTTGCCGAAGTCGGGTTTGCCGGTGCTGGCAGCGGGCTTCTTGCCCAACAATTTGTCGATGAATTTCTTGATCATTGTGGTTCGCGGAACAGGTCCAGTATGCGCCATCCGCGCGCAGAGGCGATCGCCCGCAATCGGGCGTCGGGGTTGGTGGCCACCGGCACGTCAGCACGCTCGAGCAGCGGGAGATCGTTGGTGGAATCTGAGTAAAAGGTGACGTGCACGTCGGCGCGTGTCAGTGCGCGCTGCTGCAGCCATTGCTCGAAGCGCACCACCTTGCCTTCGCGCGCCGACGGCACACCGGCAATTTCGCCGGTGATCCAGCCCGAGCCGCCAGGCGTTTCGTCACGCGCCAGTTCGACGGCGATGAGGTCGGGCACGCCAAAGGCTTCGGCAATGGGTCGGGTCACGAATTCGTTGGTCGCCGTGATGATGACCACATGGTCATCATGGGCCTGGTGCGTGCGCACCAGTTCCAGCGCTTGCGGCCGGATTGCCGGGCGTACGACACGCTCCATGAACTGGGCATGTGCTGCCATGGCGGCCCGGGCACCACGCAGACGCACCGCCTCGGTGGCAAACCGCACATAGTCGTGGATGTCGAGTGTGCCGGCCTGGTACTGGGCAAAAAATGCATCGTTGCGTCGGGCAAATTCGACCGGATCGGTCCAGCCGATGGTGGTGGTGAAAACACCCCACTCGTAGTCCGAGTCGATCGGCAGCAGGGTGTGGTCCAGGTCGAACAGGGCCACACGGATGCGGCCTGGATCGCGTGCGCCAGGCGCAGGGGGAACTGACGGGCATGGGCAGCAAGTCAGGACTCGTTCATCATGGCGCGAATCATCGGCACCGTGATGGCGCGTTGCGTGCGCAGCGCATAGGCGTCGATCAGATCGAGCAGTTCCATCAGGCTGGCCAGGTCGCGGCTGAAGCGTGTCAGCATGAAGTCCATCACCTCATCGCCGAGGAATACACCGCGGGCATCGGCCGCCTGGCGCAATACGGCGCGCCGCTCGGGTTCGCTGAGCACCTTGAGACCGAACACATGGCCCCAGCCAAGCCGCGTGCGCAGGTCTTCACGCAGCAGCAGGCCGGCCGGCGGCTGGTCGCCGGTGGCGATCACGCTGCGCTGATGGGTCTGGGCGTTGATGAACCAGTTGAATGCGGCCTGCTGCTGAACCGCGGTGAACAGGTGTACATCGTCAAGCAGTACCACCGCCCAGCTCTCGGAAAAAGCGCCCGGATCCGCGCCCTGCGCATCCATCCATCCCACTTGAGCGCCGTGCTCACGCAAGGCCTCGCGCACGGCCTTGAGCAGGTGCGTCTTGCCACTGCCGGTGCCGCCCCACAGGTAGGTCGGCACCGGGGAACGGGTCGCTTGTTTGTCCTCCCGCCCCAGCCACAAGGCCAGATGCGCGTGCGCCAGCTCGTTGGGGCCCGGATAGAAATTCTGCAGCGTCGGGCCGGTGCTCAGTCCGATGTCGAGCGCGATCTGCTTCATGCCGGACTGTCACCCGTGGTACAGGTCGCTGGCCAGGTAGGTTTTCCAGGCGCGCCGGATCGCCACCAGCAGCACGGCACTGGCGGGCAAGGCGATCAGCACGCCGACAAAGCCGAGCAACTGCCCGAACGCCAGCAAGGCAAAGATCACGGCCAGTGGATGCAGGCCGATGCGCTCGCCCAGCAGCTTGGGAGTCAGGTACAGGCTCTCGATCATCTGGCCCAGGCCATACACGACGGCCACCATCAGAATGGCCTTGGCCGGCCCGGCATCGGCGGAAAACTCCAGCACTCCGGCCAACGTCGCCAGGATCAGGCCCAGGCCGAAGCCGAGGTAGGGCACGAACACGGCCAGGCCGGTGAAGACGCCGATCGGCAGGGCCAGGTCGAGGCCGAACAAGGCCAGGCCGATGCTGTAGAACGCCGCCAGAATCAGCATCACCAGCAACTGGCCGCGCAGATACTGACCCAGCACCAGGTCGGCCTCGTTCGTGAAGCTGTCGAACGTACCACGCACCCGCGGTGGCACCAACTGCTGCACCGATGCGATGAACCGGTCCCAGTCCATCAGCAGGTAGAACAAGGCCACCGGTATCAGCACCGCGTTGCCGATGATGGCAAACGCCACGCTGCCGCCGAGCTTGAGCGAGGCCATCATCTGCGCGAAGGCATCCTCGAAATTGGCATTCAGGTACTTGAGCACAAAGGCCTTGATGTTGGCGACGTCCAGCGACAGGCTGACACCAAAGCGTTCCAGCAGCGGCTTGATCGCCACATTGAACCGGTCAAACAGCACCGGCACCTGTTCGCGCATCAGTGGCAACTCCTTGGCCAGGATGGGCACGATCAGCAAGGCCACGCCCAGCAACACGACAAACAGCAGAAATTGCACCAGCACCACGGCCAGCATGCGCGGCAGTTTGCCGCCACGCCGGCGATCGAGCCGATCGACCAACGGCGTCAACGCATAGGCGAACACGGCCGCAACGACAAACGGCGTGAGGACCGGTCCGAGCAACCAGAGACTGAAGACGAGGAACGCAGCAATCGCGCCCCATGCGGCGGCGGACTTCTGGGTTGCGGTGAATTGCATATAGCGGGATGGGTGCAAACCCTTAGAATCTGGGCAAATTCTATCGGGGTCCGCCGCGACCCCTTGTAGCCGCCATCGCCGCGGCAGTCCCAGCACCAAAGCCATGACCAAAGCCACCCCCTCCTCCGCCCTGTCCTACAAGGACGCCGGTGTCGACATCGATGCCGGGGACGCTCTGGTCGAACGCATCAAGCCCCTGGCGCGCAAGACCATGCGCGACGGCGTGCTGGCCGGCATCGGCGGTTTCGGCGCCTTGTTCGAGGTGCCCAAGCGTTACCGCGAACCGGTGCTGGTCAGCGGCACCGACGGCGTCGGCACCAAACTCAAGCTGGCCTTCGAATGGAACATGCACGCCACGGTGGGCATCGACCTGGTCGCCATGAGCGTCAACGACGTGCTGGTGCAAGGCGCCGAACCGCTGTTCTTCCTGGACTACTTCGCCTGCGGCAAGCTCGACGTGGACACCGCCGCCACCGTGGTCGGCGGCATCGCCAAGGGCTGCGAACTCTCGGGCTGCGCGCTGATCGGCGGCGAGACGGCCGAGATGCCGGGCATGTATCCGGCCGGCGAATACGATCTGGCCGGCTTTGCCGTGGGGGTGGTCGAAAAATCGGCCATCCTGACCGGCAAGGACGTCGGCCCGGGCGATGTGGTGCTCGGCCTGGCCAGCAGCGGCGTGCATTCCAACGGTTTCAGCCTGGTGCGCAAGTGCATCGAGCGCGTCGCCGGCACCGGCGCCGAGCGCGACGACAGCCGCCTGCCCGCCACGCTGGACGGGCAGGATTTCCGCGCCGCGCTGATGGCGCCGACCCGGCTGTATGTCAAGCCGGTGCTGGCCGCCATGGCGGCCCACCCGATCAAGGCGCTGGCGCATATCACCGGCGGTGGCCTGCTCGAGAACATCCCGCGCGTGCTGCCCGAGGGCATGGCCGCGCATCTGACACAAGGGCAGCTGGCCGCGCTCGGAACTGTTCGCCTGGTTGCAGCAGACCGCGGCCATCAGCGACCACGAGATGAACCGAACCTTCAACAACGGCATCGGCATGGTGGTGGTGGTCGATGCGGCGCATGCCGAGGCCACCGCACAGACGCTGCGCGCGCATGGCGAGACTGTGCAGGTGATCGGCACCATCGCGCCGCTGGGCAACGGAGCCACGGTCGAACTCGTCTGAGGCGTACAGCGCAGCGCGCGGCATTCGCCACCTGCGCACGCCGGGCTCACGCGCAACCGTGGGTCGATTCAGCGACTGGGCGCGCTACGCAGTTCGGACACCCGCGCCGCGATGGCATCGATGTCCAGGCCCTCTTCCACTTGGGACAGATAGGTCTCCAGATCCGACACCGCCTGCGCGGTATGCCCCAGTTCGGCATGTGCCAGACCACGATCCCGGTATTCTGGCCAGGCCTGCGGCAACAACACGATCAGCCGGTCCTGCACGGACACCATGCGTCCCCAGTCCTCTTGCGCACGGTGGATTTCCTTGAGGTTGCGCAACATGCGCGCGACGATTTCGCGCGGCGGCGAAGCCTGCAGATACAGGCCCAGTGGCACCTCGAATTCGTCGACCAGGCCGCTGCTGCGCCGATAAGGTTCGAGCCGCTCGGCCAGTTGCTCGCGGCTCATCGACTGGCCGTCGAGCGGGTCGATGACGACCTGTCCCTTGGGCAGGTTGATCTTGACCATGAAGTGACCGGGAAATCCGACACCGCGCGCCGACAAGCCCATACCCTGCGCCAGTTCAAGCCACAACACGGCCGCGGAGATCGGAATCGCACAGCGGGTTCGCAACACCACATGGATGTAGCTGTTGTCCGGGTCGTAGTAGTTGTTGACGTTGGGGCGAAAACTCAGGTCGCGAAAGAAAAACTGATTCACCGCCCGCAAGCGCTGCAACGCAACGGCATCGGCCGGCACACGGCGCTTGAGCCGGGCCAGCAACTGGTCGACTTCGTCCAGCACCTGTTGCACGTCCAGGTCCGGATAGTCGTCCTGGGCCAGGCTGACCGCCGCCTCCAGCAACGGAAATTCGGCATCGCTTTGCACCAGCGACTCGAAATACTCCAGCGGCGTCGGCACCGAGTAGGACAATTGCATCGCACGCGTCTCCTGATTCACACCACGGCGGCCGGTCAGACCACCATGGCGATATTTTGACGCCGAACCGCGACGACGCCAAATCGACAACCCGGCAACGGCGCCTGCCAGTGGGCAATGCTCAATAACGTGCAAACTGGCGCAGCTTGAGGCCAGCGCCCCACAAGGCCAGAAAGTAGATCAGCGCCGAAGCCACCATGACCAGCGCCAACATGCCCACGCGTTGCAAGTCGTGCACGGCGGGGTCGACCCAGGGCAGGGTTCGCGTGGACCAGATCAGGAAGATCGCCAGCAAGGCCGTCGCCGCAATGACCTGGAAGAAAAACACCATCCAGCCCGCCGACGGCATGTAGCTACCGCGCCGGATCAGGCCCCACAACAGGGCGCCGGCATTGACCAGGGCGCCCAGGCCGATGGCCAGCGTCAGGCCCGCATGGGCAAACAAGGGCACCAGCGCCAGATTGAACAGCTGCGTGATGACCAGCACCATGATGGCGATACGCACCGGCGTGCGGATGTCCTGGCTGGCGTAAAAGCCGGGCGCGAGGACCTTGATCGCGACAATGCCGATCAGCCCGGCGCCGTACCCCATCAGGGCCCGTGTGGTCTGCTGCACATCCTGTACGGAGAACGCACCACGATGGTAGAGCGTGGCCACCAGCGGCTCGGCAAACACCAGCAAGGCCACGGTACAGGGCAAGGACAACAGAACCACCAGGCGCAAGCCCCAGTCGAGCATGTCGGAATACCGCTGGCCGTCCTTGGCGGCTTTGGCTGCCACCAGTTGCGGCGTCAGAACGACACCGAGCGCCACGCCGAGCAAGGCCGTGGGGAACTCCATCAGCCGCTCGGCATAGCTCATCCAGCTCACGCTGCCAGGTGTCAGGTAGGAGGCGATCTGCAGGTTGATGATGGCCGACAAGTGCGCCACACCCACGCCCAGCAGCGCCGGCCCCATCAAGGTAGCAATACGCCGGGTTCCGGTGTCGGCCCAGGCGGTCTTGATCGCGTGCCAGCGCCAGGACACGCGCGGCAGCAGTCCGAGCCGGCGCAGCGCAAACATCTGCAGGCCGAGTTGCAATACGCCACCGCCCATGACGCCGATCACCAAGGCGTAGATCGGCTCGATGCCGATGCTGGCGAACCAGGGCGCCGCCAGCCAGATCGCGGCAATCATCGCCAAGTTGAGCAATACCGGTGTAAACGCCGGAATGGCAAACCGTTTCCAGGTGTTCAGGATGCCTGCGCCGAGCGCCACCAGCGACATGAATCCGATGTAGGGAAACATCCAGCGTGCCATCACCACGGCGGCGTCGAAGCCGCGCGGGTTCTGCTGCAAGCCGCTGGCCAACACCCAGACCAGCACCGGGGCGGCCACGACGCCGATCACGCAGGTCACGGTCAGCACCACGCTGAGCATGGTCGCCACCCGGTCTATCAACTGACGGGTCGCCTCCTCGCCTTGCTCGCCCTTGGTCGCGCCCAGCACCGGCACGAAGGCCTGGCTGAAGGCCCCCTCGCCGAACAGCCGACGAAACATGTTGGGCAGGCGGAACGCGACATTGAACGCGTCAGTCATGGTGCTGGCGCCGAAAATGGAGGCCATCAGCAGATCGCGCACCATGCCCGTGACACGTGAGGCCAGCGTCAGCAGGGATACGGTCGAGGCAGCTTTGAAGAGGCTCACGGCAGCGAGTGTAGCCGGGTCGACAGGCGACCCGCCGGGTCAGGCCGGCGCCGATATGGCGTCGCTGCTACAATCGCGGGCTTTGCTGGCAACATCCTCAGACACAAGGAAACCAATCCATGGCATCTACCAAACCCAAGAAAAAGAACCCGCGCCTGGCGTCGGGCCGTAAACGCGTCCGCCAGGACGTCAAGATCAACGCCGCGAACACCTCGCTGCGTTCGCAGTATCGCAGCGCCGTCAAGAACGTCGAAAAGGCGGTTGTCGCCGGCGACAAGACCAAGGCGACCGAACTGTTCGCGAAGATGCAGGCCGTTGTCGACTCCGTCGCCGACAAAGGCATCTTCCACAAGAACAAGGCCGCTCGCGACAAGAGCCGCCTGTCCACCAAGGTCAAGGCCCTGGCGCTCGCCGCCCCGGCCGCAGCCTGATACCCGGACTGATCACTCAGACCGATCGCACGGAGAGCTGAACCGACTGTTCAGCCATCCGCCGTTTGCAACGGGTGCGCTGCCAGCAAAGACGAAAAAACCGCCCTCGGGCGGTTTTTTTGTGTCCAGAACTCCCGCCCACCGTCAACGATGCGGCTCCTGGGGCCCATGTTCGACCTGCAGATTGTTGTCACGCGCGAAATGCACGCAAAAATCCCATGCCATCACATCGTGCTCACGCAGATCGTTGTGCACGACAACGCACTTGACCCCATCGCGCACCACCGGATGGCACCAGGGCGAGTAGCCCAGATGGCTGCCCGGTTGCGGGCCGCCGGGACGGAACTGGCTCATGACACCGGCCAGACGCTCCGACCAATCCGATGGACGAAACGTCTTGCCTTCGTGGGTCATGCCCACGATCAGGAATTCATTGGCGACTAGGGGTTGCATCGAAATTACGGGGGAACGGCGCCGAATGATAGCGCCATGACTCTAACAGGCCGCGGTTGTCCGAACCCGTGGGTCACGCGCATGGACGCCGAGCAAGCAGCACAGTGATGCGCAACTCGCAGCAATCGTGCCAGGGCATGGCCATAGAATGGTGACACGACGGCCCGAGGGGCCGCTTTGCTTTGAACGGAACAACATGAACGCCGCCACCAAGCCCGAAATCGTCGCCGCATCGCCCCATGTCATGAACACCTATGGCCGCGTGCCGATCGCCTTGTCGCACGGACAAGGCTGCGAGGTATGGGATGTCAACGGGCGTCGCTATCTGGACGCGCTGGCCGGCATCGCGGTGAATACGCTGGGCCACAACCACCCCAAACTGGTGCCGGCGTTGCAGGACCAGTTATCCAAGCTGATTCACACTTCGAACTACTACCATGTGCCGCTGCAGGAAACGCTGGCCGCGCAATTGGTGGAAATGTCGGGCATGACCAATGTGTTCTTCTGCTCGACCGGGCTGGAGGCCAATGAGGCGGCGATCAAGCTGGCGCGCAAGTTCGGGCATGAGAAAGGCATCACCCGGCCGCAGATCGTGGTGTACGAGAACGCCTTCCATGGCCGCAGCATCGCCACGCTCAGCGCCACCGGCAACCCCAAGGTCCAGGCCGGCTTCGGCCCGCTGGTCGAGGGCTTCATCCGCGTCCCGCTCAACGACATGGACGCGCTGCGCAAGGCCACGCAAGGCAATCCGGACGTGGTGGCGGTGTTTTTCGAGGCGATTCAGGGTGAAGGCGGCATCCGTCCGATGCAGGCCGAGTATCTGCGCCAGGTGCGCAGTCTGTGCGACGAACGCGACTGGTTGCTGATGATCGACGAAGTGCAATGCGGCATGGGACGCACCGGCAAGTGGTTTGCCCACCAGTGGGCCGGCATCCGCCCCGATGTCATGCCACTGGCCAAGGGGCTGGGCTCGGGCGTTCCGATCGGCGCCGTGGTGGCGGGCCCCAGGGCGGCACAGCTGTTCGGCCCCGGAAACCACGGCACGACCTTCGGCGGCAACCCGCTGGCGATGCGTGCTGGCGTCGAGACGCTGCGCATCATGCACGAGGATGGTCTGCTGGACAACGCCAAGCGCGTCGGCGAGCATCTGCGCGCCGCACTGAGCCGTGAATTGGCCGCCGAACTGCGCAGCGGTGCGGTCAAGGAGATCCGTGGCCAGGGCCTGATGATCGGCGTCGAGCTCGACCGCGCCTGCGGCGCGCTGGTCGGTCAATGCGCTGACAACGGACTGCTGATCAGCGTGACTGCCGATATCCGTGGTGCGCCTGTTGCCCCCGCTGATCATGAACACCGACGAGGCAGACGAGGTCATCGCCATCCTGTGTCCCCTGATCAAGACCTTGCTGGCCGGCCAAGCATCATGAAACACTATCTGCAGTTCTCGGACCTGGACGGCCGACGAATACGCCTACCTGTTCGAACGCGCCGCGCTGATCAAGCGCAAGTTCAAGGCCTACGAAAAGCACCATACGATGAGCGACCGCACGCTGGCGCTGATTTTCGAGAAGGCCTCGACCCGTACCCGGGTCAGCTTCGAGGCCGGGATGTACCAACTTGGCGGCAGCGTGGTGCACCTGACCACCGGCGACAGCCAGCTCGGACGCGCCGAGCCGATCGAGGACAGCGCCAGGGTGATCAGCCGCATGGTTGACCTGGTCATGATCCGTACCTTCGAGCAAACCAAGATCGAGCGCTTCGCCGAGCATTCACGTGTCCCGGTTATCAACGGGCTGACCAACGAGTTCCATCCCTGCCAGATCCTGGCCGACATCTTCACCTACATCGAACACCGCGGTTCGATTGCCGGCAAGACCGTCGCCTGGGTCGGCGACGGCAACAACATGGCCAACAGCTGGCTGCAGGCCAGCGAAATACTGGGTTTCAAGGTCCACGTGAGCACGCCGAGCGGCTATGAAATCGATCAATCGATTGCCGGCATCCGCTCAAACAGCAGCTACCAGGTGTTCAAGGACCCGATGCAGGCCTGCGCCGGCGCCGATCTGGTGACCACCGACGTCTGGACCAGCATGGGTTTCGAGGCCGAGAACGAAACGCGGCGCAAGGCGTTTGCCGACTGGCGTGTCGACGCCGACATGATGAGCGCCGCGCACAAGGACGCCTTGTTCATGCACTGCCTGCCGGCCCACCGCGGTGAAGAGGTCGATGCCGATGTCATCGACGGACCGCAGTCCGTGGTCTGGGACGAAGCCGAAAACCGCATGCATGCACAGAAGGCCTTGATGGAATACCTGTTGCTCGGACGCCAGAGCTGAAACACCGGACCCCCAGACCATGAAACCGATCGACCTCTCCGACTGCGAAACACTGGACAGCCAGGATCCCTTGCAGGGGCTGCGCACCCAGTTCCATCTGCCCGAAGGCGTGATCTACCTGGACGGCAATTCGCTGGGTGCGATGCCGCACAGCGCTGCCGCGCGTGTCGCCCACGCGGTGAACCAGGAATGGGCCAACGGACTGATCCGGTCCTGGAACGATGCTGGCTGGTTCGAGTTGCCACGCGTGGTGGGCAACAAGATCGCCACGCTGATCGGCGCCTCGCCCGGCACGGTCGTCGCCACCGATACCACCTCGATCAACCTGTACAAGGTGCTCAGCGCCGCGCTAAGCATCGCCCAGCAGGATGCCCCGGGACGGCGGCGCGTCGTCAGCGAACGCAGCAACTTCCCGACCGACCTGTACATCGCGCAGTCGTTGTGCCGGGAACGCGGCTTGGAGCTCGACCTGATCGATGCCGACCAGTTGGAGCAGGCCCTGACCGACGATGTCGCGGTGCTGATGCTGACCCACGTCAACTACCGAACCGGCGCGATGTTCGACATGGCCGAGGTGACGGCACGCGCCCATGCCGCTGGCGCATTGACGGTATGGGACCTGGCGCACAGTGCCGGCGCGGTCCCGGTCGCGCTGGAGTCGGCGCAGGCCGACTTCGCGGTTGGATGCGGCTACAAGTACCTCAACGGCGGGCCCGGCGCGCCGGCATTCGTCTGGGTTCATCCAGACCACACCGACCGCTTCTGGCAGCCGTTGGCGGGCTGGTTCAGCCATGCGGCGCAATTCGCCTTCTCGCCCGACTACACGCCGGCGCCTGGCATCGGTCGCTACCTGTGCGGAACCCAGCCGATCCTGAGCATGCGCGCGCTCGAATGCGGAGTCGACAGCGTGCTGGCGGCCAGCAACCGCGTCGCTGGCCAGGATGCGATGCAGGCGCTGCGCGCCAAGTCGCTGGCCTTGACCGACCTGTTCATCTCGCTGGTCGAACAACGCTGCGACGGCCAGGGGCTGGACCTGGTGACGCCGCGTAGCCACGATCTGCGCGGTTCGCAGGTCAGCCTGACCCGCGCCGAGGGTGCATATCCGATCATGCAGGCACTGATCGCACGCGGCGTGATCGGTGACTTCCGCGCCGGTGATCCGAGCGCCGCGGCCGGCAACAGCGCACGCGCCGACATCCTGCGTTTCGGTTTCACGCCCCTGTATACCGGTTTTACCGACGTGTGGCAGGCCGTCGAGCATCTGCACCAGGTGCTGGAAAGCGGCGAGTGGCGCAACAGCGAATTCAAGCGCCAGAACGCAGTGACCTGAATGAAGTAGCCCAGGCCGGCGACCGATCCAGATACCCGATCGGCGTTCAGCCGGTCGCGCCGAAACCGCGCGGGTTCGGCATCAAACCGCGACCCACAGCGCCGGCAGATCCGGCAGCGAACGCAAAATCGTCGGCAGGCAGGCGCTGCGCACCAGGGCGTGGGCATGCGCGATGTCAGGCGCCAGGTAACGGTCCTGGTCCAGCGCCGGCACCTGCTCGCGCAGCAGCGCATGGGCCTGCTCGAGCGCCGGTGAACTGCGCAACGGGCGCAGGAACTCGATGCCCTGGGCCGCAGCCAGCCATTCGATGGCCAGGATATGCGCGGTGTTGAAAATCATGTCCTGCAATCGCCGCGCCGCGAACGTGGCCATCGACACATGGTCTTCCTGATTGGCACTGGTGGGCAGGCTGTCGACACTGGCCGGATGCGCCAGTGACTTGTTCTCCGACGCCAAAGCGGCGGCCGTGACATGCGCGATCATGAAGCCGCTATTGAGCCCCGCATCTGCTGTCAGAAACGGTGGCAGTCGCGACACCCCGCTGTCGATCAGCATCGCGATGCGGCGCTCGGCAATGGCCCCAACCTCGGCGATGGCCAGCGCCATCGCATCGGCCGCCAGTGCCACCGGTTCGGCATGAAAGTTGCCACCCGACACCATGGCCCCGTCCTGCGCGAACACCAGCGGGTTGTCGGTCACGGCGTTGGCCTCGCGCACCAGCACCAGCGCCGCATGGCGCATCTGGTCCAGGCAGGCGCCCACCACCTGCGGCTGGCAGCGCAGACTGTAGGGATCCTGCACCCGGTCGTCGCCGTCCAGGTGGGAATGGCGTATCTCGCTGCCCGCCAACAGGCTGCGGTAATACTGCGCCACGTCGATCTGCCCCGGCTGGCCGCGCAAGGCGTGGATGCGCGGATCGAACGGGCCGTCGCTGCCGCGTGCGGCATCCACCGTCATGGCACCGATCACCAGCGCCGCCTCAAGCACCGGTTCGAACGCGAGCAGGCCGTGCAAGGCCAGTGCGGTGGATGTCTGGGTACCGTTGATCAGGGCCAGCCCTTCCTTCGGACCCAGTATCAATGGCGCGATACCGGCGCGCTGCAAGGCCGGCAGCGACGGGACCTGCTGGCCGTCCTGCCACATGTCGCCCTCGCCCATCAGCGCCAGCGTCATGTGCGCCAGCGGCGCCAGATCGCCCGACGCGCCAACCGACCCGCGCGCCGGCACCCAGGGCACCAAACCGGCATTGACGACCGCCAGGATGGTGTCTATCACCTCCTCGCGCACGCCCGAATAGCCGCGCGCCAGGCTCGCCGCCTTGAGCGCCAGCATCAGGCGCACAACGGGTGGCGACAACGGCTCACCCACGCCCACGCAGTGCGAACGAATCAGGTTGAGTTGCAGCGTGGCCAGGTCGGCCTTGCTGATGCGCTGATTCGCCAGCTTGCCGAAGCCGGTGTTGACGCCATATACCGGTGCGTCGCCATCGGCCGCCGCTCGGACGACCTCGGCGCTGGCACGGATGCCGGGGCGGCAATCGTCCGGCAGCAGCAAAGGCTCCGTGCCCTGGTGAATGCGCTGCAATTGATCGAGCGTCAGGTTTCCGGGTTCGACCAACATGTCATTCACCCAGCATCGGAAGATTCAGGCCTTGCTCGCGCGCGCAGGCGACGGCCTCGTCATAGCCCGCATCGGCATGGCGCATCACGCCAGTACCCGGGTCGTTCCACAACACCCGCTCGATGCGCCGAGCCGCTGCGTCAGTGCCGTCACAGACGATGACCACACCGGCATGCTGCGAATACCCCATGCCCACGCCGCCGCCATGGTGCAGCGACACCCAGGTGGCGCCACCGGCGGTGTTGAGCAAGGCGTTGAGCAGTGGCCAGTCCGACACCGCGTCCGAGCCGTCGCGCATGGATTCGGTCTCGCGGTTGGGCGACGCCACCGAGCCGCTGTCCAGGTGATCGCGCCCGATCACGATCGGCGCCTTGAGCTCGCCCGAACGCACCATCTCGTTGAACGCCAGACCGGCGCGGTGGCGCTCACCCAAGCCGATCCAGCAGATGCGGGCCGGCAGCCCCTGAAATGCAATGCGCTCGGACGCCATGTCGAGCCAGCGGTGCAGATGGTCGTCTTCGGGGAACAGTTCCTTCATCTTGGCGTCGGTCTTGCGAATGTCTTGCGGGTCGCCCGACAAGGCAACCCAGCGGAACGGCCCCTTGCCGCGGCAAAACAGCGGCCGCACATACGCCGGCACGAAGCCGGGGAAATCAAATGCCTTGTCCACGCCCTCGTCGAACGCCACCTGGCGGATGTTGTTGCCGTAGTCGACCGTCGGAATGCCCATGGCCTGGAAGTCCAGCATGGCCTGCACGTGGACCGCACAACTCGATGCAGCGGCCTTGCGCAGTGGCGCATGCTGGCTGTCGTCGATCTGGGCGGCATGCCATTGCTCGACGCTCCAGCCCGAGGGCAGGTAACCGTTGACGAGGTCGTGCGCCGAGGTCTGATCGGTCACCAGGTCGGGACGCAAGCCGCCAGCATGGGCACGCCGCACCAGTTCGGGCAGGATGTCGGCGGCATTGCCCAGCAGGCCGATGGACACCGCCTTCTTCTCGTCGCGGTAACGCGCCAGACGGGCCAGCGCGTCGTCGATGTCGCGGGCCTGCTCGTCCAGGTAGCGGGTCTTGATGCGGAAGTCGATACGCGACTGCTGGCACTCGATGTTGAGCGAACTGGCGCCGGCAAAGCTGGCCGCCAATGGCTGCGCACCTCCCATGCCGCCAAGACCGGCGGTCAGGATCCAGCGCCCGGCCAGGTCGCCGCCGTAGTGCTGGCGACCGGCTTCGACAAAGGTCTCGTAGGTGCCTTGCACGATACCCTGGCTGCCGATGTAGATCCACGACCCGGCCGTCATCTGGCCGTACATCATCAAGCCCTTGCGGTCGAGCTCATGGAAATGCTCCCAGGTGGCCCATTTGGGAACCAGGTTGGAGTTGGCGATCAGCACGCGGGGCGCATCGACATGGGTACGGAACACGCCGACCGGCTTGCCCGATTGCACCAGCAGCGTCTCGTCTTCACCGAGCTTGCGCAGGCTCTCCAGGATGGCCTCGAAACAGTCCCAGTTGCGCGCCGCCTTGCCGATGCCGCCGTACACCACCAGCGCGTCCGGGTTCTCGGCCACTTCGGGGTCCAGGTTGTTCTGCACCATGCGGTAGGCGGCCTCGATCAGCCAGTTCTTGCAGTGCAGTTGGGTACCGCGCGGTGCACGCACGGGGCGGGCCTTGGCAATGTGGTGCAACGGGGACAGGTCGGACATGAAAAGCTCCTTGAAAAGGGGTAGATGCAAGGTCGAATGCGGCCCAGTTTACTTGACTAGACAAGTCTATGCAACTATGATGAACACAAGACATATTTGCTGGGCCATGAACAATTTCCATGCCATCGAAACCCGCCTCCGGTACTCTTGAAAACCGAAGCACCCGTGCGCCGTACGCCCGGGTCAAGGAATTCCTCAAACAGGGGCTGTCCAGCGGCCGCTGGCCGCCCGACGCGCTGATGCCGTCGGAGTCCGAACTGGTGGCGCAATTCGGCGTCAGCCGCATGACCGTCACGCGGGCCTTGCGCGAACTGCAATCCGAAGGTCTGGTACACCGGGTTCAGGGCCTGGGCACCTATGCTTCCCATCTCGCACCGGTCTCATCGTCTTTGACCATCCGCGACCTGCACGACGAGATCGTGGCGCGTGGCCACCGCCACCATGGCGTCGTGCATCTGGCGCGCGAGGAGTCCTGCGGCGCCGAACTGGCGCCAAAATTGGGCTTGGCCGTCGGCGCATCCGGTGTTTCACACACTGATCGTGCACCACGAGAACGATGTGCCCTTGCAGTGCGAAGACCGGTATGTCAATCCGGCCTGTGCGCCCGACTATCTGCAGACCGACTTCACCCGCATCACACCCACCCATTACCTGCTCGATGTCGCGCCGCTGTGGGAAGCGCAATATGCCATCGAGTCCGGCAACGCCACAGCCCAGGAGGCCCGGCTGCTGGGCATCGGTACGCGCGAACCCTGCCTGATCATCGTGCGGCGCACGGTCAACCACAACGTGCCGATCACGCTGGCGCGCCTGGTGCATCCGGGCTCGCGCTATCGCCTCGAGGGCCAGTTCACACCATGAGCGCGCCGACAGTGACACCGCGGCCAGTACCGAATCCCCCACTGTAAGAGTAGCCATGACCCTGCACCTGATCGACGCAACCGCAGTGATCCCGCAAGCCTGGCGCAATGGCGGCGGGCAGACCCGTGAACTGCTGGCATGGCCCGCCACCGGCCCCTGGCAGCTGCGCATCAGCCGTGCCGACATCGACCGCGACGGCGCTTTTTCTGCGTTTGCCGGTGTCACACGCTGGTTCGCCGTATTGCAGGGCGCTGGCGTCACCCTGCAGTTCGGGCCAGACACCCAAGAACTGCGCCCTGGCGACGCGGCACTGTCTTTCGATGGTGGGCAGGCGCCCGATTGCCAGCTGATTGACGGGCCGACCCAAGACCTCAATTTGATGAGCATTGGCGGCGACTCCGAAATGACCCTGGCGCAAGCCGGCGTCGCCTGGGATACGGCACACGCCATGCGCGGTCTGTACACCACCGTCGCCGGACACTGGCAACGGGGGCCGAAACGTCTGGCCGTTGCGGCACATCACTTGTTGTGGGACAACGCCGCCACAACAGGTCCATGGAGATTCGAATCCGAACCCGCCAGCGCCGGTACCGCGCTGTGGCTGGGCTTCACACCACAGGCATGAATCCATGACCGAAACCGCACTCTGGCACAACGCCCGGCTCGCCACCCTGGCCGACGACAGCGACTGGGGCATGGTCGAGCACGGCGCCTTGCTGGTGCAATCAGGCCAACTGGCCTGGGTCGGCGCGCTGCACGACATGCCGGCCGCGATGCGCAGCCAGGCCACAGCCGAGATCGACCTGGGCGGTGCGCTGGTAACTCCGGGCCTGGTCGACTGCCACACCCATCTGGTCTACGGCGGACAACGCGCGCGCGAATTCGAAATGCGGCTGCAAGGCGCCAGCTACGCGGAGATCGCACGCGCCGGCGGCGGCATTCGCTCGACCGTGGCGGCCACCCGTGCGGCCAGCGAACAGCAGTTGCTGGCATCTGCCCGCAAACGCGCCCTGAGCCTGCTCGCCGAAGGTGTGACCAGCATCGAGATCAAGTCGGGCTACGGCCTGAGCCTTGCGCACGAGCGGCGCTGCCTGTCGATCGCGCGTGCACTGGGGCGCGAGTTGCCGCTGTCGGTGTTCACCAGTTACCTGGCCGCCCATGCGCTGCCTCCGGAGTTCGAGGGTCGCGCCGACGACTACATCGAATGCGGTCTGCCAATGGATGCCGACGCTGCACGCCGAAGGTCTGATCGACGCGGTCGACGCGTTCTGCGAGAACATCGGTTTCACCCCGGCGCAGACCCGGCGCGTGTTCGAGGCCGCCCGCACGCTTGGCCTGCCGGTCAAGCTGCACGCCGAGCAGCTCAGCGACCAGGGTGGCGCGGCACTGGCGGCCGAGTTCGGCGCCCTGTCCTGCGATCACCTGGAATGGCTCAGCGAGGACGGCATCGCCGCCATGCGCGCCAGCGGCACGGTGGCGGTGTTGCTGCCCGGCGCCTACTACTACCTGCGCGAGACCCGCCTGCCACCGATCGAGGCCCTGCGCGCTGCCGGCGTGCCGATCGCGCTGGCAAGCGACCACAATCCCGGCTCCAGCCCCGGCCTGTCGTTGCTGCTGATGATCAACATGGCCTGCACGCTGTTTCGCATGACCCCGCTCGAAGCCGTGCTCGGCGTCACCGCCCACGGCGCCCGCGCGCTCGGCCTGCACGACCGCGGCCGACTGGTGGCTGGCATGCGCGCCGATTTCGCCGCCTGGGAACTGGAGCATCCACGACGAACTGGCCTACTGGTTCGGCCACAACCCATGCCGGCGCGTCATCGTCGGCGGCAAGGACAGCACCGCATGACCGACATCATCTACACACTGCACCGCGGCAGCAGGCCGCTGCTGATCAGCGTGCCGCATGTCGGCACGCGTATCCCGGTCGACCAGAATCATCGCTATCTGCCGCGCGCGCTCGACGTCGAGGACACCGACTGGCACCTCGAACGGCTGTACGCCTTTGCCAAGGACCTCGGCGCCAGCCTGATCGTGCCGCGCTATTCGCGTTTTCTGATCGACCTCAACCGCGCACCCGACAACACCCCGATGTATGCCGGCGCCAACAACACCGAGTTGTGCCCGACCCGCTTTTTCACCGGCGAGCCGATCTACCACGACGGCCAGGCGCCGGATGCCGATCGAGATCGCCCACCGTCGCCAGAGCTACTGGCAGCCCTACCACGACGCGCTGGCGCAGGAGCTCGCGCGCATCAAGGCCGCGCATGGTCATGCCGTGCTGTTCGACGGCCACAGCATCAAGTCGGCGCTGCCGTGGCTGTTCGAAGGCACAGTTGCCCGACCTCAACCTGGGCACGGTCAACGGCGCGAGCTGCGCTCCCGACCTGCGCGCCGCCCTGATGCAGGTGCTGCAAACCCAGGACCGGTTCACCCAGGTCACCGACGGCCGCTTCAAGGGCGGCCATATCACCCGCCACCATGGCCAGCCGCACGACGGCATCCATGCGATCCAGCTCGAGATGTGCTGGAGCACCTACATGCAGGAGGTGCCGCCCTATGCGCTCGATCCCGTGCGGGCCGCGCGAGCTCGAACCGACGCTGCGCGCACTGGTGCAGACCATGCTCGATTGGAGACCCCATGTCTGAGCACCGCACACTGTGGGCCCCGCAGGCCTGGATCGACGGCCGCTGGCAGACTTCGGTGTTGCTCGACATCGACAACCAGGGCCGCTGGGATGCACATCACTGCCGGTGTCGCACAGGCGCCGGCCCATGCGCGCAAGCTGGCCGGGCCGCTGCTGCCGGGCCTGGTCGATGCCCACAGCCATGCCTTCCAGCGTGCGTTTGCCGGCCTGTCGGAACGCCGCGAATCGGAGTCGGACGACTTCTGGTCCTGGCGCGAACGCATGTACCGGGTGGCCTTGCGCATCACGCCGCAGCAGATGCGCGCGATTGCCGCCCAGCTCTATGTGGAACTGCTGCGCGGCGGCTATACCCAGGTCTGCGAGTTTCATTACCTGCACCATGACCTCGACGGCACGGCCTATGCCGATCCGGCGACGATGGGCTGGGCCATTGCCGACGCCGCGCAGGATGCCGGCATCGGCCTGACGCTGCTGCCGGTGCTGTACCAGCGCGCCGGCTTCAACCAGCCGCAGTTGCGCGATGACCAGCGCCGCTTTGCCGGGTCGCCAACCATGGTGTACGAGTTTTGCCTTGCCGTGCAGGCCAGCGCACGGGCCAACGTCAATGCGGGCGTTGCCGTGCATTCGTTGCGCGCAGCCGGCAAGCCGGCCATCCAGGAACTGATGGCCCTGGTCGGCGATGCGTCTATGCCGATCCATATCCACGTGGCCGAACAGACGGCCGAGGTCGACGACTGTCTGCAAGCCACCGGCCGGCGCCCGATCGGCTATCTGTGCGCCGAGTTGGCGCCGGATGCGCGCTGGCAACTGGTGCACGCCACCCACGTCACAGCGCAAGAGGTCGACGCGGTGGCACGCAGCGGCGCCGCCATCGTGATCTGTCCGGCCACCGAGGGCAACCTGGGTGATGGTCTGACCGATCTGGCACTCTGGCTCAAGGCCGGTGTGCCGATGGCCATAGGATCAGACAGCCAGGTGGTGCGCAACTGGCCCGAAGAACTGCGCTGGCTCGAATACGGTCAGCGTCTGGTCCATCGCAAACGCAATGTGGCGGCGATGCCCGGCACAGCAAGCCTCCACAGCGGCGCGACTGTTCGAAGCTGCGCTGCGTGCAGGCGGCGCCGCCAGCGGGCAGCCCGCCTGGGGCCTGGTGCGCGGCGCCAGGGCCGACGCGCTGGTGCTCGACACCTCGGCACCGGCGCTGCGCGGCATACCGGCGTCGCATCACCTCGACGCGCTGGTCTTCGGCTCGGGCGAGCCGACCCTGGACGAAGTCATCGTCGCGGGCCGCGTTGCCATGCAAGGCGGACGCCATCCGGAGCAGGACACGATCGCGCGCAACTTCGAAGCCGCGATGCGGGAGATCTGGCGCGCAGACTGAGCCTGAAACCGCTACTGCGCGGCCATCGCCCTTGCTGACCATGCCTGGCGCCGATCCCGACTATGCTTGGCCCTTGTGATTCACGCTTGCCCACAAACCGCCCCGCCCCGAACGCGCGCAGACAAACCTGCTTGCGGCAGCCCTTGGCGCCGCAAGCTGCGTGCCTGGTCCGGGCTGGTCTGCATGTGCGCCTCCCTGAGCAGCCTTCGCCGAGCCTGCACTGCTGTGGTTCGAAGGCGAGCGACCGAACGCACAGGCGCTGGCCGCGGTCGCGTTGCTGCAATCGGCTGCCACACAGGGGTTGGAGCCGGCCGACTATGACGCCCAGCGTCTGGTGCAGGCGCTGCAACTCGCCCGGCGCCGCCCCGTTGCCACCGAGCCGCAGCGCAGCCAGCTCGACAACGCGCTGACACAGGCTGTTCAGCGCTATATGTCCGATCTGTCCCACGGGCGCATCGTGCCGGGGCGCATCGGCGAAAGATTTGCGCCCACGCGCAGGTCTGCGACCGATATCGACGCGCGGCTGCAATCGGCCTTGGCGGGTATCGGCGTCGAGGCGCTGGCGCGCCAACTGGCGCAGCAGACACCCATGGCGCAGCAACTGACTGAGGCGCTGCAGTTCTACCAGGGGCTGGGCCAGCACCATGCGTGGGCCACGCCATTGCCGGCACCGAGTGGGGGCAAGCTGCTGGCCGGCCAGTCCTATGCCGGCCTGGACATGCTGACGCGACGGCTCCAGACACTCGGAGACCTGGATCCGGCGATGCCGGCACCCAGCGTCATCGATGTGCCGTTGGTGGCGGCGATCGAGCGCTTCCAGCTGCGCCATGGCCTGCAGGTCGATGGCGTGGTCGGACGCAATACGCTGCGCCAACTCGATGTGACGCCGCACCAACGCGCGCGCCAGATCGCACTGACCATGGAGCGCATGCGCTGGACCCCCTTGTTGCAGGCGCACCGCATGATCGTCGTGAACGTGCCGGAGTTCGTGCTGCGTGCCTACGAGGTCAGCGAGGGACAGGTCGACGTCAAACTGACGATGAACATCATCGTCGGCAAGGCCCTGGACACCCGCACGCCGCTGTTCGACGAAGACATGCGCTTCATCGAATTCAGCCCGTACTGGAACGTGCCGCGCTCCATCGCGCACAAGGAACTGGTGCCGCGCCTGCGCCTGGATCCGGCCCATTTCACCGATCAGGGATTCGAGTTCGTCACCGCGCCGGCCAGGTCGTCGACACGCTGGACGACGCCCAACTCGATGCGGTGATGGCAGGCACTTCGCGCATCCGCCAGCGCCCCGGTCCGCGCAACGCCCTGGGCGACATCAAGTTCATTTTTCCGAACAACGACGCCATCTTCCTGCACCACACGCCGACACCCCGATTGTTCGCGCGACCGCGGCGCGACTTCAGCCATGGCTGTGTCCGCGTCGAGGCGCCGGTGGCGCTGGCGCGTTTCGTATTGCAGGACGATCCGGACTGGAGCGAGCAGCGCATACGCGATGCCATGACCTCGGGGCAGTCGCGCACCATCCGCCTGCGCGAGCCGATTCCGGTGCTGCTCGCCTACAGCACGGTGGTGGTCAAAGAGGGCATGGTGTTCTTCCTGGACGACCTGTACGGCCACGACGCGACGCTGGCGCAGGCACTGCTGGCACGCTCGCGCGACTTGCGTCATGCCGCAATACCCGACAACGGGCTGCGATAAAACATGACGTGATACCCTCCCGGGCATGCCGAAATCCACGATGCTCCAGCCGGCACGCCGCCGGATGCTGTTCCAGACCACCCGCCTGGCCCTTGCCGGAACCGCCCTTCCGCTGTTCGCGCTGCCCGCTTTTGCCGCGTCCACGCGAAGCGAAACCCGCAGTCTGAAATTCGACCATACCCACACTGGCGAGAAGATTGCCATCGTGTATGCGGCGGCAGGCGAATACCTGCCGCAGGCCGAGCAGCAGTTGAACCACTTCCTGCGCGACCATTACACGGGCGAAGTCGGCCACATCGATCCGCGGTCTGCTCGACCTGTTGCACGATCTGCAGATGTCGCTGGGTGCAAGCCAGGCTTTCCAGGTGATCTCCGGTTACCGATGCCCCAAAACCAATGACCGCCTGCGCAACACGCGCGGCGGTGGCGTGGCCAAGCGCAGCCTGCACATGGACGGCAAGGCCATCGACATCCGGCTGCCGGGTGTGCCGCTGACCGATCTGCGCGATGCGGCACTTGCGCTCAAGGCCGGTGGTGTCGGAACCTATACTGCGCGATCAGTTCGTGCATGTCGATACCGGCCGCGTGCGCAGCTGGTAGAGTGCATCACCCGCGCGGGTGATGGTGGGCATGCAATGACTTGAGCCGCTCGCGCGCGATATGGGTGTAGATCGTCGTGGTCGAGATGTCGGCATGGCCCAGCAGCATCTGCACGGCACGCAGATCGGCACCGTGGTTGAGCAGGTGCGTGGCAAACGCATGGCGCAGTGTGTGCGGCGACGGGGCTGTCGCCAGCCCCGCGTGACGCGCATATTTCTTGACGATGCTCCAGAACATCACGCGCGACATCGCGCTGCCGGCATTGATGCCGCTGCTGGTGACAAACAGCGCCACGCTCTGGCGTTGGCCCAGCAACTGCGGCCTGACCTGCTCCAGATAGCGGCCCAACCAGGCGCTGGCTTCCTCGCCAAACGGCACCAGGCGCTCCTTGTTGCCCTTGCCGAACACCCGCAGCACATTTTCCTGCAGGCTGATGTTGAGCACGCGCAAGCCCGACCAGTTCGCTCACACGCAGGCCGCTGGCATACATCAGCTCCAGCATGGTGCGGTCGCGCACGCCCAGCAAGGTCGACACATCGGGCGCTTCCAACAAGGCCTCGACCTGCGCCTCGGTCAGCGACTTGGGCACGCGCAAGGCCTGGCGCGCTGCCTGCAGCTTGAGCGTCGGGTCGGCGGTGAGCCGATGCTCGCGCAAGGCCCAGCGAAAAAAGCGCTTGAAGACTGTCAATCGCCGATTCGCCGTGCTCGCCTTGGTCTGCGCATGGCGCGCCGCGAAATAGGCATTGAGCTCGCGGCTCGCTCGCATCGAGCAAAGCAACCCCTTGCGCCTGCAACCATGCCGACAGCAATACGAGGTCGCGCCGATAGGCGGCCAGCGTGTTTCTGGACAGGCCCTGCTCGAGCCACACCGCGTCGGTGAAGGCATCGACCGCTATCAGGTCGGTCGGGTTCGAAGTTGCTGCGGTCATGGTCGGTGGATGGGGGTCGTACAAAAGGCCGTCGTGCCCGGGTCCCCCAGGGCGCCGAGCGCGGCCGCGCCTGGCGACCGATGGTAACGGCTGCCGCCCGACGCATGCTCTCGCGCCGCACACCGGTGCCAAAACCAGACCATCGCGCCTCGCGCACTTGGTATGCTCCATCCGGTGAATTACGCCCAACTCCTGTTCCCCGATTTTTCGCTGATCCTGATCGGATTTCTTGTTTGCCGCTATACGCCGCTGAACCGCAGCGTCTGGGCGCCCATCGAGGGCGTGGTCTACTACCTGCTGTTTCCGGTCCTGCTGTTCCACTCCATCGTCAAGAGCCCGATTGATCTGGCTGCCACATCGACGCTGGTGTTTGCCGGCTGGGGTTTGTGCCTGAGCGGTATCGCCATGGCCTATGTGCTTCCCTACCTGCCCTGGATCGGTCAGCGCATTGATCGGCGCGAACACGCGGCCGGGGCTCAGGTGGCGTTCCGCTTCAATACCTATATCGCGCTGGCGCTGGCCGAACGCCTGCTGGGCGGTCCTGGCACCGTGCTGATTGCTGTACTGATCGGCGTGTGCGTGCCGCTGCTCAACGTCGGCGCCGTCTGGCCCATGGCGCGCCACGCCCAGCGCGGCTTCGTGCGCGAACTGGTGCGCAATCCGCTGATTCTGGCCACCGTGGCCGGACTGATCGCCAATCTGGCCGGTTTCACGATGCCGGAAATCCTGGTTCCAACCGCCACACGCATTGGCGCGGCCGCCCTGGCCATGGGCTTGTTGGCGGCCGGTGCGGGGCTGCAATTGGGACGCATGAATGACGCCAAAGTCCTTTCAGTGGCCTTGCTGTCGATCCGGCACTTCTGGCTGCCCGTCGTTGCCTGGCTGATCGGACGGCTGACGGGCCTGGACGACGCACAGCAGACCGTATTGTTGATTTTTTCGGCACTTCCAACGGCGTCGAGTTGCTACGTGCTAGCGGTGCGCATGGGTTACGACGGCGCCTATGCCGCCGGCCTGGTCACCTTGTCCACCTTGCTGGGCATGGCCAGCCTGCCGTTTGCCCTCGGCGTTCTGCGCAACCTCTGACTTTCGCCCCTGCGTCAGAGCCGGTGTGCTGCCGGCGCATGAAAGCGTGCCTGTACCTGGGGTGGCAACGGGGTATCGATGAGCAGACAGATGCAGCGCAGGCTGTCCCATACAGGTTGCGCTGGCGCGCGGGCATCGCTGCTGACCAGGGCACACCAGGTTTTCAGCAGATGCGGCCTACGCATCGGCGCCAGCCGCGCCAGTTGGCGCATGGCCGCGCGCAAGGCGGCCGATGTCGGTGGCGTGTCGTTGTTGCCGGCCTGCGGCACCAGCTCCAGCGCCAGATCGGTGGCCTGACGCCAGTGGCGTGCCAGCGCAGCCGCGTCAGTACCCGATTCACCATGTTGCCAGGCCAGCACATCGGTGATCGTGCCTATCGCCCCGGCACAGGCTGACAGGCTCAGGGCATGCGTCTCGCGCAACACGCTTTCGCGGGCCAGTTCCAGCACATGATCCAACAACAGGCAAGACCACAACTCGATCAGACTGAGCCGACCATCGGCCCGCACGATGTGATGCGCCTGCCGGCGCAGCTGGCGCCGCTGCGCCAAAGCCAGTGCGGCGCAGCGTGTGAGCAGCCGCTCGAACGCCGGCAACCGGCTGGACGGCTCGAGGGCCTGCCGCTGACGCAGCAGGCGATCGAGCTCGGCCGGCGCGTGATGCCCAAACAGTTCACGCCAGACTCGTGTTTGCGGCGCATCACCCGGCGCCAGCAGAAAGGCCAGCGTGGCCGCCGCCAGATCCGGCGCGAAGGGCAACTGCAGCATGACGTCGAGCCAATCCGCAGACACCCCCTTCCCTCGCATCGAGGATGGCGCCGCCGCGCCATACGCATCTGCGACGCCTGAATCCGTGGTCCCGTCCGCTACGACGTGCGCATCGGACGCGAACGCCGCCACCGGCTCTTGCGCATCGTGCCACGGCAAGGGCGCACCAATGCCGGCTTGGTCGGGCTCCGCCTCGGGGGCCGCCAGCACCGGGCTGGGCAATGGCGGCATGGAGCGACCAAAAACCCGCCGGATCCGCTCGGCCAGCGGCGGATGCGTGGCCAGGGCACCGCCGCGGATGAAGATGTCGGACGAGAGCAACATGTGCGAGATCACTTCGGCGCGCGAGCTGCGTACCCGCGGCGATTCTGGGGAATGCTGTCCGGCTATCTTGCGCAAGGCGCCACCAATGCCGCCGGGCAGCCGTGTGAACTGCACGGCTGCGGCATCGGCCAGGAATTCGCGCTGGCGCGAGACCGCGGCCTTGAGCAAACGCCCGGCCAGCCAGCCGATGCTGCCCACACCCATCAGAGCCAGACCGAGCAACACGAACACACTGCGCCGTCCGCGCGCATCGGTCATGTCGAACAGGTCACGCCCGAGCATGAACAGCAGTTGCAAGCCCCAGACATGGCCGATCAGCCGCATGTTCAGCCGGGCGTCGCCGTGCAGGATATGGCTGAACTCATGCGCCACCACGCCTTGCAGTTCGTCGCGCGTGAGTCGCTCGATGGCACCACGGGTGACGGCGATCACGCTGTCGTGCTGCTCCCATCCGGCGGCAAATGCATTGATGCTGTCATCGCGCGGCAACACGAATACCCGCGGCGGCTTGAGTCCCGACGCGATGGCCATCTCCTGGACGATGTTGCGCAAGCGCTGTTCAAGTCCATCACCCGGGACCAGCACCTCGCATCCGCCCACCATCTGCGCTACTTGGGCGCCACCGCGACGCAGTTGCAACGACTCGATCCAGCTGCCGCCCAGGATGAACACCGTGGCCACGGCGCTATTGGTCTCGAAGAACCAGCGCGGGTAGCCCAGCAAGCCGCCGAGTTGCAACTTCCACAGCAAGGCCAGCACCCCGTTGAGCGCGGCCACCGTCAGCGCCACCGTCAGCAGGAACAGCAGCAGCAGGCGCCGGGTCGCGGCGCGGGCCTGATCCTGATGCTGGCGAAACCGCACGGGGGCTCAGGGCCTGGGCATCGAATCGGCTCGTCGCAGCAGGCGGTCGGGGATCAGAACTGCACTTGCGGCGCGCTGCGCTCGGCCGCCGATTGCGTGGCCTGCAACATCGTGGCCTCGCGAAACGAGAACAGGCCGGCAATCACGCTGGCCGGGAATTGCATGGCCGCATCGTTGTACTGCAGCACGGCGTCGTTGTAGGACTGGCGCGCGAAGCCGATGCGGTTTTCGGTCGATGTCAACTCCTCGGCAAATTCGCGCATGTTGCGATCGGCCTTGAGTTCAGGATAGGACTCGACCACCACCATCAACCGGCCCAGTGCACCACCGAGCACCGCCTCGGCTGCACCCAAGGCAGCGACGTGGCCCGCACCGGCGGGATCGCGCACGCACCTTGCCCGCGGCAGATTGGGCCTGATTGCGCGCATTGATCACCGCTTCGAGGGTCTCGCGCTCATGCTGCAGGTATTTGCGCGCGGTCTCGATCAGGTTGGGAATCAGGTCATAACGACGCTTGAGCTGTACATCGATCTGGGCAAAGCCATTGGCGATGGCGTTGCGCAGACGGGTCAGCCGGTTGTAGATCGCAACGCCCATCCCCAGCACGATGGCCAGCAGGATCACGATGATGAAACTTGTAGACAACATGCGGGTAACCCTCCAATAAGACCATTCACCATCACATTGCGGCAACTGACGCTCCGCCGGCCAAACGCGGGCTTGCCTGCCGCCCCAGTATCGCATCGCCGACCATGGCCATCAGCATGTGCACAGGTACGCCGCGCCAACGCTGCACTCACCGGCTCTGGCGCGCGCGCACCAGAAAGCGCCAGAGCGCAATCAGCAGGAAGGCGATGGCCGGCAACTGGTAGGCCGGCCCGAAGTAGGCGATCTTGACATGGGTAAAAAAGGACGCCCATGCGACCTGGCGCTCGGTGACGGCCGGGAACATCAGCAGCATGGCCGTGATCTGGGCGTTCTCGCACAGATCCCACAAGCCGGCAAGCACCGGAATCCAGGCGCTTGCCCACAAGCGTTCGAACGGGCGAAATCGGTACAAGATGCCGCTGGACAGAGTCACATAGGCGATCGGAAACAAGGTGTCGATGGTCGGGCTGGCCCAGGCATAGATGCGCCGACCGGACTCTCCGTACTGCGTCATCGCGGCGATCAGTTCCGCATGGCTGTAGCCGTCGCGCACATCAAGCAAGGGCGCGTCCAACGACAAGGCCGGGAACAGCAGCAGCAGCGAGACCAACGACCAGGTCAACGAACCGAGCAGCACCGGGGTGCTCGCCGCCCAGGCGAAATAGCGTCGCATAAGGGCCACCATGGGATGCTGCGTCGCAGGCCTCAGCGCGGCGTCTCGCCAGCCACAAGCAGGATGCGCCGGCGGATGCGGGCCAAGGCCTCGCCGTCGCCAGCCTGCTCTGCGCGCAGTGCCTGCACACCGAGCCAGGCCAGCAGCGGACGGCGCCAACCCTGAGACGACGCCGCGTCGATGGCCGTGGCAATGGTCAGCGCGTCGGCCTGGCCGCGGCGCATCAGCACACCGGCCGCGACCAGGCGCGACAGCGGATCGTCCAACGCCGCCACGGCCGCACCGTTGGCACCCGCAAGCGCCAGCGCCTGATGCTGCCCGGGTAGCAGCGGCACCTGGGCGGCCGTGACCTGTCCGGCCAGATAACTGGCATAGGCCTGCTCTGGCGGCGCCGCGTCCTGCGCCAAGGCCTCGAAGGCCTGGCAGGGCTCGAGCACCAGACTCGCGACACGGGTCGCACACCGCACCAGTTCGACGCGCGCCAGCAGATCGGCGCGTCCGGTGCGGGCAACCTGCGAGCGCGCGCGGGCAAATTCGACGGCTTCAATGGCGCTGTTGCCCGACAGATAGGCGTCCTGCGCGCGCTCGATCGCACCCTGCGCGTTGAGTTGCCAGTCCGGCGGCGGGGAGCCACTCGCGCAGGCTGCCAGCACGGCGACGACCAACAAGCCAAGCCAGCGAAGCTTTCTCGTCATGGCAGCTTGATCTCGGCGTCACGGGCAAAAGGCCACTTGCGATTGACCTCGTTGACCAGATGTTCGACTTTGCGCAAACTGGCCTCGACCTCGGCGCGCAAGGCACCCAGGTCGGTGGTGGCCTCACGCGTGTTGGCGCCAATCGCCTGGGCTTCCACCAACACCGCGTCGACCTTCTTCAGACTGTTGCGTGCCTCGAGCAGCAGGCCATTGAGTTGCACCACGGTGGCGCGGGTCTCGCGCATCACGCCCGTCGGAACCAGAACACCTGATCGTCAGCACGGGCAATCAGGCCGTCGGTGCGTACGGCAATGCCGTCGGCCTTGAGCACCAGGCCGTCAAGCCGCGCCATCAGCGCATTGCTGCGCGCCAGCGCCTGGGACAACTGCCGTGCGTCGGTGTCATTGCCGAGCAACACGCCGATCGCACCGCGTGGCCCATTGAGCTTTTGCGCCGCCAGCTGCAGGTTGGCCAGGCTCTGGTTCAGCGGTGCGTCCGGGCCCGTCAAAGCGCCCAGGTTGTCCACCAACTCCCGCACGCTGGCCACCATGCGCGGAATCTCGGCTGCTGCGTCACCGCGCAGCACCTTGCGTTCGGCTCCGTCTGGCAAGGGCGCATCGGTGAGCACGCCGGTAAAAGCCCGAATCTTGGTGCCGCCGACCAGGCCGCTTTCCATCGTGAACACGCTGGACTCGCGCAGCCAGCGACCATCCTTTTGCGGCACGTTCACGATGATGCGCGCATTGCCTTCTTCCGAAAGTTCGATACGCCCTACCCGACCGATGGGAAAACCCGAGAACGTCAGGGTCATGCCTACCGATATGCCCTCGGAATCGTCGGCAATCAGCACCACCGACTGCGTCCGCTCGAATGCACCGCGCGCGAACATCAGGTAGCCGATGGCGCCGGCCACCAGCGCCACCATGACCAGCAGCAGCAGACGTGCCTTGAGCTCCAGGTTCGCTACCGGCGGTGGTTGGTCGGATGGCACGGTCATGGGCAGATGGGTATCAATAATAGTTGCCGACCAGCGACAACACCTCGATCAGCAGGATCAGCGCGAACAGGCGACCGAGCTGGCTGATTTCGTCGCGCCGGCGCAAGGCCGCACCGTCACGGCGCGGATCGGGCGCCATCGGCAGGATGGCCACCACCAGGCTGAAGAAAAAGGCCTTCATGCACAGGATCACCGTGGCAGCCGGATTGAACACCTGCCCGACATCGCGCGTATAGGCGGCAAAGCCCCAGCTGGTAAATCCGTACAGGGTGATATAGGTCATCAGCAGCGCCATGATGGCACTGAGCGCGGCCAGCATCACCACCGCGAACACGCCACCGAGTACGCGCGGCAGCATCACGTCCCGCGCCGGATCTCCGCCGGAACGCCACAGTGCCTGCAATTGTCCCTGTTCGCGCAATTCGGCGACGGCCTCTCCGGCCGGCATGGTGAAGCGCAAGGCCACATACAAGGCGACGAGCAAAGGCAGCAATTCAAGCACCAGCGTGCGCACCAGCACGTCCAGCGCGAACTGGGACAAGCCGTAGGATTGGGCCGTGGCCACCACAATGTGGATGATCACCAGGCTGAGCACTGCCGACATCGCGACAAAGCCGGGCAACAGCGGCACGCAGGCAGCATGCATCTGGTGATAAAGCGCCGGATGCTGGCTGCGGCGGTAGCTCGATGGTGACAGCATCAGCACCAGCATCTGCGCGGCGAACTGCGCCACCATCCACCAACCGAGCAACCAGCGCATCGGCGTGCGCGTCAGCATGGCCGGCGTCAATTGCAGCAATTGTTCGGCACTGGCGCCCGCCACCGCACCGGCCGCGACGCTGGCGCGCGCAAACCGCCCCAGCACCGGGTCGGAGGTGTTCGTGACCTGGGCGTTGCCCTGATCGGTCATGACCACCGTCCAGGCTCACACCGGCATACAGGCGGGCGGCTCGCGAGACCGAAAGGGCGCGTCATTTGAACTGTCCGGCGACTTCCTGCGCTGTCTGCATGCGCACGCCCAGGGCCTGCAACTGCTGCACGAAGGCCGCCCCTGCAGCCTCGAAACCGGCGACCGGGCTCATGCAGTCGGTCAGGAACACCGTGTTGCGCAGCCGCGCGGCGTCCATGCTCGCCAACATGTCCTGACCGGACGCGGCCACACAATGGCTCAAGGCCTCGCCGGCCACCACCAGCAGTTCGTCGCCACTACCGAGGCGCGACAGCAGCGCCGTGTTGAGCCCGGTACGCGGATCGTCGGCCCGTGGCACATCAGCCCGGAACGCACTGTACTGTTCGGTCATCGGGTGCAGCCCCTTGAGCACCTTTTCGCAGGTCTGCCCACTGGACAGTTCCCAGGCGGCGAGTTGCGTCGCCAGCACCGGCGCGATATTGTGGCCCCAGGTGCCGAGTACACAATGCACCGGCCAGACCATCAGGGTGCGTTCGCCGCCGGCCTCAAGCGCCTGCAGATAGGCCATGACCTCAGGCGCACGGCGTTCGTCGCGCGGGCGGTAGCGGCCAGCCTCAAAGTCGGCCGCCGTGATGGCGGTGAACGGTGACACCGCAGCCCCCTTGGCATCGAGCCAGAAGGTGGTGCGCTCGATGCCCACACTGGCATGCGAGTCGAGTGTGACGACGATGTCATCGATATGCCCGGCCACAGCCGCGATGAAGCCACTCAGACGGTCCATATCTGCGCTCGCACCGGGCACCGGCAAAGCGGCCCCATCGACGTCCATGAAGTCGTTCTGGGGATCAATGACAAGCAGGCGGATGGGTTTCATGAAAAAGGGCAGACTGCGATCAGTCGGGCTTCAAACCGGGACACGGTTGCTATGGTAGCCCAAGGGCAACGCTGAACAAGTCCCTCGCGGCGATCGCATCCTTGGTTTCGGCGGTCTGCGGCGTTGCAAATCCTCGCCATAGCTGGGGCTATGGCTGTGGTTTGCGCCTTGCATCCCATCCGAACCCAAGGCGCGCTCTTGCGCGGGGACTTATTCAGCGTCGCCCAAGGCCCAGGCCACATGTTCGCGTACCAGGGCACTCGGGTGCTCGGCGCGCGCCAGCAAGGCCTGCTCGATGCTCGGGTCGAACGCATCGCACAAGGCATTGCCCAGCGCTACCGCAATGTTGCGCAACCAACGCTCATGGCCGATGCGCCGAATCGGGCTGCCTTCGGTGAAACTCAGGAACTGCGCCTCGCTCCATGCGAACAGGGTCACCAGCTGCGCACCGACAAGGCCGCTGCGCGGGTCGAAGTCCGGCAAGGCAGTTCGCTGCGCAAACTTGTTCCACGGGCAAGCCAGCTGGCAATCGTCACAGCCATAAATACGGTTGCCGATGAGTGGGCGCAACGCCATCGGTATTGCGCCGGCGTGCTCGATCGTCAGGTAGGAAATGCAGCGTCGCGCGTCCAGTTGGTATGGCGCAACAATCGCGCGCGTCGGACATATATCGATACAGGCGTTACAACTGCCGCAATGGGACGACACCGGCGCACTTTCGGGCAAGTGCATGTCAAGGAAAATTTCACCCAGAAAGAACATCGAACCGGCGTCGCGGCTGAGCACCAGCGTGTGCTTGCCGCGCCAACCCATACCGCTGCGCGCCGCAAGCTCTGCCTCGAGAACCGGCGCCGAGTCGGTGAATACGCGAAAGCCCATTGGCCCGATCTCGCCGCGGATGCGCTCGGCCAGCTTTTGTAGCCGCTGACGCAACACCTTGTGGTAGTCGCGGCCCCGCGCATACACGGAGACGATGGCTTCGGGCGCACGATCGAGCCGTTCGAACTCGATCTGCTGCCATTGCGGCGAAGTGCCTGTGGTCAAATAGTCCATGCGCGCGGTGAGCACCGTGACGGTGCCCGGCACCAGTTCATCGGGGCGGGCTCTTTTGAGTCCGTGCAAGGCCATATAGGCCATGTCGCCGTGAAAACCGTTGCCCAGCCACGACAGCAAACCCTGCTCAGCACCGGATAAATCGATCCGGGCGAAGCCTATTTGCGAGAATCCCAGTTCCTGACCCCATCGCGTGATGCGACCAGACAATTGATCTTGATCGACGAGCATGCGGGTGGACTCCATCTGCCCATTGTAAAAAGCCTGGTCTGGCCCGACGAGGCCTCGACCCGCCTGTTTCGCCGCCAGCCTGGCGGCGCAACCGGCGTTGGCGCATTGCTTCGTGGCACTGCATGGCGAACTCGGTGCCGGCAAGACCTGCTTTGTGCGTTACCTGTTGCAGACCCTGGGCGTAAGCGGGCGCATCAAGAGCCCGACCTACGCGGTGCTCGAATCCTATGCTCTGGACACCACGACGGCGGGCGGCGGACCGCTGGACATCTGGCATTTCGACTTCTACCGCTTCGACGACCCGAACGAGTGGGAGGAAGCGGGCTTTCGCGAGATCTTCGCCAGCGACGGACTCAAGCTGGTTGAGTGGCCGGACAAGGTGGCGGCCAAGTTGCCGCCTTCCGACCTGGACATCCATATCGCGGTGCAGACCGACGCCGTGCGCCAGATCAGGCTGATTGCAAACAGTGCCGCGGGCGCCGCCTTGCTCGAGAAGGTGTCCGCATGAAACGCCGCGACCTGCTTCAGATGGGAAGTATGGTGCTGCTGCTGGGCACGGCCGAAATCGCACGTGGCGCCACCATCCTGGCGGTGCGCGTCTGGCCGGCACCCGACTACTCGCGCGTGACCATCGAGTCGGATGCCGTGCTCAAGACCAGCCAGTTGTTTGTCGGCAATCCACCGCGCCTGGCGGTCGACATCGAAGGCATCGAACTCAATGCCGCATTGAAGGAACTGGTGGCCAAGGTAGGCGCCGACGACCCGACCATCGCCGGCATCCGCGTCGGACAGTTTGCACCCGATGTCGTGCGGCTGGTGCTCGACCTCAAGCAGCCCGCCAAACCGCAGGTGTTCACGCTGTTGCCGGTCGCCGCCTACCAGCATCGGCTGGTGCTGGACTTGGTGCCCAACGTCATCGAAGACCCGCTGGAAGCGCTGATCGCCGAGCGCATCCGCGATCTGCCCAGTGTGGCGCGCCGGGACACTGTTACCGTCGGCGCCGCGCCGCCAGCGGCCGCAGGCGATCCCCTGGGCGACCTGATTGCCCAACGCGCGACAAGTATTGCGGACGGTCCGGTCGCGGCGGCCGCCGACCAACCCGGCGCCCCCGGGCGCGGACGAAGCCGCCCCGGCGCCAGCCGCCATCGTGGCGAACACCCGCAGCAAACGCCCCGCCACTGGCCCGAGCGTCCAAACCCGCACCGACCGCCTGATCATCATCGCGCTCGATCCTGGCCACGGCGGCGAAGACCCCGGCGCCATCGGACCGGGCGGCACACGCGAGAAGGACGTGGTGTTGCGCCTGGCCCATCAGCTGCGCGAGCGCATCAACGGCATGACGGTTGGCGGCAACGCGATGCGCGCCTACCTCACGCGCGATGCCGACTTTTTCGTGCCGCTGCATGTGCGGGTGCAAAAGGCACGGCGCGTACAGGCCGACCTGTTCGTCAGCCTGCATGCCGATGCGTTCTACACACCGCGGCCACAAGGTGCCAGCGTATTTGCGCTGAGCCAGGGCGGCGCGTCGAGCAGCGCCGCACGCTGGATGGCCGACAAGGAGAACAAGGCCGATCTGATCGGCGGCGTCAACGTGAACTCGCGCGATGCCGAGGTGCAGCGCGCTCTGCTCGACATGAGCACCACCGCCCAGATCAAGGACAGCCTGCAACTCGGCAGCGCCATGCTGGGCGAGATCGGGCGCATCGGCAAATTGCACAAACCGCGCGTCGAACAGGCCGGATTCGCCGTGCTCAAGGCGCCCGACATACCCAGCGTGCTGGTCGAGGCGGCATTCATCAGCAACCCCGAGGAAGAGGCCAAGCTCAACGACGAGAAATACCTGGCGCAACTGGCCGACGCGCTGGTGCGCGGCATCGAAGGCTATTTCTCGCGCAACCCGCCGCTGGCGCGCAGCCGGTCGGTCTAGGTTCCCGACTGACGTCCGTGCGGCATCCGCTGGTACAGGCGGGCAACCGCCCGAGACGATGGGCTGCTCGCCGGCCTTGCAGAGCAAGTGGCGCCAGATGCTGATCGCCTGCTCGTCGAAGTCTGAACGCCTTATCGACCCAGGGCGTCGAGGAATTCTTTTCTCCACCAGTACACATCCTGATCACGAATCCTTTGCAACAAGGCCTGATGGCGCTGCTGGCGTTCTTCCAGCGGCATTTGCAGCGCGCGCTGCATGGCTTCGGCGGTGCGCGCCGTATCGTAGGGGTTCACCAGCAAGGCTTCGTGCAATTGCTCGGCGGCGCCGGCAAAACGCGACAGGATCAGCACGCCCGGATCGGCCGGGTCCTGCGCCGCGATGAACTCCTTGGCCACCAGGTTCATGCCGTCGCGCAAGGGGGTTACCAGCGCCACACAAGCCGCCCGGTACAGGCCGGGCAGGCGTTTGCGTGCCACGTTGCGGTGGATGGCGCGCACGGGCATCCAGTCCAGTTCCCCGAAGTTGCCATTGATGGCACCACACAGGCTCTCCAGCTCCTGACGCAACGAAGCGTAGGCATCGACCGACTCCCGGCTGGGCGCTGCGATCTGGATCAGCGTGGCTGAGCCCAGATTCTCCGGATAACTCTTCGAGCAGCAGCTGGAACGCCTTGATGCGCTGCGGCAGGCCCTTGGAGTAGTCCATGCGTTCGACGCCGACCAGCAGCCGACGGCGCGAAAACTCGGAACGCATCTGATTGAACAGGTCCTGCGCGTCTTTTCCCTTGCCGAGTGTTTCGAACTCATCGACGTCGATGCCGATCGGAAAGGCGCGCACCTGCAGCGTCTTGCCGTAGGCCCGAAACTCGTGCTCGCCCAGAATGCGGGCGGAGATTTCGGTCCCGACATAGCGGGAAAAGTGCTCGACATCGGCTTTGCTCTGGAATCCGACCAGGTCGTAGGCGAACAGCGAGCGGATCAGCCAGCCGTGATCGGGGATGGCCGCGAGGATTAGCGGGGGTGGTAGCGGGATGTGCAGGAAAAACCCCATACGCTGCCCGCAACCCATGACGCGCAACTCGGCCGCCAGCGGGATGAGGTGGTAGTCGTGCACCCAGATGATGTCGTCGGGCCTGAGCAGGCTGGCCAGCTTGTGCGCCATCATCTGGTTCACGCGCCGGTAGCCGCCCACATAACCGGCGTCAAAATCGGCCAGGTCAAGCCGGTAGTGAAACACCGGCCACAACACGCCGTTGCTGTAGCCCAGGTAGTAGCTGTCGTGATCCTCACGACTCAGATCCACGGTGGCCAGCTGCACCATGCCGGCGGTTTGCACGCGCAACTCGCCTTCACCGGGCGTGCCGTCTTCGATGACCTTGCCGCTCCAGCCGAACCACAGCCCCCCGGAAGCCTCCATGGCCTGGCCGACCGCCACGGCAAGGCCGCCCGATGCCGCTTTGCGCGGATCGGCAACACGGTTGGAGACTACCACCAGACGTCCCATTCAGGTCCTTTCAACGCGGCCTATCAAGACCATCTGACCTTATATCACCGTGTCCCAGGCGGCTGATAGCCGCACGGCCGCGTTGATGATGCCCACCATCGAATAGGTTTGCGGGTAGTTGCCCCACATCTCGCCGGTGGTGGCGTGGGTGTCTTCCGACAGCATGCCCAGTGGATTGCGCGCCTGCAGCATGGTCTCGAAGATGGCGCGTGCCTCGGCCACGCGTCCCACGCGGGCCAGCGCGTCGATGCGCCAGAAGGTGCAGATGTTGAACGCCGTCTCGGGCGCGCCGAAGTCGTCGGGTGCTTCATAGCGCCGCATGTACGGCCCGTCGCACAGGTGTTCTTCCAGCGCCTTGAGCGTGGCCACGAAGCGCGGGTCCAGTGGGTCGAGAAAGCCCACTTCGGCCATCAGCAGCACGCTGGCATCGAGGTCACGTCCGCCAAAACTCTCCGCAAACGCCTGGCGCTCCTCGCTCCAGGAATCGCGCAAAATGCGCTCCCGCATGGCATGGGCCTGCTGGCTCCAATAAGTGGCCCGCTCGGGACGCTTCAAGGTCGTGGCGATCTTGGCCAGACGGTCGCAGGCGGCCCAGCACATCAGCGCGGAAGATGTATGTACCCGGGCCCTTGTGCGCAGTTCCCACATGCCTGCGTCGGGCTTGTCGAAGATGCTGATGGCCTTGTCGCCCACGCGCTCCAGTCGCTCGAACTCTGCCACGCCCGCGGGATGGATCAGGCGCTGGTCGTGGAAGGCCTGGGCGGCAGCGAGCACGATATTGCCATAGACGTCGTGCTGGAAGTGCTCCTGGGCCTGGTTGCCCACCCGCACCGGTCCCATGCCCCGGTAACCGGGAAGGGTTTCGCAGATACGCTCGGGCAGATCGTGCTCCAGGCCGATGCCGAACAAGGGCTGGACGTGGCCGCCGTTGGCGCCGACCACCGCATTGGTGAGCCAGCCCAGGTAGTTCTCCATGGTGCCGACCTCGGCCAGGCTGTTGAGTGCCCGCACCACGAAAAACGCGTCGCGTAGCCAGCAATAGCGGTAATCCCAGTTGCGCTGGCTTCCCGGCGCTTCCGGAATGCTGGTGGTCATGGCTGCAACGATGGCGCCAGTGTCCTCGAACACCGACAGCTTGAGCGTGATGGCGGCGCGAATCACCGCATCCTGCCACTCCAGTGGCAGCGCCAGGCGCTGCGTCCAGTTGCGCCAGTAGGCCAGTGTCTCCTGCTCGAAATGGCGTGCGGTGTCGCCAACGCCGCCCTCCAGCGTTTCGTCCGGACCAAACAGGAAGTTGATTTCGCGCGTAAGCAGAAACGGCTGCTCACTCAGAACGTGCGAGACCGAGGCATCGGTTTGCAGACGCAGCGTCATGTCGTCGCCGATGTACCGAATGTGGTTGCTGCCCGAGGTGATGGTGGGGGACGTTGCTCCCCAGTCAAAACGCGGGGACAGGCGCACCCGGATGCGGGGTGCACCCTGCAGCAGCTGCACGCGGCGCACCAGCATGGCGGGGCGAAAGAATCGCCCTCGGGAGGGGAATCGCGGCGCGAAGTCCGTGATCACCAGGCCCTGGCCGTGGGAGTCCCACAGTTCCGTGCGCAGCACGGCGGTATTGGGCTCATAGCTCTGGCTGCTACGGGCCAGATGCTCGATCTCGATGGCGAATTCGCCGGCGCCATCCTCCCCGCCGAGCAGGGCGTGAAACACCGGGTCACCGTCAAAGCGCGGCAGGCAGCTCCAGACCACGCGCCCGCGCGGATCGATCAGTGCGTTGAACGCGCAGTTGCCGACCACGCCCAGCGAGAGCGTGGCCTCGGCAGGCGGGGCAAATCCTGCGTCCGTACGAATCGAAGGCAGCGGGGGTGTGGTAGCGGTCATGGTGTCGGTCATAAAATGGAATTCGCTGATTGATGCAGCCATTGGCGCAGGGCCTGCGGGTCGCAAACGCGGTGCCGCGCGAGCGAATCGCCCGCGCCCACCTTGATGCCGGAACCGCCCCGCCGTTGCACAACGACGAAGCCGGCTTCGTCGGTCACGTCATCGCCGGCAAACACGGGGTTTCGCCCGACAAACGGGGGCTCGGCCATGAAGGCATCGATGGCCCGCCCTTTGCCCACTTTGGACGACTTCGCCTCGACCACGGCCTTGCCGCGCATCAGTTGAAGGCCCGGTACCTGTTTGACCGCATCTTCCATGGTACGCAAACACTCGGCTTCGAGATGCGGCGCGAGCCGGAAATGCAAGGCCATCGAACTGCGCTTGCGTTCCACCAGCAGACCGGTGTGGCGCCTCGCCAAAGCCTGCGCGGCGACCAGCACGGCATCAAGACCGGGTGTTTCGGCCACCATAAGCTGGTGTTGGGCATTGCGCCGGATGGCGCCATGTTCGAAGGCCGCTGGCAGTTGCAGCGGGGCCAGATAAGTTTCGATGTCAGCCTGGGCGCGCCCGGTCACGATGGCCAGCGCACCGCCCAGCTGATCGTGCAAGCGCTGCAGCAGTGAAAGCAGGTCGCTGTGCACGACGATGGCGTCGGGACGCGGCGCCAGTTCGGTCAGCGTGCCGTCGAAATCAAGGAACAGGGCCGACTGTTTCGTCAGCAGTGGCAGGGGCATGGTCATTGGTGCTTACCCTAGCAGACGTTGGCGTCTTGTTCCCCGGTGCTGGCCAGCGTGGCGAGCCCCACCCAAGCCCTAACCGGCCGCCACCTGCCGTGACGCCTTGCGTTTGGCGCGCCATGCGCCGAACAGCACAAACAGGCCGGGCACGAAGATCATGGCCCAGATGACCTTGTCCATGTTGGCCTTGACCAGCGGGATATTGCCGAAGAAATAGCCGATGGCCACGATGCCTATCACCCACAACAAGGCGCCGACCACATTGAACAGTGTGAATTTGGTACGCGTCATGTCGGCGACGCCGGCCACAAAGGGGGCAAACGTGCGCAGGAACGGCAGAAAACGGGCTGAAATGATGGTGATGCCGCCATACTTCTCGTAAAACGCGTGCGCCTGGTTGAACGCCTTCTTGTTGAAGAAGCGCGAGTTCTCCCACTGAAACACCTTGGGCCCGAAGTATCGGCCGATGCTGAAGTTGCACTGGTCGCCCAAAATCGCGGCGAGCACCAGCAACGGCACGACGATGGAGACATCCATCAGGCCGGCGCCACACATCGCGCCAACCACAAACAGCAGCGAATCGCCGGGCAAGAAGGGCATCACCACCAGGCCGGTTTCAACGAAGATGATCATGAACAGCAGCGCATACACCCACGCGCCGTAGTTCTGTACGAAGACCTCCAGATAGCGGTCAACGTGCAGGATGAAATCGAGAATGAAGGCAGCAAGTTCCATGGTGCGCGATTATCTCCCGCGCCCGCGGCCGGCCAGGTTGCCGACCTAAAATGGCACGGTGAACGCTGTACCGACCCCTGCCCCGCGCCGAGCCATCCGTGAACTGCCCGACGAGCTGATCAGCCAGATCGCCGCTGGCGAGGTGGTGGAGCGCCCCGCATCGGTGGTGCGCGAACTGATCGACAACGCACTGGACGCTGGTGCGACCCAGATCACGGTGCGCTTGCTCGCTGGCGGCGTGCGACTGATTGCGGTCGAGGACAATGGCAACGGCATCGTGCGTGAGGAGTTGCCGATGGCGCTCAAGCGCCACGCCACCAGCAAGATCCGCAATTTGCTTGAACTCGAATCCGTCGGCAGTTTCGGCTTTCGTGGCGAGGCGCTTGCGGCCATCAATGCCATTGCCGACTGTGTCGTCGCGTCGCGTGCGCTCGATGCCGGCGGCGCCTTTGCGCTCGACGGCCAGAGCGGCGAACTGCGGCCGGTGGCGCGCGCCGTCGGCACCACGGTGGAAGTCAAGGAATTGTTCTTCAGCACGCCGGCGCGGCGCAAGTTCCTCAAGACCGACGCCACCGAACTGGCGCATTGCCTGGAGGCGGTGCGCCGCCCGGCGCTGGCGCGCCCCGATGTCGGCTTCGCCTTGTGGCATGAGGGCCGGTTGGTGCAGCAGTGGCGCGCACAACCGGCCGGCGCGATCGCCAACGGGACGGCGGCGTTCGATCAGCGCCTCTGCGATGTACTCGGCGCGGAATTTGTCGAACGGTCGGTGGCAGTCGATGCCGGCGTCGCATCCGACACCACGCCTGCCGATCGGCGCGACAACCGGCATCCGGTGCGCGTGAGCGGGCGGGTCGGCATACCTGACGCGGCCCGTGCCCGGGGCGATCAGCAGTTCTGTTATGTCAACGGCCGCTTCGTGCGCGACAAGGTGCTGACGCATGCGGTTCGCAGTGCCTACGAAGACGTGCTCCATGGCCATCGTCAGCCGGTATACGTGCTGTATATCGACATCGACCCGACACGTGTCGACGTGAATGTGCATCCGACCAAGATCGAGGTACGCTTTCGCGACAGTCGCGAGGTACACCAGGCGGTGCGCCATGCGGTGCAGGATGCGCTGGCCAAGCCTCGCGCTGGGGCGGCGCTGACTACGGCTGCAAGGCTAGCCCCAGCCTTGAACCAACTTGACGACCGATCGTCGGACGCTAGCTCGCAGTCTTGGGCGCAACCGGCAATGCGCTTTGCGCCCGCAGCGGCTGCCCACCGGGTTTCCGACTTCGAGGCCTTGTGGCCAGTGCGACGCGTCGATGGCGCAGCGCCCTCAACCGCCAACGGCGGTGCTCCTGACGACGAAGGCCAGCCCGCAACAGAAGCCACTGTGTCTGCGGGCGCCATGCTCACCAGTGAGGCCACAGCGCTGCGCCGAAGCGCTGCCGATGCCGGCACAAGCGACGCGGCATTGCCCGCAGGTGACTGGCCACTGGGCCGGGCACTGGCGCAACTCCAAGGGGTCTACATCCTGGCGGAAAACGCCCAGGGCCTGGTCATCATCGACATGCATGCAGCGCATGAGCGCATCGTCTACGAGCGACTCAAAGCGCAACTCGGGCCGCAAAACGACGAAACGGTCCTGCCCGCACAGCCGCTGCTCATTCCCGCCACGTTCCCGGCCACCGCGCTGGAGCGCGCCACGGCCGAGGCACACACCGAGGCCCTGCGCAGACTGGGACTCGAGATCACGGCCCTGTCGGCGTCCACGCTGGCGGTACGCTCGGTCCCCAGCACGCTGGCCCAGGGTGACGCCACCGCATTGGCGCGCAGCGTGCTGGCCGAACTGGCGCAGCATGAAGCCAGCACCGTGGTGCAGCGCTCGCACGACGAAATCCTGGCCGCCATGGCCTGCCACGGCGCGGTGCGCGCCAACCGGCGCCTGACCCTGCAAGAGATGAATGCCCTGTTGCGTCAGATGGAGGCGACCGAGCGCTCCGACCAATGCAACCATGGCCGCCCGACCTGGCGCCAGATCACGATCCGGGAACTGGACAACCTGTTCATGCGCGGCCGTTGATCCGGCCCGCCGCATCGCGAGTCACAGGGCGGATTCAAGCCGCTTGCCGCTCGAACACCAGCAGCAGGTTGTTGGCCGGCATTGCGTGGCGTGCGCGCAGCACCAGTCCGACCCGCGCCGCTTGCGCTTCAACATCTTCCCGCGCGCGCAGGCCCCAGGCCGGATTGCGCGCGCGCAAGTCCCGGTCGAACGCCGCATTGCCAGGCGCCGTCGGCACTTCTGCCTCGAGATAGGGGCCATACAACACCAGCAGCCCTTGCGCTGCCAGATACCGCGCACATCCCTGCATCAAGGCGGCGCAACAGGCCCAGGGCGCGATATGCAACATGTTGGCGCAATAAACCAGGTCGAAGCGCTGCGCAAATTCAGCGCCTTGTGACGGCCAGCGCGCGTCGCACACATCCAGCCGCACCGGGGGCGCTGCACGGTCAATGTCGCTTTGCGCCAGCCAGCGGGAGATTCCGGGCAAGGCGTTCTCATCGAAGTCCGAGGTCTGCCAGTTCCAGTGCGGCAATTCCGCCATGAACCATGCCGCATGCTGGCCGGTTCCCGATGCAATCTCCAGTGACAGACCGCGGCTGGGCAACTCACTTTGCAACACATCCAGAATGGGTTGCTTGTTTCGATCGGCGGACGGGCTGAAGGGGGGCGGTGTCATGCAGGCGTGCGATGTAATGGACGCGTATCGGCGCTGACCATTGTCGCCGCGCTTTGCCACACTTGCATCTGCTACGCTCACCGACCATGTCCTTGCCACCGTCTCCCCCATCTCCTGCCGCAAGCCCTGACCGCCGACCCATGAATGCGGCAACGGTGGTGCTTATCCTGGCCGCCCTGCTCGGTATCCAGCCGATCACCACCGACCTGTACCTGCCGGCCCTGCCGACGCTGACCACCGATCTGGGCGCAGGCATGGCGCAGGCCCAGCTCACGCTGACCGCGCTGCTGCTGGCCTTCGGCCTGTCGCAATTGATCTGGGGACCGCTGTCGGACCGGTTTGGCCGCCGTCCAATCCTGTTGCTGGGGCTGAGCACCTATATCGTGGCCGCCATTGGATCGGCCATGGCGCCAACAATCGACCAGCTCGTGATCTGGCGCACGCTGCAAGGCGTGGCCATGGGCGCCGGCGTGATGGGCGCGCGCGCCATCATCCGCGATCTTTACGACCCGGCGGATGGCGCACAGGTGATGTCCAAGGCCTTGTCGGGTCTGGGCGTGATCGCCTGTCTGAGTGCACCCGTCGGCGGCCTGCTGTCGGACTGGTTCAACTGGCGCGTCGCACTGCTGACCTTGGCCGTCTTCGGCGTTGTCTCGCTGATGCTGGTGGCGATGCGATTCGAGGAGTCGCTGGTCCACGCCAAGCCGCAGGCACTGGCGCCAAGGGCACTGGTGCACAGCTGGGTGCACATTGCACGCAACCCCACCTTCTTCGCCTGGTCAGCCCTGTCGGCTGCGTCGTATGGCGGGCTGTTCACGTTCCTGGCCTCATCGTCGTTCCTGTTCATTCAGGTGCTGTCGCTGAGCAAGACGCAATACGGCATGCTGATGTTCACGATGGCGTTCAGCTACCTCATGGGCACGTTCCTGTGCCGGCGCCTGCTGGCCAGGTTGGGCGTGCGCGGCACGATTACCGTCGCCAGCGCCATGACCTTGACCGCTGGCACCTCGATGGGGCTTTTTGCGTTGGCAGGCTGGAGCAGCGGACCGCACGGCACCTGGTTCATCATCATGCCGTTCTATCTTTTCATGCTGGCCCATGGCGTACACCAGCCCTGTGCGCAAAGTGGTGCCGTCGGGCCGTTTCCGCGCATCGCCGGCACGGCATCGGCACTCAACGGTTTCATCATGATGCTGGTCGCCTTCGCCATGGGTGGCTGGCTCGGCTGGCGCATGGATGGAAGCATCTTTCCGCTGACCAATGGCGTCTGGTTCTGGAGCGTGCTGATCGCGGTCACCGGTTTGACGCTGGTCCAGAAACATGGCATCCCGCGACCGGATGCACCCCGACATGGCTGAGCCGCCCCCGTGGTGCATGGCTCTGGCCGGGCCGACCGCCAGCGGCAAGACTGCAGCGGCGCTGGCCCTGGCGCAGCAGTTGCCGCTGGAGATCATCAGCGTCGATTCGGCGCTGGTCTACCGCGGCATGGATATTGGCACCGCCAAGCCTTCGCGTGCGCAGCGCGACGCCGTGGTGCACCACCTGATCGACATCCGCGATCCACTGCATGCCTATAACGCGGCCGAATTCGCCCGCGATGCCAGCGCACTGGTGGTGGACATCAACCGGCGTGGCCGGATGGCCTTGCTGGTGGGGGGCACGATGCTGTATTTCAAGGCGCTGATCGACGGCCTGCACGACATGCCCGGTCGGGACGCGTCGATTCGCACCGCCATCGACGATCAGGCTGCAGTGCAGGGCTGGCCGGCACTGCACGCCGAACTCGCGCACATCGATCCGGCAACGGCTGCGCGGCTGGCACCCAATGACAGCCAGCGCATCCAGCGCGCGCTGGAAGTATTCCGCATGACCGCCCGGCCCCTGAGCGCCTGGCACACAGATGCGCTGCCTGACACATCCCGTTCGCGCTTCGCGGCGATGCCGATGCTGTCGCTCGAGCCAGGCCAGCGCAGTTGGTTGCACGCGCGCATTGTGCTGAGGCTCGAAGCCATGCGCGATCAGGGTTTTCTGGACGAAGTGCGCGCCTTGCGCGCTCGCGGCGATCTGCATCTGAACTTGCCCTCGATGCGCTGTGTCGGGTACCGCCAGGCCTGGGAAGCACTGGACAGCGGCGCCGCACCGGCGCAGTGGTTCGAGCGCAGCGTCATCGCGACCCGCCAACTGGCCAAACGCCAGCTGACCTGGTTGCGCAGCATGCCGATGCGCCAGGTGATTGCCTGCGACGAAGGCCAGGCTATCGAGCAGGTGCTGGCGGTGGCAGGCGCGCTGGCAAAGGCGCGCGTATGACACTGGTGGTCGACGCATTGCGCAAGGACTACGACGGCATCAGCGTATTCCGCGATGTCTCGCTGTCAGTGGCCGCTGGCGAGTTCGTCGCCATCGTCGGCGAGTCGGGCGTCGGCAAATCGACCTTGCTCAACTGCATGGCCGGCCTGGATCAATGGGACGCTGGCCGGATCACGCTGGCGGGTGCCGACATCGGTCGCATGGACGAGACCGAACGGGCGGTATTTCGCCGTGGCCGCATCGGTTTCGTGTTCCAGGCGTTTCACGTATTGCCGCATCTGGACGTGGCGCAGAACGTCGCCCTGCCCCTGATGCTGCTTGGCGGCCGCAATCGACGCGAAGACCAGCTGCGCGTGGATGCCATGCTCGAGGCCGTGGGGCTGGGTTCGCTCGGCTCCCGCCTGCCGGAGCAACTCAGTGGCGGACAGTTGCAACGCGTGGCCATCGCCCGCGCGCTGGTGCACCGTCCGGTTCTGCTGCTGGCCGATGAGCCCACGGGAAATCTGGACCCCACGACCGCGGCCAAGGTGATGGACGCGATGGTCGGGCAAACCCGACTGCACGGTGCTGCATTGGTGATGGTCACCCATTCGACGGCTGCTGCGCAACTGGCCGACCGGGTATTGCACCTCAGCGCGGACGGAATCACCGGCTGAGACACGGAACTGGCGTCGGTGGCACCACGTCAAGATGGGTCACTGGTACTGCTGTCGCCAAGGATGATCGCCCCGACACCGACGCTTCCTACTGTAGCCTCAGGCACAATCAGGTCAAGCACCGGCCTGTGCATTTTTGCGCACAATGTGGTGTGGATTCAATTCCTCGACCCCGTACCATGACCGCGCCGATCCGATCCCAATACGAAGACTTCATGCGCCATGTGTTCGAACATGGCGTACACAAGAGCGACCGCACCGGCACCGGCACCACCAGCGTGTTCGGGCATCAGATGCGCTTCGACCTGAACGAAGGCTTCCCGCTGGTGACGACCAAGAAGGTGCATCTGCGCTCCATCATCCAGGAGTTGTTGTGGTTCCTGACCGGTTCGTCGAGCAACAACTGGCTCAAGGAACGCGGCGTCAGCATCTGGAACGAATGGGCCCGGCCGGACGGTGACCTGGGCCCGGTCTACGGCGTGCAATGGCGCAGCTGGCCCACCCCCGATGGCGGGCATATTGACCAGATCGCCAACGTGATCCAGACGCTCAAGACGAATCCGGACTCGCGGCGCATCATCGTCAGCGCCTGGAACGTGGCCGAACTCGACAAGATGGCCTTGATGCCCTGCCATGCGTTCTTCCAGTTTTATGTGGCACCCTCTGAAGTCCCCGGCGAACCGGCCCGGCTCAGTTGCCAGCTATACCAGCGCAGCGCCGACATCTTCCTGGGTGTGCCGTTCAACATTGCCAGTTATGCCTTGCTGACCCATATGGTGGCCCAGCAATGCGACCTGGCGCTGGGCGACTTCATCTGGACCGGTGGCGACTGCCACATCTACAGCAATCACCATGACCAGGTGAAGCTGCAATTGAGTCGTACACCTTTCGCCTACCCCAAGCTGCACATGCGGCGTCGGCCGGATTCGCTGTTTGACTATGCCTTCGAAGACTTCGAGGTGCAGGACTACCAGTGTCATCCGGCGATCAGCGCGCCGGTGGCGGTCTGACGACGGCGCGCCAGGAAACGTACATGCGCATCAATCTGATCTACGCACGTGCCCGCAATGGTGTGATCGGCGCGAACAACAGCCTGCCCTGGCATCTGCCGCAGGACCTCGCACATTTCAAACAGAAGACCTCCGGCGCGCCGGTCATGATGGGGCGCAAGACCTGGGACTCGTTGCCGGCGCGCTTCAAGCCCTTGCCTGGGCGCACCAATATCGTCGTGACGCGTCAGCGCGACTGGCACAGTGATGGTGCTCTGGCGGTGGACAGCCTGGAATGGGGTTGCGCCATGTGCGCCGGCCTCAGCCCCAAGCCGGACGATTTATGGGTCATCGGCGGCGCACAGCTGTTCGCCGCCGCCATGCCGCTGGCAACCCGCGCGATCGTGACCGAACTCGATAGCGACTTCGACGGTGACGTGTTCGCACCCGCGTTCGATGGCGACTGGCGCGAAACCGCACGTGAAGGCCATGTCGCCGGCGACGGCATGGGCTTCGCGTTTGTCACCTACGAGCGCACAACGACTGGGCGCTGACACCGCTGCGCGGCGAGCCGGCCGCTAGGAGGCGTGCGGCACCGGCGCCAGCTCAGACCACTGGCCGGAGTCGTGCGAGCGCAAGCAAGCCTCTATGAATGCCATGGTGTGCACGCCGTCGGCAATACGCGGATAGGGTGCGCCTGGCGGCGTTTCGCCCAGTGCCATGGCCATGCGGTCAAAGGCTATTTCGCTATAGATATTGGCGAACGCCTCGCGCAAGCCTTCCGGATGGCCGCGTGGCGTGCGTCCCGCGGCCAGGATCTCCGGCGGCAGGAAGCTATCGCCACGGCCAATCGTGCGTGGCGCCTCGCCCTGCAGCGTCAGTTGCAGATAGCTGGCCTGGCGATGCGTCCACTCCAGAGAACCCTTGGAGCCGAACACACGCAAGCGGATGTCGTTCTCGGCTCCCGCAGCGGCCTGCGTGGCAGTGAAGGTGCCACGCGCGCCATTGTCGAACGCCAGCAAGGCAGACACATGGTCAATCACCTTGCGATCCGGCATCAGCGCTCCGACGTCGGCACAGACACTGGCGACCGATGCGTTCGCAACAAAGCAGGCCAGGTGTTGCGCGTGGCATCCGATGGCCCCCATCACCAGGGCCAAGCCGCTGCGTCGCGGGTCCAGAATCCAGTCGTAGCGTCGATTCGGTGGACCATCTTCGACACGCGTGGCCAGGCCACTCTGGATGTACTCGACCTGCACCAGGCGTACGTCACCGAGCACACCCTCGTGGACCAGCCTGCGCGCGTACCGAGTCATCGGATAGGCCGAGTAGCCATGTGTGATCGCGAACAGACGTTGCCCCTTGCGGGTACGCTCCAGCAAGTCGCAGGCCTGCGCCAGATCGTGCGCGACCGGCTTGTCGCCGATGACGTCGAACCCGGCATCAAGTGCCGCCGCAGCATACGGGTGATGGGTGTCGTTGGGTGTCATGATGGCCACGGCATCCACCGCATCCGAGCGGCCCTTTTCTGCGGCCAGCAACTCGGCCACGTCGCCGTAGCAGCGCGCCCCATCCAGACCCAGGCTCTGACCAGCCGCACGCGAGCGCTTCGGATCACCGGATAACACGCCCGCCACCACCCGCCAGTGACCGTCCATCTCGGCCGCGCCCCGGTGCATGTTGCCAATCCAGGCCCCCGGCCCGCCACCAATGACTGCCAGCCGCAGCGGGCGTCCGAATCGTTCACGCAAAGGGATCATGGTGTGCATGCCTCGTTTGGTGGATATCCCGGGCAGCATACCAAGTCGCGAAGTCCACGACCGGTGTCTTCATGTACTACCGCCGCAGTACATTGTCACAGCCCGCCACGGATCGTGTGACTCACTTGGCGTCGCGGTCGAATGCTGGAAAATGTGGATGTCGTTTTTGCTGTTTATGCAATATGCAATATGCAGTTTGCATAGATAGTGTGACAGCCATTCGCTTTAGTGTACATTTATGCAATCTGCATATTGCATAAACAGGTAAACCCATGAGCTCTACCGGTATCAAGGCAAGGCTGAGTCACGCCCAGTGGTCGCTCAAGCCACAAGACCTGGCCATGGCGCTGAAGCTGGTGTGTCTGGCCGGGGAAAAGGTGATTTACGCCGAACTGGCTCGCGCCATGCGCCTGTCCGTGTTCGAGGCGCACGCCTGCCTGGCCCGGTTGAGCGCGGCCCGGTTGCTGACCGAGGTGGGGGGAGCGCCTGCACTGGTAATGCCGGCGTTTCGGCCATTGTTGTTACTGGGTGCGCCGTATTTCTTTCCGGCGGTGCGGGGAGAGGTCACGGTGGGTTTTCCCACCGCGTATGGCGTGGAGCCGCTGAAGTCCCAGGTGATGTTTGCCGATGAATTGCCACCGGTATGGCCCCATGCCGAGGGCCCGGTGCGCGGTAGCACCTTGCTTGCGCTTTATCCCAAGTTGCCATTGGCAGCGCAGGCCGACCCCTGCCTGTATGAGCTGCTGGCGCTGTTCGACGCGCTGCGCATCGGGCAGGCGCGCGAGCGGGAACTGGCGCGTGGCTTGCTCGAAGATCGGCTGAAGGCGCTCGCAACATGAGCAACCCGAATCTGGACATCCTGGAACTGGTGGCGCAGGCGTTGGGCCCGGTGTGCGACGAGGTGGTGTTTGTGGGCGGCTGCGCCGCTGGCTTGCTGCTCACGCAGGCACGGCCCGACCGCATTCGCGTAACAGAAGACGTGGACATCGTGGCCCAGGCGCTCACGATTCACGACTATCACGCGGTGGAAAAGCGGGTGCGGGCACGAGGCTTTAGCAATGACTTAAGGCCAGACGCACCCGTCTGTCGATGGGTGTACAGGAATGTGACGCTGGACGTGATGCCAATAGTGAAGGAGATTCTAGGCTTCGCCAACCGCTGGTATCCATTGGCGATAGACACGGCACAACGCGTGACCTTGCCTTCGGGCTTGCAGATCAAACTGATCGCCGCGCCGGTCTTCATTGCTACGAAGCTCGAAGCGTTCAACGACCGCGGCCGCGACGCAGCAGGTGAGCCCGACTATCTGGGCAGCCACGATATGGAAGATATTGTGGCCGTGACCGACCGGCGCCCAGAGTTGCTGGCAGAGTGTGCGGCCATGCCCGCCGACTTGCGCGCTTACCTTGCTGAGGCCTTCACACGGCTTCTCGCCAACACTGACTTCTTGTCCACGCTTGCCGCGCACCTGCCTGGTGACGTCGCCAGCCAGAGCCGGCTGCCAATACTCACCGATAGCTTGCGCGGCTTCACGCGCCTGTAAACCATGAACACGAACACCCACTGGGATTGGCGGCTTGACCTGGTCAACTATGATTTGCGCACATGTTCCCTCGGCCGAACCTGCCGCGTTGTTGCGATAGGGGTCTGGCAAAGTCTTGACGCACACCTCATTTGCGTAGCTAGGGATGGCAAGAATTTCTATGTCATTGAATTTAAACAGCAATAGTGACTTATGAAACTTGCCACCTGGAATGTCAACTCGCTGACCGTACGCCTGCCGCAGGTGCTGGACTGGCTGACCGTCAATCCGGTCGACGTGTTGTGCCTGCAGGAACTCAAGCTCACCGATGACAAATTCCCGCACCAGGCCTTGCTGGCGGCGGGATACCAATGTGCGGTGTTCGGGCAGAAGACCTATAACGGCGTCGCCATGCTCAGCCGCACGGCGCCGCGCGACGTGGTGTGCAATATTCCGGGATTCGCCGACGAGCAGTCACGCGTGATTGCCGCCACCGTGGACACCGCTCGCGGTGCACTGCGCGTGGTCAACGGCTATTTCGTCAATGGCCAGGAGCCGGGCAGCGAAAAATTTGCCTACAAGATGCGCTGGCTCGAGGCCTTGCACGGCCATGTGCGCAACGAGCTGGCCGCGCATCCGCAATTGGCGCTGCTCGGGGACTTCAACGTGACGGCCGAGGATCGCGACAGCTGGGACCCGCAAGGACTGCGCGAGACCATCCACCATACGACGCAGGAGCGCGAGAATTTCCAGGCCTTGCTGCAACTCGGTCTGCACGATAGCTACCGCCTGTTCGAGCAGCTTGAGAAAACCTATAGCTGGTGGGATTACCGGGAATTCGCGTTTCGTCGCAACCGGGGACTGCGCATCGACTACATCCTGATCAGCGATGCGCTCAAAGCCAGGGCACGCGCCTGCTTCATCGACAAGGCGCCGCGCAAAAATGAACGCCCGAGCGACCACACACCCGTGGTCGTGGAACTGGACGACTGAACCCGGCCAGCGCCGGCGCCGGGCCGGACGCCCTGATGTTCACTCCAGGCCGAGATCCTGGATCTTGCGCGTGATCGTGTTGCGCCCGATGCCGAGCTTTTGCGCCGCCTCGATACGCCGGCCACGGGTATGCGCCAAGGCGGTGAGGATGAGGCGCGACTCGAACTTTCGTGTCATGGCTTCCCACACGTCCTGTCGTCCTGTGTCGAGCATTTGGCGCGCCTCGGTTTCGACGCCCGACTCCCACGTCGACGCTTCGAGTGCCGTCTCGGCTGCATGCCATTCAACATCCGACGAGACCGAGGCCGACTGCGAGGCAGATGCGCTCGACAACATGGGCGCCGCATCAACCGATGCGGCGCCAGGCGCCACGACCGACACCGCCTGCGCCGAAGTTGCACCCAGCACCTCCGGCGGCAGATCCTTGGCATCGATCACCTGCGCCGGCGCCATCACGGTCAGCCAGTGGCAGATGTTCTCGAGCTGACGTACATTGCCGGGAAACGAAAACCGTGACAGCTGGGCCAGTGCCAGGTCGGATATGCGCTTGGGCTCCACCTCGAGCTGACGCGCACTTTGCTGCAGAAAGTGGCGTGTCAGTCCGGCAATGTCCTCGCGTCGTTCGCGCAAAGGCGGCAGGCGCAGCCGGATCACGTTCAGGCGGTGGAACAGGTCTTCGCGGAACACGCCTTGCTCGACGCGTTGTTCCAGGTTCTGGTGCGTGGCGGCGATCACCCGCACATTGGTCTTGATCGCATCATGTCCGCCGACACGGTAGAAATGGCCGTCCGACAACACGCGCAGCAGTCGGGTCTGCAGATCGAACGGCATGTCGCCGATTTCATCCAGAAACAAGGTGCCGCCATCTGCCTGCTCGAAGCGGCCGCGACGCATGGTCTGCGCACCGGTAAAAGCGCCCCGCTCGTGACCGAACAGTTCACTCTCGAGCAGGTCCTTGGGTATGGCCGCGGTATTGATCGCCACAAACGGTGCACTGCCGCCATGGCCGCGCGGCGAGTGCTTGTGCAAGGCATGCGCCACCAGTTCCTTGCCGGTGCCCGATTCGCCAGTGATCATCACCGTCACATTGCTCTGGCTCAGCCGACCGATGGCACGGAACACGTCCTGCATCGCCGGGGCCTGACCCAGCATCTCCGGCGCCGCCACACTGCGCGGCTCGGCCACCGCTTCGCGCTGGCTTTCCTCCATCGCGCGGCGGATCAGTTCCACCGCCTTGGGCAGATCGAAGGGCTTGGGCAGGTATTCGAATGCACCACCCTGGAACGCCGAGACCGCACTATCCAGATCGGAATACGCGGTCATGATGATGACCGGCAAGGACGGGCGTTCCCGCTTGACGCGCTCGAGCAAATCCAGCCCCGAGCCTCCCGGCATGCGAATGTCGCTCACCAGGACTTGCGGCCCATCATCCTCGCCGGAGGTCTGCAGTGCGGCCAGTACATCGCGAATATTGGTGAAACTGCGCGTGGCCAGGTTCTCACGCAGCAAAGCCTTTTCCAGCACAAACCGGATGGACTGGTCATCGTCAACGATCCAGACAGGCTTCATGATGAGGTCTGGCGCAACGGGCGCCGCAAATGAGGTTGTTGATCGGGCAAAATTCAGGACAGTGGAACAAGGATCTTGAAGTCGGTACGCCCGGGACTGCTTTCCACCTCAATCAGGCCATGGTGTTGCTGCACAAATGTCTGTGCCAGCGTCAACCCCAGCCCCGATCCTCCATCCCTGCCCGACACCAGCGGGTAGAAGATGTGATCCTTGATCGAGTCTGGAACACCAGGCCCGTTGTCGATGACATGCAATTCCAATGCCAGTCTGTACCTGTGTTTGCCAAAAGTCACCTGTCGCGCGATCCGGGTGCGCAAGGTCAGCATCGCATCACCCGCCGCAATGCGTTCGTGCAGCGCCTGACAGGCGTTCTGCGCGATGTTCAGGACAGTCTGTATCAGCTGCTCCCGATCGGCGCGCAACTCGGGAATCGAGGTGTCGTAGTCGCGCACCACACGCAAGCCACGCGGAAACTCCGCGACGATCAACGAACGCACACGTTCGCACACCTCGTGGATATTGACATCGCCGACCCGTTGCGGAAAACGGTGAGGCGCCAACAGGCGATCGACCAGCGACTGCAAACGATCTGCCTCGCGGATGATGACCTGGGTGTATTCGTTGAGCCCGCGCCCCTCGATCTCCATCTCAAGCAACTGCGCGGCGCCACGAATACCGCCCAGCGGGTTCTTGATTTCATGCGCCAGATTTCGGATCAGTTCCTTGTTCGCCAGCGCCTGGTCGGTGAGCCGCTCTTCGCGTTCCTGGCGCGCCTGCTGCTCCTGGGGCAGCAACTCCACAACAATTTCACGCCGTGACTCGGTTTGCGTGACGATCACATGTACCGGCATCGGCTCCTGGTGGAGCCGCTTGAGCCATGCGTCATAACGCATCGCGGCGAAGACGTTGCCACCGGCACCTTGCAGCGCGTGGAGCAAGGCCTGGGGCTCTGTGAAGTTCTCGGAGAACTGCGATGCGACGATGGCGCGACGCGAAACGCCCAACGCGTCCTCCAGCGCCGCGTTGGCAAACACGACGATGCCGTCCTCATGCACGACAGCCACCAGCGTGGCCAGCAGATCAAACGATCTGAACCGCGACGGGAGGGTTTTGGTCAGTGAGGAAGAATGGGCGGGAATCAAGCGCGCTATTTTGAACCAACAACCCGACCGAGTTCGCGTCGAATACCGGCGATATCGCTGTCGTTTCGCGCCAGGGTGGCTTTCAATTCCGCGACACGATCCAGATACTTCTGGTAATTGCGCGCCTCATCGCCGCGTTTTTCAGGTTCGCCATTGTTGTATTCTCGCAACAACTCGGCGTTTCGCGCTTCGGCTTTCTTGAGCTCGGACTCCAGAATCAGCCGCGCATCGGAATCGCGCGCCTTCTGATCCGCGTTGTCCACGCGTGCTGGCGACGGCGTTGCCGAGGCCAGACGCACGGGCGCACCGGCAGAACCAGATGCTGCCGCAACCGTGGCCGGCGCCTTGAAACCCTGGATGACGGTGACGTTTCCGCCCTCCAGCAGCTTGCACTGGCCTTTTTGCGCGTCCGTGATCTTGTTGGTGTATTCGTTGCCGCAACGGTATATGTCGGCCTGTGTCGGGCCGGCCAGAACCAGCAGGATGGCAAACAAAGATATCGGCGACAAATGCATGATGCTCTCTCCACGCGTCTGCGGATGCAGGGACGACTTTTGAGTATGCGCCAGTTAAGCCGATTGGCCAAACCAGCAACACATTCCCCAAAAAAAGCGAGGGCGGTCGAAACCGCCCTTGTCGCTCGTTCAACAGGCTCGCCTTGGCAAGCCCGGTAAACAATTATTACAGCGAAAAATACATGTCGAACTCGATCGGATGGGTGGCCATCCGCATGCGGGTCACCTCACCCATCTTGAGCTCGATGTAGGCGTCGATCATGGTGTCGGAGAACACGCCACCCCGGGTCAGGAAGTCGCGATCCTTGTCGAGATACTCCAGCGCCTGGTCCAGGCTGTGGCACACGGTCGGAATCAACGCGTCTTCTTCCGGCGGCAGATGGTACAAATCCTTGGTGGCGGCTTCGCCCGGATGGATCTTGTTTTCCACACCGTCCAGGCCGGCCATCAGCAATGCCGAGAAGCACAGATACGGGTTGGCCAGCGGATCCGGGAAACGGGCCTCGACGCGACGGCCTTTAGGGTTGGCCACGAACGGGATGCGGATCGATGCCGAACGGTTCTTGGCCGAATAGGCCAGTTTGACCGGGGCTTCAAAGCCGGGGACCAGGCGCTTGTAGCTATTCGTGCCGGGATTGGTGATTGCGTTCAGTGAGCGGGCATGCTTGATGATGCCGCCGATGTAGTACAGCGCGAAGTCCGACAGACCGGCGTAGCCGTCACCGGCAAACAGGTTCTTGCCGTCTTTCCATACCGACTGGTGCACGTGCATGCCGGAGCCGTTGTCGCCGACGATTGGTTTGGGCATGAAGGTGGCCGTCTTGCCATACGAATTGGCCACGTTCCAGACCACATACTTCAGCATCTGCGTCCAGTCGGCGCGCTGCACCAGCGTGCTGAACTTGGTGCCGATTTCGTTCTGGCCGGCGCCAGCGACTTCGTGGTGGAACACCTCGACCGGAATACCCAGGGATTCGAGGATCAGCGAGATCTCGGCGCGCAGGTCTTGCGTGCTGTCGACCGGAGGTACCGGGAAGTAGCCACCCTTGGTGGTCGGACGATGGCCGCGATTGCCGCCCTCGATTTTCTTGCCGGTGTTCCACGGTGCTTCGTACTCGTCGATCTTGAAGAAGGCTCCGGAGGCATCTGCACCCCAGCGTACGTCGTCAAAGATGAAAAACTCAGGCTCAGGACCGAAGTAGGCGGTGTCGCCCATGCCCGATGACTTGAGGTAGGCCTCGGCACGCTTGGCGATCGAGCGGGGATCGCGGTCGTAGGCCTTGCCGTCGCCGGGCTCGACCACGTCGCAACTCATGAACAGCGTCGTCTCTTCGAAGAAAGGGTCGATGTTGGCCGTATTCGGGTCGGGCATGAGTTGCATGTCCGATGCTTCAATGCCCTTCCAGCCACCAATCGACGATCCGTCAAACGCATGACCGGATGAGAACTTGTCTTCATCAAAATGCGAAGCAGGCACGGTCACGTGCTGTTCCTTGCCCCGGGTGTCGGTAAAGCGGAAGTCGACGAACTTGACTTCGTTTTCCTTCACCATCTTGATCACGTCTGCGACGGTCTTGGCCATCAAATACTCCTGTTGCGCGGTTATTGAAATTCGTTACGGGTAGATCAACGCAGTTTTTGTGCCAATCGACTGGCGCGTACTCCAGTTTGGCCCAATCCGCTATTTTGCCTGTTGTTTCGGCGGCCATGGCATACGCAACGATGATTCCGGCGAACCGATTACGCCACGCACCGCACCAAGAAAGGGCCTGGCGTCGCTTTTGCACCAAATCAGTGCAGCCTAGTTTCGCACCACTTCGGGGCCCATGCGAACCGCACGTTGCCGGAGACCGTCCAGCAGCACCGCATAGGCGGCGTCAACAAAGCGGGCATCTCCCTTGACACCGAGTTCGATATGCCGACCATGCTCAGGGTGATCAACACTGGGCAGGCTGAACACCCGAATCTCGGAAAACTGGCGCTCGATCTCCTCCATCAAGGGTGTCAGGGCAGCCTCCATGGCGCCATACGCGATGACGGACCTCTCTACTGACACGCTACGATGGAAAAAGCCTGCATACCGGTTGTCGAGCACCCATTCGATCATGGGCCAGGCCATGACCGGAAAGCCCGGCAAAAAATGCACCGCGCCAGCATCGCAGCCCGCCAATCGGGTGGCCGCGCAACTGAAACCCGGGATCTTGTTGTACGGGTTCGGGATGATGTCGGCGCCCGCAGGAAACACCCCCATGTTCAGTCGATGCACGTTGTCGGCGCGGTCAAGGTCGAATACCTCGCCCTGCTCGCGCGCCACATCGCGCATGCGCTCTTCGATCAGCAGCCGGGCCCGGGGATGCAGTTCCAGTTCCAGTTCCAGGGCCGCGGCGGCACATTGCCGCGTATGGTCGTCCGGCGTGGCACCGATCCCGCCACAGGAAAAAACCACATCGCCTGATGCAAACGCGCGCCGTAGCGACGCCGTGATCCGCGCACGCGAATCGCCCACGTATTCGGCGTACGCCAGCGCAAGCCCTCGGGTCTGCAGGCGTTCGATGACGGCGGGCAGATGCTTGTCTGCCCGCTTGCCGGACATGATCTCGTCACCGATGATGATCAGGCCAAAGGCCGGCACAGGCTGAGCGGATTGCGGCGCGGCATTTTCAGAGACGATTGTCATGGGGCAATATGGCGGGCGTTGGAGGGCTTGGGTCGTTGCCAATGGCGCGCATGGTCTGCAGCGCGGCCAGGCTGTAGTGGGCAAACCAGAGTGATGAAAACGCGAACACCAGCGTGTAGATCCAGATCGCGATCGGGATCAGGATGACAAAGGCCACGACGAACAAGGCGCCAGAGGCCCACAGCAGACTCGGTGCGGCACCCATGTAGCCGGTGATCACGCCGATGGCGAGCAAGGACGAGCGGTGGCGTCGCATCAATTCGACACGCTCGTCCTTGCTGGCGTGCTCGGCCAGCGCATCAAACGCCATGACCCGATAGGTCAACCAACCCCAGATCAGCGGGGGCAACACCAGAATCAGCGGAGGAATCAGCCACAGTGGCACGGATACCAACAGGGCGATGAACGCGAGCAGTGTCGAACCCAGCGACCACAACAGGCTCACCAGCAGCGAGCCGCCATGTTTGCGCTCGAGCAAATGGAAGCGGCGTTGCGCCACCATGTTTACCAATGACGGTGTCATCATGATCGCAACCACGAGCAAGGACAGCACCACGATCAGAGGCGTGATGGCAAACACGACGATCATCGGTGCCAGCACGGTCTTGAGCCCTTCGGCACCAATGCCCTGCAGCCACTCGAACAGGGTCCCCAGCAGCGACGAACTCTCGAGCAGGCCTCGGACTCCATCGAGCGCGGCATCCCAGTAGAAATAGCCCAAGGTCAGAAACAAGGCCACCATCAGGATCAGCGGCAGCATCGACAACACGATGACCCGCGGACGCAGGCAGTCGGCGGCAGCGCGCCAGAACGAATCAAGAAACAGGTTCATTCTGCGAGCATAACGCGCGGCGCCAGTGCGCATGCGCCTTTAGGTAGCATTGCCGCCATGACCGTCGTGCCAATCGCCAATTCCCCGCTGGAAGTACAGCACATCCCCGCTCCGATGCACGCGCCTGCGCGCGCGCCACTGGTATTCCTGCACGAGGGACTCGGCTCGGTGGCAATGTGGCGGGATTGGCCGCAGCGCCTGTGCGCGCAAACCGCACGCGCGGGATGGGTGTATTCGCGGCGTGGCTACGGCGAGTCTGAATCCGTGCCCGATGTTCGAGGTCCGTCGCGCGAGGATGCGGGCATTCGCATTGGTCGCCTGCGAACGGACTACATGCACCACGAGGCCTGGTCGATACTGCCCGCACTGCTGGCCGACTGGGGCGTCGCGCATCCGGTGCTGATCGGACATTCCGACGGCGCCACGATCGCCTTGCTGCATGCCAGCCGAAACCCGGTATCGGCCTGCGTGGTCATGGCACCCCACATCATCGTGGAAGACCTGTCGATCCGCAGCATCACCCAGGCGCGTGAGGCGTTTGTGCATGGGGATCTGCGCCCGCGTCTGGCGCGTTACCACCGGGACGTCGATGGCGCATTCTGGCAGTGGAACGACATCTGGCTTGACCCCGCATTTCGCAGCTTTGACATCCGCCAAGAGTGCCGGGACATCACAGCGCCGGTGCTGGCCCTGCAGGGTGCCGAGGATCCGTATGGCACGCTGGAACAGATCAACGGCATCGCGCTGGCGGCGCAGCAGATCCGCCGCGAAGTACTGTCCGAGTGTGGGCACTCGCCGCATCGCGACCAGGCGGATCAAGCCACCGAACTGATTGCCGAATTCCTCGCCTCGCGTGCATGAACCCGGGCGTCTTGGCCAAGGCGCCCAAACGCGCGAGTCCGACGTCGGCCGGGCCTTGACGCGGCACAGGCCCGGTCTCAGCCCGCAATAAGCGCCAGATCGTCTGCGCCCAACCAGCGCCATTGCCCCGGCAGCAAGTCGGCCGGCAAGACCAGGGCCCCGATGCGGGACCGGTGCAATCCCTCGACCCGGTTACCGACGGCCGCCAGCATGCGTTTGACCTGATGGTATTTCCCCTCGGTGAGAGTCAGGCTCAGGTGATAGGCATCGTTGGCGACACAGGCGGCGGCCCGGACCGGCTTGGGATCATCGTCGAGCACGACTCCGCGCAACAGCCGGTCGACCTGGTCGTCGTCCAGCGCATGCTTGACCGTGACCTCGTAGACCTTGGGCACATGATGCCGCGGCGAGCTCATGCGGTGGATGAACTTGCCGTCGTCGGTGAGCAGCAGCAAACCGGTGGTGTCCTGATCGAGTCGTCCCACCGCCTGCACGCCTTGCACCGCGCCTTTTTGCGGGCGCATGCGCAATGGCGATGGCAACAACGTATAGATGCTGGGATAGGTCGACGGCTTCTGCGAGCATTCGGTACCCGAGGGTTTGTGCAGCATCAGATAGGCCTTCTCGTGATAAGGCCAGTCGACACCTTGCACGCGTACATGCAACCCTTGCGCGGTGACATTGAACGCCGCGTCGGTCACCGACTGCTGTGCGCCACCGTCCGCCGGACTGTGAACCTGCACCAGCCCCTGCTGAATCAGCCCGGCACACACGCGCCGGGTACCGAAACCCTGGGAATAAAGAACGTCCTGCAACTGCATATCGGGAACATGGACGAAAACATCGTCACAAAAAAGTGACCCGACCGGTCAGGGTCGGGTCAAGGATGGTGTTTGGTGGAACCGGGGGGATTTGAAGCCTAGATCGACCCCATGTTAGCGCCACCTATTGCAACTCCGTGTGAAATCCGTGTGAATCGGATGTTCGCTTGAGGCAAAAGGGCATCAGCGGTAGCACTTCTGGTACGACAGTGCGTGAGCGCCAATCGGATTCAGCGAGACTCCAGACAACCGTCTACTGAGATGGCGTAAGAACCTTTTCATGGATTCCCCCCCGCCAGAAAGCGGCGAACAAGACGCTGGGTTTCAGGGGATTTAAGCAGTTCGGCCGTGCCCTCAATTTCAGTCTCAAAACCGTTTTGACTGGGATCAAGCGCAGCATTTATGCAACGTTTGCAGGCCGCCAACGCCATACTCGGCGATTCAGCGATCTGCCGGGCCATTGAACCCGCTGTTGCCTCAAGTTCAAGGGCATTCACACATTGATGCGCCAAGCCGAGCATGACCGTTTCCTTGCCACTCACGATTTCAGCGCCCAAAATCAGGCGACGCGACACCGCGTCACCACAGATCCGTGTCATGCGTTGGGTGCCGCCAGCCCCAGGAAGCAGGCCGAGTCGCGCCTCGGGCAGACCAATGCGCGCAGACTCTGAGACAACCCGTATGTCACAGGCAAGGGCTAACTCAAATCCCCCCCCCCATTGCTGCTCCTCCAATCTCTGCAATTGAGACAAGACGACTGCGCTCCAAACGAGCAAATACAGATTGCATGGACCGGGTGAGATGAATCATCTGGTCGCGCCCCTCGGAGGTCTCGAACCGTTCTCGCATGAGTGCGAGGTCTGCTCCAGCACAAAATGCACGCTCGGCACTGCGAATCAAAAGCACGCGAACCTCATCATTACCCTCGACTTCATCAAGAATTCCGTTGAGACGAGCAATCCATTGATCATTGATGGCGTTTACAGGCGCACGACACAAAGTCGCAACGCCCACGGAACCTTCCAGTTTCAATGAAATCATCGTGTTCTTTCCAAAAGTCGAAGGTGTGAAGACGAGGGTTCACAATGACATTTCAGTCGCCTTGAAATACCGGAGTCTGTTTGGCAACAAATGCGTGGTAAGCACGCGCAAAATCCTTGGTTTTCATGCATATTGCCTGAGCCTCAGCCTCGGTTTCGAGGGCTTGCTCAATGGATTGATTCCACTCCTGATGCAGGCATTTCTTGGTCATGTAGTGACCGAATGCCGGACCGTTTGCGAGTGTGAGCGCCATGTCCATCGATTTTTTCAACAAGAGGTCGGCTGGAACGATGTCATTGAAGTAGCCCCAGGCACGCCCCTCCTCTGCACTCATCGAGCGTCCCGTATAAAGAAGTTCAGATGCACGTCCATGTCCGATGATGCGCGGAAGGATGGAGCAGGCACCCATGTCACAGCCGGCCAGACCGACGCGCACGAATAGAAAGGCAGTCTTGGTTTTTTCGGTGCAATAGCGCATGTCCGAGGCCATTGGCAAAATGGCGCCAGCCCCGGCGCTGATACCGTCAACCGCGGCAATGATCGGCTGGGGACACTGACGCATTTCCTTGACCAGATTACCTGTCATTCGGGTGAATGCGAGCAGACCATCCATCTCCATCCCAACCAGAGGCCCAATGATGTCGTGCACATCGCCGCCAGAACAGAAATTTCCACCCTCCCCAGTGATCACCACGGCGCGAACGTCTTGGGCATACTGAAATTTGTGAAACGTGTCCCGCAGTTCAGCGTAACTCTCAAAAGTCAGGGGATTTTTCCTCTCTGGCCGGTTTAGTGTCACAGTGGCCACGCGATCCACGACCTCCAACTTGAAATGTTTTGGTTGCCATTCGGCAGCTTTGAGTTTGTACATTGATTGCCCCTATGAGTGCGCTAAATGAAATGACGAAATGATGAAATCAGCCTGCCAGACAAAGTCCACCGCTGACGCTAATAACCTGTCCGGTAATAAAGCTCGCCCTGTCGCTGCAGAAGAACAGAACCGCATCAGCGATTTCGGATGGCTTGGCAAGACGACGCATAGGGGTCGCTCTTATGAAAGCCTCCTGGTGCTTTTCGGGCACAGCCGCCAGCAAGGGTGTATCGGTCGGTCCTGGGCAGACGCAGTTCACGTTAATGTTGTATCGAGCCACTTCTCGGGCAAGCGACTTGGTAAAGGCGATCGCGCCGCCTTTGGCGCCGGAGTAGACGGTCTCCCCGGCGCTACCGACTCGTCCTGCGTCACTGGCAACGGTCACGATTTTTCCACCAACACCACGCTCAATCATCTTTCCGAGAAAGGCATGGGAAACCGCGACAGGTCCGAGCAAGTTCAGATCAATGACCTTTTTCCAGAAATCAGGCGTGTTATCAAGAAAGGGTTGGATCTTTCCCCACCCGGCCACGTTGGCAACGATGTCGATATCTCCGGCTCTCTCGTACGACTTTTGACGAAACGCCTCAATTGAATCAACATTGCTCACATCCATACGGATAAAGTCCGCGCGACCACCCGACTGACGAATCTCGGCGGCTGCCGCTTCGCCACTCACTTCGTCGATATCACCAAGCAGGACATGCGCGCCCACTTGCGCAAAGACCAGTGCGGTGGCCCGCCCAATGCCAGACGCGGCTCCGGTAACCACCGCTGTTTTATTCCTGAGTTGCATACGTAGATCCTCCGTAAATGGCTGCAAAAGTTACCACTTCTGTTGAATGATCATTCATTCGTATTTGGTTGTCAAGCGAACCAGCCTGGTTTATGCTTTCTTGGTGGAACAGCAATGACGGATTCAGACTGCTTCCGTCAACATTTCAATGTCGTTAACGTGAAAGGTCCCCGTCAAAAAGCGCACCCATACCGGACCTGACTTCGGCCAGTCCGCGACTGCCACAGGCGATAACCCATGTCTGTCGCCAATCCTGGATCAGAGATGGGCTGACACAGACATGTACAGATGCCTTCGGACATATAACCCGGGCAACAAGCTGAACGTACAACGCCCCAGAGAGCAGTGCCAACTGGCCACGAAATGCCCTGTGGCCTGACCCGTGCATAGCTACCTTAGCGCGCAAAACCATCGTCCCGTCTCGTGGTATATCGGACAAGTGAGGAAGGTCGAGACGCGCCACTCTCAGGCTGCAACGTACACTCCTACCGCCACTCCGGCATAGTCGGAGGTTTACCCATTGGATATGTTCAACATGTTAATGCGTCACCAAAAGGAAAACGGCTAATGACAGTCAAAGTGGTTAGCAAGGTGGAGATGCCTGAACTCGTAGAAAAGCGACAGCACCAAATTCGTAAGGCTGCCATTGCGGTTTTTGGCAAAAAAGGCTACCACGTCACAACGATTCGCGAAGTGGCGCAGCGAGCCAAGGTCAGCGTCGGTCTGATCTACCAGTACGTGCAAGACAAGGAAGACGTGCTTTTTCTCGCACTGGTTGAGGTACTTGACTCTTACCAGCGCGAGATTCCATTGGCGCTTGAAGGTCGCACGGAGGCCATGGACAGGTTCTGCTCTGCCTTTCGTGCCTACGGACACGTGATTGACGAGCGCATTGATGCGACCGCTCTTGTATATCGGGAGACAAAATGGCTTAGGCGCGCGCGACGTGATGTCATTAAATCAAAGGAAGCGGAGAGCAACAAACTGATCTCAAACTGCATCGAGGACTGCATTGCTCAGGGTCTTTTTGAGGATGTTGACGTTGAACTGATGACCTATCAGATTGTCATGTTTTGCCATGCCTGGGCGCTGAAGGCCTGGCACTTTCAGGGGCGCATGACGATCAATGAGTACCTCGACCGCGGCCTCAAACTCTTGCTCAATCCGATAGTGACAACTCGTGGAAAACGCGCATATGCTCGTCTTGATGGCAAGTGAAAGGCAGTTGGCCTGTTGATAATAGCGATCATCCCTGACGAATGAGGTGGCCCGGTAATTCTGAGCAAGGCGACAAGTTCCATCAACGCGTTAAAGTGATCTGGTCCCCGAAAAACGAACTCAACGAAGTCTGGCCTTTTTGACTTGGCGGTTCATGTTCAACCAGCGAATGCTGGCCGGGTGTTTGCTGCCGTCATGCTGCATCTAGACCGGTGTCCCCTGGTTTTGCTGGATCGGCCTGCAGTGGCGGTACTTCCCGCATGGTCTCGTTGCTAAGTTTCGCCAGCCGCTGGTACGCCAAGGTTCCTTCCAGCTTCGTGGCGATTTCCCCGTCGTTGAGTTGACGTACGACTTTCGCAGGCACGCCAATGACCAACGAGCGTGGTGCGATCTTCATTCCGGTGGACACCAGCGCACAAGCTCCAATAATCGACTGCGCCCCGATTTCGGCGCCATCCAGAATCACCGCTTTCATGCCGATCAGTGCATCTTTGCGTACGATGCAACCGTGCAGCACAGCACCGTGGCCGATGTGTCCGTTTTCCTCAACCACCGTGCGCTTGCCCGCAAAGCTGTGCAGCGTGCACGAGTCCTGAATATTGGCACCGGCTTTGACCAGGATTTGTCCGAAATCGCCGCGCAGGCTGGCGCAAGGGCCGATGTAGCAATCGGGACCGATGATGACATTGCCGATCAGAACCGCAGTGGGATGGACAAAGGCAGCGGAATGCACGATGGGCACGACTCCGTCGATGGCATAGCAGGGCATGGTTTACTCCGGGAGTTTGGCGACGAAAAGACGGATGAATCGATGCTTGCGCTAGAGGTGAGAATGATCTCCGCCGGAGACGGCGAAGATCTCCCCAGTGATGAAGGATGCGTCATCACTGGACAGGAATGCCACCGCAGCCGCTCCGGCCAACACAATGGCGCCGACACCCTTGTCGTAGCCGGCTTTTGTTCAAGGCCTTGATGCGTTCGTCGCAGGTCTGACCGCGAAACGAGTTCATCTTTTCTGGTCGGTTGATGATGATCCAGGCGACACCGTTGCGCACTTCGTAAAGAATGTCTTCAAATTTCATGATGGGTTCCTCTGTGGTTTGTCGATTCATGTGAGAGAGATCAGCCGTTCATGGGCAAACCGGCGGCAGGCCGCGCCACCGACACCTGCGCCGCCATCGGTCACAACTACCGTTTCGCCTTCAAACCCGTTCACGCGCTACACCTTCCTTATGCAGGGTTGGTATGCTTGCAGCAACCAAACTGATCCGCCAAGCTTATAAGTAAATATATTGTCACATAGCAGGAATTTCGTGTTTTCATTGCAAGTGTGTTTTGGGTTGGACAAACTATGGCTAGCACTAACAAAAACATCTCAACTACCCGTATCGAGTTGGCAAACAGACTATTCTTCCGTCTGTATCAATGTGCAAACATGTTGCATAAAACGGGAACACGGGCGGTGGAGAAGGAAGGACTCACAACGCAGCAATGGGCGGTTCTGGGAGCGTTGTCCCGACCCGAATCCGAAGACGGCATGAGTGTGGGCGATCTGGCCCGCTATCTGATGGTGAGTCGGCAAAATCTTTCCGGCGTGCTCAGCCGGATGGAGCGTGACGAGCACATTGGCAGCGCACCCGATGGGCGAGATCGTCGTTCCCGGCTGATCACCATGACCGAATCCGGCAGAGAGGTCTGGCTGATGCAGGCCCAACCCAAGATCCATGAGTATTACGAGCAGGCGTTGGCGGGTTTTTCAATCAACGACATCACGCATTCATTGCACTATCTTCTCAAGCTGCTGGAGAACATGAAACGCCTCGATAGCGACGAGGAACCCGGCTCAGACAACTGACACCTGAGCAGCAGACCCTGCTTGCGCGTTGAGCAAATTGCCAGGGCGTAGACAGGATTGCCAAAACGTTGTCGCCGCGCATAGCTGCGTCCACAATTGCTCGCTGAAGCGGTTCGAGCGGTTCGCCCTGAGCATCTACCGGCGTGGGCCTGAACTTCTTGATGCCCGAAAACCAACGATTTAGCTCACAAGTGGCGTCATGCCGATCCCAGCACCAAGCGCAAATTTGATCGCCACAAAGCGTGTCGCGCAGCTTCTTGACCAGAACGCCAACCTTCGGAAATTGATGTCTCGCGCATGGCGGGAAGACCGAATTTCCACCGGCGACTGAGAGCCAAGCCAGCGCATACGCCAGGGACCAGCCGTCGGGCACAAACGCCGCACTGTGGGCCAGGCCCCTGCCGTTGGCGCTCCGCTTGAGGGGTTAGGCGTCGCGGGCGCTGGCCGCTGCGGTTGCGGTTGCGGTTGCGGTTGCGGACACCCACAAGGCACCTCTGCTGCGCATGATGCCAACCTCTTTAAAGTTCGCTGCAGCTTGCCGCAGGTCCTCCGAGGGATCGTTTGTAGACCCTCCTGCTGCGACTGGCCGGCCAAAGCTGATTTTGAGGACTTGGCCACCTCGCTGTATTTTCATGCCTCCGCCGAAGTAGTACCAAGGGACCCAGACTTTAAGTTCATGAACCGGCCATCGGAATACCAGTGCGCGTTGACCGCAATCTAAAGTCTGGACCAATTTCGGCGCGCCCACTTCTCGACCGAGCTTTCGTAACTGCCATGGCCAGGCTGAACCAGTTCCGGAGGCTGTGAAGGCAATCGTGCCGCCACTGAGCAACAAGTTGCCTGGGATGCTGCTTAGGCCCCGGAGTAGCCATGCTTCAGTACGGAGTGTGGTCATGGGTCGATCGCGGCGACGTCCTCAGGAAAGGCGCTTCGCGACGCCTAATGCTTGACATGAGCGGCCGGCTTCTTGAGCGCACTGTCTTTCCTGCAAGCATTGAGTGATCGCGCTGAGGCGGAGAGGATCTTGAGTACCTCATGAGTCTCGTTGTCGGTCACCACTTTCAAACACGCGCAGCCGTACCCGTAATAGTTATTCGTACGAACCCATTGGTGAGGCTGAAAGACAGGCCAATCGCCTTCAGCTTGATGCCCGCCTTGAGTTCCGACCGTCCATTCTGCATCACCGTCTACGAGCCATGCATTTCCGGGGGTGGGATTCTGGAACCAGCCACACCGAAGAGTCGGCCCTTGTGGCAACGACATCGCCGACCCTGAAACAGCGACGGAAAGAATGGCGATCAACAGACGGTACTGGCATTGGTTCATGGGGCGACTGATGTGTTTTAAGCGGCCTAACGAGACTGTGTTTTAACCCCCTCGCCAAGCTTGGCGAGGGTCATTGAACGTCGATTGCGCGGTTGGATTTACACGGCGTCGGTGGTCTCGTCGAATCGACCCGATTGGACCTCGAGGCCCGAGAGCCGTCAATGCGCGCTGGCAGGTCAGGTGTGCAGCCCGCGCACGCTGCCTCGCTCAGTCACACGTTTTGCGGGCGCGAGCGCGAGCTTGGCGAAGCACCAGCGCGACATTGGCGAGCGCTGAGGAGGACAGGGGTCAGCGTCGCTGAGCTTCCGGGCCCAGAGCGTCATCTTGGCGTCGAGTCTTTCGCTGCCCGCTATTGTTCTGCCCCGAGCCGCCCGCCAAGGGCAGACCCGCCTGCTCCCAGGCCTCCATGCCGCCGCGATACCAGTGCACGTTCTTGTATCCCATGTGAATGGCGCGCAGCGCGGCGTTGTATGAGCCCCAGCATTGCACGCTTGCGCAGTAGGTGACGATGAGACGCGACTTGTCGCCGCCGGTGGCCTGCTGCAGAAACCTGCCAAAGTCGCTCTGCACTTGGTCGTCAAAACTACCCCCTTGTGACGCCGGCACAGCCGCAACGGCCTGGGGCAGGTGTGTCGCGCTGCCGATGGCATGCAACAGCATCACCTGCCTTTGCGCGCCCTGTTGGCCCTGCAGCCACGCCGCAAGTTGCTCCGTGCTGACCACCTTTCCGCCAGGAATCGAGGTGGGCGTTGGCCCATGCAGGTTGTCTGAGGGACGCAACTGGGTGCTTGGCTTGACGCCGAAGTCGCGCGACTCGCCAGCAGGACTTGAGGCCATTGGATTCGCAGGCGCCCTGTTGTCAGCCGCCCGGAGGGGCGGCTGTGGAGGCTGTGTCGGCTTTATCGGCTGTGGCGCTTGTGGCGGCGCAGCTTCACGCTGCTGCGCCGGCTGCTTGTCGTCGAAACTGTTTTGCGCTCGCACCGGCCATGCCGCTGCGCACAGGCCAAGTGCGATGGCTGCGGCAGCTGGCGCCGCCAAACGAATTTTCTTCATGGTCAGCGCACCCTTCGCAGCTCGCGGCTGCCCGCGGGGTTGAAGTAGGGGTCGTTGGTGCTCATGACACCGCCGCTGGCTCCGCGCAGCACCCGTTCGCCGCCATGGATGCTGGAGCGCACTTTCGATCCATCAGTGTCGCGGAAGGTGTCGTACTCGCCCACACCCTCCATCGTGCGCCGGTGTATTTCATCATTTGTGGCCGAGGTGCCGGCCTGGGTCTTCGCATGGATACCAGCCACGTCGCGGTTCGCCGCAGTACGGATCGCGACACGGTCTGCTGCGCCCTCGGCATTGATCCGTGCCATCTCCCTGGCGTGCCATTGCGCGATGGCCTGGCTCTGGCCTGAGGAGAAACGGCGTTCCGACGAGCTTAACGACGTCACCATCTGATCTCCCCATTGCCTGTCGAGCTTGAACGAGCCGGCCATCCGGTCGCCTTCGGCAAAATCGAGCCGGCCATGCGGTGCCCGGTGCGCGAATACCCAGGAGGCCCCGCCCATGACGTTGCCCTGGATTTCGGTGAACACCACCACGGTGCCCAACACCTCGCGAAACTCGACCCCATCGCTGTTGTAGGCGATCAAGACCTTCCCGCCCTCGCTCCGCCGGTTCACCTGCGGGTTGTCCTGACGTGCGCCCTGGGGCGTGCGCTCAGCGGCAAGATCGGGCCGGCCACGGTATTGCAGCACTCGTGCGCCTGCACGGCGCTGCTGCACGACCGCTTCGAGAAACGCCCGCGTCGAGCGGAAGGGCTGCGCCGGGCACGGGTTCATCTGGATCTGCGTGCCCGCCACCTGCCATGTGTAGCCCGGCATGATCTCGAAACCCTGCAGATCGTCGCGCGAGCGCGCCCGCCACTCAAAGCGGACCCTGTTGTTCACGCAATTGGTGGCGTGGTTCCAGAGTACGCCGCCTTGAGCGCGCCAGGTGGCGGGAACCTCGATCGTGGCGGCGACCATGGGCGCGGCAAAGCCACCCGCGTCGGTGATGGCAACTGCCTGCCGATTCTCGGCGTGAACCGCGAAGGGTGCCAGTAGAGAAACGGTCATTCCCACCACTATGCTGGCGGGAATCAGAATTCGGCGGATCATCTCGCTCTCCTCGTTGCATGGCCTCCATTATCACCACGCCAGTCGAATGGAGCCATCGACGAGGCCGGGGGCGCGGCTTGCCGCGGGCGCATGGCCAGTTTCAGATCGAGGCCAGGAAGTGGGGTTGTCGCGGACATGGTGCGATGCGCGTCTCAGCCTGGGCCATTTGTGACGAGCTTGGCCGTTGGCACCTCGGGGTGCGGCTTGGAGTTGGGCATGGGTGTCAATCGGTTCCCCTATGCCTTTCCAATAGCAGGCCGAGTGACCGGCCACTGAATCGCCCCGGGCTCTCTGGCTGTGCGCCGACAGCGACGGGGTCAGCTTGCTCGCCGCCGTTCGCTGCGGCGCCGACGGGCGCCAAGGGCTGGAGCAGCTGTGCCGCTACATCACGCGCCCCGCTTTGACCAACGAGCGTGTGCAAACCAACGCAGCCGGGCAAGTCGTGCTCCAGCTCAAGACCCCGTGGCGCGACGGCACCACGCACTTGGTGATGTCGCCGCTGGAGGCCACGCAGCGCATCGCGGCACTGGTGCCCCGGCCCCGGCTGCACTTTCGGACGACCGCTTCCAGGCGCTCAATTGAGCCTATCTGCTGTCCGGAGTGGGTCGGATGCGGGTGTACGTGACACCAACCTGTGCGGCAGTTCCTGCCATGAGCGGGACCTTGACGGCCATCGGCAATCACCTCCCGGGGGGCTTGATGAACCGAAAAGCCGCCGCTGTGAACACGTGACAACGACTGAAGGTCGAATGCGCGGACTTGCCGCGTCATGTTCGTTCTCAATTCCCAACCGCCCTACCAATGCTCAATAAAACTCCCTGTCGCAACTTCTCCGCAACCCGTTGATTTGTATAGGGGTGATCTTGCGGACTTTTGACTCTGCACATCCGCAAGATCAGAGAAAAGAGAGCGAAAACGGACCGAAAGTCGCGGAGATCAGGCGCGGCGCCAAGGCCGAAATCCGCAAGCCAAAGTAGAAAAACCCCGCCAGGCTTGGGGCCCGACGGGGTTGTTCGTTTGCAAAGAGAGTGTCTTTGCAGAGGGTGAATGGTGGAGCTGGGGGGATTTGAACCCCCGTCCGCAAGCCATCTTCGAGCAGATCTACATGTTTAGTGGTCTGATTTGAGTCTCGCCTCCTGTATCGCGCAGCCACACGCTATACCGAACGCCAGTACCCTATTGTCTCGCTCCATACCAAGGTACCCGGTACAGAGCCAGCCGATGTGAATAACCTTACAGCCTGGACGTCACGACCTTGCGGTCACGACACCCTTGCCCAGCCCACCGGCCTGCTGTTGTAAGGCTCACTGGTTATTAAGCAGCGAGTGCGAAACGTTCGTCGTTTGCAGTTAGTTTTTTGAACCAGGATTTACGAGCGTAGCCCATGCTCGACATGCACCACAGCGATTCCGTACCCACGTCGAAACCAATGCAGCCCCTCAGTCGGTATTTTAGGCCGATCCGAGCAATTGCAACAGGTCCAATGGATTTTCTATCGACGCGTGTGCACGCCACTGCGTGATATCGGTCTGCGCACCCAGGTAACCATAGGTGGCGGCTACCGTCGCCATGCCGGCGGCCAGGCCCGCAATAATGTCGCGCTCGTCATCGCCGACATAAACACATCGATCCGGTGCGATACCCAAGCGGCGCGCGGCTTCGAACAGCGGCTCAGGATGCGGCTTGGCGTGGGCCGTAGTGTCGCCGCTGATGACGACGCTGGCCGACGCAAACAACGGCATGGCACGGGTCAAGGGATCCGTGAACCGGGACGACTTGTTGGTCACGACGCCCCAGCGCAGACCGCGTTGGCGCAACTGCGCGATCAGGGCGTCCACGCCGTCGAATGCATAGGTCTGCTGCGTCATGCATCGCTCATAGTTGACGAAGAACTCCTCCCGAAGTTCCGCGAACTGCGCGTCCTCAGGACTCATGCCGAACGCCACCGACAGCATGCCGCGGGCGCCGGCGCCGGCCATCGGTCGATACTGTGGCAGCGGCAGTGACGGCAGACCGCGCTGCACGCGCATCTGGTCGGCGGCCGCACCCAGGTCCGGTGCGCTGTCGATCAAGGTGCCATCGAGGTCGAACAACACGACGTCGATTTGCTCCATCGGCAGCTTCAGGCTTGCCATCAGCTGTTCTCCAATGGCCTGCGCGTCGCGAGAAGGTAGTTCACGCTGGTATCGGCGCTGAGCCAGTAGCGCTGCGTCACGGGGTTGTATTCCATGCCGCGCGTCTGGCACAGGTCCAGGCCACTGTCGCGGCAATAGCGCGCCAGTTCACTCGGACGGATCAGCCTGTCATAGCTGTGCGTGCCTTTGGGCAACATATTGAGCAGGTATTCCGCCCCGACGATGGCGAACAGGAAGGACTTGGCATTGCGGTTGAGCGTCGAGAAAAACACCCAGCCCCCCGGTTTTACCAGCTCGGAGCAGGCCCGCACGATCGCGCCTGGGTCGGGCACATGCTCGAGCATCTCCATGCAGGTCACCACGTCGTATTGCCCGGGCTGCTCGCGCGCAAGATCCTCGGCGCTGACCTCGCGATAGTCCACGTTGGGCGTCTGGGCCTCGAGCGCATGCAGCTGCGCCACGCGCAGTGGCTTGGTCGCCAGGTCAATGCCCAGCACCTGCGCCCCACGCCGGGCCATGGAGTCTGCCAGGATGCCACCACCACATCCGACATCCAGCGCAGCCACGCCTTGCAGCGGGCAGATGGACGCAATCCAGTCCAACCGCAACGGATTGATCTGGTGCAAGGGGCGAAATTCACTGTCCTTGTCCCACCAGCGGTGGGCAAGGTCGGAAAACTTGGCCAACTCGGCCGGATCCACATTCACACGGTTATTCATGCTGCGATTATCGACAACTGGCGGCCTGCCTCCACGGCAAAGCAAATTGAGCTTGTAGACCACTCGTAGCAGGAGCGCGCCCATGCTGGGCGCACCAAACAAAAACCCCGCCGAAGCGGGGTTTGCGCGGGCACTCTGTGAAGAGCGCCCTATTCGCCTAACAAGATTACTTGCTGGCGCGGGTTCCGACGACTTCGATTTCCACGCGGCGGTTCTTGGCGCGACCTTCTTTGGTCTTGTTGTCAGCCACTGGCTGCTTCTCGCCTTTGCCTTCGGTGTAGACACGGTTCTTTTCGACACCGTTGGACACCAGGTAAGCCTTGACGGCTTCCGAGCGCTTCATTGACAGGCCCTGGTTGTAGGCATCAGAACCAATGGCGTCGGTGTGGCCCACGGCGATCACGACTTCCAGGTTGATACCCTTGACCTTGCTGATCAGATCGTCCAGCTTGGCTTTGCCTTCTGCCTTGAGCACCGACTTGTCGAAGTCGAAGAATGCGTCAGCAGCGTAGGTGACCTTGGTCGCGGCAGGTGCCTTAGGAGCAGCTGCGCGGGCTGCCGGAGCAGGTGCGGCTTTGGGTGCGGCTGCAGGAGCAGCAGCACGCGGAGCGGGTGCGGGTGCAGCAGCTTTGGGAGCAGCTGGTGCAGCAGCCTTCGGAGCCACAATCGCGCCATCACAACCTACTGCGGCGGTAGCCGGGGTCCAGGCGCTATCACGCCAGCAAAGGTCGTTGCTGCCGTTCTTCCAGTATGCATCGCCTGCACCACTGCGCCAGTTGTCGACAGACTGCGCGCTGGCGGCAGTTGCGAGCGCTACGGTAGCGAACAGCATGGCCACTTTATTCAAATTCTTCATGATTCTCCTTGTCGAGACATTAGCCGCAGCGGCGCTGCGAAGCGTTAGACGCGCCAGATGACCGTCACCAGGCGCATGGGGGTAATTGTGCCATATGCATCCAGGCAAACAAAGGATGGGGGCCACTTCGAATGTAGGAAATCCGCCCGTCCACCATCAACTGTTGCCATATTGCGACAACCCCATGGGCCTAAAATCGACGTTTTCCGCCGTAAGACATCCCCATGACCCAGTTCGCCAAAGAAACCCTGCCCATCAGTCTGGAAGAGGAAATGCGGCGCAGCTACCTGGATTACGCGATGAGCGTGATTGTCGGGCGTGCCCTTCCCGACGCCCGCGATGGACTCAAGCCTGTGCACAGGCGCGCCCTGTTCGCCATGCATGAACTCAATAACGACTGGAACCGTCCTTACAAGAAGTCGGCGCGCATCGTCGGCGACGTGATCGGCAAGTATCACCCGCATGGAGACCAGTCGGTCTACGACACCATCGTGCGCATGGCGCAGGATTTTTCCATGCGCCACATGCTGGTCGACGGCCAGGGCAACTTCGGCTCGGTCGACGGCGACAACGCCGCCGCCATGCGGTATACCGAGATCCGGCTGTCCAAGATCACGCATGAGATGTTGGCGGACATCGACAAGGAGACGGTGGACTTCGGGCCCAATTACGACGGTTCGGAGAAAGAACCATTGGTTTTGCCCAGCAAGCTGCCGAACCTGCTGGTCAACGGCTCCGGCGGTATTGCGGTGGGTATGGCGACGAACATTCCGCCACACAACCTCAACGAGGTGGTGGACGCTTGCCTGCACATGCTGCGCCATCCCGATGCGACGGTCGACGACCTGATGGAGATCATTCCGGCGCCGGACTTCCCCACTGGCGGCATCATTTACGGCATCAACGGTGTCAAGGACGGTTATCGCACCGGGCGCGGCCGCGTCGTGATGCGGGCGAAGTGCCATTTCGAAGATATTGACCGCGGTCAACGCCAGGCCATCATCGTTGACGAACTGCCCTACCAGGTCAACAAGAAGACGCTGCAAGAGCGCATGGCCGACCTGGTGCACGAGAAAAAAATCGAAGGCATCAGCCACATCCAGGACGAAAGCGACAAATCGGGCATGCGCCTGGTGATCGAGCTCAAGCGTGGCGAAGTGCCCGAGGTCGTGCTGAACAACCTGTACAAACAGACCCAGTTGCAAGACACCTTCGGCATCAACATGGTGGCGCTGATCAACGGGCAGCCCAAGCTGTGCAATCTGCGCGACCTGATCGAGGTCTTCCTGGACCACCGACGCGAAGTGGTCACGCGCCGCACCGTGTTCAATCTGCGCAAGGCGCGCGAACGCGGCCATGTGCTCGAAGGCCTTGCAGTGGCGCTGGCGAACATCGACGAATTCATCGCCATCATCCGCAATGCGCCGACGCCGCCAGTGGCCAAAACCGAACTGATGGCGCGCTCGTGGGACAGCAAGCTGGTGCGCGAAATGCTGACGCGCAGCCGTGCCGACGGTGGCGTCGTAAACGCCGACGACTACCGCCCGGAGGGCATGGACAAGGCCTACGGCATGGGCGCTGACGGGCTGTACCGCCTGAGCGACACCCAGGCGCAGGAAATCCTGCAGATGCGCCTGCAGCGCCTGACCGGACTGGAGCAGGACAAGATCGTCGCCGAATACAAAGACGTGATGACCGAGATCGAGGACCTGCTCGACATTCTGGCCAAGCCCGAGCGTGTCTCGACCATCATTTCCGACGAACTCGGCCACATCAAGCAGGAGTTCGGCCAAACCAAGATCGGCGCGCGCCGCAGCCTGATCGAGCACAGCTCGTTTGACCTGAGCACCGAAGACCTGATCACGCCCACCGACATGGTGGTCACGCTGAGCCACAGTGGCTATATCAAGAGCCAGCCGCTGTCCGAATACCGGGCCCAGAAGCGCGGCGGACGCGGCAAGCAGGCAACCGCCACCAAAGAAGATGACTGGATCGACCAGTTGTTCATCGCCAACACGCACGATTACATCCTGTGCTTCTCCAACCGCGGCCGGCTTTACTGGCTCAAGGTCTGGGAAGCGCCGCAGGGTTCGCGCGGATCGCGCGGGCGCCCCATCATCAACATGTTCCCGCTGCAGGAAGGCGAAAAAATCACCGTGGTACTGCCGCTGACCGGGGAGAAACGCAGCTTCCCGCCAGATGCCTATGTATTCATGGCAACCAGCATGGGCACGGTGAAGAAGACTGCACTGGACGAATTCAGCAATCCGCGCAAGGCCGGCATCATCGCTGTCGACCTGGATCCGGGAGATTTCCTCATCGGCGCTGCGCTAACCGACGGCGAGCATGACGTCATGTTGTTCTCCGATGGCGGCAAGGCCGTGCGTTTCGACGAAAACGATGTGCGTCCGATGGGCCGCACGGCCCGCGGCGTGCGCGGCATGATGCTCGAAGACGGGCAGGGCGTGATCGCCATGCTGGTGGCAGAAGACGAGCAGCAATCGGTGCTGACCGCCACCGAGAACGGCTACGGTAAACGTACCAGCATCACCGAATACACGCGTCACGGGCGTGGTACCAAAGGCATGATCGCGATCCAGCAGAGCGAACGCAACGGCAAGGTTGTGGCCGCCACGCTGGTGCATGCAGACGACGAGATCATGCTGATCACCGACAGAGGTGTGCTGGTTCGCACCCGCGTCAGCGAAATCCGCGAACTCGGTCGCGCAACCCAGGGCGTGACGCTGATCGGTCTGGACGACGGCTCGTCGCTCAGCGGCCTGCAGCGCCTGGTCGAGAACGACGCCAACGACATCGACGACGGGGAAGAAGCCGCACCGCTAGCCGGTGGCGACTGATGCAACGCCCTTATAACTTTTCCGCCGGCCCGGCCGCAATCGCCACCGAGGTATTGCAACAGGCCGCGGACGAGATGCTGGATTGGCCTGACGCCAACGGGCGTCGGTCCGGCATGGGCGTCATGGAGATGAGCCATCGGGGCAAGGAGTTCATGTCGATCTACGAAGCCGCTGAGGCCGATCTGCGCGAATTGCTCGCCGTCCCGAGGAACTTCGGCATTCTGTTCATGCAAGGGGGGGGGCTGGGCGAAAACGCCATCGTGCCGATGAATCTGGCCGGCCGGCTGCACGCCGATCCGTCGCAGGCGGTTACGAGCTTCGTCGTCACTGGAGGCTGGAGCCAGAAGTCGCAGGCGGAAGCGGGCAAATACAGTCGTTCCAGGATTGCTGCGAGCAATGCGACCGACGACCACACCCGCATTCCGGACCCGGCGAGCTGGCAGTTCGATGACGATGCAGCCTACGTTCACATTTGCAGCAACGAGACCATCCACGGCGTTGAGTATCAATCGCTGCCCGACCTGGCTGCGCTGGGTTGCCAGGCTCCGCTGGTGGTGGATTTTTCTTCCCACGTGGCATCGCGGCCGGTGGCTTGGTCGCGTATCGGCCTGGCCTTTGCCGGCGCCCAGAAAAACCTGGGGCCTGCGGGGCTGACGGTCGTCATCGTGCGGGAAGATCTGCTCGGCCACGCACAGGCGTCATGTCCGAGCGCCTTCAACTACAAGCTGATCAACGACAACCAGTCGATGTACAACACACCCCCGACCTACTCCATCTACATCGCTGGTCTGGTGTTCCAGTGGATTCGGCGTCAGGGTGGCATAGCGGCAATGGAGCAGCGCAATATCGCCAAGGCGCAGATGCTGTATCAGGCGATCGACAGCTCGCAGCTTTACGAGAACCGCGTCGACCCGAGTTGCCGATCGCGCATGAATGTGCCGTTTTTCCTGAAGGACGAAACGCGTAACGAGGCGTTTCTGGCCGGGGCGCGCGAACACGGCCTGCTGTCGCTCAAGGGGCATAAATCGCTGGGCGGCATGCGCGCCAGTATCTACAACGCCATGCCACTCGAAGGTGTGGCGGCGCTGGTCGCCTACATGCGAGAATTTGAGCGCGCCGGCGCCTGAGCCGCCCAATCCTCACACCGTGCTCATGACCAGAACCCTGCCGGAACTCCGAACCCAGATCGACGATGTCGACAAGCAATTGCTTGTCCTGATCAACCGGCGTGCTTCGCTGGCGCTCGAGGTCGGCGAGATCAAACGTCAGGAGGGTTCGACGGTGTTTCGTCCGCAGCGCGAGGCGCAGGTGATTCGAAGCTTGCAGGACGGCAACACCGGCCCGATCAAGGCCGAGGGCATTTCCAACGTGTGGCGCGAGATCATGTCGTCGTGCCGAGCGCTGGAGGCACGTCAACGCATCGCCTACCTTGGCCCGGTCGGCACCTTCAGTGAACAGGCGGCGGTGCAGTTCTTCGGCTCGAGTTTCGAGCATGTGCAGTGCGCGAGCTTCGACGAGATCTTCCGTGCCACTGCGGGCGGACGTGCCGACTTCGGCGTGGTTCCGGTCGAGAACAACACCGAAGGCGTGGTGGCGCGCTCGCTCGACTTGTTGCTGGACTCGCCGCTACACATAGTCGGCGAGGTCAGCCTGCTGGTGCGCCACCATCTGATGCGCACGCAAAATTCCCTGGACGGCATTGAAGTCGTGCTGGCCCATCCGCAGGCACTGGCGCAGTGCCACGCCTGGCTCGGCGCACATCTGCCGAATGCAGAGCGGCGCGCGGCGCCGAGCAATGCCGAGGGCGCACATCTGGCCGCGACCAACCCGGCCTGGGCCGCCATTGCCAGCGAACGCGCGGCCTCCGAGTTCGGCCTGCATCTGGTGGCCAGCTCGATTCAGGATGACATCCACAACCGCACACGCTTTAGCGTGGTTTGCCTGCCACAGGTCTTGGCAGAGCCGCCCGCATCGGGCAATGACCGTATCAGTCTGGTCGTGTCCGTGCCCAACCAGCCTGGAGCCGTGCATGACCTGCTGGTGCCACTCAAGCGCCATGACGTCTCGATGACCCGATTCGAGTCCCGGCCGGCCCGGTCCGGCCAGTGGGACTATTTCTTCTACATCGACATCCAGGGCCATCCCGGCCAGGCCAACGTGGCAGCCGCCCTGAAGGAACTGCAAGGTCTGTGCGAGTTTTACAAGATGCTGGGTGCCTACCCGGCAGCCGCCCCATGATTTTTACGACCAGGCATGCCCCATGTTTGAACAACTAGGCCTGATCGGCTGCGGCCTCATGGGCGGGTCTTTCGCCCTCGCACTCAAACGCGCTGGCCTTGTCAAGCGGGTTGTGGGTTACAGCAAGTCGCCGTCGACCACCGAGCGGGCCAGGCAATTGGGTGTCATTGACGTGGAGGCCCCATCCGCCCTTCTCGCTGTCTCGGGTGCCGACATCGTGCTGTTGGCCGTTCCGGTGGCGTCAACCGAAAGCAGTTTCAAAGCCATCAAACACCTGATCACCCCCCAGATGCTGATCATGGATGTCGGCTCGACAAAACGCGATGTAATCGACGCCGCCCGCCGAACCTTGCGCGAACAGATCGGATGTTTCGTGCCGGCGCACCCGATTGCCGGCAAGGAGTTGTCGGGCGTGGAGAACGCCGATGCCGACCTGTACATGGGCCGCCAGGTCGTGCTCACACCGATAGCTCACACCAACACGATTCAGATTCAGCAGGCGGTGGACGTGTGGTCCGCGCTGGGCTGCCGCGTGGTGCGCATGGCGCCCGAGACACACGATGCGGCTTTTGCCGCCGTGAGCCACCTACCCCATCTCATCGCGTTTGCGATGATGAATTCGATTTCCGGACAGCCCATGGGTCGGGACTTTCTGTCGCTGGCCGGACCCGGTTTTCGCGACTTCACCCGCATCGCCGCGTCCGAGCCGGCATTGTGGCGCGACGTCATCTTGTCCAACCGCGAGGAACTCCTGGCCCAATCCAAGATATTCCAGCGCAATCTGCAGGCGCTGGACCTGATGATCGAAAACAACAACAGCGAAGCGCTGCTGGAGCAGATCGAGAACGCCAGTACCACCCGCTCGAACTGGAGCATGGCCAAGCAGCAGAAGTAATGTTCGCCACCGAATTCCTCGACCTGCCCCCGCTCCGCAGCGCCGGCGGCACCGTCACGCTACCGGGCTCCAAGAGCATCTCCAATCGTGTTTTGTTGCTGTCCGCGCTGTGCGCCGGCACTACCACGCTGCACGATCTGCTCGACTCGGACGACACACGCGTCATGCTGGATGCCTTGCGCACGCTCGGCTGCACCGTGCAGCGTGACGGCGACCGCGTCACCATCGGCGGCCTCGACGGCCAGTTGCCGAACCGACGGGCGGAGTTGTTCCTGGGCAACGCCGGCACGGCGATGCGGCCCTTGACAGCTGCGCTGGCGGTGCTGGGCGGCGACTTTTCGCTGCGCGGCGTGGCGCGCATGCACGAACGACCGATCGCCGACCTGATTGACGCACTGCGCCAGTTGGGTTGCCAGATCGACTACCTGGAAAACCACGGTTATCCGCCACTGCGCATCGGCAAGCCCTTGCTCAACCTGAGCCAGCCGATTGCGGTGCGCGGCGACGTGTCCAGCCAGTTCCTCACCGCCTTGCTGATGGCCTTACCGCTGGTGGCGTCGCAGGACGTGGTGATTGACGTGGTCGGCGAACTGATTTCACGTCCCTACATCGCCATCACGCTCAACCTGCTGGCACGGTTTGGCGTACATGTGCACTGCGACGGCTGGCAACGATTCACGATCCCGGCCGCGAGCCGCTTGCAGTCGCCCGGCGACCTGCATGTCGAGGCCGACGCGTCATCAGCGAGCTACTTCATTGCGCTCGGCGCCATTGCCCCGAGCAACGGTGCGCCGATACGAATCCAGGGTGTGGGCGCTGATTCGATCCAGGGCGACATCCGTTTCGTCGAAGCCGCCCGGCTCATGGGCGCCAGCGTCACCAGTGGCGCAAATTGGCTGGAAGTCTCCGGGCCCGGCAATGGCCAGAGCCTGCGTGCTATTGACCTGGACTGCAATCACATTCCGGATGCCGCCATGACGCTGGCCGTCATGGCCTTGTATGCCAGCGGCACCAGCACGCTGCGCAACATCGCCAGCTGGCGCGTCAAAGAGACCGACCGAATTGCCGCGATGACGACCGAACTGCGCAAGTTCGGCGCCGAGGTCGAAGAAGGCCCCGACTACATCCGCATCACGCCACCCGAGAGCGCGGCCCATTGGCGCGCGGCCAGTGTCGCCACCTATGACGACCACCGTATGGCGATGTGCCTGTCGCTGGCCGCCTTCAATCCGGCCGGCCAGCCGGTCCGGATCCAGGATCCGAAATGCGTGGCCAAGACTTTTCCGGACTATTTCGAAACCCTGTTTTCGGTGGTTCGAACCGATCTGGCGCATATTCCCGTCATCTGCGTCGACGGACCAACCGCATCTGGCAAGGGAACCCTTGCCGCCGCGCTGGCTCAGCGACTGGGCTACCATTTTCTGGACTCCGGCGCGCTGTACCGCATCACCGCATTGGCGGCGACGCGCGCCGGCCTCACACTGGACACCAGCGCGCAAGCCGCGATTGCCGACCTGGTCGGCCGGCTCGACATCCGCTTTTCCGACGGGCGAATTCTTCTGGGTGATGAAAACGTCAGTGAGCTCGTGCGCACCGAGGAAATGGGCATGAACGCATCGCGTGTGTCGGCCCTGCTGCCGGTGCGCCAGGCGCTGATCGAGCTTCAGCATGCGTCACGACGCCTACCCGGACTGGTGGCCGATGGTCGCGACATGGGAACTGTCATCTTCCCCCAGTCTGCGCTCAAGGTCTTTCTGACCGCCAGCGCCGCCAAACGCGCAGAACGGCGCTATAAACAATTGATTTCAAAGGGAATTGCGACTACAATCGCCGGTCTTCGCCAGGACCTGGAGGCACGTGACGCCCGCGATTCCAATCGCAGCACCGCGCCTTTGAGAGCGGCGCAGGACGCCCGGCTACTGGACAATTCGGAGCTCACGATCGAGGAATCGGTCGACGCCGTATTGAACTGGTGGCAAGGCATGCAGCCGTTTCGCAGCGCTTGATCCGTCAATCGCTGCGGACAAAACTCACGGGGGCTCAGGTTTCCGTGATCGTCCACACGACTCCCCTCGTGCCTCAATGACACATTGGTCGTGTGGTGGTACAACTTAACCCGCGGTTCATCCGCAAACACCATGTCTGAATCTTTTGCCGATCTATTTGAAGAATCACTGAAGGCCTCCGAAACCCGCGTTGGCGAGGTCGTGACTGCCGAAGTGGTGCGTGTCGAACACAATTTCGTGGTCGTCAACGCCGGCCTGAAATCCGAAGCCTACGTTCCAATCTCCGAATTCAAGAACGACAAGGGCGAACTCGAGTGCCAGATCGGCGAGTTCGTCTCCGTGGCCATCGTCGCCATGGAAAACGGCTACGGCGACACCATCGTCAGCCGTGACACCGCCAAGCGCCTGGCTTCCTGGATGTCCCTCGAGAAGTCGCTCGAGTCCGGCGAGTTCGTCACCGGCACCACCAGCGGCAAGGTCAAGGGCGGCCTGACCGTTCTGGTCAACGGCATCCGTGCCTTCCTGCCGGGCTCGCTGGTCGACACCCGTCCGACCAAGGACCTGACCCCATACGAAAACAAGACCCTCGAATTCAAGGTCATCAAGCTCGACCGCAAGCGCAACAACGTCGTGTTGTCGCGTCGTGCCGTGGTTGAAGCCAGCATGGGCGAAGAGCGCGCCAAGCTGATGGCCACCCTGAAAGAAGGCGCCATCGTCCACGGCGTGGTCAAGAACATCACCGAATACGGTGCCTTCGTCGACCTCGGCGGCATCGACGGTCTGCTGCACATCACCGACATGGCCTGGCGCCGTGTCCGTCACCCGAGCGAAGTGGTGACCGCAGGTCAGGAACTGATGGCCAAGATCCTGAAGTTCGACACCGAGAAAAACCGTGTCTCGCTGGGTCTCAAGCAAATGGGCGACGACCCGTGGATGGGCGTGAACCGCCGCTATCCGCAAGGCACGCGCATGTTCGGCAAGATCACCAACATTGCCGACTACGGCGCTTTCGTCGAACTCGAGCCTGGCATCGAAGGCCTGGTCCACGTGTCCGAGATGGACTGGACCAACAAGAACGTGGCACCAAGCAAGATCGTCGCGCTGGGCGATGAAGTCGAAGTCATGGTCCTGGAGATCGACGAAGACAAGCGCCGCATCAGCCTGGGCATGAAGCAGTGCAAGGCCAACCCGTGGCAGGAATTCGCGCAGAACACCAAGCGCGGCGACCGCGTCAAGGGCCCGATCAAGTCGATCACCGACTTCGGCGTTTTCGTCGGCCTGGCAGCGGGCATCGACGGCCTGGTGCACCTGTCCGACCTGAGCTGGAACGAGACCGGCGAAGCGGCTGTGCGCAACTACAAGAAGGGCCAGGAAGTGGAAGCCCTGGTGCTGGCAGTCGACGTCGATCGCGAGCGCATCTCGCTGGGCATCAAGCAGCTCGATTCCGACCCGTTCACCACCTTCGTGGCCGTGAACGACAAGGGCCAGATCGTCACCGGCAAGGTCAAGACTGTTGACCCCAAAGGTGCAGAGATCGACCTGGGTCAGGACATCATCGGTTATCTGCGTGCCTCCGAGATCAGCCGCGACCGCGTCGAAGACGCTCGCAATGTGCTCAAGGAAGGTGACGAAGTCACGGCCGTGGTGGTCAATGTGGATCGCAAGACACGCAACATCCAGTTGTCGATCAAGGCCAAGGACGCGGTCGATCAGCAGGAAGCCATGGCCAGCCTGAACCAGAGCTCGCAGCGCGAGAATGCAGGTACGACCAGCCTGGGTGCTCTGTTGCGCGCCAAGCTGGACAACAACTGATCGTTGCTATTGCCGATTCCCGGACATCCGGCAGGCGCCGCAAGACGCTTGCCGGGTACCGGGCACCAACCTTAGTTTCATGACCCGTTCGGACCTTGTTGAAGAGTTAGCCAACCGGTTTGGCCAACTCACCCATCGCGACGCCGAGTTCGCCGTCAAGGCCATCCTGGACGCGATGAATGATGCCTTGGTGGCTGGACATCGCATCGAGATACGCGGCTTCGGCAGTTTCTCGATCAACCGCAGGCCGCCCCGTATGGGGCGCAATCCGCGCAGCGGCGAAAGCGTGGCCATTCCGGAAAAACGGGTGCCCCACTTCAAGCCGGGCAAGGCATTGCGTGAATCGGTCGACAATCGTCATCAGAACACTCCCGCATCGGCTGACGGCTCTCGCCGCATTGGCTGACTCGCACACGGACCTGACCAGCGAGCCTGGTCAACAGAACGCTGTTGGCCGGCGCTCCCGCTCTAGAATCGGAAAGCATGAAAAACACTGTCCGACTGCTCAAGTGGGTTCTCAAAGCATGCATCTTTTTCGCGCTGTTCGCTTTCGCACTGAATAACCAGCACGAAGCCAGTCTGCATCTGTTCTTCGGCAGGCAGTGGCGCAGCCCCATGGTGTTGATTGTGCTGGCGGCCTTTGCAGCCGGCCTTTTCGTGGGCGTGCTAGGCATGGCCCCCTGGCGTTGGCGACGCAGCCCGCCGGTTTTACCCGCCGCTGGCGCTACGCCTGCACCCGACACTGCCCCACCGATCTCCGCTGCGCATGGACTTTGACATCAGTTGGTTGCTGCTGAGCCTGCCGGTGGCCTTCATCCTCGGCTGGGTGGCCTCGCGATTCGATCTGCGCCAGATGCGCCTGGAAAACCGCCGGGCGCCGAAGGCCTATTTCCGTGGCCTGAACTTCCTGCTCAATGAGCAACAGGACCAGGCCATCGACGCCTTCATCGAGGCGGTTCAGAACGACCCTGATACCTCGGAGCTGCATTTCGCACTGGGCAATCTGTTTCGCCGGCGTGGCGAATACGAGCGCGCGGTGCGGGTGCACCAGCACCTGCTTTCACGCGGGGACCTGACCAGTACCGACCGTCACCGTGCCCAGCATGCACTGGCGCTGGACTACCTGCGCGCCGGATTGCTCGACCGTGCAGAGGAGGCACTGCTCAAGCTCGAAGGCACGCCCTTCGAATCGGAAGCCCGCCTGGCGCTGCTGGCGAACTACGAACGCTCGCGCGACTGGGTGCATGCTGCCGACGTGGCGCAGCAACTCGACAATGCCGATCACGGCAGCTTCGCCGGCCGACTGGCCCACTACCTGTGCGAGCAATCCGCCGCCCATCTGGCTGCCCACGAGGTCGACGCCGCACAGAAACTGCTGGAGCAGGCGATCCGCAATGCGCCGTCTGCATCGCGGCCACGTATCGAGCTTGCCAAATTGCTCGGACAACGCGGCGAATCGGCCCAGGCGTTGGCCGTGCTCGAAGAACTCTATGCACACGCACCCGCAGCGCTTCCGCTGGTGGCCGGACACATGGCCCAGTTGGCGATCAGTTGCGCCCAGGCCGAACGTGTGCGCGACCGGATCAAGGCCTGCTACGCGCAGACACCCAGCATCGACTGCCTGGAAGCCATCGTCACCCTGGACGGGCACCTGGGCGCCAGCGCGCAAGACACCAGGCTATGGTATGTGCGCCACCTCGAGAAAGAACCCTCGCTGGTGGCGGCATCGCGCTGGTTCGCTGGCGAACCCGTTCATGATGCAACATCGCGCCCCCTCGTGCAGCGGGCGCTGGACCATGCCACCAAGCCGCTGACGCGCTACCGCTGTGCAGCCTGCGGTTTCGAGGCCAAGCAGCATTTCTGGCAATGCCCCGGTTGCCAGGCCTGGGACAGCTACCCGGCCAGGCGCGTCGAAGAACTCTGAGAACTTGTGTGCCGGATCAATAAATCGCGAAGCGATTTTTGCTCGGGCACCAACACTTCGTCGGATGTCGCCTGTCCCCCCTTGTGTGCCGGATCAATAAATCGCAAAGCGATTTTTGCTCGGGCACCAACACTTCGTCGGATGTCCGGCTGCCGAACCGGCCATGCGCTTCGTCACAAGCCGCGTGACAGGCGCCAGGCCCGGCTCCGAGCAATAACCCGCCAGGCTTCAGTAGCCCACCGCCTGGCCGTCGCGCCGGGAGTCGCTGGCCGCCACGTAGCCATCATCCATGTTGTCGCTCAGACGCCAGATGAATTGGCCGCTGCCGAAATCCATGTAGTTGTCGTCGGTCGGCTCGAACTGGTGACCCAGATGTTTGAGGCCGGCGATCAGTTCGGATGCCATGCTGCCCTCGAAATCAACCGCCTGCCCGCTGCTGAACTTCCAGCGCGGCGCGTCGCAGGCGGCCTGCGGTTGCTGCTTGTAGACCAGCATGCGCACGAGGGTCTGCAGATGACCCTGCGGCTGCATGTTGCCGCCCATGACGCCAAAACTCATCTGAGGCCGACCGTTCCTGGTCAGGAAGCCGGGGATGATGGTGTGGAACGGCCGCTTGCCACCAGCCACCTGATTGGCGTGACCGTCCTCGAGCGTGAACCCGAAGCCGCGGTTCTGCAGGCTGACGCCGGTACCCGGCACGACGATGCCACTGCCGAATCCCATGAAGTTGGACTGAATCAGGCTGATCATCATGCCGCTCTCGTCGGCGGCGGACAAGTAGACCGTGCCGCCCTTGGGCGGATGACCATGGGAGAAGGCCTGCGCTTGGTCCGGTTTGATGAGCCGGGCACGTTCGCCCAGATAGGCGTCGCTGAGCATGTCGGCCGCCGAAACCTCGGCCATGAAGCGCGCGTCGGCGACCCAACGATAGGTGTCGGCAAACGCCACCTTGATGGCCTCGATCTGCAAATGCTGCGCCTGTACGCTGTCGACAGCAAAACGGCCCAAGTCGAGCTTGTCCAGCATGCCCAGCGCCATCAACGCCGCGATACCCTGGCCATTGGGCGGAATTTCGTGCACCGTGTAACCCGCAAAGTCTTTCTGGATCGGCGTCACCCATTCGGGTCGGTAGCCATCCAGATCAGCCATCGTCATGCTGCCACCGTTGGCCGCTGCATGGGCCACCAGCATCTCGGCCACCTGGCCGCGGTAAAACGCATCGCCCTGGGTCTCGGCGATCGTGCGCAGCGTCTGCGCCGCCTGGGCAAACACAAACCTTTCCCCCGGTAGCGGCGCGCGTCCCCGCGGCATGAATGCCTCGGCAAACCCCGGCTGATCCTGGAGCACCGGAACCTGGCGTGCCCACTTGTCGGCGACGATGACTCCTACGCCATGACCACGCTCGGCCAATTCGATCGCCGGCTCCATCAAGTCGGCAAACGGCAACTTGCCAAAGCGCGTCGACAGGGCCACCCAACCGGCCACGGCGCCGGGCGTGGTCACCGTGTCCCAACCGCGCTCGGGCATCTTGCCGCCGTGGCGCTTGGCGAAGTAGTCCGGGTTCCAGGCTGCCGGTGCAACGCCTGACGAATTGAGTCCGTGCAGTACCTTGCCGTCCCACAGAATGGCAAAGTTGTCGCTGCCCAGCCCGTTGGAGATCGGTTCGACTATCGTCAGCGCTGCCGCCGCGGCAATCGCGGCATCGATGGCGTTGCCACCCTTGAGCATCATACGCAAGCCGGCCTGCGAGGCCAGCGGATGCGAAGTCGAAACCAGGTTGCGCGCCATCAGGGGGCTGCGGATCGTGGGATAGGGGTTGCGCCAATCAAACTGCATGCATGCTCCTTGTGGAATCAAATCGTCAGCAAGTTGCCACGGACTTGCGCTGTAAATGTCCATTCGATGGAGCATCTGCGCACCCCCATCCGATAGATCGCCAACCCGGCGCAACGCCAGGCGAACCGCTGCAATAGGTCGCGCCTGCAACATGCCTGCCGGCGCTTGGAAAGACCCGCATTGTTGCGCATTTCCCCCATGTGCATGACGCATCCTGGCTGCGCTTGCCGGCACCCGTTCTATGGTCGCCTTGTGGTGACCCCGCACCGCCTCCGAGTGACCAACCACGAATCGAAAGGAGAAGATTCCATGTGGCATCCAAGTTTGGTGATCAGCGCCCTGCTCTGTGCCTGCGCGACCGCGGCCGCCGTAGACCTCAACCAGGCCAGCGTGGCCGAGCTCGACGGCATCAAGGGCATCGGTCCGGCAGTCTCGTCGCGCATCCTGGACGAGCGCCAAAAAGGCCTGTTCAAGAACTGGAACGACTTCATTGCGCGTGTCAAAGGCATAGGAGACGGCAATGCCGCTCGGTTTTCATCCGAAGGGCTGGTAATCGATGGTGTCGGCTACAACATCGGCGGCATGGCCAGCGCGCGCCAGGCTGCACCAACCGACCCTGTCTCAGGCGGACTGAAGAAGTAACGGACACTGGCCCGCGCCAACAGCGCGCCAGCCCGGCCATAACCGACCAACACGCCACAACCGACTATCTCGCTCCCGTGCTGTCGATCAATGCCAGCAGATCCGTCACGCCAGGGTCCACACCCGCTTGCATCAACAAGGTCGTCACCTGCCCGCGATGATGGGTCTGGTGATTGAAGAAATGCGACAGCGCCTGCCAGGCCGGATGCTGGCGCTGCACGCCCTTGGTATTGCTGTAGCGCATGGTGCAGTCCGGGAACTGCGACGGCATTTCGGCCAACCACTGGCTGATGGCCTCATCAAGCTGGCGCCGCTTGTTCCGCAAAGCCATCCAATCTTCGAATACCGGCACATCCAATGCATGCCCATCTGGCAAATCCAGCGTGTCTAGCGACAAGGCCTGGCATTCGATGCCGTTGTCCAGCGCGCATTGGCGCAGACGTTTGAGCCAGATCTGGTCAGCCACGATCAGATGATTGAGCGTGCGATGGATGGAGCCGAAAAACGCAGCGCGATCGCGTTTGCGCTCGGCGTCACCGAGTTGCTCACAGGCGTCGTACAGGCGCGCATTGAACAAGGCGTTGTAACGCGCCATCCAGCGATAGTGTTCAAGCAGCGGCGTGGTCATGTTGCACTCCTCGGGCAAAGGCGAAAACCCTGGCAAGGCTTTGGCGTCGCGTCATACCGGTGCGCCGAAGCCTCCGCCGCCGGGCGTATGGATCTCGAAAATATCACCAATCGCCATGTCGGCCTGACCGATGTGCGCAAGTTGCTCGACCGAACCGTCGACGCGCACCACGCGGTTGATTCCTACCGCACCTGGCAGACCACCGGCGACACCGAACGGTGCCACTATGCGGGCGTTGGACAGGATGCTGGCAGTCATGGGTTCAAGAAAGCGTAGCCGGCGCACACCGCCGTCGCCACCGTGCCAGTGGCCGGCACCACCCGAACCGCGCCGGATCTCGTAGCTCTCGAGCCGCACCGGATAACGAAACTCCAGCACCTCGGGATCGGTCAAGCGGGAATTCGTCATGTGCGTCTGGACTACGCTGGTGCCATCGAAACCGTTCACTGCCCGGCCATCCGCATCGCGTTCGCCGCCGGCGGGTGAGCCACCCGAAATGGTTTCGTAATACTGATAACGCGCATTGCCGAAGGTGAAGTTGTTCATCGTGCACTGGCTGGCCGCCAGCACGCCCAGTGCACCATACAGCGCGTTGGTGATGCAGGTCGAGGTTTCCACATTGCCGGCCACCACAGAGGCGGGCGGGCTCGGCTTTAGCATCGAGCCTTGCGGGATGATCACCTCCAGCGGCTTGAGGCAGCCGGCATTGAGCGGAATGTCGTCATCGACCAGGGTGCGGAACACATACAGCACCGCAGCCATGCACACCGCGGTGGGCGCATTGAAGTTGTTGGTCTGCTGCTTTGATGTGCCGGTGAAGTCCACCACGGCCGTGCGACGCACTGCGTCGACGCGTATCGCAACCTGAATCTGCGCGCCATTGTCCAGCGCCAGCGTGAAAGCCCCGTCCTTGAGCCGGGTGATCACGCGCCGCACCGATTCCTCGGCGTTGTCCTGCACATGGCCCATGTAGGCCCGTACCACATCCAGGCCGAATTGTTCGACCATCTTGCGCAGTTCCTGCACGCCTTTTTCGTTCGCGGCAATCTGCGCCTTGAGATCGGCCATGTTCTGCGATGGATTGCGCGAGGGGTATTCTCCGCTCTCCAACAGCGCGATCATTTCAGCTTCGCGCAGCACACCACGGTCGACCAGTTTGACGTTGATGATCTGCACGCCCTCCTCCTCGATACGGGTCGAGAACGGTGGCATTGAGCCGGGCGAGGTCCCGCCCACGTCGGCATGGTGGCCGCGCGAACCGACATAAAACGTCGCCACGCCGTCCAGGTACACCGGTGTGATCACCGTGATGTCAGGCAGATGCGTGCCACCGTGGTACGGATCGTTGAGCACGAATACATCGCCATCGGCCATGGTCTGTGCGTTCTCGCGGATCACGGTCTTGATGCTCTCGCCCATCGAACCCAGATGCACCGGCATGTGCGGCGCATTGGCGATCAGTTCGCCCTGGGCATTGAACAGGGCGCAGCTGAAGTCCAGCCGCTCCTTGATGTTGACCGAATAGGCGGTGTTCTGCAGTTGCAGACCCATCTGCTCGGCGATGTTCATGAACAGGTTGTTGAACACCTCCAGCAGCACCGGGTCGACCGTGGTGCCAACCGCAAACACCGACGTGCGCGGCACACGGCGCTCAAGCACCAGATGATCGAGTTCGGTGAGTCGCGCCTCCCAGCCAGGCTCGACCACGGTGGTGGCATTGGCTTCGGCAATGATGGCCGGGCCGGGAATCACATCGCCGCTGCGCAGGTCCTCGCGCACAACCAGGGCGGCATCGTGCAGTGCCCCGCCCGAGAACATCTGCACGGTTTCGCGCCGAGGTAGCTCGCGCGGCGCGTGAAGTTCGTGCGTCGGCTCGGACGGCGCATCGCCGGCGATCACTGCCTCGACCGACACCGCCTCGACCACCATACCCTTGCCCCGCATCAAGAAAGCAAAACGCTGGCGGTAGGCTGCCTCGAAACCGGCGACGATCTGCGTGACCACGGCTTGTGCATCGGAGTCGATGGCATCCGGGCAGGCCACCACCAGCGCGGCATCACTGCCGGCGTAGCGCACATGCACGCGGCGCATCGTCTTCACATCACCGCCACCGACCTGCTGACGCTCCAGATCGTGCTGCGCGGCTTGTGCCAGCGCATCGAGCGCCGCCGCTACCTCCGCCAGCGCTTCGGCGCGCAGCGGCAACTCGATGGCCCGCTCGCGGATCACCGTCTGGTCAGCCAAGCCCATGCCGTAGGCGCTGAGCACGCCGGCCAGCGGGTGCACAAAGACCCGTGTCATGCCCAGGGCATCGGCCACCAGGCAGGCATGTTGCCCTCCTGCGCCACCAAAACATTGCAGCGTGTAGCGGGTCACGTCATAACCACGCGCGACCGAGATCTTCTTGATCGCATTGGCCATCTGCTGAACGGCGATATTGACGAAACCCTCGGCGCTCGCTTGCGCGCTCAGGCCTGTCTGCTGCGCCAGTTCGGCGAACTTCTGTTGCACCACGTCCAGGCTCAGCGCCTCGTTCGCATGCGGGCCCGAAGACCTTGGGGAAAAAGCGCGGCTGGATCTTGCCCAGCATCAGGTTGGCGTCCGTCACCGCCAGCGGCCCGCCGCGCCGGTAACTGGCCGGCCCGGGGTTCGCCCCAGCGCTGGCCGGACCGACGCGAAAGCGCGCGCCATCGAACGCCAGGATCGAGCCACCACCCGCAGCCACGGTATGGATGCTCATCATCGGTGCGCGCATGCGCACACCGGCGACCTGGGTCTCGAATTCGCGTTCGAACTCCCCGGCGTAATGCGACACATCGGTCGACGTGCCACCCATGTCGAAACCGATCACCTTGCCATGTCCGCCCAGTTTGGCGGTACGTGCCATGCCGACGATGCCACCCGCCGGACCACTGAGGATCGCATCCTTGCCTTGAAACGCATGGGCGTCGGTCAGACCACCGGACGACTGCATGAAGAACAAGCGCACCCCGGGCATCTCCTGCGCCACCCGGTCGACATACCGGCCCAGGATCGGCGACAGGTAGGCGTCCACCACGGTGGTATCGCCGCGGCCGACGAATTTCATCATCGGACTGGTTTCGTGGGAGGTGCTGATCTGCGTGAAACCGATTTCCTGCGCAATGCGTTTGGCCACCTGTTCGTGGACGGTGTAGCGGTAGCCGTGCATGAACACGATCGCCACGCTACGCAAGCCCAACGCATGCTGCGCCTGCATTGCCTCGCGCAGCGCCACTTCGTCCAGCGCCTGCACCAGATCGCCATGCGCGCCGACACGCTCGTCGGCCTCGACCACCACCTGGTACAGCAGTTCGGGCAATACGATGTGGCGATCGAACAGACGCGGCCGGTTCTGGTAGGCGATACGCAAGGCATCGCGAAAGCCGCGCGTCGTGACCAGCAAGGTGGGTTCACCCTTGCGCTCGAGCAAGGCATTGGTAGCCACTGTGGTGCCCATCTTCACGCACTCCACCCGGTCCGGTGTGACCGGCTCGTCGGCCTTCAAACCCAGCAGATGGCGGATGCCGGCCACAGCCGCGTCCCTGTACTGCTCCGGGTTCTCCGACAACAGCTTGTGCGTGACCAGCGTGCCATCGGGCTTGCGACCGACCACATCGGTGAACGTTCCGCCACGGTCGATCCAGAACTGCCAGCGGAGGTCGACGGCGACGGTGTTCGATGCAGGGGTCGGGGTCATGATGGTGGGCGTTTGTTCAAAGCGAGGAGGCAGCACTGGCCGCCTGTTTGTCGACGGCTTTGCGCATAGGTACATTCCCGAGATTGATCAACAAATCAAGGACAAATCATCTCCATTTTGTTGGCACTTTACATTCACAGCCAATCGACTTCATGCAAGGCCACAATGCTACGCCCCGTATTGCGGGGAAAACATCGAGCAAACGCTGGCATGTCTGCCAGCGCATCGATGTCCAAGGCCCCGGAAAAAAAGAAAGGAGGCGAGCCCGCTCGTGTGCGAGGTCCATTCGCCGCTGCGTATTTTGTTTCGGGCTTCTTGAGCGCGGCCGGTGCGCACCATGACGCCGTCCGCACCTTTGCGGTGCCGGTCCTGTTCCACTTTGTCTCCACAACAGTCGGGCCATCTACTGGCTTCGGTTCAGGCCATTTGCTGGCTCTGGTCGCATTGTTGTCGTGAACGCAATGGATTTCAAACGAAAATAAATTCACTCATGTCATCGATTTTTTCGATGACGTTTCATGCCACCAGAATCCGCGCCATTGATTCGACAAAATCGATCGCTGAATTCATTACTGTTTCGATCGCCTGTGACGTCGGGTCTTCACGGTAACTGGCGTGGATGGGAAGTGGCTCCAATGCGGTGTCGCAACTCAGGCGGCGCAGGTCGGAGATCCGACCAGGCGCTGCACTGCGCGGCTCGGCAAGGTTGCGACGCGAAGCGCCTGCACCAGTTCGACGCGAAGATCCGACCCACAGTGCAATGTGGCCAGACCCAGGTCGGCGAGAACCTGCTCGGGTGTTTCGCCAAGGCCACGATGCCGATACCCCTTATTGATGTGCGGCACCATCGCACCAATCACCATTTTCCCCGGCTTCGTTTCCTGGCTGCCGCAACACTGCCAGTGAGTAACATCGCACCATGTTGTCCGTCGTCGCGATCTGTATCGGTGCCAGTGTGGGCGCGCTGCTGCGCTGGCGTCTGGGCCTGTGGCTCAGCCCCGGCGGCCTTCTGCCCTGGGGCACTCTTGCCGCCAACCTGATCGGCGGCTACCTGGTCGGCCTGTGCATCGCCGTCTTTCAGGCCATGCCGCAGCTCGATCCGGTCTGGCGGCTCGCGCTGGTGACCGGTTTTCTCGGCGCGCTGACCACGTTCTCGAGTTTCTCGGCCGAGGTGGTCGGCATGCTGGGCCAGCAACGCTACCTGCTGGCATTCTGGACCGCGGCAATGCACCTGTTCGGCTCGCTGTTGCTGACCGTGGCCGGCCTGCGCACGGCGGCGTGGTGGATGGTGCAGCCGAACTGAAACGCCCGGACCGCGTGCCTGCGGCCGAGCGTGGCAAAGGCCACGCGCCGGTCAGGCCGCGGCCAGAGCGCTGTCATCCTCCCATTTCGCCAGCGTGCCCTTCTCGGGTTTGCCGGTCGGCGTGCGCGGCATCGCGGCAATAAAGGCGACGAATCGGGGCACCATGAACTTGGCCATGCGGGCCGCGCAGTACTCGCGCAGAACCGGCTCGGTCAGAATGCTGCCGGCCTTGCGCACGACGAACAGCTTGACGTCCTCCTCACCGAACTCGCCCGGCACACCCACGGCCGCGCAATCCTCGATGTCGGGGTGGGTCAGCGCCGCCTCCTCGATCTCGTAGGCAGAGACCATCTCGCCCTTGACCCGGATGCGTTCGCTCATGCGGTGCATGAAATACAACAGCCCCTGCGCGTCGAGCCGCGCCACGTCGCCGGTGTGGAACCACAGGTTGCGCCGGCTCTCCAGGGTCTTCTCCGGCATGCCGAAATAGCCGTCGGACAGCACGCCGGGCTCGCGCCCTCGCACCACCAATTCGCCCGCCACACCGGGCGGCAGCAGTTCGTCGTTGGCGTCCACGATGCCCACCTCGAAGTGGTCGAGCACGATGCTGCCCTGTTGTTCCCATTGCGGCACCGAGACCCAGCCCGCATCGGTGGAACCATAACCGCCGCCAGGCACCAGGCGCAGACCGAAGCGCTGCTCGAAGGCCTTGCGCGGCACCGGCAATGGAGTGCCCCAGGCGATGCGCACCTTGTGACCGGTCTCCAGCGGGCCCGGTGACGCGGCCCAGAGCAATTGCTGCACCGAGCCCAGCATCATGAACCAGGTGACCCCGTGGCGGTGGATGTCGGACCAGAACGCCCCGACACTGAAGCCGGCACGCAGCACCACGCGCCCGCCGACCAGCATCGACGGCAGCACATCGTAGTAGGCCGGACCGATATGCGACAGCGGGTAAGGCGAATAGACCACATCGTCCTGGGTCAGCGCAAACGGCCAGACCATGTTCTCCGCCGTCCGAACCGCGTAGCGATGCGACAGCAGGCAACCCTTGGATACGCCGGTCGTGCCCGACGTGAACAGGATGGCCGCGGTATCGGTGTCGCGGCAGCCGGCCGGAATATGGTCGCTGCGCTGCGACAGGATCTCGTCGAAGGCCAGCACCTGCAGGTCGGGAAAGAGTGCGCGGGCGCGCGCCAGCCCGTCAACCATCACTAGCGTGCGCAGACAGGGTATGTCGGCGCGGACCTGGTCGAGCGCATCGAGGTGGGCGTCCGAACTCAGCAGGATGGAGGCCTTCGTCAGGTCGATCATGCGGGCCAGCGCCGCGCCGCGAAACGCCCGGTTGATCGACACCTCGACCGACCCGGTCTTCTTCAGCGCGTAGGACGCCGCGAGGTATTCGATATTGTTCTCGAGCATGATGGCCACGTGGGCCAGGTCCCCGGGGAAGTGCTCGATCAGGCCATGCGCGACCTGGTTGACGAGCGACTCGAATGCTTGGTAGCTATAGGTCTGGCCGGACTCGACAAACGTGACGAAGGGACGCTGCCGGAACTTCTCTGCGCACTGGTGCAACAGATCGCCCAGGGTGATGCGCAGCACGGGCAGGTCCGGGTCTGGCCGCTGCGGTTGCACGTCAGCAGGCGCTGACGGCCCTACTTGCGCCGCCGTCGAGCCACGACCCGCAGCTGTGTCCAGCCCTGCGCGGGGAGCGATGGGTGGCACGGTCATGCTTCTGTCTCCATTCGATCGCATGTAGGTGGCGAAACTTGGGGGAGTCGACCTGCGCGGTCAACGCCCGATTGCCACCAGTTCACGCACCAGGTTGTAGCCCTCGTGCTTTGAACGGGACTTGATCGACACCGTCAACCCGGTCGCGTCGTCGATCACGATCTCACCGGCGAAGTCTGCCCCGACGGCCGGCTTTGCAGTCATGTCTCCACCATTTGCCTTCTCATAGGACGCGCGGCCACGGATGGCGAATGTGCTGACCTGCAGCGCCACCCCGCTGATCGACATCGTCATACTGCCGATGCGCTCCATCTGAACCATGACAGCTTCCGAAAGACCGTCGACCTTGAATCTGGCCGTGCTGCGCCGTGCAGCCCCGTCATACTGGTAGACATAGGAGCTTCCCATCTGTCCCAGGTCAGGTGTTCCGTCAGGGCGCAACTTCATCGCACCCCCATTGAAAGTGATGCTGGCGGCGTCTATGCGATCAATCGAGTAGAAGCTATCGCCGATGCTGACCCCCGAGATCGCGTCGCGATCAACGAAACGCAGGCTGTCCCCCACGCGCAGACCCTCTTTGGCCACTGGCGGCGTCCGCGCAGTGTCCGTGGTCACCTGGGCCGCAGCAACCAGCACAGGAGCCGGCGCAGCTGCACTCGCGCTTGAATTGTCGCCCGACCTCATCGAATGCATCGATATGACTTGCTTGAAGGCATCCTTGGGTCGGGACCAGGCCGTGGCATCGTCTGCGGCATTCTGCAGCTGACTCGCCCAGGTGGTCAGCTTCTCAAGAAACAGCTTCTTGGCGGGGTCAGCCGCCACTGCGTTCGCGCTCCAGTCACTGGGCAGGCTTGCGCCGAAACCCAGTGCTGCAGGATTGACCACAAGGTCCAACTGGTAATACCTGTTCCCCTCGCGCGATTGGGTGACCCGCGAGCGCAGGGTCGTAATCGACTTGCGTTGCACCTCGACCACAAATGGGTCGATCGTCAGGCAGTTGTCCCATGCACTGTCTCCCCGTCCCGGCATCGGCTTGTTGATCTTGACGAGGTGGCTGCCGCTGCAGTTGTCACCTGTCAGATAGAACTCCATGCCGGACCGGTTCAGGTTCGCCGTAGTCACAAGCTCGGCAAAATAGACACCGCTCCTGGACTGGGTCAGCCTGACCGATCCGTATGAAACGCCGAAGCGATTGGTGGCCACCTTGCTGACATTGAAAATGCGCCAGTTGCCGTCCCCCTGGTAGATCGGATAGCCCCCGATCGTGGCGTCGGGTGACAGGGCTGCACCTTCTGAAAACGCCCGCGGCTTGATGCCGTCGAACAGGTCGTCCGCTCTTGCCTGTGTCGCAGCCGCGCCAAGGGCCAGGAGGGCGACAGCGAGCAGCCGTGACCGATAGGAACTGATGGTCTTCATTGAGATGCTTGCGCTGCCTGTGAATGGTTTGGCCGCGATCATATCCAATCGGCCGGTCTTCCTGGAATCGCGCAAGTTCGTCGAACCACCGTCGAGAACGGGTGCATTGGACTGACGCTGCCGATTCGAACTGCCTCCTGCGACACCGACCGTTCAATCGGCGTCCATCACCCTGCGCGACCCCTGCCTGCGGTCCGGCTTCGGCAGGTCGGCACGGGAGGCCATTGCATCGGCGCAGGTCTGCATCCGTTCCAGCATCGTGTCGAGTCGCGCTGCGTCCTGCGGCTTCAGAACTGCCAGCAACTGCCGGTTGATATCGAAGGCCAGCGGCACCATGGCGTCATAGACCTGCTGCCCCTTGCCGGTCACGGTCAGCACCGCCTCGCGCCGGGTGATGCCGAAGCAGCCCTCACACAGTCGCGTGACCATGCCGCCACCGGTGGCCAGCAGGCGGCTGATGCGCTGCAGCGGCAGGTCATCGACGGCTCGGTAGGCAGCGAGCCACGGGGGCGGTTCCATCGACATCAGGTTAAACACGCACAACGGTTGACTAGAACAATTTTGGGGCTCCGACCTACAGTGGCAGCACTGCTGCCGCCGGCAGTCCCACCCCAGGAGACACCACCATGTACGCGCGTTCCCGCTTATTCGCTCCCTTGGCCTTGCTGATTGCCGGCTGAATACTCACGTCAGCCGCGCTGGCACAGTCCAAACCCTCGCTCAAGATCCTGGTCGGCTTTCCGCCTGGCGCATCGCCCGCATGATCGGCGACGCCATGCGCGATGACTTCGGCAGCATCATCGTCGAGAACAAGCCCGGTGCCGCTGGCCGTATCGCGCTCAGCGCAGTCAAGAACTCCAAGCCGGACGCGAGACGGTCATCATTCTGCCCAGCGGGCCGATGGTGCTGTTCCCCCATGTCTGCAAGAAGCTGGACTACGACGCGGTGAAGGACTTCAAGCCGATCTCCGAGATCGCCGGCTTCCAGTTTGGCATCGTCGCCGGGCCTGCCGTCGCTACTCAAGGACAGTGGTTACCGCACCGCCCTGATCGGCAAGTGGCATCGGGGTTTTGCGCCGCACTTCGGGCCAATGCGCTCGGGCTACGAGGAGTTCTTCGGCCTCATGGCCGGTAGCGCCGACTATTTCACGCACTGCAACTCGACCGGCAAGCACGATCTCTACTTGGGCAAGCAGGAGCATGTGAAGCACGGCTACATGACCGACCTGATCAGCCGGCGCGCGGTCGATTTCGTCGAGCGCATGGCAGACGGCGCGAAGAACGGTGCGCCCTTCTTCCTCAGCCTGCACCACACCGCGCCGCACTGGCGCATGAAGCACCGCGGGTTTACCCGACGCATCGGTTGACTGATGCCACGCATCACAAATGATGATTGGCCCGATGGGGCAGTTGTTCGTTACGTATCCGCCTGCAAGCCCCCCAACTACAGGAGACCCCATGCTGCAACACCCACGCCGTACGCGGCCTGACACTGAGCCTGATCTCGGCTTTCTTCGCTGCGCACGCCGGCACGGTCGCCGTCGTCACCTCCTTTCCCAAGGAACTGACCGCGATCTACAAGAAGGCATTCGAAGCGCGCAACCCCGACATCAAGATCGAGATCCTGAACAAGAACACCACCGCCGGCATCGCCTATATCAAGGAATTGCCGGTCGGTCAGCGTCCCGACGTGATGTGGGCCTCGGCGCCCGACGCGTTCGAGGTGCTGGCGCGCGACAAGCTGCTGCAGACCGGCGCCCGAGGTCAAGAACCCGCAGGCGCCGGCCAAGGTCGGCAACTATCCGCTGAACGACCCCGAAGGCATGTACTACGGCCAGGCACTGGCCGGCTACGGCCTGATGTGGAACACGCGCTACATGCAGGCCAACAAGGTGCCGGCACCCAAGGAGTGGGCCGATCTGATCAAGGGCGAGTATTTCGGCCATGTCGCCATGTCCTCGCCGTCGCGCTCGGGCACGACCCACCTGACGGTCGAGACCATCCTGCAGGGTGAAGGCTGGGAAAAGGGCTGGACCCAGATGCTGCAGATCACCGGCAACTGCGCCGCCATCACCGACCGCAGCTTCGGCGTGCCGGACGGCGTCAACAACGGGCAGTACGGCGTCGGTCTGGTGATCGACTTCTTCGGCCTGGGCAGCAAGTACTCCGGCTTTCCGGTCGAGTTCCACTACCCCAACGTGACCGCGGTCGTGCCGGCCAACATCGCGCTGGTGGCGGGCGGCAAGAACGCCGACGAAGCGAAGAAGTTCATCGCCTTCACGATGTCGCGCGAAGGCCAGGAACTGCTGTTCGACCCCAAGATCAGCCGCCTGCCCATCCTGTCCAATGCCAGCTTCGGCGCCAAGGTGCCGGCCAACTACCCGGACGCGCATGAGATCGCCAAACGCGCCAAGGTCAGCTTCGACTCCCAAGCTCTCCAGCGACCGCTACCAGGTGGTGGTGAGCATGTTCGACCAGATGATCACGTTCCGGCTCAAGGACCTGCAGGCCGCCACCGGGGCCATCCATGAGGCCGAGCGCAAGCTCAAGGCCAAGCCCAATGCGCAGGCCGCCGAACTGCTCAAGCAGGCACGCAGTTTCGCCTATTCGCCGCTGGTGTCGGAGTCCATGGCCAAGGACGAGGAATTCCTCGAGTTGTTCCGCCAGAACAAGAAGGATGTGGCGGTTGCCAAGCAGCTGACCGGCCTGGAAGACCTGTGGAACACCAAGGCCAAGGCCAACTACGAAAAGGCCGCCGACCTGGCCAAGCAGGCCTCCGCGCTGATCAAGTAAGCCCGGCACCGGTCCCGCGCGCGTCCATGCGCGGGACCCTTCCTTTCCAGAGAACCGCACATGTCCGCTGTCCTGACAGAACCCGTCACGCCCCAGGCGCCCATCAATCGACGGTCCGGCCCCGCAATCGCCTGGGGCCACTGGTCGCTCGCCGCCATCGTGCTGGCCTTTCTGGCGATCTTCCTGCTGGTGCCGGTCGGCCTGGTGATCTACACCGCCTTCGTCAACGAGACCGGCGCGCTGACGCTGGGCCACTTCAGCAATTTCTTCGGCCAGACGCTGATGCGCGAGTCCTTCGTCAACAGCCTGACGGTGGCCTTGTCGTCGGTGTTCTTTGCCTCGATCATCGCCATTCCGCTGGCCTACCTGACGGTGCGCTTCGAGTTTCGCGGTGCGCTGCTTGATCCAGACCCTGGGTGTGCTGCCGCTGATCATGCCGCCCTTTGTCGGCGCGGTGGCGCTGCAACTGATCTTCGGTCGCAGCGGCTCGGTCAACCTGATCCTGAACGACTGGTTCGGCTTCTCGATCCCGATCATGGACGGACTGGTCGGCGTGACCTTTGTCGAGAGCATCCACTACTTCCCGTTCATCCTGCTCAACCTGGTGGCGGCGATGCGCAACATCGACGGCGCCATGGAAGAGTCGGCCATGAACCTGGGCGCCAAGGGCTGGCGCCTGTTCTGGCGCATCATCTTCCCGCTGTCGTTGCCGGGCTATCTGGCGGGCGCTGCACTGGTGTTCGTCAAGGTGTTCGACGACCTGGGCACGCCGCTGGTCATGGGCGTGACCAACATGCTGGCGCCGCAGGCCTATCTGCGCATCACCTCGGTCGGCATCGAGGACCCGCTGGGCTATGTGGTCAGCGTGATCATGATCGTGTTCTCCATCCTGGCCTTGTGGATGGCCGCACGCGTCATGAAGGGCAAGGACTACTCGACGCTGCAAAAAGGCGGCGGCTCGCTGCAGCGACGCAAGCTGCGGCGGCTGGGAGTCGGTGCTGGCCTATGGCTGGATCGTGTTCATCCTGCTGGTCACGCTGGCCCCGCACATCGGCATTTTGCTGATGTCCTTCTCCAAGGTCTGGAGTTACTCGGTGCTGCCCGACAGCTTCACGCTGGCGCACTACGCCACCGTGTTCACCGACTCCAAGCTGATGATCGTCAACACGCTGAAGTACTGCACGCATGGCCGCCGGCCTGGACGTCGTGCTCGGCACCATCATCGCCTACCTGATCTACCGCACGACGCTGCCGGCGCGCCAGTGGCTGGACTACCTGGCGTCGATCGCGCTGGCGATCCCCGGCCTGGTGCTGGCGATCGGCTTTCTGCGCATGTTCAAGGGTGTCAACGTGCCGTTCACCGACACGCCGATGGTCACGACCTGGTTCCTGATCATGATCGCCTATGCCGTGCGCCGCCTGCCCTATGCGCTGCGCTCGTGCATGGCGGCGCTGCAGCAGGTGCACATCTCGCTCGAAGAGGCGGCCAACAGCCTGGGCGCAGGCAAGGTCAGCACGGTGCGCCGCATCATGGTGCCGCTGATGCTCGGCGGCATCCTGGCCGGATTCGTCACCAGCTTCATCACCGCGGCGGTCGAGTTGTCGGCCACCATCTTGCTGACCTCGGCGCAGAGCCAGGCGCCGATGAGTTACGGCATCTATCTGTACATGCAGAGCGTGGCCGGCCGCGGCGCAGGTGCGGCGTTGGGCGTGATCGCCGTCGATCGTGGTCGCGCTGGGCACCTATATGTCGCACCGCGTGATCGAAAACGCCCGCGCGCCCGTACGCGCCACCCACGAATGATTCCAGGACCAACGCCATGCATCTGAACAAGGTTTCTCTAGAGGCGCGCCATATCAGCCTGAGTTACGGCAAGACCGAAGTGCTCAAGGACGTCAACATCCGCATCGAACCAGGTGAGTTCTTCGCACTGCTCGGCCCATCGGGCTCGGGCAAGTCGACGCTGCTGCGCCTGATCGCCGGCTTCAACCAGCACCAGCGCGGCGAATTGCTGATCGACGGCAAGGACATCACCGGCACCCCACCGCACCTGCGCAATGTCGGCATGGTGTTCCAGAACTACGCGCTTGTGGCCGCACATGACGGTGTGGAACAACGTCGCCTTCGGCCTGGTCGAGCGGCGCGAGTCCAAGGACGGACATCCGGCGCAAGGTCGGCGCCGCGCTCGAACTGGTCGGCCTGTCGCAGTTCGGCGAGCGCCGGCCCGGCCAGCTCTCCGGCGGCCAGCAGCAGCGCGTCGCGCTGGCGCGCACGGTCGTGATCGAACCCAAGCTGCTGCTGCTCGACGAGCCGCTGTCCAACCTGGACAAGAACCTGCGCGTGCAGATGCGCGAGGAGATCAAGAACCTGCAGCGCACGCTGGGCCTGACGACCATCTTCGTCACGCACGACCAGGAAGAGGCGATGACGACGGCCGACCGCATGGCCGTGCTGGACCACGGCATCCTGCAGCAGGTCGGTTCGGCCGCGGCGCTGTTCGACTACCCGGCCAATCGTTTCGTCGCCGGATTTGTCGGCACCGCCAATCTGGTCGACGGCACCATCACGCCATGTCAACGGCGAGACCATCACCTTCCGCGCCGATGGCGTCGGCGAACTGGTGCTGCCGCGCACCAGCGACACACCAGGCTTGGGCAAGACCACGATGGCGTTTCGGCCGCACACGGTGAGCATCCGGGTGCGCGACGAACATGTCGAGGCCTCGCGTGCCTGGCTCGATGGCCGGGTCGAAAGCTCGGAGTTCCTGGGCGAGTCCTCGCGCTACCGGGTGCGTGTCGGCGACGCGATGATCGTCGCGAATCAGCCGCACTACGCCGGCCTGGCACTGTTTCCGCCGGGTTCGGAAGTGCGTCTGGGCATCGAATCGACGCTGGTTCGCTTTCTGGATCGCTGAGTTTCAGGTTAACCTGAGACGATGGAGATCTACCAGCTTCGCGCCTATGTCACGGTTGCCCGCATCGGCCACCTGACGCGTGCGGCCGAGGTATTGCACGTCACCCAACCGGCGGTTTCGGGGCAGATCAAGGCGCTCGAAGAAGAACTCGGCATTGCCTTGTTCGACCGCAAGCCAGGGCGCATCGTGCTCACGCGGGCCGGTGAGCGCATGTTGCCGGAGGCCGAAAAAGTGCTCGAAGCCGCCGGGTCGCTGATCGCCCAGGCGCGTGCATTGCAGGGCGAGTTGTCCGGCTCGCTGGTCATCGGCACCGTGGGCGATCCGGATTCCCTGCGCCTGGGCTCGCTGCTCAATGGCCTGGTCAATGCCTTGCCGCTGCTGGAGATCAAGACGCGCGCCGGCGACGCCGAGGTGCTGCGCGAAGCGGTGGCCACGTCGAGCCTGCAGGCGTCGTTCTATATCGGCCCCAACATTCCGCGCGAGGTGGGCGGCCTGCCATTGCAGTCGCTGCAATACCGCATCGCGGCGCCGTTCTCGTTCAGCCAGCGCATCCTGCACGCCGGATGGCGCGAGATTGCCGACATGCCGTGGATCGGCGCGCCCGCCACCAGCCATGCGCAGACGCTGCTGCGCGACCTGTTCGCGCGCCAGGGCCTGTTGCCCAACATCGTGCTCGAGTCCGACCACAGCTCGGCGCCCCAGGCTCTGGTGCGATCGGGCCTGGGTCTGGCCTTGCTGCGCGAGGATGTCGCCGTGCCCATGGCCGAACACGACCAGGTGGTGATCTGGCCGCACACCCGGGTGGCGGCGCTGCTCAGTTTCATCTACCCCAAGGCGGCCGAACACGACCCGGCCATCGTCGCGGCGCTGTCGGTGTTGCGCACGGTCTGGGGCCTGCCGACGCGCTGAGTCGCGCTCCAGACTCCAGCGATCACAGGCGCATGCCTCCGGCGCCGACAAGGCCGATCAATCCAACGGCGATCAGGTAGAAGGCGACGATGTAGTTGAGCAATCGCGGCATGACCAGAATCAGCACACCGGCGAGCAGAGAAATGAGCGGCGTCAGGCCGAGCTGGATGTTCATTTTGCTATTCCTTCAGGTTTATTGAACGACCATGGTGTCATTGTCGAAGCGCACGCGGGCGCCGACCAGCAAGCCCGGATCGGCGGCATAGTCGACACTGCGGGCCGCGCCGGAGTCCAGTCGCACCAGCACGCGGTGCACCTGGCTCTTGTCCATGTTGTTCTCGACCCGGTTGCCTGCATAGGCTCCGCCCACCGCCCCGGCGATCGTCGCCAGGTCCTTGCCGGTTCCTCCGCCTACCTGGTTGCCAAGCACGCCGCCGATGATGCCGCCGGCAATCGTTCCCAGCACGTTGGGTTTGTCGCCCTTGATCGTGACCAGCTCGATCGATTCGACGACGCCGCAGTCGACGCAGGCGATCGGGGTCTGGATCTGGTTCTGCTCATTTGCCGCGCCGGTCGCGCTTGGAGGCGCGACCCTCATCGCCTTGCCCGCGCTCGAAGCGCTGGCTGGTTTCCTGCTTGTTCACGACCAGGAATGCGGTGGCGTCGAGATCGCGCGTGACACGGTCGCCACGACGCAGCGTATAGCGGCCCTCGTAGACACCACGTCGTACCTCGGTCAGCGCAATGCTGGCCGTTACGCCCTGCACCTTGACACGCGCTGCACCGGCGGGTGCACCCGTCATCGAGAACTCCAGCTCGTCGCCCGGACGCACTCGGTCGCGCGCCGTCACCGTGAAATCCGAGATCCTGGCCACCGGACGCGGCGCCGGACTGCGCGCACCTTGCACCAGCGACTGGTCCATCGCCACGCTGACGGTCTGCCCGTCCTTGGTCACCAATGCCGTGACCAGGCTGGCAGCGCTCAGGCGGTCGCGGGTTCGCACGGTATAGGCGCCCGTGTAGGTGCCTGGCTGTCCCTCGGACATCTGCACCTCGTCGGTCGCGCCGGCGATGCGCAGGCGCACGCTGGCGCCTGGTGTTCCGTTCAACGTAAAAAACAGCTCGCTGCCCGGCGATAGCGTCTTGAGTTGCGTGACGCCGAAAGTCTCGACCGTGGCGATCGGCCGGTTGCTGTAGCTGGTCGTCTGCGCCAGCACAACCGGGGTCAAGCCCATGGACAGCGACAGCGCAAGGGCGGCAAGTTGAAAGGGAATTTTCATGAAATCTCCTGTGGATGGAATGACAGATAGAAAAAGGTTCTTTGTTGTCGCAGAGCGCTCGGGCCGCGCCACTGCTTTGCCCACTCCGTTCGCAACAGCTGCGACCAATGTAGGGCGCGCACCACGCCACGGCAATCGGACGACAGTGCCTTCGGATGTGGGACAGGGACTACGGCTAAAGCGCCGCGATTCTTGCCGCTCAAGCGTCAGGGCTGATGCCCCTTGCGAGACGGGGCATGTTGTCCTACCTGCGGCCCGGCTCAGGTCCGATGGCGCAACAACACACGAATCAACACAATCGAACTCAAGAAGCAGTCGCCGGCATCGCCGCGCGTCCCGAGCATCGGTCGACACAAAGAGTACACATCATGAGAATCCTTGCCATCCTGACCCTTGCCGCGGCGGCATTGCTGCCAGCCCATGCCGGTACCAACATCGGCGTGACGATCGGCATCAACGCGCCAGGCCAATATGGCCGTATCGACATCAACAATTACCCGCAGGTGCAATTGGTCGTCCCGCAGGCCATCGTGTATTCGCCATCGCCGGTCGCGATCCATCAGCGCCCGATCTATCTGTATGTACCCCAGGGACATCAGGCCAATTGGGGCCGCTATTGCGGGCGCTACAGCGCTTGCAGTCAGCCGGTCTATTTCGTCCAGGAAAGCTGGGTGCGTGACGAATACCGCCAAGAACACGACAACCGCAACGGGAAGAAGAAGTTCAAGAACAACAGCAAGGGCAAGAGCAAGGGAAAGGATCATGGAAATAGCTAGCTCTACCGCCGCAACCGCAAAGCCTGCGCCCGCAAGCCCTGTGCCGATGGGGACGACAAGACTCACTGCGCCGCAGATCTGACCCTTGAGCGCGCCCGACGCCTCTTGAGCCGCCCGGCGCGAGACCGGATCTGCCTGGCGATGGGACTGATCGTCGGCCCGACAGTGCTCAACCTGTTCCACTTCAATCCACTCAAGGAGTCAGCACTGCTCGAGGTGCTGATCGAGGTTGCGGTACTCATCTCGCTGTTTTCCGCCGCCATCACGATGCCGGTGCCTTTCAGCCTGGCGCGCCCCGATGCTGCTGGCAGGCGGTGATGCTGGCACTGTTCCTGTTTTTCGTCGGGCGACCACTCAGCCTAGAAACGGCAGTTGACCGCTTGCGTCTCGCTGGCAGCCCGCAGGCACACTGAACAACGAGGCCACGATGTGGTTCACCAGTATGGTGACAGCGCTACGCACCCGAGCGCACCCCGCTGAACGCGCCATGCGGCGTTGTTCGTCCTTGCGCACAGAAGTGCGCGGCGTCCTCTCGCCTTGCCTGGCACGCCCATCGGAGTACGCTCGGGCGCGTTCAACTGCCGTTTCTAGGCTCAGCGTGTTTATTGCCTTGTGGGGACCGGGTACCCCGTTGCGCCTGCAGGGCATGGTGGGCTGGTTCGGCGTGCGCGGTATCGGCTCCCTGTACTGCCTGATGGTTGCGATCGAACATGGCTTGCCGGAGCCGGTGGCACTGCTATTGACGCAGATCACGCTAATCGTCATCACCATGTCGATTCTGCTGCACGGCATCAGTGTCGAGCCGATGATGGGTGCTTTCTGGCGCCGCAAATGACGCAGCTTTACTGGAACGGGCCAGACTTGTCGATGCCCCTGCATACTGGAACAACCCGCAGCCAGAACGCAGTCATCGACCCATCAGTTGACCCAAGGGTTTGAGGTCATCGACACGATCTGACACGGCCTTGACCATCAGCAGCACCGGCGTGCCAAGCAGCAACCCCCACAGGCCCCATAACCAGCCGAACACCAGCACGCCGATGAAGACGATGACCGGGCTGATGCGACTGGTCCGGCTGGTCAGCCAGGGCGTGAGCAGGTTGCCGGACACGGTATGCAGCAGCAACGAGATCACGCCCAGCAACAAGCCCATGTCAAAGTTACCGAACTGCGCAAATCCGGCCAGGGCCGAGCCGACCGTGACAACGGCGGAGCCAATGTAGGGGATGAAGTTGAGCAGCATGGCCAGCACACCCCAGACCGCTGCATACTCCAGGCCGACCGCCCAATAAGCCAAACCGGTGGCCACGCCGACGATCAGGCTGATCAGCACCTGCACGCGCAGGTAGCGCTGGATCTGGTCGGTGATCTCATCAAGGGCCTGCACCGTGATCTTCTTGCGTGCGAACGTCGGGCCGGCAAGTGTGACCAGCTTGCGCCGGAAGCTGTCGCCCGAGGCCAGCAGAAAGAAGGTGATGAACACGACGACGGTCGCTTGCCCGACAGCTGACAACATCCCGGGTGTGTTGGCCAGCAGATAGTCGTTCAGGTTGAACTGCGGCCGTTCGATCTGCACCCGTGTCACGCCGCGCGCGGCAACCGGCGCCGCAGCGCTGTTCTCCGTGGCCGCCTTTTCAAGTTCCGTTGCAGCCTTCTGCACCTTGTCAATGGTGGACTCGGGCTGGTAGCGCTTGGCGCGGGCCGCCTGCCGAATCTTCTGCGCCGACGCGGGCAGCGACTCGATGAACTGCGTCGCGTCGTCACTGAGCACCCAGGCCGTCGCGCCGATACTGCCGAGAAGGCCTAGCACGACGAGTGCCGCGCCGAGCGCGCGCGGCACGCGTAGCCGCTGCAAGCGGTTGACCAGAGGCGCCAACGCGTAGCTGAAGGTCAGCCCGAGCAGCAACGGAACGATGACCGCCGCGGCCCAATGCAGCATGAATATGCTGCCCAGCACGGCCAGCACCAGCAGGGATGCGCTACGCACATCGACGGTTGATGTGAGCAACACTGCCGGTGCGTCGACATCGGACGAGGCCGATTCAGCCAGTTCTGGCCAGGAAGTCTCCCGGGCCGGGAGGTTGGGATCAGATGCAGGCATGTCAGAGCGTACACCGGGGCGCACGGCCGCCGGCATGGCCTGTTGTCGGAGAACAGGCCGTGCGGGCGACGGTCAACGCCGCATTCCGGATCGAGCCAACGATCATGGTTCCGCATACGCGTGCGCGTCGGCCTTGTCCTACGCGCCAACCGCCCTCTCACCCACAATTTGCCGGCTACCGGGCCTATCGATGGCGACGTCGATCGCAGACACACTGCTTGTGTCGCCGCAGATTTGCGCCGACTTGCTTCTCGCCTGGGAAGCAAAGGCGATACCTATTTGGGAACAACTCATGTTGCACTACGCCGTAGTATTTTTTGTCATAGCCTTGGTTGCCGCGTTGTTCGGCTTCGGTGGCATAGCCGCCGGCGCCATGGGCATAGGAAAGATTCTGTTCGTCGTCTTCCTGCTCCTGGCCGTAGCCAGCTTCTTGTTCGGGATTATGCGCAAGGGCTGACGCACTGTGTCTCAAGCGACCGCGCAGCACAGGGGGCTGCAGGCGCGTTGGCCGACCAGCCGTTGCCGCCATCCCGGGTGCAGCCTCGGGAGAGCCGGTCGTCCCTTGTGAGCGCCGGGTCCTGACGGGGCCTGCAGACGCTACTTGCTCCTGAATGCCAGCAAGAACACGCCGATCACGATTGCCCCAGCGCTGAGGATAATTGGCACATTGACGGTTTTGCGTTCCTCGACCTTGAGTTCGATCGGCCCAACTTTCAAGCCGGTCCTCTCTTGGGTATAGCTGAATCCGCCATAGACAAGGCCCAGGCAGCCAGCGACGATCAGCACAATTCCGGCCAGTTTGCTGGTGTTCATGAGATTGGGTCCGTAGTGAGTTTCGGAATGGATTTTGCGCTGTGCACATGGCGCGCGGGGACAGGATACGACGAAGCAGCAGCAATCATCAGTACAAATAGCAGGGCCAGCGCGGCAATCGTGAGCGAGATGAAGAGTGTCATTTCGCTGATTCTTTCTGTATCTGGCACCCGATCCGGCGGCTGATCAGGCCCGTCATGGCCCAGCATCCTGCGACGCCCATCCAACTTCGGCTCGCAGCGTGCCCTCCCACTGGCAGCTGTGTCGCCGGCAGCGATACCGGCAAACAGGAGTCAGCAAACTGGTCAACCGATCGAGCGGTAAGCGCGCAATCCGCGGCAAAGAGCCCGCGCAAGCGGGGCAGCGGAGCCTGTCATCCTCGGCTGGTCGTGAAGTCATGGAAATACCGTACCTGCCCGAGTAGCGCCTTGCATTGCGGGGACTCGGGGTTGGCGGCATGGGCACCAACAAGCCGGCGATGGCATGAAGGGTCACCGTTTCGCCCTCTGCAGTGGCGCCAGGGCGACCAGGATCGGCGTGCCGGAATCAAAGTGCATTGGGGGCACCACCCGATGCGCGGCCCGCATGGTTTCGCCGCGTTCCATCGACACATGCAATGCGTCGACGAAGTTCGCCAGCAAAGCGGCTGCAGCCAGCACGGCAATGGCCAGCACAAGCCATATGGCCGCGGGCTGGCGCGCCGGAGGCGGCGCAAATATCCTGCAAGCGGTCATCGGGGTCTCCTAGTCCGGTGTTCTCACCGGTGCACAGACTTTGCCGCCCGAGCATCAATCCCGATATCAGCCACCTCGCCCCGTGCGCGTAGGACGGAACCCCGCACGGGGATGGCGCCTGGCGCAGCGACCATGCTGCAGCCATGAGGCGGGTTGAAGCTGTGTCGTTATCGTGCCCCGCCCTCAGCAAGTGCCGCGCGCGCTGCAGACCCTCACGGAGCGATGTAGGAAAAATCCTATGCAATGGCCGGTGCACGACCGACGGATCGTTGCCACCGGCGGGTGCATACTCTGGATATCCGCCATGTCCATCCGACAATCCCTCCCCCGTCTGCAACGAGCCACCATGTCGGCGCAGCCATGCCTGCCTTCGCGCATCGACTACCGGTGAACGCAATGCCGGCAAGTCAATCCGAGATGACCGGGCTCAAGACCTATATCGTCGAGGACAGCCAGCTCATCCGCGACAGCCTGATCGCGACACTCGAAGAACTGGGGCCGGTCCAGGTCGTGGGTACTGCCGAAGGTGAGGCAACGGCCGTGCGCTGGGTTTCGGATCACGCCAAGGAAGTCGACCTGCTCATCGTCGACCTGTTTCTCAAGCAGGGTTCGGGCCTGGGTGTGCTGCGCGAGGTGAACGCGATGGCGCAGCGCTGCACCATGGTGGTGTTGAGCAACTACGCCACCCAGGACATTCGTCGCAAGTGCCTGGAGGCGGGTGCCGACCAGGTGTTTGACAAGTCCCATGAGATCGACGCGCTGATCCAGTACTGCGCCCGTCTGGCCGCCGCCAAGCCCGGATTTGGGGAAACCGGTCGATTGAGATGACGCGCAGGGGCGCGGCGAGCCTACTGGATCAAGCCGTTCTTGAGCGCGTAGTAGGTCAGGTCACTATTGGAGGCGAGTTTCATTTTCTCCATGATGCGGGTGCGGTAGGTGCTGACGGTTTTGACACTCAGCGACATGCCTACTGCCAGATTTCCAATGGTCTCGCCCTTTGCAAGACGCAGAAATACTTGCAATTCGCGCTCGGAAAGTTGTTCATGCGCAAGCTTGTCGCCGCCTTTGACCAGACCGTCGGCCAGTTGCTCCGCGACACCCGGGGTGATGAACTTGCGCCCGCGGTGGACGGTGCGAATGGCCGTGACGATGTCCTGCGGGTCGCAGTCCTTGTTCAGGTAGCCGCTGGCACCCTGGCGCAGCAGGGTGGTGGCGTAGTGCGCTTCGGGGAACCCGCTGAGGATCAACACCGGAAGGTCGGGAGCACGCGCGCGAATCGCCGCCAACGCATCAACACCACTCTGGTCGGGCATGGAGATGTCGAGCAAGATCACGTCGACCTCGCCGCCACGCACGATCTCCAACGCGCCGCGTCCCGTGGACGCTTCGGCAACCACCTGGAAATCGCTCTGATCGGAGAAGAATTGGCGCAGTCCGGCACGCACCATGGCGTGGTCGTCAATAAGGGCTATTCGGATCATGGCGGCGCAGTCGTTGGCATCAGGAATGATCCCACAAATGCCGCAGCAGGCAAGCGATGAAGTTCATTCATTCTTTTCTCAAACGCTATGGCATGGTCTTTCCACTGGCCTGTCTGGCGGCGGCAGCCATCGTGCTGATCAGCGAAGTTTCGTACTGGCAGTCGGCGCACAAACTCGACAAGGTCGGCGTTCTGACGAAGTCGCAGGACGACCTGCAGCAACTGATCCAGGGAATGGTTGATGCTGAAACCGGCACACGCGGGTTTCTGTTGACTGGCAGACGGTACTACCTCGGTCCCTATCTGGAGGCATTGGGGCGCATCGATCAGTCGATGGCACGGCTCAAGCAGCGTTGGGACTCCGACCCCGCGTCCGCTCAGGCACTGCGCAAGATGCACGATGTCATCGCCACCAAGCTCTCCGAACTTGCGTTGACGATCTCGCTGTTGGAGCAGGGCAAGGCCAGGGCCACGTCGGAAATCCTGGGCAGCGGGATCGGCAAGGAAAAAATGGACGAAATCCGCGCCATCGGCAACGATTTGCTGGCACGCGAGGAACACGCCATCCGTCAGAGCCGTGAAGGTATCTACCGCACTTTGCTGCTCAGTCGTCTGGGCATCGTCCTGCTGAGCCTGTCGGGTCTACTGGCATTGTTCATGTACCAGCGCCAGACCGTGGCACTCAAGCTGCAGCAGTTGCAGCAGCAGCGCATGGTTCAGGCAGAGCGCGACCGACTCGAGGTCGAGGTGATCCAGCGTACCGCACAACTGACCGAACTGACGATTCATATCCAGACAGCCCGCGAAGACGAGCGCCACCGGTTGGCGCGCAACCTGCACGACGACCTCGGAGCACTGCTCACCTCGGCCAAGCTCGATGCAGCGCGGATCAAGTCCCGCATATCGGTCTCGGCGCCCGAAGCACTGGATCTGCTGACCCACCTGGTGGACACGCTCAACAGCGGCATTGCGCTGGGCCGGCGCATCATCGAGGATCTGCGGCCGTCGGCGCTGGGCAATCTGGGCCTGCCCGCTTCACTGGAGATACTGGCCCGCGAATTCTCCGCAGACACCGGTGTCGAGGTCTCGTGTGCGCTCGAACCGGTCGAACTTGCAGCGAGCTCCGAACTGATCGCCTACCGGCTGGTGCAGGAGGCGACCACCAATATCGCCAAGTACGCCAATGCGCGCAAGGTCTGGATTACGCTGACAGCGCAGGACGGCCAAGTTGAAGTGTCAGTGCGTGACGATGGTGTCGGCTTCAATCCCGAGGTGAAGCGGGCTTCCGCCTACGGCCTTGTCGGCATGCGGTTTCGCGTCGAGGCCAGCGGTGGAAAACTGTCGATTGCGTCAACGCCCGGACAAGGCACGCGTGTCTATGCCACGCTGCCGGTCAAGCCTGCGGTTGTACCCGGCGAATCGGAATCGCCGGACGTCTGAGCAGTCTGCGCTTCTTGCGCGCGTGGCGGCGGCAACCGGCACGCGGCATCGTCCTACGCGAAGCAGCGGTGCACGCCGATGTTCGTCGGCCGGGCGCAGACCTACAGTACATCCATGGGCAGAACATTTCGTGTCGGCCTGGATCCCGCGCCAAGCTTTGCGCAATACCAACCGTTATTGAACTGGAGATCGCCATGATGATTCGCACTACCCTCGCCGCCGCCATTGCCGCCACCGTGTTGCTGACCGCAACCGGGTGTGCGGTATCGCGCGGACAACAAACCGTAGGCGCCTATGTTGACGATGCGGGCATCACGACTCTGGTCAAGTCCCGCATGCTCGAGGACAAGAGCGTTGCCGGAACGTCGATCTCGGTCGAGACCTTGAACGGCACCGTGATGCTGTCGGGATTTGCCAAGAACAGCGAGGAGAAGTATGCCGCCCAACGCATCGCCCAAGGCGTCAACGGAGTGAAGATGGTCAAGAACGAAATCACGGTGCGCCCATGAACCACAACACACAACGCCTTGCTGAAGCCGGACATCGAGGAGCAACAGCATGAACTGGGACCGCATAGAAGGCAGCTGGAAAACCGCGATGGGCCAGGCCAAGGCCCATTGGGGCAAGCTGACCGACGACGACCTGAGCATCGTTGCCGGTCGGCGTGACCAGCTGATCGGCAAGATCCAGGAGCGCTACGGTGTGGCCAAGGATGACGCCGAAAAGCAGATCGCGAAATGGCAACTGCAGGCCACCGACGCCTGGTTCCCCGATGACAGGAATCAATCCACGCCGAAGTAACGGCAGCTGAATTCAAACAGGAGAAAAACATCATGAAACAACACCCTTCGAAATCTATTGGCATGTCCGCGCTGGCGCTTTCCGTGTTGCTCGTTCTCGGCGGATGCGCCGGCATGACGCAACAGGAAAAGGGCACAGCAACCGGCGCCGTCATCGGCGGTGTGGTCGGCAATGTCCTTTGCGGGGGTCTGGCGTGTACCGGCGCTGGCGCAGCGGTTGGCGGCGTGATCGGTCACGAGGTGACCAAAAAGAAGTGATTGGGCCCACCCATTGACGAGGTCGTCCGGTAGTGGCGGAACCGGCATCGCCAGGGATGGTGGCGTCAGTGGAATCCGTTCGCCTGGTGCCTGCGGGAACTTCGTATCGCGGTCATATTGACGCAATGCCAGCGCCTGCGCTGGCTGGAGCTGCCAGTACAGCTCCCTTATAGTTGCGGGACCCGATCACTCAATCCCTGCATCGACCATGACCGTCCGACTGCGAAAGACCGTTCCCGCGAAAACAATCCCCATCACGCTGGTCGATTCGACATCGTTTGCGGCGCTGGCCGACGGCTTGCCGTCCATCACGCGCCGCTGGCTCGGCGCGGTCGGCTTCACTGGCGCGGCCGACACCCATGTGTTGGTGCCCGATGACCAGGGCGCGATGGCGCAGGTGTTGGCCGGCATCTCCCATGTCGGCGATCCGTACGCTTTGTCGGCTTTGCCGACCGGTTTGCCGACTGGTGCCTACACATTGGCTGGCGACGGGCTGATGCTCGATGCTGCGCAAGCGGTGCTGTCCTGGCAATTGGGCGGATATGCTTTCGACCGCTACAAGCCACGCCGCCGCCCGACCGCCGAACTGTGCCTGCCGACAAGCGCATCTGCGCGCCGGGGCCTGATCGAGGCGCAAGCAATCACGCTGGCGCGCGACCTGATCAACACGCCGGCCGAACACATGGGGCCCGAAGAACTGGCCCACGCGGTGCAGACACTGGCCCGGCAACATGGTGCCCGCGTGCGCCAGGTGATTGGCGATCAACTGCTGAAGAAGAACTTCCCGGCCATCCACGCCGTCGGCCGCGCCAGTACGCGCGCACCACGTCTGATCGAACTGCTATGGGGCAAGCCCTCGCACCCACTCGTGTCCATCGTCGGCAAGGGGGTCTGCTTTGACAGTGGCGGTCTGGATATCAAGGGCGCCGACGGCATGCGGCTGATGAAGAAGGACATGGGTGGCGCGGCCAATGCCCTGGGCCTGGCGGCCATGGTGATGGCTTTGCGGCTGCCGCTTCGGCTGCAATTGCTGATACCAGCGGTGGACAACGCCATTGCCGGCAACGCCTACCGTCCCGGCGACGTGATCCGCACGCGCAAAGGTCTGCATATCGAGATTGGCAATACCGATGCCGAAGGTCGCGTAATCCTGAGCGACGCACTGGCCTTTGCGGCAGAGTCCAAGCCGGAACTCATCATCGACCTGGCTACCCTCACCGGCGCCGCACGGGTGGCATTGGGGCCGCAACTGCCGGCGCTGTTCTGCCGTTCGATGGACACCGGCCGCACGCTGGTCGATCTGAGCCTGGCAAACGGCGACCCGTTGTGGCATATGCCGCTATGGGGCCCGTACCGGGCCGGCATCGAAAGCAGTGTGGGCAACATCGTCAATACCGGACGCAACCCCATGGCCGGGGCCATCAATGCCGCGCTGTTCCTGGAGTACTTCGTGCCGCCGCAGCAGGACTGGCTGCATGTCGACCTGTTCGGCTGGAACGACAACGCCAGACCGGGGAGACCCGTCGGCGGCGAAGCACAAGGCATGCGAACCTTGCTGGCCTATTTGGAACAAGGTTGCGGGACCACGCGAGCAGTCGCATGAAAAGACACAAGCGCGATGACCGTGGCTGGCAGGCTGGCAAAATTCGCCGGAGGATGCAAGCGAGCTGACCGACCATGGAATTCCGACTGATCTACGAAGGCCCCTTGCACGGGCAAGGTGCCAAGTCACCCCACAAGTGGGAGATCCGGCGCGCCTTGCACCCGCAACTGCGGCGCTTGTGGCGTGAGCACCCGCTGAAGGATTCAGCCGCCACGCTGCTGGCACATCCCGCCTTGCCCGACAAGCCCACGGTCATCGTCGAGAAGGACGGCCTGCTGTTTGCGCCGCTGGTCACGCAGCGCCTGCACCTGTATGCAGAGGTCTCGGTGTTGCTGTTCCGCCAGCAACGCCGCGGCATGCTGATCACCGATGGCGGTGATATCGACAACCGGCTCAAAACCCTGCTCGATGGCTTGCGCGTGCCGCACGGCTCGATGGAAGGCCGCGCCGACCTGCCCGACCTGCCCGATCCGACGCCGTTTTATTGCCTGCTGGAGGACGATTCCCTGGTCACCAAGGTCACCGTCGAATCCGAACAACTGCTGCGTCCGGCCAAACCCGACGAGGTGGTGGCGATCATTTCGGTAAACGTCAAGAAAACCCTGGTGTCGATCGACAACATGCAGCTGTAATACGCCCGCGGACGATGGCGCGTCACAACTGCAGACACGCGCACATCAACCGGAAACGACCTGCACCTCGGACAACAAGCGGATGAAGTTGCCGCCGATCAGCTTGGCAATGTCGGCTTCCTTCAGGCCACGCTGTGCCAGACCGGCCACAAAGTGCGGCAGGTTCGCGTAGGTGTCGAACACCGGCTTGAAGTTGGCGTCCATGTCCGTGCCAAGACAGACATGGTCGATGCCGGCGATCTCGACCAGTTCCAGAGCGCGATCCACGAAGCCGCGAAGGTCGCCAATGCCAATGCCCGCGGGCCATGCGCCGACCAGACCGCCGCCCTTGGTCACCACGGCCTGGGCCAGTTCGGGCGAGATGAAGCGCGGATGCGTCAGCTTGCCATGCACGTGTACATGGGATGCGATGACCGGCCTGGACGAGGCCTCGATGGCGCCCATGGCAGTGGCTTGCGATGCGTGGGCGATATCGACCAGCATGCCGGCCGCATTCATGGCGTGTACCACCGCCACACCCGCATCGGTCAAGCGCTTGTGCACCGGCTCTCCCGTGATGATGTCGCCCAGTTCATTGTTTCGATAGTGCATCAGCGTGATCGAACGCACACCGTCGGCATAGGCCTGCGCCACCCGCTGCGGCCGACCCTCCAGAAAATCACCGCCTTCGACCGTCAACAAGGCCCCCACCTTGCCAGCCGACTGGGCGCGAGCGATGTCGGCGGCCTGCTTGATCGGCACCACCAGGCCACGGGTCGCCAGCGACTGCAAACGGGCGATCTGGCGTTGGTAGCTGGCCCATGCCTCGCCAGGCTCAAACGCGCGCGCAGCAGTCAGGGCCTCGCCTTCGAGACCGAGCACCTGGAAGTCCGCCACCGCGGCAAAAGCCGCCGCGCTCAGCCCGCCGGCGCGCATGTCGGCAATCGTGTCGTCCTCGAAGCTGCCTAACTTGGCGTAAAGCCAGATCAGCCCGGACAGGTTCTCCGCCCCGTCGACGAAGCTGCGGCCCGGATGCGCATGGGCATCGACCGACGGATGGCGCGCCAGCAAATCGCGCGCCGTTGCCAGTTCCTGGGCTGACACGGTGAACCCGATGGGCGCCGGCTTGGGCCGCGCCACCCACCAGGTGGACGCGCCCACCACGGCGACGGCAGCGCCGATCCCGGTCAATACCCTGCGCCGCGTAAATCTGGCCATGTCCGGCTCCTTGTTGCCTTCGGATTACACAGCTTCGATGGTAGCGCGGATGCACGCGAACGCCTGGTTCGCGGTCAGGCGCTCAGGCTGCCTGCAGGTCGGTACGAGGTGTCACATCCGATCGGGGCTTGTTCTGTGTCGTGCCGAACACCACTTCGCCCGACAGCTGACCCCCTTCCTCAATCACCAACTTGCCATAACGAATCTTGCCGGTGATCTTGCCGGTGGCGTAGATCATCAGCTTGTCACGCACCGTCAGATCACCGTCGAAGCTGCCATGGATCTCGGCAATGTCGATACACGCGGAACCCTTGAAGGCACCACATTCGGCGATCTGCATCAGGCGCGAGTCCATCGTGGCTTCGACCGTACCTTCGACAAACAAGGTGTCGCAGTCCGTGATCTCGACACCTTTGAGCTTGATGTTGGGGCCTACGGTGAGTTTGCTGCCGCTTTGCGCAGGGGCTTGACGGGTTTCGGACGGCTCCGGCGCCGCGGCAGGAGGCGTCACACCGGTGGCCGCCACTGGCGCGACCGTCGCGGCATGGGAATTGAGCTGCGCCATGGTCTGGGCACGCCGCGCTGCAGCAGGGTCGGGATCGCGTTTGCCGAAAAATGGGGGGGACATTGCCATCGGGTTCTCCTTGAAAAGAACTCGATGGTAGGCAGGCTACGGCGAACACTTGGCCACCCAGGTGCAAGTTGCGTAACGAAATGGGCGAGCCAGCTTTAGCGTTGCTTCTCTGCCCAGGCCTCGTAACGCGCCTTGTTCTGCGCATTCGGCGGGTACAGGCCCGGCAAAGGCATGCCGGCCTCGACCTCACGCATGATCCAGCCTTCGAGCCGTTCCTGTTCCACCGCGGCCGTCACCACCTCATCGAGCAAGGCCTGCGGGATCAACACCGCGCCGTCGTTGTCGACCACCACCACGTCGTTCGGAAACACTGCCACACCACCACATCCCACCGGCTCCTGCCAGGAAACGAAGGTCAGACCGGCCACCGAGGCCGGCGCAGCAGCCCCCTGGCACCAGACCGGCAAACCGGTCGCCAACACACCGTCCAGGTCACGCACCACACCGTCGCTCACCAGCGCCGTGACGCCGCGCTTTTGCATGCGCGCGCACAGGATGTCACCAAAAATGCCGGCATCTTGCACACCCATCGCATCGACAACCGCGATGCAGCCTTCGGGCATGGCTTCGATGGCGGCGCGGGTCGAGATCGGCGCAGCCCAGGAAGCGGGCGTTGCCAGGTCTTCGCGCGCCGGCACGAAACGCAAGGTGAAAGCGCGCCCGACCAAGCGCGGCTGACCCGGCTTGAGCGGCCGTGAACCACGCATCCAGACGTTGCGCAAGCCCTTCTTGAGCAACACGGTTGTCAGCGTGGCAGTGGTGATGCCGGACAGAACCCGCACCAGATCGGGGGAAAGCGGCAGAGGATCGACACCCATAGAAAAGTCTCCAGCAATGAAACAAACATTGTGCGGCCGGGATGGCGACACCGACGCGAACGCAAATGGCCTGGTCAGCGCGGAATCGCATAGCTGCCGACAGCATGGGCCACCGGCTCGTCCTGACCGTCCGAGTACAGCGTCACCTCACCCACGGCGAGCGTGCGCCCGATCTTGAGCATCTTGCACACGCCGATGATGTCCCGATCACTGGCCGGCTTGCGCATGAAGTTGAAGCTCAGACTGGTGGTCACCGCCAACGGAACGATCCCGATATCACCCAGAATGGCCACGTACAGGGCCAGATCGGCCACCGTCATCATCACCGGGCCGGAAACGGTTCCGCCAGGGCGCAGTTCGGACTCACCGATGGCATGGCGCACCGTGGCCGAGCGCGAGCCGATCGCATCAATCGTGCATTTGTTCTGCGGGAATTCCCGCTTCAGAAACGCGGAGAGTTCTTCCTTGCTTGCCATGTGCTGGTTCCTTGGTCTGGCAGCAAGTCTAGCGGCAAGAAGCAGCGCACCCGTGTCACGCCGGCACGGACTCCTTTCAGCCGCCGCCGCGCTGCATGTACAGGTCGAAGCGCTTCATGAAACGGTAGCGCTGCGCCTCATCGAGCCCGGTGAAACGAAAACTCACCAGCAACCGGGGAATACGCGCCAGCGCGATGGCGCGCGGCTCGCCGACGCGCCAGGACAGGATGAGCTGGCCCGACTCGATGCGCGCGGTCAGCGCCTGCGCAACATACTGATAGGGATGGCTGCCCATGGCGTCGGGCAACCAGCCCAGCCACTCTTTCTCGGTACAACCCATTTCGCGATCAAAACTCGCGGCGTAGAAAGCTTGCATGGTGGTGTGCGGTGAGCCAGGCTCAGCCGCCGGCAATCGGGGGCCAGATCGCCAGCACGTCGCCGTCGATCAGCGTGCGCGTCATGCGATCGGCAGGCTCCACGTACTTGCCGTTGACCAGCACCAGATGCACCATGCTTCTCGGGCAGTGCCATCGGACCGATGATCTGGCTGATGCTGGCGTCGGGCGCCACCTCCATCTCCAGCATGTTGGTGTACTTGACGGCCGGCGGCAGGTAGTCGGTCAGCGAGGCAAACAGCTTGAGCGTGATCTTCATGGAAACCGACTTTACCTGCGCCGCGCGTCTTGCGCTCCGTTCCAGCCGCTTTGTCCCTGGGCGCTGGCCAGGTAGGCGTCCATCAACCGGGTCGGATCCTGCTTCGGAGCGTGTCTTTCCAGGCGCCCAGGCGGATCTGGCCTTCGACCAGGCCGCGCATCACGCCGACATGGTCGGTCCAGCCCACGCTGTTGCATCCCACCAGCACGTCGTCCTTGAACTGCAGGCTCAGGTGGCGGCCTTCGGCCAGGTCGGTCAACTCGACATGTTCGCCGTCGGGAACACCCTCCCAGTTGCCAAAGCTGGTGGAAATCAGCCCCAGCGTGTCGAGCACGTTGATCTGGGTCACACCCTTGAGCGCCGTGACCTGCCCCACCATGTTCAGCGCCGCGACCCGTGCCTGCTCGGCCGCGTTGGGCTGGATCGCGCTGATGATGGTCTTGTTGCTGACCTTGTCGAATGCCTCGGCGCAGTCGCCCTGCGGCATAGACGCCCGGCACGTTGGTCTGCAGATGCTCATCGGTCAACACGCCCTGCAGGCAGGTGATGCCGGATTTTTCCAGGAAGCCGATCGACGGCTTGACGCCGGTGGCGCTGATGACCAGGTCCACGTCCATGCTCTTGCCGTTGGACAGCTTGACCTTGAGCGCTGCGTCGCCGCTGCCTTTCTCGATCGCCTCGACGCGGGTCCTGGTGAACACCTGCACACCCTTGGACTCGCACCAGTCCTTGATCATGCCGCCAGCGGTCGGGCCCATCATGCGCGGCACCATGCGGTCGCCCATCTCGACCACACTGAGCTTGACGCCCCGCGCGGCGAGCGCCTCCATGATGATGCACCCGATGAAGCCGGCGCCCATCTGCAGCACCCTGGCGCCCTTGGTCGCCAACTTGGCAATGGCACGGGCGTCTTCCATGGTCCAGCAAGTGTGGATGCCCGGCAAGTCCATGCCTGGAATCGGCGGGCTGGCCGGGCGCGAGCCGGTGGCGATCAGCAGACGGTCGAACTTCAGGCTGTCGCCGTTGTCCAGCGACACGGTACGGGCAGCGGCGTCGACACTCTGGGCCTGCGCCGTGACCAGCCGGATCTTCAAGTCGTCGAAGTGGGTCAGGCTCTTGCGCAGATAGGTGCCGCGCTCGCCGATATTGCCGATCAGCAGGTAGGGAATCGCCATGCGCGAGTAAGGCGGCTCCTGTTCGTCACCAACCAGCGTGATGATGTCGGCCGGCGCGTGCTTGCGAATGGTCTCGGCGGCGATGACACCGGCCGGGCCGGCGCCAAGGATGACGTGGTGCATATGGGTCTCCTGAAAAACGAAAGGCGGCCCCGGGGAGCCGCCTTTGCCAGATCCTGTTACGCCAGGCTTGCGGCCGCGAACAGGACCTCGAGGCGTACGGGTATGTTAAAGCCCCAGACGCGCCTTGGTCTCGGCCGTCGGTCGGCCTTGCGCGTCCCAGCCACGCGCCTCGTAGTACTTGGGCAGCATCTCGGGCAGCATGCTGACCTTGCCCTTGGACGGGCCGGTCTTGGCGGCCTCGCTGAGCAGGCGCTTGGGCAGGCTGTCGTCCTTCTCGGTGAAGCCGGCGCGGTTGTTGAACTCGCGCTCCATGTTCCAGATGCGCTCACCGATCTTCTCGAGTTCTTCGGTGGTGTATTGCTCACCACACGCTGCCGCCATCTGCGGTGCCAGGTCGGCCAGGCCCCAGGCAAAGGTGGTGAAGATGCACAGGCCGGAGGAGTCGAATGCAGCCGTGGCATCCTGGAACGCCTTGACCAGTTCGGGCTTGCCTTCATGCTCGAGCGGATCGGTCTTGACCGGAATGCCCAGCACTTCGGAGGCAATCGTGTAGCCACGCAAATGGCAGCCGCCGCGATTGCTGGTGGCATAGGCCAGGCCGATGCCCTGGATGCCGCGGCCATCGTAGGCCGGGAACTCCTGTCCCTTGCTGCTCATCGACAGATCGGGATGGCCGTATTTGGCCGTCAGGCGTTTGCGAGCCCTGGCCGATTTCCTTGCCAAAACCCACGCCGTTGATGGTCTGCTCGGTCAAGAAAGGCCAAGGCCTGGGCCGAACCAAAAGGTGCCTCGATGCCGAGTTGTTCCTTGGTCAGCACACCCATCTCGTACAGCTCCATGACCGCGCCAATGGTGGCGCCGAAGCTGATCGGATCGATGCCTTCCTCGTTGCACAGCAGGTTGGCGTATTGCAGCGCCTCCAGGTCGTTCACGCCATTGGCCGCGCCCAGCGCCCAAGCCGCTTCGTATTCGAGACCACCTGAGGCACCCCAGTACTGCGGCTTGTTGGCCACGGTGAAATGGCTCTCGTCCATCTTGCTGATGCGCCCGCAGGCAATGGTGCAGCCGAAACAGGCCTGATTGGTCACCAGATGCTTCTTGCCGTCGGTCTTGCGCGGCGTGGCCATGGCTTCGGCCGAGATGTCCTTGGCGCCTTCGAACTGCACGTCCTTGTGGTTGCGCGTGGGCAAGGCACCGATCTCGTTGATGACGTTCATCAGCACCTGGGTGCCATAGGCCGGCAGGCCCTGGCCGGTGACGCCGTTTTCGGCCAGGATCTTTTTCTTCTCGGCGACGGCCTTCATGAAGGCCTTGGGATCGCGGATGTTGCCCACGCCCTTGGTGCCGCGCACCGCAATCGCCTTGAGGTTCTTGCTGCCCATCACGGTACCCACACCCGAGCGGCCGGCTGCGCGGTGCAGGTCGTTGACGACGCTGGCGATACAACACGCCGTTCTCGCCGGCCTTGCCGATGCTCGAGACACGCGTGAGCGGATCCTGCAGGCTCTTCTTGAGCATGTCCTCGGTCTCCCAGACGCTCTTGCCCCACAGGTGGGCGGCATCGCGCAATTCGACCGCGTCGTCGTTGATGTACAGGTAGACCGGCTTGGCGCTCTTGCCTTCGAAGATCAGCATGTCCCAGCCGGCCATCTTGAACTCGGCGCCCCAGTAGCCACCCGAGTTGGAGCAGGCCACGGCACCGGTCAGCGGGCTCTTGGTGATGACGGTGTAGCGCCCACCGGTGCTGGCCATGGTGCCGGTCAGCGGGCCGGTGGCCCAGATGATCTTGTTCTCTGGCGACAAGCGGATCGACCTTGGCGTCGACCTCTTCGACCAGGTACTTGGTACCCAGGCCGCGCGAGCCGATATAGGCCTGCGCCCATTCCATGTTGGTCGGTTCGACCTTGACGGTGCCCTCGGTCAGGTCGACACGCAGCATTTTTCCGGTCCAGGACATGGTGTTCTCCTTTATGCAGCGCTGGGCTGATTGCCCAACTTGTCGGCCCACTGGGCCATCTTGCCCAGGCCGGTCCAGTTGGCGTCGATGAAGGTGATGGCACCGGTCGGGCAGGCGTCGGCGCAGGCCGGCTCGCCGCCGCACAGGTCGCACTTCTGCACCTTGCCGGTTTCCTCGACGTAGTTGATGGTGCCGAACGGGCAGGCAATGGTGCAGACCTTGCAGCCGACGCAGGTGGCCTCGTTGACCACCTTGGCGCCGGTGAGCTTGTCGACCGTGATCGCCTCCACCGGGCAGGCATGCAGGCACCAGGCTTCGTCACACTGGGTGCAGGTGTAGGGCACCTTCTTGCCGGTATGGTGGAAGTCAAACACCTTGATGCGCGACTTGGCGGTGGCGAAGGTGCCGTAGTTCTCGAACGAACAAGCCATCTCGCACTGCAGGCAGCCGGTGCACTTGTCCGGGTTGATGTGCAACACCTTTTGCATGTGTCTCTCCTGTGGGTAGCGGCGCCGTTGCAGCGCCTTGCCTATGAATGGGGGTACATAGGCATTGTTGAAGCAGCGACGCATGTTTGGCCCTAGGGACAACCCTAGTTGCCGCCATGTGTCCAGCAAATATTCTCAATTTGAGACAGGCCCGCAAACAACACGACGGACCGGTATTAGCGCGCAATTCCCGGGCATTGAAGATGACCATGCGACCGCTGTTCCAGAGCTTGCATGCCGCGGTACTGGTTCGCGTTCGGCACGAGTTCATGCGTCGTCAGGCAAAATGCCAAAAACCATGCTGCAGCGTAGTGTCAATCCCTTGCCAACCACGCCGCTGGCGCGTCTGGAAGGGATTGCGCGGGCGCGCCAGGCCTTGCTGAGCGAACGTGTGGACGAACCGACGGGACTGGTCGAGCCCTGGATTGCCCGGTCCTGGCAACGCTGCCTGGCCATGGGCCAGCGACCACGCCAAACTGTGGCATTCGACAGTCTGTCGCGCGCGAGCATGAACCGGGCGCGCGAGGCGAATCACCAATTAGCCGTGGCAGCCAAGCATGTGCTGCATGACCTGGGCCGCGCGCTGGCCGACACCCGCTACTTCGCCATACTGACCAACGCCGACGGTGTGGTCATCAATACCAGTGGGCCGATCGATCGCAACGACCGGCGCGCAGATCTGATCACCCGCACCGGCGTCGACCTGTCCGAACGCAGTGTGGGCACATCTGCCATCGGCGCCGTGCTGCGCGAACTGCAACCGCTCTGGCTGCACCGCGGCGAGCACTTCTTTGACGACACCGCGGTCTACAGTTGCGCCGGTGCGCCCCTGTTCGGGCATGACGGCGCCTGCGTCGGCATGCTGGACCTGACAGGTGTCGAGGTTCCCGAGCGTCCGGAACTGTTGCACCTGGCGGTCCAGTCGGCGCGCGGCATCGAGAACGCGCTGACGCTGGCCCAGCCGCACGCCATCTTGCTGCATCTGAACTGGCCGGGTCATCCGCTGGGCGGCGACACCGATGCTCTGGTCGGGGTCGACGCCGACGGCATCGTCACCACCTGCAACCACGCCGCACGGGCCATGGTGCCGCGTCTGGGCGAACTGGCAGGCAACACGGCGCTGCGGCCCCACGTCGGTGAATTGTTTGCGCTGCCGTCTGACATGCTGTTCGACGCGGCGCGCCATGACCCGACGCCGATTGAACTGCCGCTATGGTCCGGCCTGCGCCTGCACGCCCTGGTATTGCCCCAGGGTAGTGCCATGCTGCGACCCGTGCAGTCGCCACTGCCGCGCTCGCAGCCGGCTGCAAGCGCGCAACGCCGACTGCGCGACATCGAAACCGAACTGATCCGCAAGGCGGTGCAGGACACCGGCGGCAACGTCGCGCAGGCGGCGGCCCGGTTGGGCGTGAGCCGGGCCACGGTCTACCGAAAGCTAGGCGTGCGCAAGGCCTGAAGCAGTCCGTCGGATCATGCCGCCTGGCTCGCACCGTCCATGCCGGGTCGCGCGCCATAGCGCCGCGCCAGCAAGGCACACACCATCAACTGCATCTGATGAAACAGCATCAGGGGCAGGACGACGGCCCCCACGGCACTGGATGCGAACAGGATCTTGGCCATCGGAATGCCGCTAGCCAGGCTTTTCTGCGAACCGCAGAAAACGATGGCGATCTCGTCGGCCTTGTCAAAGCCCAGCTTGCGCGCTGTCAGCGTGACGCTGATCAAGGTGATGCCGAGCAGGATCGCGCAGACGAGCAACAGCCCGGCGAATGCGCTGGCCGGCAGTTGCTGCCACAGGCCGTTGATGACGGCGGCACTGAAAGCGGTATAGATGACCAGCAGGATGGCGCCCTGATCCACGAATTTGAGCACGAGAGCGCGCCTGCGCACCCATGCGCCGATCCAGGGACGCAGCAAGTGACCCACGACAAACGGCAGCATCAGTTGCAACAGGATGCGCCCGATGGCGTCGAACGACGACGCGCCACCGCTCCCCGGTATCACGATCAGGCCGACCAGGACCGGCGTGATGAATACGCCCAGCAGGGTCGAACCCGATGCGCTGCAGATTGCCGCCGGCACATTGCCACGCGCCATTGACACCAGTGCGATCGCAGACTGGACGGTTGCGGGCAGCACACACAGGTACAACACGCCGACATAAAGCGCCGGCGTAACCAGGGGCTCGAGCACCGGGCGCAGCACGATGCCCACGAGCGGGAAGAACACGAAGGTGCAGACAAATACCAGCAAATGCAGCCGCCAGTGCGTGATGCCCCCCACCAGTGCCTCGCGGGAGAGCTTGGCGCCGTGGAGAAAGAACAGCAGTGCGATGCCGATCACGGTCAGCAGCTCGAACACGCGCGCGGCCAAACCACTGGCAGGCAGCACACTGGCAATGAAAACCACGGCCACCAGGGACAGCGTGAAGTTATCCGGAAGGTATCTGGAACGGGCCATGGTTGTATTGGACAACACCCAGCTACTGGTCGCCACCCGCATTCGGGAAAAACAGCTGCTCGCCGCCGATCTTGTAGCGCGCAATCACAGCCTGCCCAGGCGCCGAGGTCACCCAGTCGATGAATTTCTGCGCCTCGGCCACCTTCACATGCGGGTGCTTGGCCGGATTGATCAGCATCACGCCATACTGGTTGAACAAGCGCTTGTCGCCTTCGACCAGCACCGCCAGATCAGCCGCGGTTCTTGAAGTTGAGCCAGGTGCCACGGTCGGCCATCACGTAGGCATTGCTGCCGGCCGCCATGTTCAGCGCCGGGCCCATGCCGCAGCCGCACTCCTTGTAACCATTGCCCTTGCTGTCGACCAGGCCGGCCGCCTTCCAGAAGCGCAGTTCCGCCGCGTGGGTGCCGCTCTTGTCGCCGCGCGAGATGAAGCCGGCATTGGCAGCGGCGATCTTTTTCAACGCCTCAACGACATCCTGCCCCTTGACGCCGACGGGGTCGGACTTGGGCCCGATGATGACGAAGTCGTTGTACATGACCGGGAATCGCTTGACACCGAAACCGTCGGCGACGAACTTGTCTTCCGCCACCCGGTCATGCACGAACAACACGTCGGCGTCGCCGCGCCGGCCCATGTCCAGCGCCTGGCCGGTACCCAGCGCCACGACCTTGATGTCGATGCCACTGGCCTTCTTGAACTCCGGCAGCAGGTGGCCGAACAGTCCGGATTGCTCGGTCGACGTGGTCGAGGCCATGGTGATGGTGGTCTGCGCCTGCGCGTTGACGGCCAGCGCAAGGCCGGCGAGCAGCAACATCCGGCGTGTCAGCGTCAGCCAGTTTCGTACGGGTTGTGACCGTGGTTTCATACAAGTTCTCCTTTGACAAAAAAATGGGCCGCAGCGGACACGGCTTGCAGCCGCTCGGCGTTGAAAAAATCATCGACCGGCAAGTCGGCCAGCACCCGACCGTGTTCCAGATACACCACCCGGCTGGCCAGCCGCTTGACCTGGCCCAGGTTGTGACTGGCAAACACCATGGTCATCGGGCGCAGCACACTGCCGCTGGCAAAATCGGCCATCAAGGTCTCGACCTCGCGTTTGGCATGCGGGTCCAGACTGGCCGTGGGTTCGTCGAGCAACCACAGGTCGGGCTGGCGTGCCCAGGCACGGGCCAGCGCCACGCGCTGCTGTTGCCCACCCGACAGGGCGCGCGCGTTGCGCCCGGCCAGATCCGCCATGTCCACGCGCGCCAGCGCCTGCAGCGCCTGGGCGCGGGCCGTGTGCCAGCGCGCGCCGTCGAGCCACAAGCCCAGCGCCACGTTGTTCTGTACCGAGGTGCGCAACATGAACGGGCGCTGGAACACCATGGCCTGGCGCACCGAGGCTTCACATGCAAAACTGCCTTCGCCGGGGGCCGTCAGCCCGTGCAGCAAACGCAGCAGGCTACTCTTGCCGCTGCCATTGCTGCCCACCAGCGCCACGCGCTCACCGGCGTCGATGCGCAGGTTGACGTCACGCAATGCGGCCACCGGGCCAAACGACAGGCCCACCCCGCGCAAACTCAACACGGTGCGCGTCAACGCAGCAGCCCGATTGGCGCTTGGGCGGATGCTGGCAACTGGCGCGACCTCACGCTGCAGCACCCGCAGGGCCTGCGAACGAGCCGCCCTCGACCCTCTGCCGCCAGCCGCGCACCAGCGCAATCAGGCTGTTGAGCAGCAACACCACCGCCAGCAGGATCAGACCCAGGCCCAGGGCCAGCGGCAGGTCGCCCTTGCTGGTCTCCAGCGCAATCGCAGTTGTCATGACACGGGTGAAACCGTCGATGTTGCCACCGACGATCATGACCGCGCCCACCTCCGACACCGCGCGGCCGAACGCGGCAATCAGCACCGTGAGCAGCGCATAACGCTCGTCCCAGGCCAGCATCAGGCTGCGCAAAAAGGTGGCGGCGCCCAAGGATCGCAATTGCTCGCCGTGGCCGTGTTCCGCATCCTCCACCACCTGGCGGGTCAACGCGGTGACCACCGGCAACACCAGCAGCGCCTGCGCCAGCACCATGGCCTGAAACTGAACAACCAACCCCAAGCCCCGAAGGGTCCCGAGCGTGACAGCAAAAGATAAACCACCAGGCCCACCACCACCGACGGCACCGCCAACATGGTGTTGAGCAAGGTCAGGCAGACACCCCGGCCCCGGAACCGGGCAACCGCCAGCCAGGACCCCAGCATCAGCCCCAGACCACAGGCCAGCAGGCATGCGGTCGCGCTGACCGCCAGTGACCGGCCGACGATGGTCCACAAGGCCGGATCCCTTGAGGTGATCAATTCGAGCGCTGTAACCGCGCTTTGCGTGAACGTGGACATGATCGGGTATCGTAGGCGCAGAGGTTGCAATTACCGCGATATGAACAACGATGCATAGGATCCACTTCCACTACACACTGGGACGCGACAGCGGCCCGGCACGGGTGCGCAATCCGCTGATCGAGTTGCTGCAGGCGGTGGCCTCCGAGGGCTCGATTTCCGCGGCGGCGCGGGCGCTGGGACTGTCCTACCGCCACGTGTGGGGCGAACTCAAGCGCTGGGAGGACGAGCTCGGCCAGGCTCTGGTGACCTGGGACAAGGGCCAGCCGGCGCAGTTGACCGAGTTTGGCGCCAAGCTGATGTGGGCCGAACGCCAGGCCCAGGTGCGACTGGCACCGCAGATCGAGGCGCTGCGCGGCGACCTGGAGCGGGCGTTTGCCGTGGCCTTCGACGACCACGCCCATGTCTTGACGCTGTACGCCAGCCACGACGATGCGCCTGGCCGGGCTGCGCGAATACGCCCTTGCGAGTGAATCCCGAGGCGCCGCAGCGCAGTCACGACAGGCCCGGTCCCCTGCACCTGGACATCCGCTTTTGCGGCAGCGTCGATGCGATCCGCGCGCTCAACGAAGGGCGCTGCGAGATGGCCGGCTTTCACACACGGCAGAGCGCCGGCGCCAGGCTCGCTGGCCGAGCGCACCTACAAGCCGCTGCTCAGACCCGGCCAGCACAAGATCATCGGATTTGCGCAGCGCACCCAGGGCCTGATCGTGGCGCCGCGGCAATCCACTGGGCTTAACCTCGCTGCAGGACGTGCAGCGCCAGCGGCGCGCGTTTCGTCAACCGCGCGCGCGGCACCGGAACGCGGGTGCTGCTGGACGAATTGCTGCGCAGACGCGGCCATCGCACCGACACACATCGCGGGTTTCGATCACACCGAACCGTCGCATGCGGCCGTCGCCCATACCGTGGCGGCCGGTCAGGCCGATGTGGGTCTGGGCATCGAGGTGGCGGCGCGTCGCCAGGGTCTGGACTTCATCGCGCTGGTCAACGAGAACTACCACCTGGTGTGCCTGCGCAGCGCGCTGGAGAAGCCCGCCACGCAGGCCTTGCGCGCTGCTGTTGCGCAGCGCCGCACTGGCAGCAGCAGCTGTCGACGATGGCGGGCTATCAGCCCCTCGCACAGTGGCGAGGTGCTGGCGCTGAGCCGCTTGCTGCCGTGGTGGACATTCACAAGGCGCAAGAACGAAAACCAGCAAAACATCTGGTCGCTCTGCGGCAACTGGAAGTTCCTGAAGCGCGGATTTTTCATGCGCTCGCGGGTCGCGAACGATGCGCCACGCAGCACCTTGTGGCTGCCGAAACAGGGCTCGGAATAGTCGCGCCACGGATCGGCGCGTGAAACCCGGATACGGCCGGGCCGTGCTGCCGGTCCATTCCCAGACATCGCCCCAGCGAAATCCGCGCCGCTGGCGCGGTGCAGGCCGCCAGTTCCCACTCGACCTCGGCCGGCAGGCGCCGACCGGCCCAACGACACCAGGCATCGGCCTCCCACCAGCTGACATGGGTCACGCACTGGCCACCGAGCATGCGCCGGGGCGTGCCGAATCGGGTCTGCATCACAGCACCGCTGGCCACGCCGATCTGCTGGACGAAACGCGGGGCCCGTCCACCCGCTTCGGTGCCTTCGGCAGCGGCCTTGGCCTGCAGCCATTGCCAGCCCTGCGGATGCCACAACTCGTCACGGTCGTAGCCGCCGTCGTCGACAAACTCGACATACTGCGACCAGTTCACGACCTGCGCATCAATCTCGAACTCGGGCACCGCAACCGCGTGCAGCGCGCGTTCGTTGTCGAACGTGAAACCGGCCCGCCGGCGCACTGCCCATGTCCCATTGCGTGGCGTTGACCAGCAACGGGGCACGTTGCGTCATCGGGCCGGGGCTGTTCATATCCATCGCCAGCACCGCGCTGTTGCGCCATCACGATCAGGTCTTCGCCATGCATGTCCTCGTGGGCCAGCGCCAGACGATAGAAATACAGACCTTCGTCGGTGTCGGCGGCCTTCTCCAGCATTTCGAGCGTCGTCTCCAGCGACGCCAGCAGATAGGTCCTGAGCGTGTCGAGGTCCGGCAAGTCCAGCTGCCAGCGCTGCCGCGGTGAAACCCGGCGCATCGTCCCACCAACGATCGGCGCTGGGCTCGAGCGAGGGCAGTCGGGTGGCGCAGCGGATCGCAGCGCCGGCCCCGGCGCGCTGCATGTTGCGCGCGATCCACCACTCCTGAAACCAGCCGATATGCCCGAGCGCCCATGCCAGCGGTCGACGTCTGCAGGTCAGCACCGCCTGCGCCGGCTGCGGTTCGATTGCCGGCGCAGCTGTGTCGGCCAGATGCAGGGTGTGGTTGCGCGCATCCATCAACGCCACCGACAGCAGCTCGCGCCCGGCGGCACGCATGTCAGGCGAATCGATATCTCGAACAAGCGAATGGGACATTGCGGCTATCTTATGCCAGCCACGCGGCTTGTCATCTGTACGACGGCGGGCAGCGCGAATGTCGGCAGCGCGACAATTGCCCCCGGTGGCCTGGGCAATTCGCGCCAGATTTGCGCCACCTATAAGGGAAAGTCCCCTGCCGACATGCGTCGGTTTGCGACAGACAATAGCCGGTGGAAAAGCAGTGGTTGTGGCCTTTGGGCCGCCAATTGTCCGACCACACCGGGCCAGCCAGGTCTGGTGCATTCATATCAAGAAGGAGATTTATCCATGGATCGTCGTTCCATCATCAAGAATGCAGGCCTCGCCGGCATTCTGGCCGCAGGTGTCGCTCCCGCCATCGTGCATGCCCAAACCGCGCTTCGCTGGCGCCTGACATCGAGCTTCCCGAAATCGCTCGACACGCTGTTCGGCGTGTCCGACGTGTTCGCCAAGCCAAGGTCAAGGAGATGAGCGGCGGCAAGTTCGAAATCACGACCCATGGCCCCGGTGAACTGGTGCCAGCCTTCGGCACGGTTGACGCAGTGCAGGCCGGCACGGTCGAGATGGCCAGCACCGCGCCCTACTACTACTTCGGCAAGGACCCGACGTTCGCCATCGGCTGCGCGATTCCTTTCGGCCTGAACAGCCGTCAGATGACCGCCTGGATGTATGCAGGGCAATGGCCTGAAGCTGACGCGCGAGTTCTACGCCCAGTACAACATCATCAATTTCCCGATGGGCAACACCGGTGCCCAGATGGGCGGCTGGTTCCGCAAGCCGATCAAGTCGCTGAAGGACGTCAAGGGCCTGAAATTCCGTACCGGCGGCTTCAGCGGCAAGGTCTGGGAGCGCATCGGCGGTATCGCTGCCAGCATTCCCGGCGGCGAGATTTACCAGTCGCTGGAAAAAGGCACGATCGATGCGGCCGAGTGGGTCGGTCCGTACGACGACCTGAAGCTGGGCTTCTACAAGGTTGCCAAGAACTACGCCTACCCTGGCTACTGGGAAGGCGGCCCGCAGCTCGACCTGCACGTCAACACCAAGGCCTTTGAGGGCCTGTCGTCCGAATACAAGGCCATCGTCACCGCAGCTGCCTACGTATGCGCACACCAACATGCAGGCCCAGTACGACGCACTGGAACCCCGCTGCACTCAAGGAACTGGTGGGCAAAGGCGCCAAGCTGTTCCCGTTCCCGGCCGCCGTGATGAATGCCGCGTTCAAGGAAGCTATGGCCCTGTACGCGGATCTCAACAACACCAACCCGGCCTGGAAGAAGATCTACACCGACTACGCTGCATTCCGCCGCGACCAGAACCTGTGGTTCCGTTTCACGGAATCGACGTTCGACAACTTCATGCAGCGTCAGAAGCTGTAAGTCGCAGGTACACGATTGCGTCACGGATTGGTCCGGACGCAATCGGTCCCCACTCAAGAAAAGCCCCGCCATGCGGGGCTTTTCTATTGGCGTGAGCTCCCGTGGTGATTGGCCAACCAATCTGGGCCGGCGATCACGCTCAATTCTGTTCCACGGACGAATTGCTCGGGCGTAGACTCCTCTGACTTGGATCGTCTGGACGTGACCGCCCACCTGATCCCGGTGTGTACGCGGCTTCACCGCTGCCTGAGGACGATCCCATGAAGAAGCGCCGTTTTCTCTTGTCAGCGGCTTCGATTCTCGCTGTGCCGGGATTGCACGCGCAATCGACGCGCATCTTGCGCCTGGCGATTGCGCTGCCAACTGCGCGTGATGTCCCTCACGAGGGAATCAATGCCTTCAAGCAGCAGATGATCGAACTGGGCTGGACCGAAGGCCGCAACGTCGAGTACATCCACGGTTATGCCAATGGCGACGCAGTCCGCTACGAGCCGGTCATTGCGGAACTTCTGGCGCAAAAGCCCGACGTCCTGTACGCGTATTTCCAGCCTATGGCGTTGATTGCCAAGAAACTGACGCAGCAGGTTCCCATCGTGTTTGCGATCTCCAGCAACCCCGAGGAAAGCGGCCTGGTGGCCACCCTGGCCAAGCCCGGTGGCAATGTCACTGGAGCTAAACCACCGCAACACCTTCGACCGCGACCTGCCGGGCCGCCCCAAGCAAGCCCGCACCGCAGCCCGAAGTGGGCCAAGGCAGTCGCCGAAGAGCCTGCAGGTCAGGGTTTCTTCTTGCCCTCGTCCTGCTGCACCGCGTCGAGCAAGGCCTTCATCGGATCGTCGGCGTCAGCGGGCTCGGCCGACTCTTCATCCTCGGCCGCGCTCGCGCCCTGCTCCGGCGTCGCCGGCATGCCGAAGACCGGCAATGGTGCCAATTGTCCCGGAGCCGGCATCCTGAATGCTTCAAGCGCCGCCTCGGCATCGATCTTCGGCCCCTGAGTGATGTTGCCTACCACCAGTTTGGGGAATGCGATGATGCTTGCCAGCACAATCACCTGCAGGAACAGGAAGGCCATCGATCCCATGTAGATCTGACCGGTCTTGACCGCAGGAATGGTCTCACCCGTGATGCGGTCCTGGTAGTCGGTCTTGGCCGCCACGCTGCGCAGATAGAACAGCGCAAAGCCGAATGGCGGCGTCAGGAACGAGGTCTGCAGGTTGACGGCCAGGATGATGCCGAACCAGATCATCACCGCATCGATCGGTACGCCCGGCATCATGGTCGGCAGGATCTTGGTCGCCACCGGCACCAGGATCGGAATCACGATGAAGGCGATCTCGAAGAAATCGATGAAGCAACCCAGAATGAACACCATGATGTTCACGACGATGAGAAAACCCAGCGCCCCACCCGGCATGTCGAGGAACAGATGCTCGACCCAGATATGGCCATCGGCCGCGTTGAAGGTGAAGCTGAACACGGTCGAGCCCACCAGGATGAACATCACGAAGGTCGCCAGCTTGGCGGTGCCGTCGAGTGCCTGCTTGAGCAGCTTGAAACTCAACCTGCGCCGCGATACCGCCATGATCAGCGCACCCATCGCACCCATGGCGCCACCTTCGGTCGGTGTCGCGATACCCAGGAAAATCGTTCCCAGCACCAGGAACATCAGCACCAGCGGCGGGATCAGCACGAAGGTGACCTGCTCGGCCAGACGCGACAACAGCCCCATGCCGGTGACACGGTTGACGATCGCCAGCGGCCAGCGCCAGCAGCGACGAGACCGTCAGCGACATGATGATGATCTCGTCGTTATCTGCCGGGTTGCCGCGCTCCAGCCAGGCCCCCATGATGGCGTTGTGCTGGGTCGACCAGTACCATCCCGCCAGAGCACAGGCAAGCATCAGCACGACCAGAGAACGGTGACCGCTGGCGCCGTTCGTTTCATGGTATATGCGGGCCTCGGCCGGCAACGCCGGCACCCATTTGGGCTTGAAGATCGCAACCAGAAGGACATAACTCACATACAGACCGACCAGCAATAGCGCCGGGAAAACCGCACCCGAATACATGTCACCCACCGAACGGCCCATCTGGTCGGCCAGCACGATCAGCACCAGCGACGGCGGAATCGCCTGTGCCAGGGTCCCCGACGCCGTGATGACGCCGGTGGCCACGGTGCGGTTGTAGCCGTAACGCAGCATGATGGGCAAGGAGATCAGACCCATCGAGATCACCGCAGCGGCCACCACGCCGGTGGTGGCGGCGAGCAAGGCACCTACCAGAATCACCGCGATCGCCAGGCCACCGCGCACCGGGCCGAACACCTGCCCAACGGTCTCGAGCAGGTCCTCGGCCATGCGGGAGCGCTCCAGGATGATGCCCATGAACGTGAAGAACGGAATCGCCAGCAGCGTCTCGTTCGACATGATGCCGAATACGCGCAGCGGCAGGGCCTGGAACAGGTTGGTCGAGAAAAGCCCCGCCTCCATGCCGATCAGCCCGAAGAACAAACCGGTTGCGGCCAGCCCGAAAGCCACCGGAATACCGGTCAGCAGGAACACAAACAGCCCTGCGAACATCACAGGAACAAAGTTGTTGGCAATGAGTTCGAGCATGTCAGTTCTTTCGCGCAGCGAGGTCACGCGCAGCAAGCGCTTCGGCTTCCGCCGCCATTTCTTCGGCCAGCAGTTCTTCGTTGGTCTTGTCGTGTTCCACCGAGAAAGGCTGGTCGCGGTGCCCGGTCAGGAATCCGATGCGCTTGATCAGTTCGGACAAGGACTGCAGCATCAGCACGCCAAAACCTACCGGGATCAGCGCGATCACCGGCCAGCGGATCAGACCGCCGGCGTTCTGGCTCATTTCCCCACTGTCGTAGGCCCGCATGAAGTACGGCCAGGCCAGATCGATCATGATCCAGGCCAATGGAATCGTAAAAACAACGATGCCGATGGAGTCGATGATCGCGTTGGTGCGCTTGGAGAAACGCGACGAGATGAAATCGATGCGCACATGGTCGTTCTTGAGCATCACGTAACCGACGCCGAGCATGAAAACGCCGGCGAACAGATACCACTGGATCTCGAGCGCCGAGTTCGACCCGACACTGAAGGCCTTGCGCAAGACGGCGTTGACAGCGCTGATCACGGTGGCGGCAAGAATCAGCCATCCGATCAACTTGCCAAGGCCCAGGCTGATCGCATCGATCAACCGGGACAGGGATAACAGGGCAGACATAGGTTCTCCGGAAATTCACGTAAAAAAACAGCGACGCGCAGGACAATACCTCGGCCTCCGCGTAACCTCCGAGGTTAACCGCTGGCGACCCGGAAACGATGCCCGTAACAGACTAACTGACTAGGGAAAACACCGCCTTGATCGTGTCAACCAACCCGCGCGTGTCGGTCAGGCAACAATCTTTAGCGATGGGCGCGCCGCCTCGACCAGACTGGTGAACCGGGTCTTGATCGCCTGCGCGATGCCGGACGCGTCCAGCCCCTGCAAGGCCATCAGGCGCGCCGGGTCGCCGTGCTCGATGAAGTCGTCGGGCAATCCCAGATGCAGCAGCGGCCTGAGGATGGCGGCGACCTGCAAGGCTTCGGCGACGGCACTGCCGGCCCCACCCATGACGCAGCCGTCCTCGACCGTGACCAGCGCCTCGTGCGACAGTGCCACCTGGCGCAGCAGTTCCTGGTCCAACGGCTTGGCCCAGCGCATGTTGACCACAGTCGCATCCATCAGCGCGGCCGCCTCCAGCGCCGGATGCAGCAAGGTGCCGAAGGCCAGGATCGCGATACCACGGCCCTGGCGCCGGATTTCGCCCTTGCCATAAGGCAGGGCCTCGAGGTCGGTACGCGGGATCACGCCGGCACCGGCGCCGCGCGGATAGCGCACGGCAACCGGATGTGCACAGGCAAAGGCGCTGCTCAGCAGTTGCCGGCACTCGCCCTCGTCCGCCGGGCAGGCGATGGCCATGTTGGGAATGCAGCGCAGGAAGGCAATGTCGTAGGCACCCGCATGCGTGGCGCCGTCGGCGCCGACCAGACCGGCTCGATCGAGCGCAAACACCACGGGCAGGTTCTGAATCGCCACGTCGTGGATCAGTTGGTCATAGGCGCGCTGCAGAAAGGTCGAATAGATCGCCACCACCGGCTTGAGTCCTTCGCAGGCCAGGCCCGCAGCAAACGTCACCGCATGCTGTTCGGCAATGCCGACGTCAAAATAGCGCTCGGGAAAGCGTTTCTCGAATTCGACCAGGCCTGAACCCTCACGCATCGCCGGCGTGATGCCGACCAGGCGCTTGTCCTGCGCCGCCATGTCGCACAACCATTGGCCGAACACCTGGGTGAAGGTGGTCTTGGCCGGCGCCGAGGACTTCTGCAGTCCCACTGCCGGATCGAACCGGCCGGGGCCGTGATAGGCCACCGGATCGGCCTCGGCCAGCTTGTAACCCTGCCCCTTTTTCGTGACCACATGCAGGAATTGCGGGCCGTCGAGGTGACGGATGTTCTCCAGTGTCGGGATCAGCGACTCCAGGTCATGGCCGTCGATCGGGCCCGGTGTAGTTGAAACCGAACTTCTCGAACAAGGTAGCCGGCAGGACCATGCCCTTGGCATGTTCCTCGAATCGTTTGGCCAATTCGAACAAGGGTGGTGCGCCCTTGAGCACCGACTTGCCGACATTCTTGGCCGCGGCATAGAACTGCCCGGTCATCAGCTGCGCCAGGTAGCGGTTCAGCGCTCCGACCGGCGGGCTGATGCTCATGTCGTTGTCGTTCAGAATCACCAGCAGCTTGCATTCGGCCACGCCGGCGTTGTTCAGCGCCTCGAACGCCATGCCGGCAGTCAGCGCGCCGTCTCCGATGATGGCCACGCTGTGTCGGCTTTCACCCTTGATGCGTGCGGCCTGCGCCATGCCCAGCGCGGCCGAGATCGAGGTGCTCGAATGCGCCGTTCCGAACGCGTCGTAGGCGCTTTCGGAACGTTGCGGAAAGCCGCTCAGGCCACCAAATTGGCGCAGCGAGTCCATGCGCTCTCGCCGCCCGGTCAGGATCTTGTGCGGATAGGTCTGGTGACCCACGTCCCAGACCAGCCGGTCTTGCGGGGTGTTGAACACGTAGTGCAACGCCACCGACAACTCGACCGTACCCAGATTCGAGCTCAGATGGCCACCGGTACGGGACACACTGTGCAGCAGATAGGCGCGCAACTGGGCCGCCAGCGCGCCCAGCTGACCACGCGGCATGCGTCGCAGGTCGGACGGATCCGCGATTTTCTGCAGCAGGGGGTAGTCGGAGTCAGGCATCGCCATCCTTCAATTCGATCGGTTGACCACCATGTCGGCCAGAGCGCGCAAGGCGCCGTCACGGGGCAAGGCCGCGCGCTCGAGCGCCTGCAGCGCCTGGCCCAGCAGTTCACCAGCGTAGGCACGCGAGCGCTCGAGTCCAAGCACCGACACATAGGTGGGTTTCTCGTCGGCGGCATCCTTGCCGGCGGTCTTGCCAAGGGTCGCGGAGTCGGCAGTGACATCCAGAATGTCGTCGACCACCTGGAAGGCCAGGCCTATGGCCGCACCGTAGTCTTCCAGCGCCCGCCACTGCATCAGCGTGGTCTGGCCGCTGACCGCACCCATCATCACGCTGCCCTTGAGCAAGGCACCGGTCTTGAGTTCGTGCATGTCGCGCAACTGTTTTTCGCTCAGCGCGCATCCGACACTGGCCAGATCGATGGCCTGGCCGCCCGCCATGCCGGCACTACCGGCAGCCCGTGCCAGCAGGCGGCATAGCTGCGCCTGCATCGGTTGCGGCACCTGTTCGTCGGTGTCGGGGGTCAACAGCTCAAAGGCCAGCGCCTGCAACGCGTCACCAGCGAGCAAGGCCGTGGCCTCGCCAAACGCCACATGCACCGTGGGCTTGCCACGGCGCAGCACGTCGTTGTCCATGCACGGCATATCGTCGTGCACCAGGGAATAGGCGTGGATCAACTCGACCGCACAGGCGGCGCGCAACGCGGCGTGTGGATGACCGTCGAGGGCCTCAGACGCCGCCATGACCAGCAGCGGGCGCAGCCGTTTGCCGCCGTCGAGCACGGCGTAACGCATGGCCTGGACCAGTTCGGCTGGTGCCCCATGGTCGAGGCCGGCCGGCACATCCGACGTGACCCACGACGACAAGGCCTGCTCCACCGCGTCGAGCCGTTCGCCCATCCAGGCCGACAGGTCAAGCGCCTGCGCTGGCGACGAGGTGGGTTTCACTCGGGCATCCATGTCTTGAGGGTTCCGGCGTCCAGGACGCTGATCTGGTTCTCCACCGCCTGCAGTTTGTCGCGGCAGAACTGCAGCAATTGCGCACCACGTTGGTATCCGCTGAGCAGTTGCTCCAGCGGCATGTCACCGGACTCGAGTCGGCTCACAAGTTGCTCGAGTTCCTGCAATGCGGCCTCGTAGTTGGCTGGCGTCGCGTCTAGGGACGAGCTTGCGGGGGCCTTGGCCATGGTGTTTAACGTTCGGAAAACGGACCATTTTAGGCGCATGCCGTCATCGGCCAGATTCCGCCCCGGTGGCAGCCTTGGTCTGGCGCGTGGTGCGCGGCTACAGGCCGGCACCATCGAACCCGCGCGGGTACAATGCCTCCCATCCTCGCCGGCCCGTCCGGGTTTTCTTGTCACCGCCATTTGCCGCGGCAAATTCGGGTGTCTACTCCCTGTGGGGAGCATTTAGGTCAGGACCCCCATGTCTGATTTAAGTCTTCGACTGCAGCAGTCCGCCAGCCAGTTGCCCGTCAACAGCTATTTTGACGAGGACGTCTACCGCGCCGAACAGCAGAGGATCTTCCAGTTCCAGGCCCGTTACGTGGGCCATGTCCGCTCGGTACCCGAAGTCGGTGACTACTACACACTGCCTCAGGAGTCCGGCGGACGCGCCTTGGTGCGTACCCCCGGCGGCGTCGACCTGATCTCGAATGTGTGCCGCCATCGGCAGGCACTGATTCTCAAGGACCGTGGCAGCCTGGCCACGCAAAATACTGGCAGTTCCACCGGCAACCTGGTTTGCCCGCTGCACCGCTGGACCTATAGCGGCGGCGACGCCGCCACCAAGGCTGGCACTTTGCTGGGTGCACCCCATTTTGCGCAAGACCCCTGCCTGAATCTGGAAAACTACCCGCTGCAGGAATGGAACGGCCTGCTTTTCGAGTCGCCGCATTCGCCGGCCGGTGCCACGGCGGCGCGACGCGAACAAGTGGCGGCAGAACTGGCGCGCACTGGGCGCGATCGCCGACCTGGATTTCTCCGGCCACGTACTCGATCGCGTGGAAGTGCACGAATGCGACTACAACTGGAAAACCTTCATCGAGGTCTACCTCGAGGACTACCATGTCGGCCCGTTCCACCCGGGGCTGGGCAGTTTCGTGACCTGCGATGACCTGCGCTGGGAATTCGGCAACAAATACTGCGTACAGACGGTCGGAGTCGCGAATCGCCTGGGCAAGGCCGGAAGTCCGGTCTACGAGCGCTGGCAGAACTCCATGCTACGCTATCGCGATGGCAAGCCGCCCAAACTCGGCGCGATCTGGCTCGCCTACTACCCCCACACCATGGTCGAGTGGTATCCCGCATGTGCTGACCGTCTCGACCCTGTATCCACAAGGGCCGCAGAAGACGCTCAATGTGGTCGAGTTCTACTATCCCGAGGAAATCGCGGCATTCGAGCGCGAGTTCGTCGAGGCACAGCAGGCGGCCTATATGGAAACCTGCGTCGAAGACGACGAGATTGCGCTGCGCATGGACGCCGGGCGGCGTGCGCTGATGCAACGCGGCGTCAACGAATACGGCCCCTACCAGAGCCCGATGGAAGACGGCATGCAGCACTTCCACGAGTGGTACCGTGGGGTGATCGAACCGAAGGCCTGATCAAGAACGCAGACCATCATATGACCGCAGCCCATTTCACGACGCTGATTTCCGCTGACCAGTTGCTGGGCCTGATCCAGGCCGACCAGCCGCCTGATGGTGTTCGACTGCAGCTTCGACCTGATGAAGCCGCAGGCGGGCGACCAGCAGTTCGCCGAAGCGCATATTCCCGGCGCCGTTCGTTGCGACCTGGAGCGCCACCTGAGCGCCGCGCATGGCGCGCCAACGGCCGCCAGTGGCGGGCGCCATCCGCTGCCGGCACGCGAGGCATTTGCTGCCTGGCTAGCCAGCGTCGGTTTCGCCAACGACATGCAGGCCGTGGTATATGACCGCCAGCGCGCCAACTACTGCGGCCGTCTGTGGTGGATGCTCAAGTGGGTCGGACATGAACACGTGGCCGTGCTCGACGGCGGATTGCCCGCCTGGTATGCCGCCGGTGGTGTCGTCACCAGCGGCGCGGCCACCGAGCATGCACCGACGCGGTTCATGCCAACCGAGACACGTGCCGAGCTGGTGAGCGTACAGCAGGTGCTAAAAGGAACTTGGCCAGCCGTCGCAGAGCCTGATTGACGCGCGCGCGCAAGCCGCGGTTCAAGGGCGAGGTGGAGCCCATCGATCCGGTGGCCGGCCATATTCCTGGCGCGCTGAACCGGCCATTCGGACGACAACATCGATGACGACGGCCTGTTCAAGCCCGCCGTCGTGCTCAAGGCCGAACTGCTCGAATTGCTCGACGGCCGTGATCCAGCCAGCGTGGTGCACCACTGCGGCAGCGGCGTCAGCGCCGTGCCCAACATCATCGCGATGGAACTGGCCGGCCTGGGGCGCCAGGCGCTGTTTGCCGGCAGCTGGAGCGAATGGTGCAGCGATCCGGCCAGGCCGGTGCAGAAGGGCTGAGCCCCGGCCCGCTGATCAGAACAGGCCGGAGATGCGCCCGTCGTCGTCGATGTCGATGCGCGCCGACGCCGGCTCCTTCGGCAGTCCGGGCATGGTCATGATGTCGCCACAGATCATCACGACGAACTCGGCGCCCGCGGCCAGCCGCACTTCGCGGATGTTGACCATGTGGCCCGACGGTGCACCGCGCAGCTTGGGATCGGTGGAGAACGAATACTGGGTCTTGGCCACGCACACCGGATAGTGACCAAACCCGTCAGCCTGCAGTTTCGCGATGCGCGCGCGCACCGCCGAATCGGCCGATATGTCGGAAGCCCCGTACACCTGGGTGGCGATGGCCTTCATCTTGTCCCACAGGCTGTCTTCGTCGCGGTAGACCAGCTTCATGTTGGCCGTTCCCGCCTCGGCCAGCCCGACCACGATGTGCGCCAGTTCCTCGGCACCCCGCGAGCCATCGGCCCAATGGCGCGCCACGACCACCGGCACGCCCTGGCGGTCCATGATCCGGCGCAACAGGTCGAGTTCGCCCGACGTGTCGGAGGTGAAATGGTTGATCGACACGACACACGGCAGTCCGAAGCGGTGGCGGATGTTGTCGACATGGCGCTCCAGGTTGGCGATGCCCTTCTCCAGCGCGTCGAGGTTCGGCTCGTTGAGTGCCTTGGCTTCGACACCGCCGTGGTGCTTGAGCGCGCGCAGCGTGGCCACCACCACCGCCACGTCCGGCCGCAGCCCCGACTTGCGGCATTTGATGTCGACGAACTTCTCCGCACCAAGGTCGGCGCCGAAGCCAGCTTCGGTCACGACGTATTCACCCAGTTTGAGCGCCGCGCGGGTGGCCGTCACGGTATTGCAGCCGTGGGCAATATTGGCAAACGGGCCACCGTGGATGATGGCCGGGTTGTTCTCCAGCGTCTGCACCAGGTTGGGCTTGATGGCGTCCTTGAGCAAGGCCGCCATCGCGCCCTGCGCCTGCAGGTCGCTGGCCCGGATCGGCGTCTGCTCGCGGGTGTAGCCGACGATGATGTTGCCCAGTCGGGCCTTGAGGTCCTTGCGTGAGGTTGCCAGGCAGAAGATCGCCATCACCTCGGAGGCGACAACGATGTCGAAACCGTCCTCGCGCGGAAAGCCGTTGCCGGGACCACCGAGCGACACCACGGTGGAGCGCAGGGCGCGGTCGTTCATGTCCATGACGCGCCGCCAGACAATGCGCCGCTGATCGAATCCCAGCGCATTGCCATGGTGGATATGGTTGTCCATCAAGCGCCGCCAGCAGGTTGTGCGCCAGCGCGATGGCATTGAAGTCACCCGGTGAAATGCAGGTTGATGTCCTCCATCGGAACGACCTGGGCATGGCCGCCACCGGCGGCGCCGCCCTTCATGCCGAACACCGGACCCAGCGAAGGCTCGCGCAATGCGATCACCGTGCGTTTGCCGATGCGGTTGAGTGCGTCGCCCAGACCGACGGTGGTGGTGGTCTTGCCCTCGCCCGCAGGTGTCGGACTGATGGCCGTAACCAGCACCAGCTTGCCGTCCGGCCCGCTCTGGCGGTCGCAGCCAGGCCAGGTCGATCTTGGCCTTGTAGTGGCCGTAGGGCTCGAGCGCCTCGGGGGGAATGCCCAGTCGCTCCTGGGCCATCTGCATGATCGGCATCAGTGTTGCTGCCTGCGCTATTTCGATATCTGACAAGACCATGGTGTCTCCTGATTGTGGTAAGGGGGCCGGCTTCCACGTAATACAAGCCGCATTATCGTCGGCCAGATTCGCGCCATGGTAGCGCCTGCAGCCGGGTTCATGAACCGGTGTCGATCAAATCGGCCAGTTGCGCGTGACCCGCCGAGCGTGCCAGCTGCGCCGCCGTCTGCCCCTCATGATCGTGCAATTGCCGGTTCGCGCCGCCGGCCAACAACCGGCGCACCATGTCGGCATGTCCGCGCGCGGCGGCCTCCATCAACGGCGTTCGACCACGCGCATCACGTGTATCGATGATCACGCCGGAGGCCAGTAGTGCATCCAGTTTGGCCAACTGGCCTGAGCGCGCCAGTGCGAGCAAGGCGGATTCGCCCAACGACCGTTGATGGCGGCGACGCGGTCAGCGCCGACGGCCCTGCCGCCTCGCGTCGTACCGACGGCGCCGGCACCGTCGACTTCATACGCAATTCCGGCTGTGTATCGGCCTGGGCTGCGCCTGCCTGAGGCGACGCCTCTCGTTCCCGCGCCATGGCCATCGGGGCTTGCGCCATCGGTGCAGCAGCCTGGCTCAAATGCGCCCGCGGCGCAACCGATTCGCCTGGTACGGACTGACCCTCGCCGGTCATTGAGGCTATGGACGACTTCGCAACCTGTGCAGGTGCAGGTGCAGGTGTGGCAGGTTCAGGTGCAGGTGCAGGTGCTGGAGTTGGAATTGGCGCCGGTACTGCGTCAGCCACATTTGTATCAGCGGCAGCAACCACATCGTCGCTCGGCGGCGCACCGGACCGTTCGGCCTGCGGGCGCGGCGCGGCGCGCCCGGTTACGGATTCAGCCGGCTGCGCCGTTCCCTGCACCAGGTCTCTTTCCTGCGGGGTACCGCGATCAAACTGCAGAAACAACAAGCCCATCAGGCCCACCACCGCCACGCTCGCCAGCATCGCGCGCCACCCCTGCGCGTTGTTGGCCGGCGCTGCAGCGGACTTGTCCGACCCGGCATCCGCCAGCACGCCCTGGCCGGCCGCGGCCACCATGCGGGCATGGGCCCGGATCGCAGCATCCACCCGCGGCGCGGGGCGGCGCGGGTCCTGCGCGCTGGCCTGGCGGTACAGCCGTACCAGTTCGTCGTCCATGGGATCGGGCGTGGTCATGCGTACTCCTTGAGCATCCGGCGCAGCCCTTGGCGCGCATAACGCAGTCGGCTGCGCGCAGTTTCGAAGGCCACGCCCGTGGTCAGCGCAATCTCCTGCAACGACATGCCAGCCTCGGCCTGCAACAAGAATGCGGCCCTTTGTTCATACGGAAGTTGCCCCACGGCCTTTAGCAAGGCACCGGCCAGTTCCTGCGATTGCAATTGCCGCAACGGGCCGAAACCTGAATCTGCGGCCAGGGTCCCGGCAAGCGATTGCGCCCCGTCGCCCGCGATATCGTCGTCGCCCGCGTCCAACGGCAGATGCGCCCTGACGCTGCGCCAATGGTCGACCATGCGGTGGTGTGCCATCGTGAACACCCAGGTCGTAAATCGGGCCGTCGGCCGGTACTGCTGGGCCTGACGCGCCACGGCGAACCAGACATCCTGCAGCAGGTCGTCAGCCAGCGACGCATCGCACACATGGCGCAACAGGTAGCGCCACACGCGCAGGCCATGGCGCTCGTACAGAAGCTCGAACGCGTCGGCGTCGCCGGCGGCGAAGCGTTGCATTGCGGCTTCGTCACTTTCTGCGTCGGTGATTGCGGCAGGGCCTGGCATCGGCGCAATTATCGCGGCCAGGTCTCGCGCTGGTCTCAGCGATGCAGCGGCGGTGGATCAGGCACATACCGGGCCATGTCGGACAGCGGAAACGCCTGCGACGGGTCTGGCTGGCGCAGCGGTGCCCGGATCACGCCGCTGGCGATCAGGTTGGACAGACTGTCGTAGCGGATCACGATGGTCTCATCCGGTGTCTCCTGCAAGCGCTCGAATCGCGTATGCACAACGCGCGAGACTTCGCGTTGGCCATGGCCGGTACCCAGTCGGGCCGATGGCTGCAACCGCGATTCGGCTGCCCCCTTGGCACGTTCGGCGGGCGCACCCTGCGCCCCGTCGGCCGATTCAGCGACACCATCGGCACGTGCGGGCGATGCAGCAGGCGCCGCCGATTCCGCCCTGGCCGGACCCTGCGTATCAGCCAAACGCTCGGCCTCGCGCGCCAGCATGGCGTTTTCCTGCGGCAGCTGCGGCGGTTTTTCGCGAAACAGTGCCACCCCGATCACACCCAAGTGGCCTGGACGATCCGTGCGCGCCGCGTAGGAATCGCCGGCCAATGCAAACTCGAATCCCGCGACCTCGCTGTCGCTCTTGCGCCAGCCGGTGATCTGCGTACGCTGACGCGCCGACAACACATAGCCGCCCTGCGCCCAGCTGGCGGTCTCGCCGCTGAGCACATTCACGCCATCGACTGCGGTCACGGCCAGCAGCCGCTGCGACGCACGGCTGCGCACGGCGATGGCATAGCGCGCACCTGGCGCACCAACCACCCAGTAGCTGCCCGCGTGGTAGTGCAGCGGCAAGGCCGCACCGGTCCGGCGGTCGAGCACCTGCACGTCGGCCAATCGGCCGATGGCGTGGGCCTGCAGCGACGCGACGGCCAGCGACAGGAAGAGAAGCCTAGCGTGGGTTTTCATCATCATTCCAGAAAGTGAGTGGAGATGACTGAAACGAAACCAACCGGCAAACGGGGTCAGGCAATTTGAAACAAGCAGTAAACGGTCGCCCGTCACAGTTATCCGTAGCGGACAAGTGCATGACTTGACTTTTAGTTTGCACAATAGTCAACTGGAGAACATGTCGTCAAGCCTGATCGAATCGGCGCTGGCACTTGAACGCCTTGCCACCTGGATGTGGCGCGTGCTTCCTCGCTCCCATCGCCCTATCGCACAAGGAAAAAAGACATGAAACAGCTACCCGGAAAATTCGTCTGGTTCGAACATGTGTCCGCAGATAGCACCAAGGCGCGCGCCTTCTATGAGGCCTTGTGCGGCTGGACGACCCAGCCCATGCCAATGGGCGATCAGACCTACGACATCATCACCAACGCCGGCCAGGGCATAGGCGGCTACCGTATGGCCGACAAGGGGGCACATGCGCACTGGGCGTCCTACCTGTCGGTGCCCGATGTCGACAAGGCGTTCAAGTCCGCCCTCGCTGCGGGCGCCAAGGCTGTGACGGAGCCGATGGACTTCGGTCCGGTTGGCCGCGGCGCAGCCATCACCGACCCGACCGGTGCGCGGCTCAGCCTGTGGAAGGGTGCCGGAGACGATCCGGTCGATGTCGAGAAGACCCCGGTCGGCGGCTGGCACTGGAACGAGCTGCACAGCACGGATGCGAAGGCGGCAGTCGACTTCTATGCCAAGGCATTCGGATTGACACAGGATTCAATGGACATGGGACCAGCCGGAACCTACTACCTGCTCAAGGATGGCGCAGGTCAGATGCGCGCCGGCATCATGCAGCAGGAAGCGGGGGTCGAAGCTCCGTCGAACTGGCTGCCCTACATCCAGGTTGCCGATTGCGACGCGTCGACCCAGCGGGCCATGGAACTCGGCGCCCAGACAAATCGTCGCGCCACCGATGGAGGTCGAGATGATCGGCCGCTTCTCGATCCTGATCGACCCCTTTGGTGCGCCAATTGGTCTGATCAAGGCCGCGGGCTGAATCCAGCGTCACCCGCTGCTCCAGCAGGTCGAGTGCACCGTGCGGCCCTTTCGTCAGTGTGGCGTGCCGCGCAAACATGGCAAGGGCTAAGGCAACGTTCGCCTCGAACGCAGTGAAGGACCCGTCACTGGCCGACAGCCGCGCTTGAGTCCAGGCGCTGTGCGCTGTGGTTTGCCAGCAACGCCGCGTTTCTCGCGCAGAATCGACCCATGCCAAATGATGTGCCGATGCGCCGCAATGATGGACTGGAAACCTTGCTGCGGCAGACCCACGCGGCGTTGGACCGTGGCGACGTGCAGGCGGGCCGAGAGATATCGCAGAAGATCCTCAAGGCGGCCGAGGGTCTGCGCAACACGCAATACGAAGCCAAGGCCCTGTTGTGCCTGGCGCATTGCGACCGCATGCTGTCGCATTACCGGCGTGCGCACCGGGCCAGCCAACGCGCGGCGCATACCTTCCAACTGGATGGGCGACACCTCGGGCGAGGTGATGGCACTGACCACGCACGCCATCGTGTCGGTCACGCTGGGGCGCAACGAAGAGGCCCTGGAAGCGGCATTGCTGAGCGTGCGCCTGAGCCAGTTCCTGGAAAACGACGAATACAGCGTGCTGTCGTACAACGCGCTGGGCGTGGCCTACTTCTGGAGCCATGGCTTTGACAAGGCCGAACAGGCGCTGGACACGGCGGTCCAGATCGCCGCGCAGGCGTCGCCGCCTCTGAGCATCTTCCAGCCACGCGTCAACCAGTGGTGGACCGATCTGCTGCGGGTGTTCCACGAACGCTATTTCGTCGGCGAGTTGCCTGCGCTCGACGGTCTGCGCCGGCGCGCGCGAGGCCATCATCGCGCTGCATTGCCGGCGGCGATGCCGGCCACGTCCTCGCCGGGCACACACATCACCACCGAGGCGGTGCTGCAGTTCGGCCTGTGCCTGGAGCAGATGCTGGCATGGCCGAATCGGTCAGGCCCGGCTCGATGTCGAAGTGCTGGCGCAATGGGCGCAGCGCTACGGCACCGTGACCTGGCTGTCAGGCGCTGGAGAGCTGGGTGCGCGCCGAGATCGCCTGGGCGCAGCCGACTGGCCGGCGGCCATGCAGCAGGCCGCGCGCATGATCGACATCGCGGTGCAGGTCGAACACGAGCAACTGGCCTGCCTGGGCCACCTGCTGTCGTCACAGATGTATGTGGCGCAGGGCTACAACGGCGAGGCGGTCGATGAACTGCGCCGCCTGCGTCTGCGCGAGCAGCTGATCCGCGCCGACGGCCTGGAGACGCGCGAGAAGGTGATCGAGTGGCAGGTCGATCTGCGCCTAGCGCCAGCAACAGGTGCAGCCGGCTGGAGATCACGTCGCGCCAGCTGGAAAAGCTCTCGCTCGAAGACACGCTTGACCGGGATACCGAACCGGCGCAATTTCGAGCTCTATGCGGCGAACTGCTGCGCGGCGCCTCGAGCGCAGCCTGCCGCCCTGCGTGGCACTGATCGACGTCGACAAGTTCAAGCAGATCAACGACAACTATCTCGCACCAGGTCGGCGACGAGGTGCTGCAAGCGCATCGCGCAGATCCTGCGCTCGCATGTGCGCGAAGACGACATGGCCGCGCGCCTGGCCGGCGACGAATTCGTCATCGTGTTCAAGAATGCCGAATTGCGCGTGGCGCAGCAGGTCTGCGAACGCATTGCCGGCGCCGTGCGCGGCTTCGACTGGGCATCGGTCGCGCCCGGCCTGCAGTCGAGCATCAGCATCGGCGTGGCAGCGGCGCGCCAGGGCGATACGGTCGAAACGCTGACACACCGCAGCGACGCGGCGATGTACCAGCACAAACGACAGAGTCGCTGAGCGGGCAGTCGCCTGCCGGCCGAGAAGACGCAAGTCCTGCGGCGCGCTGCCAGTCTCAGTAGGTTTCCAGGTGCAGCCGACCCTGCGGTCTTGAGCGACGCGGCCAGGGTGTCCCAGTTCAGGCCGGCCTCGTGCGCCACGTCGCGCAGGGCCAGCACCACGCCCTCCTCCATGCTCTTGAGCCCGCACACATAGAAGTAGCTGTTCGGGTCTTTCAGCAAGGGCGCCAGATCTGCGGCACGCTCGCGCATCACATCCTGCACATAGCGCTTGGGTTGACCTGGCGTGCGCGAGAACGCGAAGTGGGTGTCGATGAAATCCTTGGGCAAGTTCTGCAGCGGACCGAAATACGGCAGTTCCTCCTTGCTGCGCGCGCCGAAGAACAGCAGCAGCTTGCCGCCCATCGAACTTGCCAGAGGCGCGCAAACGCCGTCGCCACTCGGTCATGGCGCGCATCGGCGCGCTGCCGGTGCCGGTGCAGATCATGACGATGTGGCTGCGCGGGTGGTTGGGCATCAGGAAGCTGGCGCCGAACGGGCCGATGACATCGACCTTGTCACCCACCTTCAGGTCGCACATGAAGTTCGAGGCCACACCGCGCACGGCCTGGCCCTCGTAGTCCTGCAGCACGCGCTTGATCGTCAGTGACAGGTTGTTGTAGCCTGGACGCTCGCCATTGCGCGGGCTGGCGATCGAATACTGACGCGCATGGTGCGCCCGACCGTTGGCGTCCACACCGGGCGGCAATGATGCCGATGGACTGGCCCTCAAGCACCGGAAACGGCATGGCGCCGAAATCGAGCACGACATGGTGGGTGTCGTATTCGCGTCCGACCTCGGTGACCCGCACGTTGCCGGCGACCGTGGCCGTGATGGATCGGGTGGCGGCCTTGGGGCCATACAGATTGGTGAAGGATGCGCCGCCGACCATGGCGGCAGGGTCGAGCCGCAATGCGCCGTGTTGACAACCTCCTCGCCTGCCGTCGGGGACGATCTGGCCGCCACGGGCGCGTCCTGTACCGCCGATGCATCAACACCGTCCGCCGCCAGTTCGTCGACGCTCAGCTCAGCCGGCAATTCGTCCCAGCCCAGCTGCTCGGCGATCGGAATAAGCCTTGGCGCGCGGCATCACGCGCCAGTTGTCGATGGATCCGGTCGGGCACGGCGAGATGCAGTCCAAGCACTGCTTGCATTTGTCCGCATCCACCACGTAATTGCGATCGTCGTGCGTGATCGCCCCCACCGGACAGGTCGCCTCGCAGGTATTGCACCGAATGCAGATCTCCGGATCGATCAGATGTTGCTTGATCACCCCAGCGTCAGACGCACCCATATCAATATCCTCCCGAAATTGCCACCGACGCTGCGGCCAGCTGACCCGCACGCAGTGTCGGGTCGATCCGGCCGACGTATTGCGGCGGCAAAGCCGTCCGCAATACGATCTAGTTGAAGCGAACGTATTCGAAGTCGACCGGCTGGCGGTTGATGCCCATGACCGGCGGCGCAATCCAGTTGGCGAACTTGCCCGGCTCGACCACCCGCCCCATCAGGCTGGCGACATAGGCCCGATCCTCGCCGCTGGGCAACCACTTGTCGACGTTGGCATTCCACTCGGCATCCGACACCACGCGGCCATCCGGCGACACCTTGACACCCGACAAGGCGCCGATGTTGCGGTGAAAGGCCTTGTGCGGCACGGCCAGCCGGGTCGGAATGCCGGCCTTCTCCAGCACCTTGTTCCAGCGGTTGACGCCGGCCACGGAGTCCTTGATGTAGTCGTCGCGCAGCACTTCGTTGAGCGCATTGAGCATCGGCACTTCCTTCTCGACCAGCTGACCGCCCTTGGCCTCGAGCACCTTGTAGGTCTGGCCCTTGAGGACATGGTCGTCGGTGCGTTTGCCTTCTTCGAAGCGGCCCTTGAGGCCCGAGCTGTAGAAGATGGCGGCATTGCTGGACTCGTCGGCGCCGAACAGGTCGATCGTGACACTGAAGTGGAAATTGATGTAGCGCTGGATGGTCGGCAGGTCGATCACGCCGGCTGCGCGCAGCTTGCCCACGTCGTCGGTCTTGAGCTCGTTCATGGCACGCAGCCGTGCGCTGAATCACGCGCGAGATGCCGGACTCGCCGACAAACATGTGGTGCGCCTCTTCGGTCAGCATGAACTTGGTGGTGCGTGCCAGCGGGTCAAACGCACTCTCGGCCAGCGCACAGAGCTGGTACTTGCCGTCGCGATCGGTGAAATAGGTGAACATGAAAAACGCCAGCCAGTCCGGCGTGGCCTCGTTGAACGCACCCAGGATGCGTGGGTTGTCGGCATCGCCCGAGCGCCGCTCGAGCAAGGCCTCGGCCTCCTCGCGCCCGTCGCGGCCGAAATGCTTGTGCAACAGGTAGACCATGGCCCACAGGTGGCGACCCTCCTCGACATTGACCTGGAACAGGTTGCGCAGGTCGTACTGGCTCGGGCAGGTCAGACCCAGATGGCGCTGCTGTTCGACCGATGCCGGCTCGGTGTCGCCCTGCGTGACGATGATGCGGCGCAGGTTGGCGCGGTGTTCGCCAGGCACGTCCTGCCAGGCCTTCTCGCCCTTGTGGTCACCAAAGTGGATGGTGCGCTCGGCGTCGCCAGGATTAAGGAAGATGCCCCAGCGGTAGTCCGGCATCTTCACATGGCCGAATTGCGCCCAGCCCTGCGGATCGACACTGATGGCGGTGCGCAGGTAGACGTCGAAATTGTTCGACCCGTCCGGCCCCATGTCGCCCCACCAGTTCAGGAAGTTGGGTTGCCACTGCTCGAGCGCACGCTGCAAGGTGCGGTCGTCGGTCAGGTTGACGTTGTTCGGAATTTTTTCGCTGTAGTTGATCGATGACATGTTGTTCTCCGTAAGGTAGCGGGGTGGAGAGAGTTCGGTTGCGGCGCGCCACCGGTTTTCGCGCCACACCACACGGTTTCAGCAGATCAGACGCGGGTCCAGTCGAAGACCGCTTTTTCGCCCTTGCCGTAGACCTTGAGCGCGCCCTTCTCGCCCACGGCATTCGGGCGCTGGAAAATCCAGTTCTGCCAGGCGGTGAGCCGTCCGAAGACACGCGTGAACATGTTCTCGGGCCCGTTGAAGCGCAGGTTGGCTTCCATGCCGGTGAGGGCATCCGGGTTCATCGCCACCCGCTCCTCGAGGGCGATGCGGGTTTCGTCAGCCCAGTCGATATCGTCCGGGTTGCTGGTCACCAGGCCCAGTGCAAAAGCGGCATCGGCGTCCAGCGGCTGGCCGAGCTTGGCACGCACGGCCTCCAGCGCCGGTTGTTCGTCGTAGAAGCGACGCTGCATGCGACTTTGGCCAGTGACCATCGGATAGTGGCCGAAATTGGTTTCACCGACCGTGATCTTCGGCGCCTTGGCCTCGTCATCGGGCAGCGCCAGATGGTAGCTGCGGTCGCATGCCAGGGCCAGTTCCAACAAAGTACCGGCAAAACATGAACCGGATTCGATCAGCGCAAACAGGCTGCGCGACGACACGTCGAGGCGACTGAAGGTGCGGCGCAGCAAGCCGATGGTTTCGCGCACCAGCCAGTGGTCCTGATGGGCCAGCAGCACGGCATCCATGGTCAGCACCGCGGCACTGTCGCCCTCGGTGCGAATCAACCAGACACCGATGTCGAGTTCGTTGGTGCGCATCGACAGGATGGCGTCTTCCAGTTCCCTGCCCAGGGCCAGGGGATACCAGTTGGCGCCGGCCGCCTCGATGCCGCTCAGGTCGGTCGGTTGGGCGCTTTCAGGGGCCTTGACCGTGAAGCTGGCCGTGCGACCGGCACGGTCGATCTCGACCGTGACGTGGCGATAGCGCAAGGCGTCGGCTGCTACCTTGCGTTCGAGCGGGGCCAATTGGACACCCTTTGCGTCGACCGGCCGGTCACTCATGGCGGCAAGTTCGAGGGCACGGGCCTGCACCTTTTCGGCGAACACGGTTGGCTTGGCAATATCGTCGACCAGTCGCCAGTCCTTGGCCTTCTGGCCCCGCACCCCCTCAACGTTGGTACAGAAAATATCGGCCAGGTCATGGCGCACCCGACGCTTGTCGGTGACCCGCGTCAGACCGCCGGTGCCGGGCAAGACACCGAGCAAGGGCACTTCGGGCAGGCTGACGGCAGAAGAACGGTCATCGACCAGGATGATTTCGTCGCAGGCCAGCGCCAACTCGTATCCGCCGCCGGCGCAGCTGCCATTGACAGCGGCAAGGAATTTCAGCCCGCTGTGCCGGGACGAATCCTCCAGCGCGTTGCGCGTCTCGTTCGTGAACTTGCAGAAATTGACCTTCCAGGCATGGCTGGACACGCCGAGCATGAAGATATTGGCGCCCGAGCAGAACACCTTGTCCCGGGCGCTGGTCAGCACCACGGTGCGCACTTCGGGGTGCTCGAAACGGATGCGATTGACCGCATCATGCAGTTCGATGTCAACCCCGAGGTCATAACTGTTGAGTTTGAGTTTGTAGCCCGGTCGCAGGCCCGCGTTTTCATCAAAGTCGGCGGAAAGCGTTGCGACCGACCCGTCGAAGGCGAGCTTCCAATGGCGGTATTCGGATGGCTGGGTCTGGTAGTTTACGGGGCTGTCTTGGGTCACGGCGGGGTCCTCGCTGGTGGCTTCATGTGCACGAATTGCATCGAGAGAACAAGCATGATAGTGCATGTTTTGATATGGCGCAATGCATTTTTATGCATACAACACAACCGGTGACACTGCGTTTCACAGTTTCAGCACCGATCGAACGGTTGTGCGCAGCAAGGCGTAGGTATCCGCCAACCCCTGCGCGCTGGTATCGATGCGCAGCTCTGCCTTGGAATAAAAGGCGGTGCGGCCGACCAGTATGCTCTTGAGATCGGCCATGGCCTCCCGGCTGGCCGCCATCGGGCGCGTGTCGCCCTGCGCCATGACACGTCCCATGTGGTCCTGCGGCTCGGCCATGAGCCAGATCGTGGTGCAGTGCGAGAGCAGTTGGTTGAAGGTCGCCGGATCGGACACCAGGCCGCCCGGAATAGCGATCACGGCCTCCTGATGCAGTTGAATCACTTCCTCCAGCGCCCGGCGTTCGTAGCGGCGATAGGCGCTCTGACCATACAAGGCCTGGATCTCGGCCGAGCTGCAGCCCGCGAATTGCTCGATTTCGCGACTGAGTTCGATAAACGGAAAACCGAGATCCTCGCCCAGCATGGCGCCGAGCGTCGATTTGCCGGCGCCACGCAGCCCGAGCAGGGCGATGCGACTGCTGCGCACCGAACCTCCTGTACCGTGAGCGCCGCCCGTTCCCAGCATTTCCCCCACCGTCACACGCACCCGGTGCAAGGTCTGCTCGTCCCGGTTTTCGAGCAATTCGCGCAGCATCAGCCACTCAGGAGAAGAGGTCGTCACATCGCCCATGAGCTCGGCCAGCGTGCACTGCAAGGCCCGTGTGACCTGCAACAACACCAGGATCGACGCGTTGCCCACGCCATACTCGAGGTTGGCCAGATGTCGCTCGGACACGTCGGCCAAACGGGAAAGCGCCTTGCGGGTGATGCCCCGACGCGCACGCAGGCTACGGATTCGGCCGCCCAGCGCAAGCAGAAATGGATCCTTGAGCTCGGCCACGGCTGGCACTGGCTCGGTCATAACCGCTTGCGGTGCCAGCATCGCCTCATGAAATATCGTGCTTGACATGTTCCTATGCGCCACTTAGAGTCGGAAGAAGCACAATACTGCATATCGAGCGACAAAGCAAGCTGCATGCAGCCACCGGAGACATGTCCATGACACAAGCCGCCATGCGGGATCAACTCGTCGCCCTGACCTTGCAACTCGCGCAGCGACCGCTGGACGCCGCTCTCGACGACTGGCTCAATCGCGAACACGGCCCTGGCAGCACCACCTACCAGGCGCTGCGCCAGTCCTGTGAGCGCGGCGTTGCCGAGGGCTGGTTGTGCCAGCGCGAGGGTGGCGGCATCCGTTATGGACGCGTTTTCAAGCCGGCGGACGATCTGCAGGGTTTCTCGGTCGACGTCGTCGACATGAACGACATAGCGGGCCCGCACCATGCCCACCCGAACGGCGAGATCGACCTGATCATGCCTGTCGACGCCAACGCCACATTCGATGAGCGCGGCGCAGGCTGGCTGGTCTGCCCACCCGGCAGCGCCCACCGGCCCACCGTGCGCGGCGGACGGGCCCTGGTGTTGTACCTGCTGCCGCTCGGGCAGATCACATTCAGCACCACCTGAGGCCCAGCGCCGGCCGCATCGGAATACCGCCCACTTCAGCAGCAGGAGACCCCATGAACAGCCCCGACACCCTTGCATCGCCGCCAGGCGAACGCTTCAATTTCGCACAGCACCTGCTGGAGTGCAACGCACAACGCCCCGACAAGGCGGCATTCATCGACGACAACGCAACGCTGACCTATGGCGCGCTCGCCACGCAAATGCGTCAACTGGCCACCGGACTGCGCAGCCTGGGCATACGCCGCGAAGAACGGGTGCTGCTGCTGATGCACGACAGCAGCGACTGGCCGGTGGCGTTTCTGGGGGCCATGTATGCCGGCATCGTGCCGGTGGCAGTCAACACCTTGCTGACCGCCGACGACTACGCCTACATGCTCGAACATGCGCGGGCGCAAGCAGTGCTGGTATCGGGCGCGCTGCTGCCGGTATTGACTGCTGCGATGACCAAGGCCGATCACGAGGTTCGAACCATCATCGTGTCCCGGCCGCTAGCGCCACTGCATCCCAGCGAACTGGCATTCGAGGCCTTTGTGCAAGCGCAGCCACCGATGCCGCGCGCCGCCGCAACCAACGCCGACGACCCGGGTTTCTGGCTCTACTCCTCAGGCTCGACCGGTCGCCCAAAGGGCACCGTGCATTCGCACGCCAACCCCTACTGGACCGCCGAACTGTACGGCAAACGCGTACTGCAGTTGAGCGAGTCCGACGTCTGCTTTTCGGCCGCCAAACTGTTTTTTGCCTACGGCCTTGGCAACGCCCTGAGTTTCCCTATGAGTGTGGGCGCGACCACGCTGCTGATGGCCGAACGTCCGACGCCCGATGCCATCTTCCGACGCTGGACCGGCACCAATGGCTGGCCCCGTCCGAGCGTATTCTTCGGCGCACCGACGGGCTTCGCCGGCATGCTCGCCGCGCCCGATTTGCCCGGGCGCGACGCCGTGGCACTGCGCCTGGTGTCATCGGCCGGCGAGGCCTTGCCGGCCGACATCGGCAAGCGCTTCAAGGCCCACTTCGGCGTCGACATCGTCGACGGCATCGGCTCCACCGAGATGCTGCACATCTTTCTGTCTAATCGGCCGGAAAAAGTGCAATACGGCACAACCGGTTGGCCGGTTGCGGGCTATGTCATCGAACTGCGCGGCGACGACGGCGGGCCGGTTGCCGACGGCGAACCCGGCGAACTGTTTATCCAGGGACCGTCTGCAGCCATGATGTACTGGGGCAATCGGGTCAAGACGCGCGAGACCTTCCAGGGCGGCTGGACCAAGAGCGGCGACAAATACGTGCGCAATGCCGACGGCAGCTATACCTATAGCGGACGCAGCGACGACATGCTCAAGGTCAGCGGCATCTATGTAAGCCCCTTCGAAATCGAGGCCACGCTGGTGCAGCACTCCTCGGTGCTCGAAGCCGCCGTGGTCGGCATCCAGGACGCCGACGGTCTGACCAAGACCAAGGCTTTCGTGGTGCTCAAGGACGGTGCGCATGCCAGCGAAGATGAACTCAAGACCTTCGTCAAGGACAAGCTCGCACCCTACAAATACCCGCGCCTGATCACCTTCGTATCAGAATTGCCCAAGACGGCCACGGGCAAGATTCAGCGCTTCAAGCTGCGTGACCCTGCGGGACAGACCGAGCGACCTGCGTAGCCCGCCCAGGAGACTGTCGGGCTTGGGAGTCGCCGGCTGCCACCGTCACCGCGATCGTCAGAGTTTGGCTTCGACCCAGGCGCGTACGCTGGCCAGCGCCTGCGGCAATGCCGATGCATTGGTGCCGCCGGCCATCGCCATGTCGGCCTTGCCGCCGCCCTTGCCACCAACCTGACTGGCCACATGGTTGACCAGCTCGCCGGCCTTCACCCGGCCCATCACGTCAGCCGTGACCCCCGCTGCAAGCTGCACCTTGGCACCATCGACGACTGCCAGCACGATCACGGCCGACTTGAGTTTGTCCTTGAGCTTGTCCATGCTCTCGCGCAAGGTCTTGGCGTCGGCGCCATCCATGCGCACGGCCAACAGCTTGACGCCACCGATGTCGATCGCCTGCTGCACCAGCTCGTCGCCCTGGCTCGATGCCAGCTTGCCCTTGAGCGCGATGATTTCCTTCTCGAGCGAGCGAGCGTGCTCGACCATTTGCACGATACGTCCGTTGAGTTCGGCCACTGGCACCTTGACCGTACCAGCTGCCTGCGTCACGGTGGACTCGAGCTGCTGCAGATACGCCAAAGCGCCCTGCCCGGTCACGGCCTCGACACGCCGAACCCCGGCCGCCACGCCGCCCTCGGCGACCACCTTGAACAGGCCGATGTCGCCGGTACGCTGCACATGCGTGCCGCCGCACAATTCGGTGGTGCTGCCGATATCCAGCACGCGCACAATGTCGCCGTATTTTTCGCCGAACAGCATCATGGCGCCGGTCTGGCGCGCCGCCTCGATATCCATCAGCCGCACCTGGGTCGGCGCATTGGCCAGGATCTCGGCATTCACCAGCACCTCGATGTCATGGATCTGTGCGTCGGTCACCGGCGCGTTGTGCGTAAAGTCGAAGCGGGTGCGCTCGGCGTTGACCAGGCTGCCCTTTTGCTGCACATGCGTGCCCAGCACCGCGCGCAATGCCTTGTGCATCAGGTGCGTGGCCGAGTGATTGCGTACCGTTGCCGCGCGCGTGCTGGCGTCGACATGCGCGGTCACCACGTCACCGACCTTCAAACTACCGGTGGTCAGCGCGCCATGGTGGGCGAACACGTCGGACTTGATCTTCTGGGTATCGGCCACGGCGAACATCGCGTGCTCGGAAAAGATCGAACCCTGGTCGCCGACCTGGCCACCACTCTCCGAATAAAACGGTGTACTGGCCAACACCACCACGCCTGACTGGCCGGCCAGGAGCTCGGGCACGGCAACACCGTCCACGTAGACCGCGGTCACGGCACTGTCTTCGGTCAAGCTGTCGTAGCCGACAAAATCGTTGTCCGCGCCGCTGTATTCCAGCGCCTTGTCCATGCGGAATTTGCCGGCGGCTCGCGCCTGCGCCTTCTGCCGGTCCATCGCAGCGGCGAATCCGGCCTCGTCGACCGTCAGGCCGCGCTCGCGGCAGACGTCGGCCGACAGGTCGAGCGGAAAACCGAAGGTGTCGTGCAGCTTGAATGCCACGTCGCCGGGCAACACCGCAACGCCACCGGCCAGCGCGCCGTCCAGAATGGCCATGCCGGTCTCCAGCGTCTCAAAGAAACGTTCCTCCTCGGCCTTGAGCACCTCGGTGATGCGTTGCTGCTGCTGCGCCATGCGTGGATAGGCCTCGCCCATCACCGCCACCAGATCGGCCACCAGTTTGTGGAAGAACGGGGTCTTGCAGCCCAGCTTGTAACCGTGGCGGATGGCGCGGCGGATGATGCGCCGTTGCACGTAGCCGCGACCCTCGCTGGCGGGGATCACGCCGTCGCTGACCAGGAAGGCGGTGGCACGGATATGGTCGGCGATGACCTTGAGCGAGTTGTTCTGCAGGTCGGCGCAGCCAGTCTCGCGCGCTGCCGCCGCGATCAGCACCTGGAACAGGTCGATCTCGTAGTTGCTGTGCTGGTGCTGCAGGATCGCGGCCAGCCGCTCCAGCCCCATGCCGGTGTCGACACACGGCGCCGGCAGCGGCCTGAGCGAGCCGTCGGCCTGCATGTCGAACTGCATGAACACGTTGTTCCAGATCTCGATGTAGCGATCGCCATCGGCATCGGGCGAGCCGGGCGGGCCACCGGCCACGTCTGCTCCGTGGTCGTAGAAGATCTCGCTGCACGGGCCGCAGGGGCCGGTGTCGGCCATCATCCAGAAGTTGTCGGAGGCGTACTTGGCCCCCTTGTTGTCGCCGATGCGCACCACGCGCTCGGGCGGCAGGCCGATCTCCTGGGTCCAGATGTTGTAGGCCTCGTCATCGTCGATGTAGACCGTGGCCCACAGCTTGTCGGCCGGCAAGCCGTAGACCTTGGTCAGCAGTTCCCAGGCCCAGGTCAGCGACTCGCGCTTGAAGTAGTCGCCAAAACTCCAGTTGCCGAGCATTTCGAAGAAGGTATGGTGGCGCGCGGTATAGCCGACGTTCTCCAGGTCATTGTGTTTGCCGCCGGCACGCAGGCAGGCCTGCACCGAGGCGGCACGCACGTAGGAGCGCTTGTCCGTACCCAGGAAAACGTCCTTGAACTGCACCATGCCCGAATTGGTGAACATCAGCGTCGGGTCGTTACCCGGGACCAGCGGACTCGACGCGACCACGGTGTGGCCCTTGGAGGCGAAGAAATCCAGGAATATCTGGCGGATATCGGCAACGGAGGCGGCAATAGTGGTCATGAAGGTGGGGCGAATGGACGGGTGCAGGACAGACGCCGCGGATGCGGTGCGATTGCCTTCTGGCCGGGTTGGAGAGCCCCGCGATTTTACCTGCTGCGGCCCTGCGTCTGGTCCGTCGGTGCCCCGCGCCAGCGCCGCATCGGGTCAGTTCACCGGGCCGGCGCCACCACCGGCGCCGTGACCGTCGGGATCCGACACCTGAGCCGGCCGATCGAAGAACCACAAGGCCACTACCAGCGCCAGTGTCATGAAAGGCATGCCCAGTGGTCGCACGATGCCCACGACCAAGGGCGAGATGATCAGGAAAAAGCGCAAGGCCCAGCTGTACAACAGGCCGGCACGCTTGACGTATTCCTTGGCCATCGGGTTCAGCGCTGGCCGCTCCGGCGCAGCCACCGGCATGGACATCACAAAGCCGGCGTGGCTGAAATAGCGCATCGACATGGCCGAACACACATACGAGGCGAACAAGGTCGCCATCAGCAAGATTTCGAGCACGATGCGCAAGGGCGGCGTGCCGACGAACGTCGCCGTTTCGAGTGTGCTGCTGGCCAGACTCACCGTGCCCATCAAGGCCAGCGCCGCGGTGGACGCGGCGATCGTGGCCGACATCAGCGAGTTGCGCAGCGCCTGCACCGCGACGATCTCGAAACCCGGCTGGCGACTCAGCGCGTCAACCCAGCTGGCACGCATGAACCCATGGGCCGAACGGGCGACCCGATGCGGATGACGCCATCCGACCCACAGGACCCAGATCTCATAGATCAAGAAAATCGCACTGCTCACGGCGAAGGCTATCCAATGATGGCTTGTGTTCATTAAACCGGACCCTTTTCAAATGGGGCGTAGATGGATTCCGCTGACACGTTCGCGGGCTCAACTCGCCGGCCACGGTTGCGATGCTAACGATTCGGGCCATGCTACGCGTCCTGTACATAATGCACCTTCCGGTGCCACAATGGGACGACGGTGCAAGGCTGGCGCGGTATGCCACTGCAGGCGAGCACGATCTTATCGAATCCGATCAAGGCCGGAGTCGGCACTGCGGCGCTGGCCTGTTTGAAACAGGAGGCAAGCATGAGTCATATCGATCAACTGGTAGACCAACACATCCGCGAGTCGGAGTCGCATCTGCGGCATATCGACGAGATGCTGGAACAAGCACGCAAGGCGCGTGAGGGCACCACGGTTGGCGCAGAGCCCGATCTGGCGCGCATCGACGGTGACCGCATGCGCCTGGCCCAGGAACTACATGGCTTGCGCAACGAGCCCAAACCGGCATCCGACGAGACGGCCAAACGCAGCAAGGGGCTTACCGGCATGTTGCAGTCAATCGGGTCGGAGCTGGAAAAGGCCTTGGTCGCCGTCGTCGACCAGAACCGCCACTGACCGGCGTCAGGTCGACCGCTTGCGGGCAGATGGCGCCGGTTTGGTGTCGCGCCGCTGGCGCTTGTCGCGTTCGGGCCGGACCGGCTTGGCCGACGCAATCATGCCACTCGGTTTGGCCTGCTCCAGCCACATCAAGGTCTCGGCGTGGGCCATGAAGCGTTCGAGGTAGGCCGGCGCAATGTCTTGCATACGACGCAATGTCCGCAGCACCAACAAATGGGAGTTCAACGGCCCCGGGATTCTCCGGCGCCTGTTCCTGCGAGCGCGCCATCTGACGGTCGACACGCAGTCCAGTCCAAGTGTCTCTGAAAAGGCGCACCGTCTTTAGTTCGACCAATGGCGTCGCGTGTATGGGAGCAGTCGCGTCGTGCGCGCCAGAGCTGGTGTTGGTGTCGGACGGCAGTGGCCCCATGGCCTGGCCATTGATATGGCGGACCAATGCCCCCAGCGGGCGGTAAACCAACGCCGATTCGAGCCTGGTGGCGAGCCTGCGCAAGGCCTTGAAGTCGCCCTCGCGATGCAACCGATGCAGATCCTCGGCGGCCTGCGCATGGCGCAACGTCAGCCCGGCCAGCGACTGGTCCGATTCGGACCGCTCACGCTCGAATTGCGCCTGATAGGCCGCGGATACCTCGGCCAGTTGCCGATCGAGTTGCTGTCGCAACGCGCCTGACTGTTGCGCGGCCTTGCGCGACAACACCTCGATATAGCGAAATCGTGCCGGATCCAGCCGCTGCGCCCCCTGCTCGCGCAAGGCCACAACCGCCGGATCATCGGCGTGGCTAGGACCCTGGCGCGAATCGCAATGCGCCGCCGGCCCGGCGTCACTTGCGCGGCTTGTCGGTTCCATTGGCAGATTTCGGCACGGGCGCCATTTCAACACGCCGATTCTGCGACCGGCCCTGCTCGCTCGCGTTCGGAGCCACTGGCTGCTCGGGGCCGAATGCGGCGGCAAAAACCGATGCGGACGGCAGACCTTCTTCAATCAGCGTGCGGGTCACCGTCAAGGCACGCTGCGCCGACAACTCCAGGTTGTCGGCAAACTGCCGGTTGCTGTCGCGCACCATCCGGTCATCGGTGAAGCCACTGACCATCAGCAATTCATCCCGCGTGGCCAGGTAGGTCGCCAGCGGCTCAGCCAGGCTTTGCAGCAGTTTGCGGCCCTCAGGCTGCAACCGATCGGAATTGAGCGAGAACAACACGCTGCCGCTGATGCCGATACGGCCGTTGTTGAGCGTCACACGACCGGCGGCCAAGGGCGCGGCCAAGGCCTTCTCCAGCGACATGCGCCGCTGCTCCGCGACCTGGCGTTTTTGCACTTCGGCTTCAAGCGAAGTCGCCAGTTCCAATTGGACGCCCACGACGGCCACCAGCAACAGCACAAAGGCGCCCAGCAGCCCGGACATCAGGTCGCCAAACACCGGCCAGATCGGGGCGGTCTGCTCCAGACCGGCGTCCACGTCGTCCATCAGGCGTCCTCGCCCGCCAGCGCCGGCTGACGGATAGCGAGGCGCTGCAGATCCTCGACGATCTGCTTCTGCGACGAAATGCTCAGATCGACGATCTCACGCGCCTGCGCCACGTAGTAGGCGAGTTGCTCGTCGCTGCGTGCCGTGGACTTGTCCAGCGACGTCTCGATACGCTGCAAATGGTCGGTCAGGCTCTCGCTGGCTTGACCGAACTGCTGCACGGCGACACCAAACGCCTCGCCCATGCCGGCCATATCGATCGCGCTGCCGGCGACCTGCGTGACGACGGTGCTCATCTTGCCGGCTTCCCGGTCCATCTTCTCGTCAAACTGCGCGCCGGCCTGCTGCAGCATCGCCGCCGACGACGCCACCAGCGCGTCGATGGCGCTGCGTTGTTCGGTTGCCGCCTGGTTCACCGCCTCCAACAGGGCATGCAGGGTCTGCATGATGCGGCTGCGCTCTTCGAGCATGTTGTTGTCGCGCGCCAGGCTGTCGGACAGTTTGTCGCGCAATGCGTCGACGACCTGCGCCGCGGCGCGCGGTGCCTCGGAAGCCGTCTCTATCAGACGGGACATCTCGCCAATGGTGTCGCGTGCATGCACCTGGGCTTGCGCCTGCACATCGCGCGCGGTCTGCTCCAGGGTCTTGCAGATCTGCGCCTGCTGCGCCAGCGCCTGGTCGCCTGCACGCTGCGCGTCGCTGCGCAGCGTCTGCGCCATGGTCTGCAGCGAACCGGTCCAGTCGGCCATCCGCTGCTGGTCAGCGCTGGCCAGGTCGGCCTGCAACGCTGCATGAGCCTGCGCCACGGTCGCGAGCAAGGCGGCGGACTGCTGCGTGAAGCAGGCCACCAGCGCCGACACCGCCGTCTGCAGATTGCCCGAAAGGTCTTCGTTGCTGCGCCGGTGTTGCGCCAGGGCGTCGCCCCAGCTGCCAGCCACCATTTGCGTGGTGGCGTCGAGACGTTCGAGCACGCCGTCAAGCTGCTGTTGTGTGGCAATGGCCATGCGCTCATGCACACCGGCGCTTTGCTGCACGAGCTGCGTCATCGCGTCTTGCAGCGTTTGCTGGGACGCCGTATGGCGTTCATCAAATGACACCAACAAGGACGCCGTGTGCTGGCCGAAGCTGTCGTTGAACCCAGTCAGCGATTGCTGCAAGCCCTGGGTCAAGGCTTCGCTGCTGCTCTCGTGCCGGGCCAGAGCGCCAGTCCAGACGCCGGCGATCGTGCCCACCGTGTCGTCAAAGCGGCTCGCCAGACCATCGAGCTGCCGCGCCACAGCACCAGCCAGCTTCTCCTGGAACACTGCCGTTTCACGCGTGATGCCCTGCATCGCGGCCTGTACCGCCGGCTCGATCGCCGCGCCAGCCATGCGCGCGCTTTCCATCAAGCTGTCCTTGAGCGATCGATCGACAGACAAAGCCAGTTCGGTGTAGGCACCCTGGGCATGCTGGTGGAAGCGATCCTGCCCGGTCAGCAAACGTTCCCCCATGCTTTCGTGCTGGCGCTGCAGCTGCGCCATCATGTTCTGCATTTGCTCGACCATGGTCGGCATCAAGCGGGCCTGCTGCTGCAAGCTTTCCAGCGTCAGTTCACGCTGATGCGCGAGCGAAAAAACGCGCAAGCTGGTGGCGATGCGCGTATCGAGCAACTGCGCCACGAGCTGACGCTCGCGCCGGTACAACACCGACACCAGGCCCAGCATGGCCGACGCGGCCACACCGGCAATCGAGGTGCCAAACGCCAGCCCCAGACCCTTGATGGGCGCCGACAGCGCCGCACGAATGGTAGTCAGATCGGTGGTGCTCTCCAGCGCCATCACGGCCCCGTTGAGCGTGACCACCATGCCCAAAAAGGTTCCCAGCATGCCCAGCAGCACCAGCAGCCCGACCAGATAAGGCGTGATCGACGGACCCGGCAATCCGGTGCGCTCGCCCACAATGCGCAGACGCACGGCGTTGTGCAGCGACGCGGGCAGTGTGGCGAGCCAATCATCCAGACTGGGCAACGCAGCGGGCATGGCCATCAGCGCCGTGTGCAGAGCGTCCGTGGCCTGACGAAAGCGCTGCAATTCAAGCGCACCCGCGAGAAAACAGGCCCCGATGAGCAGGGTCATGGCCAGGGCCAGCGCATTGGAAGCCCAGTAACCGGTTCCGACCCAGGCGACAACGCCCAGACCAACAACAAAAGCCGCATGGCCGAAATATCTATTCATGTCTGTCCTGTGAATCGCGCGCCCAACGCGTCGATCATTCCCTCGACCGGAAGCAGCCGGGCCTGCATTTCAGCCATCAGCACAGCTTGCAAGGTCTGGCCATAGCCGGGCGGCGGTTTGTCTGGCGCCGCAACTGGCGCATCGCCCTTGGGCATCAGCATGCCTTGGTGTGGCCGGTGGGCACCCTTGAAACGTCTTTCCAGCAGCACCGGCACGTTCGCCATGGCACGCCGCTGATGCGTGCTCAATGCGTTGTCCATGGCCGCGTCGAGCGCTGCAAGCTGAGCCAATGCCGACGAATGATCCGAGGCCACTGCTCGCACCGCAGCGCGCAACGTGCCGATGCGCTCTTCCATCGCGCGCTGTTGCGCAGAATAGCTGCGCCGATAGGCGGCGAAGTCGAAATCGACCGCGTCGCCAGTATTCGCTGCCCCGGTGACTGCCGCAGGCCGTGACTTGCCCCAGCTCGCACCGGACAAGATCGTGTCGTTGGCGACCGACTCGCTCAGTTCCTTGCGCAATTGCTGCAATTGCGCCACCACCGAATCCATGCTTGCCGACGGCCCGGCGTGCACGTCTTGAACACCGGTCGTTGCACCGGCGCCGAGGGCGCCAGATAGCGAGATCGCGTCCGTCCAGGCGACCCAATGACTTAATTCTTCGGCAAAGGTCTGCGCCCTATCGGCTGCGGGGGCGACATCCAGACTGGCGAGCAATCTAATCAGGGACGAACTATTGAAACTCGTGGGCAGGGAATACTGGCTTTGCGCCATTGCTGAATTTCAAGGGAAACCGGCGAGTTTACGGCACCGTCACCCGCCGAGCCCTGCCGGGCCGGTGCCGCACGCGCTCACAGCGGTGGCGACCATCACAGCTGGTCAGGAACTGACCACGCATCCTGTCTGTTGATTGCGGGCGATCCGGATGCCTGCCTCAACCCCGACTACCGGTCAGTCCCGTGGCGGGGAAGGTCGCTCCTGAGATATACAACGCGTCACTAGATGTTTACCATGTGGTTCGCTCGACAGCCGTTTGGGTTGCCGCGACCATAATTACAGGAGATCCCTCATGAAAGTGTCCCGCTCCCTGCTGCTGGCAGCATCCTTGTGTGTCCCCCTGTTCGCTCAGGCGGCAGAACCGCAATCGTGCCGCACGGTACGTTTTGCCGACGTCGGCTGGACCGATATCACCGTGACCACGGCCGTGACCAGCAAAATCCTGGAATCCCTGGGCTATCAGACCAAGACCAACCTGATCTCCGTTCCGGTGACCTACAAGTCGCTGGAGAACAAGGACATCGACGTGTTCCTGGGCAACTGGATGCCGACGATGGAGGCCGACATCAAGCCCTACCGCGACAACGGCAGCGTGGAGTCCGTGCGCGCCAACCTCGAAGGAGCGAAGTACACGTTGGCGGTTTCGGCAGCAGCGTATGACGCCGGCCTGAAATCGTTCGCCGACATCGCCAAATTCGCCAAGAAACTCGACAACAAGATCTACGGCATCGAACCGGGCAACGACGGCAACCGCCTGATTCAGGGCATGATCGACAAGAACCAGTTCGGCCTGGGCCAGTTCAAGGTGGTCGAGTCCAGCGAAGCCGGCATGTTGTCGCAGGTACAACGCGCCGAACGCCGCAACAACTGGGTCGTGTTCCTGGGCTGGGAGCCCCACCCCATGAACAGCCGCTTCAAGATGAAGTACCTTGAAGGTGGCGACGATGTGTTCGGCCCCAACCTGGGCGGTGCCACGATCTACACCAATGTGCGCAAGGGCTATGTACAGGAATGCGCCAACGTCGGCAAGTTGCTCACCAACCTGTCGTTCACGCTGGCCATGGAAAACAGCCTGATGGACGCCGTGCTGAACCAGAACAAGAAACCGGAGCAGGCGGCCACCACCTGGCTCAAGGCCAACTCCAAAATGCTCGGTACCTGGCTTGAGGGCGTGACCACCTTCGACGGCAAGCCTGCCATGGGCGCCATGAAAGCGGCGCTGGCCAAATAAGCGCCGACTCCCTGGCTGGGCTCGTGCTCGGCCAGGCTCCACGGCCCGCGGCTGCGGCGTGCGTTTGAGCCATCTTGCAGGCATTTCACCGGATCTGTATGGACATACCCAAAATCCCGCTGGGCGAGGTCACCGCCCGCTTTGTCGACTGGCTGACGCTCAACGGCGCCGACTACTTCGATGCGTTTGCCGATGCGGTCGCCATTTCCATCACGACATCGACGGGCGCGCTGCTCTGGTTCAATCCGCTGGCGCTGATCGTCATCTTTGGTCTCATCGCGCAGGGTATCCAGCGCAGATGGATGCTCACGCTCTTCTGCGTTGCCTCCTTCCTGCTGATCCTGAACCTGGGTTACTGGCAGGAAACCATGGAAACGCTGGCCCAGGTACTGTTCGCCACGCTGGTGTGTGTCGTGGTCGGTGTACCGCTGGGCATCTACGCTGCCCACAAGCCGCGCTTTTACGTGGTGCTGCAACCGGTGCTCGACCTGATGCAGACCGTGCCGACCTTCGTCTACCTGATCCCGACGCTGACGCTGTTCGGCCTCGGTGTGGTACCCGGCCTGATCTCCACCGTGGTGTTCGCCGTGGCCGCGCCGATCCGACTGACCTACCTCGGCATCCACGATGTTCCGGCCGACCTGATGGACGCCGGCAAGGCTTTTGGCTGCTCGAAGCGCCAGTTGCTCACGCGCATCGAGTTGCCGCACGCCATGCCCAGCATCTCGGCCGGCATCACGCAGTGCATCATGTTGTCGCTCTCGATGGTGGTGATCGCGGCGCTGGTAGGCGCCGATGGCCTGGGCAAACCCGTTGTGCGCGCGCTGAACACCGCTGACATCGCCGTCGGCTTCGAAGCCGGCCTGGCCATCGTGCTGGTTGCCATCATGCTCGACCGTGTGTGCAAGCAGCGCACTTCCACAAGTGGCGGTGTGTCATGAGCGCGCGGGACCGCTCCAAGGGCGAATACCGCAGTGCGCAGCACGAAGGCCAATCGCAGCCCCTGATCCGGATCGAAGATGTGGACGTGGTTTTCACCAAGTCCCCCAAGCCGGCGCTGGACCTGCTCGACCAGGGCCTGTCGCGCGACGAGATTTTCAAGAAAACCGGCCTGATCGTCGGTGTCCAGAAGGCCAAGCTGGAGGTGCAGCGCGGCGAAATCTGCGTGCTCATGGGCTTGTCGGGTTCCGGCAAGTCCAGCTTGTTGCGCTGTATCAACGGGCTGAACACGGTTAGCCGTGGACGCCTGCTGATCGAACACGAAGGTGCCGAAGTCGACATCGCCAACTGCTCCGCTGCCACCTTGAAGGCCATGCGCACGCAGCGCATCGCCATGGTGTTCCAGAAGTTCGCGCTCATGCCCTGGCTTACCGTGGCCGAGAATGTGAGCCTGGGCCTGGAGATGCAAGGCCTGCCCAGCGCTGAGCGCAAGAAACGCATCGACGAAAAGCTCGAACTCGTAGGCCTTTCGCAGTGGCGCGACAAGCGGCCCGATGCACTGTCGGGCGGCATGCAGCAACGCGTCGGTTTGGCACGCGCGCTGGCCATGGACTCCGACATCCTGCTGATGGACGAGCCTTTTTCGGCACTCGATCCGCTGATCCGCCAGGGCCTGCAGGACGAACTGCTCGACCTGCAGCGCAAGCTCAACATGACCATCGTCTTCGTCAGCCACGACCTGGACGAGGCGCTCAAGCTGGGCAACAACATCGTCATCATGAAGGATGGCAAGATCGTCCAGCACAGCAAGCCTGAAGACATCGTGCTCAAGCCGGCCAACGACTATGTGCGGGCCTTCGTGGCCCACACCAACCCGCTCAACGTGCTGCGCGGACGCAACCTGATGCGCCCGCTGGCCGAGTGCGAGCAACGCGACGGTGAGGTCAGCCTCGACGCGGACGCCGACATCTGGCTCAAGCTCGACGGCCAGGGCGCGCTGCAAGGCGCGCGCCGCGGTGCCGACGAACTGCCGCTGCAGCGATGGTCGGCCAGCGACAACATCGAAGGCTTGCAGCAGAACCCGACCATGGTCAGTGCAGACATCGGTATGCGCGAAGCATTGCATATTCGCTACCAGACCGGCCAGAAACTCGTGCTCAGCGAAGGTGAACAGCTTGTCGGTGTGCTCGGCGACCGTGAGCTCTACCATGCCCTGCTGGGCAAAGCCATGGGCTGATCTGGCGGGGTTTTCCGACGGATGTTCCGCCAGGGACCGGTCCCGCATTCAAGTTTCGAATCAAGGAGGCACGCATGCCTGTTTTCCCCGTGCAACAACTCTTCATTGGCGGCGGCCGCGTGGACGCCACCGGCGCTGAGACCTTCAACACCATCAATCCGGCCAATGGCGAAGTGCTCGCCGCCGTGCAAAGCGCCTCGCGCCAGGACGTGGATGCCGCCGTAGCCAGTGCCCAGGCCGGGCAACGCATCTGGGCCGGATTCACCGCCATGCAGCGCTCGCGCGTGTTGCGCCGCGCCGTCGACCTCCTGCGCGAACGCAACGATGCACTGGCCGACCTCGAGACGCTGGACACCGGCAAACCCCACTCCGAGACCCGCGCTGTCGACATCGTCACCGGCGCCGACGTGCTCGAGTATTACGCGGGTCTTGCCACCGCCATCGAAGGCATGCAGGTGCCACTGCGCGAGAGTTCCTTCGTCTACACGCGGCGCGAACCATTGGGTGTGGTGGCGGGCATCGGCGCCTGGAACTATCCGATCCAGATCGCACTGTGGAAGTCGGCGCCAGCACTGGCTGCGGGCAACGCGATGATCTTCAAGCCCAGCGAAGTCACGCCTCTCACGGCGCTGAAGCTGGCCGAGATCTACAGCGAAGCCGGACTGCCCGACGGCGTCTTCAACGTGCTCAATGGCCCCGGCGCCACCGTAGGTGCATGGCTCACCGAGCACCCTGGTATTGAAAAGGTGTCGTTCACCGGTGGCACCGTCACCGGCAAGAAGGTGATGGCCAGTGCGTCGAGCTCGACGCTCAAGGACGTGACCATGGAACTGGGCGGCAAGTCCCCGCTGATCGTGTTTGCCGATGCCGATCTGGACCGCGCCGCGGACATCGCCATGATGGCCAACTTCTACAGCTCGGGCCAGGTCTGCACCAACGGCACGCGGGTGTTCGTGCACCAGACGATCAAGGCGGCATTCGAGGCCAGGGTGGTGGAGCGTGTGCAACGCATTCGCATGGGTGATCCGCAACAGTCCGACACCAACTTCGGCCCGCTGGTGAGTCTGGCCCATATGGAGCGGGTGCTGGGCTTCATCGCATCGGGCAAGGCTGACGGCGCGCGACTGCTGGCCGGCGGCGAACGCGCCACGGCCGGGCCGCTGGCGCAAGGCGCCTATGTGCAGCCGACAGTGTTCACCGATTGCAAGGACAGCATGAAGATCGTGCAGGAGGAGATCTTCGGGCCGGTCATGGCCATTCTGGGTTTCGACACCGAAGACGAGGTGGTGCAACGCGCCAACGCCACGCACTACGGCCTGGCTGCCGGCCTGATCACGTCGGACCTGAATACCGCGCACCGCGTCATCCACCAGTTGCAGGCCGGCATCTGCTGGATCAACACCTGGGGCGAGTCCGCCGCAGAAATGCCTGTGGGTGGCTACAAGCAGTCGGGCGTGGGCCGTGAAAATGGCCTGGACACGCTGCGCGCCTATACCCGTACCAAGTCCATACAGGTGGAACTGGGCGCCTACGCGTCCGTGTTCTGAGAAGCGCCACAGGGGAGCCACCACAATGTCAATTCAGGAATTCGACTACATCATCATCGGCGCCGGTTCAGCCGGCAATGTGCTGGCCACGCGTTTGAGCGAGGACGCCGACACCAAGATACTGCTGCTAGAGGCAGGAGGCCCGGACTACCGGCTCGACTTCCGCACCCAGATGCCGGCCGCACTGGCCTTCCCGTTGCAGGGCCGACGCTACAACTGGGCCTATGAAACCGATCCCGAGCCGCATATGGACAAGCGGCGCATGGAGTGCGGGCGTGGCAAGGGGCTGGGTGGCTCGTCGCTGATCAACGGCATGTGCTACATCCGCGGCAACGCGATGGACTACGACGGCTGGGCCGGCCGCGCCGGTCTGCAGGACTGGTCCTACCTCGACTGCCTGCCCTACTTCCGCAAAGCCGAGACGCGCGACATCGGCGCCAACGATTACCACGGTGACAGTGGCCCCTTGAGCGTCACCACGCCCAAGGCCGGCAACAGCCCGCTGTTTCAGGCCATGGTCGAGGCTGGTGTGCAGGCGGGCTACCCGCGCACGGACGACCTCAACGGCTACCAGCAGGAAGGCTTCGGCCCGATGGACCGCACCACGACGCCCAAGGGTCGGCGCTCCAGCACGGCGCGTGGTTACCTCGACCAGGCCCGGCAACGGCCGAATCTGACCATCGTCACCCATGCCATGACGGACCGCATCCTGTTTTCAGGCCAGCAGGCCATCGGCGTGACTTATCTGCAGGGCACGCAAGCCCATACCGTGCACGCGCGGCGCGAGGTATTGCTTTGTTCGGGCGCGATTGCGTCACCGCAAATTCTGCAACGCTCGGGCGTCGGCCCGGCCACTCTGCTTCGCGCGCTGGACATCCCCCTGGTGCACGACCTGCCGGGCGTGGGCGCGAATCTGCAAGACCATCTCGAGATTTATCAGCAATACGAATGCCTGCAGCCGGTGTCGCTGGTGGGCGCGCTCCAATGGTGGAACCAACCCGCCATTGGCGCCGAGTGGCTGTTCCTGAACCGGGGCACGGGCGCGAGTAATCAGTTCGAGGCTGGCGGATTCGTCCGCAGTTCCGAGGCGTTCGACTGGCCCAACATCCAGTACCACTTCCTGCCGGTGGCCATCAACTACAACGGCAGCAACCCGATCAAGGTGCACGGGTTCCAGGCCCATATGGGTTCCATGCGCTCGCCCAGCCGGGGCCGCGTGCATCTGCGCTCAAAGGATCCGCACCAGCATCCGAGCATCCTGTTCAACTATATGTCGACCGAGCAGGACTGGGCGGAGTTCAGGGCCGGCATCCGCATCACGCGCAACATCATGCGCCAGAACGCCCTGGCGCCTTATGCCGGAGCCGAGATCACACCCGGGGCGGCCGCGCAAAGTGATGCCGAACTGGACGCCTACGTGCGTCAACATGCGGAAACAGCCTTCCACCCCTGCGGCACCAACGCCATGGGCGCCGATGACATGGCCGTGGTCGACGGCGAAGGTCGGGTGCATGGCATGCAGGGCCTGCGCGTGGTCGATGCATCGATCATGCCGGAGATCGTTACCGGCAACCTGAATGCGCCCACCATCATGATGGCCGAAAAGATCGCGGACCGCATCCGGGGCCGCACACCGCTGGCGCGCTCGACCGCAGCTTATTTCGTGGCGGGTAACCGGCCAGCCCGGCTCAAGTAAACTAGCGGCCGATGCGGGTGTAGTTCAATGGTAGAACGGCAGCTTCCCAAGCTGCATACGAGGGTTCGATTCCCTTCACCCGCTCCATGGTTTTGTAAGCTGTTGATTGGCTTACAAGTCTTCAGTCGCGAACGGCAAGTCAGCAAGCCCACTACGAATATAGCGACCAAAGTGGCGGGTTTGCAATCCCTGTCTCGCGATCCCAGCGGCACCTGTTTTGTTCGCCTGCGCGGATCAAACTGGCTGTCGGCAAGGGCGAGATCCATCGCAGCACGGGCTGCCGGGACTTCCGGCTTGCAAAGATCGTTGCCGCCGAGTTGGCTGTGCACTCAGGGCGCCGGCGCGGGCTGCGTGTTTTCTGTCGGCGAGGCCAGTCCTGCAGAAGCTGGCCCACCCATGCGTCACTCTCGGACCCGGAGCCGACGCGAGGAGGGGATCGGCTGGACGGTTCATCAGGTCACCAGTACCTCTACTTCCATGCCTGCGAACGCGTCGGCCGCGCCCGCGTAGCTGCCCGACACCGGCATCAAGAAAGTGATGTCGCGGGCCACGGCAACCGGAATCAGGTTGAACCCACCGATGCTTCGGTTGGTCGGGTCGAAGTTGATCCAGCCTGCGCCGGACACATACACCTCGGCCCACGCGTGGGTGGAGCCTGAGCCCGAAGAACCGGTCGCCGTGCTTTGCGGATCATACAAATAGCCTGAAACGATTCGGGCGCCGATGTCCAGGCTGCGCACCGCTTCCGCAAACAAAATGGCGAAGTCGCGGCACGAACCTTTCCCTCGGTCAAGCGATTCAATGGGCGTTTGTGTGCCTTCGATTTCGCGCACTTCGTATTGCAGCGCCTCCGACACGCCATTGCTGATCGCCTTGAGCAACTCCAGCGTGTCGGTTGCGGGGCCCCGCACGAAAGAGCGGGCCCATTTCTGCAGGCGTCCCATCGGGTCCAGGTATTGCTGAATCGCCAGCGGGCCCAGGTCAGCGCGGTCATCGTTCGAGTAGAAGAAGGGATAGTTGATGGCGTTCGCGGCGATACTGAAAATCGGCCATGGGTTGCCGGTGAGGTTCAGTTCGACCGTGCTTTCGATGCGCAAGGCGTCGGTCTTGCCGGAGAACGAGGCCGTTGCAACGGCATTGCCCGAGACATCGTGCGCCCAGGTCATGCTTGCGTCGGGAGATATCTTCAAGTCGTGCGACATGAGCTGCAGTTCGCGGCTCTCTCTGGGGCGCAACATCAGCCGGTGGGTGTTCAGGCTGACGGGAACTCGGTAGTGATAGACCGTTGTATGGTTGATGCGGATTTGGGTCACAGTGGTAAGCGCCTCATGATGAACAACCAGAGTAGCACTCTTATGCGCCAGCAGGCATGGCGACCCAAAGGTACTGCACAACTCGCATTGGGCATTCTCGCAAGGGTGCCCGATGCGTGCACCGACACCCAGCGATCGCGCGCGCCATCGCGCATCGATTCGACACTGAAGTGCCGACGCTCGCGTATCGCGTCCAGTTGGCAGACAATGACGAAATCGTCTGGATCCGAACAATCGGAGAGTGGTTCGGTCACGCACCACAGCGAGCCCGGCAGCGACGCACTGTTGCGGGCCTGGATACGCTTCCTGGGGCTCTTGCCGATCGAGTGGATGCTGTAGACCACCGTCACGAGCCGACGACCCCGGTCGACCACGTCGCTTGCCCCATTGCTCCTGGCCGGCGCAGCAGCCCACAAGGAGATTGATCGTTGAAATCCCTGTTCCATCGCCATCCTTGGCTTGTGTCGGCCCTTGCTCTTGCAACGGCGTTGGCGCTGTTCTTTGCCATCCGTTTCAGCATCGGCATCGTCTATTGGTCAGCGCATCACAAGGAACCTGTGCAGGCCTGGATGACCGTTCGGTATGTGGGCAAAAGCTGGGGGCTGAACCCCCATACGCTCAGCACCAAGTCCGGGTTGCCAGAACCGGTACACGGCCATCCACTCACGCTCGCCGAGGTCGCGCAACAGCGCGGCGTGCCGGTTGAGGAAGTGATCCGCGAGGTCGAGCACGCCATTACCACACTGCAGGCGGGAAGCCCATGACCGATTGGCTGCTGGCCCTGGTGCCGCAATACGGGGTCTGGCTGTTGGCCGCCTGCACTTTCCTTTCGTGCCTGGGATTGCCGGTTCCGGCCTCGATCCTCATGTTGACGTCGGGCGGCTTTGTGGCGGCGGGCGATCTGTCGTTGACGGGCAGCGTTACCGCAGCCCTCGGGGGCGCCGTCGCGGGAGATCAGGCCGGCTATTTCGGCGGTCGCTGGGGCGGCGCAGGCTTGATCGAACGGCTGGGATCGCGCGCGGCGCCATTGGCAAAAGCGACCACGCTGCTGGCGTCACGGGGCGGAGTTGCGGTTTACCTGTCGCGCTGGTTGGTGTCGGCACTGGGCCCATATGTCAACCTGGCGGCCGGGGCCGCCCAGCAGCCATGGATCAGATTCACCCTGTGGGGCATTGCGGGCGAAGTAACCTGGGTCGGTGTCTATATCAGCCTCGGCTATGCGTTCGCAGGTAACCTGGAGGCCGCCGCATCGATGGCGATGGAGTTGCTTGGCTTTTTTGGTGCAGGTGCCGTCGCCATTGGCCTGGCTGCTTGGCTGGCCATGGTGGTCAAGGCAGACCGGGCGCGTTCAACTGCCGTTTCTAGGGTGACATCAGACGGCAGCTTTTAACATTTCGTCGCGTGCACAGGAATGCACGCATCGCATTCCATGCCTCAGCAGGAGTTCAAGCGACCAGGCATAGGCCTGGCGCCAACGAGAAGGCAGGCGATCAAACAGCTATGCCTGAGGCCCTGCCCAAACGGGGTGCTTGCCAATCCTATCCAGAAGGAAGTCCATGAACGCCCTGGCTTTGAGCGTCAGGACATTGGCTTGCGAATACATGAGCCACAAGGCGGATTGATCTTCGACGTCAAAATCAGGCAGCACGCGCACCAGCGTTCCCAGCGTGATTTCGCGGTGAACGCTCCACAGCGGTTCAACGAAATGCCGGCGCCCGCCATGGTGGCGAGCTTCTGACTCAAGCCGTCGTCGACCACCAGCCATGCGCACATCACCCGAGCAAAACCGACGCACTGCCGTCGCGCGAGAAACCGCCTGATCCTGATACCAATCAGGTGGCGTCGATTGCCATTACCGCTGTGCCCTTGTCGCCATGGCCCGCGGCGATCAGCTGGTCCATGCGCGCTGCAACCCCCGGCAGGGCCGCCATCGGCTTGTCGCCCGCAGTCTGCAGCATCAAGCCCACGTCCTTGCGCGCCATCGACAGCTCGAACGTCGGCGTGAAATCGCGCTGCGCCATCGAAGACCCGATGCGGCTCGCCATCATGTTGAGGTCCAGCAGCGCGAACAGCTTGAGCACATCGGCAGCGTCGACACTGGAGGCGCTGGCCATCGTCAAGACATCAGCGACCGTCCCGCCCAGGCCGATGATCAGGGCATTGCCGAACAGCTTGTTGACGGCGGCCAGGTCGCCGCGTTCGCCCAGGTAGACCACCCGCCCCGTCATGCGCGCGAGATCGGCCTCCACCGATGCGAAAAGTGCCTGGGGGCCAGAGACCATCATCGAGCCTTGCGCATTGCGGGCCGCCGCAGGGCCCATGAAGACCGGACAATGAAGGTATTTAACCCCGTCCGCATTGAGCCGCTCGAGCCTCGGACCAGTCAGGGCCGGCAAGCTTGTAGTGTGGTCGATCACGACCGCTTCGCTCGACAGGCCAGCACGGGCCTGCCCAAGCACATCCTCGACCACCGCGTCGTCCTTGAGCACAATATGCACTCGCCGCGCGCCGCGCACGGCATCGGCCGCACTGGCCGCGACCCGGATGCCGAAACCCTCAAGCGCACGCGCCTTGTCGGCCGAGCGGTTCCAGACGGTGACGCTGTCGCCCCGCTTGGCCGCGGCCTCGGCGAAGGCAGCGCCGAGCAGGCCGGTTCCGAGGAATGCGAGTTGGGTCATGGTGGAGGTACTCCCAGGGATTCGATTGGTGTCACGAGTCAGCGCGTCGTGCGTTGAAAATGCAGTCGCCGGCGGCGGTGCGTACGGCGCTGGAAACGAACTTGGTGGTGCGTGCGCGCGAGCTACTGCCCTGCAGGATCTCGATCAGTGGTGTTGCTGGGCTGGCCATAGTGCGATTGTGTGGTGGACGCATTCCCCGCGCCGCGCAAGGCCAATATCCTACTTCCCCGGGAGCTACATGTCACTGCACCGGCTCGGGTTCGTTCACCGTCGCGATGACGCCGCAGCCAGCCGACGGCAGCGCACTCGGCCGCTTGATGCCAGCATCAGGGTGGGCTGCGTAGCGCAACCGGTTTGATCTTGAGCCGCAGGGCATTGCGCGCCAGGACGTCATCCAAGGTGGCGATGTACTTCGCTCCCGCTGCCCCGGCGCATGCCAGGTGCAACGGATCGCCGGCGCGCAGTGCGCTGGCGGCATCAAGCACCAGTTCGGCGGCGCGATGGAAGTGGGCCACCCCGACCGGGAGTAGCCGGAGGTCGGCGGCCACCATGCGCTCGGAAAGTATCCAGGCACCTCGGGCCTGACGCGCGTCAATGGCGCCGGTGCGCTGCTTGATGCCGAGGACGCTGGTGTCGACGTAGACCATGTCAGTAGCGCGCGCCGCTTCGTACTTCTTCCATCACGGGCGCGCTCATCGCAATCGTGCTGCGCGCCTCGGTCAATTCAACGGCGAAGGCTTTTCGATTCCACTGCGCCGGCCGAATCGACAAAGTGCCGTCGACAGTCAATTGCGCCTCGACTGCCGCACCCTCACGCAAGCCAAGCTGGCGCACAACCTCGGACGGAATCCGCAGGGCAGGACTGTTGCCCCATTTGGCTACTTGCAAGTCCATGAGGTATATCCAGATCAGTATCTACATCCTGCACGGAGAGCGCTACGTGTCAAGTGCGTTCAACCTAGAAACGGCAGTTGAACGCGCCCGAGCGTACTCCGATGGGCGTGCCAGGCAAGGCGAGAGGACGCCGCGCACTTCTGTGCGCAAGGACGAACAACGCCGCATGGCGCGTTCAGCGGGGTGCGCTCGGGTGCGTAGCGCTGTCACCATACTGGTGAACCACATCGTGGCCTCGTTGTTCAGTGTGCCTGCGGGCTGCCAGCGAGACGCAAGCGGTCAACTGCCGTTTCTAGGTTCAAGTGCTCGAGCGCCTTCGCGCGGGCGATTCGGTGCGCGAGTTGGCCCGCTCTGGGCTGACAGGCCGCGACAATTCGCTCGGCACAAGTCGATGCTGCTGCGTGCCTGCCTCGAACAGCAAATGCCAAGTAGTACAGTATCCCGGTGACGGGGGCCAGCGCGATCATGCGCGGTTCTCCGTACTCGTACCAATCGTCGACCCATGCCAGCGATGTTTTCCGATCAAGCGCCGCCGCCAGTGCCAACAACATGCCGTGCCTGCGCAGCTTTGATGTGTCCTTGGCTGGATCGGCCTTGAGGCTCACACAGGGGAACGCCGTCAACCGCAATCACACCCAATCCGACACACCCACCCGGCATGACCTGCACGGCCAATATGCGCAGGCCATGACGGTGGACGATTTCAGGCACAACCTGGCCGCCGTTCAGGCGCGCATGGACGCAGCCTGTCAACGCGCCGGGCGTGACCCCGCAACCGTGCGCCTGCTGCCGGTGAGCAAGACCAAACCCGAAGCCAGTCTGCGTCTGGCCTACGCCGCGGGTTGTCGCATGCTAGGCGAAAACAAGGTGCAGGAAGCACACGACAAATGGGAAGCCATGCAGGATCTGGCCGATCTTCGCTGGTCGGTCATCGGCCACCTGCAGACCAACAAGGCCAAGCTGGTGGCGCGTTTCGCCGCCGAGTTCCAGGCGCTGGACAGCCTGCGCGTGGCCCGCGCGCTGGATCGCCACTTGCAAAACGAGGGGCGTTCGCTGGACGTGTTCGTGCAGGTCAACACCTCCGGCGAGGCCAGCAAATACGGGCTGACGCCAGACGACGTGGCCGGATTCATCAAGGAACTGCCGACGTTTTCCGCGCTGCGCGTGCGTGGCTTGATGACGCTCGCGCTGTTCTCCGCTGAGGCCGAACGGGTGCGGCAGTGCTTCGTTGTGCTGCGCAGCCTGCGCGAGCAGCTGCGCCAGAGCACCCCCGAAGGCGATCAGCCTGAACGAGTTGTCCATGGGCATGTCCGGTGACTTCGAGATCGCCATCGAGGAAGGCGCCACCGTGGTGCGCGTCGGGCAGGCCATTTTCGGCGCCCGCGCCTTGCCGGACAGCCACTACTGGCCGACGAATACCCACGCCGAAAAAACGCAATCATGACGCCCGTCATCGCCACTGATCAACTGCATTTCGAGCAGTTGGGAGCGCCTGTTTCATGGATGGACGACATCGAGGCTGACCTGCCAAGGAAGGATGCCATGATCGAAACGACACCCACCACAACGCTGCAAGCGCTGCTGCACGATGTCGTCTCGGTGCAATCGCAAGTGGTCTACGGGCGGGTCGGCAATAACGTGGCGCGACCAACCCTGGAAGCGCTGGGCCTGTCGGTGGCCGTCGTGCCAACCGTCGTCTACAGCAATACGCCGCATTACCCGACGATCCACGGTGGCGCCCTGCCGATCAAATGGTTTCGCGGCTATCTGGAGGACTTGTCCGCACGCGGCGCACTGCAAGACCTGAAAGCCATTTTGGTCGGATACCTGGGCGGTCCGACGCAGGCAGCGGTGCTGGAGCGCTGGATCCGGCAGATGTTGACCCAACACCCCGGCCTGCGCGTTGTCATTGATCCCGTGATGGGCGACCACGACCACGGAATCTACGTCGACCCAAAAATGGCAGAGGCCTACCGACAGCGCCTGATGCCGCTGGCCCATGGGCTGACGCCCAATGATTTTGAACTGGCGCACCTGACAGGACGGCCGGTGCATGATGTCGAAAACGTCGTTGCCGCCGCCCGCAGCCTGCTGACCGGCCACACCGAATGGGTCGCCGTCACCAGCGCGGCGCCCGCCACCTGGGCCACGGGCGAGATGAAGGTGGTTCTCGTCACCCGCACGCGGGTCAAGGTCATAACCCACCCGCGCGTCGACGCCTCGCCCAAGGGCACCGGCGACCTGTTCAGCGCCGCCATGACCGGGCATTGGCTGGGCGGTGCGTCTTTATCGCAAGCCGCGACGAAGGCATGCCAGCAGGTAGTGCAGGCGCTTCGCCGAACCCAAACAGGCGCAGTGCGCCGAACTGCTGCTGCCCACGATAGCGACCTAGCCATGGCAACAACAAAACGGCACTGCGTGGGCACAAGCGGCGATAGCAGACAAAAGCAGCTTGTGCGCCCCGCCGGTTGCGCCAACCTGGCCGTACCAAGGCACATGAGAGCGAGCCGCATCGGGAACCGGGCCGCGCCACACCCCCGTCAGGATTCCGCTTCCGGCGCCGGCCCTTTCGCCTGCGCCGGTGCAAAAAACAGCGCCGTCCAGCCGGTATCGAGTTTGAATGGCTGTTCCTTCGAGAACAGCCGGAATGCACCCGAGGGCGATACGCCTCCGAGCAGCAACCAGTCCTCTCCCCGCTTGCCGAGTCGGTCGGCAAAGTCCGACCACTCATGGTTCTTGGTGAGCTTGGTCCATTGGATGCGCCAGCCCTGACCCAGGCGTTCACTCAACATGCCGAACGTGGCTGTCGAATCGAAGGCAAAGAATCCGCGCTGCTGCAATTGCACACCACCCTTGAGCGCCTGTTCCCCGGCCTGGTCGGTGGCCAGTTGGAAGGTCCGGTGATGGCCAAAACGCCGGCCCTGGGCCTTGCACACCAGCGCGTTGTAGAACTCGTTCTCGGTGACGCATAACAAGTGGCTCAGGTGCTGTGCTTCCAGCGAGTGCTCGGCATGCTCGGACAGGATCTCGCCGTAGTACACCGGCGTGCCATCCATGCGGGCCTGCTTGAGCCGCGCGTAGGCGCCATCGACCAGCAACACATCGATGCCCATTCGATGCAGGGCCGACGCCAGTGCGTTCGACCATGGCGTGGCCCCCACGATGAGCAGACCGTTGTCCCCTGCCGCGGCCAGGCCGAGCCGGCGGGCGACATGGCCGATGCTCAGGCCATGCGCCAGCACGGTGGCGATGATGACGGCAAAGGTGATCGGCAGCAACAGCGCGGCGTCGGGATATCCGGCTGCCACCAATGCCGGACCGAAGATGCCCGCAGTCGCCGCAGCCACGATGCCGCGCGGGGCGATCCAGCCCAACAGCAGCTTGTCGGCCTGACGCATGGGCGCACCCGCGGTGGCGATGGCGATGGTCAGCGGGCGCACGATCAGCAACACCACCAGGATATACAGTGCGATGCGCCAGTCCAGCAGCTCCAGCGCGCTGGCTTGCAGTTGCGACGGAATGACGATGAACAGCACCGACAGCAACACGATGGTCAGGTGCTCCTTGAAGCGCTGCAAGGCCTCGAGCTCGATCAGCTTCATATTGCCGATGACCAGCCCCATCACCGTGACGCTGAGCAGCCCGGCCTCGTGCTGCACCAGGTTGCTGGCCCAGTAGACAACCAGCACCAGCACCATCAGGATCGGGCCCTTGAGGTGCTCGGGCGCCGCGCCGCGCCGGTACAACCAGCCTATGCCCCAGCCGCCCAGGCCGCCCAGCACCGCGGCTGCCAGAACGGCGGCACCGACTCCGCTCACGGTGCTTTGCCAGCCCCCGCCAATCGTCAGGTACTGGAACGTGAGCACAGCGATCAACACGCCGATCGGGTCGTTGACGATGCCCTCCCACTTGAGCAGCGACGCGGACTCCTTGTTCAGCCGCGCCATGCGGATCAGCGGCAGGATCACGGTCGGCCCGGTCACGACCAGGATCGCACCGAGCACGGCCGCCACCGGCCAACCCAGTCCTGCCACGTAATGGGCGGCGAGTGTGCCGAACAGCCAGGCCAGCGGAGGACCCACCAGCGTCAGTCTGCCGATGCCATGGCCGACACGCCGGAATTCGCCCAGCTTGAGGTCCATGCCACCCTCGAACAGGATGATTGCGACGCCCAGACCGATCAGTTCGCTGAGTTCACCCTGCGGCAGGTCCAGCGAAGTGACACCCGTGACAGGGCCCAGCACCAGGCCGACGGCAATCAACACCACAATCGCCGGAAGATTGATGCGCGAAGCCAGCCACTGGCTCGCCAGTCCGGCGCACAACACGATCAACAGGAGTTGGGCAGCATGCATATTCAAGGATTCGATTCAGTCGACAAGGGCCCACCATTGCGGCCAGCCACCAATCGATCCACCGGCACAGCGCTCGCTATCGTGCCACACAATTCTTGAGTCGCACGGCGCAGCGCCGCTGGGGGCTTGAGCAATAGCATGATGCCCGCCCGCCGCAGGCGTGCGCGGGCTGCGGCCACAGCCTCAGATCAGTTTCACGCCGGTGCGTTCCTGCACCTGTTCGCGGGTGACATCGGGCGCCAGTTCGACCAGCTTGAGGCCTTCGGGGGTGACGTCCATCACCGCCATGTCGGTGATGATGCGGTTGACGACGCCCACGCCGGTCAGCGGCAAGGTGCACTCGGGCAGGATCTTCAGATCGAAGCCGCCGTCCTTCTTGCGCGCCACATGTTCCATCAGGACGATCACGCGCTTGACGCCCGCCACCAGGTCCATCGCGCCACCCATGCCCTTGACCATCTTGCCCGGAATCATCCAGTTGGCCAGGTCGCCCTTTTGCGCTGACCTGCATCGCACCCAGAATGCTCAGGTTGATCTTGCCGCCGCGAATCATGGCAAAGCTGTCGTGGCTGCCGAAGATCGACGAGCCCGCCATCGTGGTGACGGTCTGCTTGCCGGCGTTGATCAGGTCGGCGTCGACCTCGTCCTCGGTCGGGAACGGGCCGATGCCCAGCATGCCGTTCTCCGACTGCAGCCAGACCTCCATGTCGTCCGGCACGAAGTTGGCCACCAGGGTCGGAATGCCGATACCCAGGTTCACGTAGAAACCGTCTTGCAATTCCTTGGCAGCACGCGCCGCCATCTGATCTTGAGTCCAGCCCATCATTTATCTCCTGTTGGTGTCGTTTGCAGCGTTCAGGCCGCAGTCTTTTCGCGGATCGTGCGTTTCTCGATGCGCTTTTCCGGGCTGGCGTTGAGCACGATGCGGTGCGCGTAGATGCCAGGCAGGTGCACCTGGTCCGGCTCCATGGTGCCGGTCTCGACAATCTCCTCGACTTCGACGATGGTGATCTTGCCGGCCATGGCCACGGCCGGGTTGAAGTTGCGCGCGGTATAGCGGAACTGCAGGTTGCCCGACTTGTCGGCGCGATGCGCCTTGACCAGGGACACATCGGGTACCAGCCCACGCTCCATCACATAGGTCTCGCCGTCGAACTCGCGCAGTTCCTTGCCTTCGGCCACCAGGGTGCCAACGCCGGTCTTGGTGAAGAAGGCCGGAATACCGGCGCCGCCGGCACGCAGCTTTTCCGCCAGCGTGCCCTGGGGCGTGAATTCAAGTTCAAGTTCGCCGGCCAGGTACTGGCGTTCGAACTCCTTGTTCTCGCCCACGTAGCTCGAAATCATGCGCTTGATCTGGCGCGTCTCGAGCAACTTGCCCAGGCCGAAACCATCGACACCGGCGTTGTTGGAGATCACGGTCAGGCCCTTGACGCCGCTGTCGCGCAAGGCATCGATCAGAGCTTCGGGGATGCCACACAGGCCAAAGCCGCCGACGGCCATCAGTTGACCGTCTGCAACGACGCCTTCAAGCGCCTTGGCGGCCGAGGGATAAATCTTGTTCACATGCGTCTCCTGGTGATGAGACCTGAACGATACTACGTATTCTCATACGTAGTATTTCGTATCCTGAACCACCTTGATGATCCCCGCGACCCCCATGCCGGACTCGCCCAGCGCCATCGACTACCGGCTGGCATTCGACCAGGCACCCATCGGTCTGGTGCTGTCGCGCCACCGCAGCATCGTGGACTGCAATACCCGTCTGTGCGAGATGTTCGGCATGTCGCGCGAACTGCTCATCGGCCAGACCTTCCAGGTGCTGTACCCGAGCCAGCAGGAGTACGAGCGCACCGGCGCGCGCATCGCACCGTTTCTCAATGCCAGCGGCCACTACGCGGACGATCGGGTGATGAAGCGCGGCAATGGCGAAACCTTCTGGTGCCACGTCACCGGTCGGGCGCTGAACCGCGCCAGTCCGCACGAGTCCGGCATCTGGACCTTCATGGACCTGTCGTCGCGCCGCCCGGTCAAGGCCGAACTCACGGCGCGCGAGCGCGAGGTCGCCGCCAGCCTGATGGATGGGCTGACCAGCAAGCAGATCGGCAGGCTGCTGGCCATCAGCCACCGCACCGTGGAGATCTACCGCGCACGTCTGATGCGAAAATACGCCGCATCCACCACCGCCGATCTGGTGCACAAGCTGATGGGTGGCTGAACCGTTCACGATGCGATGCAGGTCGACGATCTGCGCCGGGTGTTCGCAGTCCACTGGTCAACGCTGATTTGGATATTTTTCCTACACCCCTACCGCAACCACCCAGGAGACGCAATGAGCCGCTACCCCGCCCCCGAACTCAAGGACCTGCCCGAGGACATCCACGTCAAAGATCCTGGAAGTACAGGAGAAGTCCGGCTTCATCCCCAACGTGTTCCTGGGCCTGGCGCGCCGGCCGGCCGAATGGCGCGCCTTCTTCGCCTACCACGATGCGCTTGATGCTGCGCGAGGAATCGAACCTGACCAAGGGCGAGCGCGAAATGATCGTCACCACCACCAGCGCGGCCAACAACTGCCTGTATTGCGTGGTGGCCCACGGCGCCATTCTGCGCATCTACGAGAAAAAGCCGCTGGTGGCCGATCAGGTGGCGGTGAACTACCGCAAGGCCGACATTTCGCCGCGTCAGCGCGCGATTCTCGATTTCGCGATGAAGGTCTGCCAGCATTCGAACGAATTGAACGACGCCGACTTCGAAGCCCTGCATGCACACGGACTGAACGACGAAGACATCTGGGACATCGGCGCCATCACCGCGTTTTTCGGCCTGTCCAACCGCGTCGCCAACATGAGCGGCATGATGCCCAACCCCGAGTTCTATCTGCTGGGGCGGGCGCCACGGCAGAAGTGAGGCGCATGGCCGGCCGGTTCGGCCAGTCAGCTGACCAGCTCGCGCAACCAGTCCGGCAGGGCCTTGGCCTTCTGGGTCGGAAAGTCGACCCAGATCGTGGTCGCGCCGCCGGCGGCGCAGATGTTGTCGGGCGTCTCCGTGCGGGCCATCGTGACCCAGGTCTCGAAGGTGGTGCGCGCCGGATCGCTGGCGAACATGCGCAGCAGCACCTCACCGGGGTATTCGAGCTGACGGTAGAAGTTGCAGAACGCGTTGACGATCACAATGCCTTCGCCCGACGGGTCGGGCATGCGCCCGATCGACTGAAACCAGTCGATGCGGGCTGTCTCCATGAACCGGAAGTAGCTGGTGTTGTTCAAATGCCCCATGGCATCCATGTCGCCCCAGCGAATCGGAATGGTGCACTCGTAGACCAGCTTCTTGTGCTCGGGAATCTCTATTCTCATAACGCAAATCCATCATCGGCGGCGATCACCGCGCCATTGACGAAATGGCTTTCCTTTGCGCACAACATGACCAGCACCGCATCCAGATCGGCCACGTTGCCGATGCGCTTGCGCGGCATCATCTGCACCAGTTTGCGTCCCTGTTCTGTGCTCCAGTGGTGGTGGTTCATCTCGGTGTCGATGTAACCGGGGCAGATCGCGTTGACGTTGATGCCGTAGCGGCCCCACTCCAGCGCCATGGCCTTGGTCATGTGCACCACGGCAGCCTTGCTCATGCAGTACACGCCAATCTGCGGCAATACGCGCAGTCCGGCCATCGAGGCGATGTTCACGATGCGCCCGCCGATGTAGGTACCTGGCGCCGCGCCCACGGCGCGCGCCAGCATGCGTTTGCCGACCTCCTGGGCCACGAAAAATGCGCCCTTGACATTGGTGTCGAAGACGAAGTCGTAGTCTTGCGGACTGACCTCCTGCAGCCGCTGGGTCGTGCTCACGCCGGAGTTGTTGATCAGGATGTCGATCGAACCGACCTCGGTCTCGGCATGCGCGACAGCGGACTTGATCGAGTCATGGTCGGTCACGTCGAGTTCGACCACATGGGCGTCGCCGCCGGCGGCTTCGATCTGGGCCCGCAGTTCCTTGAGTTTCTCGACCCGCCGGCTGGCGAGAACCACGGCCGCGCCGGCACTGGCCAGTGTTCGGGCAAACTGGGCGCCGAGGCCGCCCGAGGCGCCGGTGACAAAGGCCACGCGGCCGGACAAGTCGATGCTGTAAGCCAAGTGTTTATCTCCTCTTGTATCGTCGATCGATCGATTATGGGCGGTTGGGGTTCGCTGCCGCATAAAATCGCGCGTATCGGCGACACATTCACCGACCCCCCGGAAAGCCCAGACCATGACACCAGAAGAAATCATCGCGCAACACGGCCCCCGAGAAGCCATGGAGTACGACGTCGTGGTCGTCGGCGGCGGCCCTGCCGGCCTGGCCACCGCGATCCACCTCAAGCAGCTCGCCGCTGCGGCGGGCAAGGAGTTGTCGGTCGTGGTGCTGGAAAAAGGCTCGGAACCCGGCGCGCACATCCTGTCGGGCGCCATCATGGATCCAAAGGCCTTGAGCGAGCTGATCCCGGACTGGAAGGAACGCGGCGCGCCCGCTGACCCAACGCGTGACCGACGATGCGATGGTCTTTCTCGGTGAAAACGTCGTCGTTCCGCACGCCGAACTTCCTGCTGCCCGGCTGCCTGCAGAACCACGGCAACTACATCGTCAGCCTGGGTTCCGTCACCCGCTGGATGGCCGAACAGGCCGAGGCGCTGAGCGTGGAAATCTTCCCCGGCTTTGCCGCCGCCGAGGTGCTGTTCAACGAAGACGGTTCGGTCAAGGGCGTGGCCACCGGCAACATGGGCGTTGGCAAGGACGGCAATCCGGGCGACAGCTTCCAGCTGGGCATGGAGCTGCACGCCAAGTACACGGTGTTTGCCGAAGGCGCGCGCGGCCACCTGGGCAAGCAGCTGATCGCCCGCTTCAAGCTCGACGCCGACAGCGACCCGCAGACCTATGGCCTGGGCATCAAGGAGTTGTGGGAGATCGATCCGCAGCGCCACGAGCCGGGCTTCGTGTTGCACACTGCCGGCTGGCCGATGGACAACGACACCTATGGCGGCGCCTTTCTTTACCACTTCGACGACAACAAGGTTGCGCTGGGCTTCATCACCGGCCTGGACTACGCCAATCCCTACCTGAGCCCGTTCGAGGAGATGCAGCGCTGGAAGACGCATCCCAATATCGCCTACTACCTGGCCGGCGACGACGTCCAAGGGCATCAAGCCGGGCAAGCGCCTGGCATACGGCGCGCGCGCCATCACGGCCGGTGGCCTGCTCAGCCTGCCCAAGACGGTATTCCCCGGCGGCGCGCTGGTCGGCTGCGACGCCGGCTACCTGAATGTGAGCCGCATCAAGGGCAGCCATGCGGCCATCAAGACCGGCATGCTGGCTGCGCAGGCTGCTTTCGACGCGATTGGCGAAGGACGCCAGCATGACACGCTCGATGCCTATCCGCTGGCATTCGAGAAGAGCTGGCTGCATGCCGAACTGCAACAAGGCACGCAACTTCAAGACCTGGTTCAAGAAGGGCCTGAACGTGGCCACGCGTCATGAATGGCATCGAACAATTCGTGCTGCGCGGCAATATTCCCTGGACCTTGCGCCGGGACAAACCCGACCATGTTTTCCTCAAGCCGGCGTCCGAGTGCAAGCCCATCGTCTACCCCAAGCCCGATGGCAAGCTGACGTTCGACCGCCTGTCGAGCGTCTTCATCAGCAACACCAACCATGAAGAGCAGCAGCCGGCCCACCTGACGCTCAAGGATGCATCCGTTCCGGTCAGCGTCAACCTGCGCAAATTCGCCGGCCCGGAGGCGCGTTATTGCCCGGCCGGCGTCTATGAATTCGTCAAGGACGACGACAACACCGATCGCCTGCAGATCAACGCGCAGAACTGCGTGCACTGCAAGACCTGCGACATCAAGGACCCGACGCAGAACATCGTCTGGGTGACTCCAGAAGGTGGTGGCGGACCGAACTACGCTGGCATGTAGTACCCCCACGTAGCGCTTTGATGTAATCCCGGCACCCGTCAGATATGGCAATACCCGGTCGACTGTCCCTGCTCGTACTGGGTTCCGACGCCCGGACCCGGGTACGGATTTCGCGCTCGCTCGTGGCTGCCGGCGTCGGCGCCTTCGGTCTGCTGATCCAGTATGCCGCGGTCGGTGCGGGCATGACCGACGCAGGGCACGCCACGGCGGTTGCCGTCATCGCCTTGGTTGGCCTGTCGGCCAACTATGTGGCGCAACGCAGCGGCTGGACCACACGCCTGCCGGATCCGGCACTGACCATGCCGCAGATGGTTTTCGGCATCGCGCTGGTGGCCACGGTCTATGCCATCAATCCGGCGATTCGTGGCGCAACCACACTGATCATGGCCATGACCCTGGTATTCGGTGCCTTCATTCTGCCGCCGCTGAAATGCCGTCAGCTGGGCTGGCTTGCCGTCGTTGCGCTGGGCTGCGCCATGCTGGTGTCTTCCGCCACCGATCCCACCGCGTTTCCGCTGCGCATCGAGGCTTTTCACTTCTTGCTGATTGCACTCGTGCTCCCGGTTATTGCCGCGCTGGCCGGACAACTCAGTGCGCTGCGCCAGAAACAGAAAACCCAGAGTCGTGAACTGCAGATCGCCCTCGAACAGTTGCGCCTGGTGGCGACCCGCGATGAATTGACCGGCCTGCCCAATCGCCGTCTGATGCTTGAACTGCTGGCTCAGGAGGATCGCAAGTCCAAGCGCCAATCCGAGCGACTGTGTTGTTGCCTGATCGACCTCGACCATTTCAAATCGATCAACGACACCCAGGGGCATCAGGCGGGGGACGAGACGCTGCGCATGTTTGCCCGCCTCATGGAGGGGCAACTCCGAGCTGGCGACATCCTGGCCCGCTGGGGTGGCGAGGAATTTCTGCTGATGCTGCCCGCCACCGGCATCGACGCCGCGACCCAGGTGGTGGAGCGGTTGCGCGCCCATTGTGCCGACCCGGCCAGTTGGGGCGAACACGCCGGCAAGCGCGTGACGTTTTCCGCCGGGCTGGCCGACATCGCCGAGGGAGAAACCATCCAACGCGTCATCGCCAGGGCTGACGCGGCCCTCTACAAGGCCAAGGCAAGCGGCCGCAACTGCGTTCTGGTAGGAACGACAGAACTCCAACTGCCGGCAAGCTGAAACAAGCCGCACATTGACTTTGACGTCGCAAGCCAGATCGAACAAGGCGGTTTCGCGATGGCAAGAAACCAGCCTATACAATACGGCCGTCAGGAGAGAGTCCTCCAAGAGAGGGCCGCCGAAGGCGCATGCAGGCTGATTGCAGCCGGCTGAACGCTCAGGCAAAAGGACTGGCAAGCGCACCGGGATAGCCATATTCCGCGGCGTTTCCCCACTGGAGAGAGGTTGCCCTGGCGGCAACCCACCGAAGGAGCAAGTCGCTGCAGTTGCCAACCCAGGTTGGCCTGCAGGGATGAATCTCTCAGGTACCAGGGACAGCGGGGCAGCCCATGGTCAGACCATGGTTGTCCATTGCTCCTGGAGATGCCTCTTGTCCACTTCTGCAGAACCCCTGCTCCGCACACCCCTGTACGACCTGCATCTGGAACTCGGCGCGCGCATGGTGCCGTTTGCCGGCTACAGCATGCCGGTTCAGTACCCTGCCGGGGTCATGGCCGAACACCAGCACACGCGCCATGCAGCCGGCCTGTTCGATGTCTCCCACATGGGTCAGTTGCGCCTTCGCGGGCCAGAGGCCGCGGCCGCACTGGAATCGCTGATTCCGATGGACGTGATCGACCTTCCGATCGGCAAGCAGCGCTACGGCCTGTTGCTCAACGACGCCGGCGGTATTCTGGACGATCTGATGTTCGTCAACCGCGATGTAGCCCATGGCGGCGACCTGTTCGTAGTGGTCAACGGCGCCTGCAAGGTGGCGGACATGGCCCATATCGCCGCGCATATCGGTGCACGCTGCGAGGTCATAGCCAGCCCCGAACTGGCGCTGCTGGCATTGCAAGGCCCGCAGGCCGTGCACGTCATGCAGCGACTGGCACCGGGCAGCGACCAACTGCAGTTCATGAGCGGCGCCCATTTTGACGTGACAGATCAAACGACTTCCACTTCGATCGCGATTTTTGCCACGCGCAGCGGCTATACCGGCGAGGACGGATTCGAGATCTCGGTGCACCAGGATCAGGCGGCGGCGCTCGCGCGCATGCTGCTGGCTCAGCCGGAGGTCCAGCCCGTCGGACTCGGGCGCGCGCAACTCGCTGCGACTGGAAGCCGGCCTGTGCCTTTATGGCAACGACCTGGACAGCACCACCACACCGGTCGAAGCCCAGCTGAACTGGGCGATACAGAAAGTCCGGCGCAGTGGCGGTGCCCGTGCAGGCGGTTTTCCCGGCGCCGACATCGTGCTCGCCCAACTCGACGGCGGCGCCTCGGCGCCCAGCCGCAAACGCGTCGGACTGCGCGCGCTCGAGCGTGTTCCGGTGCGCGAACACACGGTATTGCATGACAGCGCCGGCCAAGCCGTGGGAGAGGTCAGCAGCGGGCTGCTCGGCCCGACCATCAATACGCCAGTCGCCATGGCCTATGTACGCAGCGAATTCTCCGTTCCCGGAACCCGGCTCGATGCGCAAGTGCGTGGAAAAAGCGTGCCGATGGAAGTCGTCACCATGCCATTTGTGCCCACCCGTTATTACCGCGGCTGATCGCCAGCGTCGGCGCAGCGCAGCCCTATTCGATTCAACCCCAACCCCCGAAAACCGAGGAGAAACCCATGGCAATCCAATACACCGAAGACCACGAATGGCTCAACGTCGAGGGCGGCATCGCAACCGTCGGCATCACCCACCATGCGCAGGATGCACTCGGTGACGTGGTGTTCGTCGACCTGCCGGAAGTCGGCAAGACGCTGGACGCCAAGGAGATCGCCGGCGTCGTGGAATCGGTCAAGGCCGCGGCAGACGTCTACATGCCGGTCAGCGGCGAAATCACCGAGGTCAACGAAGCCTTGCGCGCCGATCCTTCGCTGGCCAACTCCGACCCGCTGGGCGCCGGCTGGTTTTTCAAGATCCGCTTGTCCGAGCCGTCCCAACTCGACGCGCTGATGGACGAAACCGCCTACGGCACATTCTCGACCAACGCCTGAGTCCATAACACCCGATCCGCCGCCGATGTGCGGCGGCCCCTCGCAGCCAGGCTGCGCAACCGCGCCACCTCCAACTCCGATAGAGACCGACATGTCGATGCCCACCGCCCCTTCGCTGGAAACGCTGGAAAACCAGCACGAATTCATCAGCCGCCACATCGGCATCAGCGCCGACGATGAAACCCACATGCTGAGCATGGTCGGTGCAGCGTCGCGCCGGGCCCTGGTCGACGGCATCGTGCCGCGTTCCATCGCACGCCATTCGCCCATGGCGATTCGCGCCGGCCATCACCGAAGCCGCCGCGCTGGCCGAGATCCGGCTGATTGCCGACCGAAACCAGCTGTTTCGCAACTTCATCGGCCAGGGCTATTACGGCACCCACACCCCCGCCGTGATCCTGCGCAATGTGCTGGAGAACCCGGCCTGGTACACCGCCTACACACCGTACCAGGCGGAGATTTCGCAAGGCCGGCTGGAGGCGCTGATCAATTTCCAGACCATGGTCTGCGACCTGAGCGGCATGGCCATCGCGAATGCGTCCATGCTCGACGAAGCCACGGCGGCGGCCGAGGCCATGACGCTGGCCAGGCGCAGCGTGCGCAGCAAGAGCATGGTCTTCGTCGTCGCCAGCGACTGCCATCCGCAAACCATCGAGGTGATACAGACGCGCGCCGGCGCCCTTGGGCATCGAGGTGCGCGTCGGCGTGCTGGCCGAACTCATGGCCGGTGGCGACTACTTCGGCGTGCTGGCCCAATACCCCGCCAGCACCGGTACAGTGCACGACCTGCGCCCCCTGGTCGAACTGGCGCGTGGCCACGCGGCGGCATTCTGCGTCGCAGCCGACCTGCTGGCCTTGACCCTGCTGGCCCCGCCTGGCGATTGGGGCGCGGACATCGTGGTCGGCACGACGCAGCGCTTCGGCATGCCACTGTGCAATGGCGGCCCGCATGCTGCCTACCTGGCCTGCCGGGACGACTTCAAACGCTCGATGCCGGGCCGGCTGGCCGGCGTGAGTGTCGACGTGCATGGCCAACCGGCGTACCGGCTGGCACTGCAAACGCGAGAACAACATATCCGGCGCGAGAAGGCCACGTCCAACATCTGCACGGCGCAGGTGCTGCCGGCGGTTGTCGCCAGCATGTACGCGGTTTACCACGGGCCAGCGGGTCTGACCCGTATCGCCCGCCGCGTCGCAACCTATACCGCCATCCTGGCGCGCGGCTTGCAAGCCCTGGGTCACCAGCTTGCCAACACCAGCGCCTTCGACACCCTGACGGTGCACACTGGCGAGGCGACGGCAGCGGTACTCGCACGCGCCACGCTGGCCCGGATCAACCTGCGTACCCTGCAGGGTGATGGTGTAGCCATCTCGCTCGACGAAACCACGACCCGCGACGACCTGCAGCACCTGTGGGCCTTGTTTGCACGTGAGGGCCAAAGCCTGCCGACCATCGCACAGTTTCAGAATGACGTGGGCCTGTTGCTGCCGCCAGCGCTGCTGCGCACCAGCGCCTTCCTGGCCCATCCGGTGTTCAACACCCATCACAGCGAAACCGGCATGCTGCGCTACATCCGGCGCCTGTCCGACAAGGACCTGTCACTGGACCGCAGCATGATCCCGCTGGGCAGTTGCACCATGAAGCTCAATGCCACCAGCGAGATGATTCCGATCACCTGGCCGCAGTTCGCCGACATCCACCCGTTCGCCCCCGCAGATCAGCGCCAGGGTTACGCCGTGCTCGATCAGCAACTGCGCGACTGGTTGTGCCAGGCCACGGGTTACGCCGGCATCAGCCTGCAACCGAATGCCGGCAGCCAGGGCGAGTACGCCGGACTACTGGCCATTCGCGCCTACCATGCCGCACAGGGCCAGCCCAACCGCAACATCTGCCTGATTCCGTCCAGCGCACATGGCACCAACCCGGCCAGCGCCCAGCTGGCCGGGTTGAGCGTGGTGGTGACGGCATGCGACGACAACGGCAACGTCGACATGGCCGACCTGCAGGCCAAATGCGAGAAACACAGCGCCAATCTGGCGGCCGTGATGATCACCTACCCGAGCACGCATGGCGTGTTCGAAACCCAGGTCAAGGAACTCTGCGCTCTGGTGCACCAGCATGGCGGGCGAGTCTACGTGGACGGCGCCAACATGAACGCCCTGGTCGGCGTCGCGGCGCCGGGCGAGTTCGGCGGCGACGTCAGCCATCTGAACCTGCACAAGACCTTCTGCATTCCGCACGGTGGCGGCGGACCGGGCGTCGGGCCGGTATGCGTGGTTGCTGATCTCGTCCCGTATCTGCCGGGACATGTCACCGGCGGTCTGCCCTCACATGGCGTGGGCGCGGTGTCGGCAGCACCACTGGGTAATGCGGCGGTGCTGCCGATCAGCTGGATGTACTGTCGCATGATGGGTCCGGACGGATTGCAGCAAGCAACCGAAGTGGCGATCCTCAGTGCCAACTACATCAGTGCGCGTTTACGCGACCATTACCCCACCTTGTATGCCAGCGCCAACGGCCATGTGGCGCACGAGTGCATTCTCGACCTGCGTCCGCTCAAGGAGTCAAGTGGTGGCGTCCACGGCGTCAGCGCCGAAGACGTTGCCAAGCGTCTGATGGACTACGGCTTCCACGCACCGACGCTGAGCTTTCCGGTTGCCGGCACCTTGATGGTCGAGCCGACCGAGAGCGAGACGCTGGATGAAATCGATCGCTTCGTCGATGCGATGATCGCGATACGCGAAGAGATCCGGAAAATCGAGCGCGGAGAATGGCCGCGGGACAACAACCCGCTCAAGCACGCACCGCATACCGCCGCGGCCGTGACCGCGGCGCAGTGGGATCGCCCCTATTCGCGCGAAATCGGCGCGTTCCCAATGCCGGCGCTGAAGCAATCTAAATACTGGACACCCATCGGTCGCATCGACAACGTCTACGGTGATCGCAACCTGTTTTGCAGTTGCGTTCCGGTTGCCGACTACGCCTGACGCGGCACCCGCCACCCTCCAACCCAACCATCGTCCGACCGCATGACATACGCCATTCTCAAGACCCTGCATCTGCTGTCCATCATCCTGTGGATCGGTGGCATGGCCTTCGTGCTGTTTTTCCTGCGGCCCGCGTTGGGACGACTGCAGCCTGCCGACCGCGTCATGCTGATGCACGAGGTATTGCGCCGCTTCTTCGGCGCGGTGACGGCTTGCATCGTCATCGCACTCATCAGTGGTTTGTGGATGATGGGCGAGTTTGCCAGTGGCGCGGGTGCCAGCGGCATCGCCATGCCAATGAGCTGGATGGTGATGGCCACGCTGGGCCTGCTGATGATGGGCGTCTTCGGCCATATCCGGCTCGTCGTTTACAAGCGGCTGCAGCGTGCGGTCGCAGTCAGTGACTGGCCGGCCGGCGCTGGCGCGCTCGCATCCATCCGGCTATGGGTGTTGGCCAACCTGTTCCTCGGCCTGGTGATCATCGTCGTGCTGTTGCTGCTCTAGGCGCAACGCGCCCCGTGCCCGGGAAGCCGGCTCAGCTGGCCAGCGAATACGGCCCGCCGCGCGCGAGCGCACGCCGATACGCCGGCCGGGCCTGGAAGCGCTTGACCCAGGCATCGATGTTCGGATACTGGGCGCGCAGTCCACGCGCGGCTTCTCCGACAAAACTCATCTGGATGTCGGCGCCGGTCAGGTCCTTGCCGACCAACCACTCGTGACCTTGCAGCGACGCATCGACAAATCCGAGGTGATTGGCCAGTTCACTGTCGATACGCGGCGCCAGTGGTGCCCCGGCCTCGCCCAGCCGACCGACGTACAGTTTGAGCATCAGCGGCAACATGGCCGAGCCTTCGGCGTAATGCAACCATTGCAGATAGGTTTCATGTTCCGGCCAACCCACCGACGGCTGCAAGCGTCCCTCGCCATGGTGCCGGATCAGGTAGTCGACGATGGCACCCGACTCGAACACGGTCTGGCCGTCATCGGTCAGCACCGGTGATTTGCCCAGCGGGTGAACCGCCATGAGTTCGGCCGGCGCCAGCCGGGTCTGTGGGTCGCGCTGGTAGTGGCGAATCTGGTACTTGAGGCCGAGTTCCTCCAGCAGCCACAACACGCGCTGCGAGCGCGAGTCATTGAGATGGTGAACAACAATCATCGTGGGTTCCTGTCAATGGCGCCAGCCCCCCGAAACTGGCAGGAATGCGCCGCTGACGCACTTGGAATTGAATGTGAGTATAGGACGCACATCCGCGCCTGTTAAGTGCCGATCCGTCACACGTGCAGCGCGGCGCGAGGGCGTCAGGCCAACACAGACCTGGACGCCGACGCCTTCATGGTCTTGGCAGCCGCCGTGTAGCCGCCATCGCCGCCATCCACGAAGTGCACATGCAAAGCGCCCGAGGCTTCAGTGACCAGGCAGGTCATGAGCGCCGTCTCGGACACGTTCATGCCGTAGCGCAGTTGCCCATCAGCCATTTTCTGGTCGAGAAAGGCCTCGATCGACGCAATGCAGTCGAGCGGGCAATCTATGACAAAACTGACTGTCTCGTCGTGTTTGCAGAAGTCGGTGTTGGTGCTGACCTCGGCGACATACTGCGCCGGATCAAAACCACCAACCGGTCGGCCAGCGAGGAAGATCAGCCGCGCAATCAAGGTGTTGGCCAGCACCTTCAGGGCCGCCAGCCACAGCGGACCAGCGCGCCGGCTGGCACGGGCTTCAAGCAGAAAACCCTTGGGCGGCCAGCCCAAGCGCAAGGTGTCGGCGCGCACTGGTGCGGCGCCACCGCCCTGGCGCGCCAGGGCCATCACCCGCGCATGCACGGCGCCGGGGTCGTCTGCTCCCTGGATGATGAGCGTGAGCATACGCCCGCGACCCGACCGCAACGGGTTCCAGCGACATGACAGCCCGTCGAGATCGACTGCCACACCGTCGTCCAGCGATTGCGCCACCGTCACCTGCGCAATCAAGCCGGCATCGCCACGACCACGGACAGCGGCCTCCAGCATGCCGACACCGCCGCCCAGGAAAACACCAAAGTGGTTTCCCGGTGTCGGCTCAAAACGCCCCACCCGCACGTCGCCGCCAAACGCCCGCAGCACGCCGACCGGGCAAATCCCGACGCGCAGTTCCATGCCGAACTCACGCAGTGCAAAACCCCGGACACGGGCCAGCGCCTGGCGCGCCGATGCCGCGAACTCGGGCGGCACCATCACCACCGACCCGTCACCGCCGAACAGGAAAGGCAGCGGTATCGGGGCACACAGGTTCTTGAGCGCGGCGATTGCCATCGCCGCGACGAAATTGACCATCTTGTGCCGACCTTCGGCCACGGCCAGTGTCGAACCCACGATATCGGTGACCACCAGTTGCCATTCGTCCGGCGCAGCGCCGTAACGGGTGGCGTCAAAAGTGTCCTGGGTGCGCTCCATGCGTGGCAACGCCGCGAAGAAAGCCGAGGCGACCGGCTCAGGTGAGCTGTTTCGCACGCGCCTCCTTGGTCAGCCCACGCCTGGCTTTGTCGTCAAGCCGGCGCCGCACGGAGGAACGGGTCGGCCGGGTGGCGCGACGCGGCACTGGCGCCACGGCGACACTGGCCACGATTTCGTGCAAGCGCGCGAAGGCGTCCAGGCGGTTCTGGTCCTGCGTGCGGTGCGACTGCGCCTTGATCACCAGCACCCCGTCCTGCGTAATGCGTTTGTCGCGCAACGCCAGCATGCGTTCCTTGACATCGTCGGGCAGACTCGACGCCGCGATGTCAAAGCGCAGATGGATGGCGCTCGAGACCTTGTTGACGTTCTGGCCACCGGCGCCCTGGGCGCGGATCGCCGTGGTCTGGACTTCGGACTCCTCGACCATGATGACAGTGGAAGGCTCTGGCATAAAGGCCCACTTTACACGGCCGCCGCGCATGCGCACAGCGGCAAACGCTCAGCCTTGCAGCACCGCCGACTCGACGATATCGAGTGCCTGGTCCAGGTCATTGCGCGAGATCACCAGCGGCGGCGAAAGGGTCAGCACCGAACCCTGGCTGATCTTGAAACTGAGCCCGGCATCCAGGCAGCGGTAGTAGATTTTCTCGGCCAGTGCGCGACCCGGTTCGCGGCTTGCGCGATCGGTCACGATATCGACGCCAAACATCAGGCCCCTGCCCCGCACGTCGCCAATGCAGGGGGCGCGCACCATCAACTCGCGCATGCGGCCCAGCGCATGCGCACCCAGTTCTGCCGAGCGCGCGACCAGGCCCTCATCCTCGATGATCTGCAGCGTGGTCAATGCGGCGCGCGTGGTGATCGGGTTCTTCTCGTGGGTGTAGTGACCAATCGCAAAATCGCCACAAACATCCAGATCCGAGCGCACGATGGCCGCGGCGATCGGCAGCATACCGCCACCCAGGGCCTTGCCCAGCACCACGATGTCCGGCGTCGCCCCATCATGCTCACAGGCGAAGAACTTCCCGGTCTTGCCCAGGCCGGTGGGTATTTCGTCGAAGATCAGCAGCGCACCATGCGCCTTGCATGCGGCCTGCACCTGCTTCCAGAACCCCTCTGGCGGCACATAGGGCACTGCGCGCATCGGTTCGGCGATCACCGCGGCAACGTCGCCCTCGCGCTCGAGCACATAGGAAATCATGCTGGCGCAGGCCAGGGCGCAGACATCCGGGCCGGCATGCTTGTAGGGGCAACGGTAGCAGGCGAATGGAGCCACATGCTCGGTCCCCGGCAACAGCGGCCCCGCGATATGCGATCGAAAGGTATGCTCGCCACCGACGCTGCTGGCGCCAAAGCCGGCGCCATGAAAGGCGTCCCAGAAGGAAATAGTCTTGAAGCGCCCGGTCGCCGCCCGGGCCACCCTAAGCGCGACCTCGATCGCGTCGGAGCCGCCGGTGGTGAACAACACCTTGCCCAGTCCCGCCGGCGCCAGCGCAGTGAGCTTTTCGGCCAGTTGCACCGCCGGCTCACAGGTGAAGCGGCGCGGCGCAAAACTCAGCGCATCGATCTGATCCTTGATCGCCGCCTTGAGCCTGGGATGGCCATAGCCGATATGGTGCACGCTGTTGCCATGGAAATCCATGAAGCGGCGTCCATTGGTGTCCTCGATCCAGATGCCTTCGGCCTTGGCGATTGCCGACAAGACCGGGCTGGACAGACTCTGGTGCATGAACACATTGGCGTCGCGCTCGATCAGGTCGCGCGTGGCGTCGGCATCGTTGCGCGCACGCCATTGCGCGCGCGCGGCAGAGGTATTGGATTCGCCCTCGGTATGAGCGCGTACTGTGTCGGAAAGTCCCATGTTCTCACCTCTGGAGGCGGTCGCCTCGCATCTGCCGCGCCAGGTGTCGGCAGCACCAGATCGCGCCGAAGTCGATCCGAGCTTATCCGATATGTGCGCGCTGGCGCGCAGGCGACGGTGCTAAGCTAGACCGAATGTCCAGTACGGCACTCCATCGAAACCCATGCCCGTGAACACGCTCGACCGCAACGCCAAAGGCGTCTATCTGATTACTGTCACACCGTTCACCGACGACGGTGCGCTTGACCTTGCAAGCACCGATCGCATGGTCGACTTCTACCTCGAACGCGGCGCCACCGGCCTGACGATTCTGGGCATCATGGGCGAAGCCACCAAACTGACGGCGCAGGAGTCACAGGTCTTCGTCAAGCAGGTTCTCGCGCGCGTCGGCGGCCGCGTTCCGGTGGTGGTGGGTGCCTCGGCTGCGGGTTTCGCACCGATGCGCGAGTTGACCCAAAGCGTAATGGACATGGGTGCATCCGGGGTCATGGTCGCGCCCGCCTCGACACTGCGCACCGACGACCAGATCGCGGCCTATTTCGACATGGTGGCCGAGACCGTCGGCAGCGCCGTGCCCTGGGTATTGCAGGATCATCCGGTGTCTACCGGGGTGCAGATGTCCACCGCAGTGGTACTCAAGATCCTGAAGAATGCCGCCAACTGCGTCATGCTCAAACACGAAGACAGTCCCGGACTGGCCAAGCTCTCGGCCATCCGCAACGCAGGCGAGCGCGGCGAAATCCCCCGCCTGTCCATCCTGGCGGGTAATGGCGGCGGCTTGTTCCTGCCGGAAGAACTCAGCCGTGGTGCAGACGGTGCGATGACCGGCTTTGCCTATCCCGAAATGATGGTCCACGTCTGCCGGGCGCATGGCACGGGCGACGTCGAACGGGCGCACGACATTTTCGACGCCTACCTGCCACTGGCACGTTACGAACAACAAACCGGCATTGGTTTGGCCGTGCGCAAACACCTGATGGTTCAACGCGGTGCCATCAGCAGCGCAATGGTGCGCAAGCCCGGGCCCAACCTGTCAGCCCAGGATGTCGCCGATATCGAGCGCCTCGTGCGGCGGCAGGACCGGCGCCTGAAAGAACTGAACGCCATCAGCTGACGGTTAGACATCGACTACCTCGTCAGCACCCAGGTAGACATGTTGGCGATTGAGGCCCTGCATTGCCCAATCGGCCACACCTGGGTTATCGGCGTCGTGGCAGCGCAGTTACGCCAATACGCAGGCAAAGTACCTGATGCTGCGGCACGCGTTCGAAGTCCTCGATTGCGTTCGCGTCCAGTTCACCACCGACGAACGTTACCAGGCATCCCGACAGGCGATTCTTCGGCCGGGCGCAAAGCTCGAGGGCGTTGTGCGGCACGAGCGCATCATGCCGGACGGCAGAAAAAGGAACTCCGTGCGCTTGAGCATCATCGATGATGAATGGCCGTCGGTGCGTGATGCGCTTGAGCGCCGGCTCGGTATGGTCGGGGAGTAACAGCCAGCGCCTTGCCCGGAATCAGACAGGTTTGCCATCCGCGCCGATGACGGCCTCACCGTCCTCCTTGACGAAAGGGGCCTGTTGCGGGGACGGCAGGATGTCGAGCACGGTCTCGGACGGCCGGCACAACCGCGTGCCCAGCGGCGTCTGTACGATCGGGCGATTGATCAAAATCGGATGCGCCAGCATGGCGTCAACCAGTTGCTCATCGGTCCATTCGGGCCGGTCCAGGCCCAGCGCGTCGTAAGGTGTTCCCTTCTGGCGCAACAGCCCACGCGGGCCCATGCCCATGTCGCCGAGCAAATCGAGCAGGCGCTGCCTGCTCGGCGGCGTCTTCAGATACTCGATGACCTCGGGCTCGCTGCCACTGTTGCGAATAAGCGCGAGCACATTGCGGGAGGTGCCGCAGGCAGGATTGTGGAATATCGTGATATCAGTCATGCCGTATTGTCAATGAGTCGCCACTCCACAACGCTGGCGCGCACAGCAACCGCGTCATGGACCGCGGCTTTTGTCGGGCGTAGCCGAACACCATTGGAATCCACATGGTCAGGCTGAGAGGCTGAGAGTCTTTAGTCCTTGCCCGCCTTGCACGCCAAAGAACTCTCAGCCTCTGCGCTCGAGCGTCCAGGTAACTGGTCAACGCGACCTGCTTGGCGACCTCGTAGAACTTCGCCACTGCCGGCGCAAACACGAGTTTGCCTGTGCGACGTGCGGGCGTCGACATACGCAGCTTGACCTTGTCCTGCGCCAAAGCAGTGCCTGCAAAGGCCGACACGGAGCATGTAATCAAGACTTCACGAGGTATGTACCAACTAGTTCATATTAATGAAGACATGTGTAGAATGTTTACACATATTTCAATATTTCTAATTGCATCAATCTGCTTTCAAAATGAACCAAGCAGTACAAACTGGTTTTATTAAGGGTCGCAAAAAGACCTCGATACGTGTCGCATCGACGATCGCGAAACCCGCTGATGCCGAGCCCCGAACCAACGACCCTGAACGCACCAAGGCGGAGATTCTGCGCGTTGCGATGCTCGAGTTCGGCGAAAAAGGCCTTGCAGGTGCACGCATCGACGCCATCACCGCCGCGACCAAGACCAGCAAGCGCATGATCTACTACTACTTTGGCAGCAAGGACGGCCTGTATCTTGCTGCGCTGGAGCAGAGCTACGCACAGGTGCGCGACGGTGAATTGCAACTGCAGCTCGACACCATGGCGCCCGAGGCAGCGCTGCGCTGCCTCGTGAGCGTGATGTTCGACCACCATCTGGACAACGAGAACTACGTCCGCATGGTGATGTCGGAAAACATCAATCGGGGCCGATACCTGGCGCAAAGCACCCGAATCCAGGAACTGAACCGACCCGCCATCATCTTGCTACGCGCCATTTACGAACGCGGCGTGGCTGCCGGCGTGTTCCGCCCCGGCCTCGACGCCACCGATACCCATGCGTCGATCTCGGCGCTGTGTTTCTTCAACGTGGCGAACCGCCACACTTTCGGCCTGATCTTCCAGCAGGACACCCAGTCACCGGTCTACGTCGCCAACCGGCGCGAGAACATCGTGCAGATGATCCTGCGTTATGTCGCCACGACCGCCACCATTCCCCCACATTGAATTCATCTGAAGGACCACCATGAACATCCTCGTGCTCAACGGCATCAACCTCAACATGTTCGGCAAACGCGATCCCATGCAGTACGGTACGGCCACCTTGGCCGATATTGAACAAGGCCTGCAGGCACTGGGCCGGGAACTCGGCACCAGCGTCGAAATGTTCCAGACCAACCACGAAGGTGCGATGTGCGAACGTATTCACCAGGCTTTTTCCGATAAGGTCGACGCGATCCTGATCAACGCCGGTGCCTGGACACATTACAGCTACGGCATCCGCGACGCGTTGGCGATCCTGAACTGCCCGGTCGTCGAGGTGCATATGTCCAACGTCCACGCGCGCGAGGCGTTTCGCCATGAGTCGGTGTTCTCCGAGGTCGTCAAGGGACAGATCAGCGGCTTCGGCGCCGACAGCTACCTGCTGGCGCTGCGCGCGGCAGTATCGGCCATCGGGCCAAGCCCACAGGCATGAACATGATCCGCGGCAGTACCGAGTTGATCGCACACTTCGGCTTTGCGACGCACACGTTCAAGTCGCCAATGGTCAACTACCCGTATTTCGAGCAGGCGGGCATCGACGCAGTCGTGCTTCCGATGGCCTGCCGACCGTCCGCAGCGCTGGAGCCTGCAATGCTGTAAAACGCAGGGCCGAGGGCATGCAGGCGGGTCGCCCGGCGCGGTTATGCGCCTGGCTTCACACGCTCTCGGGCGGTCGCAGAGCCACGGCGAACCCCCGCGCCACGGCCGGGCGCGCCATCAGCGCCTGATACCAGCGCAACACGTGCGGGAAATCGGCCAGATCCACCTGGTGCCGCTCGTGGCGCCAGACCCAGCCCAGGATCGCAAAGTCGGCGATCGACAACTCATCGGCGAAGTGCGCATGTTGGGCCAATCGCCGGTCCATGACGCCATACAGGCGCCGTGTCTCGGCCATGAATCGCTCCAGTCCATAACGCCGATCGGCCTCGTTCGCCAGTGCGATGAAATGGTGCACCTGTCCCGGCATGGGGCCGAAGCCGCCCACCTGGAACATCAGCCACTCGAGCGCTGCGATCCGCTGAAGCGGGTCCTTGGGCAGGTATGTGCCGGATTTTTCGGCCAGGTAGATCAGGATCGCGCCCGACTCGAAAACGCTCACCGACACACCGCCCGGACCATGCGGATCGACGATGGCCGGGATCTTGTTGTTCGGGCTGATTTTCAGGAAACCGGGCGCGTTTTGCTCGCCCTTCGTGATGTCCACCATGTGGACCTCATAAGACAGGCCCATCTCCTCGAGCGCAACGCTGATCTTGCGTGCATTGGGGGTATCGAAAGCATACAGTTGAATCGTCATCGTGATTCCTTGGATAGAAGTGCCGCGGCGCTGCGCGGCAACAGTTGGCTGGTAATTGTCATGCCAAAGGAACAGTTGCTGGGGCAGCCAACCATCGGATCAACCCTCAACGTCGTCAACAACGAGATCAAATTGAAGGCTGACATCGTGCGCCGGTCGGGGAAGGCAGCAGCTTCACGGTGACACCGCCGATCAACGAAGCGGGCCATGACAAGGACGACGACTGACCAGGCCGGACCAAAGCCGCGTTAGAGGCTGCGCTCGACCATATCGCGCAAGGCGGGCGTCACCGCGGGCATGGTACCGAACCAGTGCGCGAAGGCCGCGCGCGCCTGGTGCAGCAACATGCCCAGCCCCCCCACCACCGGATTGCCCCGTGCTCGGGCCGTCGCCAGCAAGGGCGTCTCCAATGGCACATAGACCAGATCCGATACCACCGCATCAACCGGCAACGTCTGCAGCGACAGGTCAAGCGCCGCTTGCCCACCCATACCCTGGCTGGTGGTGTTCACCAACAAGGCCGCACCGGCCAGGGCGGCGTGGCGTTGGTCCCATGCAATGGCCTGGATAGGGCCGCCGAGCTCGGCCGCCAACGCGCGCGCCTTGTCCTCGGACCGGTTGCACAGCCGGATCTCGCGCGCACCCCGCTCGAGCAGGCTGACCAGCACCGCTCGCGCCGCCCCGCCAGCACCGATGACGGTGGCCGGACCGGCATCGGCACGCCAGTCGGGCATCTCGTGCAGCAGACTTTGCACATAACCAAACCCGTCGGTGTTGAATCCCGCGAGTGATCCGTCCGGCCGGACCACGACGGTGTTGATCGCACCGATACGACGCGCCGTCGGGTCGATGCTATCGACCAGTGCCATGGCAGCCACCTTGTGCGGAATCGTCAGGTTGCAGCCGGCAAAGCCGAGCACCGGCAATGCGCGCAGCGCCTGCGCCAGCGCCTCTGGCGCAACCGCCAGCGGCACATAGGCGCCGCGCATGCCATGCTCGGCCAGCCAGTGGTTGTGGATGTCGGGTGAACGCGAATGGGTGACTGGCCAGCCCATCAGACCGGCCAGAGCGAAATTACGGTGTTCCATGGATGTGATCGCAGGCAGTTGGAAGTTCGGCCGCATTGTCGCCTTTCGCGCGCCTGCTGCCTGCAGTTCGGCTCACCCGTGCGGCCCTGGCTGCACGACAATGCGGCCCATCCATGTTCCGACACTACCTGCAACTGGTCGCCTTGTCCGCCTTGTGGGGAACGTCCTTCATGTTGACCCGAATTGCAGCACCCGTGCTCGGGCCGAACCTGCTGGCGGCCATGCGCATGGGCATGGCCGCCATCGCGCTGGCTTGCATCATGCGTTGGCTGCGCATGTCATGGCCATGGGCGCACTGGCGCGAACTGGCCCTGCTCGCGCTGCTCGGCGTGGCCGCACCACATGCGATGTTCGCCTGGTCGGCGCTTTACATGCCCGCCGGATATGCGGCCTTGCTGTATGTCAGCGCCGTGCTGTTCGGCGCCCTCGCATCGGCCTGGATGAAGGAAGAGTCGCTGACCCGCTGGAAACTGACCGGATGTGTGCTGGGTATCGTGGGCGCCGCAATGGTGGTGCAACTCGGCCCGATACAGCCCACGCCGCGACTGCTGCTGGCGGTGCTGATCACCGTGATCGGAGCGGCGGTTTCCGGCATGTCCACCCCCTTGCTCACGCGCGCGGTCAAACGCATGGAGCCGCTGGCCATCACCGCCGCAATGCACGCCATCGCCTTGGTGCTGCTGTTGCCCGGCGCCTTGTCCGAACTGCCCAGGGCCCGCTTCGAGCCAAAGGCGCTGGCCGCGGTATTCGTCATGGGAACCTTCACTTCGGGCCTGGCGTGGTGGATGTACGCGCGTCTCATGCGCCACCTGTCGCCGCTGGCCGGTCTGAGCTCGACCTTCATGATCACCGGCTTCGGCGTGTTGTGGGCCGTGCTGTTTCTGGGCGAGAAGGTCGACAGTGGCCTGTACCTGGGCGGCAGTCTGCTGTTGCTGTCGTGTTTGCTGGTCTCGGGCATCGATCCGCACCGGCCGATACGCGCAATGCTGTCGTGGCTGCGCCGATCGCGAAGATGACACCACACCGTCGCCAAGGCGCCTGCCAAGACACGCGACAATGCCACACAATTGGTGATTCATGCAGAACAAGTATTTCGCCCAGCTTGCGGGCTTGTCGATCCTGTGGGGAGCGACATTTCTTTTCACCCGCGTAGCGACGCCGGACCTCGGCCCCAGCGTGACCGCCGCCGGCCGGATCGGACTGGGTGCTGGAACGCTGGCCCTGATCATGGCGTTCACGCGCCATCGCTGGCCCTGGGAACACTGGCGCGCACTGACCGTGATGGCGGCCCTGAGCGTCGCGGGGCCGCATTTCCTGTACGCCTGGTCTTCACAATACCTGCCGGCGGGATACAGCGCCGTGCTAAGCGTGACTTCGGTGATGTTCGGCACCTTTGCCTCGGCCTGGTTGCGCGAAGACACGCTGACCCGGTCCAAGGTGTTCGGATGCATCGCCGGATTTGCCGGCGTGGCGCTGGTGGTGCAACTTGGGCCAATGCGACCCACGACGGAACTGGTAGCAGCGGCACTGATTGCCATCTGCGGGTCGGCCCTGTCCGGTGCTTCGGCGCCGCTGCTCAAGCGCGCCACCAAGAAAATGGAACCACTGGCAATCACTGCGGTTGTGCATGTATTCGGCTTCCTGATGCTGCTGCCTGGCGCCATCTGGACCGTGCCGGATGCAAACTTCACCCGCGGCGCCGTCATCTCGGTGGCGATCATCGGGATATTCACATCCGGCCTGGCCTATTGGCAATACATGCGCATCGTGCAGAAAGTCAGTCCGGTGGCAGCGCTGGGTTCGACCTTCATGGCCACGATCTCGGGCATCGTCTGGGGCCATCTGGTGCTCGATGAAGCATTCACCGGCGCCACCTATGCGGGCGGCCTGCTGGTACTGTCGGCAACCGTGCTGATAACCGGGTTCAATCCGTGGCGCCGCCCAGCGGTGCCGCCAACAAAACCGGCCGGCCCCTGACGCCAGGCCACGCAGCGTGGCCCGCCAGTAGCTTGCGCCTATTGCGCCCGTCTATTGCGCCTGCGCGCCGATCGGCGACAAGCTCACGGCCACATCAGCGTTCTGTGCCCTATGGCGCAGCACATGGTCGATCACCACCAAAGCCAGCATGGCTTCGGCGATCGGCGTGGCGCGGATGCCAACACACGGATCGTGCCGTCCCTTGGTGCTGACCTCGGTGCTGCGACCTTCGATATCGATCGATTCGCGCGGCGACAAAATGGAACTGGTCGGCTTGATCGCGATCGAGACCTCCAGGTCCTGTCCACTGGTGATGCCACCCAGCGTACCGCCGGCATTGTTGCTGCGAAAACCTTCCGGTGACAGCGAGTCGCCATGGGTCGTGCCGCGTTGCGCCACACTGGCAAAGCCGGCGCCGATCTCGACACCCTTGACCGCGTTGATGCCCATCATGGCGTAGGCGATGTCGGCGTCCATCTTGTCGAACAGCGGCTCACCCAGTCCAACCGGTACGCCACTGGCCGTGACGCGGATGCGCGCTCCGCAGGAGTCGCCCGCCTTGCGCAGCGCTTCCATATAGGTCTCCAGCGTCGACACATCGGCCACCGGCGCAAAGAAAGGGTTGCGCGGCACATGCTCCCAGGCCTCGAAACCGATCTGCAGTTCGCCAATCTGGGTCATGCAGCCACGAAACACCGTGCCATATTTCTCGAACAGCCATTTCTTGGCCACCGCCCCGGCCGCCACCATCGGCGCCGTCAACCGGGCCGATGAGCGCCCGCCACCACGCGGATCGCGGATGCCGTATTTCTGGAAGTAGCTGTAGTCGGCATGCCCAGGCCGGAAAGTCTGCAGGATGTTGCCGTAGTCCTTGCTGCGCTGGTCGGTGTTGCGGATGAGCAGCGCAATCGGCGTGCCGGTGGTCTTGCCTTCATAGACACCGCTGAGAATCTCGACCGCATCGGCTTCCTTGCGCTGGGTAACGAATTTCGAGGTGCCAGGGCGGCGCCGATCCAGATCCCCCTGGATGTCGGCCTCACTCAGCGCCATGCCGGGCGGGCAGCCATCGATGACGCAGCCGATGGCGGGGCCGTGGGATTCGCCGAAATTGGTGACGGCAAACAACTGGCCGAAGGTATTACCGCTCATGGTGTACCAGGAATGCCTTCTTGATCGGGCCAGTCTCGGATATAGGCCTTGAGCATCTTGTTTTCGAAGTTCTGGCTATCCACAACCGCCTTGGCGACATCGTAGAAGCTCACGACGCCCATCAGCATCATGTTGTCCAACACTGGCAGATACCGTGCATGGTGATCGAGCATCATGCGCCGCACCTCGTCGAGTTCGGTTCCCATGGTGCAGGTCAACGGTGAATCGTCCATTGCCGCGCGTACCGAGCCGGTACCGATCTGACCGCCATTGGCCACCACCGTCTGGATCACCTCGCGAAAGGTCAACATGCCCACCAGTTCACCACGATCCATCACCACCAGGGAGCCGATGTCCTTCTCGGCCATCACGGCTACTGCCTGCGCAAGGCGTTCATCGGGCTTGACGGTGTAGAGCGTGCCGCCCTTGACACGCAGAATATCGCTGACTTTCATGCTGGTCTCCTTGCGCTGAATATAGCCCACAATAAGGCTTGGAGCCGGTGTTGCCTGAGTATGGCGGCGACAGAACGACGCAGCGACCACCACGGCCTTGCCAGGGTGGTGCTTCGACCACGCCACCAGCCCCGAGCGAGGCATCCCACCCGCATCGAATACCACCAACAGGAGACCTTGCATGCCCGGATATTCCGACCCCGGCTTCGACACGCTGGCATTACACGCTGGCGCGGCGCCCGACCCCGCTACAGGCGCACGCGCCGTGCCCATCCACCTGAGCACCTCGTTCGTGTTCGAATCAAGCGAACATGCCGCCGCGCTGTTCAACCTGGAGCGTGCCGGCCACGTCTACTCGCGCCTCAGCAACCCGACCAACGCGGTGCTGGAACAGCGTGTTTCGGCACTCGAGGGTGGTATCGGCGCCATCACCACGGCCAGCGGGCAAGCGGCCCTGCACCTGACGATTGCCACGCTGATGGGCGCCGGCTCACACATCGTCGCGTCCACCGCACTGTATGGCGGCTCGCAGAACCTGCTGCACTACACGCTGCGCCGTTTCGGCATCGAAACCAGTTTCGTCAAGCCAGGCGACATCGATGGCTGGCGCGCCGCGGTACGCCCGAACACCAAACTGTTTTTCGGCGAGACCGTCGGCAACCCGGGGCTGGACGTGCTGGACATTGCCACCGTCGCTGCCATCGCCCATGAGGCCGGCGTACCGCTGCTGGTCGATTCGACACTGACCACGCCCTGGCTGCTCAAGCCTTTGGCCCATGGCGCTGACCTGGTCTACCACTCGGCGACCAAGTTTCTCAGTGGCCACGGCACCGTGATCGCCGGCATCGTAGTCGATGGCGGCAGTTTCGACTGGGCTGCGTCACATGCGGCCAGCGGCAAGTTTGCGGAACTGGCCGAGCCATATGACGGCTTCCACAATATGGTATTCACCGATGAGTCCACGGTTGGCGCCTTTTTGCTGCGCGCGCGGCGCGAAGGCCTGCGCGACTTCGGCGCCTGTCTGAGCCCGCACTCGGCCTGGCTGGTGCTGCAAGGCATCGAGACACTGAGCCTGCGCATGGCGCGGCACATGGACAACACGGCCAAGGTAGTCGAATACCTGGCCAGCCACCCTTTCGTGTCGCGGGTCGGCCATCCCTTGCTCGAATCCCACCCCAGCCACGCGCTGGCGCAAAAACTGCTGCCGCGCGGCGCCGGCTCGGTATTCAGCTTCGACCTCAAGGGCAGCCGGGAACAAGGCAAGGCCTTTGTCGACGCCTTGCAGGTATTCAGCCATCTGGCCAACGTCGGCGACTGCCGCTCGCTGGTCATTCACCCGGCCAGCACCACACATTTCCGCATGAGCGACGATGCACTGGCGGCGGGTGGCATCACCCAGGGCACGATACGCCTGTCGATCGGACTGGAAGACCCTGCCGACCTGCTAGAGGACCTCAAACGCGCACTGCGTGCCGCAGAAAAGGCAGGTGCATGATGGAATTCAACGTCAACGGCAGCAAGACCTTCTGCTATACCGGCGGCAAGGCATTCGACGCCGCCAAGCCGACCGCGATCTTCATCCACGGTGTACTCAACGACCACAGTGTCTGGATCCTGCAGACGCGTTATCTCGCCCACCACGGCTGGAACGTACTGGCGCTCGACCTGCCCGGACATGGCCAAAGCGGCGGCGACCCGCCGGCCAGCGTCGAAGCTGCCAGCGATTTTGTATTGGCGCTGATGGACGCCGCAGGCGTGGCAAAAGCAGCGCTGATCGGCCACAGCTTCGGTTCACTCATCGCATTGGAGACATCCGCACGTGCTCCCGATCGGGTCAGCCACCTGGTACTGGTGGGCACGGCTTTCCCGATGAAGGTTGCCCCGGCCCTGATCGAGGCGTCCCAGAACAACCCCGAGAAGGCTATTGCCATGGTCAACACCTTCTCCCACTCCACGCTGGCGCCGCCTCCTTCGTCGCTGGGCCCGGGCACCTGGGTCTATGGCAATAGCAGGGCCTTGATGCGCCGCATGCTGGCGCGCAACCCTCGGGTCAACATTTTCCATGTCGGCTTCAAGGCCTGCGATGCCTATGCCGGCGGCGACGCAGCGATGGCCAAGGTCACTGCACCAACGCTGTTTGTGCTGGGACAAGCGGATCAGATGACGCCGGCAAAGGCCGCCCAGTCGCTGGTGCGCGCAGCCGCGCATGGCAAGGTCGTTGTCGTGCCGGGTGGGCACAACATGATGGCCGAGTCACCCGACGCGGTGCTGATGGCCATGAAGCAATTCCTGGGCCCATGACGGCCGCGTCACAACCAGTCATCACCCCCGCGATGACGCCATCGCGGGCGCGCGAAATCGCCAACGGATTCGACCTGCGCAGCCTGCCGGCGGACTTCCACGCCGACCCCTATCCGGTCTACGAAAGGCTGCGCGAGACGCAGCCGGTACGCCAGATGCCCGATGGCAGCTGGTTCCTGACCCGGTACGCCGATCTGGTGGCGGTGTACCGCGATGCGCAATCGTTCAGTTCGGACAAGAAGGTCGAGTTCGCGCCCAAGTACCTGCACGTACCCTGGAGCGCCGATGCAGACCACACTTCCGATGCACCGCTGTTTGCGCACCACACGACCAGCCTGGTGTTCAGTGACCCGCCACTGCATACCCGGGTGCGCAAGCTGATCATGGGTGCACTGACCCGGCGCGCTGTTCACGCGATGCAAGACTCTCTGGTGGTACTGGTCGATCAATTGCTGGACAACATCGCCACGCGCGGCGGCGGCGACCTGATCGAGGATTTCGCCAGCGCGATTCCGATCGAGGTAATCGGCAACCTGCTCGGCATCCCGCATGCCGACCGCATGCCGTTGCGCGGCTGGTCACTGGCCATCCTGGGCGCGCTTGAGCCGGCCCTGACACCGGAACAGGAAGAACGCGGCAACCGCAGCGTGCGCGAGTTCCTGGCCTATCTGGAACAACTGGTAGCCGATCGCCGACGCCATCCGGGCGACCCCGAGCATGACGTGCTGACCCGCCTGATCCAGGGTGAGGCCGACGACGGCGCGCCTTTGTCGCAGGCCGAGTTGCTGCACAACTGCATCTTCATTCTCAATGCCGGCCACGAGACGACGACCAACCTGATCGGCAACGCGATGGTGACGCTGCAGCAATGGCCCGACGCCAAGGTCGATCTGTTGTCGCGCATGGCCGGGCTGCGCGACAACGCGCAGGAACTGGAGGATTGCCTGGTGTACGCCGTCGACGAGTTCCTTCGCTTCGAGTCCTCGAACCAGCTCGGCAACCGGCGCGCCGTCAAAGCCTGCACCATCGGCGGTGTCGATCTGCCCGAAGGCGCGCTCGTGACGCTGTGCATTGGCGCCGCCAACCGCGACCCGGACCAGTTTCCCGATCCACATCGGCTCGACCTGAGGCGCGTTGACAACCGCCACCTGGCGTTCGGCTTCGGCATCCACCAATGCGCCGGGCTGAGCCTGGCTCGGCTCGAAGGGCGGATCGCGATCGGGCGGTTTCTGGCGCGGTTTCCCTCCTACCGGTTGACCGCACCACCCGTACGTGGCGGACGGGCGCGGTTCCGGGGATTCTTGAGAGCGCCGTTCAGCGTCGCCTGAGCGCAAGGACCCGCGCCGTGTTGCTGATGAGTGCGTGGCGCTCGTGTATCGTGCGGACCAAAGCATGAAAGGGAACCCGTGAACCGCGTACTCACCCACACCGGCGCCAGATACCCCATCTTCCAGGCCCCGATGGGCTGGATCGCGCGCCGGCAACTGGCCAGTGCCGTATCGCGGGCCGGTGGCCTTGGCATTATCGAGACTTCATCCGGTGAAACCGAGGCCTGCCAGGCCGAGATCACCCACATGGCGGCGTCGGGGCTACCGTTCGGCGTCAACCTCCCGATCCGTTTTCTGAAGGACGACGCGATGCTGCGCTTCGTCTGTGACAGCGGTGTGCGCTTCGTCACCACATCGGCCGGCAGCCCAGCCAAGTTCATCGCCCCGCTCAAGGACGCCGGCATCACGGTCTACCACGCGGTGCCCACGCTGGAACTCGCGCTCAAGTGCGTCGATGCCGGCATCGATGGCCTGGTCGTCGAGGGGTCGGAGGGCGGCGGATTCAAGAACCCGGAAGAAGTCTCCACACTGGTGCTGCTGCAGGCCATCCGTGCGCGCACCGAAGTGCCGCTGGTCGCGGCCGGCGGCATCTGCGATGGGCGCGGCATGGCGGCGGCGTTTGCGCTCGGCGCAGAGGCGATCCAGATGGGCACTCGCTTCGTCAGCTGCGACGAAAGCCCGGTGCATGCGAATTACAAGAACGCCATCCTCGCCGCTCAGGCAACCGGCACCTGGGTGCTCAATACCAGGTCGACGCCCTGCATCCGCGCGCTCAAGACACAGTTCACGCAGGCAATACACGAAGCGGGGGTGATGGGACCCGATACGTTCTCCGGTATTCGCCAGGTCTATTTCGACGGCGACATGGAGGCTGCGCCGGCACTCGCCGGCCAGAGCGCGGGCCTGATCGACGCGGTCAGGACGGCGCAACAGATCGTCGACGACACCGTGGCCGAGTTTTTCAACATCGCTCGGCGCATGGGCGCGCTCGGGTCGGCGCAGAGTTTCGACTGAGGCGCGGCGAGCAAGAGGCGACGAGCGAGACACGCGGCTCTGGCCGCCTTCCCGGTCGCGGCCGCGCTCCCAAGTCGCAGTGCGGCAAGAACAGGTCGGTCCTATGGAATTACCGTCGGGGCTTACGTACACAGGTTGACGGTCGATCGCACCGTGCGCGCCGGCTTTGACCAGACAAGCCAGCCCAATCCACCACGAGGAGACCATGGATGTCCAGTAACAAAGACCCGATGACGCCCGACGGCGCCGTCAATCCGATCAACACCGACTACAAGATCGGCCAGGACAACATCGTCGTGAACCTGGGCCCGTTCGGACTCGACATCCACAACCGGGTGTTCGCGATCTCCAGTCTGACCATCATTGCCTTCGTGCTGCTGACGCTGATGTTCCAGACCCAGGTCGAGCCGATGTTCGGCACCCTGCGCGGGTGGCTCACCTCGAACCTTGACTGGTTCTTTATCAGTGCCGGCAATATCTTCGTTGTCGTTTGTCTCGGACTGGCGATCTCGCCGCTGGGCAAGGTGCGCCTGGGCGGCACACTGGCCAAACCAGACTACGGTTACCTGGGCTGGTTCTCGATGCTGTTTGCTGCCGGCATGGGCATCGGACTGATGTTCTACGGCGTCTCGGAGCCTTTGTCGCACTTCAGTTCGTCCATGGGTGGCACGACGATCGAGAATGGTGCGCGCACCGACTGGGCCCCATTGGGCGCTGCCGCTGGCGACGCGACTGCCGCTGCCCGCCTGGGCATGGCCGCCACGATCTTCCACTGGGCATTGCATCCCTGGGCCATCTACGCCATCCTGGCGCTGGGCCTCGCGTTGTTTTCGTTCAACAAAGGCCTGCCGCTGACGATCCGCTCGGTGTTCTACCCACTTCTCGGCGAACGCATCTGGGGTTGGCCAGGACATATCGTCGATATTCTGGCGGTGCTCGCCACCATGTTCGGCCTGGCGACCTCGCTGGGTCTGGGCGCCTCGCCGCGCTAGAGGCCCGCATCGGCGAAGGCATCCGGTTCCCGGTCGTCGACACCATGGAGCTCGAAGCCCGCATGCACCGCCACCAGCCGCGTGGCCTGGTAGACCGCATGCTGGGCCGCAAGCCGCCCTGGGTGTCGATACGGCTGGCCGACAGCCGTGCGCGTTATGGTTTGCCGCGTTATTCGCCGCACCATGCCATGACCGATGCGCTGGCCAGCGCAGAGTTGCTGCAGGCGCAGGTGGCGCATCACTATGCGCCCGATGTCCCGGTGCGTGCGTTGTGGCATTGACGGCCAAGCTCATAGCGGACATGTGACCGACGCGAAGCTCACGCATTTGCCGGTAACGATCAAGGCCGCAATCGCACACGACCGCACACCACACGCGCTCAACGCGAGCCTTTACAACACGTCGGACAGCCGAGCGTTGGCCACGTGTGTGGTGCGCCACCACGGATCGGTGGCGTCATTGCGGTGCAACAGCAGCAGGTAGGCCAATGGTTCGAGCGCAGTCTGCTCCGGCTCGGCCAACAGCACGTAGCGCGTGCCGGCTGATCCGGGGTCGTCCTCGAGCCTGGCCACCCAATCGAGTTCGACCAGGGTCTGCAGCGTCGACTCAACCCCGAGCACACTCACGCGCAGGGCCTTGACCAGCTGCGGAACGGTCAGTCCATGCGCCGCGGTTGCACGCGCCTGCAGCAACAGACGCACGATCTCCAGCGCGCGCTGAAAACGCCAGCCAGGCCCCTGGTCGCGTTGCACGACGCCTGAGAGCAGGCTGGGCAAATAGGCCGTGATCACCGCACCCAGCAACACGATCACCCAGGCCAGATAGATCCACACCAGCAGGATTGGCACCGTCGCGAACGTGCCGTACACCACCGAATAGGTCGGCACCTTGGCCAGGTAAACCACCAGCAGCTTCTTGGCCAGTTCCATCACCACCGAAGCGAAGATGCCACCGGCCCAGGCATGCGAGCGTTTGACCCGGGTATTGGGCACGTAGTAGTACATGGCCGCTGCCCCCCCGGCCAGAAGCGCGAACTGCACGGTGTCGAGCAACAGGCTCAGACCGGTCAGGGCGCCGCCGGCCAGATCGCGCGAGGCTGTCACCGCAAACGAGGTCATGGTGATGCTGGCACCGAGCACCAAGGGCCCGAGGGTCAGGGCCGCCCAATAGATCAGAATGCGCTGCGCCAAACGGCGCTTGCGGCGCACCCGCCAGATGCCGTTCAAGGTGCGGTCGATGGTCAGAATCAAGGCCAGAGCCGTGACCAGCAAAAACACCAGGCCCACGCTACCAAGCTGGCTTGCCTGCTTGGCGAATTGCGTCAGATAACCGAGAACCTGGCGCGCAATCGCGTCGGGAACGAGGTTGTCGACCAGCCAGCGTTGCAACACCACCTGCAACTTGCCGAACATCGGAAACGCGGAGAAGATGGCCAGCGCCACGGTAAACAGCGGCACCAGTGCAATCGTCGTGGTGAAGGTCAGGCTGCTGGCCGTCAGGCCCAGGCGGTCTTCCCGGAAGCGCTCACGCAGCGTGAGCGCGGTGCTTTTCCAGGGGAAATGCAGAAGGTCTTCCAGCAGGGTACGCAGTGCAGGTGGGATTTGCATGGCCGGTATGATGCCACCAGCATGAAACAACCCCCACGCTCTCTTCGTTCGCTGCCCCCCGAGGGGGCCGTCAGTACCTTCGGAGCGGCCGGGCGGTACTGACATGAAAGCGAACGACAAAACCATCTCTCTGACCCGCATCCTGGCTGTGGGGAGCCTGGTTGCCATGATCCTGTTGGGCCTGGCCTGGGAGCTCTGGCTGGCGCCGCTGCGTCCGGGCGGCTCCTGGCTCGCACTGAAGGTGCTGCCCTTGTGCATTCCGCTGGCCGGCCTGCTGAAAAACCGCATGTACACCTACCGCTGGGTCAGCCTGATGGTGTGGCTGTATTTCACGGAAGGCGTGGTGCGCGCCTGGGGCGACAAGCCACCAGGCAACTGGCTGGCACTGGCCCAGGTGCTGCTTTGCTGCACGCTGTTTGTCGCCTGCGCCCTGCATGTGCGCCTGCGCCTGCGCCGCCATGCAGCTGCCGTGAACACCATACCCGCCGCCACCGAGCAAATCTGAGCCACCCCATGAGCGACTCCATCGCCACACTTCTCGACGAACTGCGCGCCATCGTCGGCGCGCCCCATGTGCTAAGCCATGCCGACCCGGCCGCGGACCTGAGCGCCTGGGAGCAGGATTGGCGCAAGCGCAGCCAGGGCCTGGCGCTGGCGGTCGTCAAGCCGGGTTCTACCGAAGAAGTGGCAGCGGTTGTGGCCAGCTGCGCCCGATCGCAGGCCGCGACTGGCGTCAGCATCGTGCCGCAAGGGGGCAATACCAGCATGGTGGTGGGAGCCGTACCCGATGCGTCGGGCCAGCAGATTGTGCTCAGTCTGCAGCGCCTGAACAAGGTTCTGGCGCTCGACGCCGGCAATTCGACCCTCACGGCCCAGGCCGGTTGCATTCTGCAGACACTGCAGGAAACCGCCCGCGCAGCCGGTTTCCTGCTTCCAATCAGCCTGGCCTCCGAAGGCAGCTGCACCATCGGCGGCAACCTGGGCACCAATGCCGGCGGAACCCAGGTCGTGCGCTATGGCAATACGCGCGACTTGTGCCTGGGGCTGGAAGTCGTCACCGCGCAAGGCCAGGTCTGGAACGGCCTGTCCGGCCTGCGCAAGGACAACACCGGCTACGACCTGCGCAACCTGCTGATCGGTTCCGAGGGCACGCTTGGCGTGATCACCGCGGCAACGATGAAGCTGGTACCGCTGCCGGCGGCCCAGCTCACCGCCTGGGCGGCCGTGCCGTCGATGGAACATGCGGTGGCCTTGCTAGGCCTGGCACTCCAGACACTGGGGGCAGGTCTGACCGGATTCGAAGTCATGGGCCAGTTTGCCTTGTCGCTGGTCACGCGCCACATGCCCGCATCCAAGGTGCCGTTGTACGAGACGTCCCCCTGGTGCGTCTTGCTCGAGGTGTCGGACCATGAATCCGAAGCCCATGCCCGTGCCCAGTTCGAACGCCTGTTGGAGACCGGCATGGAGCATGGCTGCATTACCGACGGCGTGGTGGCCGAAAGCCTGTCGCAGGCCAAGGCCTTGTGGCAGATCCGTGAGAACCTGCCAATCGCGCAGGCCCTGGAAGGCCTGAACATCAAGCACGACATCTCGATCCCGATTTCGCGCATTCCCGAGTTCGTGCGCGCCACCGACGCGGCACTGCAAGCGGCCCTGCCCGGCATCCGCATGGTCGACTTCGGCCACCTGGGCGACGGCAATCTGCACTACAACGTGCAGGCGCCGGAAGGGGTAGACGCCGCCGACTTCCTGCGCGAGAACGAGGTCACGGTGAATACGCTGGTATTTGAATCGGTGACCCGCTTTGGCGGCTCGATCTCGGCCGAACACGGCATCGGCAGCCTGAAGGTCGACAAGCTGCCTGGCTACAAGTCGCCGGTGGCGCTGGACATGATGCGTGCCATCAAGCGCGCGCTCGATCCCACCAACCTGATGAATCCGGGGCGGGTGGTGCGGGTCTGAGGCCGCGACTGCACAACGACACCGGTGGACTGGAATGAACGGGCCAAGAAATCGAAGCCGCTCGCTTGCTGGAGCCCCGGATGCAGCCGACCAGGCGGATCCGGACACCGGCAGCAATTCCCTCGAACGCTTCGGATTCCTGCTCATGCCGGGGTTTTCGATGTTGTCGTTCGCCGCCGTGCTCGAGCCACTGCGCATGGCCAACCGGCTGCGCCAGGCCGAGCTGTACGAATGGCTGCATTTTTCACCCGATGACGGTCCGGTGCGACCGAGCAACGGCATCGAATTCGCCCCCACCCGCAGGCTCGAAGACAACCTGGATATCGACACGCTGATCGTCGTGGCCGGCATACGTCCGATGGAGTTCTGCAGCAAGGCCGTGATGGCGTGGCTGCGCGCGATGGCAAACCGGGGCGTGCGCATCGGCGCGACCTCCACCGGGCCCTTGATCCTGGCCAGCGCCGGCCTGCTGACGTGGTTACAAGAGCACGGTGCATTGGGAGAACCTGGACGGCTTCCGGGAGCAATACCCCCGCATCCACGTCACAGCCGAACTGTTCGAGGTCGACCGCGACCGATTCACCTGCTCGGGCGGCACCGCCGGACTCGATCTGATGATGCATCTGATCGGCCTGCGTCATGGCATAAAGCTGGCCAATGCCGTGGCCGAGCAATGCATCCATCCCAAGATTCGACCGGCACACGATCTGCAGCGCATGGCGCTGCCGCTGCGCTTCAACATCAACCATCCGCGCTTGCTGGCAGCGATCTCGCAGATGGAGACCCATCTGGAAGATCCACTGCCGTGTTCGGATATCGCCGAAATGGTGGGCTTGTCGCAGCGGCAGGTCGAACGGCTGTTCGACGAGCAACTGCGGATCGACGCCCGGCACGGTTCTACAAGCGCATGCGGCTGGAGCGGGCCACCGCGCTGCTTGAGCAGACATCCATGTCGGTTCTCGAAGTGGCGATCGCCTGTGGATTTACGTCCTCCGCCCACCTGTCGACCTCTTACCGCCAGGCCTATGGCCGTTCACCGCGCAGCCGTGCGCGAGTCGCGTCGAACGGCCTGAACGCAAACCGGTCTTGATCCCGGTCAACGCGCTGCAGACAGTCCCTTGCGCAAGCTCGTCCGACTGGGCCAGCAGCAAGAAAACGATGACGTTTTTCTGACTCTATTTGTCGTATTCCTGTCTGAGGCGTCAAGGCGCTCACCCTACATTCATGGCTCCGAACAGCCACCACTTACCCGACCAACGCAGGATCAGCCCACAGGCTCATGGAAACCTTTCAGTTCATCCTGCAAAACCTGGGCTTGCTCGGCACGCGCACGCTGGAACACGTTTCGCTGGTGGGGGTGGCGGTTGGCATTGCGATCCTGACCGGTGTGCCGACCGGTATCGCGATCACGCAGAACGAACGCGTCGCCAAGTTCGTGCTCTACATCGCCTCGATGATCATGACGATTCCGTCGGTGGCACTGTTCGGGCTGATGATCCCGATCCTGTCGACGATCGGCCACGGCATCGGCTACCTGCCCGCGGTGATCGCGGTCATGCTGTATTCGCAGCTGCCCATCATCCGCAACACCTACACCGCGATCAACAACGTCGACCCGGCGCTGCGCGAGGCCGCACGCGGCATGGGCATGACGCCGATGCAGCGCCTGGCGCGGGTGGAGATTCCGCTGGCCGTGCCCGATCATCATGGCCGGCGTGCGCACCGCGGTGGTGATGAACATCGGCATCATGGCGATTGCCGCCTACATCGGCGCCGGCGGCCTGGGCACCTTCATCAGCCGCGGCATCTCGCAGACCGATAGCCGCCAGTTGATCACCGGCGCACTGGCCGTCAGCCTGCTGGCGATCTTCGTCGACTTCTTCCTCGCCTGGCTGCAGCGCCGGCTCACCCCGGTCGGAATCCGGCGCTGACAGCTGCGCTCGAAACCCTGCCCGCGCTCAGCCACACCGCAACGAACGACACGCCCCATGATCAAGCTAGAACAACTGACCAAGATCTACGACACGCCGTCGCGCAAGGTCATGGCGGCCGACCATATCGACATGGAAGTGCCCACCGGCGAGATCTGCGTATTGCTCGGCCCCTCGGGTTGCGGCAAGACCACCACGCTCAAGATGGTCAACCGCATCGTCGACGCCCACCTCCGGGCGCGTGCTGATCGACGGCCAGGACACGACCGACATGCCCACGGTGGAGCTGCGCCGCAAGATCGGCTACGTGATCCAGCAGATCGGGCTGTTTCCCAACATGACGATCGAGGACAACATCTGCGTCGTGCCGCGCCTGCTCGGCTGGGACGCCAACAAGGCGCGCAAACGCGCGGCCGAGCTGCTCGAGCTCACCGCGCTCGATCCGTCGACATTTCTCAAGCGCTACCCCAAGGAGCTCTCCGGCGGCCAGCAGCAGCGCGTCGGCGTGGCCCGTGCGCTGGCTGCCGACCCGCCGGTGATGCTGATGGACGAACCGTTCGGCGCCATCGACCCGATCAACCGCGCCGTGATCCAGGACGAGTTCCTCAAGCTGCAGGAAAAGCTGCGCAAGACCATCCTGTTCGTGAGCCACGACATCGACGAGGCAGTCAAGATGGGCGACAAGATCGCTATCTTCCAGGCGGGCAAACTCGAACAGTTCGACACGCCCGACAACGTGCTGGCCCATCCTGCGCAGCCCTTCATCGCCGACTTCGTCGGCGCCGACCGCACGATCAAACGTCTGGGGTTGATTCGGGTCGGTGAAGCGATGATCTCCGATGCGCCGGCCGCCAAGCCGGATACTGACTTGGCCAAGGCCCAGGCCATGTTGCGCGAAACCGGCGCAGCTGCCCTGGTGATCACGACGCCCGAAGGCAAGCCGCACGGTTTCATCACCGCCGCCAGCAAGGCCAGCGGTGGCAGCACCTGCGCGCACGGCTGCAGCCCGATCGCGGGCCGCATATCGGTGACGGCCGACCTGCGCGAGGCTGTCTCCAAGATGTTCGAGAACGACGTCGAGTGGCTGGCCTGCGTCGACGAAGCAGGCCGTTATGTCGGCGTGCTGGACCAGCGCCGAATCACGCACCTGCTGGGTCGAACCTATGCGGTCGGAGCCAACCCATGAGCACGAACGCCGCCGCCAAATCCAGCGCCAGCGGCAAGGCCACTGAATGGTTGCTGTGGGGCGCGGTGCTGGCCATCGCCATTTACCTGCTGCGCCTGCTTGACCTGCCCGCGATGTGGCGCAGCTACGGCGGCGACATCGTGCACCTGACCGGGCAGCATGTCGAACTGGTTGCGATATCCGGCGGCCTGGCGATCCTGGTCGGCATACCGCTCGGAATCATGCTGAGCCGGCCCTCACTGGCCCGTATCTCCGAGTCCGGCATGCAGGTGCTCAACATCGGCGCCACGATTCCGACGCTGGCGATCCTGGCGTTGTCGATGAGCTGGCTGGGAATCGGAACGCCGCCGGCGGTATTCGCGTTATGGGCCGCCACGCTGCTGCCGATCGTGCGCAACACGATGTCGGGTCTGCGCGGGGTAGACCTCTACCTGATGGAGGCCGGGCGCGGCATGGGCATGACGCCAGCGCAACTGCTGCTGCGCGTGGAGTTGCCCAACGCCATGTATGTGATTCTGGCCGGGGTACGAACCGCGTTGGCGATCAACGTGGGTACGGTGCCGCTGGCATTCCTGATTGGTGGTGGAGGCCTGGGTGAACTCATATTCACCGGCATCGACCTCAATGAACCGGCCATGATGATGGCAGGTGCGCTTCCTACGGCAGGGCTTGCGGTGGTGGTTGACTTCACCCTGGGCCTGATTGCCTATTACCTGGTGCCGCGCGGCGTCAACCCGCTGCGCTGAGCGCTTCTTGCCGATCGAATTTTTATTTCAACCCTGATGGAGACAACGATGATACTGAGCAATACATTCAAACGCCTGGCCACCCTGGTGGTAGGCGGCACCATGGCCCTTGCACTGCAGACGGCCCAGGCCGTCACGGTCGGCGGCAAGAACTTTACCGAGCAGCAGCTCATGGCCGAAATGACGACCCAGCTGCTCAAGGCCAAGGGTATCGAGGCCGACAAGAAGGCCGGCATGGGCAGCGCCGTTCTGCGCGCCGCACAGGAAAACGGACAGATCGACCTGTACTGGGAATACACCGGCACCTCGCTGATCACCTACAACAAGGTGATGGACAAGCTGTCGATGGAAGACACCTACAAGAAGGTCAAGGAACTCGACGCCGCCAAGGGTCTGGTCTGGCTCAACCCTTCCAAGGCCAACAACACCTATGCGCTGGCCATGCGCAAGGCGGATTCCGATTCCAAGAACATCAAGTCGCTCAGCGACCTGGCCAAGGCCGTCAAGGGTGGTGCCCCCCTGTCATTCGCCAGCAACGCCGAGTTTGCCGCCCGTCCGGACGGTCTCAAGCCACTGCAGGAGGCCTATGGCTTCGAGTTCACGCGTGACAACGTGCGGCGCATGGACAGCGGCCTGACCTACCAGGCGCTGAAGGAAAAGCAGGTTGACCTCGCCCTGGTGTTCGCCACCGACGGCCGCGTCCCGGCGTTCGACTTCGTCATTCTGAAGGACGACAAGGGCTTCTTCCCTGCCTATGCCTTGACACCGGTCATCACCAAGAAGGCCATGGACGCCAACCCCAAGATCGCACCGCTGCTCAACGCCCTGTCCGCCAAGCTCGATGACGCCACGATGGCCCGGCTCAACGCCAGCGTCGACGTCGACAAGAAGACCATCGAGGAAGTCTCGGCCAAATTCCTGAAAGACGCCGGACTGCTCTGAGCGCAGGCAACGGCAAGCGCGCACCGTCAACGAGGGAACTCATGAACAGCCATTCAAGCATCACCGTGGGCGTAGCCCAGATCGACTGCCACCTGGGCGATGTGGAGCGCAATCTGCAAACCCATCTGCAGATGATCGCGCAGGCCCGTGAAGCGGGGGTCGAGTTGCTGCTGTTTCCCGAACTCTCGTTGACCGGCTGCGCGCTGGGCGCGATGGTGCCCGAAGTCGCGCTGACAGGCGCGACTCGGACACCGTCGTCGCCCTGGCGCGTGCTGCCGGCGACATGACCGTGGTGTTCGGCCTGGTCGAGGAAGGCCCGGCGGCACAGTTCTACAACGCGTCGGCCGCGGTACGCAACGGACAACTGGTCCATCTGCACCGCAAGGTCAACCTGCCCACCTATGGCAACCTCGAGGAAGGCAAGCTTTTTGCTGCCGGACACCGGGTTGACAATTTTTCCGTTGCACGCGACTGGAACGCCAGCTTGCTGATCTGCGCCGACCTGTGGAATCCGGCGCTGGTGCATCTGGCTATGCTGCAACACGCGACAATCTTGCTGGCGCCGGTCAATTCGGCCATTGGCGCCGTCAGCGACGACTTCTCCAATCCCGATGGCTGGGACCTCGCTTCCCGCTTCTACGCGATGATGTACGGTGTACCCATTGTGATGTGCCAACCGCGTTGGAAACGAAGGCGCCATCCGCTTCTGGGGCGGCTCGCGCATCGTCGGACCGCGCGGCCAGATCCTGGCGCAATGCGCCGACGAAAGCCCGATGCTGCTTACCGCGGAACTGCCCTACGCCGACGTGCGCGAGGCCCGGTTCGAACTGCCCACCGTGCGCGACTCGAATCTTCCGCTGCTGCAGCGGGAGTATGCGCGGCTGGGAACACAACTCAACCAGCCGGACACCGGCGAAAGAAGCTAAATGAAGGATTTCATACTGAACGCGGAAGACAAAAACTTCCGCGAGGATGCGAGCCGCCTGCTCGCAGCCGAACTGCTGCCTCGGGCTGACGCGATCGAGACGCGGGAAGACTGGGACAGCGTCAAGGCCGCCGTGCGCGCCCTGGGTCAAGCCGGCTACTTGAAGCTGATGTTCGCAGACCTGTACCAGGGTCCGCTGAAGAATCCCGGCCTCACGCACGCGACGATCCTGTCCGAGGAAGCGGCAGCCATCAACTACGCGTTCGAGACCACGATCGGTACCGCACTGTCTTGCGCCTACCCGCTGCACCGCCATGCGCGCCCCGCGGTACGCGATCGCTACCTGCACCGGCATCATCGACGGCACGCAGATCGGTGCCATCGGCGTGACCGAGCCCGGCATCGGGTCGGACAGCGCAGGCATGCAGACGCGCATCACGTTCGACGAGGCGACGCAGGAATGGGTCATCAACGGCTTCAAGCGCTACATCTCGAACGCGTCGGTCGCCGACACCTACATCGTGTATGGCATCACCGTCACCGGACGTCCCGGCGCAGAAAGGCATGACCGCGCTGGTCGTGCCGAATTCGGCCAAGGGCATTCGTTATCCGCGCAATTACCACTTCATGGGTCGGCGCGGCTGCGTCGTCGGCGAGGTCGAATTCGTCGATTGCCGGGTGCCGGCCGATCACCTGCTGGGTGAACGCGACGCCGGCTTTCGCATCATGCTGGGCATGTTCAACTTCGAACGCACCATCCTGGGCGGCTCGGCGCTCGGCGTTGCCCGAAGTGCTTTCGCGATCGCCCAGGCGCACGCGCAGACACGCGAGGCGTTCGGCCAGAAGCTCGGCTGCAAGCAACTGATCTGGGACAAGATCGCCGAGATGAGCTGGCGCATCGACGCCGCCGAACTGCTGACCTACCGGGCCGCGAAACTGTACGACCAGGGCAACCTGAGCGCCAGGGAACTGATGAAGCCGGCAGCGCAGGCCAAGCTCGTGTCTACCGAGACCGCGCTGTTTCTGCGCCGACCAGACGGTGCAGATCCTGGGTGGCGACGGCCTGACCAAGGAATACGGCCGCGCCGAGCAGATCTACCGCGACGCGCGCGCACTGACGATCGTCGGCGGCACCAGCGAGATGGTCAAGTACCTGATCGCCAGTGTGGATCTGCCGCAGATCAAACCCAATCTTTGATAGTGGAGGCAAGGTGATCAATTCACAACTCACCGTCGGCTCGATGCTGACGCGAACCGTCGAACGGCATCCCCACCGCGAAGCGCTGGTGGCCGACGGCAAACGCTGGACTTACCGCGCCTGGAACGGGCGCATCAACCAGGCCGCCAATGGTTTCGCCGAACTGGGCGTGCGGCCATTCGACCGGGTGCTGATATTTATGTCATTCCGGCGAGGCTGCCGCCACCAGCTTCATGGCCTGCCAGAAACTGGGCGCCATCGCCGTGCCGGTCAACTACCGACTATCGCCGGGCGAACTGGCGCATATCTTGCAGGACTCGGGCGCACGCGTCATCGTGTTCGGTGCCGAGCTCGCCGACGTGCGCAATGCAGGCGCTGGCGCGGCGACGAGCACATCACGCGCATCGTCGTCGGCGCGGCACCCCGGAACTGGGCACATGACTTCGACACGCTGATGACCGCAGCATCCGACGAGAAGCCGTCGATGCGTGCATTGCCGGAAATGATCTCGGCACTGGTCTACACCTCGGGCACCACCGGTCGGCGCCAAGGGCGTGATCCACACCCACACCAACGACGTGTCGATCGCCACCAACTGCGCGCTCGAATACCAGCTCGGCGCACGAAGACCGCGCGCTTCACATCGCGCCGCTCTACCACGTCGGCGGCATGCAGGCCTACTTCATGCCGCACATGCTGGTCGGCGGCGCCAACGTCATCATGCCGACGTTACAACGCCGGGTAGCTGCGCTGGCGGCCATCGCCGGGGAGCACATCACCAGCTTGTTCGCGGTGCCGACACAGATCCAGGAGATGCTGTTCCATCCCGAGTTCGCGCAACACGACACATCGTCGCTGCAGATGATCACCACCGGCGGCGCGGCGATTCCATCGGCGACGATGCAGCGGGTTCTGGCCGAGTTCAGCCCGCGCCTGTACAACGGCTACGGCATGACCGAGGCCAGCCTGACCCTGCTGCTCAATCCGCGCGACGCGCTGACGCGACTCGGCTCATGCGGCCGCTCGACGCTGTTCAGCCGAACCCGCATCGTCATCAACGACCCGGGTCGCGATGTGCTTCCCAACGAAAAGGTGGTACACGGCGAAGTCGGCCAGCTGATCGTGCAGGGCCCGCAGATGACGGCCGGGCTACTGGAACAACGCCACCGAGTCGAGCAAGCGCCTGCGCCACGGCTGGCTGTACACCGGCGACCTGTTTCGGACCGACGCTGACGGCTACCACTATTTCCAGGGCCGCGCCGACGACATGATCGTGTCGGGCGGCGAGAACATCTATCCGCGTGAGGTCGAGGAGGTACTGCACTCCTGCCCCGGCATTCGCGAGGCAGCCGTGATCGGCCTGCCCGACGACAAGTGGGGCAGTGCCATCAGTGCCTTCATTGTGCGCAGCGACCCGACCTTGAACAAAGACAGCGTCGACCGGTTCTGCCGCGAGAGCCAGAAGATCGCTGCATTCAAACGTCCGCGGCGCTTTTATTTCGTCGACCAGTTGCCGATCAATCCGAGCGGCAAGGTCATGAAGCGCGAATCTCGCCGCCATCGCCCAGGAGCTCACCCGCATGACCACAGCCCTGCTCTCGAGCAGGACGGCGTCGTCACCCTCACCTTCAACATGCCCGAGACGCGCAACGCGCTGACCGACATCGACCTGGTCGAGGCGATCATCGAGCGGCGATGCACCGCGATCAACGCCGACCAGCCGGTGCGCTGCGCCGATCGTCACCGGCGCCGGCATCGGCGTTCTCCTCGGGCGGCAACCTGCAAGCACATGCAAGAACAGCGAAGTCGATCTTCGGCGGCGACGCCGGTCAGACGCGCAAGACGGCTACCGCAACGGCATCCAGCGCGTCGGCGAAGTGCGCATGTGGGAACTGCGAGGTGCCGACTCATCGCCGCGGTCAACGGCCCGACCTACGGCGCGGCTGCGACACCGGCCTGACTCTGCGACATGCGCATCGCCTCCGACGTCGCCCACTTCGCCGAGAACTTCGTCGCGCGTCGGCCTGATCTCCGGCGACGGCGGCGCCTGGCTGCTGCCGCGCGCAGATCGGCCTCTCGCGCGCCGGCGAGATGACTTCACCGCCGACGCCGGTCGATGCCGCCACGGCGCTGGACTGGGGCCTCGTCTCGCAAGGTCGTCGAACGCCGACGCAGTTGCTGGCCGAAGCGCGCAAGCCTCGCCGACCGGATCGCGAGTAAACCCGCCCGCCAGCTTGCGCATGGCCAAGCGCCTGATGCGCGAGGGCCTGAACACTCGCGACTCGACACCGCTGCTCGAACTCGCCGCCGCCATACCAGGGCGCCTGCCACCAGACCCAGCGACCACCGAGCGAGGCGGTCAAGCGCAATGTCTTGAGTCGCAGGGACGCCAACCAACCTTCATCATGGACAACTGAATCGCCATGCAACTGGCCACTGCAGACTTCATCCACAAGACCCGTTACGAAGACTTGCCCGAGCATGTTGTCGCGCATGCGCGACGCTGCGTACTGGACCTGCTCGGCGTCGCCGCCGGCGGCACCCAGACCCGCCTGTCGGCCATCATCCGCCAGCATGCCGTGCGCCATCTCTCAAGCCGCGAACAGGAGGCACGCATGCTGTTCGACGGCCGTCGCACCAGTTTGATGGGCGCCGCGCTGGCCGGCGGCATGACCATCGACAGCCTGGATGCACACGATGGCCAGGCGCTGACCAAGGGCCATGTCGGCGTCGCCATCCTGCCCACCGTGCTGGCTTTTGCCGACGCCCTGCAGGACATGGACGGACGCGAGTTCCTGACCCAGATCGTGATCGGGTATGAAGTCGCCACCCGCGCCGGTATCGCCCTGCATGCCACCGCCTGCGACTATCACACCTCGGGCGCGTGGAACACGATTGCCTGTGCGGCCCTGGGCGCGCGCAGTCTGAAGTTGGACGCACAGCAGACACGCGAGGCCATGGGTATCGCCGAATACCACGGTCCGCGCAGCCAGATGATGCGCTGCATCGATTTCCCGACCATGGTCAAGGACGGCTCGGGCTGGGGTGCGATGGCCGGCGTCAGCGCCGCCTTCCTGGCCCAGGACGGATTCACCGGCGCGCCTGCGCTGACGATGGAGTCCGAGGTGGTCGCGCCAATCTGGGCCGACCTCGGTGAACGCTGGCTGATTCTGGAGCAGTACTTCAAGCCCTACCCGGTCTGCCGCTGGGCCCAACCAGCGGTTGAGGCGGCAATGGGGCTGGCGCGCAAGCACCGATTTGCGGCCGAGGACATCGCGTCGATCGAGGTCTGGTCCTTCCACGAGGCCTGCCGGCTGGCGACACGGCTTCCGGCCACCACCGAGGAGGCGCAATACAGCTTACCGTTCTCGGTCGCATCGGCGCTGCGCCATGGCAGATTGGGCGCGCTCGAGGTCGCCGAGGCCGCGCTGGCCGATCCACTGACCCAAAAGCTCTCCACCTCGATGCTGCTGCACGAGCACCCGCCCTACAACGACGTCTTCCCGGCCGAGCGCTGGGCCCATGTGCGGGTCCATCTGCGCAGCGGCGTGCAATACGACTCTGAACCGGCCAAGCCACGCGGCAACCCGGAGAATGCGCTGACAGAAGACGAGATTCTGGAGAAGTTCTTCGGACTGGCCAACCCGGTCATCGGTTCGGCAAAGGCAGGCGAGATCGTGGAGCAAGTCGGCCAGCTCGGGAAATCCGATCGTGCGCTCGGGCCGTTGCTCGATCTGGTTCTCGGTTGAACAAATCATGAAGTACTCGGTTTTTTCCCTGGCCCGGCAGGCACTGCGGGGCCATACCGGATGGCCCATGGCCTGGCGCAATCCGGAGCCGAAGAAGCACTACGACGTGGTTGTCGTCGGGGGCGGCGGACACGGCCTGGCGACCGCCTATTACCTGGCCAAGAACCATGGCATCAAGAACGTCGCGGTGCTCGAGAAGGGCTGGATCGGCGGCGGCAACACCGGCCGCAACACGACCATCGTGCGCTCGAACTACATGCTCGACGACAACGCGCATTTCTACGAATGGTCGCTCAAGCTGTGGCAGCAGTTGTCACAGGAGCTGAACTACAACGTGATGTTCAGCCCGCGCGGGGTGATCGCCCTGGCCCACACCGAGGGACAACGCGACCAGTTCTTCCGCCGTGGCAACCAGATGCGGCTCAACGGCATCGATGCCGAGTGGATGACACGCGCCGAGATCGCGCGTTTCGTGCCGCACCTGGACTGCTCCGACGGCGCGCGTTTTCCGATCGTCGGGGGCCTGATGCAACGCCGTGGCGGCACGGCGCGCCATGATGCCGTCGCCTGGGGTTATGCACGGGCCGCGTCCGCGCTGGGTGTGGACATCATCCAGAACTGCGAGGTCAAGGGTTTCACGCGCGAGGGCAACCGCATCGTGTCGGTGCAGACCACGCGCGGCGACATCGGTGCCGGACAGGTCGGCATCGCCGTTGCCGGTCATTCCGGCGTCGTGGCCGCCCTGGCCGGGCTCAAGCTGCCGATCGAGAGCCACCTGCTACAGGCCTTCGTATCGGAGCCGCTCAAGCCGGTGATCGACACCGTCATCACCTATGGCGCCGGCCATTTCTACGTCAGCCAGTCTGACAAGGGCGAGATGGTCATGGGCGGCGACCTGGACTTTCACCCGAGCTACTCGCAAAAGGGCAATCTGCCGGTGCTGCAGGATGCGGTCGCCTGCGGCCTGCAGATGTTTCCGATGCTGTCGCGCGTGCGCATGATGCGCCACTGGGGCGGCATCATGGATATGACGCTCGACGGCAGCCCGATCATCTCCAAGACAGCCATCGACAACTTCTATCTCAACGGCGGCTGGTGCTATGGCGGCTTCAAGGCCACGCCGGCGTCGGGCTGGGTGTTCGCCCACACCATCGCCCATGATGCGCCGCACGCACTGAACCGGCCGCATTCGCTGGAGCGCTTCGAGAGCGGCAAGGTGATCGACGACAAAGGTGTCGGGCCAACCGCCCAGTGGCACTAGGAAGCATTCATGCAACTGTTCAACTGCCCTTTCTGCGGACCGCGCGACCAGTCCGAATTCACCTACCTGCGCGAAGCCGCGCCAATTCCCGCGCTCGACGCCGGCGCCGGCGCATGGCAGGCCTTCGTCTACGAGCGCGACAACCCCTGCGGCGCCCACGCCGAGTGGTGGCAGCACAATCACGGCTGCCGCCAGGTACTGCAGGTCGTGCGCCATACGCAAACCCATGAAGTGCTGGAAATCGGGTCGATGCACCAGTCCGGGGAGCTTGCATGAGCGAAGCGCAGAGCCGTGCCCAGGCAGGCACGCAAAGCAGCCCGAAGGACGCAGGTGTTGCTTCGAGCACCGCGCCGGCCAACTTCCGTCTGACCGAGGGCGGACGTATCGTGCGCGATCAGCTGCTCGATTTCCACTTCGACGGCAAGCCCTACCAGGGCCTGGCCGGCGATACGCTGGCCTCGGCACTGCTGGCCAACGGCGTCAAGCTGGTCGGGCGCAGCTTCAAGTACCACCGCCGCCGCGGTATCTATAGCGCCGGGCCGGAAGAACCCAGCGCCTTGCTGCAACTGCACCAGGGCGCGCGGACCGAGCCCAACACGCGCGCGACCATGGTTGAACTGGTCGCGGGCATGCAGGTGAACAGCCAGAACCGCTGGCCCTCGCTGGCCTTCGACTGGCGTGCCATCAACCAGAGCTTCTCCCGGCTGATGCCCTCGGGCTTTTACTACAAGACCTTCATGTGGCCGCCCAAGCTCTGGATGTTCTACGAGAGCCAGATCCGCAAAGCCGCCGGACTCGGCCTGTCGCCGCTTGCGCGCGATCCCGACCAATACGCGCTCGAGTTTGCCCATTGCGACGTGCTGGTCGCAGGCAGCGGCGCTGCCGGTCTGTCGGCGGCACTGGCAGCGGCGCGCAGCGGCGCACGTGTCGTGCTGGCCGACGAGAGGGCCGAATTGGGCGGATCCCTGTTGTGGGAGCACAAGGAGATCGGCGGCCAGTCGTCGTCGCAGTGGTCAGAACAGACGATCGCTGAACTGGCATCGCTGCCCAACGTGCGCCTGTTGCCACGCAGCACGGTATTCGGCGTCTACGACCACAACCTGATCGCCATCGCCGAACGCGTCACCGACCATCTGGCTGATCCGGCGCCGGGGCTGCCGCGCCAGCGTCTGATCCAGCTGCGCGCACGGCGCGTCGTGATGGCCACCGGCAGCATCGAACGGCCACTGGTGTTTGCCGACAACGACAAGCCCGGCGTGATGCTCGCGTCGGCGATTCGCACCTATGCGAACCAGTATGCCGTGCTGCCAGGCCGGCGCGTGGCCATCTTCACCAACAACGACGATGCCTACCGCAGCGCGCTCGACGCGAAGCGGGCCGGGGCGCAGGAGGTGACCGTCATCGACGCGCGCGCCGACGTCGATGCGAGCCTGGTCACGGCCCTGACGCAGGCCGGCATCGGCCACCATGTCGACGCCTGTATCGCGGCAGTGCACGGCAAGGCGGTCAAGTCCGTCGATCTGGTGCGGCGCGACGGCACGCGCATCACCCGTCTCGCATGCGACCTGCTGGGCAGCTCGGGCGGCTGGAGCCCGACCGTGCACCTGTATTCGCAGGCCGGCGGCAAGCTGCGTTTCGACGAGGCCATCGCCAGTTTCGCGCCGAACACGATCGGTGCTGCGATCACGCCAGCCGGTGCCGCCAACGGTGAGTTCAGCCTCGCAGGCGCGCTGACGCAGGGCCACGCGGCCGGACTTGAGGCCGCGCGTCTGGCCGGCTGCGTTGCGGCGGAGGGCGTCGGTGCGCCACCGGTGTGCGAACCCGAGACTGCTGCGCGCGTCGCGCCCGTGTGGCAGGCGCCGCCCAAGGTCTCGCGTGGCAAGCGTTTCGTCGACATCCAGGACGACGTCACGGTCGAGGACATCGAACTGGCGCACAGGGAGAATTTCCGTTCGGTCGAACACCTCAAGCGTTACACGACGCTGGGCATGGGGACCGACCAGGGCAAGACGTCCAATGTGAATGGCCTGGCCATCATGGCCGAGTTGCGTGGCGAGACGATTCCGGCCGTCGGAACAACCACCTTCCGCCCGCCCTACACGCCGATCACGATGGGCTTGTTCGCGGGCGCCGAAACCGGCAAGCACCAGGCCCCGGTGCGGCGCACCGCGCTGCATGCCTGGCACTTGCAGCGTGGCGCGACCATGACCACGGTCGGTCACTGGATGCGGCCCAAGGTGTACCAGCGCAAGAGCGAGAGTTTCGACGCCGCCTGGCGGCGCGAGAGTCTGGCGGTGCGCAACGCAGTCGGCCTGGTTGACGTGGGGACGCTGGGCAAGATCGATGTACAGGGACCGGACGCGCTGGAATTCCTGCAACGCGTCTATTGCAACAATTTTGCCAACCTGGCGGTCGGCCGGCTGCGCTACGGCCTGATGCTGCGCGAGGACGGCATCGTCATGGACGACGGCACCGTCGCGCGGCTGTCCGAACAGCACTTTCTGGTGACGACGACGACGGTCAACGGCGGCAAGGTGCTGAGCCATTTCGAGTGGCTGCTGCAGGTGGCCTGGCCCGAGCTGAAGTGCCACGTCGTATCCGTGACCGAGCAGTTCGCCCAATTCGCACTGGCCGGCCCGAAGTCACGCGACGTGCTGACCGCTTTGCTGCCTGATTGCGATGTGTCGGACGCCGCCCTGCCCCATCTGGGCATTCTGCAGACCGAACTCGACGGCCAGGCCGTGTGTGTCTACCGCATGAGTTTCTCGGGCGAGCGCGCCTATGAGATCGCCATCGGTGCCGATTGCGGCGAGAGTCTGTGGACACGCCTGCTGGCCTGCGGCGAGCCGTTCGGTATCACACCCTATGGCACCGAGGCCATGGGTGTGCTGCGCATAGAAAAAGGGCATGTGGCCGGTGGCGAACTCGATGGCCGGGTCACGGCGGCCGACCTGGGTCTGGGCAAGCTGCCACGCAAGGCGGGCGGTTTCATCGGTGCCGCGCTGGCGCAGCGCAGTTCGCTGGTCGAGTCCCATCGGCCGGCACTGGTCGGACTGGTTCCGGTCGATAGCAAGCAGTCGATCCGTGCCGGCAGCCAGCTGATCGGAGTGCACGAGACGGTACAGCCAGGCGCAGTCGTTGCCAAGCAGGGATTTGTCAGTTCGGCCACCCCCAGCGCCTTTTTGGGCCACGGCATTGCACTGGCGTTTCTCGAGAACGGCGCGGCGCGCCATGGCCAGGAGTTGATCGCCGCTTCACCCCTGTCGGGCGAATCGACCCGGGTCAGGGTGGTGTCGCCGGTATTCGTCGACGCCGAACACACCAGGTTGAAAGCATGAAGGTAGTAGAGAGCCGCTCCGCGCTGGCCGCGCATCCAAAAATGCTCACCGGACCCGTTGACGGCTTGTGCGCCGCCGACCAGTCCCGCGTCCTGTTGTCCGAACGGCGCGCGCTGAACGTGCTGCAGGTGTCGGCATTCGCGTCGACCGCTGCGCAGGCGCAGACCGCGCTGACCGCAGCGCTGGGTCTGCCCGCGCCAGCGAACAACCGCAGCAGCGGCGACGCCGGCAAGAGTCTGCGTGCCGTCGGTCCCGGCGTCTGGCTGCTCGTAGGCACAGCGGCCATGCTGCCGGATGCCGCCACATTGCGTCAGCCATTGGCCGGCACGGCCACCGTGGTCGACCTGAGCCACGCGCGCTGTGCACTGCAGCTGCGTGGCGCCGCGGCAGCGCGCACGCTGGCCAAGCATTGCGGCCTGGACCTGGATGCATCAGCATTCCCCACCGGCAGTGCCACCAACACCCGCTTCGGACATATCGGCATGCATCTGGCGCGAACTGACGACCTGCCCACGTTCGAGCTACTGGTGTTCCGCGGCTATGCCGAATTCGTGTTCGAAGTCTTGTGTGACGGTGCGGCCGAATTCGGGTTCCGGATCGAATCCTGACATCGCATCATGCGCAGCACCCACCAATCGAGGTTGTCTCCGGCAGCCAACGATCCACATTCACCAGACATTCTTCTTGGGGTATCCACATGAAATCGAGTTATCGCGCAGTAGTCATCGGCGGCGGTGTCGTCGGAACCAGCGTCCTGTACCACCTGGCCAAGAAAGGCTGGAAGGACATCGTGCTGCTCGAGCGGCTCGAACTGACGTCCGGCTCGACCTGGCACGCGGCTGGCGGCATGCACACCATCAACGGCGACCCCAATGTCGCGAAGCTGCAGCAATACTCGATCAACCTGTACAAGGAGATCGAGGAGATCTCCGGCCAGTCGGTCGGCCTGCACATGACCGAGGGCCTGATGCTGGCCGCCACGCCGGCGCGCTACGAATGGCTCAAGAACATCCATTCCAAGGGCCGCTACATGGGCATGCAGACCGAACTGGTCTCGCTCGACGAGGCCCAGCGCCTGCTGCCGCTGCTGGACAAGACGCAATTCGTCGGCGCCATGTACGACCCGATCCAGGGCCACGTCGATCCCAATGGAACCACCTATGCATTCAGCGGCGCGGCGCGCAAGGCTGGGGCCGAGGTCTATACCCATACCCGCGTGCTCGACACCAAGCAGCGGCCGGACGGCCAATGGGAGGTGATCACCGACAAGGGTAACATCATCGCCGAGCATGTCATCAACTGCGGCGGCCTGTGGGCGCGCGAGGTGGGGCGCATGGTGGGCCTGGAACTGCCCATCCTGGCGATGGAACACCAGTACCTGATCACCGAGGACATGCCCGAGGTCATCGCCTTCAACAAGGCGGCGGGCAAGATGGTGCTGCATGCAGTCGACTTCGACGGCGAGATCTACATGCGCCAGGAACGCAACGGCATGCTACTCGGAACCTATGAGCGCCACGGCGTGCCATGGAGCCCGAAGGACACGCCCTGGGACTTCGGCCCGACCCTGCTGCCCGACGCGCTGGACCGCATCACCGACAACCTGGAAGTGGGATTCCGGCATTTCCCGCCATTCCAGAACGTCGGCATCAAGCAGATCGTCAACGGCCCGTTCACATTTGCGCCGGACGGCAATCCATTGATCGGGCCGATCAACGGCCTGCGCAACTACTGGGTAGCATGCGGTGTCATGGCCGGCTTCAGCCAGGGCGGTGGCGTCGGCCTGGCGCTGTCGAACTGGATGGTCGATGGCGATCCGGGCTTCGACGTCTGGGCCATGGACGTGGCGCGCTACGGCGACTGGGCAACCCGTGCCTACACGCGCGCCAAGGTGGTCGAGAACTACGGCCGCCGCTTCCGGGTGCGTTTCCCGAACGAGGAATTGCCGGCCGCCCGGCCGCTGCGCACGGTGCCGATGCACCACAAGTGGATCGAGATGGGCGCGGTGATGGGCGACAACTGGGCTGTCGAATCGCCCTTGTGGTTCGCCCCGCCCGGCGTCGAGGACGCGTTTTCCTTCCATCGCTCGACCGACTTCGCGCATGTGAAGGCCGAATGCCAGGCGGTGCGCAACGGCGTTGGCATCTCGGACACGTCGGGCTTCGCCAAATACGAGGTCAGCGGCAGCGGTGCCGAAGCCTGGCTCTCGCACATGCTCGCCAACAAGATACCGAAAACCGGGCGCATGATGCTGGCGCCGATGCTCAACCATAACGGCAAGCTGATCGGTGACTTCACGGTTGCCAAGGCGGCCGAAGATCGTTTCTATGTATTCGGGTCGGGCGCGGCAGAGAAATACCACATGCGCTGGTTCTCCCAGCATCTGCCCGCTGATGGCAGCGTTGGCGTGCGGCCAATGGGCCTGGGCCTGGTCGGCCTGTCGATCGCCGGTCCGAAGGCACGCGAGTTGCTGGCAAAGATCACCGACGACGACGTGTCAACCAAGGCACTGCGCTTCATGGATTTCCGGCCGAACATGGAGGTCGGCATGGTGCATGCGATGGTCGGCCGCATCAGTTTCACCGGCGACCTGGGGTACGAGTTGTGGGTCAAGCCCGAGCAGCAGGTCGCCTTGTTCGACGCGCTTTGGGAAGCAGGCCAGGAGTTCGGCATCCGCCCCTTCGGCAGCCGCGCGCTGTTGTCACTGGCACGCGAGAAGGGCTTTGGCACCTGGGCGCGCGAATTCAGGCCGATCTACGGTCCATTTGAAGCCGGTCTGGGTCGATTCGTTGCAATGGGCAAGACGGACTTCATCGGCAAGACCGCGGCCGCCAAGGAGCAGGCCGAAGGCCCGAAACGCCAGCGCGTGACCTTCGTCGTCGATGCGGGCGATGCGGACGCGATCGGCGACGAGGCGGTCTGGAAGGACGGCAAGGTCGTGGGCTGGATCACCTCCGGCGGCTATTGCCACCACATCGATTGCTCGTATGCCACCGGTTATGTGGCAAGCGATGCACTCACCGACACCGGCCATGCCCGCTGGCAACTCGAGATTCTGGGTGAGATGCGCGACGCGCGTCTGCAGCGCGAGTCGCTGCTGGATCCGGACGGCACCCGCATGATGGGCTGAGGCCGGGCCAATCACTGCATTCAACCAAGGAATCCCCAATGACAATCGAAACAAAACGCCGGCGCGAGACCGGACGGGGTCGGCGCTCCACGAGCGCACCTCTGGCCCAATTGCCGCTGCAGCAGGTAGTGAACCCCTACGCGCCCATGACCGTCCTGTCGGACGATCAGGTCGAGGCCATCCACCTGACCTCGCTGCGCATCCTGGAGGAGTTGGGCATCGAAGTGATGTCGCCGCGCGCGCTGGACATCCTGGAAAAGGCCGGCGCCCAGGTGGACCACAAATCCATGATGGTGCGGATCGACCGGGAGTTGGTCGACAAAGCCCTGTCAACGGCCCCGCCCGTCTTCACGCTGACGCCACGCAATCCGGACAAGCGCGTCATCCTGGGCGGCAACCACATCAACTTCGGACTCGTCGCCGGCCCGCCCAATGTGTACGACAACGAACGCGGTCGGCGCAACGGCAATCACAAGGACTATTGCGACTTCATCCGGCTCGCGCATTATTTCAATGCCATCCACCTGATCGGCAACCAGGTCTGCGCGCCGATCGAACTGCCCGCCAATTCGCGCCATCTCGACACCTATCTCGCGAACCTGACCTGCTCCGATCTAAGTTACCACTGCACCGCCATCGGCGCCGGACGCGCCATGGACGGGATCCGGATGATGGCAATCTCACGTGGCCTATCACTGGAACAAATGGCCGAGGATCCCGGCGTCATCACGATCATCTCGGTCAACAGCCCGCGCCGCTTCGACGACGCCATGACCGAAGGACTGATCGCCATGGTCGAACATGGCCAGCCGGTGGCGATCACACCGTTCACGCTGATGGGTGCGATGGCTCCGGTCTCGCTTGCCGCGGCGCTGGCGCAACAAAATGCCGAGGCCCTCTTTGGCGTGGTTCTGACGCAACTGATAAGGCCCGGCGCGCCGGTGATGTATGGGTCCTTCACCTCCAACGTCGACATGCGCTCGGGCGCACCGGCATTCGGAACACCCGAGAATGCCAAGGCCAATATCGCCAGTGGCCAACTGGCGCGGCGCTATAAACTGCCCTACCGCACGTCGAATGCCAACGCCTCGAATGCGACCGACGCACAGGCCGCATACGAAACCGGAATGTCGCTGTGGGGCGCGGTGCTCGGCCACGGCAACCTCGTCTACCATGCCGCCGGTTGGCTCGAGGGCGGGCTCACGGCCTCGTACGAAAAGCTGGTGCTCGACGTCGAGTTGCTGCAGCACATGATCGAGTTTCTCAAGCCGATCGAGGTCAACGAGGCCGAGCTCGGATTCGACGCGATCAAGGGTGTTGCGACCGGCGGGCACTTCTTTGGCGAGCCTCACACCATGGAACGCTACGAGCATGCGTTCTACCAGCCGCTGCTGTCAAACTGGCAGAACTACGAAAGCTGGCAGCTGTCCGGCGCCCAGGACGCGACGCAGCGTGCAACCGGCATCTGGAAGCGGGCGCTGGCTGAATACGAGGAACCGGAGATGGATCCCGGTATCCGCGAAGAACTCGACGCGTATGTGGTCCAGCGCCGCGCGCAGATCGGTGGCGACGAGCCCTGAGCCGACAAACGCAATACCTGTTGTCTCAAGGGTGCCCCAAGCATGACAACCAGTTTGCCCGACGGCCTGTTCGCGGACGACCACGGCATCGCCCGCTGCACCTGGTGCCAGGCGACGCCGGCATACCGCGACTATCACGACACTGAATGGGGCTATCCGGTGGCCGACGACCGGCGCCTGTTCGAGAAGATCTGCCTGGAAGGCTTTCAGAGCGGCCTGAGTTGGCTCACCATCCTGAACAAACGCGAGGCGTTTCGCCGCGGCTTCGCAAACTTCGACATCAAACAGCTGGCGCGATTCGGCGATGGCGATATCGCGCGTTTGCTTCAGGACGCCAGCATCGTGCGCCATCGCGGCAAGATCGTCTCCACCATCAATAACGCACGCCGAGCCATCGCCTTGCGCGACGAATGCGGTTCGCTGGCAGCCTATTTCTGGCGCTGGGAGCCGGATCCGGCCAGCCGGCCTGCGCACATGACGCGCGACGTGCTGCGCACCCTGTCCACCTCCCCGGAGTCCGTGGCGCTGTCCAAGGACCTCAAGAAGCGCGGCTGGAGTTTCGTCGGTCCGACCACGGTCTATGCTTTCATGCAGGCCATGGGCCTGGTGAACGACCATGTCGAGGGCTGCGCCACCCGTGCCAGGGCCCTGGCCGCGCGACAAGCATTCCAGCCGCCGCGCTGAAAGCGCCGGCCAACGCAAACCCCCACGAAAACCGGGCTACCCGGTTCTCGGCGAACATTGGCCCCAGGAAATCTGACCTCGACCCGCCGCCGGCAGCCGAACTACCGGTTTACGCCCACAATAGCCATCGCACCACGGGTCCGGCAGACGCGCCTGTAACACGTCCGCGGGCGGGATGGGGGTCCTTTGCGAGGGATTCATGACGCTTCCACTGAACTTCCTGTGGCCGCAATTCCTGTGGCTGTTGCTGGCCCTGCCCCTGATCGTGCTGGTGTACGTCTGGTTGCTGCGCCGGCGCAAGAAGCTGGCGCTGCGTCTGTCCAGCGTGGCCATTGCCAGGCAGGCGTTGGGGGCGGGTCGCCATTGGCGCCGCCATCTGCCGCCCGCCTTGTTCCTGTTGGCCATGGCAGCGGGCCTGCTCGCGGCCTCCAGGCCAACGGCCGTTATCTCACTGCCGTCCAACCACGCCACGGTGATGCTGGCCATCGACGTCTCGCTGAGCATGCGCGCGACCGATATCCAGCCCACCCGCATCGTGGCCGCGCAGGAGGCCGCCAAGTCGTTCCTCAAGGATTTGCCACGCAACGTCAAGGTCGGCATCGTCACTTTCGCTGGAACTGCGCAAGTGGTGCAGCCCGCCACCTTGCAGCGTGAGGACCTGGTGGCGGCGATCGACAAGTTCCAGTTGCAGCGCGGCACGGCGGTGGGCAGCGGCATCGTCGTCGCCTTGTCGGAGCTATTTCCCGACCATGGCATCGACGTGGGCGAGATGACTTACGGAAACAGCAAACGCGGCAAGCGCATCGACGAGGCTCCTGGCAAACCGGCAAAGGAGTTCATTCCGGTGGCACCAGGCTCCTACACATCGGCGGCCATCGTGCTCTTGACCGACGGCCGGCGCACCACTGGCGTCGATCCGCAGGAGGCGGCCATGATGGCGGCCCATCGCGGCGTGCGCGTGTACTCGATCGGCCTGGGCACGGTGACCGGCGAGGTTCCCGGATTCGAAGGCTGGGCTATGTATCTCAAGCTCGACGAACCCAGCCTCAAGGCGATTGCCAACGTGACCCAGGCCGAGTACTTTTATGCCGGCAACGCCGACGCACTCAAAACCGTCTACGAAAAGCTGAGCACCCGGCTGCAAGTGGACAAGAAGGAAACCGAGCTCTCCGCGCTGTTGGCCCTGATTGCCGCGGTGTTGTCGCTGGCCGCTGCCGGTCTGTCCCTGTTGTGGTTCAACCGCATCGTCTGACGTCCTGCCGTGCGCGCCGGCGACTCAGGGCAGGCGCGGCGGCAATGGCACGGCAATGGATAGCCCGCCGTAGCCATATTTCCGGTCGCGCGCCTGGATCGTCACCGTGCGTCACACCCGGTGGTATCGGCACCGCGTACAGATCGCGCGTGAACGGTTGCTCGCCCTGGTGGTCGTGCCACAGCGTGCGCTCTCCCAACACCGCACCAGTCGGCGCAACAACACGAAACCCGTCGGCATAGCGCTGCGGCGTGTCGTAGGGCGACGACACCGTGATGTCAAAGTCGAAACGCCCGCCAGGTGCGGCGCGCACCTTCGCCGACATCACATCGGGAAAACGCCCGTCACCGCCCGATGGCGTCTGTTGCGCAAAAACCTGGCCAATTCCAGCGACAGACAAGGCCCAGGCCAGCAAGCTTCGCCGTGACAACGCCGCCATCGGCGCCCGATTGGTTTCAGTGGACATGGGTTTCCTCCAGTTTCAAAATCGGCAACCGCCAGGGCCCTCCGGGCACGGCCTCTCTCAGTCAATCCCTGATCAGCGCACATCGGTCTCGTCATGGCACGGGCCGCGCATCCGGCATGGCGAGCGCCCAGTGCAGGCGGGCGCGTTCGACATCGGCATCGTCGGCCGCCGGGACTTGGCACAGATATTCGATGTAGTCGCCTCGCAGCCCATGCTCGCGCGCTCCGGCAACGACCAGCGCCTTGTACCAGGTGTACGGAAGCAGCGACGCATCAATCGCCGTGGCGCAATAGGTCCAGGCCGTGGTACTGCCGGACGCGAGGCCGAGTGAGACCTGCATCTCGTCGTAGCCATGGCCCAGGCCTTCCGCCGCGTCCAGCCGATGCTTCTCCATGGCCGCCAATTCGTAGACGACGCCGTGCACACAGGCACCTGGCTCCGACGTTCTGACAATGTCGCACTTGCCCGAGCCGTCCTGGCCCGCCTTGTGCCAACGCAGCACATAGCCATGAAGCGTCGCCGTGTGAATGAACCGTGCCGACGGAACACGCTGCACGATGCGTCTGCTGAACATATTGGAGCCGTAGGAGAAGTTCAGGATGGTGCGCATGGTGCAAGCCGAGCCGCAATGGGTTGCCCGAACGCGTATCGGTCCGGCCCGCCCATGGTGCCACGTGTTCGTCCGGATGCGCAAGCAAGTGTCGCCACAGGCCACCGCGTCCCACCGATGCCAGGGCCGAGTACCGTTCTACCTGACTCGCCGGCGCAGGTCGGGCGGAAAAAGCCACCAGACTGCCGCCGTAGCAAGCCCGAAGGCGGTGTAGGCCAGCGTGAACACCCAATCTGGCGCCTCGAAGTAGAGCAGGCGTTGCAGCCAGTACTCGACGAAGCTGCCAGCGTATGTGCCCTGCCGCGCGCTGGCACGCAGCCACATCTCCAGCGTGGTCAGCGGGCAGACCATGCCCAGCCAGGCTTGGGCGACTACCACGGCAATGGCTGCCAGATGTAGCAAGCGCAACCAGAGGGCATTCACCCAGCGCCAGCGCCGCCAGTTTCCGACCACGACAAGCATCAAACCACCGACGACGAACAGCACAATTGCCAGATGCACCAATAGCACCGCGTCGGCGAGCAGGCGATGCGCAATAAATAGGTTCACGACGCGGATCTGACGATGGTCAGGAATTGTCCTTTGCGCGTATCAGCAATTCGTCCATGGATTTCCTTCAGGGTCCGTTGGCGGAGTTGTCGTCCGGCGCTGCGAACTTCGCCAGGAACTCCTGCTCGGTCAGCATGGGCGTCTCATTGGCCAACGCATAGTAGTCCGGCTTCTTGTCGACGAAGATCTGACTCACCAACTCGAACTGATTCGAGTCGATCGCACCGGCTGGCACGAAGTACTCGCCGGTTGCCAGCAAGCGGTAGTACAAATGGGTGCCGCACTGCTTGCAGAAGGCACGTTCGGCCCACGGGGACGACGCATACACCGTGATCTGATCCGCCCCCTGAAACACCACGTCGGGGCCACAGTGAACAGCTAGCAACGGCCCCCCGCCCCAGCGGCGGCAAAAACCGCAATGGCAGGCGCCAATGTCCCGCACATCGGGCGCCGTGAACCGGACAGAACCGCAAAGACAATGACCTTGCATTTGCAAACACCTCCCAGTTTCAATTGAAAATATGTCGCGCTATGGCCCGCGCGCACCACGCTCGTCGCGAACCGGCGGCATTACCCGACGAGCCATGACCGTCTGCGAATCGGGATCAGCTTCATTCACCGCTCTGACAATGCCAACTGCGCACCAAGACCGGCGAACGCACCCGCAAACCCCCGCCGAAGCCACGCCTGCACCGTGGGCGAATCGATGACGGCCGTCCTGAAGGCATGGGCCAGAAACCCGTAGATCACGAACACGGCGAAGGTCATGCCCATGAACACGGCGCTCAGGCCAAGCAACTGCGCGATCGGAGATACATCGCCGGGCACAACAAACTGAGGCAAAAAGGCAAGGAAAAAGATGGTCAGCTTTGGATTGAGGATGTTCAGCAGAAACGCCTTGAACACCAGGCCAAACGCCCCGCCCTTGTGCCGTACTTCCTGAACGGCGAAGGCGCTTCGGTCACGCCATGTCGCTAGCGCCAGGTAGAGCAAGTAAGCAACGCCAGCGTACTTGAGAACCTGAAACGCGAGCGCGCTGGTGTGCATGACGGCGGCAAGACCCAGAACAGTTGCCAACAAGTGCGGAACGATACCCAGCGTGCAACCTATTGCCGCGTAGAAACTGGCACGCCGACCACGCGCAAGCGCCATGGACACGGTAAACAACACGCCTGTGCCCGGAATGAGTACGACGATGAGGGACGTAAGCAGGAACTCAGTGCTGAACATGGCAGGAATCTTCCTCGTGAGGTCTCACATTTGAGCGAAGCGCACGACAAAGGCAGTTTCCTGCCGATGGCGTTGCGCTTGAGTGATAAGGATTAGGCTGCACTCAGAGCCTCGCGAGCGCTTGCAACGACTGCCACGCCGGCACGCTTGAGTGCCCAAGCCGCGAACACGGCCTTCCAGGACGCGTTGGTGGCAATCTCAGCTTGCGGCACGATAACCTTGAAGCCCCGGCGTTTGGCGTCCAGGGCAGTCGCACGAACGCAGCCCTCAGCGAAGACGCCAAGGACCCAGACATTGGCAACGCCTTCGCTTCGCAGATATGGCTCAAGATCTGAATTGGTAAAGGCGCTGGCCTGCCGCTTTGGAAAAGTGCGGACTCCTGACGTCGCGGCGATGCGAGGATCGAGCGCAGCACCGGCACTACCGTCCAACCCCGCGCTGTGGCGGAAATAATTGGCAACCCTGGCGCTTGGGGAAAAGTGATTGACGACGAGTACAGGCAGCGCGCCTGCGATGATTTCGCCTCGCAGGACTGCGTTAGCGGCCTCAATGACACGTTGCGCACCAGCCGGATCTACAGGCATTTTTCCGCGCTGCTCGTCCAGGAAGTCGACTTGGAGGTCAAGTAAAAGAACAGCTGTGCGTGGCATTCGTGCAGTTTACTCAATCGTGACTTCACCCGGAATCGTTCCCCCGTTGCTATCACATCAGTATTCCGGCGCTTCACACGCTCAAGGCGCACCTGCTTTGGAGCATCGAGAACATGAACCTTGAGTTCGGCGCCTTCGCTCACTGCCTTTTGGCAGAACGCAATTCGACCTTGTCGTTGAATCAAGCCGAGTTCGAGTATCGCGTCCGTGCCTGACGCCAGGATACCCAGACTGTGGCTCCAGATGAGCTCCAGAAGTCGCAGTTTTCGCTCGATGTACCAATCCATGAAATCGGCTGGAGGACGATCGGGGCTGCAGAGCTTGACGAACCACTCGTCCAATGCAATGTGAATCCCGTTCGTGCGAAGCGCAAGCGACTTGGCAAAAGTTGACTTGCCTGCACCGACCGGGCCTTCTATCAGATGTACTCTCGGCATATGGCTGTGCGAGGGGTGATTATTGACGCCTCACATCGGAGTCAAGCGGGCGACTGCGGCAGGGTGATGCGACTCGGATCAATCCACTTGCGGCAGGCTATGCCACCAGATGCGCGCCTCTGTGCACAGGCCTTGCGCAAACCGCGCCTGCAAGACACCATCGAGCACCATGCGTGGCAGTGGGTCCCCTGGCTTTCTGCTTACCAGGCTCGTCCCCGTGGATCGGGCCCAGATATCAAAGAGCTCCTCTGATGCCACTTGGTAGGTGACGTGCCAGCGTGAAACCCCCGTATCGCCCTGATCGGCCAACACCTCGAACGTGACGTGCACATCCTCTTGCAACTGCACTCGTTTCCAGTACTCGGCGAGCTCGGCTCTTCCGGTTTGCAACTGGAATGGCGTATTGTGGTATTTGCCATCCGCGTGAAATAGCGCCGCAAACTTGGATGGATCGCGGGCTTCCCATGCCGCCTTGTAACCCCGCATGAACTCCTGGATATTCATCTTCTTACTCCGTTCGGATGGATGGCCTGCAACGCCTGACGAATGAGCCAACCGACATTTTGCCCGGGCTCGGGGAGAATGTCCGGTCAAGCGTCTGCTGGTGCTTCATTGATGAACGCGATGGTGCGTTTCCACGCCGCCACCGCCGCGGATTTGTTGAACGCATCTTTTCTGTCGTTCTCGAAGAACCAGTGCGTCGTACCCGGATACGCGTAGTAAGTTGCATCGGCGTTCGAGTGCGCCAGGTTGCTTTTGAGTTTCTTGACACTTGCGGCTGAAACCCAGTCGTCGGATTCGGCGAAATGAAACAAGAATCGCGACCTGCTCCGGGTGTAGTTTCCGCTTCTTGCCGCGTAGAAGACCACGGTCGCTCCGATGGGCAACTCGGGCCGCTGTGCCAACCACAGTGCCCAGTGGCCGCCCATCGAGAAGCCCACTAGCGCGACCCGCGAGCCCTGCACCGCCTCGTGGCTTCTGAGTAGTTCAATTGCAGCGATGAGCAGCTTGTAGGCGGGTGTCTTTCGCTGCGCGGTCGATTGATGCCGCAATGCCTTCGCTTGCGTTGGTGTGGTTGCAACGCGCCCGGCGTAGAGGTCAGGCGCGAGAGCAACGAACCCTGCGCGAGCAAATCTGTCGCACAGCTTCTTGAAAAACGGATTGAGGCCCCACCAGGAGTGCAACACGATGACACCGGGCCCCGAGCCCGACTTCGGGAGCGAGAGGTAGTGAGGAGGCGCGGTCATGAGGTCAAACGTTGAAGGCTATCGGCACACGATACACAATGCGAAGCAGCAACCTGATGTCAGGTGTTGGCGTGGCCCGAAATGTTACGCGTGGCAATCATTGTGTACGCCGTTCGTCAAACCACACGTCCCCGCATCTTCAATGGCTGGACTTTGCCCTAGGCCTCACCAGTGTCATCTCGACCGGCCTGATCAACGCCTGCATTTTTGCCTATTGTTGAACTGGCATCTGGACGATACGAGGCCGAACGCACGATGGCCATGGTTGCGCGCTTCACAACGGGCAGCACGAGCAACAGAGTTGGAAAGGCCACGGCCCAGGAAAGGACCCATGAACTAAGCCAGACATGGAGGAAGTCTGGCGCCGGTCCGATGGCCCGAAGCGTGCTCACCATTGACACGATGAATGTCATTAGAACCGAGAGGAGCAATGGCATTACAAGGCTCTCGTATTTGGCAGGAAGCTTCGGGAAGCCAAGAAACGTTTCGGTTTTCGGAAAGGGACTGGACATGTACGTGCTGAGTGGAAGCTGCCGATCTGCCTAGTGTGCCTGAAGGCGTGTCTCGGGTCGGATTCAGACTGGCGAGCCTGGACAGTGGCACTGCGCGGCATGCTGTTGCCTGCATCGGACGAGGCGTCGCCGCTTTTGTGTGGCCTAACGTTGACGCTTCCCGGTGCGCAAACCGATGCCGCGAAACGGCAGCCTTTGCTTGCGTGACCTCGACAACGACTACAAGTAATAGGTGCTGAGTGAGCCATCCCATATTTGTCATCGCCTCGGTTGCCACCTGTGCGCCAAGCACTTTTGGCGCGGCTGAGCCGGCCAGCATAAAGAGTGCGACGAGCACGGTCATCATCCAACTCCCTCAATGGGGTCTTGTCCGTCTTATTTACAAACTGGCGGCCACCAACGCCCATCCGTCGCTTTGGAGTATCCGCAGAACTTCGCTGACATTCTTTGGCGAAGAATAGCAGCTACCTCCGGTTCGCTCACGCAGCGAGCGCTGCCAGTGGCATAACGTCGAATACCAGCGGCGCCGAAGGCGCCCGGCTGCGGCGACCAGTTAAAGCGGATCACGCTGCGCCCAACGCACCAAACTTCCAGCCAGCCGCATGCACATGCAACACTTCGCCAGACTGAAGCTCAACTTCAAACCAGTTGCGGCCGCACTCACGCACCGCATTGATTGAGACCGATGTGCTCTAGGTCGCCGCTGGCGGTACTTCGAGTCCCCTCGATGCGCGCTTGTCCGGTTCGCCTCCACCGCCAGCAACAGGCGCCGTTCTGGCGCCGGCCACCTGGCACCGTGTACAGGACATGTCCTGCGCGAAAATCCACGCGTGACCCCCGCTGACCAATCCACCGCCGCCGACGCCCCGCCCCTGCGCCGCATAGCCCATCTCGACATGGACGCGTTCTACGCCTCCGTCGAACTGCTGCGTTATCCGCAGCTCAAGGGCCTGCCAGTGGTCATCGGTGGCGGGCGCAGCGCGATACAGGCGGCGCTCGATGTTCTGGCCGACGACCCCGAGGCACAGACCGGCGGCAATCCACGCGCGCATATTCCGGTCGAGGCCTTCGCGCGTCTCAAGGACTACGTCGGGCGCGGTGTCATTACCACCGCCACCTATGCGGCGCGGCAGTTCGGCATTGGCTCGGCCATGGGCCTGATGAAGGCCGCCAAGCTGTGCCCGCAGGCGATTCAATTGCCGGTTGACTTCGAGGAGTACCGGCGCTTTTCGCGCGCCTTCAAGCAGATCATCCAGGACATCGCCCCGTGCATGGAAAACCGTGGCGTCGACGAGGTCTACATCGATTTCACCGACGTGGCGGGCGGCCAGCGCGAAGGCGGCCGGGTGCTGGCACGGCTGATTCAAAAGAGCATCTTTGACGCCACCGGCCTCACCTGTTCGGTCGGTGTGGCGCCCAACAAGCTGCTGGCCAAGATGGCCAGCGAATTCAACAAGCCCAATGGCATCGCCATCGTTCACGATCAAGACCTGCAGTCCATGATCTGGCCTCTGGCCTGCCGCAAGATCAATGGCATCGGCCCCAAGGCAGACGCCAAGCTGCAGGGCTACGCCATCCACACCATTGGCGAGCTGGCGGCAAAAGACGAGCAATGGCTGATCGACCACTTCGGCCAGAGCACCGGCTCCTGGATGCACCGCGCAGCCTGGGGCCGCGACGACCGACCCGTATCAACCGAAAGCGAACCAGTGTCGATGAGCCGCGAAACCACCTTCGAGCGCGACCTGCACGCCGTGCGCGACCGCGCCGAACTGGGCGCGATCTTCACGCGCTTGTGCGAGCAAGTCGCCGGCGATCTGCAGCGCAAGGGATATGTGGGCAAGACCATTGGCATCAAACTGCGTTTCGATGATTTCAAGATCGCCACGCGCGATCAAACCCTGGTCCAACACACGGCCGACGCGCAAGCCATCCGGCATGCAGCCGGCCAGTGTCTCAAGCGCGCACCCCTGGAGCGTCGCCTGCGCCTGCTCGGCGTACGGGTCGGCTCTCTGATCAAGGCCGGCGAACTGCCGCCGGCGGCAGGCGAACACAACAGCCACGAAGCGCGTGAACCCGGCGCGATTGGCGACGGCTGGACAGGCCAGCTCTTCTAGGAGGCTGTCGGAGCCGCAGCACCATGGCATTGGGGTGACAGCACTTGCCTGAACGTCACCTGGGCGACGCTGGTTAGGGGCGCGCCCCCACCGGCCAAGCGTGGCGGCGGGTTTACAGTGGAGCCATGACCACACCCACCACCCCCCTGAGCTGTTTTTCCCTGTCGCACGATGGCCCCATCGCCCATCTGGTGCTCAACCGACCCGATGCCATGAACACCATGAACGCCACGTTCTGGCGTGAACTCGATGGCGTGCTCGACCAGATCCACCACGGCGGGCAGACGCGCGTGCTGGTGCTGTCGAGCACCGGCAAACATTTCAGTGCCGGCATGGCATTGGAGGTGTTCTCCGGCGGTGTCGAAATGAATGACCAGAGCCCGGAAGGCCGTGCCGCGATGCTCGACACGATTGGCGCGCTGCAGGCCACGTTCACCAAACTGGAGTCCTTGCGCATACCGGTGCTGGCGGCCATCCAGGGCGGCTGCATTGGCGGTGCGGTCGACATGGTCACCGCCTGCTGCCTGCGCTACGCAACGGCTGACGCATTCTTCTGCATCCAGGAGATCAACATCGGCATGGTGGCCGACGTCGGCACCTTGCAGCGCCTGCCCAAGCTGATTCCCGAAGCCGTGGCCAAAGAGCTTGCATACACCGGCCGGCGCCTGCCTGCGGCGCGTGCGCTGGCGCTGGGTCTGGTCAACGAGGTGTTCGATACGCCTGAAGCAATGACGGCCGGTGTGATGCAGATTGCCCGCGAGATCGCCGCCAAACCGCCGGTTGCGATCTGGGGCACGAAGCAAGCCATCCACTACACCCGCGACCATTCCGTGGCCGACGCGCTGCAGCAGATGGGCTGGCTGCAAAGCGCCATCTGGAGCAACCGCCATGTGCGCGAAGCGGTCACGGCGATGAAGGAAAAGCGCGCCGCGGATTTCCCCGATCTGGCGACGCTGCAGCGCTTCGAGGACATGGGCGGCTGACGCACAGCCCGACGCCGCTGGCGCAAGAACGGATCACTGCCAGGCGTGACCATGGCACTGCAGTCTGGCCGCAGCCTCAACGCACCGTGGCCGGCGGCTACTGCCGCGCGGTGCGCACGTTGCGCGGCAAGGCCTGCGGCGCGCTGGTGCGAAACGGATTGATGTCCAGCCCGCCGCGGCGCGTGTAGCGCGCATACACCGCCAGCTTGGTCGGTTTGCAGCGGCGCCAGATGTCCATGTAGATGCGCTCCACGCATTGCTCGTGGAACTCGTTGTGGTTGCGAAAACTCACCAGGTACTGCAGCAGGCCTTCCTGGTTGATCTGCGGCGCCGCTGTAGCTGATCTGCACGCTGCCCCAGTCGGGCTGGCCGGTCACCAGGCAGTTGCTCTTGAGCAGTCGACTGCACAGGGTCTCGGTCACCGGCTGATGATCGGTATCGGCACGCAGCAGTTCCGGCGCCGGCGTGTACTGCGTGCACTCCACGTCCAGGCGGTCCAGGTTCAGCGCCGTCGAGTTCCTGCACCGGTTCGCGGTCGAACATCTCCGGGACCAGAATACGCACGCCCACGCCGCTGCCCTGCACCGGGCGCGCCGCGCCACAAGGCCTCATTCAGGTCGTTGCGCAGGCGCGCCTGCACCGCGTCCACGTCGTCGAACTGGGTGTTGTTGAAGCTGCCCAGGTACAGCTTGAACGACTTGCTCTCGATGATGTTCGGCGTCTCGCACGGCACCGTGAAATGGCCCAGCGCCACCTGCGGCTTGCCGCGCAGGTTCAGCCAGCCCAGTTCGAACGCCGTCCACAGATCGGCGCCGAGAAACGGCAAGCGTGGCGCCAACGCCGATCTCGCCGCGGTTGGGCGCGCGGGCGATCGGGTACAGCTGCGATGGCGTCGTAGTGGTCGGGGTAGGCCGACGCCTTGCCCAGCTGGGATTGTTCGGGGGTCAACATGCGACAAAAGCCCTCTCAGCGATGCGCCAGCAGAAACGGCGCCAGATGCGGCATGCAGGCGGTCCACCACACCCGGCGCCAGGTCATGACCCATGCCCTCGATGGCCGCAAACCGCGCGCCGGTAATGCGCCGTGCCGTGTCCTGCCCATGCGCCAGTGGCACCAGCGGGTCGGCCTGGCCGTGCAGCACCAGCGTGGGCTTGTCCAGTTGCGCCAAGTCGTCGGCACGCGTGGTGTCAGCGGCGATGGCGACCATCTGGCGCAGCGTTCCGGCCGGATGGTAAGCTGCGATCCACGCCCAGGCCGATGCGTTGCACCAGCTCGGCCTCGTCGGTCGGCAAAGCCTGGGCTGCCGATGGCCTTGATACAAGCCGCACGTAGTGCGCCACGATGGCATCGCGCGAGGCATTCGCAGGGCGGCTGAACAATACCCGCATCACGCGCGGATCGGCCTGTGGCAGGTCGCGGGCGCCACTCGAACTCATGATGCTGGTCAGGCTGGCGACACGCTCGGGTGCGGCCAGCGCCACGCGCTGCGCAATCATGCCGCCCATGCTCACCCCCACCACATGGGCCTTGGCCAACCCCCAGCGCATCGAGCACGCCCACCGAGTCGGCCGCCATGTCCTTGCAGCGTATAGGGCGGCCGTGATGCGCCAGCCCAGGCGGTGCTTGAGACCGGCCCAGAGCAGATTCGGCTTGCCCAGGTGGTCAAAATGTTGCGACAGGCCGATGTCCCGGTTGTCGAAACGGATCACGCGATAGCCGGCATCGACCAGCAGCTGCAACACGGCCGGCGGCCAGGCCACCAGCTGCATGCCCAGACCCATGATCAGCAGCACCACCGGGCGCGTGTCGCCGCACGCCGGAGCCGCTGTCCTGCACTTCGATGTCGATTCCATTGGCCTTGACCTTCATGCGGTTCCTTGCTTGTCCGTTACTCCAGTCTGCGACAACGCCCGTGGACGATGCGCCAGACAGCTTGCGCATCAGTTGGGGGCAGAACGCCGAAAAACCAGCCGGTCCGGCTGCGACACCTGGCGGTCCAGCGCATACGCTTCGGCATCGAAAGCTTCGAGCTCGCGCACCTCGGGTGGCGCGCGTGCGAATCACATGGCGCGCCATCAGGCCGCGCGCGCGCTTGGCCATGAAGCTGATGACCTTGTACCGGCCATCGCGCAGTTCCTCGAACACGCACTCCACCACGCGCGCCCGCAATGCCTTGCGATCCACCGCCTTGAAGTACTCCTGCGAGGCCAGATTCACCACCACCGGCTCGGCGTCTGCCTCCAGGCGCTGGTTCAGATACTGCGAAATGCGCTCGCCCCAGAACTGGTACAGATTCGCGCCGCGCTCATTGGCCAGTCGGGTCTTCATCTCCAGTCGGTAGGGCTGCATACGGTCCAGCGGTCGCAGCACGCCATACAGGCCGCTGAGCATCGCCACATGTTGCTGCGTCCATTCCAGATCGGCCGCAGTGAGCGTCTTGGCATCCAGCCCGCCATACACGTCGCCGTCAAAGGCCAGCACGGCCTGACGCGATGTCTGCGGCGGCACCTCGCGGCGCCAGGCCTTGTAGCGCGCCACGTTCAGGCGCGCAAGATCGTCACTGAGGTCCATCAGTTCGGCGATCTGTGGCGCCTTGAGTTTGCGCAGTTCGCGGATCAACCGGACGGATTGCGCCACAAACAGTGGTTCGCTGTGCGGCAGGTCGGGCAAGGGGGATTCATAGTCCAGCGACTTCGCTGGCGAGAGCAACAACAACATGGGCAGGAGAACCTTTCGGAGCGATTATCCCTGCCCCCTGGCGCCAAGCGGCGCCAGACGCCACAAGACCCTGCGTCAACGCGACCGCAGCAAGTGCCTCAATGGTTTCCTGCACGGCCAGCGCTTCGGCAAAACTCGGTAGCTCGTGCGGCCGGCCCTCGATCAGGGCCACCCACTGGTCCAACTGCCGCGACTGCCCGGCCGCGCGCAGCACATCCGGCTCGCCCAAGGTTTCGACCTCACCGCCCCGGCGCAGGCGCAGCAGTCCGTACCAGTCGCGCAGCACGATGGCGCCCTGCTCCGCACGCCAGACCATTTCGTTGTGCTCCGCCACCGGCACCGCGCGATCGACCTTGGCCGCCACCTGCACCGGCACTTCGGCCGCGCTCAGACTCGATTTCATGGCCGTCTCGGCGCCCATGCCATGAACCGGATAGGTGATGGCACTGTTCCACACCGTGGCGGGCCCCAGTACCCGCTGCAACACAAAGATGAAATGCGACAGCACCTCGCGCGCGAATCCGCCCTCGGTGCGCAGCGACAACCACTCCCCCGCCGCAGCCTGCCATGGTCGCGGCCAGGCGGCAAAGTCCAGCGCGATGCGCACGTCGCGCAGATTGCCCAGTGGTCTGCCCGAATCGGCGCCGAAGGTCTGCTGCAACAAGGCCAGTCCGGCCGAGGCGGCAAGCGAATAGTTGACTGCGGCGCGATGGCTGTCCGTCTTCGATTTTCCGGATGATGCGGCGCGCCGCATCGAAGTCGACCGTCAGCGGTTTTTCGCAGAATACGGCCAGCCCTGCATCGAGCGCTGCGAGGCTGAGCGCCATGTGGGCCGCCGGCGGTGTCGCGATATACACGCTGCGCAGACCCGTGCTGTGGATCAGTTGCTCGGCGCTGCGCGCGGCCTGGACTTCCGGATGGCGCGCACGGGTCAGGCCCAGCGTGTCGGGGTTGGCATCCCAGACCATCGCCGCGCTCAGCCGTGGATGGTCCTTGATGCAGTCCAGCATGCGCTGACCCATGACCCCCAGTCCAATCACACCGACGTTCAACCGGTCCGCCATGGCTCCCCCTGTATGCGGCAATACGCAAGGATACAGGCGCCTTGGCCTGTACGTCCATGCCCAGCCCCGACACTTCGCGCTCTAGGTCGGACGCCAGCCGCGCCGACCCCGCACAGTTCCAGCGCTGCGCCGCGATGGCTAGTTCAGATCGGCCGCCAGGGATGCCAGGGTTTCGGGCGACATCGTCGTGTGCGCCGGGTAGTTGGTATGGTCGCAGCCCAGCTTGACGCCGGCCCCGGCCTTGACCGCCGCCACCATGGCAGCGCTGAGTTCGAAGCGCACGAAGTGCACGGCCGATGTCTTCTCGTCGTTCTCGCGCTCCAGGTCCTCATCGGCGATGGCATACACCCGCGCCATGCCCTCGACCTCGACGAACATGCGGTCCTCGACGCCGATCAGCCGCGCGAGTTCGCGCCTGCGCTCGTTCTCGTCCGGGTATTCGATCAGCATCGTCGCCTTCCAGTTGCTGCCATCGGGCACCAAGGGGGCATAGGCCTCGATCTCCTGCAATATGCCCTCTTCCTCGAAGATCTTCTCGATGCGCAGCATTTCCTGGATCTGGTAGCGGATCGTCATCTCGCTTTCGAACTGCAGCGTGATGTGCTCGCCCAGTCCCACCGAGCGCAGCTTGCGATGCGCCATGACATCGGCCTTGTGGGACTTGCGATACTTGCTGTAAGCCTCCAGGCTCATCAGGTTCTCGGGGGTAATGTTTCCGGTCAGTTGCATGTCGCTTTCCTTGAACGTGGTTGCACCTATTTCAGGCCATAGGCTTCGCGCACCAGCGTGAGCGGATGCTTCTGCGGCACGTCGGGGTGCTGGTTTACCTCGAAGCCCTGCGCGATGTGATGGCCACCCAGCGGGCAGTCCGAACTGATCACGTCGGGGGCGCCGCCGTCCTTGTGCGTGGCCATGGCCTTGAACAAGGGTTTGCCGATCTTCATCGCCATCGCGTGCGTGGCCTTCTTGACGCCAAACGTTCCGGCATGGCCCGAGCAGCGTTCATGGGTATGCACGCTGGTACCCGGAATCATCTTGAGCATTTCTTCCGTCTTCTTGCCAATGTTCTGCACCCGCCCGTGGCACGGTATCTGGTAGCTCACCTTGCCCAGCGCATGCGGGAACTCGGTCTTGAGCAGGCCGTCGCGCTTGCGCGCCATGAAGTACTCGAACGGGTCCCACATCGCGTCCTGCACCAGCTTGACCTCGGCATCGTCCGGATACATCAGCGGCAATTCCTGCTTGTACATCAGCGTGCAACTGGGCACGGCACTGAGGATGGCAAAACCATCGCGCGCGTACTTGGCCAGGATCGGTATGTTGACTTGCTTGTTGTCGTCAACCGACTGCAGGTCGCCCAGTTCCAGCTTGGGCATGCCGCAGCATTTTTCCTTCTCGACCAGCACATACGGCACCTCGTTGTGGTCGAGCAGCTTGAGCAGGTCCATGCCGATGCCCGGCTCGTTGTAATTGATATAGCAGGTCGAATAGATGACCACTTTGCCCGGCGTCTTGGCGCCGTCGCGTACCGGGTGCTCGACGCTTTCGGGCGCGCTGGAACGAAACTTCTTGCTGGCCAGATCCGGCAGCCAGGCGTTGCGGTCGACACCCAGCGCCTTCTCCATCAGCGCGCGGGCCGGCTTGGTGTGGTTCACCGCGTTCACGGTCTGCACCACGATCGGAATGCCGGCCAGGCTGCCGTGCACATCGGTCGACGCCAGCAATTGCTCGGCCATGCCGACCTCGCCCTTCTTGAACTTGATGGCCTTGGCGCGCAGCATGGTGTGCGGAAAATCGAGGTTCCACTCGTGCGGCGGCACGTAGGGGCACTTGGTCATGTAGCACAGGTCGCACAGGTAACACTGGTCGACGACCTTCCAGTAGTCCTTCTTGTCGACGCCATCCACCTCCATGGTCTTGCTCTCGTCGACCAGATCGAACAGCGTCGGAAACGAGCCGCACAGGCTGACGCAGCGCCGGCAGCCGTGGCAGATGTCGAAGATGCGTTCTAGTTCCCGAACGTGGCGGCTTCGTCGTAGTAGTCGGCACCCTTCCAGTCAATCGGGTGCCGCGTGGGCGCTTCGAGATTGCCTTCTTTCGCCATGATGTCCTCTAGTCTTGTTTTCTCGCACGGGTTCAAGCAAGCGGTCCCGGTGACCGTAACCGCTTGCTTGAACCGGCCATCCGAACGGACGGCCAGCGCAGATCACACGGCGCTGTCAGTCGCGTCGCGCAGAATCGACATCAATCCACCAGTTCGGCCAAGGCCTTGGCATAACGGTTCGCATGGCTGCGCTCCGCCTTGGCCAGGGTTTCGAACCAGTCGGCGATTTCGTCATGGCCTTCATCGCGGGCCGTCTTGGCCATGCCGGGGTACATGTCGGTGTACTCGTGGGTCTCGCCGGCCACCGCGGCCTTGAGGTTGTCACGGGTCGGGCCGATCGGCAGTCCGGTTGCCGGATCGCCACACTGCTCGAGCCATTCGAGGTGACCGTGCGCATGGCCGGTTTCACCTTCGGCCGTGGAGCGGAACAGCGCAGCCACGTCGTTCTGGCCTTCGATGTCGGCCTTGTTCGCGAAATACAGGTAACGGCGGTTGGCCTGGGATTCGCCTGCGAAGGCGGCTTTCAGGTTTTCTTCCGTTTTGGAGCCTTTGAGTGCTGCCATGGATATCTCCTTGGAGTTGAGGGTTGAACAAACTCATCTGCTTCGGGCCACGCACGCGCGACCGAAGAGCCATATAGGGTAGCCGGTAAACACGCATAGGTCTAATTGGCACATTCAATCTGACAAATTCACTCAGGCTATCGGCCACGCGATACTAATAACTGTTCGCGACAGATTCCAGCCCGCACAGGCGTCGCCCTCCTGGCAGCCGCCCCCGCCCGATGCCCGTTCTTTCGATCCCAGTCGCACGCGGCTTGACGCACGGACCGCAGGCAAGGCACAGTGGTAGATTGAGCGTATCAGCGGCGCACAAAAAAGCGCAGCAAAACAACCGTCCCGAAGCCAGCGCACGCGCCGCCGCCCACCTGCACCAAATAGCGCAACAGGAGAACCGCATGGACATTGCCCCCAACGCAGGCCAGGCCTACCAGGCCACTGCTTTCACCAACGACTACGAGTTCTCCAAAGGCGGCTACAAGCTACCGGCCTATCCATTCGTCGCGCCACCGGAACTGGGCAGCAAGTCCGCAGTGCGCCACCCTATCGTCATCGTCGGAGCCGGCATTACCGGCCTGACCATGGCCTGTGCCCTGGCGCGCCAGGGAATCGCGGCGGTGGTTCTCGACGAAGACTACTCGGTGGGCGTCAAAGGCGCCTCGTCGCGCGGCATCTGCTATACGCAGAAATCACTTGAAATCTTCCAGCGCCTGGGCATCTACGACCGCATCGCAGCCAGGGGCGTCCAGTGGAGCGTAGGGCGCACCTTTGCCGGCAATGACGAGATCTATTCGTTCGACTTGCGTCAGCAAAGCAGTTTCCAGCTGTCGGCCCAACCGCCCTTCATCAACATCCAGCAGTTCTACATCGAAGGCTTCCTGGTTCAGCGTATCCAGGAACTGGGTCATGTGGATCTGCGCTGGGGCTCGCGCGTCACCGATTTCACTCAGCATGACGGGTTCGCCACCCTGACAATCGACACGCCGCAGGGCAGCTACCAGATCGAAGCCGAGCATGTGGTCGACGCCAGTGGTTCGCACACACCGTTCCATGGTTGGTGCGGCGCCACCATGCAGTCGCGCCGCGGCGACGACCGCTGGTGTATCGCCGACGTTCGCTTCAACAATCTGCCCCCTTCCGAACGCCATACCTGGATCGAGGCACCGTTCAACGACAACCGCGCCGTCTGGCAGCATCTGATGGCCGACGATGTCTGGCGCATCGACTACCAGATGGAGCCCGACGCCGATCCGGCCATCGTCAGCAGCGAAGCTGAGGTGCACAAGCGCCTGCGCCGCCAGTTCGGCCCGGACGTCAAGTGCGAGATCGTCTGGGTCGGCCCCTACACCTACCGCAGCCAATGCCTGGATGCACTGCATATTGGCAGCGTCTACTTCATGGGCGATACGGCCAAGGTCGTCAGTCCGTTTGGCGCCCGCGGTGGCAACACCGGCGTGGCCGACGCCGACAACCTGGCCTGGAAGCTGGCTGCAGTTCTGCGCGGCCGTGCGCCAGCAGCGCTGCTGGCGAGCTACAACCAGGAGCGGCTCGAGGCAGCCAAGCAGAACGTACAGGTGACCAACCGTACGGCACGGTTTCTGCGCCCGGCCGACGGCATAGAGCGTGTATTTCGCAGCGCGGTCATCAGCCTGGCACGCCAGCATCCGTTCGCTCGCCAACTGGTCAATACCGGCCGCATGGCGGTGGCCAATCCGTACCGCCAGTCCGGCATCTGCGAGGACTCGGGCGGCCTGTCGGTGCAGAACGTGTTTTTCCGCTGGGAAGACGGTAGCCAGGGCTGCGTCAACGACCTGATCCAGTGGGCCGACGGACGGCTCCTGTTACTGGTATTCGGCGACCAGTCGGCGCAGGCACGCCAGCGACTGGCCGAACTGACGCGCCATGCACCGGTTCGATGTGTACAGGTACTGGGCTCGGACACCCGGCGCCAGTCGCTGGAAACCGTGCGCGACCCGCAAGGCCATCTGCAAGGCGCCTGCCATGTGTTCGGCCATGCCTGGGCCCTGGTACGGCCCGACGCCTATCTCGCCGCCACCGGCGAGTCCGTGGACAGCGCCCTGGTGCGCGCGTTCGAACACGCATTGGCCTTGGCCTGAACCCGACAGGAGCAACATCCATGAAAAACCAACTGCACCTGCAAGACGCAGACAGCTTCTATGAACAGCTTCTCGATGCGCACCAGGGCCTGAGCGGCGCACAGTCCGAATTATTCAACGCCCGACTGATCCTGCTGCTGGCCAACCAGATCGGAGACAGCCGTGTGCTGCAAGAGTGTCTGGACGCCGCGTGCATCACGAACGCGCCAGCGTCTGCCTGAGGCGAGCCCCGTCCGGCACACGCCGCCGCGTCCCCTAAAATCAGTTTGTCCTGGGCCACCGTCCGGGTGCAGAACCTTGTCTGCGCGGGTTGCACGACCCCGCTGACACGGTACCGCTCTAAATTGGCAGGGCCGCCACGCGCGGACCGGCACGATCAACGCACCACACCATGACCGACGCACTGAAGCAGCCCGGGCTCGAGAGCCTGTCCAAATCGTTTGAACCCGCCGCACTGGAAGCCTACTGGGGCCCCGAATGGGAGCGCCGCGGCTACGGGAGCGCTGGCGCACGGGGCACTGGCCTGCCCGATCCGCAAGCGGGTGCGTTCGCGATCCAGCTGCCGCCTCCCAATGTGACCGGCACCTTGCACATGGGTCACGCGTTCAACCAGACCATCATGGACTCGCTGACGCGCTACCAGCGCATGCGCGGCCAGAACACGGTCTGGGTGCCTGGCACCGATCACGCCGGCATTGCCACGCAGATCGTGGTCGAACGCCAACTGCGCGACCAGGGCATCAGCCGCCACGACATGGGCCCGACGCCGGCCGAGGCACGCAAGAACTTTGTCGCCCGGGTCTGGGAATGGAAGCAGAAATCGGGCAACACCATCACCACCCAGATGCGCCGCATGGGCGACAGCGTGGACTGGAGCCGCGAATACTTCACGCTCGACGACAAGCTCTCGGCAGTAGTCACCGAAACCTTCGTGCGGCTCTATGAGCAGGGACTCATCTACCGCGGCAAACGCCTGGTGAACTGGGACCCGGTGCTCAAGACCGCGGTCAGTGACCTGGAGGTCGAGAGCGAAGAAGAAGACGGCTCGATGTGGCATATCCGCTATCCGTTTGCCGACGGCCCCCAGATGGTCGATGGACAGATGCAGGACGGCCTGGTGGTGGCCACAACCAGGCCCGAGACCATGCTCGGCGACGTGGCCGTCATGGTGCATCCGGATGATGCCCGCTACCAGCACCTGATCGGCAAGCAAGTGCAATTGCCGCTTTGCGATCGCAACATCACGGTGATTGCCGATGACTATGTCGACCCGGCATTCGGTACCGGCGTGGTCAAGGTCACACCGGCGCATGACGTCAACGACTATGCCGTGGGCCAGCGCCACAAGCTGCCGATGATCGGCGTGTTGACGCTCGACGCCACGCTCAACGATGAGGCCCCTGCCGTCTACCGCGGGCTGGACCGATTCGTGGCACGCAAGAAAATCGTATCCGACCTCGAAACCCTGGGCGTTCTGGTCGAGGTGAAGAAGCACCGTCTCATGGTGCCGCGCTGCGCGCGTACCAGCCAGGTCATCGAACCGATGCTGACTGACCAATGGTTCGTCGCCATGTCCAAGGTAAGCCCGCAGGATCCAAGCGGAAAGTCGATTGCGCAGAAGGCGATCGACGCAGTCGAGAGCGGCGCCGTGCGTTTCGTGCCGGAGAACTGGGTCAACACCTACAACCAGTGGATGAACAACATCCAGGACTGGTGTATCAGCCGCCAGCTCTGGTGGGGCCATCAGATTCCGGCCTGGTATGGCGAAAACGGCGAATTGTTCGTGGCCCGCACCGAAGCCGACGCCCGGGCCGCTGCCGACAAGGCCGGCTACAAAGGCACACTGGCCCGTGACGAGGACGTGCTCGACACCTGGTATTCCTCCGCGCTGGTGCCCTTCTCCACCATGGGCTGGCCGCAGTCAGTCGACGCCAAGGCGCCATCCGGTGCCGGGGCGAAATCCGACTACGACTTGTACTTGCCGTCCAGCGTGCTGATCACCGGTTACGACATCATCTTCTTCTGGGTCGCCCGCATGATCATGATGACGACCCACTTCACCGGACAGGTGCCGTTTCGCGACGTCTATATCCACGGCCTGGTGCGCGATGCGCACGGCCAGAAGATGAGCAAGTCCGAAGGCAATGTGCTCGACCCGGTCGATCTGATCGACGGCATCACGCTCGAACCGCTGCTGGCCAAACGCTCGGAAGGCCTGCGCCGCCCTGAGACCGCGCCGGCGGTGCGCAAGAACACACAAAAGGAATTCCCCAGTGGCATTCCTGCGTTTGGCGCCGATGCACTGCGTTTCACGTTTGCCGCGCTGGCCACGCTGGGACGCAACATCAACTTCGACACCAAGCGCTGCGAGGGCTACCGCAACTTCTGCAACAAGCTGTGGAACGCCACCCGATTCGTGCTGATGAACTGCGAAGGCCAGGACTGCGGCCTGAACGGCCTCACCGCGGCCGAATGCAAGCCGACTGACGGCTCGGCCAGTTGCCTCGAATTCAGCCCGGCCGACCGCTGGATCACCTCGGTGCTGCAACAAGTCGAAGCCGACGTGGCCCGGGGCTTTGAAGAGTACCGACTGGACAACGTCGCCAACAGCCTCTACCAATTTGTCTGGGACGAATTCTGCGACTGGTACCTGGAGATCGCCAAGGTCCAGATCAACACCGGCAATGCGGCCCAGCAACGCGCCACCCGCCGCACGCTGATCCGCACACTGGAGACCATCCTGCGTCTGGCGCATCCGGTCATTCCATTCATCACCGAGGCGCTATGGCAAAAAGCCGCGCCGGTAGCCGGCCGCGCTGGCGACTCGGTCAGCATCGCGGCCTACCCGGTCTGTCAGCCGGAGCGTATCGACGCCGCAGCCATCGAGCACGTGACGCGGCTCAAGGGACTGGTTGATGTCTGCCGCAACCTGCGCGGCGAGATGGGCGTTTCACCGGCAACCCGATTACCCCTGTTCGTGTTGGCGACTGACGCTGGCGAAGCCCGGTTCCAGCGCCAGTCGGCGCTGGTGCTGCAGGCCCTGGCCAAGCTCAGTGAAGTACGGGTGTTCGAGAACGAAGCCGAATGGGCCCAGGCGGCCCAGGCGGCGCCGGTGGCGGTGGTCGGCGCGGCCCGTGTCTGCCTTTACATGGAAGTCGATGTCGCTGCCGAGAAGGCGCGGTTGGGCAAGGAAGCCACGCGCGTCGAGGGCGAGATCGCCCGTGCCCACGGCAAGCTGTCGAATGAAGCATTTGTCGCCAAGGCACCGGCCGCGGTGATTGCGCAGGAGCGCCAGCGCGTGGGCGACTTCGAAGCCACTTTGGCGAAGCTGCGCGAGCAACTCGCGCGCCTGGGTTGATTCGCGCGCCGGCGGCACGCGTGCGCTCGCGTCACTCGAAAATCAGCGCCGGCGCATCAGGTGGATGTAGTCTGCGCCTTCGGTCTGCTGCTCGACCAGTTCGTTGCCAGTTTGTTTGGCAAAGGCCTGAAAGTCGCGCACCGATCCAGCGTCGGTCGATATGACGCGTACAGTCTGGCCGCTTTCGAGCCCGCTCAACGCCTTCTTGGCCTTGAGGATAGGCAAGGGGCAATTGAGCCCGCGGGCGTCGACTTCAATATCTGCTTGCATGGTGTCTCCAATCGGGAATGTTCTTGATTCTATGGACTGTTGCGGTGACGGCGATGCTGCCGTTGCACTCAGGCCGTCTTGCCCCATTCGACAAAGCGCGGCTGGTAACCTCGCCCAGTCAGCCAGTCGGCGAGCGCATAACCGGTGCCGGCCGGCCAGCACAACACATCCTCATGGCGAAACAGCTTGTAGTCGACCAATTCTGGTGACAGCTTGACCGTGCCACTGCACGAGGCGTGATAGGCGATGATGATCTGGTTCATGCGCTGAAAGTCGTAGACACCGATCAGGTTCAGCGCATTGACCTGCAGGCTGGTCTCTTCACCGATCTCGCGGGTAATGCCCTGCTGCGGCGTCTCCGCGGCCTCCATGAAGCCGGTGATCAAGGCATAGGTCTTGGCGGTCCAGGCCGCGTTGCGCGCCAGCAGGATCTTGCCCTCAAGCTCGACGACCGCGGCCAGCACCGGCACCGGGTTGTTCCAGTGCGTGAAACCGCAGTCGGCGCAGCGCCAGCGCTCCTTGTGGCCACCATCTTCCAGTTGCCCGATCAACGCCAGCGGATGGGCGCATTGCGGGCAGAACTTGAATGCGTCGATCATCCGTATCAGGCCGGGAAAACGCCGGTCGACAGATAACGATCGCCCCGATCGCAGACGATGAAGGCGATGGTGGCGTTCTTCTCGCGCGCCGCGATCTGCTGCGCAACCCAACAGGCGCCAGCGGCAGAAATGCCGGCGAAGATACCCTCTTCGCGCGCCATGCGCCGGCACATTTCCTCGGCATCCGACTGGCTCACCAGCACCAGTTCGTCCACCGTGCTCGCGTCGTAGATCTTGGGCATGTATTCCTGCGGCCACTTGCGGATGCCGGGAATACGCGAGCCCTCGGCCGGTTGGGCGCCGATGATCTTCACCGCAGCGCTCTTTTCCTTGAGAAAACGCGAGACGCCGGTAATGGTGCCGGTGGTCCCCATGGCGCTGACGAAGTGCGTGATCTGGCCCTTGGTGTCGGCCCAGATTTCAGGGCCGGTGGTCTCGTAATGAATGCGCGGATTGTCCTGGTTCGCGAACTGGTCGAGCACCCTTCCCTTTCCGCCGCGCTCCATTTGTTCGGCCAGATCGCGGGCATATTCCATGCCGCCGCTCTTGGGCGTCAGAATCAGTTCCGCGCCATAGGCCTTCATGGTCTGCACGCGCTCGATCGACAAATCCTCGGGCATGATCAACACCATGTGGTAGCCCTTGATCGCCGCGGCCATGGCCAGGGCGATGCCGGTGTTGCCCGACGTGGCCTCGATCAGCGTGTCGCCGGGTTTGATCTCGCCGCGCTCCTGGGCCCGCCGAATCATCGACACGGCCGGCCGATCCTTGACCGATCCCGCCGGGTTGTTGCCCTCGAGTTTGGCCAGCACGACATTGCCGCGCGACCGGTTCTGTTCAGCGCCGACGCGCTGCAACGCAACCATCGGCGTTTTTCCGATGGTGTCTTCAATGGTGGGGTATTGCATCACCCGCACTGTGCCATAATTTCGCCCTTGATCTGACTCCGATGCCGGAGTGGTGAAATTGGTAGACGCACGGGACTCAAAATCCCGCGGGGTAAAACCCGTGCCGGTTCGATTCCGGCCTCCGGCACCATCCCTTTGCGGGGATGAATCAGCGTGGTGATGGTCCACTGGCAGACCGTCATCCCTCGACACCACAAGTTGCACCCGACAAGACCTTTCGGCAGCTGTCCACGGCCTGTTGCGCCGGCCGCACGCAAGTCGGCACCAATCAGCGCCAGCCCACCTGCCATGACCTACAAGTTGCTCAGTTTTGATCTCGACGGGACCTTGGTCGACACAGCCGGCGAAATTGCCTACGCCGCCAATCAGACCCTGGCCGATGCCCGATTGCCGCCCCAGTCCCTGGAGCAAATCACGCTACGCATCGGAGGCGGCGCGCTGGTGCTGATGCGCAGCCTGCTGGTTGACGCCGTGCCGGCAAACGAGGGCGCTTCGACGACGGCACCCGGCACAGCCGATGCCGACGCAGACATGGCGCATCTGCTGCGGCGCTTCGAACACCACTACGCAAAGGTGGCCGGCACGCTGGCCCATGCCTATCCGGGGTGCGTGAGCACGCTGGAGCAGTTGCGCGCGGCCGGGGTACGGCTGGTCTGCGTCACCAACAAGGAACAGGTTTTCGCAGAACAGGTATTGCGCGCGACCGGGCTCGACGGCTTCTTCGAGTTGCTCATCGGTGGCGACACGCTGACGCACAAGAAACCCCATCGCGCGGTGATCGACCATGTGCGAAAACGGTTCGACTGCCAAAGCAGCGCCATGGCCCATATCGGCGACTCCAGCGTCGACGTGCAGGCAGCCCGCAACGCCGGCGTCGCCGCCTGGGCGGTCAGCTACGGCTACAACGCGGGCGTACCGATTGCCGCGGCCCTGCCTGATCTGCTGTTCGACAAGTTGCCAGAGATCGCACAGCACGTCGCGAGCATGCAGGTCGGCACCTGATTCCCGCGGTCCCGAACGCCGGGTCAGGCGCTGGCGTCAGGACGAGCGCAAACCCTCAGTGACGGTCGGATAACGCAGCACCAGTTTCAACTCGTGCTTGAGCCGCGTATTGTCCAGACGGCGTGACTCACCCATGAAACTGAGCAAGCCCAACGGTAGCTCAGCCGCAGCCGATGCGCGCGCCAGTCGCGGTGGCCGCGGCAAGCCATACAGATCTGCCGCCAGATCGAAATAGTCCCCCATCTTCAGACAGGTGTCATCGCAGGTGTTGTAGACCCGTTGCGGCCGCCCGCGCCACAGGGCCAGCATGCACGCACGCGCCAGGTCATCGGCGTGGATATGGTTGGTGTACACATCGTCTTCCCGTCGCAGCACGGGTGTCCCGGCTGTCAGGCGCTTATGCGGCGTGCCACCGACGCGATCCGGCGCGTAGATGCCCGGAATGCGCAGAATGCTGGCGCGCACACCGGCGCCACGTCCAATGAACCGCACCCAGCGTTCCGCGTCCGCGCGCCGCCGGGCACGGGGGGTGTCGGCGCGCAACATGCGCGTCTCTGCCACCCGTGCGCCAGCGCAGTCGCCATATACGCCGCTGGTGGAGCCATAGACCAGCGCCAGCGGCGCTGTGCGCCGGCGCAGGACGGTGACCAGTGCACGGGTTCGGGTATCGGTCCAGCCTTCGGCCCTTGGCGGCGCCAGGTGGATGACGCGGTCGGCCAGACCCGCCAGGCGGCGCAGGCTGGCCGGCCGGTCCAGGTCACCGCGCAAGACCCGAACGCCCAGTTCACGCAGTGCACCAACGCGCTCACCGGTGGAAGTCAATGCCATGAGGTGGGCACGACCGCGCAATCCGCTGGCGACACGCATGCCGATATCGCCGCAGCCGACGATGAGCACGCGCTGGCGGCGAAAGCGAGAGGGCAACGCGCCAAGAGGGTTTTGGTTTGAAGGCAAAATCGGGGATTCCAGTTTGAGAATCGCCAAGGATACCGAACCGATGACATTCCAGATTTCGATCCTGCCCAGCGGGCGCACATTCACCGTCAATGCCGATGAGCCCATGCTGGCAGCCGGCATCCGCCAGGGCATCGGTCTGCCGTACGGCTGCAAGGACGGCGCCTGCGGTTCCTGCAAATGCAAGAAACTCGAAGGCACCGTCGTGCATGGCGCCCATCAAAGCAAGGCCTTGAGTGACGAAGAGGAAGCCAACGGTTATGTGCTCACCTGCTGCGGCGTGCCACAAAGCGACGTGGTTCTCGAGTCGCGCCAGGTCGCCGAAGCCGGCGCCTTCCCGATCCGCAAGATGCCGGCGCGCGTGAGCGCACTCGAGCGCCTGTCGCACGACGTGATGCTGGTAAGGCTCCAATTGCCGGCGAATGATCCCTTCGTTTACCACGCAGGCCAGTACGTCGAATTCATCCTGCGCGACGGTTCGCGTCGCAGCTATTCAATGGCCAATGGCCAGCACAACGGACCGGCGATCGACTTGCATATCCGCCACATGCCCGGTGGCAAGTTCACCGATCACGTATTCGGCGTCATGAAGGAGAAAGATATCCAGCGCATAGAAGGGCCATTCGGCAGCTTTTACCTGCGTGAGGACTCGGACAAGCCGATGGTACTGCTGGCCTCGGGCACCGGATTCGCGCCAATCAAGGCCTTGATCGAACACATGCAGTTCAAGGGGATTACACGGCCGGCCACCTTATACTGGGGTGGACGCCGGCCCGAGGACCTGTACCTCGACGCTTGGGTGCAGCAAAAGCTCACCGAGATGCCCAATCTGACCTATGTGCCGGTGATCTCCGACGCCACGCCCGAGGACGCATGGACCGGTCGCACCGGCTTCGTGCACCAGGCCGTGCTTGAAGACCTGTCCGACCTCTCGGGCTATCAGGTTTACGCATGTGGCGCCCCCATCGTCATAGACTCGGCGAGGCTGGAATACAGCGACCTGGCCGGCCTGCCGGAAGAAGAGTTCTACGCCGATTCATTCATCACCGAAGCCGACAAGGCGCTAGCCTGATGCACGTTCATCGGTAAATTGCCCCCTGGCGCAGTCCAGGTCATTCCCCTGCCTCGGCCCGGTGCGCCGGCCCGACCCCCATTCAAGAGAGATCAATGCCATGAAACTATCTGCCATCGCAAGCATCACGGCGCTCGCCGCGAGCCTGTTCATCGTGCCCACCGGCGCGATTGCGCAAGCCAAGACCATCCGCATCGTCGTGCCCTACGGGCCCGGTGGCCCGATCGACGTCACGGCCCGCATCCTGGCCGAACACGTCAAGGACAGCCTGGGTACCGTGATCATCGAGAACAAACCCGGTGGCGGCGGCAACATCGGTGTCGACGTGGTTGCCAAATCGGCGCCCGACGGCACGACGATCGGCATCGCTGCCGTCGCCACCCACGCCATCAACCCGTGGCTGTACAGCAAGATGCCGTTCAACGCCGCCACCGACTTCGCCCCCGTGACGCAGATGGTTCGCGTGCCCAACGTGCTGGTGCTCAACGCCGATACCGCCAATCGCCTGTCCATCCATAGCGTGGCCGACCTGATCAAGTACGCCAAGGCCAACCCGGGCAAACTCAATTACGGCTCGGGCGGCAACGGTAGCGGCGGCCACCTGGCCGGCGAGATGTTCAAATCCCAAGCCGGCATCTTTGCCGTGCATATACCGTACAACGGAGGCAACCCGGCGCAGCTGGCGCTGTTGTCGGGACATGTCGATTTCAACTTCGACAACCTGGCCACGGCATCGGCCAATATCAAGTCGGGCAAGCTCAAGGCATTGGCAGTGACCACCGCACAACGCAGCCAGGTCCTGCCCGATGTCCCGACCGTGGCAGAAACACTCAAAGGCTTCCAGGTCGACACCTGGTGGGGGCTGGTGGTGCCAGCGGCCACGCCCAAGGACGTGGTGATCAAACTGAACCAGGCCTTTGTCGCCGCGCTCAACTCGCCGCAAGCCAAGGCCCGTTTCGCCACCTTGATGGCCGAGCCGGTTCCCACCACACCTGAGCAATTCGGTGCCCTGATGAACGCCGAGCGCGCCAAGTACGAGCCGGTCGTCAAGGCCTCTGGCGCCAAGGTCGACTAATCAGCCAGTGTCGTGGGCGGCTGCCGCTGTGGCGGCCGCGCCGCGAACAACAGATCGATGCGATTGCGCTCACTCTCGCGCAGGTAGCGAAACTCGTCGGCCAGGCGGAACACCATCAGCAAGCCCAGGCCACCGGCGGGTCGTTGCTCCAGGGGATGCGTCGTCCGGCGCAAGGCTTCGTCGATTTTGACCATGGGATCGAATCGGGCGAACGCGTCCTCATAACGCATCAGCAGACCATCGACACGGGCATCTGCCGAGATCCAGACCACCGGCTCCGCCAGCGCCGACGCGCCACCATGAACAATCGAGTTGCTCAGCAACTCTTCGAGCGCCGTTTCCGCACGCACCACAGTGGCGGGATCCAGCATCGTCGACACCGATTTCAGATGCGCCACCATGGAAACCAGGGATTCCATACGGGCGGGAAAACGGTATAGTGAGGCAGCACTCATCTGTTTGAATTAGAACAGCCAATCGGAGGCAGAGCAATTGGACTATTGCAAATCCATCACCCTGGCGCTGGCCCTTGCGCTGCCCAGTTTGTACGCCATGGCCAGCAACGAAGCCGGTGTCGTGAAGATCAGCCAAGGCGAGGTCACAATCGAGCGCGAACAGCAAAAGCAGCCGGCACCGGTCGGTACCCGCATCTTATTCCAGCGACCGGGTCGTGACTGGTGCCAACGGCGCTGTAGGCATCACCTTGCGCGACAACACCTTGCTCTCTGCCGGCCCGAATTCGGCGATCGACCTGAACAAGTTCGTTTTTGACAGCACCACCCATGCCGGCGCCATCGACGCGACGGTCCGGCGCGGCAGCTTGTCGGTGATCTCCGGCAAGATCGCCAAGGCCACACCCGAGGCAGTCCGGTTTTCCGCACCGGGAATGACACTGGGCGTGCGCGGAACCAGCTTCCTTATCGACGCCGGCCCGTAGTCACGTAGCAGGGCTGAGCCACGATGCTGTTGTTCGCTGTCGGTCTCGCAGGCATTTTGTATCTGGGCATGACGGCCCAGCCCACCAGTACGGTCGTGCTGCTGCCTGATGCCAACGGCCAAGCCGGCAAGGTCGAGATACAGTCCGCTAGCGCCAAGCAGACACTGGATCAAGCCTACGCCAGAGCCGACATCACCCGTCGAGGGCAATTCATCGTTGGCGTGCAGGAAGCTGCCACATTTGAGCAACGCTATGCGCGCACGCTGGCGGCACGCCCTGCCGCGCCGGAGTCGTTCACGCTGGTCTTCGAATCCGGTTCGGCAGCGGAGCTTGCGCCCGACTTCAAGGCGGTGCTCGATCACCTGCTCTCGGCCGTCGCGCGTTTCCCAGCGCCAGAGGTCACCGTGATCGGACATACCGACCGTGTCGGCTCTGTCGAAGACAACGATCGCCTGTCGATTCGGCGCGCACAGACCGTGCGCGACAAACTGGTGCAGGCTGGCATCGCGGCTTCCATCATCTCGATTGCCGGGCGCGGCGAGCGCGAACCGGTGGTTGCAACAGACGACGGCGTGGCTCAGGCAGAAAACCGGCGCGTCGAAATCAGCGTGCGCTGACCGCAAGCCCGGCGGCCGGCATCAGGTACCAGCCGGCCCGCTGGTCGACTCGCCCGGCCCGTTCCAACGCAAGACCAGAATGGCCAGGTCATCGGAGGCCTCGGCGCCGTCGACGAAACCCGCCACATCACTGCGCAACCGCTGCACGATGACGTCGACCGGCGCCGCGTCGCCGATGGCGGCCAAAGCCAGGCGCAAACGTTCGTTGCCGTAGAGCTCGGCCGCAGGATTGGCGGCTTCGGTGATGCCGTCCGTGACCATCACGAGATCGTCGCCGGGCGCCAATTGCAGATGTTGCACGGCATAGACGAAATCGTCCAGCACACACAGCGGTGGCCCGCCCGCCTGCGCCGGCGCGATGACCTGCCGTGGCGACCGACCAGGGCCTCGCAGCCAGGGCGCATCATGGCCGGCGTTCACCAGTTCAAGCGCACCGGTTTGCACGTCGAGCACGCCTAGCAGCATCGTCACAAACAAGGTCTCCACGTTTCCGCGCGACAGGTCCAGGTTGGCTGCGGAGACCACAGCCGATGGTCCACCTGCCAGGCGCGTGGCGAAACTGCGCGACAGTGTTTTGGTCACGGCCATGAAAAGGCTTGCCGGAACGCCTTTGCCGGAGACATCGCCGATCAGGAAACACAGGCGTTGGGAGTCCACCATGAAGAAATCGAACAGGTCACCGCCCACTTCGCGCGCCGGCTCGAGCAGCGCGTCAATGGCAAACCGGCGCTCACCCGCGAACGCAGTGCGGGCGTCAGGCAACGATCCGAGCTGGATACGTCTTGCCGCCTCCATTTCTCCGGCGAGCCGGGCTGCCTCCTCACGCAAGTCGCGCTCGATGGCAGCCAGCCGCCGGTTATCACGCTCGACCTCCAGTGTCGAACTCGAGATCAGGCCGGCCAACATGGCGGCGAACGCGATCGACATGCCGGCACCGTCGAACAACCAGCCCCAAACATGGAACAACACGACACCGACACCCAACAGCATCAGACATACAAGCGATACCCAGGCGCCAACCCGGCGCGGACTGCGCATGGCCTGCTGGTCGAGGCGCGCCAAGGCGCCAGGAATCCAGACGATCATCGACAAGCCCAGCGCCAGCAACAACGCCAGTTCTGCAAGCGGCATCCACCATGGACGCAGCAACATGCGGCCGTCGAGCAGGCTTTCTATCAGTTGCGCCTGGATCTCGATGCCGGGCACGCTTTCGCGCAGCGGCGTGACGCGCCGGTCATTCAGCCCGGAGCCGGTCAGGCCGACCAGCACCAGTTTGTGTTGCAGCGCGTCGCCAGACACCTTGCCGGCCAGCAGTTCCACGGCCGAGATATTGCGCATCTGTTCACCCGCCTGCGCCGGTGCGAAATGCAGCCATACGTCGCCGCCGGCCTGGGTCGGCACGGTGAGTTCGGCCACACGCAAGGCGCGCACACCGTGGCGATCGACATCCAACTCGATGGCACCACTGCCGCTGGCAACACGCAGCATTTCCATTGCCAGCGATGGCGTGGGCACCGGGCCCACCGCGGCGGCCAGCGGAATGCGCCGCACGACCGCGTCATTGCGCACCGACACCAGCGCCTGCCCATGTGCCGCCACCTGCAACTCCGGCAAACTGGTCAGCACATACTGGAAGCGGTGCAAAAACGCCAGGGCATCGCCGCCGCGCACGCGCATAGGTGCCGTGCGCATGCCTTCGCGCGTGCTGTCGGTCGCGTATTCAAAACCGGCCGCCCCCAGCACGGTGGGTGCATCCCGCAGCGAGCGTGCCAGCCGGACGTCATGCGATGGAAGTTGCCTGAGTGCGTCCGCCAGCGCAGCGTGTTCCGACTCCAGACGGTGCGCCACCCGCTCCGGCGAAGTCTGATCGGCCTCCGGCATGTAGATGTCAAGCCCGATGGCTGCGGGGTCGTAGCGGGCGATGGTATCCACCAGCGCCGCCACCTGACTGCGCGGCCAGGGCCACTGGCCCAGGGCCTTGAGGCTGTTTTCGTCGATGCCAACAACGGCCACCGTCTGAGCCTGGCGCACGCGCGGAAGCAGGCGCTGATAGGCATCGAACAACCATTGCTGGACGCCGGCCAGCGGCGCGCTGACAGCAAACAGCACCTGATGCGCCGGCGTCTGCGCGGTCTCCAGGCGTCCGCGCAAAATACCAGCCCCAAGCATCACGGCAAACACCGCCAGTATCAAAGCAGCCGCCAGTCGTCCACGCCCGAAGAGGAACAAGCGGCCGAACAGGGCCTCGCGCCGGCTCATTGGGTTACCCTTCGTGCTGCGCACTGCGGGGCTATTCGCCTTGGGGCGGCCCGGCGGCTCATTGGGTTACCCTTCGTGCTGCGCACTGCGGGGCTATTCGCCTTGGGGCGGCCCGGCGGCTCATTGGCTCAGATGTTCAGTTCGAGGCCATCCCAGGCGGACAAGACCTCGAGCACATCGCCGTCGCGCGTGATCTGCTCGAAACGCCGGGTCTCCTGCAGCACCTTGGCGATCTGTCTGTCGCTATAACCTGGCTCGTGGTGAAACATCACCAGACGCCGCACATGCGCTGCCTGGCACAACTCGACACCGACGATGTTGCTCGAATGCCCCCAGTCGGCCTTGACCGAAATCGCATCGGCCAACGAGTACATGGCGTCGAACACAACCACGTCGGCATCGCGAAAGAAGCGGATGAAACCGGCGCGCTCCTCTTCGTCTTCGAGCCGGTGCTCGGAGTCGGTCGAATACACCAGGCTCTTGCCGCCGCGCTCGAAGCGCCAGCCATACGAATCGCCGGCGTGGCGCTGGGCGTGCGCGACCACCCGCGTGCCGTCGACTTCGAACGGCTGGCCTGGCGTCACGGTGTCGAATGTGAAATCGGCCGAAAACTGCTCAAAATGCACCGGAAACGAAGGCTCCGCCTGCTGCCGACGCAGCGCAAACTCGGCATGCGGGTGGCAGCTGTGAACAATGATGCGGTTGCCCGGAATGTAGACCGGCGTGAAAAACGGCAGGCCCATGATGTGGTCCCAGTGCAAATGGGACAGGAACACATGGTAGGTCTGCGGCTTGTCTGGACCATACCGCGCGAGCATGTGCGCGCCCAGCGGCCGCACACCGGTGCCCAGGTCGAGAATGATGTGTTCGGCCCCTTGGGTCTCGATCTGCACACAACTCGAGTGGCCGCCGAACGTGCCGGCGACGTCAAAATCCAGGCCATCCACATAGGCTGCCATGGCGCCGGGACCAGCCAGGTCACGCCCCTGCGCGCCTTCGAGCGCACACACAATCTTGGCCCTGACATCGGGCGCCGTCAACGATACCGGAATCGAACCGCGGGTACCCCAGAAGCGCAGTTTCATGGACCCAGCCCCGCCGCCGCCGCCGCAGTATCCGGATACACCGACAACACCAGGTTGAAGTGGCTGACCTGGAACACCTCGGCGACGATCGGGCTCAAGGCAGCGATCGCGATCCGGCCCTGCTGCGCCTTGACCTGCTTGGCAGCCAGCAGCAACACCCGCAAACCGACGCTGCTGATATAGACGACATCCGAAAAATCGAGTACCAGCGCTGAACCCGCCGCCGTGCAGGCCACAAGATGCGGCGCAAGTGCTGCTTCAAAATCCTTGGCATGCGAATGGTCAAGCCGGCCGCGCACGCGCAGCACCCGTGTAGAACCCAGATTGCCAGAGGAAACTTCCATGCAGACCTCGCCTTGCCCTTATCCGAAAAGAGTATAGCCACCGAGGCCAAAACTGATGTCCGCCAAGGTCTCCGACCGAAATACCCTTGACCCCTGATCCATGGCGCTTATAGTTGTTGCCTGTCCGGCTGAAACACATCTCCATCATGAAAACCAAAGCTGCCGTCGCCTGGAAGGCTGGTGCACCGCTGACCATCGAGACCGTCGACCTGCAAGGACCGAAGTTCGGCGAAGTACTGGTCGAGATCAAGGCCACCGGCATCTGCCACACCGATTACTACACTTTGTCAGGCGCCGATCCGGAAGGCCTGTTCCCCGCCATCCTCGGGCATGAAGGCGCCGGCATCGTTGTCGATGTCGGTCCGGGTGTCACCGGACTAAAAAAGGGCGACCATGTGATTCCGCTGTACACGCCGGAATGTCGCCATTGCAAGTTCTGTCTGTCGCGCAAGACCAATCTGTGCCAGTTGATCCGCGGCACGCAAGGCAAAGGCCTGATGCCCGACGCCAGCAGCCGTTTCAGCCTGGACGGCAAACCCATCTTGCACTACATGGGCACCTCGACCTTCAGCAACTACACGGTGGTGCCGGAGATCGCCCTGGCCAAGATCCGCGAGGATGCCCCGTTCGACAAGGTCTGCTATATCGGCTGCGGCGTCACCACCGGCATCGGCGCCGTGTTGTTCACCGCCAAGGTCGAGGCCGGCGCCAACGTTGTCGTATTCGGCCTCGGCGGCATCGGCCTGAACGTGATTCAGGGCGCAAGAATGGTGGGCGCGGACAAGATCATCGGGGTCGACATCAACCCGGCGCGCGAGGCCATGGCGCGCAAGTTCGGCATGACCCACTTCATCAACCCGAAAGATCTGGAGGCCGCCGGCGAGAACGTGGTCGACCGCATCGTGCAGCTCACCGATGGCGGTGCCGACTACAGCTTCGAGTGCATCGGCAATACCAAGATCATGCGCCAGGCGCTGGAGTGCACACACAAGGGCTGGGGGCGCAGCATCATCATCGGCGTTGCCGAAGCCGGCGCCGAAATCAGCACCCGACCGTTTCAGCTGGTCACCGGGCGCAAATGGGAAGGCTCGGCATTCGGCGGCGCACGCGGGCGCAGTGACGTGCCACGCATCGTCGACTGGTACATGGAAGGGAAAATCAACATCGACGATCTGATCACCCACACGATGCCGCTGGAAGACATCAACAAGGGCTTCGATCTGATGAAACGCGGCGAGTCGATTCGCGGCGTGGTGTTGTACTGACGCCCGGCTCCGAGGCCGGAACTGAGTCGGAACCTGGCCCGTCGGCATTGCACTGACGGCCGATCGCAGGTCCACTCAGTTGCGTGCCGACATCGGCACGCATTAACTGCTTACTGGGGTCCGGGGCCTCGTCCGGCAATATGACGGAACGTGATGCGGCCCTTGGTCAAGTCGTAGGGCGACAACTCAATCGACACCTTGTCCCCCGCGATGATGCGGATATGGTGCTTGCGCATCTTGCCACCGGTATAGGCCACCAGTTGGTGGCCGTTGTCCAGCGTCACGCGAAATCGCGAATCGGGCAGGACCTCGGTCACCAGACCGCTCATTTCAATCAGTTCTTCTTTGGCCATGGCCAATACTCCCGTGAATTTCCAACAAACTGGATATGCGGCGACCGTCAGGAAATGCGGGTCGGCGCGACCGGCTCGCGCCAATCACACGCCGTTCAGTGCCGCGTGTGAAATGGGCAACCATCGTTGCCGCAATTCGCGCTGCCCTGATACCAGCCGTCGCATTGCACGGATAGTCAGACGTTCCGTGCCCGGCCGCAAGCATCTGGTACCTGAAGCCGTCAAAGCCTTTGAGTATATAGCGACGGTCACCGGTCTCCGCCAGGCCAAGGCTTGCAACCGCGTTAGCGCAGTCAGCGGGCCGCAGCTGCGGCCGTGGCCCGTTCCACTTCGTTCTGCCCCTGCGCGCCACCGGATTGCGGAACCATCTCGCCCTCGCGCGCGCGCGCCGCGTCCAATTGCAAGGCCAACTGCTCGGCGGCATCCTCGCCAGTGCCGATCCACACGCCTCGGGTGAGCGTGATGTGGGCGGCTTCGAAGGTTCCGGCGCCGGCACACAGGATGGTGCGGTTGGGCGCATCCTGCGACGCCAGCACCAGCATCGCCGGCGTGACAGCCTGCGGATCCAGCGCCTGCAGCACGGCTTCAGGCATGAGCCCCTGCGTCATGCGGGTGGAAGCCGTTGGCGCCAGACAATTGACACGGATGTCGTATTTGACGCCCTCCAGCGACAGCGTCTGCATCAGGCCCACCAAGGCCATTTTGGCCGCGCCATAGTTGGCCTGACCGAAATTGCCATACAGACCGGTCGACGAGGTGGTCATGACAATGCGTCCATACTTCTGCGCCACCATGAACGGCCATACCGCCTTGGTGCAATGCACCGCACCCATGAGGTGGACATCAAGCACCTGGCGAAAATCGTCCAGTTCCATCTTGGCAAACGTCTTGTCGCGCAAAATCCCGGCGTTGTTCACCAGGATGTCGACCCGCCCCCAGGTGTCCATCGCCTGGGCGACCATGCCCTGCACCGCCGCGAAATCGGTCACTGATGCGGTGTTCGCGATCGCCTCGCCTCCGGCCGCAAGGATCTGCTGCACCACGGCCTGGGCCGCCCCGGCTGAGCCGCCCGTGCCGTCACGCGCTCCGCCCAGATCATTGACCACCACCTTTGCGCCACGGGCGGCAAGAGCCAGCGCATGTTGCGCGCCCAGTCCACCGCCAGCGCCAGTCACGATCGCCACCTTGCCATTGAAATCCATCGCCATCTGCTGTCTCCTGCTGATCCTTCACGTCGGCCTGCAGCCCTGTTCGCCTGCATGCCCCCAGACGTGACTGTAAATCAGGTCACCTCCACCCTCAGCAGAGCAACCCACAAAAGGAACGGATCAGGACCGGGCCACCGACACGGACGCGCCAGCGCGAAACGCTGCGGATGCCTCAGGCGGTGTAATCGATCGCCATGCTGTACGCCGGATCGGCGTGCCATGCCCAGTAGGTCTCGATCAGCTTGTTCGTGATCGGGCCCGGCGCACCGTTACCGATCGACTCCCCATCTACCCGTGTCACCGCTAGTACACCACCACCAGATGTCGACAGAAATACCTCGTCAGCGGCGCGCAGTTCCTGCGCTGGGATCGCCCGGGTTTGCACCGGCACGCGAACGGAGGCGGCCATTTCGATGACCGTGCGACGCGAGACCCCTTCGAGCATTCCCTCAGCCGGTGTGGCCAGAACGCCATCCTTGACACAAAAGACGTTGAAACCCGGCCCTTCGACGACGTTGCCAGCGCCATCGACCAGCAGCACGGAGTCGGCGCCGGCATCGAGTGCACCGAAAAGCCCCATCGTGAGATCGTTCCAGTGGTAGTTCTTGGCCTTGGGATCGACCGAGCGCGGCGAGATCCGCTGCACATCGCTGATCATGATATGCATCCCATTCTTGCGCTGCTGATCATTGGCGAGCCACACGTAGGGCACCGCGAAGGCATAGAACCGGTTTACCGCCTGACGCGGATCGCGCGATCCCCAGGGCGGCTGGCCGCGCGTGCAGATCATTTCGACATATGCCTCCCGCAGGCCGCTGAGCCGGACGCATTTCGCCAGAACACGGGTGATTTGCGCCGGGCTCAGGCCCGGATTGAGGCGCCAGCGCTGGCAACTGCGCATGAAGCGTTCCAGGTGAGCATCGATGCGAAAGAACGCACCGTCCCACACGGTGACCACGTCGTAGGTTGCGTCCGAGCGCAGAAATCCCCAGTCGGTGATCGGAATCGCAGCCTGCGCGATCGGCACATACTTGCCCGCGATATACGCCACTCCGTCCTGATACTGCGCTGATCCCGACATGGTCACCCCTTGTAGCACTGCAGATACATGCCGATTATGCGTGGATGCCCACCAATGCCTTGTCGGCCAGCGCCTTCACAAGCCCGAAGGCTGGCAAGGCAGTCGGTCTCAGATTCTCGTGAAACCGTGAAAAGTGCCTTGGTGTCGTCATATTCGACGCCTAGACTGAACGCGCAGGCAATGGGGGTTGCTTGCCGGATGCCACGAATCCCCGGGAATACACCAGCATGTCCAGTCCTAGAAATCCGGCCCCATGGGCCGAGCGCGCGCAACAACCGTCGTTCGCCCAATCCGTCATGGTTGCCGGCACCGTCACATGGCTGCTGGCCTTGCTCGGCGGTTGGCTGCTCGGCCTGGGTCAGACGGTCATGCTGGCCGCGTCTCTGGTCATCGTGCTGCTGAGCCTGTCGGCCATCGGGTTGCGGCTGGCGCTTGGACGCGACCGCCACGAAGCCCTGACCGGTCCGATATTCAGCGCCACAACCGGCAACGCGACAACTTCCGCCACGGCACCTTCGGATGCAGCCTGCGATGACGCGGCCCAAGGCGCTCTGCAAGGCAAGCGCTGGAGCCTGGACGTCTTCGCCGCAATTGACGCCCAGCGTTTCGCCGCCGTCTGCGAAACCTGGTTTTCCTGGGCCGGCTTCGACACCAGCTACAAGTCGCACCGCAACCACGACGGGGTCGATATCTGGCTGCACGCCGCACGGCTCCCGGGACCGGTTGCCATCGTGCGATGCAAGCACACCCAGGACAAACCGGTGAGCCTGCGCGAGATGCAGGAGTTTCAAGGGGTCGTCGCCAATTGCCAGTCGGCACACGGCACCTTTACGACAACGTCGACCTACACGCCCGAGGCCTTGCAATTTGCTCGCGAACACGACATCGAGGCAGTCGACGGCAAGGCCTTGTTGCGCCGCATCCTGACGCGCACGCGGCAAAGTCAGCAGGCCCTTCTCGGGGTCGCCTACCACGGCCGCTGAATCCGGCGGCACACCGTCCGCCCTGTCGCACCCCGGCGAACCGGGCCGACAGATCATGCGATAGGATGCGAGACGCAAGTCCCTGCACCATCACCCCTTTTGGAGCGCGCATGACCATCAACGTCCATATCGATCTCGGCTACGAATTCGGCGTCAAGGCCCCGGCGGCCGAGGTATTCGACGTGTTGTCTGATGTTCCGACCTCGGCCAGTCATTTCCCCAAGGTGCACCAACTGGTCGACCTTGGTGGCAACAGCTATCGCTGGGAGATGGAAAAGATCGGCCTGGCGCAGGTCAATCTGCAGACCATCTACGCGTCCAAGTACACGTCAAACAAGGCCAAGGGCACGGTTGTCTGGACGCCGGTCAAGGGCGAAGGCAACGCCCTGGTGTCTGGCAGTTGGAAGATCAGCGACAAGAAGAAGTCGACCCACCTCGTGCTCAAGATCGAAGGCGACTTGACGCTTCCCTTGCCGGGGCTGATGAAAATGGTGATCGCACCGGTGGTCGAAGCCGAATTCGAAAAGATGGTCGAAAAATACATCGACAACCTGACAAAGCACTTCGGCGGCGAAGCCTGACGTCGAGCCGACGGCTAACGGCAGGGTCGCGCAGACCCGGTCACGAACACGTCAAATCGGGCCTGGAGCCGACCTCGCCGGCGCCCGGCAACGGCAGCCCCACATCACAGCGTGCGTTTGAGCCGGATCTCCTCGACGCGCGTTGCGCCTTTGGCCACCGTGCGCAATGACGGCATGTCGCGCTTGAAGCCGGCCAGCTCGTGGAAACGCAAGGCGCGCTCCATCGCCAACTCGATCCAGACCGACACATGGGTGCAACCTTCTTCGATCAATCCCTCGCGCGCAGCGTCCCACAGAGACAGACCAACGCCCTGCCCCAGATGGCTGCCGAGCACATAAATGGCCCAGATTTCGCCGGTTGTTGGCGGTGTGCGCGGATCGCGACTGCGGTCGTATCCGACAAAACCGACCAGCTTGTCGCCGTCGCTTGCCACCATCACGAACGGCTCACCGAATTCGATCGCCTCGCGCCAGAATATCAGCCGTTTGCGCGCGTCCGTTACTGGCCGGCCCAGGGCAGCTTGCGTGATGCCTTCGATCTGCGCCAGGGTACTGGCGTCAGCGGCTTCGGCTGGGCGAATGAGACAGTTGGACATGAATCTCCTTGATATCCATCAGGATGAAAACCTCCAATTGTCGCCGCATGTGAACCGTGCGGCTGCGACGCCCGTCGGCCAAAGCCCCGTCATGACACTTGAGTCTGCCCGGCACTGCCCCCATAATCGACAACTTGCCGCCCCGGCCCACCAGCCGGTCAACGTTACAGTTCTTGACAATTCATCCTGAGGCACTCATGCATTTGATCAAATCCACGCTGGCCATCTCCGCCGCAATCGCCCTTATCGGCTGCGCTGGCATTCCCGCTGGCGGTCCGCAAAAGGACAAGACCTACCAATTGACCATCCTGCACACCAACGACCATCACGGTCGTTTCTGGCAGAACGGCGATGGCGAATACGGCATGGCTGCGCGCAAGACGCTGATCGACCAGATCCGCAAGGAAGTCGCCGCCAAGGGAGGCCACAGCCTGCTGCTCGACGGAGGCGACGTCAACACCGGCGTGCCCGAGTCCGACCTGCAAGACGCGGTGCCAGACTTCAAGGGCATGAACATGCTCGGCTACGACGCGATGGCCGTGGGCAACCATGAATTCGACAAGCCCCTGAGCACCTTGCGCATGCAGCGCGAATTGGTCAAGTTCCCGATGCTCGCCGCCAACATCTATGAGGGCGACAAACGCATGTTCGAACCCTACAAGGTGTTCACCTTCGACGGCCTGCGTGTCGGCGTCATGGGCCTGACGACCGAGGACACCAAGAAGATGGTGCTCCCGGACAACGTCAAGAACGTCGAGTTCCGCAGTGTGGTGGACGAGGCGCGCAAGGTGGTGCCGGAACTGCGCACCAAGGCCGACGTGGTCATTGCGGCGACCCATATGGGCCACTATGCCAACGGCAATCACGGCACCAATGCGGCCGGCGACGTCACGATGGCGCGCGCGGTCAAGGGCATTGACCTGGTGGTCGGCGGTCACACGCAGAACCCGGCCTGCATGAAAGCCGAAAACGTCATCGACGCGGCCTATGTTCCAGGCGCCGAGTGCCGGCCAGACCGTCAAAACGGGGCCTGGATCGTACAGGCCCACGAATGGGGCAAGTATGTGGGCCGCGCCGATTTCGAGTACCGCAACGGCGAGTTCAAGCTGGTCAAGTACGCGCTGATCCCGGTGAATCTGAAGAAATCGGTCACAGGTGCGGATGGCAAGAGGTCCCAGGTGCCGTATACCGTGGCCATCGCCGAGGACAAGGACATGCTGGCCATGCTCAAGCCGTACCAGGACTTCGGTCAGCAGAAACTGCTGGTCGAGATCGGCGCCACCGACGGTCGCCTCGAAGGCGATCGTGCCATCGTGCGAGCCAAGCCGGCATCGATGGCGGTGCTGATCGGACGTGCGCTGATGGAGCGCACCAAGGCCGACTTCGCGGTCGTCAATGCCGGTGGCGTGCGTGACTCGCTGGTGGCCGGCAAGTTGACCTACAAGGACGTGCTCAAGGTCCAGCCCTTCGGCAACACCACCGTCGTGGTGGACCTGACCGGCAAGGAAGTGATGGACTACCTCAACGCCATCGTGAAGATGAGTGTCGGCTCGGGTGCCTTCCCGCAATTTGCTGGAGTCAACCTGGTGATCGCAGGCGGCGCTGTTGAAAGCGCCAGTATCAATGGCGCTGCGCTGGACATGGGCAAGAGCTATCGCATGGTGATCAACAACTTCATTGCCGCCGGCGGCGACGGCTACCCGAAGATGACCGCGCACCGCACTTACGTCGATACCGGATACGTCGATGCCGATGTATTGCGTGCCTACATCTCGGCCCACAGCCCGCTCAAGTCGGCTGACTTTAATCCAGGCAACGCAGTGGTTCGCCGCTGACCTGCTCCGACTCCTGATACGCGGCCGACGAAGCGGCCCGCGCATCAGGCATCAATGGCAATCCGGCAACACCAGGCCACATACCAAGGAAGATGACATGCCCAAAGGTCAACAAAAGAGCAACAAGGAAGGCAAGAAGCCCAGGAAGGACTCGACGCCAGCCAAGCCGGTGTCTCCCGATGCGGTGCGCCCCACGATCACCACCGTGGTTCCTGTTCGCGGCAAACTGAAAAAGTAAGGCGCCACGAGGTGGCCTTGCGTGATGCTGCTGCGGACTTTGCGCTCCGAGGCACGGCCATGGCACATTGCCGGCGCCAGATGAAGCTGTGACGGGCGCCATGCACGACCCCGAACCGGCGCAGTTGCTGCGCACCATATCCGACCTGCTGCAGCAGGAGCAGCAGGAAGACCCGACGCCTGTTTCTCAGCCTGAGCCGGAATACGCGCTGCCGCAAATGATCGAGGATCTGCGCAAGTACCAGGCAGAACTGGAAATCCAGAACAAGGCGCTGCGCTTTAGCCAACGCGCAGCCGAGGGAGCCTCCGAGCGCTTTCTGACGCTGTTTTCGAGTGTTCCGCTGGCTTTGATGGTCGTCGACGAACATGGCCAGGTGCTCGAAAGCAACGCGATGGCGTTGCGGCTGTTCCGTCCGTCCGAACAAGATCCCCCGCTGACCTATGTGTCGCCGATGGTCAGCGAAAGCCACGCCCATCTGGTCGCCGAGTCGTTCCTGCAGGCCATGGCCGACGGCACCAGCGAAGCCAGCGAAGTCATGTTTCTGGCCGGCTCCCGCGGCAGCTTCGCAGGCGATTTGCACGTGGCGCGCATCGACAATGCGCAAGACGACATTGCGCACTTCATCTGCGCGGTCATCGATCAAGGCCCGTTGCTTGCCGAGCGCCGGGCGTTGCAGGAAAGCGCCGCCGAATTGCGCCGCCGCAACGAAGAACTGCACCTGAGCGAAAACCGCCTGGCCGCGATCATCAACTCGTCGCTGGACGCGATCATCTGCGTCGATGCCAACCGCAGCATCACGGTTTTCAATCCGGCGGCAGCGGCATTGTTCCAGTGCCCCCCCGGCCAGGCACTGGGCAGCCCGCTGGAGCGTTTCCTGCCCGACGCGGTACAGACCCTGGGTTACAACCAGCTCTCATCACATGCGCAACTCGGCGAGATGGAAGGTCGTACCAGCGCAGGCCGACCGTTGGCGGTGGAAGTCAGCGTATCTTTCGAACGCCGGCTCGATGGCGACATCATCACCGTGTTCGCGCGTGACCTGACAGCGCGCAAAAAAATCGAGACCCAGCGCAACGTCCTGGAAACCCAGCTGCGCGAATCCCAGAAGATGCAGGCGGTTGGCACCATGGCAGGTGGCATCGCACACGATTTCAACAATATCCTGAGCGCAATCCTGGGCAATGTCGAACTGGCCAAACAAGACGCTGGCCAGCAGTCCCCCGCCCTGACCAGCCTGATCGAGATCGAAAAGGCCGGCCGGCGTGCGCGCGATCTGGTGCGCCAGATCCTGACCTTCAGCCGCAACGAGACCACGATCCGCAGCACCATCCATCTGGCCGAGGTGGTGCACGAGACGACACGACTGATCAAAGTCACTTTGCCACCGTCGATCGACCTGCTGGTCGATATCGACGACAAGGTGCCACCCGTAATGGCCGATGCAACCCAGATCGAACAGGCCTTGCTCAACCTGTGCACGAATGCGATGCATGCGATCGGCGCCCAACGCGGAACCATCTCCGTCAAACTTGGCAGCACCTACACCATGCCGCTGCGCAAGGAACGCCGCGGCAAGTCGCGCGGCCACCACGTCACGCTGGCCGTGCGCGACACCGGCGTCGGCATCGATCCGGAAACCATGGAGCGTATCTTCGAGCCCTTCTTCACGACCAAGCCGGTCGGCCAAGGGCACCGGGCTGGGCCTGGCGGTGGTGCACGGCATCATGCGTACCCATCAGGGCTCGGTCGGCGTGCAAAGTACACCGGGCAAAGGCAGCGTCTTTACGCTGTACTTCCCGCCGGCCAAGCTGGCCGCCGCTGCCACGCCGGCAACCGCCGATCCGGTCAAAACCGGTCGAGGGCAAGGGCAAGCATGTGATGTATGTCGACGACGACGAGGCGTTGGTGTTCCTGGTAGACCGGGTGCTGACGCGCAAGGGTTTCCGGGTCAGCACCTTCACCGACCCGCATCTGGCGTCGCTGGCCTTGCGCGAGCGTGCAGCAGAGTTCGACCTGATGGTGACCGACTACAACATGCCGGGGTTTTGCGGCATCGACCTGCTGCGCGAAGCGCGGGTGGTCCGACCCGGATCTGCCGGTGGCACTGGCCTCGGGCTATGTCACCCCCGAGATCGAACAGCAGGCGTTTGCCGAGGGTGCCGGCGCCCTGATCCACAAGCCCAACGACGTCGACGAGTTGTGCGACATCGTGCAAAAGCTGGTGCAACAAAACGCCGAGCACTGATTTCTCGATCACGGTCCGGCACGTCGACGCGCAGCTGCTGGTGCTGGAAAAGCCCGCCGGGCTGCTTAGCGTGCCGGGCCGTGGGCCCGACAAGCAGGATTGCCTGAGCGCCCGGATCCAGCTGCAGTACCCGGATGCGCAGATCGTGCACCGGCTTGACATGGCGACCTCCGGCCTGATGCTGATGGCGCGCGGGGCCCAGGCACTGAGCATTCTGAACCGCGCCTTCGCCGCACGCCAGATCGACAAACGCTACCAGGCACTGATCTGCGGCCGCCCTGCCTGCAACGACTTGTCCTGGCAGGTGATCGACCTTCCGATTGCCGTGGACTGGCCGAACCGCCCGCGCCGTGTGATCACGGCGGCCGGCAAACCCAGCCTGACACGCTGGCGTGTGGTCGATACCGCGCACCCAGCCGTGACGCGGATCGAACTTGAACCGGTCACCGGGCGCTCGCACCAGTTGCGCGTACACCTGCAGGCCATCGGACACCCCATCGTCGGTGACCTGCTATACGGCCGCGACGACGCCGCCGGCCGGGCCAACCGCCTGATGCTGCACGCGACCCATATCCGGCTGCGACATCCGCTGAGCGGCGAGTGGCTGGCGTTCGCCAGCAAACCCGCGTTCTGAAATAACCGGGCCACAGACCTCGGCCGTCGACGCAACCGGCTCAGCCAGCGATCGGCAACACCAGCGTCGCCTCCAGACCGGGGTTGGCGTTGCGAAAACTCAGGTTGCCGCCATGGGCCTGTGCCACCAGCCGGGCCAGATGCAGGCCCAGGCCGACACCGCCCGTGACGCGTTGACGCGCGGCGTCGGTTCGATAAAAGGCCTGGCCCAGCTGCGCCAGATGGGCTGGATCAACACCCGGTCCATGGTCGCGTACCGTCACCACCATGTCCCGCGCCGTGCGCTGTACCGTGACGCGCGGCGGCAGTTCGCCGGCACCATGGCGCAAGGCGTTTTCCAACAGGTTGCGCACAGCCAGGCGTACGCGTGTGGCGTCGACACCAACGACAGGCAGGCCCGCCGGCAGATCGAGAGTCACGTCCGTCGGTGGAGCACGGTCGCTCACCAGCGATCGCACCAGCGCACACAAATCGGTGGGCTCGCGATGCAGCGCAACATGGCTGCCGGACAGGCGCTCGCTTTCGAGCAGATCGTTGATCATGTCCCGCATCTCAGCCAGATCGCGCAACAGCGCAGTACGGCGCACGCCGTTGTCGCCGGTTTCGGGCAGCAGCTCGGCATGGATGCGTGCACGTGTCAGCGGCGAACGCAGTTCGTGGCTGATGGCCAGCAGCAGCGCCCGCTTGCCATCGAGCATCTGGCGCAGGTCATCGGCCATGGTGTTGATCTGCCCGGCCAGTTCACCCAGTTCATCCTGACGCCGCACGGTGATGGTGTCGTCGAACTCACCCTTGCCAAACCGCTGTACACCAATGCGGATATCGTCCAGCGGGCGCAGCAGCCGACGCACATAGGCGTAGGCCAGAGCGATGAAAACCAGCAGGCTCAACAGCGTGAACCATCCCACCAGCCGGGGCTGGCGGTCCCAGGGAAGATCGCCCAACCCCAGCGAGATGCGATGCCCATCGACGGTATCGCGCTCCAGGATCTGCGGCGAATCGCCATGCCATGTCGTCGTCGTGACGCCAGCCACGATCCTGGGTGTCCGCGTGCGAGCGCCAGCGCACCAGCGGGCCCTGGATCCGCACCGAGATCGGCAGGCGTTGCGTGAGCGTAAGGGCCCGGTCGACACTGGGCGGCGTGCCGATCTCCGCCACCAGACGGTCGACGTAGTCGGACACCAGCGGCGCCACGGCCAGTCGCCAGCCGACACCGATCGCGCGCTGCATGCCGCCGAGAAACATCACCGACAAGCCCAGTGCCAGCAACAGGAACACCGCGATCAGCTTGAGCCGCAATGATTGGCGCAGCGCTGCATAGGCGCGCCGGTGCCAGGGTGTGAGGGAACGCTCAGACACGGCCCAACGCCAAGGCGTAACCCGCGTTGCGCAAGGTGCGGATGCCGTCCAGCGGATCGAGCTTCTTGCGCAGGCGACTGATCAGAATGTCCACCGCCCGCGAATACAGGTCGGCTTCGTGGCCACGCAGGTGGTTCAGGATGTCGTCGCGCGAAAACACCTTGCCGGGTTCGCTTGCCAACAACGCCAGCAACGCGAACTCGGTTCCGGTCAGAGCCAGCACCTCACCTTGGCGGATCACAATATGGGTGTCCAGATCCAGTTCCAGGCCTTCGAAGCGCAAGCGCTGCGCCGCAGGGGCGACGGCGCGCTGACGCCGCAGCACGGTATGCAGGCGCGCCACCAATTCGCGCGGCTCAAACGGTTTGGGCAGATAGTCATCCGCACCCAATTCGAGACCAACCACCCGGTCCGTCAACTCGCCGCGTGCGGTGAGCATGATGATGGGGATATCGCTGCCCTTGCGAATCAGTCGGCACAAGGCAAAGCCGTCCATCTCCGGCAGCATCACGTCGAGAATGGCGGCGTCGAAATCGCCGCTACGCAACTTCGCCAGGCCCTCGCTGGGCCGGCCGGCCAGTTCAAGGTCCAGTTCGAAGCGGCTGAAGTATTCGGCCAGCGGCGGCCCCAATTGGGCGTCATCGTCGATCAACAGGATCTTCGGCATGGCGCATTGTCCCACCGCCTGACCCATCAGCTGCGGCCGAACCAGCGATGACGCTTTTGCAGATGCTCACGCAATTCTTGCTGCTGCGCGGGGCTCAGGCTGTCGAAGAAATCGGCCATGGCGGCGATCACCTCGGGGCTCTTGCCACGCACCGCCTGGGTCTTTTCCTCGATGATCGCCAGTGCCCGAGCCCGATCGAAGCGCTCGCCGGACACCAGAGCCTGCAGTTCGGCGCGCGGATCGGTGGTGCTGCCGATCAGGGCCTTGCGCTGCTCGCGCAGCCGCTCTGCGATGCTTACCAGGTGCTGCTTCTGCGGCGCAGTCAGTTCAAGCTCCTTGCTCACCTTCTCGACGAATTTCCCCTGCAAGCGGGTCTCGTCCTCGCTGCTCATGGACATGCCATGGCGGCCATGCCCCTCATACCGGTGGCTGCAGGCTGCAAGACCCCCGATGACAATACCAACTCCCAGCAAGCCGGCCAGGCTGCGTTTGATCCAGGTTTTCATGACAATTCCTTTGCTGATTGATTGAACATGGGGTCATGGTGCCGGGTATGCGGTGTCAGGTCCTTTCAGCTGCGGTTTCGCCATGTTTCGTTTTGTTTCACCCCGAAATCCTCTGTCGTCATCGCGGCCTGAGCCGCAGACCGGATGTGGCCATTGCCTTGCTGACGGGACATAATCTGCTCTGAATCATGCGTCGATGGCCCCGCATGCGCCGCCAACACGGCACACTTATGGGTGTAATTCAACCGTCCAGGAGAAGCAAACATGAACCGAGAAGTCGTTGTCGTCAGTGCCGTGCGCACCGCCATTGGAACCTTTGGAGGGGCGTTGAAAGACATGCCTCCATGCGAACTCGGCGCCGCCGTCGTGCGCGAGGTGCTTGCAGCGGGGCCAGGTCGAGGGCGACGATGTCGGCCACGTGGTGTTTGGCCATGTGGTCAACACCGAACCCCGCGACATGTACCTGTCGCGCGTGGCTGCGCTGCAAGGCGGCTGCGGCCAGGGCACGCCCGCGTTCAATGTCAATCGTCTGTGCGGCTCCGGTCTGCAGGCCATCGTGTCGGCGGCGCAGGCCATTGCGCTGGGCGACACCGACATCGCCATCGGCGGTGGCGCGGAGAACATGAGCCGTGCGCCCTATGCCAGCCTGACCAGCCGCTGGGGCAACCGCATGGGCGACAGCAAGATGATCGACATGATGATCGGCGCGCTGCACGACCCGTTCCACAACATCCACATGGGTGTCACCGCCGAGAACGTCGCGGCCAAGATGAACATCACGCGCGAAGACCAGGACGCCCTGGCAGTGCGAAAGCCACAACCGGGCCGAACGGGCCATCAAGGCCGGTTACTTCAAGGAACAGATCCTGCCCATCGTGCAAAAAACGCGCAAGGGCGAGGTGACGTTCGACACCGACGAGCATTTCCGCAGCAACTGCACCATGGCCGACATGGCCAAACTCAAGCCGGCCTTCCTCAAGGAAAACGGCACCGTCACGGCCGGCAACGCTTCGGGCATCAACGATGCCGCTGCTGCGGTGGTGCTGATGGACAGCAAGATCGCCCAGCAACGCGGGCTCAAGCCGTTGGCGCGACTGGTCGCCTACGCGCATGCCGGCGTCGACCCGAAATACATGGGCATCGGTCCGGTCCCGGCAACGCAGAAAGTGCTCGAAAAGGCCGGCCTGAGCATCAAGGACCTCGATGTCATCGAGGCGAACGAGGCCTTTGCCGCCCAGGCCTGCGCCGTCACGCGTGATCTCGGACTCGATCCGGCCAAGGTCAACCCCAACGGCTCCGGCATCTCGCTCGGGCATCCGATCGGCGCCACCGGCGCGGTGATCACGGTCAAGGCCTTGTACGAATTGCAGCGCATCGGTGGGCGATATGCGCTGGTCACCATGTGCATCGGCGGCGGCCAGGGTATCGCTGCGATTTTCGAACGGGTCTCCTGAGGCCCCCACTGGCAGGTGCATCCTGCCGGCGCGTTGCGCGGAGTCCAGCTTGAACAGCATGCAACAGGACGCGGCACTGGAATCTGGGCGCCAAGCTGGCGCTCGTGGCAACGCCGTTCCTGTTGATGGCGCTGGCCACCATCGCCGTCACCTTGTGGGTGTCCTGGCAACTCGAAGGCGGCGCCGCAGCCGTCAACGAAGCTGGCCGCATGCGCATGCAGGCCTATCGAATGTCCTTGTCGATCAGCGCCGCGCAGTCGACAGGGCCTGCCGGCGCTGGCCAGCGAGTTCACCGCAGGTCTGGAGACCTTGCGCGTGGGTGATCCCGAACGCCCCTTGTTCATGCCCTGGGACGACGACGGTGCGTGCGCGGTTCGCGAACCGTGGAAAACGGATGGACGCAATACCAGCAGCGCTGGATCGCCAGCCGCCCCGACGCGCTGGAATCCCTGCAGGCGGACACCGCGCGCTTCGTGTCCGACATCGACGCCCTGGTCGGCGGCATCGAAGCGCACATGTCGCGCTGGACCGCCCTGCTGCATCTGGCCCAACTCATTCACGCTGACACTGGCCGTGGTCGGAACGGCGATCCTGGTCTATGTCGGCTATCTGTTCGTGCTCGAGCCGGTCGGCCAGATCAAGCAGGCGATCCAGCGCATCCGGGAAGGCGACTTCGCGACGCGCGTGAGCAGCACCAGCACCGACGAGTTCGGCACGCTGGCCGACGGATTCAACGAGATGGCCCAGCAGGTGCAGTCGGTGCACCATAACCTGGAGGCGCGGGTCGCGGAGAAGACCGCCGAACTGCAGGAAAAACGCGAACGCCTCGAGGCGCTCTACAACGTCACCAGCCTGGTGGGCAAGGCCAGCAGCCTGCAGGAACTGACCGCCGGCTTCGTGCAGCGCCTGCGTCCGATCGCCCATGCCGACGGGGTCGCGCTGCGCTGGTCGGACGAAACCAATCTGCGCTACCTGATGCTGGCGTCCGACGGACTGCCGTCCGACATGGTCGAGGCCGAACACTGCGTGCATGCCGGCGACTGCCACTGCGGGTCGCCGAGCGCTTCAGTCCGGCCTGCGCGTCATTCCCATCCACGCCATGAAACCGGCGCGCATGCTGCATTGCGCACGCGCCGGTTTCGAAACCATCGTGTCGATTCCGATCCGACTGCACGAACGGCTGATGGGCGAAGTCGACCTGTTCTTTCACGCACAGGTCGCGGTGTCGGCGTCCGATCGTTCGCTGCTGGAGGCACTGACCGCCCATCTGGCTGGCGCCATGGAGAACATCCGGCTGGCGTCGCTGGAAAAGGAGGCTGCGGTGTCCCAGGAGCGCAGCTTCCTGGCACGCGAACTGCACGACTCGATCGCGCAGTCGCTGGCCTTCCTGAAGATCCAGGTCCAGCTGATGCAGGATGCGCTGTCCCGCGATGATCTGCAACAGGCCCAGGTGGTGCTCGACGAGATCAACACCGGCGTGCGCGAAAGTTATGCCGATGTGCGCGAATTGCTGGTGCACTTCCGCACCCGTGCCAACGCCGAGGACATCGAACCGGCGCTCAAGACCACCTTGCGCAAGTTCGAGTTGCAAAGCGGTCTGCCCACCACGTTGCAGATGGACGGGCACGGCCTGCCGCTGGATCCGGATCTGCAGGTCCAGGTGCTGCACATCGTGCAGGAGGCTTTGTCCAACGTGCGCAAACATGCGGCAACCGCGACACAGGTCTGGCTCGACGTGCAGCAGGCGCCAAACTGGCGCTTCGAGATTCGCGACAACGGCGCGGGATTCGACGCCGAACCAGGAGGCGCACGACGAGACCCATGTGGGCTTGCGCATCATGCGCGAACGCGCCGAACGCATCGACGCCCGGCTCGATATCCACAGCACCCCCGGGCGCGGCAGCTCGGTGATCCTGACCTTGCCCGAGCAGCCAGGCGAAATCCCCGGCGCCGCTAGACCCGCTACCGTCGCTCACGACCTCGTCACCTGAGCACCGCCACCGCATGCACACCCCGCCCGAACCTGCCGTGACATCCGCATCCTGGTCGTCGACGACCACACCCTGTTTCGGCGCGGCCTGATGGCGCTGCTGGCGCGCGACCCGCGCCACAAGGTGGTCGGCGACGCCGCAGACGCCGGCCAGGCCCAGCGGCGCGCACAGGAATTGCAGCCCGACCTGATCCTGCTCGACAACCACTGGGCGGTGTCAATGGCGTGGACGCCCTGCCCGCTCTGCGCGAAGCCGCGCCCAATGCCCGCATCCTGATGCTGACGGTCAGCGAGGACGAGGACGATCTTGCCGACCGCGCTGCGCAACGGCGCCAGCGGCTACCTGCTCAAGACCATGGAAGGCGATGCGCTGACCCACGCCATCAACCGCGCCATGGCCGGCGAAAGCGTGATCGCGCCCGAAATGACGGGCAAACTGGTCACCGCCTACCGCAACGCCACCACCGGATCGGCGGATGCGGCGCAGCCGCAGCGCGCCCGCCTCGCCGCTGGCATCGCTGACGCCGCGCGAACTCGACATCCTGCGCGCGATCACCGCGGGCGCCAGCAACAAGGAAATCGCACGCCAGCTCGCGATCGCCGAGACGACGGTCAAGATCCACGTGCAGCACATCCTGCGCAAACTCGACGTCAGCTCTCGCGTGCACGCCGCCGTCCTGGCAACCGAGCACGGCCTACTCTGAGTCCGATGCGTCTTGATCTAGCGCAAATAGAGCGCAGATTTACGCCGCAGTAGTTCTTCAGAACGAGGGCGCGACGCCCCGGCATAGTTCGTCTGACCTTGTGCGCCTGCCCCTCAGGAGGATGGCGACAACGCCCGGCGACTCCTAAAGTCATGGCATGACAAAAGGAGATCCAACATGACCCGTAAAGGACAGGCGCTGTCCGTGCTGATCGTCAGCACGCTGGCCTTCACCGTTTGTTTCATGGTCTGGATGATGTTCGGCGTGATCGGCATTCCGCTCAAGAAGACGCTGGATCTCAACGCGACCGAGTTCGGCCTGCTGACCGCCACGCCGGTGCTGAGCGGCGCCCTGTCGCGCGTGCCACTGGGCATCTGGACCGATCGTTACGGCGGGCGCATCGTCATGACCGTGCTGATGGCACTCACGGTTCCGGCGATCTGGATGATGACCTACGCGACCGAGCTTTGGCATTTCCTGGTCATCGGCCTGTTCGTCGGTCTGGCCGGCGGATCCTTCTCGGTCGGCACACCCTATGTCGCGCGCTGGTTTCCGAAGGGCCAGCAAGGATTCGCGATGGGCGTCTACGGCGCCGGCAACTCTGGCGCGGCCGTCAACAAGTTCGTCGCGCCGGCCATTCTGGTTGCCTTCGGCTGGACCATGGTGCCGCAGGTCTACGCGGCCATCATGCTCGGCACCGTCGTGCTGTTCTGGTTCTTCAGCTACAGCGACCCGGCGCACCTGGTGCCACCCACGACCAAGTTCAGCGACCAGCTCAAGCTGCTCAAGGACCCCAAGGTTCTCAAGTACTGCCAGTACTACAGCATCGTGTTCGGCGGCTATGTCGCGCTGAGCCTGTGGATGGTGCAGTACTACGTCGGCGAATACGGACTGGACATCCGCGCCGCGGCCTTGCTCGCGGCCTGCTTCTCGCTGCCCGGCGGCGTGCTGCGCGCGGTCGGCGGCTGGTTGTCTGACAAGTACAGCGCGCATGCGGTGACCTGGTGGGTGATGTGGGTGAGCTGGATCTGTCTGTTCCTGCTGTCCTACCCGCAGACCGACTTCACGATCCAGACCGTCAACGGTCCCGACCACCTTCCACATCGGCCTGAACGTCTACACCTTCACCATCCTGATGTTCGTGCTGGGCATCTGCCTGGGCCTTCGGCAAGGCCAGCGTGTTCAAGTACATCAGCGACGAATATCCGACCAATATCGGCGCCGTCAGCGGCATCGTCGGCCTGGCCGGCGGCCTGGGCGGCTTCGTGCTGCCGATCCTGTTCGGCGCATTGATGGACCTCACCGGCATCCGTTCGAGCGCCTTCATGTTGATGTACGGTGTGGTCTGGATCTCACTGATCTGGATGTACTGGACCGAGGTGCGCCGCACCCAACTCATGGGCAAGGAATCGCCCAAATTCGCCCTCAATGGCTGAAATCCTAGGAACACCATGAACACCAAGAACAACACCTCGACGGCTGCCTCAGCCACCAGCGGCGCCGATATCGGCGACTGGCGGCCGGAAGACGAAACCTTCTGGGAGACGACCGGCAAGAAAATCGCCTACCGCAACCTCTGGATCTCGATCCCCGCGCTCTTGTGCGGCTTCGCGGTCTGGGGCATGTGGGGCGTCATCACGGTGCAGATGATGAACCTGGGCTTTCCGTTCAGCCAGGCCGAATTGTTCACACTGACCGCCATCGCCGGCATCTCGGGCGCGACGATGCGCATTCCGGCCTCCTTCCTGATCCGCCTGGCGGGTGGTCGCAACACCATCTTTCTCACCACGTCCATGCTGCTGGCGCCTGCCATCGGCACCGGCATCGTGCTGCAGCATCCGGAGTGGCCGCTGTGGTCGTTCCAGTTGATGGCGCTGTGGTCCGGCGTGGGCGGCGGCAACTTCGCCAGTTCGATGTCCAACATCAGCACCTTCTTCCCGAAACGGCTGCAAGGCACGGGCCTGGGACTCAACGCCGGCCTGGGCAACTTCGGCGTTACGACGATGCAGATCGTCATCCCGCTGGTGATGACCGTCGGCCTGTTCGGCGCCTTCGGCGGCGAACCCATGGTACTGGCCAAGGACAGCGGCTGGATCTTCGGCAAGATCCCGGCCGGCACGCAGACCTGGGTCCAGAACGCCGGCTTGGCCTGGGTGTTGTCGCTGGTGCCGCTGGGCATTCTGTGCTGGTTCGGCATGAACAACCTCAAGACCGTGTCGCCGGCCACCGGCAACCCGATCACGGCGTTCGCCAAGATCACCTACCTGTACACGCTGGCCTTCATCCCGTCCATCGTGATGCTGTATTTCTACCTGCCGGCGCCAACCGGGCTGGGGCTGCTCAACATCTGGGTCGCGATTCCGCTGGACATCATCGCCGCGATCACGATGATGAAGCTGGCCGCTTTCGGCAGCCATGAAGGAACAGGTGAAGACCCAGTTCGCGATCTTCAGCAACAAGCACACCTGGTCGATGACGATCCTGTACATCGTCACCTTCGGCTCCTTCATCGGCTTCTCGATGGCCTTGCCGCTGTCGATGAAGGTGATCTTCGGCATCAGCCATGTGCCCGACGCCGCGTGGCGTGATGCAGCACACCTTGAGCAACCCGAATGCGCCGGCCATCCTGGCCTACGCCTGGATCGGACCCTTCGTCGGTGCCTTGATCCGACCGGTCGGCGGCTGGATCTCGGACAAGGTCGGTGGCTCCATCGTCACGCAGTGGATTTCTGCCGTCATGGTGCTGGCCTCGGTCGCAGTGGGCTATGTCATGCTGCAGGCCTACCAGTCAGCGACACCCGAGCAGTATTTCCTGCCCTTCATGCTGCTGTTCGTCGTGCTGTTCGCGGCCAGCGGCATCGGCAACGGCTCCACCTTCCGCACCATCGGCGTGTTGTTCGATCGCCAGCAGGCCGGCCCGGTGCTAGGATGGACCTCGGCCGTGGCAGCCTATGGCGCCTTCATCGCGCCGGTAGTCATCGGCCAGCAGATCAAGGCCGGCACACCGCAGATGGCGATGTACGGTTTTGCCATCTTCTATGCACTGTGCCTGGTGCTGAACTGGTGGTTCTACCTGCGCAAGAACGCCTACGTGAAAAACCCATGACACCCGCTATGCTAAGCCCTGAACAACAGGCAACCAGCCGCACTGGCCAACGATTTCCAAGGAGCCACAGATGAGCCATTTCCTCGATCGACTGAACTACTTCTCCCAGCCACGCGAGAGCTTCTCCGGTGACCACGGCGTCACCACCGGTGAGGACCGCACCTGGGAGGACGCCTACCGCAACCGCTGGGCGCACGACAAGATCGTGCGCTCCACGCACGGCGTGAACTGCACCGGATCCTGCTCCTGGAAGATCTACGTCAAGGGCGGCATCGTGACCTGGGAAACCCAGCAGACCGACTACCCGCGCACGCGCTGGGACATGCCCAACCACGAGCCACGCGGCTGCGCCCGCGGCGCCAGCTACAGCTGGTACCTGTACAGCGCGAACCGCGTCAAGTACCCGATGGTGCGCGGTCGCCTGCTCAAGACCTGGCGCGAGGCGCGTCTGTCACACGACACCGGTCGAGGCCTGGGCCTCGATCGTGCAGGACGACGCCAAGCGGCGCGACTACCAGAGCATCCGCGGCCTGGGCGGCATGGTGCGTTCGACCTGGGACGAGGTCAACGAGATCATCGCCGCCGCCAATGTCTACACGATCAAGAAACACGGCGCCGGACCGGGTGATCGGCTTCTCGCCGATCCCGGCGATGTCGATGGTCAGCTACGCGGCCGGCAGCCGCTACCTGAGCCTGATCGGCGGCGTCTGCATGAGTTTTTACGACTGGTACTGCGACCTGCCCCCGAGCAGCCCGCAGGTCTGGGGCGAGCAGACCGACGTGCCGGAGTCGGCCGACTGGTACAACTCCACCTTCATCATGGCCTGGGGCTCGAACGTGCCGCAGACGCGCACACCCGACGCCCACTTCTTCACCGAGGTGCGCTACAAGGGCGCCAAGACGGTGGCCGTCACGCCCGACTACTCCGAGGTCGCCAAGCTGGCCGACATCTGGATGCACCCCAAGCAGGGCACCGACGCCGCCGTCGCAATGGCCATGGGCCACGTCATCCTCAAGGAGTTCTATTTCCCCGACCAGGGCGAGCGCAGCGCCTACTTCGACGACTACGTGCGGCGCTACACCGACATGCCGATGCTGGTCATGCTCAAGGAGCACACCCTGCCCGGCGGCGAGACCGTCATGGTGCCGGACCGCTATGTACGTGCATCCGACTTCAACGGCAAACTCGGCCAGGCCAACAACCCGGAATGGAAGACGGTTGCCTTCGACAGTGAAGGCAAGGTGGTTCTGCCCACCGGCGCGATCGGATTCCGCTGGGGCCCGGACGGCCGTGCCGACGAGGGTCAGTGGAACCTGGAGGCCAAGGAAGCGCGCCACGGTCACGACGTGAAGCTGCGCCTGTCGGTGATGGAGGGCGACACCGCCAACATGGAGACCGCCAAGGTCGGATTCCCCTACTTCGGCGGCATCGAGACGCCGAACTTCTCGCACAACGACGAGCGGCGACAGTGCCAAGGAGGTGTTGGTTCGTACCGTGCCCGTGCAACGCATCGCACTGGGCAAGGACGGCGACAAACGCGAAGCCCTGGTCGCAACGGTGTTTGACCTGCAGGTGGCCAACTACGGCGTCGCGCGGGGTCTGGCCGGCGAAATGGCGGCAAAAGACTTCGACGACGACACGCCGTACACCCCGGCATGGCAGGAAAGCATCACCGGCACGCCGCGCGAACAGTTGATCACCGTGGCGCGCCAGTTCGCTGAAAACGCCAACAAGACCCATGGCAAGTCCATGGTCATCATCGGCGCGGCGATGAACCACTGGTACCACTGCGACATGAACTACCGCGGCATCATCAACATGCTGATGATGTGCGGTTGCATCGGCCAAAGTGGCGGTGGCTGGGCCCACTATGTAGGCCAGGAAAAGCTGCGGCCGCAGACCGGCTGGACCGCGCTGGCCTTCGCGCTCGACTGGATCCGCCCGCCGCGTCAGCAGAACTCGACCAGCTTCTTCTACGCCCACACCGACCAGTGGCGCTACGAGAAGCTGACCATGGAAGAAGTGGTCTCGCCGCTGGCCGACAAGAAGATCTATGGCGGCAGCATGATCGACTACAACGTGCGCGCCGAGCGCATGGGCTGGCTGCCGTCGGCGCCGCAGCTGCAGACCAATCCGATGCAGGTGGTGCGCGACGCCGCCACAGCCGGCATGGAGGCCAAGGACTATGCGGTCAAGGCCTTGAAGGACGGCACGCTCAAGATGAGCTGCACCGATCCGGATCATCCGGACAACTGGCCGCGCAACATGTTCATCTGGCGCTCCAACCTGCTGGGCTCCAGCGGCAAGGGCCACGAGTATTTCCTCAAGCACCTGCTGGGCACCAGCCACGGCGTGCAGGGCAAGGACCTGGGCAAGGACGACGCCAAGCCGACCGAGGTGGTCTGGCACGACAAGGCGCCGGAGGGCAAGCTCGACCTGCTGGTCACGCTGGACTTCCGCATGAGCACGACCTGCCTGTACTCGGACATCGTGCTGCCCACCGCCACCTGGTACGAGAAGAACGACCTCAACACCAGCGACATGCACCCCTTCATCCACCCGCTGTCGACCGCCGTCGATCCGGCCTGGCAGTCGCGCAGCGACTGGGACATCTACAAGGGTTTCGCGAAGAAATTCAGCGAAATCTGCGTCGGCCACCTGGGCGTCGAGCGCGAACTGGTGCTGACGCCGATGATGCACGACTCCCCCGGCGAACTGGCGCAACCGTTCGACGTCAAGGACTGGGCCAAGGGCGAGGTCGACCTGATCCCCGGCAAGACCGGACCGCAGATGGCGGTGGTCGAGCGTGACTACCCCAACGTCTACAAGCGCTTCACGGCTCTCGGCCCATTGATGAACAAGGTCGGCAACGGCGGCAAGGGCATCAACTGGAACACCCAGACCGAAGTCAAGCAGCTCGGCGAACTCAGCGGCCTGGTCACCGCCGAGGGCGTCACGCGCGGCATGCCCAAGATCGAGACCGATATCGACGCCTGCGAAGTGATCCTGCAGTTCGCACCCGAGACCAATGGCCACGTCGCCGTCAAGGCATGGGAAGCCCTGGGCAAACAAACCGGCCTGGACCACACCCACCTGGCGATCCACCGCGAGGACGAGAAGATCCGTTTCCGCGACGTGCAGGCGCAACCACGCAAGATCATCTCGAGCCCGACCTGGAGCGGCATCGAGAGCGAGACCGTGTCTTACAACGCCGGCTACACCAACGTGCACGAGATGATCCCATGGCGCACCCTGACCGGGCGCCAGCAGTTCTACATGGACCACCCCTGGATGATCGCCTTCGGCGAGGGCTTCTCGAGCTACCGCCCGCCGGTGGACCTGAAGACCACGGCCGGGATCCACAACATCAAGCCCAATGGCAACAAGGAGATCCAGCTCAACTTCATCACGCCGCACCAGAAGTGGGGCATCCACTCGACCTACACCGACAACCTGCTGATGCTCACGCTCAGCCGCGGCGGCCCCTGCGTCTGGATGAGCGAGGACGACGCCAAGAGCGCCGGCATCGAGGACAACGACTGGATCGAGTTGTTCAACGTCAACGGCGCCATCGCGGCACGGGCGGTGGTGAGCCAGCGCGTCAATCCCGGCATGGTCATGATGTACCACGCCCAGGAAAAGATCGTCAACACCCCGGGCTCCGAGATCACCGGCGCGCGCGGCGGCATCCACAACTCGGTGACACGCATTGTGCTCAAGCCCACGCACATGATCGGCGGCTACGCGCAGTTCAGTTACGGTTTCAACTACTACGGAACCATCGGCACCAACCGCGACGAGTTCGTCGTGGTGCGCAAGATGAACAAGGTCGACTGGCTCGATACGCCGGTCAGCGAAGAGCTGGTTCGCCCGACCCAGGCACAAGGAGAAAACGCATGAAGATACGCGCTCAAATCGGCATGGTGCTGAACCTGGACAAGTGCATTGGTTGCCACACTTGTTCGGTCACCTGCAAGAACGTCTGGACCAGCCGCCCCGGCATGGAGTACGCCTGGTTCAACAACGTCGAAACCAAACCCGGCATTGGCTACCCCAAGGAATGGGAGAACCAGGACAAATGGAACGGTGGCTGGGTGCGCAAGGCCAACGGCACGATCGAGCCGCGCCAGGGCGCGAAGTGGAAGCTGCTGATGCGCATCTTCGCCAATCCCAACCTGCCCGAGATCGACGACTACTACGAGCCCTTCACCTTCGACTACGCCCACCTGCAGGCAGCGCCCGAGATGCGGGCCACGCCGACGGCGCGTCCGCGCAGCCTGATCACCGGCAAGCAGATGGACAAGATCGTCTGGGGACCGAACTGGGAGGAGATCCTGGGCGGCGAATTCTCCAAGCGCAGCAAGGACAAGAACTTCGACGATATCCAGAAGGACATCTACGGCCAGTTCGAAAACACCTTCATGATGTACCTGCCGCGCCTGTGCGAGCACTGTCTGAATCCGGCCTGTGTCGCATCCTGCCCATCGGGCTCGATCTACAAGCGCGAGGAAGACGGCATCGTGCTGATCGACCAGGACAAGTGCCGCGGCTGGCGCATGTGCGTGTCGGGCTGCCCCTACAAGAAGATCTACTACAACTGGAAAAGCGGCAAGGCCGAAAAGTGCATCTTCTGCTACCCACGCATCGAGGCCGGCCAGCCGACCGTGTGCTCGGAGACCTGCGTCGGTCGCATCCGCTACCTTGGCGTGCTGCTGTATGACGCAGACCGCATCCAGGAAGCAGCCAGCGTCGAACACGACCGCGACCTGTACCAGGCCCAGCTCGACATCTTCCTGGATCCGAACGATCCCAAGGTGATCGAGCAGGCACGCATCGACGGCATCCCCGACAAGTGGATGGAGGCCGCGCGCAACAGCCCGGTCTACAAGATGGCGGTTCAGTGGCGCGTCGCGCTGCCGCTGCATCCGGAATACCGCACCCTGCCCATGGTCTGGTATGTGCCGCCGTTGTCGCCGATTTCGGCCGCCGCCAACGCCGGCCATGTCGGCACCAATGGCCAGATCCCGGACGTCAACCAGTTGCGCATTCCGGTCAAGTACCTGGCCAACCTGCTGACTGCCGGCGACACGATGCCGGTGGTGCAAGGCGCTCGAACGCATGCTGGCGATGCGCGCCTACCAGCGCGAGAAGCATGTGGACCAGCGCATCAACACGGCCGCGCTGGAGCAGGTCGGAATGAGCCAGCTCGAGGTCGAGGAGATGTACCAGGTGATGGCGATCGCCAACTACGAGGACCGCTTCGTGATCCCCACGACCCATCGCGAATACGCCGAGAACACGTTCAACGTGCGCGGCGGCTGCGGCTTCAGCTTCGGCAACGGCTGCTCCGAGGGAACTGGCGAGACCAGCCTGTTCGGCAGCGAGAAGAAGCGCACGATCCCGATCCGGGCGGAGGTATGAGCATGTTCGGGAAACCCAAACTCGCAACCGCTACGCAAACCCTGCGCACGCTGGCGGTGCTGCTGTCCTACCCGGACGCGCAACTGCGCGGCTTCCTGCCGCAGATGCGCGACGCGCTGCGCTCGGAGAAGGCCCTGTCGGCGGATCGCCTGACCGAGCTCGACAGCCTGCTCGCGACGCTGGCGCGCAACGATGATCTGGCAAACGAGGCCGAATACGTGGCGCTGTTCGACCGCGGCCGTTCGACCTCGCTGCATCTGTTCGAGCATGTACACGGCGACTCGCGCGATCGGGGTCCTGCCATGATCGATCTGGCCCAGACCTATGAAAAGGCCGGCCTCTACCTGGCCGAGGGCGAATTGCCCGACTACCTGCCGGCGGTGCTGGAGTTCGTATCGACCCAGCCGGTGCAGGAGGCGCAGGCCTTCCTGGCCGAGATGGCCCACATTTTCAACGCCATCTTTGCGGCACTGGAAAAGCACCGGAGCCCCTACGCCAGCGTGCTCGGAGCGCTGATCGAACTGGCCGGTGAAAAGGCCGCGCCGATCAAACTCGCAACCGAAGAGGACCTGGACGAAAGCTGGGCCGAACCCCAGGTGTTCGACGGCTGCTCGACCAAAGGCCAGGCCCGACCCGGCGTGGCCCAGCCGATCCAGATCGTGCGGCGCAATCCGCAAGCCCCCATGCAACCAGGAGTCACCCCATGAGTGCCATCCAGAACTATCTGCACAATTTCGCGTTCAATGTCTATCCCTATATCTGCCTGGCCGTTTTCCTGATGGGCAGCCTGGCGCGATTTGACCGCGACCAGTACACATGGAAGAGCGACTCGTCACAGATGCTGCGCACCGGCAGCCTGCGCTGGGGCAGCAACCTGTTCCATATCGGCATTCTGTTCCTGTTCGGTGGGCATTTCGTCGGCCTGCTGACGCCGCACTGGGTCTACGAGCCCTTCATCACGGCGGGCCAGAAGCAGATGATCGCCGTCACGGCGGGCGGCATTGCCGGCGCCATCTGCTTTGTCGGACTCTCGTTGCTGTTGCACCGCCGCCTGTTTGATCCGCGCATCCGGTTGACCAGCCACCGCACCGACATCGCCATCCTGCTGATTCTGTGGGTGCAACTGGTGCTGGGCCTGATCACGCTGCCCTTTTCAATCGGCCACAGCGACGGCAGCGTCATGCTGGCGTTGTCCGACTGGGCGCAGCGCATCGTCACCTTCCGCCCGGACGCTGCCGGTCTGGTGGCACTAGCCTGGCCGTACAAGCTGCATCTGGTGCTGGGCATGACCATCTTCCTGCTGTTCCCTTTCAGCCGCCTGGTCCATGTCTGGAGCGGATTCGCCTCTGTCGCCTTTCTGTTCCGGCCACACCAGGTCGTGCGCAGCCGCAGATTGAACGTGCCCGAGGGCCATAACCAGCCGCGCCAACCTGGCGCTGGCGTCTGATCGGACACAGGGCATGACCAACATGGCAGCAAACTCTTCCCTATGTGACACAGCCCCACCAGCATCTGTGGTGGCCAGCGTGAATGACGTGGCGCTGCATGCGGCCGGCGAGTCGCTGGACGCGCAGAACCTGCGCCAACGCGCCTGCAGTGAATTGCTGCGCCAGGCGGCCATCGCCGGCGGCCTGCTCGGGGCTGATGACGTTCCCGCGCTCGACGGTGTCGGCAGCGAAGCGGCCAGCAACGCCATCGATGCCTTGATCGCGCGTGAAGTCGTGGTGCCCGATCCGTCCGAGGAAGCCTGCCAGCGCCACTACCAGGCGCAGGCGGCGCGCTACCAGCGTGGCGAGCGGCTCCATGTGCGGCATATCCTGTTCGCACTGACCCAGGGCATGGATGTGGTGCCATTGCGCAACCGCGCCGAGACCTGCCTGCTCGACGTGCGCTGCCATGACGGCACAGCCTCCGACAGTTTCGCACGATCCGCACGCGAGTTTTCCAATTGCCCAAGCGCTGCCGACGGTGGTGACCTGGGCTGGCTCACACGTGATGAGATGGCACCCGAACTGGCGCGTGAACTGTTCGGCCAGACCCAGATCGGCGTGCTGCCCCGTCTGGTGCACAGCCGCTTCGGCCTGCACGTGGTCGAGGTATTGGCCCGTGAGCCCGGTGTGGAGCAACCGTTTGCAGCGGTGCGCGGTGCGGTCGAGATGACCTTGCGCCAACAGAGCTTTGTCACGGCTTTGCGTCAGTATCTACAACTGCTGGCAGGCCAGGCCCGTTTGGTCGGCGTTGAACTGGACGCCGCCGACACACCGTTGGTGCAGTAGGCGTACGTGATGGCACGGTCGGCGTGACCGCTCGACCCCGCTCAAGGTGGGGAGCCAGTGCCAACATCACACGACCTCGCCGGGTTTGAAGAAGCCTTTTTTCCTGCCCATGTCGCAGGAACGCCTGGAACGCAACCAGAACCAAGTGCCGACTCGGGGTATGTCGCTGCACTTGCGCCAAGTCAAGTCACGCCACGCCACGCCACGCCACGCCAGCCTGAAGATATGCGCGTCTTGCATGAAATAGCAGCGTAAACCCCAATGTCGGGCCCGGGTTTCAGCGTTAAATTACCGTCAGGCTCGATCACGCGGCAGCTTGCTGCGTGACTCACTGCCCTATCAACACAAACGTCACAAACGTCAGGAGAATCCATCGATGAAATCAATCAAGCTCAAACTTGCGCTCGCAACCGTCGCCGCCCTTGGCGCGATGGCGGCGATGCCAGCCCATGCGGGCAAGACCGTGGACGCCATCAAGGCACGCGGCCAGGTCGTCTGCGGCGTCAATACCGGGTCTGGCCGGGTTCTCCGCAGGCCGACTCCACCGGCAAGTGGAGCGGACTGGACGTCGACATCTGCAAGGCGCTGGCCGCCGCCACGCTGGGCGATGCGGAAAAGGTCAAGTACGTGCCACTTGACAGCGGCAGCAACGTTTCACCGCACTGCAGTCGGGCGAGATCGACGTGCTGGCGCGCAACACCACGTTCACGCTGCAGCCGCGACGCGTCGCTGGGCCTGACGATGACGGTCGGTCACCTACTACGACGGCCAGGGCTTCATGGTGCCGACCAAGACCAAGATGAAGAGCGCCAAGCAGCTCAAGGGCCAGACTGTCTGCGTGCAGTCCGGCACCACGACCGAGAAAAACCTGACCGACTTCTCCAAGGCCAACAACCTGAATCATCAAGCCCGTCGTGTTTGAGAAGGTCGAGGCCGCTACCAGGCGCCTATTTCTCCGGCCGTTGCATGGCCTACACGACCGATGCGTCGGGCCTGTCTTCGGTACGCAGCAAGGAAGCCAAGGATCCGAAAGAACACGTGATCCTGCCCGAGCTGATCTCCAAGGAGCCGCTTGGCCCGATGGTGCGCCGTGGTGACGACGAGTGGTTCGCCATCGTCAAGTGGGTGATGTACGGCCTGATGGAAGCCGAGGAATATGGCATCACCCAGGCCAACGTCGACCAGATGAAGTCCAGCCAGGATCCGGTGGTTCAGCGGCTGCTCGGCGGCGGCAACGAAGACACCGGCAAGCTGCTGGGTCTGGACAAGGAATGGCTGGCGCGCGCCGTCAAGGCCATCGGCAACTATGGCGAGAGTTTCGAGCGCAACGTCGGACCCGACGACACCGCTGAACCTGCCCCGCGGTCTGAACAACCTGTGGAACAAGGGCGGCCTGATGTATCCGTACCCGGCACGCTAATCCGACCGTTTGCCCTGACCAAGACCTGCTGCCGGATCGCGCAACGTGCTCCAGCAGCAGTTTTTTTTCCTGCGCACTGAGCTTGCGTAGAGATTGGCCTGCATGACAAACAAATCCGCACCCAAAAAGAACAAATGGTCCTGGCGCAGCCAGGCATTCCGAGGTGTGATCTACCAATTGCTGGCGATTGGCGCCGTCGCCCTCGGCGTCTGGTTCCTGGCCAGCAACACCTTGCACAACATGCAGGTGCGCGGCATTCAAAGCGGTTTCGATTTCCTCATGCGATCCGGCCGGCTTCGACATCGGCGAGAGCCTGTTCGCGTTCGATTCAGCCAGCCCCTACTGGAAGGCGTATCTGGTGGGCATCGTCAACACCTTGCGGGTGGCCATCGTCGGCATCATCCTGACAACCATCATCGGCACCGTGATCGGTGTCGGTCGCTTCTCGCGCAACGCGCTGGTGCGCGGCCTGTGCTACGGCTATGTCGAACTGTTCCGCAACGTGCCCATCCTGCTGCAATTGCTGATGTGGTACCTGCTGTTGACCGAGCACTGCCCTATCGTGCACGGAGGCGCTGCAGATCGGCCCGGTTTACCTGGCCAAAGGCGGGTTGATGTTCCCCAAACCTTCTGGGAGATGGGCCATCTGTGGGGCGTGCTGGGTCTGCTCGCCGGTGCGGTACTTGGCTTCGCCTACCGCACCTGGGCGTTTCGCAAGTTCGAGGAAACCGGTCAACTGCGCAGCATGTTCTGGGTTCCGGTGGCGCATCTTCCTTGTGACCGGCGTCACTCGGCTGGCTGGCCGGCGGCGCACCGCCGCATTTCGACTTCCCGATCAAGGGGGACTTCTCGATCGAGCAGGGTGGCGCACTGACACCGGAGTTCCTGGCTGTGCTGCTGGGCCTGACGCTGTACACCGCGGCCTTTGTGGCCGAAGTTGTCCGCTCGGGCATTCAGTCGGTCGCCCAGGGCCAGAGCGAAGCCGCGGCAGCACTGGGGCTGCAATCCGCGCCAGGTCATGCGCCTGGTGACACTGCCGCAGGCACTGCGCGTGATCATTCCGCCCATGACCAACCAGTTCCTGAATCTGACCAAGAACTCGTCGCTGGCCGTGGCCATCGGTTATCCGGACGTGGTGTCGATCGCCAACACCTCGCTGAACCAGACCGGCCGGGCGGTGGAAGCCATCGCCATCGTGATGCTGGTCTACCTGACTACGTCACTGTCCACCTCGTTGTTGATGAACTGGTACAACACCCGTTCAGCCATCAAGGAACGCTGATCGGGGCACGACCATGACCGCACAAACATTCCAACCCGATCGCCGCGCGCACGGCGCCCCATTCGACCGAAGGCCTGATCGCCTGGATCCGCATCAACCTGTTCAACGGTTGGCTCACCAGCCTGATGACCATTGCTGGTTGGCGCCGTGCTGCTATGGTGCTGTTCCGCAGATTCTCAGCTGGGCTGTTTTCCGCGCCTCCTGGTTGCCCGACTACGACGCCTGCCGTGTCGATGGCGTAGGCGCCTGCTGGGGTGTGGTGGCCGAAAAATACCGCATCATCCTGCTTCGGTCGCTACCCGTTCGAGGAGCAGTGGCGCCCTGTTGTCGCCACGGTGCTGCTGCTGGCCATGCTGGTGGGCAGTTGCACCCGCGCTTTCTGGAAGATCTGGTTGCTGCCGGCCTGGATCGCTGACGCTGGCGTTCTTCTTCACGTTGATGTACGGCAATGTGCTGGGACTGGAAAAGGTCGAAACCGATCGCTGGGGCGGCCTGCCGCTGACCATTCTGCTGTCGTCCTGTCGATGATGATGGCATTTCCGATCGCCATGGTGGTGGCCCTGGGCCGGCGCTCGGTCCTGCCGGCCATCCGCACCGTCTGCACCGTCTACGTGGAGCTGATCCGCGGTGTGCCCTGATCTCGGTGTTGTTCATGGCCTCGTTCATGTTCCCCTTGTTCATGCCGGTGGGCGTGTCCATCGACGTGCTGGTACGGGTCATCATCGGCATCACGCTGTTTGCCGCGGCCTACATGGCCGAGGTGATCCGCGGCGGCCTGCAGGCCATACCCAAAGGGCAGATCGAAGCAGCGGCGACACTGGGCCTGTCGTACTGGCAGACCCAGCGCAAGATCGTGCTGCCACAGGCGCTGGCCATGGTGGTGCCCAGCATCATGAACAACTTCATCAGCCTGTTCAAGGACACCTCGCTGGTGACCATCGTCAGCCTGTACGAACTGACCGGCGCCTTGGGCACTGGCACTGAACTCGGACGCCAACTGGCGCCCGTTCAAGATCGAAGGCTACCTCTTCATCGCGCTGATCTATTTCACGTTCTGCTTCTCGATGTCGCGCTACAGCATCTGGGTCGAGAAACAGGTCAACAAGGGCAAGGCGCGCTGATCGCGCCCACCACCTCCCGATATCTCCAATTCCTTCACCTGGACCCACCATGGCAGAACCCATCATCGTTTTCGACAAGCTCAACAAGTGGTATGGCAACAATTTCCACGTGCTGCGCGACATCGACCTGAGCGTCGCGCAAGGCGAGCGCATCGTCATCTGCGGGCCCTCCGGCTCTGGCAAGTCCACGCTGATCCGCTGCATCAACCGGCTGGAAGAGCACCAGGAAGGCCGGCTGGTCGTCGACGGCGTCGAACTGACAGACGACGTCAAGGCGGTCGACGACGTGCGCAAGAAGGTCGGCATGGTGTTCCAGCAGTTCAACCTGTTCCCGCACCTGACCGTACTCGAAAACCTGACCTTGTCACCCATGTGGGTCGGCAAGATGCCCAAGAAGGAAGCCGAAGCCAAGGCCATGACGCAGCTCGAGCGGGTGCGCATTGCCGAACAGGCCAGCAAGTACCCGTTGCAACTCTCGGGTGGCCAGCAGCAGCGCGTGGCGATTGCCCGCGCCCTGTGCCTGACGCCCAAGATCATGTTGTTCGACGAGCCCACCTCGGCGCTCGACCCGGAGATGATCAAGGAAGTGCTGGACGTGATGGTGGAGATGGCCGATCAGGGCATCACCATGTTGTGCGTGACCCACGAGATGGGTTTTGCCAAGGCCGTGGCCGACCGGGTGATCTTCATGGACCAGGGCCAGATCGTCGAACAGAACAATCCGCACGATTTCTTCAACAACCCGCAGAACGAGCGCAGCAAGGACTTCCTGTCCAAGATCCTGGGGCATTGAGCGATTGCCCCTTGCCGGAGCGCGCTTCCCGGTGTAGCGTATAGCCCCTGCGGCGTACCGCAAAGGGAGGCAATATGAGTGCTTCGACAAGACACGCAGCGGGTGCCGCTCTACGGCTGCTGGTCGTCGCTGCCTGGCTCTTGAGCGTCGTGCCGGCGGCTGCCTTCGAGCTTCAGGGCCACCGCGGTGCGCGTGGCCTGCTTCCCGAGAACACCCTGGCCGGCTTCGAGCGCGCGCTGGAGATCGGCGTCACGACACTGGAGCTGGACATCGCGATCACCGCTGATGGCGTTCCGGTGATCTCGCACGATCCGGAACTCAATCCGGATCTCACGCGCAATGCGCAAGGCCAGTGGATCAGGAACAAGGGGCCGCTGATCCGAACCCTGAGCCTGGCCCAGCTGCAGGCCTACGATGTCGGCCGGCTCGACCCCTCGAGCAAATACGCACAGTCTTTCCCAGGCCAGCAGCCACGCGATGGCCAGCGCATGCCAACACTCGCCGCCTTGTTCGCGCGCGTCAATGAACTGGGCGCGGACAAGGTTCAATTCGCGATCGAAACCAAGGTTTTTCCAAACCGCCCGCTGGATACGCTGGGGCCGCAGGAATTCGTCGATGCCCTGCTCAGCTGTGATTCGGCAAGCCCGCATGGTGGAGCGCGTTCGCATCATCAGTTTCGACTGGCGCACCCTGCAACTGGTGCAAAAGCTCGAACCCGCGATCGAAACCGTCTACGTGACGATGGAGTTCGCGCGCGACAACACGGTGCGCGACATCGGCCTGGACCGCCGGGATCTCATGGCGCGACCATGCGTCGGTGGCGCACATGATCAAGGCCAGTGGCGGGCGCTTCTGGTCGCCCAATTTCAACCACATCGATGCCGCCAAGGTCAAGGCGGCGCAGCAACTGGGCGTCAAGGTACTTCCCTGGACCGTCAACGAGTCCGCCGACATGGATCGCCTGATCGGCTGGGGTGTGGACGGCATCGTCACCGACTACCCGGACCGGCTGCGCGATGCCATGCAACGCGCCGGCCTGGCATTGCCGGATCCGCTGCTGCCCAAAAAATAGACCATGGCGGCGCGCCATGGACCGTCGCCAGCCAAACCCCGCATCCGTCGGCCTTTGAAATCGCGCACATGGCATCGAATCCATCCAATCTGGTACCCTAGTTCCATTCACCCGTAATCAGCAAGGAGCTCTCCATGGAAGCAAATAACACCACCGTCTCTGAACAGCAGCAACTGGTAACGGACATGAAATCTGTCATCGCCGATGCCGAGGACATGCTGCACGCGACCGCCGATCAGGCCGGCGACAAGGTAGCCTCGCTGCGCGCACGTATACAGGACCGTCTGCAGGGTGCGCGCGCCCGTCTGAGCGAGGCCGAGACGGTGCTCGTTGCCAAGACCCGAGCTGCAGCCCGTGCTACCGATGCCTATGTGCATGAGTCGCCCTGGACGGCGGTCGGCGTGGCTGCCGGTGTCGGACTACTGGTAGGCCTGATCCTCGGCCGCCGCTGATAACCGACCGACAGCACCGACGACAAACAGGCTCTGGTAGCAGCATGGCCACAACGGGAGGGCGTGAAGGCCTCGCCGCGAGCATCACCAGGCTCGCCACCACACTGGTGGCCATGGTACAGACCCGGCTCGAACTGCTCGGCAATGAAGCCGAAACTGAGAAGCTGCGCCTGTTGCGCATGTTGCTGCTGGCACAGGCCGGTGATGTTCTCGGCGCTCGCGGCCGTGCTGATGGCGGCGGCTTTTCTCACGCTCTGGTTGTGGGAATACAGGCTCGGCGTACTCGCTTTGTGCATGGCGCTGTTCGGCGCCAGCGCCTGGCTGGCCTATCGCGCACTGATGCGCATGATCGAGCAGCCTGCCTCCCCATTTGCCACGTCCCTGAGCGAACTGCAGGAAGACCTGCGCCGCCTCAAGGCGGCATCCGGCCATGCAACAACGCCAGATTGAATTGCAGTTGCAGCGCGGACGCCTGCTCGAACGCATTGCCCACCAGCGCGATACGCTGGGGCAGCAGACCGAGCCGGTGGTGCGGGTGCTTCATGTTGGTGAACGTGTCGCCGACATCGCCGAACAGTGCAAGCGCACTGTGATCGAGAACCCGCTGACAAGCGCGGCCGTGCTGGGCGCGCTTGTCGTGATCCGACCCCGTGCCGTGCTGCGCTGGACACAACGCGGCTTCATTGCCTGGCGCAGCTGGAACACCCTGCGCTCGGCCTTCGCCCGCTACATCACCCCGCCTCGTTGAAATCGCAGGAGGCACCGGGCCTTCGCTGTTCAGGGTGTTTCGCGTACCCGGTACCGGCTCACATCGAGTTCACTGACTGCGCCAGCCTGGTTGCCCCAGGACGAGCGGACGTGGGTAAGTACCGCAGCCACCGCCTTGTCGTCTAGCACCAGCTGGTAGGCAGGCATGCCGAACGGACGCGGATTGCCCCGGGTCGCCGGCGCAAAACCCCCGTGCAAAACCATCTGCACCAGGTTGGTGGTGCTGCGCATCAATACCGCCCTATTGCCGGCCAGGGCCGGATAGGCACCCGGCACGCCCTCGCCTTGTCGGCCATGGCACTGCACACACTGGTCGTCGTAGATGTCGGCACCGCTGGCCGATGCGGCCGCGACGCCGGAATCACGCGGCGCCACCTCCTGCGGCAGGTCTTTGAGGTAGACGGCCATCGCCGTCAGGTCCTGTTGCGTCAGGTACTGGGTCCCGTGCAGAACCACTTGGGCCATCGGACCGGCCACACTGGCATTGCGCGCCTGGCCGGTTCCCAGCAATCGCACAATTTCGGCAATCTCCCACTGGCCCAGACCCGCCTCGGCCGCTTGCCGCAGCGAGGGCGCATACCAGTTGCTCATCGGCATCGTGCCGCCAGCCAGCGCGAGGTGCTCGTCGACGGCGCCGAGCAGGTTCCGGCTGGTGTGACAGGCGCTGCAGTGGCCCAGGCCGCGCACCAGATAGGCACCACGGTTCCACTGCGCATCGTGCGCCGGATCGTTCTGGAACACCGTCGGCTTGAAATACAGCGCACGCCAGGCTGCCAGCGCCAGTTGCGAGTCATAAGGCCAGCGCATCGCGTGCGCTCGATTGGCCTGCGCCACTGGCGCCAGGCTGCGCAGAAAGGCAAACAACGCATCGGCATCCGGCTGGCTGACCTGGGTGATAGCTGGTATAGGGAAACGCCGGGTATAGCAGCCGACCGTCGGGCGCACGCCCCTCGTGCAGTGCGCGCCAGAAATCCACCGAAGTCCAGGTGCCGATGCCGTGGCTCCGGTCAGGTGTCAGATTGCTCGAGTACACCGTGCCGAACGGTGTCTCGATCGGACGCCCTCCCGCATACGGCTCGCCTCCCGGTGACGTGTGACAGGCCATACAGTTGCCGGCCCGGGCCAGATAAGCGCCTTTGTCAACCTGCGCCGCCACCGCATCGCTCGGCCCAGCCTCGGAAAACGTCGAAGCCGGATCGGACAAAAACCACCAAGCTCCCAGCGCAAGCAGCGCGACGACCGCCGCCAGCATCCAGGCTCCGATGCGGCGCATCATGCGACCGCCTTTGCAAGGCGACGTCGTGCAGTGGCGCAATCCGCACTCGATCGCATCGTCATGGCCTGCCCTTTGCCAGTTCCGGGGCACTGCCGCAAACCGGTCGCTTGGTGGCTCCGGCTGTTGTCGGCAGCCTGGCGACCGCGTGGGTGTCAAGCGTCAGCGCTTGCGACGCCAACCAACTGCTGATCAACGCCACTTCGTCCGCGCTCAAGGCCTTGGCAATGTCGGCCATGCAGTCGGGCGCACTGGCGTGCCGCTGGCCGGTCTTCCATGCGCCCAGTTGCGCGTTGATGTAGTCCCTCGGCAAGCCCAGCAAGCCTGGCACATGGGGTGCAAAACCGGTCAACGCCGGGCCGTGGCATGCGGTGCAGGCGGCGATCTGCCGGCCGGCGTCCCCCTGCTGCACCAGCGCACGTGCCTGCGTCTGCTGCGCGGCCGTGAGTGTCAGGGGTGATGGCGGCGGATACGGCAGATCCAGCGCGGAGAAATGCGCGGCAATTTCTTTCAGATAGCTGTCGCTGAGAAACGCCACCATGCCACTCATCAAGGCGTAATTGCGTCGCCCGTCACGGAAGTTGCGCAACTGGTTATACAGATAACCTGCCGGTTTGCCGGCAATCCGGGGGAAATACACGCTGCCTTCGGCGCGCCCGTTCTCGCCATGGCATCCGGTACAAGCGCGCATGCGCTGCGCCAGCGTGTCCTCGAATCCGCCCGCCCACAAGGGCGAGACGAGGGCCAGCAAGACCAGCGGGAGCAGGCATCGGCGCAATCGCGCGCGCAAGCATGCCGCGCCCCACCTGCCAGCGAACCCACACAGCACGCTGCACGCACCGATACGGTGTTTGGCCGACACGCTACTTCTTGCGCGCACGTCCTTCGCGCGCGGCGCCCGACCCCGCTTGCGACAAGCCTTCGGACATGCCGATCAAGACGCCACTGACGAGGGCCGAATAACTGTCCATCATGGCTTGCGCCGCCTTCATGCTGCTGGCCCGGCTGTTGCGTATGGCATCGTGTGACTGTTGCATCAACTGCTCGATCGTCACTTGTGCCTGATTGCCGGTTTTTGTGCCGGTGAGTCTCATCGCCGACAACACATGCTCCCAGGGGCCCTGCATCGGGCCGCTGGCGTCCTTGACGGCCTTGCTCACGGTGGCGAAAAAGACGTCCTCCATTTTCTCGACATTGGTCAAGGCACTTTGCATCTGCTTGCTCTGCATGTCGACGCCCTGACTGGCAAACTGCTCGAGCGCCTTGCGATTGGCCTGCACCGCCTGCAACAAGGCCGCATCCATACCGGCAAAGGCCTTGGACAACAAGGCTTCGACATCGACCTGCCCGCCCGGATTGAGCGCGGCACCGGCCGAGCTGGCATCGGTCACGGACTTGAGCACCTTGCGGATGTTTGCCATCGACAGTTCGCGCCCCTGCAAGGCCTTGAGCGTCGCCTCGCTGACCGCCTTGCGCGTCGCCTCGCCCTGCTTGGCGGTGGCTTGCGAGAACATGCTGATGATGGCGTCCTGGTCGATTCCCGACTTGATCATGACTGGCTCCTCGTTGCGTTGATGGCTTGCGCCAAGGGATGGATCGGCCACACCATTATGGGCCTGCCGCGGGACATCGGCACAAGCGCAAACCCGATCACGACGAGGCTTGTGCACCTCCTGCGGAATCAGCCCGCGTCGCCAGCCTCCTCGAGCGCTTCGGCGTTCTCCCCCAGGCGCTCCAGTGCGCGGTCGAGCACCGTATGCAGGGTGGCGACCTGCGCCTCGCCCAGCAGCTGGTTGACGCGCACTTGCGCTGCCTTCCAGTGGCGCTGGGCCTGCGCACGCTTCTCGCGCCCGCAGGCAGTGGCCGACACGCTGCGACTGCGCGCGTCATCACCGGCACCCACCTCGACCCAGCCCGCCACCACCAGAGGCTGCAGGTTGCGTGTCAGTGTCGACGCCTGCATCTTCATGACCCTGGCCAGTTCACCCGGGCGCAGTGGCCCCAGGCGCACAACATGCGAGAGTAGCGAATACTGTGTGGTCCGCAGCCCGGAGCGCGCCAGTTCAGCATCGTAGATCTGATCCAGGCCGCGCATCAGCTGACGCAGACGCAGGTTGGTACAACCCTTGGGTGGCAAGGCTGCGCTCGCCGTTGCGGTGCTGCGGAGTTGGCTGCGGACGGTCATCCGGGCATTCTAGCTACAATGATTGCATATACAACTAAATTCAATCCACCATGACCCCACAAGCACCTGGCGCAGCTGCACCTGTCAACCTGCTCGAGGCCTGGATGGCCGACGAACAACGGGTCGCCCCGATCCTGGAGGGCGGCATCGGCAGCGGTGTCGGCACGCCAGAAATGTTGGCCGGCAAGACCGGCATGGAAGTGATGCAGGCCATGTTGCGCGGCGAAGTGCCCTACCCGCCGATCGCCCATACACTGGATTTCATACTGATTGCCGTGGGCCCTGGCAGTGCCGTATTCCAGGGCACGCCGAAACTGGCGCACTACAACCCGCTGGGCAGCGTCCATGGTGGCTGGTTCGCCACATTGCTCGATTCCGCCCTCGGTTGCGCCGTGCACACCATGATGCCGGTGGGTCGCGCCTACACCACGGCCGAACTCAGCGTCAACCTGGTGCGCTCTATCACGACCAAGGTTCCGCGGGTACGCGCCGAGGGGCGCGTCATCCACTGCGGGCGCCAGCTGGCCACTGCCGACGCACGCCTGGTAGGGCCCGACGGCACCCTGTATGCGCATGCCACAACGACCTGCCTGGTCTTCGAGCTGCCGGCCGCGGCAAGGAAATGACATCGGTGACGTATTCGGCTCGGCGGCCCGGACCAGGCGCATGGTGCACGGCTGCCATCCTGTGAACTGACGGCCGGCCGCGGTCGTGATTCACCAGCCCGGGAGCGCCAGGCGTGCCACAATTTGGCCGACCCGCTGACAGATCCCACTTCCCACCACAGCTTGCGACACTGCAGGCATTACATCGACGAACCATGCGACTACTCCACACCATGCTGCGCGTTGGCGATCTCCAGCGCTCCATCGACTTCTACACCAAGGTGCTTGGCATGCAACTGCTGCGCACCTCGGAAAACACCGAATACAAGTACACACTGGCCTTCGTCGGCTACGGATCGAACCCCGACCACGCCGAGTTGGAGCTGACCTACAACCACGGTGTCGACCACTATGACATGGGCAACGCCTACGGTCACATCGCGCTGCAGGTCGAGGATGCCCATGCCGCTTGCGAGCGCATCAAGGCCGCCGGTGGCAACGTCACACGCGAAGCCGGCCCGGTCAAGGGCGGCAAAACGGTGATCGCCTTCGTCACCGATCCGGACGGCTACAAGGTTGAGCTGATCCAGCGCTGACCGGCTGGCTGCCCATGACAAGCGGTGGCATTGACCCGCGCGGCGCCTGGCTGGTCTTCGGCGCAGCGGCGGTATGGAGCTTCGGTGGCGCGATTGCGCGCTTTCTCAGCGTCACCGACAGCTGGACCATCATCTTCTGGCGCTCGCTATGCGCCGCCGTGTTCCTGCTCGGCTTCATGCTCAAACGCGACGGCCTGCGTGGCACCGGGGCGCTGTTCGCCGGCATGGGCTGGGCCGGTATCGGAGTCGGCCTGTGCTTTGCCACCGCGTCGACCTCCTTCATCGTCGCGTTGTCGCACACCACGGTGGCCAACATCCTGCTGATGCAGGCCGGCGCGCCGCTGTTCGCCGCCTTGATGATGTTTCTGCTGTTCGGCGAACGCGTCAGCGCGGGCACCTGGGTCGCGATCGCTGCTGTCATGGCCGGCATCACCGTCATGGTGTCCGATTCGCTCGATGGCAGTGTCTCGCCTGTCGGCGACAGCCTGGCCCTGGTGATCGCGCTGTCGTTTGCGCTGGCCACGGTGCTGACGCGGCGCAATGCCCATGTGCGCATGATGCCGGCAGCCTGCCTTGGCACGCTGGTCACCCTGGTGGCCGGACTCCTGTTTGCCGGCTCGCTGCAAGTGAGCGCCGCCGACGCCGCCTGGCTGTTCGTGTTCGGCGCACTCAACCTGGCACTGGGCATGATGTGCTTCGTCACCGGTGTGCGCCTGCTGCCAGCCGCCGTGGCGGCGCTGATCAGCACCGCCGAGCCGGTGCTCGGCCCGGTCTGGGTCTGGCTCGTGCATGGCGAAGTGCCAGTCGGTCGCACACTGCTGGGCGGCGCCATCGTGATTGCAGCCCTGCTGGCCCACCTGGCCTGGCAGATGCGCCAGCCGCGGCAGGCGGTGAATGTGCCGATGGCGGATTGACCGCATCAGAAGGACATCGCAACGGGGACGTGTGAGCTGGCGGCAGCGCCCGGGCGGTGGGCAAGTCCACATGGAAAGTCCAGCTTTCCCGCTCCAATACACTGGACACTCGTACAAAAGGACATTGCCCGGGGTGTTCGCGAGGTCGAGTCAGGCCACTCCAGGCCCCACCTCAATTGGAAGAATCTGTTGGGTTTATTGCCATGAAACTATTCGTTTGGGACCCGTGCTTCGTTACCGGCCTTGCCACGGTTGACGAGCAACACCGGCATCTTGTAGACATCATCAACCAGTTTGGTGAACTGCTGACGGATGCAAACGGCCCGTCGACCGAGGATATCGAGCGGGTGTTTGGTCAACTGGAGAGCTACGCTCAATACCATTTCCATGAGGAAGAAAAACTCATGGCCGAATCGGGGTTTGGCCACAACTATCTTTCGCATCACCAGAAGGAACACGCATTGTTTCTTCGTGAGGTGACGAACTTGCACGCCGAAATGAAGGCCGATGACAGTAATGGCGCACACGCCTTGCTCAGCTTTCTGAGCAATTGGCTCGCCTATCACATTCTCGGAACAGACCAGGCGATGGCCCATGTGATGTCTGCCATATCGGCCGAGGTTTCCCATGACGACGCTTTGGCCGCACACATGAAAGGCAAGGATCCGGCGACCGCGACCTTGTTGCGCGCGGTGGAGGGACTATTCCAACAGGTGTCCGAGCGCAATCGAGCCTTGTTTTCGCTGAACCAGACGCTTGAAGATCGCATTGCCGAACGGACGCGAGAACTGGAGAGCATGGCCATGACCGATGCACTCACCAACCTGCCCAATCGTCGCCACGGTATTCTGAGCCTGGATCGCGAATGGCACGTGGCAAAGCGACACGACACGCCGCTAGCCTGCATGATGGTTGATGCGGATGGGTTCAAGGCGATCAACGACAACTACGGCCACGATGCGGGTGACGAGGTGCTGCGGCAGCTGTCACAACTGCTGCGTAATTCTGTGCGTACGGATGACATCGTTTGTCGCCTTGGCGGCGACGAGTTTCTGGTCATCTGTGCCAGAACCCCAATAGATGGTGCCATGCAAATTGCCGAAAAATTGCGTCAATCCGTTGCCTGTGTTCACGTTGCCGCTGGAGACGGTGAGTGGCAGGGAAGCGTCAGTGTTGGCGTGGCAATGCGCACGGCAGCCATGAGCAAGCCCAGCGACTTGTTGAAAGCCGCGGATCAAAGTGTTTATCTCGCCAAGCGCAACGGCAGAAACTGCGTGGCGTCCTCGCACCAGGAAACAAGTGCGCCAAGCAGCGCACGCCCAGGAGGCCTTTGATGGTCGTTGGCAGTCAGAAAGACGACTTGAACCTATTCGATCGGGTGGATTTGGTGACTGCGTGGCTGCCGTCCCACCGCCCAACTGCATGAGCTTCTCCAACGTACGACAAGCGGTCAACTGCCGTTTCTAGGTTCAATCCATTCAGCCGGCATTCAGGCATGCCGGCGCACGATACGCTCCATCCCAATCCCAGGAGCCTCTTCGTGAACCGTTTCATCCCTCTCGCACTGCTCGCCGCTACGGCGTTGACGGCCAACGCCCAGACCTATGTCGACACTGCGCGCGTGCGCAGCGTGCAGCCGCAATACGAAACCGTGACCGTGCCGCGCCAGGAATGCAGTAGCCAGTGGATCAACCAGACACATCGCATCGAGGACAGGCGAAGCTACGGTGGCGCTGTGATTGGCGGCGTGGCGGGTGCGTTGGTGGGTAACCAGCTTGGCAAAGGCCATGGGCGCGAGGCTGCCACGGCGCTCGGTGCCGTGGTGGGGGCGTTCACTGGCGATCGGGTAGCCAACCGTGACCGTGGCGAGCGTTACGAACAGGTGCCGCGCCAGGTGCAAACCTGCCAGACTGTGAACGAGGTGCAGAATCGCCTGACCGGCTATCAGGTCACGTACGAATACCGGGGCCAGCAATTTGTGGCGTTGCTGCCCCAGGATCCGGGCCCGCGCTTGCAGGTCAGGGTGTCGGTCGAACCCGTTGTCCGCTGACGCATGCAATGCAGTAGTACGATGCCAGCATGTTTTCTGCCGCAGCACGACATTCCATGATCGGCGCGGGTGCATGCGCCACCCATCGGAGCCGGTGCCTGGATGGCGCTCGGTGGTGCGCGACCTGGCAATGCGTCCGTCGCTCAGCGATGCGCCTGCTGGCCGTCTGCGCCGTGGCTTTGACTCTGGCTGGGCCTGCGTTGGCCGAGATCGGCCGTGATCAAGCAGCAGCCGCAGCGCAGCGCCAAACCGGCGGGCGCGTGTTGTCGGTGGACAAGACCGAGGCTGGTCGCCGAACCGTGTGGCGCGTCAAGGTCGTCACACCCCGTGGTGAAGTGCGTGTGGTGTTCATTGACGCCGAAGCCGGCCGCGGCGGCTAGCAGCACGATCGCCGGAATCGGCTATCCATGCGCCTGCTGCTGATCGAAGACGAGGCCCCGTTGCGGCTGACGCTGGCGCGCCGGCTCGAGGCCGACGGTTACCGCGTCGACCAGGCAGCCGATGGCGAGGATGGTCTGCACCAGGCACGCGAATACCCGGTCGACCTGGCCATCGTCGATCTGGGCCTGCCCAAGGTCAATGGCCTGACCATCGTGCAGCGCTTGCGCGCGGATGGCCGCACACTGCCGATCCTGATCCTCACCGCGCGAAGCAGCTGGCAGGACAAGGTCTCGGGCCTGGAGGCCGGCGCCGACGACTATCTGGTCAAGCCATTTGAATACCCGGAACTGGCGGCACGCCTGAAGGCCTTGTTGCGGCGCGCGACGCGGTCCGCCTCGGACGTACTTACGCTCGGGCCGTTGTCCATCGACTTTGCAGCCCAGCAAGCCCGGCTCTCGGACACGCCGGTGGACCTGACCAGGTTCGAATACCGCGTGCTCGAATTCCTGGTGCGCGAACGCGCGCGCGTGGTCAGCAAGCAGGAGCTGTCGGACTACCTCTATGCGCACGACGACGACCGCGACAGCAATGTACTGGAAGTGCTGATCGGCCGGCTGCGTCGCAAGCTCGACCCCACCGGCACGCTGGCCCCGATCGAGACGCTGCGCGGGCGCGGCTACCGCTTCACCCTGGTATGAGAACGGCTGAACCGGCGCAAACCGACGACGGCCCCACCTGGCACATGGCCGCGCGCGGGAAATGCATGGCCTCGCCCCCGCGACCGCGCGAAAGTCCGCCATGACCGGCGCCGCGTCCGTCTTCACCCGCGACTCCATCCGTACCCGGTTGACTCTCGGCGCCACGCTGGTGTTGATCGCTTTCATGGCCGCAGCCGGATGGGCGGTGCAGCGGGCCCATGCCGACAGCGTGCGCACCGCCCACTTCGCCCAGCTGCAAAGCACGGTCTACCTGTTGCTGGCAGGAACCGAAGTCAGCGCCGACGGGGCACTGGTGATGCCGCCGTCATTTCCCGAACCGCGACTGACGCTGCCCGGCTCGGGCTTGTACGCAAGCGTGCGCAATCTGGCACGCGACACGCAGTGGCGCTCGCCCTCGGCTGTCACCAGCCAGCCACCCTTTTTAACCGACGCACCAGTCGGCCAATGGCGCTACGAAACGCCCAGTGCCAATGGGCGCAGCTACCTGGCGGTCGGCTACGGCGTTTCCTGGGTCGTCGGCACGCGCACGGTACCGCTGGCCTTGTCCGTGCTCGAGGACCGCGCCGGTTTCGACCGCGAAGTGGCGGCATTCAAGCGTACCTTGTGGACCTGGCTGGGTGGCGCAGGCCTGTTGCTGCTGCTGTCGCAGGCCGCGCTGTTGCAATGGGGTCTGGCGCCGCTGCGCCGCGTGGCGCAGGAGATACGACGCATTGAGCAGGGCGAGCAGGCCGAGGTGCAGCAGCACTACCCGCGCGAGATCGCCGCGCTGACCGACAACCTCAACACGCTGATGCGCCAGGAACGGGTGCGCCAGACGCGCTTCAAGGAGGCTCTGAGTTTTCTCGCGCACAGCCTGAAGACGCCGTTAGCCGTATTGCGCGGCGCAATGGACGAACCCGAGCGCCTGCCGGCGACGGTGAAGGAACAGGTCCAGCGCATGGACGACATCGTGCAGCACCAGCTGGGCCGCGCCGGCGCCAGCGGCACGGCGCGTTTCGTGCCCTTTCTGCACCTGACGCCGGTGCTCGCGCGCATACGCGATGCGCTGGCCAAGGTGCATGCCGGCAAGGACCTGGAAATCACCGTTGACTGTCCCGCCGATCTGCAGTGGCGCATCGACGAGGGCGACGCGTTCGAAGTTCTGGGCAACCTGATGGACAACGCCTGCAAGTGGGCCCACCAGCGTGTCGCGGTGCGCGTCAGCCGCGATCTGCAGGGCCTGAGCGTGCGCATCGACGACGACGGTCCGGGCTTTCCCGATGAACCTGCTTCGGTGTTGTTGTTGCATGTGCGGGCCGACGAAAAAGTACCCGGCCATGGCGTGGGTCTGGCTGTGGTGAATGATCTGGTGGCGAGCCACCAGGGGACGCTGACACTGACGCGCTCGAACTGGGGTGGAGCGCGGGTCGAGATCGCATTGCCAGCGCCGTGATTGCGCCAGGGCGGCTTGTGACTGGCGCAAAGCGCAAAGAATCGTTTCTGTTCAGGCATGGTTCAGTCGCTCGGTCGCACCATAGGGGCATATCAACCCCAGGAGTCAGCCAGATGTCATCCACCGCACTCTTCCGTCGCTTCGCCACAGCCGCCGCGATGAGCTTGGCCGCACTTGGCGCCACATCCACTGCGCAAGCGCGTACCGACGTGACGGTCTCCATCGGCATACAGGTGCCCGGGGGCCGGATGCACCGGGCACCTGTCTACGTTCCACCGCCGCGCGTCTATGGGCATCCGGTCTACGTCCAGCCTGCGCCGGTCTATTTGCAAACGCGCCCGGTGTTCGTACAGCAGCCGGTCTACATCCGCTACAGCCAGCATCCGGGCTGGCATCGAGGCAAATGGCACAGCAAACACGGACATGGAAATAGAGGCTATTTCAATGACCGCAACGATCGCGGCGACCGCGATGGGCGCAGGCATTGACCGATCCCATTTTGAGCAAGACAAGGCCGGACGCCGGGGAGGGTCCCCAACCAACCGTCAATCACAGCCTTTGGCGAAACGGCCTCCATCCGCCACTACCGCCGGGGATTCAAAGAGAAGAAGCACGCTCCGGCGGAGAATACCGACAGCCCAATTCATCCGCCAATGCCGCGAGCCGTCGATCGTGCGTCCAGATGCGAGCCTGATCGGACAAAATGCGGCCGCCAGCAAGCGCATCTCCACAAGTCCGCAGCCACGCCCGAACAGGCGCCAGCGCTCGATGAACGTCAGCAATTCCGCTTGCTGCGCCACCGAGCGCGGCCAGGCGACGGGCTGTTTGGATCTGGATGAAGGCGCGCACACACTCGCGGATCAGTTCAGATTTCTCGAGTCCTGGATCGGCCAGCGCAATCGCCTTGTCATATAGGTCATCGTCAATCGTGATGGTTGTTCGCATGCTGCCCCCTTGCATCAAATTCGACATCACTTTGCATCAATTCAACCTAGAAACGGCAGTTGAACGCGCCCGAGCGTACTCCGATGGGCGTGCCAGGCAAGGCGAGAGGACGCCGCGCACTTCTGTGCGCAAGGACGAACAACGCCGCATGGCGCGTTCAGCGGGGTGCGCTCGGGTGCGTAGCGCTGTCACCATACTGGTGAACCACATCGTGGCCTCGTTGTTCAGTGTGCCTGCGGGCTGCCAGCGAGACGCAAGCGGTCAACTGCCGTTTCTAGGTTCAACCTAGAAACGGCAGTTGAACGCGCCCGAGCGTACTCCGATGGGCGTGCCAGGCAAGGCGAGAGGACGCCGCGCACTTCTGTGCGCAAGGACGAACAACGCCGCATGGCGCGTTCAGCGGGGTGCGCTCGGGTGCGTAGCGCTGTCACCATACTGGTGAACCACATCGTGGCCTCGTTGTTCAGTGTGCCTGCGGGCTGCCAGCGAGACGCAAGCGGTCAACTGCCGTTTCTAGGTTCAACGCCAATGGCAGATTCGCTTGAGCGACCGGTCGGACAGCCAGGTCCCTACGGCCTCGCCACCATCGCCGCCTCCCCCACCAACCAATCACGCAGAAATACCGCTTCCGGCCGCAACTTGCCGCGCCGAGACGCCACGATATAGATCGGCTGCTCGGTCGTCACACTCTGCGGGACCGGCCGCACCAACAAGCCTTGTTCGATCAGCGGATCGGCCAGGTGGCGCCAACCCAGGGCAACCCCCTGCCCTTCGATGGCAGCCTGCAGCACGACCGAATAGTCGTTGAAGCGAAACAGCCTGGTATTGCGTCCCAACGCCACGCCAAAACGCGCCAGCCAGCCCGACCAGCCCAGGCGCGGGCGGTAGCGTTCTTCCAGGTGCAGCAGACTGGCCTTGTCAGCGCCTGCACATCGGCAATGGCGCCGTGCTCCTTCAAATAGGCCGGGCTGCATACCGGAAAGATCTCCTCGTCGACGAAATGCCAGCGCTGATGCTGCGGAAACTCGCCGGTGCCCAGCGTGATCGCCAGATCGATGCGTTCGCGACCCAGGTCCAGGTCGGTGTCGGTGGTGATGCAGCGCAGTTCGATGTCCGGGTGTTGCTGCTTGAAGCGGGCAATGCGCGGCAGCAGCCACCAGGTCGCGGTCGCGGTGGACACCGCCAGCGTCACCTGGGGTCCGGGCGTCATCGCGCGCACTTCGCCCAGGGCCTGGTCGATCAGCGTCAAGCCCAGGCTGGCTTGCTCATACAGGTGGCGACCCGCATCGGTGGTCTCGACGCCCTTGTGGCGACGCTGGAACAGCGCCACGCCGAGTTCGCTTTCGAGCTCGCGCATGGCGTGACTGATCGCCGGCTGGCTGATCGACAACTCCTCGGCGGCACGCGTGAAACTGCCGGTGCGGGCCGCTGCCTCGAACGCGATCAGGTTGGCCATGGCCGGTTGCTGGAATCGTTTTGCCATGAGCCGATCTTATGGCAAGGATGAAAACATATGCCGATCACAAATCCGTTCAATCTCCTCTAACATCCAAGCCATACGGCAGACTTCCGGCCGTGAACCAGGTGCAATGCCATGAGTGACACTGATACCAAACGCAGCCGCCGCGGCGGCCGTGAGCGGCGCGACCCGAATGCAAAACCATCGGCTCCGCCCTATATCCGGCGCAACATCCCGACCTACGACATCATGGGCGAGGAAAACCTGCAGAAGATCGAGGCCGCCGCCGACCGCATCCTGGCCGAGGTCGGGCTGGACATCCGCGACGACGATGAATGCCTGGCCATGTTCCGCAAATCCGGCGCCAGGGTCGACGGCATGCGGGTGCACTTTCGAGCCCGGCCACCTGCGCGAGATCCTCAAGACCGCGCCCAGGGAATTCACCCAACATGCGCGCAATCCGGCGCGCTCGGTGCAGATCGGTGGCAACAACGTGGTGTTCGCACCGGCCTACGGCTCGCCCTTCGTGATGGACCTGGACAAAGGCCGGCGCTACGGCACGCTGGAAGACTTCCAGAATTTCATCAAGCTGGCCTACAACTGCCCGTGGCTGCACCACTCGGGCGGCACCGTCTGCGAGCCAACCGATGTACCGGTGAACAAGCGCCATCTGGACATGGTGTATGCCCACATGCGCTACTCCGACAAGGCCTACATGGGATCCATCACGTCGCAGGAGCGCGCCGAGGATTCGGTCGAGATGAGCCGCCTGCTGTTCGGTGCCGATTTCGTCGACAAGAACTGCGTCGTGATGGGCAATGTCAACGTCAACTCGCCACTGCTGTGGGACGGCACCATGACGACCGCCGCCCGCGCCTATGCCCGCGCCAACCAGGCGGCCGTGATCGTGCCCTTCATCCTGGGCGGTGCCATGGGCCCGGTGACCAATGCCGGCGCCATTGCGCAGTCGCTGGCCGAGACCATGGTCGGCTGCGCCATCACACAACTCGAGCGCCCGGGCGCGCCGGTGATCTTCGGCAACTTCCTGTCCAGCATGTCGCTGCGTTCCGGTTCGCCCGACCTTCGGCACGCCCGAGCCCGCCATCGGCTCGATGGTGATCGGGCAACTGGCGCGCCGGCTCGGCCTGCCCTTGCGCTGCGCCGGATCCTTCACCACGTCCAAGCTGCCCGATGGCCAGGCGATGCAGGAAAGCGGTGATGTCGATGCTCTCGGCGGTGCACTGCGGCGCCAACTTCATCCTGCACTCGGCCGGTTTTCTGGACGGCCTGCTCGCCATGAGTTACGAGAAGTTCATGATGGACGCCGACTTCTGCGGCGCACTGCACAGTTACATGGCCGGCGTCACCGTGGACGACAACACCCTGGCGATCGACGCCTTCAAGGAGGTCGGCCCGGGCAGCCACTTTCCTCGGTTGTGCTCACACCATGGCCAACTACACCACGGCATTTTTCGACTCCACCATCTCCGACGACCGACCGTTCGAGACCTGGAGCGAGGACGGTTCGCACGACAGCGCCACCCGCGCCAATGCGCGCTGGAAAGCCTCACTGGCAGAATATCAGGCGCCACCCATCGACGAAGCCGTGGACGAGTCGATTCGTGACTACGTGGCGCGCAAGAAGGCGTCGATGACGGATCAATGGTATTGAGGAATCCATCCATGTCGCTCAGCAACGACCCCCTGCTCCAGCCTTTCCAGCTGCGCCACCTGCGCCTGAAGAACCGCATCATCGTCACCGCCCACGAGCCGGCCTATCCGGAGGACGGCATGCCCAAGCAGCGCTACCGCGCCTACCAGGTCGAGCGCGCCAAGGGCGGCGTGGCGATGACCATGACGGCCGGCTCGGCCGCGGTCTCGCGCGACAGCCCGCCGGTGTTCAACAACATCCTGGCCTACAAGGACGAGGTCGTGCCGTGGATGCGCGACATGACCGACGCCATCCACGAACACGACTGCGCGGTGATGATCCAGCTCACCCACCTGGGCCGGCGCACGACCTGGTCCAAGGCCGACTGGCTGCCGGTGGTGGCGCCTTCGCATGAACGCGAGGCGGCGCACCGGGCCTTCCCGAAGAAGATGGAGGACTGGGACATCAGCCGCATCATCCAGGACTATGTCGACGCCACCGAGCGCATGGTCGCAGCCGGTGTCGATGGCGTCGAGTTCGAGGCCTACGGCCACCTGATGGAGCAGTTCTGGTCGCCGCTGACCAACACGCTGGACGCGCCCTATGGCGGCAGCCTGGAGAACCGGGCGCGCTTCGCGTTCGACGTGTTGCGCGCGGTGCGCAAACGCGTCGGCGACAAGCCCATCCTGGGTCTGCGTTATTCGGCCGACGACACGCTGACCAACAGCTTCTCGGCCCAGGACGGCATCACGATCTCGAAGATGCTGCGTGACAGCGGCCTGGTCGACTACCTCAACATCGTGCGCGGCCATATCGACACCGACGCCGGCCTGACCGACCTGATCCCGGTGCAGGGCATGCGCAGCAATCCGCACCTGGACTTTGCCGGCGAGATCCGCGCCGCCACCGGATTCCCGACCTTCCATGCCGCCAAGATCCAGGACGTGACCACGGCGCGCCACGCGATTGCCTCGGGCAAGCTCGACATGGTCGGCATGACGCGCGCCCACCTGACCGACCCGCATATCGTGCGCAAGATCATGGCCGGCAAGGAGGACACGATCCGGCCCTGCGTCGGCGCCAATTTCTGCCTCGACCGCATCTACCAGGGCGGCGAGGCCTACTGCATCCACAACCCGGCGAGCGGCCGCGAGCTGACGATGCCGCACGAGATCACGCCAGCCACCGAGAAACGCAAGGTCGTCGTGGTCGGAGCCGGACCGGCCGGGCTGGAGGCGGCGCGAGTTGCAGCAGAGCGCGGCCACGAGGTCGTCGTGCTGGAGGCGGCACCCAAGGCTGGCGGCCAGATCCGCCTCACCAGTCAGAGCCCGCGCCGGCGCGAGATGATCAGCATCATCGATTGGCGGCTCGCGCGCTGCGAGGACAAGGGCGTCGGGTTCCGTTTCAACACGCTTGCCGATGCGGATACCGTGCTGGCCGAGAAGCCCGACGTGGTCATCATCGCCACCGGCGGGCTGCCGCATACCGAGATCCTCTCGGCGGGCAATGAACTGGTGGTGTCGAGCTGGGACATCCTCAGCGGCGACGCCAAACCCGGCCGCAATGTGCTGATTTTCGACGACGCCGGCGATCACGCAGCCCTGCAGGCGGCCGAGGTCATCGCGCAGACCGGCGCCAGGGTCGAGATCATGACGCCCGATCGCAGCTTCTCGCCCGAGGTCATGGCGATGAACCTCGTGCCCTATATGCGCAGCCTGCAAAAGCACGATGTCACCTTCACCGTGACCTTCCGGCTGGAGGCTGTGCAGCGCGAGTCCGACGCTTGCCTGCTGGCCATCGTGGGCAGCGACTATGGTGGCGTGCGCAAGGAACGCCGGGTCGATCAGGTGGTCGTCAACCACGGCACGCGGCCGCTGGACGAGCTGTATTTCGAGCTCAAGCCGCGCGCGAGCAACCAGGGCGCGGTCGACTACACCGCGCTGATCGGCGGAAGCCACAGACCGCGCCAGTTCCAGGGTCGGGTGCATTCCAGCTGTTCCGCATCGGCGACGCGGTATCGGCGCGCAATACCCATGCGGCGATCTACGATGCGCTGCGGCTGGTGAAAGACCTCTGATCGACGCACCGCAGAACTGTTCAGCCCGCACCGCCAGGTCTTTGCCGCATGCCACAAGCTTTCCCCCACCTCTTCGCGCCGCTGCAGCTGCGCCACAAGACGCTGCGCAATCGCATCGTGTTCGGCGCCCACACCGCCAACATGGCCGAGCAGGGCATCCCCGGCGCGCGGCATCTGGGCTACTACCTGGAGCGCGCCAGGGGGGGCGCCGCGATGATCGTCGTCGAGCCGGTGCCGGTGCATGCGACAGCGGTGCTCACGCGCGGCAACATGCTGCATTCCAGCGACGCCATCATCGAGCCGCTGCAGCGCATCACCGACGCCTGCCATGCCGAGGGTGCGGTGATGCTGCAGCAGCTCTACCACGTAGGCCAGCACGGCGACTTCGACAACTCGTATTCGGCGCACTGGTCGCCCTCGCGGCCTGCCGTCCTACCACGACGCCGACGGCAGCCACCAGATGACTGGCGACGAGATCGAGGAGATCATCGAAGTCCTTTGTCGCAGCCGCCGTGCGCGCGCAGCGCTCCGGCTTCGACGGTGTCGAGCTGTTCGGCGCCTACAACGGCCTGATCGAGCAGTTCTGGCTGCCCTGGTCGAACCGGCGCGACGACCATTGGGGCGGCAGTCGCTCGACAACCGCATGCGCTTCACGTCGCGAGATCATCACACGCACCCGCGCCCAGGTCGGCGAGGACTTCATCATCGGGCTCAATGCCAGTGTCGACACCGGTGTCGAGATCGCGCTCACGATCGAGGGCCTGTGCGAGGTCGTGCAATGGCTGGATCAACGCCAGCTGATCGACTACATCAGCTGCGGCACCGGCGGCTATTTCAACTTCGCCGAGCTGATGCCGACCTTCCAGTTCGCCGACAAGCTCGGCGCGCCGCTGGCCGAAGCGCTGAAGAAGGTCGTCACGCACGCCAAGGTACAGGCCGAGAGCCATATCCGCACGCCGGAAAACGCCGACTATGTGGTCGCATCCGGTCAAGCCGACATGGTCAGCATCGTGCGCGGCCAGATCGCCGATCCGCACCTGGCGAACAAGGCGCGCGCCGGCCAGGCGGACCGGGTGCGCGGCTGCATTTCGTGCAACCAGATGTGCTGGGGCCGGCGCTCGCGCGACTACTGGATCTCCTGCCTGGTCAACCCGTCGGCCGGGCGCGAGTTCGAATGGGGTGGCGACCGGTTCGACGCCGGCCGCCACACCGCGCCACATCCTGGTCGTCGGCGGCGGCCCGGCCGGCCTGGAAGCCGCGCGCGTGGCCGCCGAGCGCGGCCACCGTGTCACGCTGGCCGAGGCCGGCCCGCGGGTCGGCGGCGCCTTCAGGCTGGCCGGCCAGCAACCGCGGCGCACGCAGATCCTGGAACTGATCGACTGGTACGAACGCGAACTGGCGCGGCTCGGTGTCGACCTGCGGCTGAACACGCCGCTCGATGCCGACGATGTACCCGCCTTTGCTGCCGACGCCATCGTCATCGCCACCGGTTCGCTGCCCAGCGCCACCGGGTTTCAACGCCAGTTGCCGCAGCAGGCCGTCCTGCCCGGCGTCGATAAACCCAACGTCTGGTCTATCGAAGACGTGATGGGCCGCCTGGCCAAGCCGGGCAAGCGCGTCGTGCTGATCGACGACACCGGCGACTGGCGCGGCGGCGGCACCGCCTGGCATCTGGCCGAGCTGGGCCACCAGGTCACCATCGTCAGCGGCTGGCCGATGGTCGGCTACTGGATACAGCGCACCGCGGGCGACGGGCAATTGCGCGCGCGGCTGGCCCAACTGGGCGCCAACTGGATGACCGAATCGGTTGTCACTACCTGGCACGGGGATGGTGCGAGCGTACGCTCGCTGCTCGATGGCAGCGAGACGTCGCATCGACGCCGACGCGCTGGTTCTGGCCACCACCAACACCACACAGACCGACCTGGCCGAAGCCTTGCTCGGCACGGTGGCTGAACTGCACGTGGTGGGCGACGCGACTGCCGCCCGGCTCGCCGTGCATGCAATCTATGAGGCGCGCAGGCTGGCGCGCACGCTGTAACGGCCCCATCGCAGCGCCACAGTTTTCAACATGGCCATCCGTTTCATCGACGCAGCACAGATCGGTCGGGGAATTGATTTCACCGGTCTGATCGCCCACCTGCGCGCCGCCCATCGGGCGCCACCACCCGCGGTCGAACGCGTGTTGATGCAGCAACGGTCGGCCTCGGGCGCCAACAACGCGGTGCTGGTCTGGCCAGCCTGGCAGGTCGGCGGCGACCTGGGCGTCAAGGTCGTGACGATGTTTCCGAACAACCGGTCGGCGCCCGCCGTGCAGGGCGTCTACCTGCTGTTCGACGGCAACGACGGCTCGCCGCAGGCCGTCATCGACGGCACCGAACTCACCTACTGGAAGACCGCCGCCGATTCGGCACTGGGCGCCGATATGCTGGCGCGCCGGGACGCGCGCAGCCTGCTGATGGTGGGAGCAGGGGCGCTGGCACCCTACCTTATCCGCGCCTACCAGGCGATACGGCCGGGGCTGCGGCAGGTGATGGTATGGAACCGCACGGCAGAAAAGGCACAGGCCGTCGCTCGCACCGTGCAGGGTACATCGGCGTCGGTGGCAAATGATCTGGAAGCAGCCGTGCGCGCGGCCGACATCGTGTGTTGCGCCACCAGCAGCCACACGCCGCTGGTGCTGGGCGAATGGCTTCGCCCCGGCGCCCACCTGGACCTGATCGGCGGCTACACGCCCGACATGCGCGAGACCGACGACGACGCCGTGCGCCGCGCCCGGTTGTTCGTCGACAGCCGCTGGTTCACAGTCGAACATGTCGGTGACCTGACGCAACCCATCGCCAGTGGCGCGATCTCGCGTTCCGATGTCCTGGCCGACTTGTTCGAGCTATGCAGTGGCCAGGTGCAGGGCCGCACGGATCTGCAGCAGATCACGCTGTTCAAGTCCGGCGGCGGCGCCCACCTGGACCTGATGACGGCACAGTACATCGCGCACCAATGCGTGGATTGACGCCGTAAAACCGGGTCAGGCGCAGACATTCTTGTCGCCACACCGACAACGCAAGTCGACGCCAGCATCGGGCTGCCATCGATACGGCGCTACATTGCAGTGCTAGCTGCCAAATTGCGTCCGCGATTTCATGTCGTAGCCTGTTTCCCGACTCGTCCACAAGGAGCCCCAGTTCATGGCCGCTGTCCATTTCACCGCCGCACAACCGAGCGGAACTCAGTCCCTGGAAGTCGGCTTTTCGGATGCAAGCCAGGCGGTGTACAGCCTGATGTGGCTGCTCGACAGTTGCCCCGAGGGTTTTCACCCGCAGACCGGCGAGCGTGCGTTTGACCTGCTGTCCGTGCCCGACGCGCCGTTGCTGCGTTCGTCGACCATCCTGGCCGATGGTCGACTGGAACTGGCATGGGAACACGAGGGCCCGTCCAGCCACTTCACGGCCGATTGGCTGGCGGCGCATCGCCCCGGTGTGCCGCTGCGTGACGCGGCCGTGGTGGAACACAGCTACTGGCGCGCAGCCGACCTGCCGGGTGGCGCTGTGCGCCATGACGCCGCTGCCATCCTGAACGACGACGCGGCACTGATGGCATGGCTGGTCGACACCAAGAAGTACGGTCTGACCATCGTGCAGGGCATAGCCGGCAAGGGAGAAGCCAGCATGGCGATTGCGCAACGCATAGGCTTTCTGCGCGAGACCAATTTTGGCCGGACCTTCGAGGTCATCAACAAGGCCGACCCGAACAACCTGGCCTATACCTCACTGGCGCTGGCGCTGCACACCGACCTGACGAATCAGGAGACACCGCCCGGCTACCAGTTTCTGCACTGCATCACCAACGACGCCGAAGGTGGCGGATCGGTATTCGCTGATGGCTTCGCGATGGCGCAGGTACTGCGCGACAGCGATCCGCCCGCTTTCGACACGCTGGCGAACACGCTGATCCCGTGCCGCTTTTTCGACCGTGAATGCGACATCCGGACACACAAGCCGGTGATCACGCTCGACCACACCGGTGCCATCCAGGAGATCCGCTTCAACGCCCACCTGGTCGACCTGATCGATCTGCCGAACGACATCATCGATGCCTGGTACCGCGCCTACCGCGCCTTCATGCGCCTGACGCGCGATCCGGCGTTCCGGCTCAGCTTCCGCATGGTTGGCGGCGAGATGACGGCCTTCGACAACCGGCGCATCCTGCATGGGCGCGAGGCGTTCAACCCGGCCACCGGCAATCGGCACCTGCACGGCTGCTATGTCGACCGGGTCGAATACGATAGCCGCATGCGCATGTTGGATCACACCTGAACCCAGCCTCATGGAGGTCGCCACCCTCGTCCTGCTGATCGCTGGTGGCCTGGTGTCGGGCGCGATCACGGCCATTGCCGGAGGCGGCAGCTTCCTGACGTTTCCGATGCTGCTGGCGGCCGGCCTGCCGCCGATGGCCGCCAACATCACCAACTGGGTGGCGCTGATGCCGGGCAACTTCATGGCGCTGGCGGCCTACCGCTCCGAGCTGCTGGAGATGCGCCATGAGGTCCGTCCGCATTTGTTGGTGGCATTCTTCGGCGGCCTGACCGGTAGCCTGCTGTTGTTGTGGATCGAAGAGGTCCAGTTCGCAAAGGCCGTACCCTGGCTGATGCTGACCGCGACCTTGTTTTTTGCGCTCGGCGAGGGGATCAAGCAGCGGCTGCACGCCTGGCGCAAGCCGGACAAGCCGGTACCGCAAGCAGCGTCATTCTGGTTTTCGAGTTCGTGCTGACGGTCTACGGCGGCTTTTTCGGCGCCGGCTTGGGCATCGTGTTGCTGGCCGCGCTGGCGATGGCAGGCGAAGCCTCGATCCACAAGGCCAATGCCAAGAAGAACCTGATGGTGGCGGCATTGAGCATCGCCGGGCTGATGGTGTTCCTGCCCTCGGGCAAGGTGGTCTGGGGCTACGCGATTCCGATGCTGGTGGCGTCCGGCCTGGGTGGATACAGCGCGATCTATCTGGTGCGCCGGGTGCCGCAGCATGTGCTGCGGCTGACGGTGCTGGTCTGGGCCGTCGTGCTGACCGCCGTCATGTTCTGGAAATACGGTTGAGCCTGCAGACGGCTCTGAACGCGACAGGCATTGGATATCAAACCTGCGCGGTGAAGCGCACGTTATGCGCCGAGACCTCTTGCGCGCATCCGTCACAGGCCACCATCGGCTGCAATGGCGCGCCGCACGAAACATGCGTGAGCGTCAGCGGTGGCCCTTGCCGGCCAGCCAGCCAGCGATCGCCCCAAGCGTTCAAGGTCAGGACGATTGAATAGACATCCAGCCCCTTGGGCGTGAGGATGTACTCTTTGCGGTCGTAACTGCTTTCGTAGGTCCTGCGCTGCAACATACCCGATTCGACCAGCAGCCTGAGACGATCTGCCAGTACATTGGGTGCCAACTGCCAGCGCACGCGGATATCCTCAAACCGCCGATCGCCCAAAAAAAACGACGCCATCACCAGATGCGTGAACCGGTCGCCGAAATAGTCGATCGATTCGCCGTACAGGGCGGCTATCAGCGTTCCGTTGTTGAGCGTCTCGTTCGATCGTCGGCTGCTCTTGGGCGGTGGGCTGGCCTCCATCCGCATACCCGGTCCATCCTCATAGAGAACATCGCGAGCGCCGACTTCTTCGCCGCAATGCCGGCACACCAGCCTGGGCGTCATGGTATGCCCGCAGTCCGTGTGCGTGAGCGTCACCGGTTGGGCCGAGCCACGCGTTGACCAGATGCGATCGAAGCGCCAAAACATCAATGCGGTGGCGAACAGGTCCGTACCCATGCGCGTCAGCTTGTAGGACTCGTGTCCGCGCCCTTGTGTTGACACCTTGGCGAGGCAGCCGATATCAACCAGGCGCACCAACCGGTTGCTCAGAATATTGCTCGAGACCCCGATGGCCTGGCGCCACTCACTGAAGCGGTGGATGCCAAGAAAGGCCGAACCGATGATCAGCAGTGACCAGCGGTCCCCCATCTGCACCAGCGCCCGCGCCACCGAGTTCGCCGCGATCTTCTTCTGGGCCGCAGCGGGCTTCCTGCCAGAGGCACGGGTACTCGATTTCATGAAGCCTGGACTGGTCTGTGACATTGGGCGAGACTACCGGCACGCCGGGCATGCCATCGACGTAATCGGCGCGGCAACAGCAACCCGCGCGGGCATCGGATCGTCCACTTCACGCGCTGCGCGCAGGTGTTGTGAGAAACGGCAAACTGGCGCCAAGACGCGTCTGCGCCGACGCCACCTCCTGGCGTGCCACGGTGCGCAAATGCACTTCATCGGGGCCGTCGGCAATTCGCAGCAGCCGGCCAAGTGTCCACATCGCCGCCAGCGGCGTATCGGGACTCAGGCCCATGGCGCCGAAGACCTGCATGGCGCGGTCACACACGTTGGTATGCACGGCTGGCACCAGCGCCTTGATCATCGCGACCTCCTTGGCCGCACCCTTGGCGCCGACCCGATCAATCATCCAGGCGGTCTTGAGCACGAGCAGGCGAGCCTGGTCGATCTCGATGCGCGAGCGGGCGATCCACTCGGCGACGTTGGCATGCTGGTGCAAGTAGCGGCCGAAGGTCTTGCGCTCCGCGGCCCGCTCGCACATCAGCTGCAACGCCAGCTCGCTCTGGCCGATGGAACGCATGCAATGGTGGATTCGTCCTGGCCCCAGCCGCGCCTGTGCGATGGCAAAACCGGCGCCTTCCCGGTCGATCAGGTTGCTCACCGGCACGCGCACATCGCGCAACAGCAGTTCGCAGTGTCCCTCGGGAGAATGGTGGTGCATCACCGGAATGTTGCGTTCGATCACCAGACCCGGCGTGTCCAGCGGCACGATGACCATGCTTTGCCGCTGGTGGCGCTCGGCGTCCGGATTGGTCACGCCCATGACGATGGCGAAGCGGCAATTCGGATGCGCGGCGCCTGATATGAACCACTTGCGGCCATTGATCACGTAGTCGTCCCCGTCACGACGGATCACGGTCTGGATGTTGGTGGCGTCCGACGATGCGACATCGGGCTCCGTCATGGCAAAACAGGAGCGGATGCGACCCTCCAGCAAAGGCAGCAGCCAGTCCGAATGCTGCTGAGGCGAAGCGAACAGATGCAGGATTTCCATGTTGCCGGTGTCGGGCGCGCTGCAATTGAAGACCTCCGATGCCCACGCGACCCGTCCCATGATTTCGGCCAACGGCGCGTATTCCAGGTTGCTCAGCGCCTGACCCGGCTCCTCGGGCCGCAGCCCGGGCAGAAACAGGTTCCACAGGCCTTGTTCGCGCGCCAGTTCCTTGAGGTCCTCCATCAGGGCCGGATGGGGGTTGCCGGCAGCCAACTCGCGGCTCCAATCGGACATGGCCGGCAACACATAGCTGTCCATGAACTGGGAGAGTTCTCGCTGCAGCGATTGCATGCGCGGCGAATAGGCAAAGTCCATTATTTTTCCTTGTACGGCACTCAGAGTCCCGGCAATTCCTGACGAATTGATCGGAGCAAGGGTTTCACGCCACCAGCGCAGCTGCTGGCCACGCGGGAATACACCTCGGCGGTGATCGCGCAAGCAATCGGGTCGCGCCGCACAAGACCCGCAGTCATGCCGGTTCGCGCACCGAAAGGCCGCCGTCCACCACCAGTGTCTGCCCGGTGACGTAGGCCGCGGCCCGCGATGCCAGGAACACCGCCACACCACCAATGTCGTCTGGCATGCCTATGCGTCGCACCGGCGTGCCCTCCTCGACGTGTTTGAGCAGTTGCTCATTCTTCCACAAGGCGCGCGAGAAGTCGGTCTTGATCAGGCCGGGTGCGATGCAATTGGCGCGAATGCCCTTGGGTCCATGCTCAATCGCCAGGTTGCGGGTCAAGGCAAAATCGGCCGCCTTGGAAATCCCGTACACACCCAGGGTCGCGCTGCCATGGTTGCCGCCGATAGACGAGACGATCAGGATGCTGCCGCCGCCGGTCTCGGCCATACGCGGCACCGCCATGTTGCACAACATGAAGTTGGACTTGACATTGCATTGCATGATCTTGTCGTAGGACTCCTCGGGCATGTCCAGCATGGGCCCGAAGTAGGGATTGACCGCCGCGTTGCAGACCAGAATGTCGAGCCGACCCCAGGTCGTGACTGCACTGTCGATCAGCCCTTGCAGTTGCGCTTTGTCGGAGACGTTGCAGGCCTGTGCCACTGCCTCGCCGCCCTGGGATCGGATCGCTTCGACCACCTGCTCACAGGCTTCAAGTTTGCGACTGGAGACCACGATACGCGCACCCGCGCGCGCCATGCACTCGGCGATCGAGCGTCCGATACCACGACTCGAACCTGTCACCACGGCGACTTTTCCACTCAGATCAAACATAGCAAGCTTCCCTCAGGTTGGCGCCAAAACCAAGACGGGTCATGACGATGGACGAAAAATGTAGCAGATTCAGTTTCGTTAAACAAGTTAATATTCGAACTTGTTTAACGCAATTATCGATGCTACAGTAACGACACCAAATAAGGAACCGACGATCACCAGATCGCCGGCATCCAATGGTTGACCCACTCTTGTTACCCCCTGCTGGAGAAATCCCCATGTCCGCATTTCAAAAGTTCGATGTCATCGTGATCGGCGCCGGTGTCGCCGGCCTGGGCGCCGCCGCCTTGCTCGCCAAAGACCATGGAAAAAAAGTGCTCGTGCTCGAGCGCGCCCCGTTCATCGGCGGGCGCACCTTGTCGTATGTCGGCAAGGGCAACAAGGTGACGGCTGATGGCGTCGAGATGGACGCCCGCGCGTTTCGCAAATCTCTGCCCTATGCGCACTGCTACCTCGGCAAATGCGAGCCACCAATCGAGGTCATCTTCGACCAAGGACTGCTCGACGGCCGCACCTTCGAAGCCGGCGGACATGGTCTTTTCTGGGGCAACAAGGGGCGCGTCGACTATCTCATGCGGCATCTGGGCGTGTCGCACAACCTGCCGCTCAACAAAGGCCTGGCCTTTGTCAAGTGGAACGGCGAAGGCGAGCCCACGACCCAATACCAGGTGGCCAAGGGCAAGCCCTATGAATGGATGTCCGAGCAAGGCTACGCATCCACCATGGAGCATCTCACCAGCATGGCCAATTCGACTTTCGACGACATGGCCGGACTCATGCGCACGCCGCTGCAAGGCTGGCTGGAGCAGCGCGGCATGCATCCCGAAGCCTACAGCTACATCAAGGTACTGGCTGCGTCGCAGACCGCGCAGGCGGAACCGGCGCTGACGCCAACCGGCGACTTCCTGGGCTACATGTCCATCGCCGGACAGATCCGCATGAACCTGGTCTCGGGTTCGGTGGCCACCGCCGACGCACCCGGATGCATCGCGATTCCACAGCAATTCGAGAAAGTGGTGCTGGCGCACGGTGGCGAGGTCTGGCGCGATACGCCGGTCAGGGAGGTGCTGATCGAGGATGGACGCGTCACCGGCGTGCGCATCAAGGGTGAAGACAACGACTACGAGACCGATCGCATCATCGAAGCCGACCAGGTGATCTGCACCATCCCGCCAAAGTACATGTTCAAGGTACTGCCCGAACAGCATTTCCCGAAGCCATGGGTGGACACGCTCAAACAGAAGTTCTGGGGCGCTGGCCTGCTGACCGGCTGGTTTGGCATGAAGCGCTCGCAGTTCCCGGATGCCGGCATCGAGGAAGGCAGTTTCTGCTACATGCCAGGCATCACCCAGCCCGACGAAGGCTTCATCGGGGTGGTCGACATGGTGATGTGCGACTTCACCGCCTGGGGCGGCGGCACGGCCAAACGCGGACCCGAAGGCAAACGTGAATACCTGTTCTCGACCGCACTGACCGACGAGGAAATGCGCAACCCGCAACGCGTCAATCGCGTGATCCAGTTGTGCGAGGACTGGGCCAAACGCACCTTTCCGAACTGGGAACGCGACTTCGAGTTCTGCATCTGGACCCCCGCGCCGGAAGCGTATGGCCTGTGGCGTCCGATCGGCGTGGATCGGCCCGACGTCAAGTCGCCCTGGGTCGAGGGTCTGTATTTCGCTGGCGACCAGTACGGTCGGCGCCTGTGGGGTGGTGGCGTGGACGGCGCGTCGCTCTCGGCTGTCATGTGCGTCGACAAGATGATGGGCACGCAGTCGGAGGAGCAGATCATGCCGGCGCTATCATCGCGGCATTCCCGAAATCGATCCGGGCAGCGATCTGCGCGAATGGGGCGCAGCGCCCACCACAGTCGCACCGGCCTGATATGTCCAGCACCCGCGGCAAGACCGCCATCGTCGGCGTCGGCGAAATTCCAACCGGACGATATCCCGATCGCGGCGCGATCCATTTCGCGCTCGATGCGGCGCGCATGGCGATACGCGACGCCGGCATCGACAAGCGCGAGATCGATTTCGTGATCCCGACCAGTGCATTGTTCAGTCCGCAGTTCAGCAACGAACTGTCGACTTGCCGCTTGGTCGAGGAACTCGGGCTCAGCGCAGTCAGCGCCAACGTGACCGTGTTTTCGGGTGGCTCGTCGAGCACCAACGCACTGCGCATTGCCAGTGCGCTGATCGAGACGGGCCGCGCCCGCAACATCCTGTTCGTGCATTGCGACAAACTCGGCACCGGTGTCTCCGCCCAGGGCGGCATCGACCTGTTCTCCACCGCCGGCATATCGATGGAATGGGAAGTGCCCTACGGCCAGCACTATTCAACCGTAGCCGCTCTGGCGACCCAGCGCTATATGTACGAGACCGGCACCACAGAAGAACAGCTCTCGGCGGTCTGCGTGTCCAACCGCAAGTGGGCGGAACTGAACCCCAACGCCTTCTTTCGAAAACCGCTGACCGTGGAGGAGGTGATGGAGTCCAAGATGCTGTCGACACCGCTGCGCGCCAAGCAGTCGAACATGTTGTTCGATGGTGGCGCTGCATTCGTCGTGACATCAGGCGAACGTGCCCGCGACCTGACGGACAAACCCGCCTATGTGCTCGGTGAAGGCGGCGTGGTCACGCACTTTGCCTATCACCAGGAACCCGACCTGACGCGTTTCGGCTGGGCCAAGGCCGGGCGCTTGGCGTTCGAGGAAGCCGGCATCACGCCAGCCGAAATCGATGTGGCAGAAGTTTATGACTCCTATCCCATCTATCAGTTGATCGCTTTCGAGGAGATCGGCCTGTGCCGACGCGGTGAAGCCGGCGAAATGCATCTGCGCGGCGACACCTGGCCCGGCGGAAAAATCCCAACCACCACCGACGGCGGCATGTTGTCCAAGGGTCACATCGGTGCCGGCGGTTCGGTCTCGCTGCTGGTCGAGGCCGCGCGCCAGGTGATGGGCCGCGCAGGCGAGCGCCAGGTGCCCGACTGCACGCTTCGCACTGGAGACCGCCGTTGGCGGCACCTACATGGACGCCCAGGTGACCATCCTTGGCAACGAAATACCTTGAGGACGAGCGCGCCATGACCCACGCCACCATAGCCACCAAACCGGTACCGGTCGTCCAACCCTGGGCCCAACCATTCTGGGACGCCGCCCGGAGCCAACGCCTGGTGCTGCAATACTGCTGCGACTGCAACCGTAGCATCCACTACCCGCGCATCGAATGCCCGCACTGCGGCGGCGCCAATCTCGATTGGCGCCAGGCCAGTGGCCGCGGCCACATCTACAGCTATACCGTTGTGCACAACAACGCGCCTTCGGCCTTCCAGGCTGACATGCCGTACGTGGTGGCGGTGATCCGACTCGACGAAGGCGTGCAGATGCTCTCCAACATCGTGCAGTGTGATCCCGACCAACTGCAGTGCGACCAGCAAGTCGAAGTCGTGTTCGAGCGGCTGGACGACAACATCACACTGCCCAAGTTCCGGCCGGTCGCGTAGCAGGGGAAGCATCTTGACACAACGCAAATACGGTGACGACTTCGAGCTCGGAGCGGTGTATACGACGCCCCGCATCACCGTCACCGAAACCCATGTCGTCAACTGGGCCGGACTCACCGGCGATTTTTATCCACTGCACATGGACAAGGTATATGCCGAAGCCACGGCGTTCGGCGAGCGACTGGTGCACGGACCGATGATTTTTGCGTTGGCGGTCGGACTGGTGGCGCAAGCCGGTTTTGGCGAAGACGCCGTGATCGCCTGGCTGGGCGCGGACAACATGCGCATGCAGGCCCCGGTGCGAATCGGCGACACCGTCACCGTGGTGGTCCAGGTGAAGGACCAAAAGCCCACGCGCAATCCGGCACGCGGTGTGCAGACCTGGCTCTATACGGTAAAAAATCAACGTGACGAAGACGTCATGGTGTTCGACTACACCATGATGTTCCACATGCGGGTCGCAGCATGATGAAGCCGCTCACCATCGGCCAACTGTATGACCGCGCCATACAGCATGGCGGCGATGCCATCGCCATTACCCAGGGTGTGCAACACCTGAGTTACCGCGCCCTGGGTGAACAGGCGGCCAGCCTCAGCGGCGCATTGACCGGGCTGGGTGTCGCGCGCAATGATCGGGTTGCCTTCCTGATGGTCAATTGCCCCCAGTACGTGGCCTGCGAGTATGCCGTGGCGCAAATCGGGGCCACCCGCGTGCCGCTGGCTGTCTTGCTGGGCAACGACGAGCTCACCACCATGGTGCGAATGGCCGGTTGCAAGGTCCTCGTCTACCACCACAAGATGGCAGACCGGCTACGGCAGATGCAAACGCAGCTGACCTCGGTCGAGCATTTCATCTGCATCACCGACAGTCAGGACAGGCTGGCCCAAGGGCACCACAGTCTGGACGCACTGGTCGCGGCCCATCCGCCAAACTGGGTCCGCGCCGAGGTTGAACCCGAAGACATCGCCGCAATCTACTTCACGGGCGGCACCACCGGCCAATCCAAGGGCGTGATGCTGTCGCACCGGGCCTGGTTCCACACCTATTGGATGGAGATGCTCGATTTCGACATCGCGCAACGCGAAGTTTTTGTCATCTCCACCGCCATGACGCACGCCGCGGGATGCCTGACCCTGCCGGTATTGTTGCGCCGGGGCCGCTGCGTTTTGCTGGAGCACTTTGATCCTGACCTGCTGCTGGCCACCATCGAGACGGAGCGCGCCAGCGCCGCGATGCTCGTCCCCAGCATGATTTATGCGTTGCTCGACCACCCGAAGCGCGACGACTACGACACCTCCAGTCTGCGCAACGTGCTGTACGGTGCCTCGGCAATCGCGCCAGAACGCCTGAAGCAGGCATTGCAGGTTTTCGGCCCGGTATTCACCCAGTTCTTCGGTCAGACCGAAGCCCCGATGGCATTGCTCGCATTGCAGCGAGCCGACCACCAGGTGCCCGACCCGGAACGGGAACTGGCCGTGCTGACCAGCGCCGGACGCGCCACCTACGCCACGCTGCTGCGCCTGGTCGACGACGCCGGGCAGGACGTTGCTCCCGGTGAATCCGGCGAACTGATCGTGCGTTCGCCCAACATGATGTCCGGCTATCTCGACAACCCGCAAGCCACGGCGCAAACCTTGCAAAACGGCTGGCTGCACACCGGCGACATTGCCCGCATCGACAACACCGGCCTGATCACCATCGTCGACCGCAAGAAGGACATGATTGTCAGTGGCGGCTACAACGTCTATCCGCGGGACGCAGAGGACGCCTTGTTCGAGCATCCGGCCGTCAAACAGGCCGCAGTGATCGGTGTACCGCACGACAAGTGGGGCGAGGAAGTCAAGGCGCTGGTGGTGCTGCGCGATGGCCATGCGGCTTCGGAGCAAGAACTGATTGCCTTCGTCAAGAGCCGTAAGGGCAGTCTGGTGGCGCCCAAGAGTGTCGAGTTCATATCCTCCATCCCGTTGACCAATCTGGGCAAGCTCGACAAAAAGGCCATGCGTGCGCGTTACTGGGGCCAGCGCACGCGCAATGTTTGAAAGCAAAGCCATGAATTTCGAAGAAGCCGAACACACGACCCAGTTGCGCGACATGATGCGCCGATTTCTGGACAAGGAAATGCCGCGCGCCCTGGCGCGCGAACTGGACCAGAAAGCCACCTATTCCCCAGAGGTGTTTGCCAAGCTGTGCCAACTCGGCGTCACCGGGCTGACCGTGCCCGAGGAATACGGCGGCAGCCGGTGTAGACGTGTTGTCCGCCGTCGTCGTGATCGAGGAACTGGCCAAACGCGGCACTTCGCTGGCGGGTCCGTTCATCCACTGCGCGTTCTACGGTTCCATGAACATGCTGGAAAACGCCAACGAGGAGCAAAAACGCGACTACCTGCCACGGCTGGCGCGCGGTGAGCTGTTGTTCGCGTACGGCCTGTCCGAACCCGATGTCGGTGGCGACCTGGCCTCGGCCGCTGTCACTGGCGCAACGCTCGGCCGACGGAAGCAAGATCATCATCAACGGTACCAAGCGCTGGTGTACCGGGGCACGCATTGCCGATCTGATCTACACGCTGGTGCGTACCGGCCCCAAGGAAGACCGCTACAAGAATCTGTCCATGGTGCTGGTTCCGACCACGGCCAAGGGGCTGAGCATCGTCGATATCGACCACCTGGGTCTGCGCTATAGCGAAACCACCGACGTCATCTTCGACAATGTCGAGGTCGACGCAGCCAACCTCGTGGGCGGCCCCGAGCGCTGGAACAAGGGCTGGGACATGCTGGTGGGTCGCGGCCTCGACGTAGAACGACTGGAAATCACGGCGGTCGCGCTCGGCATCGCCAGCGCAGCAGTAGACGATGCCTGGCGTTATGCCCAGGAACGTTCGCAGTTCGGCCGCAAGATCAGCGCCCACCAGGCGGTGCGCAATATGCTGGTGGAAGCCCGCACCCAACTGGCCGCCTGTCGCCACATGCTGTACCACGCAGCGTGGCTGGCAACCGAGGGGCGCGACTGCAGCGTCGAGAGCTCGATGGCCAAACTGTTCGTCGGCGACAACGCGGTCGAGATTGTGCTGACCTGCCAGCGCGTGATGGGTGCCTACGGCTGCGCACGTGAATACGATATGGAGCGCTACGTGCGCGACATCGTGTGCATGCCCATCGTCGGCGGTTCGTCCAACATGCAGAAGAACAACATCGCGGGGCGCCTGGGATTGCCAAATCGTTGAGCCATGAAGCCAGACCCCATGTCAGTCACAACACAATCCGCAGCCGGCGCCACGCAGCGCCCCGGCACGAACCCTGTCGCTGCCCGCCACACCTTTGATGTCAGCCTGCTGGCAGCCTGGCTGGGCGCTCACCTCGATGGCTTTGAAGGCCCGATGCAGGTGTTGCAATTCTCGGCCGGCCAGTCGAACCCGACCTTCCTGCTCACCACGCGGAAGGCCGAATACGTGCTGCGCAAGCAACCACCGGGCGAACTGTTGCCCTCGGCGCACGCGATCGATCGTGAGTACCGTGTCATGCGCGCTCTGGCCGGCACGGGCGTGCCGGTACCAACAACGCGCATTTACTGCTCCGACGCAGCCATCATTGGCACACCCTTTTACCTGGTTGACTATCAGAGCGGCCGTATCTTCACCGACCCGCTGTTGCCCGATATGACTGCGGTGCAACGCACGGCAGCCTACGACGCGATGAACGCGGCACTCGCGCACATCCACGCCGTCGACTGGCGCGCTGTCGATCTGACCGACTATGGCAGACCGGAACGGTTCATCGAGCGTCAGTTGGCGCGCTGGAACAAGCAGATCGCGGCTCACCCCGGCAGCGATGTGGGCGATATTGAACACCTGGGCGCATGGCTGGCAAGCCATATGCCAGACGACGAACACGCCACGATCACCCATGGCGACTACCGCATCGGCAACCTGATCTACGCCAGCGAAACGCCAACGGTGGCGGCAGTGCTGGACTGGGAACTGTCGACCATCGGCCACCCATTCAGCGATCTCGCCTACAACTGCATGACCTATCACCTGCCCGCCGGCCATCCGGTCGCGCCCGGTTTCGTCGGCGCCGACCTCAATACGCTGGGCATACCCGATGAGGATGCCTACCTGGCGGCGTATGCGCGCCGCAGCGGTCTCGACCCGCGCCCGAACTGGCGCTTCTACATGGCCTTCAGCCTGTTTCGCACGGCAGCAATCCAGCATGGCGTATACGCACGTGCGTTGCGGGGCAACGCCAGTTCAAACACGGCCGGGCAGTTTGGCGAGAGCTGCCGCATGGTCGCGCAAGCCGGCCTGCGCCTGACAAGCTGACACGCGCCCACATCAGATAAACCTGGAAACGGCTCCCCTGCAACCCGGTCGGAAAATGGGTGCGTCGCGACTGCGCCCGGTTGCTGTGGACCCAGCCAGCGGCACGGCTGGATCCGGGCCTGCGGCGACAGGCCCGTCGGCGCCGCCTACCGGCTGCTGCGCGGCAGTCCGGCGGCCGCCTGCGCCAGTTGCGTGATCCGCATCCAGTCTCCCGTGGCCAACGCCTCGGCCGGCACCAGCCAGGAGCCACCGACACAGACCACGTTGGGCAGGGCCAGCAACTCGGCTGCATTGGTCATCGTCACGCCACCGGTCGGACAGAATTTCACATCGCTGAACGGCCCGCCCCAGGCCTTGAGCATTGCCGCGCCACCGGCCTGCATCGCCGGAAAGAACTTCAGTTCGCTCAAGCCGTCCTCCTGGCACATCATGATCTCGCTGCCAGTGGCCACACCCGGCAGCAGCGGCAGGCCCGAGGTCGCGGCAGGCCTGGCCGAGCGCCGGCGTGTAACCCGGGCTGACGGCGAAGCGCGCGCCAGCGTCGGCCGCGGCCCTGGCGTCGGCGGCGCTGCGCACGGTACCGGCACCGAGCACCGCATCCGGCACCTCGCGCGCAATCGCCTCCATGCAGGCCAGCGCCTGTTTGGTCCTCAGCGTCACCTCCAGCATGCGGATGCCGCCAGCGACCAGCGCGCGCGCCATCGGCACGGCGTGGGCAACATCGTTCAACACGATCACCGGGAATCACCGGCGCATCCTGCATCACCTGCAATGCACTCAAACTCTGGCTCACAACCATGAACAGGCTCCTTCTTCCGCTGTTGTCACGTTGCGCCGCATGCCGACGAACAATTCACGCCCCATGCCCACGCCGTTGCCCGCGACCAGCGTCGCCGGCATTTGCGCGACGTCACGCGCCTCCCATTCCGCGTTGTCGACCAGTGCCAGCAACACGCCAGCGTCAGCGTCCAGCCGCACCAGATCGCCGTCGCGCAAACGGGCCAGCGGACCGCCGGCCGCGGCCTCGGGCGACACATGGATCGCCGCCGGCACCTTGCCCGATGCGCCACTCATGCGCCCGTCGGTGACCAGCGCCACGCGGTAACCCTTTGCCCTGCAGCACCGCCAGCGGCGGCGTCAGCTTGTGCAACTCCGGCATGCCATTGGCACGTGGACCCTGCCAGCGCACCACGCAAACCACATCGCGGTCGAGTTCGCCGGCAGCAAAGGCCGTGTGCAGCGCTTCCTGCGAGTCGAATATCCGCGCCGGGGCCTCGACCACATGGCGGTCGTCCGGCACCGCCGAGACCTTGATCACGCTACGTCCCAGGTTGCCCTGCAGCAACTTCAGACCGCCGGTTTCACCAAACGGCGCCGCAACACCACGCACGACGGACTCATCACCCGAAGCACCGGGATCGCGCCAGGCCAGACCGTGCGCCAGCTGCCTGCGGGATCGTCGTGAAGGCCTGCAAGCCCTCGGGTCGCACCGTGGCGACATCGGCGTGCATCAGACCGGCATCGCGCAGTTCGCGGATGACAAAGCCCGGCCCGCCGGCGGCCTGGAAGGCATTCACGTCGGCAGTGCCATTCGGATAGACCCGTGTCAGCAAGGGCACCACCTCGGACAAGGCGGCGAAGTCATCCCAGTCGATCGTGATGCCGGCCGCACGCGCCACCGCCACCCAGTGGATCAGATGGTTGGTTGAACCGCCGGTGGCCAGCAACGCCACCATCGCGTTGACGATGCAGCGTTCGTCCACCAGCTCGCCGATCGGCGCGCAAAAGGTGGCGATGGCTTTGTCCGGCGACGAGCCGTCCATCGGCGTGCCGTGACCGAGCAGCGTGCGCAGCGCTTCGCGCGTCAGTTCCTCGCGCAGCGCCTCACCAGGGTTGACGAAAGCCGTGCCCGGCACATGCAGGCCCATGGCTTCGAGCAGCATCTGGTTGCTGTTGGCTGTGCCGTAGAAGGTGCAGGTGCCCTGGCCGTGGTAGGCCTGGGACTCGGCCTCGCAGCAACTCGGCGCGTCCGACCAGGCCCTGCGCCGCCTGTTCGCGCACCCGGCTCTTGGCCGTATTGGACAGGCCCGAAGTCATCGGACCGGCCGGCACGAACACGGTGGGCAGATGACCAAAATGCAAGGCACCGATCAGCAGGCCCGGCACGATCTTGTCGCACACTCCCAGCATCAGCGCACCGTCGAACATGTCGTGCGACAAGGACACCGCCGTGGCCATGGCGATCACATCGCGCGAGTACAGGCTCAGTTCCATGCCCGGCGTGCCCTGCGTCACACCGTCGCACATCGCCGGCACCCCGCCTGCGACCTGCGCGGTGGCCCCCAGCCGTCTGCGCCTCGGCCTTGATCAGGTCGGGATAGCGCTGCAACGGTGCATGGGCCGACAACATGTCGTTGTAGGCGGTGACGATGGCGATGTTGGGCGCGCGCTGCGCAACAACGGGAATGCTGCGCCGGCCCGAAGGCATGGCAGCGGCCTTGTCGCCGTCTGGCATGGCGGCCAGCGCATGGGCAACATTGGCGCAACCCATGCGTTCGACGCCTGGTGGGCGGTTGGTGGCCTGCGCGACCCGTTGCAGGTAGGCTGCCCGTTGCGTCGCACTGCGCTGGCGCATCCGCTCGGTCACGCGGATCAGGGTGGCATGGAGTTTCATAGCAATCCTGTAACTAAATTACAGAACCTATGCTAACCGGTTACGGTCTTGCCGGGGTTACCAATGGGTTACCTGCAGGGCAAGCCTGCAGCCCAACGCAAGCTTGTCAGTCTCAGTGCAGCGACTCGTACTTGGCCTGCAGTTCTTCCTGCGACTCGACAAAATCCGGGTTCGGCACGATGCAGTCGGCCGGACACACCAGCATGCACTGCGGTTCGTCCTCGGCGCCGACACACTCGGTGCAGGCCAGCGCATTGATCACGTAGATCGGGTCGCCGACGCTGATGGCGTCGTTCGGGCACACCGGTTCACAGGCGTCGCAGGCGGTGCAGTCTTGATTGATGAGTAAAGCCATGATGAATCTCCTTGTAACTAAGTTGCTGCCTCGGTTTCCAATTCCTGCAGTTTCCCGTGGCGGAACGCGCCCCACAGGGCCGCACCGATGGCACCGGCATAGATCGAATCGGCATGCGAGTTGGCGGTCACCGCCATCTTCTCGTTCTGCATTTCCTCCTGGATCGCCGCCAGCAGGCCGGTGTCCAGCGCCAGGCCGCCGGTCAGCAGCGCGGTGCCGGTCTTGATGCCGGTGACCTTGAGCAGCTTGACGATGCGCGAGGCCATCGACAGGTGGATGCCCTTGAGAATGTCGGGTGTCGAGATGCCGCGCGAGACCATGTTGATGACGTCGGTCTCGGCCAGCACGGCGCAGATCGAACTGACCTTCTCCGGCTCCTGCGAGCTCTGCGACAGGCGGCCGATCTCCTCGACCGCGACACCCAGGTAGCGCGCGATGTTTTCCAGAAACTGGCCCGAACCCGAAGCGCACTGGCTGGTCATCTTGTAGGACAACACCTTGCCACGTTCGTCGACATAGATCGCACGGCCGTTCAAGGCGCCGATGTCGACCACGGCGCGCGCTTCCGGGTTCAGGTAGACGCCACCGCGTGCATGGGTGGTCATCGAATAGAAGTGGCCGGTCGCGAACTTGACGTTCTCGCCCTCGCCCGTGGTGGCGGTGTAGTCGATGTCGCCCTGTTCCAGGCCGGCGTCGGCCAGCACGCCTTCGAAGCCTTCGCGCGCCAGCGTCATCGGGTCACGGCTGCGAATGCGCTCGGAGCGTTTTGCCAGCCATTCGGGCTTTCCATCTTGATGACGGAACAGGACGGATTTGACGGCTCCAGAGCCGACGTCGATGCCAATGGTATGAATCATTCTGTGCTCCTTCAGGTACGTGCCTCGGCCGATTTGCCTTCTTCCATCACCGCGCGCCAGGCAAATGTGGCCCCACCCAACGCGCCGGTGTAGATCGAATCCGGGTCGATGTTGAGTGTGACATCGCCATAGTTCTCCTTGATCAGTTCCTTCAGCGATTTGACCGCCGCTTCGTTCTTGGCCACGCCGCCGGTGAAGGTGAACTGATCGCGCACCCCGCCCGAACGCGCCAGGATGGACATGGCGCGCAGGATGATGGCACGGTGCAAGCCGGCCATGATGTCCTCGCGCTTGTCGCCCAGGCTGAGCCGATCGCGCAACTCGGCGCCGGCGAACACGGTGCAGGTCGAATTGATGCGGATGGTCTTGGTCGATTTCATCGCCAACGGGCCGAGCTCGTGCAGCCCCATGTTCATCTCGTCGGCAATGTAGCCCAGATAGCGACCGCAACCTGCTGCGCAGCGGTCGTTCATCTGGAAGCTCTCGACGATGCCGGCAGGATCGATCTGGATCGCCTTGGTATCCTGGCCGCCGATGTCGAGCACGGTCGCCGTATTCGGGTACATCACATGGGCGCCAAGGCCGTGGCACAGGATCTCGGAGCGGATGTGCTCCTTCGAAAACGGCAGCCGCGCGCGCCCGTAGCCGGTGCCCACGACATAGGCCTCTTCAAGCTCGGTGTCCAGGATGCCCTTGATCGGCGCCTCGACCTGGGCCCGTCGTTCCTGTGTTTCCGGCATGACGATGAAGGCGCGCTCGAGCGCCGCCAGCAGATGGCGCCGGATCGAGTCGGCATAGACCCGGTTCTCGACCTCGATGATGGAGCGGTCGAACACGTTGAGCAGATAGTCGTAGCGTGTGCCCGCCTCCTTGGCCACCACTTCGCCGGTGGCCAGGTACTGGCTGCCGGCGATGTCGCGAAAGAAGTCGGACTTGCGCTTGGCGCCTGGAGCGAACAGGCTCGGCGCTTCGGCGGTCAGGCGACGAAACACCTCGGTCAAGGCATCTCCTACCGGCGCCCCATCGTCGCCAAAGCGCGCACTGGCCAGGCTGCGCTGGCAGGTTTCCTCCAGATCGGCCAGTTGCTCCATGTATTGCTCGGCCCGGAAGTCGCGCTCGAGTTGCCCCAGGAACGCGTCCAGCGAACCGTTCAGCGCCTTGGTATTGCCCAGAGCCTGGCGAAACAGAAAGAAGCGGCTGTTGACCAAGGCCTCCTGCTTGGCGACGGCGGCAGCCGTGTCGTAGTTGGAACGTGAGTTCGTGATGCCACGTCCGAGGATGTTCTGGTGTTCGTCAACCACCACCGCCTTGGTCGTGGTGGAGCCGAGGTCGATGCCAATGAAACAGCGCATGGTGATAGTCCTCTTAGTGTGTGCCGGTCAGCGCAACGCGCTTGGCTTTGACCATCTGGAAATAGCTCTCCAGGCGGTTCTTGACGTTGGCCGCCGAAAAGTAGCGCGGGTCGACCAGATCAGTCTCGATGAAGGCCGCCGGCTTGCCGGTACGTTTCTCGACTTCACGCATCATCAGAAGCTGGCCCGCCGAGAAGCTGTTGCAGCTCTTGATCGAGTTGATCAGCAGACCGTCGGCCTGGTACTCGTCGATGTACTTGCAGATCATGTCCACGCGTGAAGGCAGGTTCAAGTTGGTATAGCAACCCAGGCAGTATTCGGCCAGCGACTCCAGCGGATGGTCGGGGTCGTGGCGGAAACCGAAGTCGTACAAACCACCGACCTTGGAGTAGGTCGATGCAACCACGACCGCGCCCTCGTCGTAGAACATCTTCCAGAAGTCACGGAAATGGGTCCAGTTCGGCGGGCCTTCGACGACCAGGCGGTATTTTTCCTCGCCCATTTCGCCGTCGGGCGTGATCGGCCCCTTGCCTTCGCGCACGCGTTGCTCGATCTCGGCGCGCAGCGTGCGGTAGTAGTTCGTCGCCTCGGGCGTGCCGCGAAACGCCGTGAAGATCGGGCCGATGTAGTAGACCGAGCCGAAGTAGCCGTCGATCGGCGAGGGCCGGTTCTTGGCCGACTGCAGCACCGCGACCAGGTCGTCCTCGGCCTTGACCGATTCGCGCATGTACTGGCGCAGACGGTCGATGTCGAACTTGACACCCGAGATGCGCTCGAGCGTCGGTATCACCGTCTCCTTGAGCTGCTTGACCACGTAGTCGCGCATGTTGGGCGCGATGTGGCCCTCGCCCTGGTAGGGCACATGCAGCATCACGGTCTCGCAGCCGTACTTGTGGCGGATCAGCTCGAACCACTTCATGAAGGTGAAGCAGCCGGTGTAGGACAGCAGCAGCACGTCGGGCCGCGGCATCGGGTCGCCGGTGGGGCCGATCTCGCCGCCCATCATCATGCCCAGGTCGGCCTTGACGTAGGTGCAGACATCCTCGCTCTGGCCATCGCGCTCGGCGTCCATGATCATCTTGCCGCTCTTCTTGCGCATGCCGTTTTGCAGCGCATTGGTCTCGGGCAGGCTGCGCGCGAAGTCGAAGCACATCAGCAGTTCGTTCAGGTTGCCGGGCACGAAGGTGGCCGAGACCTTGCGGTTGTTGGCCCTGGCCGTGGCCAGCTCCATGTAGTTCTTGTTGATCAGCTCCTTCTGCTGCCACATCGCGTCCTCTTTCTGGACGTTTTGCGGTTTCTTGCTGCTGGTGGGCATCGCGACGTTGGTATTCATGAAAGGTCTCCTTGATGCGGGCTTCAGGCCGCGTTCCACAACTTGATCGAGTCGGCGAAGGTGCCCGCCTGCTCGCGAATGGGCGCCATCTGGCCGGTGTTCTCGGCGAACTTGAACGCGGTATGCGGGATGCCGTTTTGACTCAGCACGTCCTGCAGCATCGGGCGCTCCAGCAGCGCCGGATCGCAGAACGAGGGCGCGGCGAAGATCACGCCCTCGGCACCGCGGGTCTTGACCTGCTTCATCAGGTAGACGCCCTTCTCCTCGCGCGTCGCGTCGTATTTGGCCGCCGTCGAGACCGATCGGTGCAGGAAGGCACGCGACAGTTCCTGCAGCGGATTGCCGTCGGTCGGCACCTCGTCGATCAGCCAGCGCGTGACCAGCATGAAGTCATCGTCGACGATGTAGCAACCCGACATCTCGATCGACTTGATCAAGGACAGTGGCGGCTGCTCGCAGAACGAGCCGTTGATGACAACGCGCGCGTTGTCGCGCCGGGCCCGCTCGACCTGCTTTGCCGCCTCCAGGTACTCGCGCACCAGCACCGTGTGCTCCTCCACCGGCAACACCATGCCGGCGCGCAGCAGCAGGTAGACCTCGGAGGTCGGCGCCTGCCAAGGCTCGGCGGCACGGTATTTGTACAGATCGGCAATCGCTGCGCGGTTCTCGTTGTAGACCGCGATCGAGGCGTTGAGGTCGGCGTCCGTGATCTCGCGCCCTGCAATCTTGGCAAGATCTTCGCGCAGGATCTGCATTTCCTGCTGATAGAACACGCCACCGACTTCGTCCTGGTAGTTCTGCGGCACGTCGATGTAGCGCACATACTTGTCCTTGAACAACATCTTCCACATGCCCGACAGGTTGCGGATCACGTCGCAGATCGACGGGAACAGCATGCCGTCGAGGCAGTTCAGGCGGCCCGTCAGGCCCAGTTCGATGGTCGAGCGCGGTATGCGGCAGATATAGCTCTGGTAGTAGGCGTCGCCCTGGATCACCTCGAGCGCGTCGCCGCCGCCCAGAATGCCGACCGGCAGCATGCCGGCAGCATGGATCAGTTCGCGTGGCACATAGATCGGCATGTAGCCGATCGCCTTGCGGCCTGGCACAGCCGCCTTCCATTCCTGTACGGACTTGAATTCGAGGTCCTCGAACAGGGCTTCACAGCGCTGGACGATGGCTTGAACGGGGGAAACGGTGGCAGTGGACATCAGTGGTGCTCCCATTGGGGTTTACGTTTGGCAAGAAAGGCGACCAGACCCTCGTTGGCGTCGCGGGTCGCCATCAGTCGATCAAGATAGAGACGTTCAACTTCGGCCAGGCGGTGGCGTACGTTCGGCAGCATCGCGCCGCGCGCGGCCAGCAGTGCGCAGGCCATCGCTGCGGCGCTCTTGCCAGCCAGATGCTCGTTGAAATACGCCAGCGCCGCGCTCTCGGGGTCGTCGAACACGGTTTGCACGAGGCCCATGGCCTTGGCCTCGGCAGCGCCGACCGAACGCCCGGAGAACAGCAGGTCTTCGGCATTCGGCTGGTTCACGCGGTAGGGCAGCAATACCGAGGCGGCTGGCGCAAACACGCCGAGCTTCATCTCGGGCTGGCCGAATTGCGCATCGGTGGCGGCAAAGATCGGGCCGCCGGCCAGGGCGACCTCCAGACCGCCGCCCAGGCACTGGCCGCGCACGGCCACCAGTATCGGCGCCGGGAACTCGACCATGGCCAGCACCAGCGCATGCAGCGAAGCCAGCATCGCCGCACACCGGTCGGGCAGGTGTTCCTCGACGCTGGCGCCGAAGCTGAAATGTGGACCTTCGGCGTCGAGCAGCACGCCGCGCAGGTCATTGCGCGTGCCATGCGCGCGCAGGGCCCCGTGCAGCGCCGCGATCATCTCGGCGTCGACAATGTTGGCTTTGGGCCGGGACAGACGCAGACGCAATAGCGCCCCGTCGAATTCCAGCCAGTCCTTGAGCGGTGCCATGGTTCAGTTCGCGCGCTTGGCCTTGGGCTGAATCTCGTCGTGCAAGGGCCCGACCCAGCTCTGCCCGGCGGCCAGTTTCTGGCGCAGCAAGACGAAATCAACTTCGCGGTCGTCCTTGGTGCCCTCGTTGAAGGCGGTGAAGCCCGAGCGCGCCTCGGTCATCATGTTCAGTGCCAGCCAGGCCCGCGCATCTTCCTTGTTGCGGTTCCAGGATTCGAGCTTGGGTTTGCGCAACTCCTCCAGGGTCTTGGTCGTGCAATCCGGGAAGGTCATCAGGATCTTGGCGCACAGTTCCTCGATGCGCGCATCGAGCATCGACAGGTCGACGGTGCCGCGGGCCATCAAGGCCTTGCCTTCCTTGAGCGCATCGCCAGTCTTGGCCTCGCCGTAGGCGTTGCGGCCGAATTCGTCAAATTGGCGTTGGGTCTCGACCAGCGGGTTGGCGACGAATTTGCCGTCCACCTTGAGCGCGGGAACCACGTCGGTCAGTATGCCCATCTGGTAGGCCTTGTGCGCCGAGAATGGTTCACACAACACGCAGGCCGCCATCGCACGTTCGGCGCCGACCACCACCGGAAGGAAGTCGGTAGCGCCGCCAATCGGTGCCGAGCCGTGTTTCGGTCCCGCCTGGCCATAGCGTGCCAGGTCCGACGACACCGAGAAGTCGCAGGCCATGCCGATCTCCTGGCCGCCACCGATGCGCATGCCGTTGACACGGCAGATCACCGGCTTGTCGCAGGCCAGGATGGCGGACACCATGTCGTTGAACAGGCGCATGTACTGGCGGTATTCCTGCGGCTGTCCGGCGTAGTATTCTGCATATTCCTTGGTGTTGCCACCCGTGCAAAAGGCCTTGTCGCCGGCGCCGGTGAACACCACGCAGCTAACGTCCCGTGCGTTGGAGGCAGCGCGCATTGCCAGGATGACCCCTTTGACCATGTCGGTCGTGTAGGAGTTGTACTGCGATGGGTTGTCGAGCGTGATCCAGGCGTTGAACAGGCCCGTCGCCTCGCTGCCGTCTGGACGGCGTGCCGGTCGCTTCTCGTAGCGCACGCCGGGCTTGCTGTTGTCGTCCACGAGATCGTGGTTCTTGAACTCATGCGCGTTCGGTTGTTTTTCGGGGGCGTTCATGGGGTCTCCTGTCGGTTATCGGTTATCTGTTATCGCTTGTCGAGTGGCACTTACGGAACAAGCACCGCGCGCCGCGTGATCGTGCGGGCGTGCACGGCTTCGAATACCTGGTTGATGTCGTCCAGCGGATGGGACTCAACGAAGGGCGCGATCTGCACCTTGCCGTCCAGCACCAGATCGAGCGCGGCCGGGTAGTACTCGGGCGGACAGCCCCAGTTGCCCAGTGCACGCGCGTCGAAGGCCATCAGGTTGGACAGGCGCAGTTCGATCTTGTCCATCGTAAACCCAACCACGGACAAGGTCGCACCATGCACCAGCATGCCAAAAGCCGTGAGTTGCCCCGGTGCCGTGCCGGAACACTCGAAGATCGACCACTCGGTCTGGCGCAGCCCCTGCTGGCGCGCGAATTCCGAGATCGCCTTCTTAATCGCCCGGCCGTCGTGCTCGCGGCTGTTGATCGTCAGGCTCGCGCCGTGGTCGGCGACCATCGCCAGTTTGCGTTCGTCGACGTCGATCGCCACCACCGTGGCACCAAACGCCCGCGCCACCTGCACGCAATAACCGCCGACACCACCTGCGCCAACGACGATGGCCAGATCGCCAGCGCCGATACCGGCACGTCGCACCGCCTGGTAGGGCGTGGTCAGCGCGTCGGCCACGATGGACACCTGCGCGAGTGTCAGTCCGGCCTGCTTCAGGCGCACTGGATCAACCTCGCACAGGCCACGCGCCGGCACCACGATGTGTGATGCGAAGCCACCCTGAATGTCATTCCCAGGCATTTTCTGGGCGCGGCAAATCGTACCCAGGCCGCGTTGGCACAGGTCGCACTGGCCACAAGGCAGAACCGCCGGAATGATGACCGATTTTCCGATCCAGGCCGCACTGTCGGCACCCGCGGCGACCACCGTGCCGCTGACCTCGTGGCCCAACGCCAAAGGCAGTGGCTGGTTGGTGCGCACGCCATCGTAAAAATAGCCGAGATCGGTATGGCAGACACCGCAACCGGCAACCGCCACCACGACCTCCCCGTCACCGGCATCTGCCTCGAATTCTTCCCGCACCATGGGAGTGGCGATCTGGGTCATTAACCAGCGGTGTGAGCGTATCGCCCATTTGTTCAGTCCTTTCCATCATTTCCCGTCGACCACAATCGATCTGCAAGTGGGCATTTCGGGGCAATTGTCGTAAATCGGTACCGTAATGCGTGTTTGTGCATTGTGAGGGCCGTTTGGCAGCAAAATCTTTGATCTAGATCATACCCAGTGAGGCTTTGTGCCGTTTACTCGAAAGCATCCGATACGCAGGAGCCCCTTAGTGGACACCCCGACCCGAACCGACACACCCTCGCAAATGAACGCAACGCCAGCGTCCAACGCCACCCGCACCAGTCTATCAATCGCCATCGCCGGCAGCGGCGGCAGTGGCGTAATGACCGCCGGCACGCTGTTGCTCGACGCGGCCGCACGCGCCGGGCTTGTACGGCCTGATGGTACGCACCAGCGGCCCGCAGATCCGGGGCGGCGAAGCGGCCGCGTTGCTGCGCCTGGGTCATTCGCCGCTGGAGTCGCTGGACGACCAGTTCGACCTGTTGCTCGCCATCGACTGGCTCAACGTGCACCGTTTTGCCGACGAGATCCCCTTGCATCCCGACGGTCTGGTCATTGGCGGCTCCGAAGGCGAGGCAGTGCCCACCGGTGTTCCTGGCCAGCGGCGCGCGTGCCGTGTCGCTGCCGCTCAAGAAGATGGCCAAGGCGGTGCCCGGCAGCTGGATCAACATGCTGGCGCTCGGCATTACCGGCGCCCTCGCCGGTTTGCCGGTGGATTGCCTGGAAGCCGCCCTGCGCAATGGATGGAAACGCAGCGAGAGCGCGCTCGATGCGAACCTGCGCGCTTTACACGCGGGCATGCAGGCGGCATCAGACATTTCCGGCTTCCCGCGGCTGGCAAAGCCACGCGGCGGCACACAAGCCATGCCTGCGCGCTGGCAGATCAGCGGCAACGAGGCGGCCGGCTACGGTGCCTTGCGCGGGGGCGTGCGCTTCGTCGCTGCCTACCCGATCACGCCGGCCACCGAACTGCTCGAATGGATGGCACCGGCACTGGGACAGGTCGGCGGCGCACTGATCCAGGCCGAGGACGAACTGGCGTCCATCAACATGATCATCGGCGCCTCGTACGGCGGCGTGCCATCGCTGACGGCCACCTCCGGCCCCGGCCTGGCGCTGATGACCGAGAGCATCGGGCTGGCGGTTGCCGCCGAGGTGCCTATCGTGGTCGTCGACGTGATGCGCGGCGGCCCGTCCACCGGCATTCCGGCCAAGAGCGAACAAAGCGACCTGTCCTACGCGGTCAGCGGCCTGCACGGTGACGCACCCCGACTGGTACTGGCACCCGCGTCGATCGGCGACTGCCTGGCCACCACCGCCTGGGCAGTCGAACTGGCCGAGGCGCTGCAGGCACCGGCGATCGTGCTGTCAGACCAGTTCATGGGCCAGTCGCGCGCCATCATCGACCGCCCGGACACCGGGGCCTCGGCTCCGCAAGCGGCTCACCGTCGAGGCCAACACCCCCGACTACAAGCGCTATCGGGACACCCCTTCGGGCGTCTCACCGATGGCCATCCCCGGCACGCCGGGCGTCGAGTACACCGCCGACGGCCTCGAGCATGCCGAATCCGCGCTGCCGAGCAGCCAGGCGCACGACCATCGTCTGCAACTCGACAAGCGCGAGCGCAAGCTGATGCGCACGACTACGGCAGCCGTTGGGCCGACGTCGAAGGCGATGCGCCAGCTGGCCGTGATCACCTTCGGTTCGGCCAGCGGGCCGGTGCGCGAAGCCATTCAACGCGCGGCGGTCAAGGGCGTTGCAGTGCGCCTGGTCGTGCTGCGCCTGCTCGCTCCGCTGCAGGCCGACGTGGTCGAACAGGCCCTGGCCGGTGTGCAGCAGGTCATGGTGATCGAACAGAACCACGGCGCGCAGTTGCTGCGCTACTTGCGCGGCATGCTCGACCTGCCGGGTCGACCGAGTGGCTTCAACCGTCCCGGCCCTCTGCCCTTGCGGCCGGCCGAGTTGTGCGACGCCATCCTTGCATGGTCCGCCCTGCATATGTCCCAACCCGCTGTGCGCGAGGAAACCTTATGAATGACAGTGCTCCGGTTGCCGTCCTGACGGCCGCCGACTACAAATCCGCTACCAAACCCATCTGGTGCCCGGGCTGCGGTGACTTCACCGTACTCGGCGCCATCACCCGCGCGATGGCGCAACTGCAGTTGCCACGCCACGAAGTGGCAGTGGTCTCGGGCATCGGCTGCTCGTCGCGCATTCCGGCCTACACCGCCTGCTACGGGTTTCACGGCGTGCATGGGCGTTCCCTGGCCGCGGCGACCGGACTCAAGGTGGCTCGTCCGGAAATGACTGTGCTGGTGGCCAGCGGCGACGGCGACGGCTATTCGATTGGCGGCAACCACTTCCTGCATGCCTGCCGGCGCAACGTCGACCTGACCTACATCGTCATGGACAACCACGTCTACGGCATGACCAAGGGACAGGCCTCGCCCACCACCGAACCCGACTGGGACAACAAGCTCTCACCCGGCGGGACTGGCCTTCGCTCGTTCCATCCACTGGTGATTGCGCTCGCATCTGGCGCGAACTTCGTGGCGCGGGCGTTCGCGGGCGACCAGAACGGCACCGCCAGCATCATCGCGCAGGCGGTGCAGCACCCTGGTTTCTCGTTCATCGAAATCCTCAGCCCCTGCGTCACCTTCCGGCCCGAACAGCGCGATTGGAAAGACAAGGTCCACCCGGCCACCGTGGGGCCGACCGACGATCCGGCGCGTGCAGCACGCCGCATCATGACCGACGACGGTTTCAACATCGGCGTGCTGTATGCCGGCGACCGCGCGCCCTACCGCAACGGACCGAAACCGGCGCGCCGGCAGGTCGCCGAACTGGAACAGGAGTTTTCCGTATGACGAACAGCAAACAGTCAACGCCGCCCGACAACGTGTCACCACCGCCAGAGAAGCCTTCGAACGCCGCACCCGGCGTGGCCACTGTGCCACCAACGCTGGAGGCCTTCATGGCACAGGCGCTGGCCATGGAGTTCGAAGCCGTCGAACGCTATACCGATTTCGCCGATTCGATGGAGATGCACAACAACATGGAAGTGGCTGCGATGTTCCGCACCATGGCCGGATACGAATCCAAGCATGCCGAACAGATCATGAAGGACATGGGCTGGACCGAAGCGCCAGCGGCGACGCAGGGGCCGCCGGCGTGGACCGGTTTCGACGCACCCGAGGCCGCGCCGATTGACGCCGTGCACTACCTGATGCAGCCCTGGCACGCGCTGCAGCTGGCGCTCGCGGCGGAACAGCGCGCCGAAGCCTTTTTCGGCGCGCTCGCCGCTGCCGCAACCAGCGATTCGGTGCGCAAGGCCGCACTGGAACTGCAGGCCGAGGAAGCCGAGCACGTCGCCCTGGTCCGGGCCTGGATGACCAAGGTACCGCAACCCGACAGCGACTGGGCCGTCGATCCGGACCCACCACGTTACACCGAATAAGGCAGAGCATCATGCAAGTATTACTACCCGAAGGCTGGGCTCCCCCCATCGGTTACGCCAATGGCATCGCGGTCGAAGGCGGACGCCTGGTGTTTATCGCCGGACAGGTGGGCTGGAACGCGCAGCAGCAGTTCGCATCAGACCAGATCGTGCCGCAGTTCGACCAGGCCTTGACCAACATACTGGCGGTTCTGGCCGAAGCCGGCGGCGAGGCGCAGCATATCTGCCGCATCACCGCCTATTGCTGCAACCGGGACGCCTATCTGGCGGCACGGCGCGAACTCGGCGCGGTGTGGCGCCAGCGCATGGGAACACATTACCCGGCCATGAGCATGGTGTTCGTCTCCGACCTGCTCGACCACCCGGCCTGCATCGAACTCGAGGCAACTGCCGTCGTTCCCGCATGACGCGAACAGCCTGACCAGAAACTCATGATGGAGTTCAGGATACCGTTTGCGACACCCGAGACGGCGCACCAGAGCAGCATTGCCGGCATGGCCCACAGGCGCCCAGGCAGTAGCATCAACAGGCCGACGAATCGCGCAAGGGCGTGCCCGTCTTCCAACCAGAGCGCGCGCCCGATTTTCCGCGTTGGGCCAAGCAACACCCGACACGACTGAAGCCAGGAGGACACGACACCATGTTGCAGATCATCATCCAGGGCCGCGGTGGCCAGGGTGCGCAGACCGCCGGCAACTTGCTCGCGCATGCGTTTTTCGCCGCCGGCCGGCAGGTACAGGCATTCGCCAGTTATGGCGGCGCACGGCGCGGCACGCCGGTGAGCTCCTTTCTGCGCGTCGACGACCAACCGGTGCGCCTGCGCTGCGACATCGAACGGGCCGACGCCATCCTGTGTTTCGACACCAGCCTGCTCGAAGGGCGCTTGCTCGCAGCCGCGCATGCGCAAACCCTGATCGTCGTGAATTCGGCCCGCAGTTCCGAGCAGTTGCGCCAGGCGCTGCCAGGCTATCGATTGATCGCGGTCGACGGGCTCGCGATTTCACGCGCGCAGGGCCTGGGCCGCATCGTCAATTCGGCGCTGCTCGGCGCTCTGGCGCGCGCCATCGGCAATCCGCCGCTGCCAGTACTCGAGAAACTGCTGCTGGAGCAGTCACCCAAACTGCAGCGCGAAAACGTCGCCGCCTGCCACGCCGGTTATCACAGCGTGGACGACGCTTTGCTGGAGGCATGAGGATGAACAAACCAAGCATCTGGACCACCGGCAGCACCGAGGCCATCCATACCGGCACCTGGCGCGCCGCATTGCCGCACTATATTGCTGCCCCTGCACCCTGCCACAAGGCCTGTCCTGTGAACGGCGAGATCGCCGACTGGATCGGTCATGCGCGCGCACGTGACTGGCGTGGCGCCTGGGATGTGCTGACGCGCCACAACCCGTTTCCCGCCATCGCCGGACGCATCTGCCACCACCCCTGCGAAACCGCCTGCAACCGCTCCGGCTACGACGCGGCATTGGCGATCTGCAAGCTCGAACGCACCGTGGGCGACATCGCGTTGGAGCGCGGCTGGGCCTTCGAGCCACCGCGCCAGGAACTGCCCGCCCATGTGGCGATCGTTGGCGGCGGTCCGTCTGGACTATCAGCCGCCTACCAGTTGCGCCGACGTGGACTGCAGGTCAGCCTGTTCGAGGGCCGAAGTGCCTTGGGCGGATTGATGCGCCATGGCATTCCCCCCTACCGGCTGGCGCGCGACGTGCTCGAAGGCGAGATCGCGCGCATCGTGGCAATGGGCGTACAGGTCCACACCGACCACGCCATCGCCACCAACGAGGATCTGGAGCGACTGCGCGCCCAGCATGACGCGGTGTACCTGGCACCCGGAGCCCAGCGGCCGCGCCAGCTGGCGCAGTTGCCCGAAAAGGCAGCCTGGTTGATGGACAGTGCACGTTACCTGGCGCTGGCCAACGACGGCCAGGCGCCGAAACTCGGACGGCATATCGCAGTCATTGGCGGCGGCAGCGCGGCCTTGGACGTTGCGCGTAGCGCGCGCCGCGGCGGCCATGAGGTGACCATCATCGCGTTGGAGGCCGCGGCCCGGATGCCGGCGCAACACGAGGAGCTGGTCGAAGCCCGTGAGGAAGGCATCACGCTGATCGACAGCGCCATGCTCAGCGCGGTGCAGCCGCAAAAAGACGGTTCACTGCGGCTCGAATGCCAGCCGGTTCACTTCGAACCCGGGACGACACGCGGCCAGTTCACCATCACCCCGCTGGCCATGCCGCCCGTCTCTTTGCAGGTGGACGCGGTTATTCCGGCGGTGGGACAGGAGCCGGATCTGGACGGATGGGCTGACGGCTACGTGCGCGCTGGCGGCCTGTTGCAGACCAACGCGCACCAGGCCACCAGCGCCGCAGGCGTGTGGGCCGGCGGCGACGTATCGAGCATGGCGCGCTACGTCACCGAAGCCATTGGCATGGGCAAACATGCGGCCAACGACATTGCGCGCAGTTTGCAGTCGAACCCGGACTCTGCACAAGCACCCGTGACGGCAGCGCCCGAAGATGCCGCCCGGCTGCAAACCGTGACGCTGGAGCGTATCGCCACCACCTACCACCAGACCGCCGAGCGCGTGAGCGAAGGCCGGTTGGCACCGGCAGCGCGACTGGCCAGTGGCGAGGAGGTGCAGTTGCCCTTGTCGATCGAACAGGCACTCGACGAGTCCGAACGCTGTTTCTCCTGCGGCCACTGCACCCATTGCGACAACTGCCTGCACTATTGCCCGGATCTGGCCATTACCCGAGCGAACGGGGGCTACGCCGTGCTCAGCGACTACTGCAAGGGATGCGGCATCTGCGTCGCCGAATGCCCCACCGGATCCATGCTGATGCAGGAGGAATTACGATGACACAGTCAACCGAAACCCTGGCCGAGGCGCGCGCCGACGCCGGCGCCAGTGCTGCAGTGCTGCTGACCGGCAATCACGCCGTAGCCTGGGCCGCCCGGCTGGCGCGACCGCAAGTGGCTCCGCTGTACCCGATCACACCGCAAACGCCGATCCTGGAAAAACTCACCGATTTCCAGGCTGAAGGCACGTTCGACGCCGAGATCCTGACGCCGGAGTCAGAACACTCGGTGCTGTCGGCCTGCATACCGGCCTCGCTGGCCGGCGCCCGCGTGTTCACCGCCACCGCGTCACAAGGCCTGCTGTTGATGCACGAGCTGCTGCACTATGCCAGCGGCGCCCGCGCACCGATCGTGATGGCGAACGTGAACCGTACCGTGGCTTCGCCCTGGGCGTTCTGGCCGGACCAGACCGACAGCCTGGCCCAGCGCGACACCGGATGGATCCAGTTCTACTGCGAAACCGCCCAGGAATCCCTGGACACGGTGATCCAGGCCTTTCGCATCGGCGAGCAGGTGCAGTTGCCGGTGCTGGTCAACCTGGACGCTTTCTACGTCTCGCATGCACTCGAGCCGGTGTGCGTGCCCGCGCAGCAACTGGTCGACGACTACTTGCCACCCTACGCGCCCGCGCACCGGCTCGACACCACGATCGGCGAATCCTGGGGCAACGTGGTCAGCCAGGACATGTTCTGCCGCCACCGCCAGGATCTCGAGGAGGCCATGGCAGGCGCGCTGGCCGTGACCCAGGACGCCGACCGCATCTGGAGCGAACGCACCGGACGCAGCTACGGCCTGGTCGAGCGTTACCGTTGCGACGGAGCCCAGGTCGTCGTGCTCGCGATTGGCAGCATGTGCGGCACGGCACGCGATGCGGTCGACGCGATGCGTGCAGACGGACATGCGGTGGGCTTGCTCAAGTTGCGTCTGGTGCGGCCGCTGCCTGTTCAGGCCTTGCGCGTGGCACTGGCAGGGGTACCCGATGTGGTGGTGCTGGACCGCAACCATTCACCAGGCCTGGGCGGCATCCTGCACCAGGAACTGCGCGGCGCCTTGTACGGCATGCCGAATGCACCACGCGTGCACGGTTTTCTCGCAGGCGTCGGCGGTGTCAACGTCTCGCCCGAATCAATCGCACAGATGGTGCAAACCGCGCTGGCCCAGCAACCACCAGTGCACTCTGAATGGATGAGGTCGTCCCATGCATAAACACGAACTGCCCGTCAAGCCGATGCTGTGCTCGGGCCACGCCGCCTGCCCGGGCTGTGTCGAGGCCCTGTCGGTACGCCACCTGCTGGCGGTGATCGGCCCGGACGCCATGGCGGTGATCCCGCCCTCGTGCATGGCCATCATCGCTGGTCCGCAACCCTTCAGTTCACTGCGCATACCGGTCTATCAGCCGACGCTGGAGTCGAGCGCCGCTGCCGCGTCCGGCTTGCGCCGCGCACTCGATGCACAGGGGCGCCACGAAACCCAGGTCATCGTGCTGGCCGGCGATGGCGGCACCTACGACATCGGCTTCCAGTGCCTGTCGTCGGCGGCCGAACGCAACGAGAACATCCTGTACTTCTGCCTCGACAACGAGGGCTACATGAATACCGGCGCGCAGAAGTCGTCGTCCACGCCCCACTTTGCCCGCACTGGCTCGACACCGGCCGGCAAGACCACGCGCAAGAAGAACCTGACCGAGATCATGGCAGCGCACCAGGTGCCCTATGCAGCCACCGCAAGCATCGGCCACCTCGACGACATGATTCGCAAGGTCGAGAAGGCCAAGACGATGCGCGGCTTTCGCATCATCACGCTGCTGGTGCCCTGCCTCGATGGCTGGGGCCTACCCGACGACGGTGGGCTGCAAGGCCGCACGTTATGCCGTCGAAAGCGGCGCGTTCCCGCTCTACGAGGTCGAAGACGGCAGCCGCTACACGCTCAACCACACCAAGCGCACCCGGCCGGTGGCCGACTATCTGGCGCTGCAGCGACGTTATCGGCACCTTGACACCGACACCATCGACAAACTTCAGGCCGAAGTCGACCAGGCCTGGGATCGACTGGCGCGACAGATCAGCATTAGCGAGACCGCTCCGGCGCATTGATCCGGTTGACGGATCGGTAGCCCGGCGCACGGCTTGCATGCGTCACCGTGCGACTGCCGCAAAGCCATCACAGGCCAGGCAACCCGGCAAACTCCGAACCGACGCGCTGGCGCATGAGACCCCGGGCCGTTCCCAGGGCGAATCCCTCAGCACACGAACTGGCCGTGATCCGCTCAACCAGCGTTCATGTCGATTCGAGAAAGCCCCTCTTTGCGGGGCATTTTTCGGCTGTTGACAGGCTCGGTGTCCGAACTACCAGGGCTTGGGCCGGCGTTTCTCCACGTGCGTGCCCTGCAAGGTATAGCCACTTGTACCCATGGTCGAATCGCTTCGGGCCGTATGCAGGGTGCCGTTGACCGTCACCGCATCCATGCTGCGCAATTCCGTGACCGGCTGGGCCATCGTGACGTGGACGATCTGGTTGGCCGGTGGTGGTGGCGAATGGATGCATGCGCCAAAGTACGGCACCAGCAGGAATTCGCGCATTGCGCCCTGCTGGGTGCCCAACGGCACAAGGTAGCCCGTGATCCGTACCCGGGTCCCGTCCAGATCGTTGTTGGTCGGCGCGTTATCCCAGGTCTCGCGCATCTGCTGCATCAGTGCCATGACCTTGGGATCCTTGTCGTCCAGCGCGCCCAGCGGCAGATCGCGGTAGCGTTTGAGCGGATCCCACCCTTTGGGTACCAGAGTCTGCCAGTCGAGTTCGGCAAATTGCGCCTGCGGCACAAGGCCTTGTTCCGCCTTGTCGCGTTCGTAGTCGAGCGCCAGCCAGCGGACGGTTCCGCCAAGCGCGACCACGACAACCACGCACAGGCCGATCGACCAGGCGGCGTGTTGCTGTGGGAAACGAATTTTCATGAAGCCCGGGTCGCTAGCGCGACTTGCCTTTGTAGGGCTGTACCTGGCGGGCGAGCATGGAGTAGCCGCTGACACCCATGTCGGTCCTGGAACTTTCCAGTTGCAGCGTACCGCTGACCCAGACGGCGTCCATCGTGCGCAGGCCTTTGATGGCAGTCTGCGAGCGCACATGGACGATCTGGTTGGCGGGGGGTGGCGGCGAGTGGACGCATGCGCCGAAATACGGCACCAGCAAGAACTCACGCAGACCGTCCTTGGCCTGATCCAGTGGCACCAGGTAGCCGGGCAGGCGTACAGACCGGCCGGCCATGGCCGCGACCGTGGGGGCAGTGTCCCAAAGCTCGCGCATGCGGTCGTACAGCTTCTGGGTCCGTGGATCGGAATCCGGATAGCTGCCGATACCCTTGAGCGAGGCCATGGGATCCCAATCTGCCGGAGCGAGGTCGTCCCACGAAATCTCGGGAAAGTCGGCCGCGTACAGCGGTCCGTGCGCAAGCCAGCCGGCTGCAAGCGCCAGCATCGTGCGACGCGACAAAAGGTGCAGGGTAGTCATGGTTTCAGGTCCTTGGAGAAAGTCCGTCAGAGAGTGAAAGCCGGTAAGCACGCCAGCCGGGCACCAGACTGGCGAGGACGCCGGCCAATAACAACGCACCAAGCATCCAGGCTTGTAGCTCGGTCGGATGGGCAAGATCCAGCACCAGACCGAACCGCGATTGCAACCAGGGTCCCAGTGCGGCAACGGCCGCTGCCAGGGCGGCGACACCCAGGGCGACGCCGCTGACCGTGACCAGCGCACCTTCGATCATCAGCAACACCAGCACATCCAGCGCACTGGCTCCGACAGCACGCAGCACAGCCAGTTCGCGGCGCCGTTCGTTGAGGCCGGCCATGACCACCGATACCAGGCCCGCGAGGCTCACCGCTGCGACCAGGCCCGACATCAGTAGCAGCGCCTGTTCGCCGGCACCTATCACGTCCCACAACTCGTCCAGCGCAACGCCCGGCAAAATGGCCATCAGCGGTTCAGCGGCAAAGGTGTTGATCTGGCGCTGGACCGAGAACACGCCGGCGCGGCTCTTGAGCCCCAGCATCACGGCCGTGACGGCACGCGGAGCCAGGTCCAGCTGGCGAACCTGTGTGGCGTCCAACTGCTGACCCGGCAGCGCAACGCCGGCGATCCAGTCCACGTGCAGGGCCTCCATGGCTTGAAGACTGATATGCACGGTACGGTCGACCGGTGTACCGGTCGGCGCGAGCATGCCGCGCACGACAAACGGCTTGTCGGCATGTTGACTCAGGTCCAGCGCACCGCTGCCGTGCGAAAGCACGATCGGGTCACCCAGGCTTGTACCCCAGGCGCGCCGCCACCTCGGAGCCGAGTACTGCGTCGAACAGGTCGGACAAGGCGTTGCCCTGTTGCAAACGCAGGGCTTGGTGGTCGCCATATTGAAAGTGCCGGAAATACTCCTGGGTCGTGCCCAGCACCGGAAACCCGCGATGCGAATCGCCCAGCGACAACGGAATGATCCAGTCGACTCCTCGCTGCTGCGCCAGCGTCTGCACCGTGCTCCAGCGCACGTTGTTGGTGGCGGCGCCGACATGGAAAACGGAGTACAGCAACAGCTGAACCGAGCCGGTGCGCGCGCCGACGATCAGGTCGGTACCGGACACGGCCGACGTGAAACTGTCGCGGATATCGGTGCGGATGCGCTCGGTACCCAGCAGCATGAAAGTGGAAAGTGCGATCGAGGCCGTGGTCAGCGCCAGCGTGAAGCGCCGGTTCCAGGCGCTGCGCCAGGCCAGGGTCCAGAGAAAGCGCATCATGTGCCGGCCTCATCGAGCAAGGGCACGCGGTTGATGCGCGGCAATTCGATGGCACGGCTGAAGCGCTCGGCCATGCGCAGGTCATGGCTGACGAACACCAGCGCGCTGTGGGCTGCGTCACAGGCAGCCAGCAGCAGGTCGAGAAAGCCGTTGCGGCGCTGTTCGTCCAGCGCCGAGGTGGGCTCGTCGGCAATCACCAGTGCCGGGCTTCCTATCAGTGCGCGGGCAGCTGCCACCCGTTGCTGCTGGCCGACCGAGAGCTCGCGCGCAGGCCGGTCCCATAGCCGTTTGTGCAGACCCATGCCCTCGAGCCAGTGCGCCGCAGCGGCGGCGTCGGAGCCCGAGAGCTGCTGCGCTGCCCGCCGGCGACTGGGTGAGAAGCGGCAAGGCGCAAGCACGTTGTCGCGTACGCTCAGGTAGGGCAACAGGTTGAACTGCTGGAAGATGTAGCCCAGGTGATCGACCCGGTAGCGGTCGCGCCGGACACCGGCCATGTCGGTCCAGTTGCGCCCGTCCAGGCAGACCTGGCCGTGCTGCGGCAGCATCACCCCTGCGATCAGGGCCAGCAAGGTGCTTTTTCCGCAGCCGCTGGGGCCGTACAGAAACACGGTTTCACCTTTGTCCACGTGCAGCGAATCAATGTCCAGGCAGGGTTCCCCGCTGCCCGGCCAGGCGAAGCGCATTTGCGCGATCGTCAGTATGGACCCGGCCATGGTCTCAGCGACCCCAGCGCAGCGTAGACGCAGTCTTGGTCAGTCTGCGTTTGTACTGGCCTTGCGCACTGGCCACTTGGGCGTCGATGCTGCGCAGGCGCGCGAAGGCGTCGAACATCCGTACCTCGAGTTGGCGTGCCAGCGGGGCCTTGGCACACTTGAAGACGATGGACACGTCGATGTCGGCGTGCTCATCATGCGCTGCCGGGGTCTGGGCCGGGGCGTCTCCCGCCTTAGGGGCGTGCTCGCCCGGGATCAGACCCAGCGTTTCAGACTCCAGGGTGACGCTGGACAGTCGGCATTCTGCCTGGGGGTCGGGGATGAACAGCTTGTCGGCAGCATTCAGCCGCTTGATCAATGCGGCGACGCTGTTGCGCTCTGCATCGGTGCGCGGCGCACGTTCGAAGCCCAGAAAGTTATCGAGCGGCGCCTCCATCGTCACCGTGAGGGTTTGGGCGTCGACGGCGACATCGAGTGTGAGCTGGCCGTGGCTGTGCGCGTGTTGTTGCGCCATGGCCAGCGAGGCCAGAGGCAGGAACAGCAGGGGAAGGAGCCGGCGGGCGGCACCATGGGAGATGGAAGTTTTCATGGTTATCAACGAACTGGATTCAAAGGTCTCAGGCCTGCCGGGACAAGCCATTCACAAAGTCCTGCGCGGTGGTGTCGGATGTACCCGTTGGCCATGCCCGTGCCGTTTGGTCGGAGCGTTAGGGCCTGGTATTGCACACCCGCTGCACAGATACAGAATCTGCCGTTCAGCCGGCGCCGCGCAGCTATTGCCGCGCGGCTCGGTCGATGCAGCAAACGGGATCAGGCCGAAAGCGGAGGCCCGCGCGCCTGGATGCGCAGCGTCGGCCTGGCCTGCGCCGAAGCGGGAGATGCGCTTGTCAGTAAGGGGGCATGGGGCGCCAGAGCCTGCAGCGCCGCCGCCGTTGGCACACAGTCGCCATGGCTGACCTGGTCGTACAGGCGGCAATCCGAAGCGTTGCCATGGCCGGCCAGCAGACGGGCCAGCCAATGGCCAGACTCCAGGGCATGGGCGCCGCCATGGTCATGGCCATCAAAGGACGAGTAGGCGTGGGATGCGCCATGTGATGCCTGCGCATGCAACACGGTATGCATCTGGCCCAGTGTTTGCACCAGCAATACCAGGGCCAGAAAGCAGGTCCAAGCCCAACGACCGGCACTGTGCCCCTGGCGCCGTGCCCGAGCGAAACGAGCCGGCGCGCGTCGTGACGCGGCAGGGCGATCGGCAATGGTTGGCAACGGGAGCATGGGCAGAGCGTGGCGGATGGCCTAGGGCGGTGATCCGGGTTGCTATCGTAACCCAGGTGTGCGGGGTCATGTGCGGGGTCAGGCAAACTCCGAACCGACGCGACGCCGCATCAGCCGCGCATACAGTCCGGGCGCCAGGCGGCTCAGCCACCAGGCCTTGCGCGCGGTCGCATCGGGCAGCAACAGGGCCTGACCGGCGCAGGCTGCGTCGAACACGCGCTGCGCCACCTCCTCGGGCAAGGACTCGCCACCGGTCATCACCCGCGGTGTCGAGACCGCGGCGCCGGCGCCATCGCTGGCGGCTGCGGCAATGCCGGTGCGGATGAAGGACGGGCAGACCAGGGTCACGTCAATGCCGGCTTCACTGACCTCCGTACGCAGGCTGTCGAAGAACCCGTGCAGCGCGTGTTTGCTGGCACTGTAGCCGGTGCGCCCAATCAGCGGCGCAAAACCGGCCACGCTCGATATCGCGACGATGGCGCCACGGCGTGCCAACAGATGGGGCAAGGCCGCCAGCGTCAGATTCACCGCGCCAAAGAAATTCACATCCATGACGCGTCGGATCACCGCCGCGTCGGTCTGCGCCAGCAGACTGCGGTGGCTGATGCCGGCGTTGTTGATCAGCAGGTCGATCGCGCCGAACTGCGCCAGCGCTGCGTCCACTGCCTGCTGGCAGGCCCGCGCATCGGTGATGTCGGCCGGCACGGCCAGCGCCTGCGCGCCGCCGGCGCGCAGCGTGCGCACCAGCGCGTCGAGTCGCTCGCCGCTGGTGTCGAGCGCCACGATGTGCGCACCAGCCGCCGCGAAGCGCTCACACAAGGCGGTGCCCAGGCCGCCGGCCGCGCCACTGACCAGCACGATTCGGGACTGGAAGTTGCGCCGCGTCACGATGACGGCCCAGCCCCGAGCGGCGGCGTCGCCTGTCCGTCGTCGCGCCGGCGCCTCATAGGCCCGTCCTGGCAGCACGCCAGCGCTCGAACACGGCCGCCGAATCGAGCCGGGGCTGGTAGCCGAACACCTCCTTGAGGCGCCGGTTGTCGAGCACCGGACGGTAGCGCAGGAAGTCGAGTTGCTCCGGCCCGTATTGCGTCAGGCGCAGACGCCGCAACAGCCACAGTGCCGAGCGCAACAGCCAGGCTGGCAGCACCAGGCAGGATTTGCCCAGCCGCGCGGCGATTTCGTGAATGCCCAGTGCGCCATCGCCGGCCAGGTTGAACACCCCCACCGGTCCATCCAGCGCATGCAGCACGGCGCCCACCACGTCCTGGTCCCAGACGAAGACGAAGGGACTGTCCGAACCCTGCACGGCGAGCAGCCTCTTGCGTTCGAACAGTGCGCTGATCTGGTTGTGCACTGTCTCTCCGAGAATGGTTCCGATGCGCAGCACGACCTGTTCGAGTGCCGGGTGTTGCTCGCGGTACTCGGCCAGCATCTCTTCGACCAGGCGCTTGTGCCAGGCGTAGGCGAAGGACTCGTTGCCGCGCAGCGCATCGTCCTCGCACAGCCAGGGCGGATTGTCGGCATGGTAACCATAGGCCGCACCACTGGAAGACACGACGATGCGCCCTACCCCATGGCGCACGCAAGCCTTGCAGCAGATTGTGCGTGCCCTCGACATCGACGCTGTACTCGAACGCGCGGTTGCTGCCCGGTCCAGGGGTGACGATGCTGGCCAGGTGTACAACGACCGACGGTGCATGGCGCGCGACGATGGCATCGACCGCAGCGTCGCGGATGTCGGCCGTCTCGTAACACACGCCGGCTAGGCGCAGCGCCGGCGCGCGCAAGTCCAGCGCCACCACGGTCGTCGCGGGCCTTGCGGCCAGCGCGGCCACCACCTGGGAACCCAGATAACCCGAACCACCGGTGACGAGTACGGTTTGCGTGGTGTCCACCATGGTGTCGCCCGCGTTCAGTTGCCGGGCGCTGACAGCGGTGGACGCAGTCGCCACAGACTGGCAACAGTCAGGCCGGCGACGATGTGCCAGATGCCCCACCAGGCCGTGACGATGGCCATGCCGCCCAGGCCGTCGAAGAAATTGAATATCAGGATCAGACCGAGCGCCGAATTCTGGATGCCGACCTCGATCGATACTGCGCGCCGGTCAGCCTCGGGCAGGCCGGCAAACCGTGCCGCGAAATACCCTGTCGCCAGCGCGAGCGCGTTGTGCAGGAACACCGCGAACACGACAAAACCGACGAACGCAAGAAAGTAGCGCCAGTTCGCGGCCAGCGCACCGACGACAAACAGGCCGAACACCGCCAGCGAAAAGATCTTCATCGGCTTGTGCAGGCGCTGCGCCAGGCGCGGCAAGCGGCGTGCCGCCCACATGCCCGCCACCAGCGGCAGGCCGAGCAGCAGGAACACCGCCAGCAACATGTCCAGCGGGTCGAGCGCGACGGCCTTGAGGATGGCGTTGGTGGGCGGGTACAGGCTGCCCCAGACGGACAGGTTCAGCGGCGTCATGATGATGGCGACGGCCGTGGAGACCGCCGTCATCGAGATCGACAAGGCGGCGTTGCCGCGCGCATGGTGGGCCAGAAAGTTGGAAATGTTGCCGCCCGGACAGGCCGCCACCAGCATCATGCCCAGCGCGATGCTCGGCGCCGGGCGGATCGCCAGCACCAGCAGGTAGGTGAAGGCCGGCAACAGCAGGAACTGGCCGGCCAGGCCGATCAGCACCGGCCTGGGCGAACGCACGACGCCCTTGAAATCCGACACCTTGAGGTCGAGCGCGACGCCGAACATCACCAGGCCGATGATGGCGTTGAGTGCCCACAGCGACTGCGGATTGAAGTTGAGCCGGACCAGATCGATTTCGTTCATGGCATTGCCTTGATGGTTTCAGCCCTTGGGTTCTTCGTGCATCTTCTTGAAATGGATCAGTCCCGGCGCCCACATGTGCTTGACCGGATCGACATCGACATGGAGCACCGCGCAGCCGCCCGTGGCCAGGGCGCGTTCGAGTGCCGGCCTGAGCTCGCTCGGGTCGGACACGCGCTCGCCATGCGCCCCCATGCTCTGGCCCAGCTTGTCGAACGCAATTTCGCCCAGGTCGGCATTGATGGTCTCGTGCGGATCGAGATGCTTGAACAGCATGGTCTTGAACGGACGCAGCATGAATTGCTGGTTCATCTTGACCATGCCCCACTGCTTGTCGCACAGCACGATATAAATCACCTGGGCCCGGTTGCGCACTGCGGTCTCGATCTCCTGGGAGTGGAACCCCATCGCACCGTCGCCGATGATGCAGCACACCGGCACGCCCGGGCGCGCCAGCGCAGCGGCAACGGCCTGCGACGTGCCAGCGCCCAGCATGCCGAACTTGAAGGTCGACACCACGGTGTTGGGCACGGTGACCTGGTGGTAGAACATGGCCCAGATGGTCGCGTTGCCGCCGTCCGCCACCAGCACCGATTCGGGCGGGAACACGGCTCGGCAGGCGGCGCCGATATGGGCCGGATGCATTGGCACCGCCATGTCCTTGAGCGCCTTGTCCCAGTCTGCGCGCTCGCGCTGCATGGTCTTGACGTAGCCGGCGACACGGGCCTGACGGCCCTCGAGCGCGATTTCCGCGCGCCGCGCGTCCAGTGCGTCGGCGAGCAGTTCGAGGAAGCATTTCGCGTCGGCCACGATGGCCAGATCGGCAGGCTTGTTCAGGCCCAGCATGTCCGCGTCCACATCGACCTGTATCGTGGTCTGCTCCGAGGGTTTGCGCCAGTAGGGTGGCCGCCCCCACCAGTCGGTCTCACCGAGCCGGGTACCAATCACCAGCACGGCATCGGCCTCGTTGCGCACCACATGGTTGAGCTTGACATGGGGCATGGTGATCGCCAATGGCGAGGTCTCGTCGAGCAATCCCCGCGCGGCCCAACTGGTGGTCACAGGCGCATGCAGCAACTCGGCGACGCGACGCAGCGCCTCGTAAGCATTGGCATGGATGATGCCGCTGCCGGCATGGATCATTGGCGCCGAGGCCGCCACCAGCAGATCCGCCGCGCGCTTGACCTGGTCCGCGGACGGCGTCGCCGGATCGGTACGGCGGTACTGGTGCGGCGACCAGAACGCGACCTCGGCCTTGACCTTGCCATTCATGATGGTCTCGGGCACATCGACATGCACCACGCCCGGACGCCCCTCGTAACTCTTGCGCAAGGCCTTGCGCACCAGTTCGGGCACCCGGTCGAAAGACGACACGGCGGCGCTCCACTTGGCGATCTTGCCAATCACGCCGCTCTGGTCGAAACACTGGTAGGTGCCGCCGCGATCCGGGTACATGATGCTGGGTCGGCGCGCGCTGGTGATCGCCAGCACCCGGTTGCCGTCGGCCTGCTCGACCACCAGGCCTGGCAGCAGGTTGGCTACGCCGGGACCATTGCTGGCCATGCACACACCGAGCTTGCCGGTCAGCCGCGCATAGGTCCCCGCCATATGCGCGGCGCAGGTCTCGTGCCGTGGCGTGACGATCTCGATGCCCAGGCGATGCAAGGCCTCGTAAAAGCCGAAATAGGTGCCGTCGATGATGCCGAAAACCTTGTCTACGCCCTCGAGTTGCAACATGCGCGCGATCACTTCACCACCACTGATGCCTGCCATAATGTCCCCTTCTGTTGTATGTATGTGCGACAGCCCCGCCTCGCGCATGACGCCCTTGGCGCCATGCCGTCCAACCAGTCCGGACCGCGAGCAACGGGCAACAAGTACGCGATGAATCAGCGTCGGCGCAGCGCCATGCTGCCCCGGATCACCACCACTGCGATATGACCCAAGCCAATAGTATTCAAGATTTAGCCGCGACCGCGGTGCGACTGACGCAATTTAGCCACGGCGGCGGTTGCGGTTGCAAGATCGCACCCGGCGTGTTATCCGAGTTGCTGCGCGGCGTGCGCGGCCTGCCGGTTCCGCCCGAACTGATGGTCGGGCTCGAGACCAGCGACGACGCGGCGGTATACCGCTTGAACGCGCATCAGGCGTTGGTGGCCACGACCGACTTCTTCCTGCCCATCGTCGACGATCCCCATGATTTCGGACGCATCGCCGCAACCAACGCGATCAGCGACGTCTACGCCATGGGCGCCACACCGATCCTGGCGCTGGCGCTGGTGGGCATGCCGCTGGACCGGCTTGCGCCAGAGGTCATCGGCCGCATCCTGGCCGGTGGCGCCAGTGTCTGCGGCGCCATCGGCATCCCGGTCGCTGGTGGCCACACCATCGATTCGGTGGAACCCATCTACGGTCTGGTCGTGCTCGGTCTGGTGCATCCGGACAAGGTCAAGACCAATGCCGGTGCCCGTGCCGGCGACGTGCTGGTGCTGGGCAAACCGCTGGGCATAGGCGTGATGTCGGCAGCCCTGCGCCGCGATGCGCTCGACAGCGCCGGCTATGCCGCCATGCTGGACTGCGCAACCCGGCTCAACACACCCGGGCGCGCGCTGGCCGAGCTCGAAGCGGTCCACGCCATGACCGATGTCACCGGTTTCGGCCTGCTTGGCCACCTGCTCGAACTGTGCCGCGGCGCCGGTCTCTCGGCCGCGCTGAAAATGGCGGCGATCCCGCGCCTTGCCGGCGTGGACGCGCTGGTCGAAGCGGGCCATGTCACCGGCGCATCGGCTCGCAACTGGCAGGCCTGCGCCAGCGAAGTCGGGCTCGACGAGGCCATCAGCGCAGCAACAACGCGACATCCTGACCGACCCGCAGACCAGCGGCGGCCTGCTCGTGGCCTGTGCTCCCGCGGCAGTGGATGCAGTGCTGGCGATCTTCCGCGCCGAGGGCCATGTCGACGCAACCGTGATCGGCCATCTGCAACCGGGCCCCGTGCGCGTGCTTGTCGGACCCTGACCGCGCGGCAAGGTTCTGCGTCATGCCGATTGGCAACCAATGATCAAAAGCCGTCCGGGCTGAGCCTGCCGAGGTCTTGGGACGGATTGCGCACGCCCGCCTCGCACGTCACTGCCAATCGGGCCGCGCCTGATGGGTATCAATCGCGTCGGAACGTGAAGCGCTCGAACAGGCCAGACAGGCGCGCCAGCAACGCGGCGCCGGGATAGCCCGCGACGGCCGGCCCGTGCAACGCGGTATCGGCGCAGCCAGTGGCCCGAAAAAGCTGCAGTGCGTAGTTGCGCACACCCATGGCTTGCAATGCATGCGCCAGATCCAGAATGTCCTGTTCGCTGTGCAACAAAGGATGCACCGTGGTGCGCACTTCGTTCGCCACGCCGCTGGCCAGCACCAGGGCGGCGCTGGCAAAGGCACTGCGTGCGCTGTCGGCGACGCCGGTGATGCCGTCATATGAGGCTCGGCCGGCCTTGATGTCCAGCCCGACCCAGTCCACCAGCGGCAGCACCTGTTCCAGGCGACGCGGATAGATGCCGCGCGGTGTGCAGGCCGACGCCAAAGCCGAGCGCACGCACCTCATGCATCGCCGCTGCGAGCGCCGGGTCCATCGTCGGTTCGCCACCGCTGAACACGACCGCGTCGATCAGGCCGACGCGCCGTCGCAGCTTGTGCAGGATCGTGGCCCACGGCATGGCGGCGCCTTCATCGCCCGTGCGCGACTGCAGGTGCGGGTTGTGGCAGTAGCCGCAGCGCCAGGGACAGCCCTGCACGAAGACCACGAGCGAGAACTTGCCCGGGTAATCCTGTGCACTGAAGCCGACGATGCCGCCAACCTTCAGGGTCTCGCCGGCAGCGCATCCGACGGCTCCGCGGCCGTGGCTCCCGTGTCCGTGCGCAGCGCGGCAACCGTCGCGAAGTCCATTGGCAGCTTGGCGACCGGTGCCGACGCGTCAGCCGACGCGCGCGGCCTGACTGGCGCGCTCGGTGAAATAGGTACGTTCATGGAACTCGCCCTTCTTGCCGATGTTGAAGGACGCCATCGGCCGGTGGTAGCCCATGACACGGGTCCACACCTCGCAGCGTTGGCGTTCGTCGTCGCGCAGCGTGACAGTGGTCGCGTCGGCTGGGGCCTGGCAGGTGCTCACTTCGGTCATATCGTTCTCCTGGGGTTGGTCTGTTGGTCAAGTCAATGGAATCGCGATTGCCGGATCAGGGGCCGCAGCCCGCGCACCAGCGTGACGCAGCACCTCACGCCGCCTCGCGCTGCTTGCGTGCGAGGATCTCGGCGTCGCATTTCGGGCAGAAGTCGTGCCGCCCGCCCAGGTAGCCATGGGTCGGGCAGATCGAGAAGGTCGGCGTCACCGTGATGTAGGGCAGGCGAAAGCGCGACAGCGCGCGGCGCACCAGTTGCCGGCAGGCCTCGGCACTGGACAGCGGCTCGGTCATGTACAGGTGCAGCACGGTGCCGCCGGTGTACTTGCGCTGCAGGTCATCCTGCATTTCCAGCGCCTCGAACGGGATCGTCGGTATAGCCCACCGGCAACTGGCTGGAGTTGGTGTAGTAGGGCATGTCCTGCGTGCCGGCCTGCAGGATGTCCGGGAACTGGCGCTGCGTCCTCCTTGGCAAAACGATAGGTCGTGCCCTCGGCCGGTGTTGCCTCCAGGTTGTACATGTGGCCGGTCTGGTCCTGGAATTCCAGCATGCGCGCGCGCACATGGTCGAGCAGGCGCAGCGCGAAGCGCATGGCCCTCAGTCGGTGCTGATGTCGTGCGCGTCTTGCGTGAAGTTGCGGATCATCTCGTTGATGCCGTTCACGCCCAGCGTCGAGAAATGGTTGCGCAGCGTACCCAGGTAGCGCCGGGTGTAGGGGAACAGGCCGTTGTCCATGTGGCGCTGTATCACCTTGCGCTTGATCTCCAGGCTGTCGCGCCCAAGTTCGAGCAGGGTGTCGAGCTCGGCCATCAGGCCGGCCTCGTCGCCCACGATGCCGGTAGCCCAGGCGCGCGCAGTTGATCGTCACCACGCCCAGCGAACCGGTCTGCTCGGCCGAGCCGAACAGGCCGTTGCCGCGCTTGAGCAGCTCGCGCAGGTCGAGCTGCAGGCGGCAGCACATGGAGCGGATCATGTTGGGCTTGAGCTCGGAATTCACGAAGTTCTGGAAATACGGCAGGCCATAGCGCGCCGTCATCTCGAACAGGCGCTCCGCGTTCGGGCTGTACCAGTCGAAGTCTTCCGTGATGTTGTAGGTCGGGATCGGGAAGGTGAACACCCGGCCCTTGGCGTCGCCGGCCATCATGACCTCGATGTAGGCGCGGTTGATCATGTCCATCTCGCCCTGCAACTCGCCATAGGTGAAACCCACCTCCTGCCCGGCGATGACCGGGACCTGGTCGCGCAGGTCTTCCGGGCAGACCCAGTCGAAGGTCAGGTTGGTGAACGGCGTCTGCGTGCCCCAGCGCGAAGGCACGTTCAGGTTGTAGATCAGCTCCTGCACGCACTGGCGCACCTGCGCATAGCTCATCGCATCGTTGCGGATGTAGGGCGCCATGTAGGTGTCGAAGGAGCTGAAGGCCTGCGCGCCAGCCCACTCGTTCTGCAGCGTACCCAGGAAATTGACGATCTGCCCGACCGCGCTGGACATGTGCTTGGGCGGCCCCGACTCGACCTTGCCCGGCACGCCATTGAGGCCTTCGTTGAGCAGGGTGCGCAGCGACCAGCCGGCGCAATAGCCGGCCAGCATGTCCAGGTCGTGGATGTGAATCGCGGCGCTGCGGTGCGCGGCGCCGACCTCGGGCGGGTAGACATGGTTGAGCCAGTAGTTGGCGATCATCTTGCCCGACACGTTGAGGATCAGCCCGCCGAGCGAATAGCCCTGGTTGGCATTGGCGTTGACGCGCCAGTCGTCCTGCGCAGGTATTCGTTCGATGCTGGCCTCTACATCGACCAGGGTCCTGCGGTCGTTGCGCAGGCGCCGATGCTGCTCGCGGTAGACGATGTAGGCGCGCAGCGTGCGCGGGTAGGCGGCATCGAACAAGCGCCGCCTCGACCGCATCCTGGATCTGCTCGATATGCGGCGTCACATGGCCCTGCACCTTGATCCGGGGCAATACCAGGTATTGCGTCAGCCGACCCGCCTCGGCGCGCATCGAATTCGCCGGTGACCTGCGCCGCGCGCGTCAGCGCCTGCACGATCTTGTCCGCGTCGAAGGCCTGGATGGCGCCGTCGCGCTTGATGACATGGCTGAGCAGCTTGTTCTCCGTAGCGGGCATCTTGTTCCTTGGTACACCATAGGTAGTGAGGATGGATGCTAACCACTATATGTAGTGGTTGGTGTGCAACGCAGATCGCCCCGGATCTGACGAACACATGCCTGTTCGCATGCCGTGGCCATCGAGTCGACACCAGCAGCATCCTTCACATGCCGCCCGATTTGCGCCATCACGATCAAATCAAACAACCGCGCGGCGCTTGGATCTTACGGCCGACCCAATGTATACAGTGTCCCGTACCCAAACACCAACGCCGAAAAATCGTCCTCGTGCCATCCTCCCTCAAACCCGTCAAACGCCAGCCGGCACTCGGTGCGCAGGTCTACCAGTCGCTGCAAAGCCTGCTGCGCAGCGGCACCATCGTCGCGGGACAACCGCTGCAGGAAGTGCAACTCGCCGAACAGCTTGGCGTCTCGCGCACACCGGTGCGCGAAGCCATGACGCGGCTGGAGAGCGAGGGCCTGCTGGTCTCGGACGGACGCAGCTTCGTCGTGCCTGCCCTGAGCCTGGCCGACGTCGACGACATCTACGAGGTCCGCTTCCTGATCGAGCCGGCCGCGGCGCGGCAGGTGGCCCTGGCCGCGCTGGCACCGGCGGCGCGCGCCAGCATCGAAGCCTGTCTGGCTGCAGCCAGCGCAGCGCATGAGGCGGCGGACGCGCTGCGCTTTCGCGAGAGTATTGCCCGGTTCCGCACCACCTGGCTGGCGCAGATTCCCAATGCGCGCTTGCTGCGCATCGTCGAACAGTATGCCGATCACATGCAGCACATCCGCTCGCTGACGCTGGGCGACGCCAAGGTGCGCGCCATCGTGCTCGCGGGCATCCGGCGCCTGACCGGCGCGCTGCTCGCTGGCGACGGAGACCGCGCCGCCGCCGCGACACGCGCCAATTTACACCAAGCCAGGAAGGCTTTCATCGACGCCGCCGGATTAGCCGAGGCGCCAGCGACAAAGGCACGGCGCAGCCGTGTCGCGCCCAGCGTCAACGCGACCGTCAGCTAAAGGAGATCAATATGATTGCGCAGGCTCAGATTCCCTATGGTGCCTACTGGAGCACGCCTTTCGCGCGTTGGCAGGGCAGTTTCGCCAATCTGCACAGCGTCGAATTCGCCGCCCATGTAGCGGTACGCGAACTGGCGCGGCGCAAGATCGATCCGGCGCGCTTCGACCATGCGGTGATGGGCCTGTCGGTGCCGCAGAAGCACTCGTTTTACGGTGCGCCGTGGTTGATGGGTCAGATCGGCGCCGGCAAGGTCGGCGGCCCGACCCTGATGCAGGCCTGCGCCACCGGCGTGCGCACGGTGCTGGCAGCAGCGCAGGAGATCGCGTCGGGCCTGGCCAGCGCGGCATTGGTCGTCAACTGCGACCGGACCTCCAACGGCCCGCATCTCTACTACCCCAATCCGCGCGGCCCCGGCGGCACCGGCGTGGCCGAAGACTGGGTGATGGACAACTTCGGCTGTGATCCGCAAGGCGGTCACTCGATGCTGCAGACGGCCGAGAACGTGGCCACCAAGCATGGCATCAGCACAGCGGAGCAACACGAGGTCGTGCTGCTCCGCGAGCAGCAGTACCGCAACGCACTGGCCGACGACTCGGCCTTCCTGCGCCGCTTCATGAGCCTGCCGTTCGAGGTGCCGGCGCCCGGATTCAAGAAGGTCGCGGGCACACTGAACGGTGACGAGGGCATCAATCAATCGAACGCCGAGGGCCTGGCCAAGCTCAAACCGGTGCTCGCGGGGGGCAGCGTGACCTACGGCGCGCAAACGCATCCGGCCGACGGCAATGCCGCCATCGTCGTGTGCTCGCCCGATCTCGCGCGCGAATGGTCGAGCGACCCGAAAATTGCCGTTCACTTGCGCGGCTTCGGCCAGGCGCGCGCGGCTTTGGCCCATATGCCGGAGGCAACCGTGCCGGCCGCACAGGCGGCGCTGGCCCAGGCCGGCCGTTCGGTCAAGCAGATGGCCGCGATCAAGACGCACAACCCGTTCGCGCTGAACGACATCGTGTTCTCACGCCAGACCGGCGCCGACCTGATGACCATGAACAACTGGGGTTGCTCACTGGTCTGGGGCCACCCGCAGGCGCCGATGGGCACCCGCGCCATCATCGAACTGATCGAGGAGTTGGCGCTGCGCGGCGGCGGATGGGGCCTGTTTACGGGTTGTGCGGCAGGCGACACGGCGATGGCCGTCGTGCTCGAGGTGACTGGCGCATAGGTTTGCCATGATGAATCCCGCCCACTGGATCGAACAACACGCTGGCCGCACGCCCGACAAGGCGGCGATCCGCTTCGAAGCGGGCGAATGGTCCTATGACCGGCTTGCGCGCGAACTCGAACGCATCAGCGGCGCGCTGCACGCGCTGGGCATAGGCGCTGGCGATCGCATCGCATGGCTCGGGCTCAACAGCCCGCAACAACTTGCCATGCTGGCCGCCTGCGCCCGAGTCGGCGCCTGCTTCATGCCGATCAACTGGCGGCTCACCGTCGCCGAGCAGTGGCCGATGCTGCGCGAGAGTGCGCCGGCATTGCTGGTGGTGGACGCCCCCTTCGTGCAGGGGCGCCGCGATCTGGCGCAGGATCTGCCTGAGACCCGCGTGCTGGCGCTGCACGGTTCACCCGAACCCGGATGGCTCGACTACGAGTCCTTCATCGACAGCGCCGAGGCACGGATTCCACCTGCGTGCGACGTCGCACCCGACACGACACTGCTGCTGTGCTACACCTCGGGCACGAGTGGCAGGCCCAAGGGCGTGATGTTGTCCCAGAGCGCGGTGCATGCCAACGCATTGAGCAGCATCGAACTGCACAATATGCGCGCTGACGACGTGATCCTGACCACGCTGCCGCTGTTCCACGTGGGGGGCCTGAACAACCAGACCACGCCCGCGCTATGCGTCGGCGCCACCGTGGTGCTGCACCCGAAGTTCGATGTCGAGGCCACGTTCGACGCCATCGAACACGAACACGTGAGCCTCACGGTACTGGTTCCGGCCCAACTGGCTGCCATGATGGCGCATCCGCGCTGGGCCAGCGCCGATTTCGCCAGCCTGCGCATGATCACCACCGGCTCGACCATCGTGCCCGACCACGTGATCCACGCAGTACACGCACGCGGTCTGCCGCTGGTGCAGATCTACGGTTCGACCGAAACCTGTCCGATCGCCGCCGCACTGCGACCCGAGGACGCACGGCGCAAGGCTGGTTCGGCGGGCCTGCCGGCGCGTCAATGCACGCTTCGCGTGGTCGATGCGACAACGGGCGACGACGCGCCCCCTGGCCGCCAGGGCGAGGTCCTGGTGCGCGGCCCGAATCTGATGAGCGGCTACTGGAAGCAGCCCGAGGCCAGCGCGGCTGCCCTGGCCGATGGCTGGTTTCACAGCGGCGACATCGGCCACTTCGATGGCGACGGCTATCTGTGGATCGACGGCCGCGGCAACGACATCATCATCTCGGGCGGCGAGAACATCGCGCCGGCCGAGATCGAGAACGTTTTGCTCGAATGCAGCGACATCGCCGAGGTCTCGGTGGTCGGCGCTCCGGACAGTCGCTGGGGGCAAATCGTCGTGGCCGTGATCGCGCCCGCAACCGAGAACGCCATGACCCAGGAACGTGTGCTGTCGTTGCTCGAAGGGCGCATTGCGCGCTTCAAGTACCCCAAGCAGATCGTATTTGTCAAGGCATTGCCCAAGACGGCGCTGGGCAAGGTTCGCAAGGCCGACGTGCGTCAAATGCTGACGCAGCCAGGCTGCGACCTGGCGTCCCTAAACACGGAGAAAATGACATGACGGTGAAGATCGGAATCGACGTCGGGGGCACCTTCACGGACTTCGTCGTCACGCGCGAGGGCGCGGAGCCGGCGATCTTCAAGACCCTGTCCACCCCGTCAGACCCGTCGATCGCGGTGGTCCAGGGTCTGACATCGATTGCCCAGGCGATGCAACCGCCGCTGTCACTGCAGCAGTTCGCAGCCACCATCGACACCATCGTGCACGGCACGACGGTCACGACCAACGCCACGCTGACCGGGCGCGGCGCGAACTGCGCGCTGCTCACCACCGAGGGCGTGCGCGATGCGCTGGAGATGCGCCGCGGCATCCGCGAGGAGCAATACAACAACCGCTACACCAATGTGCGTCCCCTGGTGCCCCGTGCACGGCGTGCCGGGATCAAAGGGCGCATGGACCGCAACGGGCGCGAGATCGAGGCGCTGGACCTCGATGGCCTGGCACGCGAACTCGATGGCTGGCGCGACAGCGGCGTCGAGGCGGTAGCCGTGTGCTTCATGAACGCTTTCGCCAACCCCGAACACGAACAGGCGGCGGCGGCACTGGTGCGCGAACGCATGCCCGATGCCTACCTGTCGGTCTCCACCGATGTGCTGCCCTCGATCCGTTTTTACGAGCGGCTGAGCACGACCGTGCTCAACGCCTATGTCGGGCCCAAGCTGGAGCACTATCTCGACCAGTTGCTCGGCCGGCTCGACGAGGCCGGCTTCAAGGGCCTGCTGCTGATCATGCAATCCAACGGCGGCGTAATCTCGCCGCAGGCCGCACGCGAGAAGGCGGCGCTGACACTGCTGTCCGGCCCGGCCGGCGGCCCCGGGGCGGGCTGTTCTACGCTGGCGCGCATGGCCAGGACCGCTGCATCACGACCGACATGGGCGGCACCAGCTTCGAGGCATCGGTGGCGGTTGGCCAGGCCCTGGTCAAGAACGACGGCGCCATTGCACGCCACTCGATTGCCCTGCCCATGCTCGACATCCATACCATCGGCGCCGGTGGCGGATCGATCGGCTGGCTCGACGATGGTGGCATGTTGCGCATGGGCCCGCAAAGCGCCGGCGCCGACCCCGGACCCGCCTGCTACGGTCACGGCGGCGACCTGCCAACGACGACCGACGCCAATCTGGTGCTCGGCTACCTCGACCCCGGCTTCTTCGCCGGCGGACAACTGCAACTTGACCTGGCTGCGGCACGCTCGGCGATCGAGCGGCACATCGCCGTCCCCATGGGCCTGTCGATCGAACAGGCAGCGGCCGGCATGTACCGCGTGGCCTGCAACAACATGGCACAGGGCGTGCGCGAGGTGACGATCAAGCGCGGCTTCGATCCGCGCGAGTTCCCGCTCATTCCCGGCGGAGGTGCCGGACCCATCCATGGCTGTCTGATCTGCAGCGAACTCGACATCCCGTTGCAGATCGTGCCGCGCGAAGCGTCGGTGCTGTGCGCCTTCGGCATGCTGATGTCCGAACTGCGGCACGACTATGTGCGCACCTTCGTGACGCGGCTCGACACGCTGGACTGGCAGCGGCTGGGCGAACTGGTCGAGGCAATGACACGCGAAGGCGAAGCGGCGCTCGCGGGTGAACGCGTGCCAGCGGCGCGTCAGCGCATCGAGATGCGCCTGGACTGCCGTTACCTCAAGCAGTACCACGAGGTCTCGGTCACGGTCCCGCTCGCCGCCATCGCGCAGCGCGACACGCAGGCCATCGCCGACGCCTTCCAGGCCGAGCACCTGCGCCTGTACGGCTATGCGCTGCAGCCGCAAGAGGCCGCGGTCGAAATCATCAATGTGCGCCTGCAGGCCATCGGCGCGACCGAACGCCCAGGTCTGCCGCGAACAGGTCGCGGGCGCCGCCGACGCCAGCGGTGCGCGCAAGGGCGAGCGGGCGATGTATATCCCGGAGCGCGATGCCTTCGCTGACGTGCCGGTGTTCGATGGCCACCTTATGCACTGCGGCCACCAGGTCAGCGGCCCGGCGCTGATCGAACAGCAGACCACCGCCATTTTTGTCAGCGACGGCTTCGACTGCCAGGTCGACGCGCTCGGCTCCTTCGTGCTGTATGCCAAGGGCCGCGCCGACCTGGTGCGCGTCGCGCAACCACAAACCGAGGAGGCCATCGCATGAACCCGCACAACCAGACGCAAGCCATGCCCGAAACTGCATCCCAGGCGTCGGACCAGGCCCTTGCCATCGACCCGATCCTGCTGTCGGTCTATGCGCGCACCTTCAAGTCCATCACCGACGAGATGAGCATCTCGATGGAGCGCACCACGCGCTCGCCCATCCTGTGCGAGGCCAAGGACTACGTCACCGGCCTGTACGACGCCGAAGGCCGCATGCTGGAGCAGACCGAGAACCTGCCCATCCTGGCGTTCTCGCTGGCGCCGGTGTGCAAGCACATTCGCCAGACCTTCGATGGCGACATCCACGAGGGCGACGTGTTCTTCCACAACGACGTCTTCACGCTGGGCAACCAGAACAACGACGTGGCCGCCTTCAAGCCGGTGTTCTTCGAAGGCGAACTGGTCGGCTGGACGGCGGTCAAGGGCCATCAGGCCGACATCGGCGGCGCCGTCGCAGGCGGCTACAACCCGAACGCGGTCGAGGTCTGGCAGGAGGCGTTGCGCATACCGGCAGTCAAGATCGTCGATCGCGGCAAGCTGCGCCAGGACGTATGGAACCTGATCTTCGCCAACGTGCGGCTGGACATCGTGCAGCACGACATGAAGGCCGAGATGGGCGCCTGCACGGTCGGCGAGCGCCGGATGGTCACGCTGCTGCGCAAGTACGGTGTCGACAGTTTCCGCATCCACAAGCAGGCCCTGTTCGACGCGACCCGGCGCATGATGCAGGCCGAGATCGCCAAGATCCCGAATGGCCGCTACAGCGGCGAAGGCAGCGTCTACTACGACGGTCGCCACGAGGGCTCGAAGTTCACGATCCGGGTCGACATCGATGTGCGCGACACTTCCATCACCTTCGACTACGGTCGCACCGACGCGCAGACCAACGGCTTCGTCAACGGCACCTTCACGTCCAGCGCCTCGGCCACCATCCTGACCCTGCTGCAGATGGTCAACCCCGACATTCCGCACAACGAGGGCATGGTCGAACCGATCGAGATCCTGATCCCGCAGGGAACCATCCTCAACGCCGCCTACCCCAAGGCCACGACCTTCGGCAACCATCTGTGCCCGCCCAACGCCGACGCGATCCAGCGCGCGCTGGCACCGGTACTGCCGGACCGGGTCAGCGCGGGCTGGAACAACCTGCTCGCCGCGCTGACCACCGGCATCGACCCGGGCACCGGCGAGAAATATGTCGACATCGGCTTCATGGGCCTCAAGGGCGGCTCCGGCGCGATGCAGGGCTGCGACGGCTACGACCACATCGGCATGATCGACGCCTCCGGCGGCGTGCTGGACCAGGACTACGAGATGTTCGAGCAGCAAACGCCACACCGCCTGATCCGGCACGAGCTGCTGACCGATTCGGCCGGCCCCGGGCAATGGCGCGGCGGACTCGGCGTCGAGACCATGTTCGAGATCGGCTCCGACGACACCCAGCTGGTGACCTTCGGCGACGGCGATTTCGAGGGCGCCTTCGGTCTGGCCGGCGGCCAGGGCGCGGGGCTCAATTTCATCCGCCTGACCTACCCGGACGGCACGACCCGCGTGCCGCGCAACAAGGACCTGATCACCGGCGTGCCACGCGGCACCCTGTACCACCAGGTCGCCAACGGCGGTGGCGGCTGGGGCGACCCGCGCTCGCGCAAGCGCGCGCTGGTGGTTGATGAGGTGCGCAACGGCGTGATCTCGCGCGAGGCCGCGCTGCGCGACTACGGCATGCGCGAGGAAGAACTGCCATGAATTTCGCACTCAGCGACGAACAGGTCGCGATCCGCGATGTGTTCGCGCGCCTGTGCGACGAGCGCATCGCAGCCGCAGGCGCAGGCACTGGACGAAGCCGGCGAGTTTCCGCACACGCTGTTCCGCCAACTCGGTGAGCTCGGATTCTTCGGCATGCGTTACCCACAAGAAGATGGTGGCAGTGGCGCCGGTCTGACCGAGTTCTGTCTGGCCCTGGCCGAGATCGCGCGCGGCTCGATGTCGCTCGCCGGCGCCGGCGCCATGCAGGCGCTGATGGGTACCAAGTTCCTGCACATGCTGGGCAATGCCGACATCGTCGAGCGCCTGTTCAAACCCGCACTGCGCGGCGAGAAGATCGGCGCCATCTGCATGACCGAACCCGACGCTGGCTCCGACCTCGGCTCCATCGCCACGCGGGCCAGCAAGGTCGATGGCGGTTATGTGCTGCGCGGGCGCAAGACCTGGGTCACCTCGGCCCCGGTGGCCGACTTCTTCACCGTGTTCGCACGCACGCCCGAGGGCAAGCTGACGATCTTCCTGGTCGAGCGCGACTTCAAGGGCCTGGTGATCGGGCGCGCCATCCACAAGATGGGGGTATGGGCGCTGCCCACCTGCGAACTTGCCTTCGACGACTGTTTTGTGCCCGATTCGCACCGTTTGTCCAAGGAAGAAGGCGACGGCGAGGCGCACCTGCGCAAGACCCTGGCCGAGATCCGCATCATCACCGGCGCGATGGCGCTCGGTGTTGCACGCGCCGCGCTGGCCGCCGCGAACACCTACGCGGGCGAGCGCAAACAGTTCGGCAAACCCATCAACCGCTTCCAGGCAATCCAGCTCAAGCTGGCCGAGATGGCCACCGACCTGGAGGCTGCAGTGCACCTGGTGCACTACGCGGCCTGGCTGCATGGCGCCGGACTGCCGCATCACAAGGAGGCGGCGATGGCCAAGCTCAACGCCACCGAGGCGGCGGCACGCATCTGCGACCAGGCGGCGCGCGTGCTGGCCAGCTATGGCTACGCCATGGAATACCCGGTGCAGCGTTACCTGCGCGACGTGCGCTTCACGTTGATTGGCGGCGGTACCAGCGAGATCCTCAAGCTCGTCATCGCCAAGGAGTTGACATCGTGAGTACAACCAGGAAGCAGATCAAGATCCTGCTGGCCAAGCCCGGCCTGGACGGCCATGACCAGGGCGCCAAGGTCGTCGTACGCGCCATGCTCGACGCCGGCTTCGACGTGCGCTACACCGGTCTGCGCCAGTCACCCGAGCAGGTCGTCGCTGCAGCCAGCCAGATGGATGCCGACGTCGTCGCGCTGTCCAGCATGGCCGGCTCGCACCTGCCCTTCTGTACCCGGCTCAAACCCATGCTCGAGGAAGCCGGCCTGGGCGATCGCCTGTGGGTCATCGGCGGCAACCTGCCGGCGCAAGACCACGCGGCGCTGCGCGCCCTGGGCTTCAAGGGCGTGTTCCAGACCGGATCGCGCCTGGACGACATCTGTGACTTCATCCTGTCGGAGGTGGCATGAAAGACGCCCCCCGTCTGTACGGTCTCACTGCGTGTAGACCGTCCGAACCCCCCACTGGGGGGCGCCCCCAACGGCCTGGCAAAGCCAGTTCCGTGGGGGCCTGGACTGGCCTGCTCCGCGGCCGCTTGACCTTTGATCGGCCACGTCTGGCGCGCAGCGCTGTGGAGAAGAAAGACGCCTCCCGTCTGTACGGTCTCACTGCGTGTAGACCGTCCGAACCCCCCACTGGGGGGCGCCCCCAACGGCCTGGCAAAGCCAGTTCCGTGGGGGCCTGGACTGGCCTGCTCCGCGGCCGCTTGACTTTTGATCGGCCACGTCTGGCGCGCAGCGCTATGGAGAACTGACATGAAAAGCGAAAAACCCGGCGCTCGCCGCGTGCGCAATGAATCGGGCATCGAGGTACTGCCGCTGTACGGACCCGACGAACTCGCCGCCAGCGGCGGCGTGCAGATGCTCGGCGAACCCGGGGCCTACCCGTTCACGCGCGGCATCCACCGCGAGATGTACCGTGCGCGCCCATTCACGATGCGCCAGTACACCGGTTTCGGCAATGCCGCCGACACCAACCAGCGCTTCAAGTTCCTGATCGAAAACGGCCAGACCGGCCTGAACGTCGCCTTCGACCTGCCGACCCAGTGCGGGCTGGACTCCGACGACCCCTTGTCCGAGGGTGAAATCGGACGCGTTGGCATGGCGGTCGACACGCTGGCCGATTTCGAGACCGCCTTTGACGGCATCGACCTGGACGCGATCACGGTTTCACTGACCATCAACGGCTCGGCCGCGACTCTGATCGCGATGTACCTGGCCATGGCGGAAAAACGCGGCTTCGACATCCGCAAGCTGCGCGGCACGGCGCAGAACGACATCCTCAAGGAATTCGTCGGGCGCGGCACCTGGATCTATCCGGTCGAGCCCTCGATCCGCCTGGTCGGCGACACCATCGAATACTGCGCCGAGCACGCACCCAAGTACAGCCCGGTGTCGGTCTGCGGCTACCACATCCGCGAGTCCGGCGCGACGCCCACGCAGGAAATGGCCTGGGCCTTTTGCATCGCGCGCGCCTATGCCGACGAGGTGATCCGGCGCGGTGTGCCGGTTGACGACTTCGCCGGGCGCCTGTCGTACAACTTCAACATCTTCGGCAACCTGTTCGAGCAGATCGCCAAGTTCCGCGCCGGCCGTGGCCTGTGGGCCAGCATCATGAAGGATGAGTACGGCGCCACCGATCCCGGCTCGATGTGGCTGCGCATGATCGCCGGCGGCGGCGGCGGCGGACTGACGCTGCAGCAACCCGAGAACAACATCGTGCGCGGTGCCTATTACGCCCTCATCGCGGCGCTGTCCGGTGCCCAGACCATGGCGCTGTGCTGTTTCGACGAGGCCTACACGATACCGACGCCGCATGCCCAGACCCTGTCGCTGCGCACCATGCAACTGCTGGTCGAGGAGATGGGCCTGGCCGAGACGGTGGACCCGCTCGGCGGCTCCTACTACCTGGAGACCATGACCAATCAGATGCGCGCCGAGATGCAGCGCATCATCGCCGAGACCGACGCGGCCGGCGGCATCGTCAAGCTGATCGCCGACGGCACGATACAGTCGCGCGTCTCGGCCCAGGCCTACCGCATGACACGCGCAATCGAGAGCGGCGCCTTTCCCAAGGTCGGCGTGAACCGCTACCGCGATGCCAACGAAACCGCGCACAAGGTCGAACTCCATCCCTACCAGGCGGACGATGCGCAATCGCAGATCGACGCGCTCAAGCAGGTACGCGCCGCGCGCGACGCCGGCGCCGTTGCCAGCGCGCTCGAGCGCGTCGAAGCCGATGCGCGCTCGGGCGTCAACCTGATGCCGGCGCTGATGCAGGCCGTCAAGGCCTATGCCAGCGTGGGCGAGATCACACAGCGAATGGTCGGCGTGTTCGGACGCTATGCCGAACCGATCCGGTTCGACCACCGCGAAACGGAGGAAACATGAGCAAAGCCACTCTCGCCGCCTGCCCCGGCCGCGCTGACGCGCCAGCGCCGGTCGGTCACGTCATCGATGCCGTGCGCAACTACGTCGCCGCAAGCACGCTGTCCCAGGCACTGGCCACATTGGCGCAAGGCAACACCATCGTGCTGGCCGGCGGCACCGACCTGATGCCGCAGGACCATGCCGGCCGTGTCCGGCCCGCCGACACCCTGCTCAACATCCGCCGCGTCGGTGAACTGCGCGGCATCACCGTCGAAGCTGTCCACCTGGTCCTGGGTGCGCTGACCACGGTGACGGAGTTGTTGACCGATCCGCTGGTGCGCCGGCACGCGCCCTTGCTGACCGAGGCCGCCGACCATTTCGCCAGCGATCAGGTGCGCAACATGGCCACGCTGGGCGGCAACCTGTGCAATGCGTCGCCCGCCAGCGACATGGCGCCGGCGCTGCTGGCTCTGGACGCCGAAGTCGCGCTGGCTTCGCTCGCCACCGACGGCAGCATCGCCGTGCGCTGGTTGCCGCTGGACGGTTTCTTCACAGCCCCGGGCAAGACGCTGCGCGAGGCGCACGAACTGCTCAGCGCAGTGCGCCTGCCGCTGCCCGCCACCGGACAGTTCAGCCGCCTGCACAAGGCGGGCGTGCGCCCGGCGCTGGACATCGCAACGATCGCGATCGCGCTCTCGGCGCAGCGCGACGCCGACGGTAGCCTGCACACGGTGCGACTGGCCCTGGGCGCAGTCGGCCCGACGCCGATGCGTGCGCGCGCAGCCGAAGCCTTGCTCGAAGGCAAGCTTCCGGAAAAGGCCCTGATCGCGGCCGCAGCCCAGGCCGCTGCCGACGCTGCACGTCCGATCGACGACGTGCGTGCCAGCGCCTGGTACCGGCGCGAACTGGTTCACAACATGACCCGCAGGATGCTCGAAGATGTCACAAACACTTGAAATCAGTCTGATTCTGAACGGCGTGCGACGCCAGGCCCGCGTCAGCGCTGGCATGAGCGCGCTGCGCATGCTGCGCGAGGTGTTGGGCCTGACCGGCACCAAATACGGCTGCGGCGAGGGCGAATGCGGCGCCTGCACCGTGCTGGTCGACGGCAGCGCGGTGAACGCCTGCCTGATGTTCGCGCTCGACTGCGACGGCCGCGAACTGCGCACCATCGAGGGCATGACCGACGACCCGCGCGGCGCCGCGCTGCGCGAGGCCTTCACCGAACACGGCGCGGTGCAATGCGGCTTCTGCACCCCCGGCATGATCGTGCAGGCCAGCCACCTGCTGGCAACCCAGCCCAGGCCCGATGCCAACGCCGCCAAGCGCGCGATCGAGGGCAATCTGTGCCGCTGCACCGGCTACCAGAAGATCGTCGATGCCATCGTCGACGCCGGCGCGCGCCTGGACATGGGAGGTCGGTCATGAGCACACTTATCGGACAACGCATCCGCAAGATGGATGCTCCAGAAAAAGCCAGCGGCAAGACCCGCTACGTACAAGACATCAACCTGTCGAGCCAGTTGCACGCTGCCATCTTGCGTTCCAGCCGGGTGCACGCGCGCATCGTGCAGATCGACACCCGCGCCGCGCGTGCCCTGCCCGGTGTACATGCAGTACTGACCGCCGCCGATCTGCCCGATCAGCGCCCGATCGGTGTCGCGCGCGATCACCTGCCGCTCAAGCGCGACCGCGTGCGCAGCCAGCGTGACGAGATCGCCGCGGTCGCCGCCGACAGCGAGGAGATCGCGCGCCAGGCGCTGGCGCTGATCACGGTCGAATACGAGGACCTGCCGCCTCTGACCGACGCCGCGCGCGCGCTCGACCCCGACGCGCCGCTGGTGCACCCGCCGATCGCGGGCGCGGGCGCGGGCGCGCCGGTCGGCCTGGCCGGACGCGCCGACAACGTCGCGATGCGCTTCGACTACAGCCATGGCGACATGGCGCAGGGCGAGGCCGAATCGGACTTTGTCGTCGAGGACAACTTCTCGCTGCACTATGTGACCCATTGCTGCATGGGCGTGTCGGGTGTGATCGCCGAATTCGACTCCAAGGGCAACCTGGTGCTGTATTCGAACACCCAGGTCCCGTTCCTGCACAAGCGCGAGTTCGCCGAGATCCTGGACATGGACCCGGGACGCATCCGCATCATCCAGCCGCCCATCGGCGGCGGCTTCGGCTCCAAGCTCGACATCTATCCGTTCGAGGTCATCTGCGTCTACCTGGCACGGGCGACCGGTCGACCGGTCAAGCTGGTGTTCGACCGCGAGGAGGAATTCCTCGCTTCGCCGACGCGCCAGCCGGTGCGCCTGACCCTGCGCTCGGGCTGCAAGCGCGACGGCACGCTGACCTTCCGCTCGGTGCGCACACTGCACGACAACGGAGCCTATACCTCGTGGGGCGCGACCACGCCCTTCGTGATGATGCAGACCTTCTCCTCGCTGTACCGGGTGCCGCATTGCGAGTACCACACGCTGGCGGTCTACACCAACAACCCCTATGCCGGCTCCTTCCGCGGCTACGGCAACCTGCAGGCCACGTTCGCGGTCGAGGCCCAGATGGACAGCATGGCCGAAGGCATTGGCATGGACCCACTGGCGTTCCGCCTGCATAACGCGCAGGCGCCGGGCGAGGTGAGCGGCCAGGGCATGGTGTTTCGCAGTTGCGGCTTCCAGGACTGCCTGCACACCGCGGCCGCAGCGCAGCGAGTTCCTGCACAAACACCAGACCTACGCTGGCGCGCGCAACACCGCCGGAGCAATCCGGCGCGGCATCGGCATCGCGTCGATGCTGCACGTCGGCGGCGGCGCCAAGATCTATCCCTCGGACGGCTGCGGCACCATGCTCAAGCTCGACGACTTCGGTCACCTGACCCTGATCACCGGCGCCTCGGAGATCGGCCAGGGCTCGGAGACGGTGCTTGCGCAACTGGTGTGCGAGGAACTCGGGCTGCCGATCTCGGCCGTCACCGTGGTCAACAACGACACCGACATCACGCCCTGGGACGTGGGCGTACACGCCAGCCGCACCACCTTCATCGCCGGCAACTCGGCCATCGGCGCCGCGCGCAAGGCCAGGGCCAAGATCCTGGCCGCCGCAGCCGAGCGCTTCGACTGCACCAGCGAATCTCTTGCCATGCGTGGCGGCGCCATCGTGCGCGCCGACGATGGCAAGGTGCTGAGCGATCTCGCGCGTTTTCTGCGCAGCCTGCATTTCAGCGAACGCGCCGAACTGGTCATGACCAGTTTCTACTACGAGCCGCCCAGCGTGCACCAGGACAAGCAGTTCAAGGGCGATGTGTCGGCGGCCTACGCCTGGGCCACGCAGGTGGTCGAGATCGAGGTCGACACCGACACCGGCGTGGTGCGCATACTGCGCGTGACCGGCGCGCACGATGTCGGCCGGGTGCTGAACCGCCTGGGCATCGAGGGTCAGATCGAGGGCGGCATCGTCATGGGACAGGGATATGCGCTGACCGAGAACCTGGTGGTCGAGGACGGCCATGTGCGCAACCCGAACTTCCGCGACTACAAGCTGATTACCGCGCCCGAGATCCCGGAGATGGATATCAGTTTCATCGAGTCCATGGACGGCGAAGGACCGCAAGGCGCCAAGGGTGTCGGCGAGGCCCCGGCGATCTGCATCGCCGCCGCCGTGGCCAGTGCCATCTACAACGCCACCGGCGTGCGCATCACCAGTTTGCCCTTCACCCCTGAGCGGGTCTACCGCGCCTTGCACGGCAAATTGCCGCAACCCGAGCCGGTGCTGCCATGAAGCGACGCACCGTACTCTCGCTCGAGCAGGCGCTGTCGTTGCCGTATGCGACGATGCGCTTCTCCCAGCTCGGCTGGCGCGTGATCCGCATCGAGGCCACCGGTGGCACCGGACTGCCGGGGGACCCCAACCGCTACATCGGCAGCCGCGTCGCCGACGACGACCGGCGCAGCTATTTCATCGCACCCAACGTGGGCAAGGAAGCGATTGCGCTCAACCTCAAAGACCCGCGCGGCCAGGCCTTGCTGGCACAGCTGATCGAGTCGCTCGATGTCGACGTGTTCTGCTGCAACACCGTGCCCTCGCGTTATGCGGCGCTGGGCATCGACGCGCAGCGACTGAGGGCCGTGCGTCCGAACCTGATCTGGGCCGGCATTTCGGCGCTCGGCCCGGCCTTCCCCGAGGTGCCGGGCTACGACCCGGTAATCCAGGCCATGGCCGGCTACATGGAGGTGACCGGCGAACGCGACGGCCCACCCATGCTCGCCGGCATCCCGGTGATCGACCTCAAGGCCGGCGACGAGTTGTATGCCAACGTGCTGCGCGCCCTGCTCGAACTGCACGAGACCGGGCAGGGGCAGGAAATCCACGTGTCGATGCTGCAGGCGGCTGCGTCCTGGCTGATCACCGTGTTGCCGCTGGTCGATTTCGACTGCCGTCCCGACGAGATCACGCGCGCCGGCAACGAGCACCGCAAGTTCATCCCGACCAACGTCTACCCGGCGCGCGATGGCTTCATCTTTCTCGCCATTGGCAGCGATGTGCAATGGCGAAGGCTCTGCGCCCTGCCCCGCTTCGCCAGCGTCGCCAATCCGGCGCGCCAGACCAACGAGGGCCGGCACGCCGAGCGCGAGGCGATCCACCGCGACATGGCGGCCGTCACGCGAGAACACGATGCCGACACGCTGCTGGCCGACCTGCGCAGCGCGACGATTCCAGCCACCCGCATCCACGACATTCGCCAGGTTCGCGCCTTGCCCGCGCTGCAGGGAAAGCTGACGCGCACGACCATGCCTGACGGCAAAGTGGTGCACATGCCGCCGATGGCAGTCGACCTGACGGGCGCCGCTGCCGAGCGCGGCTTCGCACCCAAGTACGGCCAGCACACGCGCAGCGTACTCGCAGATGCCGGTGTCGGTGCGAACGATATTGAGACCCTGTACGCAGCCGGTGTAGTGTCCTGAAACGAAGACAAGGACAACCCCGCGCCGCCCATCTCCCCCCGCCAGTTCCCAACCCGCAACCAAGGAGTTCCCATGACATCACGACGACTTGCCACCATCGCCACCGCCTGCCTGATCGCAGCCGGCGCCGCACATGCCGAGATCACCATCGGCGTATCGCTGGGAACCACCGGACCGGGCTCCTCACTGGGCATTCCGTACAAGAACGCGTTCACGCTGGTTCCCAAGACGCTCGGCGGCGAACCGGTGCGCTACATCATCCTGGACGATGAATCCAAACCCGACGGCGCGGCCAAGAATGCGCGCAAGTTCGTCAGCGAAGACAAGGTCGATGCGCTGATGGGATCGAACGGCGTGCCCTCGGGCATCGCCATTGCCCAGGTGGCCGCCGAGTCGAAAACGCCGATGGTCTCGTTGACACCGTTGCCGCCACTGGCGCCGGATCGTGCGCACTGGACCTTCATCGTGCCCCAGCCCACCGAACTCATGATGGGCGCAGTGGCGCAGCACATGAAGTCCAAGGGGATCAAAAAAGTCGGCTTCATCGGCTTCTCCGACACCTGGGGTGACCTGGTGTACAACGCCATCAACTCACTGGCCCCCGACCATGGCTTCCAGGTCGTAACCAACGAGCGCTACGGACGTCCCGACACCAGCGTGGTAGGCCAAGTGCTCAAGCTCATGGCGGCGGGCCCCGATGCGGTCGTCGTCGGCGGCTCCGGCTCGCCCGCGGCAACGCCGCAGATCGCGCTGGCCGAGCGCGGCTACAAGGGACCGATCTATCACAACCATGGCACGGTCAACCTGGCCTTCATCCAGACCGGCAAGAAGGCGTCCGAAGGCGCCATCGCGCCCACCGGCGCGCTGATCGTGGCCGAGGAACTGCCGGCCGGTTTCGCCACCAAGGCGGTGTCCCTGGACTTCGTCAATCGCTACGAAGCGGCCTATGGCGCAGCCAGCCGCAACGCCTTTGCCGGCTACAGCTACGACGCGGTATTGCTGCTCGACGCAGCCGCCAAGGTGGCGCTGCAAAAGGCCAAACCCGGCACGCCGGAATTCCGCGCTGCGCTGCGCGATGCGTTGGAGACCACGAAGAACGTGGTCGGCACGCATGGCGTCTATTCCATGAGTGCGGCCAACCACAACGGTCTGGACGAACGTGCACGCGTGCTGGTGCAGGTTGTCAATGGCGAATGGCGGCTGCTGAAATAGCCTATGACCGGTGACATCGCGCTGTGGCTGCTGCAGGACGGCATCATCACCGGTGCCATCTATGCACTGCTGGCGCTGGCCCTGCTGCTGGTGTTCGCCGTCACGCGCATCATCTTCGTGCCGCAGGGCGACTTCATCTCGCTGGCCGGTCTGACGCTGGGCACCCTGCAACTGGGCCAGGTTCCGGGAACCATCTACCTGCTGCTCGGCGGCGGTGTTCTGATTGCCACCCTGGACGGCGTGGCGGCGCTGCGGGCCGGTGCGCCGCGGCGCCTGCTGCGCATTGCCGGCCTGTACCTGGTATTGCCGGCCGCGATCGCGCTGCTGGCGGCCTGGGCGGCCCCGCAAAAACCGGGCATATGGCTGCAGATGGCGATCACGCTGGCGCTCGTGGTGCCGCTGGGGCCGATGCTTTACCGGGTCGCCTATCGACCATTGGCCGGCGCCTCGGTACTGGTGCTGTTCATTGCGTCGATGGCGGCGCACTACATCTTGACCGGCCTGGCGCTGGCGATCTTCGGCGGTGAAGGACTTCGTTCAAGCCCGATCTCGGACGCCCGCTTCAACCTGGGTGTGCTGTCCATCAGCGCCCAAAGCATCTGGGTCATCGCTGCCAGCGTCTGCTGCATGGCGGCACTGTGGCTGTTTTTCGAACGCAGCCTGTATGGCAAGGCGCTGCGCGCGACGGCCATCAACCGGGTCGGCGCGCGACTGGTCGGCATTCCGACCGCGCTGGCCGGGCGCCTGGCTTTCACGCTGGCGGCGGCGATCGGGGCGCTCTCGGGCATCTTGATCTCGCCGCTGGCAACCATCTACTACGACACCGGTCTGATGATCGGTCTCAAGGGCTTCGTCGGCGCCATCCTCGGCGGCATGGCCAGTTACCCGCTGGCGGTGCTGGGGGCGCTCGGCGTCGGACTGCTGGAGTCGTTCTCGTCATTCTGGGCCAGCACGCTCAAGGAGAGCATCGTTTTCACCTTCATCATTCCGGTGCTGCTGTGGCGCTCGCTGACCTCGCGCCACCCCGTGGTCGAGGACGAGGAGGAATGAGGATGAGACAGCGCCTGCTGCTGGGCGGCTTTGTCGCAGCGTTGGCCGTGGCACCCTTCGTGCTGCCGGCATTTCACATCACCTTGCTCAACTACATCGGCATGGCCACCCTGGTGACGCTGGGGCTGGTCGTGATGACCGGCGTCGCCGGTGTCGTGTCCTTCGGGCAACAGGCCTTTGTCGGCATCGCGGCCTATGCCACGGCCGCGCTCGCGACGCTGGCCGGCTGGTCGCCCTGGGGCGGCCTGGCCGCGAGCTTGGCCCTGGTGACCATTTTTGCGCTGTTGATCGGCCTGGTGACGTTGCGCCTGTCCGGCCACTACCTGTCGATCGCCACCATCGCCTGGGGCATTGCGATCTACTATTTGTTCGGCAACCTGCCGCTGCTGGGCCAGTACAGCGGCATCGACAACATACCGGCGGTGTCGATCGGCCCCTGGATCCTGAACACCGGTCGCAAGTCCTATGCCCTGATCTGGATCGTCACATTGCTGGCCCTGGTGCTGGCGCACAACCTGCTCGATTCACGACCCGGTCGCGCCATCCGGGCGCTGCGCTTTCGCAGCGTCATGGCCGAGAGCTTCGGCGTCGACACATCAAAGCTCAAGCTGGTGGTCTTCGTCTACGCGGCGCTGCTGGCGGGACTGGCCGGTTGGCTGCACGCGCATTTCCTGCGTTTCGTCAGTCCCCATGCATTCGGCGTCAACGCCGGCATCGACTACCTGTTCATGGCCGTCATCGGCGGCGCAAGCCAGGTCTGGGGCGCACTGCTGGGCGCCACCATCATGACGGTGGCCAAGGAGTGGCTCAAGGACCTGCTGCCTATGTTGTTCAATCACACCGGCAACTACGAGATCATCGTGTTCGGTGCCCTGATGCTATTGCTGTTGCAGCGGGCTCGCGAAGGGCTGGCGCCGGTGCTGGCACGCCTGGTTCCGGCCAGCGCGGCGCGCCCACCGACCCTGGTCCACAACGCCGCGCCGCTGGCGCGACGCGCCCGGGCGCCGGCCGAACAGCCGCTGTTCGAGGCCGTCGGGCTGTGCAAGCGCTTTGGCGGCCTGGTCGCGGTGAACCAGATCGGCCTGTCGCTGCGCCCGGGCGAGATCCTCGGGTTGATCGGCCCCAACGGCGCCGGCAAGAGCACCTTGTTCAACCTGGTCAGCGGCACCCTCGATGCCGACGCCGGCACAGTCCAGTTGTCGGGCCAGCGCATCGATGGCCTGCCATCACGCGCCATTGCCCGGCGTGGCCTGGCGCGCACCTTCCAGCATGTCAACCTGGTCTCGCGCATGTCGGTGCTCGAGAACGTCGCGCTCGGCGCCCACTTGCGCGCCAACCAGGGTAGCCTGGCGGCGATGCTGCGCACTGACCGCGCGCAGGAGGCCGCGCTGCTGTCCGAGGCAGCGCGCCAGATCGAGCGCGTCGGCCTGGCTGACTGCATGCACGACAGCGCTGGCAGTCTGCCGCTGGGCCAGCAACGCATCGTCGAGATCGCGCGCGCGCTGGCCGCTGACCCGCTGCTGCTGCTGCTCGACGAGCCCGCTGCCGGCCTGCGCTTTGCCGAGAAACAGGCGCTGGCCGAACTGCTGCAGCGACTGCGCGACGAGGGTCTTGGCATCCTGCTGGTCGAGCACGACATGGATTTCGTCATGGGCCTGGTCGATCGGCTGGTCGTGATGGATTTCGGTGAAAAACTGGCCGAAGGCCTGCCCGCCGAGATACAGCGCAACCCAGCCGTCATCGAAGCCTACCTCGGGGGCATGTCGTGACCCCGCCTTTGCTCGAGGTACGCGATCTGCGCATCGCCTACGGCAAGGTAGAGGCCGTGCATGGCGTGGACCTTTGCGTGCAACCGGGCTCCATCGTCTCCGTGATCGGGCCCAACGGCGCCGGCAAGACGACCTTGCTCGCGGCGTTGATGGGCCTGCTGCCTTGCACCGGCTCGGTCCGCTACGACGGTGCCGAGGTCGCGCATCAGCAGGTCGAGGAACGCGTCGCCGCCGGCCTGACCCTGGTGCCGGAGCGGCGCGAACTGTTCGGCGAGTTGTCGGTCGAGGACAACCTGCGCCTGGGTGCGTTCCAGCGCGTGCGCCGCGGGGAACGTGGCGCCGATTCCGACCTGGCACCGATCTACACGCTTTTTCCCCGGCTGCAGGAGCGGCACGCGCAACTCGCCGCCACCTTGTCCGGTGGCGAGCGCCAGATGCTCGCGATCGGACGTGCGCTGATGGCCAAGCCAAGGCTGCTGATGCTGGACGAACCCAGTCTGGGCCTGGCTCCGCTCATCGTGCGCGACATCCTGCGCATCGTCGCCGAACTGCGTGCCAGCGGCGTGTCCATCTTGCTGGTCGAGCAGAACGCGCGCGCCGCGTTGCAGATATCCGACCATGCCTATGTACTCGAAACCGGCGACCTGGTGCTGCAGGGCCCGGCGGCCGAACTGGCCAACAATCCGCGTGTCGTCGCGTCCTACCTCGGGTTGGGGGGACGGACGTGAACGCCGCGCCAGGCCGCCCCGAGCCAGCTCGCACGGCAGCAATTTCCATCCACCCCAGCGTGGTCGCGATGCTCGCAAAGTCTGCGGCGGCCCAGCCCACGCACCAGGCCCTGGTCGATCGCGAGCGCAGCATGGACTACGCGCACTACCTGGCCTGTGTCGGCGGCTTCGCACATGAACTCCAGGGCCTGGGCGCCCAGGGCGAGCGGGTGGCCACGCTGATCGGCAACTCGATCGAGGCCTGTGTGGCCCAGTTCGCCGCTCTGGCGGCGGGCGCGCAACTGGTGCCGCTCAATCCGCTGCTGACGGCCAGCGAACTCGGGCCCATCCTGCGCGACGCCGAGGTGCGGGTGCTGGTGGCGCAGGACAGCCTGATACCCATGGCCAGGCAACTCGCTGCCGATGCCGGAATCGTGCATCTGATCCTTGTCGGCGCCGGCACGCGCCGCCTCGATACCTGGCCGGCAGGTTCGGCCAGCTTGCCGGCCCTGCCGAGAACCGAAGCGCTGGCGCTGCTGCAATACACCGGCGGCACGACCGGGCGCGCCAAGGGCGTGGAGCTGGCGCACGCCGCGATCGCGACCAACGTGGCGCAGCGCGAGGCCCTGCTGCCGTGCCGCCCGGGTGAACGCGTGCTGTGCGTGATGCCGCTGTCGCACGCCTATGGCATGGCCATGGGCTTGTTCCTGGCAGTGGGCAATTGCGGCACCCTGGTCGTGCTGCCGCGCTACCAGCCGGACGACGTGCTTGACTGCCTGCAGCGCGAGCGCATCTCCGTGTTTCCGGGCAGCCCGACCATTTTTGTCGGCCTGATGGAACACCCGCGTTTCGCGCAGAACGACTGGAGCCACTTGCACACCTGTTATTCGGGCGCTGCCGCGCTGGCCGCTGGCACGCTGGCGCGCTGGAGCGAGGCGGTCGGCGCGCCGATCTTCGAAGGTTACGGCCTGACCGAGGCGGGTCCGGTACTGTCCTTCAACCCTGCTGGCGGCCCCGTCAAGCCGGGCTCGGTTGGCGTGCCGGTACCGCTTACCGAGATCGAGATCGTCGATCTGGAAAGCGGAACCCGGGTGCTGGGTGCGGGCGAACGCGGCGAGATTCGCGCCCGCGGCCCGCAGTGCATGCGCGGCTACCGCCACTTGGCGCCAGAGACCGCACAGGCGCTGCGCGAGGGCTGGCTGTACACCGGAGACATCGGCAGCATCGACGACGACGGCTACCTGTTCATCCAGGACCGCAAGAAGGACATGGTCATCGTCGGTGGCTACAACGTCTACCCGCGCGAGGTCGAGGAGGTGTTGTTCGCCCATCCCGATGTGGCCGACGCGGCCGTGGTCGGCGTGCCCGACGACTACCGCGGCGAACGACTGGTCGCCCATGTAGTCCCAAGACTGGGCACGGAATGCGACTCCGATGCCCTGCGCGCCTGGTGCGCCCAACGGCTGGCGAAATACAAGTTGCCGGCGCTGATCCGCTTCGCCACCGCCCTGCCCAAGACACCCGCGAGCAAGACCGACAAGGTCGCGCTGCGGCAAACCGAAAAAACCGCATCGCGCGAACCCGCGCCAAAGGACCCCACATGACAACACGCCCCGCCAACCCCCTGCTCGAAGTCCCAGGCCGACCGCTGCCACGCCATGTTGCCGTGATCGGGGCCGGCTCCATCGGCCCGGACATCGCCTACTATCTCAAGAGTGCCCTGCCAGGTCTGCGCCTGACGCTGATCGACATCCGCCAGAGTGCGGTCGATGCCGCGCTGGAGCGGCTGCGCGGCTATGCCGACAAGGCCGTGGCGCGTGGCAAGATGGACGCGCAAGCGGCGCGCGCCACGCTCGACGGCTTGCAGGGCAGCACCGACTACGACAGCCTGCGCGGCTGCGACTGGGTGATCGAGGCCGCCAGTGAAGACCTGGCGCTCAAGCACCGCATCTTTGCCGATGTCGAGCAGCGCGTCGCCGCCGACGCCGTGATCACATCCAACACCAGTTCGCTGCCGGCGGCGCGCATCTTCGCCAAACTGCAACACCCCGAGCGCGCCACCGTCACCCATTTCTTCGCACCGGCATGGCGCAACCCGGCCGTCGAGGTGATCGACTGGCCGCGCGCCGATCCGGCCCTGATCGGGTGGTTGCGCCGTCTCTTCGCGGCCACCGGCAAGCTGCCACTGGTCACCACCGACGCACCCTGCTTCATGCTGGACCGGGTCTTCGACAACTGGTGCAACGACGCCGCGCTGCTGCTGGACACCGCAACGGCGGCCGAGATCGACGCCGTGGCCGGCGAATTCGTGCACGCCGGGCCGTTCTTCGTGCTGAATCTGGCGCATGGCAACCCCATCATCATCGAGACCAATACCTTGCAGGCCGAGGAAGAAGGCGCGCATTACCACCCGGCCCCGATCTTCCGCTCGGTCGAGCGCTGGAACACGGCGCCAGGCCAGCCGGGCGCAGAGCTGGCGCCACTGGCAAGAGCGCAGGTGCGCGAGCGCTTGCTGGGCGTGCTGTTATCGCAGACCGTGGACATACTGGACCGCGGCATAGGGGATGCCGCCGATCTGGACCTGGGTTGCCGCATCGCGCTCGGCTTCAAGCGCGGGCCACTCGAACTGATGCGCGAACTTGGCGAGCCCGCTTGCAGCACGGTACTGGAGCGTTTCGCCAGCGAACGCCCCGGCATGCCGATGCCGCTGCGTGCGCTGGCGCAATACCAGCCAAGCGAGCGCCATATTCTGGTCGACCGCGTAGACGACATCGCGCTGATCACGCTGCGCCGACCCGAAGCGCTGAATGCCCTGCACGACGAGATGACCGACGAGATCCTGGCCGCGATCCGCCGCCACGAGGACGACCCGCAGATCACGGGCTTCGTCATCGTCGGATACGGCACCAAGGCTTTTTGCGCCGGCGCCGACATCGGCCGCTTCCCGAGCATGCTCGGCGACGACGCGGCGGCGACGCAATACGCACGCGACTGTTCGCGCCTGCTGGTGCACCTGGACCGCTGCGCCAAGCCGGTGGTGGCGGCCCTGAATGGCATGGCGCTGGGCGGCGGCTTCGAGCTCGCCATGCGTTGCCATGCGCTGGTGGCCGAGCGCGGCGCCTGGATGCAACTGCCGGAGATCTCGCTGGGCATCGTGCCGGGCATCGGCGCCATGGTCGTGCCGTTCCGGCGCTGGCCACAGGCCGCCGAGGAGTTGCACGGCATGTTGACGCGCTCCGAGCGGCTGAGCGCGGAGCGTGCCCACGCACTGGGCATCGTCGATGCGCTGGCAGTTGGATATGACGAACTGATCCAACAGGCCATCGCGCTGGCGCAGGCGTTGCGCGACAAGCCCAGGCCGAGCCTGGACGGCGCACGCACGCTGCCCGAGCCCGCAGCCGGGCGCGCGCCGGCGGACGACACCCGGTTCAGCGCAAAGACACGCGCGCTGATCGAATCCACGGTGCACAAGGCTGCCCAGGCTGACAGCCTGGAACAGGCACTCGAGGTCGGTTACCGCGCGTTCGGCACCTCGGCCTGCAGCGGCGCCGCGCGCGAAGGCATCACGGCCTTCCTGGAGCGGCGCAAACCCGATTTTTCCACCACCGGATGAGCGACGAACCTGCAAGCCAATCCGGGGCACTGGCGCAAAACCCCCAAACCACCCACACTGGAGACGGCACAGGCCGACCACGATGCAACTGACCGATGTTCAACTCGACGACAAGTACCAGGTAACGGAAGGACGCGTCTTCCTGACCGGCATACAGGCGCTGGCGCGCCTGCCGATGCTGCAACGAGAGCGCGACCGCGCCTGTGGCCTGAACACGGCGGGTTACATCTCCGGCTACCGCGGATCTCCGCTGGGCGGGCTCGATACCGCGCTGCACCACGCTGCGCCCCACCTGGCCGCCCACGACATCCGCTTCCAGCCGGGCGTCAATGAAGACCTGGCAGCCACCGCGATCTGGGGCACGCAGCAGCTGCACCTGATCCCGGGCGCGCAGCGCGACGGCATCTTCGGCATGTGGTACGGCAAGGGCCCCGGTGTGGACCGCAGCGGCGACGTGTTCAAGCACGCCAATTTCGCCGGCACCTCGCGCCACGGCGGGGTGCTGGTCGTGGCTGGCGACGACCATAGCGCACGCTCCTCGGCCGTCGCCCACCAGAGCGAACATGTGTTTTCCGCCTGCTCGATGCCGGTGCTGGCGCCGGCTGGCATCCAGGATTACCTCGACCTCGGACTGCACGGCTGGGCCCTGTCGCGCTATTGCGGATGCTGGGTGGCGATGAAGACGATGTCGGATACGGCCGAGAGCTCGGCCACGGTCGAACTCGGCGTGGACCGGGTATCGATCCAGCTGCCGGACGATTTCGAGCTGCCGCCCGATGGCCTGCACCTGCGCTGGCCCGACCCGCCACTGGTGCAGGAGCGCCGGATGCAGGAGTTCAAGATCTACGCTGCGGCCGCCTACGCCCGCGCCAACGGCCTGAACCGGCTGGTCTGGGACTCGCCGCGCCCGCGTCTTGGCATCATTGCCTGTGGCAAGGCCTGGCTCGATCTGCGCCAGGCGCTGGACAACCTGGGCATCGATGCGCAAGTGGCTGCCGACATCGGCCTGCGCCTGTACAAGGTCGGCATGGTCTGGCCGCTGGAGGCCAGCGGGGTGCGCCAGTTTGCGCGCGGCCTGCAGGAAATCCTGGTGATCGAGGAAAAGCGCCAGATCATCGAATACCAGATCAAGGAGATGCTGTACGGCTGGCGCGACGATACGCGCCCGCGCGTGGTCGGCAAGTTCGACGAAAGCGGCGAATGGCCGGCCCCGCCCCATGCCTGGCTGCTGCCACCCACAGGTGAGCTGACACCGGCACTGGTGGCGCGCGCGCTGGCCGCGCGCATCAAACCTTTCCACGACAGCGAGAAGTTGCGTGCCCACCTGGCGCTGCTCGACCAGCAGGAGCGTGCGAGCCTGCTGGCACGCGCGACACCAGTGCGCTCGCCCTACTTCTGTTCCGGCTGCCCGCACAACCTGTCCACGCGCGTGCCCGAGGGCTCGTGCGCGATGGCCGGCGTGGGTTGCCACCTGATGGCGGTCGGAATGGCACGCGACAACCTGACCATCAGCCAGATGGGCGGCGAAGGCGTCAACTGGCTGGGCATGGCCGAACATGCCGGCACCCGGCACGTGTTCGCCAACATGGGCGACGGCACCTACTTCCACTCCGGTCTGCTCGCGATCCGGGCCGCGGTGGCGGCCGGCGTCAACATCAGCTACAAGCTGCTGTACAACGATGCGGTGGCGATGACCGGCGGGCAACCCGTGGACGGCAGCCTCACCGTGCCCCAGCTGACGCGCCAGCTCGCGGCCGAAGGCGTGCAGCGCATCGTCGTATTGGCCGACGACCCGGGCAAATATCCAAGCGACGCCGGTTTCGCCCCGGGCGTGAAGATCCATCCGCGCGAAGAGCTCGACGCGGTGCAGCGCGCCTTGCGCGAGGTGCCCGGCGTCAGCGCCCTGGTGTACGACCAGACCTGTGCGGCCGAGAAACGGCGCCGGCGCCGCCATGGCGGCGCGCCCGCGGCCAGGCGGCGCGTCTTCATCAACGAACGCGTCTGCGAGGGCTGCGGCGACTGCAGCGTGAAATCCAATTGCCTGTCGGTGGTGCCGGTACAGACCGCGTTCGGAACCAAACGCGCGATCGACCAGCACAGCTGCAATCTCGACACCAGTTGCCTGTCCGGCTTCTGCCCGGCCATGGTCAGCGTCGAGGGCGGCAGCCTGCGGCGCAATCGACCCGACGCGCAGGCACTGCAGGCCGATGCCGTGCTGCCCGAGCCGCAGCTCCCGACGCTGGACGCCCCCTATGCGCTGCTGATCGCCGGAGTCGGCGGCACCGGCGTCGTGACCATCGGTGCCGTGCTCGGCATGGCCGCCCACCTCGAAGGCCGTGGCGTGACGGTGCTGGACATGACCGGCATGTCGCAAAAAGGTGGCGCCGTGCTGTCTCACGTGCGCATCGCCCGCGACCAGGACGCCCTGCATGCGGTGCGCATCGATGCCGGCGGCGCCGATGCGCTGATCGGCGGGGAAATGGTTGTCAGCGCGAGCGCCGATGTGGTGTCGAAACTGCGCCACGGCCACAGCCAGGCCGTGGTCAATACGGCACAGGTCATCAGCGGGTCCTTCATACTGCAGAACGGCATGCTGGCGCCGGCCTCCTCCGCGCGCGCCTTGCTGCAGCAAGCGCTGGGGTCGGACAGCGCCTGCTTCCTGGACGCCACCCACCTGGCCACCCGGCTGCTCGGAGACTCCATCTGCACCAACATGCTGCTGCTCGGAGTGGCCTGGCAACGTGGCTGCGTTCCGCTGTCGCATGCAGCCCTGATGCGTGCCATCGAACTCAACGGCGTGTCGATCGCCGACAACCAACTGGCCTTCGCCTGGGGCCGGCGCGCGGCCTGCGATCCCGAAGGCATTGCACGGCTGCTGGCGCAATCGCAAGGCGCTGACCTGGTGCAGCAGGCGGACGTCGGAGTCGACGCCATCATCGCCCGGCGCAGTGCCTGGCTGGTCGACTACCAGGACGAGCGCCTGGCCGGTCGCTATACCGGGCTGCTGACCCAGGTGGCCGAGGCCGAACAGCGCGCCGCGCCCGGCAGTACGCGCTTGACCGAGGCGGTGGCGCGCAACGCCTTCCGGATGCTGGCGGTCAAGGACGTCTATGAGGTCGCCCGCCTGTACACCGACGGCACATTCACGCAGGCGCTGCAGGCCCAGTTCGACGGCAACTACCGTCTGCACCTGCATTTCGCCCGGCCCTGGTTCAATCCGCCCGACCCGGTCAGTGGCGAACCGCGCAAGCAGGCTTACCCCGGATGGCTGATGCCTGCGCTCAAGCTGCTGGCGCGACTGCGCTGGACGCGTGGCACGGCACTGGATCTCTTCAACCACGGCGCCGAGCACCGACTGGACAAGTCCTTGTGGATCGACTACCGCAAGACCGTGATCGATTTGACGCAAGACCTGCGCGCTGAGGATCTGGACCTGGCCTGCCGCATCGCAGAGTTGCCCGAGCAGATCCGCGGCTTCGGGCCGGTGCGCCAACGCAATGCCGACGCCGCGCTGGCACGGTTGCGCGAGCTCAAGCGCGAATGGACCGGGCGTCGGCAGGCACAGGCACAGACCAAGGCCAAGGGCGAACTGCAGGCGGCCTGATGCGTTGCGCCGGCGCGCGGCTGAGCGGCGCGCCTGTGCAATTCCGGCCACCGACAGTTCCTGTGCGATGCTCGACGCATGTTGAAACCCATGGAAACGATGCCTTGACGCTCCAGATGACGCGAAACACTGCATCAGCCCCTGCATGATCACTCCGCGCAGCCCGTTGTGGAGCAGCGGCTTTCGTCCCTTTTACCTGTGTGCCGCGGCCTATGCGCCAATGCTGGTGGCCGGCGTCGGCGGCGCGCTCGCCGGCCTGGTGGACCTGGCCCAGGCCGGCAGCGCCGCCCACCTGTGGCACGGGCATGAGATGCTTTTCGGCTTCGCCGTCGCCGTCATCATCGGCACGCTGTTGACGGCGCTTCCAAGCTGGGCCGGCCTGCCCGAGATCCGCCCGCGCGCCCTGATACTGCTGATTGGGCTATGGCTGCTCGGGCGCATCGCTTTCTGGGCCTCGCCGTGGCTGCCCGGGCCGCTGCTGGCGCTGGCCGATGTCCTGCTGCTGCCCAGCCTGCTGGCCTGGATGGTGCCAAAGCTTTGGCGCCTGCCCGAGCGCCGCTACCGGCTGCTGCTGCCGATGCTGCTGGCGCTGGCCCTGGCCAACGGCCTGTACCTTGTCGGCCTGCTGGCGCACGACGCGCGACAGGCACTGGACGGATTGCGCGCCGGCGTCTATGCCGTGATGCTGCTGTACGTCGCGGTCGGCGGCCTGCTGACACCGATCTTCACCGGCAATGCGCTGCGCCAGTCGGGTCGCGGCGACCAGGCGCGCTTTCTGCCGGCGCTGGAATGGCTGGCGCTCGGTCTCGTCGTGCTGCTGGCGGCGCTCGACCTGCTGGGCGCGAGCCGCAGCTGGGTCGGAGCAACCGCGCTGTGCTGCGCCCTGGTGCATGCGCTGCGGCTGGCGCGCTGGCGCGGCTGGCATGCGCGTGAGGACGGCCTGTTGTGGCCTATGCACCTGGGCTTTGCCTGGTTGATCGCAGCCTTTCTACTGCAGGCTCTGGCCAGCTTGAGCGGCGCGGTGCCTCAGGCGGCCTGGCTGCACGCGTTCACGATCGGCAGCCTGGGCCTGATGATGCTCGGCCTGATGTCCCGCGTCGGTCTGCGCCACACCGGCAGGCCCCTGGTCGCGCCACGCTGGCTCGGCTGGGCCTGCGCCGCAATGTCCGCCGCCACGCTGCTGCGCCTGGCAGCGGGCCTGGTCGATGGTGGCGGTTGGCTGATCGGACTGGCCGCGCTGTTGTGGGCAGCGCCCTTTGTCGCCTACCTGCTGGCCTTTGCCGGCGCAATGCTAGGGCCCAGCCTGCCGCGCGCCGCGTTGCCGCCACTGCGCTGATCAGGCGCCAGCCACCGAATCCCGCAGCTGCGTTGGCCTTGCTGTCCTGACGGCTACAGGCATCCGCGCACCAAGCCAGTTGCGCCCGATCAGCCGGCAGCGAAAAGGAGCGAAGCGATCAGGGCTTCGCCCCTTTCGGCAGCACAATCGCCGGGGCTGAGGGGGAGAATAAGCGCCAGTGGGGAGCACTGCCCCTCGCCCCAACTACATGGAGATGTGGCCAGCATGCGCCCGCAACGTGTGGCTGCATCCCATCGAACTTCCGAGGTCAAAACCATGCCACGCCTGATGCCACTGCCGCCCGAAACCACGCCCGAGCTCAAGCCGCACTTCGACTTTTTCCTGGGCACGCTGGGGTTCACGCCCAACAGCGTGTTGACCATGCAGCGCAAGCCGAAGTTGGTGCAGGCATTTGCCCAGCTCAACGCGGCCGTGATGGACCCCGAGGGCAAGGTCGATCTGGGCTTTCGCCGCATCATCGGCCACGTCGTGAGTCAGGTCTCTGGCTGCCTTTACTGCCAGGCCCACACGCTGCTGGGGGCGCACAATTTCGGCGTTTCCGAGGCCAGACTGGCCGATGTCTGGAACTACGCACGCAGCCCCCACTACAGCGAGCGCGAGCGGCTGGCGCTGGACTTCGCGCTGGCGGCGGCGAGCCAGCCCAATGCGGTCACGGATGCCATGTTCACCGAACTGCAGAGTCACTGGAGTGACGAGGAAATCACCGAGATGCTCGGTGTCGTCGCGATGTTCGCTTTCCTCAACCGCTGGAACGACACCCTGGCTACGACGCTGGAGGAGCGGCCGGCCGAAATTGCCACACAGGCGCTGGGCGCGCAGGGCTGGCAAGCAGGCAAGCACGGCTCCTGAAGGCGCGTTCGTACGCAATTCACTATGCGCGCAGGGTCAAGTACGCGAAAGATCAGTTCTCCCATTTCCCCCAGAGGGGAAAGTGATCAGCGCCTCGATCCGCTCGTCGCGTTAGCGCATGCTGGCTATCGGGGTCGGACGTCTTGCAAGTGGGAGACCGGTACGCATCAGCGGAGTCCGGTTGCTCGAGTGCGATCGAAGCCAGCCTGCAATAGATTACGACAACGGCAGCAAGTCCGCCCAGCCTTGCTTGAGCCGCTTGCGGTCACTCTGACTCAAATAGCCCGCAAGGCGCACGATCAAACGTTGGTCAAGGGTGAACAGCTTCATGCGTACGAGGCAGGGCTGGGACAGACCCGTCGGCTCGAGACTATCGATGGTTAAATCACCGACCCAGCTGGATTGACCTGCGCTGGTGATCATCGCCAGCACGCTGTGGCCACTGGCCTGGTTGAAACCGGCGCTCGAAAGAACGAGTGCCGGCCGGCGTTTGCTTGAATTCGTGTCAGTAAACGGGAAGGGAACGACAACGATATCGAACGGCTTGAGCCGCACGGCCGGAGTTGCAGCTTCCGCCATCACAAATCCCGGAAGGCCTTGTCGTCGGCGGCGCTGGCCCATTCGTCCAGCGTGCCCGTGAGCGCCTGCGCAAAGGCCACATCCAGCGGCGTGGCACGTTTGAGTCTGATCTCGGTGCCATTGATCTCGAACCCCACCAAGTCACCCGCTCGCAGGTTCAATGCCTTGCGCACGCTCAACGGCACGGTGGTTTGGAACTTGGACGTCAATTTGGAGGTGTGCAGCATGGTATTACTTTCTTACGTTCAGGCAAGTATACGTTTGCAGTGGTGGATTCCATGCGTTCCTGATCGGGCCAGCCAGGTGCGCCGTAGACCTTCGCGATCGAATCCTCACTGCGCAACTGGCGCTTGCGCCGCGGCAGGGCAAGGTGAGTTGGGCAGGGTGCTTGGCCCAGGCCAGTGCGGGGCTGGTCGCGCACCGGGTGGCCAAGTCGATTCGTTTCAAGGCAGCGCTGCCTTGCCATGCGGACTCAATCGTGTGACGGGTAGCCGGTGATGGCGCGGATGTCGCGGTATAGCGGCTGCAGCCGCCGGTACATGCGGCAATAGACGCGTCGGTAGAGCTGATCGTAGGTATGCGCGTGCTGCGGGTCGGGCTCGAAGCGTTGGCCCATGTGCGTCATCGCCGCCACGGCCGCCGCGTAGTCGGCGTGCAGGCCCAGACCCACGGCGGCAATCATGGCGGCGCCCAGACCGCTGGTTTCGTACAAATGCGCGCGCTCGCAGGGCAGGTTGAAGATGTCGGCGGTGATCTGCATGGCGGCGTCGCTCTGCGAGCCGCCGCCCGAGACCCGCACGCGGGTGATGGGCGCGCCGCCGCGTTTTTCGATGCGTTCCTGCGCTTCGCGCAGCGCGTAGGCCAGGCCTTCGAGGATGGCGCGGTACAGGTGGGCGCGGGTGTGCACGTCGCCAAAGCCGATCACCGCGCCCTTGGCCTCGGGGCCGGGCACCTTGATGCCGGGGTTCCAGAACGGTTGCAGCATCAGCCCCTGCGCGCCGGGCGGCACGCGGTTCACCAGGGCGTCGAACAGGCTCTCGGGCGTCACGCCCTGGGTCAATGCCTGCTGCTGCTCGTGCAGGCCGAACTGCTCCTTGAACCAGTTGACCATCCAGAAGCCGCGTGTGATCTGCACCTCGGTGTTGTAGTGGCCCGGCACGGCCGCCTGGTAGGGCGGAATGAAGGGCGTGGCCTCCAGATAGCGCGCCGTGGTGGTGTTGATGGTGGCGGCGGTGCCGTACGACAGGCAGGCGATGTCGGGTGTCAGGCAGCCGGCGCCCAGCACCTCGCAGGCTTTGTCCGCGGCGCCGGCCAGCAGCGTCAGTCCGACCGGTATGCCGGTGTCCTGCGCCGCCTGCTCGCCCACCTGGCCGATGATGCTGCCCGCGCTCACCAGTTCGGGCAGCATGGCCGGGGTGATGGGCAGGGCCTGCCACTTCCAGTCGTGCGGCGCCGCCCAGCGGCCCTTTTTATAGTCGAACGGCACGTAGCCGACCTGCGAGGCGACCGAATCGACAAAGCGGCCGGTGAAGCGGTAGTTCAGATAGCCCGAAAGCAGCAGGTATTTGTCGGTGCGCGCCCACAATTCGGGTTGGTGCTGCGCAATCCAGTTGGCCTCGGCTTCCTGCTGAAAGTGGCGCACGGTGCCGCGCATGCCAATTGCGCGAAACGCCGCCTCCCACCACCAGGCCAGGCGCGGCGCGTGTTCGGCGCGGCGCTGGTCCAGCCATATGATCGCCGGGCGCAGCGGCTGGCCCCTGGCATCCAGCGCCAGCGTCGTTGCGCGCTGCGTGGTGATGACCAGCCCGGCAATGGCGCTCTTGGGCACGCTGGTGGTCTGCCACAGCTGCTGGCAGGCCTGGCACAGCGCCTGCCAGAACACCTCTGCCTCGGCTTCCATCCAGCCCGGCTCGGGCGACTGGTAGACGATGGCGACCTGGGCCTTGTCCACCAGGTTCCCTTGCAGGTCGAACAGCAGGGCGCGCACGCTCTGGGTGCCGTTGTCGATGGCGAGGATGTACTGTGTCATGCCGTGGCCTGCGGGGGTAGCTGGTAATGCGCGCGGATGATGGCCTGGTAGCGCACCACTTCCTGCTGCCAGCGCCCATCGTCCCACGCCAGGTGGGGTGCGCAAAGCTGGCGCATGCGACTCAGGTGGTCGAGCGCGCCGCGTGGCAGCAGCAGCCCCAGGCGGGTGCGGCGCAGCAGCAGGTCGTCCAGATGTTGCACGGCCTCGAAGCGCGCGGCGATGGCCAACTCCAGCCACAGGGTCTGGGTGCCGGGCACGGGGTGCAGATCCTCGTCGACTGCCCCCTGACACCACTGCGCCGCAAACGCACCGTAGCGCGCCGTCAGGCGCTGGCGCACCGAGGCGCTCCAGCGCGGGTTCAGTGCGGGCGCGGGGTTGAACACAGGGGCCTCATCCCTGGCAAACGCCTTGCCCGCGTGCATTGCGGCGAGGACCAGTGCATCCTGTGCCATCAAACGGAAAGTCGTGAGTTTGCCGCCAGCCAGTGTGATGAGGCCCGCTTCATCGCGCACCAGGTGGTCGCGCGTGGCCCTGGAGGCGTCCGGCTGGCCATCGTCAATGACCGCGCGCACGCCGGCAAAGCAGGCACTGATGTCGGCGGTCGTGACCCGGGCCGCGGGAAACTGGTCGTTCACGGCGTCGAGCAGGTAGGTCACTTCGGCGGGCGTGATACTGGCCTCCGCATCCAGGTCGGCGCGGTGGTCCAGGTCGGTGGTACCGACCAGGGTCGCGCCCTCCCAGGGGTAGAAAAACACCGGCCGGCCGTCCCTGGGGTGCATGAAGCTGATGCTTTGCGCCACCGGCAAGCGCCAGAAGGGCAGCACCAGGTGGCTGCCACGCAGCGGGCGCAACAGCGGCGCGGCGCCAACGCCTGCGCGCAGCCGGTCGGCCCAGGCGCCGGTGGCGTTGACCACGGCGCGCGTCTGCACGGTGAATTCCTGGCCGGTGGCACCATCGCGCACGACCAGACCGGTGACGCGGCCCTGCTGCGTTTGCAGGCTTTGCGCAGCAGTGTAATTGAGCAGCACGGCGCCATCGCGCTGCGCTTCGAGCAGCACGCGCCAGACCAGCCGGGCGTCATCGGTTTTTGCGTCCTGGAACACCAGCGCGCCGCGCAGGCCGGTGGGCGCCAGACCCGGCGCCAGCACCTGCGTGGTGGCCAGGTCGGTGTAGCGGTGGCTGCGCTGCCCCGCCATCGCATCGTAGATCGCCAGTCCCGCCTGCATCAGCCAGCGCCCGGGTTTGCGGCCAGGGCAGTCGGCAAACAGAAAGCTCTGCGTCTGCACCAGGCCCGGCGCTTCGCGCAGCAGTCGCTGGCGTTCACGTACCGAGTGCAGGGTGGTCTTGATGTCGCCCTCCTTCAGATAGCGCAGCCCGCCGTGCACCAGCTTGGAGGATCGGCTCGACGTGCCCCAGGCAAAGTCGCGCTGCTCCACGAGAAGAACACTCCAGCCACGCCGCGCCGCCTGCTGCGCCACGCCCGCGCCGCTGATACCGCCACCGACGACGACCAGGTCCCAGGTCTGCGCAGGCAGGCGCGCAAGTAGCGCAGCGCGTTGCTCAGCGAGGGTCAGCTCGCCCATGGCCCGCCGTCCTGCAGCAGCTTGCCAGGATTCATGATGCCGTGCGGGTCGAAGTGGCGACACAGTTCGGCCAGGGTGGCCATGCCCAGCGCGCCCTTCTCGTCGACCAGATGGGCGGCATGGTCGCGCCCCACGCCGTGCTGATGGCTCACGGTGGCGCCATGCGCCGCAATGGCCTGCGCCACGGCGGCCTTGAGCTCTTGCCAACGCGCGAAGTTGGGCGCAAAACCGCCCGGTGCAATCGGCCACACGTACTGCGAATAGATGCTGCTGCCCTGCGGGTACAGGTGCGAGAGGTGGCTGAAGGCGTGCACGCGCTCGCCATGACGCCCGAATACGTCACGCGCCGCCTGCTCCATGGCCCGCATCAGCGGCCTGACCTGGGGCCAGTCCACTGCCGTCTCGATGGTGTCGGCCGCGTAGCCCAGCTCCCACAGCGTGTTGCGCAGATAGGGGCCCTTGAAACGATTGTTCGCCCACTTGCTGCCCATGGCGGTGCCGATATAGACGGCGCCGTGCCGGGCCAGCAGGCGTCTGGCTTCGCGCAAGGCGTGGCGCGCGCTGCGCCGGTCCGCGCTCACGCCCAGCATCAGCATGCACTTGCCGGCGCCGCAGCCGCGCCAGGCAAGGTATTTCTCCATCGCGCCCACCATCCGTTCGTGGCCGGCCAGGGCAAGGTTGGTCTGCGTCTCGATGTCGTTGGACAGGCGCAGCATGGACAACGCCGGCCGGCACTGCACCAAGGTGCGCACAGCGGCTTCGGCACGCTCCCAGTCGGGAAAAAAGATGGCATGAAAGCTCTCGTGCTCGGGCAGCGGCGAGACGCGCACCGTGGCCTCGGTCAGGATGCCGAAGCGCCCCTCCGAGCCGAGCACCAGCTCGCGCAAATCCGGCCCGGCGCTGGCCGCCGGCACGGTGGGCAGGGTGAGTGGCCCCACGGGTGTCTCCAGGCGTCCTCCCGCAAACAACTGCTCGATACGTCCATAGCGCAGCGATTGCTGGCCGCTGGAGCGCGTGACCACCCAGCCGCCCACGGTGGAGTATTCAAACGACTGCGGGAAATGCCCCAGCGTGTAGCCCTGCGCGCGCAACTGCGCCTCCACCAGCGGCCCCGGCGTGCCCGCGCCAAAGGTGGCAAGCCCGCTGGTGGTATCCAGATGCAGCAGCCTGTTCATGCGCGAGAGATTGATCGACACAATCGGCTGCTCACTCACGGGGCAGTCCAGATGCCCAGCTACGCTGGTGCCCCCGGCGAACGGTATGACCATCCAGCGCCTGGCATGGGCCAGATCCAGCAGTTCACGCACCTGTTCGCCAGACTCGGCGTAGGCCACGCCATCGGGCACCGGCGGCAGCGCGCCAAAGCGCTTGCGAATCCAGTCGGCGTAGCTCTCGCCCAACGCCATGGCCAGGCGCTGCGATGCATCGCGGCAAATCAAGGGGTGTTCGGGCAGACGCGATGGCGGTATGCGCGCCACCAGATCGTCGCGCAGCGCATCTTGCCCGGGCAGGCCCGGGCCAAGACGCTCGGCCAGCATGGCGCGTGCCCCTTCGCCCAGGTGCATCGAGGTGGCGTCGTCGCCCCAGCCGTTCCAGCGTCGCATGACAAGCTCCATTGCAAAAGGGGCGCATTGCTCGCCCAGGCGCGCCCCGCGGGTCGTGCCCTAACCCCCACCGTGTGAAATGCTGCAGTCTGTACTTCAGTCGCCGCGCTGCTGGCGCGCGACCAGTTGCAGCATCGTGGCCAGTGTGATCGAGCTGAAGGTGGCACGCGCGATCTGGTCGATTTCGGACAAGACCGCATCCAGCGCCTGGTCCACCGGAGGCGGCGCGGCCTCGTCCCGGCGCGGCGCCGCGCCCGGCGCGAAGTCCTCGAACAGTTGGATCACGTCCATCAAGGTGAGCCGGCGCACATTTGCTGTCAGTCGGTAGCCGCCGCCAACACCCCGCACCGACTCGACTATGCCGGCATGCGCGAGCTCGGCCAGTACCTTGGCCAGATGGTGCGGCGATACGCTGTATTTTTCGGCGATCACCGATGCCGGAACATGGCGTTGCGGATCGGCTGCAAACTCGAGCACGCTGTACAGCGCCAGCCGGGTGTTGACCTGCAGCCTCATCGCCTGCGCTCCGCAGCCACGGAGGTCATGTCGGCGAGATCCATCTCGAGCGGAATCAAGGGCCCGGCCATCATGCCCTGACTGCGAAAGAATGACAGGATCAGCGTGTTGTCACGGTGCAGCAGCGTGCGCAGCTTGCGCACACCGGCACGCCGGAACAGACGCCGCAAGCGAGGACAGCAGACGCGCGCCGATGCCACCCTGGCGCGCCAGCGGATCCACATTGATCGCGAACACCCAGCCGCAAGGTGGCGAGCCGAACTCCCAGTCACGCACCTCTCCGATCGCAAAACCGACTACCTTGTCGTGTACCACCGCCACCAGGAAGTGGCGCTGCTCGGACGCACCGGAAACCCCGTAGCGCCGGTAGACACGTTGCCAGTAGGCACGCTTCTCCAGGCCGGTCACGGTTGCGTCGATGGCAATTACCTGCTCCAGGTCCGAGCGCCGCACCGGACGCACCAGCGATCCATCGGCTGCAATCTCGACGGCGGGCGCACGCCGACCCATGACTGGGCGGCGGCGAGGAAGTCCCGGCAAGCGGGGCGATTGGAGGGTATTGGTCAAAAGTATGAACTAGATCAAGTGAATACCTGCATTCCGGTACCAGAATGAGTTGCGCTACCGGAATTCTAGCCGCGCCGGGGCGTGTTGGCCCAAAATGGCCAAAGGCGGCGCCAAACCAGGAGACAAGTTCATGCAACCCATCCGTCCCACCCTGCGCCGGGCAAGTCGGCTCGCAGCCGCAGCCGCCCTGACTCTGACCATCGGTTTTGCCTCATCCTCCGCCTTGGCGCAGGAACCCATCCGCATCGGGTCCTTCCTGTCTTCCACCGGGCCCGCCGCCTTCCTCGGCGACCCTGAACTCAAGACCCTCGAGTTGTATGTCGACAAACTCAACGCCGCCGGCGGCGTGCTCGGGCGCAAGTTGCAACTGGTGGCCTACGACGACGCCGGGAGCGCTGAAAAAGCGCACACCTTTGTCAAGCGGCTGATCGAGCAGGACAAGGTCGACATCATCGTCGGCGGTTCGACCACCGGCGCCACCATGGCCGCTGTGCCGATGGTGGAAGCCGCGGCCACGCCCTTCATTTCGCTGGCCGGCGCCGTCGTGATCGTCGAGCCGGTCAAGAAATGGGTCTTCAAGACACCTCACACCGACCGCATGGCCTGCGAGAAGATCTTCGCCGACATGAAGTCGCGCAAGTTGACCAAGGTGGCCCTGATCGCAGGCACCGGTGGCTTCGACAAATCCATGCGCGCCGAATGTCTGAAGGTGGTCGGCAGTTACGGCGTAGAAGTTGTCGCCGATGAAACCTATGGCGCGGCCGACACCGACATGACGACGCAGCTGACCAAGATCAAGGGCAGCAGCGCACAAGCTGTGCTCAACGCCGGTTTCGGCCAGGGCCCGGCCATCGTCACGCGCAACTTCCGCCAGGTCGGCCTGACGCTGCCGCTTTACCAGTCGCACGGCGTGGCATCGCGCGAGTACATCAAGCTCTCCGGCGCCGCCGCCGAGGGCGTGCGCCTGCCCGCCGCCGGGCTGCTGGTTGCCGATCTGCTGGCAGCTGACGATCCGCAAAAACCGGTCGTCGTCGCTTACAGCAAGGCTTATGCTGACAAGTACAAGGCCGACATCTCGGCCTTCGGTGGCCACGCCTATGACGGTCTGATGCTGGCGGTCAATGCCATCAAGGCAGCCGGATCGACCGACAAGGCCAAGGTGCGCGACGCGCTGGAAGCGACCAAGGGCTACATCGGCACCGGCGGCATCGTCAACATGTCGGCCAAGGACCACATGGGCCTGGACCTGAGCGCGTTTCGCATGCTCGAGGTACGCAACGGCGACTGGACCCTGGTCAAGTAACGGCCCGGCCCACTACCTGACACGACCAGCACCATGGATAACGCATGGCTCCAGTTCGTCGCCAGCGGCCTGACCGCCGGTGCCATCTATGCGCTGGTCGCGCTGGGTTTCTCGATCATCTACAACGCCAGCGGCGCGATCAACTTTGCCCAGGGCGAATTCGTCATGATCGGCGGCATGAGCGCTGTCACGCTGCTGGCCCTGGGCCTGCCGCTGGCCGTGGCGGTCACGCTGGCCATCGTCGTTGCCGTGCTGGTGGCCCTGCTGGTGGAAAAGCTCGCCATCGAACCGGCGCGCGATGCCGATACCGTGACACTCATCATCATCACCATCGGCGTATCGCTGTTCCTGCGCGGCCTGGCCCAACTGGTCTGGGACAAGGGCGTACACCGCCTGCCTGCGTTCTCCGGTGAACAGCCACTGCAGTTCATGGGCGCCACCTTGTTGCCGCAAAGCCTGTGGGTGATGGGCGGCACGGCGATCGCCGTCGCGGCGCTGAGTGCTTTTTATGGCCGCACGATGCTGGGCAAGGCCATGCTGGCCACCTCGTACAACCGGGTTGCAGCCCAGCTGGTCGGCATTCCGACGCGCGGCGTGTTATTCGCCAGTTTCGGACTGGCTGCGGCGCTCGGTGCCCTGGGCGGGGTGCTGATAGCGCCGATCGCCTTCACTGCCTATGACGCCGGCATCATGCTCGGACTCAAGGGCTTCGCCGCCGCCATGCTCGGTGGCCTGGGCAGTTTCGGCGGCGCCGTGCTCGGTGGTCTGCTGCTCGGCCTGCTCGAAGGCCTGGGCGCGGGATTCATCTCGTCGGCCTACAAGGATGCGATCGCCTTTGTCGTGATCCTGGCGGTCCTGTTCCTGATGCCCGGAGGCTTGCTCGGTGCGCGCCGCAGTGATCGGGTCTGAGGCCGTGACGCGCAAGCGCAGCCGGCTGGCGACACCCCGGATCGGCGGTAGCCTGCTGCTGGCTGCTCATCCTGGTCTCCGCGCCGATGTGGATAAGCAACAACTACGCCTACGACGTCGCGATACAGGTTGCACTCAATGCCACGGTCTGCGTCGGCCTGAACCTGCTGATCGGGTATGCCGGTCAGATCAGCCTGGGCCATGCCGGTTTCTTTGCGCTGGGTGCATATGGCAGCGCCATACTCGCATCGCGGTACGGCGTCCCGGTGTGGCTGTCGTTGCCGCTGGCTTGCACCGCTGTGGGGCTGCTGGCCTTCGTCATCGGCCGGCCGACACTGCGCCTGAAGGGCCACACGCTGGCCATGGCCACGCTCGGTCTGGGCATCATCATCTCGATCGTGCTGACCACCGAGGACCGCTGGACTGGCGGACCCGATGGCATGGTGGTTCCGCCACTGGCGCTGTTCGGCGTGGTGGTACAGGGCGAGCGGCTGTGGTACTGGATCTCCGCTGGCGCACTGATGCTCACGGTATGGCTGGCACTGAACCTGATCGAATCGCCCACCGGACGCGCCTTGCGCGCCTTGCACGGATCCCCGGTGGCGGCCGAGACGCTGGGCATTGCCAGCGAACGCTTCAAACTCCAGGTGTTCGTGTTGTCGGCCGTGCTTGCCGCCATCGCGGGTGCGCTGATGGCGCATTACGCCGGTTTTCTGACGCCGACCAAGGCCTCGTTCATGCATTCGGTCGAACTGGTGATCATGGTCGTGTTCGGCGGCATGGCATCGGTGTTCGGCGCCGTCGTGGGCGCAGCAGCGATGACCATATTGCCGCAGTTCCTGACCGTACTCAAGGACTACGAGATGATGGTGTTCGGCGCCGTACTGATCGCCACCATGGTGTTCTTTCCGCAGGGCGTGGTGCCGACCTTGCAATCGCGCTGGCGGCAGTGGCGCCGGGCCGCGGGCAGGAGTGCTTCATGACGCTGCTGGTGGTCGAGCAATTGTCCAAGTCATTCGGCGGCGTGCACGCGATCGCCGAACTGGAGCTGCAGATTCACGAAGGTGCAGTGCACTCCATCATCGGGCCCAATGGCGCCGGCAAGACCAGCCTCATCAACCTGCTCAGCGGCGTCTACGCCCCCGACACCGGCAGCATCAAGCTCGACGGCAAGCAACTTGCCGGGCAATCGACTTACCGCTTCGCCCAGGCCGGCATCGGTCGCACGTTCCAGAATCTGCAGGTGTTCTTCAACATGAGCGCACTCGAGAACGTGATGACCGGGCGCCACCTGCGCCAGCCCTGTTCGCTGCTGGCTTCGATGCTGCACACGCCGACATTGCGACGTGCCGAGGCCGCGTGCCGCGCATCGGCGCGGCAACTGCTTGAGCGGGTCGGGCTCGAAGCCTACGAGGACGACGCCGCCGACAGCATGCCCTACGGCGCTCTCAAGCGGCTCGAGATTGCGCGTGCGCTGGCCGCCGAGCCCCGGCTGCTGCTGCTCGATGAACCGGCGGCCGGCCTGAACCAGACTGAAGCGCGCGAGATCGACGGTCTGATCAAGAATCTGGCGCAGACCGGCACGACCGTGATTCTGGTCGAACACAATATGCGTCTGGTGATGGAAGTATCGGACCATGTGTTCGTGCTCGATCATGGCCGCAAGCTGGCCGAAGGCACGCCGGCGCAGGTCAGTGCAAACCCGCATGTGATCGAAGCCTATCTGGGCACGCCGGACACCGAGACCCCTGCCACACAGGAGGCCGTCCGTGCTTGAAGTCGACCGACTGGAGAGCCACTATGGCCGCATTCCCGCGTTGTCGGGGGTGAGCCTGCGTGTCGAAGCCGGCGAACTGGTGGCGCTGGTCGGCGCCAACGGCGCTGGCAAGACGACCCTGTTGCGCACCTTGTCCGGTATCCAGCCGAGCAGCGGCGGCACGATCCGGTTCGACGGTCAGGATCTGGCACGGCTCAACGCACGCCAGCGACTGCGCCTGGGCATCGTGCAGGTGCCCGAGGGACGACAGGTATTTGGCCCGCTGAGCGTGCTGGACAACCTGCGCCTGGGCGCTTTCGCGCGGGGTTCGCAAGACGCCTTGCCCGGTGTGCTCGAGATGTTCCCGGCACTGGCCCAAAAACGCCATGAGCTGGCCGGCAACCTGTCTGGCGGCCAACAACAGATGCTGGCAATCGGACGCGCGCTGATGGCGCAACCGCGCCTGCTACTGCTCGACGAGCCCAGCATGGGACTGGCGCCACGGCTGGTCAGCGAGATCTTCGCCCGGGTCGCGGCGCTCAAACAGCTGGGCACCACCATTTTGCTGGTGGACCAGAACGCCCGCGCGGCCCTGACCGTGGCCAGCCGCGGCTATGTGATGGAGACCGGGCGTATCGAACTACAAGGGTCGGCGGCCGATCTGCTGCACGACCCGCAGGTCCAGCAAGCCTATCTAGGACTGTGAAACAAGGAAACACCATATGCAAGCCACACTGAAAACCGGAATCGAGAGCACCGTCACCTTCGACATCTCGCGCGAACAGACGATCGACTTCATGGGCGAGGACGCCCGCGTGTATGCCACGCCGATGCTCGTGCGCGACATCGAGATCGCCTGCCGCGACCTGCTGCTGCAACACCTGGACCCTGGCGAGGACTCAGTGGGAACCCGTGTTGCGATCGACCATATCGCCGCCACGCTGATGGGCATGGCGGTCACGATCACGGTGCGACTCCAGTCGCTCGAGGGTCGCGCCGCGGTCTTCGAGATCGAAGGTCGGGACGCAGTCGAACCGATTGTGCGCGGACAGCACGCCCGCTTCATCGTCGATGTCGCCAAGACCGCGCAACGCCTGGCCGCCAAAGCACAAAAAGGCAAGACGGCATGACCGTTTCGACCTCTGCCACACGGCACGTACCGACCTATTGTTACCAGTGTGTCGCAGGCCCCGACCTGCTCACGGTGAAGGTGCAGGACGGCGTGGCGACCGAGGTCGAACCCAACCTTTGCGCAGCCAAGATCCATCCCGGTGGCGGCAAGGTCTGCGTCAAGGCCTTTGGCCTGGTACAAAAGACCTACAACCCGAACCGGGTGCTGGCGCCGATGAAGCGCAGCAATCCGCGCAAAGGGCGCGACGAAGACCCGCAGTTCGTCGAGATCACCTGGGATGAAGCCTATGGCCTGATCGCCGACAAACTCAACCAGATCCGCGCCGAAGGCCTGCTCGACGCATCCGGCTATCCGCGTGTGGCCGCCAGCTTTGGCGGCGGCGGCACACCACAGTCCTACATGGGCACGTTCCCGGCCTTCCTGTCGGCCTGGGGGCCGGTGGACATGGGATTTGGCTCCGGCCAGGGTGTCAAGTGCTATCACTCCGAGCACCTGTACGGCGAGTTATGGCATCGCGCTTTCATCGTCGCAGCCGACACACCGCTGTGCAATTACCTGATCTCCTGCGGCTCGAACATCGAGGCCTCCGGCGGCGTGGTCGGTATCTGGCGCCATTCCAAGGCGCGGGTGCGCGGCATGAAGCGGGTTCAGGTCGAACCGCATTTGTCGGTCACCGGCGCCTGTTCGGCCCAATGGGTGCCGATCAAACCCAAGACCGACCCGGCGTTCCTGTACGCACTGATCCATGTCATGCTGCACGAGGTGGCGCGCGAACGGCTGGATCTGCCCTTCCTGTGCAAACGCACCGCATCCCCGTATCTGATCGGCGCCGGCGGCTACTACTTGCGCGACCGCGTCAGTCGCAAACCGCTGGTCTGGGACCTGCGCGCCGGCGGAGCATGCGTACACGATGCAGCCGACATCGACGAAGCGCTCGAAGGCCGCTACGAAGTCGATGCGATCGAGGTCGGACCGGACGGCGACATCCTCGGTGAGGGCCTGCTGGTTGGCGAAACCGCCTTCACGCGCCTGGTGCAGCACATGCAGCCGTATGCACCCGAATGGGCACAACCCATCTGCGATGTACCGGCTGCGTCGATGCGCCAGATCGCGCTCGAGTATGTCGAGCAAGCCTGCGTCGGCGAGACCATCGAGATCGAAGGCAAGACCATGCCGTTTCGACCGGTTGCCGTGACGTTGGGCAAGACCGTGAACAACGGCTGGGGCGGCTTCGAGTGCTGCTGGGCACGCACGCTGCTGGCCACACTGGTGGGCGCGCTGGAGGTGCCGGGTGGCACCATCGGCACCACGGTGCGGCTGACGCGGCCGATGTCGCAGCGCCACGACAGCGTACAACCCGGCGCGGACGGTTTCATGGCCTATCCGATGAACCCGACCGACAAGGCGCGCTGGTCTCCCAAACCCAATATCCGCAATGCCTATCGCACCATGGTGCCACTGGCTGCCGACGGACCCTGGAGCCAGGCGCTGGGGCCGACCCACTTCTCGTGGATGTTCATGGACGAGACACCCAAGGGCCTGCCACGGGTAACGGCGCCCGATGTCTGGTTCTTGTATCGCACCAACCCGGCGATATCGTTCTGGGACACCGATGCGCTGGGCGAGAAGATGGCGCGCTTCCCATTCGTCGTCGCGTTTGCCTACACGCGCGACGAGACCAACCATTTCGCCGACGTATTGCTGCCCGATGCCACCGATCTGGAGAGCCTGCAGCTGATCCGCATCGGCACCACGAAGTACGTCGAGCAATTCTGGGACCACGAAGGGTTTGCCCTGCGCCAGCCGGCCGTAGCGCCGCAAGGCCAGGCGCGCGACTTCACCGAAGTCGCGACCGAACTGGCCCAACGCACCGGACTGACCAGCCGTTACAACGCATCGATCAACAAGGGCGCGGCCGGCGTGCCCTTGCGCGGCGAACACGCCGACCACTCGCTGGAGCTCGAGCGCAGCCACAGCCGCGAGGAAATCTGGGACGCGGTATGCCGTGCCGCCAGCGCCGAGTTGTCCGGCGGCGCCAATACGCATGGGCTTGACTGGTGGAAGGAACACGGCCTGGCAACCAATCCCTATCCGCGTGATCGCTGGTACCTGTTGCCGACCATGATCGAACGTGGGCTGCGTTTTGAGTTGCCGTACCAGGAGCAGTTGCTGCGCGTGGGCACCGAGCTCGGGCGCCGGCTGCATGAAAACGACATGCACTGGTGGGATCTGCAGCTGACCGAATACCAGGGGCTGCCGAAATGGAAGAACTTCCCCGCCATGTGGGAGACCATCGTCACCGACGGCGGCGCGCAACTCAACGACTACCCGTTCTGGCTGCTGACCGCGCGTTCGATGCAATACGCCTGGGGCGGCAACGTCGGCATGCAAATGATCAAGGAGGTGGCCGACAACATCAAGGGCCACCGCGGCGTCATCGTCAACAGCCAGACGGCCGAACGCCTGGGCATTGAAGACGGCGACATGATCGAGATATCCACACCCAAGCGCAGCGTGCGCGGGCGCGCTGTACTGCGCCAGGGCATCCGTCCCGACACGCTGCTCATGATCGGTCAGTTCGGCCACTGGGAAACGCCATTGGCCAAGGACTTCGGCGTGCCCAGCCTGAACACGCTGGCGACCATGTCGATGGCGCAGACCGACGCCACCGGCTCGGGCGCTGACATCGTTCGCGTAGCGCTCAAGAAAGGAAAAACCCAATGACCCGCTGGGCCATGGTCGCGGACCTGCGGCGCTGCGTTGGGTGCCAGACCTGCACCGCTGCCTGCCGCCACACCAATGCGACTCCGCCCGAGGTGCAGTGGCGGCGTGTGCTCGACATGGAGTTCGGCAGCTACCCCGACGTGCAGCGCGTCTTTGTTCCGGTGGGTTGCCAGCATTGCGAGGAGCCGCCGTGCATGCATGTCTGCCCGACCACAGCCACGAAGAAGCGCGACGACGGTATCGTCACGATCGACTACGACCTGTGCATCGGCTGTGCCTACTGTTCCGTCGCCTGCCCCTATCAGGCGCGCTACAAGACTGATCTCGCCACTTTTGCCTACGGCGCCGACCCGACCACCAGCGAGGCAATGCGCCATGATGACAAGCGCCTGGCGGTGGCGACCAAATGCACCTTCTGCGTCGACCGCATCGACGCCGGACTCGAAAAAGGCCTGACTCCTGGCGTCGACGCCGAGGCCACGCCGGCCTGCGTCAACGCCTGTATCGCCGAGGCACTGGCCTTCGGCGACCAGGACGACCCCAACAGCAATGTGTCGCAACTGCTCGAACACAACCAGCATTTCCGCATGCACGAGGAATTGGGCACCGGTCCGGGATTCCACTACCTGTGGGATACGAAACGGGAGGGATCGGAATGACCTACGGCCCCAACCCCTGGCAGCAGACCAACTGGGACTGGCGCGCCGCGGGCAATTTCATCTGCGGCGGAGCCGGCAGCGGCCTGATTGCAGCCAGCGCCATGTCTGGCGCGCAAGGCAATATGCTGGCTCTGCTGATGCTCGCGGGCATGGCACTGGTGGGCGTAGGCCTGCTCTGTGTCTGGCTCGAGATCGGACGTCCGCTGCGCGCCCTGCATGTGTTCTTCAACCCCCACACCTCCTGGATGACGCGCGAGGCCTTCGTCGCACCCATCCTGCTCGCACTGGCGCTGGCCAGCGCGGCAGGCTTTGCCGCATGGGCTCCGCTGGCCGGCCTGGCCGCGCTGGCCTTCGCCTATTGCCAGGGCCGCATCCTGCAGGCGGCGCGCGGCATTCCGAGCTGGCGCTCACGGCGCACGACGCCGCTGATCGTGGCCTGCGCGTTGGCAGAAGGCAGCGGCCTGTTCCTGTTGCTGGGCGCCTGGTCTGGCAACCAGACGCTGATGGCCACCGTGTTCGGCCTGCTGGTGCTGGTGCGTGCGCTGGCATGGCGCGCCTGGCACCAGGACATCGCACGCGCGGCAGCACCACGTGCATTGGCAGCACTCGCGCCCCCGGGCAAGGCCATGCTGTGGATAGGCACGGCCCTGCCTCTGGTGCTTTTGGCGCTGGCGCTCAGCGGCGTCGTGGCGCCGATGCTGGCAAGCCGGCCTGCTGGCACTGGCCGGCGCGCTGGTGGCGGCGACTGGCGCCTACTTCAAGTTCACCCTGATTACGCGCGGCGCCTTCAACCAGGGCTTCGCGCTGTCCAGTCTGCCGGTGCGCGGGGTACCGCGCTCGGCAAGCAAACCGATCAACTGAGAAAGAGCGAGGAGCCATTATGGGAGCATCGAGCAAGGCCGAAATGGCATTCGAAACCGGAACCGGGCCCGCCTGCCTGCATCCGGAAAGTGAAACCATGCCACGCGAACAACTGGCCGCGTTGCAGCTCGAGCGGCTGCAGGCGACGCTGCAAAACGCCTACGACAACGTACCGCTGCACCGTACGCGCTTCGACGCACTGGGATTGAAGCCGCAGGACATCCGCAGCCTGGACGACCTGGCCCGGCTGCCGTTTACCGTCAAGACCGACCTGCGCGACCACTACCCCTTCGGCATGTTCGCGCGCCCAATTGAGAAACTGTCGCGGCTGCACGCGTCGTCCGGCACCACCGGCAAACCGACCGTCGTCGGCTATACCGCGGAGGACCTGAGCAATTGGGCCGATCTGGTAGCACGATCGATGCATTGCGCCGGTGCGCGCCGTGGCGACGTGGTGCACAACGCCTACGGCTACGGCCTGTTCACCGGCGGTCTGGGTGCCCACAATGGCGCCGAGCGCCTGGGCGGCGTTGTGGTGCCGATGTCGGGCGGCTCGACCGAACGCCAGGTCGCGCTGATCATGGACTTCAAGGCGAGCGTGTTGTGCGCCACTCCATCCTATGCGCTGGCCATCGCCGAGGTCGCCGAGCAGCAGGGCGTGGACCTGCGCACGAGCGCGCTGCGCATCGGCATGTTCGGCGCCGAGCCATGGAGCGACGGCATGCGCAGCGAGATCGAGCGCCGCCTTGGCCTCAAGGCCGTCGACATCTACGGCCTGTCGGAGATCATGGGACCCGGCGTTGCCTGCGAGTGTCCTTGCCAGAGCGGATTGCATGGCTGGGAGGATCATTTCCTGTTCGAAACCATAGACCCGGACACCGGCCGCGCCCTGCCCGATGGCGAGGCCGGCGAACTGGTCATCACGACGCTGACCAAGCAGGCGCTGCCGATGATCCGCTACCGCACGCGCGACATCACACGCCTCGAGCGCGCGCCCTGCGACTGCGGCCGCACCCATGTGCGTATCCTGCGCATCACCGGGCGCAACGACGACATGCTGATCATCCGCGGCGTCAACGTTTACCCGTCGCAGATCGAGTCGGTACTGGTCACGCTGCCCAAGCTCGCGCCGCACTACCTGCTGATCCTGGAACGCAGCGGCACGCTGGACACGGTGAGCATCGAGGTCGAGGCCGAGCCCGGGGTCGACGCGGCCGAGTTCGATGGCCTCGCGCGCGAAGCCGCACACCACATCAAGTCGATGATAGGCATCACGACCGCGATCACGGTACAGCCGCCCGGCAGCATTGCACGCTCCCAGGGCAAGGCCGTACGCTTGCGCGATCTGCGTCCCAAAGCGCACTGAAAGAAGGAGAGAGCAACATGCCGACAAGACTGCTGAACCTGCGTGTCAACGGAAGCAAACGCACCGTAGCCGCTTCCGACAACGCGCTGCTGCTAGACGTGCTGCGCGATCAGTTGGACTTGTCCGGCACCAAGCAGGGCTGCGACGGCGGCGAATGCGGCGCCTGCACCGTGCTGGTCGATGGTGCGCCGCGCCTGGCATGCATCACGCTGGCCGCCAGCGTGCAGGAGCGTGCCATCGAAACCATCGAGGGCCTGGTCCAGGGCGGACGCATGAGTCGCCTGCAACAGGCCTTCCACGAAAACCTGGGCACCCAGTGCGGATTCTGCACGCCGGGCATGGTGATGGCGTCCGAGGCCTTGCTGCGGCAGGAGCCCGCTCCCAGCGACGCGCAAATCGGCGCGGCGTTGGCCGGCAACCTGTGCCGCTGCACCGGCTACGTCAAGATCATCGAGTCGGTCAAGGCGGCGGCGGGAGCAAAGCCATGAAACACGAAACCCCCCAGCGCCCGCCCGCGCCCGCCACCCATTCGATCGGCAAGCGCACGCCGTTGGTCGATGGCATCGAGAAGGTGACCGGTCGCGCGCAATACACGGCCGACCTGCCCTTCGGCCGCACCCTGGTCGGACTGATCGGACGCAGCATGGTCGCCCACGGCCATATCCGTACGATCGACGCGACCCGGGCGCGCGCCATTCCGGGTGTTCTTGCGGTCATCACCGGAGACGATTTCTCAGCGCCCTATGGCGTGATCCCGATCGCCCAGAACGAATGGCCGCTGGCCCGGGGCAAGGTGCGTTACCGCGGCGAGCCGCTGTTTGCGGTGGCGGCGGTTGATGAGACCACGGCGCGCGCCGCGCTGGCCGCGGTGGAGGTAGACATCGAAGCCCTGCCTGCCATGTTCAGCGCCCAGGATGCGCGCGCCGAGGGCGCAACACTGCTGCACGATAACAAACCCGGCAACCTCGAACGCACGGTCGAGCAGGAATTCGGCGACGTGGACGCCGGCTTTGCGGCCGCCGACCTGGTGCTCGAGCGCAGCTACGACTGCGCCGAGATCGCGCATGGGCAGATGGAGCTCAACGCCACAGTCGCGCAGTGGGAACCGGAACGCGAACGGCTCACGGTGCACTCGGTGACCCAGGTGCCCTACTACCTGCACCTGATGCTGGCCCAGACCCTGGGCCTGGACAGCGCCCAGATCCGCGTCGTCAAGCCCTTTGTCGGCGGTGGCTTCGGACACCGCGTGGAGCCGCTCAATTTCGAGATGGTGACGGCGGCGCTGGCACGTGCCGCCGGCGGCACCGTCAAGCTCGAACTCAGCCGTGAGGAGGTGTTCCTGACACACCGGGGCCGTCCGTCCACCGTCAGCAAGATCCGCATCGGGCTCAAGCGCAGCGGCGAGATTACGGCCATGGACGCCGAGGTGGTGCAGCGCGGCGGCGCCTATGCCGGCTACGGCCTGGTGACCATCCTGTATGCCGGCGCGCTCTTGCACGCGCTGTACCGCGTCGGCGCGGTGCGCTATCGCGGCTACCGCGTCTATACCAACCTGCCGCCCTGCGGCGCGATGCGCGGACACGGCGCGGTCAACGTGCGTTTCGCGGTCGAGTCGCTGCTCGACGAGATGGCGCAGCAGCTGGGCATCGACCCGTTCGCGCTGCGCCGCGCCAACCTGATCGAGGCGCCCTACCGCACACTCAACGACCTGCAGGTCAACTCCTACGGCTTGCCAGAGTGCCTGGACGCGGTCGAGAAGGCCAGCGGCTGGAGCACGCGGCGCGGCAAGCTGGGCCCGGGACGTGGTCTGGGCATGGCCTGCTCCCACTATGTGTCGGGCTCGGCCAAGCCGGTGCACTGGAGCGGCGAGCCGCACGCGATGGTCAACCTGCGCCTGGACTTCGACGGCGCCATCACGATCTTGACCGGCGCCTCCGACATCGGACAGGGCTCCAACACCTTGCTGACCCAGGTCGTGGCCGAGGTGCTGCTGCTGCCAATGGCGCGTATCCGGGTCGTCGCCACCGACAGCGCACTGACGCCCAAGGACAACGGCTCGTATTCCTCGCGTGTCTCCTTCATGGTCGGCAACGCCGCCTTGCGCGCGGCCCAGGCCCTGCGCGAGCAACTGGTCGCGGCAGCGGCAACACGGCTCAAGGTCAGCGCCGACCAGATCGAATGGGCCGGCGAATCCTGCGGCGTTATCGGCACCGACAAGCGCCTCAACTTCGCCGAGTGCGTGCAGGCGGCGCTGTCCGTCGACGGCGCCCTGACGGTCAAGGGCAGCTGGTCGACGCCAGTTGAAACCCAGGGCGGGAAGTTCCGCGGCGCCGCGGTCGGCTCGACCGCGGGTTTCAGTTACGCCGCCCAGGTGGTTGAGGTTGAGGTCGACGAAGACACCGGAGCGGTGCGCGTGCAGCAGGTCTGGGTTGCGCACGACTGCGGCCGGGCGCTCAATCCGATGGCGGTCGAGGGTCAGGTACAGGGCGCGGTGTGGATGGGCATGGGCCAGGCACTGCAGGAGGAGACGCGCTACCACGAAGGCCTGCCAATATGCAGCAACCTGGTCGACTACCGCATACCAACCATCGCCGAGTCGCCACCGATTCACGTCTCCCTGGTCGAGAGCATGGACCCGTTAGGGCCATTCGGGGCCAAGGAAGGCAGCGAAGGCGGCCTGCACGGTTTTCCGCCAGCGCTGACCAGTGCCATCGCCGATGCGCTGGGCCTGCGCATGGATAGCTTGCCGGTAACGCCCGACCGGGTGTTCGACGCGCTGCAGGCGCGCCGGCGCGAACGAAAGCTGCAAGCGCAACGCGCCGCGCGGCAGGAGGCAAAAACATCATGAGCCTGCATACCCTGAACGATTTCACGCTCGAGCGCCCAGCCACGCTGGACCAGGCCCTGGCGGCGCTGGCGAGCGAGCCCGCTGCCCGTGCAATTGCCGGCGGCACCGATCTGCTGCCGAATATGCGCCGCGGTCTCGCAGCGCCACCACGACTGGTCGATCTGTCCGGTCTGCCCGGCATGTCTGAAATCGCCATCGGTGCTGACGGTGCGCTCGAATTCGGCGCCGGCGTGAGCTTGGCCCGACTGGCCAGCGATCCAGAGTTGGCCAGACATTTGCCGGCGCTGGGCGACGCCGCCCGCGCCGCCGCCGGCCCGGGCCACCGCAGCGCCGCGACCCTGGGCGGCAACCTGTGCCAGGACACGCGCTGCATCTACTACAACCAGAGTGCCTGGTGGCGCCAGGCCAATGGTTACTGCCTCAAGCGCGACGGCGATACCTGCCATGTGGCGCCGCAAGGCAAGCGCTGCCACGCCGCCTTCTGCAGCGACCTGGCCCCGGTGCTGCTGGCGCAGGGTGCGCAGGTCGAACTGGTTTCCAGCCGCGGTAAGCGTCGTCTACCACTGGCCGATCTGTACCAGGACGATGGCGCGGCCCACCTCATGCTCGAGCCGGGCGAACTGCTGACCCGGGTGCTGGTGCCGGCGCCGGCCCAGGGCCAGCGCTGTGCCTACCGCAAGGCCCGGGTACGCGGCGCGATGGACTTTCCGCTGGCAGCAGTGGCCGTCACGCTGGTGCTGCAAGGCGGCGTCATCGAACGGCTGGCCGTTGGCATCAGCGGCACCAACTCGCAGCCACTGCAACTGCAAGGCCTGGACGCCATGAAGGGTCAGGCGGTCGACGCGGCGCTGATCGCTGCCGTCGGCAAGGCGGTGCAAAAGCAGGTCTCGCCCATGCGCAGCACCACGACCGAATCCAACTACCGGCGCCAGGTCGCCGCGACGCTCGCCCAGCGCCTGCTTCGCGCGCTGGCAGACGAGACAACCGAGGCGCTTGCGCGCTGACGCAGCGGCTCGGGCCGCTGCGACTGCGCGCAAGCAATAAACAGCGCAAGACAGCAAGGAGACCCCGATGTTCCAGATAACGAGACGCGAGCAGTTCTCCGAACAGACCTTCCTGTGGGAGATCGACGCGCCCGATGTCGCGCGTGCGGCGCAGCCCGGCCATTTCGTCATGCTGCGGCTCGACGAAAACGGCGAGCGCATTCCGCTCACCGTGGCCGACTTCGACCGCGAGCGCGGCACCATCACCGTGGTCGTGCAAACCCTGGGCAAGACCACGCGCGAGATGCGCGACAACTATGCGCAGGGCGACAGCTTCGCCGACTTCGTCGGCCCGCTCGGCCTGGCGCAGCACATAGCCAAGGTCGGCCATGTCGTACTCGTCGGCGGCGGCCTGGGCGTGGCACCGGTGTTCCCGCAGTTGCGCGCGTTCAAGGAGGCCGGCAATCGCACGACCTGCATCGTCGGCTTTCGCAATTCCGAACGCGTGTTCTGGACCGACAAACTCGCGCAATGGAGCGACGAGCTGATCCTGTGCACAGACGACGGCAGCGCCGGACGGTCGGGCTTTGTGCACAGTGCGCTGCAGGATCTGCTAGCACGCGAAAAACCGGACCTGGTGGTCGCGATCGGTCCCATGCCGATGATGCAGGCTTGCGCCGAAACCTCGCGCCCGTTTGGCGTGCGCACCATGGTCTCGCTCAACACCATCATGGTCGACGGCACCGGCATGTGCGGCTCCTGCCGCGTCACAGTCGGCAACGAAGTCAAGTTCGCCTGCGTCGACGGTCCCGATTTTGATGCACACCAGGTCGACTTCAAGGAACTGCATGCGCGCCAGAAGCGCTTCAAGGTCCAGGAGCAGCAGGCCAATGAAGACCACGAGCATGTCTGCAACCTCGAGCAGTTGCTGATGGTCGAGGGCCGACGCACCTACAAGAAATACTCCGCGCTCGAGCGCGTCCAGGTGCCGATGCCGGAACGCGAACCGACCGAGCGCGCGGCCAGCTTCGACGAGGTCAACCTGGGCTACAGCCAGGCCGACGCGCTGCGCGAAGCCGAACGCTGCATCCAGTGCCACAAGCCGACCTGCATCGAGGGCTGTCCGGTGCGCATCGACATCCCGCGCTTCATCCGCCACCTGCTGTTGCGCGACGTCGATTCTGCTGTCGACACCATCCACGAATCGAGCCCCTTCCCTTCGGTATGCGGCCGCGTCTGCCCGCAGGAGAGCCAGTGCGAGGCGCAATGCGTACTGGTCAAGGCCAAGATGGCACCGGTGGCGATCGGCCGGCTCGAACGCTACGTCGGCGACCACGCCAGCGCGCGCCCACCCCGGCCCGCGTCAGAGCGGCCAGCGCTCGGACGTGTCGCCATCGTCGGCTCGGGGCCGGGCGGCCTGGCCTGCGCGGCCGACCTGCTCAAACTCGGCGCACGCGTGACGGTGTTCGAAGCCCTGCACGTGATCGGCGGTGTGCTGCGCTACGGCATTCCTTCGTTCCGCTTGCCGCGCAGCATCATCGCGCGCGAAGTCGAGCAATTGCGCACCGCGGGCGCCGAGTTCATCACCAACAAGGTGATCGGCAAGACCTTCACCATCGCGCAACTGACCGGCGAGATGGGATTCGACTCCGTCTTCATCGCCGCCGGCGCCGGCGCGCCTACTTTTCTGGGAATTCCTGGCGAATTTGCCGGCCAGGTCTATTCGGCCAACGAGTTCCTGACCCGCGTCAACCTGATGGGTGGAGATCAGTTTCCCTACCAGGGCACGCCGATAGCGGGTGGCGACAAGGTCGTCGTCATCGGCGCCGGCAACACCGCGATGGACTGCCTGCGCGTGGCCAAACGCCTGGGTGCGGGCGAGGTACGCTGCGTCTACCGGCGCTCCGAGGCACAGGCGCCGGCGCGCGTGGAGGAATTGCGCCACGCACGCGAGGAAGGCATCATCTTCAGTTTCCTGCACGGCCCGGTCGAAATACTGCTGAGCGAAGACGGCGATGTGACCGGACTGCGCGCGCAGAAGATGGTGCTCGGCGATCCCGACGCGCGCGGCCGCCGCGCGCCCGAGCCGCTGGACGAATTCGTGGAATGGCCCTGCGATACCGTGATCTACGCGCTGGGCACCCGCGCCAACCCCATCGTCGGCCAGTCGACCCAGGGTCTGGAACTCAGCGGCCGTGGCTACATCGTCGCCGACGAGGCGACCCAGGCGACCAACCTGCCGGGCGTGTTTGCCGGCGGCGACATCGTCACCGGCGGCGCCACGGTGATCCTGGCCATGGCCGCCGGTCGGCGCGCGGCGCGGGCCATCGGCGCCTGGCTCGGGCAAGACAAGCGTCAATGGCCGCTCACGGCAGCCGATGTGGATGCCTACGTCCCGCCGAACAATGAGACTCCCGAGGCGAGCGCCGACCGCGCACCGGACGGACAGCTCGCATGAAAACCACGTCTTGAGAATGGAGGCCACAATGCTGTGTCCACAATGCCACCAGCCACTGGCCGACGACGCCGACGGCCCCTACATCTGCTGTGCCGGCGCCCCGATGCAATGGCATTGCCTGCAATGCGGCAAGGTCAGCGAAGGCTTTGCGCTGCCCTATGGTCGCTGTCCGCATTGCAGCGGCAAGCTCGAATTGCGCGGCGACGGCGAGGCGCTGGCCGACAACGACGCCTCGCGCGCAGCAATCCGCATGGCGTTCGAGATCGAGCTTGGCGGACGCGCCTTCTACCAGCGCGCCGCCGCCGACAGCCACGATCCGGAACTGCGCGCGCTGTTCGGCCGATTCGCCATCATGGAGGGCGAACACATGGAGACGCTGTCGCGGCGCTACCATGTCGACATCCCGGATCCAATCCAGGAGTTTCGACTGGAACTGGCGGCGATCTATGCCCAGGTCGAGAATCGACCGCAGGATCCGGCGAATCTGTTTCGCATCGCGATTGCCCTGGAGCAGCGCGCCGCGGAGTTTTTCGCCAGCCACGCGGACCAGTCGAGAGAGGCATCGGCCGAGCAGCAGTTGTACCGCGAACTGGCGGCCGAAGAGCGCGAACACGCAGCCATGCTGGAAACCGAATACACGCGCTGGCGCGAACGCAAACCGGGGCTGTTCGGCGAGGACGACAAGGGCGACGCCAGGCCAGGTCAGACGCACGCGAAAGCCGCCCGCAAGCCCATCAACGCCGCCGCCCTGCTGCTGGACGGACAGGACGATGCGCGTACCGCCCTGGTATGCGGCGCTCAGGAGCTGAGCTACGGCCAGTTGCGTCGACGCGTTGCCTGCGCCGCGGCGGTATGGCGCGCGCGCGGTCTGAAGCCAGGCGACCGGGTGGCGATCAAGCTGTCTGACGGCATCGACTGGGTGGTCGCCTTCCTGGGCACGATCTGGGCCGGCGGAATAGCTGTCGCAGTCAACCCGCACATACCGGCGCCGGAATGGCAATACATCCTCGACGAGGCCGGCTTCAACGTCATCGTCGCAGAATCGGACGCCGACACTCCCGAACCCTGGCGCGCGCGCGTCATCCTGCTGGCCGACGGACAGGCGGCTGTCGCCCGAGCCGAGCCGATCGAACCGATCCTGGTCGACGAGGACACACCGGCATTCTGGTGCCATTCATCCGGCACTTCCGGCAAGCCCAAAGCGGTGGTGCACGGCCACCGTTTCGCACGCGAGATCGAACGGGTCTCGCACGAGCGCCTGGGCATCACGGCGCAGGACCGACTGTTCGCCAGTTCACGGCTGTTCTTTTCCTACCCTCAGACCAATAGCCTGTACGCCGGGCTGAAGATCGGCGCCACCGTCATCCTCGACCCGACCTGGCCGACCGCGGCATCGGTCGCACAAACCGTGGCGCAGACGCGCCCGACAGTGCTGTTCAGTGTGCCCTCGCTGTACCGCAACCTGCTCCATGAAGGTCTGGCGCCCGGCCTGAGTGCTGCCGGCGTGCGCCTGTGCGTCTCGGCCGGAGAACCCCTGCCCGCCAGCCTGCGCAAGGCCTGGCGTGAGGCCACCGGCTTGCCGATGGCGGACGGCTACGGCGCCTCGGAAACCCTGGTTCTGGTGCTCACTGCACTCGACGGCGACGAAGCATTGCAGCCATCACCGGGGGTTTCGGCCGAGCCTTGGGATGCCGACGCGGCAGCGGCTGGCAGACCCACCCGCCTGTGCTTCCGGGTTTCGATGCAGGCCCTGGGCTACCTGGACCGCCCCGCCGCACAGACCGAGAGTTTCCGCGACGGCGCGTTCTGCCCGGCCGACCTGTTCGTTCGCAGCGGCAGCGGCTGGCTGTTCGCCGGCCGCGAGGACTCGCTGGTCAAGATCAAGGGCCGCTGGGTCAACCTGGTCGAGCTCGAGGAGCGCCTGGGCGCCGGCATCTCCGGGTTGCTCGAGTGTGCCTCGGTCTGCGTGCCCGATGCCGATGGCGTCGACGCAATCGCGTTCTTCTTCGTCGCAGGCGAAGGCGCCGACGCGGCGGTGCAGCAGCAGTTGCAGGAACGCGCACTGGAGCTGCAGCACTACCAGCGACCAACCTGGCTGTCTTCGACAACCACGCTGCCGCGCACGCCGACCGGCAAACTGCTGCGCCGGCGCCTGAGCGAACGGATGCAACAGAACAGCTGAACAGGGTCTTTGCCGGCAGCACACATGAACCATCAGACCCCAACCCGCAACTGCAGGCCGTGAACCACACAGCGAACGACTCCCTGTTGCAGTTCGCACGCAATGGCCACGTGCTGACGGCAACCATGACGCGTGCGCCGGTCAACGCGCTCGAAGCAAGCGAAACCCGCGCGTTATACGACAACCCGGTGACGCGCGACGAGGTCACGGCCTTCCTCGAGCGCCGCCCCCCACAACCCAGCAAAGAACCAACACCATGACATTGAAGAACAAGGTCGCCGTCGTCACTGGCGCCGGCTCGGGCATCGGACGCGCCACCGCGCAAGCACTGGCCCGGGAAGGCGCAACCATCATCGTCGCCGACGTCGATCCGCGCGGCGGTGAGGCCACGGCCAGCGTGTTGCGCGGCGAAGGCAGCCAGGCCTTCTTCGTCGCCGTCGACCTGACTGACCGCGCGTCGGTGCAGGCCTTTGCCCAGAGAGTGCAGAAGCAACACGGACCAGTGGATATCCTGGTCAATGGCGCCGGCTGGGGCAAGACGCAACCGTTTTGCGACGGCACGCCCGAGTTGTGGGACAAGCTGATTGCGCTGAATCTGGTCGGACCGATGGAACTGGCCAAGGCGCTGCTGCCGGCGATGATGGAGCGCGGCAGCGGACGCATCGTCAACGTCGCCAGCGATGCCGGGCGTGTCGGCAGCATGGGCGAGACCGTCTATTCCGGCGCCAAGGGTGGACTGATCGCGTTCACCAAGTCGCTGGCACGCGAGGTGGCGCGCCACAATATCAACGTCAACTGTGTCTGCCCGGGGCCCACCGACACGCCGCTGATGGCTGCCGTACCCGAGAAAGTGCATGAGGCCCTGCTCAAGGCGATACCGTTTCGCCGCCTGGCCAGGCCCGAAGAAATCGCCGACGCGATCGTGTTTTTCGCCAGCGACCGCGCCAGTTATGTCACCGGTCAGGTGCTCAGCGTCAGCGGTGGGCTGACAATGGCAGGCTGAACCCGCCAAACTGGCGCCACCGGACACAGGAGATCGCGTGCAGCAATGGCAGGATAAAGACGGTTGGCACATCGACGTGCGCGGCCTGCCGCCACCCCAGCCCCTGGTTCAGATCCTGCGGCTGGTGCAGCAGGTCGGCCCCGCTGGCGCCGTGATCGTCCATCATGACCGCGATCCGCAACTGCTGTATCCCGAACTGGCCCAGATCGGCTGGCAGGCCGTGCCTATCGCGGCCGAGCCCGGCGAGGTGCGATTGCGGCTGAGCCCATTGCCATGACGAAAGCGGGCACGCAGACACCCAATGCGAGATCGCGACCGGCACTGACGATCAACACGCCGCACGGTCCGCGGCCGGCACGGACACCGGCGGGCGCCTTCATCGGGGGCGCCAAGAGCCGGCTGCTGCCGGCATCGATCCCGCTGCGCTACTTCGGTGCCGCTGTCTGCTACCACCTGCTGGCCTGGCTGGCGCTTGCCGCAGGTAGCGCACAGTGGGCCGGCTTCGGCGGTGGTCTTGGCTGGCCGTTGGCCGCCCTGCACCTGATCACTCTGGGCGTGCTGGGCATGGCCGTGCTGGGCGCTGGCGCCCAGTTGCTGCCGGTGGCGAGCCGCCAGGGTGCGAGCGGAGCCAGGGCACTGGCGGCAATCTGGTGGCTGTATACGCCCGGGGTCGCATGCGTCGCACTGGGCATGGCCTGGGCGCGACCTCCGCTGCTGGCGGCAGGCGCTGGCGCTGTGGCACTGGCGCTGGTGATGTGGGGCCTGCTGACGGCGCGCAACCTGCTTGGCGCGCGTGGCATGCCAGGCGTGGTCGGTCATGGCTGGGCCGCACTGGCGTCCTTGCTGCTGATGCTGCTCGCGGCGCTGGCCCTGATCGGCATCTGGCTCGGCCTGCCCGCGCCACCACGCGGCGCCCTGCTGGCACTGCACCATTTATTCGCGCCTTACGGTTTCATCGGCATGCTGACGCTGGGCCTGTCCTATATCCTGGTGCCGATGTTCGTGCTCGCTGACACGGCGCCCGAGCGCCACCAACTGACCTCGCTGGCACTGGCGTCATGCGCATTGCTGCTCGCGGCGCTGGCGGCCATTGGCATCGCGCCGCAGCCCCTGCAACTGGCCGCGGTGTTGAGCGGCACCGGTGCAGTCATCGTGCATCTGTGGCTGATGGCGCGCGCAGCGCGCGGCGGCATGCGGCATTTGTCGGGGCCATCGTGGCTGTTGCTGCGCCTGGGTTGGGCCGGCCTGCTGGCCAGCCTGGCGCTGGCCTTTGTGTGGGCCATGGGCTGGCCGCTGCCGCGCCTGGGCCTGTGGTTCGGCTGGAGCCTGATCGGCGTCTGGCAGCTCAGCTTCCTGCTCGGCATGCTGCAGCGCATCGCCCCGTTCCTGGCCGCCATGCACGGCCCACCCGGTCGCCGTGCGCGCACGCCGTCTGCGTTGACCCACGATGGCGCGCTGCGCCTGCACCTGGCTTGCCACTGCGCTGCGCTGGCATTGCTGGCACTGGCAATCGCCACCGAGAACGCCTGGGCAGTGCTGGCGGCGGCGGCGTTCGGTACGGTCGGCGCGCTCGCGTTTGCGGTCTTCTATCTGGTGCTGCTGTCGCGTATCCGCACACCGGCGACGGGCACTGGTGGCAAAGCGCGCACGCAGGTTTAACCGGGCGTGCAGTCGGCAGCGCCGGCCGGTGGATAGAGGACTGGGCGCACCCTGGAGCCGGGGGCAGGCTCGGGCAGGCTTTGACAATAATCAAACTCGACTCGATTTAACGTGGTATTGTGGTACCCGAATACCAGTTTAAGGTCCGTCATGAACTACTCTCGCCAGGTCGGCCGCGCGCTCGACGAAGAACACCGCAACAACCTCGCACTGCTGGAAAAGGTCGAGCAGGCCGTCGTACGCGCAGCCCGCTACGACGCCGCGCTGGGCGGGCTGATGGGGCAGTTTGCGCGCGCCCTTGAGCACGATATTGAGCGCCATTTCCAGTTCGAAGAAGAATCCCTGTTCCCGCTGATGTCCGATGCCGGCGATGGCGAGATGGCCGAGTTGCTGGTGCAGGAACACGATGCCATCCGCGAGGTAGCCACTGAACTGCTGCCGCTGGCTCGAAGCGCCGCGAAGGGACCGGTGGACGACGCCCAATGGGCCGAGCTCAAGCTCCTGGCGCTGGAGATGGTCGAGCGCCAGGTCGCGCATATTCAGAAGGAAACCATGGCGCTGCTGCCCATGCTTGAGGACCTGCTGGACGAAGAGACCGACCGCGAACTGGCATTCAACTATTCGAGCGACTGATGCCCGTGCGCGATCCATCGGTAGCAAATCGTCGTAACCTTGCATCTGTTGCGACTGAGCCAGACCCATCCTGATCCTGCCGCAGAATTGCGGCACCTCATCCGACTTGCAGAACCCCACCTCAACCCGACAGCCACAGCATTTCGAAAGGACCACCATGATCCAATGTCCGTCTTTCACCACCCGCAGCACCGAGCGGCCGCAACCCGAACTGGCCCAGCGCCTGGATCGCCTGCTGCCAACGGGCCACCTTATTGGGGCACAGAAATGAGCGCCGTATCGACAACCGAACATCCAGTCGTGGTACGCGCACTGGCGCCCCAGGACCTGACGACGGTGGTCGCCATCGACGCAGCCATCGAAGGACGTGCGCGGCGCTTGTATGTCGAGCGGCGTCTGGCCGCCGCGGTGCGCGAACCGACACTGCACGCCCAGTTTGCGGCCTGCCGAGGCGATGAACTTGTAGGCTACATCCTGGCCCGGGTCTTGCATGGCGAGTTCGGCCGCGCCCAGCCCGGCCTGCGTCTGGAGATGGTTGGCGTCAGCCCCACGGTACGTGGACTCGGAGCCGGACACAAGTTGTTCGACGCCTTGGCGCTGTGGGCATCGCGCCACGGCATTGCCGAATTCCGCACTGCAGCGCGCTGGAACGACACCGCGATGGTGCGCTGGCTCGACGGCATGGGGTTCTCAATGGCGCCGAGCCTGATCCTGGGCTGCGAAGTCGCGAACCGCGAACCAGAAGCTGAAACCGAGTCGGAAATCGTCGCCTCCAACGGCCAGGGTCCGGGACACGAGATCGATTTCGGCATGCCGCAGGCCAACGACCACGAGCGCCAGGCCATGGATCTGCCGCAAGTGCGTGCCATGACCCAGAACGACCTGCGCCAGATCGTGCGCATCGACCATGACATCACCGAGCGCGACCGCAGCGCCTACATTACCGCCAAACTGGGCGAGGCCATGGACGACGGCGCCATCCGCGTCTCGCTCACGGCCTGCCGTGACGGCGCCATCGTCGGCTACCTGATGGCGCGCGCCGACCTGGGCGACTTCGGTCGCACCGCACCGGTCGCCATCATCGACACCATCGGTGTAGCCCCCGCCTACGCGGGCAAGGGCATCGGGCGGGCACTGCTGCGCCAGCTGTCTCGCCAATCTGGACGCCCTGTGCGTGGACAAGCGTCGAGACTATCGTGCCCATTGACGACCTCCAGTTGCTGGGTTTCTTCCAGTCCGTCGGTTTTCGGCCCGCACAACGCCTGCCCTTCGTGCGCGTACTGGACGCCGCGCCATGACGGCACAGGTCGACGACGAGGCAGTGCGCGAGGCACTGCGCACGGTGGACGACCCGGAAGCGGGCATGAACATCGTCGAACTCGGCCTGGTCTACGAAATTGACGTGAAACCCGGCTCGGTGGCAGTCGACATGACGATGACCACCGCCGCCTGTCCGATGGCCGACATGATCATGGACCAGGCGCGCGCTGCCGTGACCGCCATCCTGCCGCCTGACAGCCTGGTCGACATACGCCTGGTCTGGGACCCGCCCTGGACGCCAGACAAGATGAGCGGCATGGCGCGCGAGTTCTTTGGCTGGAAATTCTGAGCTCGGGCGCATGCTGGAGTTTGTTCGCACCGAACTTGGCCAGCCCTGAGCCTGTCGGAGCGGACTACCGCACCACCGGCCGCAGCCCTTTTCCCGATCACAACTTCGATCGACCATGAACCTGCCACCACTTGCCCGCCTGCCTCTGCTGATACTGGGCTTCATCGCGCTGTTCACCGGTGTCGGCGCCGGCCTGGCGAGGCTGGGATGGACGGTGCCCGACATTGCCGCGTCCAGCGCCGGACTGCACGGTGTGCTGATGGTCAGCGGTTTCTTCGGGGTTGTGATCTCGCTCGAACGGGCGGTCGCGATCGCGCGCCTGTGGGCCTATATCGGACCGTTGCTGGCCGGCCTGGGCACCGCGACGGCGATATACGGCGAGCCAGCCCTGGCAGCCTGGCTTTATCTTGCCGCCAGCCTGGTGCTGCTGGCCGGCTCACTCGACATCGTGCGCCGCCAGCGCGCATTGTTCACCGTGACGATCGCGCTGGGCGCCACCAGCTGGTGCGTCGGCAATCTGCTCTGGGTCATGGGCATCAGCGCGCCGGTCGTGGCGCCGTGGTGGCTGTCCTTCATGATCCTGACCATCGCCGGCGAACGGCTGGAACTGTCACGCTTCCTGCAGCCATCGCGCAATGCACAGCGCATGTTCGTCGCCGTACTGCTGCTGATCGGCACCGGACTGGCCGGCATCGGCCAGCCCTGGGGACCGACCGTTTTCGCGCTTGGCCTGCTGGCGCTGGCCGCCTGGCTCTTACGCCACGACATCGCGCGCAAGACCGTACATGCAACGCGGGTTGACCCGCTTTATCGCAGTCTGTCTGCTGTCAGGTTACGCCTGGCTGATCGTCGGAGGCGCGGTGCTGCTGTTTGCCGGCGAACTGGCCCCCGGCAGCGCACCCTTTGACGCGCTGATGCATGCACTGGGCATGGGCTTTGTCTTCTCCATGGTGTTCGGCCATGCGCCCATCATCTTCCCGGCAGTATTGCGCGTGAAGGTGCCCTACCACCCAGGCTTCTACTTTCCGCTGATATTGCTGCACGGCGCCCTGGCAATCCGCCTGGCTGGCGACGCACTGGGCGACTTCGATCTGCTGCGCTGGGGCGCGCTGCTGGGCGCGGTGGCGCTGTTGGCCTTCATCTTGAATACGATTGGCGCGGTGGTCAGGGGGCGATGACCTGCCAGGTAAACAGGACAATTCATCATAGGCACTTGAACACTGTAGATACGTTACTACAATCTCCCCACGGAGGTGCCTTATGACCATGACGACCCTATCGAGCCGGGAGTTCAACCAGGACACCAGCAAGGCCAAGAAGGCAGCCAAGTCTGGCCCAGTCATCATCACTGACCGCGGGCGACCCGCGCACGTGCTGCTGAGCATCGAGCAATATCAATCGCTCACGGCGCCGGCAGCAAACATCATCGACCTGCTGGCCGCGCCGGGCGCCGCGCAGGTCAGGTTTATCGCCCCGCGAGCCCGGCGATTGACCAAGGCAGCGGACCTGTCATGAGCTTCCTGCTCGACACGAACGTCGTCTCGGAACTGCGCAAGGCAAAAACCGGAAAGGCCGACCCCGGCGTCACCGCCTGGGCGTCAGCAGTGACTACCGGCAGCCTGTATCTGTCGGCGATCACGCTGCTTGAGCTTGAGACCGGTGTACTCCAGATCGAACGGCGCGACCCCGCCCAGGGGCTGGTCATTCGATCGTGGCTGGACGGGCAAGTACTGCCCGCATTCGCTGGCCGCATTCTGGCGGTTGACGCATCCATTGCGCTGCGCTGCGCGCGCCTGCATGTTCCGGACCGGCTTGCCGAGCGCGATGCACTGATTGCCGCTACCGCCTTGGTGCACGGCATGACGGTCGTGACGCGCAATGTGAGTGACTTTGAGACCAGCGGCGTTGATTTGCTGAATCCTTGGCAGGGCTAGGACGCTGTCGGGCTTGGCCGCGCCACGCCGGGAAGCGCGAAGAAGTCCTGGCAGCTCAGGGTGTTGATTGACCTGTCGCCAGCATCGCCGGCGCCAGTTCGGCATGCAACGCCACCACCCCGCCGACCACCACCAGCGCGGGCGCCCGCACCGCATGCACCCGTGCCAGCGTGGGCAATCGGCTCAAGGTGCCGGTGATCGTGCGTTGCTCGGGCCGCGTGGCGTTCTCTATCACCGCCGCAGGCGTGTCGGCGGCCAGGCCATGCTGCTGCAGCTGGCTACATACATGACCCAGCGTGGCGATGCCCATATAAATGACCAGCGTCTGGTGCGGCCGCGCCAGGCAGGCCCAGTCCAGGTCCAGACCGCGTGCGCCGGCTTCGTCGCGCAAGTGGCCGGTCACATAGATGACCTGCGCCGCGTGGTCTCGGTGCGTCAGCGGAATGCCGCAGGCTGCCGCCATGCCCTGTGCAGCCGTGATGCCGGGAACCACCTCGAACGCGATGCCGGCGGCGGCCAGGGCCTGCGCCTCTTCGCCGCCGCGGCCGAATATGTAGGGATCGCCGCCCTTGAGCCGCAGCACGGAGCGGCCGCTGCGGGCCAGGCGCAGCAGCAATTCGATGATTTCGTCCTGTCCCAAGGTGTGCTGACCGCTCTGCTTGCCCACGTAAATCCGATCCGCAAGCGGATTCACCAGGGCCAGCACCTCACGCGAAACCAGTTTGTCATAGACAACCATGCGCGCCTGCTGCAGCAGCCTCAAAGCCTTGACGGTCAGCAAATCGGGATCCCCCGGGCCGGCTCCGACCAGCGACACCATGGCCGGCAAGGCACAGGCGCCCGGCGCTTGTGACGAGAAGTAACGGGTTTCGTCGAAAGTGGTCATGGATCCCTTTGTGTCAGCGCAGCGCAAGTCCCTTTGACGCGCCATCGCCGAAGGTGAGCATTCTCAAAAGCGTGACATTTCCCGTCCTTGACCTACTTCAAGGACAAGCGTAAGCAGCCCGCCGACCATACTAGTTGATAGGTCTATCAAGCATATAGGCCGTAAGTTCCGCCAGGCCTGCCACAAGCAGTGGGCGCCGGCGGCTGTCGTTGCATAGGGCCTGCATCCGGGCCCGTTTGGAGGTTTGCCATCATGAGAATATCCCAGCTGGGACGGATTGCCGCGTTGTTGGTCGCCACGGTGTCGATAGCGGCACTGGCACAGGACAAGGCCATCACCAAGCCCGAGTTGAACTACCAGGGCGCGCCCGCTGCCATGGGCAGCGAAGAGATGGTGCAGAGCATCAATCCCAAGGCGCCGCCAATGACCAAGGCCGAATTCGGCCAAGCGCAAACCATTTATTTCCAGCGCTGCGCCGGCTGCCACGGTGTGCTGCGCAAGGGCGCCACCGGCAAGCCACTGACACCCGACCTCACGGTGGCCAAGGGCACCGACTACCTGAAAATCTTTATCGCCTACGGCTCACCGGCCGGCATGCCCAACTGGCAAACCTCGGGTGAGATGACCGAAGCCCAGGTGGACCTGATGGCGCGCTACATCCAGCACGAGCCGCCGCAGCCGCCCGAGTTCGGCATGGAGCAGATCAAGTCGACCTGGAAGGTCATGGTCCCGCCGGCCCAGCGGCCGACGAAGAAGATGAACAAGCTGGACATCAGCAACATCTTCTCGACCACCTTGCGCGACACCGGCGAAGTGGCACTGATCGACGGCGATAGCAAAAAGATCGTCTCCATCGTCAAGACCGGCTACGCGGTGCACATCTCGCGCACCTCTGCCTCTGGCCGCTACCTGTTCGTGATCGGCCGCGACGCCCGGGTCAACATGATCGACCTGTGGATGGACCCGCCGACCAATGTGGCCGAAGTGCGCATCGGCCTGGAGGCGCGCTCGGTTGACACCAGCAAGTACAAGGGCAAACTCGGCGATTACACCGACAAGTTGGCCATCGCCGGCGCCTACTGGCCGCCGCAATACGTGCTGATGAAGGGCGACACGCTCGAACCGATCAAGGTCGTCAGCACCCGTGGCATGACGGTCGGCAAGCAGGAATACCACCCCGAGCCACGCGTCGCGTCCATTGTGGCGTCGCATTTCAAACCCGAGTTCCTGGTCAACGTCAAGGAAACCGGCAAGACCCTGATGGTCGACTATTCCGACCTGAACGCGCTCAAGACCACCGAGATCGGTTCTGCACAGTTCCTGCATGACGGCGGCTGGGACTCGACCAAACGCTATTTCATGGTGGCTGCGAACAACAGCAACAAGATCGCGGTCATCGATGCCAAGGAAGGCAAACTGGCGGCACTCACCGAAGTCGGCAAGATCCCGCATCCCGGGCGTGGTGCCAACTTCGTGCATCCCAAGTTCGGCCCGGTCTGGTCGACCGGCCACCTGGGTGATGAGAACATCTCGCTGCTCGCCACCGACCCGGTCAAGCACAAGCAATATGCCTTCAAGGAAGTTGCCCAGCTCAAGGGCCAGGGCGGTGGTTCGCTGTTCCTCAAGAGCCATCCGAAGTCGACCCACCTGTATGTCGACACACCGCTGAACCCGGACGCCACGATCTCGCAGTCGGTTGCCGTCTTCGACATCAAGAACCTGGACAAGGGTTATGTGGTGTTGCCGATCGCCGAGTGGACCGGTATCAAAGATGGCGGCGCCATGCGCGTCGTGCAGCCGGAATTCAACAAGGCAGGCGATGAGGTATGGTTCTCGGTCTGGTCGGCAAAGGACAAACAGAGCGCCATCGTGGTCGTGGACGACAAAACCCTTAAACTCAAGTCCGTGATCAAGGATCCACGCCTGATCACACCGACCGGCAAGTTCAACGTGTACAACACGCAAAACGACGTTTACTGAAATTGGAAAATATCATAATGAAACAACAAATCTACGCTGCCCTCGCCTGCGCTGCCGCGCTGGCCTGGGCCTCGCCCGCGGCAATGGCCGCCGGCGCCGAGGACGCCATGGTCAAGGCCGGCTGCACCGCCTGCCACAACAAGGACAAGAAAGTTGTGGGGCCAAGCTACAAGCAGATATCCGAGAAGCACAAGGCCAAGAAGGATGTCGCGGCGCTGATGGAGAAGGTCCGCAAGGGCGGCTCCGGTGTCTATGGTCCGGTACCAATGTCGCCCAACCCCGTCGCCAAGATCAGCGACGCCGACCTCAAGGCAGCGGTCGAGTTCATCCTGACACACTGAGCGCTGTGCGCACCATGCTGATCAGCGCGCTGCTGGCGGCTGCACCAGCATGGGGCCAGCAAATGCCGGCGGTAGCGGCCGATGCCGTTACCGATCCGGCGCGCCAGCAGGCGCTGATTCGCATCGTGCGCCAGGACTGCGGCTCCTGCCACGGAATGCAATTGACGGGTGGACTGGGGCCGGCGCTGACGCGCGAGGCCCTGGCCGCCATCCCCTTCGAGTCCGTCGTGGCCAGCATCGTGCATGGCCGCCCCGGCACTCCCATGCCCGGATGGAAGACCCTGCTCAGTGAGGCCGACGCAAACTGGATCGCACGGCAACTGCAGGCAGGTTTTCCGCACGAACCCAAGACCAAACGATGATGTTCATGCCCATGCGTGCGATGTGCCGGTCCTTGCTGACCGCTTCGCTGGTGGCGCTGCTTGCCGCTTGCGCCGCCGCCCCGCACGCGCCGGCTTCACCCAGGGGAACCGGCGACCTCGGTCTCGTCGTGGGGCGAGCCGATGGCACGCTGACCGTGGTCGACACCAGCGCCAGGACAGCACTGGGCACGATAACCGGCCTGGGCGACCTGTCACATGCCTCCCTGGTCTACGCACGTGACGGTGCCACTGCCTTTGTCTTCGGCCGCGATGGCGCTCTGACCCGTGTCAATCTGCTCGACCAGCGCATCGAGGCGCGCATCGTGCAGGCCGGCAACAGCATCGGCGGCGCGATCTCACAGGACGGCACACTGGTTGCCGCGCAGAATTACCAACCCGGCGGCGTCAAGGTCTTCGACGCCCGCACCCTGCAACTGGTCGCGGACATCCCGGCCAGTTTCGAAGCGCCCGGGGAGCCGGCCAAACGCTCGCGTGTCGTCGGCCTGTCCGACTTGCCCGGCAAACGCTTCATCTTCTCGTTGTTCGACGCGAATCAGATCTGGATCGCCGACCTCAGCGGGGGCGGCGCACCGGTGCTCACCAAGTTCCTTGACGTCGGGCGCCAGCCCTATGACGCCCTGGTCACGCCCGAACGGGCGCCACTACATTGCCGGCCTGTTCGGCGAGGACGGGCTGGCCATGATCGACCTGTGGGAGCCGCAGCCGAAGGTGCGCCGCATCCTGGGCGGTTACGGACGCGGACAGGAGCCACTGCCGGTGTTCAAGATGCCGCACCTGCGCGGCTGGGCGGTCGCCGGACGGCTGGCCTACCTGCCGGCCATCGGTCGCCACGAGGTGCTGGTGGTGGACACGCAGAGCTGGCAGGAAGTCGCGCGCATTCCCGTGGCAGGGCAACCGGTGTTCGTGATGGCACAGCCGGACGGCCGCCAGGTCTGGGTCAACTTTGCACTGCCCGACTACCACCGGGTGCAGGTCATCGACACTTTGAGCCAGTCCGTGGTCAAGACGCTGGAGCCGGGGGCCGCTGTGCTGCACCTCGAATTCACACCACGCGGCGACACGGTCTGGATCTCGTCGCGCGACGCCAACCGGGTGTCGGTTGTCGACACGCGCAGCTTCGCGACGCTGGCCAGTCTGAATGTGCCGGCACCCAGCGGCATCTTCTTCACCAGCCGCGCAGCGCGGATGGGGTTCTGATGACAGTCGCAGCCGCACCCGCCTTGCAGACACCGCGTCGCGAGCCGACGGTCCGACTCCTGAACGCATGGCAACACCGGTTTCCGCTGGTCGAGCGGCCCTTCGAGGCGCTAGGCCAGCCATTCGGCATGACCGGAGCTCAGGTATGCGAGACACTGCGCCGGGCGCTCGAGCAAGGCGTGGTCAGCCGGGTCGGGGCCGTATTTGGGGTCGGGGCCGGCGGCAGCAGTATGTTGTGCGCAATGCAGGTGCCGGATCACCGACTCGATGCGGTGGCGGCATGCGTCAGTGCCGAATCGGGCGTCAACCACAACTACGCGCGCGAACACAGCCTGAATCTGTGGTTCGTCGCCACGGCACCTGACGCGCGGGCCCTGCAGGCCATCGTCAGCCGGATCGAACACGCAACTGAATTGGCGGTGCTGCGCCTGCCGATGCGCCGCGCCTACCGAATCGACCTGGGCTTCGATCTGTTCGGCGCACAGGCGACACAGCAGGTGCCAGCGAACGACGCGCCACCGGTTCCGGCCCATCTGCACGCCCTGGCGGCCCGGCTCGAAAACGGCCTGCAACTGGTCGAGCGACCCTACGTAGCACTCGGCTCTCCGCTAGGCCTGAGTGAACAGGACGTGATCGCCGCCTTGCGCCAGTGGTGCGAGCATGGCACCTTGCGTCGCCTGGGCGTGATCCTGCGCCACCACGAGTTTGGCATTGTGGCCAACGCCATGGCCGTATTCGATGTGCCAGCGGAGTCTGTAGACGCCGCCGGCGCACGACTCGCCGCTCAGCCGGGTGTCAACTTGTGCTACCAGCGCAGCACAGCGCCAGGCTGGCCCTACACGCTGTACTGCATGGTCCATGGCCGTGAGCGCGCCGCGGTTCGCGCGCTGGTGAAGGCTGCGGCGCATGAGGCCGGCCTGTCCGATGTGCCGCAGGAACTGTTGTTCAGCACCCACCGCTACAAACAGACCGGTGGCCGCTATTTTGCGCAGCTGGCGCAGTGAACGTCTCTGCCATGTCAGCCACCACCAGCTACGAAACCGCGCCGCGCATCGACCCGCTCGACGCGATGCTGATCCACCGACTGCATGGCGACTTCCCGCTGTCGGAACGACCGTATCGCGAGGTCGGGCAGCAGCTCGGCTTGAGCGAGCAGGAGGTCATGGCGCGGCTGCAACGCATGCTCGACGATGGCCTGCTGACACGCTTCGGTCCGTTGTTCCAGATCGAACGCGCGGGTGGCCAGTTCGTACTGGCCGCGATGCAGGTGCCCGAAGAGCGCTTCGACGCAGTGGCCGCGCAGGTCAACGCCCTTGACGAGGTAGCCCACAACTACCGGCGCGAACACAGCTTCAACATGTGGTTCGTGCTGGCCTGCACTTCGGGTGAGGCGGTGCGCGCAGCCTGTCAGCGTATCGAACGCGAAACCGGATTGCAGGTCTACGCATTCCCCAAGGAAAAGGAGTTCTTCGTCGAACTCCGGCTTCCGGTCTGAGAACTGATGCCATGTTAAGCAGCTTCGACCGCCAACTGATGCAAGCCACGCAGGCCGGCCTGCCGCTGACGCCACGACCCTACGAAGCCATCGCCGAGCGGCTTGGCGTTGACGCCGCGCAGGTGCGCGAACGCCTGACAGGGATGCTGCATGAGGGCCTGATCCGGCGCATCGGCGCAGTTCCCAACCACTACCGACTCGGCTACACCGCCAACGGCATGACGGTCTGGGACGTTGACGACGCGCGCGTCGATGAACTCGGCGAGAAGGTCGGCGCGCTCGATTTCGTCTCGCACTGCTACCGTCGCCCGCGCGCCCTGCCCGACTGGCCTTACAACCTGTTCGCGATGGTGCATGGCCACAACCGGTCCGAAGTCGAGCGCCAGGCCTTTCAGATTCAATGCCTGCTGGTAGAAGCCTGCCGACGCCACGAAATCCTGTACAGCAGCCGCATCCTGAAGAAGACCGGCCTGCGGCTGCCCGGCACATCCAACGAATAAGTCAGCATGTTTCGCATATCCCAATACATGCGCGAGCTCGCGCAAGCCGAGCGCGAAGGCGCCTACCCCCCATTTCGCAGCGGGCAACCGCCTGGCCCGGTCGTGATCTGGAATCTGATCCGACGCTGCAATCTGACCTGCAAGCATTGCTACGCACTGTCTGCCGACCACGACTATCCGGGCGAACTGGACACCGGCGAGATATTCACGGTGATGGACGACCTCAAGGCGTTCCGGGTACCGGTGCTGATTCTGTCGGGCGGTGAACCGCTGCTGCGCCACGACATCTTCGACATCGCAGCGCGTGCCAAGTCCATGGGTTTTTACGTCGGCCTGTCGACCAACGGCACGCTGATCGATGCGCCGATGGCCGATCGCGTCACTGCGCTGGGATTCGACTATGTCGGCATCAGCATCGACGGCATGCGCGAGATCCATGACAAGTTCCGGCGCAAGCAGGGCGCTTTCGACGCCTCGCTGGGCGCGGTGCGCCTGCTGCGCGAACGCGGCGTCAAGGTCGGCCTGCGCTACACCATGACCGACATGAACGCCAGCGACCTGCCGGCGCTGATGCAGCTGCTGGAGGACGAGGGCGTCGACAAGTTCTACTTCTCGCACCTGAACTACGCCGGACGCGGCAACATCCACCGCGCCCGAGACGCCCGCTTCAACGCCACGCGCGAGGCACTCGATCGCCTGTTCGAGCGGGCGTGGAGTGCCGCACAGCAGGGCCGGCCGCTCGAATTCGTCACCGGCAACAACGACGCCGACGCGGTCTACCTGCTGCATTGGGTGGCGCGCCACCTGCCGCAGTGGCAGGAGGCGCTGCGCGCGCGACTGCGCGCCTGGGGCGGCAATGCCTCGGGCCTGCATGTGGCCAACATCGACAACATCGGCCATGTGCATCCCGACACCATGTGGTGGCACCATGATCTGGGCGACGTGCGCCAGCGCCCGTTCTCGCAGATCTGGCCCGACACGTCGGATCCGCTGATGGCCGGCCTCAAGCGCCAGCCGCGTCCCGTCACCGGCCGCTGCGGCGCCTGCGCTCACCTCGACATCTGCGGCGGCAACACCCGGGTGCGGGCGCAGCAGGTCAGCGGCGATCCCTGGGCCGAGGATCCGGGTTGCTACCTGGACGACACCGAGATCGGCCTGGACGACACGGCGCTTGAACCAGCGTCGGCCGACGCGGCGGTTGCCGGCGTGCGCAAACGGATCTCGATCACGCCGTGCTGAAAACCGGCGCACCGAACTGGCTGCGCGGCGCCGCAGCCATCATGCTGCTGCTGACCGCCCCCTGGGTGCAGGCCCAGGCGAGCACCCGACACCCCAGCCCTGTACCGCGAGCACTGCGCCGCCTGCCATGGCGTGCAACGTCTCGGCGCCATGGGCCCGGCCCTGCTGCCCGAGAGCCTGTCGCGCTTGCGCAAGCCGGAAATGCTGCAGGTGATGAACCAGGGCCGACCCGCCACCCAGATGCCGGGATTCAGCGACAAGCTCGACAAGACGCAGATCGCCGCGCTGGCGCAATGGATCACGACGCCAGTCATCCCTGCGCCGCAGTGGCAGGAAGCCGACATCCTGGCCTCGCGCGAAGAAACTGCAGGCGCCAAAGGCCTTCCGGGCAAGCCGCGTCTGGAAGGCCGACCCGATGAACCTGTTCCTCGTGGTCGAGGGCGGCGACCACCATGTGTCGCTGGTCGATGGTGACCGCTTCGAGCCCATCCACCGCTTCCCGTCACGCTTCGCATTGCACGGCGGACCGAAGTTCACGCCCGACGGCCGCTTCGTCTTTTTCGGTTCGCGCGACGGCTGGATCACCAAGTACGACCTGTGGAACCTGACCGTCGTCGCCGAGGTACGGGCCGGATTGAACATGCGCAACGTGGCCGTCAGTGGCGACGGCAAATGGGTCATGGCGGCCAATTACCTGCCGCACACGGTGGTGCTGTTCGACGCCGACCTCCAGCTCAAGCGCATCTACGCCGGCCGCGGACCTTGAGGGCAAGACCACGTCGCGCGTGTCGGCGGTGTACGACGCCAGCGCCGCGCAACAGTTTCATCGTCGCGATGAAGGACATCCCGGAGTTGTGGGAGATCTCCTACGACCCCAAGGCCGAGGACATCTATGACGGACTGGTGCACGACTACCGCATGCGCGAAGGCGTCGCCAAGCCCGGCTTTCTCGGCGTCAAGCGCACCCGGTTGGCCGAGCCGCTGGACGACTTCTTCTTCGACCAGGGCTATAACCACGCGCTCGGGGCAACGCGTCCGAAACCCGACGGAACACCGAGCGGCCAGGTCGTCAACCTGGACGTGCGCCGCTCAATCGCCAGTTTGCCGATCAAGGGCATGCCGCACCTGGGCTCGGGCATCACCTTCGCCTGGAATGGCAGCACCGTGCTGGCCAGCCCCAACCTCACCGACGGCTCGATCACCGTCATCGACATGAAGGACTGGAGCCTGGTCAAGACCATACCCACGCCCGGCCCCGGTTTCTTCATGCGCAGCCACGAGAAGACCCCGTATCGCATGGACCGATTCGATGATGAGCCCGCACAGCCAAGGACACGTTGACGATCATCGACAAGCGGACGCTGGAGCCGGTGGCGCAGGTGCGCGAACCCGGCAAGACCCTGGCCCACATCGAGTTCACGCGCGACGGCCGCTTCGCTCTGGCCAGCCTGTGGGAGATGGAAGGCGCGCTGATCGTCTACGACGCCGCCACCTTCAAGGAGGTGCGGCGCCTGCCCATGCGCAAGCCGGTCGGCAAATACAACGTCTGGAACAAGATCTCGCGCAGCGAAGGCACCTCGCACTAGTGTCGGCGTACCCTCGCTGCGGTGATGGCGATCAGTTTCACACAGGCCGGCTGCGAGAACGGCGGCTCAAGCTAGAGGCGGTTTCCAGGTTCAATATCCCTGCGGCGCCACGGCCATTGTTGCCAATGCGCTTGCCACAGTTTTAAGATGCATAGTGTTCGCATCTTAAAATCAGGCGGCATCGCGGACGATGCCGCCCGGTGACAGAATGCGCGCCGGACCCTGCAACCCCAACTTGAACATCACTAAACCATGGCTCAACCCCACCAGCACCTCTCGCCCGACGCGATCTACCCCTTTGACGCGCGCGGCGTCGCCAAGCGATTCCGCCATGCGGCCATCTTCGGCGCACTGGACGCGCTGCGGCCCGGCGAGACCATGCGTTTTGTCAACGACCACGACCCGCTGCCCTTGCTCGACCAGTTGTTGGCGCGTTACGGCGATGCGGTAACCATCACCTACCGCCAGCGCGATCCCGGCGCCATCGTCATCGATTTCATCGTAACGGCCCAGGACTGAGCGTTCCTGAAACTCTGATTCGTACTCCCTGATCGGCGCGGCCCATGGCCAAGAACGCGACGTCACGCGTGATTCCCATCCAGGCCCAGGCCCCCGACGGTCCGGACGGCCTGTTCTCCGCCTACGAGAAACAGACCAGAATCTACCCGCGCGCAGTGCGCGGCTGGTTCGCCACCTGGCGCTGGATCATGGTCGGCCTGACGCAGGCTGTCTTCTATGGCCTGCCCTGGCTGCAATGGAATGGCCGCCAGGCGGTGCTGTTCGACTTGTCCGAGCGCCGCTTCTTCGTATTCGGCCTGGTGCTGCATCCGCAGGACTTCATCTATCTGGCCGCTCTGCTGGTCATCAGCGCGCTGGCACTGTTCTTCTTCACGGCCGTGGCCGGCCGCCTGTGGTGCGGCTACGCCTGCCCGCAGACCGTCTACACCGAGATCTTCCTGTGGATCGAGCGGCACATCGAGGGCGATCGCAGCGCCCGCATGCGCCTGGACGCTGCGCCCTGGAGCATGGAAAAGCTGCTGCGCAAGGGTGGCAAGCAGATCGCCTGGATGTGCGGTGGGCCTGTTCACCGGTTTCAGCTTCGTCGGCTATTTCACGCCGATTCACACCCTGGCGGCCGAGGCGGCACTGCTGTCGTTCTCACCCTGGGAATGGTTCTGGGTGCTTGTTCTACGGGCTTGCCACCTACGGCAACGCCGGCTACCTGCGCGAGCAGGTGTGCAAATACATGTGCCCCTATGCGCGCTTCCAGAGTGCGCTGATCGACATGGATTCGCTGGTCATCGCCTACGACAGCCGAGCGCGGCGAGGCGCGCGGATCGCGCCCGCGCAAGGCCGACCCGCAAGACGCTGGGCCTGGGCGACTGCATCGACTGCACCCTGTGCGTGCAGGTCTGCCCGACCGGCATCGACATCCGCAACGGACTGCAGAACGAATGCATCGCCTGCGCCGCCTGTATCGACGTGTGCGACGACGTGATGGACAAGATGGGTTATGCCAAGGGGCTGATCCGCTATTCGTCCGGCAACGCGATCGAACAAGTCCTGGTCGCCTCGGCAGATGCTTGCGCGGGTCTGGCGCCCACGCGTGCTGATCTATGGTGCCCTGCTGCTGGCTGCCAGCCTGGCCTTCGTCGTCAGCCTGTCGCTGCGATCAGGGCTTCAGCGTCGACATCATCCGCGACCGTGGCACGCTGGCGCGCCAGATGGGCAATGGCCAGATCGAGAACGTCTATCGGTTGCAGATCCGCAACGCGCACCGAACAGGCCCAGCGTTTCAGCGTCAGGTGTCCGGCTTGCCCGGCCTGCAACTGGCCAGCCGGCGCAACTCGATGTGCCCGCCATCGGCATCGCCTCGTTGCCGGTGCGGCTGACGCTGGCACCGGAACATGCGCAGAGCCGCTGCAGGGGCACGCCAATCCGATCCAGCTTCACGATCACCCACGGTGGACCGCGCAGACATGCGCTCAAGCATCGAGCCGTCGACGTTTTTCGTGCCGCGTTGACGACCGGCACCGGGCCACCAGACTGACCCATCCGGATGTTCGAACGAACACGGCCCGGCGCTGCGCCAGCGAGGCGCAAGCCTACAGACCCAGTGCCTGAAAGATGCCCTCGACGCGTGCGGTGACGGCAACGTCCATGGTGATCGTGCGGCCCCATTCACGTGTTGTCTCGCCCGGCCATTTGTTGGTGGCGTCCAGGCCCATCTTGCTGCCCAGGCCGCTGACCGGGGATGCGAAATCGAGGTAGTCGATCGGCGTGTTGCTCGACCAGCATGGTGTCGCGCGCCGGGTCGACCCGGGTCGTCAGGGCCCAGATCACCTCGCGCCAGTCGCGGATGTCGACGTCCTCGTCGACGACGACGATGAACTTGGTATACATGAACTGGCGCAGGTGGCTCCACACCCCCATCATGATGCGCCGTGCATGGCCCGGATAGGCCTTGCGGATCTGCACCACCGCCATGCGGTAGCTGCAGCCCTCGGGCGGCAGGTGGAAGTCGGTGATCTCGGGAAACTGTCGCTGCAGCAGCGGAATGAACAATTCGTTGAGCACCGCGCCCAGCACCGCCGGTTCGTCGGGCGGCTTGCCGGTGTAGGTGGAGTGGTAGATCGCATCATGCCGCATCGTGATGCGATCGACCGTGAACACCGGGAACTCGGCCTGCTCGTTGTAGTAGCCGGTATGGTCGCCGAACGGGCCTTCGAGCGCGTGTCGATAACCGCTGGCATGGGAGGCATCGGGCTGGATATGGCCTTCGAGCACGATCTCGGCGCTGGCCGGAACCTGCAGCGCGCTGCCCAGCGCCTGCACGACCTCGGTACGCGCGCCGCGCAACAGGCCGGCGAACTGGTATTCCGACAGGCTGTCGGGCACCGGCGTCACGGCGCCCAGAATGGTCGCCGGGTCGGCGCCGATCGCCACCGCCACCGGAAACGGCTGGCCTGGATGTGCGGCGCAATGGTCGCGAAAATCGAGCGCACCGCCGCGATGGGCCAGCCAGCGCATGATCAGTTCGTTGCGCGACAACACCTGCTGGCGGTAGATGCCCAGGTTCTGTCGCCGCTTGAGCGGGCCACGGGTGATGACCAGGCCCCAGGTGAGCAGCGGCGCCACGTCCAGCGGCCAGCAGTGCTGTACCGGCAGGCGGGCCAGGTCGACATCCGGCCCCTCCCACACCTGTTGCTGACACGGTGCGCCTCGCACCTGCCGTGGCGCCATCTGCCACAGGGTCTTGAGCAGGCTGCTCATGCCCATCATTTCCTTGAGGCCGCTGGGCGCGCTGGGCTCCTTGAGCGCGGCCAGCATTTCACCCAGTGCACGCAACTCGCTGCGTTCGCGCAAGCCCATGGCCCGCATGACGCGCGCGGGCGTGCCGAACAGGTTGCCCAGCACCGGCATCGCATGCCCGGTCGGTTGCTCAAACAACAGAGCCGGACCCGCCACGCGCAGCACCCGGTCACACAATGCCGTCATCTCCAGATGCGGTGACACCGGATCGGTGATGCGACGCAGCTCCCCTTCCTGCTCCAGTTGGGCCAGGAATTCGCGCAGGTCGCGGTACACCATCAGGCTTTGACGGCGGGGCGTTCTGCCGGCACCAGACCTTGCCAGCGCGCCTGCGCGTGAGGCAGGTCGATCAGGTCGAGCACGCGCGCCACGCCGGCATCGACGATGTCGTCGACGGATTGCGGGTGCAGGTAAAAGGCCGGCATCGGCGGGCAAACGATGGCCCCCATCTCGGTCACCGCCACCATGTTGCGCAAATGGCCCAGATGCAGCGGCGACTCACGCGCCATCAGTACCAGACGCCTGCGCTCCTTGAGCATGACGTCAGCGGCGCGCGTGACCAGGTTGTCCGACAGCCCGTGCGCGATAGCCGCAAGACTGCGCATCGAACACGGCGCCACGACCATGGCGTTGGCGCCAAAGGACCCGCTGGCGATGCTGGCGCCTATGTCACGTACATCGTGCACCTGGCTCGCCAGCGCGTGCACCACCGACGGCTCGCAATCGGTCTCGTGACGCAGGCTGGTCCAGCCGGCGTCGGACACCACCAGATGCGTCTCCACGCCGGGCAGGGCCTGTAATCGCTGCAGCAGACGCAGCCCATAGATCGCGCCGCTGGCGCCGGTGATCGCAACCACGATGCGCCGGCACGGCGGCGTATCGCCAATAGCGCTGGCCGCATCATTCATGCCGGCTCCGGCGCTGGTGCGTGCAACGGCAAGGCGGGCAACTCGGCCGCAACCTGAGCCAGCACGCTGGCAGCCTGCGCGGTGTCAAAATCCTTGTGTAGCCGCTTCTTCACTCCGTGCTGCTGCAACTGGTAATAGCGTGTCGGCTCGACCGCATGCCGCGCCAGCGTATGGCGCACGCAAGCCAGTGAGCAACCGTCGAGCGCGATGATTGTTCGCCCCGAACGCGCAAGCCGGACCAGCGAGGCCACGTCGCCACCCACACCCGCAATGCAGGACATCTCGGCCAGATTCTGGCGGTCAAGCTGCAGTGCGACGTGGTTGGCAGTTTGCGCTGCACTGGAGCAGCCCGAGCAGGAATAAACCAGCGGGAGCCGGTTAGAACGTGCATGGGTCACCGGCCCTCCGGGTGGTGTGTGTCTGCGCGACGCGCTGGCGCAAACCGTGCCAGCAGTTTGTCGGGGGCCCACTGGCGCAGGTCGAACACCGGCGCTTCCAGCGCATCGAGTGTGTTTTTGACAACCAGGCCGAGTTCAGTGTCACCCTGCATCGACAGGCGCCGCGAAAAGAACAAGGTGTCCGGATCTTCCTGGCGCTGCGCCAGACGCAGGAAATCATGTGCGCTGGCGCTGATCGTCAGGTCGCTCGCGCGTGCCGCGGAAACAGCGATGAACTGGTTGTTGACGCAGCTGAAGTCGAAGGTCAGACGGGCGTCGCGCACCTCGATGCGCAGCGTCCGGTTCGCCAACAGCGCCAGCACATCGGCAGGCAGCTGGGGCAGCAATCGGCGATTGAGCAGGCTCACCAGCAGCACCGAACCCGGATAGGCCGGTAGCCGTGCCAGCAGGGCACCTACGGGTCCGGGCAGCAGCAAAGATGGGGACGGTGTCATGGTGGTGGTAAGGGTTCAGGCAACAAACAGCAGCACGGTCAAGAAATGGCAGAGGCTGCCGGCGAGCACGAACAGATGCCAGATCCCGTGTCCATGGCGCCACCGTTCGTCGTTGACATAAAAGACAACACCGCCGGTGTAGCAGGCGCCACCCGCGAGCAGTCCGGCAAATCCGGTCGGACCCAGGGCCTGCCACAGCGGCGACACCGCCAACAGCGCCAACCAGCCCATCAGCAGATAGATCACCAGCGAGGTGATACGCGCGCCGCGCGCCAGCCAGATCTCCTGCGCAATACCCACCAGAGCCAAGCCCCAGACCACGCCGAAAAGAGACCAACCCCAGACGCCGCGCAGGCTCACCAGCAGGAACGGCGTGTAGCTGCCGGCAATCAGCAGGTAGATCGAACAATGGTCGAACTTGCGAAACACATCCTTGGCGCGGCCGCGCAGGCTGTGATAGAGCGTCGAGAAAACATACAGCAGCACCAGCGTGCCGCCATAGATGCTGAACGACACGATGCGCCACGGGTCACCCGCCAGCGATGCCTGCACCACCAGCCAGATCGCACCGACCAGGGCCAGCGACGCACCCACCAGATGGCTGATGCCGTTGAAGCGCTCACCGCGGATCAAGGGCCGCCTCCTGCGCGAGCGCCGCGCCCGCATCGACCTGATCCAGGCCGGGAAGACCATGCCAGTAGCCGTTGCAGGGCCGCTCCGGCATCAATGGCAGCAACCGGGCCTGTGCCGTTGCGCTGTCGAGTTCACCGCGGCGCACGGCGTCGAAGACGGCGATCACCTCGGGCATGTTCTGCGCCTGCGGGCTCAGGCGAACGATGTCGACTCCAAGCGCGCGCATGTCGTCCATGGCCTGCACCAGGTTGTAGACCTTCGCCGACTGCGTCTGTATGCCGTTGAGCACCAGAAACGGTTCCTGCTCGCGCGTCTTGAGCATCAGACCATCGGGATGGTCGATGCAGCTGAATTGGCAGTCGTCCTTGGGCAGGTTGCGGTGCCGGGCGGTAAAGCAGCGGGCCGAGAACGCCAGCGGCATGCGGCCAAAGGCGAACACCTCGGTCTGCAGTCCCTGGGGCCGGCCCTGCTGCATCACAGCCAGGTCACTGCGCCGCATCTCCAGCGGCATCACCCAGCGGGTGGCGCCCAGCGAGGCCATCCACTGCAGCGACGGCAGGTTGTACAGATTCAGGTGGGGGCCGGCCACAAACGGCAGATTGCCGGCCAGCTGGCGCACGGCGCCCATATCGTTCGCCTCGACCAGGAACTCGCCGTTGGTCGTGACGCGGTGCATGGTGCCGACCTCTGCGCCCGATTCGAGCAACACCTGGGTCGACAGCACCACCTCCTTGCCGGCGCTGCGCAGTTGCGCGGCGATGTCCAGCCAGTCGGCCAAGCGCAGTTCGCGGCGGCGCGAACACACGGTCTCGCCGAGATAGACGATGTCGACTGGTGATTCGGCGATCGCCTCGTAATAGCGCAGAACGGTGTCGCGCGGCCAGTAGTACAGGGGCGGACCCAGTGCGATCTTCATGGCAAGCAGGGTCCTATTTCCAGGGCCGGTGGTAGGCGCCCAGCGTGTGCTGTTGACCCTCGGCGACCTTGTCGAGTTCGACCATCCAGGCGGGACGGGGCGCATAACGGTGCGGGTTGGCCAGGCAATGGTCGATCGCCTGGCGCCAGACCCGCGTCACCTGCGCTACATAGGCGGGACTGCGCTGGCGGCCTTCGATCTTGATGGCACGCACGCCCATCTTGTGCAACTGTGGCAGCAATTCGAGCGTGTTCAGGCTGGTCGGCTCTTCGATGGCGTAGTAGTCTTTGTCGTCCTCGACGTCGAAACGGCCCTTGCACAAGGTCGGATAGCCCGCGTTTTCGCCCGCCTCGTAGCGGTCGATCAGCACGCCACCGAGCCGCGACTCCAGACCGCGTGGGGTTTCCTCCCAGCGCACCGCCTTGGGCGGCGAGCACACGCCATGGGTGTTGGGTGATTCCCCGGTGACATAGGAGGACAACGCACAGCGGCCCTCGACCATCACGCACAGGCTGCCAAAGCCGAATACTTCGATCTCGACCGGGGTCTTCTCGATCACCTGTGCGACCTGGGTCAGCGACAACACGCGCGGCAACACCGCGCGAACAATGCCGAACTGTTCGTGATAGAAATTGATGGCGTCATGATTGGTGGCCGAGCCTTGCACAGACAGGTGCAGGCGCAATTGCGGGTGCGTACGCGCAGCGTATGCCATCAGCCCTGGATCGGCCAGGATGACCGCGTCTACGCCCAGCGTCACGGCCTGATCCATGGCCTTGCGCCAGGGTTCAGGATTGGCGGCCTGGGGGTAGGTGTTAAGCGCCATGTACACCTTGCAGCCGCGCTCATGGGCGTACGTAATGCCACTTCGGATGGCTGCTTCGTCGAAGTTCAGGCCGGCAAAGTTGCGTGCATTGGTCGCGTCGCGCAGGCCCAGGTAGACACAATTCGCGCCGTTGTCGACGGCGGCCTTGAGAGCGGGCAGACTGCCGGCGGGACAGACCAGATCGAAGGGAGACACTTCAGTAGACGGGGCGAGCGATGACACGGCCCGGAGCTTAACGAAGTCGACGCGCCGGCGTCGTGATCTGTGTCAAATGCCGACTGAATAGTCGATCGGACCGCGTCAGTCAGCTTGCAGCCGGCAACTCCCGGATCCGGCAGTGTCCGGGCTCATTTCCCCGTGGCTTGCTGATCGTGGCCGAGCAGCGCGTTTATCTCCTGATCCTTGTGTTCCCAGATCGCCTCCAGCCATTGGTGGAAGGCGCGCCTGAATGCGCGGTCCTGCGTATAGTCGCCACTGCTGAATTCCGGCGGAATCGGCAGTTGGCGTGCGCGCACAACAATGCGCGGCACCCGGCCACACAGGAAATCCCACAGACTCGGAGCGCCATCCGGGTACACGATCGTCACATCGACCAAGGCGTGAAACTGCTCCCCCATCACGCCCAGCGTCAGCGCCAGCGCGCCAGCCTTGGGCTTGAGCAGGTGGCGATAGGGCGAACTCCGTTGCTTTTCCGGTGTCAGCCGCGTTCCTTCGGGAAAACTGATCACACTGGTGGGCAGCCGGGCAAACTTCTCGCAGGCACGCAGCGTCGCCTCACGGTCGGCCAGGCGCTGCGCCGGATTGCGCCGCAGGTCGTCCTTGGACTGACGCCGCAGGAAGGGGAAGTCCAGCGCCCACCAGGCCAGCCCGATCACCGGCAGGTAAATCAGTTCGCGCTTGAGGAAGAACTTGAGCAGCGGAATGCGCCGGTTCAGCACGCGTTGCAATACCAGGATGTCGACCCAGGACTGGTGGTTGCAACTGACCAGATACCAGTTCTGGTAGGCAAGGTCTGAAACGCCTGCAACGTCCCAAGTCGTGCCCTGGGTCAGACGCATCCACGCGGAATTGCAGCCGACCCAGTAGCTGGCGATGCGGTTGAGCAGCGGATCGATCCGCCGGCGCACGGCCGCCAAGGGCAGTACCAGTTTGACCAGGGCCAGCACCAGCAGCAGGGTGCACCAGAACAGGGTATTGAATACGAGCAGCGTCAGCGCGATAACACCGCGCAGTGCCGGGGGCAGAAACTTGAGCATCAGGGGACGGGGTGGCCTTGTGACTGGGAATTAGGGCGCGTCGGGCGCCACGTCAACGCCCGGGGAGCATGACAGATGTGACCCGCGAAGCGGCTGCTACCCCACTGCGTGCGGCGCACCCGCGCGCCAGTTCAGGCCGCTTCGAGCTGGTAGCTCGAGAGCTTGCGCGTATCGGGGATCCGGATGTCGCGCCGGTCGATCTCGATCAGGCCCCGGCTCTCCAGTTCGTGCAGCACGCGTGAGAAGTACTCTGGCGTCAGCGACAGCCGCGAAGCTATGGTTGCCTTGCTGACCGGCAAGGAGACGGTACGCACCTCCCCGGCCTCGCAACCGTCGACATCCTGGTCGCGCAACAGATAACCGATCACACGCTGTAGCCCGGAATGCAGGGCATATGCCTCGACATCGTGTACCAGGCCGTGCAGCCGGCGCGACATGCCGCCCAACATGCGCAAGGCAAAACGGTGATCGCGCGCGATCTCGTCGATGACGGCCTGCTTGGAAACCGTCAGCATCACGGCATCGGTCAACACCTGGGCGCTAAGAAAATAAGGCCGGTCGGTGAACATGATGGCCTCGGCGAAACTCTGTCCGGTGCTGATCAGTTCGACCACCTTCTCCTGGCCGGATGGCGACAGCACGAAAAGCTTGACCTGCCCGGTGACAACCACATGGAACTCGTTACAGGGCTCGCCGACACGAAACACCATGTCGCCGCGGGCCAACCGGCGCAGCGTCGATCCGGCCGCGACATCGCGCAACTCCTGCGGGCTGAGGTCGTTGAACAGCGGCAACACCGACAGGTACCTCGGCACATCGAACAGGCGGTCTTCCATGAGCGTTCCAAATTCCTCGTTAGCGGTAGGGATTTTGCCGACCGATGATCACTGTCAATTGATTCATATCAAATCAAACGAATTATCGACGCCAACATGAGGACCGCAATCAAATTGTGGACGAGTACCAACGGTAGCGCCAGACCCGTACCCACCATCATCACCCCCGCAACCATTTGCAGCGCCAGCAGCACCAGCAGCGACCACGCCTCGAACCGATGCCGATTGCGTAGCGCCATTATCGCCAACGGAACCAGCAGCAACACCAGCACCGTGGCACCGATACGATGCAATAACTGGGTCACTGCGGCTGTACCGTTGATCGGCACGGCGCTGGCGTCCCATACCGGTTCGCGCCAGGGATCGAGCATCGTCCAGGGCCACGACGCCATATCGGTCGAGCGCAGGCAGTCAAGCGCCCCCGAGCAACTCAGTCCGGCGTAGGATGCGCTCGTCAACGCCCCCAAGGCGATCTGGCACAACAAAAGGACCGCGACGATGCCCGCCAGCACGGAGACCCTGTTCGTCGCCCCCCTGTCTGGTGGCTCCGAGGGCGCAGCCAGACGCCAGCACAACGCAAACATCAGCATGCCGCCCAGCAGGTTGCCCATTGCCACGGCAGGTAGCCGGGAGCCGCTGGTCCACACGCCGAGCACCGAAAGCCCCAGCGCCAGGGCCAGCAGCAACAGCGCCAGCAGGCCGTCGCGCCACATACGGGGTCGACCGACAAGACACAAAGCCACCATCGCGACCACGCCAGCCAGTGCCGCGGTCGCAATCACGCGATGTGCCAGCCGCGCCACATGCACAGCCGTGCTGCCGCTGACCGGCGCCGATGCACCCTCCTGTGCCGCGCGCAGCGCACTGCCATAGCAACTGGGCCACGGCTCGCAGCCCAGTCCCACGTGGGACAGGCGGATGAATGCGCTCAGACTGGTGATCGCCAGCACCAGCGCAGCGCAGCAAAACGCCAGTGTTCGCAATCCGGATCGGCGGTGTTGTGTTGAATCCATGCGCCTATTGTGGCGCGTGAAGCGAACCGAACTATAGTAGAGTCACCTGGGGCCCGGCTTGCCCTTACGGCGTTTGTGACATTTCGCTTTCTTGATTTGGTTCAAGTCAAATACCAAACCCACGCCGCAGAATCAGCCGCACCAATTGTTACGCACTGTTCGCCGTGCGTCGCGATGCTTTGCAGAACCCTTAATAGGAGACATCATGAGTGATACCGATTCCGAAGACGAGAAGGTCCCCTTCATGCAGCAATTGCTGGACAACCCGTTCCTGTTGCTGTTTCTCGGGGTCATGATTCCGATGATTGTCTATTCCCTGTGGGGCGTTATCGACATCCTGACCATTCCGCTGGCCAAGTAAGAGTGCCACTGGCCGAGCAAGTTCCAATCAACAACTAAAAGGGCACGCACCATGAGCGCCATACTGCCTCCCGCCGATAGACTGTGGTGGAAACACCCATTGGACCGGGTCGAAGGGACCTGGATCCTCCTAGCCTTGATCTGGTGTCTGACCATGTTCGCCATGATGGTGGGCTGGCATATCTACGGCAATCAGAACCTGTCCACCGAGACCTACAAGACGACGCCGGAGAAGTTCACCGCCAGCGCCCAGGCCTTCGTCGACAAATACACGGTGCGTACCGAGACCGCCGACAAGACGCCGGTGGTCGCGCCCCCGCCCGGCGCTGACATCTACATGGTCGCGCGCTTGTGGAGTTTCTGGCCGATTCTGGAACTGGAAAAGGACAAGACCTACCGTTTGCACCTGACGTCGATGGACTACAACCACGGCTTCTCGCTGCAACCGGCCAATATCAATATCCAGATCGTGCCCGGTTACGAGCATGTGATCACCGTTACGCCGAACCAGGCCGGAACCTACTCGGTAGTGTGCAACGAGTACTGCGGCATCAACCACCACTCGATGGTGGGCCGCATCTATGTGAAGTGAGACGGAAACGGCCATGACAACTACATATCGCACCTGCCCGCGCTCGGGCCTGCAATTCGAATCCCAGGCTGAAAAGCTGATGCTCGCCAACGCCGTCGCGGCGGTGGTGTTTCTGCTGATCGGCGGCATTCTGGCCATCGGCGTCGTGCTGACGCGCTGGCCAGCCGTCCACTGGCTGGAGGCCGACACCTTCTATCAGGTGCTTACTGCCCACGGCATCGACATGCTGATCTTCTGGATCATCTTCTTCGAAATCGCGGTGCTCTACTTCTGCTCGTCGACGCTGTTGCGATGCCGGCTTGCCACGCCCCGCTGGGCCTGGGCAGCCTTCGTGCTGATGATCGTCGGCGCCGTCATGAACAACTGGGCGGTCTATGAGGGCGGCTCCAGCGTCATGATGACGTCCTACGTGCCGATGATGGCCGAGCCTTCGTTCTACCTCGGCCTGATCCTGTTCGCGGTCGGCGCGCTGATCGGCTGCTTCGTGTTCCTGGGCACCTTGGTCGTTGCCAAGCGCGACAAGACCTATCAGGGCTCGGTGCCGCTGGTGACTTTCGGCGCCATCGTTGCCTGCATCATTGCGGTGTTCACCATCGTCTCGGGCGCCATCATCCTGATCCCGACCTACCTGATGTCGCTGGGCTCGTCAGGAATCGGTCGACCCGCTGATCTACCGCACCATCTGGTGGGCCTTCGGCCACTCGTCGCAGCAGATCAACGTCGCCGCGCACATCTCGATCTGGTACGCGGTAGCTGCCATCGCCTTCGGCGCCAAGCCAATGAGCGAGCGCGTCAGCCGCGGCGCCTTCCTGCTCTACATCCTGTTCCTGCAACTGGCGAGCGCGCACCACCTGCTGGCCGACCCCGGCGTGTCAGCACCGCGTGGAAGGTCGTCAACACCAGCTACTTCATGTACTTCGCGGTGCTGGCCTCGATGATCCACGGACTGACCATTCCCGGCGCAATTGAAGTGGCACAACGCGCCAAGGGCTACAACAAGGGCCTGTTCGAGTGGCTGCGCAAGGCGCCGTGGGGCAACCCGGTGTTCTCGGGCGTGTTCATCTCGATCATCGGCTTCGGCTTCCTGGGCGGCATCTCGGGCGTGATGATGGGCACCGAACAGCTCAACATGATCATCCACAACACGATCTACGTGCCGGGCCACTTCCACGCCACCGTGGTCGTGGGCACCACGCTGTCGTTCATGGCGCTGACCTACTTCCTGATTCCGGTGCTGTTCAAGCGCGAGACGATCTCGCCCAAGCTGGCCCAGTGGCAGCCCTACCTGTTCGGTTTCTCGATGTATTTCTTCTGCCTGGTCATGATGGGTGCCGGTACCCTGGGCGTCTCGCGGCGCCACTGGGATATGGCCTTCAATGGCGCGCCGCTGGCCTATGAGTGGCCCGGTGCGGCCTACCTGATGATGGGCCTGGTCGGCATCGCCGGCATCGCAGCCATCGTCGGCGGCGGCATCTACATCTATGTAACGGTGGGTTCACTGCTGTGGGGCAAACGCCTGGACGAAGGCAAGAAGAGCAATACCTTCACGCCGATTCCGCGCACCGCACCAACCGCGGTCGCTCAGAGTTACGGTTCGGCCGGCTTTGCTGCCCCCGGCACCTTCGTGCTGGCCATGGTGTTCCTGGTCTCCTTCATCCTGTACTACTTCATCAACTGGAAGTATCTGTCGCAGGTTTGGGGTCTGAGCTGATCCTGCGCACCACGTAACTGCCATCGAACGCCGCACGGGGACATCGCATGAATACCAGCACCGCAGCCGCCCAGCCGGCCCGAGCCGCCGGGGCGCAACGTGCCAGGGCCATTCTGGGTCTGTTCAAGTTGCGCATCGGGTCGATGATCATGGTCACCGCGCTGGTGGGCATGGCCGTCACGCCGGGCCCGGCGCCCGAGCTATGGCAGATCGCCGTGCTGGCCTTGTCGGTGCTGGCCGCATCGGCGGCGGCCGGTGCGTTCAACCAGTATGTCGAAGTTGACACCGACCGGCTCATGGCGCGCACCCGGGGTCGCGCCTTTGTCACCGGCGCAGCTGCGGCACTCGCCGCTCTGGCTGCTCGTCATCGCGCTGTTGCTGGCCGTTGCCGTCGCCAGCGCCTGGGTCGGACTCAATCCGGTTGCAGCGTTGTATACCTTTCTAGGCGCGTTTACATACGGCGTGATCTATACGCTGTGGCTCAAGCGGCGCAGCTGGCTCAACATCGTGATCGGTGGCCTGGCCGGCAGCTTTTCGGTGCTGGCCGGCGCGGCTGCCGTCAACCCTGATATCGGTGCGCTGCCGCTACTGCTGGCACTGGTGCTGTTCCTGTGGACGCCACCACATTTCTGGGCCCTGGCAATCGCCAACCAGGCCGACTACAAGGCCGCCGGCGTGCCGATGCTGCCGGTCGTGGTGGGCACGCAGCGCGCTGCCCAGGTGGTGTTCTACAGCACGGTTGCACTGGCCGTCGCGTCGCTGTTGCCGGTGTTCTTCGGCGCCGGCCCGATCTACCTGGTAGGAGCGGCTCTGGGCGGTGGGCATTTCGTGCACAAGGCCTGGCAACTTGCCCGCACTCCCAGCCGCAAGACAGCGATGGGCGCGTTCTTCGCGTCCCTGGTGCAGCTTTCCCTGGTTCTGGCCGCCGCAACGGTCGACGGTCTATCGAGATGAGTTCTCGCGGCTGGCTTCTCGCCCTGGCATGGGCCGTGCTCGCCGGCCCGCTGGCGGCACAGGAGACCACACCGACCCCGACTGCACTCGACGCCAAGACGGCGCTGCGCGACAGCCAGGCGGCAATTGGCCGCGCCGTGGGGCATCACCAGTTGCTCGACGTGAAAGGCCAGCCGGTGCGTCTAGCGGCATTCGCCGGCAAGCCCCTGCTCGTGAGTTTCATTTATACCGGTTGCTTTCAGGTCTGCCCGACGACGACCAAATCGCTGGCTGATGCAGTAGACCAACTGGCCGAGGTGTTTGGCGCCGACAAGTTCAATGTGGTCAGCATCGGCTTCAACCAGCCCTTTGACTCACCCGCCGCGATGCGCGCCTTCGCCGCCCAGATGCGGATCAACGAGCCGAACTGGCGCTTTCTGAGCCCCCCACCGGCCACGGTCGACGCGCTGACGCGCGATTTCGGCTTCAGCTATGCAGCCACCCCCGCCGGCTTCGACCACATGCTGACGGTGTCGGTGCTCGACGCGCAAGGACGCATCGCGACCCAGGTTTATGGCGAGAAATTCACCCGTGACCAACTCGGCGAGCCGCTGCGACTGATGTTGCGCGACGCTCCTATGCCCGCCGGCATGCCGCTGGCCGACCTGATCGAGAGGGTGCGTATCCTGTGCACCGTGTACGATCCCGAGACCGGAACCTACCGCTACGACTACGCGCTTTTCCTCGAGATCGCCGGCGGATTAACCTTCGCTTTCGCAATGGCTTGGTTCTTCCTGGCAGAATGGCGCGACAACCGGCGCCGCAGGCGCAACGCCATACGCCCGAGCCGGCCATTGACCGGGACCGGCATCTGACATGCAGCAGTTCCCATCTTCGCCAGCTATCTTAGAAGCCGTCAATACCATAGCCACGGCCGGGCGGCATTGAAATGCCAGGCCAGACCCATCCGCTGCGCAGGTCGCGGCTCGCTGCACTTGCCGTTTTCGAACTGATAGAACACCGTCTGGAGCGTATCTGCGGCCCGCAGATGAACCCGCTGCGGCATCTGGGCGCGCTGGGATTCCTGCTGTTCTGGTTGCTCGGAATCAGCGGCATCTATCTGTTCGCCGTGCTCGACACCTCGGCCGAAGGCGCCTACCGTTCGATCGACCAGCTTTCGCGCCAGCAGTGGTACCTGGGAGGCGTATTGCGCAGCGTTCACCGATACGCCGCGGACGCCTTCATCGTCGTGATTGCTTCTTCATCTGCTGCGCGAGGCGCTGATGGGACGCTATAGCGGCTTCCAGCGCTTCTCGTGGCTGACCGGCGTTCCTTTGTTGTTGCTGGCCTTCACCAGCGCGATTGGCGGTTTCTGGCTCAACTGGGACCAACTGGGCCAGTTCTCGGCCATGGCCATGGCAGAACTGCTCGACGCACTGCCGATATTCGCCTCACCACTGACGCGCAATTTCCTTGGCACGGCGGCCGTCAGCGACCGACTGTTCTCGCTCTTCATCTTCGTGCATGTCGGCGTCGCGCTGTTCCTCGTGTTCGGTCTGTGGTTCCACATCCAGCGACTGGCCCACGCCGCTGTTTTCCCGCCCCGACCCATGGCGGCCGCGGTCTTTCTGGCCCTGCTCGCCCTGGCACTGGCCGCGCCGGTGATGAGCCATGCGCCGGCCGACCTGGCCATTGCACCGACCACGCTGGCGCTGGACTGGCTGCTGCTGTTCATTCATCCGCTGGCCTACGCCAGCTCGCCCAGCATGGTCTGGGCCTTGCTGGCGCTGTCTTTGCTGTTTTTGCTCGCCCTGCCCTTTCTGCCTCAGCCGGCGCAGGCTCCGGTTGCCGTGGTGGATCCGGCCAACTGCAATGGCTGCCGGCGCTGCTTCGACGACTGCCCCTATGCCGCGGTGACAATGGTGCCGCACCCAATTCGCTCATTGCGCCAGATGGCGCAGGTCAACAGCGACCTGTGCGCGAGCTGCGGCATCTGCGTCGGCGCCTGCCCCTCGTCGACGCCGTTTCGCAGCGCCGCAGAACTGGTTACCGGCATCGATATGCCCGCCTCACCGATCGGGGCCCTGCGCCAGCGTCTGACTCAGGGCCTCGGCGCGATGGGCCAGACGCCGGGCAAGATCGTCGTGTTTGGCTGCCAGCATGGTGCCAAGGTCGGCCGCCTGGCCGGCCCCGACGTGCTAGCACTGGACCTGGTCTGCGCCGCGCAACTACCGCCCTCCTTCGTCGAGTACGCGCTGCGCGACGGGGCCGTCCGGCGTCGTGGTCAGCGGCTGCTCCGAGAGCAGTTGCATCTATCGCCTTGGCCAGCGCTGGACCGCGCAGCGCCTGCAGGGCACGCGCGAACCTCATCTGCGAGCCTCGGTGCCGCGCGAACAACTGGCTCTGGCATGGGCCGACGCGGGCGACGAGGACAGCGTTGCGCGCGCGTTGCAAGGTCTGCGCCAGCGCCTGGCCCAATCACTCGACAAACCAACAACTTCCGGAGTACAGGCCCATGTCTGAACGGCAAAATCGCGGCCCTATGGCCTGGCTCGGCCAAGGCCTGTTGTACGGCCTGTTCGCGCTCATCCTCGGCGTATTCTCAACCTGGCCGCCCTACCATTACCTGGCAGACGATCAGGCCCTGATCAAGCTCAGCTTCAATCACCAGGGACAGGTCGTGGCCGAATGCCGTGAAGTCAGCGCAGAGGAACTGGCCAAACTCAAGCCGACCATGCGCAGGACCAAAGTCTGTCCGCGCGAACGCTCACCGATCACGGTCGAACTTGACATCGACGGCGCCACCGTGCTGCGCCATGTGGCCGAACCATCCGGACTCTCGCGCGACGGCTCGTCGACCACCTACCATCGGCTGCAGGTGCCAGCCGGCAGCCATACGCTCGCGGTCCGACTCAAGGACGATGTGCGCAGCGCGGGTTTCAACTACCAGCGCCAGGCCACGCGTCACGCTCAAGCCGGCCCAGATCCTGGTGATCGACTTCGAGCCGGGCAAGGGCGGGATCACCTTGCAATGAACACCTTGACTGAATCCTCACACGCACACCAGCGCCAATCCCGCACGAGGGCCAGCGCCGATGTCCACTATCACATCGCTGTGCCACAAGACGCGCGCCGCACGCTCGCCCGCGGCTGGATGTGGCTGGGCTTGCTGGCCCTGATCGGCTCCGGTATCTTCTCGCTGTTGCTGGTGCTGTCGCGCACGCCGGGCATCAATGCCATGGCTGCCGGGAACCGACTTTTTCCGCGTCGCGCTGGTGGTGCATGTCGACCTGTCGGTGCTGGTCTGGTTCGTCGCGCTGGCCGGCATGCTGTGGAGCCTGAACAACCGCCACGCGGCCACCGCCTGGGGCTGGTTCGCGCTCGCCGGTTGCGGCCGGGTGCGCTGCTGATGTCACTTTCGGCCTTTCTCGGCAGCGGTGCGCCGGTCATGGCCAACTACATCCCGGTGCTCGATCGGCCCTTGTTCCTGTTCGCGCTGGTGCTGTTCGGACTCGGCGCCACGGTACTGGTCGCGCACAGTCTGTGGGCCGCGCCCAAACCGGCCCGATGATCGATGGACAAGGGGCGCTGCGCTTCGGTCTCAATGCCGCCGCGGTGTCGGGCGCAGTCGCGCTCGGCGCCTTCGCCTGGTCGTTCGCGGTGGTGCCGATCGACGCTCGAGGGCAAGGCCTACTACGAAATACTGTTCTGGGGTGGCGGCCATGCGCTGCAGTTCACCTGGACCTGCTGATGCTGGTGGCCTGGCTGGCACTGGCAGCGCCAGTGGCGCCCGGCTGAGCCATCAGCCCGCGCGTCACCGTGCTGATGTTCGCGCTGGCACTGGCGGCGGTGTTCGTGACGCCCTACGCCTACCTCGCGCACGACATCGCGTCGGTCGAGCACCGCGCCCTGCTGACCTGGGCCATGCGCATTGGCGGCGGCCTGGCGATCGCGCCGATCGCACTGGCCGTGGTGCTGGGGCTGTTCGCCGCGCCAGCGGCGAACGCCACGCAGCCGACCGCTGCGCGCGGCGCTGGTGTGGTCCATCGTGCTGTTCGTGTCTGGTGGCGTGATCGGCATCTTCATCAATGGCGCCAACGTGCGCATCCCGGCCCACTACCACGGCTGCATCGTCGGTGTCACGCTGGCACTGATGGGCCTGGCCTACCACCTGCTGCCACAACTCGGATACGGCACGGCCGACAGCCGCATGGCGGCCCTGCAGCCCGCCCTGTACGGGCTCGGCCAGCTGATGCACATCATCCGGCCTGGTCTGGTCCGGCGGCTATGGCGTGCAGCGCAAGGTGGCCGGTGCCGACCAGGTACTGCGCTCAGCGGCGAGATCGCCGGCATGGGCCTGATGGGCCTGGGCGGACTGGTGGCCATCGTCGGCGGACTGCTGTTCGTCATCGTGATGCTGCGTGCACTCGGCTCGCGCAGCGCAGCCCCCGGTATTGGAGACAGGGCATGATCGCAGGTATTGCAGGCAGCACTTCGCTGGGTCTTCATGCAGGTGGAGGCGGTGTTCAACCGCGCCTTTGGCGACCGTGTCAATCCGCTCTACCACCTGGGCTCCATCACCTTCTGGCTGTTCTGGCTGGTCGCCGGCAGCGGCTTGTACCTGTATGCCTTCTTCGAGACCGGCGTGGCCGGTGCCTATGACTCGGTCGAGGCGCTGACCCACGGCCAGTGGTTCGCCGGCGGCATCCTGCGCAGCGTGCACCGTTACGCCTCGGATGCCATGGTTCTGACGATGCTGCTGCACATGGTGCGCCACTTCGCCTTCGACCGCATGCGCGGCTGGCGCTGGTTTTCCTGGGTCAGCGGTGTGGCGCTGATCTGGGGCGTCTACGTGTCGGGCATCAACGGCTACATGCTGCCCTGGGACCAGATGGCGCAATTCGTCATCGTCGCCTCCTTCGAGTGGCTCGACTGGCTGCCCGGCACCGGTGGTGCACTGGCGCGCAACTTCCTGTACACATCCAGCGTCAACGACCGCTTCTTCTCGCTGCTGGCTTTCATGCACATCGGCGTGCCACTGGTGGTGCTGCTGCTGATGTGGGTCCATGTGCAGCGCATTCCCAAGGCCAAGACCAGCCCGCCGCGGCCGATCATGATCGAGCCTGGCGTTGACCTTGCTGGTTCTGTCACTGGTCAAACCGGCCCTGAGCCAGGGCGGTGCGGCGACGCTCGACGTGTCGCCCACCGTGCTGGAGTTCGACTGGTTCTACCTGACCGTGTTCCCGCTGCTCTACCTGTGGCCCATGGCCCAGGTCTGGGCCCTGCTGGCGGCCTCGACCGTGTTGCTGACACTGGTGCCGTGGTTGCCGCCACGCTGGCGCCGTGCCAAGGCCGACGCAGTTCCAGATGAACGTCGACGACGAGACCGGCTCCCACCCGGTACGTGCCGGCGAGACCTTGCTCGAGGCCGGGCTGCGCGCCGGGCTCGACCTGCCCTACGAGTGTCGCAACGGCGCCTGCGGGCTGTGCATGTGCACCGTGCACCACGGCCGCGTCGACCATGGCCCCTACCAGCAGAGCGCCTTGACCGAGGCGATGCGCGCCCAGGGCCAGACCCTGATGTGCTGCGCGACGCCGCTGTCCGACGTCGCGATCGAGGTGCAACGCGAGCCTGGCGCCCAGAAAACCGCGCACAAGACCCATGTCGGCAAGGTCACCAGCCTGGAACGCCTGGCCGACGACCTGATCCGACTGCGCATCGCGCTGCCCGAGGGCGAACACATCGCATTCGCCGCCGGCCAGTACATCAACATCATCCTGCCCGACGGGCAGCGCCGCGCCTATTCGTTTGCCAACGCGCCGGACGCCAGCGCCGAGATCGAACTGCATGTCGGACTGGTACCGGGCGGGCGTTTCACCGGCCATGTATTCAACAAGATGCAGGTCGGCGACAGCCTGCGCTTCGAGGGCCCGCTGGGTAAATTCGTACTGCACGAGAGCGAGCGCCCGATCCTGTTCGTCGCCGGTGCGACCGGTTTTGCACCGGTCAAGAGCATCGTCGAAGATGCCTTCCAGCGTGGCCTGAATCGACCGATGTGGTTGTACTGGGGCGTACGCCAGCGCGCCAACCTCTACCTGGCCGATCTGGCCGAGCAATGGCAGCGCGAACACGACAATTTCCATTTCGTTCCGGTGCTGTCGGAGGCCGGCCGAGAACGACGCCTGGCAAGGGCGCCAGGGTCTGGTGCACGAGGCCATGCTGACCGATTTCCCCGACATGCAGGGCTACGAGATCTATCTCTGCGGCTCGGTACGCATGGTCGATGCCGCGGTGCCGGCCTTCATGGCAACACGGTCTGGACGAGAACCTGTGCTTCACCGACGCCTTTCTGCCCAGCGCGCCGCGCACCAGCACGCCTTCCGACCCAGCGCCGTCCGATTGAGCGTGACTCCCGGCCGTGACCCGGCGCCCATGCTGCAACGCGCGCTGCAGGAATGGGGCGGCAAGTCCGACCTGTGGGTGTTCGCCTATGCCTCGCTGATCTGGCGGCCGGATTTCGACGTTGGAGAGCAGCGCCTGGCCCGCATTCACGGCTGGCATCGGGCACTCAAGATGTGGAGCCGCGTCAACCGTGGTACGCCCGAGCGTCCAGGACTGGTATTTGCCCTGCTATCTGGTGGCAGTTGCCAAGGGGCGGTGTTGCGGGTACCGCGCCGCGATGGCGAGGCCGTGCTGCACCAGCTTTGGGAGCGCGAGATGGTGACCGGCGTCTACGATCCCCGAGTGGCTGCACTGCGACACCGCAGCAAGGCCCGGTGCGGGCACTGTCATTCACCCTGTCGCGCAACAGCCCCAACTTCACCGGCGACCTGAACGCGCACCAGTACCGAGAGATCTTCGCAGCCTCACGCGGTCGTTATGGCACGACCCTGGACTACGCCAACCAGACCCTGCATTGCCTGCGCAGCATGGCATCGATGATGTCGGCACTGCTGCGCCTGCTGGCGCACGCACGCGATGACCCAAGGTGATCAGCCGGGGGCCGGATTGGGCACACGACAGGCCGCCAGCCGATTTTCTATACTGCCACCATGAAGCACATCGCCGACCTGCGCAAGAGTTACGAACGGGCCGAACTGAGCGAAGACGCCTCCCACGCCGATCCGCTCAGGCAGTTCGCCCAATGGCTCGACGAGGCCATTGCCGCCGAGGTCCCCGAACCCAATGCCATGACGCTGGCCACGGTGGACCAACGGCTGCGGCCCAGTACGCGCGTGGTGCTGATCAAGGGCTTTGATGCGCGAGGCATCGTCTGGTACACCAATTACGACAGTCGCAAGGGCCAGGAACTGGCCGGCAATCCGTATGCCGCGCTGCAGTTTCACTGGGTCGAGCTCGAACGCGTGGTGCGCATCGAAGGCATCGTCGAGAAGGTCGACGCCAGCGGAAAGTGACGCCTATTTCAAGAGTCGGCCGCTCGATTCACGCATCGGCGCCTGGGCTTCGCCGCAGTCCCAGGTGATCTCCAACCGCGCGGTACTGGTGGCCAATGCCGCACGTTACGGCGCGCAAGTTCCTGCTGCAACCGCCGCGCCCGCCGCATTGGGGTGGTTACCGCCTGCAGCCCGACAACTGGCAGTTCTGGCAGGGCCGCAAGAGCCGGTTGCATGACCGCCTGCGCTACACACTGGAGAGCAGCGGGCGCTGGGTTCGCGAAAGACTCGCTCCATGAACGCCTCGGCTCCCGCCGCGGCCGACACACGCAGCCTGCGCATCCACAGTTTTCGTGCGCTGAACCCCGGCCCGGCACTCATCGTCACAGGCGCCGTGCATGGCAACGAGACCTGCGGCAGCCGCGCCATCGAACGGGTTGCACGGGAACTCGACAGTGGCACATTGGTGCTCGAGCGTGGCAGCCTGACCTTGCTGCCCATCACCAATCCGCTGGCCTATCAGCGCGGCCAACGCATGGGAGAGCGCAACCTCAACCGCAATCTGTACCCGAACGCGCAGCCGCAAGACTATGAAGACCGCATTGCCAACGTGCTTTGTCCATTGCTGGCGCAGCATGACGTGCTGCTCGACCTGCATTCCTTCCATAGCACCGGCGAGCCCTTCGTGATGCTCGGCCCGCAGAATAACGCCGGCACGCTGGAACCATTTGCGCACGCCGCCCAGGAAGAGGCGCTGGCCATGTGCCTGGGACCGAGGCGCATCGTCGAAGGCTGGCTGAACACCTATGCCGACGGCGTCAAGGCCCGTATGGCGCGCACCAGCGCGGCCGACCGCGCCACGCTGCTGAGCACTGATCCGCGTTATGGGGTGGGTACCACCGAGTACATGCGCAGCCAGGGCGGTTACGGCGTCACCCTCGAATGTGGTCAGCACCAGGACCTGGCCGCACCCGAAGTCGCCTGGCGTGCGATCCACAACACGCTGGCGCAGTTGCAGTTGATTGACGCCGGCGCACCGATGCCGATTGCCACGCCACAAACCTTGCGCCTGACCCAGGTGATCGACAAGCTCCATGGAGACGATCGATTCACGCGGGCCTGGTCCAGTTACGACCCGCTCGTCGAAGGAGACACGATAGGCATACGTCACGACGGCACACCCGTGTTGGCGCACGTCGACGGCTTCATCGTCTTCCCCAATCCGGCGGCACTGGCCGGCAACGAGTGGTTTTACTTTGCCGAACCCAGCATGCGCCTGGACCCGCGCCAACCCAGTCAGGCACAGAGGTAAAGCTGGGTAAAGCCATCGCCATCCCTTTGCCTGGGCCAGCTGGCTTGCAGTACATTAATAACCAGTTAGTCATTAATAATCGCCCGCCGCTTCGCTCCTCCAGTGCCCGCATCCTGTCCCGGCCTTCCGGTCGCTCATCCGCATAAATCGTCCCGCCGCAAACAAGCGCGGCCGGGGGAGCTGCTTTCGGCTGCGCTCGATCTGTTCGTCGAGAAAGGCTATGCGGCGACCCGGGTGGAAGAGGTGGCGCAGCGTGCTGGTGTTTCCAAGGGAACCTTGTTCTTGTATTTCGCCAGCAAGGAAGACCTGTTCAAGGCGGTGGTACGCGAAAACCTCTCGGTGCGTTTTCCGCAGTGGCGCATTCTGCTCGACGAATTCCCCGGTACCACAGCCGAGATACTGCGTTATGCCATGCGCGAATGGTGGTCGCAAATCGGCGACACCAAGGCATCGGGCATCTCCAAGCTGATGATCAGCGAGGCCAGCAACTTTCCCGAGTTGGCGCTGTTCTACCAACGTGAGGTGATCGAACCCGGCAATGCCCTGATACGGCGCATCTTGCAACGCGGGGTCGAACGCGGTGAGTTTCGCCCGCTGGACTTGCAGTACGCCGTGCACACGGTAGTCGCGCCAATGCTGTATCTGGTCATCGCGAAATACTCGTTTGGCGCCTGTGTGCCCCAGAACAACGTCCTGGTACCGACCGATTATCTGGACGCGCAGGTCGACATCCTGCTCAACGGCTTTCGCGTAGTCCCACCCAACCCAAGCGTATTACCCGGATCCCCATCCCCATGAAACGTACCCTCAAATGGCTGGTCGTCGTGCTGACCCTTGGCGTGCTGGCTTTCGGCATTGTGCGCACCGTCCAGCAACGTCAGGCAGAACAGCAGGCTGCGAGCCAGAGCGCCACGCGCGTCGAAGCGGTGATCGAGCTGTTCGCCGCGGATCTGGTCCCGGTGCACATGCAGGCCTTGACCCAGGTGCTGCCGGTGTCGGGCTCGCTCAAGGCCATCGAGTCCGCCTTCATCAAAGCACGAGTGGCCGGAGAGCTGCAGGACTTGTCACTGCGCGAAGGTGAGTTGGTCAAGGCCGGCCAGGTCGTGGCGCGGGTCGACGCGACGGATGCCCAGGCCCGCTTGCGTCAGGCTCAGCAGCAGGCGCAGGCCGCGAAGGCCCAGATCGACATCACCCAGCGCACATACGACAACAACAGCAAGCTGGTCGAACAGGGCTTCATATCGAAGTCGGCACTGGATGCGTCCAGCGCCAGCCTGGCCAGTGCGCAGGCCAATTACCGTGCGGCCATGGCAGGCGTCGATGTGATCGCCAAGCAACTCCAGGACACGGTGTTGCGCGCGCCCATCAGCGGCGTGATCGCACAGCGTCTGGCGCAAAACGGCGAACGCATCGGAGTCGACGGCCGGGTGCTGGAGCTGGTCGATATCAGCCGGCTGGAACTCGAAGCCAGCATGGCTGCGTCCGACTCGCCACTGATCCGACTGGGACAGACCGCCGAACTGCAGATCGAGGGCACACCTGCACCGGTGCGGGCCAAGGTCGTTCGTATCAACCCGACAGTCACAGCCGGTAGCCGTTCGGTACTGATCTACCTTGCACTCGATGCCGCAACCGGACTGCGCCAGGGCCTGTTTGCCCAGGGTCATCTGACCATCGCCAGCACCGATGCGCTGGCGATCCCGGTGAGCGCCGTACGCACCGACAAGCCCCGACCCTATGTGCAACTGGTGCGCGACAACAAGGTGGTGCACCTGACGGTCGAGCTCGGTGCTCGTGGCCTGGTCAAGGGCGAATGGATGGTCACCGTCACCGGCCTGGCGCAGGATACGGCGCTGATCGCGGGCTCGGTCGGGCAGCTGCGCGAAGGCACAACCGTCAAGCTGCCATCCGGCGCGGTATAGACCATGTGGTTTACCCGCGTCAGCCTGCAAAACCCCGTGTTTGCGACCATGGTCATGCTGGCCCTGGTCGTGCTGGGCCTGTTCTCCTATCAGCGCCTGCAGATCGACCAGTTCCCCAATGTCGACTTCCCGGTGGTGGTGGTCATCACCGAGTATCCGGGCGCCGGACCGGAGATCGTCGAAAGTGAAGTCACCAAGAAGGTCGAGGAAGGTGTCAACGCGATCGCCGGCATCAATGCCCTGACCTCGCGCAGTTACGAGGGCCGGTCGGTCGTGGTCATCGAATTCGGCCTGCACATCGACGGGCGCAAGGCCGCCGATGACGTGCGCGAGAAGGTCGCAGCGGTCAAGCCATTGCTGCGCACCGAGGTCAAGGAACCTCGGGTGTTGCGCTTCGATCCGGCCTCGCGCGCGATCTGGTCGATCGCGCTGATTCCCGACAGCGGCGCCGCGCTGGGCAAGGCGCCGGTGCGTACGCCCAGTCTCCGTCGAAATGACCAACTGGGCCGAGCAGACACTGAAAAAGCGACTGGAGAACGTGCGCGGCGTCGGTTCGGTCAGCGTGGTGGGCGGCACCAAGCGCGAGATCAACCTGTACCTGATCCCGCAGGCGCTCGAGGCCTATGGCCTGACGCCGGAGCAGATCGTGGCGGCGGTGCGCAGCGAAAACCAGGATCTGCCGGTGGGCACCATTCGTTCGCGCGAACAGGAACGGGTGGTTCAGATCGAGGCGCGCATCGAGCGACCCGAAGACTTCGGCAAGATCATCGTCGCGCGGCGCAATGGCGCGCCGGTGCGGCTGGACCAACTGGCGCCGCATCGTCGACGGCCCGCAGGAACTCGACAGCCTGGCGCTGTACAACGGCGAACGCACGCTGCTGCTGACGGTGCAGAAGTCGCAGGACGAGAACACGATCGCCGTGGTCGACGGCCTGCAGGCGGCGGTGGCCGAGATCACGAAGCAGCTGCCGCCAGGCGTGCGGCTCGAGCAGATCACCGACGGCTCGCGCCAGATCCGGGTCTCGGTGAGCCAACGTGCGCCAGACGCTGATCGAAGGCGCCATGCTGACGGTGCTGATCGTGTTCCTGTTCCTGAACTCCTGGCGCTCGACCGTGATCACCGGGCTGACGCTGCCGATCGCCATCATCGGCACCTTCCTGTTCATGGACATGTTCGGTTTCACGATCAACATGATCACGCTGATGGCGCTGAGCCTGTGCGTCGGACTTGCTGATCGACGACGCCATCGTCGTGCGCGAGAACATCGTGCGCCATGTCCAGATGGGCAAGAGCGCATTCCACGCGTCGCTCGACGGCACCCAGGAGATCGGACTGGCCGTGCTGGCCACCACCTTGTCCATCGTCGCCGTGTTCCTGCCGATCGGTTTCATGGGCGGCATCATCGGCAAGTTCTTCCATGAATTCGGCCTGACCATCGTGGCCGCCGTGCTGATCTCGATGTTCGTCAGCTTCACGCTCGACCCGATGCTGTCGTCGATCTGGCACGACCCCAGCATCGAGGCCCACGGCAAACGGCATGCGCCGCGCGACCTTCTACGACAAGACCATCGGCCGCGTCACCGGCGCTCTTCGATCGCGGCACCGACATGCTGATCGACGGCCTACCAGACCATTCTGCGCTGGTCGCTGCGCCACCGCATCGCCACGGTGCTGATCGCGCTGGCGATCTTCGTCAGCAGCGTGGTCATGGTGCCGCTTGCTGGGCACCGAGTTCGTGCCGAAATCCGACTTCTCGGAGACCACGCTCGACTTCCACACGCCGGTCGGATCTTCGCTCGAGGTGACCGAGGCCAAGGCGCGCCAGGTCGAGGCCATCGTGCGTGCGCATGCCCGAGGTGCGCTACACCGTGACCACCATCAACACCGGCAGCGCACACGGCAAGATCTACGCCAACCTCTACGTGCGGCTGGTCGACCGCAAGGACCGCCAACGCAGCGTCGACCAGATGTCGGTCGTGATGCGCGAGCGACTGCGCCAGGTCGCCGGCATCACGGTCACCCATGTCGGACTGCTCGACTCGGTCGGCGGCAGAGAAGCAGTTGCAGTTCTCGATCCAGGGACCGGACCAGGGTGAACTCGAGCGCATCGCGCTGCTGGCCATGAACAAGGTGCGCGCCATCCCCGGCCTGGTCGACCTGGACTCCAGCGTCAAGCCGAACAAGCCGACACTGGACGTGCAGATCCGGCGCGATGTGGCCTCCGACCTGGGCCTGAGCATCAACCAGATCGGCGCGGCTCTGCGCACCATGGTGGCCGGCCAGACCGTCGGCAACTGGCGCGCCCGCGACGACCAGACCTATGACGTCAACGTGCGCCTGGCCCGCGCCTCGCGCAACGCTGCACAGGATCTCGAACGCCTGCCGTTCGCCGTGGGCAGCAACGCCGACGGCAGCTCGCGCGTCGTGCGCCTGAACCAGGTCGCCGACATCGTCGAGACCACCAGCGCCGAACCAGATCAACCGGCGCGATCTCACGCGCGAGGTCAGCGTCACCGCGAACGTCAGCGGCCGCTCGGCCGGCGAGGTCTCCGACGACATCAGCAAGGCCATGGACACGATCAACATTCCGCCAGGCTACAGCTACAAGTTCGGCGGATCGACCAAGAACATGAACGAGGCCTTCGGCTACGCGATCTCGGCACTGGTGCTGGCCATCATCTTCATCTACATGATCCTGGCCAGCCAGTTCAAGAGTTTCGTGCAGCCGCTGGCGCTGATGACCTCGCTGCCGCTGACGCTGATCGGCGTGGTGCTGGCGCTGATGATGTTCGGCTCGACGCTGTCGATGTTCTCGGTCATCGGCGTCGTCATGCTGATGGGCCTGGTGACCAAGAATGCCATTTTGCTGGTCGATTTCGCGATCCGGGCGCGCGAAGACCAGCATCGCACCCGACGGCAGTCTGGTTGCCGGGCCTGGCGCGCGACGACGCCCTGCTGATGGCGGCCCGGGTCCGGCTGCGCCCGATCCTGATGACCACGCTGGCCATGGTGTTCGGCATGGTGCCGCTGGCCTTCGCGCTGACCGAAGGCTCGGAGATGCGCGCGCCCATGGGCCAGGCGGTGATCGGCGGCGTCATCACCTCGTCGCTGCTGACCCTGGTGGTGGTGCCGGTGGCCTATTGCTATATGGACGATCTGGCGCAATGGACGCGGCGCTTGCTCGGTATCAAGGCGCCGGACGCGCAAGCCCCTAAAATCGACGGCCTGACCTGAATTTTTTGCGAGACCCCCGCATGCACAGCGCCATGAACTTCGAACAAGCCCGCTTCAACATGATCGAGCAGCAGATCCGCCCCTGGGACGTGCTCGACGCCCATGTGCTGCAACTGCTGTCCGTGGTCAAACGGGAGGATTTCGTACCAGCGCCGCACAAGGCCCTGGCCTTTGTCGACATGGAAATCCCGCTGCCCGGCGGCCAGTGCATGCTGGCGCCGCGGGTCGAGGCCCGCATGCTGCAGGATCTGGCCGTGCAAAAACACGAGAAAGTGCTGGAGATCGGCGCCGGGTCGGGCTACATGGCGGCCCTGCTGGCACACCGGGCCCAGCGCGTGATCTCGCTGGAGATCCGACGCCGAACTGGTCGCGCTGGCCAGCGCGAACCTGCAACTGGCCGGTATCCACAATGCCGAGGTGCGCCAGCAGGACGGCGCTGGCGTGGTACCGGTCGAAGGGCCATTCGACGTGATCGTGCTCAGCGGTTCCACCGACGCAGGTGCCGCAGCATTTGCTCCAACACCTCAAGATCGGCGGCCGGCTCGGCGCCATCGTCGGCGACGAGCCCATGATGCGCGCCACCTTCGTGACCCGTGTGAGCGAGGCCGACTACCGCACGCACCCAGCCCTGGGACACTGGTCGCGCCGCGCCTGCAGAATTTCCCCGAACCGTCCCGCTTCAGCTTCTGAGCCCCGTGAAAACCCCTGCAAACGATAAACCCGATCATGATTGACCAGATCCGACCCCGCGAATTGCCCAGCTGGCTGGCGCGCCACCAGGATGCCGGACCGGCCGTGGTGCTCGACGTGCGCGAGCCGGCGGAATGGCGCACCGCCAGCGTCCGGCCGGCGACGGCTTCACGCTGCTGAACATGTCCATGGCCAGCGTGCCGCCCCGGCTGTCCGAACTCGACCCGGACACCCCGATCGCCTGTCTGTGCCACCATGGCGTGCGCAGCATGCAGGTGGCGCAGTTCCTGCACGACCGGGGTTTCAACCGCGTCGCCAACATTGCCGGCGGCATCCACGCCTGGGCGGACGAAGTCGACAACGCCATCCCCCAGTATTGATTCCGCCAACCTGGCCACGCATTCAATCCGGACCGACAACCCTGGACACACCCAATATGTACGACCGTTCGAACGCAGGCGATCGCCGCCCCGCCCCGCTCCGCTCACACCCGCTTTCGGCGCTGTTGGGTCTGGCCATGACGGCATGGCTGCCGGCGCAGGCGCAAAGCCTGGTTCAGTTGTACGAGACAGCACGGGCCTATGACGCGACATACCAGTCTGCCAAACTGCAGTACGACGCGACCGTCGCCAGGGCCGATCAGGCCCGTGCCGGCACCTTGCCAACCGTCGGCCTGGCGATGGGGATATCGCGCACCCATCGATCGATGCCAACGTCGCTGTACCCAAGCCGACTTACGGCTCCCAGAGTGCAACCGTCAGCGCATCACAGCCGCTGTACCGGCCGGCCAACCAGCTGACCTACGAGCAGGGGCAAAAGACCGTGATCGTCGGGCCAGGCCGCGGTCGCAGGTCGCCGAGCAGGACCTGATCGTGCGGGTCAGCCAGGCCTATTTCGACGTGCTCGGCGCGCAGGATGGCGTGACCTTCGTCGCAGCGCAAAAAACCGCCGTGGCCGAGCAGCTCGCTGCGGCCAAGCGCAACTTCGAGGTCGGCACCAGCACCATCACCGATACCCGCGAGGCGCAGGCGCGTTACGACCTGGTGCTGGCGCAGGAGATCGCCGCCGCCAACGACCTGCTGGTCAAGAAGATCGCCCTCGACCGCCTGGTCGGGCAAGGACGGCACGTCGCCCAAGCCACTGGCACCCCCGGTGGTGCTGCCAGCGCTGGCACCGACGGATGTCGAACGCCTGGGTCAACCAGGCCATCGACATGCACCCGCTGTTGCGCCAGACCATGGTGGCACTGGAAGTGGCCCAGCTCGAGACGCGCAAGGCCCAGGCCGGCGAACAAACCCACGCTCGACCTGAACGGCAGTTTCGCCCTGACCCACAACGACGGCAGCTCCTCGTCACGCCTGGACAGCCGCACCAACGTGGCCACTGTCGCCTTGGCGTTCAATCTGCCGCTGTTCACGGGCTATGCCGATGCAGAACCGCATCAAGGAAACCCTGGCACTCGAGGAAAAGGCCCGCAGCGACCTGGAAGCGGCGCGCCGCACCGTGTCGCAGGCCACCCGCGCCGCCTATTTCGGCGTGCTGTCGGGCCAGGGCCAGGCCAAGGCGCTGGAAGCGGCCGAAGCCTCCAGCCAGAGCTCACTCGATGCCAACAAGCTCGGCTACCAGGTCGGCGTGCGCATCAACATCGACGTGCTCAACGCCCAGAGCCAGCTGTTCCAGACCAAACGCGACCTGGCCAAGGCCCGTTACGATGTGCTGGTCGGCGGCCTGCGTCTGCGCCAGGCCAACGGCTCACTGACGGCCCTCGACTTGCAGGCGATCGACGCGGTTCTGACCAAGTAGGCACATCCGCAAGCCGCCGTCACGACCCAAGCCGGGCCGCGCCCGGTTATCGCAGCAGCAATCCGCCCAGATCCAGGGGCCGCCAACCTTGGAGAAAACACACACCATGCAGACCGTCAACGTGTTGTGTATCAAGTGGGGCCGCAAATACGGCCCGGAATACGTCAACCGCCTGCATTCCATGGTGCAGCGCCACCTGACCCGGCCGTTTCGTTTCATCTGCCTGTGCGACGACAGCGACGGCATCGACGCCGGCATCGACGTGCGGCCGATTCCGGCCGTGGGCTTCGCACCGTTCGACCAGCGCGAGGCATGGAGCTTCGGCCACGGCTGGCTCAAGCTCACCAGCTTCGCCGATCCGCTGTACGACTTGCAGGGCCCCACGCTTGTTCCTGGACCTGGACATCGTCATCGTCGACAACATCGACTGCTTCTTCGACCATCCGGGCACGTTCTGCGTAATTCGCGAATGGGACAAGCAGGACGGCACCGGCAACACCTCGGTCTACCGCTTCACCACGGGTCAGCATGCCGATGCGCTGGCGCACCTGAAAGACGGCTTTCCCGGCTCGATCGCCGATGTGCGCAACGAGCAGGAGTACATCACCCAGTTCCTCGGGCGTCAGGGCAAGGTCGCGTTCTGGCCCACCGGCTGGTGCGTCAGTTTCAAGCGCCATTGCGTGCCGCGCGGCCTGATGAGTTGGTTCAAGCCACCGACGATCCCCGCCGGCGCCAAGATCATCGCCTTCCACGGCAAACCCAATCCGCCGGACGCGATCGACGGCGTCAGCGGCAAATGGTATCGCCGTGTTCCGCCGACCCCCTGGGTGGCCGAGCATTGGCACTGAGCGGCGCAGAAAGCTGCGTGTGACGGCGTTGTGGCGGCGGCTGTACAGCCTGGCAGGGTATGTGGTGGTGCTGCCGCTGCTGGCCTATCTGTGGTGGCGCGGACGCCGCGACCCGCACTACCGCGAGCGCTGGCGTGAACGATTCGGCTTTGCTGCAACGCCGACCACCGGCCTGGTAATGGTGCATTGCGGTTCGGTCGGCGAGGTGCTGGCCGCGCGTCCGCTGATCGAACGCCTGCTCGCCGATGCGCGCTGGGGCCGACCACTCATCACCTGCTACCACGCCCACCGGCGCGCGCCAGATCCGCAAGGAGTTTGGCGACCGGGTCGAGCATGTTTATTTTCCGTTCGACCTGCCCGACGCAGCAGGGCGCTTCCTGCAGGCCTGGCAGCCCACGCCTTGTGATCCTGCTCGAGCGCGAGTTGTGGCCCCATTTTCTGCACCAGGCGCAGCAGCGCGGCGTTGCGGTGGTTGTGGCCAACGCACGCCTGTCGGTGCGATCGGCGGCCGGCTATGCGCGCTGGCGCGGCATCATGCAGCCGGCGCTGGCCAGCCTGCGCCTGATCTGCTGTGAAGACCAGAGCACGGCCGATCGCTTCGCACGTGCTGGGTGTGCCCGAGTCGAAACTGCGCGTCACCGGCAACATCAAGTCCGACCTGCAACTGGCCAGCGACCTTGCCGACGCGGTGGCTGCGAGTCGCCAGACACTTGGCGCGCGCGCCGTGCTCACCGCCGGCAGCACCCACGGCGGCGAGGACGAAGTCCTGATCACCGCATTCGTGCAACACCTGACACAACACCCGGATGACTTTGCTGATCCTGGTGCCGCGCCACCCGGAACGCTTTGACACCGTGGCCGGCTTGCTCGAGCAAGCCGGCCTGCGTTTCGTGCGCCATGGCCGCGGACAGGCGCCGCGCGCCGACACCCAGGTGCTGCTGGGCGACACCATGGGCGAACTGATGCGCTGGTACGGCGTGGCCGACGCGTGTTTTGTCGGTGGCAGCCTGATTCCCCGCGGCGGCCACAATCCGCTGGAGGTGCTGGCGCTGGACAAACCCCTGCTGGCCGGCCGGCACACGCACAACTTCGCGCAGATGTACGAGACCCTGGTCTCGGCCAACGCGCTCGTACCAGTGGACTCGGCGACCGCGGTGTTCACGCAGTTCACCCTGCTGATGCAGGACCGTGCTGCCAAGGCTCAGCAGATCGCACGCGGTCGCACGGTGTACCAGGCCATGAGTGGCGCCGTGGCACGCACCATGGCCGCACTGGAGGCTTTCGCGCGCTGGCAGCCGGTAACCGGCCTGCCGCTGCAATCGCATCATGGGGACCAAACCCTGTGGGTCGACCCGGCGTGTTTCGACACCGCGCAGCCCGGCCTTTTCGATCCCGCTTGGTGGCAACAGCGCGGTGCCAGCCAGGCCCTGGGCGCCGGGCGCGGCCATGTTCACCGGGTGCACGACGACGGCGGCCACTACTTGCTGCGCCACTATTACCGCGGCGGTTTGATGGCGCGCATCAGCCGTGACCTGTTCCTGGCCGAACCGCTCGCGCAGACCCGTGCCATGGCCGAATTCAGCCTGCTGGCGCAACTGCGTGCGCGCAATCTGCCGGTGCCGCAGGCCTGCGCCGCACGCCATGTGCGCCATGGCCTGTTCTACCGCGCCGACATTCTGGTGGCACTGATTCCCGACGCCACCGATGTCGCCCGTTCGCTGCACCACGAACGCGCGCTCACGCCATCCCAATGGCAGGCGCTGGGCCGCGTCGTGCGTGCACTGCACGACGAGCAGGTGTTCCACGCCGATCTGAACTGCCACAACCTGATGCTGGACCTGCGCGGAAAAGCATGGATCGTCGACTTCGACAAATGCGGCTTTCGCAGCGGTGCGCACTGGAAAGCCGACAACCTGGCGCGTCTGCTGCGCTCGCTGCGCAAGGAGCAGCGCCTGAATCCGAATCTGCATTGGAGCGAAGCGCAATGGCCGATGTTCATGGCCGGGTATGATGGTTTGCACTAGGAGTCGCCGATGCCCATGCCCCGCGCCATGCTCGTGCCCACTGACCTGTCAACTGCCGCGCGCCATGCGGCGCAGCGTGCCGCGATGCTGGCGCGCGAGAATGGCGCCAGCGTCGAATTGCTGCACGTCATCGAGACCGGTGCACTGGCGCAATTGACACGTTTGCTCGCCGACACGCACAGCGCCGTGGTGGCGCGCATCGTGGCACAGGCCGATGCCGACCTGGCGACCCTGGCGCAGGACATCCGAGCCAGCTATGGCGTTGCGGCGACGACCCACAGCGTGCAGGGTCCCTTGCTGGCCAGTATCACGACACGCGCCAGCGACATCGGCGCCGACCTGCTGGTGCTGGGTGCCAGCCAAGCCGGATACCTGCGCCAATGGCTGCTGGGCGCCACGGCCGAGCGCCTGTTGCGCAAGACCCGGGAACCCATGCTGTTCGTGCGCCAGCCACCCCATCAGAGCTACCGCACCGTGCTGGTCACGGTCGACTTCTCGGACAGCGCTGCACAATCGATTCAACTGGTGCGCCAGATCTGCCCGAAGGCGCAGCTGATCCTGCTGCACGCCTGCGAGTTTCCCTTTGAGGGCAAGATGCGCTTCGCCGGCGTCGACGATGACGCCGTTTGGCATTACCGCCAGTCGATCCGGCGTGAGGCCTTGCAGCGTCTTCAGACGCTGGCGACCGAGACCGGACTCGACCCAGCCAACTGGCAAGCGGTCGTGACCCACGGCGACCCGGTGCACGACATCGTGCAGCAACAACTCGACCACGACGCCGATCTGGTGGTGGTCGGAAAGCATGGCGCCGGCATGACCGAGGACCTGCTGCTGGGCAGTGTCACCCAGCAGGTGCTGGGCCAGGTCTTGTCCGATGTACTGGTCGCGTCGCACTGAAGTACCAGGCTGCCACACCCCAATTTTTAAAGGAGGATTCCATGTCCAACGAGGGTTACCACGAACCGATCAACGAACTCAGTGCAGAGACACGCGACATGCACCGCGCCATCGTCTCGCTGATGGAGGAACTCGAAGCAGTCGACTGGTACAACCAGCGCGCCGATGCCTGCAAGGATCCAGAGCTCCGATCCATTCTGCGCCACAACCGCGACGAGGAAAAGGAACATGCGGCCATGGTGCTGGAGTGGATCCGTCGCCGCGACCCGAGCTTCGACAAGGAACTGCGCGACTGGTTGTTTACCGACAAAAAGCTTGACCACCACTGAGCTTTAGCCCGCGTCGCATAGACGTCGCGGCGGAAATCGCAGACACTGATCATGTCAGACACTAATACAAAGGAGTAAATACATGGCTACGCCCCGAAAGAGATCCGCATCCCCGATCGCCCATGCCGCAGGCACACTCGCCGACGCAGCCCGACTCGAAGGTGAGGCCGTGATGCTCAAGACTTCCGAACTGGCGACTTCGCTGTCGTCCGAGGGCAAGACCCGAATCCGGCGCGCTACACGCAAGGCCAGCGCCGAAGCCGACAAGTTGTCGACATCCATCCGCAAGAAGGTCACGCGTGCCGAGAAGGCCGCTGAGGCAAAAATTGCTGCAGTGAGCAAAGACGTCAGCAAAGCCGTCAAGGCGGCCAGGAGCATGGCCGAAAAAGCCACGACCCAGGCGCGCAAGAAGCTCCAGCGCATCGGCAAGAGCGTCGACAAGGCGGCCGCCGACGCGAAAAAATCTGTCAAACGCAAGACCGCGCAGGTGTCCCAATCACTTGACAAGGCGGCTGTCGCCGCCAAACGCTCAGCAGCAGCCGACAAGGCGGCTGCAACCCGCACTGCGAAAAAGCCGGCTGCGAAAAAAGCAGCCGCGAAGAAGCCAGTAGCGAAAAAGGCCGCGGCCAAGAAGTCAGCGAGCAAGAAGGCGGTCGTGAAAAAGGCGCCTGCAAAGAAGGCGGCAGCCAAGAAAGCATCTACGCGCAAGGCATAGGTGAAATAGCCAGGCTCAAGCAGCCATAGCTGCGCATGGCGACGTCCGTCGCCGGCCTTCCTGCACTCAGCCTACAAACGGTTTGTAAGCTCAGCCGAAGTCGTCGACCTGGATCACCCGGTCGGCGGCCAGCAGGTAGGCCAGCGCCGTGGCCGGATCGCGCGAACGGCCGGCAGCCTGCTCCAGTGAATCGGTGCGGCGCAATACCCGGTTGAGTTCCGCCAGTTCGTCGCCAACCGCATCGGCCAGTTCCAGCGCCAGCATCAGATCGCGCATGCCGCCGGCGGCCGGCATGCCGATGTCCGGACACAGGCTGAGCCAATAGCGCCCGGTTCTCACGCAGCGCATCGGACAAGGCAATCAGATCACGATCGCGCAGCGGCGCCAGGTGGCCGCTGCCGCGCAGCAGCAGTGGTGCCGCGAAGCGCAACGCGCGCGATGGCAGATTGGCATAAAGCTCGCGCAGCACGCTGGCTGCACGATCGAGTTGCACCCGGATCGCGGCGCGGGCAAACGGCAGCATGGCCGCATCATTCTCGACCTGGTAGCGCCAGACCGACGCACTGGCCAGGTACAGGTAGGACAACACGTCGCCCAGGCGCGCCGACAGCAACTCCATGCGCTTGAGCCTGCCGCCCAGCAGTCCCATTGCCAGGTCTGCCGCCAACGCGTACTGGGCCGACACACGGGCGATCAGGCGCGCCTCGGCCAGCAGTTCCGGCGGGGGTGTGCCGACAAGCGGCGCACCCAGCACACCATGCGCGCAGATTGCGCAGCACGTGGCCGGCGTGCTTGAGCAAGGCCTGACCCAGCGCCTGCGGATCGCGTGCCTCGACCGCGGCCATCTCACCGAGCACATGCGGATGGCAGCGCATGGCTCCCTGGCCGAAGATGATCAGCGCGCGGGTCAGGATGTTGGCACCCTCGACCGTGATCGCGATCGGTGCATGCCGGTAGGCCACGCCCAGCAGGTTGTTCGGCCCGTAGATGATGCCCTTGCCGCCCAGGATGTCCATGCCGTCGTTCACCGCACGCCGTGCCGGCCTCGGTCAGATGCACTTTCAGGATGGCACTGGCCACGCTCGGGCGCTCCCCCTGATCGAGCGCCGCCGCGGTATAGCGGCGCGCCGCATCGCTGGCATACAGGTCGACCGCGATGCGGGCAATACGCTCGGCCACCGCATGAAAGCGGCTGATCTGCAGACCGAACTGCTCGCGGATGCGCCCGTAGCCGACGGTCACGAACAGCGCGGTCTGCTGCATCGATGCTCCCAGCGCCGGCAGCGAGATCGCACGCCCGGCCGCCAGGCTTTCCATCAGCATGCGCCAGCCCTGGCCCACCATGGCCTCGCCGCCGATGACCCAGTCCATCGGCACGAACACATCCTTGCCCCGGATCGGTCCGTTCATGAAGGCCGAATCCATCGGGCGATGGCGGCTGCCGATCGCCATGCCCTCGGTCGGCACCGGCAACAAGGCGCAGGTGATGCCGAGTTCGCGTTCGCCCTCGGGTCGATCCGGATCAAACGCATGGAAAGCCAGACCGACGACGGTGGCCACCGGTGCCAGCGTGATGTAGCGCTTGTCGAACTGCACCAGGAAGCCGCGCACCATCTGGCCGTCGATCTCGCGCTCAGTCAGAACACCGCGGTCGGGAATCGACGCGGCATCAGAGCCTGCATACGGTGACGTCAGACCGAAACACGGCAACTCCCGCCCGTCTGCCAGTCGTGGCAGGTAGTGCTGCTTTTGCGCATCGGTGCCGTAGTGCTGCAGCAGTTCACCCGGTCCCAGCGAGTTGGGCACCATCACGGTCACCGCCGCCGCGACATTCACGGTGGCGATGCGCGTGACCACGGCCGCATGTGCGAAATGGCCGAATCCGAGGCCGCCGAACTCGCGCGCAATGACCATGCCGAAAAACTGCTTCTCGCGCAAAAACTGCCAGACCGGCTCGGGCAGATCCTTGGCCTGGTCGATGGCAAAGTCATCGAGCATGAGCATCAGCTCGCGTACCTCGTTGTCCAGGAAAGCCTGCTCTGCATCGCTCAGCCGTGTGGGGCCGACCTGCGGCCAAGGCATCGAAATCGGGCCGGCCTGCGAACAACTGGCCTTCGAATCCGACGGTGCCGGCCTCGAGTGCGGCGCGCTCGGTTTCACCCAGCGGTGGCAAGGCCTTGGCCAAGGGTTTGAGGGCCAATTGGCCGATGAATTTGGCGATGCCCATGGTGTCCCCTTTTGTGGCGTCGCAACCGAGCTATCGGCAAGCCCGTGGCGCCGGCACATTGCGCCCAACGACGGGTGCAGTTCTGCCTTCAGTCTACGACGCGCAAGGACATCTGTGTTGCCTGACCTCAATCAAGCGAACGGGGCGGCGCGCGTCGCAACTCCAGCACGCCGCTGCGCACATGCAGATCGCGTTGCGGGAATGGGAACTCGATGCCCTCCTGCCGAAAACGATCGTAGATTGCGAAGTTGAGCTGGCTGATCAACTTGCTTTTCTGATCCACCAGGCTCGACGACCAGGCACGCAACTCGAACAGCAGACCGTCGTCACCGAACTGCATCAGGCGCACGGCCGGCGCCGGAAACTCAAGCACATCGGGATCGGACTGGCGCCAACTCGAGCAGCACGCGCTCGACCAGGCGTGCATCGCTGCCATAGGCCACCCCGACCGGCATGCGGAAACGGACCTTGTCGTCGTTGTATTTCCAGTTGATCACGTCTTCGGTGATGAACTTGGAGTTGGGCACGATGACCGAGATGTTGTCGTTGTTCAGCACAGTCGTGCCGCGCGCGCCGATCTCCACCACATTGCCCTCGACGCCTCCCACGACGATGCGGTCGCCGATCTTGATCGGCCGCTCGAACATGATGATGATGCCGGCGATGAAATTGCTCACCACGTTCTGCAGGCCGAAACCGACACCGATACCAACCGCACCGGCCAGCACGTTGAAGGTCGTCAGATCGATGCCGGCGGTCTGCACGATGACCAGCAGACCGATCAGCAGCATCAGGTAGCGCGCCAGCGTTCCGACCACCTGACGCGCCCGGTGGATCAAGACGCTCACGCAGCAGCGGCCCGTCGACCAGCCATCGCTGGACGCCGACGCGCCACCCACAGCAGCACCAGCACCAGCACCAGCAGGTAGACCAGCGACCATAAGGTGATGTGCGTCTCGGCCGGTCTTGATGATCGGCCACTGCAGCGCGGCGCGAAACTGTTGCAACAAATCGATCAGGGATCCATGGACACCATCCTTCTGGAGGTCGATCAAGTTCGACGGTTCACACACACGGCAATCGGCTTTTGCCTGCGGTCACAGCAACAGCACCGTCGCCAGCCCCAGAAAAGCGAAAAAACCGACCACGTCGGTCACCGTTGTCAGGATCACGCTTCCCGCCAGCGCCGGATCGATGCCCAGACGGTCGAGCATCAGCGGAATCGCCAGACCGGCCAGTGCCGCGCACAGCAGATTGATCAGGATCGCAGCGCCCAGCACGGCGCCCAGGCCCCAGTTGTCGAACCAGGCAACCACCAGCAAAGCGATCACGACCGCCCACAGGATGCCGTTGAGGATCGACACGCCCACCTCGCGGTTGAACAGCAGCCGGATATTGCCCTTCTGCACCTGGCCCAGGGCCAGGCCGCGAATCACCAGGGTCAGCGTCTGGCTGCCGGCGATGCCACCCATGCTGGCCACGATGGGCATCAGCACCGCCAGCGCCACCATCTGCTCCAGGGTTGCCTCGAAGCGGCCGATGACCCAGGCAGCCAGAAAAGCCGTCACCAGGTTGATGCCCAGCCAGACGGCGCGACGGCGCGAACTCACCAGCACGGGTGCGAACATGTCGGCCTCGTCGTCCAGACCGGCCATCTGCATCATGGTGCGATCGGAGTTTTCGCGGATCAGGTCGACCACGTCGTCGACCGTGATGCGGCCGATCAGTCGATTGTTGCCATCGACCACCGGGGCCGACAACAGGTCCAGGTCCTGGAACATGCGCGCCACGTCTGCTCCTTCGGTATCCACTGGTATGCCGACGATATCGGTTTGCATCAGCTCGGACACCCGGCGCGTAGGCACGGCCACGATCAGCGCACCCAGACGCAATGCGCCCTGGTAGTTGCCCTGGCGATCGACCACCATCAGCATGTCGGTCTGGGGCGGCAAGGACTCGAGCAGGCGCAGATAGCGCAGTACGGTGCCGATCTTGACGTCGGCACGTACCTCGATGGCATCGGCGTTCATCAGACCGCCGGCCGAGTCCTCCGGATACGACAGCATCGACTCGAGCTGCTCGCGCCGTGCGCCACTGGTGGCCTGCATCAGGCGCGACCCCAGTTCTTCGGGCAGGCTCTGGATCAGGTCGACCAGGTCATCGAGCTCCAGGTGCTGCGCCGATGCCACCAGGTCTTCCAGATCGAGTTCTCCCGCCAGCGCGTTGCGGATCTCGTCGTGCAGATAGGTCAGCACCTTGCCGGCGCGCTCGGTGTCGACCATGCTCCAGACGTCGGAGCGCTCCTCCGGCGGCAGCGCCTCCAGCAGGCCGGCGACCTTGGCCGGATGCATGCGGCGCAAGGTCTTGGCCACCCGTTTGAGGCGGCCCGCCCGCCAGCGCCTTGCGCACCGCGTCCAGATGGTTGACCTTCAGCGCCGCGCGGATTCTGCCGCTGCTCGGCCTGTTCGGCCTGCTCGGCCGCCGTGTCCTCGCCGGCCTGGCCGGCCAGCTCGGTGCTCAGCAGCAGGTTCAGGTGCGGCTGTATGCGCGCTTCCAGCGTCGGATCGACCTGCTGCCACAACGCCGCCCGCTGCTCGGCATCGAGCATTTCCAGCAGCGCGGCGGTCTTGGCCGGATGCATGCGCGAGACGAACTTGCGCACGCGCTTGTTGCGTCCTTCGGCCAAAGCCTGGATGACCTGGGTGATGTCGGACTGCGAGCGGGCGTCGTCCGGCGCTTGGGATTCAGGCTGCTGCATCGAATGAGTCGCTGGATGACCCGGTCATGGGCGAACAGGTGGAGAGACGGTTTGACACGGGCATACCCGCATTATTGGCCATGGCCGGGCTGCCACCGCGGCCTGTTCACGCCGAAGCGCCGGCGCTGGCGCGGATCACAGCGGCCAGACGATCAGCAGCAGCGGTATGCTGATCGCGCAGACCAGGATTTCCAGCGGCAGACCGAGCCGCCAGTAGTCGCCGAATCGAAAACCGCCAGGACCCAGGATCAGGGTGTTGTTCTGGTGCCCGATCGGCGTCAGGAAGGCGCACGATGCACCGATCGCCACCGCCATCAGGAACGAGTCGGGACTGGCGCCCAGCGCCGCCGCGGTGCCGATCGCGATCGGACACATCACGGCCGCGGTGGCCGCGTTGTTCATCAGGTCGGACAGGAACATGGTCACGACCAGGATCAGCGCCAGCGCCAAGCACCGGGTTGCCCTGCGCGACGCTGTCGAGCAGGAAGCGCGCGATCAGATCGGCCGTGCCGGTGGTCTCCATCGCGCCGGCCACCGGTATCAAGGCCGCCAGCAGCACGATCACCGGCCAGTCGATGGCATCGTAGACCGCCCGCGGCGGCACCGTGCGCAGCGCCATCGAGACCAGCACGCCGAGCGCAAACGCGACCGCCGCCGGCAGCAGGCCGAACGCCGCAGCGCCGACGGAACACGCCATGATGATGGCTGGCCTGCCAGGCCTTGCGCCGGTTCGGAATGCGCAGTTCGCGTTCGGCCAGCGGCACGCAGCCGTGGTCGGTGGCAAATTCCGCGATCGACTCCGGCGGCCCCTGCAGCAGCAGCAGATCGCCGGGCAGGAACTGCATCGCACGCAGGCGCACCATCGAGCGCTGCCCCTGGCGCGACACGGCCAGCAGGTTCAGGCCGTAGATGGTGCGCAGCTGGATGTCGCTGGCCGAGCGCCCGGTAAGCAGCGAACCCGGCAAGACCACGAGTTCGGTCAGCACCACTTCGTCGCTCCCCGTTCCTTGTCGCCATCCTCGCTGTCATCGTCCGGCTCTGGCGCGTCGCCAGCCACCGTCGCGCCGGATACCGCGCCATCGGCCGGCCTGGCCGCATCCGGCGTCGGCTGCGCCGGCAAGGCATCAGCCCGCTCCACCACGGCCACGCTGGCACGCGCGCTTTTACCAGCATCCCATTTTTCCAGCGAACGTGACTTGTGGGGGTCGACTTCCTGCTTTGCCTTGTCGCCGTCGCCGTATCGTCGTCGTTCGACGTCACTGGCGGTCGGCCGGCCTCTTCGAGCTTGAGTCCCTGCGCCGACAGCAGCCCGGCCAGCGCATCGGCCTCGGCCTCGATGACCAGGATGTCGGCCTCGCGAACCCGGCGGCGCGGATTCGGGGCCGTGACGCCGCATCTCGTTGCGCACCAGTCCGATGATCTGCGCTCCGGCCTGATCGAAGATCCGGTCGAGTTCGCGCAGGGTCTTGCCTGTCACCTTGCTGCCCGGCATCACCCGCGCCTCGGTCAGATAGGCGCCGGTCTCGAAGCCTTCGAAGCCGGCCTGCTTGCGCTTCGGCACCAGACGCCAGCCGACCAGGGCCACGAAAACCACCCCGCCCAGGGCCACTGCCAGCCCCACCGGCGTGTAGTCGAACATGCCGAAACTGCCCAGGCCGGCCTCGGCGCGGAAACCGGCAACGATCAGATTGGGCGGCGTGCCGATCAAGGTCGTCATGCCACCCAGAATCGTGCCGAAGGCCAGCGGCATCAGCACCTGGCCGGGTGTCAGATCCAGACGCTTCGACAACTTGATCGCCACCGGCATCAGCAGCGCCATCGCACCGACGTTGTTCATGAAACCCGACAGCACCGCCCCCAGGCCGATCAAAGCGGCCATGCTCAGGTCATGCCGGCCTTGGCCGGCAGCACCCAGCGCGTCAGCACGTCAACGGCCCCCGAAGTCTGCAGCCCGCGGCTGAGCACCAGCACGCAGGCCACCGATATCACCGCCGGATGACCGAAACCCGGAGAACGCCTCGCTCGCGGGCAACAGACCAGCGACCACGCAGGCCAGCAGCGAGCCCGCCGCGACCATGTCATGGCGCCAGCGCCCCCACAGGAACATCGCCACCGTCAGCAGCAGGATGACGAGAATCAGGGTTTGATCGTTGGCCATGACTGGTTAAAACGGATAGCGTCGTTACGGGCCGGGTGCGGCAGGCGATGCGCCGCAAATGCCTGCGGTCGATGGCAATCTGCCGCATGGCGCCAGATTGCATGGGAACAGGGCTCAGTGCGCGCTGGCACCGATCTTCGCATCCGGCTTGACCTGGTGCAGCAGCGCCAGCATCGCCGACTCAATGCGCTCGAGCGCGGCCTGCGTCTGTCCTTCGAAGCGCAGCACCAGCACCGGTGTGGTGTTCGACGCCCGCATCAGGCCGAAACCGTCCGCCCAGTCGACGCGCAGACCGTCAATGGTGGTGATGGCGGCATCAGGTCCGAAGTCCGCCAGCGCCACCGCCTGTTGCATCACCACGGGCGGCTCGCCTTCGGCACAGGCCACGTTGAGCTCGGGCGTGGAAAAGCTGGTCGGCAAGGCGTCGAGCATCTGGTTGGCGTCGGCCACGGCGCTGACGATTTCGAGCAAGCGGCAGGCCGCGTAGGTGCCATCGTCGAAACCGTACCAGCGCTCCTTGAAAGAATATATGACCACTCATCTCGCCACCAAAGGGCGCACCGAGCTCCTTCATGCGCGCCTTGATCAGCGAGTGTCCCGTCTTGTACATCAGCGGCTTGCCGCCGGCCGCCGCAATCGCCGGTGCCACCTGTTGCGAGCACTTCACGTCGAACAAGATCGTGCCACCGGGCACCCGCGACAACACGTCACGCGCGAACAGGATGATCTGGCGGTCCGGATAGATGTTGTTGCCCTGCTTGGTAACGATTCCCAGCCGGTCACCATCGCCGTCGAACGCCAGGCCGAGTTCGGCATCGCTGCTGGCCAGCGTCGCGATCAGGTCGCGCAGGTTCTCCGGCCGGCTCGGATCGGGATGGTGGTTGGGGAAATTTCCGTCCACCTCGCTGAACAGCTCGATGACCTCGCAGCCGATGGCGCGCAGGATGTCCGGCGCCGACGCCCCGGCGATGCCATTGCCGCTGTCGACCACGACCTTGATCGGCCGGGCCAATTTGATGTCGGACACGATACGCGCTGTGTATGCCTCCAGCACATCGAGGTCGCGCACCGTGCCGCCATCGCGCAATTGCCAGGTCTCGAGTTCGATCATGCGCCGCAGCGTCTGGATGTCGTCGCCGTAAATGGCGCGACCACCCATCACCATCTTGAATCCGTTGTAGTCGCGCGGATTGTGGCTCCCGGTCACCTGGATGCCGCTGGCACATACCGTGTTGGCAGCAAAGTACAACATCGGCGTGGTGGCCATGCCGATATCGATGACCTCGATTCCCGTGGCCACCAGACCGCGCACCAGCGCGGCGCACAGGCCCGGTCCGCTGAGCCTGCCGTCGCGACCCACCGCGACCGCGGTTTCGCCCTGGCTGCGTGCGACCGTGCCGAAGGCCTTGCCGATCCCCTCGGCGACGGCCTCGGTGACCGTCGCGGGAACCACACCGCGAATGTCGTAGGCCTTGAAAATGGATGCTTCTACCTGCATGACGTGGTTCTCCGGTTTGGAATTGTTCTGTTGACGCTGGGAAATTGTAGAGTGCGCACCGACTTGTCCGCGACGCTGTCGCAGCGCCCCACGCGCACCATCCATTGTGCGGGACATTCGTACCGACAGAGCCGGACGCAAACGATGCGTCAGATGTCCGAGCGGCCGCTGTTGTCAGTGCGCTGCAGCGCGGATGCGCCAGGGCGCCGGCCCGGACACCGGCGTGTTGCGGGCCCATAGCCACATGTCCGAAAACGGCTAGTCAACACCGGCGTCCCGCGTAACATGAGCCCATGTCCGACGCACTGCCCTCCATCGATGCCGATGCCTGCTACCTCGCGCTCAAGGCCCGTGACGCGCGCTTTGACGGGCGCTTTTTCACCGGTGTCACCTCCACCGGCATCTACTGCCGGCCGGTCTGTGCCGTGCGTACGCCACGGCGCGAAAACTGCCAGTTCTTCGCGCATGCAGCCAAGGCCGAGAGCGCTGGCTTCCGGCCCTGCCTGCGCTGCCGGCCAGAGTTGGCGCCGGGCACACCCTGGTGGTCGATCCAGGACGCCTCGGCGATCCTGGCGCATCAGGCCGCCCGGATGCTTGACGATCCCGATGGCTGGGCCGGCGATGACGTCTCGGTGCGCGGGCTGTCCGAACGGCTGGGCGTGAGCGACCGCCATTTGCGGCGCATTTTCGATGCGCAATTCGGTGTCGCACCGATGCAATACCTGCAGACCCACCGGCTGCTCACCGCCAAACAGCTGCTGGCCGACACTGACCTGCCGATTCACCAGGTTGCGCTGACGAGCGGGTTTTCCAGCGTACGCCGGTTCAATGCCGCGTTCGTGGCGCACTACCGGCTCAATCCGACAGCACTGCGCCGCGCCGGCTCGCCCCCCGCCGCGGGCTGCGTCTCGGTACGGCTGGCGTATCGCCCGCCCTATGACACGGCCGCCATGACCGGTTTCTTCCGGCGCAGGCAGATCGACGGCGTCGAGTGGGTCGGCAGCAACACGCCGGACGGTCCACTGCATGTGGCGCGGACCATGCGCCTGCGCCAGGGCGGTCAAGACCACCAAGGCTGGTTTCTGGCGCGTTTCGACGCACGACAACCCCAGTTGCATCTGCAGGTCAGCGACAGTCTGCGCCAGGTGTTGCCGCAGGTGATCCGCCGCGTGCGTCACTGCTTCGACCTGGATGCCGACCCGCAGGCCATCAACGCGGTGCTGCACACGCAGTTTCCGCACGGCGACGGCCTGCGGGTTCCGGGCTCGCCCGACGGTTTCGAGCTGGCCGTGCGCGCCGTGCTGGGCCAGCAGATCACGGTGGCTGCGGCGCGCACGTTGGCACAGCGTCTGGTGCAGCAATGGGGCGACAACGTCAGCACGCCCCACGACCAGCTCAGCCGTCTGTTTCCCGACCCCCCAGGCGCTTGCCGACGCCAGCGCCGACACGCTGGGCTCTCTGGGCGTCGTGCGCCAGCGCCAGGTCGCGATCCAGGCGCTGGCGCAGGCGGTGGCCAGCGGACAGCTGCAACCTGAGTGCCGGCGTGGACGTGTCTGCGACGATGGCCGCGCTCAAGGAGTTGCCGGGTATTGGCGACTGGACCGCGCACTACATCGCGATGCGGGCCCTGCGCTGGCCCGATGCCTTTCCCAGTGGCGATGTGGCGCTGCACAAGGCCCTGGGGTTGCAGGGCCAGGCGCAACCGGCACGTGCGGCCGAGCACATGTCGCAGGCCTGGCGGCCGTGGCGCAGTTACGCCGTGCTGCGCGCCTGGCATGGCTTGCCGACCACGCCCGCACGAGCTTCCCAAGGAGACTGACATGACATTCGATCCCACCACCGTCATCACGCAGATGGAGACCCGACTGGGCCTGGTCACGCTGGCCGCGACCGACCAGGGCCTGGCCGGTCTGTGGTTTGCGCAGCAAAAACACCATCCCGACATCCGGGCCTGGCGCCGGGACGACCGACATCCTGGTCTGGTGCAGGCCGGCAGCCGAACTGATGCAATACCTGCAGGGAGAACGCAGCCGCTTCACCGTGGCACTCGACCTGCGCCGCGGCAGCGACGTTCCAGCAGTCGGTCTGGAACGCGCTGGGCGCGATCGCATACGGCAACACCAGCGAGTTACGGCGCCATCAGCCGCCAGATCGGTCGACCGTCCGCGGTCCGGGCCGTCGGCGCGGCGGTCGGGCGCAACCCGATCAGCATCGTCGTGCCCTGTCACCGCGTGCTGGGCGCCAACGGCGCACTCACCGGTTATGCCGGCGGACTCGAGCGCAAGGCCGCATTGCTGGCGCTGGAGTCGACGCCACACGCCATGACCGCTTACACGTCAGCCCCGGTGCAAACAAGGACAACGCGGGCCTGAATCGCAATTGCGACCGCAGAATCACGACACCATCGCCCCGGGCCTGACGCGGCCAGCTACACCATCTCCACATGAAATCACACCCCGTCGCCGAATTCGTCGCGCTGGCCGCGATCTGGGGCTCCTCCTTCCTGTTCATGCGTCTGGGCGCGGCCGAGTTCGGCGTCTTGGCCACGGCCGGCGGACGCGTCGACCATCGGCGCCGCCACCTTGATACCGATCCTGTGGTTCAGCGGCCACTGGCCGCATTTGCGCCGCAACGCCGGGCAAGATCCTGTTCATCGGCGTCCTCAGCTCCGGCGCTGCCGTTCGTCCTGTTTTCCTATGCCGTGCTGTCGATCAGCACCGGCCTGTCCGCCATCCTCAATGCCACCGCGCCGCTGTTCGGCGCCATCATCGCCTGGTGGTGGCTGCAACGACCGTCCCGACCGGTCCCGCACGCTGGGCCTGCTGATCGGCTTTGCCGGTGTGGTGCTGCTGGCCAGCGACAAGGCCAGCTTCAAACCCGGCGGCTCCGGCTGGGCGGTACTGGCCTGCCTGGGGGCGACCCTGTGCTACGGCATTGCCGCCAACTTCACCAAGCGCTACCTCAGCGGCGTGCATCCGCTGGCGATTGCCACCGGCAGCCAGATCGGTGCCACGCTCGTGCTGGCACTTCCGACCTGGCTGTTCTGGCCCGAGCAAAATCCCGGCATGACGCCCTGGATGTCGCTGATCGTGCTCGGCATCCTGTGCACCGGCGTGGCCTACATCCTGTATTTCCGGCTGATCGCACAACTCGGGCCGGCGCGCGCCATCACGGTGACTTTTCTGATACCGGTGTTTGCGGTGTTTTTCGGCGCCACGCTGCTGGGCGAGGAACTGCACCGGATGGATGCTGGCATGCGGCGCCGTGATCGTGCTCGGAACGGCCTTGTCGACCGGTGTGTTGCGCTTACCCGCCGGCAAGACCGCATTGGGCCGTTAGACGTACAGTGTCTATTGTCAGTTTGACGACGCAAAGAGCGAGTCCAATCGCGACATCGATCCAGCACGGTTCAGAGCGAGGCCAAGCGATCACGCTTTTCTGGTGGCACGTAGCAAATCCCGTACGACCTAATCACTTACGTATTGCAAACTTCTCGTACACGGGGCTCACCGCTCAAGAGGTAAGTGAAATCGTAAGGCGTGAAGTTCGACTACTTACCGAGTCCATCAAAAATGCGAAATATCATCCGACACTCGGCGAGAAATAGCTCCAACCTGATAGTCACGAGAGACTGTCACAAGCTGCGCTTGTGGTTCCCTACTCTTCGCTTTGACGCTACCGGCGCCCCAACTGACGCGGTGCGATTCGCTACTTGCGCCAGAACTCCGGCGCGAACAACACCATCACGGCCAGCAGTTCCAGCCGACCCATCAACATGCCCACGGTGCAGATCCAGGTCTGGAAGTCGCTCAGCGTGCCGAAGTTGCCCGTAGGCCCGACCCGGCCCAGACCGGGGCCGATGTTGTTGACGGTGGCCACCACCGCCGAAAACGCGGTCACGATGTCCAGCCCCGAGATCAGCATCAGCATCGTCAGGCCCAGGTGGTGGCGCCGTAGATCAGCATGTAGGCCATGACGTTGGAGATCACCTGGCTGGAGATCGTGGCGCGACCCATGGTCACCGGATTGACGATGCGCGGGTGGATGGCACGCACCATCTCGCGCCGCGCCTGCTTGATCAGCACCACCATGCGCACCATCTTGATGCCGCCGCCGGTGGAGCCGGCGCAGGACACAAAGGTGCCCAGGAACATCAGCCAGATCGGCGCAAACACCGGCCACATGGCGTAGTCGGCCGACGCATAGCCGGTGGTCGTGGCCAGCGACACCACGTGAAAGGCGGACGCCGGCACGGCCTTCGCCGCATCCGTCATAGGTGCCATGAAACAGCAACACGCCGGCCAGACCGGCTATGGACGCCAGCAACACCAGGCATAGGTGCGCATCTCGGCATCGCGCAACAGGGACCAGAGGGAACGTGCACGCCAGACGATGAAGTAGCGCGCAAAACTGACGCCCGCCAGCGCCATGAAGATGATGGCCACCCATCTCGACCTGGGCGCGAATTCCAGTAGCCGAAGCTGGCGTCATGCGACGAAAAGCCGCCCAGCCCCATCGTCGTGCACATGTGCATGAAGGCGTCGGGCCAGGACATGCCGACCCAGCGGTAGGCCAGCATGCAGGCCAGCGAGAACACGAAATACACACCCCACAGGCCACGCGCGGTCTCGGCGATGCGCGGCGTCAGGCGGGCGTCCTTCATCGGCCCGGGCGTCTCCGTCTTGTACAGCTGCACGCCGCCCAGGCCCAGCAGCGGCAGCACCGCCACCACCAGCAGCATGATGCCCAGGCCGCCAATGAGCTGCAGGAAGCAGCGCCATACATTGACCGACACCGGCAAGGCATCGAGGCCCGATCAAGCACCGTGGCGCCGGTGGCCGTCAGCGCGCTCATGGACTCGAAATAGGCGTCCGTGAAGCTCAGCCCGTCGATGGCCAGCATCAGCGGTATGGCGGAAAACGCCGGCAGCACCAGCCAGACCAGGTTGACCAGCAGGAAACCGTCGCGCGGCAGCAGTTCGCGCTATGGCTGCGCGTCAGCAGCCATCACCAGCACGCCCGACACCCAGCGTCAGCGCCATGCCCTCGGCCCAAACGCCATGCAGGTCGGAATGGTCCAGCGCCAGCGCGCAGCCCAGCGGCACCAGGAACATCAGCGAGAAGCCCACCAGAATGGTGGCCAGCACGTTGAGAACCGGAAGCAGACCGAACATCGCGGATCAGAAAAAGGTCGCGCTGACCTGGAACATTTTTTCCACCGCACGCAACTGGCGCTTGTTGGGCACATAGATGATGACGTGGTCGCCTTCGACAATCACCAGGTCGTGGTAGGGCATCAGCACCTCGCAGTCCGCAGCCTTCGCCGCGCACGATGGCGCCAAAACGCGCGCCCGGCGGCAACTCGATCGCGTCGATGCGGTGCCCCACCAGGCGCGAGGTGCGCTTGTCGCCGCGCGCGATGCCCTCGATGGCCTCGGCCGCACCACGGCGCAGACTGTGCACCGCCGCCACATCGCCGCGGCGCACATGGACCAGCAACTCGCCGATCACGGTCTGCGCCGGCGACAGCGCGATGTCGATGGCACTGCCCTGCATCATCTCGGCGTAGATGCGCCGGTTGATCAGGGAGATGACGCGCCGTCGCACCCAGCCGCTTGGCCAGCATCGCCGACAGGATGTTGTCCTCGTCGTCGCTGGTCAGCGCGATGAACAGATCCATGCTCGCCGACGTTTTCCTCGATCAGCAGGTCTTCGTCGGTGGAGTCGCCCTGCAACACCATGATGTCGCCGGGCAGTTCACCGGCGAGGTATTCGCAGCGCTTGCGATTGGCCTCAATGATCTTGACCTGGCACTGACCCGACAGGCTGCGCGCCAGACGCATGCCGACCTTGCCGCCGCCGGCAATCATCACGCTGCGCACCGGTCGTCGTTCTTGTGAATCGCCCGCAGGACTGGGCCGGATCTTGTTCTTGTCGGCCAGCACGAACACTTCATCGCCCGGCCACACCTGGGTGGATGGCATCGATAGGCAGTTCGCGATCCTGCCGGTAGATCGCCACCACCCGCATCGGCGCCTCCGGGAACAAGGCCCTGAACTCACCGATGCTGTGGTTGACCAAGGTGCTGCCGGACGCGGCGCGCACCGCGATCAGATGCGCCCTGCCACTGCGAAAAATCCAGCACCTGAAGCGCCTCGGGGTAGTCGATGAGCTGGTTGATGTACTGCATCAACGACTCTTCGGGGCAGATCACATGGTCGACACCAAAACCCTCGGGGCCAAGCAACGCGTCGCCTTCCACGAACTCCGAGGAGCGCAGGCGTGCAATCGTGGTCTGTATGCCGAACACGCTGCGCGCCACCTTGCACGCCGCCAGGTTGGTCTCGTCGAGCGATGCGCAGGCGATGAACAGGTCGGCATCCTCGGCGCCTGCGCGGCGCAGCACCGACGGCTGCACGCCGTCGCCGGCCACGCCGCGCAGGTCGAGCCGGTCTTCCAGTACGCGCAGAAGATCCGGATCCGGATCGATCACGGTGATGTCGTTTTGCTCCGATGCCAGGCTCTCGGCAACGCTTTCGCCAACTCGCCCGGCACCGAGAATGATCAGTCGCATGATTTATGTCTCGAAGAGGCGCGATGATAACGGGAGCGCACCAGTGGGGCCCCCGGGGTTGCGCCAGGTCCCGGCGCTGGCCGCGTCGCAGGCATCATGGGCCAGCAGTGTCGTGCAATGAAGGGGCTGGGTCACAATGGGCATCGGGTTTTCAATACCCGGTATTGTCCGCGCTATCACACGCCCCCGAATGCCATGGTAATAACCCGCCCGCCACAACCGTATCCGCCAATCGAACCGCTGCGCAGCGGCATGCTGCAAGTGGACACCTTGCACAGCCTGTATTGGGAGGAGTCGGGCAATCCGGACGGGGTTGCGGTGGTGCTGCTCCATGGCGGTCCGGGCTCGGGCACGGTGCCACGGCACCGGCAGTTCTTCGATCCGGCGCACTACCGTATCGTGCTGTTCGACCAGCGCGGTGCCGGCCGCTCAACGCCGGCGGCCGAATGCCGGGACAACACCACGCCGCTTCTGGTGGCCGACATGGAAGCGCTGCGCCGGCAGCTCGGAATCGATCGCTGGATCGTATTCGGCGGTTCCTGGGGCTCAACGCTGGCACTGGCCTATGCCCAGGCCCACCCGACTTGCTGCCGCGCGCTGGTGTTGCGCGGTGTGTTCCTGTGCACACCAGACGAAATCGACTGGTTCCTGCACGGCATGGGCCAGTTCTTTCCCATCGCCCACCAGCAGTTTGTCGCGCACTTGGCGCGACACGAGCGGGGCGACTTGCTGGCAACCTATGTGCGGCGCCTGTTTGGCGAGGACGCGCAACAACGGCTGCTCGCCGCCCGGGCCTGGAACCACTACGAGAGCAGCTGTGTGCACCTTTGGCCACAGCCCCCGGAGCCCGACGATGCGTCAAGCGATGCCACCGCTTTGGCCGTGGCACGGCTCGAAGCACATTACTTCCAGCACCGGGGCTTTTTGGCACCGGACCAGTTGCTGCGCGGCGTGGACCGGCTGCGTGACATCCCGGCACTGATCGTGCAAGGCCGATACGACGTGATCTGCCCACCGGCAACCGCCATACGCCTGCAGCAGGCCTGGCCCCAGGCGCAACTGCAAATCATCGAAGATGCGGGGCACTCGGCGTTCGAGCCCGGTATCGAAGCTGCATTGCTGGGCGCCATGAACCGGTTCCGTGACCACGGGCGCTTCGACATGATCGGCGCCGCATAGGCCAGTGCCGGGTCAGCTTTTGGGACGCTTGTCGATCACGCGCCGGGCCTTGCCGGTCTGTGTGCGTTCAACCGAATCGGGTGGCAGCACATGGACCTTTGTGCTGATGCCCACGAGACTCTTGACACGGTGCTGCAGCCACTGGCCGATTTCCGCGACGGCGGCCTCTGGCAGCGACGCGTGGGCGCCTTGCAGTTCCACCAGCAATTCAACCTGATCCAACGGCCCTTCGCGGCTGACGACGATCTGGTACAGCGGCGAGAGCTTGCCATGCAGCAGCACCTGCTCTTCGATCTGGGTCGGGAACACGTTGACGCCACGGATGATCAGCATGTCGTCGGAGCGACCGACGATCTTGCCCATGCGCCTGAACGCCCGCGAGGTCGGCGGCAACAAGCGCGTCAGGTCACGCGTGCGATAGCGGATGATAGGGAACGCCTCCTTGGTCAGCGACGTGAACACCAGTTCGCCCTCGGAACCGTCGGGCAACACCTCGCCGGTCAGCGGGTCGATGACCTCGGGATAGAAGTGATCTTCCCAGATCACGGGTCCGTCCTTGGACTCGACGCACTCGCTGGCCACCCCTGGGCCCATGACCTCGGACAAACCGTAAATGTCGACCGCATCCATGCCCGATTGTTTCTCGATCTCGCCACGCATGGCTTCGGTCCAGGGCTCGGCCCCGAAGATGCCGATTTCCAGAGAGCTCTCGCGCGGGTCCTTGCCCTGACGCTGCATCTCTTCCATGATCACTTGCATATACGAGGGCGTGACCATGATGATGCGCGGCTTGAAGTCCTCGATCAGCTGGACCTGCTTTTCGGTCTGGCCACCCGACACCGGGATCACCGTGCATCCCAGACGCTCGCCACCATAATGCGCACCCAGGCCACCGGTGAACAGGCCATAGCCGTAGGCCACGTGCAACAAGTCACCGGCGCGCCCGCCTGCGGCGCGGATCGAGCGCGCCACCAGATCGGCCCAGTTGTCTATGTCCTGGCGCGTGTATCCGACTACCGTCGGTTTGCCAGTTGTGCCCGATGACGCGTGAATACGTACGACATCCTCGCGCGGCACGGCAAACATGCCGAACGGATAGTTGGCGCGCAGATCCTGTTTGGTGGTGAACGGAAACTTGGCCAGATCCGCCAGTGTCTGGCAATCCTGCGGATGCACGCCGGCCGCCTTGAACGCCTGGTGGTAATGCGGAACATTGCGGTAGACCTCGTGCAGCGTGGCCTGCAGCCGCTGCAACTGCAAGGCGGTGATTTCGTCGCGGCTGGCGCGTTCGATCGGGTCGAGCAGGTCGGTCGGCGTGGTGTGGCGCGGCATCAGTTGTCTCCTCAGGTTGTCAGGTTGTGCGACCCGCGTGCATGGCGCGGACTCTGCACGCATTGTGGCAAAACCGCCGCGCTCAGGAATGCGCGTGCTCGCGGTCGAAATCAATCACCAGTTTGTCACCAACCGGATAGCTCTGGCAACACAACACGAAGCCGCGCGCGACTTCGTAGTCTTCCAGTGCAAAATTGATGTCCATATCGACCTCGCCTTCGACCACCAAAGCCCTGCAGGTCGAGCACACACCTCCCTTGCAGGAATACGGCATCTCCAGACCGGCCTTGATGCCGGCATCGACCAGATTGTCGGTATTCTTGTCCATCACGAAGCTGCGCCGGGTCCCATCCAACACCACATCGACGACGCACTGGTCACTGCCTTGCGCCGGCGTGCGTGGCACCCGCACGCGGCCATCTGCCAGCACCGTACCAAACAGCTCGGACTTGATGCGGTCGGCCGCCACGCCCTTGTCCTGCAAGGCCTTGGATGTCGACTGCATCATGTCCTCGGGTCCGCAGATGAACGCCGCAGCTATGCCCTGCGGGTCGATCCAGTGCGTGAGCAACTGGCAACACTTGTCATAGTCGATGCGACCGTTGAACAGGTCGATGTCTTGCGACTCGCGGCTCATCACCCAGACCAGGTTGAGCCGGCTCAGGTAGGTGTCCTTGAGGTCTTCGAGTTCCTCCTTGAACATCACGCCGCCGGATGACCGGTTGCCGTAGACGAGTGTTACGCTGGAGCCCGGTTCGGCCAGCAAGGTGGACTTGACGATGGAGAGAATCGGGGTGATGCCGCTACCCGAGGCGAAGGCCACGATATGCCGCGCCGCGTCGGGTTGCAGCGGAACATGGAAGTTTCCTTGCGGCGGCATCACGTCAATGCTGCTGCCGGGCTTGAGTTGCTCAGCTGCCCAATTGGAAAACACGCCACCGGCCACACGTTTGATGGCTATACGCAGGCTGCCGATCCTGCACCGCAGAGCAGATCGAGTACGAACGTCGCACCTCCTCGCCGTCCACCAAGGCGCGCAGCGTCAGGTATTGCCCCTGGGTGTATTGAAATGCGTGCGCCAGCGCTGGCGGCAGATCGAAGGTGACAGCAATCGCGTCGCGTGTCGCAGGCTGAACCTCGCGCACTTGCAGGCTATGGAATCGGGTCGTGGACATGGGGGGTTGGCGGCCAGTGGTGGCTTCAATGCGGTTTGAAATAGTCGAAAGCTTCCAGGCAACTGTTGCACCGGTACAAGGCCTTGCAGGCGGTGGAGCCGAACTGCGACAACACGCGGGTGCGGGTCGAACCGCATTGCGGGCACGGCACCGCCGGCCCATCGCGGGTGACCAGCAGACTGGCGATGTCAATCACCTGGCTGCCATCGGCAAGGCCGCCGGCCGAACCCACCGGCGGCGCAATTCCATACTGACGCAACGCCTCGCGCGCCGGCGTCGTCATCCAGTCGGTGGTCCAGGCTGGCGACAAACACGTCGTGACCTCGACCGCGTCCACACCATGCGATTGCAACGCCGCACGAATGGACTGCGCTATGACCTCGGTGGCGGGACATCCGGAGTATGTGGGTGTCACGATGACCTGTAGCCGACCCATGCCCGCACCGGGCAGTTCGCCTTGTGCGTCGTGCCAGACCACGTCGCGCACGATGCCCAGTCCGACGACCGACACCACCGGCACTTCCGGATCCATGACGCTGTCCAACCATGCCAGCACCTGCTCGCGCGAGGGCCGTGTCGCGGCCGCCAGACTCACCACTGCGCTCCGGGATAAGCCCTTTGCACGAACTGCAGTTCGGCCAGCAAATGGCCCAGGTGCTCGGAGTGGATGCCCTGCCGCCCGCCCCGTTGGTGGCCTGCATAGGCTGGCATGGGCAAGGTCGCACGCGCCATCACTGCTTCGACGCTGGCGCGCCAGGGCGCTGCGAGCGTGGGCGCCGCCGGCGCAAGGCCTTGTTTGGCGCACCAGGCGTCGACGTCATCGGATTCGAACCATTCCTGTGCGTAAGGCCACAACTGCTCGAGCGACCCGAGCATGCGCTCATGACTGAGCGTCGTGCCATCGCCCAGCGCCACCACCAGGCCGGCACTGCGCTGCAGGTGGTAACGCACTTCCTTGGCCGATTTCTGCGCGATCTCGGCAATACGCGGATCGCTCGACCGACCCAGACCGGCGAGCAGGTGCTGGTGCCAGGCGTCGAACAGGAACTGGCGCATCACGGTGTCGCCGTAATGGCCGTTGGGTTGTTCGACCAACAACAGATTGCGGAATTCGCTGCCGTCGCGCAGATAGGCCAGGGCATCCTCGTCACGACCGCATCCTTCGACTTCGCCGGCATAGGACAGCCACATGCGGGCCTGGCCCAGCAGGTCGAGCGCCACGTTGGTCAGAGCCAGGTCCTCCTCCAGCGCCGGACCGTGGCCGCACCAGGCTCCCAGTTGCTGCGACAGCACCAGCGCGTTGTCTCCCAGGCGCAGCAGGTATTCGAATTTTGCCTCTTGCATACGGGTCCTAGCTCAAAGTGTTGGTGCCAGAGCAGAAATTGCTGCGCAGTTTATTGGTCTGGCACGCAAGACTGCTCAAAGTGTTGGTGCCAGAGCAAAAATTGCTGCGCAATTTATTGGTCTGGCACGCAAGACTGCTCAAAGTGTTGGTGCCAGAGCAAAAATTGCTGCGCAATTTATTGGTCTGGCACGCAAAGGATCAAATATTCTTCACGCCGTCGGGCATGGGATAAAAGGTCGGATGGCGATAGACCTTGCTCTGTGCCGGATCGAACAAGGCCTCTTTGTCGCCCGGCGAACTGGCCACCACGTCGGCGGCGCGCACGACCCAGATACTCACACCTTCGTTGCGTCGGGTGTAGACGTCGCGCGCGTGTTGCACGGCGCTTTCGCCGTCCACTGCATGCAGGCTGCCCACATGCTTGTGCGCCAGGCCATGCTGGCTGCGCACGAATACTTCCCACAACGGCCAGTCGGCCCGATTTGCCTGCTGATTCATGTCATGCCTCCTTGCGACTATTGGAGTCAGACTGCTTCTGTGCATGGGCGCTGAGCGCCTCGCGGAACCAGGCGCCTTCATCCCAGGCCTTGTTGCGCGCGGCAAGCCGTTCGCGGTTGCACGGGCCGAATCCCTTGACCACCTGAAAGAAGTCGTCCCAGTCGATGGCGCCGTAGTCGTAATGACCACGGGCCTGGTTCCATTTCAAATCGGGATCGGGCAACTCCAACCCCAGAAACTCGATCTGCGGCACGGTCTGGTCGATGAACTTCTGGCGCAATTCGTCGTTGCTGTGCAGTTTGATCTTCCAGGCCATCGACTGCGCGCTATTCACCGAATCGCCATCGGCCGGGCCATGCATGGCGATGGACGGCCACCACCAGCGGTTGAGCGCGTCCTGCGCCATCTGCTTTTGCGCAGCGGTGCCGCGGCACAGCACCTCCATGATGTCGAAGCCCTGGCGCTGGTGGAAAGACTCCTCCTTGCACACGCGCACCATGGCACGCGCATACGGGCCGAAGGAACAGCGGCAAATCGGAATCTGGTTGACGATGGCTGAGCCGTCGACGAGCCAGCCAACGGCACCGATATCGGCCCAGGTCAGCGTCGGATAGTTGAAGATGCTCGAATACTTGGCCTTGCCCGACAACAGGGCGCGGTAGGTGTCGTCACGGTTCACCCCCAGCGTCTCTACTGCGCTATACAGGTACAAGGCGTGGCCAGCTTCATCCTGCACCTTGGCCATCAGGATGGCCTTGCGCTTGAGCGATGGGGCGCGCGCTATCCAGTTGCCTTCGGGCAGCATGCCGACATACTCGGAATGCGCATGTTGCGACATCTGCCGGATCAGGGTGCGCCGATACGCCTCGGGCATCCAGTCCTTGGGCTCAAGCTTGACGCCGGCATCGATGCGCTGCTGAAACGCACGCTCCTGTGGCTCCATCTCATCGAGCGACTTGACAACCTTCGCTCCGGTCTCCACCAATTGGGCGTACATATCCGCTTCCTTTCGCCGACGCAATGGCCGGCATCGACAACCCTATTCATTCGCGCATGATAGTGACACAAGCGGCCTCATACAAACGCACACCGCGTATCACTTTGGCGCGCCATGGGGAATGCGGATTGCACGGTCGCAGCGGTTCTTCCGGGATAGCGGCGGTCGTCACCGCATCGCGCCGCCGGCGGGTGCGCAAGCTTTCGCTCCGACTGCAACTGGCGGCGCGCCTGTGTCTCGGTCTGTCAATCAGCGGTGCAACGCAGGTAGCAGTCGATCGGAAGGAGCCAGCAGAGTGTCCCCATCGAGTTCAATTGCGACCCGGGCAAAGACAGCACGGCACAGCGTGGCGACACGCTCGCTTTGCAGCCGGTAGTACATCTGCGTCCCCTCGCGACGCTTGGCCAGCACACCGCAACGGTAGAGCATGCTCAGATGCTGCGACATGTTGGGCTGCGTGGTGTCGATCTCGGCCAGCAGTTGGGACACGCTCTTCTCGTTCTGACACACCGCGCTGATGATCTTGAGGCGAATCGGCGTCGACAAGACGGCAAACAACTCGGCCACCGAGTCGAATACCTGGTCGTCAATGCCGGACATTCTCATCATCGTTTCCCTCTGTTTCCTCGCTTCTCAATTCTATTCGCATTGACCGATATTTCGGTCGTCGCACCTGTTCGCGTTCGCTTGAAGCGGAGCCAGTTCCGGTTCATCACCGTCGCAACAGGTGACAGGTCTTGAGGAAACACGACCAGGCTGAACTCGGAGTTGCACCATTCCACCATGCCGCGCAGCAAGCCCGGAGGTTTGATGCGGCCCCATCCGCGACAATTGCCAGATACAGGAACAGGAACTTGCACAGTTGACGGCCACCGTGTTGTGGAGTGCCTTTGGCGCGGCACTTTATTTGGCGCCGTCGCCCAGCGCAGCCACTTCTGCACCATGGGCGCAATCGCCGACATCGTCAACTTCGCAGACTGGTCGCGCATGCGCATGTGGGCGATTGCCTTGGCGGTAGCGATCCTGGGATTCAACACCATGGTGGCGCTGGGACTGGTCCAGGCGACAAGCAGCATCTATTCCGGGCCCCGCCTGCTATGGCTGTCGCTGATCTCCGGTGGTCTGCTGTTCGGTTTCGCCATGGTTCTGGCGTCCGGTTGCGGCAGCAAGAACCTGGTGCGTGCGGGCGCCGGCAGTCTCAGGGCCTGGGTCGTCTTGCTGGTGATGAGGGTTTCCGCCTTCGCCACGCTCAAGGGCATCAGCGCGGTCGCGCGCGTTATTACCGTGGATCGTGTCAGCATCGAACTGGCCGTTGACCAGGACCTTTCTTCCCTGCTGGCCGCGGCCTCGCTGGGTTTGTTGACCGCCGCGCTGCTGCTGGTGTGGGTACTACGCGCGCCGCAGGGACGCGATCCCCTGGTCTGATCGAGCGGCGCCAGTGTCGGCGCGGTCGTGGTGGCGATGTGGTGGATTTCAGGTCGACTGGGATTCGTCGCAGAACACTCACAGACGCTGGAAGCCGTCTACCTGGCCACCAATTCGCGCCAGATGGAGGCACTGAGCATGGTCGCTCCGCTGGGTTTTGCGCTCGACTGGCTGCTGTACTTCAGCGACACCTCGAAACAGCTGACCATCGGCATTGTGGCCATGGCAGGCGTAGTGGCCGGATCGGCGGCAATGGCCATGGCCAGCCGTGTGTTTCGCCGGGAGGGCTTTGCGAACGTCGAGGACACGGCCAACCACCTGGTCGGAGCAAACCCGATGGGCGTCGGCGGCGTCGCCGCGCTCGGGTGTACGGTCGGTCAGGGACTGTCGGGCCTGTCCACGCTTTCGCTGGGAAGCATGCTGGCGGTCGCGGCCATCATCTGCGGCGCTGTCGCTGCCTTGCGCCACCAGGTCTGGCGCGTCGACCGGATGGCCTGAAGCGTCTGCAGCCAGTTTTCCCCAAGCCCGACAGCCTCTTAGGCCGCGCGCTTGAGCAGCAACTGCGCCGTCTCCATCACGTCTTCTTCGAACATTTCACCGGCAATGGCCTGCTGCAGGCGCCCCTGGCGATCGACCAGGCAAGTCAGCGGGATGGCACGCCGGGTGCTGAACTGGCGGCGCACGAGTCCGGCGTCCATTGCCACCGGAAACTGGTATTTGTTGGCCGCCATGTATTGGCGCACCAGGCTTTCATCGGTGTCAAGCGCAACACCGAGAACCCGCAGCCCGCTCGACTGCATCGCACGGGACATCTTGTCGACATGGGCATTGTGCCGCTTGCAGAAAGGACACCAGGTGGCCCAGAACACGACGAAGGCCGGCTGTCCGCGCCAGGCGGCAGGCTCGACCACGCTGCCGTCGAGCAGCCGTATCGTTGGCCATTGCACTTCGGCGCCAATCGCCGCGGGTTGAGCGCCAGCCAACCCGGCCAGAAAAACGCCAGCGCTGGCCGCCAGCCAGTCACGGCGCTTCATTTGAGTTCCTGCTGTTCCATCAGCAGATAGGTGTTGTAGGCATTCATCCGGTTCGCAGCCCCAAAAAGTGGCAATTGCTCGAACCTGGACCAGTCGGTCCTGGCATAGGCATCCGCGAACGGCTCCAGGTCACGCGCCGCCTGGCCCATGCTCTTGCGCAGATAGACCAGATAGTCGCGCGTTAGTTCCAGGTCGGCCTGTGGCGCCTGCGACACCGGTCCGTGGCCAGGAACCATGATACGTGGCTGGAAGGCGATCAATTGCTCCAGCGACGCTATCCATTGCCGGCTGTCCGCCTGCCCGACAAACGGTATACGCCCACGAAAGACCATGTCACCCGTGAACAATACGCCGACCTTGGGCACGAACACGACCAGGTCTTCGGGCGTATGGGCCGGCCCGACATGGCGGACCTGGAACTGGGTTGATCCCATCGTCAATGTGGTCTGCGCATCGCCCAGCCAGCGGTCCGCAGCGACCAGGTGGGTCTTCTCGTCGATCCACGGAGAGATCTCTTCCCGGCTGACCTTGAGTCGCCGTTGGGCGGTTTCCGAATGGAGGTATTCGCGACCGGACGGATGAGCCAGGATGCTGACACCGGCGGCCTTGAACACCTGCAGTCCATAGATGTGATCGGCATGGAAATGGGTCACGACCAGATATCGGATGGGCTGAGTCGTGACGCGCCGGATCTCGGCGATCATCTCGTCCGCCAGCGTCGGCGAACCCAGCGCGTCAACGACCAGCACGCCGTCATCGGTGACGACAAACCCGGAATTGGAAATGAAGTTTCGATTCGCCGAAGAGCCGAGCGCCGCCTCCCCCTGCACCACCCAGACGTTGTCGGCGACCTGTCGCGCCTGTACCTTGGCGAACGCATCGGCCGCGCCGGCCGGGGCCATGCATAACAGCAGCGCCATACCGGCCAGACGGACGAAGGCGGCAGTAAATAGCGCAGCATGCATAGTGGGCACTTGAGATTCTCGCAATACTCGCACAGGATGCTACTCTTGAATGATTGAACCTAGAAACGGCAGTTGGGTGCGCTCGGGTGCATAGCGTCCTCACCTAACTGGTCAGTGGCGTCGTGACCCTGAGCGTCAGCATTCATGCGCATCCCCAGCGAGAAATAAGCGGTCAACTGCCGTGCGCTCCGAAGAAGATACCGGTTTCGGCCGGGCCGGCCAAGCGGATCGGTCTGTTCAGGGCTTGATGTAGGCAGCGCCCTGCTTTTGCAGCTTCGCCATCCGCACCACACCCGACGGCGTGAAATCGGTCTCGAGTATGAACTGCGACTTCTGGAGTTCGCGATTGGCCAGCGTGATCTCGCAGACCTCGAAACTGACACCGCGCGCCTTGAGCGCCGCGACCGCGCCTGAATACAGACCACCGTTCTTGTCTTTGGCGCCTTCCATCAGGAAATCCACTCCCTGGGCATGCGCCACCACGGTGATCTTGGCACTGGGGTCGACGTCCAGGTGGTTCTTGACGTTGCGCAGGCCACCGAGCGCCTGCTCTGCCGCGTCATTGATGTGGTAGGCCACCAGGTCCTGCGCCATCGAGAGCGACGTGGCTGCACCCAGTGCAAGTGCTCCAACGATCTTCCATGCGCGCATGTCCGTCTCCTCTTGGTGCTGTTGCAGACCGCGGCACACGGCGTGCGCCACTTGATGGCCGCATCGGCCGCCGGCCAGGCCGTGAATCGATTATGAACTTGCCGGCGCGAATCTCAGTGTTTTCTCTTGTTCGTATTTACCCTTGAAGCTCCAGCATGTCGGTGACCGCGCGGATTCCTGCGCGGGCGCAGGAATCATCGGCGTCCCCGCCCGGCGCCCCTGACACGCCGATCGCACCGAGCAGCGCGCCGCCGCTCTCGATCACCTGGCCACCACCGGCCGCCAGCACACGGGGATGCGAGCGCAACGCGCCCATCGGCTTGCCGGGCTGGGTCTCGTCGCCAAGCGCACCGGTGGCAATCCTGAAACTTGCCGCGGTCCAGGCCTTGTCGCTTGCTACGCCCACCGTATGCGCGCCGGCAAAACGATCGCGCAACAGGACCTGCAGCGTACCGAAACGGTCGACCACGGCCACCGCCACCTGGAAGCCTTGCCGGCGGCGTCGTCGAGCGCAGCGCGGGCGGCTATCAGTGCGGTGTCGGGCGTCATGAGCTTGATGCTGAAGGTGCTGCTGGGCTGCGCCGCCAGTGGCTGGCACAGTGCCAGGGCGAGTGTGAGCAGCGCAGCGGCGTGGAGCTTCGTTCGGGTTTTCATGTTCTCGTCCAGTTGATGGGTGAGTTCGTTCAGACCGGCAGACCAGAATTACCCTTCATGCCTACGAGTTTGGGCGTATTGATCTTGCGCGGCTTGACACGTCCGCCCTGTGCCCTGAACCAGGTTTCGACCACGTCCCAGACCGGCTTGGTTCCGGGCGCGTCGCGCGCCTCCTGCGCGACCGGCGCCCAGCCCGCCACCTTGTACGACTTGCTCACCTCGATAGCCTTGCCGCCCAGCCGCATGTCGGTGATCCGGCTTCCCATCTTCTGTGCCGGGTCACAGGTATAGGCCAGACCGCCGACCCGCACCATGTCGCCGCCCTGCTGGTAGTAGGGGTCCGGATTGAACAGGTTGTCGGCCACATCCTCGAGCACGGTCTTGATCATCTCGCCACTCATATTGCTGACGGTGGCATAGGGATAGGTGATGGCCAACTGGTCCATCATCAGTTCGCGCGTGATGGTGTCTCCGGGCAGCAGTGAGGTACCCCAGCGGAAACCGGGCGAGAACGCCAGTTCGGCGCCCTGTACCTCCATCAAAGCATCGCAGATCAGCTGGTCCCAGGAGCCGTTGAAGTTGCCGCGCCGGTAGAGCAGGCCGTCGGTGACCGCGAGTTTTTCGGCCAGTCTGGCCTCGAAGGGCTGGCGCACGCGATCGATCAGTGCCTGCATCGCCGGGTCGGCCTTGAGCTGGTTGGCGAACACCGGAAGCAGGCGGTAGCGGAAATCCGCGACTTTGCCACCCTTGACGTCGAAATCCATGACACCAAGGAATTTGCCATTGCTGCCGGCGTTGGTGACCAGGGTCTTGCCTCCGGCATTGGAAACCGGCACGGCAAGCGGGACCCCGTCATGCGTATGGCCGCCAAAAATGGCATCGATCCCACGCACGCGGCTGGCCAACTTCAGGTCGACATCCATGCCGTTGTGCGACAGCAGGACAACGACCTGTGCACCCTTGGCGCGCACCTCGTCGACCATTTTCTGCATGTGCTCGTCCTGGATGCCGAAGCTCCAGTCGGCCACCAGATAGCGCGGATTGGCGATCGGGGTGTAGGGAAAGGCCTGACCGATGATGGCGCATGGAACGCCATTGATCTCGCGCATCGTATAGGGCTTGAATACCGGGTCGCCGAAGTCGGCGGTCTTGACGTTCTGCGCCAGGAACTCGATCTTGCCCTGGAAGTCCTTCTCGACGATTTCCTTGACCCGGTCCATGCCGTAGGTGAACTCCCAGTGCCCGGTCATGATGTCCACGCCCAGCAGCTTGCAGGCGTCGACCATGTCCTGCGCGTTGGTCCATAGCGCGGTGGCCGAGCCCTGCCAGGTGTCGCCGCCGTCCAGCAGCAAGGCACCAGGCCGGCTCGACTTGATCTGTTTGACCAGTGTGGCGAGGTGGGCAAATCCGCCGACCTTGCCGAAGTTGCGCGCTGCGTTCTCGAAATCGAGATAGGTATAGGCATGTGCCAATGCCGTTCCCGGTCGAACGCCGGCATGCTTGAGCAGGTGCTCACCCACGAGGTGTGGGAGCTGACCCTGCATCGCGTCAATCCCGATGTTGACGCTGGGCTCGCGGAAATAGATGGGCTTGAGCTGCGCATGGCAATCGGTCATGTGCAGGAAAGACACGTTGCCAAAACTGGCCGTGTCATAGAGGCCGGCCTGCGCTGTCGCTGCATCGGCGTGGGCATGGCGCGCCAGAGCCATGCCGGCAACCGAAGCGGCACCCAGGATCTGCATAAACTCGCGTTTAGACAAATTCATAAATCAGCAATCAACGATATGACTCAGATAAGGCAGGCCCGCAAACTGGCGGGCCGGCTGCAGGAGGTCTACTGGTTGACCGGTGACTTAGGGTCGAGCAGCAGGGCCATCAGGTCCTTGAGCTGCTTCTGGTCGAGCATGCCGGCATGCCCGAAACGCGGCATCGCCGAGCAGGCGTTGTAAGCCTTGGAGTTGTACAACTTGCCCCAGGTGTATTCGACGATGGGTGCTGCCGCCGCACTCGACGGGTCGCTGACGCCACGGCTCTTGCCGTAGTTGTACAGGCTCGGACCAATCGTGCCGTAGGAAATTTCGGCCTTGTCGAGCTGATGACAGTTGTAGCAATTACCGCCGTTCTTGCTCGGATCGGTCGACGCGTCGGTCCAGGTCATGCCGCGCCCGTTCTGCGCCAGCTTCTCGCCCGTCTTCCAGTCACCGAGATACTTGCCATCGCTGGGCAGCTTCACCGTCTTGAGATTCTCCGCCTGAATCGCCTCGGCCTTGGCCAGGGGCAACTCCTTGCCCTGTGCCTCGGAACATGCCTCGTTGCTCGCGTCCTGCTTGAGCCAATCGACCTTGGCAATACCCTGGTCGCGGAACGAGGCCAGCATCATCTTGTCGACCATGGCATCGTAATCGGGCTTGGGCGCAACGGCTGCGCAGCCGGCCAGGGCGATTGCGCCTGCCAGGGACAGGATGAGCCGGGTGTGGTTCTGGTTCATGGTGCGGACCTTCTCAGCGTTTGATGGCGGGCGCGACCGACTCGGCACCCTTGGCATTGACGCCCATGTAGACACCCAGTGCAATCGTCACGTCGGACGCATACCCAGGATAGGGGAAACGCTGTTGCCGGAAGCAATCGTTGAGCCGGCGCTGCATGCCCCACAACTGGCCGTTACCGACGCGGTAGGCCGGCCAGGCCGCGAATCCGATGCCGTCGCCGGGGTTCTTTGTGAGGTCGGGCAGATCCTGCATCCTGATACGCTTGCCGTCTTCGCCGTGGCAGGAAGCACATGAGAAATCATACGGACCTGCGCGGTAGAAGAACGCGCGTTTGCCAACCTCGAACATGGTCTTTTCCTGGGCATGGGCCTGCGGCAGGCTGAATTTCATGCCACGCGACTGCGCCGAAATATAGGCCACCAGCGATTCGATATTTTTTTGTTCGCCACGCCCGAAACCCGTCTTGGCAATGGCTGCCGCGTCCAGGCCCTGAAGAGCTTCCATGCAGGTCAGCAGCCGCGACTCCATATCCTGCACGCGGTTGGTGTCGGCAAAGTAGCGCGGCAACTGCACGAAAGCGCCCTTGACCTTGCCGGGACCCTGACCCAGGTCACACTGCTCCATCGACGCATTCTTCGGTCCGCGCTTGGTCTTCCAGAGTTCCTCGCCCTTGGCCTCGAACAAGTCAGCCGGGTTACCGTCCGCGAGCATCGCGCGGTATTCGGCTATACCGTCAGCGGTGGACTTCTGCTGCGCCGATACGCCAAGGCAGGCAAGCAGCAGCAGGGATGGAATCAGTAGTCGTTTCATGGTCTCCTCGCGTTGTTTTTGTATTCGGGGCGACTGCGATTCACACCCGACTGTTACTCGAACAGGCCGGCCATCCAGGGCCGACCGACACCTCAGGACACCGTGGCTTCGTCGCTGCGCTTGTCGCCTTTGTTGTCAACCCACGAGATCGTGACCTTGTCGCCAGCCTTGGCGCCCTTGATGACAAACTGCATGAAGGGGTTCTTGGCCACCGCTGCCCCCCATTGAGCCGTCATGACTTCCTTGCCATTGAGCTGAGCCGACACGTTGCGTATGTACCAGGCCGGGACTACCTTGCCAGCCGCATCCTTGCGCTGGCCGGTTTCCATCTCGTGCGCCATCAAAACCCGGACCGTGGTCTTGTCGCCCGCGGCCTGTGCGCGGATTCGCATTGGATCTGCCATATTCTTTCTCCTGTGAATTCGTTTGCCGTGAACTGAGGCCGGTTCTGCACGGGTCGGCTTCAGCCGCCGCAACCGCCCAGAGTGACCTTGGTTTCCTTTAGCGCGAACAGCATCCTGCCGTCTCCCATCATCGCCACCGCATAGATATTGGACGACTGGCCCATCTTGACCCGCGTCGACACATTGGTTTCGATAGCGTCGGTGATATCGAACATCGCGGCCAGCACCGAAGGGTTCTTCTCGACCAGCAGCAACAGGCGCTTGACACCCGGCAGGGTACTGGCGGCGCCGACCGGAACCACGGCCCCGTTCTCGGCGATGTCGGGCCCGGTCACGGTGACATCCTTGCTCTCGACCGGAGCGCTGGCACCGAGCGCCTTGACCAGGTCGGCCATGTTCTTGGCCTCGAACGCCGCACTGTTGTACGCACCCGCCTGCGCATGGGCAAGAGAGGGCAACAGGCCGATCGAGGCGAGCATCGCCGCCACTTTGGCCGAATGGGTAAATACATCTCGACGGGTTTGCATAGGAGACTCCTTAATCGGCACAGTCTAATTTGCCACCATGTATCCAACCTAGGTATCTTCCCTTGGTTGGTCCAGTTCCCAGGCACCATCGGCAAGCCATTGTGCAATCAGCTTTGCGGCGCTCGCGCAATGCCTGCCGTGGCGCCCCATCAGGCCTGCAACTGCACGGTCCTGTGCCAGTTGCGTACGGCGCCGCGCAACAACATGACGCACCGGCAAATTACAGCCGGGCAGCGATGCCTCGGCCGACCACACCCTCTGTGTGACTGGCTGGGAGCACCAAAAAGAGAACCCGTAGAGCGGGTGCGCTACGGGTCGATTCGAAGGAGTTTCAGCGTCAGACTGCACCCCACACACAGCCGACGCATGGGGCCAGATCTATTGCCAGATCACTTTCTTGGCGGAGGACTCCCACGCTTCATAGTGTTTCGCGTACAGGTCCTCGATCCGGTTGCGCTTGACCTTGAACGTGGGTGTGATGAGATCGTTGTCCACCGTCCATGCGGTGGTCATGACCACCAGGCATTGCAGTTTCTCATGCGGATCGAGTTTGGCATTCACGCCCTTGAGGTGCTCGATCAACGAAGCTTCCAGCGCACTGCGCGCCGCCGGATCCTTCACCTTGGTCATGTAATCGGGACCGAGCATCAGCAGTCCCAGCGGCTGGCCAAGATTGGCACCGGTGACAACACAGGCCTCGATCGACTCGTGCATCATCAGACGGTCCTCGATCGGCGCGGGCGCGACGTACTTGCCCTTGCCAGTCTTGAACAAATCCTTGACCCTGCCGGTGATGCGCAACAAGCCCTGCGCGTCGATACTGCCCTTGTCGCCGGTACGCAGCCAGCCATCGGCTGTCATGGCGTCCTGGGTCTGCTCCGGCGCCTTGTAGTAACCCAGCATGAGCGCCGGGCTGCGCATCTGGATCTCGCCGGACTGCGCGTCGATGCGGTGTTCGACCCCGTCGTAGGTCGGGCCGACCGTGCCTTGCTGGTTCTTGCCCGGCTCGGTGATGTGCGACACCGCCAGGTTCTCGGTCATGCCGTAACCCTCGTTGATGCTCAGCCCCAGTTTGCTATACCACTGCAGCAGGGCAACAGGCATCGGCGCTGCGCCACCGGCCGCAATCCGGCAATGATCGAGACCCAGCGCCTTCATGACCTTGCGCCGCACGATGCCTCCCAGGATCGGGATCGACAACAGCCGATTGAGCTTGGCCGGCGGCATCTTGTGGTGAATGCCTTGCTGGAATTTCACCCACAGGCGCGGCACCGAGAAGAAGATCGTCGGGCGCGCGCGCTGCAGATCGGCGGCAAACGTATCCAGCGACTCGGCAAAGAACACATGCAAGCCGGTGCGCAACCAGCCGTGCTCCACCAGAACCCGCTCCACCACATGCGCCAACGGCAGATACGACAACATGCGGTCGTCCGGCCCCATCGGCAGGCGTTTGATGCCGGCATCGAGCGCCCAGGCGAAGTTGCCGAAGGTATGCATGACGCCCTTGGGTATGCCGGTCGTCCCGGAGGTATAGATCAGCGTGGCGAGTTCATCGGCGGCGCGCTTCGGATTTCCCGTCAATGGCTTGTTGGCCTTGCAAATGGCATCCCAGCCCTGGTAGTTCTTGACCGCGTCGGCCGGCGACAGCGGGTAACTGAAACACGGTAAGCCTTCGGGCACTCCAGGCTTCATACCCTCCCAGCCATCGAGCTTGCCGATGAAGCAGGCCTTGGCCTCGCTGTGCGTCAGGATCTGACGCACCGTGTCATGCGCCAGCGTCGGATACAGCGGCACCGACACATGGCCGGCCATCCAGATGGCCAGATCGGTCATCATCCACCAGGCACAATTCTTGGACAGGATGGCGACCTTCGATCCCGGCTCCCATCCCTGCGCCTGCAGAAAGGCAGCCATGGAGCGCACCTGCCGGCCGACCTCGCCCCAGGTAATATCCAGCGTGACGCCCGCGCCCATGGGTTGGGTTAACGCCACGCGCGTGGGCGCGCTCTGCTCCCAGAAGTACAGGCGCTCCAGCGCCAGCATGTCAGACGAAATCTGGCTCATCTTGTCTCCTCATAAAGTGTCAACGTCAGCACTCGAATCTACCAAGCCGCGCGCCAAAGCCGCACAGGGTTAATCCGGTCTAGCGTCGCTATTAGTGGTGAACGCCTAGGATCAGATCCAGACTGGGCTCTTTTCGTGCCAATTGCGCGTCGAACGACTTGCGTCGTTCAGTCTTCAGCCAGCGTTTTTCAGAATGGCGTACAGCTGGTCCTTGAGCAGCAGCTTTTCCTTTTTCAGCGTTTCGACCTCTTCATGGGTGGCCGGTGTGATCGATGCCTCCATGTTCTTGACCTTCTGGTCGAGTGCGTTGTGCTGCTCGAAAAGCCGCATGAAGTGGTGGTCTGTGGTCTTGAGCTGGGTGATCCGGTCGCGGAATTCAGGAAACATCGAAACTCCTTGTCATAACAATGAAGGTTGCGCAGCACGCGCCATACCTTTGCCTGTCCACTGTAACCTGACCCGTGCGTCACCGTCTGGGCCCAGGTCAGTCACGCATCACGGCGCAGGCCGGTTCGAGGCCATCCACGCGATCAGCGATGAGCGCATGGCCTCCTCCACCGTCATGGCTATCGGTTCGGTCCAGCTGCGCGGCACGAAGACAGTGTAGCCACCGATCATGTAACCCATGGGCAGATACACCGCAACCCGGTCCCCGTTGGTCAGGCCAGATGGCAGGCCCTGCATGTCCTGTCGCGTCACCAGGCCGACCATGGCCAGTTCGCGATCCGGCATACGCAGCAAGACCACTTGCTGCGCGCGCTGCTGGTTCGGCGAAAAATAATCGGCGAAGTTCTTCAGCGACGAGTAGATGCTCTTGACCACCGGCAGCCGGGTGAACGGCAACTCCAGCAACGACAACAGGCGCGAGGTGACGGGTTGCGATACCAGGAACCCGAGCGCGAGAATGACTCCCACGCCGACCAGAATACCGATGCCCGGCAAGTAAAAGTCGCCGATCAACGGCCGAATCAACCAAACGGCGGCCGATTCCGCGCCCGCAACAAACAGATACAGCAGATACACCGTCAACGCCAGGGGCAAGAAGGTGATCAGGCCACAGAAAAAAGTAGCGGTAGAAGATTTTCATGGTGTATCCGCGCGGATGCCGTGTAGGGGTCGGGCGAGCCGCTGGTCGGCCTCATCGCAAATCCCTATTGCAGCACAGTCGAGAACCCGACGGCCGGCCGATGGCCATGGCGCCGGCACGGACCACCTGCAACGCCATGCGTCTGGCATAGCGTGCAGACAGGCGACTTGCAAACAAGGACAATGGCCCCAGATGCGCAGCACGGGAGAGACCATGCGCAAGCCGCTCCCGTCGCGGTCCGGTACCATCGGCTTGCCGAACCCCTTATGCCCTTTGGGCTCCTAATTCCATGAACGGATTGTCAGATTTCATCCAGGGCGTCGTGCGCGGCGCCGTCAAACTGCTGCTGCTTTTGGCCGCCGCGGTGTTTCTGGTCAGCCTGCTGCTGGCCGCGATCGTCGTCATGCTGGGCGTCAGCATCTGGTCGCTGATCACCGGCCGCAAACCCGAGCCCGCCAGGATCTTCTCCCAGTTTCGCCAGTCTTCCGCCCGATTCACGCCGTCCGGCGGCTGGCCCGGTCAACGGGGCCAGGGCTCGCGAGGCCGGCCCGATACAGAGGTGGTGGACGTGCAGGCCCATGAAGTGCCAGACAGCACCGAGGGCAGGAGCCGACCGGGCGCCGGCGGTCGACCCCAGGACAACGAACCCATGGCGCGCGTGGTGCACTGAAGCCGGTCGCGACGTCGGCGCGCCGAGCACGGCGTCCTCTGCGCACCCGACTGCGCGCATCAGACCAGGCGGTAGACCTCAACCTCGGCCGAACGCCCCTTGACCCGCGTCGATTCCAGCGGCTGCAGACCTGATCGGTCTGCCAACAGGTCGCGGGTCGTGCCACTGACCAGGATCGTCGAGCCGAACTGCTTGTTCAGCGACTCGATGCGCGAGGCGACGTTGACCGCATCGCCTACCAGTGCATACGACATGCGCTCCGCGCTGCCGATATTGCCGGCCACCACGGTGCCGGAATGGATGCCGATGCCATGGCGCAATTCGCGCTGCCCTGTCGCGCGCCGATGCTGGTTCCAGGCCTCGAGCCGGGCCTGCATATCGGCGGCAGCGGCGACGGCGTGCGCGGCATGTTGCGGGTCCGACAAGGGCGCGCCGAAAACCGCCTCGATTTCATCTCCGATGAATTGCAGCACCAGGCCGCCATGGGCGCGGATGGCGATATCCATTTCGGTGAAATAGGCGTTCAGGCCCTGCACCACCTCGACCGCCGGACTGGTTTCTGCCCAGGTCGAAAAGCCGCGCAGATCCGCAAACAGTATCGTCACCTCGCGCTGCCCCCCGTCCAGACCGGCCCGTCCGGCCAGAATTTCGTCGCGCACCTGCGGGCTCACGTACCTGCCGAACGCCTCCCGGATGCTCTCGCGTTCACGCAAACCCGTCACCATGTGGTTGAAGCCCTCGGTCACCGCGCCGATCTCGTCGTTCGACACCACCGGACAGCGCACATCGAACTGCCCTTGCCCCACCTGGCCCATCGCCGCCTGCAATTTGCGCAAGGGCCTGGCAACACTATCTGACACAAACCAGGCCAGCGTAAGGGCCAGCATCAGTCCGATGCCCACCAAGATGGACTGGACCGTGATCAGATTGGTCAGCGCAATGCTCGCGGCGTCGGCATCCATGCTCCGCATGCGACGCACTCGCACCACCGTGGCAATCGACAGAACCAGCATCGGCACGATGCTCATCATCAGGAACACCACCACCATACGGGTACGCACACGCAGGTGCCGCGCGCCAGTCGCGGCCAGATCACCGCTCGGAAACAGGATCGGCAGACGCTCGCGCCAGAGTCGCTCCGATGCCAAAAAGATGAACAAGGCGACCATGGCGCCTGCCACAAAGACGATGCCAAAGCCCTGGCGCAAGGAACTGCCCCAGGTCAGCGTGCCGGCGATCCAGGGCCAGATCACGCCCCATACCAGCGCCGCCACCACCCATCCACTGAACGTCAGGCCAGCCAGAAACGCCGGCACCATGACGGCACGCCGGCGCAGCACCGCGCTGTCGACATCGTCCGGCAAGGGCCCGGTGGCCCTGATCACCAAACGCGACCAGCGCCGGGAGACCACGCGCCCCGTCAGCAGCAACAGCGAAAAAGCACCGAGGAAGTAGAAGACCTCGGCCAATTGGGGCGGGTTGGCCCCTTCATGCGCAGCCGGATCCAGAAAACGGAAATAGACAAACGTCAGCAAGGCCCCACCCAGGTTGCCCAGCAACATAGTGAGGAACATGCGACGGGCGAACGGCATGTGCGGCGCGCTGGCAGGTCAGCGCAACTGGATCGAGTTGAACACCTGCGACACGGCGGGTGTCTCGGTCGCGATCCTCACGGCGCGCTCACGCTGCGCCGCCGTCTTGACGAATCTGAAAACTGCGGTCTTGAGCATGATTTCTCCTGAGCTGGAACTGGGAATGCAGCAATGCGCGCCAGGGCTTGATTATTCCGCAGCAACCACGCCTTTTTCAGTCAAGCTCGCGTAAAGGATGCGCATGGTCGGGCCATGGGCTGACAAAGAACGGCGCCACCATCTGCGCGTCGACGTCCTCGCACCTGGGCGGATTCCAGCGCGGCTGGTGGTCCTTGTCCACGGCCAGTGCACGCACGCCCTCGACGACCTCGGTGCAGGCAGCGCTGCGCCCCAGGTGAGCCGGAAAAAAGCAATGTCGCACGAGATCACGCTCCATGCGCAGTTCGTCGGCCAGCGCCATGGTACGGGCACGCCGGATCTGCTCCAGCGTCACATGAAGCATCAACGGACTGCGCTGGCGCAGCACCGCTGCCGTATCGCGCGCCCAGGCATTGGCGCCAGCGTCCGACTCCAGCGCCGCCAGGATCGTCGCCACTGAATCCAGGCCGAAGTAGTCGTCCACCGAGGCAGGTGGCCATTCGGCCGAACCCAGGTCGACCGCGCTCGCGGCGCCGCGCAAGGCCTGGTCGAGATCGTCGCCGCTGGCTATGGCACCGCTGACCAGGTCATTCCACAGGGGCGTGAGACCTTGCGATGGCACCTGATGGTCGGCCAGGCCGACAGCAAGCGCCTGCACGCCGTCGAGCATGCGACCGGTCAGGGCCAGGTATTCACCCATGTGGCCGGCGCAGCGGCTCAGAAAATAGCCGCCACCCACATCGGGAAACAGACCAATGCCGGTCTCGGGCATGGCCATCTTGGTGCGTTCGGTCACCACACGTTGGCGCGCGCCCTGCGCAACACCCATGCCGCCACCCATCACGATGCCATCCATGAATGCCACGACCGGCTTGGCATAGTGGTGGATCAGGTGATTGAGCCGGTACTCCTCGGTGAAAAAGTCCTCCAGTGCCGGATCACCCTGGCTCGCGGCCCGATGAAAGAAGCGGATGTCACCGCCGGCGCAAAACGCGCCGAACGGCAGATGGCCCGCCGCATCTGCCGGATCGCGGCTGCTGCCACGGATCGCCACTAGCTGCACGCCATCGTCGCCGCGCCACGCCAGCAACTGGGCGGTGAGCATCCGGATCATCTCCAGCGACAAGGCGTTGAGCGCTTGCGGACGCGCCAGCGTGATCAATCCGGCCTTGCCGCTGCGCTGCACCACCACATGTTCCATGACTGTCATCTTTCTATATTCCTGTTGTCGGTCCTGCATTCGTTTGGGCAGGCAAGCGCACTGCTTGCGCCGGCCCATTTTGCTTCACCCCGGTGGCGGCCATGGCCAACCATGAACATGACGGATTTCGTCGCTACCGGCCTGGAGATTTCGCACAAGGCGTCGGATTTGCACCAAAATGCCAGCATGGATCGCGGTCGTCTCGAACACTGTCCTTTGCTCTGACGCTTTTTGAAAGGACCCGGATGACGGTGACCTGCGCATCCTGCAATCTGCCTTGCCTGCGTGCCGACTGCCATCGGAATCGATACAACGAATTGATTTGCCGCGCTTGCCATGCCGACGGCGTACGTTTCACATGGCGCAATCGCATCCGTCACCACTTGCGCATGGCAAACATCGGTTTCTGGATCCTGCTGGGTTGCACGTCGCTGGTGCTGCTTTTCGCCTGGGCCATCTACATGCTGACGCTGGTGCCACCGGCCTGGATTTCGAACGGATAGAGGCGCGCCATCGGCTGACCAGCGCCTCAACTATCGTCGAACTCGTACGAGCTGTCCCAGCGCTCCTGGCCAGCCGGCAGTTTCGGCACACAGCCGGAGATGACCGCTTCGGCCTGAAACATCACCCACATGCGGCGATTGGCATAGCCCACCACCTGCGCCTTGGCCGGATCGACACAGGGAATGACGGATTCGCGCAACGCGAAGATCCAGCGTTGCTGTGGCGCCTGCGCCTGCCATGAAACGGCCTCGGCGAACTGGGACTCCCAGCGCCGCTTGAAACCGAAGGTCGTGACGCTCCGGTCGGCCATCAGCAGGTTCTGTTCCTTCCAGGCGACCAGGCCGATCTGCGCCTGCGGGCCCGCGATCTCCCCGGCGCGGCGCATTACGCCGAGCGCCGAATTCGTGTCATTGAACAGCAAGGACGCCCAGACACCCCAGATGATCCAGAACCCCGCCATGCCCGTGAGCAAGGCGTGCACACCACGGCGCGGCCGCCAGACCAGGGCGCTGAGCAGGAACACGGCCCCCATGCTGATGCCCATCCACCACAGACGAGCGCCCGTTGTCGGTCTGCCCGCGTTCGATCAGTTGCTGCTGCATGCTGGTCCAGTGACCCTGCATGGCCCAGATCCCACCGCCGAGCAACAGCGCCCCGGCGGCCAGCGCAGCCAGCCAGGCCAGCACGCGCATCCAGCGCGCCGAAACGCTCTGCTGCAAAGTCGGCGCCAGCGCCAGCGCCAGCATCGGCAACATCGGCATCAGATAGACCTCGCGCTTGCCGCCGGCCAGGCTGAAAAAGAACACCACCAGCAGGCTCCAGCCCAGCAGCAGCAGCAGCCGCGCATCGCCCGCCTTGAGGCCACGCCAGCCAGAACCGCCCAGCGCCCAGATAGGCCAGCGACAGCGGGAAAAAATGCAGCACCAGCACCGGCAGGTAATACCAGAACGGCTGGGCATGGCCACCGACCGAGCCTTCGTAACGCTTGGCGGTCTGGCGCAACAGGATGTCGTTGACATAGGCCGCGTACTCGGCCGTGCCGCGCGCATGCGCAGCCCACAACATCGGCACCAGCCACAAGGCGATGGCCAGCAGGAATGCCAGCGCGCCGCCGGCCCAGCGCCAGCCGTTCCCCGAGGTCTGGCTCACGCCTTGCCAGCGTCGCAAGCGCGCAAAGATGAACGGCACCAGCATCAGCAGCGCCAACACGCCGACCCCCTTGGTGATCACGCCCAGTCCGGCGGCAAAACAACCCAGCCACCAGGCGCGCCAGTTCGGCCCCTTGAGCAGGTGAATCAGCAGGCCCCAGTTGGCCAGCGTGATCCACATCATGACCAGCGGATCGATCTGGGCGCGCTTGACCTGGTAGACGAACTGAAACGACACCAGCACGGCGGCAGCCGCGAACAAGCCGACACGCGGGATTCCACAGGCGCCGTCCCAGATCCCAGGTCAGCACCAGCGTCAGCATGCCGGCGAGCAGCGAGGGCAGCAGAAACGCGATGCGCCAGTTGCCGATCAACTGGTAGGCCGAGCGCCTCCAGCCACATCAGCATCGGCGGCTTGTCGGAATACAACTCGCGTGCCCCGGTGCGGGAACAGCCAGTCGCCCGACTCGATCATGTGCTTGGCCACCAGCGTGAAACGCGGCTCGTCCGACGGCCACGGATCGCGCAGACCGATGCCGGCGCCCAGCACCAGCAAGGCCGCCAGCATCAGCCACCAGAACAGCCGCCGCTCCAGCGCCGGCTCAGCCGCTGGCGATGCCGGCACCGGTTGCGCCGACAGACTCACTTCACGGCCTTCTCACCACTGTCGCGCCACAGGAACTGCAGATTGCGGAAGTACACGAACAGCCCGGCGCCCTGTCCGATGATGAATACCGGGTCCTCGCGGTGAATGGCATAGGCCAGCAAGGTGGCGCCGCCGCCGACGCTGAAGTACCAGAACGCGGTCGGTATCACGCTTTTCTTGACCTTTTCGCTGTACAGCCACTGCACCACGAAACGCGCCGAGAACAGCGCCTGCCCGATCAGGCCGATTGCCAGCCAGGTCTTGTCGATTTCCATTGTCAGTCCTTCACATTGATCCGTTCCACTTGCGGCACGCGCGCACGGCGCTGCAGCCACATCACGCCCAGGATGTCGACCAGGCCAACCCACAAGCGGTTTCCGATGCCGTAGTGCGACTGCCCATGGGCGCGGTCGCGATGACGCACCGGCACTGATTCGACCAGCCCACCGCTGCGCCGGAACAACGCCGGCAAAAAGCGGTGCATGTGGTCGAAATACGGCAAGGCCAGGAAATCCTCGCGCGCAAACAATTTCAGGCCGCAGCCGGAATCGGGTGTCGCGTCGCCCAGCAGGCTGCTGCGCACCCGGTTGGCCACGCGCGACGACAGCCGACGCAACCAGGTGTCGAGCCGTTTGGCACGCCAGCCCGCGATCAGCACCGCCTGCTCAGGCCGGGCCTGGTGCAACGCGCGCCAGCGCGCGAGCAAGGCCGGAATATCGCCCGGGTGATTCTGGCCATCGCCGTCCAGCGTGGCCACCAGTGGCGAGCGCGGCCTGCTGCACGCCGGTACGCACCGCCGTGCTCTGGCCGCAGTTGTTGCGATGGCGCACCACCACCAGCCAGGGATGCGTTCGCGCGTAGTCCTGCAGCCGAGCCGCGGTGTCGTCGCTGCTGAGGTCGTCGACGAAGACCGCCTCGAATCCAGCGACATCGGTCAGCGCTGCGCCGATTTCGTCGAGCAAGGCCACGACGTTGCCGGATTCGTTGTGGACCGGCACGACCACGGAGATTTCTGGAATCTTGGAGGACATCTGGGCTTGGGGGGGAATCGAGCCCGGTATTGTCGCATCGGCCGTTTGTCCACTCGCGCAGGCCGCCAGCGCCATGCAGCGGCCATGGGAGCCAGCGCCGGTTGGCCGACCCGACGGCCAGAGTCAGTTGCGCACCGGGCCGTAACCCGTTTCCACCGACATGCGCAGGGCCAGCCCGTCGCCGGCCGATTTGGCACGCTCGATGTAGTACCCGACGCCGGGCATGGCACGCAGGTTGTAGGCGATGTCAGCCTCGGCGCAATGCTCGAGGATGACCCACAACGTGGATCCGCGGCCGCTGTGGTTGGAATGGCCGCTGGCATCGAAGTTCTGGCACATCAGCCGGGCCTGCGCACGGCTTACCGGCGCCGGTTGTGTTCCCGGATAGGCACAGCTCGGTTCGACCCGTTCGTCGTCCGGCCCTTCGAAGCGCACCGAGGTATGGAACGCTTGCACCAGCGCCGCGTCGTTGGGCCCGGACTGCGTCTTGCGCAGATGCTTCTCGCGCATCGGCCGCACCCGAACAGTCGGCGCCTCGACCTGCACTGACCGCATATAGGCGACAGAACCCGAAAAGAACTGCTCCAGTGCGCCGGCCTGCGCCTGCGCCTCGGATTCGGCTGCCACCGTCAGCGTCTGGTACTGCTCCTGCACCAGGCGCTCGATGAACACCAGATACTGGCCCGGCACGACCGGGCTTGTTGTCGATGCTGACTTGCTCACGCTCACCTCCTGCGCGCCGGCAACTCACCGGGTGCGCGAATACTCTTCCTGCTGCAATTCGCGGCGCAACTGCGCGATGTCGCGCGACTGCTGGTGTACCAGTTGCGCCAGCGACCGATTGGAATCGAGCATGGCGACCTCGAGCCGGGTTTCGGACGCCACCATCTGCATCATCAGAAACAACACGAAGAGGCCCGCCGACACGATTGCGAAACTGTAATAGTAGGCCGCCCCGCTGGCCACCAGAAAAAGGATCGACAACAGAAACAGGTCGCGCGCCACCGACGCGCGCTTGGCTTTGTCCTGGCCGACCTGACGCGCGTACTCTTCAAGGGTCATAGGTCGATCGTGCGTCTTGTCCATGTCGTTCAATGCTCCTTGGCGTTGGTCTGCGAGGGTTGGGTCGCAATGCGCGGAGCAACCCCCATGTCTGAGCAGTTGCGTGCCACCTTGCCGGTGATTTTGCGGCGGATGACCTCGCAGCACCGTAACGGTGGTGGTCGCTAGAAGCCGCGCAGATCGTCCACCACCTGCCTGGGTTCAGACCCGATGATATGCAGCAAGGTCTCGCGCATCGTGGCAATATCGTTGTCGAAACTGCCATGCGTGGCCTGGATACGACGTTCTGGCAAGGCCGTCAGCACTTTGTCAGCATCCACCACGGTCAGCCGCCCATTCTTGCGCATGCCCGCTGCGGCGACCGCCTGCTGCCAAGCGCGCAGGCTTTCACCGGCGCTGGATGTACCGTCCCAACCCTTGTAGTCCGGATCGAATGCGTTTTCCAGCCCCAGGATCGGCGTGCGCAAGTCCATTTCCAGCGCGTTGGAAACCAGATACAGCAGCGATTTGCGGTAGATCGCCGCCACGCTGTCATTGCGTTCGACCCGGTCGGACAGAATGCGCAGGTACAGGCGCTTCATCAGGTCCGCTTGCGGCGCGTAATGCTGGTTGGCGAACTGCACGGTGCACGCCGGCGCAAACAGATGCATGCTGCGGATACGCCCGCCCAGGCCGCGCGCGGCCAACGCGCTGAGCATATGACCCAGGATGATGGCGCCTGCCGAATGGCCGACCAGGTGCAGTTCGAATTCCTCGCCCCAGGTGTCGGAGAGCTTTTGCAAGGCTGTGATCAGCAGATCACCTGCGCGCCCGCTGCCAAACGCCAGTTCCGCGTTCTCCTTCATCTCGCTCCAGATCGGGCGCGCCAGCGGCCGGCCGATGGCCTTCTCCACCAGCAGGTCGGAGCGCTCGGTGATCCAGTCCCCGACACCGCCAGCCAGCGCCTTCCGCTGGCGAAACGCGTCGCTGAGGATGTGGCCCAATGATTCCATCAGTCCGGTCTTCCAGACCAGAAACAGCGGATAGCAGCCGTTGCCGAGAAAATGCCGGCCCATGGCACGCGCACGGTCGATCGCGGCGTCTTCGGCGTTCAGTCCCCCATGGGCGTAAATCACCAGACGCCGCGGGCCGCTCGGCGCCTGGGTGCGAAACCATTGGTCGGGCAAGCCAGCGGCCTGGTGCAGCAAGGTGCGACTGAGTTCATCTTCGGTCAGGTAGCGCTTCATGCGCCCGTCGTTACCCAGCACCACGCTGTGCCGATACGCCAACTCGCTGTTCCACCAGGCACTCGAACCGCCGCCCCGGCCTGCCGCAGCGCCCGCATCAGCCCCAGCAGGCGTGCCGACACGGCCGGCCACCACGCCGGGCACACCCATGGCGACCACCCACACGTCCATGGCATTGGCCAACCAGTCGGCATAGCTGAGCAGGGCGAAGCCCCCCGAACCCCAGGCCTTGCCCCAGGAATTCTGGATCACGAACCCGCGACCGTTGAATCCCACCAGCGCGAACGCGTGTCCGCCAATCTCGGACGGCCGGCCATCGAACGGTATCTCGGCGATATTGGCGTGTCCGGTCGGGGCCCGGCTGCGCACGGGCAACTGGTTCCAGCCCTCGTGCGTGAAAGCCGATGCATAGACGGCGCCCACCTCCTGGATCGCGGCCTGCATGTCGGTGATCGACTTGCGATCGACCCGGTAATACACACCCAGCGTCGTCGCGCCGGCGCGCTGCGCATAGCCGTAGCGCGGCAAGGACGATGCGCCTTGGTAGGGCCAGTCGCCCTCCAGGCAGACGCCGTGATTGAACCAGCCCTTGAGCGCTCCTCGGCAACTCGAGCCTTCATAGTCTTCGCCCGCGTATTCGTCATAGCGGCGCGCGAAGTTGTACAACATGCGCGGGCTGACCGACTCCATGCGCGAGGGCAAGTCGGACTTGCGCCAACGCAGGTAGTTGACGACGCAGGCCAGCCCGAACCCGGTGCAAGCGCCCTCCTGACCCTGATCGAGAATCAGACCGGCGCGACCATATGTCGGCAGGAACTGGCGCACATCGGTGTCCAGTGGAAACCGGTCGAGCAGACCGCGCGGCGGCGGCGTGTATTCCCGATCGCGCAGGTCGACCGGGTCCTTGCCCACGTCGAGCTTGCGTGTTGTCACCGTGATCGGTGCGGCAGTGGCACGGGCGGCAACCCTGCGCCGCGCGCCGGCGCGCGGCGCCGCCGCGGCAGGTTCCGGCCACACCTGGTCTGCGCGGATGAACACGTCACGGAACCGTTCCAGACCATGGGTGCCGCCATTCACCATCTTGCGTGCCAGCGCAAACCGTCCGTCGTGCAACGCGGCGCGCAGGACATCGGCCCGATCGGCGAGATACTGTGCCAGCAGCGATGCCGCGACCTCGGGCGCATTGGCCAGATCCGGGTGCTCGATCAGATCCAGGCCCAGGGCCTGGCCATAACGCAAATAATTGGCGCGACCGGTCAATTGCACGAAACCGCGGCCCCTGAATCGCGCACCGTCACCAGGCTCACTGTTGCCCAGGTCGCGTCGCCCGTCGTAGGCAGCAAAGGGCGCCTGACCTGCACGGGTATTGAACTGCGACTGCATTTCGGCTATCGGCAGAAAACCCTCGCTCTCGGCCCGGATCGTGCCCAGCGCAGCACAGATCATGATGCGATCGCGCAGGCCACAGCTGCCGAGGGCCGCCACCAGGTAGGGCAGGTAGCGGTTGATATTGGCCGGCTTGGTGGCGGGAAACAGCCGTTGCACATGGCCCGCATCGAGCGCGACCTCCATCCGGACCGGTTCACGCAAGCCCAGCACGCATTGGCAACGCGGACCGACCACGCCGTCGGCAATCAGCCCGACGCCCGCCTGCCAGCGTCGTGTGGCTGCCTCGACAGCGGCGTCGATGGTGTCGCCGCGCGCCAGACTGGCGAATTCCTGCGCGTCATCGCCCAGTTGACGCGCCAGTTCCTGGCGCAAGCGCCGAACCTGCGCGCCCCGATCCCCCCGCACCCATAGTTGTTGTGTCATCGCCCGCTCCCGCTGTTTGGCCGCTATCCTGCGCTACCGGGAGTCACCGTATCGTGCCCGGCCTCAGGCGTCAATAGCCCCTGCTGGCCACCTCGACAGCCTGGAGTGGGCGGGCAGCTTTCAGCGCGCCTGCCTACAATTTGCCAACGCCGCCGCGCGACCGGGCAACACCGCACGCGCACTGCACCTTGAACTGACGACAAAGCCTGGATACCGCCCTGCATGCCCGTCGCCCCATCACCATGCGCTGGATCCTCATCTTGACAAGCTTGCTGCAACTGGCCGCTTGCACCCGTCCGCCCTGGCCGCGCGGCTCGGTGGACCAGCTGTTTCCGCCGCCGGCCATTCGGCCCGAGCTGAGCATGGTGCAACTGGGCGCCATGCAACTGGCGGTAGCGCGCACCCCAGGCACCGGCTCCACACCGATACTATTCGTGCATGGCTCGCCCGGCACCTGGACGTCCTGGGCGCACTACCTCAACCATCCGGCGCTCGATGGATTCGGCCCACGCATTGCGATGGACAGGCCCGGCTTCGGCGGTTCGACGGCGACCGGCGTCATGCCCGACCTGCGGCGCCAGGCCGCACTGCTGGCCGAACTGATTCCACCCGGCCCACCGGCAGTACTGGTCGGGCATTCTCTGGGCGGCCCGCTGATCGCCTGGATGGCGCTGGACCACCCGGACAAAGTCTGCGGCGCCGTGATGCTCGCCGGCTCGATGGCGCCAAACCTGGAGGCGCCGCGCTGGTACAACCGACTGGTCGACAACTGGCTGGCGCGCCAGATTGCTGTCACCGGCCATGCACCGATCCAACCGCGAAATGATGGTGTTGCAGGCCGAGCTGGAAAAACTCGACGCCGCCTTGCCCGCGCTGCAACGCCCGATCATTTCAATGCAGGGAGATCAGGATCCACTGGTCGACCCGCGCACCGCCGACTACCTGGTGCAGCGCGCACCATCCAAATGGCTGCAGGTCAACCGGCTGCCGGGCAAGGATCACTTCTTCCTGTGGACCGAACCCGAGTCGGTGGTGGCGCAGATCCGCAAGCTGCGTTGCACCGGAGCCGGCATCGGCTGACCGTAGTCAGGGCGTGATGCGGACCAGCTTGCCCATGTAGGGGCGCAACACCTCGGGCACCGTCACCGAGCCGTCGGCGTTCTGGTAGTTCTCCAGCACCGCCACCAGCGTGCGGCCTACCGCCAGGCCCGAGCCGTTGAGCGTGTGCACCAGTTCGTTCTTGCCCTGGGCATTCTTGAACCGGGCCTGCAGTCGGCGCGCCTGATAAGCCTCGCAGTTGGACACCGAACTGATCTCGCGGTAGGTGTTCTGCGCCGGCAACCAGACCTCGAGGTCATGCGTGCGCGTTGCGCTTGGCCCCATGTCGCCGGTGCACAAGGCCATCACCCGGTAGGGCAGTTCGAGCCGCTGCAAAATGGTCTCGGCATGGCGCGTCATGTCTTCGAGCGCCTGGTAGCTCTGCTCCGGATGCACGATCTGCACCATCTCGACCTTGTCGAACTGGTGCTGGCGGATCATGCCGCGGGTGTCGCGCCCATAGCTGCCGGCCTCGGAGCGGAAACACGGCGTGTGCGCCGTCAGCCGCATCGGCAGAGCCGACTGCGGCAACACCTCGTCGCGCACGAAGTTGGTCAGTGGCACTTCGCTGGTCGGAATCAGGTACAGCGCGGCGGCCTCGGCGGCTTCCGCCGCGTCCTGTCCACCTTTCTTGGCGGCAAACAGGTCTTCCTCGAACTTGGGCAGCTGACCGGTGCCGCGCAGGCTGTCGGCATTGACGATGTACGGGGTGTAGCACTCGGTATAGCCGTGCTCCAGCGTCTGCACGTCGAGCATGAACTGGGCCAGCGCCCGGTGCATGCGCGCAATCGACCCCTTGAGCACGGTGAAACGCGCACCAGTGAGCTTGACGCCCATGTCAAAGTCCAGGCCCAGCGGCGTACCGACATCGACATGGTCCTTGACCGGAAAATCCATCACCCGCGGCGTGCCCCAGGTGCGCAGCACCACGTTGTCGGCCTCGCTGCTACCCACCGGCACGCTCTCGTGCGGCAGATTGGGCACCGCCAGCAACACCACCTGCAATTCGGCCTGCAATTCGTCCAGGCGTTTGGCCGAAGATTCCAGCTCGTCCTTGATCGACGCCACGTCGGCCATCACCGCATCGACCTCGGTTGTCGCGCCCTTGGACTTGAGCTGACCGATCAGCTTGCTCTGGCTGTTGCGCCGCGCCTGCAACTCTTCGGTGCGGGTCTGAATGGTCTTGCGTTCCGATTCGAGCGCACGAAAGCGCTCGACGTCGAGAAACGGTTGCGGGTTTTTGCGCGTCTGCAAGCGACGGACGGCTTCGTCCAGGTCCTTGCGCAGGAGGTTGATATCTAGCATGGCGACATTTTAGGAGGCTGCAGGGCCATGGGACAAAAGGCCTGTGTTCTCAACGTGCTGCAAAGCCAGAAATCGACCCTGCGGCGGGCTTTCAGCCGGCCAACCCAAAGCCCGACAAGCTCCTCAGGCGTACACTTTCCGTTTTACTTGATTGAAGTCATGGTCGTGGCTGTAGCGGGCATGGTGGCGGGGCCAGATTCAAAAATGCGCATCCTGTTGATCGAAGACGACGAGATGATCGGGGCAGCTGTACGCCAGGGACTGCTGCAGGCCGGATTCGCGGTCGATTGGGTCAACGATGGCCGATCGGCTGAGCTGTCGCTGGCGAACGGTGTCTACGATCTCGCCGTGCTCGACCTGGGGCTGCCAAAGAAGGATGGCATGGACATCCTGGCCGCCCTTCGCAGCGCCGGCAATGCCATACCAGTGCTCGTGGCTAGCGCGCGCGACACGGTGGGCGATCGAATCGCGGGTCTTGAAGCTGGCGCGGACGACTACGTACTCAAACCCTTCGATCTTGATGAACTCGTGGCGCGGGTGCGTGCCCTGCTTCGACGGCATGCGGGCAGCGGCTCGCCCTTGCTGAAGTCCGGCAATCTCGTGCTCGATCCGTCGCGACGAACCGTCCAGCTAAATGGCAATGCGATCGAACTTTCAACCAGGGAATTCGCGCTCCTGGAATCCTTGATGCGGCGCCCCGGCGCGGTGCTGTCGCGCGAGAAACTCGAAGAGTCGATCTACGGCTGGGGTGAAGAAGTGGGCAGCAACGCCATCGAAGTTCATTTGCACCACCTGCGCAGAAAGGTGGGCAGCGCATTGATCAAGAACGTGCGTGGCGTGGGCTACCGCGTCAGCGAAGGCTGAATGCGCTCAATCGAGCGTTATCTGCTCGCCTGGGTTGCAGGGACGCTTAGTCTGGGACTGGTCGTCGTGGCATTGGTCGGGTACATCGTCACGCTCGAGGAGATGAATGAAGTATTCGACGCTGACCTGAAGAACGTGGCCAGTGCGTTGGCGTCACACCGTGATTCAGGCTACGGGCCCGATATCAACGACGCCGCGCAGCCGCGAATGAACACGGAACCGCTGCACGATACCGACATCGTGACCCTGATCTGGACGATCCAGGGTCGACAGCTGTACACGTCGAACTCCGACGTCAGTGTGCAGTTCAGTGGCGTCGCCGGGCTTTCTCGTCCTCGAATCAATGATCTCGAATGGATCGTCTACACCGTCGTGCACGAAGACATCGTGGCGCAAGCCGCTCAGCCCGTCGCTTCACGCCACGACATGGCAGGCGAATCAGCGGCCAAGGTGCTTCCGCCGATGCTGCTTCTTGTCCTGGTGGCGAGCGCATTGATGGTGTTTGCATTGCGCCGTGGCTTGCGGTCACTGGACGCAGCGGCGCGCGATGTAGCGGCACGCAGCGAGCGCACGCTCGATCCCATACCCACTGCAGAGTTGCCCAGCGAGATCCTGCCGATCGTCAACTCGGTCAACGGCTTGATGGTCCGCCTTGCCGACGCGCTGACCGCGCACCGACGCTTCATGGCAGATGCCGCCCATGAGCTGCGCACGCCTGCCACGGCGCTTCGGCTGCAGTTGCAACTGCTCGAACGCTCCGAGGACGAGGCGTCGCGCACGGAGGCGATGGCGGCGCTGAAGTCGGGCGTCGATCGGTCGCAGCGCCTGATCGAGCAATTGCTCCAGGTCGCTCGTTCGGGACCAGACGGGGAACCGTCGCGCCTGGATGCGGTGGATCTGGGGGCGTTGATTCGCGAGTCTGTCAGCCAATTGAGCATCAAGGCCGAACACCGAGGCATTGACCTGGGGGCCGAGGTCGATACCCCCGTTTATGTAGTCGGCGACGCCGAGCAACTCACCGTCCTGCTGAACAACCTCATCGAAAACGCATTGCGCTACACGCCGGCCGGCGGAGTCGTCGATGTCCGCGCGCTGATTCGCGATGGGCGGCCGGTACTCTCGATTGTCGATAACGGCCCGGGCATACCGGAAGCGGAACGTGCGCGCGTATTCGATCGCTTCTGCCGTGGCGAGAGCGCCGCGGGCTCGGAACACGCCGCCGGCAGTGGTCTTGGCCTGGCGATCGTGAGAGCCATCGCGGATCGTCATATGGCTACGGTCAAGCTGAACACACCGACCTCGGGTGTCGGTCTCGAGGTTGAAGTGGTCTTTCCCAAGCCATGAGTCGCAGTTAAGTCCCAGTTAAGTCTTCGTCGGCACCATGGCGACGAATGACTTCACACGACCTTTTGTTTCACTCCGTGCTAGGGCTGCTGCAGGTGCAGACCCAGGCCTACCAACGCGCGTTCGACATCTCCGCTGCCTGTCGTCTATGAACGGGGCTCATGCCGCCAATGCGCGTTGCGCAGGCCAAGTTGCCGACCGGTCGCTGAGCGACGACCTGCGGCCGCTGCTGATCGGATTGCTCGCTCTGATCGTGTGGGACGCCCTCGCTCTGGACCTTCCGCTTACGCGATTGTTTGGCGACACGCAGGGATTCCCGTGGCGCGAGCATTGGCTGACCGCGACTGTGTTGCATGATGGCGTCAGGTTCGCGAGCTGGATTTTCGTCGCCGTATTGGTGGTTGGCATCTGGGTTCCGCTGCCCGTCATGCGCGTGCTGACGCGGCGCGAACGTCTGTGGTTGATTGGCACCACGCTGCTGTGCATTACGCTGACACAGCTCCTGAAACGATCCAGTTGGACAAGTTGCCCATGGTCGCTCGCCGAATTCGGCGGCGAAGTGAAACGCCATGTGCCGCACTGGCTCTTCAGTCAGCGCGATGGCGGTAGCGGCGGCTGTTTCCCTTCGGGCCACACGTCGACAGCTTTCGGTTTTCTGGCCGGCTGGTTTGCCTTGCGCAAGCCTGCGCCGGATGCGGCGCGCGTATGGCTGATCTTCACTGTTGCCGCTGGCCTGACCATTGGCTGGGCGCAGTTGATGCGCGGTGCGCACTATGCAAGTCACTCATTGTGGGCCGCCTGGATCTGCTGGGCCATCACGCTGATGTCGTTCCATCTGTTGCATCGCTGGCGCGTAGCCGATCAGTACCGACCCTTGGCTACTGCTTGAGCCCCTTGGGCAAGGGAAATTTGGTGGTTTCCTCGATGCCGGCAAGCCGGCGCACCGACACGGCGCCCAGTTCCTTGATACGCTCGATCACCTGGCGCACCAGCACTTCCGGCGCCGACGCGCCAGCGGTCAGGCCGACGCGCTGCTTACCTTCCAGCCAGGACGCCTGCAACTCATCGGCGTTGTCGATCATGTAGCTGTCGGTGCCCAGCTTGCGCGCCACCTCGCGCAGCCGGTTGCTGTTGGAACTGGTCGGGCTGCCAACCACGATGACCACGTCAACCTGCGGGCTGAGCAACTTCACCGCGTCCTGTCGATTTTGCGTGGCGTAGCAAATGTCCTGCTGCTTGGGCTCGCGCACGCTCGGAAACTTTGCCCTGACCGCGGCCATGATCACGGCCGCATCGTCGACGCTGAGCGTGGTCTGCGTGACCACGGCAAGCTTCTCCGACTGCGCCGGCTGCACCCGGGCTACGTCGTCCACGCCTTCAACCAGGTGGATGCCGCTGTCGAGCTGGCCCATGGTTCCTTCGACCTCGGGGTGACCCTTGTGGCCGATCATGATGAACTCGTAGCCTTCGCGGTGCAGCTTGGCCACTTCCACGTGGACCTTGGTCACCAAGGGGCAGGTCGCGTCGAAAATCTGAAAGCCGCGTGCCCGCGCTTCGTCCTGCACCGCCCGGCTCACGCCATGCGCCGAAAACACCAGCGTGGCGCCGGCCGGCACGTCATCGAGGTCCTCGATGAAGATCGCGCCCTTTTCCTTGAGATCGTTGACCACATAGGTGTTGTGCACGATCTCGTGGCGCACGTAGATCGGCGCGCCGAATTTCTGCAATGCGCGCTCGACGATTTCGATCGCGCGATCCACGCCGGCGCAAAAACCGCGCGGCTCGGCCAGGATGACTTCGGACAACACACTGGCAGACGGCTGTTTCACAGAATTCCGATCAACTGAACTTCGAAAACCACAGGCTGGCCGGCCAGCGGATGGTTGAAATCAAACAACACCGCCTGGCCGCCCTGGCCGTCGCCGACCTGCACCACCGCACCGGCATAACTGCCCTGCCCGTCGGGCGTCGGAAACTGGACCACGTCGCCGACCTGGTAGGTCTCGGCTTGGTCGCCGAACTGGTCCAGCAAGGCACGCGCCACCCACTGCTGCATCGCGCTTTGGCGCTCGCCAAATGCCACGCCCGGCGCCAATTCGAAAGTCGCACGCGTGCCCTCCTGCATGCCCAGCAGGCACTGCTCGACCGCCGGCGACAACTCGCCTGAGCCCAGTGACAGGGTCGCCGGTTTGCTGTCAAAGGTACTGATGACGTCACCCTTCGGGCCGGCCAGCCGGTAATGCAGGGTCAGGAAGGAGTCGGCTTGGACGCGGGCAGGAGTAGTGGACATGGCGCTTCAGATAAGCTGCCGATTGTAGGAAACCCGAACACCCAGCCCCGGCCACCGCGTCAGAGCCTGACCCGGCCCCCATGGCCGACGCCGCGCTGCGCCGCGCTCGGAGATGACCCCCAGCGCAATGCCGCGACGATCACCAGCGCACCGGCCCAGGTGGTCAGGCATACGACTCGCCCAGGATACCGTGCCGGCAAACAGCGCGATCGCCGCGGCGACGTAACTGATCTGGCTCAGGTAGGTCGGCCCCCCGACCTGCTGGAGGCGAAGAACAGGCTGAACATCGCACTCGACGCCAGCACCTGGGCCAGCGACCCAAGGCACAGCCGCCAGCCTTGCAGGTCGCCAACCCGACCGGTCAGCAGCAGCACGGCCAGCAATACGCGGCCGCGGCCAGGTTGCTGCCGATCGCCAGCGCCATCGGATCGGCCTGAGGCGGCCAGGCCAGCGTGCGATAGATGTTGCCAACGGCCAGGCTGACCGGAATACACAGCCCGCCAGCATCCAGGCCACGCTGCCGGCTGCCGATCTCGCCGCGCGTGCTGGTGACGATCAGCGCGCCGGCAAGCCCAGCGCGATGCCGACGATGCCCAGCGCCCCCGGCGTACGCACGCGCCACAACCCGGACAACAACAAGGTGAACACCGGCGACAATGTGAACAACACGCCGGTGAAGCCGGAACCCAGCCTGGGGATGACCGAGAAAATCAGCAGATTGGGGACCACCAGCGACACCAGCGCCGAAATCAGGTAGTAGCGCAGATGGATTGCGTCGGTGGCCATGGGCCGGCGCGAAATCAGACGTACCAGCAACATGCAGCCGCCCGCACCAAACGACACCAGCCAGGCCCAGGCGATGGGAGAAACCTGCGCCGTGCTGGCGATTTTCCCGAACGGGAAAGTCAGCCCCAGCAAAGCGCCGGTCATCAACAACAGTGTGGCGGGTGAGCGGATAGGAAACATGGTCATCGGACGGGCGAATCAGCGCCCTGCTGGTGGCGTCGAGCCCCGCGGTGGCGCGCCCGCGCATCCCCCCAAGGCATCACGCCTGAACGCACAAACCTGTCCATGGGCTCCGACAATCCGGCGCAGTGTCGCATGGCCGCGCGCCTGGCGCCTTGGCGCAAGCCGCCGCCTTGCCCTGACGCTAGCACGGCCCACCTCGCACAACACCATGCCCCTGAAGGACCTGCCCGCGGACGCCCGACCACGCGAGAAACTGCTCGCGCGCGGAGCCGGCGCGCTCAGCGACGCCGAGTTGCTGGCGCTGTTGCTGCGCACCGGCATCCGCGGCAAGGGCGTACTGCAGATGGCCGATGAGCTGTTGCAGGGCAAGGGCGGCGACAAGCGTCAACCCGGCTTCGACGGCATCGCCGGCCTGCTCAACGCCACGCCGAATGCGCTAAAGGGCATCAAAGGCCTGGGGCCGGCCAAACGCGCCGAACTGCTGGCCGTGCTCGAACTGGCACGCCGCGCACTGGCACAACAACTGCGCCAGCGCGCGGTCTTCAGCTCGCCCGGCGCCGTCAAGGACTACCTGCAACTGCATCTGGCGGCACGCGACCATGAGGTGTTCGCGGTTCTGTTTCTGGACGTTCAGAACCGCCTTTTGGCGATGGAGGAACTGTTTCGCGGCACGCTGACGCAGACCAGCGTCTATCCGCGTGAAGTCGTGTTGCGCGCCCTGCACCACCAGTGCGCCGCGGTCGTGCTGGCGCACAACCACCCCAGCGGCTCGGTCCAGCCATCGCGCGCGGACGAGGCGCTGACGCAAACCCTGCGTTCGGCGCTGGCGCTGGTCGACGTGCGCGTGCTCGACCATATCATCGTGGCCACCGGGCAGTCGCTGTCGATGGCCGAAAAAGGACTGCTATGAAGCCACCCCACAAAGCCGTGCGCTCAATGGCCGACCTCAAGGCCGTGAAACAACAACTCGCAGACCAGGCGCGCAACTGCAGGCCGCGCAGGAAGCGCAAGCCGCGGCGGCGCGCAAGCGCGAGGCCAGCGCCAGCGAGTTGTTCCAGCGCGCCGCTGGCGCGGTGACTGCGCTTGCCGACAAGCGGCGCGCCAGCCTGGGCCAGCCGCTGCCGGCACCGATACCACGCCAGCATCTGCGCGACCAGCAGGCCGTGCTGCAAGAGGCCATCAGCGACGAGTTCGACGTCAGCACGCTGCTGGACATCGACGATCAGCTCAGCTTTCGCCGGCCCGGCATTGGAACCGACATCACGCGCAAGTTGCGCCAGGGGCACTGGAGCATCCAGCGCCAGCTCGACCTGCACGGCTTGCGCAGCGACGAGGCGCGCGGACAGCTCGGCCAGTTCCTGCGCCAGGCGCAATCGCACGGAATTCGCTGCGTTCGCGTGGTGCACGGCAAGGGACTGGGTTCGCCCGGCAAGGCGCCGGTGCTCAAGAACAAGGTCCACGCCTGGCTGGTGCAGAAAAACGAGGTGCTGGCCTTCGTGCAAGCCCGTCCGGCCGAGGGCGGTGCCGGCGCGCTGGTGGTGCTGCTGCAGCCGGGCCAGGCGAAATGAGTTCGACCAGCGCAGCGCCGACCTGAAATCGTCGATCATCCCGCGACTGCATGCCCCCATTCGACAAGTTCTTCCAGATCCCGGATCTCGATCCGGCGGTGCGCAAGAGCTTCCGGCGTGAACAACTGAGCGAACTCACGCTGCCGCTGGCCACCAGCCTGATGGAAGGCGGTTTTGTATCGGTGGTGGCGGCCAAGGCCTTCAACGTCGAGCCCTGGGTCATCGCGGTGATCTCGGCCGCGCCGATGTTCGGCAATCTGTCGAGTTTCTTCTGGACCCGCATCGCATCCGGCCGCTCCAAGGTGCCGATGATGGTGACGCTGCAGATTGCTGGTGTTGCTGTGCGTGGTCGCCATCGCGCTGAGCCCGCGCTCGCACGACGGCAGCTGGATTCTGCTGACCAGCGTGGTGATGTGCGCGCATCCTGATCGCCGGCATCATCACCGTGCGCAGCGTGGCCTGGAGCCTGAACTACGACCGCGCCTTGCGCGCCCGCGCGACCGGTCGGCTGCAGGCCATCACCAGCCTGACCGTGGTGCTGACCACCAGCCTGGCCGGCTGGGCGCTGGACGCGCGACCGGACAACTTCCGCTATATCTATGCCGCCGGCGCGCTGCTGGGCTGCATCGGCGTGTGGATCTTCCGTGGCGTGCTGGTGCAGGGCGAAAAGCGCCATCGCGTGATGGAGCGCCGTGGCGCCAAGGAGGGCGGGCGGCGCGACGGCTTCCTCAAGGTGCTGCGCACCGACAAGCTGTATGCGCGCTACCAGATGCACCAGTTCACCGTCGGGCATGGCCAACATGATGCTCGAGCCACCGCTGGTCTACCTGGTGTCCAAGCAACTCGGCGCCAGCTACGTCGTCAGCATCGGCATCGTGATGCTGATCCCGTTCACGCTGAATCTGACCACGATGCCGTTGTGGGCGCGCTACCTGGACCGGGTGCATGTGACCGAGTTCCGCGCCCGTCAGAATGCCGGCTGGGTGGTCGGCGTGCTGTTCATGTTCTGGGGCGCCTGGACCTTCTCGCTGGTGGTGGCTGGCAGTGGGCCGGGTCATCACCGGCATCGTCAATGGCGGTGGCAGCCTGGCCTGGCAACTGGGGCACAACGACTTCGCACCACGCGACCAGTTGTCGACCTATATGGGCATCCATGTCACGCTGACCGGGGTGCGCGGCGCGTTTGCGCCCTTCCTGGGCATGGCCCTGTACCTGGGCTGGGACGCCAAGGGTATGTGCCGGGCGCCGGGCTGAGCGCCTGGCTGTTCATGCTCGCCGCGGTGCTCGGCGTGATCGCCTGGCGCGGTTTCGACAACCTGCGCGGATGTGCGCCAGCGCCGCTGAACGCTGAGCGTGCGCTCAGCCCCTGGTTCGCATCCAGTCGGCGGTCTGGAAAAGCTCTGCAGCCGTGCGCAGCGCTCACGCCGGTCTCCCATCGGTCCATACAGGCCAGCCACTGGTCACGCTCGGTGATGCCGATGGCAAACGGCATGTGGCGCGCGCCGCGGGTGCCAAAACGCTCGGTGTATACTGCGGCCCGCCAGCCGCCGACAGAACAGCGCGGCGGCTTGCCAGACCGCTGCCAGCGCGCAGCGCATAGCGGCTCAGCCATCAGGTCGAAACGCTCGGTCAGCGCGGCACGCGCTCGCCGCCGATCCAGCGAACGGGCTCGAAACGGCTCCTGGACTGCCACGCTTGCGCCGCATTGCGGCGCCCGGCGCAAGGTTTCCACCACCGGCCGGCGCAACACATCGCGCAGGCCCCACCAGCCAGCCAGCAGGCCAGCACCGCACCGGCCAATGCACCTTCGAGCGGCACCAGCAGCGAGGCGGTCCAGGCGAAATTGAAGACATAGCGGGCCAGGGCCCAGCCCACGACGCGTGGCCACCAGCGCCGCCAGCAAGCCGGCCAGCATGCCGACGCCGGCGAGTTCGGCGCGCTGGACCTGGCGCAGCAGTCGCGCCTGCGCACCCACGGCGCGCATTACCGCGAACTCGCGCGCGCGCTCCTCGCGCGTGGCGGTGATGGCGGCGAACAACACCACCAGTCCGGCAGCCAGCGTGAACATGAACAGGAACTCGACCGCACGCACCACCTGGTCGAGCACACCCTGGATCTGCGCCAGCGTGGCACTGACATCGACGCTGGTGATGTTCGGAAATTCGCGCACCAGCGCGTTGTCGAAGCCCTTTTGTTCCGGCGCCTTGAACGCCGTCATGTAGGTCACGGGCACATCAGGCAGCTCGTCGACCGGGTAGATGACGAAGAAATTGGCGCGCATCGAACCCCAGTCGACCTTGCGCAGCGACGTGATCTTCGCATCCACCGGCATACCGGCGATGTCGAATCGCAGGCTGTCGCCCAGCTTCAGACCCAGGGTTTCGGCAATACCTTCCTCGACGCTGATCGCCCCCTTTTCCGCGTCGGTCCAGCGTCCGGCGACGATGTCGTTGTGCGGTGGCCGGGCGGCACTGTTGGACAGGTTGAACTCACGATCGAGCGAGCCGGCGCGCCCGCTCGTCGGCCATATCCTCGGGAACCACGGTGCGGCCATTGATGCCAATCAAGCCGGCCCCGGATCATCGGGTACCAGTCATATCCGCGCACGCCGGCGTCCTGCAGACGGCGTTGGAACATGCTGCTCTGGTCCGGCATGACATTGATGACGAAACGGTTGGGTGCGTCGGCTGGCGTGGCCTGGCGCCAGCTGCTGATCAGGTCGGTACGCAGCAGCACCAGCAGGATCAGCGCCAACAGACCGACCGCCAGGGCGCTGACCTGCACCACCGCATAGGCCGGGCGTGCCGAGATCTGGCGCGTGGCCAGCACCAGCCAGCGCGGCGCCGTGGTCTCGTTCACGCTGCGCCGCAGCAACTTGACCGCGATCCAACTCAAGCCGGCAAACACCACCACCGCAGCGGCAAAGCCGCCGACGGCAATCAGTCCCAGCATGATGTCGCTGCTGGCGGCCAGCAGCAAAGCCGCAAACCCGGCCACACCCACGCCCAGCACCGCCAGCGAGGCCGGCTTCAGGTTGCCGACATCGCGCCGGATCACGCGCAGCGGCGGAACCTGCGCCAGTTGCAGCACCGGCGGCAGGCCGAAGGCCACCAACAGTGTCATGCCCATGCCCATGCCGAACAGCACCGGCCAGATGCTGGGCGCCGGCAGGCCGGCTTCGACCAGGCCGGCCAGCAAGGCGACAAAGACCGTAATGCACGCCGAATCCGATCATCAGCCCCAGCACGCTGGCCATCACACCGACGGCGGCGAATTCGACGGTATAGGCCCAGGCGATGGTGCGCTGGCTCAGGCCCAGCACGCGCAGCATGGCGCAATCGTCCAGATGGCTGGCGGCAAATCCGCGTGCCGCCAGTGCCACGGCCACTGCGCTGAGCATGGCAGCGAGCAATGCCACCAGGTTGAGGAACTTCTCGGCCCGCTCCATGGTCTGGCGCATGTCGGCCCGACCGCTCTCGAGCGATTCGACCCGGGTCCCGCGCAATTGCCCGCTGTCCACCATCTGCGTCGCCCATTGGTCGAACTGGCGCACCGGCGCTTCGTCGCCGGCAACCGCAAAGCGGTAGGTCAGGCGACTGGCCGGCTGCACCAGACCGGTGGCCGGCAAGATCCAGCTGGTTGAACATCACGCGTGGGGAAAAATTGACGAAACCGCCACCCCGATCCGGCTCGATGACGATGATGCTGGCTGACCTTGAATCGGTTCGTCGCCCAGCAGCAGATCATCGCCCATGCGCAGATTGAGCGACTCCAGCAAGGCCGGGTCGACCCAGGCCTCGCCCGGCGCAGGTATCTCGCGCGTTATCGCGCCCAGCCCCATCGACTGTGGCCGCTACCGTCAGGTTGCCGCGCAGCGGGTAACCGGTCGGGCACCACCTTGAGCGCCACCAGTTTGCTGGCGCCGCCACGTTCGTCGGACGCACGCGCCATGGTCGGGAAACTGACGGTGGTGGCACTGCGCAATCCCAGCGAACGCGCGCGCTCAAGCACCAGCGCCGGCGTGGCCTTGTCGGTGGACAGCACGAAATCGCCACCGAGCAGCTGGCGCGCATCGCGCTTGAGCCCGCCCTGGAGCCGATCGGCAAAAAAACCGACCGCCGTGAGCGCGGCCACCGCAAGCGTCACCGCCACGATCAGCAGGCGCAGTTCTCCGCGTGCGCAGGTCGCGCCACAGCGCACGCAGGCCCAGGCGCCAGAAAGACGTATTCATGCCGCTACCTTAGCCTATCCAGGATGCCCCTGCGCCAGCGGGGCCGAAGTTGTTCAGGTGCCGGGGCGCAGCCGCGCACCCGCCAGCTCAGGCTGCAACACCAGCCGCTCGGGCGCGCTGAAGCACTGGAAGCGGCGGTTCGTCGCCCGGCCGATGGCGCACAGCCCCAGGCTTTGCGCCACCGCGTGGCCCATCTGGGTGATGCCGCTGCGCGAGACCACGATGGGCACACCCATCTGCGCCGACTTGATCACCATTTCGCTGGTCAGTCGGCCGGTGGTGTAGAAAACCTTGTCGGCACCGCTCATGCCGCCCGGATAGGCCGGGGCGGCGGACTCGCTGATCCCGGCCGGCAACTCGGGGCGATCGTCGGGCTGCAGCCACATCCAGCCGGCAATCGTGTCAATGGCGTTGTGGCGCCCCACGTCCTCGACAAATGCCAGTGATTCCTGGCCGCGAAACAGGGCGCAGCCATGCACCGAGCCGGCCTGCTTGTAGATGCTGTCCTGCAGGCGGATGGTGTCGACGATGCCGTACAACTGCGACTGCAGCAAGGTCGCCCGGGGCAGTTGCAGCTGCGCCACCTCGTCCATCAGACCGCCGAACATACTGCCCTGGCCACAGCCGGTGGTGACCACGCGCTTTGCCGTTCGACTCTCGATGTCCGACACACCGCTGCGCGTCTTGACTGCCGCCACACCGATGTCCCAGTCGACGGTGATCGACTCGACCTCGGTGACCGCACGCACCAGCCGCTGGTTGCGCAGGTAACCGAGCACCAGCAGTTCGGGGCGGGCGCCCAAGGTCATGAGGGTCACCAGTTCGCGTTTGTCGACATACACCGTCAACGCCCGCTCCGCCGGAATCGATACCGACAAGCGTTCGCCGTGTTCGTTCACGACCTCGATCGCCTGCGTCAACGGCGCGCGCACCGACGTCAGCCAGGGCCGGTGCGCGGCCGGGCAGGCAGCGACGCCGACCCGCTAGCCGATCCCGGCAGGCGTTGATCGGGCAATGCCAGCCCTGGCATCAGGTCAGCGCTCCGGTGCCGTAACCGGCGCGGAGCGCAGATTGCCGCCCGCAGTCACGGCAACGGCGCAGTACTTGAACTCCGGAATCTTGCCCACCGGATCGAGCGCCGCATTGGTCAGCAGATTCGCCGCCGCCTCGTAATAGGCAAACGGGATGAACACGGCGCCACTGGGCGTACCGTCGTCCCGACGCAGATGAATCGCCACGGCACCACGGCGCGATGCCACTGTGATCACGTCGCCGGGCGCCACACCGAGTTTTTGCATGTCCTGGCCGCACATGGAGGCGGTGGCCATGGGCTCGATCGCATCCAGCACGCCGGAGCGCCGCGTCATGCTGCCGGTATGCCAGTGCTCGAGCTGGCGGCCGGTGATCAGCACGAAGGGGTAGTCGGCGTCCGGCCGCTCGTTGGCCGGAATGATGTCGGCCGGCACCAGCCGGACTCTGCCGTCCGCCGTGGGGAAGCGATCAATGAAGACCGTCGGCTGACCCGGGTCGTCCTCCGTCAGGCACGGATAAGTCACACTGGACTCGCGCTGCAGCCGTTCCCAGCTGACGCCCGAGATCACCGTGTGCATGGCCTGGCGCATCTCCTCGTAGACCGCCGCCACGCCATGGTTTTCGCCTTCGTAGTGCCAGCGCCTGGCCTCTTTCTCCTTGTCACTGCGCGTTGCGTGGCTGCCCAGGCCCTGGCCCATCTGCTGGATGATCCACAGGTCGGCGCGCGCCTCGCCTGGCGGCGTCACCGCCTGCCGGCCCAACTGCATCATGCGGTCGGTGTTGCTGACCGTGCCGGTCTTTTCTGGCCAGGCCGTGGCCGGCAGGACGACGTCGGCCAGCCAGGCCGTCTCGGTCATGAAGATATCCTGCACCACCAGGTGCTCCAGACTGGCCAGCGCATGACGCGCGTGGTTCAAGTCCGGATCGCTCATGGCCGGGTTCTCGCCCATGATGTACATGCCGCGTATCTTGTGCGGGTCGTCGTCGGGGGCCAGCGCCTTGTGCATGATCTCGACCACGGTGTAGCCGGGCTGATCGTCCAGCCGCACATCCCAGAAATCCTCGAACCAGGCATGGGCCTTGCCATCGACGACCTTCTGGTAGTTCGGAAACATCATCGGAATCAAGCCGGCGTCGCTGGCACCTTGCACATTGTTCTGGCCGCGCAGCGGATGCAGACCCGATCCCGGCTTGCCGATCTGGCCGGCCACCGTGGCCAGCGCAATCAGGCAGCGCACGTTGTCGGTGCCGTGCACATGCTGGCTCACGCCCATGCCCCACAGAATCATCGAGCCGTTGGCCGCTCCGGGTGCCAAACCGGCCGGACGCGCATAGGCCCGCGCCACCTCACGCAAGGTCTGCGCCGGGATACCGCAGATCGGCGCCATCGCCTCGGGGCTGTAGGCCTTGACGTTGTCGCGCAAGGCCTCGTAATTGCTGGCGCGGTCGCGGATGAAGTCCTGGTCGACCAGGCCCTCTTCGATGATGGTGTGGATCATCGCGTTGAGCATGGCCACGTCGGTGTCGGGCTTGAACTGCAGCGTGCGCCAGGCGTGTTTGCCAATATCGGTCACGCGAGGGTCGGCGAGCACGATCTTGACGCCCTTTTTCGCGGCGTTCTTCATCCACGTGGCCGCCACCGGATGGTTGCTGCTGGGGTTGGAACCAATGACCATGATCAGCCCGGAGTGCGCCACATCATTGACCTGGTTGCTCACCGCGCCGGAGCCTACGCCTTCGAGCAGCGCCGCCACGCTGGACGCGTGGCACAGGCGGGTGCAGTGATCGACGTTGTTCGAGCCGAAACCGGTACGCACCAGCTTTTGGAACAGATACGCCTCCTCGTTGCTGCCCTTGGCCGAGCCAAATCCGGCCAAGGACTTGGGACCGTGCGTGGCGCGCAAATCCCGCAGCTTGCCCGTGGCCAGCGCCAGGGCCTCTTCCCAGCTCGCTTCGCGAAACAGTGACTGCCAGTTGCCCGGTTCGGGCGCAGCAGCAGGGTCCTTGACCGCGCCGGGCTTGCGGATCAGCGGCTTGGTCAGGCGCTGCGGATGGTGCGCGTAGTCAAAGCCGAAGCGGCCCTTGACGCACAAGCGACCGTGGTTGGACGGGCCATCGCGCCCGTCGACGCTGACGATGCGGTTGTCCTTGATGTTGTAGGTCATCAGGCAGCCGACGCCGCAGAACGGGCACACCGAATCCACCTTCTTGTCGACCACCTGCGAGCCGACCTGGGTGCGCGGCGCCAACGCGCCGGTCGGGCAGGCCTGCACGCATTCGCCGCAGGCCACGCAGCTGCTCGCGCCCATGGCGTCGTCCAGATCGAACACGATGGCACTGTGCGCGCCGCGTGAGGCATAGCCGATCACGTCGTTGACCTGTTCCTCACGGCAAGCGCGCACGCAGCGGTTGCACTGGATACAGGCGTCCAGGTTGACCAACATGGCCGGATGCGAAGGGTCTGGCGCAGGTTGTTCACGGCGCAAGGCCTTGAGCGCCGGTCGCACCTGCACATTCATGCGCGCCGCCCAGTCACTGAGCTCGCCATGGGGCAGGGCACCCTGCGCATCGGCCCATTTGTAGCCGGTATCGGGCATGTCCGACAGCAGCATTTCGAGCACCATCTGCTGGCTCTTGAGCGCGCGCGCACTGGTGCTCTGCACCTGCATGCCGTCCTTGACACTGCGGCAGCAACTCGGCGCCAAACTGCGTTCGCCGTCGATTTCGACGACACAGGCGCGGCAATTGCCGTCGGCGCGATACCCGTCCTTGTAGCAAAGATGCGGAATGTCCACCGCATGGCGTTTCGCCGCGTCGAGAATTGTTTCGCCGTCAAAGGCGTCGATCGCCTGACCGTTGAGCTGAAAACGGAGGGTCTGGGGGGTGATTTCCACCTTGTTGGCGGGCGCGTTCATCAGCGGATCTCCTGCGCAAAGTACTTCTGCACGCTGCGAATCGGGTTGGGTGCGGCCTGTCCCAGGCCGCAGATCGAGGCGTCGGTCATCACCTGGTTGAGGTCCTCCAGCGTGTCGTTGTCCCACACGGGTGACTGCATCAATGCTGCAGCCTTGGCAGTGCCGACCCGGCAAGGCGTGCACTGGCCGCAGCTCTCGTGCTCAAAGAAACGCATCATGTTCAAGGCCGCATCACGGGCTTTGTCGTGCTGACTGAGTACGATCACCGCCGCCGAACCGATGAAGCAGCCGTGCGGTTGCAAGGTGTCGAAGTCCAGCGGCAAGTGCGCCATCTCAGCCGGCAGTATGCCGCCCGAGGCGCCCCCAGGGAGATAGGCATACAGATCGTGGCCGTCCAGCATGCCGCCGCAGAACTCGTCCACCAGTTCGCGCAGACTGATGCCCGCCGGCGCGAGCTTGACACCCGGCGAGCGCACCCGCCCGCTGACGCTAAATGAACGCAGGCCCTTGCGCCCGTTACGACCGAAGCCGGAAAACCAGTCGGCGCCTTTTTCAACGATGTCACGCACCCAGTACAGGGTCTCGAAGTTGTGCTCCAGTGTCGGGCGGCCGAACAGGCCGACCTCGGCAATATACGGTGGGCGCATGCGCGGTTCACCGCGTTTGCCTTCGATGCTCTCGATCATGGCCGACTCTTCGCCGCAGATGTAAGCGCCGGCACCGCGTCGCAACTCAATCAGCGGCAGAGGGAACGGTGCATCTGCACGCAGACGATCGAGTTCGGCCTGCAGCATGGCGCGACAACCATGGTATTCGTCGCGCAGGTAGATGTAGCAGGCGTCGATGCCCACCACCTGCGCCGCCACCAGCATGCCTTCAATGAAACGGTGCGGATCGCGCTCAAGATAGGTCCTGTCTTTGAAGGTCCCGGGTTCGCCTTCGTCGATGTTGACCGCCATCACGCGTGGCGCCTGTTGGCCGCGCACGATACGCCATTTGCGCCCGGCCGGGAATCCCGCGCCACCCAGTCCGCGCAGGCCCGAGTCCTCCATCACCTGCAGCACGCGCCCCGCATCCTCCTGGCCCTGGGCCAGCGCCGTCACCAGCGCATAACCCCCGTGGCCACGATAGGCATCCAGGCCGACATAAGCCGGCGCGACCGCCGTGTCCTGCGGTCCCGACGACACACTGCCCGCACCCTTGCCCGCAGCGTCGAACACGCCAAGGTCAGATGCCTGCGGATGGCCGGTGGCGCGGCTGGCCACCAACTGGGCCACCGCATCGATCGTGGCCATGGGCACCGGGTTCTGGTGCACCACCGCCACCGGCGCCTGCTCGCAGCGACCGACGCAAGGCGACGCAATCACCCGCACATCGTTGGTCCCGAGGACGGCCGGCAATCGCGCCAGCAGTTCCCCGGCACCTGCCATCGTGCAACTCAGTCCGTTGCACACCCGCACCGTCAAGCCGGGTGCCGTGGCGTCGCCTTTGACCACCTCGAAGTGATGGTAGAAGGTCGCGACCTCGTACACCTCGGCCATGCCGATGCGCATCGCAGCGGCCAGCGCCACCAGATGCCGGTCATGCAGACACCGATAGGCGTCGTTGAGGCGGTGCAGGTATTCGATCAACAGGTCGCGCCGGTAACCCGCTTCGGGCGGCTCTCCTATCAGCGCGCGAACTTCGTCGGCCGACGCGGCATCAAGCTGGCGCCCCTTGAGTTGGCGTTTGCTACGAATGCGTTCACGCATGTCGTCCACGCTGCCCAGCGTGATATCGGAGGGGGATGAGGAGGAGGGGGAAGGATTGTTGGAGTGCATGGTCAAGCTAGGAATTTCGGCGGTTCGACGGTTCGGCGGCAGCGGGCAGACATGCGGCGCAACATCAGGTCGCCCGGTTCACCGCGTAGGCACAATATGCTGGAATCATCGGCGTCGGGCGAAACATTGCCATCACCCATGCGACCCCAAGTCAACAGCCGCCGACGCATGGCACAGTATCACCCTGGCGACGATCCGGGTCCAATTGAATCGGCACACCGCCCAATTCAACCCCTGAATGTCGGCCTCTCACGCTCCTAGCCCAATGCCCCGCTATTGGCCGCGACCTGACCCAACCAGGTCGCGTCTCGCGCCAGCGTCAGGGCGGCGGCCAAGGTTCTCGACGGCTGGTCACTGGCCTGCACCATGAAGCCGACCGGCGTGCGCATCTCCGGCCGCATCAGGGGTAAGGCTTCGAGTGCGGCCAGGCTGCGAAACGCCGCCACCAGCGCGCCCGGCATGACGCTGCAGACAGCACCATTGGCCGCGCTGAGCGCCAGCGTGATGATCGAGTTGGTTTCCATCACCGGCCGGACAACCACGCCCGCCGCGGCAAAGGCGCCGTCGACCAGGGTGCGGTTATGCATGTCCGGAGTCAGCAGGCACAGCGGCAGGCGGGCCGCTTCGGCCCAGGTCATGGCCGGGCCAAACGGCATTTGCGCTGCCTGCGCCGCGTCGCTGCGGCGCACCAGGAAATAGTGCTCCGTGTACTGCGGCACCACGCGCAGGTGCAGGCCCAATGCGCTCAACCGGTCGGTGTAGCCCAGGCCCAGATCGAGCGACAGATTCTCCAACCCGGCCTCGATTTCCGGCGAGCTGAGCGACAACACCGCCGGCGTAATGCCGGCATGGCGCGCCTGTAACCGGGCGGCAAAACGCGCGGCAATCGGCATGGCCGACGGAATGCAACCGATCTTGAGCCCACCACGCGGGTCGTCGGCGCCACTGTCCAGGTCCTGGCGCAAGCGTTCGTGCTCGTGCAACATGCGCCGCGCACTTGCCAACACCCGCTGCCCCTCAGGCGTCAGACCGACATAGGCACGTCCGCGCAACACGATGGCACAGCCGAACTCCTTCTCCATCGCGCGCAGGGCATTGGACAAGGCCGGCTGAGTGATATGGCAAGCCTGCGCCGCGCGGCCGAAATGCCGGTGTTCGTCGAGCGCGACCAGGTATTTGAGGGAGCCAAGGAGGTTCATTGGGGACGGCGTGAATACCCTAGATCATTTGAGGTTTCAAACTGGGGTCATCAAATTGGGGTCACATCAAATTGGGGTCAGAACCCGATTTCACATCGTCGCGGCAGTCGAATGGGGTCAAAGCCAGTTAGGCAAACTATTGGGGTCAGAACCCGAATTCACCACTTAGTCAGATGGGGTCAGAGCGAAGTAATCGGCTGGCTGCCGCAAATCGCGCCGAAGAAACACGTGGGGGGGGTTTGTGGCAAGGTGGAATGCGGAGCCGCAAAAGACCGAAAGAGCATTGGTGCAATTTGCCCGAGTCAGAGCGTGGTCCTGGGTTGCGTCATCGATATTGGTGAATCGTCTTGGCGGTTGGTAGCCGCTTGGCCGATATCCCGTTTGAGAGAGTGAGCATGACGACGTACCCGATGCGGCTCCACATTCCAACTTTGAATGATGGAGCAATCTATGGCCAAACGCAATCGGAGTATCTCGCTTAAACCGGGCAAGCCCCGGGCCGCCTTGACGATCACCCACCCTAATGCCGCCGGCATCGACATTGGCAGTGCGTTTCATTTTGTAGCCGTACCGCCGGACCGAGACGAGCAACCAGTGCGCGAATTTGCCAGCTTCACGGTAGACCTGTGTGCGTTGGCCAATTGGCTCACGGCCTGTGGTGTGGATACGGTGGCAATGGAGTCCACCGGAGTCTATTGGATCCCTGTGTACGAACTGTTGGAGTCGCGCGGCTTTACCGTGCTGCTGGTCAACGCACGCCATGTCAAGAACGTCTCGGGGCGCAAGTCCGACGTGCTGGATTGCCAGTGGCTGCAGCAACTCATGACCTATGGCTTGCTCAGCGGAGCGTTTCGTCCGGCTGAGGCCATATGTGTGCTGCGCTCGCTCTGGCGTCAACGGGCCATGTTGCTCAAAAGCCAGGGCACTCATGTGCAGCACATGCAAAAGGCGCTCACCCAGATGAATATCCAACTGGCCAACGTCATCTCCGACGTGGTGGGAGAAACGGGCCAGAAGATCGTGCGCGCGATCGTGGCCGGTGAGCACGATGGTCAGATCTTGGCGGCGCTCAAGAACGGGCGTATCCGCGCCAGTTCCGAGCAGATTGCCAAGAGTCTGCAAGGCAACTGGCGCACGGAGCACCTGTTTGCGCTCAAGCAGGCGTTGGACGCGTTTGACTTTGTCGGTACGCAACTGGCCGAGTGCGACGGGCAGATCGAGGCTCAATTGCAAAGTCTGAGCACTCATGACGGTGAACCCGCCAAGGGCAAAAGGCGCAGCCGCGCGCGCAATGCGCCAAAGTTCGATCTGCGCACGCAATTGTTCAAGGTGTGCGGTGTGGATCTGACCCGCATTGACGGCATTGACGTGACCACTGCCCTGGCGGTGATCTCGGAGACCGGTGCCGATCTGTCCCGCTTTGCCACCGTGGGGCACTTTACAAGCTGGCTGGGCCTGTGCCCAGGCACCAAAATCACGGGCGGAAAGGTGATGAGCGGCAGGACCAAGCGTGTGGTCAACCGCGCCTCCCAGGCACTGCGCCTGGCCGCAGCAGCGCTGCGCACCAGCAAATCGGCACTGGGTGCGTATTTCAGACGCATGTGCTCACGCATGGACAAGCCCAAGGCCGTGACGGCGGCCGCCCATAAGCTGGCCAGACTGATCTACACCATGCTGACCAAGGGCGAGGAATACACCGATCGCGGGCAGGACTACTTCGAGGAGCGTTACCGCGAGCGCGTACTGCACAACCTGAACCAGCGTGCCAAAAAATGGGGCTTGCAACTCGTAGCATCTCAACAGTCTGCCTAAAAATGTCATTGCAAATCAATCACTTCGAGTGTGTTTCTTGAGAGCCCGCTTCCGGTCGGAGCGCTGTTGCTCCGGTCGGGTTGAGGTTCGGAATCGGGATCTGACCCCATGGTCTCAGAATCGGGATCTGACCCCATGGTCTCAGGTTTCCTTCGAGATCTTGATCGATGGGAATTTGGACGAGAAGTCCTTGTTCTTGGCGGCGATCGACACCGCCACTTTCCGCGCCACCGCTTTGTAGATGGCGGCCACCTCGCCGTCGGGCTCGGCCACCACGGTCGGCTGGCCGCTGTCGGCCTGCAACCGGATCTGCATGTTCAGCGGCAGGGCACCCAGATAATCCATTTCGTATTCGGCCGCCATGGTCTTGCCGCCGTCCGCGCCGAAGATGTGTTCGACATGGCCGCATTGACTGCACACATGCACCGCCATGTTCTCGACGATGCCCAGAATCGGCACGCCGACCTTCTGGAACATCTTGATGCCCTTTCTGGCGTCGAGCAAAGCGATGTCCTGCGGCGTCGTGACGATCACCGCGCCGGTCATCGGTACGCGCTGGCTCAGCGTGAGCTGGATATCGCCCGTACCCGGCGGCATATCGACGATCAGATAGTCCAGTTCGCGCCAGTTGGTCTGACGCAGCAGCTGTTCGAGTGCCTGGGTGGCCATCGGGCCACGCCAGATCATGGCCTCGTCCTGTGCCACCAGAAAGCCGATCGACATCACCTGCAGGCCGTGGTTTTCCATCGGATCCATGGTCTTGCCGTCGCTCGACTCGGGCTTGCCGCTGATACCCAGCATCATCGGCACGCTGGGGCCGTAAATGTCGGCATCCAGCACACCGACCGACGCGCCCTCGGCGGCCAGCGCCAGGGCCAGGTTGACCGCGGTCGTGCTCTTGCCGACGCCGCCCTTGCCCGAGGCCACCGCGACGATGTTCTTGACGTTGGGCATCAGCTGCACGCCCCGCTGCACCACATGCGGGATGATCTTCATGCGGATGTTGACCGATACGTTGTCCACACCGGGGACGGTTCGGGCGGCTGCCACCAGCGCCTTGCGGAAGTCAGGAATCTGACTCTTGCACGGGTAGCCGAGTTCGACGTCGAATGCCACATCGGCTTCCGAGATAGTCAGATTCCTCAGCGCCCGTGACGAGACGAAGTCCTGCCCGGTATTGGGGTCAAGGACGGTCTTGAGTGCGTCCAACATTGCCTGTTCCGTGATCGCCATGCGTAGCTCCAAAATTGATGTCGTGTCGAACCCGATAGTCTAGGAGATTGTCCGGCTGGGGGCTTTGAAAGCGCAAATCGGCCCCAGCGCGAAAAGTTATTTGCCGGATTTGCAGACCGCTGGCACGTCAGCCGGCGCTGATCACCCTGGTTCTGACGGCAACATTGCTGCTGAGGACTTGCTCGCGCAGCTACTTCCTGAGTCCTGCCAGCCGCTGCCGGGCATCGTCCGCATAGGGCGCTGCAAGGCCAAGCTTGAGCGCTTGCTCGAACGCCTTGGCCGCTTCGTTGGTGCTGCCTCGCTCGCTGCGAACCACCCCGAGCCGGTATAACAGCATCGCCGAGCGCGCGTCCAGAGCAACCGCCTGCACCAGCGCGGCCTCGGCCTTGGACAAATCGCCGCGGGCGCGCTCGACCGCAGCCAGCGTATCGAAGTAGCTCGACTCCCGGGGTTGCAGTTCGGTGGCGCGTTTGGCCCAGGCAAGTGCCTTGTTCAGATCGCCTTTGGCCTCGACCTCAAGCCATGCCGCATTGTTCAGCGTCTGGGCGTCGGACTGCGAGAGCTCGATCGCGCGACCGTAAGCCTTGCGCGCTCCCGCCTCATCCCCTACCGCGACCATCAGATTGCCCACTCGAGCCTGCACGTCGGCGTTGCGCGGATGGGCCTTGAGCACCGACTCGGCTGCGGCAAGCGCGCCCTTCTTGTCGCCGCTGGCCAGCAACACGCTGGCGCGGTCCATTTGCAATTGCGGCGCTTTGGGCGAGATCTTGATGGCTCGGTCGAGAGCGGCGAGAGCCTGCGCGAACTGCCTGCGCTCCAGATGCAGCCGGGCGAGCATTTTCAGCGGCTCCGGATCTCGGGGAGCGAGTTGCGCAGCCCGCTCAAAGGCCGCCGCCGCCTCCTTCGGCTGGCCGGCAGCGGCCAACGCCACACCGAGTCCGAACCGGGCCGGCGCATCCATCGGTCGCAGTTTCACGACACTTTCGTACTCGGTGACGGCGCGCACCGGATCGCCACGGCGCAGGTAGACATCGGCGAGTTCGTGCATGGCCGGGGCGGACCCCGGGGACAAGCGCTTGGCTGTTTCGAATTCGGACAGGGCCCGGTCCAGGTCCCCGCGTCCACGAAACAGCCGACCCAGCGCCACATGCACCGCGGTGTTATCGGGCGACAAGCGCAAGGCCTGTTGCAGCAGCGATTGCGCCGCCCCCGGATCGCCCTTGCGGATCGCGATCTCCGCAAGCCCGATCAGGGGCTCGGGCGATTTCGGGGCCAGCGTGCCGGCTTTGCGAAACGCGGCTTCAGCAGCCTTGAGGTCTCCTGCGTACAGCTTTTGCACACCGGCCCGAAACTGGCCCGCCGCAGGCGACTCCGCGCCGATGGCAAGCTCGGCCTGTGGAAACGACGGGACGACGGCGGCGCTGGCCATCTGCACGAGTAGACAGATGCTCGCACCGAGGACGTAGGCTGTGAACTTCATGGCTCCGTTCGCTGAGGGTTTGTCGGGCTGAGTTTAGCGGTGCTCCTGCCACGCCAAGAATTGTATGAACGCCTTGCAGGTACAGCAGTCAAAAAAAAAAGCGGCGTGATCACGCCGCTTTCTTGTCGCAAGAAGCCTGTCCAGGCTATGCGCGCCGGCGCCGGCGCAATCCGGCAAGGGTTGCCAGGCCGAGGCCAACCAGTGCCAGCGAGGCAGGCTCCGGAACCGGATTCGGGTCATTCGGATTCTGGATCGAGAAGGTCGAGGTCATGAACAATCCGAAAACGTTGTCATCGTTCGAAGGGTTGCTCGTGATCAGCTTCAGAGGAGGTATCACCAGCCACGACGAAAGGCGATGCGTTGGCGGAATTGCCCAAAGCCAGGTTGTAGAGTTCATCGTCCTGGCGCCCCGTCCGTGCAGGCGGGATCCGGATTGGCGGGGTTGTCACCGACGCCACCGGCAGTGATCAGCATGCCCGTCCGCGGCCACGAACGCCCCGTCATCGTTGCCCCCGGCACAACCCGTCAATCGCCGCGACAGCGGATTGCTGCTGGTCTGGACGTCGACCGTCGTCACCTGCCCGGTGGCGGGCGGGCCGTTGTAGCTGTAGCTGGAGGCCAGCGACATGATGAAGTCGCCCGAGGTGTACGGCCCGGCAAAGTTCAGCGTGGTCGTGTCGCCGCCGGTGGACAACTCGCCATCAAGCACGATGGCCGAGCCGCCGACGGTCAGTGCATTCTTGTAGACCACGACCAGCACCGATCCGTCGTTGTCGCCGCCTTCCGTAAGGCTGAAGTTGTAGACGCCGCCCGGGCCGCCATCGATCGTGGGCTTGACCAAGGAGGTGACGTCCCACATGACCGTCGTGGCGGGGTTAACATTGGGCGCAAGGGTCGTGGCGCTCGCAAGCGCCAGCGAGCTCGCGTTGAACGTCACCGCATTGACAGCGCCGGCCCAGACGCTGGATGCTGTACAGATAAGCCTTGAGCACCGTCGATCCGGATGCGACAGCAGCCTGCAAGAGACCCGTGCCAGCACCTGAGACTCCCAGCGCATCAACGCTTAGCGCAGCGTCGGCAAAATAATCGCGCACGCTCAGCGATGCCGACGCCGTGCCGGCAGCTGCGGCAATGGCCAGTGCCACGGCCAGCTTGTTCAAAATTGCTTTTTTCATGTTGAACTCCAATTTGCGACAGAACGTGAAATAAACATGGATGACGCTCTTGCCAAGCACGGACCGTGCCACAAAACATTTTTCCAATGAAATCAAGCATTTGTAACATAGGTCGCACCGTCAGCATGAGTCGGTTGTAAATAATCCCAACAGTCGGCGGATGCATGCATGGGTCGTCTGTCGGGCCACCACGAACGCAACGACTCCGGCGGCCCTGCGCCAGCGCAGTGCCATCGCCAGTGCCAACCGGCGCCAGGCTCACCCCATAATCCACCCATGACCTCTGTCGACCCCGCAGGCCATCGGACCGGACTGTTGCTCACCGGCGGAGGCGCGCGCGCCGCCTATCAGGTCGGGGTGCTCGAGGCGGTGGCCGACATCCGCCTGGCGTGCTCTGCCCATCGGCAGGCGAATCCGTTTCCGATCATCACCGGCACTTCGGCCGGCGCCATCAATGCGGCGGCGCTGGCCAGCGGCGCCCATGACTTCGATGGCGCGGTGCGGATACTGGTCGACGTCTGGAAGAACTTCCATGCCGGACAGGTTTATCGCGCCGATTCGATCGGCGTGCTGCGCACCGGCGCCAGCTGGCTGACGCTGATGTCGGTGGGCTGGGTGCTGGCGCGCTGGCGCAAGCTCAAGCCGCGCTCGCTGCTCGACAACACGCCGCTGCTGGATCTGCTCAAGGCCACGATTCCGTTGGCGCTGGTGCCGCAACGCATCGCACAGGGTCATTTGCATGCGCTGGCGGTCACGGCCTCAAGTTACACCACCGGCGAGCACACCACCTTTTTCGATGGTGCAACGGGCATCGACGCCTGGACCCGTTCGCAACGCTTCGGCGTGCGCGAGACCATCACCTACCAGCATCTGCTGGCCTCGTCCGCAATACCGTTCGTGTTTCCGGCCAAGTCGCTGCCGGTCAACGGCATCCCCGAGTACTTTGGCGACGGCTCCATGCGCCAGTCGGCTCCGGTGGCGGCCGCCATTCACCTGGGTGCCGAGCGCATCCTGGTGATCGGCGCCGGTCGCTTGCACGAACCCAAGACCGATCGGCGACTGGCCCCGGCCCCGAACTACCCCACGCTGGCGCAGATCGCCGGCCATGCCATGTCCAACATCTTTCTGGATGCGCTGGCAGTGGACGTCGAACGGGTGCGCCGCATCAACCACACGATTGGCCTGGTTCCGCCGCAGGCGCGCGGCCAGAGCGGTTTGCGTCCGATCGACCTGCTGGTGATCTCGCCCTCGCAACGCATCGACGCCATAGCGGCCCAGCATGTGAGCGACCTGCCACGCCCGGTGCGCGCCCTGCTGGGCGGTGTTGGCGTCACATCGGACAAGACCGATTTCCAGGGCGCGGCGCTGGCCAGCTATCTGTTGTTCGAGTCGAACTACACGCGCGAGCTGATGGCGCTGGGTCGGGCTGACGCGGAACGCCAACGGGGCGAAATTTGCCGCTTTTTCGGCTGGACCGACCCCTGCGCCCTCCCCGGCGACTGCGCCGCACCAGCTTTCGTCGAGCGCAGGCGCGACCCGCTGCGGCTGCGCTGAGCCCGAATCTGACCGCGGCGGCCGACTAAAATCGGCCGCTTCTGCCGCTGCGCGCGGCCCAGCCTGTCCCGATGGATCCCGATGCCCCGCCAACTATTCGTTACCACCGCCCTGCCCTACGCCAACGGCAAGTTCCATATCGGCCACATCATGGAGTACATCCAGGCCGACATCTGGGTGCGGCACCAGCGCATGCAGGGCCACGCGGTGAACTTCGTCTGCGCCGACGATGCCCATGGCGCGCCGATCATGATTGCGGCGGAGAAGGCGGGCAAGACGCCACAGCAGTTCGTGGCTGACATCGCAGCCGGCCGCAAGCCCTATCTGGATGGCTTTCACATCGCCTTTGACAACTGGCACTCGACCGATGCGCCAGAAAATCATGCGCTGGCGCAGCAGATCTACCGCGATCTGCGCGACCGCGCCGACGGGTCGCTGATCGAGACCCGCACCATCGAGCAGTTCTTCGACCCCGAGAAGAACATGTTTCTGCCCGACCGCTTCATCAAGGGTGAGTGTCCGCGTTGCCACGCCAAGGACCAGTATGGTGACAACTGCGAAGTCTGCGGCGCGGTTTATGCGCCGACCGACCTGATCGCGCCCTATTCCGCACTATCCGGCGCCACGCCGGTGCTCAAGAGCTCGGAACATTTCTTTTTCAAGCTGTCAGACCCGCGCTGCGTGGAATTCCTGCAGCGCTGGACGCAGGACGGGCGGCTGCAGCCGGAAGTGGCGAACAAGGTCAAGGAATGGTTCAGCGTGCGCAAGAACCCGGACGGCAGCACCAGCGAAGGCCTGGGCGACTGGGACATCAGCCGCGACGCGCCGTATTTCGGCATCGAGATCCCGGACGCGCCGGGCAAGTATTTCTATGTCTGGCTGGACGCGCCCATCGGTTACCTGGCGTCGCTGAAGAACCTGCTCGACAAACGCGATCAGGACTACGAGGCCTATATGGCCGACCCGGCGCTCGAGCAGTACCACTTCATCGGCAAGGACATCGTCACCTTTCACACGCTGTTCTGGCCGGCCACGCTGCATTTCAGCGGGCGCAAGACGCCGGACAACATCTTCGTGCACGGGTTCCTGACCGTGAACAACGGCGAGAAGATGAGCAAGAGCCGCGGCACCGGACTGGACCCGCTCAAATACCTGAGCCTGGACATGAATCCGGAGTGGCTGCGCTACTACCTGGCGGCCAAGCTCAATGGGCGCAACGAAGACATCGACTTCAACGCCGAAGACTTCATGCTGCGCGTGAACAGCGACCTGATCGGCAAGTTCGTGAATATCGCCAGCCGCGCCGCCGGATTCGTGCACAAGCACTTCGATGGCAGGTTGACCGATGTCGCCGGCGCCGACAGCACACATGCACAACTCGTGGCCCAGGTGCGTGCATCGTCGCCGGCGCTGCAAAAACGCTATGAGGACCGCAACTACCTGCAGGCTGTGATCGAAGTGATGCGACTGGCCGATGTCGTCAACGGTTACTGGAACGAACAGCAACCCTGGGGACTGGCGAAGAAGGCCGCGGCCGAACCCGAAGCCTCAGCTGGTCACATGCAGACGCTGCACCAGGTTTGCAGCGCGACGCTGGAGGCGTTTCGCATCCTGACCGTGTATCTGACGCCGGTGTTGCCGGCGCTGTCCCGGCAGGTCGAGCAGTTCCTCCATGCCGGCTGCGCCCACTGGACGGATGCGGACCAGTCTTTGGGCCAAGGCCATGCGATCGCAACGTATCAGCACCTGATGCAACGCGTCGACGTCAAGCAGCTCGAGGCCTTGTTCGAACCACCGCCGGCACCGGTGATTGCAGCCACCGTACCAGGTGGCGAGGAGATAGCGCCAACCATCACCATCGACGACTTCGCCAAGATCGACCTGCGCATCGCCAAGATCGTCCAATGCGAAGCGGTCGAAGGCTCGACCAAATTGCTGCGCCTGACGCTCGACGTCGGCGAAGGCCGTACGCGCAATGTGTTTTCGGGCATTGCCAGTGCCTATCAACCCGAGCAGCTGATCGGCAAACTGACGGTGGTGGTCGCCAACCTGGCGCCACGCAAGATGAAGTTCGGAGTCAGTGAAGGCATGGTGCTGGCCGCCAGCCATGCCGACGAAAAGGCCACGCCGGGAATCTACATTCTCGAACCCTTTACAGGGGCGCAGGTCGGGATGCGAGTGCGCTGACCATTTCCGGGTCGTAGCTTTCGGCACGGGCGCGCCCGGACTTTTTGGCGCAGTACATGGCACTGTCGGCCTGCATCACCAGGGTCGCACGATTTTCCGACGGCGATGCCGCCATGCTGGCCACGCCCACGCTGATGGTCAGCCATTGAGACACCGGTGAATCGGCATGCGGAATCCGGGCGCCGGCGAGTTCCTCGATACAGCGCTGGGCCACCGCCATCGCCTCTTGCGCATCGGTTGCCGGCAGCAAAATGGCAAATTCCTCGCCACCGTAACGCGCCACCAACTCACCCGAGCGCTTCGCGCACATCACCAGAATGCGGGCAACCTGGCGCAGGCATTCGTCACCGGTCTGGTGGCCATACAGGTCGTTATAGAGTTTGAAGTGGTCGATATCGATCATCAGCAAGGCCAGGTTGCTGTGATTGCGCGCGCAGCGCTGCCACTCGGTTTGCAGCGTCTGATCGAACAGCCGGCGGTTGGCAATGCCGGTCAGCCCGTCGGTGGTGGACAGGCGCAGCAATTGCTCATTGGCCTGTTCGAGTGCCAGCCCCTTCTCGACCATAGGCGTCATGTCCAGTCGGGTCATCACCAAATAGCCCGACGGCGTGCGGATTTCGTAAGAATGCACCCACTGACCATCGTCGGTATGGCGCAACATGGGCGTGTGCAAAGACCCGCGACCGGCCATGCGCAATGCCAGCCACTGTTCCTCCTGCCCTACCGCCTCGGCCACCCGCCCCAGCGCCAATGCCCGCCGCATCAAGGCTTCATAGCTCTGTCCAATCACATCGTCGCCCGTGTTGTACGGGTATTGGCGCGCGACTTCCTGATTGAAGCTCAGTAGTCGATCCTGGTTGTCATAAACCGCCACGCCGGCCGGCACCGCGTCGATCACTTCGCGCAGTCGCGTCTCGCTGGCGCGCACCCGCACGCGGGCGGATTCCAGTTCCTGGGTCATCTGCTGCAACTTGCCCGATGCCACCTGCTGCTGGCCCTGCCGGCTGGTGATGCGCCGGACGATCCAGACCATCGCCAGATTGCCGGCCAGACCGGCGACGCCGAGCACCACCATCCACGGCACCGGATCGCTCCAGCCCCAGACGCCCACGGCGGCAATCGCCAGATGCCCCAGGGAGACCACGAGCAACCATGCGACCAACGACATCCGGCCCGGGCCCTGTACCGTATCAGCGGTCGCGCGCATGCTTGGCCCCCGCCTGACGCCCGCGCGCCACCATGCCCTGGCAATTCAGGCTGCCTGGCGGAGCAGGGGTGTACATATAGAAGCAGTTCATGAAAGTCACATTTCAGGTGCGAACCCAGCGGACACTGTGTTGTACCTCAAGTAGGGTCAGAGCGCATAAGACAAGTGCGATCCTAATGGATCGTGACGAACTGTGTGCAGAAACCCTGCTGGCAGGAACCCTGGCCCATCGTGGCGCACCTGCCGCGACGCCCCTGCAATGACGATCCCGGAGTCAGCGTCGCTCGCTGCGCAGCTGTTCGGGGTCCGCTGCCGTACCGGTGGACAGCACGCGCAGGTCGTTGTCGAACACCACGGTAAAGATGCGGGCGTCACTGTTGTTGGGCCCGTCGTGGTAGCGCCAGTCGTAGTGGGTCTGGTGCTTGAGCTCGAAACGGCTGATGCGCATGGGCTTGCCCAGCATGCGACGCACATCCTCCATCATCATCGCAGGCACCACCTTGGCGAAGTTGGTCGGTGTCAAAACCTGGCGCAAGGCACTCATCTTGCCATCGACCCCGATCGTGATCATGTAGTTCTGGTAACCAGAGGGCTGGCGGTTGTATTCCAGTGTGCGACCGCCACCGGGCGCATTCCAGATGTTTTCAGGCTCGCCAAAACGCGCCCGTACATCGGCCTCGGTCGAGAAACCTTCTTCCAGTTCCCGTATGTTCTGCAGGTCGCAGGCCGCCAGCACCTGCAACATGCACAGCACAAGCCACCGCCACTTCAACCCAAGCATGCCCACCCCTGTAAAATTCGCGCCTTAGAGGGTCCAAGTCTATGTCCATATTTCGCCGCCCGGATTACGAGTCCGACACCACCCAGTTCATTCATCGGCTCAAGGCCGAGAAACCCGAGCTCGAGGCGCAACAGCGCCAAGGCCGGGAATTGCTATGGGACAAGTTGCTCGACCGTGTCAGTTGGAGTGGCTTTCGCCAGGCCCAGGTGGCGCAAAAACCCTACGTTTACCAGACGGGTCCGAAGTGACCGCATGATGCGGCCTGCCTGAGGCCATGGCTGTGGCCACCGCGCTGACACCCGAGTCGGACCATCTGGGCGACATGCCCGATGTCGTCGATCAGGTGGCGTTAGCACGGCTGTATGGCGAGCCCCTGTTCGCCATTCCGCAGGATCTCTATATACCTCCTGACGCGCTGGAGGTGTTCCTGGAGGCTTTCGAGGGCCCGCTGGACCTGCTGCTCTACCTGATCCGACGACAAAATTTCAACATCCTGGACATTCCGATGGCTGGGGTCACGCGCCAGTACCTGGCCTACGTGGACGAAATCCGCGGGCGCAATCTGGAACTGGCCGCCGAATACCTGCTGATGGCGGCAATGCTGATCGAGATCAAGTCACGCATGCTGCTGCCACCACGCAGGGTCGCCGAAGGTGAAGAAGCCGAGGACCCCCGCGCTGAACTGGTGCGGCGCCTGCTCGAATACGAGCGCATCAAACTGGCAGCGGCGGCACTGCAAACGGCTCCGGTACTGGGACGCGACTTCCTGCGCGTGCAGATCACGATCGAGCAGTCGCTGCAGCCGCGTTTTCCCGATGTTGAACTGACCGATCTGCAGGAAGCCTGGCGCGACATCCTGCGCCGCGCCAAGCTGGTGCAACACCACCATATCTCGCGCGAACAGTTGTCGGTACGCGAGCACATGGGCATGGTGTTGCGGCAGTTGCAAGGACAGCGTTTTGTCGAGTTCGAGAACCTGTTTGACCCGACCCGGGGTTCACAGGTGCTGGTAGTGACCTTCATCGCCCTGCTCGAACTGGCCAAGGAAAACCTGATCGACATCACCCAGGCCGAGTCGTTCGCGCCGATCTACGTACGGCTGGCCTACAGCACGGCGCATTCGAGCGCCGCCTGAATCCGCGCCAGCGGACACGCTCACTAAAGCGCTTCGTCCTTGCGGCTGCGTTGCGTATTTTCAGCTACGAAGTGTTGGTGCCCGAGCAAAAAATTGCTGCGCTTGTTTGTTGATCCGGCACACAAGGTGGACATCCGGACAGCTACGAAGTGTTGGCATCCGGACAGCTACGAAGTGTTGGTGCCCGAGCAAAAAATTGCTGCGCAATTTGTTGATCCGGCACACAAGGTCTCACATCTCGTCCCGGGCCTCGCGTGCCATCAGTGCGGCGACGGCCTGAGCCGGGTCCATGCGGCCATCAAGCAAGGCCTCGACCGCCGCGGCAATCGGCATGTCCACACCCAGCGATTGCGCCCTTTGCACCACGGTGCGCGCGCAATACACGCCTTCGGCCACATGCCCGAGCGCCTGCACCGCCTGCGCCAGCGTCTTGCCGCTGGCCAGGGCCAGGCCGACACGCCGGTTACGCGAGAGGTCGCCCGTGGCGGTCAGGACCAGGTCGCCCAGGCCGCTGAGTCCCATGAAGGTTTCGCTACGCGCCCCCAGCGCCACGCCAAACCGCGTCATTTCATGCAAACCGCGGGTGATCAATGCGGCACGGGCATTGAGACCGAGCTGCAGGCCATCACACAAACCGGTGGCGATCGACAGCACGTTCTTGACGGCACCACCGACTTCGACACCGACCATATCGTCGCTGGCGTAGATGCGCAATGCCGGTCCGTGGAAAGCTTGCACCAGCACCGCGCGCACACGGGCATCGGCGCTGGCGGCGACCAGGGCCGCCGGTTGGCCCTGGGCTACTTCCTGGGCAAAGCTGGGACCACTGAGAACACCTGCCTGCAATGCGGGCGCCACCTGGGCCTGGACCTCGTGGGCCATCAGACCCACGGGCGCCAATTCGCCATGATCCGCCCGGGCCTGCTCGAAGCCCTTGCACAACCAGACCACGGGAACGGCGGCCCCGCGCAGCGCCTCGAGCATGCCCCGCAGCGCCGCCATCGGACTGGCAATCACGATCAGGGATGCAGCCTGCAGCGACTGCAATGCCAGTTCGAACGTCGCGTCACCCGGGTCGCTCCAGTGCCGCAGCACCAGCGACTCCGGCAAAGCGACTCCCGGCAGATAGCGCTGATTGACGCGATCGCGCCGCATGGCATCGACCTGCGCGGCATCCCGCGCCCACAGGCTGACGCTATGGGGCGTCTGCGCCCGAGTCGCCGCGCTGACGGCCAGAGCCGTGCCCCAGGCACCCGCGCCGATGATGGCTATGTGCATGGCGACCGTCTCGCCCGCTGTTTGCGGGTTGTTACTGGGTCACCGCGCCGGCAGCGCCGTCAGCGCCAGCGGCAGCGGCCTGTTGGCGCTGCTGTTCGTACATGGCCTGGAAATTGATCTCGGACAGATGCACTGGCGGGAAACCGCTGCGCTGGATCAGGTCAGACACGTTGGCGCGCAAGTACGGATAAACGATCTGCGGGCAGGCAATACCCATGATCTGGTTCATTTGTTCCTGCTCGATGTTACGAATCTCGAAAATACCGGCCTGCTTCACCTCCACCAGGAACACGGTGCGCTCCTCGATCTTGGTGTGTACCGTCGCCGTGACGCAGATTTCGTACACGCCGTCGGCAGCGTTATTGGCTTCGACACCGAGTTGGATGTCAACCGAAGGCTGCGTCTGCTCGAGCAGGATAGCCGGAGAATTCGGTTGCTCCAGCGACGATTCCTTGAGATAAATGCGCTGAATCTGGAAGGTTGGTGTGTTTTCTTCTGCCATGGGAATTCTTTCAAGTTGGAGGATGTGACCGGAGCCCGGTCGGCGGACACCACGTCCACCCACCACCCCGGCACGGCTGCAGGATTATCTCAGTTGCAAAAATGATGGATCGGGCCGCTCACGCTCCGGCGAGCAATTGCACCAGGCCACCGCGCTCGTCGAGATCCTCCAGATCGTCGCAACCGCCGACATGGGTCTGCCCGATGAAGATCTGCGGCACCGTGCGCCGACCCGTGATTTCGATCATGCGGCCACGCTGGCCTGGGTCAAGGTCGACCCGGATCTCCTCGATCTGCTCAACACCGCGGTCATGCAGCAACTGCTTGGCGCGAATGCAATAAGGACAGGTGGCGGTGGAATACATCTTGACGGTTTGCATGGTGCGGGATTCGCTATTCATGGGTAGATACAAAGGAAGGTGCGCTGAAGCTGGCAACGCCACCGGTACCCCCGCCGCAGGGGGCGGCAAATTGATCAGGCTTTCACAACCGGCAGATCGGCCGAACGCCATGCGCGCAGCCCGCCGGACAGGTTCTGTGCCTGCTCATAGCCGAGTTTCTTGGCAATGGCAACCGCCCTGCCGGAACGCGCCCCGGTCTGACACACCAGGATCAGCGGCAAAGCCTTGTTCTTGACGGCCGATGGCAGCTTTTCCTCGAACTGGCTGAACGGAATATTCTTGGCGCTGCCCAGATGACCGGCCGCGTACTCGACTGTCTCGCTGACATCGATGACCACGGCCTTTTCCCGGTTGATCAGCTGCACCGCAGCCGACGGGCTCATGCCAGAGGCTGTGACGCCGCGCATGGCAGGCATGAACAACATGGTGCCGGAGGCTATGGCCACCAGCAGCAACCACCAGTTTTCAATCACAAAAGTCACGGTAATCCTTGAAGGTCAAAAGCACGCACCGGGCGTGAACCAGCGCGCATTTTAGAATGCGGGCTGTTGACATTGCCGCAGGTGCGACATTGGCACTGAAATTATGGGCACGATCCTGCGTGCGCCGCGGCGCGAATTGCCGGCTCTGCCTGTCTCCATTGACTACCACGATGCACAAACTTGTTCTGATCCGACACGGCGAATCCACCTGGAATCTGGAAAACCGATTCACCGGCTGGACCGATGTCGACCTCACCCCTACCGGCGTCGAACAGGCCAAGAACGCCGGCCGACTGCTGCGCGACGGGCACTACGAATTCGATCTTGCCTATACCAGCGTGCTCAAGCGCGCTACCCGCACGCTGTGGCACTGCCTGGACGAGATGGACCGCACCTGGTTGCCGGTCGAGCACAGCTGGCGCCTGAACGAGCGCCACTATGGCAATCTTCAAGGTCTGAACAAGGCCGACATGGCGCGCCAGTATGGCGACGAGCAGGTACTGGTCTGGCGCCGCAGCTACGACACACCGCCGCCGCCACTGGACCCGGCTGACCCCCGATGCGAACGCGGCGACATTCGCTATGCCAAGCTCGCGCCCGGACAAGTCCCGCTGTCCGAATGCCTGAAAGACACAGTCGAACGTGTCATGCCGTTCTGGAACGAGTCGATGGCGCCGGCGATTCGGGCCGGCCAACGCATCGTGGTGGCTGCCCATGGCAACTCGATTCGCGCGCTGGTCAAGTACCTGGACAAGATCGCCGATGCCGACATCGTCGGACTGAACATTCCAAATGGCATACCACTGGTGTACGAACTCGACGCAGACCTGAGGCCGATCCGACGCGACTACCTCGGTGACCCGGCGGCGGTGGCTGCGGCCACCCATGCCGTGGCGGCGCAAGGCAGGGCCTGAGTGCCTTTGCCGAGCCGAACAGGTGTTTCTGGGCCCAATCCGAACTTGGCGGAACCACCTCACGCCAAACACATCCAAGGTGTATATTGAGTCAGCATAGGATTAATCATGGGTCATAAACTGAAGGTCGCCGGCTGGATATCCGTCGGTGTGGTTGCAGGAGCGTTGACGACGGTCTCGTTGCAGACGGTTGCGCGCGGCACACTGGCACCATTGCCGCTGGAAGAGTTGCAACAACTGGCCGCGGTTTTCAGCATGGTCAAGAGCGACTATGTCGAGGTTGTCGACGAGAAGAAGCTGATCACCGACGCGATCTCCGGCATGGTGGCCAGCCTGGACCCACACTCCCAGTATTTCGACAAGAAGTCGTTCAAGGAATTCCGCGAAGGAACCAGCGGGCGCTTTGTCGGCGTAGGCATCGAGATCACACAGGAAGACGGACTGGTCAAAGTCGTGAGCCCGATCGAAGGCACGCCGGCTTTTCGCGCTGGCCTGAAAACCAACGACCTGATCACCAAGATTGACGACACCGCGGTCAAGGGCCTGACGCTCAATGAAGCCGTCAAACGCATGCGCGGCGAGCCCAATACCAAGGTCAATCTGATGATCTTGCGCAAGGAGGAGAACCGCACATTCCCGGTCACCATCGTACGCGAAGAGATCCGCACCCAGTCGGTGCGCAGCAAGGTGCTCGAACCCGGCTATGCGTGGATTCGCCTGAGCCAGTTCCAGGAGCGCACGGTCGACGACTTCGTGCGCAAGCTCGAGGAGATCTACAAGCAGGATCCCCACCTCAAGGGCCTGGTACTGGACCTGCGCAACGACCCGGGCGGCCTGCTCGACGCCGCCGTGGCGATTTCTGCCGCGTTTTTACCCGAGAACGTCACCGTGGTTTCGACAAACGGGCAACTGCCAGAGAGCAAGTTCATCTACCGCGCATCGCCCGAGGCCTATGTGCGCCGTGGCGGCAGCGACCCACTCAAGCGACTGCCGGCCGCAGTCAAGAATGTGCCCCTGGTGGTACTGGTCAACGAAGGCTCGGCATCGGCCAGCGAGATCGTGGCCGGCGCCTTGCAGGACCACAAGCGCGCCACCATCATGGGGCGCCAGACCTTCGGCAAAGGCTCGGTGCAGACGGTTCGTCCGCTGGGCCCTGACACCGGACTCAAGATCACGACGGCGCGCTACTACACGCCAAGCGGCGCCTCGATCCAGGCCAAGGGCATCATTCCGGAAGTCATGGTGGACGAGACCGAGGACGGCAATGTGTTTGCCGCGCTGCGCACCCGGGAAGCAGACCTGCAAAAGCACCTGAGCAGCGGCCAGGGCAAGGAAGAGAAGGACGAGAGTCGCGAAAAAGCACGCGAACTAGCGCTCAAGAAGCTGGAAGAGGAAAACAGGAAACCGTTGGCGGAGCGCAAGATGCCCGAATTCGGCACCGACAAGGATTTTCCGCTGATGCAGGCACTCAACCATCTCAAAGGCCGGCCGGTCATGGTCAGCAAGACCCTGGTCGAGCGCAAGGAAGAGCCCAAGACCAATTGAAACGCCGGGTTGCCCAACTGCAACTCGCAGGCTCTGGCCATGAACGACGAATCGCTGCTGCGTTATTCCCGCCACATCCTGCTCAACGAGATCGGCGTCGAGGGGCAGGATCGGATTGCGGCGGCGCATGTGTTGGTGATTGGCGCCGGTGGGCTGGGTTCGCCAGTGGCCTTGTACCTCGGTTCCGCAGGAGTCGGTCGCATCACGCTGGTAGATCACGACACCGTCGACCTGACCAATCTGCAACGCCAGATCGCCCATGCCACGCAACGGGTCGGGCAAGCCAAGGTAGCCTCGGCTCGCGCTGCGATCGAAGCCATCAATCCCGACCCACGGGTCGACGCCTTGCAGCACAAGGCAGACGATGCCTTGCTCGCACTCTGGCTGCCGCAGGTCGATGTGGTACTGGATTGCAGCGACAACTTCGCGACCCGGCAAAGTGTCAACGCTGCCTGCGTGCGGCATGGCAAGCCGCTGGTGTCCGGGGCCGCGATCCGCTTTGACGGTCAGGTCAGCGTGTACGACTCGCGCGACGGACACTCGCCCTGTTATGCCTGCGTCTTTCCGCCCGACAACACGTTCGACGAAGTCAATTGCGCCACCATGGGCGTATTCGCGCCGCTGGTGGGAATCATCGGGACGGTGCAGGCAGCGGAGGCGCTCAAACTCATCACCGGCGTCGGACGCTCATTAGCCGGCCGCCTGCAAATGCTCGATGCCCGCGCCATGGAGTGGACCGAAGTGCAGGTTCCGCGCAACCCGCAATGCCCGGTCTGCGGCCAAGGATGAACGACCGACGAACCTGTTGGGTTGCGCCAATTGGCAGGAGAAAGCGGCGCATTCCCGGGTTCTTGCGCCAATGGCATGCTGTTAAACTTTGTTCGCACTTGAATCCACCTGCCCGTGACCTCATCGATCGCCCCCTCCGTTGTCGACATCAGTGACCTTCGGTTGGGCGATGCGCGTGCCCTGCTTGAACACGGGGCGACGGTAGAACTGCCCGACTCCGAGGTGTCACCCACCGAATTCGTGCAAAGCGTCATCGACGGACTGTGTGAGCTGTCACTCAAGGACCCCTTGACCGGGTTGGCAAATCGGCGCCAATTCCTGTCCGTGCTCGAACGCGAGATCGATGGCGTCGCGCGATCGGGTGAGCCGGCATTGCTGCTGATGATGGACATTGACCATTTCAAGAGAATCAACGACACCCATGGCCATATGGCAGGCGATCAGGTGCTGCAGGCCGTGGCCAAGTGCCTGTCGCGTTGCATCCGCCCGATGGACACCGTGGCGCGCTATGGCGGCGAAGAGTTTGCCGTGGTATTGCCGAACTGCCTGGTCTCCGTGGGCGAAGCAGTCGCCGAGCGCATCCGCATGACCGTCGAGTCCCTGATGATTCCGGTCAGCCCTGTAAGCCATGTGCAGGCCACTATCAGTATCGGCGGCGCCTATGCGCCCGCCTGGGTCCGGTCAACTGCCCCATTGTGGATCGAGCGCGCCGACAACCTGCTCTATCGGGCGAAGTCCGAAGGGCGTAACCGGGTCTTTATTGATCACCAACAGGCCATAGCCGTCAGTGCCGAGGAGAAGAATCTGTTGTTTGGACATTTGGCATTGGGTGAGCCGGCATGGCTTGAATGTGCGGCCGTGGAACCTGCCAATGGCAGCGCGAGTGGAGTAGGCGAATGAGCGACGAAATGCAAGCAGCCGCGGCGGCCAAGACTCCTGAGCCACCGGTGCCTTTGGCACCCCATGGAAAGGTGATGGCGGTCACCAGCGGCAAAGGCGGTGTCGGCAAAACGTTCGTATCGGCCAATCTGGCTGCGGCGTTGGCCAAACGCGGCCAGCGCGTGCTGGTGCTCGATGCCGACCTCGGTCTGGCGAATCTCGATGTGGTGCTGAACCTGTACCCGAAGGTCACGCTGCACGACGTGTTCAGCGGCAAGTCGACGATCGACGAGGCCATCATCCAGGCGCCTGGCGGCTTCTCGGTGTTGCTCGCCGGCTCGGGCATGGTCGAATACTCGCGCCTGACGCCAGAGATCCGCGCCGACTTTCTGCGCATCATCGAGGGCCTGATCCCGCGCTATGACGTGGTGCTGCTCGACACCGGCGCCGGTATCTCCGACGTGGTGCTGTTTGCGGTATCGCTGGCCTCGGTGATCCTGGTGGTTGCCACGCCGGAGCCGACGTCACTGACCGATGCCTATGCCACGATCAAGGTGCTGGCCAGCCAGCAGCAGCGAGAAACCATCCACATGGTGATCAACCAGACAGCCCGACTGGGTGACGGACGCGCCATCACCGGGCAGTTGCAACAGGTACTGGACCGCTTCGTCGTGGCCAGCCCAGGGCGAGGTGTGCGCCTGATTCACCTGGCCGATGTTCCGGCCGATCCATCCGTGCGTCAGGCCGTCATGCGCCGACAGTTGCTGATGCAGACGCTGCCCGGCTGCCCGGCTGGCCTGGCCATGACACAACTGGCGCGCAAGCTCGACGAAACCGTGATTCACCCGGAGCGCTGAGCGCCACTGCGGCGCTTTTTGCGCCGGGTTGACTCAGGCGCGGCCCATGATGGAGGCCGTCGCCATCAACTCCTCGAGCAGGGCCAACGAAACCGTGCCCGATACCGAGTACGGGTCGAGTTCGGGGCGCTCGGCGTACTTCAGCAGGATGGACACGTTGATGCGCGACATGTTCACCTGGCCCATGGTCCAGCCACCAAAGCGGCGTTCGGGTATCTCCTCGTAGTGCAGCAGCACCACGTCCTTGTGCCGAGGGTCCTTCTGGATATGGCCGTACAGGTCGCTCACCGCCATGCGGCCGCCCTCGATGGCCTGCAGGAATATGCCCCCGCCGTAACACAGGATGCCCGTGATCCCGCAGATCGGGTTGGCCAGGCGCGACTGCGACAAAATGGCCTCGATGGCCTCCGAACTCGCATCCACCGCACGACTTGCATACAGGAGTCTTACCAGCATGGCATCAGGCCTTTCCGGGTATCAGGGATAGAAATTCACGACGCAGGTTGGGATCCTTCAGGAACGAGCCCCGCATCACCGAGGTGATCATCTTGCTGTCCATATCCTTCACACCACGCCAGGCCATGCAGTAGTGGCTGGCTTCCATGACGATCGCCAGACCGTCAGGCTGGGTTTTCACCTGGATCAGATCTGCCAGTTGCACCACCGCCTCCTCCTGGATCTGTGGCCGGCCCATGACCCACTCTGCCAGGCGGGCATACTTGGAAAGGCCGATGACATTGGTGTGTTCGTTGGGCATCACACCGATCCAGATCTTGCCGATGACCGGGCAAAAGTGGTGGCTGCAGGCGCTGCGCACCGTGATCGGACCGACGATCATGAGTTCGTTCAGGTGCTCGGCGTTGGGGAATTCGGTGATGGTCGGCGCCTTGACGAAGCGGCCACGGAACACTTCGTTGATATACATCTTGGCCACCCGACGCGCCGTCGCGTCGGTGTTGTGGTCGTTGTCAGTATCGATGACCATGCTGCTGAGCACGCCCTTCATCTTGGACTCGACCTCGTCGAGCATCAGTTCCAGTTCGCCTGGCTCGATGAAATCGGCGATATTGTCATTGGCATGAAAACGCTTGCGCGCAGCCAATATGCGCTCGCGTATCTTGACCGATACCGGTATGCCTTCTTCCGCGTCTGTTGCACTCATGGGGGGGGTGGACGTCATTAACATCGACCCATCCTACCAGCGATTGAAACCCCCGGCGCCGACTGCTGACACGTCTGCCAACAGCCTTGGCGCGACCACCCGCGTAGGCCGCATCAGTAGCGCCGGCCAAGCAGCAGCAACCCCAGCCGCATGACTCCGAAGGCCAGTTGCTCCAGTGCACGCTCGCGCCAGGACCGGTTGGCAAAGGCCACCGCGTCGACCCGACGACCACCCTGCGCCATCGCCTGCTCCAGTTGCTGGCGCAGGTTCTCGGCAAAGACCCGATTACGCACCACGATATTGGCCTCACGCGCGAGCAGCAGACTCAGCGGATCGAGGTTGGATGAGCCCACTGTGGCCCAGCGCCCGTCGACTACCGCCACCTTGGCATGCAGGAAGCTCGCCGCGTACTCGTGGATCTCCACGCCGGCGGCCAGCAAAGCGCCGTACACCGGCCTGGAGCCATGGTATTGCAGGAAGTACTCGTAGCGACCCTGCAGCAGCAACCGCACCCGCACTCCCCTTTGCGCCGCCATGACAAGCGCCTTGCGCAGACGCGCGCCGGGCAGGAAGTAGGCATTGGCGATGATGACTTCGCGCCGCGCGGCACCAATCGCCCTGAGGTAAGCGCGCTCGATGCGCCGGCGATTGCGCAGGTTGTCGCGCAGCACCAGCTCAGCGCGGGCGCCACGTCCGGCCGTGGCATCCTTCGGCGCAGCCCACCCATCATCCGGGGTCGCGGCGTCCTGACGGCGTGCAAGCATGGCCGCACGCACCCGTTGCTGCATCTCGCGCCAGGCCGCCGGCAACTCGCGTTCGCGCAAATCACGGGCGACGGTCATGCGCCACCAGAACCGGGTCGCCGTCTCCAGCATGTCCTGTACCAGGGGCCCGGCCACCCGCACCGCGAAATCGAGTCGGGGCACATGCAAGCGCCCGACCGCCGGGTCGAAGAAGTCATCCATGATGTTGATACCGCCGCAGAAACCGACCACGCCATCGACGATGCATATCTTGCGGTGCAGACGGCGCCATCGACTGGGAATTAGCGCACCCCACCGGCCCAGCGGCTGGAATACATGCCATGCCACACCGCTGTCATCGAAGCGGCGCACCCAAGGTGGCGGTATTTCCGGTGTTCCAACACCGTCCACCGCCAGGTACACCTGTACCCCTCGGTCGGCGGCGCGCGCCAGCGCCGCGGCGATCACCTGGCCGGCGGCATCGAAGTTGAAGATATAGGTTTCCAGCCGCACTTCGCGGCGGGCTGCGTCGAGCGCCTGCTCCAGCGCCGGAAACAGCTCCTGCCCGCCCTGCAGCAGCGTGATCTGGTGCGCGGACGGCATCCCGGCCATGGTCCGGGTCTGCGGCCGCATCAGAGCGTGAGAGCCAATTGATTGGACCCACGACGGGATGCGCCAGGGTGCCAGGCAAGGCGCGCCGCGCAGCCCATGCCGGGGCATTGGCAAGCGGCGCAACGCCGAACGGCGCCCTGGCGTACCCCGGCCCGAAGGGTGAGACCCCGCCAATACGGCCCTCGCACAGGCGATAACGCCGCTTGCGGGGTCTCACGTGGGTTCAAGCGATTGACTCTCACGCTCTCAGCCTACAAACGGCAATTGAATGCGCCCGAGCGTGCCCCGATGGGCGTGCCAGGCAAGGCGGGAGGACGCCGCGCACTCCTGTGCGCAAGGACGAGCAACGCCGCATGGCGCGTCCAGCGGGGTGCGATCGGGTGCATAGCGCCCTCACCCAACTGGTGAGTACCATCGTAGCCAATATCGTCAACATTCATACGTATCTCCAGCGGAAAACAAGCGGTCAATTGCCGTTTGTAGGCTCAGTCCGGCAACGCGAATTCGGCTACCAGCGGAAGATGGTCCGACATGCGCCACCAGATCCGCCCGCGTGGCACCTGCAAGCCCAGCGGCTGCATGCCGCGCACAAAGATCTGGTCGAGTTGCGCCAGCGGCATGCGCGACGGAAAGGTCGGCTGGGGCTGGCCGTCAAAGGCTGCCATGCCGAACGCTGCCATCTCGCGCTGTACGGTCTTGCCCCAGTCGTTGAAGTCGCCGGCCACGATGAGTGGTGCGTGCGTCGGCACCTCACGCTCGACAAACCGCTGCAGCTGCGCCATCTGCCGCATGCGGCTGGCGCGGATCAGCCCCAGATGAACGACCACCACATGCACCTGCCGCCCGTGCAACTCGATCTCGGAATGCAACAGCCCGCGCTGCTCGAACCGGTGGTCCGACATGTCTTCGTGCTGGTGATCGGTCACCGGCCAGCGCGACAACATGGCATTGCCATGTTCACCATGTCGGGTGGTTGCGTTGGTGCGATAGATCGCCTCATAACCGGGCGGTGCCAGGAACTCGGCCTGGGGCAGTTGCGGCCAGTGGGTAAAAAAACGGGCCTCGCCGTGATGCACCCGGCGCACCTCCTGCAGACAGACGATGTCAGCATCGAGTTGCTCAACCGCGTGGCCCAGGTTGTGGATCTCCAGCCGCCGGCGCGGCCCCATGCCCTGCACACCCTTGTGGATGTTGTAGGTTGCGACACGCACGATGTTCATGGCGCCGGCTCCTGCTCCCGCCAACGCGGTAAGCACAGGATGGCTTCGGCATTGGATGGCGAGAAGCAGGCCTGCGCCGCATCGCGCCAGGGCAGCCAGCGCCATGCCACGTGCTCGCGCGGGTTGAGTTGCACGGGCGTGCCCTTGGGCACAGTCAGGCCGAAAAGATGCTCGGTGTTGCGCGTCACGCCTGGCGCATAGCGGTGGCGCCAGCGCGGATAGATCTCGTAGACGTTTTCCATCTGCCAGTCGTGCAATTGGCCTGACAGCAGACTGCCAGTGCGGCAATCGATGCCGGTCTCCTCCAGCACCTCGCGTGCGGCCGTCGTGTGAAACCGCTCGCGCGACCGGTCCTTGCTGCCGGTCACGGATTGCCAGAAGTCCGGCGCATCAGCACGCTGGATCAGCAACACATCGAGCGCCGGGGTGTGGATCACCACCAGCACCGACTGCGGAATCTTGTAGACCACGGGCATCACTTCGGGTGCCATCGGATCTCCTGCCGGATTCTGCACCATCACCCGCGATCACATGCTCAGTCCGCCGTGACGGTGCGCAGCCGGATATGCAATTCGCGCAATTGCTTCTCATCCACCGTCGACGGTGCCTGCGTCAGCAGACACTGGGCACGCTGGGTCTTGGGAAAAGCGATGACGTCGCGAATCGACTCGGCGCCGGTCATCATGGTCACGATGCGGTCCAGGCCGAACGCCAACCCGCCATGAGGCGGCGCGCCGTATTGCAAGGCATCGAGCAGGAAGCCGAACTTGAGCTGGGCTTCCTCGGGCGTGATCTTGAGTGCATCGAAGACTTTTTGCTGCACGTCAGCGCGATGGATACGGACCGAGCCACCACCCATCTCCCAGCCGTTGAGCACCATATCGTAGCCCTTGGAGATGCATTTGGCCGGGTCCGACACCATCCAGTCCTCATGGCCGTCCTTGGGCGCGGTGAATGGGTGGTGCGTGGCGGTGTAACGCTGTGCCTCGTCGTCGAACTCGAACATCGGGAAATCGACCACCCACATCGGACGCCAGCCGGCTGTGAACAGGCCGTTGTTGCGACCGAACTCGCTGTGACCGATCTTCAGGCGCAAGGCGCCCATGGCATCGTTCACCACCTTGGCCTTGTCGGCGCCAAAGAAGATCAGATCGCCGTTCTGCGCACCGGTGCGCGCGAGAATTTCAGTGAGCGCCGCGTCATGCAGGTTCTTCACGATCGGGCTTTGCAGACCGGACCAACGTGAGGAAGCGTCCCCTGGCCCCGCCGCCACGTCGTTGACCTTGATATAGGCCAGCCCCTTGGCACCGTAGATCTTGACGAACTCGGTATAGGCGTCGATCTCGCCCCGGCTCATGCCACCGGAGTCGCGCGCACCGCCTGGAATCCTCAGGCCGACCACACGGCCGTCCTTGGCGTTCGCAGCGCTGGCAAACACCTTGAAGTCGACGTCGACCATCACATCGGTCAGTTCGGTGAATTCCATGTTCACGCGCAGATCCGGCTTGTCCGAACCATACAGGCGCATGGCGTCGGCATAGGTCATGACCGGAAACTCGCCCAGGTCGACCTTGATGGTGTTCTTGAACACTGTCGTGATCATGGCCTGCGTCAGGTCACGGATTTCCTGCTCCTCGAGGAACGAGGTCTCGATATCGATCTGTGTGAATTCCGGTTGACGGTCGGCGCGCAGGTCTTCGTCACGGAAGCACTTGGTGATCTGGTAGTAGCGGTCGTAGCCGGCCACCATCAACAACTGCTTGAACAATTGCGGCGACTGCGGCAGTGCGAAGAAATGACCGTCGTGCACCCGGCTCGGAACCAGGTAATCGCGCGCACCTTCGGGTGTGGACTTGGTCAGCATCGGGGTCTCAATATCGATGAATCCCTGAGCGTCGAGGAACTTGCGCACCTCCATCGACACCCGGTAACGCAGCATCAGGTTGTTCTGCATGTAGGGGCGACGCAGGTCCAGCACCCGATGCGTCAGCCGCGTCGTTTCGCTGAGGTTTTCGTCGTCGAGCTGGAACGGCGGCGTCACCGACGCGTTGAGCACAAGCATTTCGTGGCACAACACCTCGATCTTGCCGCTACCCAGGCTCTCGTTGACTGTGCCGGCCGGGCGCTCACGCACCAGACCCTTCACCTGGATACAGAACTCGTTGCGTACGCCTTCGGCCAGCGCGAACATGTCGGCGCGATCCGGATCGCAGACCACCTGCACATAGCCTTCGCGGTCGCGCAGGTCGACAAAGATCACACCGCCGTGGTCGCGGCGCCGGTTCACCCAGCCGCAAAGGGTGACAACCTGGCCCAGCAGGGCTTCGGTCACAAGACCGCAGTAGTGGGAACGCATGCTCATGGCTAACTTTCAATGGTCGGACCCGCATGGGGTCCGACGGGTCAGGGTTTCAGTTATCAATCCGGTGGACACCGGTCCCGGGCGCAACCGCACCCATGGAAATGACATAGGTGAGCGCCTCGTCGACGCTCATTTTCAGTTCGATCACATCGGAGCGCGGCAACATCAGAAAGAAGCCGCTGGTGGGATTGGGCGTCGTCGGCACATATACGCTGATATAGCCCGCCCCCAGATGCTGCGCCGCTTCACCCTGGGGATTGCCGGTCTGGAATGCGATGGTCCAGACGCCCACGCGCGGGTACTGGATCAGCAAGGCGGTGCGAAACGCATTGCCTTCGCTGGAGAACAGCGTATGCGAGATTTTCTTGACGCTGTTGTAGATCGACTTGATGAACGGAATATTCGCGAACAATCGATCCCACTGCGCGACCATCCAGCGGCCTGCCACATTCGTTACCAGCGCGCCGGTGAACAGCAGGGTCAGGAATACCAGCAACAGCCCAAGGCCATGAATGGCCCGCAGCCGATCGATGATCATGTTCTGACCGTCGCCCGGCAGCAAAGCCTCCAGGCCCGACAGAACTCCACCAAAAATCCCGTCCATCAAGCCGATCAGCCAGGTGAGAACCCATACGGTGATCGCCAGCGGCAACCAGACCAGCAGCCCGGTGAGCAAATACTTCTTGAACGGCATGGATTTGAGGCAGCGGCCGAAACTCAGTTGCCTGAGCCGGTGCTGGGGGTGGTTTCAGTCTTCTTGGCAGCAGGGGCGCTGGCAGGCGCGGCGGTATCCGACTTGGTTGTTGTCACAGGCTCCGACTTGGCGCTGCTCTCGGTCGCAGACTTGGAGTCGTCGGTCGCTGGCGCCTTTTTGCCGCTGTCCTTGAAGTCGGTAGCGTACCAGCCTGAGCCCCTGAGCTGGAAACCGGCTGCGGTCAGCTGCTTCTTGAATGCCTGGGCCTCACAGGACGGGCATTGCACCAGGGGCTGGTCGGAAATCTTCTGCAAGACGTCCTTGGCAAACCCGCAAGAATCACATTTGTACGCGTAGATGGGCATGCTGGTATCGCTATGGGTTGGGAAGTCGCAAAGCCCTCCATTATAGAGGGCGCATGCCAGGCCAGGCGCCTGGCCGGGCTGCTTCAGAACAGCCGCACGTGGACCACCAACTGCATGGCCAGCAAGCCCAGCGCGAACCCGATGCCGCAATAGATCAGGCCCTGCAGCAGGCGATTGGTACGGCGCTGCTCGGCCAGAAGTTCCTTGATCTCGCGCGGCAGCGGCCCTTGCTCCTTGCGCAGGTAGTCGTGCAAAAGGCGCGGCAGGCCTGGCAGCAGCTTGGCGTAACGCGGCGCCTCCTCCTTGAGTTGTTCAAGCAGCTTCTGCGGCCCGACCTGCTCAAGCATCCACTGCTCGAGAAACGGCCTGGCCGTGCTCCACAGGTCGAGCTCAGGATCGAGATCACGCCCCAGACCCTCGATATTGAGCAGGGTTTTCTGCAGCAGCACCAGTTGCGGCTGGATCTCTACATGAAACCGGCGCGAGGTCTGGAACAGCCGCATCAACACCATACCCAGCGAAATTTCTTTCAACGGCCTATCGAAATACGGCTCGCAGACGGTGCGCACTGCCGCCTCCAGTTCGTCGACCCGGGTTTCGGCTGGCACCCAGCCCGATTCAATGTGCAGTTCGGCAACGCGCTTGTAGTCGCGCCGGAAAAAGGCGGTGAAGTTTTGCGCCAGATATTCCTTGTCGAACTCGGTCAGCGTGCCGACGATGCCGAAATCGAGCGAAATATAGCGTCCGAACGTCTCCGGCGCTATGCTGACCTGGATGTTGCCCGGATGCATGTCGGCATGGAAGAAGCCGTCCCGGAACACCTGGGTGAAGAACAAGGTGACACCGTCGCGGGCGAGCTTGGGTATGTCGACCCCGGCCGCGCGCAGATTGTCTACCTGGCTGATCGGGATACCGCGCATGCGCTCCATGACGATCACATCCGGGCTGCAATAGTCCCAGTACATTTCGGGAATCAGCACCAGGTCAAGCCCGGCCATGTTGCGCCGCAACTGTGCGGCACAAGCCGCCTCGCGCACCAGGTCGAGCTCGTCATGCAGGTACTTGTCGAACTCGGCCACCACCTCGCGCGGTTTGAGGCGCCGCCCGTCGCTGGACAGCCCCCCCACCCACGACGCCATGGTACGCATCAGCCCGAGGTCTTTTTCGATCGCCGGCAACATGCCCGGGCGCAGCACCTTGACCGCCACGTCGTGCAACTGGCCATGGCGATCCTTGAGCACGGCAAAATGCACCTGGGCGATCGACGCACTGGCCACGGGCACACGCTCGAACGACGCGAAGATTTCGTTCAAGGGCTTGCGGAACGCCTTCTCGATACTGCGGATCGCGATGTCCGAATCGAACGGGGGCACCCGGTCCTGCAAACGGGCCAGTTCGTCGGATACATCCAGCGGAAGCAGGTCCCGCCGGGTCGACAGCACCTGGCCAAACTTGACAAAGATCGGACCCAGCCGCTCCAAGGCCTCACGCAGGCGCACACCGCGCGGCGACTCCAGCTTGCGCCCGATCGACACCAAGCGTGCCAGCACACGCAACCACGGCTTCTGGAAACTGCTCAGGAACAACTCATCCAAACCGTAGCGCAGCACGATCCAGACGATGAACGCACCCCGAAACACGCGCGTCATGGCGCCGCACCACCCGCATCCTTGACTGAGGCAGGAGTGCCGGCGGCGTACTGATGCAGGACCTGGGCCATGCGCCGGGCGACGCTGCCCAACGCATGCGCCGGCGCGTCTCCCACGATACGCGCAAGATCCTCCTCGACATCCCAGCGCACATGATCCACCAGCCAGTTGACGTCGGCGGCCAATTGCACATCGCCTTCGATCCGGATCGCCGGCTTGTCGCCGCGCGCCAACGACTGCGCGATGGTGCTTGCGTATTCATCGGTGGCGGTCAGACTCAGGTCGGCCCGGGCGTCGTCAGACGCCAGGTCCAGCAGGCCTGCCGGGGTGACCAGGAACCGGATGCAAAAGCTGCGCCATTGCACCAACAGGATGGCCCCTTTTTGCCGGGTCAGCCGGTCCGTCGCGGCGGGTTCGCGCATCAAGACATGGTTGAGCAGCAATACGATGCGCCGCTGAACTTCGTCGATAGCCCATGGTGGCGGCTGAAACCGCGCTGCCATCGACTGCAGAAAACCTTCGAACAAATGAAAAGGGGACTGTGTTGCCATAGTCCCCGATTATTCCCGCTTTCGCCCCGTCGCCGAGGCGGGGCAGGTTATTGCAAAGCCTGCACGCCTGCCACCAGCCAGCCGCTGGAGCCAGACTTGGGTTTGGTCATATTCCAAACTTCGCGGAAAGGGTTCGGTCCGGCCGATGGTTCCTCGCGGATCATGCCCGAGAACTCGACACTGGCCATGTAGTCGCTGCCGATGTCTTCGATACCCAGCAGCTTGGCATCGATCATGACGACATCGGTGCTGTTGACCGGACCACCGGTATGGGCTTCGCGATCCGCCAGCTGGGTCTTGATTTCCCCCAACATCTCATCCGTCATCATGGCGCGCAAGGAGGCGATGTCCGATTTGTCCCAGGCTGCCTGCAAGGTAACGAAATTGGCCTTGGCGGCTTTGAGGAATCCATCGACGTCGAAGCCGGCCGGAACGCCCCAGGACTGCGAGCCCATCAACGCAGAGCCAATGATGGATTCGCGGTTCTGATTGCCACCGAGCGCCTCCAGTGGCATCGCATTGCTGCGCTCCCAGGGGCGGGCCGACGCGTCGTTGCCGACATTCTCGGGACGATAGGGGGTGGGCTGCTCGACCGTCGCGCCAGTTCCGGCGCCCTGGAAGGCAAACGGCGCAGTCGTGCCGCGCGCTGGCGCCGCCTTGTTCCTGCGCATCAGCCAACCGATCACGCCCACCGCCACCATGGCCAGCAAGGCGAACATCAGCACTTGACCGAAGGCCTCTCCGAAGCCCAGCGAATGGGCGAGCCAGGCCAGACCCAGGCCTGCAGCCAAGCCACCCAGCATCGCACCCCAGGGTTTGCGTGGCGCCGCAGCAGCCGCGGCCCCGGGTTTGCCGGCCACGTTGTTGGCACCCTGTGCTGGCGTGGCCGGCGCAGATCGATTCGTCACATTGTTCGACTGCTTGCCGAACGACCCGCCGCCGCCCAGTCGGCGCGCGTCGGCGTCGACGCCGGCAAACACCAGTGCCATTCCGAGTACCACTGTCCACAGTTTCATCTTGCCCCCTGATTAATACAGATCATTGCCGCCCAATAGTCCTCGACCATACCGCGTCAGCACTTGATGCCGACATGCAAGGCCACCATTCCACCAGTCAGATTGTGGTAATCGACATGACCGAAGCCGCACGACTGCATCAGCGTCTTGAGTTCACCCTGCGACGGATGCATGCGAATGGACTCCGCCAGGTAGCGGTAACTCGAGGCATCACCGGCGACCAGTTGGCCCAGCCTGGGCAATATGTTGAAAGAGTACCAGTCGTACGCCTTCTCCAGCGGCTTGGCGACACGCGAAAACTCCAGCACCAGCAACTTGCCACCCGGCTTGAGCACGCGCTGCATCTCGCTCAAAGCCAGATCCTTGTGGGTCATGTTGCGCAGGCCAAAAGCCACGCTGACCCGGTCGAACCGGGCGTCGGCAAACGGCAGCTTTTCGGCGTCGCAGACCACCGCGTCGATGAGCTGGCCGGCATCGGTCAGGCGGTCACGTCCGACGCGCAGCATCGCCTCGTTGATATCGGACAGCACCACACGGCCGGTGGGGCCGACCTGACGCGCAAAAGCCTTGGACAGATCACCGGTTCCGCCGGCGATATCGAGCACCTGGTGGCCGGCGCGCACATCAGCCACCAGCACCGCATAGGCCTTCCAGGCACGGTGCAACCCGGCCGACATCAGGTCGTTCATCAGGTCGTACTTGGGCGCGACCGAGTCGAACACGCCCCGCACGCGGCGCGCCTTGTCGGCTTCGTCGACAGATTCAAAGCCAAAGTGAGTCGATGTCATGATGTTCGATGCTATGCCGGTTTGGTTTGCAGAGCGCCACAACCCTGCGATCCATTGGGGAATGTGTCGCCTATTTGATGAATGCCGGCGCCAGTGCGGTCAGTGGCTGGCACAGCCATGCGCCGCCGCCGAAGGCATGGCGGCATCGCGGTCCACGCCGGCCGCCTCCAGGCGGGCCTGGTACTGGGCCCACAACGACTCCTGCTGCGAGCCCAGGAAGTAAAGATGGTCCCAGCTGAAGATCCCGCTGTCGTGCCCGTCCGAAAACCGGGGCTGCACCGCATAGTTGCCCACCGGCTCCAGCGCGTCGAGCGTCACCTGTCGCTTGCCTGTCTGCAACACCTCCTGGCCCGGACCGTGGCCCTGCACTTCGGCCGACGGCGAATATATCCGCATCAATTCGAACGGAATCCGGAACAGTGAACCGTCGGAAAACCCGACTTCCAGCACCCTGGATTGTCCATGTACCGTGATGGATTCTGGTGCCGGAGCACCGGGCTTGAGACCTGCCATGAGACGACTCCCTGTCGGTTGTTGATGAATCATTTGGCGTGCAGCATGGCGACCATGCTGCACGCGCTTGCTTAAACCAGTACCCGCTCGATGCCACCGGCATTGGCCTTGGCCACATACTGCTCTAGCCATTGCTCGCCCAGAATGTGCCGCGCCATCTCGATCACGATGTAGTCCGCCTCCAGCAATCCGTTCTGCAAATCGTCGCCATATCGGATCAGCCCCTGCAGACAGCTCGGGCAGGAGGTCAGGATTTTCAGATTCGCGTCGGGAGCCAGACCGGCGGCCTGGCGCAAGGCAGTCTCGTCGCGACGCAGTTCCTCTTCCTTGCGAAAGCGCACCTGGGTCGAGATGTCCGGCCGGGTGATGCCCAGCGTACCGCTTTCGCCGCAGCAGCGCTTGTTCTCGAGCACCTGGGTCGGCTTGTCGCCACCGACCAGGGCCCGCACCGTCTTCATCGGATCCTGCTGCTTCATCGGGCTGTGGCAGGGGTCGTGGTAAAGGTAGGCGCCGCCGGATTCGAGCCGGATGTTCTTTTCCAGCAGATATTCATGGATATCGATGATGCGACAGCCCGGGAAGATGTCCTCGAACTTGTAACCCTGCAACTGGTCGTAACAGGTGCCGCAACTGACCACCACGGTGCGGATATCGAGATAGTTCAGCGTGTTGGCAACCCGGTGAAACAACACCCGGTTGTCGGTGATGATCTTCTCGGCCTTGTCGAACTGGCCGGCGCCGCGCTGCGGGTAGCCGCAACACAGATAGCCCGGCGGCAACACCGTCTGCACGCCGGCGTGCCACAACATCGCCTGGGTGGCCAGGCCAACCTGGCTGAACAGGCGCTCCGAGCCACAACCCGGAAAATAGAATACCGCCTCGGTTTCGGAATTGGTTCGTACCGGGTCACGGATGATGGGCACATAGTTTGCATCCTCGATGTCCAACAAGGCGCGGGCCGTCCTCTTGGGCAGACCACCGGGCATCTTCTTGTTGATGAAGTGGATCACCTGCTCCTTGAGCGCAGGTTTGCCCACACTGGCCGGCGGACTGCGGGTCTGCTTGCGCGCAAAGCCGCGCAACAGCTTATTGGCAAAGATCTGCGCCTTGAACCCGATGCCCACCATCGCGCTGCGCGCCAGCTTGATGGTCTGCGGATGGGTTGCATTGAGAAAGAACATGGCCGCCGCATTGGCCGGGCGGAACGACTTCTTGCCCATCTTGCGCAGCAGATTGCGCATGTTCATCGACACTTCGCCGAAATCGATGTCGACCGGACACGGCGACAGGCACTTGTGGCAGACCGTGCAATGGTCGGCCACGTCCTCGAATTCCTCCCAGTGCTTGATGCTGATGCCGCGGCGCGTCTGCTCCTCGTACAGAAAGGCCTCGACCAGCAGCGACGTTGCCAGGATCTTGTTGCGTGGGCTGTACAGCAAGTTGGCCCTTGGCACATGGGTGGCACACACCGGTTTGCACTTGCCGCAGCGCAGGCAGTCCTTGACCGAATCGGAAATCGCCCCGATGTCGGACTGCTGCATGATCAGCGACTCGTGCCCCATCAGACCGAAGCTCGGTGTGTAGGCGTTGCTCAGGTCGGCGAACACCGTGTCGTGGCCAAGGCCGGAGCTCGGCGCATCCGGCAAGGCCGACTGGCGCAACAACTTGCCCTTGTTGAACCGACCATGCGGGTCAACACGTTGCTTGTACTCGGCAAACGGCCGCAACTCGTCTTCGGTCAGGAACTCGAGCTTGGTGATGCCAATGCCGTGTTCGCCGGAGATCACGCCGCCAAGCGAGCGCGCCAGCGCCATGACGCGTTTGACCACCTGGTGCGCCGTTTGCAGCATCTCGTAGTCATCGCTGTTGACCGGGATATTGGTATGCACATTGCCATCGCCCGCATGCATGTGCAGGGCCACCCAGACCCGGCCCTTGAGCACACGCTTGTGGATGGCGCTGCACTCCAGCAAGATGGGCTCGAAGGCAGCGCCTGCGAATATGCTGCGCAGCGGCGCGCGCAACTGGGCCTTCCAGCTGGCACGCAGGCTGTGGTCCTGCAACGGCACGAACAGGGCGTCGACATCGTTCAGCCAGCCCTGCCACTGCGCCTGCGCCGCCAGTATCAGCTCACGGGCCTGCGCGACCCGGTCCTCCAGCAATTCCGCCGATGTCACCTGCTCCGAGTCATCCGGCCGGCCCAGCGGCAGCCGGGGCTGGGCAAAGAACGCCAGCAGCGCAGCGCACAAGGCCAGCTTGTTGCGCAGGCTCAGCTCGATGTTCATGCGATCGATGCCGTCGGTGTAGTCGGCCATACGCGGCAGCGGAATCACCACATCCTCGTTGATCTTGAACGCGTTGGTATGGCGCGAGATGGCCGCCGTGCGCTTGCGATCGAGCCAGAACTTCTTGCGCGCCTCGGGGCTGATCGCGACAAAACCCTCGCCGCCGCGCCGGTTTGCCAGACGCACGACCTCGGACGTGATGCGTGCGACCTCATCGGCGTTTGCTCCACTGATGTCGCCGATCAGCACCATCTTGGGCAGGCCAGATCCCGAAGCGCTGGCCCGCTTGGACTTGGTGGCATAGCCGACCGCCTTCAGGTAGCGATCGTCCAGGTGCTCCAGACCAGCGAGCAATACACCCGAGCGTTTTTGCTCGGCGAACATGAAGTCGATGATGTCGACAATGCCCGGTACCGCCTCGCGCGGATTGCCGAAGAACTCCAGACACACCGTACGCGTCTCGGCGGGCATCTTGTGCACCACCCAGCGCGCGCTGGTGATCAGGCCGTCACAGCCCTCCTTCTGGATGCCGGGCAAGCCGCTGAGAAACTTGTCGGTCACGTCCTTGCCCAGGCCGGCCTTGCGGAACGATGCGCCTGGAATATCGAGCCTTTCGGTGCGCTCCAGCGTGTGGCCATCGGCCTTGAAATGACGCAACTCGAAGCTGGCCACTGGCGCGTCGTGGACCTTGCCCATGTTGTGATCCAGTCGCACCACTTCGAGCCAGGTGGCCTGCGGCGTGACCATGCGCCAGGACAATAGGTTGTCCAGCGCCGTACCCCACAACACGGCCTTCTTGCCACCGGCGTTCATCGCGATATTGCCGCCAATGCATGAGGCCTCGGCAGACGTCGGATCAACCGCAAAGACGAATCCGGCGCGCTCGGCGGCATCGGCAACCCGCTGCGTCACGACGCCGGCTTCGGTCCAGACCGTGGCCACCGGCTGCGCATGCCCAGGCACGGAGCGCATCTCGACCTCGGTCATGGCCTCGAGTTTCTCGGTGTTGATGACCGCGCTCTTCCAGGTCAGCGGGCAGGCGCCACCGGTGTAGCCGGTTCCGCCGCCGCGGGGAATGATGGTCAGGTCCAGCTCGATGCAGCCCTTGACCAAGGCGGCCATTTCAGCCTCCGAATCCGGCGTGAGCACCACAAACGGATACTCGATACGCCAGTCGGTCGCATCGGTCACATGCGACACCCGGCTCAGGCCGTCGAATTTGATGTTGTCGCGTGCAGTGACCCGGCGCAGCACGCGCTGAGTCTTGCGGCGCAAGGCCTGGATCTGCAGGAACCCCTTGTCGAAATCTTCCACCGCCTGCCCCGCCGAAACCAGCATCTCGCCCACCAGCGCATCACGCGCGGCATCCTGCTCGGGCGTGCGGCGCTTGGCAATCTCGCCCAGGCGATGGTGCAGTGCTTCGACCAGCAAACGCCGACGCTTGGGGTTGTCCAGCAGGTCGTCCTGCAGGTAGGGATTGCGCTGCACCACCCAGATGTCGCCCAGCACCTCGTACAACATGCGCGCCGAGCGGCCGGTGCGACGCTCGCCGCGCAGCCTCAGCAAGCTGGCCCAGGCGGTGGGGCCGAGCAGCCGGATCACGATCTCGCGATCGGAAAACGAGGTGTAGTTGTAGGGGATCTCGCGAATGCGCTCGGCCATCGTCGCCCCCGGTGCGGTCTGTGGCAACAATTGTTCAGGTCGGGTTACAGCGTTCATGGACTTCGCAGTTGGTGCCTGGCACAGGGAAGCGCCAGGCATACATCAGACACAGACCCGTAGCCCGCACTACCCGCCTAGGTAGCCGCGCTGCGGACGTGCATTATCGCAGCGCAGCATTTTCCGATGTTCGCTGGGGCCGTCTCATGGAAATCCCTCTCCCGCATCGCCAGTTCATCGGGGTGTAATGGCTCTCTCATGTCCCATGGGTAACATTTGCCCTTTTCCGGAGAACTCACAATGAAATTCAAATTAGCGGCTGCCGCCTGTGCGGTTGCCATGTCCTTTTCCGCTCAGGCCCAGACTGAAATCCAATGGTGGCACTCGATGACCGGTGGCCTGAACGACTGGGTGGTCGATCTGGCCAACGGCTTCAACAACAGCCAGAAAGACTACAAGATCGTCCCGACCTACAAAGGGTCTTACGACGAGTCAATGACCGCCTCCATTGCTGCGTTCCGTGCGGGCAATGCGCCGCACATCCTGCAGGTGTTCGAGGTGGGCACCGCGACCATGATGGCCGCCAAGGGTGCCGTCGTTCCGGTCGGCAAGGTGCTGACCGATGCCGGCTACAAGTTCGACCCCAAGGCCTACATTCCGGCCGTCGTCGGCTACTACACCGCGCCCAACGGCCAGATGTTGAGTTTTCCGTTCAACAGTTCCACCACAGTGCTGAACTACAACAAGGACCTGTTCAAGAAAGCCGGCCTGGACCCGAACAGCCCACCCAAGACCTGGCCGGAACTGGTGCTGGCGGCGGCCAAGCTCAAGGCGTCGGGCGTCGCCTGCCCGTTCACCACCAGTTGGCAGACCTGGACCCAGCTCGAGAGCTTCTCGACCTGGCACAACACCTTGTTTTCGACCCAGAACAATGGCTTCGGCGGCACTTCCGCCCGCCTGGCGTTCAACAGCCCGCTGCATGTGCGTCACATCGAAAACCTGGCCAACATGGCCAAACAAGGCCTGTTCCACTACCGCGGCCGCGGCAACAAGGGTGATGCACCGTTCTACTCGGGCGAATGTGCCATGGCCACGGCCAGTTCCTCGACCTACGCCAGCATCAAGAAGAACGCCAAGTTCGAGTTCGGTATTGCACCACTGCCCTACTACCCGGACGTCGCCGGCGCACCGCAGAACACCGTCATCGGCGGCGCTTCGCTGTGGGTCATGTCCGGCAAGCCCAAGGCTGACTACACGGGCGTCGGGCAGTTCTTCAACTACCTGACCAATGCCGAGACCCAGTCCGCAAGCCACAAGCGCACCGGCTACCTGCCGATCACCAATGCATCCTTCGCGCTGACCGAGAAATCGGGCTTCTACACCCAGAATCCGGGCACCGACACGGCTGTGAATCAGATGATCCGCAAGACCACCGACAAGTCGCGCGGCATCCGCCTGGGTAACTTCGTGCAGATTCGCGCCATCATGGAAGAAGAACTGGAGCAGGTCTGGGCTGGCAAGAAGTCCGCCAAGGAAGGTCTGGACGACGCCGTCAAACGCGGTAACGAGCAGCTCGAGCGCTTCCAGAAAGCCAACAAGAGCTGATCTGGCCGGCTGGCCGGTGGGTGCACCCGTACTCCGGGGCATCCCCTCGACAACCGGCCGACCGCTGCGTATGCGCAATCGCTGGCCGCTCTGGCACTCCCACCGGGCGGCCGTTGCCTTTGCGGTTATAGTCCCAACCCGCGCACTGGTGAGCAGCCGCGCCTTACTTACTAACGCGAGCATTTCCCTTGACGATTGAAAAGCGCGTCCGCTTCAAGAGCTGGTGGCTGCCCTGGGTCCTTTTGGCGCCTCAGGTGGTCGTCATCGCGATCTTCTTTTTCTGGCCTGCCGGACAGGCACTGGTGCAGTCCTTCCAGCAACAGGATGCCTTCGGCATGTCGGTGGAGTGGGTCGGCTTGCAGAACTTCGAGCGCCTGTGGGCCGACGATAGTTACTTGGCTTCATTCAAGACCACCGCTTTTTTTTCCGTGCTGGTGGCCGGTTTCGGCCTGACGCTGGCGTTGACGCTGGCGGTGTTTGCCGACCGGGTGCTGCGTGGTGCCGGCGTCTACAAGTTGCTGCTGATCTGGCCCTATGCTGTGGCGCCAGCCGTCGCCGGCGTATTGTGGCTGTTCATGTTTGCCCCTTCCATCGGCATTGTCAGCTTTGCGTTGCGCAGCCTGGGCATCGAATGGAACCACCTGCTCAATAGCGGACAGGCGATGACGCTGATCGTGATCGCCGCGGTCTGGAAGCAGATTTCCTACAACTTTCTGTTTTTCCTGGCCGGCTTGCAATCCGTTCCCAAGAGTCTGATCGAGGCCGCAGCCATCGACGGTGCCGGCCCCTGGCGCCGTTTCTGGAGCATCATCTTCCCCTTGCTGACACCGGTGACGTTCTTCCTGCTGGTGATCAACGTCGTCTACGCCTTCTTCGACACCTTTGCCATCATCGATGCCGTCACCGAAGGCGGCCCGGGCAAGGACACGGCCATCCTGGTCTACAAGGTCTACTACGACGGATTCAAGGCTTTGGACCTGGGCGGCTCGGCGGCTCAGTCGGTGGTATTGATGGTCATCGTGGTGGCACTCACCGTCGTGCAGTTCCGCTATGTCGAACGCAAGGTCAACTACTGATGCGAGTCGCACATCATGATTGAACGCCGCCCGCTGACCACCGCCATCTCCCACCTCGTGCTGATTCTCGGGGTGCTGATCGTTGCTTTCCCGTTGTATGTGACTTTCGTTGCCTCCACCCACACCGCGCAGGACATCGTGCAGGTGCCCATGCCCATGTTGCCGGGCAATCACATGCTGGAGAACTACACCCACGCCATCAAGGGCACCAGCGATGGCGCGGCGTCCACTGCGCCAGTGGGCCGCATGATGGTGGTGAGTTTCGTCACGGCCATGGTCATCGCCGTGGGCAAGATCGCGATCTCGCTGCTGTCCGCCTTCGCCATCGTGTATTTCCGGTTTCCCGGTCGCATGTTCTTCTTCTGGGCCATCTTTGTCACGCTCATGCTGCCGGTGGAGGTGCGCATCGGGCCCACCTACCAGGTGGTCAGTGACCTGGGCATGCTCAACAGTTATGCCGGCCTCACCGTGCCTTTGATTGCGTCGGCAACGGCAACCTTCCTGTTCCGCCAGTTCTTCCTGACCGTTCCCGATGAACTGGTCGAAGCGGCTCGAGTCGATGGCGCCGGTCCGCTGCGCTTCTTCAAAGACGTGCTGATCCCGCTGTCGAGCACCAGCATCGCGGCGCTGTTCGTGATTCAGTTCATCTACGGCTGGAACCAGTATCTATGGCCGCTGCTGGTGACCACCAGCGAAGACATGTATCCGGTGGTGATGGGCATCAAACGCATGATCTCCGGCGGTGATGCGGCCAACGAATGGAACATCGTGATGGCAACCGCCATCCTGGCCATGATTCCACCGGCCTTGGTGGTGCTGCTGATGCAAAAGTGGTTCATCAAGGGCCTGGTTGACACAGAAAAATAGGCAAATTGGGCAAACGGACATGGCATCAGTACAACTCAACGACGTCATCAAGCGCTACGGCCACGGCAAGACGGCAAACCAGGTGATCCACGGGGTGACCGTGGACATTGCCGACGGCGAATTCATCGTCATCGTCGGCCCCTCCGGCTGCGGCAAATCCACGCTGCTGCGCATGGTGGCCGGCCTGGAAGAAATCAGCGGCGGCGAGATCTCGATCGGCGGACGCGTTGTCAATACCCTGGAGCCTGCCGAGCGCGACATCGCCATGGTGTTCCAGAACTATGCCCTGTATCCGCACATGAGCGTGTTCGACAACATGGCTTATGGCCTGAAGATCGCCAAGGTGCCGATGCAGGAAATCAAGACACGCGTCGACAAGGCTGCCAAGATTCTGGAACTGGGACCGTACTTGCTGCGCAAGCCGCGCGAGCTGTCGGGCGGTCAACGCCAACGCGTGGCCATGGGCCGTGCCATCGTGCGCCAGCCCCAGGTGTTCCTGTTTGACGAGCCGCTGAGCAATCTGGATGCAAAGCTGCGCGCCCAGACCCGGCTCGAGATCCAGAAGCTGCACCGTGAACTGGGCATCACCTCGCTGTTCGTGACCCACGACCAGGTCGAGGCCATGACGCTGGCCCAGCGCATGATGGTCATGAACGCCGGCGTGATGGAGCAGTTCGGCACGCCCGAGGAGGTCTACACCCGACCGGCCACCACCTTCGTGGCCAGTTTCATCGGATCGCCTCCGATGAATCTGCTGTGGGACGCACCAAGCGCCAAGGCCAACACCATCATCGGTATCCGACCGGAACACCTGGATGTGACCGACACCGGTTGGGCGCTGCAAGTGGAAGCCGTCGAGATGCTGGGCGCCGAGCGCCTGGTGTATGGCCGCTGGTCGCACGGTGCCGGCAAAGAGGTTGTCATCATCCGCATGGACGAGTCGCATCCGGTACCGACATTGGGTTCGACCATCCATGTCACTCCGCGCGAAGGCCGTCTGCATGCCTTCGACGCATCCACCGGCAAACGCCTCTGATGCCTTCGCCCTGGCCGTATCCGCGCTGGATCGCGCACCGGGGTGCCGGCAAACTGGCACCGGAAAACACGCTGGCGGCCTTTCCGACTCGGCGCCAGCCACGGCTACCGCATGTTCGAATGCGACGTCAAGCTCAGTCTGGATGACGTGCCCTTCCTGATGCACGACGCTGATCTGCGGCGCACGACGAACAGCCGCGGCATCGGCGGCGAGCAAACCTGGCATGTGTTGTCGCAACGTGATGCCGGCAGTTGGCATTCGCGCCAGTACGCCGGCGAAGGCCTGCCTTGCCTGGACAACGTCGCACTTTTCTGCCAAAACAACGGTTACCTGCTCAATATCGAGATCAAGCCGACGCCAGGCACCGAACGCCACACCGGCGAGGTAGTGGCCCAGCATGCGGCGCGCCTGTGGGCCCGGGCCACGATACCCCCGTTGATGACCTCGTTCGACGTGGCTGCGCTCGAAGGTGCGCGCAGCACGGCACCCGAACTGCCGCGTGGCTTGCTGCTGGACAAACCCCGGCCGGACTGGCTCGAGCTGGCTGGCGGCTTGGGCTGTGTCGCGGTGGTCTGCCACTACAGTCTGTGGGACCAGGCCAACGTCACGGCGGCACACCAGGCCGGCCTGCGTTGCCTGAGTTACACCGTCAATGATGAATGGCTCGCGCAGCGACTGCTTGATCTGGGTACCGACGGCATCATCACCGATCGGGTTGATCTTTTCGCACCAGACTGAGCCACTTGGCCGACCGATCAACGCCGCCAGGCTCCCGACATCAGCCACTGGCTGGTCGCGCAAACCACGACCATGGCCATATAGGTCAGCAACTTCCCGTCCTGGCCCCAGAACCACAAGCCGGCCACCAGCACCAGCAGGCCGGCAAGCGAATTCACCCCTGCCTGGCGCCACCAGCCCGGGGGGGCCAGTCTTCCCTTGGCCGTGAGGCGGGTCAGCAAGGCCAGCGCAGACCCCACCACCAGCGCCGGCAAAGCGAAGTTGATCAGGTGGATTAGCAGGTCGATGACACCCATGGTGGCGGCGATTTTATAATCGGACCCAAACTCACATATATGGCTGTCTGGGCTCTTGGCATCAACCACACAACCGCGCCGTTGGATCTGCGCGGTCGTCTGGCGTTTGCCAGTGAGCAAATCGTTCCGACCTTGCAGGGTCTGCGCAACGCCATGGCCCGTCCACCCGAGGCGGCGATCGTCTCAACCTGCAACCGAACCGAGATCTACTGTGCGGGCGACAAGCCCGAATTCGAGCCGGCGCTGGATTGGCTGGCCCACTCCGGCGGTGTGTCCGGATCGGTGCTGCGCGCGCACTCGTACACGCTGCAAGACGGCCTGGCCGCGCGCCACGCGTTCCGGGTCGCCAGCGGGCTGGACTCCATGGTGCTGGGCGAACCCCAGATCCTCGGTCAGCTCAAGGAAGCGGTTCGGGTGGCCCAGCAGGCCGGCGTGCTCGGGTCCACGTTGAGCCAGATGTTCCAGCGTTCGTTCTCGGTGGCCAAGGAGGTGCGTTCCTCCACCGAAATCGGCGCCCACTCCATCAGCATGGCGGCTGCTACGGTGCGCCTGGCCAGTCAGCTATTCGAGGACCTGGCCCAGGTCAAGGTGTTGTTCATCGGCGCGGGTGACATGATCGAGTTGTGCTCGACCCACTTTGCCGCGCGCAACCCGAAATCCATCACGGTGGCCAACCGCACGCTCGAACGCGGCGAAAAGCTGGCGTCGCAGCTTGGCGGCTCGGTAATGCGGCTGGCGGACCTGCCTGAGCGACTGCATGAATTCGACGCGGTCATCAGTTGCACCGCCAGCTCGCTGCCGATCGTAGGCCTGGGCGCCGTCGAGCGTGCGCTCAAGCGCCGCAAGCACCGCCCGATGTTCATGGTCGACCTGGCCGTTCCCAGCGACATCGAACCCGAGGTCAAGGAACTGCAGGACGTTTATCTGTATACCGTGGACGATCTGGCCCATGTGGTGCAGACCGGCCGCGAAAACCGGCAGGCCGCCGTGGCCCAGGCCGAAGCCATCATCGACGCCGGGGTGCAGAGCTTCATGCACTGGATCGACCAGCGCGATGCGGTTCCCTTGATCCAGCAACTCAACGCGCAGGCCGATGAATGGCGCCAGGGCGAGATCGTGCGCGCACGCAAGCTGCTGGCCCGGGGCGAGGACCTCGATGCGGTGCTCGAAGCCCTGTCGCGCGGACTGACACAAAAGATGCTGCATGGCGCGCTGGCCGAATTGCGCGCCGGCGATGCCGACGCGCGCAGACAAGCCGGCTCGGCGGTGCAGCAGTTCTTCCTGCGCAAGGAACGTTAGCGGCGCCCTCGTACGCCCCGGCTACGCCGGCGGCATCTGTCCAGGCCGGCGCGGGCCGCGACACCTTTCTTTGTGCACGCCCGGAGGCTCCGGGCCACCAACCGAGCGAAGCCATGAAAGCCTTTTTTCGACAACAACTCGATCGATACAGCACCCGATTGGGCGAGCTGGAATTCCTGTTGTCGCGCGAAGACATCATGAAAGACATGGCGCAATTCCTGCTGCTCTCTCGTGAACACTCCGACGTAGCCGCTGTCGCCAGCCGCTGGGTCCGGTTCCAGCAACGCGAAACCGACCTGACGCATGCCCAGGAATTGCGCGACAGTGCGGCAGGGGACGCCGACATGGCAGCCCTGGCGCAGGAGGAAGTGGATGATGCCAACACTGAGCTCACGCAGCTCGCCGCTGAACTGCAGCGCATGTTGTTGCCCAAGGATCCGGACGACAGCCGCAACGCCTTTGTCGAAATCCGCGCCGGCACCGGCGGTGACGAGTCGGCGCTGTTCGCGGGCGATCTGGTGCGAATGTACACGCGCTACTGCGAACGCCGGGGCTGGAAGGCCGAGGTCATCAGCGCATCCGATTCGGAGCTGGGGGGCTTCAAGGAGATCGTGTTGCGTATCGTGGGCCAGAATGTCTACGGCGACCTGAAGTTCGAGTCGGGCGGCCACCGGGTACAGCGCGTGCCGGCCACCGAGACCCAGGGACGGATCCACACCAGTGCCTGCACAGTGGCGGTGCTGGCCGAGCCCGATGAATCGGTGGCAGTGCAGATCAACCCGGCCGACCTGCGCATCGATACCTATCGCGCCAGCGGTGCCGGCGGCCAGCACATCAACAAGACCGACTCGGCTGTGCGCATCACCCATATTCCGACCGGCATCGTGGCCGAATGCCAGGATGATCGCAGCCAGCACCGCAACAAGGCCAAGGCCTTGCAGGTCCTGTCGGCCCGCATCCAGGAGAAGGACCGCGTCGAGCGTGCGGCGCGCGACGCCGCCGAGCGCAAGAACCTGATTGGCTCGGGCGACCGCAGCGACCGGATCCGCACCTACAACTTCCCGCAGGGACGCCTGACCGATCACCGTATCAACCTGACGCTGTACAAATTGCTGATCATCATGGAGGGTGAACTCGATGATGTCATCCAGGCACTGCAGGCGGCCCAGGCTGCAGAGCAACTCGCGGCGCTGGAAGTCGGCGCCAGCGCCTGACAGCGCCTACTCCCGCAACGCATGCCTACGATCGCCAACAGCCTGTCAAAAGCCCGCGCCGCCGGTCTGGAGCGGCTCGATGCCGATCTGCTGCTGCTCCACGCGCTGCAGACCGCCATGCCGGGTCAGAAGCTACGGCGCAGCTGGCTGCTGGCCCACGACGGCGACCTGTTGACGCCCATCGTCGACAGTCACTTCCAGCAGTTGCTGATGCGTCGATGCGCGGGCGAGCCCTTGGCCTATATCGTCGGGCACAAGGAGTTTTTCGGCCTCGATCTGCGGGTCGACCCACGCGTGCTGGTGCCCCGACCGGACACCGAGACTCTGGTCGAGTGGGCACTTGCGTGCCTGGATGACATGCTGGCGCACCAACCAGGCCAAGCTTTGCGCCTGCTGGACCTGGGCACGGGCAGCGGTGCCATCGCACTCGCCATCAAACAGGGGCGGCCGCAGGTTGCGGTCGATGCCGTCGATGCCAGTGCTGAGGCCCTGACGTTGGCGCGAAGCAACGCATCGGATCTCGGGCTCGAGCTCAATTGGCTGCATGGATCATGGTTCGAACCGGTGGGCCAGCGCTACCACGTGATCGTGTCCAACCCCCCGTATGTTCAGGACAACGACCCCCACCTGCCGGATCTGACCCACGAGCCGATTGCGGCGTTGATATCGGGTCCCGACGGGCTGCACGACATCCGCCAGATCATCGCCAGTGCCGCCATTCACCTCGAACCAGGCGGCTGGCTGCTGCTCGAACATGGCTTCGACCAGGGACACCGGGTCAAGGACCTGCTGCAGGCCGCAGGCCTGCAGAACATTGCCGCGCGCCACGACCTTGGCGGGCACTGGCGATGCAGCGGTGGACAATGGCGGCCCAATGACCCGGGATAACGCGGGTCTTGCCCGACAACCGACGCCGGAAGATGAAATAATCGGCCCACAATTTCCCCAGGAGTAGCAAATGAGCGACACACAACAACGTATCGATGAACTGGTCAAGTCCAGTGAGGTTCTGCTGTTCATGAAGGGCACGGCCAGTTTTCCGCAGTGCGGCTTCTCGGGCCGCGCGATCCAGATTCTCAAGGCTTGCGGCGTGGACACCCGTGAACTCAGGACAGTCAACGTGCTGGAGGATCAGGAGATCCGCGCCGGCATCAAGGATTACAGCCAGTGGCCGACGATTCCCCAACTGTTCGTGCATGGCGAATTCATCGGTGGCTCGGACATCATGATGGAGATGTACGAAAACGGCGAACTGCAGCAGGTTCTGACCAAGCCGGCCTGATACCCGGCGCCGACTGCACCTGAACCGGATGGCGCAACGCCATCCGGCCGAGGCCGGCTCGCCGATATGCTGATCTGACAGTCGGCATGTTTGCAACAATTCCTCTTTCTCGACCTTTTGCCTGGTTTGCACCAGGACCTGACTGTGTTTGAATGAACACAGGTCTGCGAAAGGAGCCGGTCATGGAGTCTGACAAGCCAGTTTCCCCACCTTCGGCGTTCCGGCTGCCGGTTGCCCAGATGCGCCGCGTGTTCGAGCCCCATGAAGTCCAGCGCAAGCTCGACGGGCTGGCCGACCGCGACTACGACAACCTGCGCGCAACCTACCAGCGCATGCTCGAGCGCGGCCCGCAACGATTCCAGGTCAAGCCCTCGGGCATACCGGACATGGGTGAACTGTATGCGCAGCTACCCAACTTCCATGAGGTGCTGGACGACATCAAACGCCATGTGGCACTGGCCCAGGACAGCCCGGACGGGCTGGAGGTAACGCCGATCCTGCTGCTGGGTGCGCCGGGCATCGGCAAAACCCACTTCGCACGCAAGCTTGCCGACCTGCTGGGTACCGGCATGAGCCTGGTGTCGATGAGTTCCATGACCGCTGGCTGGCTGTTGTCCGGCGCATCGTCGCAATGGAAAGGCGCGAAACCGGGCAAGGTCTTCGAAGCCCTGGTTGACGGTCAGTATGCCAATCCGGTCATCCTCGTGGACGAAATCGACAAGGCCGCGGCGGATGCCCAGTACGACCCCCTGGGTGCCCTGTACAGCCTGCTTGAGCACGACACCGCCCAGAGCTTCACCGACGAGTTCGCCGAAGTCCCGATCGACGCCAGTCAGGTGATCTGGATCACCACCGCCAATGACGAGCGCACGATACCCGAGCCCATCCTCAATCGCATGAATGTGTTCTGGGTCGAGGCGCCGGATGACGAGGCGGCGCGGCAGATTGCGCGCAATCTGTACCGCAGCATTCGTGGCGAGCATGGCTGGGGCCAGCGCTTCGATCCCGAACCGGCGCCCGACCTGCTCGAGCGGCTGGCCGAAATGTCACCCCGCGACATGCGCCGCGCACTGATGACTGGGTTTGGCAATGCGCGGTTGGACAATCGCGATGCGGTTCAGACCGCCGATCTGCCCAAGCCGACCACGCGCAAGTCACCAATCGGGTTCATGCAGTAGCCGTTCACGGTGACGCGCTGGCGTCAAGTGACGTTGTATTTCCACTGGCGCGTGGCGCCCATCACCAGGTTCGGGTAGGTGGCCTTGCCGCGGGAGCCGTTGTAGCGTCCCAGCGCCATGAAGAGGTTGCCGTTCTCCCGATCCAGGTAGTGGCGCAGGATCACGCAACCAAAGCGCAGATTGGTCTGCATATGAAACAGCACCGACGGGTCACCGGTCGCCAGCACCCGCGTCCAGAACGGCATCACCTGCATGTAGCCCCTGGCGCCAGCACTGGACACGGCAAACTTGCGAAAACCGCTCTCCACCTGGATCAGACCCATTACCAGCGTCGTATCAAGCCCGGCGCGCTTGCTCTCGTACCAGACGGTTTGCAGAAATTCCTTGCGCGTTTCCAGGTCAGCCTTGCGCCGGCGCAGCCGGGTGCTCATGGCGCCGAGCCAGCGCAGGTATTCGATCCGTGACGCGGTGTCGGCAAACACTGGCACCGGTGGCGCGGTGTTGTTGATGGACGCGGTCAACGCGGTCCGCACAGAGTCGATCAGGGGTTCTTCGAGCTGACCTCCGGCATACGCCGGCGCATGATTGCCGGCCATGGTCCCGATGGGAACCATGGAAACCAGCCAGCGGCGCCGCGTCACGCCGCAAGGCGCGCCGCTGTGTTCAAGTTCGATGTCGTTGCCTGCCAATGCCCTCACGGCTCCAATCTGGATGTCACGAAACCGAGGATCTCGTCGACAGCAACCTTGGTCGGCGCACTTTCGCGGCGATGCTGGTACTCGACCTGCCCCTCTTTGAGACCTCGGTCGCCAATGGTGACACGATGGGGCACGCCGATCAACTCCCAGTCGGCAAACATGGCACCCGGGCGCTCGCCCCGGTCATCCAGAATCACGTCGACACCGGCCTGCAGCAACTGCTCGTAAAAGATCTCGGCCGCGGCCTTGACCTGCGGACTGCGATCGGGACCAATCGGGCAGATAACCACGGTGAACGGTGCCAGTGCGTCAGGCCAGATGATGCCGCGCTGGTCGTGGTTTTGTTCGATCGCCGCAGCCGGCAAACGGGTGATGCCGATGCCGTAGCAGCCCATCTCGAAAAACTGCGGTTTGCCGTTCGCGTCGAGAAAAGTCGCGTTCATCGCGCGGCTGTACTTGGTGCCGAGATAAAAGACATGGCCAACCTCGATGCCGCGCTCGATCGCCAGCACGCCCTGCCCATCGGGTGAAGGGTCGCCGGCCACGACGTCGCGCAGATCGGCGACAACTTCGGGTTCGGGCAGGTCGCGGCCCCAGTTGACACCGGTGTAGTGAAAGTCGGGCTCGTTGGCCCCGCAGATCCAGTCGTGCATCACGGCGACCTCACGATCGGCGACCACCTTCACCGGTTTGCGCAGATTGATCAGACCCAGATAGCCCGGCTTGCAGCCGAAGTGATCGTCTATTTCCTGCAGCGTCGAAAAGCGGAACCCGGATTCCAGCCCTGGAACCTTGTTCGCCTTGACTTCGTTCATGTCGTGATCGCCGCGCAGCATCAGCAGCCACACCTGCGTCTTGACGACAACGCCGTCGTCGTTTTTTTCCTCCGAGGTCACGACCAGCGACTTCACGGTCTGACTGAGCGGAACGCCCAGATACTCGGCCACATCGGCACAGGTGCTCTTGCCGGGCGTTGCCGTCTTGGCCAGGGCGCCCCCCGGGGCTGGCCGCGGTTGCGCCGGCGCCAGCGCTTCGGCCTTCTCCATATTGGCCGCGTAGTCGCTGCCCGGGCAGTAGACGATAGCGTCTTCACCCGTGGCGGCGATGACCTGGAACTCTTCGCTCAAATCGCCACCGATGGCGCCACTGTCCGCGGCCACCGCGCGATATCGCAGACCGAATCGATCGAAGATGCGCCGGTAAGCCAAGGCCATGGACTGATAACTGGCCTTGGCGGTTTCCGTATCCTGATCGAAGCTGTAAGCGTCCTTCATGATGAACTCACGTCCACGCATCAGGCCGAAACGCGGCCTGCGCTCGTCGCGGAACTTGGTCTGGATCTGGTAAAAATTGCGCGGCAATTGCTTGTAGCTGCGGAGGTCCTGACGCACGATGTCGGTCACCACCTCTTCGCTGGTCGGCTGCACCACATAGTCGCGCGCATGACGGTCCTTTATGCGCAGCAACTCCGGGCCCATTGAGGCAAAGCGCCCGGTCTCTTGCCACAACTCGGCGGGCTGCACCACGGGCATCGACAACTCGACCGCACCCGCACGATTCATCTCTTCGCGCACGATGGCTTCGACCTTGTGGATGACGCGCAGTCCCATCGGCATGTAGCTGTAGATGCCAGCACCAAGTTTCTTGATCATGCCGGCGCGCATCATCAACTGATGACTGGCCACCTCCGCATCCGCAGGCGCTTCTTTCAGGGTGGAAATGAAAAATCGAGAGGCTTTCATGGGATCCGAAACAGGACAGGGACCTTTGCCGGCCGCCGCTTGCGGGGCATAATGGTCTCAGTTAGAAAATTGGGGTTGATTATGCTTGACCGGGACGGATTTCGGCCCAACGTCGGCATCGTTCTGCTCAACCAGAGGAACCAGGTATTTTGGGGCAAGCGCATTCGCACCCACTCTTGGCAGTTTCCGCAAGGTGGCATTGACCGGGGTGAAACTCCCGAGCAGGCCATGTATCGCGAACTGCACGAGGAAGTGGGGCTCCAGCCGGAGCATGTCTGTGTCGTCGCCCGTACCCGGGACTGGTTGCGTTATGAGGTGCCTGACCGTTACATTCGCCGCGACGCGCGTGGCCATTACAAGGGACAAAAGCAGATCTGGTATTTGCTGCAGCTCACCGGTTACGACTGGGATCTGAACCTGCGGGCGACCGATCACCCGGAGTTCGACGCATGGCGCTGGAACGACTACTGGGTTCCGCTGGACATGGTGGTCGAATTCAAACGTGGTGTCTACGAACTGGCCTTGACCGAACTGGCTCGTTACCTGCCGCGGCACGATGTACGCAACCGTTACCTGCGCAGTGGCAGTCGGGCGCGTGACCACGACCATGGCGCGGGCGGCGATGGGTCTCCTGGCGCGTCGTTTGCCCTGCCTCCGGGTGGGAGTTTCGAACCTGACCCGCATACCAATGTGGTGAATGATGATTCCGGGGATTCCCATGCGCGTTAGTGCCCTGCTGCTTTGTTTGCTGAGCGTCGGAAGTTGCTGGTCCCAGATCGCCGATCTCGACCCGGACTGGAAGGAACTCGAGGTGCCACCACCGGCCAAATTCAACGTCGAACGCATGGTGCCGCTCGAGATGCCACGCTATGTCACGGTCAAAGTCGGCGTTGATCCTGACAGCCTGACCATCGGTGCGGATGGCATCGTGCGCTATGTGATGATCGCGCAGTCCTCGAACGGTAACGTGAATGCCATGTACGAGGGCATCTGGTGCCTCAAGGGCGAGGTCAAGACCTATGCCCGGCTCGGCAGCGACGGCAAGTGGGACCCGGTGGACGACGCCCAGTGGTCGCCACTCAACGGCAATCAGCGTTCAATGCATGCGCTGGCTCTGGCCAGGCAGGGTGCGTGCGACGGTCGCTCGGCAGCCGCCCATACACCACAGGAGATCATCCGCAATCTCAAGCGGTCACGCTTCGACGGAATACAGAGGTAGACCGCGCTTGGTGGCGCGCATCGCAGTCAGCGCGTGATCACGAGATTGTCGCGGTGCAACATCTCGGGCTCGGCGACATAGCCGAGCAGCGCCTCCAGCGCATTCGACGGCTTGCGGCAAATCAACCGCGCTTCGAAGCTGGAATAGTTGGCAAGGCCGCGCGCAATCTCGACGCCGGATGCCTCGCGCACGGCGATCACCTCGCCGCGAGAGAACTCACCAGATACGCTGATCATTCCGATCGGCAGCAGGCTCTTGCCTTCGTCTCGCAACTTGGATACCGCGCCGGCGTCGACCGTCACGGCGCCGCGCAACTGCAGATGATCGCGGATCCATTGCTTGCGCGCCTGCGTCTTCTGCGTCTGCGCCACCAGCAAGGTGCCGATGGATTCGCCACCGATCAGCCGCTGCAACACATCAGGCTCACGCCCCCAGGCGATCACGGTCGACGCCCCGGAACCGGCAGCCCGGCGCGCGGCCAGAATCTTGGTGATCATGCCGCCGCGCCCCAGGCTGGAGCCCGCGCCACCGGCCATCAACTCCAGTGCCGGATCACCAGCCTTGGCCTCATGCACGAAACGCGCGTCGGGGTCCTTGCGCGGATCGGCTGTGTACAAGCCTTTCTGGTCAGTCAGGATGACCAGCAGGTCCGCCTCGACCAGATTCGCCACCAGCGCCCCCAGCGTGTCGTTGTCGCCAAACTTGATCTCGTCGTTGACCACCGTATCGTTTTCGTTGATGACCGGCACGATGCCCAGTTTGAGCAGTGTCATCAGCGTGGAGCGTGCGTTGAGATACCGCTCGCGATCCGCCAGATCGGCATGCGTCAGCAGGACTTGCGCGCTGCCAAGACCGTGAGCCCGCAGCTTGGATTCGTACATCTGGGCCAGTCCCATCTGACCCACGGCGGCCGCAGCCTGCAACTCGTGCACTTCGTGTGGCCGTGTACGCCAGCCCAGCCGTTTCATGCCCTCGGCGATGGCCCCACTGGACACCATTACCACCTCGCGCTTGTCGCTGACCAGCATTGCCAGTTGCCGACACCATTCGCCGATAGCCTCCTCGTCCAGACCTCGGCCATCATTGGTGACCAGACTGGAGCCGACCTTGACGACGATGCGTCGTGCCTGGCGCATTACGGCGGGCGTGACTACTTTGCTCATCTTTTCGGGAAATAGTTCAGTACGTTGCGAACGAAACGAATGCAGCGCCGGGGTCGCTGTCGTCAGGAGGCTGAATCGGAGGGAAACCGTGGGTCCACCACGGGCACCTCGGTGTCCAGCGCCTTTTGCGTCTTGACCTGTTTGAAGACCGCCTGCACCAAAGCTTCGCAGCCTTCACGCGTCAACGCCGATATCTCGAATACCGGGCCCTTGAAACGCATGCGCCGCACAAAGTTTGCGACCAGTTCAGCGCGCTTTTCCGCGGGAACCATGTCCAGTTTGTTGAGAACCAGCCAGCGCGGTTTGCGAAACAGTTTCGGATCGTATTTCTTCAACTCGTTGACGATCGCCTTGGCCTGGGCCACTGGGTCGATGCTGTCATCGAACGGGGCCATGTCCACGACATGGAGCAACAAACGCGTGCGCTGCAGATGGCGCAGAAACAAATGTCCCAGGCCCGCGCCATCGGAGGCGCCTTCAATCAGACCGGGCAGATCCGCCACAACGAAACTCTGCGACGGACCTACCCGTACCACGCCCAGATTCGGATGCAAGGTGGTGAACGGGTAGTCGGCAATACGCGGCCTGGCATTGGAGATCGCGGAGATCAGGGTCGACTTGCCGGCATTGGGCATGCCGAGCAAGCCCACGTCTGCCAGCACCTTGAGCTCGAGCTTGAGGCTTTTCTTCTCGCCTGGCCAGCCAGGCGTCTTTTGCCGCGGCGCACGGTTGATCGCGCTCTTGAAGCGCATGTTGCCAAAGCCGCCATCGCCGCCTTTGGCAATCGTGATGACCTCGTCTGGCGTGAGCAATTCGTAGAGCACTTCACCGGTCTCGGCATCGGAAATCACCGTGCCCACCGGCACGCGCAAGGTGATGTCGTCACCTGCGGCACCGAACATGTCCGAGCCCATGCCATGCTGACCGCGTTTGGCCTCATGGCGACGGGAATAACGGAAATCGACCAGCGTATTGAGCCCGACGTCGGCCACGGCGAACACATGGCCGCCCCGGCCACCGTCACCCCCGTTGGGCCCGCCGAACTCCTTGTACTTCTCATGCCGGAACGAGACGCAGCCCGCTCCCCCGTCTCCGGCGAAAACGTCGATAAAGGCTTCGTCAACAAATTTCATGGCGTTGGATTCAACTGTGCCAGAGTCCTCGTGCCCACGCACTGGCGCCGCGAGGCATGGGCTGGCAGATTCGTGCGCTCGCTAGGCAATTCAAAGCTTATAAACGAAAAACCCTGCGCCGGGCGCAGGGTCTTGTGTCGGTCAACTGCCGGTTCAGGCCGTGGTGACGTTCACCGTGTGCTTGTTCATCGCACCCTTGATCACAAACGACACCTTGCCGTCAGCGAGAGCAAACAAGGTATGGTCCTTGCCCAGGCCGACATTGGTGCCGGGATGGAACTTGGTACCGCGCTGGCGAACGATGATCGCGCCGGCAGAGATGACCTCGCCGCCGAACTTCTTCACACCCAGCATCTTGGGCTTGGAATCGCGCCCGTTTCGCGTTGAGCCGCCGCCTTTTTTCTGTGCCATTTAGCTTCTCCAGTCAGTCTGAAACAGGAAGTACCGGTTTCAATTTGTCATCAGGCGGAAATCGCGCCGATTTGCAGTTCGGTGAACTGCTGGCGATGACCTTGACGTTTTTGATAGTGCTTACGACGGCGCATCTTGAAGATGCGCACTTTGTCGTGCTTGCCGTGAGACAGCACCGTAACAGTTACAGTTGCGCCGGATACCAGGGGCGTACCGACCTTGAGTTCAGCGCCGTTTCCGACAGCCAGAACCTGGTCAATGACGATTTCCTGGCCTACATCCGCAGCAATCTGTTCTACTTTAATTTTTTCGCCGGCAGCAACGCGATACTGCTTGCCACCGGTTTTTATGACCGCGTACATGTTGACCCCTTACCTCAAGTAATTCTCAGGTAGCTTCAAGTAGTTCCCTACCTATGCATAGCTGTGCAGACGAAATTCCGCACAGCCCACGAGTATAGCAGCGACCACGGAGATCTGACAAGGCAGAAATGGGCCCGCTCAGAAGACCGACCACAGGATTCCTATAATCGGCGCCAGATCGCTTGAGACCCCTTCCTTGCAGGCACCTCCCCTCTCCTCATCCCATGGCCTGTCGGTCATTGCCGCAGACATGCGCGAAGTGGACGTCGTCATCGCGCGGCGCCTGGATTCCAGCGTCCCGCTGGTCGGCCAGATTTCCCGTTACATCATCGGCGCCGGTGGCAAGCGGCTGCGTCCGGCCTTGTTGCTATTGACCAGCGGTGCGCTCGGTTACCTGGGTGCGCAACGCTTCAACCTGGCCGCCGTGGTGGAATTCATTCACACGGCCACGCTGCTGCACGACGATGTGGTGGACGGCTCCGCATTGCGCCGCGGCAGCGCCACTGCCAACGAAACCTTCGGCAACCCGGCCAGCGTGCTGGTGGGCGACTTCCTGTACTCGCGTGCCTTCCAGATGATGGTCGATGCACAAGACATGCGCATCATGGAGGTGCTTGCAGACGCCACCAATGTCATCGCTGAGGGCGAAGTGTTGCAATTGATGAATATGCACGACGCCACGCTCGACAGCGCCGGATACCTGCATGTGATCCGCTCAAAGACCGCCAAGCTGTTTGAGGCCAGTGCCCGTGCGGGAGCCATCCTGGCGGGAGCTCCACCTGCACTGGAGCAAGCCTGCGCAGACTACGGCCAGGCCCTGGGCACTGCGTTCCAGGTTATCGACGATGTGCTCGACTACGCCGGCGACAGCGCGAAAATGGGAAAAAATCTGGGTGACGACCTGCGCGAGGGCAAGACGACGCTGCCGCTGATCTGCGCAATGCAGCGTGGCACCGGATCGCAAAAGGCGTTGATCACACAGGCCATCGAGACTGGCGCGGTGGACATGCTCGAGCAGATCGTGGCGATCGTGCGCGAGACCGGCGCCTTGGACTATTCGCGCGATGCGGCCGCCCAGGAAGCCCAGCGCGCGATTGTGGCCGCATCCCTGCTGCCCCAGGGGCCTCACACCGATTGTTTGATACACTTGGCGACGCAACTTTTGGACCGCAACAACTGAGCTGATCAGCGATTGCTTCCGAGATCGGGGTGTAGCTTAGCCAGGTAGAGCGCTACGTTCGGGACGTAGAGGCCGGAGGTTCGAATCCTCTCACCCCGACCACTATTGCGAGTGTTGTCAATCAACCTCCTCCAAAGCTGCATGGACCCGCTTTCGATTTACATCGTTCGGTCAATCGGAGATGATTAGGCGATTGCCTCCCGCCATAGTACATTTTCAGTCCATGTCCGCAGTCGATACCGCCAATCGCGAATCCAATTCAGTAGCCCTCCCCGGCCTGGGCCGTGCGCTGATACTCGCGGGGAAACTGGGCCAAAAATCGGCCGAGGACATTTATCGCAAGGCGTCCACCGGCAAAAACAGCTTCATTGCCGAACTCACCGGCTCGGGCGCGGTTTCCGCCTCCGACCTGGCCCATACCATGTCGTCCGCGTATGCGGCGCCGCTGGTGGACCTCGATGCCATCGATCAGCACCGCCTGCCCAAGGGATTGCTGGATCCAAAAATCTGCCAGGCCTACCGGGTGATCGTGCTGAGCAAGCGCAACAACCGTCTGACCGTCGCGACGGCCGATCCGTCCGATCAGGAAGCGGTTGAAAAAATCAAGTTTGCGTCCCAACTCGGCGTCGACTGGGTCATCGCCGAGTACGACAAGGTTCTCAAACTGGTCGATGCCGCCGCCGCCTCCACATCGGAGACGATGGAAGAGATCATCGGCGGAGAATTCGAGTTCGATGATGCCGCCGCAGATGGCATCGCAGACACCGACACAGCCGCGACCTCTGAAGTCGACGACGCGCCGGTGGTCAAGTTCCTGCACAAGATGCTGTTGGACGCATTCAGCATGCGCGCATCCGACCTGCATTTCGAGCCCTACGAACACACCTACCGCGTGCGCTTTCGCATCGATGGTGAATTGCGTGAGATCGCGTCGCCACCGATTGCCATCAAGGACAAACTCGCTTCCCGTATCAAGGTGATTTCCAAGATGGATATCTCCGAGAAGCGCGTGCCCCAGGACGGCAAGATGAAGTTGAAGATCGGACCCAACAAGGTTATCGATTTTCGTGTCAGCACCTTGCCGACACTGTTCGGTGAAAAAATCGTCATCCGGATTCTCGATCCGAGCAGCGCCAAACTGGGCGTTGACGCACTGGGCTACGAGCCGGTCGAAAAGCAGCGGCTGCTCGATGCCATCGGCCGTCCGTATGGCATGATTCTGGTAACCGGTCCGACCGGCTCGGGCAAGACCGTGTCGCTGTACACCTGCCTGAACCTGCTGAACAAACCGGGCGTGAACATCGCCACAGCCGAAGACCCGTCGGAGATCACCCTTCCCGGCGTCAACCAGGTCAACGTCAACGACAAGGCCGGACTGACCTTTGCAGCGGCGCTCAAGTCCTTCCTGCGCCAGGACCCGGACATCATCATGGTCGGCGAGATTCGCGATCTTGAAACCGCCGACATTGCCATCAAGGCGGCGCAGACTGGTCACCTGGTCCTGTCCACGCTGCATACCAACGACGCCCCGACGACGCTGACACGCATGCGCAACATGGGCATCGCGCCGTTCAACATTGCGTCGAGCGTGATCCTGATCACGGCGCAACGCCTGGCGCGCCGACTGTGTGTCAACTGCAAGGCAGACATCGACATACCCAAGAAGGCGCTGATCGACGCCGGCTTCAAGGAAAGCGAGATTGATGGCTCCTGGTCGACCTACAAACCGGTGGGATGCTCCACTTGCAATGGCGGCTACAAGGGCCGTGTTGGTATCTATCAGGTGATGCCGATCAGCGAGGAGATCCAGCGCATCATCCTGCGCGACGGCAGTGCACTGGACATCGCTCAGCAGGCCACCAAGGAAGGCGTCGACTCGTTACGTCGATCCGGACTGCGCAAGGTCAAATTGGGACTGACCTCCCTGGAAGAAGTGCTCGCTGTAACCAACGACTCATAACAGGGACTCCGAGACCATATGGCAACCGCGAAACCCAAAGGCATTTCCGAAACCGTCTTCGAGTGGGAGGGCAAGGACCGCAACGGCAAGCAGGTTCGCGGGGAGTCCCGCGCCGTCGGCATCAATCAGGTGCAGGCAACACTGCGGCGCCAGGGCGTGACGCCGACCAAGATCAAGAAGCGGCGCATGAGCGGCGGCTCCTCCATCAGGCCCAAGGACATGGCGATTTTCACGCGCCAGCTTGCCACCATGATGAAGGCCGGCGTTCCCTTGCTGCAGGCGTTCGACATCGTCGGGCGGGGCAACCCCAATCCGAGGGTCACCAAACTACTCAGCGACATCCGTACCGATGTCGAGACCGGAACCTCGCTCAGCGTGGCGTTCCGCAAATTCCCGCTGTATTTCGACAACCTGTACTGCAATCTGGTCGAAGCCGGCGAGTCCGCCGGTATCCTGGACGCGTTGCTGGACCGCCTGGCGGTCTACATGGAGAAAACCGAGGCCATCAAGTCCAAGATCAAGTCGGCACTGATGTATCCCGTCACGGTGTTGATCGTCGCGTTCGTGGTGGTGGCGGTCATCATGATTTTCGTGATTCCGGCCTTCAAGGAGGTGTTCTCGAACTTCGGCGGCGAGTTGCCTGTCCCCACGCTCATCGTGATTGCCATGAGCGAGTTCTTCGTCAGTTATTGGTATCTGATATTCGGCGGCATCGGTGGCGGCGTGTACTTCTTCATGGAAGCCTGGAAGCGCAACGAAAAGATGCAGAACATCATGGACCGGATCCTGCTGAAACTCCCGATCTTCGGCGTTCTGGTCGAGAAGTCCTGTATTGCACGTTGGACCCGCACGTTGTCGACCATGTTCGCCGCCGGCGTGCCGCTGGTGGAAGCGCTGGACTCGGTCGGTGGTGCATCCGGCAACTCGGTATTCGAGCGCGCCACCACCAAGATCCAGCATGAGGTATCGACGGGTACCGCGCTGACCGTAGCCATGACCAATGTCAACCTGTTCCCGTCCATGGTGCTGCAGATGTGCGCCATCGGCGAAGAGTCCGGTTCAATCGATCACATGTTGGGCAAGGCGGCCGACTTCTACGAGGCCGAGGTCGACGACATGGTGGCGGGTATCTCCAGTCTGATGGAACCGATCATCATCGTGATTCTGGGCACGGTCATCGGTGGCATCGTGGTGGCGATGTACCTGCCGATCTTCAAGCTCGGAGCCGTGGTCTGATGCTGGTTTCGCCGGGGGTCGACGTCGCACTGTTCGGCGTTCTGGGCCTGCTGGTCGGCAGCTTTCTCAATGTGGTGATCCATCGTCTGCCCAAGATGATGGAAAACGAATGGGCCGCCCAATGTGCCGAGCTCACGGGCAAGGAGTTGCCCGCATCCGAGCCGTTCAATCTGTCGCGTCCACGTTCGCGATGCCCGAGTTGCCAGCATCAGATTCGCTGGTACGAAAATATTCCGGTACTCAGCTACCTGATGCTGCGCGGGCGCTGCGCGAACTGCAAGGTGTCGATCAGTTTGCGTTATCCGGCCATCGAGATCGTCACCGCGCTGTTTTTCGTGGCCTTGGCGCGCATGTATGGCCTGACCCCTGCCGGTATCGTGTGGGCGGTGCTGGCCTGCCTGCTCATCGCACAGTTCTGGATCGATTTAGACACCCAACTGCTTCCCGACGACCTGAATTACCTGATTCTCTGGCTTGGGTTGATTGCCTCGGCAATGGGCTGGACGACGGTTCCTCTGGCATCGTCCGTGTGGGGCGCCGTTTTCGGCTACCTCAGCCTGTGGACGGTCTACCAGTTGCACCATCGCCTCACCGGAAAACAGGGCATGGGACATGGCGATTTCAAGTTGCTGGCGGGCATGGGTGCGTGGTTTGGCGCCGAATACCTGGTCGCACTGATCCTGCTGTCATCCATCGTCGGGTCGGTGCTGGGCGGCGCCATGCTGCTGATCGGCCGGATATCGAACCGGGACATTCCGATCCCGTTCGGCCCCTATCTGGCAGGCGCCGGCATGGTGGCGATGCTGGCCGGACCTGGTCGACTCGAGAGCCTGGTGCCCTTCGCGTTTCCTTTTTCGCACGTCGCCCGATGAACTGATGCTGCGACTCGGCCTCACCGGTGGCATCGGAAGCGGCAAGAGCACGGTGGCAGGGTTCTTCGCCGGGCACGGTGCGGTGCTGATCGACGCCGACGCCATCTCAAGGGAGTCGACTGCTTCGGGTGGCCAGGCCATTGCACCGATCGCTGAGGCCTTCGGTGCCGACTTCATCCTGCCGGACGGCGCACTCGATCGCACGAAGATGCGCAAGGCCAGTTTCTCCGATCCCGCGGCACGCGCCAGGCTCGAGGCCATCATCCATCCCTTGGTTGCCCAGGCCTCGGCGAAACTCGAACAATACGCCATGGACAAAAAGGCGCAATGCATCGTGTTCGATATTCCGCTGCTGGTGGAGTCCCGGCGCTGGCGCCAACGGGTGGATCTGGTGCTGGTGGTCGATTGCCTTGCGCAGGTGCAGATCACCAGGGTGATGGCGCGCAGCGGGTTGGCACGGGACGAAGTCGAGCGGATCATCGCCAGCCAGTCCTCTCGCGCCGAACGCCTGCGGGCTGCCGACATCGTGATATACAACGCCGGCCCGTCCATGGAACAGATCGCAAACGAGGTGGCGCAGATCGCCAGACGCTTGGGGCTATGATTGCCTGAACGGAAATACCAGTGTGATTCTTTACGAATATCCCTTCAATGAACGCATCAGGACCTACCTGCGCATCGAGCATCTGTTTCGGCGCCTGGCTGAACTGGTCCCACGCGATCATCCAATAGACCACCACTACGCCCTGTCCACGATTTTTGAAATCATGGATGTGGGCGCGCGTGCCGATCTCAAATCCGACCTGCTCAAGGACCTGGAAAAGCAGCGACAAACCCTACACAGCTACCGCGGCAACCCGGCGATTTCCGAGAGTGCGCTCGACGCCATCATCGGACAGGTCGACCACTGCTTCAACGGCTTGAGCAGCGTGCAAGGCAAAGCTGGCCATGTGCTGACGGAAAACGACTGGCTCATGAGCATCCGCAGTCGCGTCGGCATCCCCGGGGGCACCTGCGAATTCGATCTGCCGGCTTACTACGCGTGGCAAAAGCACAGCGCCGAATCGCGCCGGACCGACCTGCATCGCTGGGCCTCCTCGCTGGCGCCAATGGCTGAGTCGGTGTCATTGCTGATGAAGATGTTGCGCGAATCGGGCTCCCCGCAGAAGGTGGTCGGCGCTGGCGGCCAGTACCAGCAGAATCTGCCCCAGGGAAAGACATTCCAGTTGCTACGTCTGTCGGTCGATCCGGCCTTGGCCGTGATCCCCGAGATCAGCGGCAATCGGTTGATGGTGTCGATCCGCTTCATGCGCCAGGAGGCGGACAACCGCCTGCATGCCACCGGCGACGACTGCAATTTCGAATTGACCCTGTGTTCCTGATGCAGGACGGATCCCAATCCCGCGGTGCCAAGGCGGCACCGGCAAACAACGAATCAAACGCTGGAGCGGACGATTCCGTGCGCATCGTGCGCTGCCCCCATTGCCGCGGCGACAGTGTTTTCAGCCCGTCTAATCCCTATCGTCCGTTTTGCGGTGCCCGCTGCAAGGGGCTGGATTTTGGTGCCTGGGCCGACGAATCATTCCGGATGGCCGCTGAGACCGAGCCGGACGAAATGGCGCCGCCAGACAACCGCCTGCAATAGCGCGCATAGGCATGGCCTTTGCAAGGATGGGATGGGGCCGACCAAGCCGACCAATGGCCTCGGTGCCGCCCATGACGCCAGTGTTGCCAGGACACCACCCAGGGGTGAATCAGTTCACGCGTGCGTGGTGCCCTGAAATCCGCGTTCCTGGGCCAGCCACTGCAGCACCGGAATGGTCCCAGGCAAGACCGGGCCCACATCCACCGGCAGCGACTGCCAACTGAAGGACTGCCCCTCACGCATCTGCAATGCGCCAAGCCAATCCGTGACCTTGCAAAAACTCAACCGCACCAGGGCATGCGGATAGTCGACGATTTCCGACCGCCATGGTTCGGCATGACCCACCGCGATGCCGAGTTCCTCGTGCAATTCGCGTCGCAACGCCTGCAGTACCGTCTCGCCCGCCTCCAGTTTGCCGCCGGGAAACTCCCAATACCCCGCGTAGACCTTGCCGGCAGGCCGACTTGTCAGCAGAAACATGCCATCGGGCTGCAGCAGCACACCCACGGCAACGTCCACCAACGGCCGGTCAAGGCCGCCCTCGCGTGGCCGATCCGGATCCGCCAGCAGTGGCTGGGAATTCACGCTGAAACCGCCCCTGTCAGAGTGGCACAACACGCCACGGCAGCAGCTTGAGAATCATGCCAATGTGCCGCGGCTGCCGCTGAAATCGCGGGCAAACTGGTAAGCCACCCGCCCGCTGCGCGAACCACGCTCGAGCGCCCATACCAGTGCCGGCGCTCGGGCCGTGGCGATGGCGGCCGGGTCGGCACCAAACGCCTGCAACCACTGCGCGACGATGGCCAGATACTCGTCCTGTGTGAACGGATAGAAACTGACCCACAGACCGAAACGCTCGGATAGCGAGATTTTTTCTTCCACCACCTCGCCCGGATGCACCTCGCCGTCATCGGTATGGGTGTAGCTGAGGTTTTCCTTCATGTACTCGGGCAGCAGGTGGCGGCGATTGCTGGTTGCATACACCAGCACGTTCGCCGAGGCACCGGCGACCGACCCGTCGAGGATTGATTTGAGCGCCTTGTAGCCTGGCTCACCATCGTCGAAGCTCAGGTCGTCACAGAATACGATGAACTTCTCCGGCCGATCGGACACCACATCGACAATGTCCGGCAAGTCCACCAGATCGGTCTTGTCGACCTCGATCAGGCGCAAGCCGGCCGGGGCAAACTCGCGCAGGCAGGCCTTGATCAACGACGATTTGCCGGTGCCTCGCGCACCGGTCAGCAGTACATTGTTGGCCGTCTTGCCGTCGACGAAGTGCTGGGTATTGCGCCGGATCTTTTCCTTCTGGACATCGATCTCCTGCAAGTCGGCCAGCGCGATCAACGACACATTGCGCACGGGCTCCAGCGCGCCATGGCCGGAACTGCGCTTGCGATAGCGAAACGCAATTCCCGCACTCCAGTCCGGCGCCGAAAGCGGCTGGGGCAGCACTGCTTCAATGCGGTTGATCAACTGCTCGGCGCGCGCCATCAGGCTCTGCAACTTGTCGTCCATCCGTCCATCCATCCGTTCAGGCTATCACCCGTCTTCGTGTCACGCGTTCAGGAACGATAGTCGGCGTTGATGGTCACGTACTCGTGGCTGAAATCACAGGTCCAGACCGTGTCCGTGGCCGCACCGCGGCCCAGGTCGACCCGTACCGTGATTTCACTTTGCTTCATCACGCGCTGGCCTTCCGCCTCCTGGTAAGTCGGATTACGTCCACCTCGCGTGGCGACATGCACCTCATCGAGAAACAATTCGATGCCGGTCTGATCGAGATCGTCGATACCGGCATAACCGACCGCGGCCAGAATACGACCCAGATTCGGGTCGCTGGCAAAAAAAGCGGTCTTCACCAGCGGCGAATGCGCAATCGCGTACCCGACTTTCAGACACTCTGCCGTGTCGCGTCCGCCCTGGACCGTGATCGTGATGAACTTGGTTGCACCTTCACCGTCGCGCACGATGGCATGCGCCAATGTGCGCGCCACTTCGAGCATCGCCGCCATCAAGGCTCGTCCGTCGGCGCTGTCCAGCGACGCCACAGGGGCGTTGCCAGCCTTGTTGGTGGCAATCACGACAAAGGAATCATTGGTCGACGTGTCGCCATCCACCGTAACCCGGTTGAAGGAGGCATCCGCCAGTTCCAGCGCCAGTTGCTGCATCAGCTTTGGCGCAACACAGGCATCGGTGGCCATGAACCCCAGCATGGTTGCCATGTTGGGCCGGATCATGCCAGCCCCCTTGCTGACGCCAGTCACAGTGATCGTCGTCCCACCCACCAGCGCATTCACACTGCAGGCCTTGGGCACGGTGTCGGTCGTCATGATCGCCTGCGCCGCGTTGAACCAGTTGTCTTCCACAGCATCCGCAATCGCAGCCGGCAAGCCGGCTTCGATGCGCTCGACCGGCAACGGCTCCATGATGACGCCGGTCGAAAACGGCAGCACCTGTTGCGGCGCCAGACCCAGGCTTGCGGCCAGCGTCGCGCTGCTGCTGCGCGCATGATCCAGCCCCTGTTCACCGGTGCCCGCATTCGCGTTTCCGGTATTGATCAGCAAGGCGCGGATGCCCTTGCCACTGGCAAGATGCTCTCGGCAAACCTGGACCGGCGCAGCGCAGAACCGGTTCCTGGTGAACACGGCGCCAACCCCGGCACCCGGCTCGATCAACATGACCGTCAGGTCTTTGCGGTTGGCCTTGCGAATACCCGCCTCGGTGGTACCGATCCGGATACCGGCAATGGGGTGCAGATCACTTGCGTTGGGAGCGGTCAGATTGACGGGCATGGCGGGCTTTCAGCTGAGTTTGCCGTGGCATTGCTTGTATTTCTTGCCGCTGCCGCAGGGGCAGGGCTCGTTGCGCCCGACACGCGGCACTTGTCCGCCAGCGGCGACTGCAGCGGCCACGCCGGTGCGCCGTGCCACGCTGCTGGCATCCGCCGTGACTTCGACCTCACCGGTCTCGGTCGGCGCGCTGTAGGTTACGTTGCTGATGTTGTCGGCACGACTCTCCATCTCCTGCGCCGCCTGATCAAGCTGCTCACCAGACTGGATACGCACCGTCATCAGCAATTTGGTGACTTCATTCTTCACCGAGTCGAGCAACTGGCCGAACAGCTCGAATGCTTCGCGCTTGTATTCCTGCTTGGGCTGCTTCTGGGCGTAACCCCTCAAATGAATGCCCTGGCGCAGGTAGTCCAGCGCACTCAGATGATCTCGCCAATGGGTGTCGATGCTTTGCAGCAGCACCATGCGCTCGAACTGCAGAAAACCCTCATTGCCCACCAGCGCCAGCTTGACGGCAAACGCCTCGTTGGCGGCAGTCTGGACTTTTTCAAGCAGATCCTCATCGGTAATGGCCGTGGCCTGCTGCACCACTGCCTTGAGGTCGACCGTTATCTGCCATTCTTCGGCAAGAATCTTCTCCAGTCCTTCGAGGTCCCATTGCTCCTCGACCGATTCGGCCGGAATGTGCTCGCGCACCAAGTCGGAGAAACTGCCCTCGCGCAAGGCCTGGACCTGGGCCGAGAGGTCGTTGGCGTCAAGAATGGCGTTGCGCTGTTCGTAGATCACCTTGCGTTGATCGTTCGACACATCGTCATATTCGAGCAGTTGCTTGCGCATGTCGAAGTTGCGCGCTTCGACCTTGCGCTGCGCGCTCTCGATGCTGCGCGTGACGATGCCCGCCTCTATGGCTTCGCCGTCGGGCATCTTGAGTCGGTCCATGATGGCACGCACCCGGTCACCGGCAAAGATGCGCATCAGCGCATCGTCCAAGCTCAGGTAAAAGCGCGATGAACCGGGGTCGCCCTGGCGGCCGGAACGCCCGCGCAGCTGGTTGTCAATGCGACGCGACTCATGTCGCTCGGTGGCGATGATGCGAAGCCCACCAGCCGCCTTGACAGCCTCATGGTCACGCTGGCATTGCTCACGCATTTGCGTTGCCTTCAGGGCACGGGCTGCGTCATCGAGTGACGCGTCGTCGTCGAGCGACGCGATCAGCTTGTCGACGTTGCCGCCGAGCACGATGTCGGTGCCCCGACCGGCCATATTGGTCGCGATCGTAATCATCTTTGGTTGGCCGGCTTGGGCCACGATATCGGCCTCGCGCGCATGCTGCTTGGCATTGAGAACCTGATGCGGCAATTTCTCGCGCACTAGCAGTTCGGCAATGATCTCCGAGTTCTCAATCGATGTGGTACCCACCAATACCGGCTGACCGCGTTCATGGCATTCGCGAATATCGGCAATCGCGGCCTCATATTTTTCGCGCGTTGTCTTGTAGACCCGATCGAGCTGATCGTCGCGTTTGCTCGGACGATTGTGCGGAATTACCACCGTCTCGAGTCCGTAAATCTCCTGGAATTCGTAGGCTTCCGTGTCCGCCGTGCCGGTCATGCCGCCGAGCCTGCCGTATAGCCGGAAGTAGTTCTGGAACGTGATCGACGCCAGTGTCTGGTTCTCGGCCTGGATCGCCACGCCCTCCTTGGCCTCCACGGCCTGGTGCAGACCATCGCTCCAGCGGCGGCCTGTCATCAGGCGTCCGGTGAACTCGTCAACAATGACGATTTCACCACCTTGCACCACATAGTGTTGATCGCGGTGATACAGGTGCCCGGCCCGCAGCGCAGCGTACAGATGGTGCACCAGCGTGATGTTCGACGGATCGTACAAGGTCGCGCCCTTGGGCAGCATGCCGTTCTCGAACAGGATGCGCTCGGCGTTTTCATGGCCTTGCTCGGTCAGCACGACCTGGCGACCTTTCTCGTCGATCGTGAAATCACCTGGCTTGGTGACGCCCTCTCCGGTGCGCGGGTCCGCTTCGCCCTCCTGCATGGTCAGTAGCGGCACGATCTTGTTGATCGCCAGATACTGCGCCGTGTGGTCCTCGGCCTGACCGCTGATGATCAGAGGTGTGCGCGCCTCGTCGATCAGGATCGAGTCGACCTCGTCGATGATCGCGTAGTTAAGGCCTCGCTGGACCCTGTCGCCCACCTCGTAGACCATGTTGTCGCGCAGGTAGTCGAAGCCGTATTCGTTGTTCGTTCCGTATGTGATGTCGGCCCGATAGGCCGCCTGCTTCTCTTCACGCGGCATCTGCGGCAGGTTCACGCCTACCGACAGGCCCAGAAAGTTGTACAACTTTCCCATCCACTGTGCATCCCGACTGGCCAGATAGTCATTGACCGTGACCACATGCACACCCTTGCCCGTCAAGGCATTGAGGTAGACCGGCAAGGTTGCAGTCAGCGTCTTGCCCTCACCGGTTCCCATCTCCGAAATCTTGCCGAAATGCAGCGACATGCCACCGAGCAATTGCACATCGAAATGGCGCATCTTCATGACCCGCTTGGATCCCTCTCGCACAACCGCGAAGGCCTCGGGCAACAGATCGTCGAGCGAAGTTCCTGCGGCAACGCGGTCCTTGAACTCCTGCGTCTTGGCGCGCAAGGCCTCGTCGCTCAACGCCTCAAGCTCGACCTCCAACGCATTGATACGCTTGATCGTGCCGCGATACTGTTTGAGAAGGCGGTCATTGCGACTACCGAAAATTTTGGTCAGGAAGTTGGTTGCCATGAAAGCCGGTCCCTCCGGCGGGTCGCGAACGACCAGCCGAAAGGCGCAATCCTTTTTTCAAACAGAAAATGGAAGTGGGGCCCCACCCGCCAAGCAAATGCGCATGCGGGCATGACCCGTGGAGAATCCGATGGCGGATTTTACCTTCGCGCGGCTCGCGCCTTGGCGCCCCGCGTCGTGGCACCTGATTGCGCCCCGCGACTGGCGCGCGTGTCTTGTGCTGCGAGTTGCTGTGCTGCCACATTGCCGCCCGCTGTCAGGAACTTCTGGGGATCCTGCGGCACACCCTGCACCAATACCTCAAAATGCAGATGGGCGCCCGTGGAACGGCCCGTGGAGCCGACGGCGGCGATCTTCTGTCCGCGGCGCACGATGTCGCCTTTCTTGACGAGAACCGACGACGCGTGGGCATAACGGGTGACAAGGTCGTTGCCGTGGTCGATTTCCACCATGTTTCCGTAAGCGGCGTGGTACTCCTGCACCACCACGACGCCACCGGCTGCAGCCAGGATAGCCTTGCCAGAATCGGCCTGATAGTCCAGCCCGGTGTGCAGCGCCGATCGGCCGGTAATGGGATCGATGCGCCAGCCGAACTCGGATCCCAGGTTGCCATCGGCCACCGGCATCTGCGTGGGAATCATCATGTTGCGCATCTTCTGGTCAAACAGGCGCGACTCCATGACAGTCAGCAGATCGGTGCGTTGTGCCGTCAACCGATCCAGGTCAACCAAGGTAGCCTGCAGTTCATCCATCGACAACGGGCGGCCGGTTACGAGCGCACCACCCTGACCTGGTTTGACCTTGATGTCGGCGGCATTGATGCCTGCCAGGCCAGAGACCCGCTCACCCAGTGATTCGAGCTGCGTCAGCTTGGCCTGCATCTCGCCGAGCTGGCGCGCCAGTACATCGAGGTTTTCACGCATGAACTTGTCGCGCTGCTCGAACTCGTCCTGCACCACCAGTCGAACCAGGGATCCGACGACAGGCCATCGCTCGCGCGCGCCCTTGAGAAACACCCAGTGATAAAGGCCTGCGGCGACCACCATCAGTCCCAGCGACAACACCAGCGCAGAAACAACCAGTCGGGTACCCGAGAGATGGATGGCCCGGCTCCTGGCCAGCCATGCGTCCGTGATAATCAAGTGCATTCAACCCCCTGTCTATCATTCAGCCATGGATCGGCGCGCCCATTCCGTCACCTTGCAGCAAGCCACCGAGGCCTCGCCGACACTGGCCCGGCTGGCCGAACTCAGCCGCGATTCAGTGGCCCGGCTCAAAGCCGTCACCGCCCTGATACCCGCATCCCTGCGCCCCGCGATCACGGCCGGACCCATCGACGGCAGCGTCTGGTGCCTGCTGCTCGACAACAACGCCGCTGCAGCCAAGATGCGCCAACTGCTTCCCTCCCTGCAAGCGCATCTGCGCTCCAAAGGCTGGGAAATCACGTCCATCCGATTGAAGGTTCGGGACGCCCGGTCACGCTAGGGGCGGCCGGCTGATATCGAAATGGTGCCGATTGTCGGAATCGAACTGACGACCTACCGCTTACAAGGCGGTTGCTCTACCAACTGAGCTAAATCGGCACAGGGGAAATTTTACAAGATGCGGCACGGTTGATCGACCGGATCAGGTGATCCGGCACGCCGTCATTTGATGCGGGTCAGCTTGGGGCGTTTCGCCGGTCCTGGTTTTTTTGCAACTGCACTGCCAGCCTTCGCGGCAGGTGGCGCGGCAGGCGGATCAACCAGACGGACCTCCACATCGGGCGAGCGCGGCGCATCCGCCATATCGGCATCGGACTGCACTGGCTGCGGGTGCATTCGGCGCCTGCACAGGGGAGCGCGGGAAGGCCATGCCTTGCCCGTTTTCACGCGCATAGATGGCAATGACCCGATCCACCGGAATCATGATTTCACGCGGTTTGCCGGCAAATCGCGCGCTGAAGGCTATCAGCTCATTGCCGAGTTTGAGTGCACTGGTTGCGTCGAAGCTGATGTTCAGGACGATTTCACCGTCCTTCACATACTCCCGCGGAACCTGCACCGTGTCGTCGACCTGCACCGCCACATAAGGCGTCAGGCCGTTGTCGGTACACCATTCATACAACGCCCGGATCAGGTAGGGGCGGGTCGAAGTGGAGTTCTGAGCATCAATCATCGGCAAAACAACGGGCTTACTTGCGCATCACCTTCTCGGACGGCGTCAACGCCTCAATATACGCCGGTCGCGAAAAGATGCGTTCGGCGTACTTCAGCAGCGGCGCGGCGTTCTTGCTCAGATCAATGCCATAGAAGTCCAGGCGCCACAACAACGGAGCAATCGCGACGTCCAGCATCGAGAAGCCTTCGCCCAGCATGTACTTGTTCTTCAGGAAGATGGGCGCGAGCTGCGTCAGACGGTCGCGGACGTGCGAACGCGCTTTCTCCAGCAACTTCTCGTTGCTCTTGGCCGCACGTGATTCGAGCGTCGAGACATGCACGAACAGTTCCTTCTCGAAATTGAGCAGGAACAGGCGCACACGGGCGCGATCCACCGGGTCACCGGGCATCAGCTGCGGATGCGGGAAACGCTCATCGATGTACTCGTTGATGATGTTCGATTCGTACAGGATCAGGTCACGCTCGACCAGGATCGGCACCTGACCGTACGGATTCATCACGTTGATGTCTTCCGGCTTGTTGTAGAGGTCGACGTCCCGGATCTCGAAGTCCATGCCTTTCTCGAACAGCACGAAACGGCAGCGGTGGGAAAAAGGGCAGGTGGTTCCTGAATACAACACCATCATGGCGGGAGCTCCTCAAAATCAAAAACAGTCTCGACACAATCCAACCCGGCAACAGTTGGCGTCGAAACTAAAAAGAGTGGGATGCATGTTTGCAAGCCCACTCTGAAAACGCAAGCCCCTCGCAGCACGAGGGGCCCGGACTGCTCAAGCCTTACTTGATGTCTTTCCAGTACGCGGCATTCAGACGCCACGTGAACACGGTCAACAAGGCAAGGAAAATCAACACGCCCACGCCGATCTGCTTGCGCGTGTTCTGTGCTGGCTCGCCCATCCATTGCAGGTAGCTGACGAGGTCGCCTACGGCGTTGTCGTACGCAAGCGGCGACATGGTGCCCGGTGTGAGCTGCTGCCAGCTCTTGAACAACTGGACCTCGTGACCATGTTCGGTCTTGGTTTCGTACACCGGCACGCGATTGCCCTGCAGCTGCCACAACACATGCGGCATGCCAACGTTCGGGAACGCCAGGTTGTTCCAGCCGGTCGGCTTGGTGGCATCCGGGTAGTAGGTACGCAGATAGGTGTACAGGTAGTCGGCACCGCTGCCCTGCCCGGCGGCGGCGCGCGAACGCGCGATCACGGTCAGATCGGGCGGATTGGCGCCAAACCACTCCTTGGCCTCCTTGGGATCGATGGCCGCCACCATGTTGTCGCCGACCTTGTCGGTCGTGAACAGCAGGTTGTCCTTGATCTGCTCGATGGTCAGACCGATGTCGGTCAGGCGGTTGTAGCGCATGAAGGCTGCGGAATGGCAGTTCAGGCAGTAGTTGACAAACAACTTGGCGCCGTTTTGCAGCGACACCAGGTCATTGGTCTTGTTCGGGGCCTTGTCCCATGGGATACCGCCTTCGGACGCATGCGCGCCAGCCAGCAAACCCAGCGATGCAACGATCGCGCAGGCGGCCTTGCTGAGGAATCCAGAGGTTTTCATTCTGCTTGTCTCCTGCTCAATGGGCTGTAAAGTTGACGCGCTCAGGCACAGGCTTGGGTTCACCCAAGGCGCTCCACCACGGCATCAGCAGGAAGAATCCGAAATAGAACAAGGTGCCGACTTGCGATACACGCTCACCGATGGGCGACGGCGGCTGCACGCCCAGGTAGGCCAGCACCACGAAGTTGAGCACGAAGACCGCGTACAGGTACTTGTGCCATTCGGGCCGATAGCGAATCGACTTGACCGGGCTGTTGTCCAGCCAGGGCAGGAAGAACAGGATGATGACAGCGCCACCCATCACCAGCACACCCCAGAACTTGGCGTCGATGTTCCACATCATCAGGAGCGCAACCAACGCGCCAACCAGGATGACCGGCTTGAGGAAGGATGGCATCTTGACCTTGAGCACCAGCAGCAGTGAGCCACCGACCACGCAGGCCATCAGCGCGTACATCATCTCGCTGGTGATGGCACGCAGCATCGAGTAGTACGGCGTGAAGTACCAGACCGGCGCAATATGCAACGGTGTCTTGAACGGGTCAGCCGGGATGAAGTTGTTGTACTCCAGGAAGTAGCCACCGAATTCGGGCGCGAAGAACACGATCGCACTGAACACCATCAGGAACAAGCTGACCCCAAAGATGTCGTGCACGGTGTAGTACGGATGGAACGGTATGCCGTCCACCGGAAGACCGTCCTTGCCCTTGTTGGCCTTGATCTCGATGCCATCCGGGTTGTTGGAACCCACTTCATGCAGGGCGATGATGTGCGCCACCACCAGACCCAGCAAGACCAGCGGCACCGCAATCACGTGGAAGCTGAAGAAACGGTTCAGGGTCGCATCGCCAACCACATAGTCGCCACGAATCAGCAGCGCCAGATCCGGGCCGACAAACGGAATGGCGGCAAACAGGTTCACGATCACCTGGGCGCCCCAGTAGCTCATCTGACCCCAAGGCAGCAGATAGCCCATGAAGGCTTCGGCCATCAGGCACAGGAAGATGGCGCAACCAAAGACCCAGATCAGTTCACGCGGCTTGCGGTAGCTGCCGTAGATCAGGCCGCGGAACATGTGCAGATAGACCACGACGAAGAACGCAGAGGCACCGGTGGAGTGCATGTAGCGGATCAACCAGCCCCACGGCACATCGCGCATGATGTATTCGACCGAACCGAAGGCCAGCGCGGCGTCCGGCTTGTAGTGCATGACCAGGAAAATACCGGTGACGATCTGGATCACCAGCACCAGCATCGCGAGCGAGCCGAAGATGTACCAGAAGTTGAAGTTCTTCGGTGCGTAGTACTCGGCCATGTGCTCGTTGTAGAGCTTGGACAGCGGGAAGCGGTTGTCGACCCAATTGAGCAGCTTCGCAGAAGCCGGTGCATTGGGGGAGATCTCTTTCATTTCAGCCACGTGGTGCTCCGGTACGGAATGTCTTCATGGGGTCAGGCCTTCTTGTCTTCACCGATAAGCAACCGGGTGTCCGACAGGTACATGTGCGGCGGCACAACCAGATTGTCCGGCGCCGGTTTGTTCTTGAAGACGCGACCGGCGAGGTCGAACGTCGAGCCGTGGCAGGGGCAGAAGAAGCCACCCTTCCAGTCATCCGGCAGCGATGGCTGCGCACCCTTTTGGAACCGGTCGGAAGGCGAGCAACCCAGGTGGGTGCAGATGCCGACCACGACCAGCACCTCGGGCTTGATCGAGCGCGCCTCGTTGCGCGCGTACTCGGGTGTGAACTCGTCGGGCTTGCGCTCGGACTTGGGATCGGCCAGCTGCGAATCGAGCGCGGGCAAGTTTGCAAGGTCTTCCTCGGTGCGACGCATGATCCACACCGGATTACCACGCCACTCAACGGTCATTTTTTCGCCGGGCTTGAGCGATGAAATGTCGGCCTCGACTGCGGCGCCTGCGGCTTTGGCTCGCTCTGAAGGCGCAAAACTGCTGACAAACGGGACGGCTGTGAAGGCGCCGCCGACAGCACCGGCACAGCCGGACGCGATGAGCCACGTCCGCTTGCTGGTGTCGACTGGGGTGTCACTCATGGGAATCCTCAATGAAAACATCGCTCTTGGGTCAGCGCGGGATTGTAGCTGACCGACTCGCCGACTTCGGCGGCGGGATAACAGGCTGGATGCAAGTCGCTTGCCGCACGCCCGCCATAGCCCATCCTTTACATTTCACCCGGGATGCCCACACCTACAATTGCCCACCCACCCAGAACGAGAATGGAGATCACCGTGAGCATGATGTCGGAATTCAAGGAATTTGCCGTAAAAGGCAATGTCATGGACCTCGCGGTCGGCGTCATCATCGGCGCAGCCTTCGGCAAGATCGTCGACTCGCATGGTCGAGCGACATGATCATGCCGATCGTCGGCGCGGTCTGTCGGCAACCTGGATTTCTCCAGCATGTATCGTGGTGCTGGCAGCGTTCCGCCGGGGTCGGCTACGGACTGGTCCGATGACCTGAAGACCAAGGCCGGCGTGCCGCTGTTCGCCTACGGCAACTTCATCACGGTGGCGGTGAACTTCGTCATTCTGGCCTTCATCATCTTCATGATGGTGCAAGCAGATGAACTCGCTCAAGCGCGCCGAACCGCCCGCGCCGCCGCACCACCGGCGGCCGACGCCGGAAGACGTTCTGCTGCTGCGCCAGATCCGCGACAGCCTGAGGAAGTAGTTTACAACCTGCCTGCGCCACCTCTGTGGTGAGGGATTCTGGTGCCGGTCGATTTACCGTCGTCTGATCCGATCAATCCCGCCCCACTGCCATGGCCACCGGTAAGCAGGAGTTGCCGCGCCATCCGGATTGCCTCGATCAGACTGGCTGCGTCGGCTGCCCGGTACCGGCAATATCAAACGCCGTTCCATGGTCCGGGCTGGTGCGCACCAGCGGCAGTCCCAGCGTGACATTCACACCTTTGTCCACGCCCAGGTACTTGACCGGTATCAGTCCTTGGTCGTGGTACATCGCAATCACTACGTCAAATTCCCGCGCCGCCCCGGCTGCGCCCGCGCGCGCATGAATATCGTGTCGGGTGCATACGGGCCGTGGACATCGACCCCAAGGCATGGCTTGCGCCATGGCCGGCGCGATGGTGTCGATTTCTTCGCGGCCGAACAAACCGCCCTCGCCGGCATGGGGATTGAGACCGGCCACCGCG
>CAVQPL010000008.1:0-25776 GCA_963714755.1 uncultured beta proteobacterium
TCCCGACCGGCCGGGCAAGACCGGACGCATGTTCTCGTGCGAACACGATGCCGTCGTTCCCGACATACTGGTGCTGGGCAAGGCCCTGGGTGGTGGTCTGCTGCCGATCTCGGCGGTCGTGTGCAAGCCCGAACTCGATGTCGCCGGCCATTTCGCCATTGGCCACTACACCCATGAAAAGAATCCGGTCACGGCCCGGTCGGCATTGACCACGCTGCAGATCATCGAGGACGAGGCGCTGGTCGACACCGCGGCCACTGTCGGGGATCAGGCGCTGGCCGGGTTGCGGGCGATGCAGGCGCGGCACCCCTTGATTGGCGATGTGCGCGGACGCGGCCTGTTGTTCGGTGCCGAGCTGGTGACGGATCGCGAAACCCGCGCGCCCGCGAACGACGCGGCTGATCGCGTGCTCTACAAGGCGCTGAGCCGCGGTCTGAGCTTCAAGACCACCATGGGCAATGTGCTGACGTTCACGCCGGCATTGACCACTGCGGCAACCGACATGGATCGGGCCCTGTCCATCATCGATGAAAGCCTGACAGAGGTGGAGCGGGAATTGGGGATCGCTTGACGAACCACACCACGAGGCGATTGCCAGCTGGATCGCCGGCACGTGACGCATGCGTCGGCAGCGGAGCAATCAACCACCCGCGACGGCCTCGAAAGACATCGGACGATGGCGAAAAGTCACGGCTCGATGAGCGACGCCGTGCAGTGGAGCGGCGACCCACTGCTGGAGGCGGCACATCGACAGGCGTCGGTCTGCGAGCGCGCCGCAAGCTTCTCGCCACCTCGAGGCGCTGCCGCGCTCAGCCCGGTGCCCGGTTCACAGGCGCTGGGCGGCGCACCAGCGACCGTTGATCAGGATCTCGAAGTCGCCAGGAGCCGTCCCCAACCCGTCGGCGCTGGCGTACGCGAAGGCAATTGCACGCCCGCTCAGGTGGCCATAGCCGCCCGATGTCGTGCGTCCTATGATGCGCCCACCGCGGATTCTGAGCGGCTCATCACCAACCGGTGGGTGCGCGTGCGCAGTATCGACGGCGCAGCGCAACAAGAAATGCTGCGGGTGGCCCGCGCGCTGGGTCTGCACCGCCTCGAAGCCACAAAAGCGCTTGCCGACCTCGACCAGTTCGCCGAGTCCGGCTTCGCCCATGGTGCAGGCGGCCGTGAGCTCGGTGCCCCAGGCCGGTTCGCCGCGCTCGAGTCGCAGGCTGTTGGCAGCGTAGGCACCGTAAACGGGCAGTGGCGCTGTCCCGGCGTCTTGCAGCGCAAAAAACACATGGCGCAGGTATTCGACCCCGGTCAACAAGTCCCAGTGCGCAGCGTTGCGCATCAGCTGCGCAGGCGCCAGCCCGAGTGTCAGCGCACGCGTCGTTCGATCGGGCCAGTGCACCAGTTCGGCAGTCTCGCTGGCAAGCGCGAGCAGTTCGCCCGCGCGCGGACCGCTGAGCCTCAGACTGGCCAGGCTGGTGGTCAGGTTGTCGATGCGCACATCGTGCATGTCCCTGGTGGCGCGCGCCAGCAAGTCGGCCAGGTAGCACTCGGACTCGGTCGCCGACAGCAGCAAGAACTGATCGGCCGATTCGCGCACCACCAGGAACGCCGCCTGCAGATGTCCCCTCGCGTCGAGCGCATAGCCGCTGGCAGTGCTGCCGGGCGCCGGCAATGCGGTGCACGCGAAGGCGTCGAGCGCGCGCTGCGCGCCGGCGCCGCGGAGCATGAATTTGGCGATCGTGCTGCGGTCGTGCAGCGCGACATTCGTCGACGCCTGCCGGCATTCGCGCCCCAGCGCCGCGAAGGCGGCCGTCTCGTCGCTCGCCGACGCGTGCTGGTCGCCTGCGGCCGGTGCCGAAAACCAGTTCGGTACTTCCCAGCCATAGGCTGCTCCGAATTGCGCGCCCCTGGCCGCCCACAGGTCGTGCAGCGGCGCGGTCTTGAGCGGGCGTGCGGCCGGCAGTTCCTCGCCCGGGCGCGGGATGAGATAGGTGCGCTCGTAGGCCTCTTCGGTCTTTATCGCGACATAGCGCCTGGTCGCAAAGCCCCCGAACCGCCTCGGGTCGCAGGCGAGCATGTCCATCGTCGGCGCCCCGTCGACGATCCAGTGCGCCAACTGCCACCCGATTCCGCCCGCCAGCGTGATGCCAAAAGGATTGCCCTCGGCGAGCCAGAAGTTGTCCAGTCCGGGGGCCGGCCCGGTAATCGGCAGATCGTCAGGAGAATACGGCATGACACCGGCGATGCAGCTTTGAATTCCGGTGCGCTCGAGCGTGGGAACACGCGCCATGGCCGATTCCAGGTAGGGCACCAGGACGTCGAACTCCTCCGGCAGCGAATCCTGGGTGAAGCCATCCGGCACACCCCCGGCAAACATCGTCCTGGCCCGGCTTTCGTAGGCTCCGCACAGCAGGCGCACGCCTTCCTGGCGCACGTAGAACGACTGATCCGGATCGCGCATGACGGCGAGCTCAGGCAGACCGCGCGCCTTGCGTTCGACCAGTTCCGGGATCGGTTCGGTCAGTACATACTGGTGGCGCACCGGGATCGCATGCGCCGCCAGGCCGACCATGCCCAGTGTCCGGTGCGTGTGCAGCCCCGAACAGCTCACCACGTGCTCGCAGACGATATCGCCCTTGTTCGTGCGGACCAGCCAGCCGGCGTCGTGCCGCTCGAAACCGATGACCTCGGTCTGGCGCAGAATCCGAGCGCCTCGCTGGCGGGCTCCCGCAGCCAGCGCCTGCGTCAGGTCGGCCGGCGCGATATGGCCGTCGCCGGCGGTATACAAGGCGCCATGCAAACCGTCTGTGCGCATCAGCGGCCACAACTCGCCGACCTGCTGCGCCGACAGCAGCACGGCGTCTATATCGTTCAGCGAGGCGATGCCCATGAAGCGATCGAACTCGGCCAGTCGCCCCGGGTCGCTTGCCAGCCTGAGGTTGCCGCACAGGTGCAGGCCGGGGTCCTGGCCGGTCTGGGCCTGCAGCCGCTTGTAGAGTTCGAGGCTGTAGCGATTGAGCAGGCTGACGGTTCGATTGAGCGTGTACAGGATGACATGCCCCGCGGCGCGCCAGGTGGCGCCCGAAGTCAGCTCGTTTTTTTCGCACACAACGACGTCTGACCAGCCCCTGAGCGTCAGGTGGTAGGCGACACTGGCACCCACCACGCCGCCGCCCACGACAACAACCCGGGCCTTGGTGTTCATGCTTCGGTCCCTCTACAACAGCGACCTGCCAGAGCCGGCCTGGAAACCCGCTGGGTCGATCACCGTGCCCACGTTGCGCCGATGCTAGAACGCCAGGCGGCGCACGGCGACGAGCTTGGACTGGTAGTAGCTACCAAGCGCTTCGAGGCCCTTTTCCCGGCCAAAACCCGATTTTTTCATGCCGCCGAATGGTGTTTCGCAACCACAGGCCTCCCACTCGTTGACGTATATCTGTCCCGCGTGCAGCATTTCCGCCGCCCACAGCGCGCGGTCGATGCTCGCGGAAAAAACGCCGGCGGCCAGTCCGTATTCGGTTCCGTTGGCGATTTCCAGCGCCTCCTGCGCCGTGTCGAATGCAATGATCGACAGCACCGGGCCGAAGATCTCTTCCTGCGCCACGCGCATGTCGGGCGTTACGTCGCGCAGCAGGGTCGGTGGCATGAAGAAGCCCGGGACGTTCTCGACCGGCTGCCCGCCCGTGGCCGCATGCGCGCCCTGCTCCAGGGCCGATCGGGTCAGCGCTGCCACCCGCGTCAGTTGCTGGCGCGAGATCAGCGGCGAAATGTCGTGATCCTCGATTCCCGGCCCGATGCTCAGGCCATTGACCATGGCGACCAGGCGATTGACGACTTCATCGTAGATATCGCGATGAACGATCAGCCGCGACAGCGCGTTGCAGACCTGCCCCGCATTGTCGAAACTGCCCGTGCGCACACTCCTGACCAGGCTATCGAGATCGGCATCGGCGAACACGATCGCGGCCGATTTTCCGCCGAGTTCCATCACGCACGGGACCACGTTGTTGGATGCCCCGCGCAGCACGCTTTGCCCCGAGGCGATGGATCCGGTAAAGGTGATCTGGTTGACGCCGGGGTGCGCTGCCAGGGCCGCTCCGGCGATCTTCCCATGGCCGCAGATCAGATTCAGTGCGCCAGGCGGAAAACCGGCCTGCTCCAGGATTTCCGCGAAGAACATGCCCGACAGCGGATCGAGTTCCGGCGTCTTGACCACCAGCGCGTTGCCGGCCGCCAGCGCCGGCGCCACGGATCGCGCCATCACGCCACAGGGGTAGTTCCATGGAACGATGTGCGCCGATACGCCGTATGGCACCGGCACTACGTACTCCACCAGGCCTTCGCCCAGAGGGATATAGCGCCCCTCGATCTTGTCCGCGGCGCCACCGTAGTATTCAAGGTAGCGCGCCGTGCCGTCGATCTCGCCGCGCGCCTCGGAAATGCTCTTTCCGCAGTCGAACGTCAAGATAGTGGCGATCTCCTCCCTGCGCTGGCGAAACAGCCGAGCCGCCTCGATCAGCATGCGCCCGCGCTCGGCCGGGCGCATGGCCGTCAGCACGCGCGAATCGGCGCAGCGGCGTGCGGCCGCCACGGCCCGATCGACATCCTGCTCGTCGGCGCAAGCCACTTCCGCAATCTTGGCGCCGGTGGCCGGGTTGAACACGTCAAGGCGTTCGCCCTTGGTGCTGTCGACCCATTCGCCTCCCACATAGTTCTTCCAGTACGGCTTGACCACGCTGGCCGGGTCGATTGCGCCAATTTGTTTGCTGGTGTCGTTCATGTCATCGGCTCCTTGGAAGTAGTGCGGCAAGAGTTCAAATCGTCGCTGTCGGCCCACGCCTTAGCTTGCCGCGCGCCGCATCGCCGCGGGCGCGAGGCGAACCGGAAACCGCTGCCGGATCGCTTCGTCAATGGCCGCTGGTATGTGGGTCGGATAGTGCGACGCCAGAATCGTGGCAAGCTTCTTCGAGGCCCGGTCGATCTGCGTCGGGCGGCCCTGCTCGACCCACTGGTTCGGACTCGATCGGTCGCTGACATCGGGGTAGAGATAGTCCTTTTGCATCAGCTTGAGCGTCTGCGTGGCGCCGAGATAGTGGCCCGGCCCGTCCAGGCAGACGCTGCGCATGGTGTCGAGCGAAATCGACTCGTCGTCGACCTCGATGCCCCGGATGGTGCGCTGCGCTGCGCCGATGATGTCGTTGTCGATGAGCAGGCTCTCCATCGAAAACCCGAGCAGGCTGGCCAGCATGCCGGCCGACTCGTAAATCATGTTGGCGCCGCTGTTGCCGATCAGAGCATGCAGCAGGGCTTTCTCGGCGCCGGCCTGCGCGTCCGGCATTTTCGAATCGCTCATGCCCGAGGGCGTTCCGCCCGTCAGGTCGTAGAACTTCGACATCTGCGTGCTTGCGGCGGACAGAAGTGCCTGCTCGGGGCTGCCGCCCGACATCGCGCCGGTGCGCAGGTCCGACACGAAGCACCAGGTGCCGAAGATGGCCGGCGACTTGGGCTTGATCGCGTTCACGTAGACCAGGCCGGCCAGGCATTCGGCGACCTGCTGCACCGTGGCGGCAGCAAGCGAAGCCGGCGCGGTGGCGCCGGCCTGGCCGGCCGACACCAGCAAGATCGGCATGCCGCCGCGTACCGCGACCTCCATGCACAGGCAGGATTCGTGGGCGAACTTCATCGGTGGCACGACAAAACAGTTCGACTGGCTGACGAAAGGCCGCGCGCGCCATTTGTCCTCGCCCCCGGCGATCAGGTGCAGCATCTTCAGGCTCTGCTCGACATGAGCCGGGTCAACCCAGCTTGTGCCGACGTGCTTCGTGGTTCCGCTGACGCAGGCATAGGCGGTGTTGAAGTCGAGTTCCTCGGGGATCGGCAGATCGCGGCACACCACCGAGCGCTGGTAGAAATGAATATGCTCGAGCGTGTCGACCACGCGCGCAATGTCGTACAGATCGCGGGTGGTCGAGTCCCGGTACGCACCTGTCTTGGCGTCAACCATGTGCACCGCCGCACCGGCCGTTCCGAAGTAGACCTTGGAGCCCCACGGCTCCATGTCGTGCTTCGGGTCCTGGCCGTGCAGCACAAAATGGCGCGCGGCGTTGGCCACGGTGTCCTCGATCAGCGCGCGCGGGAACAACAGCCGCCCCGAATCGGTCAACCTGGCGCCGGCCTTGGTCATGAGTTCGATGCCACTGGGCGGCGCGTCCGCCAGCCCGATGGTCTCCAACGCGTCGAGCGCAGCGTGGTGGATCTTGAGCACGTCGGAGTCTGATAACGGGCGGTAGCGCCCACCCACCTGGCCTGGCCGCACGGGCCGCAGGCTGCTCGCCAGTGGCGCGGCGCGGGCGGCTTGGCGCGCCGCACGGGCACCGCGGCGGGTTATGACGTTGTCAGCAGTTTCACCCATCGAGCATCTCCAGAACGCTAACCATGACCCTGCGCGAATACCCCGACTCGCTGGCCGGCTCCGCACCCCGACCGGGGGAATGTCCAACCCGAAACGAACTCGAAGCCAGGCGCAATTCAAACCCCATATCGAATCGTCCTGCGCCGTCGACCACCACACGTTTCGAGTTGAAAGCTCCGGTTTACCAGAATAGCACAATTATGACATATCGATACCACAATGGTACAACTATGTCATCTTCGCGTCCAGCATCGGGCCGGGCGACGGGCTCGTTCAGCCCTCCAGCAGCGCCGCGGTGGCTGCGCCGATCGCGGCATCTGTCAGTGCGAAGTCATCCTGCGTCAGCGCCAGATGCGGATACACCTTGCCCGGTGACTTGAAGACACCGTTCGCGCGCAACACGCTGTTGAAAAGCGCGCTGCGCCGGGCATCGGCGGACTGCACGTCGCGGTAGTTGCGCACTTCGGTGTCGATGAACACCACATCGAACAGCGTCGGATGGCCAACGATCCGGTGCGCGATGCCGGCCTTCGCGAGGTGGCGCGTGAACATCACCTGCAGCCGCTCACCATGTGCGAGCAACTGCGCATAGGCCCCGGGCCGGCGCAGGATTTCCATCGTCTTGAGCCCCGCGATCGCCGCCACCGGCGTCGCGGACAAGGTGCCCAGCATCATCAACCAGCGGTCGGCACCCACGATGGACTTGTCGAAGTGGTCCATGATCACCTTGCGACCGGCAACCGCAGCCAGCGGAAATCCGCCACCAATGATCTTGCCCAGCGAGCACAGGTCGGGCGTGACGCCATACGCTTCCTGCGCGCCGCCGTAGGAAAAACGGAACCCGGTCACCACCTCGTCGAAGATCAGCACGATGCCATGTTTGTCGCACAAGGACCGCACGCCGGCCAGGAAACCCGGCGCCGGCGGCACGATACGCTGCAGCGGCTCGACGATCAGTCCGGCCACCTCGCCGCCATGGCGCGACAGCAGGGTCTCCAGGTAGTCCAGGTCGTTGAACGGCGCGATCAGCATCTGCGCGCGTACCGCCTCGGGAATGCCTGCGCTGTCGGGCTGCGCCTGCGGAAAGTCCGGCTGCCGCGCCGGGGCCAGGCTCATCTGCGCCTCGGCCGACATGCCGTGGTAACCGCCTTCGAACTTGACGATCTTGTCGCGCCCGGTGAACGCGCGCGCCAGCCGTATCGCATACATGTCCGCCTCGCCACCCGAGGACAGAAAACGCACCTGCTCGGCACACGGGACCGCGCGGCAGATTTCCTCCGCCAGCTCGACCCCTGCGCTGTTGTTGGCAAAAAAGGTCATGCCCCGGGGCAATTGCTCGGCTATTGCCGCCAGCACCTCGGGATGGCCGTGGCCCAGCAGCATCGGACCGGAACCGATCAGGTAGTCGACATATTCCTTGCCGTCCTCGTCCCAGACCCGGCTGCCCCGGCCCTCGCGGATGAACATCGTGGGATCAAAATTACCGAATCCACCTGCAGGCAGGACGGCACGGGCGCGTTCGGCCCAATGGGCCATGGTCTTCGTGGATGCAAGCATCGGGTTGTCCTAGTCGATGATGGCTATCGGTTCGCCGAGCTGGTCCGGATCGGGCGTCACACCCAGGCCCACGCCTTGCGCAGGCGCGATACGGCCGTTGTCGCGCACCGGGGCGTCCGGCGCCAGTCGTGGGCTCACATAGGCGGAAAGGTCGCAGGCATTCATCACGCGGGCCGCAGGTGTTGCAGCGGCCAGATGCAGCACGGCCGCCGTGGTGATATCCGAGCCCCAAGTGTCCTCGATGCACATCGACGGCCCGAGGTGCAGGCACAGGTCGCGCGCCCGGCGCAGCGGCGACAGGCCGCCGAACTTGGACAGCTTGAGCGTCACCGTGTCCATGCAGCCCAGCGCGTGGGCATGCAGCAGCGAGGGGGTGTCGTAGGCGTTCTCGTCGATCTTGATCGGCAGTCCGGTCGCGGCGCGTACGGCGGCGCATTCCTCCAGCGTGGCACAGGGCTGCTCGAGCATCACATCGAGATCGGCCACCGCGCGGCCGACCCGGATCGCGTCGAGCTGCGTCGCGCCGCAGTTCCAGTCGCCGTACACCAGTGGTCCGCTGCCGACCGCTTCGCGCACCAGGCGCAGCCGAGCGACATCGGTCTGCCAGTCGCCGTCGGCACCGAGCTTGACCTGGAACTGGGTCACGCCGGTGGCCAGCTCCTCGCGCGCGATGCGTGCCATCTCTTCGGGGGCAATGCAGCTGATCGAGTGGTACACCGGCATGTCCAGCGATTGGCGCCCGCCGAGCAACGTGAACAGCGGCAGACCCGCGACCTTGCCGGTGATGTCCCACAACGCGATATCGAGCGCCGACTTGGCATAGACATGCCCCAGCAGGTAGGCGTTGGCACGTGCCATCAGCGCCTCCGGGCCGACCGGGTCGGCGCCGATCAGTACCGGCGCCAGATACTCCAGCGCGGGCCGCACACCGCCGGCGTACGCCGGCAGGTAGTGCGGTATCGGACAGACCTCGCCCCAGCCGCAAACTCCGCCGTCGGTATCGACGCGCAGCACGGTCGAGGGAACGACGTCGCAGGTCTTGCCGGCGGCCATGTGGTAGACCAGATGGCTGGTCAGCGGAACTTCCCAGATGGTGATGCGAGTGATCTTCATGCGATGACCCCGGTTGGATGCGACTGCGAGTCAGGATTCGGTTGGTGCTTGGTCGCGCTGCATCAGGCGACGGCGACATGCGGCACGTCGGACCGTGGCAGCAGGCCCTGCGGGTCGTAGACCGCATCCGCCAGCACCCTGGCGTCGCGCGGCTCGCCCATGACCACCACCTGCAAGGCCGTTCCCGGCTTGGACATGTCCGCCGACACATAAGCGAAGGCCAGCAATTTGCCCACCGCATGGCCGAACGCGATCGAGCTGACAGCGCCGACGCGATCCTCGCCGGACAACACTGCCTCACCGCCATGCCCGTCGGACGTTCCGTCGTCGGCGATCTCCAGATAGACGCAGACCCATTTGAGCGGCCGCCCGGTTGCCGCCACGGTGGCGGCCTTGCCCCGGAACTGCTTGTCCAGCTTGACGAAGCGCATCACGTCGGCTTCGGGCAATGTGACCTCGTTGGTCAGTTCGCCGGCCCCCTTGTAGGCCTTTTCCATGCGCATCGCATTCATCGCGAACGAGCCATAGTTGACCAGGCCATGTGCCTTGCCAGCCTCCTTGAGCGCACGAAAAGCCGCCAGGATCGCCGCCGGTTCGCCATGCATTTCCCAGCCCAGCTCGCCGGCGTACGACATGCGCAAGGCCCACAGGCGGCGCCCCGCAATATCGATCTCCTGTGCCGTCAACCAGGGGAAGGCGGCGTTGGACAAGTCGGCGTCGGTACATGCGGACAGGATGTCGCGCGCACGCGGGCCATTCAGGGCCATGGCGCCCCAGGACGAGGACCGGTTGGTGATCGTGACGTTCTCGTCAGTGCGGGCAAACGCCAGGTGATCGACCAGTCTTTGCTCGAAGAACGCAGCGCAGACCAGGTAGAAACGGTCCGCCGCCAGCCGCACCAGCGTGGTTTCCAGTTCGATGCGGCCGTTGTCGCCCAGCAAATGCGTCAATGCCACCCGGCCGACCCTGGCCGGCACACGGTTGGGCACCAGCCGGTCGATGAAGGCCTCGGCGTCCGGACCCGACACCTCGACCTTGGTGAAGGCCGATATGTCCATGATGCCGGCATGCTGGCGCACCGCCCGCACCTCGGCGCCGACGATGTCGTGCAGCTTTGTGCGGCGAAAGCCGTAGATGTCCAGCGCCTCGATACCGGCTGGCGCAAACCAGCGCGGACGTTCGTGGCCGAACACTTCCTCGAACACGGCTCCTTCGCCTTTGAGGTCCTGGTACAGCGCCGACGGCTTGACCGGGCGGGCCTGGAGCCGGTTGAAATGCGGGAACGGGATCTCGTGCCGCAGCAGATAGTCTTCCCTGGCCTTGGTGACCTGGTATTTCTGGTCGGCATAGGGACCAAAACGGCGCGGATCGAATTCGCGCATGTTGATGTCGGCCGATCCGTGCACCATCTGGCGCGCCAGTTCCCGGGTCAGTCCCGGTCCCCAGCCGATGCCGATCTGGCAGCCGCAGTTGAGCCAGAAGTTCTTCAGCCCCGGCGCCGGGCCGATCAGCGGGTTGCCGTCCGGCGGATGGGAAATGGCGCCGTGCACCTCGCGCTTGATGCCCAGTTCCGCGAACACCGGCATGCGCTGCATGGCGTTTTCCAGCCACGGCATGATGCGGTCGTAATCCGGGCTGAACAATTCGTGTTCGGCCTCCCAGGGACAACCGTCTTCCCAGACCGAGCGTGGGTTGGCCTTCTCGTAGATGCCGATCAGGCCGGACTTCTGCTCCATCCGGATATAACCCGACACCATCCGGTCGTCGCGCACCACCGGCAGTTCGCGTTCCAGCGCCTTGAATTCGGGCACCGTGTCGGTGATCAGGTAGTGGTGCGTCATCGATGTCGTCGGAATGTCCAGTCCGACCCAGGCGCCGATCTGCCGGGCATAGGTTCCGCCTGCATTGACCACGTGCTCGCACACGATGTCGCCCTGCTCCGTAAACACCTTCCATTCGCCGCCGGGAAGCCGGGTGATGTTGGTCGCGCGGCAGTGGCGGATGATCCTGGCGCCCAGGGCACGTGCACCCTGCGCCAACGCCATCGTCGCACCCGACGGGTCCACATGCCCGTCGTCGGGCGTGTGCAGCGCGCACAACACGCCGTCCAGGTTGTAGAACGGGTGCAGTTCACGGATGCGCGCAGGAAGCACCATCTCCATCGGAAAGCCGAGCGCGCGCCCGACACTCTGGGTATGGCACAACCAGTCGCGTTCGTCTTCGGTATAGGCCAGGCGAAGTGATCCGCAGCCATGCCAGGTCACCGACTGCCCGGTTTCCTTCTCCAGCACCTTCGAATACAGCTCGATGTTGTAGCCCACGCACTTGCCGAGCGAAAAGCTGGACGTGGAATGCGTGATCTGTCCGGCCGCATGCCAGGTCGAGCCCGAGGTGAGTTCCGCCTTTTCAAGCAGAATCACATCGGTCCAGCCTTCGTGCGCCAGATGGTAGGCCAGGCCCGCACCCATGACGCCACCTCCGATGATCACCACACGTGCTGTCGACGGAACCATCAGCTTTACTCCCGAGTTGCGAAAAGGACTGGACGAAGTTATCACACACTTGTACCATTGTCAAAACTATATGAAACAGACGTGCCATGAAATCTGACAATACGCCGGCGCAGCTGCTGCAGCAGATCGCCCAGCGGATGGACGAGTTTCCGCCCGAACTGCGCAAGGCAGCAACCTATCTGCTGGAGAACCGCAATGCCATCGGTGTGGGCTCCATCCACGCGATCGCGCAGGCCGCCGATGTCAAGGCCAACACGCTGGTGCGCCTGAGCCGGCAACTCGGCTTCGACGGCTACGAGGCGTTTCGAAGCCCGTTCCGCGAGAACATCCTGCAGGGCAAGGACAACTTCCCGGACCGGGCGCGCTGGCTGCAATCGCTGGCCAAGGGTGGCGAAACGGCGCGCATCTACAGCGAGATGGCCGCGACGATGCTGGGCAACATCGAACGCACCTATTCCGGCGCGCGGCCGGCCGACATCAAGCGCGCCGCCGATGCGATCGTGCGCTCGCGCCGCACCTATGTGCTGGGTGTCGGCATCTCCCATTCCGTGGCCACCAATTTTGCCTATCTGGCCAACATGGCGCTGGACAAGGTGCAGGCCCTGCCGAGTGCCGGCGGCGTGCCGCTCGATGGGCTGGTGCGCGCCGACAGCAAGGATGTGTTGCTGGCGATGACGTTCAAGCCCTACCGGCGCGAAGTCGTCGAAGCGGTGGATGTGGCACTGGAGCAGGGGTTGACCGTGATCGCCATTTCCGACAGCGCGGCTGCGCCGATCGTGCGGCGCGCGCAACATGCATTCGTCGTGCCAACGGATACGCCGCAGTTCTTTCCGTCGATCGTGGCCGCGGCTGCGTTCATGGAAACCCTGATGGCGTTCGTCATCGCGGATGCCGACCCGCAGGCCATTCGCAATATCGAACAGTTCCATGAACGCCGCCATGGCATGGGCATTTACTGGGACGAGAAAGGATGAACACCGTGCGCGTTGATACTGCGAAACCCATCGATCCGGTCCGCTCGCTGGAGGCGCATTACTACACCGACCCGGCCATCTATCTGCGCGAGCGGGAACACCTGATGGCACGCAGCTGGCAATTCGCCGGCCACGTGTCGAAGCTGGCCCAGGCCGGCGACTACTTCACGTTCGAGATTGCCGAACAGCGGCTGTTCAGCGTCCGTACACAGGACGGATCGATCCGGACCTACTACAACGTCTGCCAGCACCGCGCGCATGAACTGGTGTCCGGCGAAGGCAATAAACCGCAGCTGACCTGCCCCTACCATGCCTGGACCTACGAACTCGACGGGCGTTTGCGCTCGGCGCCCAACAGCCGGGTCGTGCCGGGCTTTCGCAAGCAGGACATCTGCCTGAGCGGCGTGCGCACCGAGGTGTTCTGCGGCTTCGTGTTCGTCAACCTGGACCCGGACGCCAAGCCGATGTCGGAGTGGTTTCCCGGTGTCGAGCAGGAACTGCGTGAATTCGTTCCGCACATCGACCGGCTCCGGCCACTGGAATGGGTCGAGGTCGCGGAGCGCTGCAACTGGAAGGTCTCGGTGGAGAACTATTCCGAGTGCTACCACTGCACCATCAACCACCGCACGTTCGCCACCGGCGTCATCAATCCGCGCACCTACGACATCCAGCCACAGGGCCATTGCCTGCGCCACACCACCGAGTCGCAGAACCTGGACCGGATGAGCTACCCGATCGACCTGGCCAGCAATCCGCGCGCGGGCGACTATTCATCCTGGTTCCTGTGGCCGCTGTTCTCGTTCCAGGTCTATCCCGGCAACGTGCTCAATACCTACCACTGGCGCGTCAAGGGTATCGACGAGGTGGTGGTCTGGCGCGGCTGGTACTCGATCGATGGGGCGGAGTCGGACGTGGTACGCCGACTGGCGGTGCAGGACCGCGCGACGACGGTGGAGGAAGACATCCGCCTGGTCGAGGCGGTACAACGCGGCTTGCACAGCAAGGGTTATCGCCCCGGACCACTGGTGATAGACCCGTCCCACGGGGTGAATTCGGAACATTCCATCCAGGCGCTGCAGCAGTGGTTGCGCGAGGCCATCGATGGCTGATGACATCCAGCCGTACTGGCGCAACTTCGTCGACGGCACGTGGTGCGACGGCGGTGCCGCCCGCATCGTCGTGCACGACCCGGCAACGGGAGAGCCGCTGGCCGAACACGCCTGCGCGGACGCCGGCGACGTGGACCGCGCGGTGGCGGCTGCGCGCCGCTGCCATGACTCCGGCGAGCTGACGGCCATGCGCCCGGTCGAGCGCTCACGCCTGATACGCGGCATGGGTGCGCACCTGCTGTCGCGCATCGACGAGATCGCACCGGTGCTGACCCGTGAGTCCGGCAAACCCCTGTGGGAAGCCCGGCTGGAAGTCGAAGGCGCCGCGCGTTATTTCGAATACTACGGCGCATTGGCCGAATCGATGGACGGGCGCTCGATTCCGCTGGGCCATGCGTATGTCGACTTCACAAGCTTCGAGCCGTACGGCGTGTCGGCCCAGATCATCCCCTGGAACTACCCGATCGAGATGACGGCCCGCTCGCTGGCACCGGCCCTGGCCGCTGGCAATGCCTGCGTCATCAAGACGCCGGAACTCGATCCGCTGACCAACACCTACATCGCCGAAGCGGCGCTCGCCGTCGGGCTGCCGGCCGGCGCCTTGAATTTGGTCTGCGGCATCGGCTCTGTCGCCGGCGCTGTGCTGGCATCGCATCCGGGCATCGACCAGATCGTGTTCACGGGCTCGGTTGCCACCGGCATCGCGGTCGCCACGACCGCCGCGCGCAACGTGGTTCCGTGCGTGTTGGAGCTCGGCGGCAAGTCGGCGGCGATCGTGTACGAGGACGCGGACCTGGAGCAGGTGCTCTCGTCGGTGCGCTGGGGCGCCTTCTTCCATGCCGGCCAGGCCTGCTCCGCGATGTCGCGGCTGCTGGTGCACCGGTCGCGGCACGACGAGGTGTTGCAGGCGATCAGCGCCATGGCACAAGGCCTGTCGGTTGGGCCCGGCATGGAGCGCGCGCAGTTCGGTCCCAACATGGGCGCGCTGGTCTCGCGAGCGCAATTGAACAAGGTCGCCGCGATGACGGCGCAGGCCCTCTCGGACGGCGCACGCGCCGATCGACGGGCGGTCAAGCCCTGCCCGGCCCGGGCTGCTTCTTCCAGCCCACCGTATTGGCCAACGTCACACCCGCCATGGCGATCGCGCGCGAGGAAGTATTCGGGCCGGTGCTCGGCGTCATCGCGTTCGATACCGACGAACAGGCGATTGCCCTGGCCAACGACACCGACTACGGCCTGGTCGCAGGGGTTTTCACCACCCATGTCGACCGCGCCTTGCGCACCGCCCGCCGCATGCGCGCCGGACAGGTGTTCGTCAACGAGTGGTTTGCCGGCGGTGTCGAGACACCGTTCGGTGGCGTCGGCAAGTCCGGCTACGGCCGGGAAAAGGGACGCGAGGCCCTGGCCAACTACGGTCGCACCAAGAACATCGCCATCGCACTACGCACCTGAAGGAAAAACCATGGACAAGGAACTGTTTGAAAAGGGCCTGGCACAACGCAAGGCCACACTGGGCGCCGCGTATGTGGAGAAGAACCTGGCCGCCGCCGACGACTTCACCTTGCCGTTCCAGCAGGCCATGACCGAGTGGTGCTGGGGTTTCGGCTGGGGCGACGACACCATCGACGCCAAGACGCGATCCATGATGAATCTGTCGATGATCGGCGCTCTGGGCAAGATGCACGAATGGGAGACCCACTGCCGCGGCGCGCTGACAAACGGAGTCAGCAAGCAGGAGATCCGCGCGATCATCCATGTGATCGGCATCTATTGCGGCGTGCCGCAGGCGCTCGAATGCTTCCGGGTGGCGCGCAAGGTGCTGCAGGAGGAAGGGCTGCTGTAGATTTTCAACCTAGAAACGGCAGTTGAACGCGCCCGAGCGTACTCCGATGGGCGTGCCAGGCAAGGCGAGAGGACGCCGCGCACTTCTGTGCGCAAGGACGAACAACGCCGCATGGCGCGTTCAGCGGGGTGCGCTCGGGTGCGTAGCGCTGTCACCATACTGGTGAACCACATCGTGGCCTCGTTGTTCAGTGTGCCTGCGGGCTGCCAGCGAGACGCAAGCGGTCAACTGCCGTTTCCAGGTTCAAACGCCATAGTACGCCCCAAGAAAGGGCCCTCAAAAAGCTCCCGGCCCAGAACACCACGCTGTAGCCTCCCAGGCCCGCGCCGATCAGGATCGGGAGCGCATAGGCCCAGACGATCTCGCCCGAGGGCAGGAACACCATCAGGCCGGCGATGCTCAGCGCGGCCACCATCAGGTTCTTCTCGGACCTCGCCGGTCCACATCAGCAGCAGGCTGCCGACCAGGCCGCCGCAGAACGCGACGATCAGGTTGGGCCTGATCTCCTGGCGCATCTCCACCAGTTCGCTGCGGTAGGCCGCCAGTGCCATGAAGTTGCCGGGCTGTTAGCGCCACCCAGTTGGTGATGTTGGCGGCCAGTGGCGGCAGGCCGGCGGCCAGCAGCATCGGAAAAGTCAGGAAGCTGCCGCCCCCGGCCACCGCCGTGATGGCGCCGGCGACGAATCCGCCTGCGAGCAGCAATGCCAGCGTGACGACTTCCATGTCCAGGTCGGGCTCAGGCTGAGAACTTGCGCATCCGGCTATCGTATTCGACGCGGTCCACGCAGCAGCCATGCAGTTGGCGGTTTCCTGTGGCGGGGTTGAAGGCCTCGCGCCCGGGCTTTCTTCTTTGGCGCGGGTTTTACTACGCTGTTGGCCCAAGGAAGGCTGGAAACCCAATGGTCATGCGGGTTACCAGAGGTTTTGACTCATCGCATCAGGTCTATTTTGTCCCCAACGCCGTTTGTGATTGGCGGCTGGACTGGAAACAACTGAGTTAGCCGAAAAGATGGATCTTCAGCAGCACCGATGAGCCCATCGACCACGCGAGCTGTCTCGCTTTGGGCGATGAACTCGTCCAAACCCTTCAACAACAGTTGACCTGACTTTCAGTCTTGACGGGCGGCTTTCGAGAAAGTCGACCGGCTCCAAAAGACTGGGTGCGGGCATACGGCTGTTGAAACTGCCAGCCGCAAAGCGGTCATTGCAATCCACTACGTCCCAAACCGGCTGCCCAATCACCGCCTTGCGCGTTCCGGCTTGTCGGTCGGCAGCGCTGCAATGGTTTCGTTCGACGCAGCACCCGCAATCGGTGAGGAGCACAATCATGATCAGGCACCAGTTACACCGCAGGCACAACAACGTGAATGCGGCGGTCGGGTGTCAGAAAATCAGATGCGAGCGGACGACTACGTGAATCGCGCGATGAAGAACATCGTGCCGTACTTGCAAATGTCCTGACAACCGATCCCTGGCGATGGATTGGGTGTCAGTCTGAATGCTGCCAACACGCCGCGATTGCGAAGGCGTTTCGCTTCGCCCTGATTGCTACGATGTGTCGTCACTGCCGAAACTCTTGATTTCCTCCTTCAGCGCCGCGACGAATGCCGTAGCCAACGACGATCTGGCGCTGGCTTGCGGGTGGATGACGCCATAACGAGAGGCAATGAACTCCTTCAGCGGGCGCACGACGATGTCCGGGCCGGCGAACGGTGCCGCGGTCCAACTCGAGACCAGGGTAATGCCGGCACCGGCGGTGACAAGGGCGCAGGCGATAGATGAGCTGGGAGTTTCTGCCACCACGTTGGGCGAGACACCCAACTTGGAGAACGCCTCTTCAATTTGGTAGCGGACGAAGCTGTGTTGTGACAACAACACCATGCGTTCGTCGGCCAGATCTTTCAAGGACACTTCGGCTCGATCCGCGAGCGGGTGACTGGATGGCATGACTACGACCGAGCGCGTAGGTGAGAGCGGTTCTATTTCGATGGCTGGCCGGGACACCGGCAGTTCGACCAGGCCCACGTCGAACTGTCGCGTGGAGACCAGCTCTGCAATCTGTCGAGACGGCAGGCTTTGCACGAACACTGTCACATTCGGTCGCTCGGCCATGAAGCGCGCGATAGCACGCGGCGCGAGCCATTGGGCCAGTGCCGGCAACACGGCAATGCGCAGCGCCCCGGCGCGCTGATACCGGATGTCTTGTGCAACCTGTGCAATTCGCTCAATGCTGCCATATAGCTTTTCGATTTCACGATACAGCGCCTCAGCCTCAGGGGTAGGTACCAGGCGCCGGCCCCGACGTTCGAACAGCGGGTAGCCAACACGCAGTTCCATCAGGCTGATGGTCCGGCTGACTCCCGGCTGGGTGACGCTCATGAGCCGAGCCGCACCGACCACGCTCCCAGTCAACATGACGCCACGGAACGACTCGATCTGACGCAAATTGAGCAGGGATTTCATACATACCATTTTTGCATATGCAGGAAAAGAAGTGTCACTATTCAGCGCGCATGGAGCCACATAAACTGCATTGGTCCTGGCCCCGACATGTCAACGGGACAGTGTCATTCATCCCTGAAACCTGAACCAATCGGAGAGAAGCATGCGCAAATACCTCGGAGTCATGAGTGCGGTTGCACTGGCCACATCCTTTAGCGCCCAAGCGGCGGAAACCCTGTACGTTGGCGGTTCGGGCGGCTCGACCGAAAAGCTGTTCAAGGAGACCATCATTCCAGCTTTCGAGGCCAAGACCGGTGCCAAGGTGGTCTACATCGCCGGTAACTCGACCGACATCCTGGCCAAGCTGCAGGCGCAAAAAGGCAAGCAGGAAATGTCGATGGCCATGATCGATGACGGCCCGATGTACCAGGCGGTCGGCAGTGGCCTGTGCACCAAGGTTGAAGACGTCGGCGCGATCAAGGAGTTGTATCCGAATGCCCGCATGGTGGGTGACAAATCGGTCGGCATCGGTTTCATTGCCACCGGCCTGGCCTACAACAAGGACGTGTTCGCCAAGAATGGCTGGAAGGCGCCGACCTCCTGGCAGGACCTGACCGATCCGAAATACAAGCAGAAGGTGGTGATTCCACCGATCACAAATGGCTACGGCTTGCTTACGCTGGTGATGATGGCCAAGCTTAACGGCGGCGGCGAAAACAACATAGAGCCGGGTTTCGATGTGATGACCAAGAAGGTCGCGCCCAACGTACTCGCCTGGGAACCGTCACCGGGCAAGATGGCTCAGATGCTGCAGACCGGCGAAGGTGCACTTGTTGTCTGGGGCAATGGTCGCGTGCAGTCGGTGGTAGACCAGGGAGCGCCGGTCGAGTTTGTGTATCCCAAGGAAGGTGCCGTTGTGATCATGGTCGCCGGTTGCGTGGTCGAAGGTGGCCCGCAGACCAAGCTGGGGCAGCAGTTCCTGCAGCACGTGGTCTCAGCGCAAACGCAGGCGAATCTGGCCGAGGCGTCAGGTTGGGGCCCGGTCAACAAGACCACCAAGCTGGCGCCTGAAATCGCCAAGAAGGTTGTGTTCGGACCGGAAAAGGTCAACGCGCTGGTCTCGCCCAATTACGACGTCATCAATGTCAAGCGGGCGGAGTGGACCAACCGCTGGAACCGCGCCGTCGAGAAGTAAGGCACGCAACCGATCAGGCCAGGAGCTGGAGTATGGAATTTCTTGAATTGCAGGGCCTGGCCAAACGCTACGGCGATTTCACCGCCGTCAGCGACTGCAACCTGTCGGTCGCCAAGGGTGAGTTTGTCTGCCTGCTGGGGCCCTCGGGTTGCGGAAAGACGACGACCTTGCAGATGGTCGCCGGCTTTACGCAGCCCAGCGTCGGCAGAATCATCCTGGACGGCAAAGACATCACCGACGATAAGCCGAGCAAGCGCGGCCTGGGCATTGTGTTTCAAAGTTATGCCCTGTTCCCGCATATGACGGTATCTGACAACGTCGCCTTCGGTCTGGAAATGCGAGGCGTTGCACCGCCGGAGCGGCGCAAGCGAGTGGCAGAGACACTGGAACTGGTGCATCTGCAGCCGTTCGCCACGCGTTATCCGCGTGAGTTGTCCGGCGGGCAGCGCCAGCGTGTGGCGATGGCCCGTGCGCTGGTGATCCAGCCACCGGTACTGCTGCTGGATGAGCCCATGGGTGCGCTGGACGCCAAACTGCGCGAGGAAATGCAAATCGAGCTGCGTGCGCTGCAGCATCGCATCGGCATTACGACGATCATGGTCACGCACGACCAGGCCGAGGCGCTGACGCTGGCGGATCGGGTGGTTCTTATGAATAAGGGGCGCATCGAGCAGGTCGGAAAGCCGTTCGAAATGTACGAGCAGCCGAACGGGCGCTTCTCATCGACCTTTCTGGGCAAGGCAAACGTATTCGAGGGTCGTGGTCATGCCCAGGGCGTGGCTGTTGGACAACTCGTGCTGCCACTGGCTGGCGGAGCGATCTCGGGTGAGGTGGACTACATCCTGCGCCCGGAAAAGCTGCTCTTCACTGATGCCAACCCGATCGTGTCGGGCCGGGTCAGCGCGCGGGTATTCCTGGGCAACCACTGGCTGTACCAGATACAAACGCAGCTCGGCGAATTGCAGCTGACCCATCCGAACAGCGGTCTGCCGCAGGCTGGCGAGGGTGACCCGGTCGGACTGACCTGGTTGGCGGAACACGCCCATGTGGTGCCGCGGGGAGTGCATCCATGAACAGCGAGCGCCAATGGTTGCCATACTGGCTGACGGCGCCCGGTACCCTGGTGATGCTGGCGTTTGTCGCATTGCCACTGGTGCTGACGCTGTCACTCAGCATGTATCCGTTCATCTCCAGCGGCGTCGTGGGCACAGAATTCACGTCGGCCAACTATCTGGCCATCGCGCAGGATGAGTATTTTCATGTGATTTTCCTGCGTACCTTCGGCATGGCAGTGCTGGTCACTGCCATCTGCATCGCCATCGGTGTTCCGGAGGCCTATGTGCTGAGTCGCCTGTCCCCGCGCTGGCGCGCTGTGTCGATGGTCATCGTGCTGGGCCCCTTGTTGATATCGGTGGTCGTGCGCACCCTGGGCTGGGCCGTATTGCTTGGCAATGAAGGCGTGATCAACAAGCTTTTGCTGGCCAGCGGCGTGATCGACGAACCGATCAAGATGATGTTCACTTTCACCGGCGTCGTGGTTGCCCTGGTGCATGTGCTGGTGCCCTTCATGGTGCTGGCAGTCTGGGCTTCATTGCAGAAGCTCGATATCGCGACCGAGCAGGCTGCCGAATCGCTGGGAGCAGGGTTGCCTACCGTGCTTGGTCGCATCGTCTTTCCGCAGGTGATCCCTGGCGTGTTGTCGGGAGGGCTGATCGTATTCGCGTTGTCGGCGAGTGCTTTTGCCACACCGGCCATCATTGGCGGGCGGCGGCTCAAGGTCGTTCCCACGACGATCTATGACGAATTCCTCGGCAACCTGAACTGGCCCCTGGGTGCGGCGCTGGCGGTGGTGCTGGTGGTGATCGTGCTTGGCGTCTCGCTGGGCGTGAACCGACTGGTCGAGCGCAAATGGAAGCAGGTGTTCGTATGAGAAAGACTGCATTGCCGCTGCTGCTTCTGCATTGGCTGTTCGCAATCTTCATGCTGGCGCCGCTGGTAATGGTGGTTCTGGTTTCGTTTACCGACAAGGGCTATATCTCGATGCCGTTTGATGGTGCGTCGCTGCGATGGTACGAGGCCATCGCGGATGCGCCTGATTTCATCGCTGCTTTCTGGCGCAGTCTGGGCCTGGCTGCGGGCGCGGCAACGCTTGCGACCCTGCTCGCCGTGCCTGCCGGCATGGCGATCGCGTGGCACAGATTCACCGGTCGTGACGCACTTCTCGGCCTCCTGTTATCGCCGTTGATGGTGCCGCATGTGGTGTTGGGCATTGCCTTGCTGCGTTTCCTGACGCATATCGGCGGATCAAGCACGATGTGGGGGCTGACAGTCGCGCACACCGTGATTGTGTTGCCCTACGTGCTGCGCCTGGTGGTGGCTGCAGCTACGGGGTTCGACCGCAGTGTGGCGCAGGCCGCGCAGTCGCTCGGAGCATCAGCCTGGACGGTGTTCCGACGTATCGAACTGCCGCTGATCCTCCCAGGTGTTGCTGGCGGCTGGGTGATTGCGTTTATCAACAGCTTCGACGAACTCACAATGTCCGTCTTCGTGGCGTCGGCCAGTACGGAGACCCTGCCGGTCAAGATGTACAACCATATTGCGCACACCATCGATCCGCTGCTTGCTTCGGTGTCCACGGTGCTTATCGTGATGACCTTGGTGTTGATGGTGGTGCTGGACCGCTTCTATGGACTGGACCGCGTGCTGGCGGGCAAATCATGACAGTGGCGAGCGAAGTGGACACGCTGGTCATCGGCGGCGGTGTGGTGGGCATGTCACTGGCATACGGCCTGGCGCGCGCCGGCGACCGGGTCTGTGTGCTGGACCAGGGAGACGATGCCTTTCGTGCGGCGCGCGGGAATTTCGGTCTGGTTTGGGTGCAGGGCAAAGGCCACGGCCGTCCGGACTATGCCCGCTGGACACTGGACGCGGCGCGGCACTGGCCGGCATTTGCCGCTGAACTCGCCCAAGGTTCCGGAATCGATGTGCAGTTGTCGCAGGTCGGCGGCCTGAGCATGTGTCTGGACGACGATGAACTCGCCAGCCGCGCAGCCGTGCTGCGGGGGTTGGGGGAGGAGGTAGGGGAGCCATACCCATACGAAGTGCTGGACCTTGCGGCACTGCGCCGCCTGTCTCCGCACGTCGGTCCCGAGGTCGTGGGTGCAGTCTTCTGTCCGCTGGATGGGCATGTCAATCCATTGCGGTTGCTGCGCGCCCTGGTGCAAAACTACCAGGCACTGGGTGGTCAAATGCAAGCTGGTGTCCAGGTCGAACAGATCTCCCATCGCGCCGGGCAGTTCCATGTGCGTACGGGTTCCACCGAGCATGTCGCTGGCAAGCTCGTGCTGGCCGCCGGTCTGGGCAATCGGGTCATGGCGCCCATGGTCGGTCTGAATGCGCCGGTCGCGCCCAACCGCGGGCAGATCCTGGTCAGTGAACGCATGCAGCCGTTTCTGGTTCATCCGTCGCTGCACGTGCGTCAGACCGGCGAAGGCGTGGTGCAGATCGGAGACTCCAAGGAGGACGTTGGTCTGGACGACGGGACCACGCTGGTGCAACTGAGCCGGATCGCGGCGCGGGCTGTGCGCTGCTTTCCGCTGCTGGCCCAGGTCAACGTCGTGCGGACCTGGGGCGCGTTGCGCGTGATGAGCCCGGACGGGCTACCCATCTACCAGGCCTCGACACAGTGCCCCGGTGCCTTTGTCGTCTCCTGCCACAGCGGTATCACCCTTGCCGCCCAGCACGCTGGAAAGCTGGTCGACTGGATTCGTGGAGCGGCGGCGCCCGCGGAGATTGCCGGATTCAATGCGGAGCGTTTTGATGTTTAAGTCGATCGTCAACCCCATCGGGCGGGGTGTGACCCTGCAGGTCGATGGCCGACCAGTCTCAGCGCAAAGTGGCGAGACGGTGGCAATGGCCTTGCTCCAGGCGGGCGTGATTCCGTTCCGCCATACGCCGGTCGGCGGGCAGGCACGAGCGCCGCTGTGCCTGATGGGGGTCTGTTTCGATTGCCTGGTCGAGGTCGATGGGCAGCAGAATGTGCAGTCCTGCATGGTTGAGGTTCGAGACGGCATGACCGTGACGCTGCAGCACGGAGCCCGTGACCCGCGGGAACTGCCATGACGTCGCACGATCTCGCGATCATCGGTAGCGGGCCGGCAGGCGTTTCGGCGGCGCTGACCGCGGCATCGTTGGGACTCCGTACCGTGCTGCTGGACGAGCAGCCGCGGGCCGGTGGCCAGATATACCGCAACGTCGAACGTGTCGACCCCAAGGTGGCGAACGTGCTCGGTCCGGACTACCTGCACGGCCGTGGCCTGGTCGAGCGCCTGGCGCGCTCGGGTATCGACGTGCGCCATGGTGCATTGGTGTGGGACCTTGCCCCCGACAAGACGATCACCGCACTCCAGGACGGCCGCTCATTCCAATTCCAGCCGGCACAGGTCATCGCGGCCACTGGCGCGATGGAACGCGCATCGCCCATTCCCGGCTGGACGCTTCCGGGTGTCATGAACGCGGGCGCAGCACAGATCGCGCTCAAGGGTGCGGGATCCGTTCCCACTGGTCGCGTCGTGCTGGCGGGCGGCGGACCCCTGCTGCTGCTGGTGGCCTGTCAATTGCTCGAGGCCGGCGCGAAGGTAGCGGGCATTGTTGAGACCTCGCCGGCGGCAAACCGACGTGCAGCCATACGCCATCTGGGAACCGCGGTGCGGGCTCCGGGTCCCTTGCTCAAGGGCCTGCGCATGGTGAGCACCTTGCGTGCCGCCAAAGTACCGTGGTTCGTGAATGCCACCGGTCTGGCCGCCCACGGACTGGACCGGGTCCAGCAACTGGGGTTTGATGCTGGCGGTGAAGCCCATACACTTGATTGCGATGTGTTGTTGCTGCACCATGGCGTGGTTCCCAATACCCAGATGACCCGGCTGTTGCGCGTGGACCATCGTTGGGATGATCGGCAACTCGCCTGGCAACCGGTGATCGATGCCTGGGGACAGACTTCGCTGGCGGGCTTTCGGATTGCTGGTGATGGGGCCGCCATTGCCGGCGCGCTCGCGGCCGAAGCGTCGGGAGAAATCGCGGCGATCGGGGCGGCGCACGCGCTGGGCCGCTTGAGCGACGCGGAGCGGGATGCACATGCCAAACCCGCACGTAGAGCGCTTGCATCGCAGATGCACATTCGTCCCTTTCTCGACGCGTTGTACCGGCCACCGGATTGGATCAATTTGCCAGCGGATGGCACGGTCGTCTGCCGTTGCGAAGAGGTCACTGCAGGACAGGTGCGGGAAATGGCGCGGCTGGGTTGCAAAGGACCGAATCAGACCAAGTTCTTCAGCCGTTGTGGCATGGGACCTTGCCAGGGCCGCATGTGCGGGCTGACCGTGACGCAGATATTGGCACATGAGTTAAAGGCGACTCCGGTCCAGGTTGGGGCCTATCGCATTCGGGCACCCCTCAAGCCGATTCCCCTGGCTTCATTGGCAGCGATGGCTACACTTTACGAAACGCAGGAGAACCCATGACAAGCAACATTTCACGTACGCACACCAACACCCGCATGAGCAAGATCGTTCGCCACGGCGACCTGGTCTACCTGTGCGGCCAGACATCGGGCGGTACGGACATTGTCGACGTTGCCGCTCAGACCAGCGAGGTATTGCGCCGAGTAGATGCTTTGCTGAAAGAGGCCGGGACCGACAAATCGAGATTGCTGACGACGCTGATCCATCTGCGCAATATCAGCGACTTCGACGCGATGAATGCGGTCTGGGAAGCTTGGCTGCCCGAAGGCGCGGCACCTGCGCGTACCACCGTGCAGTCCTTGCTGGCCTCCGACAGCCTGCTGGTTGAGATGACGGTGGTCGCGGCCGACTGACGCGTCTGGGGTCCGCCGCGGCGATGCCGGTTGCGACGCCGGGTCAATCCGGATCGCGGGGTTCTGTATCTGGTGGGTCGGTTTCGGCGACTGCCGCACACACCTCACGCACGCAGCCGCGCAACCACCGGTGCGCCGGGTCTGCATGAAATCGCGGGTGCCATAACAGCGAGACCGTGATCTCCGGCAGCACCACCGGCAGCGCGAAGCTGAACATGCCATCGCGCAGGTTGCCGGTATGGCGTTCGGGAACTCTGGCGATCAGGTCGGAGCCGCGGGCCAGGGCCAGCGCGCTCGAAAACCCGGCGACGATGGTGGCAACATGGCGCCGCCGGACGGTCAATGCCAGTGCATGGTCGATCGGGCCCTTGTCCAGACCGCGCCGCGACACCAGGATATGGCGGCCGCCGGCATAACGTGCTGCCGTGATCTTGCTTTTGGCCAGACCATGCGCCATGTCGGCGTATCTGAAGCAGAAAATCCCTGCATGTACGGACATCCATTTGCTGGAGGGTCTGTCGCACTACTCCTGCCTGTATGCCGCTGTGCCGACAATATGCGAGTTACTTCGTCACTCCGAGCTAGACTGAAAAGCCCAGAAATACTCTGCCCCCATCCGTTTGGTTGTTTGGGAAATGTTCCAAGCGCATAGCCACCAACAATGCGGCCAAATAATCCGGTCAGGAATATCGGCTGAAGGGCAATGAAGTGGACTTCCGGCAACCGGCCGTTCGTGGATGTCGGCTTTCGCT
>CAVQPL010000009.1:0-5511 GCA_963714755.1 uncultured beta proteobacterium
GTTGACCAGGATGTCCACCGCACCCAAGGCCTCTACTTCCCGGGCACCTTGCATCGCGGCCTCGGGTGTGGCCAGATCGCAAGCCACGGTGTGTGCCGGGATGCCTTGTGCGGCGAGGCGCTCGGCAGACTGCGCCAGCACGTCGGCCCGGCGCGCCATCAGGATCACGCGTGCGCCAGCCAGACCCAGCGCCTGCGCCATGGCCTCACCGAGGCCCGAGCTGCCACCGGTTACGAGGGCCGTGCGTCCCGCGAGGTCAAACAGGGGCGTGATGGAATTCACAGCCGATCTTCTATGGGGAGGGGTTCAACACAGCCACCATACTCACACCTTCACCGGTTCGCCCAGCTCGAAAGTTTCGCCCGGGAAGTACTTGGCCAGCCGGTCGTCCGCGGTGCGCGCGTGCGCTTCCATGCCTTCCAGGCGCGAGATGCGCGCGGTGGCCAGGCCGATGTCGCGCGCCGCCTCGCGGGTCATCTTCTGCCAGGTAAATGTCTTGAGGAACTTGTGTACCGACAGGCCGCCCGAGTAACGCGCCGCACCCTTTGTGGGCAGCACATGATTGGGGCCACTCGCCTTGTCGCCGTAGGCCACCGTGGTCTCCTCGCCCAGGAACAGCGAGCCGTAGCAGGTGAGCGTCTTGAGCCACCAGTCGAGATCGGCGGCATGCACCTCCAGGTGTTCGCTGGCATAGCGATCGGAAATTTCCACCACCTCGTCGCGCGTGTCGCACAGCATCACCTCGCCGTAGTCGCGCCAGGCGGCTCCCGCCGCGTCGCGCGCGGTGGGCGGCAGCGCATCGATCAGTACGGGCACGCGCTTCATCACGTCTTCGGCCATTTTCCTGCTGGTGGTGAACAGCCAGGCCGGTGTTTCGTGCCCGTGTTCGGCCTGGCCCACCAGATCACTGGCGACGATGGCTGGGTCGGCGGTTTCGTCCGCAATGATGCCAACCTCGGACGGGCCGGCAAACACATCGATGCCGACCTTGCCAAACAGCATTCGCTTCGCCTCGGCCACAAATTTGTTGCCGGGTCCCACGATGACATCGGCTGGCTTGCCCGTGAACAAGCCGTAGGCCATGGTCGCGATGGCCTGCACGCCACCCAGCGTCATGATGATGTCGGCGCCCGCCTTGTTGAAGGCGTACAGCAAATAGGGGTGCATGGGCCCGCCGCGAAACGGTCCGGAGCAGGCAATGATGGTCTTGACGCCAGCCGCCTTGGCGGTGGCCACGCCCATGTAGGCGCTGGCAATGTGGGCATAGCGCCCGGCCGGGGCGTAGCAGCCGGCCACGTTCACCGGCAGCACTCGCTGCCCGGCGGTGACACCTGGGTGCAACTCGACCTGGAATTCAGACAGCGACCGTTTCTGGGCCAGCGCGAAGTCAAAGACCTGCTTGATGGCGAAATCGATGTCGGCCTTGACCTGCTCAGGCACTTCGCGCGCATTGGCGGCGATCTGCTCCGGGGTGACGATCATGTCGCCAGTCCACTTGTCCAGGTCAGCTGCGTATTTGCGCACCGCCGCTTCACCGTTGGTCTGGATTTCCGCCAGCATGGTGCTAACAACCTGCTGGGCCGTGGCCGTCTCGGTCTCGGGCGTTTTGTCTGCTTTTTTCAGATACGTGATGGCCACGTCAATCTCCTGGGTGAGGGCGCTGCGCAAATCAAGGCGGAGGAAATCCCCGTGCACGGCGCAGCGTGCACAAGGCTTTCAGAAAATGGGTGGGGCCAGACCCCTGAGACAGGCTCAAGGGTCTGGCCAGGGCTCTTACTTGGTCGAGTTGGCCATCTCGCGCAGCTTGGGATCGGCCTGCACCAGCTTCATGTACTCATCGGTCACGAAGTCGGCCACGGCGGGCACCTGCTGCACCGCACCGGTCTCGCGCATGAAGCCCGAGAGTTCGGTGAACCAGCCGTCCATCGGGGAGTTGGCGGCACCACCGGTGCGCTCCATGTTCTTGAGCTGTTGTGCCAGGGTGAAGGTGGGGCGGGTCTCGAACTCTTTGTTCATCGCGGCTTCGCTGATGCTCACGCCGCCCTTGGCGTAGAAGTCCTTCATCATGCGGATCGCCTCGGGGCGGTTCACGCTCATCCAGCTCCAGGCGCGCAGATAGACCGCCAGGAACTTGGCTACGTTCTCGGGGTTCTGCTTGGCGTAGTCACCGCGCGCAATCAGGGCGCCAGGCACGATGGCGCCGCTGTCCTTGCCGCTGCACAGCATCTTGGCGCCGGCCTTCTCTTCCACCGTGTAGGTGTTGGGCGCCCACATGCCGGCCAGATCGGAGTTGTTGGACGACAGCGCCGAGATGATCTCGGCCTGACCCATGTTCTTCAGCACCACGTCCGACTTCTTCAAGCCGTACTTTTTCAGGCAGGCCTGCACCGCAAAGTCGGCGGTGGAGTTCTGCGTCAGCGTGATGGTCTTGCCGCGCAGCGCGGCTGCCGGGTCTTTGGCGAACTCGGCCGCGGCCTTGGCGCTGCCCACCAGACCGTTGGCAGCCGACTCGTCGTTGGTCACGCCGATGGTCTTGATACCGAAGCGCACATGGCCAAGCACGGCAGGCACCGAGCCGGTACCGCCCACGTCCCACGAGCCCGCAGCCGATGCTGCGATCTGCGGCACACCAGCCGGGAAGGTGGAGAACTCGGGCACCAGCCCAACGTCTTTCCACCAGCCTTTTTCGGTGGCGATGTGGAACGGAAGCGCCCAGTAAAGCGAGGGCTGGTAACTGATCTTGATGGGTGTGAGGGCCTGGGCTTGGGCCACGCCGACCGTTCCAAATACCAGGCTCAGGCCAACTGCTGTTGCCGCTAGGGATTTCTTCATCTCGCTGTCTCCTTCGGGTTGGGGTTCAATCAATGATCTGTGCCGGCGTGCTCTTCACGCAGCGACTTCCAGATGCGGGTACGAAGATGGACAAAGCTTTCCAAGTCCATCACGTCTTCGATCTTGCTGTGGCGGTCCCAGTTTTCAGCTTCTCGCACCGACTTCACATCAAGAATTTCCTTGATCTTGCCGGGTCGGCTGGTCATCACGACCACCCGATCGGCAAGATAAACCGCCTCTTCCACCGCATGGGTGATGAAAAGCACGGTTCGCGGGTTCTTGCGTGCGAGCTTGACCAGCTCTTCCTGCATCACCACGCGCGTTTGTGCGTCCAGCGCGCCAAACGGCTCGTCCATAAGCAACACCTGAGGATTGAGCGCGTAAGCCCGCGCAATCGCCACCCGCTGCTGCATGCCGCCCGAGAGCTGGTGCGGGTAGGCGCTCTCATACCCCTTGAGGTTCATCAGATCGATGTAGTGGGCAATCAGCTTCTCGCGCTCGTCCTTGGCCAGGCCTTTGCTGCGCAGGCCAAAGTCGATGTTTTCGTGCACCGACTTCCAGGGAAACAGTGCAAACGCCTGGAACACCACCGCGCGGTCTGGCCCGGGCTCGGTCACCACGACGTCGTTCACCTTGACCGTGCCGGTGCTGGGAAACTCCAGGCCGGCCGCCATGCGCATGCAGGTGGTCTTGCCGCAGCCCGAGGGACCGACGATGGCCACGAATTCCTCGTCTTGCACCGTGAGGTTGATACCGTCGAGGGTGAGGAAGTCCTTGCCGTCGCGCTGAAACACGCGCGTGACGTCGGTGAACTGGATCGTGGCCATGGGCAGTGGGTTTCGGTTGAGGAAAAGGGACGCCTCAGGCGTTGCGGTGTTTGAGCAATTGGCGCTCCAGGCGGCGAAGCAACACGTCGATGACCACGCCGACCATGCCGATGGCGATCATCCCGGCCATCACGGTGTCGGTGGCCAAAGCACTCTGGGCACGCACGATCAGGTTGCCCATGCCGCTGCTGGCCACGATGAGCTCGGCGCCCACCAGCGACATCCAACCCAGGCCCGCGCCGATGCGCAGCCCGGCGATGATGGACGGCACAGCGGCCGGGAAAAGCACTTCGGTGATGGTCTTGAAATTGCCCACGCCCAGCATGCTGGCGGCCTCCAGAAAGCGCACGTCCACGTTGCGGGCGCCGCGGTAGGCGTTGATCAGACAGGGCGGAAATGCGCCGGCGAAGATGATCAGCGTGGGCCCGCCAATGCCAGTGCCGAACCACAGTGCGGCAAACGGCACCCAGGCCACCGGCGCGATGAAGCGCAGGCCGTCGAACAGCGGCGTCACGATGTCGTCCAGCAGCCGGAACCAACCCATCGCCAGACCAAGGGGCACACCGATCAAGGCCGCCAGAACAAAGCCCATGCCGAAACGGCCAAGACTGGAGAGCATGTGATCCACCAGCGTGGAGCCAGCGAACGGGTTGTAGAAAAGATCAATCAACTTGGCCAGCACCTCATGGGGCATGGGCAAGAACTGTGGCGGCGCAAAGTGCAGCGCACGCGCCAGGTACCAGAAGGCGAAGAAGGCGACCGTGCCGATGGCGGTCAGGCGCCAGAATTGAGCGTTGGAGAGCTTGTCGTTCATGCCGCCACCCGTCCTTTGCGCCAGGGCATGGCCCGGTTTTCAAGTTGGCCCAGCAACCAGGTGGTGGCCGCGCCGCAGATGCCCACGAACGCCATGGCCACCAGAATCATTGCGGGAAAGATGTCCTGTGAAGCTTGGTTGAGGATGCTGCCCAAGCCATAGAGTGCACCAATCAGCTCGGCCGCAACCAGCGTGGTCCAGCTGGCCTGCAGCGAGAGCCGCAGTCCGGTGAAGATCATGGGCAGGCTGCCCGGTACCAGCACCTCCGCCACCAAGCGCCAGCCTTTGACGCCCAGCATACGAGCAGCTTCCATCACTGGCGTCTCGATGTTGCGCACACCGGTGTAGCTGTTGATCACCGAGGGCACAAAGGCCGCCACGAAGATCACCAGAATTTTCGAGCCATCGTCCAGCCCCAGCCACACGATGGCCAAAGGAATCCATGCGAGCGGCGGAATCGGCCGCAGCAGCAGAAAGGCGGGATTGATCAGCGCCTCTGCACGGCGCGAGTAACCCATGAGCAGCCCGAGCGGCACGCCAATGCCCACCGCCACGCCGAAACCCATGGCCACCAGCTGCAGACTGTGGAACACGTGCTGGTGGAGCTTGCCGTTGCCATAGCCCTCTGCCTGGATGAAGCTGAAGGCGCTCCAGACCTCTTCCGGGCGGGGAAAGCGGGAGGGATTGATGAATCCTGTGACCGAAGTGGCCACATACCAAAGCACCAGCAAGACCACCACCGTGGTCAGGCCGACCACGGTTTGCCGGGAGCTGCTTCGCTGGGTCAGGGCCACATCGCTTCCTTTGTCTCTTGCGTCCGTCCGGGTGCCGGCAAACGCTTTTGTTTGCACTTATCAAAAATGTAAGCGCTTGCAGTTACTTTGCGTTCTCGGTCCATGCTTGTCAATCCCGAAAACCCCAGCTTCAATAAATTCAAGGGAAAACACCTAATTAAGCGACCGCAAGCGCTTACAGCCCAGGGCTTTGAAAGCGGCCGTTGTGGCATGCTGTCTGCCATGAACCAGCGCATCACGATCG
>CAVQPL010000010.1:0-1149122 GCA_963714755.1 uncultured beta proteobacterium
TCGTTTCGCGAGCCTGAAGTGGCGCCCAGTTTTCATTGTCGGCAAAGGCTGGCGATCGGCCTTGTCGGGGGCCCGCCCTTGCCAAGGTGGGCGATGATTCCGTTGCCCAAACGCCGGGCGTGGCACCCCCGCTGCATTGATAGTTCGCAGCATTCGCGCGGGCCACGGTCTGACACCGGGAGCGAATCGCCGCCTTTGCCATTGCCACACCCGCGGCCTCGGCAGAGACTGCGCTGGCAGGATGCGAATCGAGCTCGCCCGGCACCGACAACAGGTTCATCGCTGCCAGGCGGCCCCCTTTACAGGCCACTCCCTGTGCCCTTATGAACATAGGTCGGGATAACGCTGCCACATCATGCCTCATGGTCCTGCCCACAGGACCCGACACGTGGCTGTGGCAGGAGGGTCCGATAATCCCGCCCCTATGGCCCTCTTATCCTTACTCAACGCACAACTCGCATTCGGGCATGTCGCACTTCTTGATCATGCAGATTTTTCGCTCGAAAGCGATGAACGCGTCGGATTGATAGGACGCAATGGCACCGGCAAGTCTTCGCTTTTAAAAATTCTGGCTGGCATGGAAAAGCCCGACGACGGCACACTGCAGTTGCAGCAAGGCTTGCGCATCGCGCACGTGGCCCAGGAGCCGGCTCTGGATCTGGGCAACAGCGTGTTTGACGTGGTCTGCGTCGGTGTGGCCCGGCTCAAGGACCTGGTTGACGAATACAGCCACGGCATCGGCGATCTCAACGCATTGCAGGACGCGATAGAGGCACAAGATGGCTGGAACTGGGAGCAACGCGTGCAAGAAACCTTGCACCGGTTGAATCTGGACCCGACCGCAACGATTGCCACACTTTCTGGTGGCACGCGTAAACGGGTCGCGTTGGCGCAAGCCCTGGTTGCCCAACCTTCCGTATTGCTGCTGGACGAACCCACCAACCACCTGGATCTGGACTCGATTGAATGGCTGGAGAACCTGCTGCTCGATTTCAAGGGCAGCGTCATCACCATTACCCATGACCGCAGCTTTCTGGATCGAGTGGCCACCCGAATTGTGGAACTCGACCGCGGCAAGCTTCGCTCATACCCTGGCAACTTCACGCAGTACCAGTCGCTGAAGGAGGAGCAACTGGAGCAGGAGGACGTCATCAACGCCAAGGCAGACAAGCTGCTGGCGCAAGAGGAAGTGTGGATCCGCCAAGGCGTCGAAGCGCGCCGTACGCGCAGTCAAAGCCGCATCAACCGGCTCGAAGCGCTACGTGACCGGCGCGTGGCCCGCCGTGACGTGGTCGGCAGTGTCCGGATGGACGTCGCGGCCGGATCAGGAAGCGGCAAGATCGTCGCGGAGTTGACCAATGTGAGCCTGCAATTCGGCGACAAGGTCATCGTACGCAACTTCACCTCAACGATCCTGCGCGGCGACAAGATCGGACTGATCGGACCGAACGGGGCCGGCAAGACGACCTTGCTCAAATTGATCCTGGGCGAGTTGCAAGCCGACAAGGGCAAGATCCGGCAGGGCAGCAACCTTCAAGTGGCCTACTTCGACCAATTGCGCGACGCACTCGATCTGAACGCCACGCTGGCGGACTTCATCAGCCCCGGCAGCGAATGGATCGAGATTGGCAGCCAGCGCAAACACGTCAAGAGTTACCTGTCCGACTTCCTGTTTTCGCCCGCGCGCGCCAATTCGCCGGTCCGATCCTTGTCGGGTGGCGAGCGCAACCGCCTGCTGCTGGCGCGCCTTTTCGCACGGCCCGCCAACGTGCTGGTACTCGACGAACCCACCAACGATCTGGACATCGATACGCTGGAATTGCTCGAAGGCCTGCTCGACGACTATGACGGCACGGTCTTCTTGGTCAGCCACGACCGCCGCTTCCTGGACAACGTCGTGACCAGCACCATCGCCTTCGAAGGTGACGGCGTTTGGCGCGAATACGAAGGTGGCGTCCAGGACTGGTTGCTTCAGTCGACCCGTTCCCGCGCGATGCGCCAGGCCAACGGTCAGGCGACCAAGCCGGAGAATGAGGCACAGCCGGCCAAGGCGACAACGCCATCGACCAGCAAGCCAATTCAAGGCAGCAAACTCAGCTTCAAGGAACAACGCGAGCTTGACGGCTTGCTGGCGTCCATCGACGCACTCGAACTCGAACAAAAGACGCTGCGCGAGGAACTCGCTGACAGCACCCTGTACCAGCGAGACACCAATCGCGCCGTTGCCTTGCATGCGAGGGACAGCGCGATCGAGGACGCACTGTTGCAGTCGCTGGAACGTTGGACCGAACTCTCCAGCCGTAGCGGTCAGGCCTAGACTTCGTGGTCGCCACCCTTGACCGAGGAGGTCGTTCTCTGTCATCAAAGCTTGCGCCAAGACGCACCGAGTTCCATGATCAGAACGAATCACCCGTAACCAACGGAGGCCGCCCATGATGTCCTGGCGGGCTCGGGCAGTCCGATGGTGATGCGGGTTCCGACACCGACGGCCGAATCGATCTCGACTGCTCCACCCAGAGCCGCAACCCTGCGCCAGTCAGCGCAACCGATCCGCGCGTTGACGGTCGCCGGCCCAGATCGACGCACTCACGCAACAAGCCTGTGTCGAGCGTATCTGGCGCGAGCCGCTGCTGGGGTCATTGATTGAGCAGGAGCTTCGCCTGGCGCATCAGATCCGACATATCGCCTGATGCGCACGCTGCCCCCCAGTGTGTCGGCTTCGAAAAACCGTGTCGATCCGGTCCAGTACCGCGCGCCCGGCAGCCAGGGTCGACAGCAACTGCATCACCGCATCCAGGTTGACGAGCGCGTCATAGACGAAAATCGGAACCGGCAGCATCAAACCAGTCAATCTCTGCAAACAAGCGCGTGACGGGCAGCACCCAGGCCCGCGCCACCCGGTACGGCATGCGTTCGCGCGAAAAGCCGCGCAAGTCAAGGCACTAGAATTTGCGCAGGGCGAGGTAATCCGGAATCCCCATCCTTGCTGCCGGCCAGACACGACAGCGGATGCTTCCACCCTCCGGCCCCAGGAGTGCATCGCGCAAGCCGCCGCCAACTGACTGGAAAGAACGCGCCACGCATGTACGACGAAGCATCAGACGAACCCATCCGCATCCTGCATCTGGAAGACTCTACGGTCGACCATGCGCTGGTGCGCCGGGCGCTGCAACGTTCTGGCCTGGTGTTCACGCTCGAGCATGTCGAAACCCTGGAAGAGTTCCAGCACGCCACAGCCACCGGCACCTTCGATGCCATCGTGGCCGACTATCGTCTGCGCGGCTTCACCGCGATCGACGCCTGGGATGCGCTGAAGTCGCAACCGCAGCGCGCCGCCTTTCATCCTGTTGTCCGGCGCCATCGGCGAATCGGCGGCGGTAGCGGCGATCAAGCTGGGCATGAGCGACTATCTGCAAAAGGACGCACCTCGGAAAACTCGCGCCCGTGATCCTGCGTGCGATCGAATTGCAGCAGATCCGTCTGGCGAAGGACCGCGCCGATGCCGAACTGGCCATATCCGAACGGCGCCTGGCTGAATTCGCGGAGCACCTGCAATCCACCATCGAACAGGAGCGTGCCTCCATCGCACGGGAGATCCATGACGACATCGGTGGCGCACTGGCTGCCGCCAAGCTGGACCTGGCCTGGATCGGCCGCCATGTTTCCGACCCGGCAACGCGCGAGCATGTCGTGGCCGCCACCGAGATGCTGCAACACGCCCTGGGCGCCAGCCAGCGCATCATGATGAATCTGCGCCCGGCCATCCTGGATCAGGGTCTGGCGGCGGCGGTCGACTGGCTGGCCAGCGGCTTCGAACGCCGCACCGGCATTCGCACGACGCTGCGCGCCAGCGAACCCGACCATGATCTATCCAAGGCCGTGCAGTTGACGGCGTATCGCACGGCGCAGGAGGCGCTGACCAATATCGCCAAACACGCCCAGTGCGATCTGGTCACGATCGACCTGACCGACAGCGGCAAGGTGTTGACGCTGGAGATCAATGACAACGGCCAGGGCTTCACGGCACAAGAGCAGGGCAAGGCCAAGGCCTATGGACTCAAAGGCCTGCAGGAGCGGGCGAAATCCGTCGGCGGCTGGCTCGACATCAGCACCTCCGCCGGCAAGGGCACTTCCATCATTCTGTCGGTACCATTGACCCAGGATCTGGAATCGAGCAGCAAGGACATTTTGGAATGACCCGGGTAATTCTCTGTGATGACCATGCCGTCGTTCGGCGCGGTATTCGCGACACGCTGGCCGACGCACACGACATCGAGGTGGTGGCCGAGGCCGGCAGCTATTCGGAAGTGCGCGATGCCTTGCGCAATACGCCGTGCGACGTGCTGGTGCTCGACCTGAGCCTGCCGGGGCGCGGCGGCCTGGAGGTACTGGCCAGTCTCAAGGACACTGGTCTGCAGGTCGCGGTGCTGATCGTGTCCATGTATCCGGAAGACCAATACGCCATCCGCAGCCTGCGTGCCGGAGCGCAGGGATATGTCAACAAGGCCGGCGATCCGGCCGAACTGGTGGAGGCCGTGCGCACCGTTGCACTGGGCAAGAAATACGTCAGTCCGGCCGTGGCGCAGATGCTGGTGGACAACCTGCATGCACCGACCAGTGAAGTGCTGCACGCCTCCCTGTCGGAGCGCGAGATGCAGACCTTGCTCAAGATCGCCTCGGGCAAACGCCTGTCCGACATCGCCACCGAACTGATGCTCAGCCCCAAGACGGTCAGCGTCTACCGATCGCGCGTGCTGGAAAAACTCAAGCTGTCCAACAACGCCGAGCTGACGGTCTACGCGATCCGCAACAACCTGGTCTGAACAATCGGTGCCGTCAGCGGTTGAACAGGTCAAGCATGCGCTGCATCAGCGCAGAAAACGGCTGCTCGAGCATCGGCAGAGTCACGGCCACGCCGATCAGCCCCACCGACAAGGTGATCGGAAAGCCGATCGCAAAAATGTTCATCTGGGGTGCCACGCGCGACACGATGCCCAGCGCCAGGTTGGCGAACATCAGCATGGCCACCACCGGCAAGGCGATCCAGAATGCGCTGGCGAACAGCTCGGCGCCCAGTTCGTGCATGCGCATTTCCTTGAGCGCCTGCAGGAAATTCTGATCCACCGGAAACGCCGTGAAGCTGTGCATCACTGCCATCAGCACCATCAGATGGCCATTGAGCACGATGAACAGCAACACCGCCATGTTGTTGTAGAACCGACCCATGGCGCTGGACTGGGCGCTGGTTGACGGGTCGAAGAACGAGGCGAACCCCAGGCCCATCTGGAATCCGACGATCTGGCCGGCCAATTCGAAGGCGCCGAAGATCAGCGCACGGCGAAGCCGATCGCCAGTCCGATGCCCACCTGCTGGACCACGGCCCCCAGCGCATGCGGGCCATTGATATCGATCACCGGCTGCTCCGGCATGCTGGCCTGGGCGGCATAGGCGATCAGAAATGCCAGACCGATACGTGCACGCACCGGAAACGCCCGGGACGAGAACACCGGCGCGGCGGTGAACACCGCCAGCACCCGCAGAAACGGCCACAGGATCGGCGACAGCCACTCGACGATCTGCGCTTCGGATATCGAGATCACGCAACGGTCTCGCGTTTCAGCCTACAAACGGCAGTTGAATGCACCCGATCGCACCCAATTGGTGAGGGGCGTCGTGACCAAGGTCGTCAGCATTCATGCGCATCTCCAGCAGAAAACAAGCGGTCAACTGCCGTTTGTAGGCTCAGATCAGCGAGCCGGGAATCGATTCGATGGTGCGGCGGATGAAATCCACCAACATGCTGAGCATCCACGGACCGGCAATGGCCAGCGCCAGCATCGACGGCGATCAGCTTTGGAATGAAGGTCAGCGTGGCCTCGTTGATCTGCGTGATCGCCTGAAACAGGCTGATCACCAGGCCCACCACCAGCACCACACCCAGAATCGGCGCAGCCACCATGAGCAGTGTCAGCAAGGCATCCTGCCCCATCGTCAACACCATCTGCGCGTTCACCGTTTCTCCTTGCTGCAGCGTCAGGGCGCAAAACTGGCCGCCAGCGAGCCGATCAGCAGGTTCCAGCCGTCGGCCAGCACAAACAGCATCAGCTTGAACGGCAATGCCACCAACACCGGCGACAACATCATCATGCCCAGCGACATCAATACACTGGCCACCACGATGTCGATCACCAGAAACGGTATGAAGATCATGAACCCGATCTGAAACGCCGACTTGAGTTCGCTGGTCACAAAGGCCGGCACCAGTACACGCATCGGCACCGTCTGTGCCGTCGCGCCCGGATCGAGCTTGGCCAGCCGTACAAACAACGCGAGATCGGACTGGCGCGTCTGCCGGGCCATGAACTCGCGCATCGGCGCCTCGGCCTTGTCGAGCGCCTGCTCGAACGCTATGGTGCTCTTGCTGTAGGGCAGATAGGCCTCCTCGTAGACGCGGTCCAGCGTCGGGCCCATGACAAATACCGTCAGGAACAGCGACAGTCCGACAATCACCTGATTGGGAGGGGACGCCTGTGTCCCCAGTGCCTGGCGCAACAACGACAACACGATGACGATGCGGGTGAAACCGGTCATCATCAGCAGCACCGCCGGCAGAAACGACAGTGCGGTGAAAAAGAGCAATGTCTGGATCGGCACGGAGTAGCTGTTGCCGCCAGGCCCGGTGCCCACCAGCAACGGCAGCTGCCCCGGCGTCTGCGCCGCGACCAGGCCATGGGCCAGCAATATCAGCAGTCCCAGCGTCGCGCTTCGGACCAACCCGCCGTTGCGGCAACTTGCTGACTTATCCATATAGTGAAACCGGCGGGCGAACGCCGCTCAGCCGCGCAACCCCGGCATTGACAGCGGGTCCCCAGTGCCGTCAACCGGCCGCGGTGGCGCTGCCATCGTATGCAGACAGGAAATCGACTGTGCCGTGACACCGAGCACCAGACAGATCCGATCGCTCGCCGGCCCGACCTCGACCGTCACCACCCGCTGGTGCGGCCCGACCGCTACCGCGGACAGCACCCGGCTCGCAGTCGCGCCGGCTGGCCCGCTGGCGACGCCGCGGCTTTGCAACCACTTCAGCCCCATCGGCACCATGGCCAGCAGCAACACAAAAGCGGCAACCGTCAAAAGCGTCTGCGTCATGCCCTCTCATCCCTTGTTGATGCGCCGCAGCCGCTCGGACGGCGTCACCACGTCGGTCAACCGGATACCGAACTTGTCGTTCACGACCACCACCTCACCCTGGGCAATCAGATAGCCGTTGACCAGCACGTCCATCGGCTCGCCGGCCAACGCATCGAGTTCCACCACCGAGCCCTGACCGAGCTGCAGGATGTGCTTGATCGACACCCGGGTGCGGCCGAGTTCGACCGACAACTGGACCGGAATGTCCAGCACCATGTTGATGTCGCTTACCTGGCCGTCACCGGAGTTGCTGAACGGCCGTGCTGGCCGGTCGCCCGACAGCACGCCCCCGGGCTGGTCATCGTCCAGAGGGTCACTGCCCTTTTGATCAATCAGCGCCTCGGCCCATTCGCCAGCACTATCGTCGCCGGCAGCGTTGCCCGCATTGGCGCCGGGCTTGCCGTCGTCTTGTGGCTTGTCAGTTGCCATTTTTGTCTCCCATCCAGTCCAGATCGTGGTTCCGCAGGCTCTTGTCGATCCGGATCGCATACTTCGTGTTGTGCGTGCCGTATTGGCACTCGAACATTGGCACGCCATCGATCGTGGCCTGGATGCGCGGTGCACGTTCGAGTTCAATGAAGTCCCCCGCTTTCATGGACAGCAACTGCTCGACCGTAGTGCGGGTGCGTGCCAGTTCTGCCACCATCGTGATTTCCACGGCCTGTATCTCGTGCGTCAACACATTGACCCAACGGCGATCCACTTCCATGGAGTCGCCCTGGGTCGACGAATACAACACATCGCGTATCGGCTCAAGCGTCGCATACGGCATGCAGAAATGAATCGCGCCCGTGACCTCGCCGATCTCGAGTTGGAATGACGGTGCAGATCACCACTTCGCTGGGCGTGGCCACATTGGCAAACTGGGGCTGCATTTCCGAGCGCTGGTATTCCAGCTCGATCGGATAAATGCCCTTCCAGGCCTTCTTGTACTCGTCAGACACGACCTTGATCAACCGGGCGATGACCCGGTGCTCGGTCGCGGAAAAATCACGCCCTTCGATCCGGGTCTGGAACTTTCCGGTGCCGCCAAACAGCGTGTCGATAATCCCGAAAAGCAGCGCCGGCTCACACACGATCAGACAGTTGCCGCGCAAAGGCCGCACCGCCATGATGTTGAAGTTGGTGGGAACCGTGAGCTCGCGTAGAAACGCGCCATAGCGTTGCACCGCAATCGATCCGATCGAGATCTCCGGGGTTCGGCGAATCAGATTGAACAGCCCCAGACGCAGATTGCGCGCAAAGCGCTCGTTGACAATCTCCATGGTCGGCATGCGACCCCGGACAATGCGCTCCTGGCTCGAGATGTCGTAAGGCCGGACCTCGCCCTTCTGTGCCGCTTGCTCGTCCTCTTTCTGGCTCTCGCCAGTGATGCCCTCAAGCAGGGCGTCGACCTCTTCCTGGGATAAAAACGAGTCACTCATGGTCGGTTCTTCGCCATGCACTTACTGCACTATGAAACTGGAAAAATGCACGCGCTGCACCGGCAGGTCTCCCGGGCGCACCCGTTCGCTCGCCTTGCCCGGCTGATCTGTGCCGCTTTTTGGCGGCTCTGCCTCCTTCGTCACCCAGGCCGCCAAACGGGCGTGCCGCCTCACGCAGAATGTCCAGTGGCCAGCTTTTCCTTGCCTTCTCGCTTGCAGCAACTCCTCCGAGGTCATTTGCGAAACCAGCAGCAGCACGCCACTTCGAATCGTGGGCAGGTACTGCTTGACCGTTTCACCAGCCTCGGCATCGCGCAGTTCGAAGGTGATACCGACCTGCGCCACCCGGTCGCCGCCGGGATCCGCCAGGTTGACCACCATATTGTCCAGCGGCAGGTACACCGGTGGTCCGCTGGGCTCTGCTTGCTGCGCATCTGCAGGCTGCTCCTGGTCGTCAAGCGCAGCCGCTGCGCGCTGCTTGCTGATATAGATGAACGCACCGACTCCTGCCAATACCAGGACCAGCACCGCCACCAGCACGATCACAAGCATCTTCTTGCTCTTTTTTGGTGGGGGGGGTGCCGCAGCGGCTTCATCAGGTTTGGTGGCCACAAATCATCTTTCATGTCGCATTGCAGATGGGATTATTCTGCACCCGTTGCACGGCGATGGATGGATAAGGGGTCGGAATCCATGGCAATCCCTGCCGCCTGGGCCGGGAACTGCGCCTCAGACGAACAAATCCACCCTTCGACCCGGCACCCCGGCGCGGCCTGGCGCGGCCTGTGGCGCTTGCGCCAACGACTCGCGTGCCGCCGGATCCTGGGCGCCGCGGCCTTGTGATTGACCGCCCTGCTGCGCAGAACCGCCGACAAATCCGCCCGACAGAACCAGTCCCTCGCTGGCCAGCAGTTCCTTGAGATGCGGCATGGCCTCCAGCAACAACTGGCGAGCCTGCGGTTGATCTGTGCGGAATTCGATGATCGCCTCGTCTCCCTTGACCGCGATGCTGACGTCGACCGACCCGCCGGCAAACGCATCGAGTTGCAGCTCGGCACTTTGCACGCCACGCGACACCCAGTAATGAACTTTTTCCGCCATGGCCGTGGCGGGTGCCGGCGTCAACGCACCCGGCGCATAGACGGCACTGGCGCCATGCTGGGTGCCGGCCGGTGTGGCATCGCCCCAGGTCACCAAGCCCTGCTGCGCGGAGCCTGTCGCCGCCATCCGGTTCTGATTGCGCTCCAGGCTGCGCAGCGCCCCGCCGGCATGCAGGCCGGCCGCCGCCGTATCGAACAACGACACCACCTGGGTGAACGACGGTCCACCTCCCAGCGGTGCGCTGGCCGCGCGCAGCGCCGCGGTGTCGGGTTCGGCCGCGGTACGCGTCGCCTCCAAACGGGCCATGAAGTCCCTGGGCAATAGCGGCGTGGCGTCCCCGTCCTGCTGCGCCGCGAGTGCCTGGGCGGGGAGTTGCTGCAGCTCGCTGGTCGCGTTCAGACCCGCTCCCGGAATGGACAAGGCGGGATCAGCCCCCGCCTGTTGCATGGCCTGCATCCCGTGTGCCCGTGCCGACGCCCCAGCCATTGTGGCGCCGGCTCCCTGTACCCCCGCACGAACATGGCCGGGCAGCCCGGCCGCTGCGTCCGAAGCGGCTGTTGGCCACCAGTCCGCCGGCACAGGCGTCTGCGCCAATGCAGTCGCATCATTCTGCCCAGGTTCCGCAGCCAGGCGAACACCGCTCAAGTATTCGGCGTCCGACTCGGCCATAGCCCTGGCTGCGTCCGTCGCGCCCAGCCCCATGGCACCGAGCAACGACAGGAAAGATGCGGCTGGCGCGTCGCCGGCAGTCTGCGCGGTCTGCGCACGCGCGCCCGGCTTGACGCTGCCGTTCGATGCCGTCGCGGGTGCGCTGATTTCGATGCTCATGAGTTTCCCCTGTTTTCCCTGGCCAGTGCCACGCGCCGGTGCATCTGCGCCGCCAACTCATCAGATTGGCGCTGCTCACGTTGTTCCAGCGTCCGTGCCAGCTCGGAACGACGCCTTTGCATCAGGCGATGAAGCCCGGCCATGCGGACCTCGGCCTCCAAAAGCACCTGCCGCGCGGCTTCGCGTTGGCGCTGCACCTCGACAATGGCAGCTTGCTGCATCTCGATGGTCTGATCCAGACGCTCCATGAACTGGTAGTAGTGGCCCACGATCTGCGGTGTCGTGCTGGCCTGCGACGCCACCGACCAGCGCGAGGCGGTATCGGCCGCGTAGCTGTGCAGCTGGTCCATCTGCATGCGTGCCTGGTCGAAGCGGCGCACCACCTGCGCCAGGGCCTGGCCGGCATCGTCGCGCTGGCGTGTTGCCAAGTCGATCGCCACTCGACAGTCCGTTCAGTGTGCTCACGCCCACCACCTGCGGTCAGTCGACGTACCCAAAGGCTTCATACCCTGCCCTCGCCCAGCACCAGGCCCATGTCTTCCAGGCTGTCGGTCAGCGTCGCGGGCTCATGCATGTCCTGCTGCAAGAATGCCTGCATCGGCTCATGCAGGGTGATGGCCCGATCCATCTGCGGGTCGGATCCGCCGACATAGGCGCCGATCTGCACCAGATCGCGCCCTTTGTCATATGTCGCATTCATGGCCCGAAAGCGCCGCGCCAGTTCGAAATGGCTAGCCGGCACCACGTTGTGCATCACCCGCGAAGCCGATTGCGCGATGTCGATCGCCGGATAGTGACCGGCCTCGGCCAGCGCCCGCGACAACACGATATGCCCGTCCAGAATGGCCCGCGCCGCGTCGGCGATCGGGTCCTGCTGATCGTCGCCTTCGGACAACACGGTATAGAACGCGGTGATCGATCCCACACCGTGCAGGCCGTTGCCGCTGCGCTCGACCAGTTGCGGCAACTTGGCAAAACAGGACGGCGGATAACCCTTGGTCGCCGGCGGCTCACCGATGGCCAGCGCAATCTCGCGCTGCGCCATGGCATAACGGGTCAGCGAATCCATCAGCAGCAACACATGCTTGCCCTGGTCGCGAAAGCTCTCCGCGATCGCGGTGGCATAGGCCGCGCCTTGCATGCGCACCATCGGCGGCGCAGTCGGCCGGCGCCGCCACCACGACCGACCGTGGCCCGCCCCTCCTCGCCCAGGATGTCCTCGATGAACTCCTTGACCTCGCGTCCACGTTCGCCGATCAGGCCGACGACGATCACATCGGCGCTGGTGTAGCGCGCCATCATGCCCAGCAGCACGCTCTTGCCGACGCCAGAGCCCGAAAACAAGCCCGATGCGCTGGCCCCGACCCACGGTCAGCAAGGCATTGATGGCCCGCACGCCGGTGTCGAGCACCTCGCGCACCGGCGCCCGGTCCATGGCATTGACCGGATTGCGATCCAGCGCCAGCGGCAGCCACGTCCAGAATCGGCCCCATGCGGTCCATCGGTGCACCATGGGCGTCCACGACACGGCCCAGCAAGCCATCGCCCAGCGGCAGGCGCAGGCGCCCGACATCCAGATCAGAATCCTGGTGCGTCGCCTGCCCCAGGCGGGGAGTCGGCACAAAAGCCGCCGCGGGCACTACCCGGCACCGCTGGACAGCCCATGCACGTCGCCGGCAGGCATCAGATAGGCCCGGTCCTGCGAGAAGCCGACGACCTCGGCCAGCACCGGCCCCCGTGACGGCGAACGGATGTAACACTGGCTGCCCACCGGCATGCGCAGACCGCTGGCCTCGAGCACCAGGCCGGCCAGTCGCGTCAAGGTACCGCGCTGCTCCAGACTGCTGCCCACCCGCACCCGGGCACAGGCGTCGGCCAGCAATTGCTGCCAGGCGGCGGGCTGGTCGGTGACCATGGCATCACTCATCCCAATCGAGCTCCAGGCCGAGTTTGGCAATGGCACGGCGCCAGCGCGTATGCAGATCGCCATCGATCACGGCTCCGGCGTTGGAGATGCGGCAACCGCCAGGCTCAATGCTGCTGTCCGGCGTCAAGGTCAGCGACAGACCGGAGAACTCGGTCTGCAGCGTGTCTTCGAGCACGTCCAGGTCGAGCGGATTGAGCCGGACCACTGCACCCTTGCTGTCATCGCCCAGCAGATTGAGGCCTTCGCGCACCACCGGCAGCACCACGTTCGGGTTGACCGACAACTCGTGGCGCAGGACTTGCCGGGCCACTTCGCACGCCAGTTCCAGCACCCCGCGCGCCATCACCTGTTGCGACTGCGCCAGTTGCTCCCGGGCTGATTGCAGCAATTGCGCCAAACTGTGCGGCCGATTCCCGGCCCTGCCCATCGATATAGGCCTTGAGCTGCTGTTCGCCCTGCAAGATGGCGTTCGCCTGGCCTTGGGCGAAACCCTCGGCAAATCCTTCGGAGCGGACTTTCTGACGCGACGCTTCATCGCGCACGTGGTCCAGTTCGGCCTGCCGCGCACGGTCATCTTCGGCCAGCTTGAGCAGGTCGGCGTCGACGTCGCCAAAGTCCCACTGCGACACCTGACGAATGTCTTCGCCTGGAATGAAACGTGTGAGGTTGCGCATGGCTTTGCCGTTCGCTTACACCATGGCGTCGTCGGCGCCACCTCCGCCGACCACGATCTGACCCTCGTCGGCAAGCCGGCGCACGGTCTTGAGGATTTCCTTTTGCTGCGCCTCCACCTCGGACAAGCGCATCGGGCCGCGCGACTCCAGGTCTTCGCGCAAGGTCTCGGCTGCGCGCGACGACATGTTGGACAGGATTTTTTCCTTGAGCTCGGGTTGCGCACCCTTGAGCGCAGAGATCAGCACATCGGAGGCCACCTCCTTGAGCACCATCTGGATCGCCTTGTTGTCGAGCGTGAGCAAGTCGTCGAACACGAACATCTTGTCCATGATTCTTTGCGCCAGATCCGGGTCGTGGCTGCGAATCGACTCGATCACGGTGCCTTCGATATTCGCGCCCATCAGGTTGATCATCTCGGCCGCCGCCTTGACGCCGCCCAGCGATGACTTGCGCACCTTGTCGGTACCCTGCAACACCTGGAACAACACCTCGTTGAGGTCCTTGAGCGCGGTGGGCTGGATGCCTTCCATCGTCGCGATGCGCAGCATCACTTCGTTGCGCTGGCGCTCGCTGAGCAGTTTGAGCACCTCGGATCGCCTGGTCGAAATCCAGGTGGACCAGAATGGCCGCCACGATCTGCGGATGTTCGTTGCGCAACAACTCCGCCACCGACAGCGCATCCATCCACTTCAGACTCTCGATGCCAGAGACGTCGCCGCCTTGCAGGATGCGGTCGAGCAGCAAGGTCGCCTTGTCGTCGCCCAGCGCCCGCCTGAGCACCGCGCGCACATAGTCGCCCGAGTCGGCGACCAGCAAGCTCTGCGACGCCGCGACATCGATGAATTTGTCCACCACGCCTGTCTGCGCGGTCGCGCGGAATCGCCTTGGTGCGCGCAATGGCCTCGCCCAGCTTTTGCACCTCCTTGGGCGACAAATGCTTGAATACCTCTGCCGCCTCGGCTTCTCCGAGCGACATCAGCAATATCGCAGCGTCCTGTAGTCCGTCGTCAGCCATATGCGTGTTTTACCAGACCGGGCTCAGGCCGGCACCTCGCTGCCGATCCACCCCTTGACGATGCTGGCCACTGCCGCCGGATTCTCCCGTGCCAGCTTGCGCGCGTCTTCGAGGCGCAATTCGCCCTCCGTCGGCTCCGGCAGCGGTTTGGGTGCAGCCTTGATCAGCAGCGGCGGACGCTCGGCTTCGTCGGCCACCAGCGGCATCGAGTTGCCCGGCTACTTGCCCTTCACCGACCGACTCGACCATGGTGGACCGCTGCGCCATCGCCTTGAGGCCGGGCCGCACCAGCCCCAGCAGCACCAGCGCCACCAGCAGTACCGTGCCGATCGGCCAGGCCAGGCTGCGCGCCAGATCCTGCATCTCGGGCTGGCGCCACAGCGGCAGCACCATCTCGTCCCGCTTTTCAACCGCGAACGGTGCATTCATCAGGTTCACCGAGTCGCCGCGTTCCTTGTTGAATCCGATGGTTTCGCGCACCAGCGCGGTCATCTTTTCGATCTGCTCGACCGTCAACGCCTCCGATATGGCATTGCCGCGGTCATCCTTGCCGATTCGATGATTGACCACCACCGCCGCACTCAAACGTCGCACCTGCCCGGTGCTCGAGCGCACCACCCGCATCGTCTTGTCCACCTCGTAATTGATGATCGACTCGCGCTTGCCGCCGGCCGCAGCCGAACCTTGTGCGCCGAAACCCGGCGTACCGGCCGCGGCCAGAGTCTGCGCCGGGCGTTGATCGGTGCCGTGGCGTTGCCCGGCGGCTGATTGGACACGGCGCCTGGCACACCGGACGGGCCGGCTGCAGCGCCGCCGCCGGCACCGGTCTCCACCAACTGCTGGCTGCGAATGGCGCTGCTGTCCGGCGTCTGGTTCGGGCGATGCGACTCGGAGGTCGACTGTGTCTGCGAGAAATCGACGTCGGCCGTCACCTGGGCGCGTGCATTGCCCTTGCCGACGATCGGCTCCAGGATGTCCAGAATGCGGCGGGTGAAAGACTGCTCGATGCTTTGCGTGTACTGCAACTGCTCGGCGTCGACCCCGCGTGAGTCGCCCGAGCCGTCGGCCGGTGTGGACAGCAGCTTGCCGCTGTCGTCGAGCACGCTGACCGCCGCCGGCGCCAACTCCGGCACACTCGATGCGACCAGATGCACGATGCCGGCAATCTGGGTGCGGTCCAGCGAGCGCGCCGGATACAGGCTGACCAGCACCGACGCCGAGGGCTTTTGCTGCTCGCGAAAAAAGCCGTTCTGGTTCGGCAGCGCCAGATGCACGCGCGCACTTTGCACCGACGACAAGGCCTGGATCGAGCGCGTCAGCTCGCCCTCGAGGCCGCGCTGGAACGTCAGGCGCTCCTGGAACTGGGTCATGCCAAAACGATTGGACTCCATCATCTCGAAGCCGACCACCGAGCCCTTGGGCAAACCCTGGGAGGCCAGGCGCAAGCGGGTGTCGTGCACCTTGTCCGCCGGCACCAGAATGGCCGAGCCGCCTTCGGTGTACTTGTAGGGAATATTCATCTGCGACAGCTGGGCCACGATGGCACCACCGTCCTTGTCGGCCAGGTTGGCATACAACACCCGCCAGTCCGACCTGTTGCCCAGCATGACGCCGGCGATGACGATGGCCACGAGACCACCGCGCCGAAGGCCAGACGCATGCGCGGGCCGGACTCCAGCCCGGACAGCCGCTGTGTCAGCGTGACAGGTGGGGGTAGCGTGGCAACTGCGGTCATCGAACCATCCGAAACGGCGTGGCGCGAGGTCGCACCAACGATGGCCTTGATTATTCGGACACAGGCGCAAAACATTAGCCCGATAAGGCCCGCATTCACCCGCCAATTCAACTATTTTCAGTTGCCATGCACCGCTAGCATGCAAGTGTCATGGGGATAGCCCCAGGAGAACACCATGGATCTACGCCTGCCCCCCACCAGTTTCCCACTCGGCTTGCGCCCCGCCGCGCTGACGCGCCCGGCGGCGGATACGGCCGTCGGCGGTGCGACGGGCGGCTTCGGCGGCGCCATGAAAAGTGCGCTGACCGAAGTCAGCGCCGCCCAGAACAACGCCGTAAAGATGCAGCGCGAGGTTCAGATGGAGAACCCCACGGTCAGCCTGGAGGACACCATGGTGGCGATCCAGAAGGCCCAGATCGGTTTTCAGGCCACCTTGCATGTGCGCAACCGCATGGTCCAGGCCTATACCGACATCATGAACATGCAGGTCTGACGGCCACCGACCACGCACAACGCACCAGTTCAGTGCAGCATCTGCTGCAGTCCCTCGAATTTCTTCTCGAAATGCGCCATCCAGGGCTCGGCCAGGTAGCGGATCTGGGCATCGTTGGCCAGGATGCGCAACATGATGCCGGACTTCTCCGCGCGGTTCTCCTTGGGAAGTTCCTGCGTCGTGGCGGCGTAGCGCAGTTGCTCGATCAGCACCGCGCAGGTACCCTCGAGCCGCACCACGCCATCCCAGTCGTCGGTCTTGGCCGCGTCGAGCATCTGGCGACTGGCCACTTCGATGGCCCGGTAGTAATCGATCAGTTTCTGGCTCATCAAGGGCTCCGGGTACTCAGGCTGCTTTCAGGCGTGGCGTTGCCGCCTCGCCCATCTGTTTCCATCCGGTCGCAACCGGTTCGATCAGCTGCTGCACTTCGGCCAGCGCTGCGTCATCGTTGCGCGCGTTGGCCTGGGTCAGACGCATCACACAGTATTGGTACAGATCATGCAGGTTGCCTGCGAGTTCCCCGCCTTGCTCCAGGTTCAGGCTGCCGCGCAGTCCTTCATCGAGAATGCGCACCGCGATTCCGATCTGCTTACCCTTGGCGGCGATGTCCCCGCGTTGCAGGGCCGCACGTGCCGAACCGATGGCCAACTGCAGGCCGTCGAACAGCATGCCGACCAGCTCTTGCGGATTGGCCTGGTCGACCTGTGTTTCAACACCAATCTTCCGGTAGGCGGAAGCCGAGCGTGAACCAACCGAGTTAAACATGCTGCGATCCAATCTGTGTATGTATTGGTTATCGGCAAGACGGGAGACAACTCAAGTGTATTGTGTCGCGGCCATCGGTTTGCGTGGACGGGTTTTGTGGCGCTTTTCGCGCTCAAGCCACCATATCGCACAAACAGGAGCCGGCGCGGGCGTTGCACGCGGGCCGCGCCGCCGGCAGACCCGTGCAAGCGCCGATCACGCCTCAGCTGTTGTAGTCGGTGTTGTTCCAGAGCGTGACTTGCTGGGCGACAAAGTCGTTGAGCGCCGTCAGCTGCGCCATGCGCGCGTCGAGCGCCGAGTACTGCTTGTTCAGCCGGGCCTCGACCACGGCCGCGCGCTCGTTGACCTTTTCCTGCGCATCGGCGTTGCGCTCGATTTCGCGCTGCAACGCCGCCGCCTTGTTGGTCACCGAACCGCTGCTGGCCAACACGCCGCTGCTCAGGGTGTCGAACTTGAGCGCAAACCCGTTGGTCAGCGGATTGCTGTTGTTGGTCGTGAACAGGTCCTGCAAGGCGGTGCCGTTGTTGGCCGCCACACTCAGCTTGGCGGTGTTGATGTCCAGCGACCCGTCGAGTTGACGCTCCAGACCGATGTCGGACAGGCGCTGGTAGGCCCCACCGCCCTGCGCTGATCGACGCCGCCATGTTGCGCAGCACCGACTGCAGACCCACCACGGATGAATCGCCCTGAAACAAGGCGCCGGTCTTGGTGGCGGAATCATATTTGGTCAGCTCGGTGAGTGTCTCGTTGAGCGTGTTGTAGGCGGTGACGAAGTCGTTCACGTTCTTCACCGCCAGCGTCACGTCTTCACTGATGCGCATGGTCGCCGAAGACCGGGTTTCGCCTGGCGTGCCGAACCCCGTGGTGGTGGTGGCCAGCAGCTTGATCGTGACGCCCGGAATATTGTTTTCCAGCGTATTCGTCGCCGACGTCACGGCCAGGCCGTTGATGCGCGCCTGCGCATCCTGGCCGTAGCGCACCGGCAGGCTGGCCTGCGCCATGCCGAAAGCACCTGCCTCGGGGTCGAACGCCAGACGCGACAGCCCGGCTTCGTCGCCCGGCAGACCGGCGTCGTCGTCGGCCACCTGCATGCGAAAACCGGCCGCCTCGCCGGTGTCATTGGAGGCCAACATCAGAATGTCTTTGGTGCCGTCAAAAAAAGCAGTGGCCACAACACCGGCCCCTGCGGCGTTGATCTTGGTCGCGATATCGGCCACCGTGTCGGTGGCCAACACCGTCACCTCGACCGGGCCGGTCGTCGCCGGCGTGAAACTGGCCCCGCCGCCACTCCAGGTACCCAGTTGCAAGGTCAGCGTGCCGGAGCCGACCGCCTGCCCGGCGGTCAGCGGCGCCGATGACACCGATTGCGTCTGCGCCAGCACGTCCACATCGAGCGTGAATGAAGTGGCGGCCGTAGTGGATGTCGCGCTGATGGTCGCGGCAGCCGTATTCGACGAACTGGCAGTGCGGGCGCTCCAGGCGCCAGCCGCCGAAATGCGCTGGGCCACGTCGGACAAGGCCGAGAACTCGGACTGGATCTGCGCGAACGCCGACACCTGCGCCTGGTAGGTGGTGGCCTTGGCTTCCAGCGTCTTGAGCGGCTGTTTTTCGAGCGCGACCAGCTGCGTCACGATGCTCTTGACGTCCAGGCCGCTGCCGATACCTACCGATGAAATGGTTGCCATGATGTCGATCTCCCGCCCAAATTGCCGCGTCACCATTATGGTGAATGCCAGCGCCAGCCAAACCTCCGAAAAGCCCCTGATTTCCAGAACACGAATGGCGGTGACCGGCCAATAGCCCGTCACCGCCCGGTGAATCCGCCAGACCCGTGATGGGTCTGGCGTTCTCTTTTGCCTACTACTGCCGCATGATCAACGCAGCAGGGCCAACACACCCTGCGGCAACTGGTTGGCCTGGGCCACCATCGCCGTACCGGCCTGCTGCAGGATCTGGGCGCGCGACAGGTTGGCGGTTTCCTGGGCGAAGTCGGCGTCCTGCACACGGCTACGCGATGCCGTCAGGTTTTCCGACGTGGTGCTCAGGCTGGCAATGACCGAGTCGAACCGGTTCTGGATCGCACCGAAGGTGCTGCGCAAGGTGCTGACCGAGGTCAGCGCCGCAGTCGACGCGCTGGATCGCGTTGTTCGCGTTGGCAACCGTCGTGACACGACTGCAGCAGTCAGCGCCGAGCTGCCCAGCGCCATCGTGGCTGCCGTCGCGTAACCAATGCAGGCTCAGCGCCACCCAGCGTGATCGCCGACGTACTGGTCAGCACGGTGATCGTGCCCGCGAACAGTGTTGCGATACCGTCGGTTGCCGTCGACTGCGGCAGTCGTCAGCCGTGGCGTCGTTCGCGGTGATTCACGCGATGGCTGTCGTGACTGCCGAGCCGTCAGCGCCAGGTCGCGCAGCAGCACCGCTGTCTGACTAATCGCGATGTCGCGACCATCGGCAGCCGTCAAGCGTCAGCGGCTGCGTGCGCTGTCAAATGCGGCCGTGACACCAGTGGTCGCTGGATTGGCATTGATCGCGTCGGCACATCCTGTGTGTCGCGTCAGTGCATCACCGTTGCGCGGTATAGATTGCCTGCCCGTTGATCGTCAGCGTAGTCACGTGTCGCGCCAGTCGCGCTAGTCACTGCCGCTGCCCGTCACCGCTGCAAACGTGACACGACTGTTGTGTCAGCGGTCGCCGTCAAGCCAGCAACCCCAGCACGCATTGATGGCGGCCGCCTTGGCGATAAGCACTGCCGGCACCCTGCTCTGTCGCCGCGCCCGCGTAGCCCGGCCGACGCAGGCACCGACCAGCCGCAGCTGGCAGCACCGACGGCAATCGTCAGATCTGACGCCGTGTCAGCGCGGTCGCCTGGTAACGCCGGTACCTTGCTGCGCCGATTGCCAAGGCACGTGCCGTACGGCGGTCGTAGCCGTTGACGTAATCTGCGCGTCTTGCCAATTGCCGTGGTTCGGATGCTGGTGGCCAGACTGACGCCAATGGTCTCGCCCGACATTGGCACCGACCTGGAACACCGCATTGCCAAACGAGCCATCCAGGATCTTCTGACCGTTGAACGAGGTTTGCGACGCCACTCGATCGATCTCGGCCAGACGCTGCTGCACCTCCTGGTCCAGCGCAGCACGGTCGGACGCCGAGTTGGTCGCGTTGGCCGACTGCACGGCCAGTTCGCGGATACGCTGCAAGTTGCTGGTGATCTCGGCCAATGCGCCTTCAGCAGTCTGCGCCAGCGAGATACCGTCATTGGCGTTGCGCGAAGCCTGGTTCAGACCGCGGATCTGGGTCGTGAAGCGCTCCGAAATCGCCAGGCCGGCCGCGTCGTCCTTGGCGCTGTTGATGCGCAGACCCGACGACAGGCGCTGCATGGAGGTGGACAGCGACGACTGGGTCATGGCCAGGTTGCGCTGCGCGGTTATCGAATTGATATTCGTGTTGATGATCGAGGCCATTTGAAAGCTCCTTTTAAGCTGGACTACTACGGGTTTGTCGCCATTCCCACCGCCGGTGATTCCACCAGCCGCCTAGACCGGCAGGAACCCATGTTCTGCTGCTGGCCGACGAGTCCGAATCGGAACCCGTTGGGTTTGTCTTCGGCGTGATCACGTCCAAACTTGAGAAATATCGGTCTTTTCCACCTCTGATCGTCGTTTAGCTGTGCACAAAATCACTTGACAGATCAAAAATGCACAGCCCTGCGTTACGTTTAACGGCGCTTCACCGGAGAACTTGAGCTTTCGCTGCGCCCAAAACGAATGCGCCCCCAACCGGCAAACCGATCGGGGGCGCAAAATGAAGGCGCGCCAGGAGCCGCCCAATGGCGGCGGCCAGCCTACTGACGCAACAGCGCCAGCACGCCTTGCGGCAGCTGGTTGGCCTGCGCCACCATCGCCGTACCGGCCTGCTGCAGGATCTGGGCGCGCGACAGATTCGCGGTTTCCATGGCGAAATCCGCGTCCTGGATCCGACTGCGCGAAGCAGTCAGGTTTTCGGAAGTGGTCGTGAGGTTGGCGATCACCGACTCGAATCGATTCTGAATAGCACCGAAGGTGCTGCGCAAACCACTTACCGATGTCAATGCTGCGTCAACGCGCTTGATGATATTGTTGGCGCCTGCAACCGTCAGGATATCGGCGGTTGCGATGGATACCGAATCCAGGTTGATCGTGGCATCCGACGCCGCGCCCAGGCCCATCTTGACGGCTTCTCCCGTGAAGACGATATTGGCCTGTGCGGTGAAGGTGAGCTGTCCGCTATTGGTGCCCGCTGCGTTGTTTGCCGCCGTCGCCGCGCCAGCTGCAAGAGTCGCTCCAACCACCCCGGCCAGATAAGTCGGCGTCGTGGCGGTAGCGGCCACAGCGGCGTGCGAAGTCAGGCCACCCGAGGATCCGGTGCCATGCAATTGGCCCACATTGATGTCTCGCCCATCCGCCGCCTCCAGCAGCAAAGTGGTGCCCGTCAGCACGGCGGTAACGCCGGTATTGATCTTCTGGGTGTTGACAGCGTCCACAATCTGCTGCGCCGACAGCGTAGCACCCGTGGTGCCATCGAAAGCCGCAATGATGGGCTGCCCGTTGATGGTCAGGCTGTAGGTCGCAGTCGTCACGGGAACGGAGAGCGGTTCCGGTGGTGGCTGTGGGATTCAAGGTCAGCGCTGTATACGTAGCCGCCGACACCGTCAGACCCGGCACAGCCGACAAATTGATCGCCTCGGCCTTGGCAAAAGCACTACCCGCATTCTGTCCTACCGAGGTACCCGCAATCGACGCACCGATCGATGTCGCCGCGTTCGGCCCAACTGCGATCGAGGCAGCCCCCCCCGTCAAAGCTGAAGTTCCTACGCCAGCGGCGTTGGTCGAACTGCTGCTGGCGATATTGCCGATCTTGCTGGTACGCATGCTGGTACTCAGCGAGATCGCGATCGTGTCGCCGACATTGGCACCCACCTGAAACGTCGAGTTACCGAACGAACCATCGAGCAATTTGAGGCCGTTGAACGAAGTCTGTGTCGCGACCCGGTCCATCTCGGCCAGTCGCTGCTGCACCTCCTGGTCCAGCGCAGCGCGATCCGATGCCGAATTGGTCGAGTTGGCCGACTGCACCGCCAGTTCACGGATGCGCTGCAGATTGCTGGCCATTTCACCCAGCGCGCCCTCAGCCGTCTGCGACAACGATATGCCGTCATTGGCGTTGCGCGCCGCCTGGTTCAGACCCCGGATCTGGGTCGTGAAACGCTCGGTAATGGCCAGCCCGGCGGCATCGTCCTTGGCGCTGTTGATACGCAGTCCGGACGAGAGCCGCTGCATCGACGTCGTCAGAGACGTCTGGCTCATGGCCAGGTTGCGTTGCGCGTTGAGCGATGCGATGTTGGTATTGATGATCGAAGCCATTTGAAACTCCTGTTAAGCGGAACGCCTCTGTCTTTTCGAGGCGCCGGGTCCGCCCTGACTATTCGGTGCGGGCAGCGGACTCTGGTTGCCATTGCGGGCCAACCCGCGGATATCACTTGTTCATTTCATGAGGGACGGGGTCAAGGTTACGGAAACCACCGAAGTCGAAAAGCCGGATAAGCAACCGGGTTTGCGGACAATTCAAGGCTTAGCACCAATCGGGCGGCCAACGTCGGGCCGGTGGCAGCACAAATCAGCAGAACAGGCGGGTTTTCACCGGCCAGATCGACGTCTGGGCAGCGCGTCGTTAGCATTTACCTTACACACCGGGACGCAATGCCTGACACGACACACATCCGTTTGCCGATTCAAGTTTTTGAACTGCCAATCACAATCGATCCCAGCGGTGCAAACCGGCGTCCAAGCCCACAGGAGACCCCATGACAAACGACCAGATCCTTGCCGAGATCAGAGAAGCCAACCTCACCTATCTGATGCTGGCGCAGAACCTGATCCGCTCGGACCGCGCCGAAGCGCTTTTCCGCCTGGGCATGTCCGAGGAGTCGGCCGATCTGATCGCCGCGCTGTCGCCAGCACAGATTCTCAAGATCGCATCGGGCAACATGCTGCTGTGCCGCTTCCGGGTCGATGACGACATCGTGTGGAACCTGCTGACCAACCACACCACCAGCAAAGTGAACAACGATGCCACCAGCCGGCTGCACGCCAACATCCTGATGTCGGGCCGCTTCGCGGAGAGCATGTAAGGCATTGCCTTACACATGCCTCAACCAGACACCTGACGAGACAAGCACCATGGCCAGCAAAAGCGTCCTGAACGATTCGATTGAAATCACCCGCGCCGTGGCGCTGATCAATCTCGGCGCGCGGCTGCAGGTGCTCGAGAGCGAGACCAGCCTGTCCTACGAGCGGCTGCTGCGGCTCTACAAGGAAGTCGCCGGCCGTTCACCGTCCAAGGGGCAACTGCCGTTCTCGACCGACTGGTTTCTGACCTGGCAGCCCAATATCCACGCCTCGCTGTTCCTCAATACCTACGAATACCTGTGCAAGGTGAGCGCGCTGGACGACATCGACGCGGTGATGAAGGCCTACAAGCTGTATACCGAGCAGATCGCCTGCTGCGATGTCGAGCCGCTGCTGTCGATCACGCGCGCCTGGCGCCTGGTCAAGTTCGTCAACAACCAGATGCTGACGATGACCCCGTGCTCGCGTTGTGGCGGCCATTTCGTCACCGAGCCGTACGAGAACAAGCGCCACTTCATCTGCGGGCTGTGCGAGCCACCGGCGCGCGCCGGCAAAAGTGCGGCGGCCGGTGGAATCTTGCTGCACTGAATGCCCGACGGTTTGCGTGCACATGCCGGGTCAAACCGGCATAAAGGGCCCCATTCAAGGCCCTTTTCCACTTTTGGGCTATCGTCAATTTCATAGAATGGGCACATCACAACCGTGCCGATGGTGATCTGTCGGCAATGCCCTTAGCACCTAGCCCGCACACATGTTAGTAATCATCGGCTACGTCGTCGCCATGGCGTGCATCTTCGGGGTGTACATCTTCCACGGCGGCAACATCCAGGTCATCCTGACGGCGCTTCCGTTCGAATTGATCACCATCCTGGGTGCGGCCTTGGGTGCGTTCGTGGTCAACAACCAGCCCAAGGTGCTCAAGGCCACGATTGCGCTGATTCCGCAGGCGCTCAAGAGCTCGAAATACACCAAGACCCGCTACCTGGAGCTGATGGCGCTGCTCTACGACATCCTGCAAAAGGCCCGCAAGGAAGGGCTGATGGCGATCGAGAAGGACGTCGAGACACCGCACGAGTCGGAGATCTTCAAGAAATACCCCACCGTGGGCAGCGACCACCACGTGGTCGAGTTCATGACCGACTACCTGCGCATGATGGTCTCGGGCAACCTCAATGCCCACGAGATCGAGTCGCTGATGGACAGCGAAATCGACACCCACCACCAGGAGGCGCATGCGCCGATCGCCGCCATCGCGCGCCTGGCCGGCGGCCTGCCGGCCTTCGGCATCGTGGCCGCCGTGCTGGGCGTGGTCAACACCATGGGCTCGGTCGGCCAACCGCCGGCGGTGCTGGGCGGCATGATCGCGTCGGCGCTGGTCGGCACCTTCCTGGGCATCTTGCTGGCGTATGCGGTGGTCGAACCGCTGGGCGGCCTGCTGGAGCAGAAGTCCGAGGATGCCAGCAAGGAGCTGCAATGCATCAAGACCACGCTGCTGGCCAGCATGCAGGGCTACAACCCGTCCACCGCCATCGAGTTCGGCCGCAAGGTGCTGTTCTCGACCGAACGGCCCAGCTTTGCCGAGCTCGAAGCCCACGTGCGCGGCAAGAAGTAAGCGGGTCGCCAACCGGTAAACGCCATGGCCACCGACGCCAAGAAGCTCCAGCCGATCATCATCAAGAGGGTCAAGAAGGGCGGCCATGCGGTGCATGGCGGCGCCTGGAAGATCGCCTATGCCGACTTCGTGACCGCGATGATGGCGTTCTTCTTGCTGATGTGGCTGCTCGGCTCCACCACCGAAGGCGACAAGAAGGGCTTGTCGGACTACTTTGCCTCGCCACTGAAGGTGTCGATGATGGGCGGTCGGGCGCTGGCGCCAGCAGCAGCGTGATCCAGGGCGGCGGCGTCGACCTGACCAAGACGGTTGGCCAGAACGCGCAAGGTGACCCGAACAACCCGATTGCGCGCAAGGCGGCATCGGACGCCGCGCGCGCTGAACTGGCCAAGCAGGACAATCGCAAACTCGCGCTAATGCGCGACAAGATCAGTTCGCTGATCGCCAACAGCCCCAAGCTGGCGGAATTCCAGGCGCAGATCCGCTGGAGATCACGCCCGACGGCCTGCAGATTCAGATCGTCGACGACCAGAGTCGGCCGATGTTCGACGTCGGCAGTGCGCTGGTCAAGGTCTACATGCGCGACATCCTGCGCGAGATCGGCAGTGCGCTCAATGGCGTCGAGAACAAGATCAGCCTGGACGGTCACACCGACGCCAGCCCCTACGGCAGCGGCGAGCGCGGTTACAGCAACTGGGAGCTGTCGTCCGACCGCGCCAACGCATCGCGCCGCGAACTGGTTGCCGCCGGCATGCCCGATCGACAAACTGGCGCGCGTCACCGGCATGGCGTCGAGCAATCTGCTCGAGCCGCAGAACCCGCTGAGCCCGGTGAATCGGCGCATCAGCATCCTGGTCATGACGCGGGACGCCGAAGAACGCCTGCTGGGCCGCGCCCGGACACCTGTCGAAGCGCAGGCCGAGGCTCCCCAGCCAGTCGCCAGTGCCGCAGTGCGCCGCTGATCGTGCCGTTGGCGCGCTATGGTGATAATCAATACCGTGAACAACGGATACTTACGCCATGGCCAATGAGCTGCGCTTCCTGGTTGTCGACGATTTCTCCACCATGCGGCGCATCGTGTGCAACCTGCTCAAGGAAAGCGGCTTCACGGAGACGGAAGAAGCCGAGGACGGAAAATCGGCGCTGGCCAAGTTGCGCAGCAGCAAGTTCGACTTTGTCATTTGCGACATCAACATGCCCAACGTCAACGGGCTGCAGTTGCTGGCCGAGGCCAAGAAGGATGACGCACTCAAGCACATTCCGATCCTGATGGTGACTGCCGAGGCACGCAAGGAAGACATTCTGCTGGCCGCGCAACTCGGCGCCGCCGGTTATGTGGTCAAGCCGTTCACCAAGGCCATCCTCGAAGACAAGGTGATCTACATCCTCAAGAAGCTGGGCCTGCAGCAGTAGGCTCGTTCGCGTCACGCACCGCGGCCCTGCGCACGCCGCAAAATTGCCATCGCCTGCCCCGGACCGCGCGACGGCACGCCATGGCGAAGTGCCGGGTCATCTGCCGCCTTTTCAGGCTTTAGTTTGCGCGCGTGCTGATGACAATCGTGGGAACGCTCACTCACCCACGCCATGGAATCGAACAGCCAGGACCGGAACCTGCCGGCAACCGAGCGCAAGCTCCAAAAGGCCATCGACGATGGTCAGGTCACCCGTTCGCGTGACCTGTGCCATCTGGCGGTGCTCGGTGTCGGCGCGGTGATGATGATGGCGCTGGCGCCGACTGCTGTTCGAGCGGCTGCAGTTGCACATGGCGCGCCAGATGTCGTTCGACGCGGCCACGATGCGCGCGCCCGGAGCCATGCTCGACCGGCTGCAGGACATGGCGGTATGGGGCGTGATCGCGTGCGGCGCGTTTGCCAGCGCCATCATCGTCGCCGTCATGCTCAGCAACATCGCCGTCGGCGGCTGGGTCAATTCGTCCAAGCCGCTGGTGCCCGACATCAGCCGCATCAATCCGCTCAAAGGCTTCGGACGCCTGTTCACCAAGGACAAGCTGGCCGATGTCGGCAAGATCCTGGTGATCGTCATCGTGTTGTCGATCATCAGTGTCAGCTACCTGGGCATGACGATCCAGCCGGTGGCCTCGTTGATCATGCAGCCGTCCATGGCCGCATTGAAATACACCGCCGACTGGCTCGCGACGGGCGTGGGCCTGATGCTGGTGCTGATGCTGGTCGTGGCCGCCATCGACGTGCCGCTGCAGAAAATCCTGCACAAGTCGCGCCTCAAGATGTCGCACCAGGAGTTCAAGCAGGAACACAAGGAATCCGACGGCAATCCGCATGTCAAGGGGCGTTTGCGCCAGCGCCAGCGCGAGTTGTCGCAAAGCGGCAGCGTCTCGGCCGTGCCCAAGGCCGATTTCGTCGTCATGAACCCGACCCACTTCGCGGTCGCCATCCGCTACGACGAAAAGCACCATGGCCGCGCCCCAGGTCATCTCCAAGGGTGCCGATCTGCTGGCGATGCGCATCCGCGATCTGGCGCGCAGCCACGCGATCCCGGTGCTGCAGTCGCCGATGCTGGCGCGCGCCCTGTACGCCAACGCCGAGATCGGCCAGGACATTCCTTCGAGCCTGTACACCGCGGTGGCGCAGGTGCTGGCCTATGTATACCGTCTCAAGGCTGCGCTGCGCGGCGAGGCGCCGATGCCGGGCGACCCGCCCGAGCCCGACGTTCCGGTCGAACTTGACCCGCATTCGCGCGCCGCGCAAAGGTCACCATGAACCCGATGATCAAGAGCCTGCAGGCGCTGCTGGGTCCCTACGCGAGCTTTGTCAGGGGTGCGGCCGCGCCGACGCTGGTGATCGCCGTGCTGGCCATGATGGTGCTGCCGCTGCCGCCGGGCTTGCTCGACGTGTTCTTCACGATCAACATCGCGGTCGCGCTGATGGTGATGATGGTTGCGGCCTACATGCTGCGCCCGCTCGACTTCGCCGCCTTCCCGGCCGTGTTGCTGCTCACCACCTTGATGCGACTGTCGCTCAACGTGGCGTCGACCCGCGTCGTGTTGATGGAAGGCCACACCGGCCCGGGCGCTGCGGGCGCAGTGATCGAGGCCTTCGGTCACTTCCTGATCGGCGGCAATTTCGCGGTCGGCCTGATCGTGTTCCTGATCCTGGTGGTGATCAACTTCGTCGTCATCACCAAGGGCGCCGAGCGTATCGCCGAGGTGTCGGCACGGTTTGCGCTCGATGCCATGCCCGGCAAGCAGATGGCGGTGGACGCCGACCTCAATGCCGGCACCATCGACGAGAAGGAAGCCAAGCGCCGGCGCGCCGAGGTCTCGGAAGAGGCCGATTTCTATGGCTCGATGGATGGCGCGTCCAAGTTCGTGCGCGGCGACGCCGTCGCCGGCATCCTGATCCTGCTGATCAACATCCTGGGCGGCTTCACGGTCGGCGTGTTGCAGCACGGCCTGAGCGCCTCGCAGGCCGCCGACACCTATATCCTGCTGGCCGTCGGCGATGCGCTGGTGGCGCAGATTCCGGGCCTGCTGATCTCGGTCGCCGCGGCGATGGTGGTCTCGCGCGTCGGCAAGGACCACGACCTGGGTCGCCAGATCGTGCGCCAGATGTTCGTGTCGCCCAAGGTGCTGGGCATTGCGGCCGGCATCCTGGGCGTGCTGGGCATCATTCCCGGCATGCCGCACCTGGTGTTCCTGTCCGATGGGCGCGGTGCTGGGCTACATCGCCTGGGTGCTGGCGCACCAGGTGCCGCCAGCCGAGCCCGAGGTGGCAAGCGAAGCGGCGCCGGTCAACGACGGCGAGGCCAGCTGGGACGACCTGCAGCCGGTCGATCAACTCGGGCTGGAGCTGGGCTACCGGCTGATCGCACTGGTCGACAAATCGCGCCAGGGCGACCTGCTCAACCGCATCAAGGGCGTGCGCAAGCAAGTTCGCCCAGGAGGTGGGATTTCTGCCACCGGCGGTGCATGTGCGCGACAACCTCGAACTCAAGCCCAGCGGCTACCGCATCACGCTGCGCGGCGTGATCGTGGGCGATGGCGAGGCCTTCCCCGGCATGTTCCTGGCCATCAATCCGGGCGGCATCACCACGCCGCTGATCGGCACCGCCACCACCGACCCGGCGTTCGGCCTGCCAGCGCACTGGATCGACGACGCGCCAGAAGGAAGCGGCGCAAATGGCCGGGTTTACGGTTGTTGATTCCGAGACCGTGATGGCCACACATTTGTCACACTTGATGCAGGTGCAGGCCTCGCGATTGCTCAGCCGCACCGAGACCCAGCAACTGGTCGACCATGTCGCCAAACTGGCTCCCAAACTGATCGAGGAAGTGGTTCCAAAAATGGTGTCCATCGCCGTGTTCCAGAAAGTCCTGCAGCTGCTGCTCGACGAGTCGGTGCACATCCGCGACATCCGCACCATCGTCGAGTCACTGGCCGAACACGCGGCCACCACCACCGATCCGGCCGAGCTGGCCAAGAAGATCCGCGTCGCGCTGTCGCCGGCCATCGTGCAGCAGATCTACGGCCCATTCACGCGAACTCAACGTGATCGCCATCGACCCGCCACTCGAACGCCTGCTGGTGCAGGCCCTGGGCAACGCCGCCGGACCGGCGCTCGACCCCGGCGTGGCCGACATGTTCACCCGCACTGCCGCCGAAGTGGCGCTCAAGCAGGAAGAAAGCGGCGTGCCCGCATGCCTGCTGGTGCCAGACCCGATCCGCAGCGCGATCGCACGCCTGGTGCGCCGCGTCGCACCGCGCCTGCAGGTGCTGGCGCACAGCGAAATTCCCGAGACCCACACGATCCGAATCGGACCCATCCTGCGAGGTGCTGCACCATGAACATCCAACGATTTACCGGCGCCACCGTCGCGCGAGGCCCTGGCCAAGGCCCGCCACGCCTTCGGCGAGGGCACGCTGATTCTGTCCAACCGCCAGACCGCCCTGGGTGTCGAGGTGATGGCCACAGCCGAAGACAGCGTGTCGACGCTGGACCTGCGCGCCAGCGCGCCGGCCGCACCACGGCCCGCGCCGGTCACCGCTGCACCAGCGCGCGAGCCTGTGCCGGAAGCTGTGACGCTGGCACGCGCACTGCCCGAATCGCACCAGCAGGTGGCGCAGGACACGGCGCAGATGACGATGAGCACCCTGTCGTTCCAGGACTACGTGCGCGAACGCATGCTGCGCCGGCGCCAGACCGAAACCCCGGTGGATGCGAAAGAACTGGGTCTGCGGCCAGCTGCAGCCGGCACCGACACCCGCTTCGACGCCGCGCAACCGCAGCGCCGCGCCAACCGTGCAGCGTCCGACTGCACCAAGGGCCGCGTCCAGCGTGGCAACGCCCAGCGTCGGCGCGCGCAGCATCGCCGATGAGCTGCAGTCCATGCGCGACCTGATCGAGGACCGCTTCAACACCTTCGCCTGGCTCGGCCAGACACGCCAGAATCCGATCCAGTCCAACCTGATGCTCAAGCTGGTGCGCGCCGGGTATTCGCCGACGTTGGCGCGCGCCATCCTCGAGCGTATGCCCGAGTCGCTCAGCGCAGCGGAATCCATGCACTGGATGATGGAGGCGATCCGCCGCAACATCCATACCGACGACGGTCAACCAGCGCTGTACCAGGAAGGCGGCGTGTATGCCCTGGTAGGCGCCACCGGTGTTGGCAAGACCACTACGGCAGCCAAGCTGGCCGGCTTGTGCGCCCAGGAGCATGGCGCAGCCAGCGTCGGACTGATCACACTCGATACCCAGCGCGTCGGCGCGCACGCGCAACTGCGCGAGCACGCGCGCGGCCTGGGCCTGGTGGCGCACCTGGCGCATGACCGAGCCGCCCTGCAAGACCTGCTCGGCCTGTTTTCAGCCAAGAAGATGGTGCTGATCGACACCACCGGACTGGCGCCGCGCGATCCGCGCAAGAACGATTCGCTCGACGTGCTGGCGCTGCCCGGCGTGCGCCGGCTGCTGGTGCTCAACGCCGGCGCGCAGGGCGACACGCTGGACGAAGTGGTGGGTGCCTTCAAGCTGGGCGAAGCCCAGCCCACGGTTTTGTCCAAGATCGACGAGGCGGTCAAGCTCGGCCCGGCCCTGGACGTGGCGATCCGCCATCAGCTGGTGCTGCGCGGTGTGACCAATGGTCAGAAAGTGCCGCAGGACTGGGACCAGGCCGATGCTGGCGAACTGGTGCGCCAGTCGATGCGCACCAGCGCCCCGTCGGCATTCGATCCGCGCGCGGCTGACCTGGGCTTCCTGTTCATCGCACCCGAACAAGCCAGCAGCGGCGCCGTCCCACGCCTGCGCCTGATGCTCAGTCCGGCCAGCCACCCATCAACGCGATGACAGGAATCCGACTTGCGCTACCATGAGCCCACATCCAGTTTCCGGCCTGCTCCGGCAGCGCCGACCGGGAGAGTTATTGATGTATACCGCCAAGGGCCAGCTTGACCGCAATGCCCTGATCCGACAGTACCAACCGCTGGTGCGCAAGCTGGCGCACCACATGATGGCGAAGTTGCCCGCCAGCGTGCAGGTGGACGACCTGATCCAGGTCGGGCTGATCGGCCTGTCGGAGGCACTGACGCGTTACGAGGCCACCCAGGGCGTGCAGTTCGAGACCTTTGCGACCCAGCGTATCCGCGGCGCCATGCTCGACGAATTGCGCGAGAACGACTGGATGTCGCGCGGCTCGCGCAAGAGCCAGAAAGACATCGAACAGGCGCTGCGCAGGCTCGAGCATCAACTCGGCCGCAGCCCGCTTGAATCCGAGATCGCCCAGGAACTGGGCATGAGCCTGACCGACTACCAGAGCCTGCTGGGCAAGGTGCGTGGCACCCAGCTGGTGTATCTGGAAGACATGTCGCGCGGTTCCGACAGTGACGACGGCTTCCTGGAGCACCACGATGTGGCCGACGATGCGGGCGATCCGATGGAGGCGCTACGCGACCAGCGGCTGCGCGAATCGCTGGTCGCGGCGATCAAGAACCTGCCCGAACGCGAGCAGTTCGTCATGAGCATGTACTACGAGCAGGACATGAACCTCAAGGAGATCGCGGCCGTGCTGGGCGTCACCGAGTCGCGCGTCTGCCAGTTGCACAGCCAGTCGATAGCGCGTTTGCGCGCCAAGATGCGGGGCCACTGACAGCCAACTTCCGACGAAGTGTTGGTGCCAGAGCAAAAATTGCTGCGCTTGTTTATTGGTCTGGCACACAAGGTGGACAGCCAACTTCCGACGAAGTGTTGGTGCCAGAGCAAAAATTGCTGCGCAGTTTATTGGTCTGGCACACAAGGTGGACAGCCAACTTCCGACGAAGTGTTGGTGCCAGAGCAAAAATTGCTGCGCAATTTATTGGTCTGGCACACAAGGTTTCAGAAGGAACGAAAAGCGCCAGTCTTGCCGGCGCCAGCGCGCGCGTAGCGCGAAAGCGCACCGGAATAGGTCGCGGCCTGGGACTGGGGCACCAGCGACTGCAAGGATTGCTCGACCGCCGCTGAGCGGCGCAACAGGGCTTCACGCTGCATGGCGATGTCGCGCGCCACGCGAACCAGCCGGTCGCGCACAGGTTCAGCGACAGTTGAAATGCCATCGACACCGCGCAAAACCAGCGCCAGCGCGTGCGCGCTGTCATGCAGATCCCGCGTGGCTGCATGCACCTGTTCGGGAATGCCTTGCACCAGCGCCTGGCCGGTCGCAGCAACGCTGCGCTCGGCTTGGCCAAGCGCCTGGTGAATATCGGGATGCAGGGTGATCAGGGGCATGGCGGCTTTCCGTTGGGGACTCAACAGACGTCGCCGCCTGCGGTCATGAGGTGGTGCGCTGGAGCATTTCCCGCGCATTGGCGAGCATCTTGTCGGCAATCGCACCGGCATTGACGGTATAGCTCTTGTCGGCAATCGCCTGCTTCATCGCGTTGACCTTTTCGACGTCGACTTCGGGTTCGGTCGCAGACGCCTTGTCCAGACCACGTGCCAGAGCGGACACCGTCACCGAATCGCTGGGCGCCTTGCGTTCACTACGTGCAGCATGGGCCATTTCTGCGCCGGTTTTGGCGGCCGCGCTCTGGCTATTGGACGTGTTGGTGACGGACGGGTCGATTGGCTGGCCGATTTTCATGATGTTCCCCACGGCTGTGAAAGACACAGCATCGTACGATAGCTATCGGCCGGGGACGGGAAAACTTGAGCCATACCTGCACACAATGCACGGATTCACAGGTTGACTTCCACTGTACGCATGTCCAGCACCAGGCCGGAGACCACGCGCCCATTGTCAACTCGGATACGTGCCATTTCACCGACAATTCCTGCCGACAGGGCCTGGCCACCCGAAGTCACGCTGAAACCGGGGCCCTTGGCGATGATTCGGACCATGGATCCAGCCTGGAAAACCTGGGACGGCTTGACCATGCCATGACGCAAGACCTGACCCGTGCGCAGCGCACGGGTGGCGGTCTGCCCGATCCACATCTCCGGATCGGCCAGCACGGACTGGTTCTCAATCGCCCAGTCCACCTCGGCCATGACTGCGTCGTCCAGCGCCAGGGTGGCACCGGAGGGCACGTCGGAGCGCATCACCCAGGTCTGACCAAAGGCCTGCACCTGCACCGGCAAAAACACATTCCAGCGCGATGGACCATCGATGCAGCGCAGGCCGATGCGGGTCTTGCCCCATAGCCGGGTTCCGGTGGGCATGTAGGGCTCGACCTGGGCACAGGGCGCCAGCGACAACCGACTGTCCAGCGAGCCGACCTGAACCACCATGCGCAGCGGCGCGGCGCCGGTCGGACGCGTATTGGCGACGGCCTTCTCGAGCCAGGCCTGGCTTTCCTGGGCAATCTGCGCAGCCTGATCCTGGGCCAGTGCGGGCACGGACACAGTGGCGAACACGGCCAGGCACAGGCGCGAGACGATCGACTGCAGGCCTGTACGCAACTGCAACAGGTTCAGCAAGCGGGTGGCAAGGCGACTATTTGGCATGCGACAACTTTAGTCCGCCCCGCAAGCAGGCAAACCGCCCAAGTGCAGGCGGAAACCCCTCTTATTCCAGCTATCGCTGCGCTCAAGCTTTTCCATAATCGTTTCACGCCCTGGCCTTGGCTCCCTGCCATGACAAGCGAATCGATGACGAGAGGTAATGTGCCATGTTTTCCCAACTGACCGCCGGTCTGGACTTCCAGGCCACCGCACTGAGCCTGCGCTCGGAGCGCCAGCGCGTCATTGCCAGCAACATCGCCAACTCCGACACCCCTGGTTACGCAGCCCGCGACATCAACTTCAAGGAAGCCATGGCCGCCGCCACCGGTCACGGCAGCGCCAGCATCCCTTTGTCCGGCAATGCCGAACGCCACGGCGGGCATATCCCGATCCCGGGCAATGCCGGTTCGTCCGACACCACCGCGGCCCGCCTGGGCTACACCGTGCAGACCCAGCCGGCAATGGACAACAACTCGGTCGATCTGGACCGCGAACGCGCCAATTTCGTCGACAACGCCGTGCGCTATGAAGCGACGCTTCGATTCATCAACGGCTATTCCAGGACGATCTTGAGCGCGATCCAGGGTCAGTAAGCAAAAGAACTCAGGAGGCACTCGATGTCCATGTTTTCCATCTTCGGCGTATCAGGCAGTGCGGTCAGCGCGCAGTCACAACGCCTGAACGTGGTGGCCAGCAACCTGGCCAACGCCGACGCCGTGGCCGGCCCGGACGGCCAGGCCTACAAGGCCCGGCAAGTGGTGTTCAGACCGTGCCGATGGGCAGCGACAGTTCTGCCGGCGTCAAGGTCCGGCAGGTGGTCGAGAGCGAAGCCCCGATGCACAAGGTGCACAACCCAACCCACCCGATGGCCGATGACCAGGGTTATGTCACGCAGTCGAACGTCAACACGATCGAGGAGATGGTCAACATGATCTCGGCCTCGCGCGCCTATCAGAACAACGTCGAAGTCATGAACACGGCCAAATCCCTGCTGCTCAAGACGCTGCAGATGGGTCAGTAAAACTTACCCGAGGACGCCACCATGGCCATCACCACTGCATCCGCCGTCACCTCGGGCACGACCACTGCCAGTACGACAACCGCATCGAGCGCCAGCCAGGCTGCATCGGAAGACCGCTTTCTCAAGTTGCTCGTGGCCCAGTTGAGCAACCAGGATCCGATGAATCCGATGGACAACGCGCAGGTGACCTCGCAGATGGCGCAGATCTCCACCGTCTCGGGCATCGAGAAGACCAATGAATCACTGGCCGGACTGGCCGCGCAACTGGCGTCGATGCAGGCCTTGCAGGCCGGCTCCCTGGTGGGTCGCGACGTGCTTGGTCGAAGGCAACCGCCTGGCCATCGAGGATGGCAAGGCCACCGGGGCGATCGAACTGGACCTGCCCGCCGACAAGGTGGTGGTCGACATCCTGAGCGCTGGCGGTCAGGTGCTCGGAGTCGTTCAACCTGGGCGCCTTGGCGGCCGGGCGCAACCCCTTCGAATGGGATGCAACCACACACACCAATGCCGAAGGCCTGAGCTACCGCGTCACCGCCACCAAGGGCACGACCGTGGTGACCACACCGCACCATGGTGCAGGACAGCGTGGCGTCGGTCGGCTCGGACAGCGGCTCCATGTTGGTGCAATTGCGCAACCTGGGCAATGTCGGTTACGACAGCGTCAAGTCGATCTACTGAATCCCATCGGCGCCCACCGCAGTCCCCGAATCTCTCAACGCTCCCACACAGGATCCACACCATGTCATTCCAAACCGGACTCTCTGGCCTGAACGCCGCCAGCCGCAATCTTGATGTGATCGGCAACAACATCGCCAACGCCAACACCGTCGGCGCCAAGGTGGCGCGGGCCGAGTTCTCGGAGATCGTCGCGGCATCGACGCTTGCGGCCAACGGCCGCACCGCAGGCATTGGTGTCGAGGTGGCCGCCGTGTCGCAACAGTTCACCCAGGGCGCCGTCAACCTCACCGGCAGCGCCCAGGACCTCGCCATCAACGGCGCCGGCTTTTTCCGCATCACCTTGCCCGACGGCTCGGCTGCCTACACCCGCGCCGGCGAGTTCAAGCTCGACACGACCGGCAACATCGTCACCAACGCCAGCGCCCAAGCTCATGGGTTACCCGACCTCGGCCGACGGCGTGGCCACCAGCAGCACGCTGCAACCGATGCAGTTGCCGACCTCCTCGCCGATCCCGGCACGCGCCACCACGGCGATCACGGCCGAGTTCAACCTGAACGCGTCGGCACCGGTCTGGAACGCGTCGGTGCCCAACGTCGCGCTGACCACCTACGGCACCTCGCTGACCACCTACGACTCGCAGGGCTCGGCCATTCCCGCCTCGGTCTACATGCGCAAGACCGCGCAACGACACCTGGCAGGTCTTCACCGACCCGACGGACGACGCGAGCGCCACCGCATCGCTGGCCGCAACGCTGACCTTCGACGTCAACGGCCAGCTGACCAGCAGCGTGCCGGCCACACCCACCATCAGCATCCCGTCGCCGAACCCGACCATCGGCACCATTCACGCCCGACACTCGATTTCTCGAACGCGACCCAGTACGCGACCGCCTTCACCGTGACCGATCTGACCCAGGACGGCTATGCGCCCGGTGACTTCGTGGCCATGAGCATCGGCGAGAACGGTGTCATCTCGGCGCGTTATTCGAACGGCCAGACCCAGGCCGACCGGCCAGATCGCATTGGCCGACTTCCGCAACGTGCAAGGCCTGCGCCCGACCGCCAACGGCAACTGGGTCGAGACCGTGGCATCCGGACAACCCATCGTCGGCGAGCCGGGTTCAGGCAAGTTCGGCGCCCTGCGCTCCGGCGCGCTGGAAGACTCCAACATCGACCTGACGGCCGAACTGGTGAACATGATGACGGCGCAACGCACCTACCAGGCCAATGCCCAGACCATCAAGACCCAGGACCAGGTCCTGTCGACACTGACCCAACTGCGCTGAATCCGTTCGCTGGATTTCCGCCACCCACTGACCAGGGCACACCATGGATCGACTCATCTACACCGCAATGACCGGCGCCAACGCGGCCGCGCACCGGCAGACCGTGTTGTCCAACAACCTGGCCAACGTGTCGACCAACGGTTTTCGTGCCGAACTCTCGGCCTACCGGGCCGTGCCGCTGCGCGGCGACGGCGCGACCACCCGGGTATTTGCGCTCGAGGCCACTTCCGGCCATTCGGACCAGCCAGGCCCGTCGCAGACCACCGGCCGCGCGCTCGATGTGCGCGCCACCGGCAATGCCTGGTTCGCGGTGCAGGGACTGGACGGCACCGAGGCCTATACCCGCGCCGGATCGATGCAGATCGGTCCCAACGGCACGCTGCAGACCAACAACGGCCTGACGGTTCTGTCCGACGGCAGTGCGCCCCTGGTGGCGCCCGCCGGCGCCGAGATCACGATTGCGCCCAACGGCGACATCAGCGCCAAGACCACCGGCCAGCCCAGCATCGTGGTGGGTCGGCTCAAGCTGGCCACGCCCACCGCTCGACGATCCGCTGCAAGCGCAGCGACGACGGGCTGTTTCGCACCGCCACCACCGACCCGCTTCCCGCCGACCCGCTGGCGCGCCTGCAAAGCGGCGCGCTCGAGGGCTCGAACGTCAACCCGATCGAGACCATGGTCGGCATGATCCAGACCGCACGCCAGTTCGAGGTGCAGATGCGACTGGTGCAAACCGCTGAATCCAACGACCGCTCGGCCGGCCAGTTGCTCAGCCTGCAAGGCTAAAGGCCCAAGCGCCCGCCGCTCCGACAAAAGGACCCCTCTCATGATCAACTCCCTCTGGATCTCCAAGACCGGCATGGAAGCCCAGCAGACCCAGCTGGACGTCATCTCGCACAACCTGGCCAACGTCTCGACCACCGGCTACAAACGCGCCACTGCGGTGTTCGAAGATCTGATGTACCAGAACCTGCGCCAGGTCGGCTCCAACACCTCGGACCAGACCCAGCTGCCCACCGGCCTGCACCTGGGCCTGGGCGTGCGCACCGTCGCCACCAGCCGCTCGTTCGCGCAGGGCACGATCCAGCAGACCTCCAACAACCTGGACGTCGCGATCCAGGGCAACGGCTTCTTCCAGGTCACGCATGCCCGACGGCTCGACCAACTACACCCGCGACGGCTCGTTCCAGGTCGACAACCAGGGCCGACTGGTCACCGCCAGCGGCCTGCCCGTGGCCAACGGCGTGACGGTTCCGGCCAACGCCAAGAACGTGTCGATCGCCACCGACGGCACCGTCACCGCGACGATTCCCGGCATCGACGGCGCCGCAGCAGATCGGCAACATCATCCTGGCCACCTTCATCAATCCGGCCGGCCTCGAGCCCATGGGCCAGAACCTGTTCGCCGAGAGCCCGGCATCGGGCCAGCCGAACACCGGCACGCCCGGCGCCAACGGCATCGGCACGGTGACCCAGGGCTTCCTGGAGACCTCCAACGTCAACGTGGTGCAGGAACTGATCACGATGATCCAGACCCAGCGCGCCTACGAGATGAATTCCAAGGCGATCCAGACCTCGGACCAGATGCTGCAAAAACTCGGCCAGCTGTGATGCCCCTGCTCTCCTTTCTCCGAACCGCGCTGGGCGCCTTGCTGGTCGCCCTGCTGGCCAGCGGCTGCGACTCGCTGCCCAAGACCGAGCGGGTCGACTTCGCCCAGCCGCCCTCGCCCATCGTCGCGGCGCCGGCCAAGGCCCGGCCGGTCACCGGCAGCCTGTACCACACCGCCAGTTACCGTCCGCCGTTCGAAGATCGGCGCGCACGCATGATCGGCGACGTGGTGACCATCCTGATCACCGAAAACGTCACCGCCAGCCAGAAATCCTCGTCGACGGCCAACCGCAGTTCGTCGATGGACGCCGGCGTCTCGGCATTTCCGTTTGCAACCGCCACGTCACTGGGCAAGCTGTCGCTCAACTCGTCGACCAACAACGACTTTGCCGGCGCCGGCGCCACCGAGAGCGCAAACCGCTTCTCGGGCTCGATCACCACCACCGTGGTCGACGTGTTGCCCAACGGCCACCTGGTGGTGGCCGGCGAAAAACAGATTGGCGTCAACCAGAACGTCGACGTGCTGCGCTTCTCCGGCACCGTCGACCCGCTGGCGATCCAGGCCGGCGGCCTGGTCAGTTCGACCAGCGTGGCCAACGCCCGCATCGAGTCGCGCGGCCGCGGCGCGCAGAACGAGGCGCAGACGGTCGGCTGGATCGCGCGTTTCTTCATGGCTTTCCTGCCGTTCTGAGAGCCTGACCATGCGCACGCCCATTCTTTCCCGTATGCGTCGCTGGACCCACCTGGCCGTGGTGTTGCTTGGCTTCGCCGTGTCTGAGCGCACCGGCCGTGGCCGCGCGCATCAAGGAAGTGGCGGCAGTCGAGGGCGTGCGCACCAACCAGCTGACCGGCTTCGGTCTGGTCGTGGGGCTGGACGGCACCGGCGACCAGACGACCCAGATGCCTTACACCTCGCAGGGACTGAGCAACTACCTGCAGCAGATGGGCATCACCCTGTCAGCGTCCGGGGCCTCGCAGCTGCAGCTCAAGAACGTGGCGGCGGTGCTGGTGACGGCCCAGTTGCCGGCCTTCGCACGGCCCGGTCAGACGATCGACGTGAACGTATCGTCGCTGGGCAACTCCAAGTCACTCAAGGGCGGCATGCTGATCAGCACCGCCTTGCGCGGCGTCGATGGCGAGGTCTACGCGCTGGCGCAGGGCAATCTGATCATCAGTGGCGCCGGCGCGTCGGGCGGCGGCAGCAAGGTGCAGATCAACCATCTCAGCGCCGGACGCATCCCCGGCGGAGGCCAGGTCGAACGCGCCGTGCCAACCCCGCTGCTCGAGGGTGACACGATTGCACTGGGTCTGACATCGTCCGACTTCCAGACCGCACGCCGGGTCGCCGAGTCGATCAACCGCCGCTTCGGCCAGGGTTATGCACGCGCACTGGACGGGCGCACGGTCGAGGTGCGCGCGCCGGTCGATCCGAACGCGCGGGTCAGCTTCATCGCCGAGATGGAAGAACTGCCGCTGGAGAACTCGATCCCGTCGGCCAAGGTGGTGATCAACGCACGCACCGGCTCGATCGTGCTGAACCAGGCGGTGACGCTGGGCCCTTGCGCGATTGCGCATGGCAACCTGTCGATCACGATCAGTTCGACCCCGGTGATCAGCCAGCCCAACGCCTTGTCAGCCGGCCAGACCGTGGTGGCGCAGAAAGTCGAGTATCCAGATCACGCAGGAGCCCGGCATCCTGATGCAGATCCCGGCTTCGCCGCAGCTGGCCGACGTGGTGCGTGCGCTCAATGTGCTGGGCGCCACGCCGCAGGACCTGCTCGCCATCCTGCAGGCGATCAAGGCCGCTGGCGCGCTGAACGCCGAACTGGAGGTGATATGAACGCCCCCCGTCTGTACGGTCTCACTGCGTGCAAGCCGGCCGAAACGTGGCGCCGCCAGAGGCAGGCGCCCCTTCGGCCCGTCCAAGCCTGCGCAGGCAGGCTTGGAGCCGCGGGCCTCAGCCCCACTGGGGGGCGCCCCCAACGGCCTGGCAAAGCCAGTTCCGTGGCGGCCTGGGCTGGCCTGCTGCGCGGCCGTTTGACCTTTCGCGGGCCGCGGGCTGCGCGCTGCGTTTCGGGAAACTGATATGGCCATCGGAAACATGTCTGCCGTCAACTCCAACGCACTGGCGGCCGACGGCCGCTCGCTCGACGCGCTCAAGCTGCAGGCCGGCCAGAACAGCGCCGGCGCGATCAAGGAAGCGGCCAAGCAATTCGAATCGCTGTTCATGCGCGAACTGGTCAAGAGCATGCGCGAGGCGACGATGAAGTCGGGGCTGTTCGACAGCGCCGGCGGCGACCTGAGCGCCGACCTGCTCGACCAGCAACTGGCGGTGCAGATGTCGGGCATGCCCGGCGGCCTGTCGGAGCAGATCGCGCGCCAGTTGTCGCAGCGCATCAACGGCACCGAAGGCGCGGTCGCGCCGTCGCCTGCCGCACAGCCGTGCCGCACAGCCTGTCGCGGCGGCTGCGCTGCGCACCAGCGCCAGCCAGAGCGAATTCGTGCAACGCCACGCGGCGGCGGCGCAGCGCGTCGAGCAGGCCAGCGGCATTCCGTCGGCGTTCATGCTCGGCCAGGCCGGCCACGAGACCGGCTGGGGCCGCAGCGAAATCAACATGGCCGACGGCTCGCCGTCGCACAACCTGTTCGGCATCAAGGCCACCGGCGGCTGGACCGGCAAGGTGGCCGAGATCACCACCACCGAGTACATCAACGGCGCGGCACAGAAGGTGGTGGCCAGGTTCCGCGCCTACGACTCCTACGAGGACTCGATGCGCGACTACGCACGCTTGATCACGCAAAGCCCGCGCTACGCACAGGCCAGCCAGCAGACCGATTCGGCGCAGGCCTATGCCACCGGTCTGCAAAAGGCCGGCTATGCGACCGACCCGAACTACGCGTCCAAGCTCAGCCGGGCGATCAACAGCACGCTGCAGTTGCAGCGTGCGCAGTCGACATGAGCCACGCCGGCATGACGCAAGCACGGCCGAGCCGACTCCTGGCCTGATCAGGCTGCCGCCATGTCCAGCCTGCTGAACATCGGAACAAGCGCACTGCTGGCCAACCAGCAGGTGTTGCGCACGACCGGCAACAACATTGCCAACGTCAACACGGCCGGCTACTCGCGCCAGAACGTACAGCTCAACAGCATCGAAGGGCCTGTTCTCCGGCTCGGGCTACTACGGCCGCGGGCGTCGAGGCGGCAACGGTGCTGCGCAGCCACAGCGAGATGCTCACGCGCCAGGTGGCGCTGACCGGCTCGATCGCGGCATCCGACAGCCAACGACTGGAGCAGCTGCAAGAAACTCGAGGACCTGTTCCAGGGCGGCAAGACCGGGCTGGGCGCGGCGGTCAGCGACATGCTCAATGCGTTCTCGGATGTCGCCAACGCGCCGACCGACCTGACCGCACGCACCGTCGTGCTGGCACGCGCCGACGAGACCGGCCGCGCGCTTTCGTTCCGTCAGCCAGGACCTGGACAACCTGCGCGCCAGCCTGCAACTCGAACTCAAGGCCAATGTGCAGCACGGTCAACCAGCTGGCCTCGAAGATCGCCGACGCCAACCGCGAGATCCGCAACCAGCAAGGCAACGGCCATGCCCCGAACGACTTGCTGGACCAGCGCGACGAACTGATTCGCCAGCTCAACACCCTGGTGCAGACCACCAGCATCCCGGCCGATGACGGCTCGATCGGCATCTTCGTGGCCGCCAGCCAGCCACTGGTGCTGGGCACCACGGCGTCTACGCTGACACTGACAGCTGACGAATTCGGCGACCCGCACAAGGCCAAGCTGACGATGGAGCGCGACGGCCTGAGCGTGGCGCTCGACGAAGCCAGTCTGGGCGGTGGCGCTCTGGCCGGCCAGCTGCGTTTTCAGAACAACGACCTGGCCGACGCCAGCAACCTGCTCGGACGCATGGCGCTGGCGCTGGGCACGAGCGCTGAACCAGCAGCACAGCCTGGGGCTGGATCTGAATGGCGCCCCGGCCGGCGACCTGCTGACGCTCGGCCCGATTCCCGACGGCTTGCCCGCCCTGGCCAATACCGGCAGCGCCAGCATCCAGGTCGCGGTGCAGACCACGCCGAGCCAGTGGCGCAACGCAGCTTGCCGCATCGGACTACGAAGTGCTGTTCACCGGCGCAGCGGCCGGCACCGTCCGCCGCATGTCCGATGGCCAGGTCACGACCTTCGGCTCGGTACCGGTCCAGATCGACGGCCTCGTCGCTGCAGGTCAGCGGCGCGGCTGCGGCCGGCGACCGTTTCATGATCACGCCGTACCGGCAGGTGGCCGCAGGCATGGACGTGGCGTTTGCGTCGCCTCGCGCGCTGGCAGTCGCCAGCCCGGTCGTGCGCCAGCGCCGGCGTGGCCAACCAGGGCTCACTGACGCTGCAGACGCTGATTCCGCAGCAGGCCGACCTCAATCTGACGCAGACCGTGACGCTGACCTTCACCGGCGCCGGCAGCTTCGACGTGGTGGGCAACGGCACCGGCAACCCGACCGGCGTCGCCTACGTGCCAGGCCAGGCCATCAGTTACAACGGCTGGGCGCTGACGCTCAAGGGCACGCCACAGATCGGCGATACCTACACGGTGCAGGCCAATGCCTATCCGTCGATCGACGCGGGCAACGCCCATGCCATGCTGGCGATTCGCGATATGGCCATGTTCGACGGCGCAGCCACCACCGATGGTTATGCCGGCCTGATGGCCGAGATCGGCGTGCGCGTGCAAAGCGCGGGCTTTGCCAGCGCGGTGTCGACCTCGATCGCGTCGAACGCCACCGCCGATCAGGCCGCGCTGGCCGGCGTCAACCTGGACGAAGAGGCGGCCGCATGCTGCAGTTCCAGCAGGCCTACCAGGCATCGGCCAAGATCCTGCAGGTGTCGCAGACGCTGTTCGATTCACTGCTGGCAGAACCTGGCCCGTTGATCGCGACCGAACCGGAAGTAAGGACATATGCGCATAGGAACCGCCAACGTCTACGACAACGCGCTGGAGCAGCTGTACAAGCGCCAGAGCGACATGCTGACGCAGCAGGAACAACTGAGTTCGGGTCTGCGCGTGAACCGCGCCAGCGACGACCCGATCGCCGCGGCCAAGGCCGAACGTGCCCTGGTGCGGCTCAGCCGCATCGAGACCGACCAGCGCGCGCTGGAAACGCAGCGCTCGGCGCTGTCAACGGCCGAAGCCGGGCTGGGCGAGGCGCTCGGCCGCATGCAGGACCTGCGCGAACTGGTGATTGCGGCGGGCAACGCCGGCTACAGCACGGCCGATCGCACGACGCTGGCCCACCAGATCAACAGCCTGCGCGACCAGATCTTCGCCATCGCCAACCGCACCGACAGCAACGGCGTGCCGCTGTTCGGCGGACTGGGCAGCGCCGGCGTCGCCGTTTGCCGACATTCCGGCCGGCGTCCAGTTCCAGGGCGCACCCGGCCAGCGCGCCGCCACCACCACGGCATTGCCCGGCGCGATGAACGGCCAGGCGATCTGGATGGACGTACCCAGCGGCAATCGCAGCTTCGAAGTCTCGCTGGGCGCGGCCAATACCGGCGGTGTCTGGACCGATACAGGAACGGTGGTCTCCCCGACCCTGCTGACCGGCAGACGACTACAGCATCACCTTCACCGTGACCGCCGGCGTGACGACCTACGACGTGGTCAACACCAGCACGGCCGACCACCGTGCTCAGCGCCCAGCCCTACACCAGCGGTGCACCGATCCAGTTCGACGGCCTGTCGGTGCTGCCGCAGGGCGCGCCGGCCAGCGGCGACACGGTGAGCATCGCGCCGAGCACGCCGCTGAACCTGTTCAACCTGCTCGACGACACAGTCAACAGCATCTACAACGCCGCCAGCGACAACAAGTTGTCGCAGGCGATCGCCTTGTCGCTGGCGCAGATCGACACCGGCATGGAACGGCTGCAGGCCGCGCGCGGCCAGGCCGGCGACTGGCTGAACCGGGCGGACAGCATCACCGACGCCCAGTCGGCGCGTTCGCTGGCGCTGGAGTCGGACCGCTCGCGCGCCGTCGATGCCGACATGGCCAAGGCGATTTCCGACTTCACAACAGCGCAGACCGGCTACCAGGCTGCGTTACAGTCCTACGCACAGATTCAACGCTTGTCGCTCTTCAATTACATCAATTGACATGGCCCCCTCGTCACTCGGACAACTGATCCTGGGTTACCAGCTGATCTGGAACAAGTCGCGCAGGCCGGCGGCCATGCAGTTGTTCATGTCGCCGCAAGGCGACGAACCGGTGGAAGTGGCGCAATTCCTGCGCACACTGCAACTGACCTGGACCGGCCAGAGTCCGATCCTGGTGCTCACGCCGCTCACCGCCGATCTGCTCGCCGGCTCACTGGAACACAACGTCCCTGACGGCCCCTGGCTTTGCGTGCAGCAGGACTTGCTCGGCGCAGCCGGCATGGTCGAACAACTGCATCAGGCCCATGGCCGTGGCGTGCAGCTGCTGTGGCGTGGCGCACCCGGGGCGCGGCCTGACGCGGCGATCGCACCCTTGTTCGCCCGCATCATCATTTCCCTGACTCCGGGTGAGGCACTGGCCGGCGCCCATGTGTCGCTGACCCAGAACCGCGACACACCCAGCGCCACCAACCCGGTGCTGCCCGGCCAGATCGTCGAGGCGGTTCCCAGTCGACTGATGGCCGACCATTGCCTGGACCAGAGCGCGGCCTGGGGCATCGCCGGCTGGCCGAGCGACGATGTGTTGCTCTCGCACCAGCACCAGGGCGTGCAGCCCAGCCATCGCGCCATCGTGCAGTTGCTGAGCGAGATCGACAAGGACGTGGCACTCGATCTGCTCGAACACACGCTGGCCGAGGAACCGTTGCTGGCCTATGGCTTCCTGCGCTACACCAATTCAGCTGCGTGTCGGTCTGCGCAATGAGGTCGAGTCCTTGCGCCACGGACTGATGCTGCTGGGCCTGAGCCGCTTCAAGCAGTGGTTGCTCGAGCAGATGCCGCTGGCCACCAACGAGCCCGATATGGAACCGGTGCGCACCGGCATCGTGATGCGCGCCCACCTGATGGAGCACCTGCTCGATGCCGGTGACGAAGACACGCTGCGCCGCGAGGTGTTCCTGACCGGCATGTTGTCGCAGATCGACGGGCTGCTGGGCGAGCCCTTGCGCGACGCCCTGCAACGGCTGCCGCTGTCCGAGCGCGTGAACAGTGCGATCCTGGGCCGCAGCGGTCCTTACGCCCCGTTCCTGGAGTTGGCCGGCGCGCTCGAGTATCCGCACATGGACAACGTGGCGGCCCTGTGCGAGACGCATGAACTGCACCTGGACGATGTCAACCGCACGATGTTGCGGGTCATGGCACAGCTGCAGCGCTAGCGCGCCCCAGGGTAGCGGCGCAAGATTCAAGCCTGCGCAGCAGGCTCCGAAAGCGTCGCGCAGTGCGCGCCACCGCCAACCCAGTTGGCCTGAGTCGCATCGATGAAACGCACCGTGCGTCCGGGAAATGCGGCCTCATAGATGTGCCGGACCTGCTGCTGGCGCGCGGGTGGCGTACCCTGTGCCAGATAGTCGGGCAGCAGCACCAGGTCGTTGGCCAGCACATGGTTGAGGTAGCTGCTGGTGGCGACCTGAATCACGGTGTCGCCCTCACGCCGGCCCTCACGGGCGGGGAACTGTGCGGCGCTCCACTGATCGGAGTAGGTCGTATCGGCGTCGGCCGACAACACCACCGGGCGTTCGATCATGCGCGGCAGCGGCACCTTGATCACACGCAGCGGCCTGCCCGCGGCATCGTTGCTGCGCACCAGGATGTCGTGGTTGGCCCGCATGCGGGCGTCGTTGATCCGCGCCACCGGGTGGCTGGCAGCATCGGCTTCGTCGACCCAGGCCAGCAGCACGGTGCGGGCATCGGCAAAACGCACGAATTCGTCGCTATGCCCACCGGTTCCCCAGCCGACATAGGCGCCGGTGATCGTGCCACGGTGCAAGGTGTCGTGGGCCAGCCCGCGGGCAACCAGATGACCTTGCGGATGCCGGGCAGGCGCAGCATCTCGCGTTCCATGGCGGCGCGGTTCATACCCCGGTTGCGACTGCTCCAGAGTTCGGCATTGGCAATCAACAGGCCCTGGCCATTGACCTCGACGCCACCGCCTTCGATCGCCAGCGCCGACTGGAACGTCGCCAGGTCCAGGGCATCGCCCAGGCGGCGGTCAAGCGAGCCGGTATCCAGGCCATCGGCGCGGGAACATGACTCCGGTCGGGGCTGACGGCCTTTGAAGGTGCGCCGGCACCAGTTGGACCAGCCGTAATAGGTCCAGCGGAAGTCGACGACAAACGGTTGACGCCCACCATCGACACCGAACACCACCGCGTCGCGCACGAAAAATGGCGCCCGTGCGTCATGAACGAAGCGCACCTTGTCCGCGTCCAGTGCACGGCTGCGCAGAACGCCCCGGGCATCGCTCTCGGCCTGCGCATCGCGCACCAGCATGCGTATCGGTACATGCGGCCACAAGGCCTCAGCCAGGTCGGCGGTAAAAGCAGCATGGCCGGCGTCGTAACCGAGCCAGATCGCGGCGACCGGGTCGAAGTCGGCCGTGATGCGCGCACCCGGTGCGATCCTGCCAGCACCGGAGCGTGCCAGTGCCGGAAAAGCAGCCGCTAAAGCGCCGGCTAGGGCGGCACCCAGCAAGGCGCGACGGTTGGAAACGCAAGTCATGGCAGAACGAAGCATCGCCGCAGTATCCCTGCATGGGAGACGCCGCGCCATCGCCTCGCGCACAGGGCGCGAAAGCCACGCGGCAACATGCATCCTGGCTGGTCAACGGGTATTGCCAGGATACCGGTTCAGCAGGCTACAGTAGCAGCTGCGAATCAACCATCCGCCTGCCCTCCATCGATCCCGTTCCCGCATGCACGCCACCGAAATCACCGCCTTGCTGGCATTGTGCACAGCCATGAGCTTCTCGCCCGGTCCCAACACCATGTTGTCGACCGCGATGGCGGCCAATCACGGACTGCGCCGCACCCTGCGCTTCTGCCTGGCAGTACCCACCGGCTGGACGCTGCTGATGCTGACCTGCGGACTCGGCGTCGGTGCCATGGTGATCGGTGTGCCGGCCTTGCGCTGGGCCGTCAAGCTGATCGGCGTCGCCTACATGGTGTGGCTGGCCTGGCGCCTGAGTCAGGCCGCGCGCCTGGCCACGGTCGACACAACAGAAACTGGAGATCAGTTTCTGGGGCGGCGTCGGCCTGCAGTTCGTCAACATCAAGGCCTGGATGCTGGCGCTGACGCTGACCGCCGGTTGGGTCGTCAATGCCGCAGGCGCACCCGCGCCCAACCCGGGCCAGCGCCTGGCCATCATCTGTGGCGTGATGGTGATCTTTGCATTCACCAGCAACTTCACCTATGCCGTGATGGGCTCGGTGCTGCGCCGCTGGCTGTCTCAGGGCCGGCGCCTGCTGTGGTTCAACCGCGCCATGGCGCTGATTCTGTTGGCCACTGCAGCGTGGATGGTGACGGTATGAAGGACGAAAGCCGCGGCCTGTGGCTCGGACTGCTCGGTGTCGTGCTGTTTGCAGCCACCTTGCCGATGACCAAGATGGCCACCGGCCCGGCCGCACGCGCCCCTGCTCTCGCCGGTCTTCGTGACCTTCGGACGCGCCGCCGTGGCCGGTGTGTTGTCGCTCGTCTACCTGCTGCTGACCCGCGGCATGCGGCCGCAGGGACGTCACCAATGGGGCGCGCTGGCGCTGACGGCCTGCGGCGTCGTGGTGGGTTTTCCGCTGTTCATGGCCCTGGCACTGCGCCATGTCGAGGCGATCCATGCGTCGGTGGTGATCGGCATCCTGCCCTTGGCCACCGCGGTGGTGGCCTCGTGGTGGCTGCGCCAGCGCCCCAGCATCGGATTCTGGATCTGCGCCCTTGCCGGTTCGGCCCTGGTGGCTGCTTTCGTACTGTTGCGCAGCGAAACCGGCGCCGGCAACACCCAGTGGGCCGACCTGCTGCTGGTGCTGGCCGTGCTCAGCGCAGCCATCGGTTATGTCGGAGGGGGCCGGTTGACCTTGCAATTGGGCGCCGAACAGGTGATCTGCTGGGTGCTGGTGATGAGCCTGCCGATCACGCTGCCGGTCATGCTGATGAGCTGGCCCGCGGCATCGGTACCAACCAGCGCCTGGCTGGGGTTTGCCTATGTGGCCGTGATCTCGATGTGGATCGGCTTTTTTGCCTGGTACCGCGGTCTGGCACTGGGCGGTACGGTGCGGGTCAGCCAGGTGCAACTGGTGCAGCCCTTTCTGACCATGTTGTTCGCGGTACCGCTGCTCGGCGAGTCGCTCGACCTGATGACGGTCGGATTCGCGCTGGCCGTGATCGCCACGGTCTTCATCGGCAAGAAAATGCCGGTGTCCGCCGCCACCGTGCGAACCCCATACTCCCGCGCCATCAACACCACAAAGGAAGCACCATGAACCAACCGAGCCCGCCCGCAGCCGGCAAGACCCCCTGGACGCTGGCGCGACGTGCCGCGCGCATGAACCCGTCGGTGATCCGCGAGATTCTCAAGGTCACCGAGAAACCCGGCATCATCAGTTTTGCCGGTGGCCTGCCCTCACCCAAGACCTTTCCGGTAACCGAATTCGCCGCGGCCTGCGCCAACGTGCTGCGCGATGACGGCCATGCCGCGCTGCAATACGCGTCCAGCGAAGGCTACGCGCCGCTGCGCGAAATGGTCGCGCGCAGCCTGCCCTGGGACGTCAACCCCGATCGGGTGCTGATCACCACCGGTTCGCAGCAAGGCCTGGATCTGCTGGCCAAGGTGCTGATCGACGCTGGCAGCCGGGTGCTGGTCGAGACCCCGACCTATCTCGGCGCATTGCAGGCCTTCACGCCGATGGAGCCGGCCATCGTCAGCGTCGACAGCGACGATCAGGGCCCGCAGATTGCCGACCTGGAGGCAAAATGCGCCGCCGGCAGTGCCCCGCGCTTCCTGTACGTGCTGCCGAATTTCCAGAATCCGACCGGCCGCACCATGGGCGAAGAGCGACGCCAGGCGCTGGTGCAAAGTGCCGCGGCGCTCGGTTTGCCGATCGTCGAGGACAACCCCTATGGCGACCTGTGGTTCGACCAGCCGCCGCCGTTGCCATTGACAGCGCGCAACCCCGACGGCTGCATCTACCTGGGCTCGTTCTCCAAGGTGCTGGCGCCCGGCCTGCGCCTGGGTTTCCTGGTGGCGCCCGCGGCGGTGTATCCCAAACTGCTGCAGGCCAAACAGGCGGCCGATCTGCACAGCCCGGGCTTCAACCAGCGCATGATCGCCGATGTCATGAAGGACGGCTTCCTCGATCGCCACGTACCCACCATCCGCGCCTTGTACAAGTCGCAACGCGACGCCATGCTGTCGGCGCTGGAGCGCGAGATGCCCAACGCCGACGAGACCGATCCCGACAACCGGGTGAGTTGGAACACGCCCGACGGCGGCATGTTCCTGTGGCTGCGCCTGCCACGCGGCATGGACGCGGTCGAATTGCTGCCCCGGGCGGTGGCCAAGGGTGTGGCCTTTGTTCCGGGCGTACCGTTTTTTGCCGACCAGCCCGATCCGCGTTGCCTGCGGCTGTCCTTCGTGACTGCCAGCGTGGCCGAGATCGATCGCGGCATTGCGGCGCTGGCCATGGCCGTGCGCGAGAGCCTGCCGGTGCCGGCCTGAACACGACTGCCATGCAAGAACGCGCTTTTCAACAGGTCGACGTATTCACCGCAACGCCCTACCTCGGCAACCCGGTCGCGGTCGTGCTCCAGGGCGACGGACTCGACGATGCCACCATGCAGCGTTTCGCGCAGTGGACAAATCTGTCGGAGACCACCTTCATGCTGGCACCGACCGACCCACAAGCGGACTACCGGCTGCGCATCTTCACACCGGGCGGCGAATTGCAGTTTGCCGGCCACCCGACCCTGGGCAGTTGCCACGCCTGGCTGGCAGCCGGTGGCAAACCAAAATCCGAAGCCCACGTGGTGCAGCAATGTGGCGTCGGCCTGGTCAGGATCCAGCGCGACGGTGCGCTGCTGGCATTCGGCGCGCCGCCGCTCAAACGCAGCGCGGTCGACGCCGTTCTGCTCGACGCGGTGGCCGCGGCATTGGGCTTGAAATCAGAGCAGATCGTGACGACCCAGTTGCTGGACAACGGTACGCACTGGCTAGGCCTGCTGATCGACAGCGCCGACAGCGTGGCGCAACTGCGTCCCGATTTCGCCCGGCTCAAGGCAACCGGACACAAGGTCGGCGTGGCGGCGACGCGCGTCGGCCCGCCGGAGCGAGAAAACGACGTCGATTTGCTGGTGCGCGGCTTCGCGCCCCACATGGGCATCGACGAAGACCCGGTCACGGGCAGCCTGAACGCCAGCCTGGCGCAATGGCTGATCGCCGACGGCCACATGGCGTCGTCGTATGTTGCGGCCCAGGGCGCTGCGCTGGGGCGCGACGGCCGCGTAATCATCCGCACCGATGCCGCCGGCCAGCTCTGGGTCGGTGGCCAGGCCGTCACCTGCATCGAGGGCCGGGTGCGACTTTGATCTGCGTGCCCGCGCGCCAACACGATTGCCAGCCTTTTTGCCCACTGTTGCCTGCCGTTACCAGCACCTGACGTGATATTGCCTACGCTTTCAGATATCGAGTCCGCCGCGCAGGTGGTGTACCGCGCCATGCCGGCCACACCCCAATACCGGTGGGCGCTGGCGAGCCGGCGGCTGGGGACCGACTGCTGGTTCAAGCATGAGAACCACAGTCCGGTGGGCGCGTTCAAGATCCGCGGCGGTCTGACCTATTTCGAGGCTTTGCGCGAGCGCGGCGCCCTGCCCGGTGCCGTGATCAGCGCCACCCGAGGCAACCACGGACAAAGTGTGGCCTGGTCGGCGCGCGCGCACGGCGTGGCTTGCACCATCGTCGTGCCGCATGGCAATTCGGTGGAGAAGAACGACGCCATGCGCGCGCTCGGGGCCGAGTTGATCGAGCATGGTGACGACTTCCAGGCCAGCCGCGAACATGCGCAGGCGCTGGCGCAGCAGCAGGGTGCGCTGATGGTGCCGAGCTTCGGCGCCGACCTGGTACGTGGCGTGGCCACCGCCTGGCTGGAGTTCTTCCGCGCCGTCCCGGCCATGGATGTAGCCTATGTGCCGATCGGACTGGGTTCGGGCATCTGCGCTGCGATCGCCGCCAAACAGGCGCTGGGCCACCAGGCGCGCATCGTGGGCGTGGTCAGCAGCCATGCCACCACCTATGCCGATTCACTGGCCGCGCGCCGCGTGGTCGCGGCCCCGGTGTCGACCGTGCTGGCCGACGGCATGGCCTGCCGGCTGGCGGAACAAGAGGCGCTGGACATCCTGCTGCAACATGTCGACCACGTGGTACAGGTCGACGACAAGGCCGTGGCTGATGCCATGCGCGCCATCTTCGCGGACACGCACAACGTGGCCGAAGGCGCCGGCGCGGCGGCATTCGCAGCGGCCATGCAGGAACGCGATCGCAACCAGGGCCAGGTCGTCGGCACCGTGTTGTCGGGTGGCAATGTCGACAGCGCGGTGTTCGCGCGCGTGCTGTCCGGTGCATCGGCCCGATGAAATACCTGCAGGCCTATGCGCCGCTGCTGCAGGAGCAGGCGCGTGTGCTGATCGACAGCGGCGGCTTGCCCGCTCATGTGCAGCGCAAGTACCCGGACGCCCATGCGGCGCGTACCGACAAGGCCTTGTACGACTATGTCGTGGCACTGAAAAGCGCGTACCTGCGCAGCGCCGACCCCTTGTCCAAGGTGGTCTACGACAACAAGTTGCAGGTGGTCGCCCACGCGCTCGGAACCCATACCGCGGTGTCCACGGGTGCAAGGCGGCAAGCTCAAGGCCAAACGCGAGATCCGCATTGCCGCGCTGTTCCGTCACCTGCCCGCATCGTTCCTGCGCATGATCACGGTGCATGAACTGGCCCACCTGAAGGAGAAGGGGCACGACAAGGCTTTCTACCAGTTGTGCACCTACATGGAACCCGACTACCACCAGATCGAGTTCGACCTGCGCATGGTGCTGACCCATATCGAGACGATAGGGCCGCTGGCGAGCGCCGTCAGCTGAAAGCGGGGCCTGTGTCAGCCGAAATCAGTCCCCGTCTGGCGCCGCGCGCCAACTTGCCAGGCCCATGAAAAAGCCGTATTCATCGCAATCGTCGGCACCGATCGAGCCCGACGTCAACCCTGGTGCAAGGCCATTGGCGCGTCCGGTACGCTGGCTGTTATGGCTGGTGGGCACGATCGCGCTCGGCACTGGGACTGCTCGGTGTGGTCTTGCCCGGCCTGCCGACCACGCCGTTCGTGCTGCTGGCAGCCGCCTGTTATGCGCGCGCCTCGCCACGGCTGCACCAGCGCATGCGCGAGAACGTCTGGATCGGTCCGATGCTGCGCGACTGGGAGGCCAACCGCAGCCTGACGCGTCGGGTCAAGATCGTCGCGTTGGCGTCGATGGCGATCATGGTGGCGGTCTCGGTCTGGACCTTGCGAACCCAACCGGCCCTGCAAGTGCTATTGCTCGTCGGCGGCGCATCGGGCGTCTGGATGGTTGGCTGGCTCATACCGACGCGCGCCAAGCCAGCGCGACCGAATGCCGGCGAAGCGGCGTCGGACACGGACCGGCACTGAACACACGGCGGCATCAGCGGCCCTGCGTCAAACAGGTCCACGCCCAGGACGCGTGCGATCGGCAACACCGGCGCACCGGATGGCCACACCGTGTTACCAGAAACCCGGGGCGCAGGACCTCGGATGAGCCGGTAACCGGGATAATCGGCGTTCACTTCCCCGCTTCACCGATTTCACCAGGCGCGCCCCGCGCTGCCCGGTCTGCTGCCATGTCCGCTTTCCGTCGCCCTCGATCCCTTGTTGTCTGGTTCAGCTGCCGCTGGGCGCTGGTCTCGACACTCACCGCTGGCGCCGCTCTGGCACAGACGCAGACATCGGTTGCGGCCGCCGACGGATGGAAGGCCTGTAGCGGCCAAACCGACAGCCAGGCCCGACTCACTTGTTTCGACCGCTGGGCCGGTGCACAGTCCTCCACCGCACCCGCAGCCCCGACCCCATCCGAAGCAGACCGGGGAGCCTGGGCCAGCGCCAACCCGCCCGCAGTGGTGCACGTCGACGAGCGGCTGGCGCAAGGCGAGAGCCGCGCGTCGGGCACGCCGAATGAGCGCGACTGCGCCGACCCGCGCACCTCGCAGATGTCGCGCTTCTGGGAACTCGAGCCCGCATCCGATTGCGGCACCTTCGGCATCCGTGGCTATCGACCGCTGAGCCTGTCGTGGATCGGCTCGGACAGCGTCAACACCGCTCCGAGTTCGCCCAGCGCCGGCCATAGCGCCACGACACCGGTGGACTACAGCACATCGGAAACCCGGATCCAGCTCTCGGTGCGCACCAAGATCGCGCGCGGCCTGCTGACCGAAGGACACTCGCCACTGCGCGACTCGCTGTGGTTCGGCTATACGCAGCAGTCGTATTGGCAACTGTTCAATGGCGCCATCTCGCGGCCGTTTCGCAGCACCGACCATGAGCCCGAGCTGATCTACATTCTTCCGCTCGATGCGCCACTGAACCATGGCTGGCGCCTGCGCTATGGCGGTCTGGCGCTCAACCACCAGTCCAACGGGCAAACCCTGCCGCTTTCGCGCAGCTGGAATCGCATCATCCTGATGGCCGGCATGGAAAAGGACGACCAGTTCAGCCTCACCGGCAGGATCTGGGCCCGGGTGCCGGAGCGCGCCGACCAGGACGACAACCCCGACATCTCCGACCATATCGGACGCGCCGAAGTCGCGGCATTCTGGAACGTCAACAAGACCCACTCGCTGGGCGTGACGCTACGCCACTCGCTGCGCAGCAAGGCGCGTGGTTCGGTCCGGCTGGAGTGGCTGCAGGCGATCGGCCAGAAACGTGCCGACGGCGAGCCCGGTGGCTTGCGCTTTCATACCCAGCTGTTCAGCGGTTACGGCGACTCGCTGCTGGACTACAACCGGCGGCGCACCGTGCTCAGCGTGGGCTTGAGTCTGGTGGATTTTTAGGCGGCATGGGGTCGATGCAAGGCGACTGTTGAAGTCACGGGTTAGGTCGCCATGGGACCCAAGCTGGGACGAGAACAGTGTCTACTGATGCGACCGCCAACGAACTCCGGGCTGCGTGCTCAAGGACTGCGCGCACTTGGTCGATTGATACACCGGGAAACCATTCGACGAACTGATGGGTGAACGCATGGCCTTCGTGGTTCTCGAACAAAGCCGCAACCGGAACTCGCGTACCGCGCAACAACCATGCGCCGCTCACCCGAGCAGGATCACGCTCAACGGCAGGGCATGTGGACCAGTCGATCATGGCAGGGAAAGTAGCCCCCGTTTCCGCCGATTGAGGGCCAACAGGGCGGCCGCAACGTAGCGAAGGCTATCAGTCGACGTTGGCGGTTAAACAGCCCAGCAGGTGTCGCGTCGCGTCGCCCAGCACAGTACCGCCGCGCGCCAGCTCGAGAATGATGTCGAAGTGGTTGCGCCCCGGCACCTCGAACACCTGCGGCGGGGAAGACGTGACCGCACCGATCGCCTGTGCGAACCCGAAGCTCTGCGTCTTGAACGCTTCGGTCTCGATCGCCCCCCAGCACACCAGCGCAGGCGGAAAACCGGCCAGGTCGAAACGGATCGGGCTCACGTGCGCGGCGGTCTTGGGCGTCAGCGCCAGCGCCTCGTTGATCGACGTGCCCACCAGCGGCGTCAGCTCATAGACGCCCGACACCAGCACCGCCGCAGCAGGCAAGCCCACGGGCAGATCGGCATCGCCCGGCCAGTCGCGCAAACAGCACATGGCAGCCAGATGGGCACCGGCGGAACTGCCTGCAACGACGATGCGCCGGGCATCAAAACCGAGTTCATTCGCCTGCGCATGCAGGCAGCGCAGCGCATTGCGGCATTCGACCACCATCTGCGCCAGCGTGGCGTGCGGCGCCAGCGTGTAGTCAAGCGCGACAAATGCAGCGCCTGCCGCGATGCAGTCTTCGGCGGCAAACAAGGATTCGTTCTTCGACAACTCCTGCCAGTAGCCGCCATGGATGAACACCAGCAGTGGCGGCAAGTTCGAGCCGGCCAGGCCATCGACGGGTGGCAGGAACAGGTCCAGCGTGTTGGACGCCGCCGGACCATAAGCCAGGCCACATCGGGCGCCAGGTATATGCAACGCGGCGACGCTGCGCGTCACGTATTCCTGCACAAACGGAGCGTAATCACCGCCGATGCAGGAACTCGGCGAATACGCCAGTTCGCGCTCGGCCAGTGGCAGATCGGCACCGAACCCAGCCGCGCCGAATGTCATAGCGCGGTGCGCACGCGCCACAACTCGGGAAACAGCACCACGTCGAGCATCTTGCGCAAGTAGCTCACGCCGCCGGTGCCTCCGGTGCCGCGCTTGAAGCCGATGATGCGCTCCACCGTGGTGACATGGCGAAAGCGCCAGTGGCGGAACGCATCTTCCAGGTCCACCAGCTTCTCGGCCAGCTGGTAAAGCTCCCAATGGGCCGACGGGTCGCGGTACACCACCGACCAGGCCTGGGTGACGGCATCGTCGGCCACGTAGGGCTGCGTCCAGTCCCGCTCCAGGTGGCTGGCGGGCAGCTCAATGCCGCGCCGCGCCATCAAGCGCAGTGCTTCGTCATACAGGGACGGCGCCTCGTACGCGGCCTGCACCATGGCCAGGCGCTCGGGGTGATGCGCATGGGGCTTGAGCATGGCCGCATTCTTGTTGCCCAGCGAGAACTCGATGCAGCGGTACTGGAAACTCTGAAAACCACTGGACTGCCCGAGCGAGGGCCGCATGGCGCTGTATTCGGGCGGCGTCATCGTCGCCAGCACGTCCCAGGCATGCACCAGTTGCTCCATGATGCGCGAGACCCGTGCGAGCATCTTGAAGGCGCTGGACAGCTCGTCACTGGCGACACCGCGCAGTGCCGCGCCAAGCTCGTGCAGCATCAGCTTCATCCACAGCTCGCTGGTCTGGTGCTGCACGATGAACAGCATCTCGTCGTGCGCGTTCGACAGCGGCTTTTGCGCGCTCAATACCTGGTCGAGCTGCAGATAGTCGCCATAACTCATGGATCGGCTGAAATCGAGCTGGGCCTTTTCGTCCCGGACGATCTGCGCATTCGAGGCCTCGGATGCGGAAGAATCGGTTGTCATGTCTGCTCCAAAATGGTGGCCATGGCACGTGCCACGTGGTCGACATTGTGGGTGGTCAGACCGACAATGCACAAGCTTCCCGAACGGCCAGTGCACACCACGTCACTGACGCGACTGCAATCCTGCGCCGCCCTGCGCACAATCCGGCCATGGGAACCCTTTACCTCGTACGCCATGGCCAGGCTTCATTTGGCGCCGATAACTACGACCGACTCAGCGAGCTAGGCCTGCGCCAGAGCGAACGCCTGGGCGCCTATCTGGCCAGCAAAGGGGTGCAATTCGAAGCCGCGTTATGCGGCAGCCTGCAGCGCCAGCGCCAGACACTCGATGGAATTTGCCAGGCCGCGGCGCTGTCTCCACCGGTGACCGAATGGCCGGGACTGAACGAATACGACAGCGCGGCGGTGATCGCGAGCATCTATCCGCATGCGCTGGAAAAGCCGGACACACCGGAAAAATACCGGCACCACTTCCGCCTGCTGCGCGACGGCCTGACCCAATGGATGAACGGCGTCGTCAGCCCGCACGGCATGCCCGACTATGCAGGCTTTGTTGCCGGCGTCTGGCAGGCACTGGAGCAGGTGCGCAAACACCATACGGGCAATGTGCTGATGGTCTCCAGCGGTGGACCGATCGCCACCGCAGTAGGCCAGGTGCTGGGCACGTCGCCGGAGACGACGATCGAGCTCAACATGCGCATGCGCAACAGTGCGGTGACGGAGTTCACGTTCAACCCGAAACGCTTCATGCTGCTGACTTACAACACCTTGCCGCACCTGGACGACGCGCAATACCAGGATTGGATCACCTACGCCTGATGTGCCGCCATCAGCCGCGCAGCGGCAAGGCCACACCCACCGCCATGAAGACCCCGCCGCAGGCCTGGTTGAAGCGACGCCCGACACGCGCCAGCCACGGACTGATGCGGTAGGCCATGCTGGCGATGAACAACTCGATGGCGATCTCAATGGCAGCGAAAGTGCCGGCCATGATGACAAATTGAAGCCATAGACTGCGCGCCGGATCGATGAACTGCGGCAGGAACGCCGCGAAAAACAGGATGCCCTTGGGATTGGTCAGCGCCGACAAGGCCCCTTGACGGAACAAGGACGCACCGGAGCGACTGGTGCTGCTGGCGCTGGCCTCCAACCCCAAGGGCGGTGAACGCCAGACCTGGATGCCCAGCCATATCAGATACAAACCGCCCACCCATTTCATCACCGTCAGCCAGACCAGCGAGGTTTGCAGCAGCGCGCCGATACCGAACATCGACAGGCCGACGATGATGACGAAGCCGCTGGCCCCGCCAAGAATCGTATAAAGCGTCTTGCGCCGGCCGTGCATGGCCCCATGCGTGAGCGCCAGCAGCCCGTTGGGGCCGGGCGACAAGGACAAGCCGGTTGCGGCCAGGAAATAAATGAGCCAGGTGTGAATGTCCATGGCACCGATGGTGGCGGCCGAAACCAAACCGGTCAAGCGGACAGACACAAAGACCCTCCTGCGTCGCCAGGACAGGTCCACGGACAGATGCGCCAATGGCGCATTGGATGATGCCGTTTACATTGACTTCCATCAAGGACCAGTTGCCAGCGGCTCCCACAATCAGCGGGACAATTTCAGGAGACGGCCATGACCCACGACAAACCCGACGCGAACTTCCAGGCACTCGACAGTTGCCACCAGCAGACACTCGCGTATCTGGATCAGCTTCAGGAACTCGCGGTCCAGTTCGGCACCGGCACGCTGTCGGCCCAGGCAACAACCCTGGCCGGCGAAATCGACCAATTCTTCAGCGGCCCGTCACGCGAGCATCACGCAGAAGAAGAAAAGACCGTGTTCCCACCCTTGCTCGCCAGCGGCGATGACGAACTGGTGCAAGCGGTACAGGCCGTGCAACAGGACCATGGCTGGATCGAACGGAACTGGGACGCGCTAGGCCCTCAGTTGCGCGCCATTGCCAAAGGCGAAAGCTGGCCCGATCCGGCAGGATTCCAGCAAGGCGTGGACGTTTTCATCACCTTGTGCCGGGAGCATATCGCGTTGGAGGAAACGCTGATCTATCCGCAGTCCAAGGCGCACTGGGCGCGCATCGTCGCCGCGCGACAGCCGCGCCCACCCCTGTAAAGCCGTCCTGCCTCTGGTTCGTTCCAGGCGCTTGGCGATGTGTAGTGGACGAGGGGACTGCGCGTAACATCGGCGCAGCCATTGGCCCAGACCGCCGCGGCGCCAACGCATGACAAGCCCACCCACTACTTTCACCGCGCCCGGCCCGTTGTCGGGTCGCGTCGCGCTGCTAACGGGCGCCAATACCGGCATCGGCCTGGTTAGCGCGCGCGAACTGGCGCGCCAGGGTGCCCACCTTTTCATCACTTGCCGCAACCTGGCGACGGCGCGCAAGGCGCTGGACGATATCCGCGCTGCCAGCGGCAATTCCCAGGTTGAGGCCTTGACGCTGGATCTGGGCGACTTTGCATCGGTGCGCGCATGTGCCCGGACCTTCCTGGCGCGCGACTTGCCGCTGCACCTGCTGGTCAACAACGCCGGCCTGGCTGGAGCCGGCGGCATCACGGCTTCGGGCTTCGAACTGGCTTTCGGCGTCAACCACATGGGTCATTTCCTGTTCACGCAACTGCTGCTCGCGCGCATCCGGGCCTCGGCGCCGGCCCGCATCGTCACCGTGGCCAGCCGGGCACATTACCGGGCCGGTGGACTGGACTGGGATGCCTTGCGCCAGCCCACGCAAAGCCGAACCGCAATCACCGAATACAACAATTCCAAACTGGCCAATGTATTGTTCAGCGCCGAACTCGGGCGCCGCCTGGCCAACACGGGCGTCACGACCTATGCGCTGCATCCGGGCGTCGTGGCCTCCGACGTCTGGCGCAGCGTGCCCTGGCCGATCCGGCCACTGATGAAACTGGGCATGATCTCGCCCGAACAAGGTGCAGTCACCACACTGCATTGCGCTACTGCACCACAACTGGCGGGCGAATCGGGCCTGTACTACGACAAATGCCAGACACGCAGGCCCAGTGCGCTGGGACGCGATGCGGAGTTGGCCGCCCAGTTGTGGCAGCGCAGTCTTTTGTGGGCGGGCATTGATGACGCCAGATAAACCCGACGCGGTGGCCACACCGCAACCGCGCAACCCGCTGCATGGCGTCAAGCTGGAGCAGATGGTGACGGCGCTGGCCGACGCATATGGCTGGCCCGGCCTGGCGTCACGCATACCGGTGCGTTGTTTCAGCCACGATCCGAGTGTCGGGTCGAGTCTGAAATTCCTGCGCAAGACGCCATGGGCACGCGAAAAGGTTGAAGGTCTGTATTTGTTCATGTTGCGCGAGAAACGTCGGCAAGAAAGCGCACAAGGACAGCAAGCGCGCAAGCACCCACCCTGAATCGAACCGCGCCACAGCGATCAAACTCGTGCGCTGGGAACCGAAGGAGCGAACCATCACCGCCCAGGACTTCATCACGCGCCATGCACCGGCCTGGCATACCGCCTGGCTTGCCCTGAGCGGGCGTGCAGGCGACGAAGCGCTGCTGCAGGCCCTGGTGGCACGCCACAGCGAACCGCACCGGCACTATCACACGCTGGCGCATCTGCATGCCTGCCTGCGTCACCTCCCTGACCTGTGCCGCCTGGCCACGCATCCGGATGAAGTCGCGCTGGCCCTGTGGTTTCACGACGCCATCTACGACATTGGCGCCACGAACAACGAGCGCCGCAGCGCCGACTGGGCGACCCGGGCTTTGCTGTCGGCGTCGGTCGAGTCGGCCGTGGCGCGGCGCGTGTCTGCGCTGATCATGGTCACGCGGCACGACGAGGCGCCCCGCACGCTCGATGAACAGGTCATGCTGGATGTGGACCTGGCCATCCTGGGCGAGCACGCCGAAGTGTTCGATAGCTATGAACACCAGGTGCGTGCCGAGTACCACACTGTTCCTGAAGCCCTGTTTCGCGCCAATCGGCGCCGCATTCTGCAAGCTTTTCTGGCGCGCGAGCGGATCTACCACACGGACCGGTTCCACGCGCGATTCGAAACACCGGCACGGCACAACCTGGCGCGCTCGATCGCCGCGCTGCAGGACTGAGCCTAGAAACGGCAGTTGAACGCGCCCGAGCGTACTCCGATGGGCGTGCCAGGCAAGGCGAGAGGACGCCGCGCACTTCTGTGCGCAAGGACGAACAACGCCGCATGGCGCGTTCAGCGGGGTGCGCTCGGGTGCGTAGCGCTGTCACCATACTGGTGAACCACATCGTGGCCTCGTTGTTCAGTGTGCCTGCGGGCTGCCAGCGAGACGCAAGCGGTCAACTGCCGTTTCTAGGCTGACTGCTGCGCAGCGTCGGCGTCTTACGGGGCCGGTCGCTCGACCAATGTGGACAGCGGCAGGCGCGAGAGTTCCGCCAGCAACAGGGCGAGCTGGCTTGCGGCCGATGCCACCAGCGCCCGCCCCTTGTCGGCCGTGGCCGCCGCGGCATTGCCCGCCGCACCCTGCGCGTTGTAGTCCTGCATCTGCCAGGCCAGCCGGGCACTTCTGCCATTGCCCAGAATCGGGTAGTCACGCGCGCGCTGGCGTGACGTCGGACGCGAAATCCCGGGCCTGCCCCATGTCGACCAGCGCAGGCCGGATGGCCAGCATCATCGAGGTTTCCATGTCGCCACCGTGTACGCCGAAACGCCTCTCGTCGGGGCCGAAAGGCGCCATCGCCGCATCGGCCAGCGGCAGGTCGTACCAGTTGCTGTGGTAGACGATCAGGTCATGGCGGGCCCGCAGATCACGCCCCACGATATCCATCACAGCGACCTGCCCGCCGTGGGCGTTGAACAGCAGCAGTTTGCGCACTCCGGTGGCAGCCACGCAAGCACCGATTTCGGTCCAGACCCGGATCAAGGTTTCCGCCCCCAGCGTCAAGGTGCCGGGAAAACGCGCGTGCTCGTTGCTCTTGCCGATTTTCTGGGTCGGCAACACCAGAACGGGGAGCTCTGCCGGCAATAGCGGCAATGCCGCGCCGACGACGGCGTCGACCAGGTCACTGTCGACCGACAGCGCCAGATGCGGGCCATGTTGTTCGGTCGCCCCCACCGGCATGACCGCGACGATCTCGCCGATGTCCGGCGCCTGCGCCAGGCCAGAGAAGTCGCGGGTCGTCAGTTCGGCCCAATAGCGGGAAGGCAATCGCATGCCGCGATCTTAGCCGCAGTGCGTGCGGCAACGGTGCGCCAGGTCGCAAGGTATGCGCCAATGGGGCACAACCAAGCCACGGCGCCTGGGCGCCATGGCGTCGTGTGCCGGCCCTCAGGACGACGCGTTGAGCGTCGCGTCGAGTTCCTTGCACGATGGTGCACACACCGTTTGCGACTTGCCGGCCACCTTGCGGGTGCCCATCAGCGAGCGCGGACGATGTTTGCCACACATGAAGCAAGACATGGTGGCGCCGCCAAACGACGCAGCCGCCGCAAACGGCGAGCCCGAGACCTTGGACTTGTAACGCAGGCCATTGGCCTTGACGGCGGTTTTTGCCTCAGCTTTGGCCATGGGTCGTACTTTCTATGGAAGTCGGTGGAAGATGGGTCATGGATGCGTGGTCAAGTTGAGCGGGAACATGGCAGGCGCAACGACGAAGCAGAAGGTTCGCGTCCGGTCTTGTCAGATCGAATGGAACACAGCCACCGTCCTTTCGCGCCATCAAAGACAGGGGACCGACCTGGACTGGCAAAGCCGCAGCAATATCACCGTAAAACCGGTTCTCCGCCGGCCCAGCGCATCTCCCCTGACACCCCCATAGTTTATCGGCTAATGGCCCACCATCTCGAAAACACGACACAAGGCCTCGATGTCGAGGTCAAAAGCTTGTGCGGTGGCCTGCCACGGCGCGCGCATCTTCTCGCTCGGGGCAGCCACGACCGACGCGGATCAGCTGCCTTGCGCCGGATGCGCCTGGCGCAAGGCCTGCTCGAGATCGTCGATCAAATCCTGCACATCCTCGATGCCGACCGACAGCCGCAACAGGTCCGGCGGCACCGGCGAACCGGCGCCCTCCGACGCTGGCGCGGTGCTCGATCAGGCTCTCGGTGCCGCCCAGTGAGGTGGCGCGTTTCCACAGGCCGACCTGCGCCGCTGTGGCGATCGGCGGCAGCCTCGCCGCCGCGCACACGGATCGACAACATGCCGCCAAATCCACCTGGCATCTGGCGCGCGGCGACGGCATGGCCCTGCGCCCCCGGCAGGCCCGGATACAGCACCTCGGACACCAGCGGGTGACCGTGGAAATGCTCGGCCAGTCGCTGCGCCGACGCACTGGCGGCGCGCACGCGCAGATACAGGGTGCGCATGCCGCGCATCAGCAGCCAGGCCTCGAACGATCCCAGGGTGCCGCCGAGCTGAGCCCGCACCGAGCGGATGCGTTGCCACAAGGCATTGTTTTCGCGCGCCACCAGCACACCGGCGATCAGGTCGGAATGGCCGTTGAGGTACTTGGTCGCCGCATGCATGACGATGTCGGCGCCCAGGTCGAGCGGGCGCGTCAGCACCGGGGTGGCCACGGTCGAATCGACCGCCAGCACGGCACCTGCCGCGTGGGCGATGTCGGCTGTGGCGGCGATGTCGGTGATGGTCCACATCGGATTGGCCGGGGTCTCGATCCACACCAGGCGCGTCGAACCCGGCACGATGGCGGCCTGCACCGCCTTGCGGATCGGTCATGTCGACCAGTTCGACCTTCAGGCCCCAATGGGTGGCAAAGTTCAGCAGCCAGTTGCGCAGCGACCAGTACATCACCTTGGGCGCCAGCACATGGTCGCCCGGCGCCAGCGCCTGGAACACCGCCGTCGCGGCCGCCATGCCGGAGGCGAACAACATGCTGTCGGCGCCGTTTTCCAGTTGGGTGATCACCGCCTGCGCCTGGTCGAAGGCCGGGTTGTCGGCGCGGGCATAGACCCGGCCCGAGCGGTACTGGTTGTCTTCGTCGCGCAAATAGGTCGACGAGACATGGATCGGCGGCGTGATGGCGCGCGTCTTGTCGTCGATCCAGCCCAGGCCCTGGGCGGCGATGGTTTCGGGTTTGGCGGTCTTGTTGTCCATGCGCTTGTCGATGGTGAATGTCGCGGTTATACCTGTTCGGGCAGCGTCACGTCATCGCGCGAACACGCCCATGCTGCCTCAACCGGTGTCGCCCGCCGGTTCGCGGTGCTGCTGCTGGCGCGCGACGAGCGCGCGTCTGGGAGTGACGGGCGTCGACGCCCCGGTCGGCCAGACGGCACGCAAACTCTGCGGCCGTGCGCGTGCGCCACTGTGCTGGTAATCCGCCAGCAAAGCCGCACGGCACACAGCCGCGTCCAGGCCGCGCACGCCGTGCAGATAGTCGAACAAGCTGGTCGACCAGTTCCTCGGGCGTGATGCCGCTGGTCTGACCGCCTTGTGCCCACAACCACGCGCTGAAGTTCCAGAAAGCCGCAAACGGCGAGTGGCCTTGCGTCCAAGGCGCCAGGTCGACCGACGCGTGCTGCGCGACCGGCCCATGGCCAGCAGTGCCGAGCAGCAGCCCCAAGCTGCGCCGGAACCGCCCGGAGTTGGCCACCAGGTCCCAATACCGGGCCAGCCGCACAAACGCATCCACCTGCTGCGCTGACACCACCGCCGTCTGACGCACGGTATACGGCGGCTGCGACTCATAGACCATGCCGTGCGACGCGCTCAAGCTGTCCGATCGGCGTGCCGCGCAGACGCTTGAGCACACCGAGCTGGATTTCATGCGGACCCAGCGCATGCAGGCGATCGAAACCCTGGCGCAAAGCTGTCCAGATCTTCGCCGGGCAGACCGAAGATCAGGTCGGCGTGCAGGTGGGCCTGCGAATGCGCCACCAGCCAGCGCAGGTTGGCCTCGGTGCGTTCGTTGTCCTGGCGCCGGGAAATCACCTGCTGTACCGCCGGATTGAAGCTCTGAACGCCGACCTCGAACTGCAGCACACCGGCGGGAAACTGGGCAATCATCTGCCTTGAGCCGCTCGGGCAGATGGTCCGGAATCACCTCGAAATGCACAAACAGACACCCGGCTCGCCGCCCGCTGGCAGGCGATCGAGAAAAAACTGCAGGATGCGCACCGACGCGTCGATCTTCAGATTGAAGGTGCGGTCGACGAACTTGAAGTTGCGCGCACCGCGCGATGAACAAGGTGTCGAGCTCGGCCAGCAGTCGATCCGCATCGAAGGCCCAGGCGGTCTTGTCCAGCGAACTCAGGCAGAACGCACACTTGAACGGGCAGCCGCGCGAGGCCTCGACATACAGCACCCGGTGCGCCAGATCGGCGTCGCTGTATTCCTGGTACGGCAGCACGAGCGTGTCCAGTGCCGGCTGCTCGCCCGCCATGATCTTCATCAGCGGTTGCGGCCCATGCAGCAGCGCCTGGCACAGCTTCGGGAAACTGACGTCGCCCCAGCCGGTGATCACGTGGTCGGCCAGGCGCCACGATCTCCTGCTGCTCCCACTCGTGGCTGACCTCCGGGCCGCCCAGCACGATCTTGAGCTCCGGGCGTTGCGCACGCAGCAGGCGCACCACGGCGACAGGTCTGCGTCACGTTCCAGATGTAAACGCCAAAGCCGATGACCTGGCGCTGGCCTGCGCGCGGCGGACCGAGCAACTCCAGCAGCGCCTGCACGATCTGCGCCGGATCGCGCGAAATGGTGAACTCGCGCAACACCGTCTCGCCGCGCAGCGCTACCCATGTTGGCCAGCAGATAGCGCAGGCCCAGCGACGCATGGATGTAGCGCGCGTTGAGCGTGCACAGGACCACCGATGGCGGCGTAGCGGGAGCAACGGACATGCCGGTATTATTGGTCTACATGACCCAGGAACTGTTTCGCGCCGACGCCTACCAGACCGAATGCTACGGCCACGATCAGCGCCATCGGGCCTCAGGGCATCGTGCTCGACCGCACGGTTTTCTACCCGATGGGCGGCGGCCAGGCCGGCGATGCCGGCGTCTTGCGCATCACCAGCGGCAAGCTGGCCGGCCACGAAATCACGATTGCCGACACGCGCAAGGGCAAGGACGGCGAAGGCCGGTTCACGAGCGACATCTGCCATGTACCGGCGCGCAATGGGCGACGGTGCAGCGCCTATGCCGACGGTCGGTGACACGGTGACGGCCCGCATCGACTGGCAACGGCGCCATCGCCTGATGCGCTTTCACACCACCACCCATTTGCTGTGCCACCTGGTGCCGCAACTGGTCAATGGCTGCTCGATCACCCCCGACTACGCCCGGCTGGACTTCAACATGACCGAGCCCGCTGGACAAGGAAGCCCTCACGGCCGCCATCGCGCAACTGGTGGCCGCAGCCCACCCGGTGCGCATCGGCGCCATCAGCGACGCCGACCTCGACGCCAACCCGGCCCTGGTCAAAAGCATGAGCGTGCAGCCGCCGCGCGGCAGCGGCAGCATCCGCACGGTGCGTATCGGGCACGACACCCTGATCGACCTGCAGCCATGCGGCGGCACCCACGTGGCGAATACGGCAGAGATCGGCGCCGTCATCGTGACAAAAATCGAGAAGAAAAGCGCAAGCACGCGCCGTGTCGTGCTCGGGTTCGCCGCATGACCCATGAGGCGGTGCGCGCCTCCATGACGCGAAGCCACCAGGTCGACGCGAGCCGTCCATGACCGCGCCGCGCGCAAGCCGCATTGACGCTGCCGGCAGCGCTGACGACGCTTCGTTCTACCGCTGGGACGGCGACACCCTGGTGCTCAACGTCCTGGGCAAACCCGCAGCGGCGCGCGACATGATCGGCAAACCCAAGGGCCCGCAGCTCAAGGTGAGCGTGACCGCGTCACCGCGCAACGGCAAGGCCACCGATCACATGCTGCGTTTTCTGGCGCCACTGTTCGGTGTGCCGGTGTCGCAGATCACGGTGGTGTTTGGCCGCGAAAGCATCCACAAGCAATTGCGCATCCAGGCACCGACGCGCTTGCCAGCGGTGTTCGGCGAGATCGACCTTGTCCGTTGAAGGCCGGTCGCGACAAGGCGACAATCGGCCGTGGCGTGAGTGGCACGCCTGTGCGTAGACTCTGCCAGCGGAACTTTGCCCGCCGTCGCCGCTCCCACAAGTCTTCATGCCCCGCCCATCTCCCATGCTTCGCCGATTCGCCGCCCTGATCCTTTTCGCCTGCGTCCTGTTCCCGCTGGCAGCGTCCGCCCAGCTGAGCAGCAAGCCGGGCGCGGTGGTGACCACCGAACAGGTGCGCGCCGAGTTGGTGGCGCACGCGCCCGATGGTGCCAGCCCCGGCAGCACGGTCTGGGTCGGCCTGCAGATTCGGCACAAGCCGCGAGTGGCATACCTACTGGAAAAACGCCGGCGATTCCGGCCTGCCGACACAATTGCAGTGGACGCTGCCGGCCGGTGTCAGCGCAGGCGAGATCCGCTGGCCATTACCGGAAAAAATCCGCATCGGCACGCTGGCCAACTACGGCTACGAGGGCACCGTGCTGTTGCCGGTGCAACTGACCATAGCCCCCGAGTTCAAGCCCGCCCTGTTGTCCGATGCCATCGAGGTGCAACTCGATGCGGCCTGGCTGGTCTGCAAGACCGAGTGCATTCCCGAAGAAGGCCAGTTCGCGCTGAAGATCCCGACGCGCAGTTCGACCGCCGGCCATGGCGCCGCGTTTGACGCAGCCTGGCGCAGCGCACCAACCGACCTGCCGCCCGGCGGCGCCGGCACGCTCAAGGTCGATGGGCAGACGCTGGCAGTGTCGCTGCCTGGTCTGCCGACCACCTGGCAAGGCCGCCAGCTGGCGTTTTTCCCGGAAACGCCCGAGGTCATCGAAACCGCGGCCGACTGGCAGCAGGCCTGGGACGGCACGACCTGGACCGCGCGCATACCTTTGTCGGCGCAACGCAGCAGCAGCCCGACGGCGATGCCGGTGGTGCTGGCGCTGGACGGACAAGGCCGGCGTATCGAATTGCCAGTCAGCGGCAGCTGGCCCCAGGGTGGCCCGGCCGCAGCAGAATCGACCGCCTTGCGCGACGCGCTGGGCGCACGGCCGGCCGCTGGCGCCTTGTCCATTGGCGCACCGACTGCATCGCTAGGCTTCTGGGCCGCATTGCTCGGCGCCTTGATCGGCGGCCTGTTCCTGAACCTGATGCCCTGTGTACTACCGGTGCTGGCCATCAAGGTGCTGGGTTTTGCCCGCCACGCCGACGACCGCAACGCCCACCGCATCAACGGACTCGCCTACACCGCTGGTGTGCTGCTCAGCTTCATGGCGCTGGGCCTGCTGATGTTGTCGCTGCGCAGTGCCGGCGAAAGCCTGGGCTGGGGCTTCCAGTTGCAGAACCCGGCGGTTGTCGCCGCGCTGGCGCTGTTGTTCACGCTGATCGGTCTGAATCTGGCCGGCGTGTTCCATTTCTCGCAGATAGTCCCGTCAAGTCTGGCCGGCTTCCAGCCGCGCCATCCGGTGGTCGATGCGTTCTTCACCGGCGTGCTGGCTGTCGCCATCGCGTCACCCTGCACCGCGCCCTTCATGGGTGCGTCGCTGGGACTGGCCGTGGCGCTGCCGCCATTGCAGGCGCTGGCGGTGTTTGCCATGCTCGGCCTGGGTCTGGCGCTGCCGTATCTGGCCGCGAGTTTCATCCCCGCCGTTGCACGCGCCTTGCCGCGCCCAGGCCAATGGATGGATACGCTGAAAAAGTTCATGGCCTTCCCGATGTTCGCCACCGTGGCCTGGCTGGTATGGGTACTGGGGCAACAAAGCGGCATCGATGGCGCCGGTGCGCTGCTCGTGTTGCTGGTGGCGGTGGCCTTCGTGGCATGGGCGCTGGCGCTGGCCGGGCGTGCCCGCCTGATCGCCGGCAGTGTGTCGCTGGCCTTGCTGCTGGCACTGGGCTGGGGCCTGGGGCCAGCGGTGACCACACCGGCACCCATGGCACAACGCACGGGCGACGGCCTGTGGCAGGCCTGGGCGCCTGGCAAGGTCGAACAAATCCTGGCCACCGGGCAACCGGTGTTTGTCGATTTCACCGCCGCCTGGTGTGTCACCTGCCAATACAACAAGCAAACCACCCTCAGCGACCGGCAAGTGCTGGCCGACATCGCCGAACGCAAGGTGGCGCTGCTGCGGGCCGACTGGACACGGCGCGACCCGGCCATCACCGCTGCGCTGCAACAACTCGGGCGCAACGGCGTTCCGGTGTATGTGCTGTATCAGGCCGGCAGCGCGCCACTGGTGATGTCCGAAATCCTCAGCGTCAAGGACATGCGCGCTGCACTGGCCCAGTTGTAGCCGGCCAGGCCGCTGCGCAATGGTTGATCCGCACAGTGCGCCCGCGTTATAGTGGTACGCATGCGCCAGAAAAACTGGCAGCAGGGGGATACCATGACACATGGAAATGCCGCGCACGAGCAGCCAACGACCGCTTTGGACGAGAAGGCGATCACAGCCACGGACTTTGTCGCAACGGTGGTCGATGTGACCGCGATGGAGCCGCCCGACAAGCAGGGCTCGCACTGGTGGTCGGAGTCCACTGACGGCCGTTGCAGCGAAGACGCCGCCCTGTTTGCAGCTTCGCAACCGGCACCGCTGAGCATCGTCTGACGCGCGGGCCGGTGCCGCCGACGGGCTGATGACGGGCAGGTCAAGCTGCCACAATAGCCGCATGACCCAGAACCGCCCCGGCACGCCTTTCGCCCCCCTGCAGAACACCACTTTCCTGCGCGCCTGCATGCGCCAGGCGACCGATCACACACCGGTCTGGCTGATGCGCCAGGCCGGGCGTTATCTGCCCGAATACCGCGCCACCCGTGCCGCGCCGGCAGCTTCATGGGTCTGGCCACGAACACCGACTACGCCACCGAAGTCACGCTGCAACCGCTGGAGCGCTATCCACTGGACGCAGCCATCCTGTTCAGCGACATCCTCACCGTGCCCGATGCGATGGGACTGGGCCTGAGCTTTGCCCTGGGCGAGGGGCCCCGGTTTGCGCATCCGGTGCGTGACGAGGCGGCGGTCGCGGCGCTGCAGGTACCCGACATGGACAAGTTGCGCTATGTGTTCGACGCCGTCACATCGATCCGCCATGCACTGGCCGGCCGGGTGCCGTTGATCGGCTTCTCGGGCAGCCCCTGGACACTGGCCTGCTACATGGTCGAAGGTGCCGGCTCGAGCGACTATCGGCTGGTCAAGACCATGCTGTACGCACGTCCGGACCTGATGCACCGGATCCTGGCCATCAACGCCGATGCGGTGGCCATCTACCTGAACGCGCAGATCGAGGCCGGCGCCCAGGCGGTGATGGTGTTCGACAGCTGGGGCGGCGTGCTGGCCGATGGCGCGTTCCAGGAATTCAGCCTGGCCTATACCGCGCGGGTACTGGCGCAGCTCAAGCGCAGCCACGCCGGCGCGGTGATTCCGCGCATCGTTTTCACCAAGGGCGGCGGCTTGTGGCTAGCCGAAATGGGCGAGCTCGACTGCGAGGTGCTGGGACTGGACTGGACCGTCAACCTGCAGCAGGCACGGGCCCTGGTGGGCGGCGTGGCTGGCGGCCCCGGCAAGGCCTTGCAGGGCAATATCGACCCGAACGTGCTGTTTGCCAACGCCGCGCAAATCCAGGCCGAGGTGGCAAAGGTCCTGGCCGGTTTCGGGCCACCCCACCAGGCCTCCGCAAATGACCCGGATCAAGTCGGTCCGACCCATATTTTCAACCTCGGGCACGGCATCAGCCAGCACACGCCTCCTGAAAACGTAGCAACGCTTGTCGAAGCGGTGCACGCTGCCTCGCGAAATGCCCGTCGGTGACAGGTCGGCCACGCAAGTCCGTCATCGGGGTTCCGATCCAGGTTGGTGAACCCTGACTTATTCACAAAATTCTTGCTGCACTGCGCAAACCCGCGCCACCCGGGTTGCACTTTGCTACAAAACCAATAGCTCGGCTAAGTTGTTGATTTATATGAATATTGAATCTTTGCTTTTTTGACGGGCAATCCAGCCAAAGCCTTTGTTAGCAAGGGCTGGGGGCGAACGCCACGTGGATATCAACAAAGTTATCCACAGAAAAACTGGATGACCTCCAAAGACCTTATGGATCAAGCACTTAAGTCACACTTCACAAGTTCACTTCAACAAACACCCCCAAACAACCCCGGACCATGGCGCACCTGATTCCGGTTCTGATCCAGACCCCGGCCCATAGCCGGATCGGATCCGCACTGACCTATCAAAGTGAGCAGCCACTGGCTGCGGGCACTTTGGTGCGTGTGCCCTTGGGAAAACGCGAGACGCTGGGCGTGGTGTGGGACGCAAGCGCCGAGGGCGGATTCTCGGACAAGGGCAAGATCCGCGCCATCAGTGCCGCACTGGATGACTTGCCGGCGCTGTCGGACCACTGGCGTCGACTGGTTGGATTTGCCGCGGCGTACTACCAGCGCGCAGTCGGTGAGGTGGCGCTGGCGGCACTGCCGCCGCCACTGCGCGAGCTCAGCGCCCAGCAGTTGCAACGCCGGTTGCGCAAGGTCAAGCCACCTGCGTCGCCGGCAGCGGACGCTGGCGGCGTAAACGCCCCCCCGCTGAGCGCCGAGCAGCAGGCCGTGATGGCGCAGATCCGGCAGGCAGGTGGCTGCTTCCTGCTGTTTGGTGCCACGGGCAGCGGCAAGACCGAGATCTATCTGCAATGTGTGCAGGAATTGCTGGCGCGCCAACCCGATGCCCAGGCGTTGGTGATGGTGCCCGAGATCAACCTCACGCCCCAGCTGCAAGACCGGTTTCGGGCAGCGTTTCGGCCCGCTGTACGGTGACGGCGCCGTGGTCTCGCTGCACAGCGGCATGACCCATCCACAGCGCCTGCGCAGCTGGCTGGCGGCGCACCTGGGCAGCGCGCGCATCGTGCTCGGCACGCGCATGGCGGTATTCGCGTCCATGCCCAAGCTGGCCTTGATCGTGGTCGACGAGGAGCACGACCCGAGCTACAAGCAACAAGAAGGCGCGCGCTATTCGGCACGCGATCTGGCGGTCTACCGGGGCCACCTGGAAGGCGTCAAGGTGATTCTGGGCTCGGCCACGCCATCGCTGGAGAGCTGGCACCACAGCCGTCCCGCCCTGGAGGGCGGGCGCTACAAACGGCTGGAGATGCCAAGCCGCATCGGCGAGCAGGCCAGTCTGCCGCTGGTGCGCCGGGTCGACATGAACCACCAACCGCGGCGGGCCGTGATCGCCCCGCCCCTGCTCGAGGCGATACGCCAGCGCATCGCGGCCGGCGAACAAAGCCTGGTGTTGCTGAACCGGCGCGGTTATGCGCCGGTGTTGCAGTGCAGCGCCTGCGACTGGCGCAGTGCCTGCCCGCATTGCAGCGCGTTTCGCGTGTTCCACAAGATCGACCGCAGCCTGCGCTGCCACCACTGCGGCTTTGCCGAGCCGGTGCCGCGTGGCTGCCCGGAATGCGGCAATCAGGATATCTCGCCGGTGGGACGCGGTACCGAGCGGCTGCAAGAGCATCTGGTGGAGTTGCTGGCCGACATGCGCCGGCCTGGCTCGCAGACGCCGGAGAATCCCGACGGCACGCCGGTACACGTGGCGCGCATCGACGCCGACAGCACGCGCCATAGCGGCAGCCTGCAGGTCCAGCTGGCCCAGGTGCATGCCGGCGAGGTCGACGTACTGGTGGGTACGCAGATGGTGGCCAAGGGCCATGATTTCCGGCGCATCACACTGGTGGCGGCCGTGAATCCCGACAACGCGCTGTTCTCCAGCGACTTTCGCGCGCCGGAGCGACTGTTCAGCCTGTTGATGCAGGCTGCCGGGCGTGCCGGACGCGACGCCACGATCAGCGGCCAGAGCGAGATGTGGATCCAGACCTTCCAGCCCCAGCACCCGCTGTTCGAGGCGCTCAAACGCCACGACTATCCGGCCTTCGCTGGCGGCCAACTGCAGGACCGCGAGAACGCGAGCTTGCCGCCGTTCTCGTTCCAGGCCTTGCTGCGCGCCGAGGCACGCACCCAGGAAGTGGCTCAGGGCTTCCTGGCCAGCGCGAGCCTTGCTGCCAGCGAACAGCTGGCCGAACTGCCCGGATTCGACCGGATCAGCCTGTACCCGGCGGTGCCGATGGTGGTGCAGCGGGTGGCCAACGTGGAGCGCGCCCAGATGCTGGTGGAGAGCCCGTCACGCCTGGCCCTGCAGCACTTCCTGCTGGCCTGGCACGAGATCCTGCACACCACACGCCAGGGTGATGCCGGCCGCGGCCTGTTGCGCTGGGCGGTGGATGTGGATCCACTGGCGATCTGAGCCTCATTTGGTACAGGAAAACACCGAAACCAGGGAAAACACCAGGTGTTGGCGCAACCGAGTACCGAACTCGAGATACCAGTATCGGATTCTTGGCCCTTCACTCGATGAATCGAGGGATCGGGTCAAATCGGGTCAGATCGCCCCCAGCACATTCGCTGCACGGTCGACAAACCGGTCGAAATCGGCAATTGGCAAGGGCCTGCTGATCAGGTAACCCTGACAGCAGTCGCAACCATGCACCGACAGGAAATCGCGCTGACCCTGGAGCTCGACACCTTCGGCGATCACCGCCAGCCCCAGGCTCTGTCCCAGCGCGATGATGGTGCGGGCAATCGCCGCATCGTTGTGATCGATCAGCACGTCGCGCACGAACGACTGGTCGATCTTGAGCTGGTCCAGCGGCAGCCGCCGCAGGTAACTGAGCGACGAATAACCGGTGCCGAAGTCGTCCAGCGAAAATCCGACGCCGAAGGATCTTGATCTGCTCCATCTTCGCGATGATGGTCTCCAGGTCATGGGCGAACATGCTCTCGGTGATCTCCAGCTTGAGCCGTCCCGGCGTCACTGCGTGGTCGAGCAAGGCCTGCTCGACCTTGTCGACGAAATCGAGCCTGACGGAACTGGTGCACGCTGACGTTGATGGCCAGCATCAGCTGCGCCATATGCGGTTGCGCGGACCAACGCGCCAGTTCGCGCACAGGCCCGTTGCAGCACCCAGTCGCCCAGATCGACGATCAGACCCGACTGCTCGGCCACGGGAATGAACTCGCCGGGCGACACCGGGCCGCGCTGCGGATGCGACCAGCGCAGCAACGCCTCGGCGCCGATAACACGGCCGCCGGCCCACCTGCGGCTGGAAATGCAAGCTCGAACTCGTCGCGCACAATCGCCTGGCGCAGATCAATCTCCATGGCGGCCCGTGCCTCGACCGCGGCCTGCATCGCGGGATCGAAGAAGCGCACGGTGTTGCGCCCGGCCGCCTTGGCCTGGTACATCGCGACGTCCGAGCGTTTGAGAATTTCTTCCACCGTACCGGTACCGGCATCGAACAGCGATACACCGATGCTCGACCCGCTGCGGTGTTCCCGTCCGTCGATATCGTAGGGTTGGCCCAGTCGGGCCAGCACCTTTTCCGCCACCGTTCGGACGCTGGCCATGGCGGCCGCTTCCAGATCACCCGCTTCATCGATCAGCACGACGAATTCGTCGCCACCGAGCCGCGCCACGGTATCGATTTCACGTACACAGGACTTGAGTCGCTGCGCGACCTGCTTGAGCAGCAGATCACCCTTGTCGATGCCCCCAGGTGTCATTGATGGCCTTGAAATTGTCCAGGTCGATCAACAGCAGCGCGCCCAGGTGCTGACCGCGGGCAGCGGCGGCCAGGGCATGTTCGAGCCGATCCTGCAACAGGCGCCGATTGGGCAGATCGGTCAGCGGATCGTAGAACGCCAGCCGCCGGATCTCGCTCTTGGCGGTCTTGCGTCCGGTGATGTCGCGCGTCATGACGACAAAACGCGGCTGGCTCGACGGACCCGACCTGTTTGCGTGCCACCGACAATTCGAACCACCGGGTGCCCTGGCCCAGCTGCAACGCGTATTGTTCGCCCTGGGAGTACCCGTCGATCAGCGCGGACCGCAGGGCTTCCATCGTGACCTCGGCCGCCTCGCGACCGAGCACATCGAACACCGACTTGCCAGGCAAGGTCTCGGCAGGCGCAGGCAATATGCTGTCCGCCGGCGCATCGCAGCTGTGGTAAATACCGGCCAGGTCGAGTTCGAAGATCGGATCGCGAATCGCGTCGACGGTCGACCTGAGCTGATTCTGCGTCGCCTGCATTTGCGCCGTTCGCTCCCTCACCAGCACCTCGAGACCGGCCTTGTAACGCCGTTGCTCGACCAGCAGCTTGGCCAGATAGGCCAGCAACAGACTTAGCAGCAGGCCGCCCGCGGCGAGCCGCCACAATTCGCGCGCATTGCTCCACCCGCCCACCGGCGCCAGATCCAGATTCCAGGCGCCGTTGGGCACCTCCAGGCTCCGGCGCACCGGCTGCGCCAGAGCCTGGGACGGTCGACGCTGCGATCATCTGGCGCGTGCCGGTATCGGCCTGAACGCGCCACAACTGGTAGTCGACTCCAAGCGTCGGGCAGGTCATCGAGCGCCGCACGCCCCAGCAGGTCCGGCAGGCGGATCGACACATTGGTGAAGCCCCAGAAGGTGCGTACGCCGCTTTCGCCCGGACAGGAACACCGGCAGGCGGCTGACCACACCTACGCCGCCCTGCGCCAGGCTGCAGGGGCCCGGCCAGGGTCAGATCGCCGGTGTCGCGGGTGAAGATGGCCTCCTTCCTCTGGCCTGGGTCATTGAGCTGATCGAACCCGATCAGACTTCTCGTTGCCGCGCAATGGAACCACGTACCGCACCACGCCACCCGGCGACAGCGACAACCCCAACACACCGGTATTGCCGACCAGCAAGTGGCTGGCGGCGGCCTCGAAGTTGCTCGATCCTCCCGCCACCCTGGTGCACCATGGCCGCGAGCGCGTAATTGCTTGCCAGTAGCCGTTCCACGTTGCGCTGCAGAATCTGCGCACGGCCCTGGGCCAGATGCACGAATTCGGACGCGCTGCGCGACCGCCCGGTCGGCCCTGTACTGGAACAGAGCGCCGACGCACAGCATCAGAGACAGGGCAAAAACCAGCGCGGCGATGGTCCACGGGTTCCAGCGGGCCATCGGCTGCAGATTGCTTGAGTCTGACGTCAGTTGCATGATGATCCTGTGTCAGGGCTGCGCGATCAGCAACGCCACCGCAGCCGAGAAAGTCAGAAATGCCGCAGCTGTGGAGACCAGAATGATGCGTGCGATGCGCCCGTTGTTGGCACCAAAACGCTCAGCCAGCAGCGACACGTTGCTGGCACTGGGCAAGGCAGCCACCAGCACGATCACGGTCAAGGCAAAACGGTCCAATGGAACCCCCAGCTGGATCGCACCGACGCCCACCAGCAGCACCAGCAGCGGATGCACCACCAGCTTGATCAGCGCCACCGGCACATAGTCTCGCAGCGGCAAGGGTTGGGCGCCGTCAGCGGGCGTCAACATCTGCGACCGTGCCAGCACCGCGCCAATCGTGAACAGGGCCACCGGCGAGGCGGCAGCGGCCAGCAGGCCGACCGTCTGGTCCACCGGGCCGGGCAGACGCCATTCAAGATACGAGGCCAAGGCCCCGAGCAAGATGGACCAGGGCATGGGATTGACCATCACACCACGCAGCGCGTTGCGCCCGGCAGTGGCGAAACCGTGCACGCCGGCGTCGTCGAGCCGCGACAAGGCCACGCACAGCGAGGTGGTCACCAGCATGTCGACCATCATGGTCGCAATGACCGGGCCGGCCGCCTGGGCGCCGAGCAGGGCCACCAGCAGCGGCACGCCCATGAAGCCGGTATTGGGAAAGACGGCCACCAGCGCGCCGAACGCCGCATCGTTCCAGCCGATGCGCCGGTTCATGCTGACGGTGACGACAAAACCCACCAGCACCAGGCGCGCAAAACAGGTAGGTAAAAACCACGCTGGGATCGAGCAACTGCCCCAGCGGCGTGGTCGATCCGAACCGGTACAACATGCACGGCAGTGCGAAATACAGCACGAAGCTGTTCAGGCCCGGAATCGCATCGAGCCGCAACATGCCCCGGCGCGCGGCCACATAACCGGCCAGCGACCAGCGCAAAAAACGGAAATGTGACGAGCAGAACATGTAACACAGCCTGATTGTCGCCGCAGCCGTACCTCCGGCAAGGCGTCGGTATGATCGGTCGTTACCCCGCTTTTCGATTCGTCTGCCTGCCCTGCATGTCTGCTGCCTCCTGCCGCCCCGTCCGGTCTGAATCTCGCCCAACAAGAAGCCGTCAACTACCTGCATGGGCCCTGCCTGGTGCTGGCCGGCGCCGGCTCCGGCAAGACACGCGTGATCACGCACAAGATCGCGCGACTGATCCAGACCGGCATGGCGCCCAGGCGCATCGCCGCCATCACCTTCACCAACAAGGCGGCAGCCGAGATGCGCGAGCGCGCCAAGGCACTGGTGGGCCAGCGCCGCCAGGTGAGCTGGTGATCTGCACCTTCCACGCGCTGGGCGTGCGCATGATGCGCCAGGACGGACAGGCGCTGGGCCTCAAGCCCCAGTTCTCGATCCTGGACAGCGACGACGTCACCAGCATCCTGAAGGACTGTGGCGGCAGCACCGACAGCCGCGACCGCCCGGCAGTGGCAGTGGGCCATCAGCCGCTGGAAGAACATGGGGCTGAACGCCGCGCAGGCCGAAGCCCAGGCGGCAGACGACAACGAACGCATCACGGCGCGCATCATGGCGCGCTACGAAGAGCGGCTGACCGCCTATCAAAGCGTCGACTTCGACGACCTGATCGGCCTGCCGCTCAAGCTGCTGCAGGAGCACGCGGAGGTGCGCCAGAAATGGCAGGCGGCGCTGGGCCATGTGCTGGTCGACGAATACCAGGACACCAATGCCACCCAGTACACCGTGCTCAAGCTGCTGGTCGGCGGGCCGGAGCGCGCCGATGCACGTTTCACGGCCGTGGGCGACGACGACCAGTCGATCTACGGCTGGCGCGGCGCCACGCTGGACAACCTGCGCCAGTTGCCGATCGATTTTCCGGCGCTCAAGGTGATCAAGCTCGAGCAGAACTACCGCTCCACATCGGCCATCCTGCGCGCGGCCAACAACGTGATCGGCCCCAACCCCAAGCTGTTCCCGAAGAACCTGTGGAGCGACCTGGGCGAGGGCGAGCCGGTGCGCGTGGTCGACGCCGACCATGAGGAACATGAAGCCGAACGGGCGGTGGCGCGCATCCAGAGCCTGCGCGCCGGCACCACGACCACCAGCACCGGCCATCCACTGAGTCTGGAGTTGCGCGACTTCGCGGTGCTGTACCGCGCCAACTACCAGGCCCGCGTGTTCGAGCAGGCTTTGCGCAAGGCGCAGATTCCCTACAAGGTCTCGGGTGGCCAGAGTTTTTTCGACCGCTCCGAGATCAAGGACTTGTGCGCCTGGTTCCGCCTGTGGGTCAACAACAACGACGACCCGGCGTTTCTGCGCGCCGTGACCACGCCCAAGCGCGGCATCGGCCATCAGACCCTGGGCGCAGCTCGGCGAGTTCGCGTCCAGATACAAGCTCAGCCTGTTCGCGGCCTTGTTCAGCTCCAGCCTGGCCAGCCTGTTGCCGGCGCGCGCCGTCGGCAGCCTGCATGAGTTCGGCCGCTATGTGAACGACCTGGAGTTCCGCGCGCGCCACACGCTGGGCGCTGAGGCAGCGCGCAGCTTCCTGGCCGACTGGCTGACCGAGATCGGCTACGAGAAGCACCTGTACGACGGCGAAGACAGCGAGAAACTGGCGGCCGCGCGCTGGACCAACGTGCTGGAGTTCTGCGACTGGATGGCTGCGCGCTGCGGCGGCCAGATCGACGACAGCGCCGGCGTGACCTCGACCAACGAGGTCAAGAACCTGCTCGAAGTGGCGCAGACGATTTCGCTGTTGTCGACCATCAGCGAACGCGATACCGACCAGAACGTGGTGACGCTGTCGACCCTGCATGCAGCCAAGGGCCTGGAGTGGCCGCACGTGATGCTGGTCGGCGTGACCGAAGGCCTGCTGCCGTTCAAGCTCGGCGACGACGACAACCCGAGCGGGCGCGCCGACGGCCCGATGAGCGAGAACATGCTCGAGCGGCTGCAGGAAGAACGCCGCCTGATGTATGTCGGCATCACCCGCGCCCAGCGCAGCCTGGCCGTGAGCTGGACGCGCCGACGCAAGAAGGGCCGCGAGATGATCACCGCGCAGCCGAGCCGATTCATCGCCGAGATGGCGCTGGACGCGAATACGGTCAAGGAAGATCCGCGCGCGAAACTCAAGGCGCTGCGCGCGGAGTTTGCGAAAAAGGCGGAGCTGGCATTGGCGGCCAGTGCCGCGACGCCGCGCTGACGCGCCAGCCACTTCAGGCCGCGTCGTCCGGTGTCGGATCGCGCCGGATCGCATTCGGAAAATACATCGCCGTGAGACTGCGGTTGTGCACCGGCGAGAAGCCATCGGCATAGGCATCGCGCGACACCGTGGCATAGCGCCGCCAGTCGCGCACCCAATGCAGCTGGTCACAGACCTCGAGCAGACCGATGGTCTCGCGGTCGCCGATCAGGATGCCGTGCACGCGCAGGCCCAGTTGCTTCCTGGCATGGCGCAGCATCTGCAGCGTGGCCGGCGTGACACCGAATTCGCCGTCACTGACGATCAGGATGTCGGCCAGCGCAAAGTCGCCGTCCTGTACCAGGCCAATGGCACGCTCGAGCGGCGTCTGCACATCGGTGCCGCCGTCGAAACTCTGGTCCATCAGCGCGAGCAGGTTCTCCAGCCCCTGCGCAGTCAAGGACAGCTCCTGCTCGAGCAACTCGCCCGCGCTGCCAAAAGCCAGCAGCCGGCACGGCCGACCCGCCGCATGGGCGGTGCGCAAGGCCTGCAATACGCAGGCCTTGGCCACGTTCTCCGGCGCCCCGCGCATCGACCCCGAGGTATCGAGGCAGACCAGCATCGGTCCGTGGCCCAAAGGCGCACGCCTTGTTGGCGTGGGCAGGGAAGGCGCGGCATCGGGTCGCAGCTGATGCTGCCTGATCACCGCCGCATCCTCGTAGGTGAGCAACTGCTGCTCGGCAAAACGGGCCCGCCACAGGCGCCGAAATACCGGGTGACCGACCATTGCCGCCTCGCTGGCCAACATGCGCGACAGCCGGCCGGAGCGCTTGACACCACGCACCTCGCTGGGCTGGTCCACCAGATGGGTGACGATGGAGACCGCCGCCAGGGCCCGGGGCGCCTGGGACTCAGGCGCTACCTGGATGGCAGGGGGCAGCGTATCCACACGCTGTGCGCGGCCCACGCCGTCAATGAACCGGCCCAGATCGGCCAGCGCGTCGAGCAGACCGCCGATGCGCCGGGCCTCGCGCCAACCGCGGCTTTGCAGATGGCCTTGCAAAGTGTCCCAACGCAGGTGCGCCAGATCGCCCAGGCTGCGGAACAAGGCCAGTACCTGCTCCCAGTCGTCGCGCTGGGTCGACCACTCACCCCTAAAGGCCTGCGCCATGGCAACAATCGCATCGACGCGCGACTGTGACGCCGGTCGGTCGATCAGCCGGTCAAGATGCCACAACATGACGCGCAAGACCTGGCGCGCCATGGCGGTACTGCCGCGCGTCAGAGTGGTCAGGTCAAGGTCTTCGATCTCTGTGCGCAAGGCCTGGCAGGCATCGGCATCGCCCCAATCGCAAGACGCTGCGGGCAGATGACCGGCCTGCAGCGATGCATCCCACAGCGCCATATCAGGCAGGCGACGCAGCGCAGTGCCGCTGCTGCACACCAGCGCCGATTGCCACAAGTCCGGCGCCAGGTCGGCCAGATGGTGAAACGGCGCATTCGCCGCGACTGTCATGGGTCGATCTCGACGGGTTCGGGTGCCGGGTGGTGCAATTGGGCATCGACGGGAAGTTCCGCGAAGCCCTGTGCCAGCCGTTCAGCGTTGGCCTGCAGGGCCAGCGCTTCGGCCACATTGCCATCGTGCACCGCCTGGTTGCGCGCCAGCACACTGGGCGGCAACCACAGATGACCCCGCGCATCGACAAGCGCGCTGTGCGCCGCATCCCGCGCCGTGCGCAGTGCCACGTCAGCACGCGCGCACACCTGCGCCACTTGTGCTGTGCGGGCAGCTACATGCGTCTGGCTGTAATGCCGGCGCGCACGATCCGAGACGACGCGCAACATGGTGCTGTCGCGCTCAACGCCCTGGCCGCTGATGGCACGGGCCAGCGCCAGCTTGCCGGCACCGTCAGCCTCGCTGTCCGCCTGCGCCGTGGTCTCGATTTCGAGCTGTTTCTCGAATGCCTTGACGGCCCGTGCGAGCCACTGCAGGTCGAGCACAAGGGCCTGGCCGACGACTTCGTCGCACCAAACCACCAGCGCCGCCACCTGGTCGGGCCGACCGCCCAGTGCATACGGCAGCAGCCACAGATCCCACTGCCCCACCTGGCCTGCGCCCCGACTCGCCGCCTGTACCTGCAGCAACCCCACCAGTTTGCGCCAGCGTCGGTCTGACACCGTCACCGCATGCTGCGCGCACCAGCGTCGCGCTTCGACCAACTGCTCGACGATGCGCGCAGGCAACACCACCTGCTGCGCGCGTTCGCGCAGTGGAGCCAGGTCGCTGGCCTGCAGCCGCGGCGGCGCGACCGCAGCCGACGCAGGCAAAGCCAGCAGCGCGGCGAAGTTGTCATCGGCGATCGGCTGCACTGGAACGCGCAACAGAAAGCGGTCGTGAAAGGCCTGCAGCGATTCGTCATCCGGAATCTCGTTGGTGGCGCCGATCACGCTCACCAATGGCACCTTGACGCGGCCCGAACCGTTGTCGAATTCGCGCTCGTTGAGCAGCGTGAGCAAGGCATTGAGGATGGCCGAGTTGGCCTTGAACACCTCGTCGAGAAAGGCCACCTGCGCCGTGGGCAGGAAGCCATCGGTGAGCCGCTCGTAGCGGTCCAGCTCCAGTGCCTTGAGCGACAGCGGGCCAAACAACTCCTCGGGCACCGAAAACCGGGTCAGCAGGCGTTCGAAGTACGCAGCGTCGGCAAAGGCCGCATGCAGGCGGCGTGCCAACGCGCTCTTGGCCGTGCCCGGTGGGCCGATCAGCAGCACATGCTCGCCGGCCAGCGCCGCCAACAACAGCAGGCGCACCGGCACATCGCGCTCAAGCAGGTCGCGGTCCAGATCCTCCAGCGTATCGCGCAGTAGTTGAGTGTCCATGCCCCATTTTGCGACCAATCCCGCACACCGAGGCAGCGGCTACTGCGTCGGTACGCGCCCTTGCATGTGGCATTGATCGAGCGCAACCCGCCGATCGCACGGCCGCACGATCAACCGACCGACGCAAGCGCGTTGGCTGGCGAAGCAGCCGCAATACCTTCACCCGGAAAAACCGGTTTTGGCGGATCTTGCAAGTCACTTGGCCTTCCAGCCGAAAACGTATATGCGTAAGCAGTAGTGTCCGGTTAAACCTAGAAACGGCAGTTGAACGCGCCCGAGCGTACTCCGATGGGCGTGCCAGGCAAGGCGAGAGGACGCCGCGCACTTCTGTGCGCAAGGACGAACAACGCCGCATGGCGCGTTCAGCGGGGTGCGCTCGGGTGCGTAGCGCTGTCACCATACTGGTGAACCACATCGTGGCCTCGTTGTTCAGTGTGCCTGCGGGCTGCCAGCGAGACGCAAGCGGTCAACTGCCGTTTCTAGGTTGAAGCGCAGCTCGCGCACGCAGTGCGGGACAGTCTGGGCCGCGCGTACAACCGCACGGGCTGCTTGGACATGCCGCCCCCTGCATCGACGCCGCCCCGACCGTCGGAGCCACCGCCGCGCACCCACCCGCCAAATACCACCCTCGACCCCGCCGGCGCAAGATAGGTTCGCGGAACGACTACCGAACAAACGACTTTTGGCCGGTTGCCTTGCTACAGAAAGCACTCATAGAGTACCGAGCACGTTCACGAACCAGCCGCGGCTACGGTAGGAAAGATCGGTCAGGTCGTCCGAATAGTTGGTGGAGTTATAGCCAAGTCCCAGCTTCACCCCCTCGGCGACTTGCCGATAGACCGCGAGTAGCGTGCCAGCGCGAGCGTCGGCCGACTCACGGCCCTTCAGCTTGCGCAGTTCGACGATTGCACTCCATTCCTTCACCCAATGCCAGTCGGCACGCAGGACCAGCAGATCGGTGCGGCTCGAGAACCAGTCGCCGGCCGTCTTGGTGTCTTTCAGCTCGCCGATCCGAACCGCATATTTGCCGCCCAGCGAAAGCCACGGCTTGAGGTCATAAATGGTATCCACGGCAAACACCTGACTCTTCTGCGCGTAATCGGCAATCACCCCGCTGCCGCCAAGCTGGCCGGGCGAGGGCACGTTGTAGAGGTTGGTGTACTTGAACAAGGTGTTCCAGCGGTCGTCGGCCACCGGCCGGTAGGCAGCGCCGGCGACGATCTCGTGAAAATTTCCGTCGAAGAAGGCGCCTTGGCTGTTGCTGGATTGGGACACATCGAGCTTGCCCAGCAACCGCCATTCCTTGCTGGCCTGGATGCCGAGAGTGTTGCGCAGCAGCCAGGTGTTGCGCGTGCCGGAAACGGTGCTCTGATCCTGCCGCCATTCGAGATTGCCGCTGTACTTGAGGCCGCCTTCCTTGTAGCTGATGGAAAACCCCAGCGCGCGGCGCTTGAGATCACCGGCCAGCACGTCGGACACCGTGCCGAACTCGGCCTTGCCGCCCCAGGTCCAGCGGTCGTTGGGCGCCCAGTCGAGGCCGAAAGCCTGCGTCAGGCTCTGCGGGCCGGCGCCATGAGTGGCCCGGATCTCGCCAAAGCCCCTCACCTGGTCGGAAAACCGCGTGCTGCTTCCCGACACCCAGGTGCCCTGGCGGCCCCGCCAGGCCACGTCGGGGCTCTCGCTTTCGAGAACATAGTTGAGATACGCATTGCTGCGGTCCGAAAGCCGGTAGTCGGCGCCGATCTTGCCGCCGGTCCCGAGATCGCCGTCTGAGATCTCGGTCAGCAGCTTGACGCGGTCATTGACCCGCCAGGCGCCGCCGATGCCGGCGCGGTTGTTGGGCTCGCGCGTGCCATTGCGGTCGAGGGTGTCCTGAACGAAGCCATAGACCGTCCAGTCGTCCTTCTCGCCCGCCTTGCCGCCGTCCTTCAAGGGCAGGTAGTCGAGGCGCACCTGGGCGTCGGTGCGTGCACCGTTTTGCGACAGGATCGGACTGACAGTGGCGACCACGTTGCTGCGATTGTCGTGCCGCACGCCAAGCGACCCCTGCCACTCTTCGCCAAGCTTCCGGCGCACCGCGACTTCCACATTCTCGCTGTCTTGCAGTTCGCCGTCGCGCTTGTCGGCCTTGATTTCCAGTTGGGTGCCGGCCGCCACCTCCACCGAAGCCTTGGCGCCTTGCTGCTTCACCGCCTCGCCGTTCACGCTGACTTGTCCGGGAGCAGAGAATCCGCGTCCCTTGTCCTGGCTGTAGGCGGTGATCTTGCCCTTGGCTCCTGCCGTCACTTCCGCCAGGTCCACCGCCCCCTCGATCCGACGGGCACTGGCATGCTGCCCGGCGCTGTTGAGGGCGTTGAAGCCGAAGCCACCATCCTGCGAGGTCACCGAGCCATTGCCGTTACCTGTTGATTGGGCTGCTTCGACTTTCAACCAGGTGCCCGGCTTGTAACGCAAGGTGGCATCCACTCCTTTCAGCGTCTGCTCGGCCCCGGTCTCGCCCTGGTGATAGCCGGTCAGTCCGACCTGGAGGTTGTCAGTCACCCAGTGGCTGGCCCGCCCGCCCGAAGAGAAGTTGCTGACCGCCGTGAGTCCTGGCGTGTACTCGTAGGTGGTCACCAGATAGAGTGGCTGACCATTTACCACCGATGTCATGACCAGGCCGCCGCCGCTGGCAGTCGACGACAAGGCCTCGCGCAGCACGATGCGGCCCTGGATGCTGTTGATCTCGTAGTCCTGTGCCGGAGACAGCTGCTTTCTTTCGATCACCAGACCGGAATCCCTGTCCCGCACTTCCACCCAGACCCGCTCCGAGCCTTGCGTGATGTCCTGATGGCGGAGGTAATACAGCGAGCCGCCCGTGCCGCGAAATTCCTCGCGTGAAGCCACGGTTCCAGGCTGCGCGGCAAAGGCATCAACCTGGCTGCGCTTCTCACCCCATCGTGTGGTCTCTTCCGAGCGATAGCGTCCCTTGACGCCATACAGGCCGCGCGAGAATTGCAACAGTTCGGTGCCGCTCCACGAGGTCTGGAAATTGCCCCACATGATATGGGAATCGCCTTTTTCAAGGCGGACGTAAAACTTGCCCTGGGTCGGCGCATCATCCACTGTAGTGCTGTCGTCGCCATACACCGGGTAGTAGAGATCGGGATCGATGTTGCGCAGCAGATAGCGCGGATCCTTCGACGAGAAGTTGCTGAACAGGTACTTCAGCGGTTGCTCGCGGGTGTCGGCGGCGGCCGTCAGCAACCATTCGCCCTTGATCTTGCCCTTTAGGTAGAAGGCGGCGCGGCCATCGACGTACACCTTGTCCTCGTAGTGCTGTGTGTCTCCGGTCACCAGTCGCGCCGGACCGGCCACCTGGTTGCGACCCAGCGTGAGGTCACCCAGCGCAATGTAGAACCAGTCGTCCCCGGCAATCGTCAGATTGCGGCGGAAGGTAGTGACGCGGCCATCGGGGCCGGACACCGAGACTTCTACCGTGTGCGGGCCGGCAGGAAGAATCTGCTTGATGGCAAAGCGCCCCGTCGGATCGACCGGAATCGACAGCCCGAGGGTAGCGACGCGCTGACCGGGCTTGAGATGGTTGCCGTTCACCGTGACGGTACCGCCGGCAACTGGAATGTTACGCAAAGCCAGGCTGCTCTCGCCATAGCCCGTCAGGCGCTCGCGCTCGATCCTCTCCCCATCGCCCAGCGGCCGCGCGCGCGCCAGCAGGGTCAGCAACTTCAGGCTGGTTTCGTCGAAGCGACCCGAGGCGTCATATACCCGCAGCAGGTAGCGGAACTCATTACTGTCTTTCAGGGGCGGCGTCCAGCTCAGCGCTTCGTTCCAATCCATTGGCATTACCGCCAGCGGCGTTTCCTGAGTTAGCTGCCCGGGCCGGAAGATGCGCAACTCGGCCTTTTTCACCCAGGGAATGTAATTTGACCAGGCTCGGAACTCGACCGCCTCGCCTTGCACCACCGCATCGGGCGTGGCCCAGATGTTCATTGCCGGGGTGATCGCCAGGCTGTCGAAGCGCACCTGGATATCGGCCTTTTCCAGCGCGACGTCGGTGCAGCGCTGGCGGTCGGCCTCGGTGGCTTGGCCGGCACCGTCCACGAGCTCGCCGTCGATGGTGATGCGAAACGGAACGTTCGACTCATCGGCGCTGGGCGCCTCTGGCGCACATGGCGCAACCATGGACGCAACAGGTGGCGCCACAACAGTCGGCGCTGGTGGTGCGGCGATTTCGTCATACCAGGCGCGGATTTCCACGCGGCGGTTGCGCCGCCTGCCGTCGGCGGTGTCGTTGCCGGCGACCGGCTTGCCCTCGCCGTGGCCTTCGATGCTGATCCGCGCCACCTCGATGTCAAGTTGCGCCTTGAGGTAGGCGGCTACCGCCAGCGAACGTGCTTCGGCCAGCCCCTTGTTGTCGCGATAGATCCTTTTTGAGCGTAAGGACAGGCGCTGACTGTCGGTGTGCCCGGCAATCGCGATCTTCAGACTGGGCTTGCCGCGCAGGACGGTCACCAGCGCATCGAGCTCGGAGCGCACCGCCGCCGTGAGTTCGGATTGGCCGGACTCGAACAATGCGCCGCTGGCACGCTCTTCGATCGTTCTCACCAACGCCGGTACGGCAATCGGCGAATGCGCAGCACCGGCACGCATGGCCAACGCCTCGGCGTGCGTCACGCCCGATGGAAGCAAATAGGCGAAATCAGGCTGGACTTCGCTCGGCGACGATACCTCGTGAATATCGACGCGGGCATTGTCCACCCGTTTTCCGGAAACCTCTTTGGTGTCTTCGGCATGAACGACCGCAAAGGCGAGACCGAGGGCAAGCACTAGGGCGTGGGGTAAACACTTCATTTCGCGCCAATCATCTCGGTTTCAACAAGCAGCGGCTGGCGCGGCTCGTCGTCACCCTTTTCGTTCCTGCGCGCGGCCTGCCACAGTTCCTTGGCACGCACCGCGACGGCATCCAGTCGCGCCCTGGCAAGATCTTCGGCCTCGGCCCCGCGGCGGTATGCGATGCGCAGCACCGAGGGGCGTTCCTTGAGTTTGGCCGGCAGCGTGGCGAACTTCCCTGTCCATTGCGGTGCGAGTTCGGTCGTCGCGCCCACAAAGGCGGCAGCGGAGATTTCCAGCCGCACCACGCGATGCACGGTGGCGCCGAAGTTGAGCTTGACCATCTTGCCGCGTGTCACGCGCACGTCGCGCGGGTTCTCGGTGGTCAGCCGGTAACCCGACGGCAGGCTGCGTTCGTCCAGCTTCATGATGAAATTGGAGCCGTGATCCATTTGCGGAATCGCCGCGCAAGCCACGTGGAAGCGGCCCTCATGATCCGTGGTCACCAGCAGGCCGCGCGCCGTGACCACGCGCACGTTGGCGATGCCCGGTTCGCCTTCGTCCTGATAGCCATTGGCATTCTGGTCGTCGAATACCTTGCCAATGAGATCCGAGCAATCGAAGGTGGGGTCGGGAATAACGCGCACCGTGGCCGTGGCGACATTGGAGATGGTCGAATCGATCAGATTATTGAGCGACCATGTCTGGTTAACGTATTCGCCCTCGCCAACGCCGGCACCGACAACGAGGATCATCTTCCATATCTTGGTCTGGGCCGCTGCGAAAGTCTGGCCGGCCCAGGTCAAATCTCGGCCACCGACAGTCGGCTCGCTTGCAACGCCGTTCAGCGTTGCAGAGCCCAACCGATAGCGGAAGCCCGGAGGAATACGATCCAGCACATTCACGTTGCCGATCACCCCGGTCATCGTATTGGTCGCGGTGACGGTGTAGGGAACCAAGTCACCGCGTGCGACATTGACCATCGGCGAGGTCTTGCTCATATGGATAGTGCCGACCAGCACCGGGTCGAGCGGAATGTGGTTGTTAACGAAATTACCCGACGGCGCAGAGAAATCGATACCGAAGCTGAAGAAGTACTGTGTCGATCCCGCACCGGCCGCCAGGGTGGCCGAAGTAGCCGGGCAGGCGCCCAGCGAGGCGGCGGCAAGCGGCGTGCCGACGGCCGGCGCCAGGTTGCTGGTTTGCACCACGGCCAGACCAGCCACTACGGAGATGGATCCGGCACAGGCCGGAATCATGCTCGACGGAGCCGGGATATAACCCGCCGGTTGCGTCACGCGCAGGGAATACGTGCCAGTGCCGGGACATCCGAAAGCTACCGGATTCACCAGCAGGAACTCGTAGTATCCGTTCGCCCCTGTGGTCACCGTATTCTGCCCCGACAACAGGCAGGCAGAGGGAACCGGAACGCCCCCGGGGCCGAGAATCTCCACCACGGCGCCCGCTATCGGCGCGCGAGTCACTGAATCATAAATTACCCCGGACGGATCGAGCGGCAAGTTCTGCTCGACGATGTCGTCACCAGGATTGAGCGTTAGGGCAGCGATCTGGCCGGAGACCGGATCTATCGTCCCGGCGCTGCCGCCCGATTGCGGCTCGGTAGCCATGCCGTGTACACCCGGATTCGTAAAGGCGAGCGTAAACGTCTGGTAAGTCCCTCCACCCACCGCGACGGTGCCCGTGGTCGGCAAGCCGTTGGACCATAGCGGGTAGCCAGGCGCGCAAGCGACATTGTCGATGTGGTAGAAGCCCGTGGCATCGCTCATGACCTTGCAGATGACCTCGGTGGCCCCGGTGCTCTTGGTCGCGGTGAGCGTGATGGTCCAACCCTCGACGCGCGTGTCGGCAACCGCTGCCCCGCGAGTCCGGCTATGGGTGGTATCGAAATAGACGTAACCGCTGACAATCGGCGACATAAGCGCCAACCCGGTGGTGCCCGCACGCAGCCCTTCGCCGAACAGGTAGCCGCCGATATTGCCAGCATTCGAGGCAATCAGGCCCGAGGTGATCTGAATGGCGCCGATGGTGTTGTAGATCGACTGGCTGCCAAAATATGCGTTGTTGACCGTGCCGCCCGCGACACCGGCGGTATCCATTCCATCAACATACTTGGGCGCGCCGGAGGCATCGGCAATCAGGCCAACCTGGGTCTGGTTCTCGACCAAAGTGTAGGTGCCGGGCGCAACGCCATCGAACGAGAACGCGCCGCTGGCATCGGTGATCGACTTACAGTTGTCTGGCGTCGCCACGCAATTCCGGATGGTGGCGATATCGGGGCCGGCGGTGGTCGTACCGGTCAGCATCACCTCAATGCCGGGGATGGCAGCTTCGCCGACATCCTTGGTGCCACTATTGTTGGCGTCGACGTAGACGAAACCGTTGAGCCTTCCTCCGCGTTCGCCAAACAGGTAGTTGATGCCGGATTGGCCGGCAAGCAGGACGATGCCGCTAATAAGATTGTTCGCCTGATCGGTATCGTAGACCCCGGTATCGGCACTTCCGGTCGCCACGCCGCCGACCGTACCGCGCGTTTCCTTGCCATCCAGGTACCCGGTGGGCTGGGTTTCGGTTACGGTGTAACCGGCTCCGTCGGAGCCCGGCAAGGCACCGAAACTGAACAAACCGTTGCTATCCGTGGTGGTGCTGCGTGTGTGCGCCGTATTGGCGGAGTCGTTGCCCGTCAGCGTAAGCACGACATTCGCGATTCCCGGCTCGGCGACATCCTTTAAACCATCGTCGTTGGCGTCGACATAGACCACACCGGAAATTGTTGCGTTGCCTTGTAGCTCGCCAAAGTCATTGTTCGCCGAACCCGAGGCCGCCAGGGTGCTGATCGTGATCACGTTGGCTGTTGCCGTAGTGGCATCAGTCCCGGGATTGACGGCGCCATCGTCGTAACCGGATGGCTGGGTCTCGCAGATGGTGTAAGCCTGGCCCGCACTGGCACCGCTGAAAAGGTAGTTGCCGTTGGCCTCCGTGGAAAGAGTAGCCACGACGGGACCGGTACAGGAAGCCGCGTTGTAAATCTTGAGCGTGGCACCGGCAATTCGACCGTCCGTTGGCTCGGCTTCCATCAGGTTATTGCGATTCAAATCGATGTACACCGTCCCCGTGATGGGGGCTACCGGCATCTTGGCGAAGTTGTTGCCCTGGCTCTGGGAGCCTGCCGCCATCACCAGATTGCTGATGGTATTGTGGCCAACCGCTCCTGCCGTACCCGGTGTGCCGGCGCTGCTCACGGCTCCCGCCGTGTTGATCCCGTCGTTGTACACACCCAGCGCTACTGGCACGGCTGCTTGCGTGACAACGTAGGTGCCAGGATACAAATCTGCATAGCTGTAGTTACCCGACGCATCGGTGTAAACCGTCACGCCACCCACTGGCAATGCGGGCCCGACGCTGGGCGTGCCGGTCAGCGTGACCGGCACCCCAGCATTGGCCGTTGCGCTACCCAATCCGGGTTCGGAACCCTGCTGCGTGCCGTTATTGTTATTGGCTAAAACACCCGAACCGAAATCCACGAAGACAGTGCCGCCAATGCTCCCCAAAACCTCGGGGAAGTTGTTGCCCGTCGAACCGGCGGTGCTCAGGCTGGCGATCGCGGCGCTGGTGGCCAAGCCCACCGGGCCGTCGGCATAACCGGAGGGCTGGGTTTCGCAGATGGTGTATTGAGCCCCAGCGGGTACGGGCGCAAAGCTGTACGCCCCCGTCGTTGGCGCGGTGGAGACCGGGTTGGTCAGGCCGGTGCTGACAAAGGCCGCCGCCGTGCAATCGGTGCCTGCCACCAGCTTGAGACTGACGCTCCCGATGCCAGGCTCGGTACCATTTTGGATTCCATCGCGGCTGTGGTCGTTGAAGACTGTGCCGCTGATGCTGGTGGTCTGATCTTCGCCAAAATGGTAATTGATACCGTCAACACCTTGGGAGAGATCAATCCCGGTGATGCGGTCAATGTCGGCGCTGGGACTATTGGCCGCCGCTGTGCCGATGGCTGCGCCGCCAACGGTGCCCACGTTAACCGCCGTAACCCTGTTACCCAGGCCAGCTGGACTGGAGGGCAAAGGTTCTTCCAGCACATAGGTAATCAGTGGATCCAGGTTCGAGAAGCTGTAAGTGCCGTTGGCGAGGGTCGTTGTAGTTGCGACCGAGTTCGTCAAATCGGCAGTGTTGCGCAAAATCAAGGTAGCGCCCTGAATATGCGTGTCAATACCGCTGTCGTAGACATTGTTGGTATTCACATCCACATACACCGTGCCGGATAGGGTGGGCCGGCGCACCTCGGGGAAGTTGTAGTTGGTACCTGCCTGATTCGCTGCCAGCTTGATGGCGCTGTAGGCCGAATTGCCAGCCAAGCCGCCACGGCTGTAAGTGCCCTGATCGCCTGCGGGAGAAACTGGCAACGTTGGAGTGGGTGGATCCGTCGGCCCGTTGACATGGGTTGCGGGCTGGGTTTCGGTGATCGTATAACCCGAGGCGTCTGCCGGACTCAGGTCGTTGAACGAAAACGCGCCCGCGCTGGCGCCGGTCCCCGCCGTGCTCCGGGTCAGACTGACGGGGTTGCCATAGACATCGGTGCCGCTTAAAGCAACGATGCTCGCCACGTTAATACCGGCTTCAGTACCCGCATAGGCAAAGAGACCATCCCGATTCGGGTCGTTAAACACCCGCCCGGCAATGGACGAGCGCTGTACCGTGAGAGTACTGCACACTGCGGTGTTATTGCCTGCTGCGGGGTCAACCTGATCGGTGACCGCACTCGTGCAGTTCTGGCTGGTGCCACCCGACGGATAGGCCGTCATACGCACCGGAACGGTAACAGTGGCCACTTCACCGGAATTGAATGGATTGGCCGAACCGGCAGAGATGTTGCAGGTTAGCGCCTGCCCGGCTACAGAACAGTTTCCGGATTTGACGACACCTGTCGTAATGAAACTCGGCGTGGCTCCAAATAAGGTCATGCCAGCGGGCAGCGTGTCGGTCAACGTAGTGGTGTCGCTGTTGCCGGGGCCGTTATTGGTCAGGGTGATGGTCCAGTCGAAAGGCTGACGCAGCTGAACTGGATTGATCGACGGAGTTTTGGTGATCGAGAGGTCTACGCGCTGGCGCACGGTGGTCGTTTCGCCTTCGCTGTTGTTGGCGGAATTGCTGTCGGTCTCGTTGGTGATCACCGTGGAGTTGGTGGTGTAGGTATCTCCGCTCGTGGCTGGCGCCGTGCCGACGCGAAACACCAGATAGCGATGAATCGTCGAGGTATTGGCCAGCTGCCCCGGTGCCGCGAAAGTACACGTCAATGTCAATGTGGCCGGCCCGGTGACGGAACCACCCACGTTATTGCAAATACTGCCTGCGATGGTGCCGCTAGCGGTGGTGCTAGCCACGCTGGCGGCGCTGCCATCACCCCGGAAAATCACGGTTTTTCCTGCGGGCGGCGTCATGGTGTAAGTAAACCCCAAACCGCTGACGAGGGACGGGCCGTTGTTGGTTACGGCCACATCGTAGGTCACGTCGTTGTTAGCGGCGGCGATAGGGTCATAGCCGAGCGGGTCCGGCGTATCGGTGTTATTGATCAGCGCGTCCACTTGGGCCGCGTTGATCGTCAGCGTGGCGGTCTGGCTGTTGTTGCCGTTATCACCCCCTGCAGGGTTTTCCGTGGTGGTGGTGGAGACAGTGGCCGTGTTGTTCCAGATGCGCTCAGGGTCGCCGGACATCCAGTTGGGTCGAACGATGATCGTTACCGTACGGGTAGCGCCGTTAGCGACGGAGGCCGCCCAATTGCAGTTGAGCGTAGGCGTGCCCGTATATACCGTGTTGGCCGTCAGGCCTGAGCAGGTACCACTGTTGGAGGCAACCGCCGAAATAAAGGTAAAGCCCGTGTCACCGCCGGGAATGGCAAAAACGTCGACCATGGATACGCCCGCAGCCGACGACGGTCCGTTATTGCGGATCGTCACCACGTAGGTAACGTCAGTGCCTGCACGGGCCGGATTGGCCGATGTAATCTGCTTGGATACCAACTGGATATCTGCCACCGGGGCGATCACTACGGTAGCGGTCGCCGTATTGTTGGCCGGGGTGGGATCGCCTTGCGTGGTGGAAGTCACGCTCACGTTGGGCGGATTGGTGAACGTACCGTTCAGCAAGGGACGACTGATGGGCACCGTGAAGGTGACGAAGTCGCCCGGTTTGAGAATTCCACCGCCCTGTGTGCAGGTGATGGTGGATGTCGCCAAGATACCTGTGACCGGCGAACAAGTGTAGGTTGCAGTGCTCGAGCCGGATGTATTGGTGACCACTATGCCGATCGCACTCATGGCAGTGCCTGTGGTTCTGGCCGGAATGGTGAGCGTCATGCGGGTATTCACAGCGTCCGCCGCAGTAGCATTGGAGTTGGTCAAGGTCGCCACATAGCTCACCGTGTCTTCATTGGCTTCCAGCGTGGTGGCAACCCCGCCCGGCGTCGTTACCGTCAGTCCGGCCACCAGATCGGGTGAATTCAGCGTAGCCGTCACGGTCAATGATGCTGAGATAGGTCCGTCGTTGGCTGCGTTGTAGTCGCCGGGCGTACCCGAATAGGCCACCGAGGCGTTGTTGGTGGCCACGCCCTCAACCATCGCCAACGTTGTCAGCGTCAAGGTGCTGGCGCTGGCGCCGCCGTTGAGCACCGCGTTGTAGGTGCAGGTAACGGTTTGCGTGGGCGCTGGCAGCGTACTTGCGGAACAGGTCCAGTTTCCCGATGCGCTGACATAGGTTTCAAACGCCGTGTTCAGCACGTCGGTTACCGTGATGGTCCCGGCTGCGGCGGACACGCCACCCGTGGCGCTCGCCACCACAATCCTGGTCGTCATGTTGGCATTTAGCGCCACGAATGCGGGGGTTTTGGTTTTGGTCAGCGACAGATCCAGCCCAACAGGCACCACGGTCACGCTGCGCGCGGCCGTGTTGTTGCCGGCGATGGGGTCTGTTGGCCCGCCGCCATTGACCGCCACCGTGCCGGTCAATGTATAGACGGTGCTACCCGCAACTGTGGCGGGAGTGCCTGTGACAATAGTCAAGACACTACCGGCACCGGAGGCCAGGTTACTGTTCAAACTACAGGTAACGGTGATGGGGCTACCCGCCGACAAACAGGTCCAACCGTTGGTGCCGGTGGCGCTGGTCAATGTGAAGCCGGTCGGCAACGGAAATGTGACGTTGGCACCTGTGGAGGCGTCATAAGGCCCCAGGTTGCTCGGTCGCAACACAAAGGTCATGGCGGTTCCGCCCGCATTGGCGGACGAAGGACTGGCCACATCCTGGGTGATTGCCAAGTCCAGACCAGGGTTGACCGTCACACTGGCAGTAGCTGAGTTGTTGGCAGAAACAGGATCGCCTACGATGGTCTGCCCAATACTGCCACCCACAGTGAGCGTGCCGCTAGACACTTGGGCGGATATCTTGGTCGCGATCGACAAGCTGGAATAGGCGCTGCCAGACGTCAGGGCGGCACGCGTGCAGGTGACGTTGGGCGAAGAGTGGCTACAACTCCAGCCGGTTCCGCTGGCTGATTGGTAAGTTAACACGCCCGGCAGCGGCACCGTGACGGTGATCGGCCCGGAAGTGTCTGGTCCAAGGTTGGAGCCGGTGATAGTCCAAGTGACGTTGCCGGCGCCTTGGGCCGGATTAGGCGCACCACTAATGGCAAAGCTCAGGTCTGCACCACTGTTGATAGTGGTGTTTTGCGTCAGGCTGTCATTGCTTGGACTGGTATCGGTATTGTCCGTCTGGGTCGTGCTCGCGGAGGCGTTGATGGTGCTCGGGGTGCTGGCGCCGGTCTGAATCATCAGGCTGATGGTTTTCCAGTCGGCCGAGGTCAGATCGACAGGCACACTGGCATAATTGCAGGTCACGACTCCTGGGGTTGCTCCGTTGTGCGAGCAAGTGCCGCCGCCAGTGCCGTCGTTGACCGAAACAAAAGTGGTGTTCGCCGGTACCGGCCAAGTGACCACCACATTGGTTGCAATAGCGGGGCCACCGTTTTTAACCACGGTGGTGTAGGTTATTTGCCCACCACGGACCGCAGGATCAGGACTGTCGGTAAAAGTGGCGACCTGGACATCCACATTGGCGGCCCAAGCGATGGCCCCCCAGCCTAGCAGCAGGCCGGCACCGAGCACCTTCCTCATCAGCAGCGGTTCTTTAACGGCTCGTGCCGCCACCATCATTGACCGCCCCAGCTTGCTTGACATGCTTTTCCGCCTCTTGAGTCGCCAAACGTTGTACGACAAATAAATTCGATGAAATAAAACCGTCACCCGAAAAGCTAGCCGTTGACGAGAAATGTTGATGCAGTTACCAACGACCGCAGCCCACTTGGGTTTGCGGTCTTCTTTCTTGCGGGAAAAGGTCACGCCGACAAGACAACCCGTCGAGAGCTATGCTCGGAGCGGGTTTGACAGGGGCCAAGTGCTAAAAACACACACCTTTGTACAGCGTCTAGCGGGTGGAGGGATGAAAGGTTTCTTCAAACAGGGTAAGCCCCAATCGGTACTAGCTAGCCCTTTCTGAGATCACCAAAGTGGTTTGTTGCGTTCCGATAGTTACCACCAGATGGATTGGGAGCGCCCCAACAGGTACTGCTGTTGCCACAAACACTTTCGTTTCCGGAATGTAGCGTAGCCAGGAGGGGAGCGCGCCGCGCGATGCCGTGGTGACGTGAACCTGAGTGTTGTTTGTTGCCGCAGCCGCAACCTGCCCGGGCAGCGGGAAGGTGAAACCGTTGCCGTTCGTCGCTGTTCCCTTCGGTAGCGAGACCGTGACAACGCCGGCCATCTGATCCGATGGTGCGCGCACCAGCGAAATGGTTATCCCTTCGCGGGTGGTGGTGGTTACCGCCATCGAATCTCCGGATTCCCCTGATGCCGATTCCGCCGCGCCTAACGGGATGCCTCCACCCTGCTGGTCAAGCCCCTGTCCGGTGTCTTCCGTGGTGTTGGCTGTACTGCCGCTGTTCGCGCCGCCGCCAACATTCTGTAGCTGCGACTGCCCATCTTTGGGCTTGCCGTCGTTAGAAATGCCACCGTCTTGTGAGCCTAGGCCTTGGTCAGCCCCACTGCCCGGTCCTTGACCATCGCCGGGACCGCCGGCCCCCTGGCCGGTGTCTTCCGTGGTGTTGGCTGTGCTGCCGCTGTTCGCGTCGCTGCCACCATCCTGTTGCTGTGACTGTTCGTCGTTGGACGTACCGTCGCCGGACTTGTCGTTGTTTTGCGTGCCAAGACCCTGGTCCGCGCCATTGCCCGGTCCTTCACCGTCGCCGGGGCCGCCGGCGCCCTGGCCGGTGCCTTCCGTGGTGTTGGCATCGCCACCCGAACTGGAACTGCTTTCAGCTTCGGCGTCACTAATTGAGAGCGGATTGGTAGTTGGGGTAGGTAATGCAGGTAGTGTTTCTACCGGCACGAGCGAAGCAACAGCAACAGCATCAGCAGCGGCTTGCGCGGCAGCGGCATCAGCAGCGGCTTGCGCGGCAGCGGCATCAGCAGCGGCTTGCGCGGCGGCGGCGATCAGCAGCGGCTTGCGCGGCGGCGGCGATAGCAGGATCAACATTGATGGTCAGCGCGCCATCAACATAGCTGATGCTGTAGTTGCCAGAGGTCTGACCACCCGGGGCGATGACATAGCTGCCCGTGTTGATCGCGCCCTGCGAGGTGCCACTGTAGGCGAGCGTGCCGCCGAGCACGGTCGAGGTTTCGCTGTTGACGAAGCCGCTGTATGTGGCGCCGTTGCCGCCGCTGTAGGCGAGACCGTCATACGTTTTGCTGGCAGCATTGGCGGTGATGGTCAGCGAAGCCATGGCGATATCGGCCGTGGTCGTGGCGGTGTTGTCGGCCAGGGTGTAGTTGCCGGCGTCGGTGCCGCCCACGGTGATACCGCTGATATGGACGGTCTTGCCGCTGGCGGCGTTCTTGTCGCTGAAGGCGCCACTGGCGCTGGCCACGCTCAGGGTGTCACCGGATACCATGCCGGTGAAGCCGGCGCCGCTGGTGTCAAGGTTCGCGACGGTGTTGCCGTCGTAGACCTTGCCGCTGGCACTGTTGCCGGTGACGGCGCTGAGGCTGGCTTTTGTGATGTCGGCGGTAGCCGTGGCAGTGGCATCGGCCAGGGTGTAGTTGCCGGCGTCGGTGCCGCCCACGGTGATGCCGCTGATATGCACGGTCTTGCCGGTGGCGGCGTTCTTGTCGCTGAAGGCGCCACTGGCGCTGGCCACGCTCAGGATGTCGCCGGAGACCATGCCGGTGAAGCCGGCGCTGCCGGTGTCGAGACTCGCGACGGTGTTGCCGTCGTAGGTCTTGTCGGCGGCGCTGATGCCGGTGACGGCGCTGAGACTGGCCTGGACGATGGTGCTGGTGGTGTTGTCGGCGAGGAGGATCGTATAGTTGTCGCCTCCTGTAACACTGGCCGTGCCGCCAACGATGACTCGTTTGCCGGTGCCGGCATTCTTGTCGGAAAAGGCATAGGTCACGGACGACGCACTGAGCGCATCGGCGCCGTATAGCTGGCCGGCGGTGATGACTGCGGAGCCAACGGCAGCGGTGGTTCCGTCATAGGTTTTCGAGATATCGCTGGTCGATACCGTCACAGCCGCCTTGTCGATGGTGCCGCTGATGCTATCGGCGGCGGGCAGCGTCAGCGCGTAGTTGCCGCCGCTGTTGTCGTCGGCGACAGTAACGTTGTTCAGCGTCACTGTCTTGCCCGTGCCGGCGTTCGCATTGTTGAAGGTAAAGGTCGCGGCACTGGCCGTGTCGCCCGACACCAGTTGCGCCGTCAGTGCAGCGAGGTCTGCTGTCTGCGCGTCATAGGCGGTGCTGGCATCGTAAGTCTTGGTGACGCTGCCATTGGTAAGCGTTACAGACTTTGGCGTAATGGTGCCGCTGCCGGCGAACATGCCTGTGCCGAGCCCGTAATTCTGGGCATCCGTGCCGGTCAGGACTACTGTAGACAAATCGGTGGTCAACACCTTGCCGACGCCCGCATGCCAGGTGTCGAAGGTGGCGTTCCCGGTGGTCGTGCCGCTGACCACTTCACCTGTGAGCACCTTGCTGGTATCGATGATGAAGCTGGCACCTGTCAGCGCCGTGCTGCGGTCGTATTCCTTGCTGCCGGTGAGGTCGGTCAGGGACAAAATGATCTTGTCGATATTGGCTGTTGCGCTGGCCGTCGTGTTGGCCAGCGTGTAGTTGCCGACATCAAGGCCGGCAATACTGATATCGCTCACTGCGATCGCCTTGCCGGTGCCGGCGTCCTTGCCGGCGCTGAATACGGCGTCGACGTAGCTATAGCTCACCTGGTCGCCGTCGATCAGGCCACCACCCGCCGTGCCGGCAGCAACCGTACTGGCCGCCGCGAGCGTGACGCTGGCTGCAGCCGTGGCGTCATAGACTTTGTCGACTCCCTTCGCGGCAACAGTGAGGCTGCGCGACGTGATGTCGCCGGTGTAGGTCGGCAATTCGCCGAACAGGAGGTAGTTGGAGTTGTTGAGCACGAGGTTGCCCGAGGTCGTCACCGTCTTGCTGGTTCCGACGTTCTTGTCCTCAAAGGCACCGGTGAGCGTGCCACTGAAACCGACAGTGTCGCTATTGGCGACGTTGCTGAAGGTGATGGTGGGCAGCGTCGAAAACGTCGCGACAGTGGTGCCGTCGTAGGCGCGGGTCGCAATGGCACCCCCCGAGGATTCCATTGTCAGCACGCGCTGACCGACAACGACCGAACTGTCGGCGTTGAGTGTGACGTAATGGATACCGTCGTTGTAGCTCCAGGTGGTTGTGTTGCCGGGGCCCATCGTTAGCAGGGTCTGCGCGACAGAATTAACCTTGACATTGCCCGTCAAACTGATGGCATAGCTGCCGACATTTGCCGTTGCCGCAGTGCCGCCGGACGGGGTGAGCATCAGACCACTCACGTCGAGCCAGTCCGGCTTCGGTTCGGAAAATTCGGCAAAGGATTTGATGCCCGATCCGTAGACCACAGCGGTATTGTCGGCCGTGGTCAGGGTGACGGCATCACCGTAGGTCTTGCTGACGTTGGTGGCGGTGATCGTCACCTTGTTCGGATCGTAGCCGTCGATCGCCGTCGGCTGAACCTTGACTACATAACGGTTGCCGGTCTCCGTGATGGCGGCCGGCGCCCTTTCAGTGCTGGGGACACCTGCACTTATCAATGCCGAACGGCCGGTGTAGTGCGTGCCGAACACAATCTGGTTGTGGCTGTTCAGGCCGCCGAGCACGTCGTTGTTGGTATAGGGATCGTTGGTGTAGACCAGCCAGCGGTTATTCGGCGTCATGCTGCTGATGGCGTTGGCACCGGCATTGTTGACAAACCTGCTGGTGCCGTCACCGGTGACCAGGATAACTGCATCAATTGGTGTCTCAGAGAAGAGGCCCGCGCCGATATGCCCGCCGGCATCGACGTAAAGATCGCCGGCGCCCGGCGTACCGGCGCCCGCACCGGCGATAGCGGTCAGCGTATATTGATTTGCGCTGCCCAGGTGCAGATCGTTCTTGTCGGTGATCTGCACAAAGTTGCCATCGATGACGCTCACGGCGCCGACAAAATCGTTCGCCGTGTCGGTCAGCGTGATATGACGGTAAGTCGTTTTGAATGTCGTGCTGCCGGCGACATTCAATGGCGCGGATTGCGTAATGTCGCGGCCACCATCCAGACTCAGGTTTCCGGTCAGCGTCGTGGCGCCCAGGGTTGTCCATCCTGCATTGCGCAAGTTCAGGTTACGCGCCGTGGTGGAGAATGCTCCCGTGATGTAATTGGTTGGATAGTTGAGGCTGACATCGTGGCCGGCCGCATTGATCGTCGTTGTACCGTTGAGATACAGATGCCCGCTGTTCGTGACATCTCCGGCGTTGACGAGATTCAAATTGCCGACAACATGCATCCCGCCCAGTTCGAGATCGCGCGTGTTGTTCAGCGTCAGGTTTTTTGTCTGACCGTTCAATGCACCAATCTGGTTTCCGGCATGATCGAGGGTGGTGTCATCACTGGCGCCCGCAAGGCTGAGCGTGCCGGCGGTAATCGCACCGCTCTGATTCAACCCCAGCGCGGTGACCCGCAGAAGACCGCTGCCGACATTGGATTCGGCCAGCGTCAGCGGGCTGCCGACGACAAAGGTCAGCCAGGCCGAGCCATTGCCGGTCGTATGCACGGAAATCGTGGCGGGGTCACGGCTCGCGGAGAACCTGAAGTTGCTGCTGCTGCTGCCGATATCGCCGCCGCTGTTGTTGGCGAACAGGTTGAGCGTGCCGCCTGATTTCATTTGCACGTAGGGACTGCCGGCGAAGGCGCCGGCCTTCAGATTCAGCGTATTCATTGCGCTGCCGGAGCCAAATCCGGTGTCGGCGCTGGCAATAAAGTTCATCGTTCCCGTGCTCGCGTCACTGCCGATGGTCACGCTGCCTGTGGTGCCGGTTTTGAACGCACTGTGCTCAGAAAGCTGGAGCGTCAGTTGCCCGGCAATATCTTGGGTGCCGTTGAGGCTGATGCCGCGGTCAACCGTGGCCGTCTTCAGGGTCAGTTCGCCGGAAGTGGTGAAGGCGTTGTTGCCGCTGTTGTTGTTGATCACCATGTTGTCGGCCGCGACAGTGATATTGCCGCTGCCGCTGATGACGTCGATGCTGGCGTTCTGGGTATAGGAGCCGGTGCCGGTATTGATGCTCACCGCGCCGTTGTCGGCGCTGGTGTCGATGTTGGCACTGACGGTGGCGCCGGTATTGCCGTTGTTCAGGCTGAAGCCGCCGCCGGCGGTGACGCCGGCAATGGTAGCGATGGCATTGGCCTGGGTGCCGAGGTCGAGCTTGGAACTGGCGCCGGCGAGCGAGGCGGTCAGCGTGCCGGCGGTCACGGCGCCGCTCTGGGTGAGGCTGCCACCGGTGCCGGTGGTGGCGAGCGACAGCGTGCCGCTGCCGACATTGGATGCGCCAAGCGTGTAGCCGCTGGTTGACGTGATCCAAGCGCCGCCGTTGTTTGGTGTGCTGGCGGAAATCGTGCCGGCGGCCACATCGATGGCATTGTTGCCGCTGCCGCCGATGGCGCCGCTATTGGCAGACAACGTCAGCGCATCGGCAGTGATGATGCGGTTGGTGGTGTCGCCGTCGGTAAAGCTGCCGGCGTTGAGGTTGACGGTCTTGCCGGCCAGGTCCACGGCGTTACCAATGGTCATGGCAGAGGTGCTGTCGCTGCGGCCGAGGGTGATGGAGGATGCGCCGCTGTTCTTCAGGTAGCCGATCTCGGTGGTGCTCAGATCGAAGGTGGAAGCGCCCGCCAGTGATGTGGAGGTAGTCGCGCCTTTGGGCCGCAGCGTCAGGGCGCCGCTGGTTTGCAGCGGATTGGCGCCGGTATTGGGGTAGAGCACCACGGTGTCGGCGGTGATGCTGATGTCGCCGCTGCCGGTGGCGATGTCGACGCTGTTCTGCGCGTAGCTGCCGCCGGTGACGGTGAGGGATTGATCCTGCGAGGTGATATCGTTGATGATGTCCACGTGGCCGCTGGTGGTCAGGGTCAGCGGATCGGTATAGACCAGGTCACCGGCGCCAATGGTGCCGGTCTGGCTGGCGGAGCCGATGGTGATGGAACTGAAGCCGTCCTTGAAGTTGCCGCTGCTGCCATTCCAGAAAGCGCTTTTCGCTATCGACAGGGAGCCCACGCCCGAGCCCACGCCGATCGTGGTGCTGTTCGTCGTCGGCCGGATGCTCAGCGCGCCGGTGGACTGGATCGCCAGCGTGCCCAGCACCAGGCTGTTGTTGGCGAAGCTGATGTCGGCGCTGGAGGCGCCACCGCTGGCGGCACCGATGTAGCCAGCTCCGCTCGCTTCAAAAGCGATGGCCGAAGCACCGGCGGCGCCCGCACTGCCCGCGCTGCCCGCGCTGCCGCAACTAGCTAAATTGGCATTGCAATCGCCGTGGCTTCCGCCGCTGCCTCCTGTTCCCGCTGCACCGGTTCCGCTGGTGCTGACAAAAGCAAGCGTGCCGGTAGTGGCCGTAATGCTTGTTCCATCGGCAAGCATCAGGCCGCCGCCCGCGCCGCCGCCCGCGCCGCCCTTGCCACCGGTACCGCCATCACCCGAGGTATCCCACCAGTCCGCATAGCCCCCTGTGCCGCCCTGGCCACCGCGCCCCCCTTTGCCACCGTTACCGCCGGTCGCATCAAGCGTAATGCCGTTCCCGGCGTTCAGTTCTGTCGCCGCATTCAGAACAATGCCGACGCCACCAGCGCCGCCGGTGGCGCCCTTACCACCGGTGCCGCCCTTACCGCCTATATCATTTGCGCCCAAATACTCACTCATGCCACCTTGCCCACCGGTGCCACCGGCACCGCCAGCGCCACCGTCGCCACCGGTGCCGTCCAGCGCAATCGTGCCGCCATTGACAGACGCAGAACTACCAAAATCGATGCCGGTACCGCCAGCGCTGCCCGACGTACCCACACCGCCAGTGCCTCCGATAGCGCCTTTCGTTGTGGTATTACTGCCGGTAGACCCGGTGGACCCGGCCACACCTTGCCCACCAATACCGATAACAGCGACGGCGCCGCTGGCCGCCAGCGAGGTGGCGGTGCCCAGCCTGACGCCGATGCTGCCGGCCGCACCCTGGCCGCGCAGCGTCATGCTGTCGGCGCTGAGCGCGGTGTAGTCGCCGACATAGATGCCAACGCCGTATGTCGCATTGCCGGTCGCCTGGGTAGCGCCGCCGGCCTTGCCGCCGAGATAGAGCGCACCGTGGATGTCGACGCTTTGTGTGCTCGCCGCATTGTTTACAAAACGGATCGGGCCGGTCGCCTGCAGGTTCAGGGAAAGTGCGCTGGCCGATGTATCGGAAATAGTGACGCCGGCATTGACGACAATGGCGCCGTCGGCCTGCAGGGTCAGGCTGGAGGCCGCGCCGGAGGTCTTGGCGATGTTCGCCGCGACGGTGATGTTGCCGCTGCCGCCGCTTCCGCCGCTGGTCTGGAGGGTGACGCTGCTGCCGTTGTTGAGCGCGGTATTGATGGAGCTGTTGAGCACGGTGACGTTGTTCGTGCTCGGGGCCGAGATCCCGCCCGAGGTCGGCACGCTGAAGGTGCCGCCGTCGGAGATCGTCATGTTGATTGGGTCAAGCAGCCATTCGCCGCCGGGGCCGGCATTCACCGTACCGCTAACGCCGAGGGTATGGCCGGAGGTTTCGATCCGCCCGCCCGAGCCGCCGCCCGCTCCCTGTGCATCGATGGCACCATCGAAACGGGTAATACTGTTCCCATTGGCCACATCGGACCACAGCACCGCCGTGCCGCCAGCGCCGACTTTCGTGGCCGAGACGTCGATGGTGGAGCCTTGCTCCATCGTCATCATTGTCGCCTGATGCATGGAACCGCCGCCCTGCCAGCCGCCGCCGACCCGCACTTCACCGCCGCCGGTGGCGCCGGATGCGTCGAGTCGGCTGCCGCTGGCGAGGGTGATCGCATCGCCTTCGAGCAGGATGCGCCCGCCTTTTTCGGTCAGGCTGTTCGCCGCGAGTCTGCCGCTGTTCCGCACCACGCCGCCCTGCAGGCTGTCGGCGGCCAGAGCCGAGAGAATGATCAGCCCACCGGGGGCTTCGACTGCCTGGCGGTTTTCAACCAGCGCCTGGAGGGTGGCGGGTTCCACCTGGATGCCCGTCAGTTGGCCGCCGGAGAATTGCAGGGTGTATGCCTCCCCGGCGGCGAGCGCCACCGTGCCCAGTTGTGCGACGATGACGCCCTGGTTGCGCACTTCGGGCGCGAGCAGCGCGATGTAGCCGCCGAGACCGGCGCTCAGGTTGCCCTCATTGAGGATGCTGCCGGTCGCGCCATTGCGCGTGAAACGGTCGTTGCCGGCCATGAAATCGGCATTGGATATGCCATGCGTGGTGGCCACGAGAGCGCCGACATCAACGCTCGCGCCGGGCGCGAAATAGGCGCCGTTCGGATTGGTCAGGAACACCCGGCCGGGTGCTGTGATCCTGCCGAAAATCTGGCTCGGGTTGCTGTCGAGCACGCGGTTGAGCGTGACGCTGGCGGCCGACGGCTGATTGAAATTGACCGAGGCGACGCTGCCGACGTTGAAGGTCTGCCAGTCGATCGCCGCACGCTGGCTGCTCTGGTTGATGTTCATCACCGCGCCGGCCTGGCCGATGCTGGCGGAACCGGCTACCACCTGGCCGCCGGCGGGCAACTGGTCGGGAGCCGGCGGGGCTGCCAATGCAACCCCGGAGACCGCCAGCAGCACCGCGCCGGAAGCGCGCTTGCCGCGGGCGCGGGCACTTTCGGCGACGGCGGCCCAGGTGTGGGTGATTTCGTTCCAGATCAGACGATAGATTTTGTTCATGAACGCTTTTTTCCGCGTGTCGTCAGAATGGCAGCATGACGCTTGCCCACAGGCGATTCCTGACGAGGGATCCGTCCTGATCGCGGCCGGTTGCGTTGGGATTGGGGTTCTCGCCCAGACGCCGCGCCCAGGTAAGCGTGGCTGTCAAGCCGGAATCTGCCTGCCAGCCCAGCGCGAGACCGGCACCCTTGAGGCAGTATTCGTTCAAGGTCGGCGCGCCGATGAAATTGTTGTCGCGATTGACCCGCACCTGGCCCCAGTCGTAAAAGGCGGTGAGGTTGAAACCTTTGGGCAGTCTCCAGCGCAGTTCGAGGTTGAGCATCTGCCCTTCCGAGCCGCCGCCTTCGCTGGCCGGATACGCGCGCACCCCGGTGGCGCCCCCCAGGTAAAATTTTTCCGAGGAATCCAGATTTTTTTCCGTCACCTGACCGCTGAGCAGGCCGTAGAAGGAAAGCTCGCTGGTGATGCGCTGCTGGCGCGAGAGGGTGTAACGCCATTTGCCGTAAGACCCGGCGGCGCGCGTGGTGATCGCGTCTGCCCCCTGGGTGGGAGAACCATCTAGATCCAGATCACCCGAGGTGTAGACAAGGCTTGCGGCATTGGCGCCGCCGCCGCCCAGATTGTCGAACAGGTTGCCGGAGAGCCCGATGCTTGTCGACGAGAGCCGGTAACGGCTGGTGGTGGCGCCATTGGCCTCGTTGTCGAACGTCTTGCGGTCATGGTTGAACAGGAAAATAAGATTTCGAAGCCGTGAGCGGACGATCGGGTAGCTGGCATCCAGGCCGACGCTGTCAGACGTTCCCTTGCCATTCAGGGCGAGAAATTCGGCGGCGACGAGGCGGTAACTCAGGACCGAACCGTTGATGCCCGCGCGCCAGCCGTCAGAGCCCAGCGGCAGCGTGTAGCCGGCGCGCAAATAGTTGCTACCCTCGGTATGGAGGAGGCTGGCGCTCATTAGATCGCCCCGCGCCAGCGGGCTATTGAGGACCAGATTTGCGGACAGGCGCTCGGAGCCGGTGGAGCGGGAACCAGTGTTGTCGATACCCGCTTGCGCGCGCAGCAATGGCTCGTCGCCAAACTTGAAGGCGAGTTCAGTCTCGCCCGGGTTATGCCCGGGGCGCAGATTGCCTGCCACGGTCACACCCGGCAGGTCGTCGATCAGCAAAAGCGCCCGCTCGATGGCATCGGCATTTAGACTTGCACCTTTGGTCTGAGCCGATTCGATCATGCCCAGCGCGGCGGATGGAGACAGACGCAAAGGGGGGCTGCCTTCGAGTACCGCGCCACTGAAGACGGCCTCGACGATTTGGATGGTGACAATGCCGTCCTCAATTTCCTGCTGTGGCAGATAGACGCGCACAATCCAGCCGGCCTGACGATAGGCCTCAGCCACGGCGGCAGCGGCCTTGCGGAGTTCGGGCAATCCAACCGGGCGGTCGAGATATGCTGCGACCGCAGGGGCGATCTGTTCGGCGCTCAACAAGGTATTGCCGGCGAAGCGCAAGGCTTTGACGGTAACGGTCAGCCCGGCCTGCGCTTTCAAAGGCTCGGGCTCGAGAGGCTTGAGTGGAACGGCCTTGCGGGGCAAGGGCTGCGGCTGGTCCTGCTCGATCTGCTGACGCAAAGTGCCGGCGTCTGGCTGGGCCAGCGCGAGTGCGGGGAGCATTGAAGCTACGGCAAGCGCACGGCCACAAAATGAAAAAAAAGCACTCATACTGCGGCCGTAGTCATTCACCATTCCATGTTTCCTCCCCCGGCGAATCAGTCAGCCGCCAAACTTTTGCGTGCTCCCTCGAAGGAATTCATGGCGTGATTTTGCTGATTGCATTAACATGCGTCCAATGCATTATTATCATTACATTGATTACCAGGAGGCATCATGTTGGATATGCGTCGTCTGCGTCATGCACTGGCTCTGGCCGAACACCGCAACTTCGCGCGGGCGGCCGTGGCCTTACACATCACCCAGCCTGCGCTGAGCCGCAGCATTCTTGGTCTGGAAGAGGAACTGGGCGTCCGCCTTTTCGACCGGAGTCCGCGCAACATCGAGCCGACGGCGTTCGGCGAACTGGTGCTCAGGCATGCACGAGGCCTTGAACTGTCGGCACGCGACCTCGAGCGTGAATTGCACCTGGCCAAGGGCATGGAGATCGGCGAGTTGAATGTCGGTGCCGGTCCTTACGGCGCGGCATCAATGATCGGTACGCCCATCGGCCGGATGTCGAAACTCCACCCCCGGCTGCGCTCCAAAGTCCTGATCGCGCCGTGGCTGGAATTGCCGGCGCGAATCCGCGCTCGCGAAGTCGACCTGGTAGTCTCGGACGTCAGCGAACTGTCGGGTCAGGATGACCTGGAAATCACTCCTCTGACACCCCATCGCGGTTTTGTCGTCTGTCGCCCCGATCACCCGCTGACCGGCCAAAAGAATGTGACGGTGGAGCAGGCTTTTCGCTTCCCGTTGGCAGGCCCGAACCTGCCCCGGCATGCCGTGGAAAAAGTGCTGCAGCAGATGCCACCGGCGGCTCGCGATCACGTCGCCAGGAACGGACTGCTGTCGGTGACCTGTGACAGCTCATCGGTGCTGAAAGCGATACTGACCGAATCCGATGCCATTTCGATAATGAGCCTTTTCATGGTCATCAAGGAACTGAAGAATGGTGAACTGGCAATAATCCGCGACCTCGATCTGGGCATTCAAGGACAGTTCGGTATCACGCGGCTGCGCGGCCGCAGTCTTTCCGCTCCTGCCGAGGCGTTTCTAGAACTCCTCGTAGAACACGACTTGGCCTTGTCCACCATGGAGCAGTCTCTACTAAAGACTTATACGTAGGATCTAGACGGCTCACAGTGAATCATCACGCCGTACACGTACATGCGCACTGTGTTGGTCGCGTAGTGTCACCAGGTCAAACGCGGTTTCGAATTCCTCCACAAATTCAAACGATGGTGTAAATCCGGGCTGACCGAAGCAGATGCCGGTCCATCGGTTGCACAGGATCGGAAACCCCATCTGGGCAGACAGGGCGCCCAGTGTGTCGGCGACCTCGACTACCAGGAAGTAGCCAAGCTCGGTGGTATCAAAAGCATCGCCACCCAGGGCGTCGATGCGTTGCCGCACCATGATCCTGATTTCTGTGTCGCTGACCTGGTGGGTGTCAGATAGGTTGCGAATGACGATCATGTTTATGTTCAAGGTAGGGTTCCAGCGACATCACGCGCGTCTTGAACAGCCCTTGCCCCCTGCGGGCCAAGACAATCGCTTGCCGTTCTGTGGGTGGCAGCTTGGTATCTGCTTGCACTTGACCCAGTTCATGCTCCTCCCACTCCACCAAGCCAACACCCGTTGCAAGGAGGGCCTCTTCGGCGACACGAAATCCCAGAACCAGATCCCGAGCCTCCGCCCCAAGCAGGTCGATCAGGGCTGCGGCAAGTTGTTCGGGCAAACGTGTCAAGTACATGTTTTGCAGGCCGTTCCCGTTGTGTCGGAGCGGCGCGTACCTGCTCGGTAACAGTGGCGCCAGAACGGACATGTGGTGGGAGGGTTTGAGTGGCAGCCTCAGTTCGCTGAAGCGAACGTCCACGCGCCAGCCGATCTTGTCCCAGTATGCGCCAGCCTGCCCAAACTCCAACGGCTTGGGGGACTCATAGGTGTGCGACGCCGCAATGCCAATGGCGCGGATGACTGTGCCCGCAAAGGAGAACACCACATCGCCTGGCGCGACCTCGCGCATGAAGTCGTAGTAAGGATTACACGCCTGATTGACGTTCCGTTTCGGAGACCATAGATAGCCTCCGCGCACTTCATGGCGGTAGGTCTGATTCTGATTCACCCACCAGTAGTGCATGTGCTTTGGTCCGCGAATAGCGCGACTACCGGCTCGCAACCTGGACGGGCGGCAATACTGCTGCTTGAGCGCCTTTGGCCACGCCGAGGTCGTCTGGAAAATGGAACAGCTGTCTCAGCCGGGGCAGCACGCTTTCCAGGTCCACCAGCAGAAAGCGCGCATTCACGATGCTCCCTCTTCGACAACAACCAACGGTGCTACCGTGCGACAGCGTGGCATGTTCATTCGGGAACAGCGGGCAAGCCGTCGACCTTGGCCGCGACCTTCTGGCAGGCCACGATGAGATCCCGCACGATACGATCATCCACGGCCAGATCTCCTGCGTACTCACCGAGATTGCGGATGTCATGGCATTTGGACAGCACACGCCATACCTCGGGACCCAGGCCAAGCGTATGCGGCAGAAGTTGAAAGACGATAAACCGATTGTTCGAACGATATCCATGCCACCGCAAGGCTGCGAGACACAAGGCATGCGCGGCGTTGTAGGCCAGGTCAAACCGGCTTTCCAACGACAGCGCGTCATTGACCGCGTCCTTCAGCCGCGCAAGCCCTGACCGCTTCAGTCCAGCGAACTCATTGGCATCCGGCGGTTCGGCCTTGAGTGCCTTTCCCTGTCCACTGAGATTCTCAAATGGCGAGGGCATCCTCTGCTCCGATGATCCACATCTTGGGCTGCTCCAAAACGCGGGTCAGGAATGACTCCTTTGCGGCCAGGCGCTTGCGGAATTCCTGCGCGGTCAGAATCGTGGGGTTCACGGCGCGGCCGAGCGCGACACTGGCGGCCTCCAGGGAGCCGAACACGTCACCGTAGGTCAGGTCGTCGCTGAGGAGCATCAGATCGATGTCGCTGTTTGCGTTGTCGGTTCCCTTGGCGACCGAACCATAAACGAATGCTGCTGCAATCTGCCCGGCCAGGGGCGTCAACGCGTCGCGCAGTGGGTCGGCCAACCCTACTGTCTTGAGCACGATGCCACAGAGCTCGGAGAAAATCGGGCAAGCCGCGTTGGCCTGAAAGTGCTTCTGGTTGCCAACCGGCTTGACAGTGACAAGACCACTCTCCGTGAAGTTCACAAGTTCGCGCTGGACCGCCCCCGAACCGCTCTTTGCCAAGTCAATCAACTCGTTCGCATAAAAGCTCCTTGTCGGTTGCCCGAACAACAAGCCCAGAAGACGTTGTCGTGTACCTGAAAACAGTACATCCGCCAACCCGCGTTGGTGTATGGCTGGAGCGATCCTGGTACCCATAATGGGCACGACTATACCCAATATGGGCATTTAATGCCAACCCGTCGAGCGGACCACTTTGCTGATGCCAGAGCACCGCGCCAGATATGCAGTAACTTTTTGGCCTGAACAGGCCCCAAAATCCGAGTTACTGCAAAAAGTTACTGCACAATCAGCCGGAAACAAAAGGAAGTTACTGCATCTCACCGGACGACCAGACTAGCGCGAATACCGTCTCCGCGGCCTTGTCGTCAACCTGCTTTCCACAATTTCTACAGTGCATTGTTGTTTTCCTTTTGTGTGTTGGAGGGCATGCCTGCCAAGGCCGCAGTCATGGCAGACATTCTGCCGCATATATACGGCAAAAATGACAGTGCCAAGTCCCAACCTTGCTCAATTTATTGGGCAGGCAATTGGAACCAGATCAGGCACTCGGACAGGCTCTCAGAAGCTGGCGCACGAAGCGCAAGTGGAGCCAGACCACGCTTGCGTTGCGGGCTGATGTTGACCGCAACTACATTTCGCTGATTGAACTCGGGCGGAACAGTCCCAGCCTGCGCACCATCTTCCGGCTTTGCGATGCGCTGGACATCGCACCCTCAGACCGCGCCGGTTGCGGATCTGATGCCAGTCGAAACGCATACAAGTGCAATCCATCATGCACTAGACTGTTGCGACGTATTGGAGTCCAAAAGATGCTTTATAGCCAGCCCCTCGCGACTCGGTTCGGCACCGACTTAATAGCGCACATAGAATCTGGGAAATGGACCCATTTCGATATTGCAGTGGCCTGGGTTCGAGCCTCTGGAATTGCACATCTTGCTCCTTCACTAATCAAATTCCTTCAGGATGGACATCGTCTCAACGTCATTGTTGGCATAGATTTAGACAACACTACCAAGGAGGGATTGGAAGCCTTGCTTCGATTGCGGTCGTACGGGACAGTATCGCTGCACGTGCACCACAACGAGGCCGGAACCATTTTCCACCCCAAGTTGTATCTGTTCAGGAATCACATCAACGCAGCGCTAATTGTTGGGTCCAACAACGTCACGGAAGCAGGGCTTTTCAGAAATACGGAGGCAGGCATTGAGATCACCGCGAAAGTGGGTGACGACGTCATCTTGTCAGCCCTCAATGCACTTGGTGCATGGAGCGACTCAAGTTTAGGACTGGCCAAGACCCTCGATTCCGCATTTCTTGGAGAACTGGTTACCAACGGATATGTGAAAGACGAGGCAACTGTCCGCGCTGAAACCGCTGCGCGAAAGGCGGCAGCGAAGCCTAAGTTGGGGGTGACAAAGAAATTATTCGGCACATTATCAATTTCAGCCCCAGCTCACAAGGCTGCTCCCTCCTCCTCACCGGCAACAAGCACCAGTGCCAGTACTGCGAAAAAGAAGACGGCTAATCTCAAATCGAACGCTAAGCTAGGTCCAATTTCGCCAGCCGGGCAAGTACTTTTGATGCGGGTCCGAAAGGCACGAGGAACTCAGATCCAAATACCACTTGCTGTGATGGCGACACCTTTTTTTACTGGTGCATCACAAGTCCTGAGTGTCGCGAGCAATGTCACGCGCGGGATTCACGCCACGCACGCTGCACGTGCTGGAGCAGGCGCAAATCCCAACACGCTTAAATTAGAAATGCCCGAGACAGGTTCAATGTCTGACCCAGTCGCGCGATTCGAACGGAACAGCTCGGGCGTTCAATATGAAGTCTATGACAGTTCTTCCCCACAGGGAAAGGCGATCATGAAAGCACTTCAAAGTGGCCGTACGACTTCACCCCCTCTAACCTTTCTTACTGTTCCCAGCTCGCCTACGAGTTCCACTTGGTGGCGGTTCATTTGATGGCTTCGCGACCCTCTTCTTCGGTACCGCCTTCGCAACCGTTTTACCCATCAGATCATCATACATACGAACCTTTTCCCCTTTTCGCAAAGCTCCTCCTGGTTTAGAAAAGATCACTATGTACTCGTGTACATTTTTGAATAAGAAATTCGGAGGGTAAGGATAGCTCCCGAAAATTGGCCGCTGCATATTTGCTGATCCCCAACGCCCACCCGTTTTATCTTTCGACCAAATCAACTCGTTCACCATGACAAATCCAATCTCGCGCAAGATCACACAAAAATCAGCGGCGATTGGAAAGGTGAGCAAACCATGCTCCGTGAACTGATTCACGTTGGCGGTATTTACGCAGATTTTCCTTCCTGGCTCCAGAACTCGATAGCACTCTTGAAACACGGCCCTCATGTTCTCAAGGAAGGCGACGTAACTGTCTTTGCGACCAATATCCGAATCGCCTGATCCATAATTTGCTTTATCCCAATACGGAGGACTGGTGACAACCAACGAAACCGATTCGGTTTCAATGAAATCCAGTCGCTTGCTATCCCCTTCAACGATATGAACCGTTGCGTCAGGATTTGCCACTTGAGTAAGGCTGCTACACCGCTCAGTAGCAATTTGGACATAACGGCTGTTTTGGTCAACGTTGATTGCACTGCGCCCCAAAGTTAGAGCCACGCTGGCAGTTGTGCCGGTCCCCCCAAAAGGATCCAGTACCGTTTCACCCCAAAAGCTAAATAGTTTGATGAGTCTGAGTGGCAATTCGTCAGGAAAAACTGCAGGATGCTCCTCATGCCCAATATTGGCGATACTCCAGACTGTTTTTGTGTATTCTCGCCACTCCTCTTTTGTTAACTGACTTTTCTGTTTCGCTTCTTTTGATATTGTTTTCATAATTGTTCTGAAATGATGCTATTAGCGCCCCTCGACCGGCGCTTCCCATCAACGGAAACTGTCGATTGGATAAACTCCTCCAGTACATCTTTGGTCTCAGGCCCGAGCTGCAGTGAATTGGCTAGAACTTGGTCAATTTCCAAAGCTATCGGGTGGTTGTGGCCACTATGAAAAGAATAAGTTTGCATGCCGCCATTCACGCTACCAACGACATTTTCGAGAGCGCACTGCCACAGATCCCGTCCAAGACCGGCCAGATGGTCACGAATGTTGCCATTCCGCAGGGCTGCCCAAAGCGGCAAGCGCTGTAAGAAGTCATTCGTTAAATGAAATCCATCCCCTTCTACATGCCAAAGCCAAAAGCAAAGGCGACTGGACAGAAGCGCAAATGCGGCGCTTGCATCTGATGGTTTCTGAAACACGAGAGCATTGATAGGACTGCGGCTGTAATCTTTCGGGGCTACGGCAGGCAGCCCTTCGCCATAGAAGCAGTTAATAAAGTTGTACGCGGTGGAGGCAACGAGCACTGTCTCTCGGTTTGCGCAGCTGAGTACGGCTTCATCAAGCGTTAGCCTTTCTGAATTTGGCCTTTCACGCGCCGCTGCCAGTCTCGTCTCACTTTTCTGCAGCGCATCATATATTTGTAGTTCCAGCGTCGATCCGATTTTCGGGATGAAGGTCGCACAATTGGATTTGTGAATTTGAACCAGCTGTCGCGCCTAAATATTCTCGATCGTTGTGGGGCAGTCCATTTAAGCATTCGGCTCGTTCGCACTGCATTTGAAATATTTGGCCCACTTTGGCGAACAATCACAACATTCCTCGTCTTGATATCCTCTCCAAATAGCGCTTGCGGTTCCCGATCAAAAAACAAAAAGTCTTTTTGCCCTGCACTTTTAAATAAGACTTCGCGCAGAGCTTTGAACGACTTCGTAGTATTCGTTCCAACAGAAAGCGGCAAGACGGCAACGGCACGACTTTCAGAATGCGCCAATTTCCACATCATCTCAGCGAATCCCAAATGGGTGTCTGCCATTCCCCCTAGCGCAATGTTTCTGTATGAATCCCAACTTGCCTTCATGTGCTGGTCAATTTGCACTTTGGCATAAGGAGGATTCATAACTAGATGGTTAAACGCACCATCAGTGACACTTGGGAATGCGTCAGCAATAGTTGCACAGCCAGATTTGCTGCCATGCATATCTGTCGTGGAGGACGATGGAAGTATCCGCAATGAGTCCATGCACACGATATTCTTCTTAATGCGCTGCCAATCAGCAAACGGTGGTGAGACGCCTTGTGTGGAATTCCAACAATCACTCAACAACACAAATGCGGCAAGATCAGTCGCAAGGGCACTTTTATCAATGGCGAAAAGCTTGGTCTGAACAAAATTCAAAGCGCCATCAAATTGGTCACTATGGCTCGCTTGATAGTGACGAACAATAGATCTCAAAAATACACCTGTCCCGCAGGCAGGGTCTAGCCAAGTGCCAGAGAAATTCTTGGCGTCAGAAACGCAAGCCACCATAAAGTCAGCAACGTCTGAAGGCGTGTAGTAAACGCCAGTGCTCTTCTTTGTGGACCGCGTTGCTCGGGCGATATCACTTGCCTCCAATTCCGAGCGTGTAATGTGACCATGAGGCTCCAGAACATATGGCAACAAATCCCAAAAATCTGCAGATACTTGCACCGTAGACAATTCCTGCTCGGCCGCTAGCAACGACCGCTTGGGATAGCACGACAACAGGCGGATCGAAAATTGACTATCGCCTGTAAGCCACGTCAACGCGCTAGAAAAAGTACTCGGTGATGCGTAACCAAATTTCCAAGCGTGCACCAGTACGGTTGTCACCAGGAACCAGGCAAGACGTATATCGAATGACTCCACATGTGCCCCTGGCCCGTAGACGGTGCATCCGAAGAGCTGCGTCTCGGTGTCTTTGTCAACCGCGACCGCTCGTCCCAATTTGGCGATGGCTTGCCTGACCGGGCGCTCTACGGCGGTGACTGCACCACCTAAAGTACGCCCAGACGCAGGGCTCGACTTTCGCTGACACGGCTCTTGTCGTGGATCTGGGCCACCTTGCGAAGTCGCTCCCAACAAAGGAGCGAGACTCATAACTTCATACATTGCTTATCCCAGGCCTATCTAGTCGGATAGGTAACGGAATTTGTTCGTTTTGCTTCGCGTCCAGGTACTGCTGCACAGCTTGGCGGACAACCCATGCAAGAGAAACATCGCTCTTCAGTGCGATCTCATTTAGTCGGATGTATTGGCCTTCCGTCAGGTTGACTGACAGTCGAACGGGTGAACGCGGGGGTTCTGACATGCGCCCTCACAAAGTTGGCCTGGTGGAAAGTGGTGCATTCTACACCGCAAACTGTATTTGCATACAGTTAATTGGCCGGTATCGAACAATTCACCGTGCTGCCGCACCTTGCTGAACAGTCACACCGTTGATGCCCAATCGGGCAACAAAAAAGCCCCGACCTGCAAAACAAGTGGGGCTTTGAATTCTGGTGGCCTGGGGCGGAATCGAACCACCGACACAAGGATTTTCAATCCTCTGCTCTACCGACTGAGCTACCGGGCCAGAGCGGCAGAGTATACCAGTGCCGCAGGCCCACTTTGGCCGCACGGGTCAGGCAATGCTGCGTTTTCCGCGCGTCAGGTCGACGCCCAGTTGTTTGAGCTTGCGGTACAGGTGGGTGCGCTCGAGTCCGGTCTTTTCCGCGACCCGTGTCATGGAGCCGTTTTCACGGCCCAGGTGGTACTCGAAGTAGGCTTTCTCGAATTCGTCGCGCGCCTCGCGCAGCGGCTTGTCGAGATCGAAGACCTGACGCGGCAACAAGCTGTTGTCGGCACTCGCAGCCGCTTCGACACTGGGGTCCACCACCATTTCGATGGCCATCGACGTCGCCGCCGGAGCAAACGTCGAGGCGGGCGCTGGCTTGCGCGCAATGCCGCGGGTCAGCCCCTGCTCCACCGCCTTGAGCAGCTTTTGCATCGTGATGGGTTTTTCAAGAAACGCCAGCGCGCCGATCTTGGTGGCCTCGACCGCGGTGTCGATGGTGGCATGTCCACTCATCATGATGACCGGCATGGTCAGCGCGCCGCACGACGACCACTCCTTGAGCAGGGTGACGCCATCGGTGTCGGGCATCCAGATGTCGAGCAGCACCAGGTCGGGCCGGTCGCGCAAACGCGCTTCGCGTGCCTGTTGCGCGTTTTCAGCGACTTCGACCGTATGGCCCTCGTCATTGAGGATTTCCTGCAACAGGTCGCGGATGCCGAGCTCGTCGTCGACCACCAGGATGTTTGCCATATGCGTTCGCTGTCCCTTGCCTTTGCGGACCGCAGCCTCAGGCTGGGCTGCCGTCCGGATCCTGTATTGTCCACGGCGAATGATAACGACACTTGCGCACCCAGCACTTTGCCGTCTTCAACGCGGTTCGCCAGGTCGATGCGCGAACCGTGTTCGTCGGCGATTTTCTTGACCACGGCCAGACCCAGTCCGGTGCCCTTGGCCTTGGTCGTCACATAGGGTTCGAAGGCCCGCTTGAGGATGTTGTCCGGCAAAGCCGCCGCCACTGTCCTGCACCACCAGCCGCACGCGCCGGCTCGCCGGCACCCAGACGGTACGGATGACGACCTCACGCTGGCGCGCCCGGTTCGACCGGCGCCGACGCGCTGGCGTCCTGTGCGTTTTGCAGCAGGTTGTGCACCACCTGGCGCAATTGCTGGGCATCGCCCAGGATGCGCGGACAGCGCGGATCGAGCTCCGCGCGCACGGGCACGCTCGCATCGTCGGTCTCGTACAGATGCAGGATGTCGGTCAACAAGCGCATTGAGGTCCAGCGGCTTGAGTTCGGCCGCCGGCAGTCGCGCGTAGTCGCGGAACTCGTTGACCAGTCGCTTCATCGCGTCGACCTGGTCGACGATGGTCTTGACCGACTTGGTCAGCAGCGCCTGTTCCGCTCCGGCCACCTTGCCCGAGAGCTTCATCTCCAGCCGCTCGGCCGAGAGCTGGATCGGCGTCAGCGGGTTCTTGATTTCGTGCGCCAGCCGCCGTGCCACCTCGCCCCAGGCCTGGGCGCGCTGCGCCGACACGATCTCGGAGATGTCGTCGAACACCAGCAGCCGGTCGGTACCCGGCAGCTTGGCGCCGCGCGCCACCAGCACGATGGCGTTCTCGTTGTGCGGATGGCCGTGACGCCAGCGCCCGTGCCACCGAGTTCGAACGATTGCTGCCAGTGGTCCAGCCCATCGGCGCTGCGCTCGCCCAGGAACGCATCGAAGCGCGACTGGACCTGCTGGCGCAAAGTCCTGCAGCCCTTCGACCTCGGCCAGGCGCCGGCCTTCAAACGCGGCCAGCGGCAGGCGCAGGATGCGCGTGGCGTCCGGGATTGGACGAACGGATCACGCCGTCGGCGCTGAGCACGATGACGCCAGCGGTCAGGTTGTCCAGGATGGTCTGCAGGTTGGCATCGCGCGGCATCGACCTGCTCCATGCTGACACTGACGGCCTGGCGCGCATCGGCCAGTTGCTGGGTCATGTCGGCGAAGTCACGGGTCAGTCCACCGAGTTCGTCCCGGCTGCTCAAAGTGACCTTGGGCGTCAGGTCGCCGGCAGCCACCTTGCTCACGCCGTCGGCCAGCAGCAGCAAGCGGGCGCACGATCTGGTTGCCCAGCACGACGGCCAGCAGCACCGCGCCGAACACGGCCAGGAACAGGCTCAGCGTCAGCGTGCCGATGTACATGCGCTTGAGCCCCTCGCGCGCCAGCGAGCGCTCCTGGTACTCGCGGTAGGCCTGGGTCACGGCCAGCGCGTTGGTCACCAGCGCGCCCGGCAAGGCCTGCGTGACCAGCAGGAACCGGGGCTCGGCCAGCAACGCAAAGCTCGGATTGGGCACCAGCACCAGCACCTTGATGCGCGCATCGTCGACCGTGTCCGGCGTCGCTTCGTCCAGGCCCTCGACCCAGGTCACCGAGCGCGCAGCCGCGCGCCGAGCGAAACTGCTGCGCCGTCGGGCCTTGCCGTGCTGAGCTTGAACTGCGACTGACTGGCCGCCGTGATCAGCTGGCCGCTGCCCGAGAACAAGCCGACATCGCCGCGCGCCGAGCTGATCGCGCAGGCGCTCCAGCGGCAAAGTCACGGCCGCATCCGACAGGCTCGAGAGCTGCGACGACGACAAGCGGGCCTTGTTGGTCAGATCGTCGGACAAGGTCTCGAGCGAGACCCGGCCCAGGTTCAGTCCGGCGTCCAGCGCGCCTTCGACCTTGACGTCGAACCAGGTCTCGATCGAACGCGAGACGAACTGGTAGGACACCACATAGATCAACATGCCGGGCGCGAACCCGGCCAGCGCAAACACCGCCGCCAGCTTGACCAGCAAACGGCTACCGAATCGCTTCTTGCGCAAGCGCACGAACAGGCGCACACCGATCCACGCAATGACCAGGAACAACACGGCCGCCACCACCACGTTGAGTCCGAACAAGCAGCGCGTAGTTGCGCTCGTACAGCTCGCGGTTGTTGGTGGCCTGCGTCAGCAGGAACAGCAGCACCAGGCCGATGGCCGACATGGCCGCCAGCGCGACCACCACCGTCCAGCGCAAACCACGCGGGTGGCTTGTCGCCGCGCGCCCAGCGCCGGCGGACGACGGTTGTTCGGGGCTCACTTGCTGCTCTCTGGGTCGAGCTGCCGCGTGGCCGAGACCGAGATCTTCCAGTCGGACTGGCCAAACGCGCCGATCTGGAACGGACGGGGCAACTGCGACATGTCCAGGCTGAAGCGGAAATCAACGCGGTAGCTGCCGTCCGGCTCGATTTGGGCCATGTCCGCAATCTTCCAGCCGGAAATACGCTGCACGGTGGCCATCGCCTCCTGCAGCGAATCGAAGTTCAGGTTCAGCGCCAGCCCCAGGCTGTTGTTGGCCATCGGGCCCGAGGCCACATTGAGACGCCAGCGTCGCGTCAGCGGCTGGAACGCCAGTCGCATGTGGCGTTGCGCACTGGCCACCTTCTTGTCGGTCCAGTACCAGCGCTGCGCATCGACATCGGCTTCGGCCAGGAACACCATCGGCAATGCCCTTTTCGAGCGCATCCTCGACCGCCGGCGGCAGGTCCAGTCGCACCTTGGCGTACAGGTCGATGCCGTCGGCGGTGCGCGCCAGGCGCAACAGGGTCACCTCGGAGCCGGGCTCCGGATCCGCAGCCAGGACCGGCGTCAGCCCGAAAAAGAACGCCAGGAGACAGGCGCCAGCCAGGTCAAGGCGCGCGCTTCTCCAGCAAAGCGTAAAAAAATCCGTCATGATCACTGTCATCATTGTCCGGGACAGCCGCTGCCATTTGCGGCCAATTGGGGTCAGCAAATGGCCAGGAGACGGCAGCAATACGCGCGTCGGTGTTGTGTTCAACAAACGTTTGTATCTGGATATCACCCTCGGCACGGAACACCGAACAGGTGCAATACACCATGCGACCGCCCGGTCGCAGCAGCGGCCACAAGCTGCGCAGCAGCCGCGCCTGCACCTGGACCAGTTGTTCCACGTCGCTCTCGCGGCGCAACCAGGGCACGTCGGGATGGCGTCGCACGATGCCCGATGCGGTGCAGGGTGCGTCGAGCAAGATGGCGTCGAACAGCTCACCGTCCCACCAATCCTGCAGCCGGGCCGCATCGGCGGCGCGCACCTCGGCCTGCAGGCCGAGCCGGGCCAGGGTCTGGTCGATGCGGGCACAACGCGCAGGGTCGAGGTCCAGCGCGACGAGCCGGCAATCGGCGCGCTCGAGCAGATGCGCCGTCTTGCCGCCGGGCGCTGCGCAGGCATCGAGCACGCGCGGCTGGCGCCCCAAAATGCCGTCGCCGAGCAGCAAGGGAGCCGCCATCTGACCGGCCGCGTCCTGCACCGACACCAGGCCGGCGTCAAAGCCGGGAACACGTTGCACCGGCAGTGGCTGTTGCAGGCAGACGCCTGACTCGCCGACCGCCGACGCCCGGATGCCAAGCGCGGCGAGTTGGCCCAGGTATTCGGCTCGGCTGATCTTGCGCGTGTTGACTCGCAGGGTCATCGGCGCATGTTGCAGGTCGGCACGCAAGATGTCCTGCCAGTGCGCCGGATGGTCCTTGCGCAGGCGCGCTATCCACCACGCAGGATGGTTCCATACCGCGACCGGTCGCTGCTCGGAGCGGGCGACCAGCGCCTCGCGTTCACGCAGAAAGCGGCGCAGGCAGCCGTTGATGAACCCGGCCTGGGCCTTGGTCGTACTCTGACGCTTGGCCGCTTCCACCGCCTGGTTCACCAGCGTGAACGCCTCGTATGGCGCATCCTCGGCGCGCCAGCCCAGTGCCAGCACGACGCACAACAATGCGTCGGCATGCGGCGGTGGAGCACGTGTTGCCAGTTGCCGGCGCAGGTTTTCGGCCCGCGCCAATGCGCGCCAGACCCGGTACATCAGGGCTTGCACGCCCGGGCGCAACGGCGCCGGTCACCTGCTCCAGCGCGGCGGTGCCGGACTGGCCACCGCGCACGGCATGCAGACACGCAGCAACCGCCTGCAACAGGCGCCATAGCGGCACAGGGGACGTATCGGTGCGCGTTGCGCCCGGTTCAGCAGAGATCATCATTGCAGTCCATCGGAAATAGGCGCCTTTACAGACTCTCTGCCGCCCGAAAACCAAAAAAATATGCCAGCACGACCGCCGGGAACTGCGCGATTGCGTGGTTGTAGATGGCGACCGACTGGTTGAACGATTCCAGCGCGTCATGGCGCGCCTGCTGGTTGTCTTCCCATGCCCTCTGGTTCGCCGTCGAGCGCCTCATGCGACTGCGTCTGCGAACGCTCCCAGCAAACCTGCATGGTGTCGCACGCGGTACGCAACGCGGCCATGGACTGCGCGTCAAGCGGCGACTTGCGCGCCACACGCAGCGCTACTTCGAACTGAATCGACGCGCCCCGCAATCCGTCCAGACTCGTGTCGGCAAGCACATCCGGCTCGACGCCGCCCGACCGCGCGGTTGTGCGCGCTGCACTGCGGCGCGCTCGGACACCAGCGGCAGTATCTGCATCAGCCGATGATCAACCGCCGTGAACGCGCCGATGACCCGGGCGCGCAAGTCGCACCAGCCGGTTGTATGCGCCCAGTGCCCAGAACAGCAGTACGGCCAGACTCAGCCAGAACACAAAGTGTGTAGGTCATGCGATACACGCAAAACGCCCCAGGCACCGTCGTAGAAACGGGACCTGGGGCGCCTTGATGCGACATGGCCTGTGTCTTATTCGGCCACGCTACCCGTGTCCGCCGCTGGCTCTGCCGCATCGGCGTCAGCACCTTCGACGACAGTGGCCTCCTCGGTCACACCGGCGAGTTCGGCCTCTTCGGCTTCGGCAATGGCGCGGCGCTCGGCGTCGTCCATGTTCTCGCGCACCTTGCGTGCCTCGTGGTACGCCATGCCGGTGCCGGCGGGAATCAGGCGGCCGACGATGACGTTTTCCTTCAGGCCACGCAACTCGTCGCGCTTGCCCATGATGGCGGCTTCGGTCAGCACGCGGGTCGTTTCCTGGAACGACGCGGCGCTGATGAAGCTGTCGGTGGACAGCGACGCCTTGGTGATACCCAGCAGCAGGTTGGTGAAGGTCGCCGGGATCTTGCCTTCGGCGCGCAGGGCGTCGTTGGTGTTGAGCATCTCCGAACGCTCGACCTGTTCACCGCCGATGTAGTTGGAGTCACCCACGTTGCTCGACCACCACGCGACGCAGCATCTGGCGCACGATCACCTCGATGTGCTTGTCGTTGATCTTCACGCCCTGCAGGCGGTAGACGTCCTGCACTTCGTCGACGATGTAGCGCGCCAGTTCCTCGGAGCCCAGCAGGCGCAGGATGTCCTGCGGATCGGCCGGGCCGTCGACCACGGACTCGCCCTTGTTGACCACCTGGCCTTCGTGCACCAGGATGTTCTTCTCCTTGGGCACGAGTTCTTCCCAGACCTTGCCTTCCGGATCGGTGATCTGCAGGCGGATCTTGCCCTTGGTCTCCTTGCCGAACGACACGGTACCGGTCATCTCGGCCAGCATGCCCTTGTCCTTGGGCGAACGGGCCTCGAACAACTCGGCCACACGCGGCAGACCGCCGGTGATGTCGCGCGTCTTCTGGCCTTCGATCGGGATACGGGCCAGCACTTCGCCGGGGCCCACGTCCTGACCGTCGCGCACCTGAATCAGCGAGCCGATCGGGAAGCCGATCGTCACCGAGTGGTCGGTGCCGGGGATCTTGACCTCGCTGCCATTGGCATCGATCAGCTTGACCTGCGGACGCACGATCTTGGTCGAACCACGGCGCTTCGGATCGATGACCACCAGGGTCGACAGACCGGTGACCTCGTCGACCTGGCGTGGCCACCGTCAGGCCTTCTTCCACATTCTCGAACGCGGCCTTGCCGGCGAACTCGGTAATGATGGGACGGGTCAACGGATCCCAGTTGGCCAGGATGGTGCCGGCCTTGACCGTCTGGTCGGCCGTCACCGTCAGGATGGCGCCATACGGCACCTTGTGACGCTCGCGCTCGCGGCCATGTTCGTCATGAATGACGATCTCGCCGGAACGCGCAATGACGACCAGCTCCTTCTTGTTGTTGGTCACATAGCGCATCGTGGCGTTGAAGCCGATCGTGCCGTTGGACTTGGCTTCGACGCTCGACGCGATGGCCGCACGCGAAGCCGCACCACCGATGTGGAAGGTCCGCATCGTCAGCTGGGTGCCGGGCTCGCCGATGGACTGGGCGGCAATCACGCCGACCGCCTCGCCGCCGTTGATCAGGCCGCCACGACCCAGGTCACGGCCGTAGCACTTGGCGCAGATGCCGAAGCGGGTCTCGCAGGTCAGCGCGGTACGCACCTTGACCTCGTCCACGCCCACCGACTCGAGCATCGTCGATGCATGTCTTCGTCGAGCATGTCGCCGGCCTTGGCCAGCACCGAGCGGTTTTCCGGATGCAGCACGTCTTCGGCAGCGCACACGACCCAGGATGCGGTCACGCAGCGATTCGATGACCTCACCACCTTCGACGATGGCGCGCATCACGGCACCGTCCTGGGTGCCGCAGTCCTGCTCGGTCACGACCAGATCCTGCGTCACGTCGACCAGACGACGGGTCAGGTAACCCGAGTTGGCGGTCTTGAGCGCGGTGTCGGCCAGGCCTTTACGCGCGCCGTGCGTCGAGATGAAGTACTGCAACACGTTCAGGCCTTCGCGGAAGTTGGCCGTGATCGGGGTCTCGATGATGGAGCCGTCTGGCTTGGCCATCAGGCCCCGCATGCCGGCCAGCTGGCGAATCTGGGCCGCGGAACCGCGCGCACCGGAGTCGGCCATCATGTAGATCGAGTTGAACGACTCCTGGTCGACTTCCTTGCCGTGGCGGTCGATGGTCTTCTCCTTGGCCAACTGGGCCATCATGACCTTGGACACTTCGTCGCCGGCCTTGCCCCAGATGTCCACCACCTTGTTGTAGCGCTCGCCGGAGGTCACCAGACCGGACGAATACTGCTGGCCGATCTCCTTGACCTCTTTTTCGGCGCGCTCGATGATGCCGTGTTTCTCCTTCGGCACCAGCATGTCGTCGATGCAGATCGAGATACCGGCCTTGGTCGCCAGGCGGAAACCATACTGCAGCAGCTTGTCGGCGAAGATCACGGTCTCCTTCAGACCGCACTTGCGGAACGACACGTTGATGAGCTTGGAGATTTCCTTCTTCTTCAAGGCCTTGTTGATGTTCGCGAACGGCAGGCCCTTGGGCAGGATTTCCGACAACAGCGCGCGACCGGCGGTGGTTTCCCACAGCTTGGTCGACGGCACCAGTTCGCCGGTTTCCTTGTCCTTGGTGTACTCGGTCAGGCGCACATTGATGCGCGCGGTCAGCTCGACCTCGCCGCGCGTCGAATGCACGCTGCACTTCGCCGGTGTCGGAGAAGATCAGGCCTTCACCCTTGCCGTTGATGCGTTCGCGGGTGGTGTAGTACAGACCCAGCACCACGTCTTGCGACGGCACGATGGACGGCTCGCCGTTGGCGGGGAACAGCACGTTGTTGGAGGCCAGCATCAGCGTGCGGCATTCCATCTGTGCTTCCACCGACAGCGGCACGTGAACAGCCATCTGGTCACCGTCGAAGTCGGCGTTGAACGCCGCGCAAACCAGCGGATGCAGCTGGATCGCCTTGCCTTCGATCAGGATCGGCTCGAACGCCTGGATGCCCAGACGGTGCAGCGTAGGCGCACGGTTGAGCATCACCGGGTGTTCCTTGATGACCTCTTCCAGGATGTCCCAGACCACCGGCGTGCCGGATTCGACTTCCTTCTTGGCCGCCTTGATGGTGGTGGCGATACCCATCGCCTCCAGGCGCGAGAAGATGAAGGGCTTGAACAGCTCGAGCGCCATCAGCTTGGGCAGGCCGCACTGGTGCAGCTTGAGCGTCGGACCGACCACGATGACCGAACGGCCGGAGTAGTCGACGCGCTTGCCCAGCAAGTTCTGGCGGAAACGACCACTCTTGCCCTTGATCATGTCGGCCAGCGACTTCAGTGCGCGCTTGTTGGCGCCCGTCATGGCCTTGCCACGGCGACCGTTGTCGAGCAGCGAGTCCACGGCCTCCTGCAGCATGCGCTTCTCGTTGCGCGCGATGATCTCGGGCGCCTTGAGTTCGAGCAGGCGACGCAGACGGCTGTTGCGGTTGATGACGCGGCGATACAGGTCGTTCAGATCGGAGGTGGCGAAGCGGCCACCATCCAGCGGCACCAGCGGACGCAGGTCCGGCGGCAGCACCGGCAGCACGTCGAGCACCATCCACTCGGGCTTGATGCCCGACTTGCGGAAGGCCTCAAGCACCTTCAGGCGCTTGGCGTTTTTCTTGATCTTGAGCTCGGAGCCGGTCAGGTCGTTGCGCAGCTTCTCGATCGAACCGTCGATGTCGATGCCTTGCAGCAGGTCCTTGATGCCCTCGGCGCCCATCTTGGCCTGGAACTCGTCGCCGTATTCCTTGAACTTGGCGTCGAAGTCGTCCTCGGTCATGATGCTGTACTTCTTCAGCGGAGTCATGCCGGGATCGGTCACGACATAGGCTTCGAAGTACAACACGCGCTCGATGTCGCGCAGCGTCATGTCCAGCACCAGGCCCAGACGGCTTGGCAGGGACTTCAGGAACCAGATGTGGGCGCATGGTGCGGCCAGATCGATGTGGCCCATGCGCTCGCGGCGCACCTTGGTCTGCGTGACTTCAACGCCGCACTTCTCGCAGATCACGCCGCGGTGCTTGAGGCGCTTGTACTTGCCGCACAGGCATTCGTAGTCCTTGATCGGGCCAAAGATCTTGGCGCAGAACAGGCCGTCGCGCTCGGGCTTGAAGGTGCGGTAGTTGATGGTCTCGGGCTTCTTCACTTCGCCAAACGACCATGAGCGAATTTTCTCCGGCGACGCCATGCCGATGCGGATGGCATCGAAATGCTCATCCGGCGTGAACTGCTTGAACAGGTCGAGTAATGATTTCATGTTTCTCTCCAGTATCTGATCGGTTCAGAAACCGGCCCGCGCATTGGCAGGCACGGTTCCCGCAAGGCATGGAATTAGCTACGTTCGAGTTCGATGTCGATTCCGAGTGACCGGATTTCCTTGACCAGCACGTTGAACGATTCCGGCATGCCGGCTTCGATCGCGTGTTCGCCCTTGACAATGTTTTCGTACACCTTGGTACGACCTTGCACGTCGTCTGACTTGACCGTCAGCATTTCCTGCAGGGTGTAGGAGGCGCCGTAGGCTTCCAGCGCCCAGACCTCCATCTCGCCGAAACGCTGTCCACCGAATTGCGCCTTGCCGCCCAGCGGCTGTTGCGTGACCAGGCTGTATGGGCCGGTCGAACGCGCGTGCATCTTGTCGTCCACCAGGTGGTGCAACTTGAGCACGTGCATGTAGCCGATCGTGGTCGGGCGCTCGAATGCCTCGCCGCTGCGCCCGTCGAACAGGTTGGCCTGGGTACGCGCTGCCGTCAGGCCCTTGGCCTTGACGATGTCATCCGGGTAGGCCAGCTTGAGCATGCTCTTGATTTCGACTTCGGAGGCGCCATCGAACACCGGCGTCGCGAAGGTGGCACCGGTGGACAGGTTGGCCGCCATTTCCAGCACGTCGGTGTCGCTGAGCTTGGACAGATCTTCTTTGTGGCCCGAGCTGTTGTACAGCTGGTCCATGAAGGAGCGCAGTTCGGCCACCTTGGCTTCTGCCTGCAGCATCTCGCCGATGCGCATGCCCAGACCCTTGGCAGCCCAACCCAGGTGCACTTCGAGCACCTGACCGACGTTCATCCGCGAGGGCACGCCCAGCGGGTTGAGCACGATGTCGCACGGCGTGCCGTCGGCCATGTAGGGCATGTCCTCGACCGGAACGATCTTGGACACCACACCCTTGTTGCCGTGACGGCCGGCCATCTTGTCACCCGGCTGCAAGCGACGCTTGACGGCCAGGTAGACCTTGACCATCTTGAGCACGCCCGCGGGCAGCTCGTCGCCTTGCGTGAGCTTCTTGCGCTTTTCTTCGAAAGCCAGATCGAAGCTGTGACGGGTCTGCTCGAGCGAGTTCTTGATGCTCTCGAGCTGGCTTGCCACGTCGTCGTCCGCCGGGCGAATATCGAACCAGTGGAACTTCTCGACCGACGCCAGATAGGCCTTGTCGATCTTGCTGCCCTTGGCCAGCTTCTGCGGACCACCGTTGGCAATCTTGCCGATCAGCAGCTTCTCGATACGGTCGAACGCGTCGGCCTCGACGATGCGCAACTGGTCGTTCAGGTCGAGGCGGAAACGCTTGAGCTCATCGTCGATGATCTGCTGGGCGCGGCGATCGCGCGTGATGCCTTCACGGGTGAAGACCTGCACGTCGATCACGGTGCCTTGCGAGCCCTGATCGACACGCAGCGAGGTGTCTTTCACGTCGCTGGCCTTCTCGCCGAAGATGGCGCGCAGCAGTTTTTCTTCGGGCGTCAGCGTGGTCTCGCCCTTGGGCGTGACCTTGCCCACCAGCGTGTCGCCCGGCATGACTTCGGCACCCACGTAGATGATGCCCGACTCGTCCAGGCGATTGAGCTGCTGTTCGCTCAGGTTCGGGATGTCACGCGTGATCTCTTCGGCGCCGAGCTTGGTGTCGCGCGCCATGACCACCAGTTCCTCGATATGAATCGAGGTGTAGCGGTCGTCTGCAACAACACGCTCGCTGATCAGGATCGAGTCCTCGAAGTTGTAGCCGTTCCACGGCATGAACGCCACCAGCATGTTCTGGCCCAGCGCCAGTTCGCCCAGGTCGGTCGACGCACCATCGGCGATCACGTCGCCCTTGTCCAGTTTGTCGCCCTTCTTGACGATCGGACGCTGATGGATGTTGGTGTTTTGGTTGGAACGCTGGTACTTGATCAGGTTGTAGATGTCCACACCCACTTCACCGGCCTGCGCTTCCGCATCATTGACACGGATCACGACGCGGGTGGCATCGACATAGTCAACGAGGCCACCGCGCGTGGCGGTAACCACGGTGCCGGAGTCGACCGCGGAGACGCGCTCGATGCCGGTCCCGACAAAGGCCTTCTCCGGGCGCAGTACCGGCACTGCCTGGCGCTGCATGTTGGCGCCCATCAACGCGCGGTTCGCGTCGTCGTGCTCCAGGAACGGCACCAGCGATGCGGCCACCGACACGATCTGCGCCGGCGACACGTCCATGTACTGGATCTGGTCGGCTGCCACCAGGATCGACTCGCCTTTTTCACGCGCCGACACCAGGTCGCCGGTGAGCTTGCCGTTCTGGTCGAGCACCGCGTTGGCCTGGGCAATGATGTACTTGCCCTCTTCGATGGCCGACAGGTAGTCGATCTGGGTCGTCACGTGGCCGTCCACCACGCGGCGATACGGCGTCTCGATGAAACCGTATTCGTTCAGGCGGGCATACAGGGCCAGCGAGTTGATCAGGCCGATGTTCGGGCCCTCAGGCGTTTCGATCGGGCAGACGCGACCGTAGTGGGTCACGTGCACGTCACGCACCTCGAAGCCAGCGCGCTCGCGCGTCAGACCGCCCGGGCCAAGGGCCGACACGCGGCGCTTGTGGGTGATCTCGGACAAGGGGTTGGTCTGGTCCATGAACTGCGACAGCTGCGAGGCACCGAAGAACTCTTTCAACGCAGCCGAGATCGGCTTGCTGTTGATCAGGTCATGCGGCATCAAAGGCTCTTGCTCGGCCTGACCCAGACGCTCTTTCACGGCCTTCTCGATACGCGCCAGACCGGTGCGGTACTGGTTTTCGGCCAGTTCGCCGACACAACGCACGCGGCGGTTGCCCAGGTGGTCGATGTCGTCGACTTCGCCGCGGCCATTGCGCAGATCGACCAGGATCTTGACCACGGCCAGGATGTCCTCGTTGGTCAGCACCATCGGGCCGGTCGACTCGTCGCGGCCCATCTTGGCGTTGAACTTCATGCGCCCGACGCGCGACAGGTCGTAGGTGTCCGGGTTGTAGAACAGGCGCTGGAACAGGGCCTGCACCGCGTCTTCCGTCGGCGGCTCGCCGGGGCGCATCATGCGGTAGATGGCAACACGGGCAGAGAACTCGTCGGCGGTTTCGTCGCTGCGCAGGGTCTGCGAGATGTACGCGCCCTGGTCGAGTTCATTGGTGTAGATGCACTGCAGGTCCTGCACGCCGGCGCTGCGCAGCTTCTTGAGCAGCAGTTCGGTCAGCTCGTCGTTGGCCTTGGCCAGGATCTCGCCGGTGTCTTCGTCGACCACGTTGCGCGCCACGACACGGCCGATCAGGAAGTCTTCCGGCACGCTGATATGCGTCGTTCCCGACTGCTCGAGTTCACGCGTGTGACGCGCGGTGACACGCTTGTCCTTGGCGACAACGACCTTGCCTTCCTTGTCGGTGAGGTCGAAACGCGCAACCTCGCCGCGCAGGCGTTCGGCCACGAATTCCATCTGGGCACCGCTGTCCATCAGGCGGAAGTTGTCGTTGACGAAGAAGTTCGCCAGGATCGATTCCGGGTTCAGGCCGATGGCCTTGAGCAGGATCGTGACCGGCATCTTGCGACGACGGTCGACGCGGAAATACAGGATGTCCTTGGGATCGAACTCGAAATCGAGCCACGAGCCACGGTAGGGAATGATGCGCGCCGAGAACAGCAATTTGCCCGAGCTGTGGGTCTTGCCCTTGTCGTGTTCGAAGAACACGCCAGGCGAACGGTGCAGCTGGGACACGATGACACGCTCGGTGCCGTTGATGATGAAAGAACCCTTGTTGGTCATCAAGGGCACTTCGCCCATGTAGACCTCTTGCTCCTTGACTTCCTTGACGACCTTGTTCTGCGACGTCGATGACTCGCGGTCATAGATGATCAGCTGGACCTTGGCACGCACGGCCGACGCAAAACGTCAGTCCACGGGTCTGGCACTCGCGCACGTCAAACGCCGGTTTGGCGAGGTTGTACTCGAGAAATTTCATCTCGACGAAGCCGTTGTGCGACACGATCGGGAATGCCGCGTCGAACGCCGCCTGCAATCCCTCGACGGTGCGCTTCTTGGGCGCCACTTCGGCCTGCAGGAATGCGGTGTAGGCATCCTTCTGCATCTGCAACAGATAAGGGATTTCGAGGACGCTGTCGCGATTGCCAAAACTCTTGCGAATTCGCTTGCGTTCGGTGTATGTATAAGCCATGAGATCTCCGGGCAAAGACTTGGGGGTCTGTGGGTCCTGCACTGTGGCGCCGAGCTGGGGACTCGGCAGGCTTGGTGATTGGCCGCTACCAATCAATGGCGGACGGTTGCACATTGCGCGCAACCCGAACCAAGGCATCTTCTGCAGTCGGGGTCAGAAGACACTAGACAATCGCGTTTGGGGGCGACTCTCTGGTGTGCTCTCATCTGGAAACGCCGGGCAGTCTCCGACTTTCCTCGTACTCCTCAGGGGCCTTGCGTAGCCAGGACTGGGGGTACTTACAAAGACCAAAGGCTGGGACACGCTTTTCGCGCGCCCCAGCCCCGGATCGGGCAAGAATTACTTCAAGTCAGCCTTGGCGCCGGCTTCTTCCAGCTTCTTCTTGGCAGCTTCGCCGTCAGCCTTGGGCATGGCTTCCTTGACGGTCTTTGGCGCGCCGTCGACCAGGTCCTTGGCTTCTTTCAAGCCCAGGCCGGTGATTTCGCGCACGGCCTTGATGACCGACACCTTGTTGGCGCCGATTTCGGTCAGCACCAGGTCGAATTCGGTCTTCTCTTCCACGACGGCAGCTGCGGCGCCACCACCAGCGGCCGGAGCCGACATGGCAGCTGCGCTCACGCCAAATTTCTCTTCGATGGCTTTCACCAGGTCGTTGAGTTCCATGACCGTCATGCTGTCCAGAGCGGTCAAAAATGCGTCTTTATCGAATGCCATTTCAGTTTCCTTCAATCAGTTGGGGTTGCTCGGCGCCAGAGGCGTTTCGCTTCCCGTCAATTCTCAATACCGGTATCAGAAGCGCCGCGCCCTCAGGCAGCAACGGCTTCGCCTTTTTTCTCGGCCAACGCGGCCAGCACACGGGCTGTACGCGAAACCGGGGATTGCATCAAGCCCAGCAACTGCGCCAACAGCACTTCCTTGGTAGGAATGCTGGCCAGTTGCTTCACGCCGTTCGCATCCAGGGCCTTGCCGCCATACGCACCGCCGCGAATCACCAACTTGTCGTTGGTCTTCGCGAACTCAGCCACCACTTTCGCGGCAGCCACTGCGTCTTCGGAAAAGCCATAGATCAGCGGACCGGTCATCTGGTCGGACACGACTGCAAAGCCCGCTATCGGCGACAGCACGGCGAGCCAGCGTGTTCTTCAACACACTCAGGCTCACACCATTGCTGCGCGCGGTCGAGCGCAAGCGGGTCATGTCGGCGACCGTGATGCCACGGTACTCCGCCAATACGAGCGTTTGAGCTTTTGCGGCGAGGCCTGTCACATCATTGACAACGGCTTCTTTCTCACTGCGATTAAGACTCAAGGTCTACTCCTTCTGTTTGTACGAACCAGGGCAGATACGATCATCTGCCATCCGGGTCGCACGCCACACTGCAGCGACCAACTGTTTACGGAAATTCAATCCATCAGCAGCGGGATCGCCATCTGCGTTGGTTTTCGATGATTAAGCGCCTTCTTGAGCGGGCGCACCAACGGTCTTGGATGGCCTGCCGGCACCTTGCGGCACCAGCAGCCCACCACTTCCATCCACCTTTTCAGGCGAACGAAATCTCTCATCATCACTGCGTCAATCAAGCGCCAATGGTCTGGGTGTCCACACGGACGCCCACACCCATGGTGCTGGACACTGCGACTTTTCTCAGAATAGACACCCTTGCTGGTTGCCGGCTTGGCCTTGATCAAAGCCTCCACCAGCGCAGCCAGGTTGCCCTTGCAACTTGTCGATCGTCGAACGAACGGCGACCGATCGTCGAATGCACGATGCCGGCCTTGTCGACACGGAACTGCACCTGACCCGCCTTGGCGTTCTTGACGGCGGTTGCGACATCGGGCGTCACGGTACCGACCTTCGGGTTAGGCATCAGGCCGCGTGGGCCGAGGATCTGACCCAGGGTACCGACCACACGCATCGCGTCCGGAGCGGCAATCACGATGTCGAACGGCATGTCACCGGCCTTGACCATGGCGGCCAGGTCGTCCATACCGACGATGTCAGCACCAGCGGCCTTGGCTTCTTCAGCCTTGGCACCCTGCGCGAACACGGCGACACGCTTGGTCTTGCCGGTGCCGTTGGGCAGCACGACGGCGCCGCGCACAACCTGGTCGGACTTCTTGGCGTCGATGCCCAGTTGCACGGCCACGTCGATCGACTCGTCGAACTTCGCGGTAGCGCACTGTTTGACGATGCCGATCGCATCCAGCAGCGGGTACAGCTTGGTGCTTTCGATCTTGACCGTGATGGCCTTTTGTTTCTTGGTGAGCTTGGTCATTTAAACACCCTCCACCGTGACACCCATCGAACGGGCAGAGCCGGCGATGGTGCGAACGGCAGCATCCAGATCGGCAGCGGTCAGGTCTTTCATCTTGGCCTTGGCGATCTCTTCGAGCTGGGCCCGGGTGATCTTGCCGACCTTGTCGCTGCAAGGCCTTGGCCGAACCCTTGTCCAGCTTGATGGCTTTCTTGATCAGCGTGGTCGCCGGTGGCGTCTTGATGATGAAGGTGAAGCTCTTGTCGGCAAATGCGGTGATGACCACCGGCAATGGCAGACCTGGCTCGACGCCCTGGGTCTGCGCATTGAATGCCTTGCAGAACTCCATGATGTTCAAGCCGCGCTGACCCAGTGCTGGGCCGATTGGCGGCGATGGATTGGCCTTACCAGCTGGTACTTGCAGCTTGATAAAACCGACGATTTTTTTCGCCATGGTTTACTCCTTGCGGGTGATAACGCCAGAATTCACGCCTCATTGACCTGAACTCCGGCTCCCCGGGGTTGATGACTCTGCAAAACCTCCGCACCGAGTCTGAAAAATGCGGATTCCTGAAACACCACTGTCGCCCAGCGCGACACGCGAAAAAACCAGCGCCAGGCGCTCAGGTCTTCTCGATCTGGGAAAACTCCAGTTCGACCGGCGTCGCGCGACCGAAGATCGTGACCGACACACGCACCTTGCTCTTGTCGTAGTTGACGTCCTCGACCGACCCATTGAAGTCGGTGAACGGACCATCCTTGACGCGCACGTATTCACCCACCTCGAACTCAACCTTGTGGCGCGGCTTCTCCGTGCCTTCCTGCATCTGGTTGACGATCTTCTCGACTTCCGCCTGGGAAATCGGCGACGGGCGATTCTTGGCACCGCCAACAAAACCAGTCACCTTGTTGGTGTGCTTGACCAGGTGCCAGGTGTCGTCGTCCATGATCATCTCGACCAGCACATAACCCGGAAAAAACTTGCGCTCGGTGGTCTTCTTCTGGCCGTTCTTGACCTCGACCACCTCTTCCATCGGCACCAGAATGCGGCCGAACTTGTCCTGCATGCCGGCGCGATTGATGCGCTCGAGGATATTGCGCTCAACCGCCTTCTCCATGCCGGAATAGGCATGCACCACATACCAACGCAGATCAGGATTCGATCGGTTTCGCCAGGGCCGCCTGCTCGGGGGTGGGAGTTTCTTCTACGATATCTGTCATCAATTTATCTCCATCCCAGGACCAGGTCGTACAACACCCACTCCAGCGTCTTGTCCGTGAACCACAGAAACAAGCCCATCAGGGCCACGAAACCAAAGACGTATGCCGTCATCTGGATTGCCTCTTTGCGCGACGGCCAGACAACCTTCTTGACCTCGCGCGTGGCATCACGGCCAAACGCAAACAACTCCCGACCCGGCTCGGAAACAAAAAACACGGCAACGGCAGCCGCAAGACCCACCAGCAGGGCGCCCCACTGAGCGAGCGGCCCCTGCTTGGCCAGACAGATAAAACGCGGCCAAGCGCGCCAACGACCAGCAGCACGGCGCCCGCAAGCTTGAACTTGTCGAAGGGACTGACTACTGTTTGAACTTGTGACGTGGCCATTTTTTCTCTATCTCATGCGTTGGCACCAACCATCGCTCCAGGAGTGCTTCAGATCTCACTGACCGTCAACGTGACCAGACAGAAAACCACCGGAACCCGGAGGGATCGGTGGCAGGGGCGGAAGGAATCGAACCATCAACCTTCGGTTTTGGAGACCGACGCTCTGCCAATTGAGCTACGCCCCTACATCTAAACCCAATCGGGCTTGCGCGAGCGCACCAGGCGCCCCACCACCCGAACAAATATGCCTTACGCGATGATCTTGGCAACCACACCGGCGCCGACGGTCTTGCCGCCTTCGCGGATCGCGAAACGCAGGCCTTCTTCCATCGCGATCGGGTTGATCAGCTTGACCGTGATCGACACGTTGTCACCCGGCATCACCATCTCTTTGCCTTCTGGCAACTCGATCGCACCGGTCACGTCCGTCGTGCGGAAATAGAACTGCGGACGGTAGTTGTTGAAGAACGGCGTGTGACGGCCACCCTCATCCTTGGACAACACATAGATCTCGCCCGTGAAATGCGTGTGCGGCTTGATCGAGCCGGGCTTGCACAGCACTTGGCCGCGCTGCACGTCTTCGCGCTTGGTGCCGCGCAGCAAGATACCGACGTTGTCACCAGCCTGACCCTGGTCGAGCAGCTTGCGGAACATCTCCACGCCCGTGCAGGTGGTCTTTGCGTGTCACTGATACCCACGATCTCGATCTCTTCGCCCACCTTGATCACACCGCGCTCGACCCGACCCGTCACCACGGTGCCGCGACCCGAGATCGAGAACACGTCTTCCACCGGCATCAGGAACGCGCCGTCAATGGCACGCTCTGGCGTCGGGATGTAGGTGTCCAGCGCGTCGGCCAGCTTCATGATGGCCAGCTCGCCCAGCTCGCCCTTGTCGCCTTCCATGGCCAGCTTGGCTGAGCCGTGGATGATCGGGGTGTCGTCGCCCGGGAACTCGTACTTGTCGAGCAACTCGCGCACTTCCATCTCGACCAGCTCGAGCAACTCGGCGTCGTCGACCATGTCGCACTTGTTCAGGAACACGATGATGTAGGGAACACCCACCTGGCGCGCCAGCAGGATGTGCTCACGGGTCTGGGGCATCGGGCCGTCAGCGGCCGAGCACACCAAAATGGCGCCGTCCATCTGGGCCGCGCCGGTGATCATGTTCTTCACATAGTCGGCGTGACCAGGGCAGTCCACGTGGGCATAGTGCCGGTTGGCCGTCTCGTACTCGACGTGGGCGGTGTTGATCGTGATGCCGCGCGCCTTCTCTTCGGGCGCCGCGTCGATCTGGTCGTAGCCCTTGGCTTCACCGCCAAACTTGGCCGCCAGAATCGTCGTGATGGCCGCCGTCAGCGTGGTCTTGCCATGGTCCACGTGACCAATCGTGCCCACGTTCACGTGGGGCTTGGTACGCGCAAATTTCTCTTTTCCCATTTCTCGTTTCTCCAAAAGGACTCGAAAAGCAACTACAACTTCACAGCCGGCAACCGCGCACTTGCGCCTGGAACCTTGCCAACACAACCAGATAACTGGTGCCCATTGCGGGAATCGGACCCGCGACCTCTCCCTTACCAAGGGAGTGCTCTGCCACTGAGCCAAATGGGCTCAAAAACTCTTACGCAAACCAAACCATGGAGCGGGAGACGGGAATCGAACCCGCGTCATTAGCTTGGAAGGCTAGGGTTCTACCATTGAACTACTCCCGCATCTCGGCCAAAACCCGGCACTTCGACACGCCCTAACGCAGCCGCCGCATTGCCCGGTTACGCAACCAAAACATACGCAATCTCAAATTCTTGTCGCTGGTGGAGAGGGCTGGATTCGAACCAGCGTACTCGTAAGAGGGCAGATTTACAGTCTGCTGCCATTAACCACTCGGCCACCTCTCCTTTGGCGAACCGCAGATTATGCCACGGTTAATTGGCGACTGTCGAAATCACGGCAGATTCGAAACCGCCTGCCAGATTATCGCCAGTCGATCGGCGTGGCCCCATGCCGGACCAGGAAATCATTGGCCAACGCGAAATGGCCGCAGCCGATGAAAGGGACCGGCATGCGCCGGGCCGACAGTGGCGACGGGTGATTGGCAAGCAGATGCAGACGCGGCGCGACGCCGTCGTCACCAGCCTGCAATGGGCGCCGCGCCTGCGCATGTGCGCCCCACCACATGAAGACGAGTGGGCCTGGATTGCGTTGCACCGCGGCAAGAATCCGATCCGTGAGCACCTCCCAACCCGCCTTGGCATGGGAGCCAGGCGCGGCTTGCTCGACCGTCATGCAGGTGTTGAGCAGCAAGACGCCCTGGCGCGCCCAGGTCGTCAGATCGCCATCGAGCCGGCGCAAGCCGGACTCAGGGGGCGCGTCCGCCAATAGCTCCCCGGCTTGCCGCTCCCGCTCGATTTCGGCGCGGATATTGCGCAAGGACGGTGGCAGCGCGCACACCTGGCGGCACCGAGAACGCCAGACCATGCGCCTGTCCGGGCCCGTGGTAGGGGTCCTGGCCAAGGATCACCACTTTCACGGCATGCAGCGGCGTCATGGCGAGCGCTTGCAAAGGCTCAGGCGGATAGATGATGGCGCCGGCCGCAAGTCGTGCCGCGACGTAGTGGCCCAGGCGCCACGCCAGTATCACTGGCAAAAAACTCGGTCGTCAGCGCGCGCCAGTCTTCGGCCACCGGCCAGTCGGCAGGACGCCACGCCATCAGTCGATCAGCCACCAGATCAGTCACGACGACGACTCACCGCCGGCCATGGCGCAGACAAGTGCGACATCGGCTCCGACTGCGTAAAGACGACCACCAGCGCCATCCGATCGGGGCATCCGGCGGCAAGGCAGAATCAGGCGGGTGCCATCAGTTTGGCCATGGCCGCCCCCGGATCGGGCGCCCGCATGAAGGCCTCGCCGATCAGAAAACCATGAACGCCCGCTGCGTTCATGCGCTGTACGTCGTCGCGCTCGGCGATGCCGCTTTCGGTGATCACCATCTTGTCCGCTGGCACCGACGCCTTGAGCGCGATCGTGGTGTCCAGCGACACCTCGAAGGTGCGCAGATTGCGGTTGTTGATACCCACCAAAGGGGTCTTCAGGCGCAAGGCGCGCTCGAGTTCGGCCGCATCATGCACCTCGACCAGCACGGCCATGAACAGGTCGCGCGCAATGGCTTCCATGTCGCGCATCTGCGCGTCGTCCAGGCAGGCGGCGATCAGCAATATGGCATCTGCACCCATCACACGCGACTCGTAGACCTGGTACGGGTCGATCAGAAAGTCCTTGCGCAATACCGGCAGCTGGCACGAAGCGCGCGCCTGCTTGAGATAGTCGACGCTGCCCTGGAAAAACTGCTGGTCGGTCAGCACCGACAGGCAGGCCGCGCCATGTTCGGCATAGGTCTGGGCAATGTCGGCGGGCTCGAAATCGGCCCGGATCACCCCTTTGGACGGGCTGGCCTTCTTGATCTCGGCGATCACCGCGTTTTGTCCGGCGGCAATGCGCTGGCGCATGGCGGCCTCGAAATCCCGCGTCAGGATGCGCGATTCGGCGTCTGCACGCATGATGGCCAGCGGGCGGCGCTCCAACGCGCTCGCCAGCTCGGTGCGCTTGACCGCAACGATCTCGTTCAGGATGTCAGACATTTTCAGCAATCATGGAAGTGGCGGCGGCGCCTTTGGACGTGCCGCGGTCCTGCAGCATCGGCGCGCAGGCGAAGGCCCTATCGTAGTGCAGCCGACAAAGCGGGCGCTACCAGGTCACCGGCAGTCCGGTACGGGCGCTCTGCGCCGCCGCATCGGCCAGTTCCTGCGCTGCCAGGCCATCGGCCACCGTGGTGCGGAATGCGGCCCCGGTCTGCAGGCATTCGAAGAAGTGGGCGATCTCCAGCCGATAGGCGGCGGCATAACGCTGCAGGAAGAAGTTCTCCGGCTTGTCGCCGTGTATGCCCTGCGCATCCCACTGCGCCACTTCGCTGGGCTTGTGGTTGCCACATTGCAGCATGCCAGACGAGCCCAGCACTTCGAAGCGCTGGTCGTATCCGTACGCCGAGCGGCGGATGGTGTTGATCTGGCACAGGCGGCCCTTGCGCGTGCGGATCGTCACCGCCGTGCTGTCCAGGTCTCCCGCAGCGGCAATCGCCGGGTCGGTCAGCACCGAGCCGGTGGCGCTGAGCCACTGCGCTTCGTCGCCATCGGCGCAAAGAATCCAGCGGAAGATGTCGAAGTCGTGGATCAGCATGTCGCGAAAGATGCCGCCCGAGGCCTGGATGTATTCGACCGGGGGCGCGCCCGGATCGCGGCTGGTCACGATCAGCATTTCCGGGTTGCCGATCTCGCCCCGGTCCATGCGCGTACGCGCCTCGCTGAAGGTGGGATCAAAACGGCGCTGAAAACCGATCATGCAGGCGACGCCGGCCGCCTGAACCGCGTCGGCGCAGGCCCTGACCCTTGAGAGCGACAGGTCGATCGGTTTCTCGCAAAAAATGTGCTTACGCGCGGCAGCGGCCCGGCTCAGCAGTTCGCTGTGGGTGTCGGTGGACGACGCGATGACGACGGCATCGATTCCCGGATCTGCGAAAACCTCATCGACGCTGGCCACTTTGGCTCCCAGCGCGCCAGCAAGCGCGGTGGCGGCTTCGACCACCGGGTCTGACACATATTGCAGCTCGCACGCCGCTTAACGCGGCGAGGTTGCTGGCGTGAATGCGGCCGATCCGGCCGGCACCAAAAATGGCGACGTTTTTCATTGCTTCTCCAGCTCGATGGGGTCCATGGTCATGGCCAAGGCGATGCGACCGGGCACTCGACGCCCGGCCGGACCGGCCATGCATTGCGGTGCGAGAGCGGACTATAGCGCGACACGCAAGCGTATGGAATTGATTTTTCAGCAGGATGAAAGGTAGAATTTTTATTCCGAACACGGCACATCGCCGAGACGCAGCACGCAGGACGCGCTACCCATGGAACCAACGATCCGCTTCGCCCTCAACCGTATCTGTGCGCTCCCGGATGCCGTTTGCCGCCTTCGCCGCGATGGCGCAGCGCTTGGGCGTCGACGCCATTGAGCTGCGCAACGACCTTATCGACCGTGGAAACTGCGCGATGGCACGCCACCGCGGCACCATCGCAGCCATCGCGTCAGACGCATGGTCTGCACATTCGCGCGATCAACGCGTTGCAGGAATTCGACCAACTCACCATCCGCCGCCAAAGCCGAAGCCCGCGAATGGCCCGTTATGCGGCCGAACTGCGGCGCACAGGCCCTGGTGCTATGCCCGACCAACAACCGCCATGACAACGCGCGACCCATGCCAGCGCCATGACGATCTGATGCACGCGCTTGCATGGCTTGCAGCCAGTGCTCAGCGGATCATGGGCTGATCGGCCTGATCGAACCGCTGGGTTTCGCGCGAATCGGCCGTACGCCGCAAATGCCAGGCGCAGCGCGCCATCGACGCCATGGGAGCGCAGGCGCCATTTGCGCTGGTGCACGACACGTTTCACCACCGACTGGCGGGCGATAGCGACTTTTTCCCCGGATCCACCGGCCTGGTCCATGTTTCCGGCGTCGACGACAAGAATCTGGCTGCCGCAGCCAGATGCGCGATTCCCATCGGCAACTGGTCGGCCCTGCAGGACCGGCTGGGCAACGTTGCGCAACTTGCAGTCGCTGTTCGCAGGCGGGTACAGGGGCTATGTTTCGTTCGAACCCTTTGCCGACGCCATCATCACGGCGCCCGACATCGAGGAACGCCTGCGCGCCAGCATGGCCTACCTTTCGGCGGCGGTCGCGGCATCCACCGGCACCGACGGTCAACTCGGTGCGATAGGCCAACGCAATGAACAGGCTTTGCGCCAGACACATGGTGTTGGTGAGCGACCGGAAACCGAAGGTGCTGCTTTCATGCACAACCAGCGTGGCCGCCGCCATGGCAGCCAGCGGACTCATCTGGCTGTCGGTGATCGCAATCAGACGCGCGCCGCGTGCCACCGCTGCACGCGCGCAATCGAGCGACTCCTGCGCATACGGCGTGTAGCTGACCACCAGCATCACGTCGCCCTGGCGCACGCCGCGCAAATGCCCTTCGTACATGCCACCCAGACCGGACAGCAACTCGACCCGTTTGTCCGTGTGCTGCAAGCGCGTAGGTCAGGTACGAAGCCACGGCAAACGAGCGGCGGCAGCCCACGACCCAGATCGACTGGGTATCGACCAGCAAGGCGACGGCGTCATCGAACGCCGAACTGTGCAGATCGCGCTTGAACTCCTGCATGCCGGCAATGCTGCCGCCGATGAATTCATCGGCGATATCGGCACTGCTCAGGCGCCCCTGGGCTTGCTCGATGACACGCCGGATGCGCACCTGGTAGTTGCGGCTCGGCGCGATCTGCTGGGCAATACCGTCGCGAAAGATCTTCTGCATCTCGGTGTAGCCGCTGAAACCGAAACGCTTGGCAAACCGGATCACCGCCGATGGTTGCACTTCGCAACGCTGCGCCACATCCTGAATCCGGTCCAGCCCGATGTGGTCCCGGTGCTGTTCGACATAGCGGGCAATCTGCTTGAGTTGCCGGCTCAAGGACCTCGTAGGCGTCTCCGATGTCGGCCAGCAGCTGCGCCGCGGCCGGGTTGGACGCCGGCTTGGGCTCTGGAGTCGATTCAGGCAAAGCAGTCACGTGGTGTGAGCTTCCACATTAGAAAAACAGAAAATATATTCTAAGCGTTTGTCCGAATGCATATTTATTCACATCGGGCACCATGGATGCCCGTGGCCGGCTGTCCCGGCCAAGTCGCAGTCATGTCCTTGGCCTCGCAGCGACACCCATGCCCGTGACTGGCCGCCTGCGGCATTCACACCAGAGCCAGCGCACACCACCGAAAGCAGACCTTGGACCACCACGCCCTCCTCTCGCCCACACGGCCACGGCCTGGACGGCAAGTGTCCGCGCAAGCGCGATGCACACGGGTCGGTTGCCGCTGGATCCCGTGTTTTCGCCTGACTCTGCCATGAACCGTCACGCCCTCTGGTTACTGCCGTCGAGTGCACATGAACCGCTGCTGGCCGAGCACATCGCGCGCCTGTCCAGCTGGATGCAAAGCACGCGGTTCGAACCGCATGTGACCATTCTCAGCGGCATCGACACCGAGCCTCAGTCGCTGGCGCAGCTCACAGCCGCGCTTGCCAGCCAGAGCCCGGTGATGCCATGTACCGTGGCCCGGGTCGCGCCGGGCGCACAGTACTTCGAATGTATCTATCTGGACCTGCAGGCGAACACCACATTCGACGTCCTGCAATCGGCGGCGCGGGCCCTTTTCGGCATATCCGATGTCGATGCGACCGCACATCCGCACCTGAGCCTGGCCTACGGCGAACCCCATCCCGACAATGCCAAGTTGTGCGCCGTGCTGGCCGAGCAGTTCACCGGCGCAGACCATCGTCTTCGATCGCATCGCGCTGGTGCGATCGTCCAGGAATCTCGCTGTCGCGGACTGGACCATACTGGCCGAGTTTCCCTTGCGTGCGACCGCAACCAACGAGCTGCCCGCGATGACCACCCTGCATATTCCCGAAGGTCGCAACCATGATCTCGCCTGTCTCGGCCGCCTGGCGGTGGACCTGTATGCACAGCAACTCGGCGCCCGGCTCGAGGACGTTTCCAGTTTCGCCAAATACCTGGGCGGCAGTTCGGCCAACATCGCGTTCGGCGTGGCCCGACTCGGCTTGCGCGCGGCCATGGTCTCGCGCGTCGGCGACGAGCAGATGGGCCGCTTCCTGACCGAAACACTGGAGCGCGAAGGCTGCGACATCTCGCAGGTGCAGATCGATCCGCAGCGTCTCACGGCGCTGGTATTGCTCGGGCTGAAGGACCGCGACACCTTTCCGCTGTTGTTCTACCGCGAGAACTGCGCCGACATGGCCGTCGACCCGGCGCTGATCGACGAGTCCTTCATCGCCGGTTGCCGCGCGCTGCTGATCACCGGCACCCATCTGAGCGCGCCCACGGTGCGCACCGCCTCTTGCACCGCGTTGGCCTACGCAGCCAGGCACAAGGTGCTGCGGGTGCTCGACATCGACTACCGACCGGTGTTGTGGGGACTGACCAAACGCGGCGAAGGCGCCAATCGTTTTGTCGCAGACGCGCGCGTCACCGCCGAGTTGCAGCAGCATGCTGCCGCAGTTCGACCTGCTGATCGGCACCGAGGAGGAGTTCCTGATTGCCGGCGGTGTTGCCGGCGACCTGCTGGCATCGCTGCACGCCGTGCGCGCAGGTGACGCCTGCCGCACTGGTCGTCAAGCTGGGCGCGGCGGGTTGCTGCTTCATTCCGGGCGCGATACCGGCGCGACTCGCAGACGCGTTGACCGCACCAGGCGAACGCGTCGAGGTGATGAATGTCTTGGGCGCGGGCGACGCGTTTGCCGCCGGCCTGATGACCGGTTTTCTGCGCGGCATGGACTTCATCGAAGCCGCGCGCCTGGCCAACGCCTGCGGCGCCATCGTGGTGTCGCGCCATGCCTGCGCGCCGGCGATGCCGACGCCAGCCGAACTCGACCACTGGTTTGGCGGTGCGCGCAACCCAAAGGTCGACGCCGACCGGCAACTGGCGCACTTGCATCGCGTGACACCCAAGCGCAGCGCCCGACACGAGTTGCAGGTGATCGCATTCGATCACCGCAGCCAGTTCTTCGAACTGGCACGCCAGTGCGGCGCAGCCACGGCCGATGTGGTGGCCCTGAAAAAGCTGCTGCTGCGCGCGACCGAGCAGGTCGCAGCCAGCGCCGACCTGCAAGACCGTATCGGCGTGTTGATCGATGGCGGCGAATATGGCGCCGACGCATTGGCCGCCGCAACCGGTCGCGGCTGGTGGGTTGGCCGGCCGGTCGAGTTGCCGGGCTCGCGTCCACTGCGCTTCGATGGCGGACTGTCGATCGGCTCGATGCTGGTGAGCTGGCCGGCCGAGCATGTCTGCAAATGCCTGGTGCACTACCACCCGGACGATCCGCCGGCGCTGCGGCTGGAACAGGAACTCAAGGTGCAGGAGCTGTGGCAGGCCACCCGCATCAGCGGCCACGAACTGCTGCTGGAGATCATCTGCCCGGGCAGTCCGATACCGGTCGGCATCCAGGACGAGGCCGTGCTGCGATCGATCAAACGTTTCTACAACCTGGGCATCCAGCCCGAATGGTGGAAACTTGCGCCAATGGCCGGCAAAGGCTGGCATGCGCTGGCGCTGCTGATCGCCGAGCGTGACCCCTTGTGCCGTGGCGCCGTGATCCTGGGTTTGAACCAGCCGGTGCAGGCGCTGGCCGACAGCTTCGCGCAAGCCGACAACCCCATCGTCAAAGGATTCATGGTCGGGCGCAGCCTGTGGGCCGAACCGTCGTCGCGCTGGCTGCGCCGGCGAATGCACCGACCAGGAACTGGTGGATACGGTGGCAGCCAACTTCACTGTGTTGTCGCGCGCCTGGGCGAGCGCGCCATCGGCATGCGACCATACCGACCTGAACCACGCTACCAACGCTACATCCCATGACGACCGAAAGAATGACGATGGCCCAGGCGCTGGTGCGCCACCTGGCCGCGCTGCGCATCGAATTGGCGGACGGCAGCCTGCAACCCTATTGCGCCGGCGTGTTCGCGATTTTTGGCCACGGCAATGTCGCCGGCCTGGGTGAAGCCCTGTGGGCCGAACGCGAAGCACCTGCCGACCTGGCGCGCCCACAACGAACAGGCCATGGCCCATGCGGCGATTGCCTATGCCAAGGCCGGATTTCGCCAGCGCATGATGGCGGTCACGACCTCGATCGGGCCGGGCGCCACCAATCTGCTGACCGCCGCGGCACTGGCCCATGTCAACCGGCTGCCGCTGCTGATGCTGCCGGGCGACACCTTTGCATCGCGCGCGCCGGACCCGGTGTTGCAGCAGCTCGAGGACCCCGGTCAGGGCGATGTCAGCGTCAACGATGCGTTCCGGCCGTTGACACGTTTTTTCGACCGCATCAGCCGACCCGAGCAGATCCTGCAGCGCCTTGCCCCAGGCGATCGCGGTGATGCTCGACCCGGCCACGTTGCGGCCCGGTCTGCCTGGCCCTGCCCCAGGACGTGCAGACCCAGGCCTTCGACTGCCCGACGCATTTTCTGCAACCGGCGCCGCTGCGCATTCGCCGCCCAGGCGCCGATGCGCGCGAGCTGCAAGACGCGCTGGCGCTGATCCGCAGCGCCAGCAAGCCCCTGATCATTGCCGGTGGCGGCGTGTTGTACAGCCAGGCCTGGGACGAACTGGCGCGATTCGCGTCAGCGCACGGCGTGCCGGTGGCGGAAACCCAGGCCGGCAAGGGCGCCTGCGCTGGGACCACCCGCTGAACCTGGGCGCGATCGGCGTCACCGGGTCTCCGGCGGCCAACGCCATGGCCGCGCGAGGCCGATCTGATCGTCGCCATCGGCACCCGTTTGCAGGACTTCACCACCGGCTCCCACAGCCTGTTCGCCGGCAAACCGGTATTGGGCATCAACGTGTCGGTGCTCGATGCACGCAAGTGCCGGGGCACCACCCTGGTGGCCGATGCGCGCGAGGCCTTGTCCGCACTCGACGCCGCGCTCGGCCCATGGACCAGCGACGCCCATTGGCAGACCAGCGCGAGACAGCGCGCCGGCGCCTGGGTGCATCGCGTCGACCAACTGACCAGCGGCCGACGCAACGCCCGTCGGTGTGTTGCCCTATGACGCCGACGTGATCGGCGCGGTGCGCGACTCCACCACCGACAGCGCGGTGATCGGACGTGGTGGTCTGCGCGGCCGGCACCTTGCCGGCAGAACTGCACAAGTTGTGGCGCGCCGGCGCGCCGGGCAACTACCACGTCGAGTACGGCTATTCCTGCATGGGATACGAGATCGCCGGCGGCCTGGGCGTGAAGATGGCGCGTCCGCAGCAGGAGGTGATCGTCATGGTCGGCGACGGCTCCTACCTGATGATGAACTCCGAGATCGCCACCTCGGTCATGCTCGGGCTCAAGCTCATCATCGTGGTGCTGGACAACCGCGGCTTCGGCTGCATCCAGCGCCTGCAGACCGCCACGGGCGGCGCCGCATTCAACAACATGCTGCAGGACTGCGCCGTGCCGGACAGCGCCGGGGCACAGATCGACTTTGCCCAGCACGCACGCAGCCTGGGCGCCGACGCCGTGCTCGCCGCCGACCTGGCCGAACTGCGCACGGCCATGGTGGCCGCGCGCGCGGCGCGCAAGACCCAGGTCATCGTCATCAACACCACGCACACCCGCACCACCGACGATGGCGGCTGCTGGTGGGACGTGGCCATACCCGAAGTCTCGCAGCGCACGCAGGTCGCAGCCGCACGCGAAGCCTACGACAGCGCCAAAAAGGATCTAACGACATGACATGGAATGTGCGGATCGGCATCAACCCGATCAGCTGGATGAACGACGACCTGCCCGCGCTGGGTGGCGAGACGCCGCTGGAGACCGCCTTGTCCGAAGGCCGTCAGATCGGCTACGCCGGTTTCGAACTCGGCAACAAGTTCCCGAAAACCGGTGCCTGCGCTCAAGGCCAAGCTGGCCGAATACGAGCTGGCCTGCATCTCGGGCTGGTACAGCGGGTTTCTGGCCGAAGACAGCGTCGAGGCCGAGATCGCGCGTTGTCACGACCACATGGCCAAGCTGCAGTTCAACGATGTGCGCGTCGTGGTCTATGGCGAGTGTGCCGGCACGGTACAGGGCCAGATCGACACGCCGCTGGCGCGTCGACCGCGATTCAATGACCTGGCGCAATGGCAGGCCTACGGCAAACGGCTCAATGCGTTTGGCGCCCACCTGCAGCAGACCTATGGCATCGTGCTCGCCTACCACCACCACATGGGCGCCTATGTCGAATCGCCACAGGACATCGACCAGCTGATGTCTGTGACCGAGCCAGGCAACGTGGGTCTGCTGTTCGATACCGGACACGCCTGGTTTGGCGGTGCGGGCGATCCGGTGGCGCTGCTGCGCAAACACATCGCCCGGGTGGTGCATGTGCATTGCAAGGACGTGCGCGCCGATGTCGTGGCGCAGGCGCGCAATGACGGCTGGAGTTTTCTCACCGGCGTGTTGTACGGAACCTTCACCGTGCCGGGCGATGGCGCGATCGACTTCGACGCCGTGCTGTCGACTCTGCATGCAGGCTGGCTACCAGGGCTGGCTGGTCGTCGAGGCCGAGCAGGACCCGGCGGTGGCTCCGAGTTACGCCTACGCCGACAAGGGGTTCAAGACCTTGCGCGCCATCGTCGAGCGGCTCGATCAGCAGGCACAGGAGGCTTGAGATGGTCAGTCGATTACAGGTCAAGGCTGCCCGCAAAGGGCGCGAAATCGTTGACGTTACGCCGCAAAGCGCCGGCTGGGAGCATGTCGGTTTCCGGGCCATCCGGCTTGAGGCGGGCGAATCGGAGCGCATCGATACCGGCACGCGCGAGTTGTGCCTGGTGGTGCTCGACCGGCACGGTCGATGTGACCATCGGCGCGCAGACCTGGCCTGCTCTGGGTACGCGCGACAGCGTGTTCGACGATTGCTGCGCCCGCCGCCATCTACGTGCCACCGGGCCATGTGGTGACGGTGCACGCAATGCGCGACTGCGAACTCGGCCTTTGCAGCGCGCCGTGCGACACGCAAGCCGCGTGCCGTGCGCCTGCTCGATCCGGCGCAGATGAAACGCAGCGTTCGTGGCAAGGGCAGCAACACCCGCCATGTCTGCGACATCCTGCCCCACGACGACCCCACCGCCGCCCATCTGCTGGTGGTCGAGGTGCTGACGCCGGCCGGCCATTCGTCCAGCTATCCGCCGCACAAACACGACGCCGAAACGCCGCCGCTGGAAACCCTGCTGGAAGAGACCTACTACCACCGGCTCAATCCGCCGCAGGGCTTCGCGTTCCAGCGCGTCTACACCGACGACCGCAGCATCGACGAGGCCTGCGCCGTGGAAGACCATGACGTGGTGATGGTGCCGCGCGGTTACCACCCGGTTGTGGCGCCCCATGGCTACGACCTGTATTACCTCAACGTGATGGCCGGCCCGAATCGCCTGTGGGTGTTCCGCAACGACCCGGCCCACGAATGGATGCTGCGATGATCGCCGGCAGCCGACCAGTTTTTCATCTCCCACAGGAACCCCATGACCGAACTGATGACCGCCATTGAAGCCATCGTGCGTGCCGCCGGCAGCCGCATGCGCGAGGCCTTCACCGCAACCGACAAGCCCGCCTACTCGCTCAAGGGTCGGCAGGACTACCTGACCGCCACCGATGGCGCGATCGAACAGTTCGTGCGCGAGCAGATCGAGGCGCGCTTTCCAGGCGACGCGGTACTGGGAGAGGAAGGCGGCGGATCGGTCGACGGCGCGCGCCTGTGGATCGTCGACCCGATCGATGGCACGGCCAACTTCGCGCGCCAGATTCCGCACTACTGCGTCTCGCTCGGGCTCATCGTGGACGGCAAACTCGAAGCCGGTGCTCTGTACGAACCCAACCACGACGAACTGTTCATTGCCCAGGTCGGTCAAGGTGCCTGGCTCAACGGCCAGCGCATGCGCGTCAGCGAAGTGCAGGACATCAACGCCAGCACGGTCGAGGTCGGCTGGTCCACGCGCATCCCGGTGCAGACCTATCTGGACATGGTCGGGCGCGCGGCGAACGCCGGCTGCTCGGTGCGCCGCGCCGGTTCCGGTGCGCTCGGCCTGGCCTACGTCGCCGCCGGCCGGATCGAGGCTTATGCCGAAGACCATATCAATTCCTGGGATGTCGCCGGCGCCTTGCTGCTGATCACCGAAGCCGGCGGCAAGATCAATGACTTCTGGACGCCGGGTGCCATCGAGAACGGCAATCCGATACTGGCCAGCAATGCCGCGCTGGCCAGCACCATGCAGGAATTGTTCGGCGTCCCGCTCGTCTGAGCCTACAAACGGCTTGCAGGCTGAGCGCAGCGGGCGCGCAGCGCTGAGGTCAGGCGCCGACGTCGGTCCAGACGGCCAGCTCGTTGCCGCTGGGTTCGGTGAAGTGAAAGCGCCGTCCGCCGGGAAAGGCAAATATCCGCCTCACGATGGTGCCGCCCGCTTGTTCGACGCGCGCCTGGGTTTGCTCGATGGCATTGCTGAACAACACCACCAGAGCGCTGCCGCGCTCGGTGCGTGCCTGTAGCGTGGAGCGATAAAAGCCACCATCGAGCCCCTGGTCGGAGAACGCCACATAGTCGGGACCGTAGTCGACAAAGACCCAGCCAAACGCCGCCTCGAAGAACGCCTTGGTACGCGTCAGGTCGTTGGCCGGGAACTCGACATAGTTGATTTTTTCGTTTGCTGGCATGCTGAATCACTCCTTCAAACAAGGCGAATGCTGCGCCATGGCGCGACAGGTGCGCTACCCCCCAAGACTGGCTTTTCCGGCTTCAGCGCATGGGCTGGCGAATGATGGTCTTCCATTTGGCAGGCGCCGCCCGCCGCACATCGCTCAAATAGATCTCGTGGTGCTTTCCGGTTCGGCTTCCATGTGCATCGACATAGTCATGCAAGCGACGGACCGTCGGCCCCTCGTCGGAGAACGGACCAACATGCAGGATTTGCGCGCAGGTCCCTTCGGCGAAGGACTCCAGCCGCAGGCGCTCAAGCGCCGGCAGGTTCTTTTTCGCCCCAACCTCGGCCAGCACGCCTTGCATCAGATCGGCGCTCACCCACTGCGGCTGCATGATCATCATGGTCCAGCGCCAGCCTGACTTGTCCTGGCCGTCAAATGCCGCCATGTCGTCGGCCCACCAGAGCCCTTCCAGCGGCATGACGCCATAGTCGACCGCCAGCGCGCCTTTACGCACCATGAACTTGGCGGCATAGGACACCGCAAACAGTGCTTCGACCGCCTGCGCGTATTGCGGCGCCACATTCGGGTCGCCCTGGCCGTCGACCATCAGGTAGTTGAATTCCGGCACCTGTACCTGCACCACTTCTTTGGGCGATGCCTGGTAGAGCGCCTTGAACTCCTTCTTCAGATCGATTTTTACCATCTGGCCCTCCGATGTCCGCCGACGCAGCGGCCTTCACCCGCCCGGCACGATTTCAGTCGCGCAATAACACCACGTCGCCCACGCCGAATCCCAAGGCCACTGAACTACCCGAGGTGATCGGGTTGTCGGTATCCGAGGAGGTGACGAACAAGCTCGCCCAAAGCGGTCTGCACGATGTATTCCATCTGCTCGCCAACATAGGTCGCCTTTTGCATCGTGGCCTCCAGCGTGTTCGCACTGCCCGCCGCCTGCATCGAGACGCGGTTCGGTCGCACCGCCACATGGCGTTGCGACGCCGTGCCATCGCAAGCGTTGGTCTGCAGGCGTCAGGCCGCCGAGCTTGACCATGGCAGGCTTGTCGGCGCTGCCATCCGACACCAGTTCGCACGGCAACACATTGGCCTCGCCGATGAAGTCGGCCACGAAGCGGGTCTGCGGCAGATCGTGCAATTCGCGCGGCGTGCCGGTCTGGGCAATCACTGCGTTGTTCATCACGACGATGGTGTCGGACACGGCCAGGGCCTCTTCCTGGTCGTGGGTCACATAGACCACGGTCAGGCCAAGCGACTGCTGCAGGTCGCGGATCTCCTGGCGCACGTAGCGGCGCAGCTTGGCGTCCAGATTCGACAAGGGCTCGTCGAACAGCAATACCCGCGGTTCGAGCACGATGGCGCGCGCCACCGCAACGCGCTGCTGCTGACCGCCCGAGAGTTCATTCGGATAGCGCGCCGCGAGCTTGTCCAGGCCCAGTTGCTTGAGCACGTCGTTGGCCTTGGGGACGATGACGCCCTTGGCAAAGCCCGACATCTTCAGCCCGTAACTGACGTTTTCCATCACCGTCATGTGCGGAAACAAGGCGTAGGACTGGAACACCATGGACACGTCGCGTGCCGTGGCCGGCAACTTGGTCACGTCGTCGTCACCGATCAGGATACGCCCGCTGGTGGCCATCTCCAGGCCGGCGATCATGCGCAGCGTCGTGGTCTTGCCGCAACCGGAAGGACCGAGCAGCGTCACCAGCTTGCCCGCCGGAAAATCCAGTGAAACCTGGTCCACCGCCGCCACGGCGCTGGTGCCGTAGCGTTTGGTGACCTTGTCGAAAACAACCCGGGCCGGTCCCTTGCGGGATGCGGCGGTGGTGCTGGTGTTCATGCGCCTCCTGCAATCATCGAAGTAGCCTGCTCGCCGTCACGCCGGCCCAGTTTGCGCTGACCGACCAGCCACTGGAAGATGCCAATGGCCGCCAGCATGACGACGATCAGCACCGTGGAATACGCAATCGCCACGCCATATTCATTGTTCTCGACCCGCCCGATGATGTAGCTGGTGGCCATGTCATGGCGCGCGCTGACCAGGAAAATCACCGCACTGATCGCCGTCATGCTGCGCACGAAGCTGTACACCAGCGCCGACAGAATGGCCGGGCGGATCAGCGGCAGCGTGATACGCCGGAACGTGGTCCAGGAGTTGGCGCCCAGCGTCAGCGAGGCCTCGTCCAGGCTCTTGTCGATCTGCGACAGCGATGCGATACCCGAGCGCACCCCCACCGGCATGTTGCGGAACACGAAGCAGATCACCAGGATCGCCGCGGTACCGGTGAGCTCGATCGGCGGCACGTTGAACGCGATGATGTAACTCACGCCGATCACCGTGCCGGGAATCGCGAAGCTGAGCATGGTGCCGAATTCGAAGGCCTTCTTGCCGCGAAACTCCTGGCGGGTCAGCAGCCAGGCGGTAATCAGACCCACGGCGGCGGTCAGCGGCGCCGAGATGGTGGCGATCTGTATCGTGGTCCAGAAGCTGTTCCAGGCCGAGCCTTCCCAGCGCAGACCGAACTCGCCGTATGCGATCTTGAACGCATGGACATAGTGCTTGACGGTCAGCGTATGGTCCAGGCCCCAGAGCTGCACAAAGCTTCCGTAGACGATCATCAGGTAAACGACCACGGTGAAAAAGCCCCACAGCGCGGTGATGACGATGATCGGCCATGCGATGCGTCGCGGCAGTGGCGGATGCATGCCGCCATCGCCCTTGCCACTGACCGAGGTATAGGAGCGCCGACCCAGCCAGCGTTGCTGCAGATAGAAGGCTCCGATGGTGTAGAGCAACAGGATGATGGCCAGCACGGCTGCCTGGCTCTGGTCGTTCTGCGAACCGACAACGGCAAAAAAGATCTCGGTCGACAGCACATTGAAGTTGCCGCCAAGCACCAGCGGGTTGCCGAAGTCCGCCATGCTTTCGATGAAACCGAGCAGAAAGGCGTTGGCCAGCCCCGGACGCATCAACGGCCAGGTGACGGATCTTGAAAGTCTCCCAGCGATTGGCGCGCAAGGTCTGGGCGGCCTCCTCCAGCGACGGGCTGATCGCCTCAACGACGCCAATCAGCACCAGGAACGCGATCGGCGTGAACGACAGCAACTGGGCGATCAATACGCCAGTGAAGCCATAGACCCATCGTGTCGGCTCCAGGCCGAACTGGGATGCGACAAACTGGGTCACATTGCCCGACAGGCCGAACAAAAGGATGATCGCCAGGCCGATCACGAACGGCGGCGTGATGATCGGCAGCAAGGACAGGGACTTGAAGGCCGAGCGAAAGCGCACACCAGTGCGAGTGAGCACGAGCGCGAAGGCCAGGCCAAGCAGGGTCGACAACAGGCCGACGCGTGATCGCCAGCATCAGCGAGTTCCATGCAACGCCACAGGTCGTGCCGGAATAGAAACACGCCGCTCGCCAGATCTTTGGATCGCCCAGGCGATCCAAAAACGGTGCCAGCGACCAGCCCCGTTCCGCGATCGCGAAACGGAATGACCAGCATCTGCAGCACCGGAAAACCGATGAACAACAACGTCAGCGCAATCACCAGGCCCAGCGATCCCGCAACAAACGCGTCGCCTGCGACCAGACCGCGCAGTGCCAGACCACGGGTGAGCAGGAACAGGAAACCGGCACCCGCTACCAGGGCGCCGTAACCCATGCCGAACTGGCGCTGCTTCGGTTTCGCCCAACAGATCTGTGCCAGCCAGGCAACGTTCCAGCCGCGCAGGCCAAACAGGAAACCCTGCGCCAGCATGTAGGCGATGCCGGCCAGGCCAACAAAGGTCAGAATCCGGGCTTGCGCCGCCTGCGGAAAGCGCCGCAAGCCAGCCAGCAAGGCCAACAACCCGAGAGCGCCGACCGGCAGCAGCCACAGGTTGCGCCCCTGCAGCCACAAAAACAGAGCCGGCGCCGAGTCGCCGGACATCGGATAGGCACCCAGCCATTGGGTGCTCCAGAAACCGTCCTGGATCGCGTACCAGGGCAAGATTGCGACACCCAGCAGCACGCAAAGCGCGATGCCGGCAGCCTGGCGATCCAGGCGTGTTGTGTGCACGAAAACTACGCTAACAGGCGGCCACTATGGCTGCACTCAGCGCGGCAGCGAACCGACCTCGTCGTCCCATTTCTTGAGCAGGCGCTTGCGTTCGGCCGACGAGCCGTACTTGACGAAGTCGTAGTTGATCAGCTTGATCTTCTTCAGGTCCGGCGCCTTGGGCGAGGTCGTGGCGGCCTTGTTGGACGGCACCTGGAACGACTTGACCTCCTTCGCCTTGCTCTGGAATTCGGCGTCGAGCGCGAAGTCGTAGAACTTCTTGGCGTTCTCCAGGTTGCGCGATCCCTGCACGATGCTCATCGAGCCGATCTCGTAACCGGTGCCCTCGCACGGAATCACGGTCTTGACCGGGAAGCCGGCCTCCGCCACTGCGACCGCATCGTGCGCGAACACGATGCCGATGACGGTCTCACCGGCACCGGCCGCCTTGATCGGTGCCGAGCCCGACTTGGTGTACTGGTTGACGTTGGCGTTCATGGTCTTCATGAACTTGAAGGCCTCATCCTCGCCGAACAGCTGCACCAGCGTGGCCAGCATGGTGTAGGCAGTACCGGACGAGTTGGGATTGGCCACCTGGATCTTGCCCTTGTAGACCGGCTTGAGCAGGTCTTTCCAGCACTTGGGCTCGGGCAGACCTTGCTTCTTGAGCAGTTCGGTGTTGAAGCCGTAGCCCAGGGCACCCGAATAGATGCCGACTGTACGCACCTTGGACGCCACCGCCTGGCTGTTGGCCCAGTCATGCAACTGGGTGCGCGCCGGCGACGCATAGGCCTGGGTCAGACCCTCTTCGGCCGCCTGCAGATGCGGGTCGCCGGTGCCGCCCCACCAGACATCGCCCTTCGGATTGGACGACTCGGCCTTGATCTGGGCATAGGTCTCGCCCGAACTCTTGCGCGTCATGTCGACCTGGATGCCGGTTTTTTTCTCGAATTCGGTCTTGGCCTGCTGGCACCAGGCAGCGTCGGAGCTGCAGTAAAGGGTCAGGCGGCCCTGCGCGAACACAGGAATGGCCGACAGGCCCAACAACAAGGTCAACAAACCGGAAACGGTGGTGCGGCGCATGGGAGAGCTCCTTTGAGGTCTTGTCACTGCAATGGTGCAGGACTTTATCAATAACCAGATCACGATATGCACGGGCGCGGCACTGGTCAATGCGTGTAAACACGCAGAAAAGCCATAGAAAACGCCTTTGACCTGCCCGCGACGGCCTTCCGACGCGCCGTCAGCTCGCCGCCTTTGTCGCCGCGACCAGGTCGTTCAGTTTGGCCTTGGCCGCACCGGACTCGATGGCGGCCTGCGCCTTGGCGATACCGGCCTCGATCGAATCGGCCACGTTGGCTGCGTACAACGCAGCACCGGCATTGAGGATGACGATGTCGCGCGGTGCGCCCGCCTGGTTGTCGAGCACGCCGAGCAGCATGGCCTTGGACTCCTCGGCGGTCTCGACCTTGAGCGCGCGGTTGCTGGCCATGACCATGCCGAAGTCCTCCGGATGGATCTCGTATTCGATGATTTCGCCATTGCGCAGTTCGCCCACCATGGTCGCCGCCCCCAGGCTGACCTCGTCCATACCGTCGCGGCCGTACACCACCACGGCATGTTCGGCGCCCAGGCGCTGCAAGGCACGCACCTGGATGCCGACCAGGTCGGGGTGGAACACGCCCATCAGGATGTTGGGCGCGCTCGCCGGGTTGGTCAGCGGACCGAGCAGGTTGAAGATGGTGCGCACGCCCAGTTCCTTGCGCACCGGCGCCACGTTCTTCATGGCCGGATGGTGATTGGGGGCGAACATGAAGCCGACGCCCACGGTTTCGATGCAATGCGCAATCGCCTCGGGCGACAGGTTGATGTTCACGCCCAGCGCCTCCATCACATCGGCGCTGCCGCTCTTGCTGCTGACGCTGCGCCCACCATGCTTGCTGACCTTGGCGCCGGCCGCGGCCGCGACAAACATGGAACAGGTCGAGATATTGAAGGTATGCGAGCCATCGCCGCCGGTGCCCACGATGTCCACCAGATGGGTCTTGTCGCCGGACATGCACCTTGGTCGAGAACTCGCGCATCACCTGCGCTGCGGCAGTGATCTCGCCGATGGTCTCCTTCTTGACGCGCAGGCCGGTGATCAGCGCCGCCATCATCACTGGCGACATGTCGCCGCTCATGATCTGGCGCACGATGTGCAGCATTTCGTCGTGGAAGATCTCGCGATGCTCGATGGTGCGCACCAGGGCTTCCTGCGGGCTGATCTTGATCGTGTTCTGTGGCATGTTATGTCTCCTTAGGTCGAGATTTCAATTTGTTCCGCCGTGGCCAGGCGAATTCCGAAGTAAACAAATAGCGCGCCCGCCAGCCGATCCAGCCAGGACAGGGCACTGCGCAGCCGCTGCAATCGCGTGGCCAGCCAGGCGGCACCCAGGCCCCAGGCCAGATTCACCGGCAAGGCATTGACATTGAAGATCAGGCCCAGCAACAGAAAGGTCCAGGTCTTGTGGACCGCGTCGTGGGCAATGAACTGCGGCACAAAGGCCAGAAAAAACAGCGCCACCTTGGGATTAAGCGCATTGGTCCAGAAACCCTGGGTGAATACCTGGCGCAGCGGCATGACACCCGCCGCCACCGGCCCTTCCCGACCCAGGCCCGCCAGCGAGCCGGGAGCCGCGCCGCGCGATAGCAACATGCCGAGTCCCATATAGACCAGGTAGGCGGCGCCAAGCCATTTGAGCACGGTGAAGGTGGTCGCCGACGCGGCGATCAGCGCGCCCAGTCCGACCGCGGCGGCGACAACATGAACAAAGACACCGGCGCCAATGCCCAGTGCCGCCACCATGCCGGCACGCCGGCCGCCGCGCATGCCATGGCGCACGATGTAAAGCACATCGGGCCCCGGCGTCAGATTCAGCAGCAGGCCTGCAACGATGAACAGGCCGAGTTGGTCAATGCCGTCGAACATGTGATGAACGCTCTTGTGCGCGTCGTGTGTCGGGGTCGGGCTACCGTTTCAGGTTGCGAAAAATCCGCGCACCGTGGCGATGGCATGGTCGACACCATCGGCGTCGACATCCAGATGGGTCACGAACCTCAGACGGTACAGCCCGGACGCCAGCACGCCATGCTCTTGCAGATAGGGGATGAAATCCTGTGCACGCGCACGCGCATCACCCAGCAGATCCACAAACACGATGTTCGTGTGCGGCGCCTCGACTTGCACGCCGTCGATTTGCCGCAGACCGGCAGCCAGGCGCTGTGCAAGTACATGGTCCAGTGCCAGCCGGTCCACATGGTGGTCCAGCGCGTAGGTGCCGGCTGCGGCCAGCACGCCGGCCTGGCGCATACCGCCACCGGCCATCTTGCGCAGGCGCATTGCGCGTTGCACCAGTTCTCGGCTGGCGCACAACACCGAGCCCACCGGGGCACCCAGGCCCTTGCTCAGGCATACCGACACGCTGTCAAAACACTGGGCAATGCGGCGCGCCTCGGCGATCGGGCTCGCGCCGGTCTGCTCCGCTTGCGCCACAGCGGCATTGAACAACCTGGCGCCATCGAGATGGCGGGCCAGCCCTTTGGACACCGCCAGTGCGCCGGCCTGCTCCAGGTATTGGAAGGGAAGCACCTTGCCGCCCCAGGTGTTCTCCAGTGCCAATAACCGGGTGACCGGGTAGTGCACATCGTCGGGTTTGATCGCCGCCTCGATGTCGGCCAGCGCCAGCGTCCCGTCGCTCTGGTGCGCCAGGGGCTGCGGCTGCACGCTACCAAACACGGCCGCGCCACCGCCTTCCCAGCGATAGGCATGCGCCATCTGACCGACGATGTATTCATCGCCCCGCTGGCAATGCGCGAGGATGGCGCACAGGTTGCTCTGCGTGCCGGTCGCCATGAACAGTGCCGCTTCAAAACCGAGCATCGCCGCCAGCTGGTCCTGCAAGGCATTGACACTTGGATCCTCGCCATAGACGTCGTCCCCCAGCGGGGCCGCCATCATGGCGTCACGCATGGCCGGCGTCGGCCGGGTCACGGTGTCACTGCGCAAGTCAACGGTCATGGTGCATCTCCGTCAGAGGATGGGCTGGCAGTCACAATGCGCCAGCCACGTTGGGGGTTGCGCGCACCAGCGTGCGCCACGGTCAGGACAGGAAGTTCTTCAGCATCGCATGACCGTGCTCGGTCAGGATCGATTCCGGATGAAACTGTACGCCTTCGAGTCGCCGCGCAGGCGGCAACCCGGTGTGGCGCACACCCATGATTTCGCCGTCATCGGTCCAGGCCGTCACTTCCAGCTCGGCAGGACAAGTTGCGCGCTCGATCGCCAGCGAGTGGTAGCGATTCACGGTGAACTGCTCCGGCAGCCCGGCAAACACGCCCGATCGCGTGGTGTGAATGACCGAGGTCTTGCCATGCATCAGTTGCTGCGAGCGCACGATCTTGCCGCCCAGTGCCGCGCCAATGCTCTGGTGCCCGAGGCAGACGCCCAGGATCGGCAGCTTGCCCATGAAATGCCGGATCGCCTCGACCGAGATACCGGCCTCGGCGGGCGAACACGGGCCGGGCGAAATAACCAATCGGTCGGGCGCGCGTTCGGCAATCCCGGCCACGGTGATTTCGTCATTGCGAAACACCTCGACTTCGGCACCCAACTCGCCGAAATACTGGACGATGTTGTAGGTGAAGCTGTCGTAGTTGTCGATCATCAGAATCCTGACGGGGCTCATTCCAGACCCTCCTCGACCAGTTCGGCGGCGCGCAGCAAGGCCCGCGCCTTGGCTTCGGTCTCCTGCCATTCGAGCTCGGGCACCGAGTCGGCGACCACACCGGCGGCGGCCTGCACATACAGGTTGCCGTCCTTGATGACACCGGTGCGGATCGCGATCGCCACGTCCATGTCGCCGGCATAACTCAGGTAGCCGCAGGCACCACCGTACAGGCCGCGCTTGTTCGGCTCGAGCTGGTCGATCACCTCCATCGCATGTACCTTGGGTGCGCCGGTCAGCGTGCCGGCCGGGAAGCTGGCACGCAACACGTCCATGCTGGTCATGCCGTCGTTCAGGATGCCTTCGACGTTGCTGACGATATGCATGACGTGGCTGTAGCGCTCGACGGCGAAGGCCTCGGTCACCTTGACGGTGCCGGTCTTGGCGATACGACCGATGTCGTTGCGCGCCAGATCGATCAGCATCACGTGCTCGGCCCGCTCCTTCGGATCATTCACCAGCTCGATCTCGATCTCCTTGTCGCGCTCCGGCGTGGCGCCGCGCGGCCGGGTACCGGCGAGTGGACGGATCGTGATCTTCTGGCCCTGGTCGGTGTTCTCCTGGCGCACCAGGATCTCCGGGCTGGCTCCCACCACATGGAAATCGCCAAAGTGGTAGTAATACATGTACGGGCTGGGGTTGAGCGAACGCAGCGCGCGGTACAGCGACAGCGGCGACTCGGTATAGCGCTTCTTGATGCGCTGACCGACCTGCACCTGCATGAAGTCGCCCGCCTCGATCATGCCCTTGGCTTTCTCCACCGCGCGCAGATAGTCGGCCTTGGCGAACTCGCGCTCGGCCGGATACGACTGCGTGGCCTTGACCACCGGCGCACTGACCGAATACTTGAGCTGCTCCTTGAGCTCGCGCAGCCGGCGCTTGGCATGGCTGTAGGCCTCGCTCTGACCCGGATCGGCGTACACGATCAGGTACAGCTTGCCCGACAGGTTGTCGATGACGGCCAGTTCCTCGCATTGCAGCAACAGGATGTCGGGACAGCCCAGGGTGTCGGGCGGGGCAGGATGCGGCGAGCTTCTTCTCGATATGGCGCACCGTGTCATAACCGAAATAGCCCGCCAGGCCGCCGCAGAAACGGGGCAGTCCCGGACGCAGCGCCACCTTGAACCGCTTCTGGTAATCGGCGATGAAATCGAGCGGATTGCCGGCGCCGGTCTCGGTCACGACGCCGTCGGTCACCACCTCGGTCCTGGCGTCGGCACCGAATCCGGTGGCGCGCAAAAAGCTGCGCGCCGGCAGGCCGATGAAGCTGTAGCGGCCGAAGCGTTCGCCACCAACCACCGACTCCAGCAGAAAGCTATAGGCCCCGGCGCCCTTGGAGAACGCCAGTTTCAGATACAGCGACAAGGGGGTTTCGAGATCCGCAAATGCTTCCACCATCAGCGGTATGCGGTTGTAGCCCTGGGATGCCAGGCTCTTGAATTCAAGTTCGGTGATCACGCGTCAGACCTTTCGATACCACAGCGGCGTCCCGTGACATGGGAGACACGCACATGCAGAAAATTGGGTACCCGGAAACTGGGTCGGTTGCGGTGCACGATCGAGCCAAAAGCCCGTGCCAGGTACTCCGCTGGCCCGCCGCAGCGGCAGGCGCTGAAAATCAGACGACGCGCGGCAGCAGCAAGCTCGGCAAGGTTGTGCGAGTCACGCCAGGGCCAGGCTCCCCGGTCGCTGCAACCTGTGATGCTGATGCGGTGAATGAACATCGCCGCAGTGTAGCAAAGCCGCAGGCTGTTGTTCGCGCTCAGGGAATGCGACCGCAAGTCAAGGCATACGCTCCCGGATCCACTGCACCAGCGCATCGCGCTCCAAGCGGCTTGCTGAACAGGTACCCCTGACCTTTGCCACAGCCGATGGCGCGCATCATGTCGGATTGCTCCGTGGTTTCGATGCCTTCGGCCACCGTACCCATGCCCAGCGTGCGCGCCATCAGTACGGTGGCCTCGATCAGCACCCGGTGATAGTCGCTGGTTCGGGCCAGGCTGACAAAACTGCGATCGATCTTGACCACATCGATCGGCAGTTCGTGCAGACACGACAGCGACGAGTACCCGGTGCCGAAATCGTCCAGCGCCAGTGTCACGCCCAGTGCCTTGATCTCGTGCAGCCGCGCCTGCATCGCCAGGTCCTGTGCGGCCAGGCTTTCGGTGATCTCGAGTTGCAGTTGCCCCGATTCCACATCGTGCGTGCGCAAGGCCTGCAGCACATCGGCAGCCAGCGAGGCCTCGCGCAACTGAGCCCGCGACAGATTGACCGACACCGTTTGCGGCCCACGCTCGCCCAGCGTCGCCTGCATCCAGGCGAAGTCACGACAGGCGCGTCTGCAACACATAGGCGCCAATCTTGCCGATCAGGCCAATCGTCTCGGCAATCGGAATGAACTCCACCGGCGAAACCATGCCGCGCCGGGGGTGATTCCAGCGCACCAAGGCCTCCATGCCGGTCATCTGGCGCGACACCAGATCGACCAGCGGCTGGTACGACGACAAACATTTCGCCGCCGGCCAATGCCTGGCGCAGGTCATTCTCCAGCGCCACGTCGTCACGCACGCGCTTGTGCATGGCTGGCTCGAACATCACATAGCGCCCGCGCCCGGTGCGTTTGGCTTCGTACATCGCAATATCGGCATCGCGCAGGATAGCCTCCACGTCGTCGGCCGCATGCGTGGCGGTGACGATGCCGATGCTGACACTGGAATTGACCGTGTGTTCATCGATGGTGTAGGGCATGGCCAGCAGATCAAGCAACCGGCCCGCCACCACCTCGGCATCGAGATCGCCACGTATGTCGTCGAGCAGCACAACGAACTCGTCACCGCCGATGCGCGCTGCCATCTGCCCGAAATCACTGGTTCGCACAAACGCGTCGCTTTCGCGCAAGCCGGACTTCAGTCGATCGGCGATCTGGCGCAACAAGGCGTCCCCCACACCATGGCCGAGGGTGTCGTTGACCTGTTTGAAGCGATCGAAGTCCATGAACAGAACCGCGAAGTGGTAGCCCGCATGTTGGCGGTGTCGCGTCAGCGCGGCCGCGATCTGGTCGGTGACCACCAAGCGGTTGGGCAAGGCCGTCAGGCTGTCGGTGCGCGCGTTATCGCGCAGCCTTTGCTCAAGCAGCTTTTGCGCCGTGACGTCGACCATGCACACGACAGCACCCTGGATGCCACCATGCTCATCGAACAAGGGCTCGGAGTTCACCAAGATCCAGAAGAAGACACCGTGCGCCCGTTCGTAGCCTACAAGTTCACCGCGCACCGACTCCCCCCTGTTCAGACTGCGGGTCACCGGCCACTCGGTCGCTGGCAGGTCGGACAGATCATCACGCACGGGGCGCCCCAGCTCGGCCATGGCGGTCACCGCGGCGCCGAAGTCTCCGCCGTCTTTCACATGGTTGGCCGACAGTCCCACCATCTGCAATGCTGCGGCGTTTCCGTCTATCACCTCGTTTTGCTTCGAATACACCAGCACCCCGGTCGGCAATGCCTCGAACAGGGCCCGGCGTTGCAGCCGCGAACGCACCACCTCGTCGATGTTGGAAGCCACCACTACCCATGACAGGATACGGTCGTCCTCATCGCACAGAGGCTGGATGTCGACCAGCGACCAGATCCGCCGCCCATCCCGGGTGACCACTTGGATCTCGCCGCTGACGGCTGCTCCCCTGGCCATGTAGTCCCGGTATGAATGACCCTCGCGCAGCGCATGTTCACGCAACTGCAACACCTTGCCCAGCCTCTGCCCCTTGACATCGGCCAGCGCATAACCGGTCAGGGTCTGGAAACTCGGGTTGACCCATTCGACGCACTTCTCGGCGTCGAGCAAGGCCACGGCATTGGCCGTATGTTCCGCCACCAGCGCCAGGCGCCGCATCTGTCCGGCCTGGGCGCGCGCCAGGCTGTGCTGGCGCTTGACCATGCGCGCTGTGGGCTCGACTACCGCCAGCGCAAGCAAGAGCATCAGGCCCAGCACCAGCGCCTTGGCGATATCCATCGAGCGCAAAGCCTGCTGGTTGTGCGCGCGGGCTTGCACCTGGGCCTGCTCCGACATGGCCAGCGCCGCCGCGTAGTAGTCCGGCGCAAGGGCCTGGATCTGGCGCACGCGCGCCTGCAACTGACGCGTACCCACGGCATCGCTCTCGCCCAGCAATGCGGCGACACTGGCGAAGAAATCCTCGCGCGCAATTGTGCCAGGAACGCGATACCGCGTCGAACCGCCGCGCCTGGTCTGAGCCGCGCTCGAGATGCGCCGCCAGCAGCGCCTCCAGCCGCAGGGCCTGGCTGCGCGCTTCGGCCAGCACCTGCTCCAGTTGCGCGGACGCCGCCTCATTGTTGTACTGCATGGCCAACAGACTCAGTCGCTGGCTGAAGATGCGCTGGGACGCCGCCAGCGCAATGATCTCGCCATCGGCGCCGCGCAACTGCGCGTCGTGGCGGCCCTGTCTTGCCTGAACCAGCAGTACCAGCGCAATCAGCACCAGCACGCCGAGCATCGCCACACGCACCCACATTCCCGCGCGTGCGCCGGCGCGCACGTCATCGCGATTGGCGTCGATTGCGGCGGGATGTGGTGGCGTGCTCACGTTATTCCATGTCAGCGCAAGGCCCCGTGCATCTGGTCGATCACGCAGCGGTAGTCGGTTTGGCCAAAAATCGCGCTGCCGGCCACAAAGGTGTCGGCGCCTGCGTCGGCGACCCGGCGTATGTTGTCGATCTTGATGCCGCCGTCGACCTCGAGCCGGATGTCCTTGCCGCTGGACGTCGATGCGTCGGCGCACATCGGCAATCTTGCGCAACGCCGAATCGATGAAGGACTGGCCGCCAAAGCCCGGGTTGACACTCATGATCAGCACCAGGTCGATGTCGTCGATCACCCAGTCGAGCACGTCCAGCGGTTCGGCCGGATTGAATACCAGGCCGGCCTTGCAACCGGCGTCCTTGATGGCCTGGATGCTGCGGTGCACATGACCGCTGGCGTCCGGATGAAAACTGATCAGGTCGGCGCCGGCCTCGACAAACGCCTGCGCCAGGGCATCGACCGGCTGCACCATCAGGTGCACGTCGATCGGCACCGCGACGCCCTCTGGCGTGCGGGCATGGGGTTTGAGCGCGGCGCAGACCATGGGGCCGAAGGTCAGGTTGGGCACGTAATGGTTGTCCATCACGTCGAAATGGATCCAGTCGGCGCCAGCGGCAATGACCTCGGATACCTCGGCGCCCAGGCGGGCGAAGTCGGCGGAAAGAATCGAAGGCGCGATACGGTAGGTCATGGCGAGGGGTCTTGGGGAAATCGATGCGATGGCGTGGATTTTCGCAGTTAGCATAGCGCCATGGCCAAGTACCAGTTTCAGGTCGACGTACACCCCCAGTATCTCCCGCAGGAATCGGCTCCGGAAGAGGCTCAGTACGTTTTCGCCTACACCATCACCATCTCCAACGTCGGCGAGGTGGCGGCCCAGCTGATTTCGCGCAGCTGGAACGTCAACGACGCCAGCGGCCATACGGAGAAGGTGCGCGGCCTGGGCGTGGTCGGTCACCAGCCCTTGCTGCAACCCGGCGAAAAATTCGAATACACCAGCGGCACCCGGCTGCGCACGCCCACCGGCACCATGCATGGCAGCTATTTCTGCGTTGCCGAAGACGGCGAGCGGTTCGAGGCCGACATCCCGATGTTCGTGCTCGACGCACTCAGCGCCAGCGGCGAAAGGCCCACTCTGCACTGACGCCGCGCCATCGTGCACGGTGGCTCCGGCAGACGCCGCAACCGGCCCCGACCATGGGTGAATTTGACCTGATCCGCCGCTATTTCCAGCGCCCGGTGCGCCGCGCAGCGCTGGGCGTGGGCGACGATTGCGCCTTGCTGCAACCCTCGCGCGGCAAGCCAGCTCGCCGTATCCAGCGACATGCTGGTGCAGGGCCGCCACTTCTTCCCCGACACCGACCCCAGGCTACTGGGGCACAAGGCGCTGGCGGTCAACCTCAGCGATCTGGCGGCCTGCGGCGCGCAACCGCTGGCGTTCACGCTGGCGCTGGCCCTGCCGGATGCGCAAGCCACCTGGCTGGAGCCGTTTGCGCAGGGTCTGCTGGCCCTGGCCGATGCCCATGGCTGCGAACTGGTCGGTGGCGACACCACGCGCGGCCCACTCAATATCTGCATCACGGTATTCGGCGAAGTCCCGGTCACCGATGGGCGCAGTCAGGCGCTGCTGCGCTCGGGTGCGCGCGCAGGCGACGATCTGTATGTCAGCGGCACGCTCGGCGATGCGCGGCTGGCGCTGGAGGCAATCGGCGGGCAGTGGCGGCTGCCGCCAGAGCTGTTCGCGCGCGCTGGCGCACGGCTGCACCGTCCCGATCCGCGCGTAGCGCTGGGTCTGGCCTTGCGTGGTCTGGCCGCATGCGGCGATCGACATCAGCGACGGCCTGCTCGGTGATCTGGGCCATGTGCTGACGGCCTCCGGTGTCGGCGCCCGGCTCGATGCCACGACACTGGCGTCGCTGTTGATGTGCCACGGCCCTGCCCTCGACGCCGTCGTTCCGCCAGCCCATCAGCTCCAATGCGTGCTGGCCGGCGGCGACGACTACGAGCTGGCGTTCACCGCACCGCTGGCGGCGCGCGCGGCGATCGCGGCGGCAGCCCGCGCCAGCGCAACACCGGTGACGCGGATCGGCTCGATCACGACCGAAGCGGGCGCCCAGGTTGTCGATGGCCAGGGCCATGCCATCGCCGGGCCTTGGGCCTCGTTCGACCATTTCAGCTGATTCGCGCCAGCATCCGAGAAAGACGCCATGCCCCGGTGCCTGGTTGGACGCCGCCATCAGGGCGGGATCGTGACCGTCTTGACGCGCTCCTTGCGCAGCAGGTACAGGCCGCTGATGATGATGATCGCGCCACCCAGCAGCGTGTAGCGGTCGGGCACGATGCGCCAGAGCGACCAGTCCAGCGCGATGCCCCAGGCCAGCGCGGTGTATTCGAACGGCGCCACCGCGGACGCCTGCCCATGGCGAAACGCCTCGGTGATGGCCAGTTGGCCGATGAAGCCGGTGACCGCCAGGCCCAGCAGCACCGGCCAGTGGCCAGCCTCGATGGCAACCCATCCCGGCCAGGCCAGCACACCGGCGCCCAATGACAGGGATATCGTGGTCCAGAACACCAACGTGACACTGGCATCGGTTCGGCTGAGCACCCGACCGACGATGGCCGACACCGCATAACAGGTCGCCGCAGCCAGCACGGCCAACGCGCCCCACGAGAATAACGCCTGCCCGTCGGGACGCAGCGCGATCCACACCCCGGCCAGCCCGACTGCAATCGCGATCCAGTGCAGCGGTGCGACCTTCTCGCCCAGCATCGGAATCGACAACATCGTGATGATCAATGGCGCGACAAAGAAGATCGTATAGGCCTCGGCCAGGCCCAGGGCGCGCAGTGCGAAGCTGAACAGCGCCAACATCAGAACGCTGATCACGCCGCGCAGCAGGTGCAGGCGCCAGCGCACGCGCAGCAACTGCCCGACTTCGCGCCGCCACACGACATAAACGCAGACCAGCGGCAGCGCCGCCAGGCCGCGCAGCGCGGCCACCTGCAAGGCTGGATAGCTGCAGCGTCAAGGTCTTGAGCGCGGCGTCCATCAGCGAAAACGCGCCCACCGCAATCAGCATGGCGACGATGCTGCGCGAATTGCTGTTGCCAGTCACCACTCAGCCCCGCCCAGATCCATGTCGACACACCGGTCACAGGTGGCTGGCGCCAAGGCGCAGGCGCGCCAATTCGCCGGGTGGACGGCGCAAACGCTCACGGCTTGCGCTGCTCCAGCGTCAGGCCTACGGCGCTGCGCGCCGCGAAACCCTTCCAATAGCTATGGTCGGCCTTGAACCGGCCGTTCTCGTCGGCTGCCCATTTGCCATCACGCGACTTTTCGACCAGATTCAGATAGGCATCCATGCCGGCGTCGTTCCTCAGGTACTTGCCCAGGAACGCGGTGCTGAAATGCTGCGCGATGTTGTTCATGCGCACGTTGTCCCACACCGCATCAATGTAGTGCTCGGCCGGCACGAACGTGAGATGGGCCACAGGTTTGAAACTCTCGGCCGGTGGCGGCATCGGCGCTCCCGCATTGTGATTGGCGTTCTCGTAGGTGAGCAGGTAGCGCGGGGCGTTGACGCTGGCCTCGAAAATGTTGCGCACCCCCGGCGCGTAACCCGACTCGTCGTCGATGCTGCCGGCCACGAACAGCACCGGCGTGCGGATGCCGGCCAATCCGGCCGCCTCCCAGAATCCGTGGTTCCAACCCCAGGGAGCGAATGCGATTGCCGCCTTGATGCGTTTGTCCATGGATGCCAGGTATTGCGCATTGCCGGCCTGGCGCAGCGCCAGCGCACCACCCGGCACGCCCCAGGTGAACCCGACGCTGGCGGCGCTGTAGCCACCACCGATGGTGTTGACGACACCGTAGCCGCCCATTGAATAGCCGATCAGGCCGGTCACGTCCGCATTCACCATGCCCTTGAGCGTGGCATCCACGCCATTGAGCCGCGCCATTTCATTGAGTACGAACAACTGGTCCAACGGCCGATTCAGCAAGGTGCTGGCGAAGGCCGCCTGGTCACCATAGGTGCTGTCGGTGTGGTCGATCGACGCGACCACATAGCCCTTGCTCGCCAGGTTCTCACTCAGGTGGCTGAGCAGGAAGCGATTACCGGGGTAGCCATGCGAGATGATCAGCAAGGGGTAGGGAGCAGCGCCGGCATCGGGTGGCGCATCGCGCACGGCTTTGCCGTGGATCGCCACCTGCGTCTTGCCGTCGCGCACCAGGACCCGGTACGCGCCATCTCCCGGTTTGGCGGCGGCCAGCCGGGCCGGATACCAGACCTCGACAGTCAGCGGACGGTCATAGCGGGGGATAGCCTCGCCCAACTTGGCCTTGGCGATGTCAAGCTGATTCGGATTGACCAGGTTGAAGGTAGTGACGCCGACGGCGAAGCTGCCGTACCTGGCCAGCTCCGGCGCGTCCGGTCGGATCATGTCGATACGGTTGTGCTGTCTCATGGCGGATCTGCCGACGCCGAGCAAGGCGCGGGAAAGTGCCACGAGCATACCCGCCAAGCGCCGGCCGCGCTTGGCGCATGCCACGCGCGCCCATAATCGGAGCATGAAAGAACATGAGGCCCTGCCACACGCACCGGATGCCCCGCTGGCGCGAGTGAATGTGGCATTTTTGCTGGCGCATCCGGCAAACTTCATCGCACTGGGCCTGGGCTCCGGACTCAGCCGCTGGGCACCGGGCACGGCCGGCACCGTGTGGGCCTGGCTGGCGTTCCTGGCCATGCAGGCCTGGCTCAGCCCGCTGCAGATTGGCTGGATCGTCGCGTTGTCGTTCCCGCTCGGCTGGTGGGCCTGCACGGTCTGTGCACGCCATATGCGGGTGCTCGACCCGGGCAGCATCGTGTGGGACGAAGTCGCCGCGTTCTGGCTGGTGCTGTGGCTGGTGATGCCGACGGGCCTGCTGGGGCAACTGATTGCCTTCGGTCTGTTCCGGTTTTTCGATGCGATCAAGCCCGGCCCGGTGGCCTGGGCCGATCGGCTGTTCCATGGCGTCGACCCGGCCCGTGACCCACATGCCTGGACCAAGGCCGGCTTTGGCATCATGCTCGACGACCTGGTGGCCGCGTTCTGCTCCCTGCTGGTGATCGCCTTGTGGCTGCGCCTTTGGCCGGCATGATGCCGCGCGATTCGGCCGCCGTGCCCGCACTGTGCCTGGCCCTGGCCACAGCACTGCAGCGCAGGGGCTGGACGATGGCCACGGCAGAGAGTTGCACCGGTGGCCTGATCGCCGGCGCCTGCACCGATCTGAGCGGATCGAGCCAGTGGTTCGAGCGCGGCTTCGTGACCTATTCCAACCAGTCCAAGACGGAGTTGCTCGGCGTCGACCCGCTCATGTTGGAACGTGAAGGTGCGGTGAGCGAGGCGGTGGTACGCGCCATGGTGCAAGGCGCCCTGCGCCAGGCGCCGGTGCAGGTTGCGGTGGCCGTCACCGGCGTGGCCGGACCGACCGGTGGCAGCGCCGCCAAGCCGGTGGGTACGGTCTGGTTCGGCTGGAATATCGACGGTCAGGTCTTTAGCGAGGTGCGGCATTTTCCCGGCGACCGCACCGACGTGCGTCGCGCCACAGTGCAACACGCGCTGGCGCACTTGGTCGCTTTGCTGGGCGAAGCCGCAACACCAGCGGGACATGGCGACGATTAGCAGCGGCGTGGCGCGCAAGCGTTTACGTGCAAAAAAGGGCGCAGACGGCGGTGCGGCGACACTGCCAGCGCTCCGGTCGCGAAGCCGGTCGACCGAACACGTTTCGCGCCGGCAGCATTACCACGTCTACGTCGTGGAGTTGTCCGACGAAGTCTGGAACATCGCGCGCTTTCGCAAGGCCAACCCGGACTACCTGCTAGGCAAGCCATTTGTATATGTCGGCATGACCGGTCTGGACCCGGACCTGCGTTTTGACAAACACAAGGCCGGCATCCAGTCCAACAGCTATGTGCGCCGCTTCGGGCTGCGCCTGTTGCCCGGCCTGTACAGCATGTACAACCCGATGCCATACGAGGGCGCACGCGACATGGAAGTGGAACTGGGCATCGCCTTGCGCGAAGCCGGCTACGGCGTATGGCAGGCGTGAGCCGCCGGGCCGCTCCCAAGGCGAACAGCTCCGCAGCGCGAAGCGCGAAGGATAGTCTGGTCTGCCGCCGGGCCGCTCCCAAGGCGAACAGCTCCGCAGCGCGAAGCGCGAAGGATAGTCTGGTCTGCCGCCGGGCCGCTCCCAAGGCGAACAGCTCCGCCGCCTTCAAACCACATTGATCTCCCGCATCGGCTGCTGCGCAATCACCCTTTGCCAGCCAAACGCGGACAGGTCCAGCGTTTCGTAGCGACCGTGCACCACCAGTTCGGCCAAGGCCCGCCCCACGGCCGGCGACTGCTGCAGGCCATGGCCACTGAATCCGTTGGCGAACAACAGGTTCGACCAGCGAGGGGTGCGGGCCCAGGATCAGGTTGTGGTCCAACAGGTTGACGTCGTAGTGCCCGGCCCAGGCGTGCGCGACCCGCAACGCCTCAAAGCCCGGCACCCGATGCGCCAGCGCCGGCCAGAGGATGTCGTCGAACAATGCATGTTGCACGTCGAAGTCGAAACACTCTGGATCCTGGTCCTCGGGCAAGGCCACACCACACAGGAAGCCGCTGCCCTCGGGCCGGAAGTAGACCCCGCCCGGATCGATCACCAGCGGACAGGCCGCCAATTGCGCTGGCGAATGAAAGTAGAAAACACAGCGCTTGCGCGACTGCACCGGCAAGGCGATGCCAGCGCTTTCGCGCCAGCGCCGCAGCACCGGTGCCCGCGGCATTGATCACCGTACCGCAACCCAGTGTGGTGCCGTCCTGCAGCGTGACCGACGTGATGCGCTCCCCCTGACGATGCAAACCGGCCACGCGCGCGGTGCGGTAGGTCACGCCCTGTGCATATCGCCTTGCGCCGAAACGCGGCCATCAGGCTGTGCGCGTCAAGCCACCCCTCGCCCGACAAACCGAGCGAGCCGGCGGCGAGGTCCTCGGTGTGCAGCCAAGGGAAACGCTGGGCCAGGGCATCCGGCGCCAGCAAGGCCACGTCGACACCACACTGGCGCTGCACACGGTGATTGGTGTGCAGCGTGTCCAGGCCAGCGCTGCTGGCCAGAAACAGATAGCCGGCCTCGACAAAACCGACGTCGGGCGTTTCTCCGTCGACTGCCAGATGGGTGCCCACATCACGAATGAAGTCGGTGCCGAACTGCGACATACGGATATTGCCCGGCGTTGAAAACTGGTGCCGGATGGAGGCCAGCGAGCGCGTCGTGGCACAGGACTGGTAGCTCGGATCCGCTTCGAGCACCAGCACCGAACCGGTGAATCCCGGATGCGCGGACAGAAAATGCGCCGCAGCGCTGCCCATGACAGCGCCACCACAAATCACGACATCGAAGCGCTCCAAGCTTGTTCTCCGGTACGGTGACCCGCCCGTGGGGTCAGGGCCGGCTCATTCGAACCGCACCTTCAGACGCGACAGCGGCGCACTGAACTCGGCCGTCCAGCTTTCGCCTGCCGCCACCGGCCAGGCATCGGTCCAGGTGCCGGTGGTGACGACATCGCCTGGCATCAGCTCGGGTGCGCCCGGACACTGGTGCATTTCGCGCAGGAAATACTGCAACGCCAGCAAGGGGTTGTCGAGCACGTTCGCACCGGTGCCGCGATCGACCGCCTTCTTGCCTTGGCGTAGCACCAGCCGTGTTCCGGCCAGCACCGATTGCAGTTGCACAGCGCCTGTTGCGAGGTCGTCGCGCGCCACGCGCCGACCCACCAACAGCCGGGCATGCAATCCGCCATCGGCCACGGCGTCGCTGGGCGCAAATTTCCAGTCGGGCAGATGCGACTGCACGATCTCGAGGCCCGGCGCGACCCAGTCGATCGCCTCGAACAAAGCGTCCAGCGTGGCGTCCGGTGCCGGCGTGGCGCGCATGCCGAACACGGTCTCCGGTTCGATGCGCGGCAAGCAGGTGTTTTGCAAGGACAGCACCCCCGTTCCTTCGCAGAAGGCCAGGCTGGTGTTCCAGACCGTACCCCATATCGGGGCAAAAACGTTGTAGCGCGGCCAGATGTTCCGATTGGTGAATCCGATCTTGAAACCGCGCGGCATCTCTCCGCGCGCGCACCTGAGCTGGCGCAGTGCGAGTTGCGCCTGATAGGCCTGCGCCATATCACCGGCCGCGACCACGCCCGGAGCCACCGGCCAGAATCGACCGGTGTCGCTATGCTCCAGAGTGTCCTGGGGTGTCATGAAAAAAAATACCTCCAACATGGCGGAATCTGTTGACCATTCGCACGCCCGGTGGCCTCAGGCCGCTGCATCAATCCGCGCGTCGCCGCATGCCACCGCGCGTACCTGCCTGGCGCAACGGCGTCAGCAGATGCTGCAGCCCGTTGTGGTCGATCTCATGCATCAACGCGAGCAGGCGGCCGATCTCGCCCGAGGGGAACCCCTCGCGGGCAAACCATTGCAGGTAATTGCCGGGCAGATCGGCCACCAGGCACCCCTTGTGTTTGCCGAATGGCATCTCCCGTGTCAGCAGCAATTCCAGAGCAGCGCGGTCCATGGCGGCCATTGTCGGCGATTGCCGGGACACTGGCGACGTGGCCAAACCGACACACGCGGCCATGGAAACGGCCCCGCCAAGCAAGGTCGCTATTGTGGATTCGCCCATGCTCCACCACAATGGGCCGATTTTCAGAGACACACAACCATAACCATGTTTACCGGCCCGCGTCCGGCATCCAAGCGATGACACAGGACATCGAGAGCCGCCTGGTCGGCCCGTGTGTGGCCGCGCGGCAGGGCTTGTAATGCAATCCATGCTGGCGAGCCGCACGACACTGAAACGTTTTTACAACGCGTTGGCCCATCTCGATCCGGACACGATGGCGCTGTGTTACGCGCCCGACGTCCGCTTTCGCGACGAAGTCTTCACACTCGATGGCAGCGACCAGGTGATGGCCATGTGGCGCATGTTGTGCGAGTCCGCTCAAACCAGTGGACGCGCCAACTGGAAGCTGAACTATCGCGTGATTTCGGCTGGTGCCGACACCGGCCAGTTGCAATGGAGCGCGCACTACCGATTCGGCAAGGTCCAGCGTCCGGTGCACAACCGGATCAAGGCGACGTTCCGCTTCAACGCAGCGGGTCAGATCACGCAGCATCACGATCAGTTCGATTTCTGGCGCTGGTCGCGCCAGGCGCTGGGACTGCCCGGCCTGCTGCTGGGCTGGTCCCCGTTGCTGCGCCGGCAGGTCCGCTCCAAAGCGCTGCACGGCCTGAATCGCTACATCGCCGAAAACCCGATACTGACGCAAGCCCGACCCGACCCTAGGGAAACACTGACATGCTAGATCGCCTGAACCGGCTCTATCCGGTGCGCTACACCGTCCTCGGCCTGTGTGTGCTGGGCCTGCTCGCCTGCGTCTTCAGTGTGTTCGTTTACGGCGTCGGCACAGTGCCCCTGCTGCTGCTGCTGGCCCTGGTGGGCGTGGGCGTGTACGACCTGCTGCAGCCACGCCGGTCGGTGCTGCGCAACTACCCCATCATCGGCCACATCCGCTACATGCTCGAATACGTGCGCCCGGAGATCCGGCAGTACTTTCTGGAGAGCGACACCGAGGCCACGCCGTTCTCGCGCGCGCAACGCTCGTTGGTCTACCAGCGCGCCAAGGGCGACTCCGACAAGCGTCCGTTCGGAACCCTGCTCGACGTACACGCCGAAGGCTACGAGTGGATGAACCACTCGATGGCGCCGAGCGCCATCGCATCGCACGACTTTCGGGTCTGGATCGGCGGCACTCCCGAACAGCTCGCCGCGCAAGCGCCGGGCGCGGGCCTGTGCACCCAGCCCTACCACGCCAGCGTCTTCAACATTTCGGCCATGAGCTTCGGCTCGCTCAGCGCCAACGCCATTCTGGCGCTCAATGCCGGCGCTCAGCAGAGGCGGCTTTGCGCACGACACCGGCGAAGGCTCGATCTCGGTGCACCACCGGCGCCATGGCGGCGACCTGATCTGGGAGATCGGCTCGGGTTACTTCGGCTGCCGCAACGACGACGGCAGTTTCAACCCCGAGAAGTTTGCACAGAACGCCTGCGACCCGCAGGTCAAGATGATCGAGATCAAGCTCAGCCAGGGCGCCAAGCCCGGTCATGGCGGCGTTCTGCCCGGGCCCAAGGTCACGTCCGGAAATTGCGCAGGCGCGCGGCATACCGATTGGCGTGGACTGCATCTCGCCGTCGGCGCACAGTGCGTTTTCGACACCGATCGAACTGATGGAGTTCATCACGCGAGCTGCGCACCTTGTCCGGCGGCAAGCCAACCGGCTTCAAGCTGTGCATCGGTCACCCCTGGGAGTGGTTTGCCATCGTCAAGGCCATGCTGGCCACCGGCGTCACACCCGACTTCATCGTGGTCGACGGCGCCGAGGGCGGCACCGGGGCGGCACCGGTGGAGTTCACCAACCACGTCGGCTCGCCGCTGCAGGAAGGCCTGCTGCTGGTGCACAACACCTTGCGCGGCGTCGGGCTGCGCTAGCGCATCCGCGTCGGCTGTGCCGGCAAGGTGATCAGCGCCTTTGACATCACGCGCATGATGGCGCTCGGTGCGGACTGGTGCAACAGCGCGCGCGGCTTCATGTTCGCGCTCGGTTGCCTGCAGGCCCAGACCTGCCACACCGGCAACTGCCCGACCGGCGTCACGACCCAGGACCCGCTGCGCGAGAAGTCACTGGTGGTGGACGACAAGACCGAGCGGGTCTACAACTACCACGCGATGACCATGCATGCGCTCAAGGAACTGGTGCAGGCAGCGGGGTTGATGCATCCGCGCGACGTCACCGCCCACCATATCGTGCGCCGCTCGTCCGATGGCAAGGTGCGTTCACTGGCGCAGTCGGTGCTGACCCAGGTGAAGCGATGGCGCGCTGCTGCAGACCGAACTCGCTGGCCTGCCCCTGATTTACCGCCAATCCTGGCCCCACGCGCGGGCCGAGAGCTTCATGCTGCAGGACTGAAAGAACGCGCGACCGTGACGCCACGCGCGGCCAGCGCGCGGCGCAGGCGCAGCACCGCATGATCCTTGCTCAGCAGCAAGGCCTGCAAGCTGAGCGCGAGATCGATGAACTTCTGGTCATCCGGGTCGCTGCAGCGCGGCGCACCGCTTGGCACCTCGGCGTGCACCCGGCTGAGCCGGTCGAATTGCGCCAGGATGCTTGGCGCGTCGTCCCGGTCCGCACGCGCCAGCCAGGGCTTCAAGGCGGGATAGGACAACACACGCTGCAACTCGTCGCGCATCGCCGGCGTCGCGTACCAGACCAGGGCCCCCAGAGCCAGGGCCTGGGCCAGCGCCGCAGTACTCGGATCACGAAACAGCAGCAGGTCGAGCACGATGTTGGTGTCGATCACCACCGGCCGTCCAAGCTGCTCAGTCGACATGGCAGCCCCACCGTCGGGCAATGCCCGTCACTCTTTGAAGGCGCAGGCGCGGCGCGACGCAGCGCTCACCCGGCCACATCCTCACCCGTGCGCGGTGTGCGCGCCGACCCCTGCACCATGTCGAAGCGGAACATGCGGCATTCGATCGGCCCGTTCCACATCGGCACGCGGCGTGTCGCCTTGAGGCGCATCTTGCCGGGCAGCTTCAGGTCCGGCGTCAGCAGCCAGGCGGTCCAGCCGGCGTAGTTCTTCTTCCAGTGCGCGGCCAGTTGCACGAAGAATTCGCCACCGTCATCGGCAACGGCCTGCTCACGGCCGGCAGGTGGTGCCTGCGGGTCTTCGTAGGCATCATCATGGTTCGGCGCATGCCGGCCGGCACCGGCAAAGCCGGCGGTGTCGATGCGGGTGCCGTACGGCGGGTTGACCAGCATGACGCCCGGCGGATCACATGGCGCCATGCGCTGCAAGGCATCGCCGCCGCGAAATTCGATCGCGTCGGCAACACCGGCACGCTGCGCATTGCGCTGCGCGAAGTCGACCATGCGGTGCGCCACGTCACTGCCGAAGATGTGGGGCCGCTGGCCCGGACGCCGGCAGACGCTGCGCGCGCACGGCATCGTTGAGCAATGCGTCCCACACATGGGGCTGGAACGGCAGCATCTTCTCGAACGCAAACCGGCGCAACGAGCCGGGCGCGATGTGGCAGGCGATCTGCGCGGCCTCGATCGCAATCGTGCCGCTGCCGCAACAGGGGTCGTACAGTGGCAGCTCGGGCGTCTCGGTCCAGCCACTGGCCGCCAGCATCGCCGCGGCCAGGGTTTCCTTGAGCGGCGCCTCGCCCTTGTCCTCGCGCCAGCCGCGCTTGAACAAGGCATCGCCCGAGGTGTCGATATACAGCGACACCGTGTCGGTCGTCAGATGGGCATAGATGCGCACGTCCGGCCACTGCGTGTTCACGTCGGGCCGCACGCCGCCGGCCTTGGCGCGAAAACGGTCGCACACCGCGTCCTTGATCTTCGAGCGCGGCGAAATTGAGGCTGTTGAGCGGACTGTGCTGCGCCGTGACCTCGACCTTGATCGTCTGGCGCGGCGTGAACCAGATCTCCCAGGCCACCTCGCTGGCCGCCCGGTACAGGTCCTGCTCGTTGCGGTAGTCGGCCTGGAACAACTGCACCAGCACGCGCTGCGCCAGCCGGCTGTGCAGGTTGAGCAGCATGGCGTCGCGCCAGGAGCCCTGCAGCATCACACCGGCGCGCCACTTCTGCACCTGAGCCGGCGACTGGGCGGTGACGTCGGCCACCTCCTGCGCAAGATAGTCCTCGACGCCGGCGGCGCAGGGCAAGAAAGAGTTGGAGCTGGTTCACGGTTGAGCCTGGTTGCGACACCTCACAAGGCCCGGCGCAGATTGGCCGGCGCGATGCGCAGGCCTTCGCGGTACTTGGCCACGGTGCGCCGGGCGCAGGCGATGCCTTGCTCCTTGAGCATCTCGGACAACTGATTGTCGGACAAGCGGCTTGTTCGCCGACTCGGCGTCGATGAATTGCTTGATCAGCGCCCGAACCGCGGTGCTCGATGCATTGCCACCGGTCTCGGTGCCCAGCGAGGAGCCAAAGAAGTACTTCAACTCGAAGGTACCCAGCGGCGTGGCCATGTACTTGGCGGTCGTGACGCGGCTGATGGTGGACTCGTGCAGCCCGAGCTCGTCGGCGATCTCGCGCAACACCAGCGGACGCATCGCCAGTACGCCGTGCAGGAAGAAGTTCTTCTGCCGCTCGACGATGGCGCGTGCTCACACGCAAGATGGTGTCAAAGCGCTGCTGGATGTTCTTGATGAACCAGCGCGCCTCCTGCAGCCGCTGCTGCAGCGCCGCATAGTTGGACGCGTCGCTGCCATTGCCGCGGTGCTGACGCAAGGCGTTGGCATAGATGTCGTGCACGCGCAGGCGCGGCATGACCTGCGGATTGATCTGGGCCCGGAACCTGGCATGGCCCCCCTTTCCGACCTGTACCACGAGCACATCGGGTATGACGATGTTGCGCTCGACGTTGACGAAGCGCCGCCCTGGTTTGGGTTCGAGCCGGCCGATCAGCGCAATCGCCTCCTTGATCGACGCGTCGTTGGCGCCACACAGCTGCGACAGGCGTCGCACGTCGCGTCGCGCCAGCAGGTCCATCGGATGCGAGCAGATGCGCACGGCAACGGCCAGCAAGTCCTGACCGGGATCATCTGCCGCTATCGATCGCTGCATGGCACGCAGTTGCAGGCGCAGGCACTCTCCCAGGTCGCTGGCGCCCACCCCAACGGGGTCGAAGCCCTGCAAGGTATGACAGTGCCACCCGGAAAGTGGTGCTGCAGCTGGTCCATCTCGTCCTCGTCGGTCGGTGCCAGTCCGGCGGCGAGTTCTTCCAGCGTGTCTTCCAGATAACCGTCCTCGTTGAGCGACTCGATCAGAAAGCGCAGCGCGATCCGGTCCTCGTCACCGAGCCAGGTGGTCAGCGCCTGAGCGTGCAGATGCGCCTGCAGTGTCTCCTGGGTGCGCGCCAGTTCGCCGGCATCGACGTCGTCCTCGCTCCCCAGATTGTTGCCGTGTGCCTTGGCGTCGCCGCCCCATTCGCCGTCGTCAGGCGCGAATTCCTGCGTGCCGTCGCCCTCCCAGCTCTGGCCATCTTCGGCCGACAAGGGCGTGGCGTTGTCGTCATTGGACGGCGCATCGGCCACCGATACATAGTCCTGCGCAGCGCTTGTTGGCGCCAGTTCGGCTTCGCGTTCGGACTGGGGCACCGGCGTGTCAGCTGGTATCGAGTCCGAACTCCTCGCGCGCCGGCACATCTTCGGACAACTCCAGGAAAGGGTTGTCGTCCAGCATCTGGCTGACTTCCTGGCTCAGTTCCAGGGTCGAGAGCTGCAGCAGACGTATCGACTGCTGCAACTGCGGCGTAAGCGCCAGATGCTGCGAGATGCGAAGCGAGAGACCCGGCTTCATCTACATCTTGAAGTGCTCGCCCAGGTACACCCGTCGCACCTCGGCGTTGTCGACGATCTCTTCCGGCGTGCCCTGCGCCAGCACGTTGCCATCACTGATGATGTAGGCGTGGTCACAGATGCCCAGGGTCTCGCGTACGTTGTGGTCGGTGATCAGCACGCCGATGCCACGCGACTTGAGGAAACCGATGATGCGCTGGATCTCGATCACCGCGATCGGGTCGATGCCGGCAAAGGGTTCATCGAGCAGGATGAAACGCGGCTGTGTCGCCAGCGCCCGGGCAATCTCCACGCGACGGCGCTCGCCACCCGACAAGGCCAGGGCCGGCGACTTGCGCAGATGCTCGACGCGCAAATCCTGCAGCAGGCTGCCCAGGCGCTCGTCTACCTGGGCCGTGGTCAGCGCACGGCCCGACGCATCGGTCTGCAATTCGAGCACCGCGCGCACGTTGTCTTCGACATTGAGCTTGCGAAAGATCGACGCCTCCTGTGGCAGATAACTCAGACCCAGCCGCGCACGTCGATGGATAGGCAATCCGGCCACCGAGCGACCATCGATGGTGATGTCGCCGGCACTGGCGCGCACCAGACCGACCAGGATATAGAACGATGTGGTCTTGCCCGCTCCGTTGGGGCCGAGCAGGCCGACCACCTCGCCTTCACCGACTGACAACGAAATGTCCTTGACGACCATGCGGCTGCCATACGATTTCTGCAGGTGGCGCGCCTCCAGGCGCACACGCGATACTGGCACGCCATCCTGCCGCGCCACGTCGCCGACCGGGGTCGCCGCCGTAGCGCCTGCGCAGTCTTCGCTCACTTCTTGTCGCCCCCCAGCGTCAGGGACTTGCGCAATGGCGCCGTTGGTGCGGTCGCCTTGGGCGCCGCGCCGGCGTCGTCATTGCGCGGGGTCAGCACGGCGCGCACCCGTCCGCTGCCGGCCGGCAGCGGGCCCGCCATCGACCGTCATGACACTGGTGGTGTTGTTGTAGACGATGACCTGACCGGTGATCTCGTCATTGAGCGAGGAGCCGACATAGCGGCGCAAGACGGAACGCCGCGTGAAAGTCACGCTATCGGACTTGCCGTCGTATTCGATCAGTTCGGCTTCGCCTTCCATGAATTCATCCGGCGTGTCGGCACGGGTGTCGCGCTTTTGCCGGAAAAACGCCAGCTTGCCAGGCTCCGCTATGACAACCCCAAACTGGTTGCCGTCGTTGTCCTGGCGCACGTCCATGCGCGCCCCGCGGATCAGCATCGTGCCCTTGGTCAGCACCACCTTGCCGGTAAAGACGCTGATCTGCTTGGCGTCGTCGTAACGCAAGGCGTCCGATTCGACATTCATCGGCTTGTCCCGATCGGCCCGCTCAGCCAACGCAGCGCCCCCCTGCAGCAGGGCGGCCAGCAACAATGTGTAAGGAATGGTGGTGAACTTCATAAAGGCACGAATCTTGCAGTCAAATCTGCGAAATCATTGTAGCCCGCGGTGTCCACGGTGATGCACCGTGCGTGGCGAAAACACCGCAGCGCGACAAACGCCTTCAACCTACAAACGGCTTGTAGGTTCAAGCTTGTAGGTTCAATCAAGCCGGTGTGCCGCACCGATCCGGTGCCGGCTGCAGGTCGCGCTCACTGCCAGCCGGACATCACTTACCGGCGCGCACGTCAGCCAGCAGATAGTCCACGACCTGCAGCACGCGCGCCATGGAGCCGGAGATCGCGCCATCGGTGTAGTAACGCCCAGCCACCCCGAGGGCCGGAACGCCTTCGACGCCGTAGGCTTCCTGCAACGCGGTCGCCTGGCTCACCAGCTTGCCGATCTCGGGGGAGTTGTAGGCGGCAGCAAATTGCGTGCGATCCACGCCCTGCTGGGCGACCCAGGCGGCAATCGCCTCGCCACTCGTCAGGTTCATCCGATCGAGATGGATGGCCGCAAACACCTTGCCATGCAGCTTGTCGACCAGCCCCATGGACTGCAAGCTTAGGAAAAGCCGCTGCTGCGGTACGAAATCGTCCCGAAACCCGACCGGAATCCGACGCAATACGACATCGGCCGGCAGCCTCTTGCTCCAGGCTTCCAGCGACGGCTCGAAGGCATTGCAATGCGGGCAGCTGTACCAGAAGAATTCGACCACCTCGATCTTGCCGGAAGGCGCCTCGACCGGCACCTGGCGCGCGAGCTTGAGGTATTCCCGGCCCGCCTCCGGCTTGCGGATCTGGGCCTGAGCCGGGGCGAATACAACCGATCCGGCCAAAGCGGCCGTCAGGGCACAAACAGAAAAATCACGACGCTTCATGGATCAACGCTCCTGTGTCGCCCGTCCCGCGCATGGCGCGCCGCGGAGAAAGGCAGATTGCAATGACGGTCGGACAAGGCGCGGTGGCGCAAGTTCAACGCTGCACCCGCACCAGCGCCGCCTCCATACCCAGACCTTCGAGCTTTTGTTTGGTCAGATCGGCATCCTCGCGCTTGTCGAAGGGGCCCACACGCACCCGATAGACAGTGCGGCCCGATTGTTCACGCTCGGAAACCCGCGCCTCGACACCCGCCAGGGACAAGCGGGCACGCTGGCCTTCGGCATCATTGGCCGTGCGATAGGCACCTACCTGCACAAAATACGCAAACGGATCCACCGCGGAAGTGCTCGCCGCGGCACGTGCCTTGGCCAGATCACCGAGCGGATCCGCCGACGGCACAGCGCCAGCCGGTACTGGCGTCGGAATGCCGGCAACCGCCGGTGGCACACCCTGGTAATCAGAAGTCTCACCCGAGGCTGGAACAGAAGGCACCGCGGCGCGGGCCGGATTCTTGCCGTACAGCGGCGCGTTCGGATCCCAGTCCTTGTTGCGTCGCTGTTCGGCCGCATCCTGGTCCATGGTCCGACTCGGCCCCTTGGTCAAAAACGGCACCGGCACCTTGGTAACGTAAACCGCCACGGCCAGGGCGACACCCAGGCCGATCACGATACCGACGATCAGACCCAATATCGTCCCGCCCCACTGCTGCACTCGTAGTTGCTTCATTCCGCGTCCCTGCCTGTCGATTGCATCCATGGTTCCGTTCACATTTTGCGCGGCGCGCCAACACCGAGCAAGGCAAGACCGTTGCGCAGCACCTGGGCCGTGGCCGCCACCAGGGCCAGCCGTGCCAGCCGCAGCGGCGCGTCATCGACCAGGATGCGCTCGGCATCGTAGTAGCTATGGTATTGCGCGGCCAGTTCGCGCAGATAAAAGGTCACATCGTGCGGCGCGAAGTCGCGCGCCGCCGCCGTCAGCATGTCAGGATAGCGCGCCAGCAGCAACATCAGGCCGGTTGCGACCTCGCTGCCAAGCGGACTGAGGTCGGCGTCGCGCAGGGTGTCGGCGTCGCCACCCCATGCCGTCAGCACCGAACAGATCCGGGCATGGGCATATTGCACGTAATAGACCGGGTTGTCGTTGTTCTGCGACAACGCCAGATCGACATCGAACACGTATTCGGTGTCAGGCTTGCGGCTGAGCAGGAAGAAGCGCACCGCATCCTTGCTGGTCCACTCGATCAGGTCGCGCAGCGTGACATAACTGCCCGAGCGCTTGGATATCTTGACCTCGACGCCGCCGCGCATGACCCGCACCATGGTGTGCAGCACATAGTCGGGATAACCGGCCGGTATTCCGACATCGGCCGCCTGCAGGCCGGCGCGCACCCGGGCTATGGTGCCATGGTGGTCGGTGCCCTGGATATTGACCACGCGCGAGAAGCCACGCTCCCATTTGGTGATGTGATAGGCCACATCAGGCACAAAATAGGTGAAGCTGCCGTCACCCTTGCGCATCACCCGGTCCTTGTCGTCACCGTAGTCGGTCGAGCGCAACCACAAGGCACCATCGAGCTCATAGGTCTTGCCAGCGTCCTGCAGACGCTGCACCGCCTGCGCGACCTTGCCGCTGCTGTACAGGCTGGACTCCAGATAGAAGTTGTCGAAGTGCACCGCGAACGCTTTCAGGTCCAGATCCTGCTCATGGCGCAGATAGGCCACGGCAAATTCGCGGATTGCGTCGATATCCGTGATGTCGCCGCTGCCCGTGGTTTCCCGGTCGTCGGCATGCACCGTCTTGCGCGCCTGGAAGTCGGCCGCAATATCGGCGATGTAATCCCCGTTGTAGGCTGCCTCGGGCCACTGCGCATCGCCCGGCTTGTGGCCCTGGGCGCGCAACTGCGTGCTCTGGGCCAGCGTGGCAATCTGTACGCCGGCGTCGTTGTAGTAGAACTCGCGGTAGACCTCCCAGCCCTGGGTCGCCGCCAGCTTGCAGATCGCGTCGCCCAGCGCCGCCTGCCGACCATGGCCGACATGCAGCGGGCCGGTTGGATTGGCCGAGACGAACTCCACCAGCATGCGTTGGCCATTGGCAGGCATCACGCCAAAGGCTTCGGCGTCAGTGAGCACCTCGTGCACCACCTGCTGCTTGGCCTCGGGCCTCAGCCGGATATTGATGAACCCCGGACCAGCGATGTCGATATCGGACACCCAGCGCTGATAAATGGGCAAGGCCAGCAGCTTGTCGCGCAATTCCTGGGCCAGCTGGCGCGGATTGCGCTTGAGCGGCTTGGCCAATTGCATGGCCGCGGTCGACGCGAAGTCGCCATGGGCCGCCACCTTGGGCGACTCGAAAACCGCACGTGCGCCGGCTTCGGGCGCCAGTTCCGACAACATGGTGGCCAGGCCGTCCAGCAGTTCCTGTTTGATCTTGAGCATAGCCCTCGATTCTAGGAGGCTGTCGGACTGAGGCGTCAAAGTCGCGCAGCCTCGAAAAACCCACCAGATAGCGCTACCGCTGGCGACAAGAAGGGCGATGAGCGCAAGGCCTTCATGCGCGAGTGCCTGAAGAAAAAACCGGCCTGGCCCGGCGACGCAAGGCCGGGTCGGGTTTCAGGCCTTCCAGAAACCCGGTTGGGCATAGTGGTGCTTGAGGAAATCGATCCACAGGCGTACGCGCAGTGGCAGGTGCTTGCGTTGTGGAAACACCGCGAAGATGCCGTTGGGCGGACCGGCAAACCGTTCGAGCACCGGTACCAGTTTGCCCGTGGCCACTTCAGCCTCGACTTCCCAGCCGCTGCGCCAGGCGATGCCAAAGCCCGCCAGACACCATTCATGCAGCACTTGCCCGTCAGAACAATCCAGTGGTCCCTCCGGACGGACATGCAGCAAACCGGCCTTGCCGGCCATGGGCCTGTCGCTGGCATCTGCGTCATCGTCAGCCGGCAGCTGAAACGCCCAGCCGCGGGTCTGGGATGCGTCGCTCGACAACACCAGGCAATCAAACCGCGCCAGATCGGCCGGATGCTCCGGTGTGCCGTGGCGCTGCAGATAACGGGGCGCGGCCACGCACAGGCGCCGGTTGTCGGCCAGGCGCACGCTGACCAGCGACGAATCGGGCAGGTCACCGACGCGCACGGCGCAATCGAATCCCTCGGCAGCGATGTCGATGACCCGGTCGCTGAGATTGAGCGATATCGTGACATCACCGTGCATTTCCCGGAACCTTGGCACCAGCGGCGCCACGTGGCGACGGCCGAAACCGGCCGGCGCCGTGATGCGCAGGTGTCCACTGGCCTTGACGCCGCCGGCCGACACACTGGCCTCGGCATTGGCGACATCGACGAGCAGGCGTTGACAATCCTCGAGAAAAGCGCTGCCTTCATGGGTCAGTGTCAGACGCCGCGTCGTGCGCCGCAGCAGTTTTACGCCCAGACGCGCCTCCAGTGCGTCCAGCCGTCGGCCCATGATGGCCGGAGCCACGCCTTCGGCCCGGGCCGCCGCGGTCAGGCTGCCACGGGTGGCAATGGCGACAAAGGATTCGAGCTGCTTGAACTTGTCCATGGCGCCAGCTTAGCGCCTGTTCACGGTTTCACGGCCCCATCATCGTTCCGGGCAACCACAACGCAATCTGCGGCCAGATCATGACCATGGCCATGACCACGATCATCAGCAGCACATAAGGCGCAGCCCCCCGCACGATCGGCCCCAGCGGCGAGCCGGTAATGGCCTTGATGGTGAACAGGTTCATACCCACCGGGGGCGTGATCTGGGCCAATTCAAGGTTGATCACCAGCAAAATCCCATACCAGATCGGGTTGATTCCCAGGTGGACCATCGCCGGCAGGATGACCGGCGTCGTGATCAGGATGATGGAAATCGACTCCAGGAACATACCCATCGCGAATATCAGCGCCATCATGATGATCAGGAAACCAGTGACGCCCACGTCAGCGGCGATCACCGCCTCGACGATCTGCTGCGGAATCCGCAGCTTGGTCATCACATGGCCAAAAACCGATGCGCCGGCCAGAATCATGAACAGCATCGCCGACACGCTACAGGCGTCGACCGCCGACTCCCAGATGCCACGCCAGTCAAGTGTGCGGTAAACCACAACGCCGACGATGATGGCCAGCCAGGCACCGGCGGCGGCGGCCTCGGTGGCCGTGAACACGCCGGCATACATGCCGCCGAGCACAAATACCGGCAAGGAGATCGACCATACGGAGCGGCGCAATGCAGCCAGCGCCTCGCGCGGCGCTGGCGCGGGGCTCGCGTTCGATATGCCGGTGCGTAAGCGCGGTGTGCACCATATTCCAGGCCACGAACACGCCCGCCATCAGCAGGCCAGGCAAGATGCCGGCCATGAACAGGCCGCCAATCGAGGTATCGGTGGTCACGCCGTACAGCACCATGGGGCCGGACGGCGGGATCAGGATACCCAGGGTGCCGCCTGCGGCGACAAGTCCATAGGCCGCCTTCGGCTCATAGCCGAACTTGATCATCTGCGGAATCGCGACCGCGCCAATGGTCAGTGCGGTCGCCACGCTGGAACCGGAAATGGCCGCAAAGATAGTGCAGGCGGCAATGGTTGCGATGCCCAGGCCGCCCGGCAGATGGCGCGTCAACGTATAGGCTGCGCCATACAGATCGTCGACGATCTTGGCGCGGATCATAATGTGGGCCATGAAGGCGAACAGCGGAATCGCCACCAGCAGATAACGGTTCAGTTCGCCGAAGATCACCTCGGTGACCGAGCCCATCTCGCCTTGCGTGATGAATTGAAGGCTGCCACCAAAAATCGCCAGCCCGGCGAAAATCGGCAGGCCGGTGAACAGCAACAGCAACAAGCCGACAAAGAGCAGCGCGATCGTCATTCGGGATCGTTCGTCTTTAGTCCGTGCCCGGCCGTGCCCAGTGCTGGCAATCCGGCCAGGGCACGCCAGAGCATCTCGACTGCAGCGAGCAGCAGCAAAGCGCCCCCGATGGGCATCAGGGTCATCAACATCCAGGTCGGCCACTCGAGGTTGCCCTCGGTGAGCAGGCCCAGCATCCTGGCCAACTTGGCGGTGCCCCAACCGTTGACGATCAGCACGCCGGCCACGCTGCCGACCGCCAGGGCCGCCCAGACCTGGGACCAGCGTCGCGCCGGCACCGACAGGCGGTCCACCAGCAGGTCCACGCCAATATGCTCACCCCGGCGCAGCGTGCGCGCCGCGGCCAACATGACGATGGCCACCAGCAGGAAGCCCACCATCTCGTCGACCCAGACCGGCGCCGCATTGAACACATAGCGCATTACTACCGCCCAGCCGATCAGGCACAGCGCGACCAGCAAGCTGGTCGCCGCCAGGCCCATCGCGACACCGGCAAGCAACTGCACCACCCGTCCAAGCAGGCGCAGCGCAGGGCCACCCTGTCGCGTTGCAGGCTCTGCTGTCGCCATCAGCACGCGCCGACTCAAAGCCGGTCAAGCATCTCGATCAACTGGACGCCATCGGGCGCGGTGGCGCGCAGAAACTCCTTCTTGACTGCGGGCTGCATCGCATCGGCCATGACCTGTTCCTGCGCCTTGGTCAGCGCCACGGCCTTCATGCCTTTGTCATTGAGCACCTTGATGTTCTCGGGAGGAATGCCGTCGGATTTGCGGATCGACCGTGCAACTGCCTTGTCGGCAGACTTCTGGATCGCGGCACGCACATCGGCCGGCAGTCCTTTCCACCACGCCGGGTTAACGACCAGATTGTCGAAGGCCAGGATGATGTTCGAGGCCACACCGAACTTCTGCACTTCATAGAACTTGCGGCTATTGGCCGCCTCCACGCCGGTGAAACCAGCGTCGATAACACCGGTCTGCAACGCCTGGTAGACCTCGGAGCCGGGCATCGGGGACGGCGAGGCGCCCATCGCGCGCAGGCCCTCGTCAAACAGCTTGTTCAGGCCACGTATCTTCATGCCGGAGAAGTCACCCGGCACCGACAGGGCCTTGCCATTGGACGTGAAGATGCCATCGTTGGTGTCTACGATCCAGGCGATGTTGGTTACGCCCTTGGCCTCCATCTTGGCATCGAGCAGTTTCGCCGCGTCGGATTTGATGAAGGCCTTCTGCTTGGCCACCGAGGTCATCAGGTAGGGAATGACCGTCACACTCATCTCGGGAATGGTGCCGCCCCACTGAAAACTCAGGATCGCCGCCGCCTCGATCTTGCCGCTGGCGACCGCCGGGTGGTTCTGGTTCGGCTTGAACAACTGCGCAGCGCCGAAGGTCTGCACTTCGACCCGGCCCTTGGTCGCTTCCTTCACCTCCTTGGCGAACTGGTCCAGGTTCAGCGCAGTATGGTGCGTCGGCGGAAACTGGTGGCTGATGCGCATCGTGAAGTCGGCGGCACTGGCATTGCCGGCCACGGCCAGCACGATACCCGTAGCAAGAACCGTGCGACGTGTGAATGCGAAAAAGTGGTGTTGCATGTCGTTGTCTCCTGTCGTTATGAAAATAAAACCATCATGCCACCGCGTTCCTAGCACGCAGTGACGCTATTTCGGCGGCCGAGTATCCCAGCCCCAACAGCAGCTGATCCGAATGTTGCCCAGCCTGCGGCGGCTGCTCGCGCACGCCCAGACGCTGCCCCTGCATCGTGAAAGGCAGCAAGGTGATTCCGGCAGTCTGCCCAGCACGGGCCCCATCAGGCAGCGTGATGTCGACCAGGCCACCGGTCTGAAGCAGGTGCTCGTCGTCGTAGAGATCTTCCGGCTTGCGGATCGGCGCGTACGGCAGGCCGAGTTGCTCAAAGCGCGCCGAGAGTTCGGCCGCGGTATGGCAGGCGAGACGCTCGCGCAGTTGCGGCATCAGCGTCGGGCGCGCCACGACACGCTGGTTGTTGGTTGCCAGTCCGGGATCGGCCAAAAAGTCGGCGAAGCCAAAACCCGTGCAAAAAGTCTTCCACTGCGCGTCGCTGACCGCAGCCAGGAATACCTGTCCGCCATCCTTGACCGTGAACACGTCGTATACCGCCCAAGCCGAGATTCGGTCGGGCATCGGCGCAGCCGGCGTGCCGGTGATCGCATATTGCAGCATGTGTTGGCCGACCAGGAACACATTGTTCTCGAACAGCGCGCTTTGCACTTCCTGGCCTTTGCCGCTGATGCCGCGCTGGATCAAGGCGCCCAGTGCCCCGATCGCGCCAAACATGCCACCCATGATGTCGTTGATGCTGGTACCCGCACGCAACGGATCTCCAGGGCGACCCGTCATGTAGGCCAGGCCACCCATCATCTGCACCACCTCGTCGAGCGCCGTACGGTGTTCGTAGGGGCCCGGCAGGAACCCCTTCATGCTGACATAGATGATGCGTTCATCCGCCGCTGACAGGCTTGCGTAATCGAGTCCGTATTTGCGCATCGTGCCGGGCTTGAAATTCTCGGCCACGACGTCGGCACTGGCCGCAAGTTTGCGCGCCACGGTTGCACCTTCGGGCGTGTGCAGGTCGATCTCGATGCTTTTCTTGTTGCGGTTGAACATCGGAAAGAAACCCGCACCGGCACCCAGCAGGTGGCGCGTGCGGTCGCCGCCGATCGGCTCGACCTTGATCACCTCGGCGCCCATGTCGGCCAGCACCATGCCGCAGGTCGGGCCCATCACCATGTGGCTGAACTCGACTACGCGCAGGCCGGTCAGCGGCTGGTGCTGTGGCGGCATGGTTTCTGTACGGCTGACAAGAGTACCCGCCGTGCTGCGCACTGCGGGGTCGCCTTGGAGCGGCCCGGCGGCTGACGAGACCCGCCGTGCTGCGCACTGCGGATTCGCCTTGGAGCGGCCCGGCGGCTCACGGGACCGACTCCAGCTGCGGCGTCGACAGCGTCCGGGGCAAGCCGGCCTTCCAGATGCTGCCGTGCAGGGTTTCCCCCTGCAGCCAGCTTCCCAGCTGCTGGCGCAGGACCATCAGCGCGTCGAAGTCGATGCCGGTGTCGATCTGCATGCTGTGCATCAGGTAGACCACATCCTCCATCGCCACGTTGCCGCTGGCCCCGGGCGCATGCGGGCAGCCGCCAATGCCGCCCAGGCAGGCGTCGAAGCGCGTGACGCCGGTCTCCAGCGCGGCATAGACATTGGCCAGTCCCAGGCCACGCGTGTCATGGAAGTGACCGCAACCCAGCCGGTCGCCGGCAATGTGCCGGCCGGCTTCGAACAGTTCGCGCACCATGCGTGGGTCGGCATAACCCACGGTGTCGGCCAGCCCTACCTGTTCAGCCCCGGCGTCGAGCACGGCTTGCAACAGGCGCATCACCTCCGACGGAGCGACCGGCCCCTGCAAGGTGCAGCCGAACGCGGTGCTCAGGCCTACCTCGATCCGGGTACGCGATCCCGCCGCGTCGCGCGCGCTGCGAATTCGCGCGATTTCCTCGACCACCTCATCGGGCGTCTTGCGCAGGTTCGCCAGGCTGTGGGCATGGCTCACCGACAATGGCACCAGCATGGCATCGGCCTGTGCGTCGATGGCCGTCTGCGCGCCCTTGAAGTTGGGCACCAACACCGAGGTCACCATGCCCGGCAGGGTGCGGGCGAAGGCCACGACCTCTGCAGTGTCGGCCAACTGCGGCAACAAGCGCGCCGGCACGAAGGAACCCACTTCGATCTCGCGTTGTCCGGCCGCATGCGCGGCACGAAGCCATTCCAGCTTGCGCGCAGTGGGCAGGATGGTCGCCATGCTTTGCAAGCCATCGCGCAGGCCGACTTCGCGCAAGTGCACCTTCTTGGGAAATTCCTGGCTCATGGATGGGATCTATCGGAGAATTCAGCCAATTCTAGGCATGCCATAAGGTATCAGTTGACACGATTTGGAAGTCTTATGATTCCGAGTTGGAACACCTTGGCTGGCGCGCCGAGCGCCCGGAAATCACCATGCGCGACCTCGACCTGACCAGCCTGCGGCTCTTCGTGACCGTGTGCGAAACCCGCAACATCGCCCGGGCCGGGGAGAAGGCGAACCTGGCCGGTTCGGCCATCAGCAAACGCCTGGCCCAGCTCGAAGACAACCTCGGCGTGCGCCTGCTGGTGCGCCGGCGCCGCGGGGTGGAGCCCACGCCCGCAGGGGAAACCTTGCTCGAACATGCCCACACTTTGCTCGGCAATGCAGAACGCCTGGCGCACGATCTGGGTTCATATGCCGCCGGCGTCAAGGGACAGGTACGGATGCTGGCCAGCGCTTCGGCCTTGGCCGAATCACTGGCCGACGACGTGGCCTCCTTTCTGCGCCAACCGGAGCATGCCGCGATCCAGGTCCATATCGAGGAGCGTCTGAGCCGGGACGTGGTGCGCGGCGTGCGCGACGGTGTTGCCGCGCTGGGCATCTGCTGGGACGCGATCGACTACCCTGGCCTTCCATCGCGCCCGTACCGCAGCGACCACCTGGCCTTGCTGGTGCACACCGACCATCCTCTGGCCGGCCACGCCAGCGTGTCCTTTGCGCAGACGCTGGATTACGACTTCGTCGGCCTGCCGGCCAACAGTTCGGTGCCGCTGATGCTGCAGCGCGCGGCCGCGAAAATCGGCAAAACCATGCGCCTGCGCGTCGTCGTCACCAGCCTGGACGCGGTGCAGCGGGTGGTCGGCGCCAACCTGGCGATCAGCGTGATTCCGCGTGAAGTGGTCGCACCGCACGCGGGCCAGCGCCTGCTACATTTCGTCGACCTGCAGGAAGACTGGGTCGAACGGCGCTTCGCCATCTATTTCCGGGACGAGAATGCACTCTCGCCGGCCGCGGCATTGCTGGTGGCGCACCTGCAGGCCTGTGCCCGGCGATCCCCCTGAACTCACTGCTGTTTCCACGCACCTTCAGATCGCCGGGCCCCGACACCGTGTGCCCGGCCGGCGCCCATGCGCCGGCTCCAACCACCCAAGGAGCAATCCATGCAAGTTTCCACAGCTGAATTCCGGACCTGACCGAACTCGACCATGTCCGCCTGCAGAACCTGATTTACCCTAGAAACGGCAGTTGAACGCGCCCGAGCGTACTCCGATGGGCGTGCCAGGCAAGGCGAGAGGACGCCGCGCACTTCTGTGCGCAAGGACGAACAACGCCGCATGGCGCGTTCAGCGGGGTGCGCTCGGGTGCGTAGCGCTGTCACCATACTGGTGAACCACATCGTGGCCTCGTTGTTCAGTGTGCCTGCGGGCTGCCAGCGAGACGCAAGCGGTCAACTGCCGTTTCTAGGTTCACCGCTTTCCGGTCGCCATGAGCCCTGGCACCGCCGATTCATTGGGCGCGATCATCGACAACGCCGACCTGGTACGGCCCGAAGAAGTGCCGGCCGACACCGTAACCATGTATTCGCAGGTCATGCTCGTCGATAGTGCCACTGGCGTACACAGCAAGCTGACCTTGTGTTACCCGTACGACGCGGAACCAGCCAAGGGCTTCATCTCCATCCTGTCGCCGATCGGCATCAGTTTGATCGGACTGCGCGTCGGCGCGCTGGCCCGCTGGCATGGTCCGGACGGAAACGCCGCTTCGGCGCAGCTGCTGAGCATTCTGTTCCAACCCGAGGCCAGCGGCGACTACCTGATGTGAGCCTGGGTGGCGCAGGGGCCGGCCCACTGCGGCGGTCAACGCGTCTATTCGAGCCGCAATTCCAGCTTTTCGGAGGCCGGTGCGTCGTCGGCCATGATCTGGTCGATGGCGCGTTTGACGATCGGCTGCTGGTCGATGATGCTCAGACGCCCTTCACGCAGCAAGGCCGCAACTTCGCGCTGCGAGCGCACAAAGGCCTCGAAGCCGTCCCGATTGGTGAACAGCATGCGGCTGCGCTGCGGACTGACCCAGCTCAGACGGTAATGGCGCATGCCCTCGGCGTCGTGTTCGAAGTCGAACCACATGCCGCGTTCGAGCCCATGCGCCATGGCATCGAACAGGTCCGCCGCATCCTGGGGCGGCGGCGTCACGCGCTGGTCCAGCGCCTGAATGGCCAGGCGGCCAGCCTGGGTTTCGGTCTCTGCGGGCGCGACCTCGACCGCGACCACACCGATCCTGGGTGTGCGAATGGCCCGCATGTGGGTGTCGATCAGCCGCTTGGTGAAGGCGTCGCGCTCCGCCCCCTTCCAGTCGATCGCGTCCAGCCGGACATCGAGCTGGCGCACCAGATCGGGCAACAACGCGATCAGGCGGCTGCGTTCGTCGGCTTGCGGTTTGGGACGGGTCGACCAGATTACCTGGTCCATGACACGCACCGCCTCATGCCAGGTCGCCGGCTTGCTTTCGACCGTGATCCAGGCCTGGGCCAGCACTTCGCGCCACTGCTGGGTCAGGAATGGCAGCAGGAACGGCGCCAGCGGCTCGTCTATCGGCAGGGCATGGATGCATTGGTGCACCACACCATCGGCGTGGGCCAGCGCCGCGTCGCGCGCCTCGTTGTGCTGCTCCAGCGACGCGGCCGGCTTGATCTGGACCTCGGCGCGTTGCGCGTGGGCCTGCACAAAGGCCTCGAAATCAGCCAGACACTGGCGAAACAGCTCCAGATCGTCTTCGAATTCGGCCAGCACGCGCTTGACCGTGTCGTCGATACAGACAGTACAGAGGATCGGTCTCGCCCATTTCGGGCGTCCAGCCCACGGCCGACGCCGCCAGAATATCCACCAGTCGGCGCGCCGGATGCGTCACTGGAGAGAAAGAAATCGCGGTCGATGATGGCCGCCTTGAGCACCGGGATCTGCAGGCGTCCGATCACATACTTGAGCTCCAGCGGAATCGCCTTGTCGGCAAAAACATAGTCGAACACCTCGGCCAGCGCATCGACCGTGCCACGATCGAGTTCCGGCGCACGCTGCACCTCCTCGCGCTCGCGCATCTGGCGCAGCACATTCTGTCCGGCGATATCCTGGCCGCGCGCCCAGTCGGGAAACTTCGAGGATCCGGCCCGAGCCTGCAGACCTCCGAGAAAACCCATCAGGCCAGGATCGGCCGGCAGTCTGGATGCCACGCCAGAGCCACCAGTGCCGGCACCAGTGCCACCGACACCGAAACCAGACGCATCGTCGGCGTCAGCACCACCGGCGGCGCCAAAACCGAGCTTTTGCAGGAACTGCCTGGCACGCTCGGCAATCCCGCGCGCGACGGCCTGCACGCCCCCGGCTGCAGCAGGCACTTCGCCCGATCCGCCGGCTCCCGACGCAGCCCCAGCCGTGCCCGACTCCAGCGCGCCATGTCCCGAACGAGCGCCCGTGGCCGGACCGGATTCCGGATACAGCGAGGCGGCGGCCGAGTCGCCACCAGCCGTGCGCTTGATGCGATGCACCTGCTGTGGCCGAGTAACCCGCCCGCACCAGCATGGCGGTCAGATCGTTGTACAGGGGCGTCCAGTCGATCGTGCAGTCAGGCTCAATGACCGAGACGAAGTCTTCCGCGGCCATGGGGTCGAAGGCACTGGAATGCCAGGCAATCAGGAACGCCCGCACCAGGCTCGCTGGACGAAACGGGTTGTCGACCAAGGCAAAGTCTTCCTGGCGCAGCAATGCTCCGACACTGGCGGTCAAGGCCTTGAGCTGGGACTCGTAGCGGCTGTTGAAGCGCTGTGCCACCCGGTCCACCAGCAGGTGACGCTCGATTTCGTCGACATCGAGCAAGGCCATGCTGCTCGGGCCGGAATGGTCGTCGTCGTCGCTCACAGGCCGCAGCACCGCCATCGCCCCCGGCATGACGGCTTCCACTTCGTCCTCGACCGACTCGCGCAACGCTGCCTGAAAGGCGCGGCCGAACAAGGCATCCTGCTTGTCCAGCATGACGCCAGCAGTACGCAGATTCTGCGCCCGCGTGGTGTTGGGCCGGTTGTCTACCAACTCAAAGAAATGCGCCCGCAGACGTTTGAAATGCGCGTCCTGATGCTGGACGAAGAAAGCCTGCACGCGCGCAATCATTGCCCCTACGTGGCGCAGCGCCAGGGTGCGCGTGGCAGCGTCCAATGAAACAGGTAGTTGGTCGGACATCAAAAAAGCTTAACGGTACAGCGAGCAGGCACCATGGCTGCTGGGCCCCGAAACGAGTCCCTGCCCCTGCCGTTTGTACACGAAACAACACGCCGATTCCGTCCTGCGGATCGGCAAACTGTGCACTAGGGCCTATTCACACAACGCGCACGCGTGTGAATAGACCCAAATCGCACGCCAACAAGCGCCAGAGCGCATTGTGCGTGATGCGGGCCGCCCTGAACTGTGCCACATCCAGGCACTGTGACGCCAGGCGGTGAGCCCAAGGGTATTCCGACAAGTCATGTGGATTACCATCATTTAGGTCATGTATTTTCTAACTTATCGATTATTAATCATTCATAAAGTATCGAATAAAGTAGGAGCATGGAAAAACCACAAGCCATTCTTTTCGACGCCTATGGCACCTTGTTCGACGTGTACAGCGTTGGGCTGATGGCAGAACAACTGTTTCCCGGCCAGGGTCAGGCACTGAGTGTGCTCTGGCGCGACAAGCAGATCGAATACTCCCGGCTGGTGACGACAAGCAACAACGGCGCACATTACCGGCCGTTCTGGGACCTGACGCGTTGCGCCCTGGTTTACGCCGTCAAGAAGCTGGTGGTCAAGCCGGGCGTCACAGCAGCAGGCGCCGAGTTCGAGGCCCGCATAGACCGGCTGATGAACCAGTACCGCAGCCTGAGCGCATTTCCGGAGAATCGCGAGGTGCTGCAGGACCTGCGCCAACGCGGCATCGTCACCGGCATCCTGAGCAATGGCGATCCGGCGATGCTGAAGCTGGCTGTCAAGTCCGCTGGGCTGGCCGACCTGCTGGACCATGTGATCAGCGTGGACACGGTGCGCAAATACAAGACGGCGCCCGAGGCCTATGCGCTGGGCGAACAGGCCACCGGCCTGCACGCACGACAGATCGGCTTTGTCAGCTGCAACGCCTGGGACGCGCTGGCCGCCACCTGGTACGGTTACCAGACCCTGTGGGTCAACCGCTACCAGCTTCCGTTCGAGGAACTTGGCACCCAACCCACGCACACCGGCAGTTCGCTGCGCGACGTACATGCCTTCTTCTGAGACATTGCGTGCCAGACCAATAAATTGCGCAGCAATTTTTGCTCTGGCTCCAACACTTTTTCGGAAGTCGGCTGTCCACATTGCGTGCCAGACCAATAAATTGCGCAGCAATTTTTGCTCTGGCTCCAACACTTTTTCGGAAGTCGGCTGTCCACATTGCGTGCCAGACCAATAAATTGCGCAGCAATTTTTGCTCTGGCTCCAACATTTCAGAAACTTGTTTTCATTTCTTGAGGAGACCCCCATGACCACACGCACCCGCAGGCACCAGCTGGACGTCGCGACCGAGCTATTCGACTTCATCGAACAGCAGGTGCTGCCAGGCACAGGTGTGGCCAGTGCCGCGTTCTGGCGCGGCTTTGACGCCATCGTCACCGACCTGGCACCGAAGAACGCCGCCCTGCTGGCCGAACGTGACCGCCTGCAGGCCGAGCTCGACCAATGGCACAAGGCCCATCCGGGACCGATCCGCGTCGATGAAGGGCTACCGCGCCTTCCTGACGCGAATCGGTTATCTGGTGCCGGAGCCGGCCAAGGTGCGCGCAACGACGAAGAATGTCGACGCCGAACTGGCCTGCAGGCCGGCCCGCAGCTGGTGGTGCCGATTCTCAATGCGCGCTACGCGCTCAACGCGGCCAACGCCCGCTGGGGTTCGCTGTACGACGCGCTGTACGGCACCGACGTGATCGACGAGTCTGACGGCGCAAGCCGAGCCGGTGGCTACAACCCGATCCGCGGCGCCAAGGTCGTCGCCTATGCGCGCCACGTGCTGGATCGCACCGCGCCACTGAAATCGGGCTCGCATGTCGACAGCACCGCCTATGCTGTGCTCGACGGTCAACTCGCTGTCACCCTGGCCAATGGCAAGACCACGTCGCTGCGCAATGGCAAGCAATGCGTCGGCTACCAGGGTGATGCGGCCAGGCCTTCATCGGTGCTGCTGCAACACAACGGCCTGCATATCGATATCCGCATCGACCATGGCACCGCCACCGGCGCAGCCGACGCAGCCGGCGTCAGCGACGTGGTGCTCGAGGCCGCGCTGTCGACCATTCTGGACCTGGAAGACTCGGTCGCAGCCGTCGATGCACAGGACAAGGTGCTGGGTTACCGCAACTGGCTGGGCATCCTCAAGGGCGACTGACGGAAAACGTCAGCAAGGGCGGCAAGACCTTCACCCGCGGACTGAACCCCGACCGTGTCTACAGCGCGCCCGGCAGGTGGCGAGGTACGCCTGCACGGCCGCTCGCTGATGTTCGTGCGCAATGTCGGCCACCTGATGACCAATCCGGCCATCCTGTACACCGCGGCCGACGGCACGCAACGCGAGATCCCCGAAGGCATTCTGGATGCGGTGGTCACCACCACCATCGCGCTGCACGACCTGCAAGGCCACGGCGTCGGCCCCGATGGCCAGGCGCTGCGCAACTCGCGCAAGGGCTCGGTCTACATCGTCAAACCCAAGATGCACGGCCCGGCCGAGGTGGCGTTTGCCAGCGAACTGTTCGGCCGTGTCGAGAAAGCTGCTGGGTCTCAAGGACAGCACGGTCAAGCTCGGCATCATGGACGAGGAGCGCCGCACCAGCGTCAACCTCAAGGCCTGCATCGCCGCCGCGGCCAGCCGCGTGGCCTTCATCAACACCGGTTTCCTGGACCGCACCGGCGACGAGATGCACAGCTGCATGCAGGCCGGCGCGGTGCTGCGCAAGGGCGACATGAAGACCAGCGCCTGGATCCAGGCCTACGAGCACAACAACGTGCTGGTCGGCCTGGCCTGCGGCTTGCGCGGCAAGGCGCAGATCGGCAAGGGCATGTGGGCCATGCCCGACCTGATGGCCGACATGCTCAAGCAGAAGATCGGCCACCCCAAGGCCGGCGCCAACACCGCCTGGGTGCCCAGCCCCACCGGCGCCACGCTGCACGCGCTGCACTACCACCAGGTCAAGGTGGCCGACGTGCAGAAGCAGATGGAGAAAGCAGCGACATGGCCGAGCCTGCGCAACAGCGCGAGGCCTGCTGAACGACCTGCTGACGATTCCGGTGGTCAAGCACGCCGAAATGGAGCGACGCCGAAAAGCAGCAGGAACTCGACAACAACGCCCAGGGCATCCTGGGTTATGTGGTGCGCTGGATCGACCAGGGCGTCGGCTGCTCCAAGGTGCCCGACATCCACAACGTCGGCCTGATGGAAGACCGCGCCACGCTGCGCATCTCGAGCCAGCACATGGCCAACTGGCTGCTACCACGGGGTCGTGACCAAGGCCCAGGTGCGCGCCACCTTCAAGCGCATGGCCAAGGTGGTCGACAAGCAGAACGCCGGTGACAGCTGTACATGAGCCATGGCCGGCAACCCGCAAGGCGCGGCGTTCCAGGCGGCAACCGATCTGGTGTTCAAGGGTGTGGCGCAACCCAGTGGCTATACCGAGCCGCTGCTGCATGCGTGGCGGTTGAAGGTCAAGGCGGGGGTGGCCTGATCTGCAGGTCCAGATTCCACGACGGCTATCGCTGGGCGCCGCCCAATCTGGCGTCGGGCTGTTTCAGGCGCACCACCTGCCAGGCCCGCAATTTGTCGGCCAGCACCATGCCGGCATGTGCCGGGCTGGTCGATGGCAGGCGAACGGTCTGCACAGGCGGCGCCAGCTCCAAGGTGGCGACCACATGGCGTCGGAACAGGTTCGCGGCCGTGGCGCCGTTGAAGCAGATACGCCTGATCTGGTGGTGTCGGGACAAGAACCCGGCGAAGTCGTTGACCACGACGCTGCCAGGTTCGATCGCCGAATCCAGACTGCCAGGGCGATTGCAACTGGCCAGCACATCCCAGACCGCAACGCGATGCGCCTGCAGCGCCAGCACCCGCTGCGCATACGGCAGTTGCGCATCGAACCCGAATACAGAAGCCCATGATGGGCCAGAAGCCGTTGCGCGGATGGCCGTAATACTGCTGCGCCCGCAGCGATGCCACGCCGGGCATGCTGCCCAGCACCAGCACACGGGCGTCGGTTCGCGCGATTGGCGCAAAGCCCTGGACTCGGGCGTCCCCTGAATCGCCCCCCGCAACGGTACTCATGGCGCGAACCCGGTATCAAAAGATTGTGGAAACAGCAGACTGGGCATGGAGAACACCGGATTGCGAACAATAGCCAGCTGCACGTTGCACAACACGCCAGCCATGGATGGAGCCTATCACCTCGACCTGTGCCGAAGACTTGGAGGGCACGGGGCCAAGCTCCGCAGCCCACACGGCTTACCATGCGGCCCATGTACATGATCACACGACACGGGTTGGCACGGAGCTACCGATGACACGCTACTGGCTGATGAAATCCGAACCCAACGAGTGTTCGATCGACAACGCGCTGGCTGCACAAGAACACACCGTGCCATGGACGGGCGTGCGCAACTACCAGGCGCGCAATTTCATGCGCGACGACATGCAGGTGGGTGACGGCGTGTTGTTCTACCACTCGAGTTGCCCGCAGCCGGGCATCGCCGGTATCGCCAAGGTGACCTCCGGCGTACGGCCGGACCCGACGCAGTTCGACCCCGCTTCAGAATACTTCGACCCCAAGTCGGACCCCGCAAACCCGCGCTGGCTGCTGGTAGATGTGCAAGTGCTGCGCAAGACACGCCTGTTGGCCTTGCCCGAGCTGCGCGCAACACCGGAACTGGCCGAACTGGTGCTGCTGCGCCGGGGCAACCGGCTGTCGATCACGCCGGTGGACGAGCCGCACTGGAAGCTGGTCGTCAAGATGCTGGCGCACGCGCCACGTTGATTGCGCCGCGATCTGCCGCCCGCTACAGCGCCGCGTACACGGCGTCGAGCAACCGACGCCGTCGGGGATCGACTCCGTCGTCGAATCCCAGCAGTCGGTTGGTGACATAGGCGAAACCGAGCCGTCGCGCCGGGTCGGCGAAGGCGCCCGATGCTGCGACCGTCGACGCGGCGCACCAGCTCGCCGGCCAGAAATCCATACGTCATCGGGTGGTAGACGCAGACGCTGCCCGGTGGCCAATTCGGTGCCATCGCGGCCAGCGCTTGCACATGTGCGTCCCAGTCGTACTGGTCTGCATCAGGCAGCGCCACGACCAGGCCGTCAAGCCCGGCTTGATGCGACAACACCTGATCCACCGTGATGTGCTGCTTGCCGTTGGCAGCGAACTCCGGCCAGTAGCGTGCAACCGGCGCCTGGTAGTTGAGCTGGCCGCGCTCAACCAGCATCGCCACGGCCAGCGCAACAACGCCCTTGCCAACTGACCACACGTTGACCAGGGTGTCGCGCTGCCAGGGCTGTGACTGCGCCAGGTCGCGGGTACCGCCCCACAAATCAACTACCGGCTCGCCGTCGAGCCAGACTGCCACCGCACCGCCGTGCTCGGGGCCCTGGGACAGGTTGCGCGCGAAGGCGGCGCGAACGCTGTCGAACTGGGGGGTGGTGAATCCGTCGGTCATCCCGATGCTCTGCAAACAGCTTGCTCTTCAATTCTGTCAGGGCGCCGTAGGTGCCCTGCGCAGCCACTCCAGCGACAGCCGGTCAAGCAACCAGACCAGGCCGACCGCGGCGATGGACAGGCCAACCACCAGCGCGATCCAGAATCCCTGCGCCGCCATCGCGTCAACCGGGCGCCAGGGCAGCCAGGCTGGTGCCAGCCCCAGCACGACACCCAGCGGAAGACAGATGCCCCAGAACGCCGTCATGTGGATGATCATTGGCGGTCGCGTGACCTTGTAGGCGCGGATCGCGCAGCTGGTCGAAACCTGCACGGCATCGGGCAGTTGGAACAAGGCAGCGAACAGCAGCAGATGCGCGGCCACGGCAGCCACCGCTCCATCGCTGGTGTAGGCGCCGGCGATCTGGTGGTTGAACAGCAGGATCAGCAGCGCCGACACCGACGAGGCGGCAAATGACAGACCCACGCCATGCCAGGCACGAAATCGCGCCGCCTGCACATCCTGCGCACCCAGTGCCTGGCCGACCCGCGTCAGCAAGGCCAGACCCATGCTCATCGGCACCATGAACACCAGCGCCGAGAAGTTCAACGCGATCTGGTGCCCGGCCACCTGCGCGGTACCGAAGCCCGCCACCAGCAAGGCGATCAGGCTGAAGGCGCTGGACTCGGCGAAATAGGTCACGCCAATCGGCAGGCCGATACGCAGCAGCGCACGGATCTGCGCCCCGTCGGGCGGTTCGTAACCGGTCAGCGGCTGGGTCTCGCGGTAGACCGGCGCACGGCGTATCCACCAGGTCATTGCCGCCAGGTCGAACCACACGCACAACAAGGTGGCCCAGGCGCAGCCGACGCCGCCCAAGCGCGGAAAGCCCCAGTTGCCGAACACCAGCGCATAGTTGATGACGATGTTGAGCAGCAAAGCCAGCAAGGCGATCAGCATCATCGGTTTGGTCTGGTTCAGGCTGGCGCTGTAGCCGTACAGCACCCGGTAGCAGCAGAAAGCCGGCAATGCAAAGCTGATGACCAGCACGAACTGGCGTGCCACCGTGCGCACCTGCGGCTCGATGTCCAAGCTGTTGAACACCAGCGCCGCCACGTTGACGACCACCATGGCCATCAGCCCCAGGCCCAGTGCCTTCCACAAGGCCTGGCGCACCACATGCGGAATCTGGCCGAAGTTGCGCGCGCCCACATGCTGCGACACGATCGGGTTGACCGCCATCAGCACGCCCATCAGCGTAATGATGGCCAGATGCCAGATCGACACCCCCAGCGACACGCCCGCCAGGTCCTGGGCCGACGCATGGCCGGCCATGGCCACGTCGACCACACCCATGCCCACCGTCGCCAGCTGGCCAACCAGGATCGGCCATGCGATCGTCCACAAGGCGGCAGTTTCTGCTCGGACAGCGGGGGAATTCAGACGACGCAAGGTGGGATTGGGCAAGGCTCAGGCGAGTCGGCATTGTGCCCGAACCTGACTGGACAATAACGGCGCTCAGTCGGGCGTCATGAGGCCGGTCAGCGCAAAGGCCGGCACCGGTTGCTGAAAACCCTTGAGTGTCAGTGGCCCGAGTTCCGTCGCCTGCACCAGCGCTTCGACACGGGCCATGGTCTTGCGGTCCACCAGAATCTGGCCTGCCCCGGCTTCGGAACAAAGTCGTGCCGCCAAGTTGGTCACGCCACCAATGGCCGCATAGTCCCAGCGACCTTCGAATCCGATCTGGCCCAGCGTCGCATACCCCTGGGCGACGCCACAACCCAGGCCCAGATCGTAACCCCGCCTATGCCATTGCTGGCCGATCGCCACAAAGGCCTGCTGCATGGCCATCGCCATCTTCACCGCCTGTACCGCCGGCTGGTCGATCGGCACCGGGTCGTTGAAGAACACCATCACCGAATCGCCGGCAAAACGCTCCAGCGTGCCGTCGTGTTCCAGCACCAGTTTTCCCATGGCAGCATGAAAACCGTGCAGCATCTCCATCACCTCTTCGGGCTCGGCCTGGTCGGTAAAGGCGGTGAAACCACGCAAGTCGATGAACACGACACAGATCTCGCGTCTATGCGTCTTGAGCATGTTTTCGTCGCCGTCCGCAATGGCCTCGGCCAGTTGCGGCGAAAAAAAGCGCTTGAGACGCCCGAGCCGGTCGATCTGCCCGACCTGCTCCTGCACCCGCTGCTCCAGCGTCTGGTTCCACAACGCAATCTGCACCGACTGTGCCTTTACCTCATCCTGCAGCGCCTTGATGCGCAGCAGCGACTTCACACGCGCGAACAGCTCCGGCCGATTGATGGGCTTGGTCAGAAAATCGTCGGCACCGGCCTCGATACCGTTGACCCGCTCCTGCGTGGCATCGAGCGATGTGCACAACACCACCGGCAGCAACGCCGTGGCAGGGTCGGCGCGCAGGCGTTTGCAGACCTCGTATCCCGAAATGCCCGGCATCATGATGTCGAGCAATACCAGGTCGGGCGGATCAGCCGCGATCATCTCCAGCGCCTTTTCGCCATTGACGGCGCTGGTCGCCACATAACCCTTGACGGTCAGCAGGTCGACCAGCAGCTTGACATTGGCCGGCGTGTCGTCGACCACCAGGATATGCCGGGGTGCCAGCGGCGCAGTGCCTGGTTGCGAATCGTTTGCGGGGCCACTGCCTTCGCCATCATCGGTGGCGCTCATCCAACGCCCCGTTCCGTCAATCGCTGCACCGTGGCAAGGAATTCCTGGAGGTTGATCGGCTTGCCGATGAAGGCGTCGAACCCGGCGTCGCTGATGCGGCTGCGGTCGCCGGCCGTGACCGACGCAGTGAACGCCGCAACAGGTACGCCCGCCGCGGCGGGATCGGCGCGAATACGTCGAAATGCCTCGAAGCCATTGATGTCGGGCAACTGGATGTCCATCAACACCAGGTCGGGCCGGTGCGCCAACGCCAGCTGCACACCGGTCTCGCCATTGACGGCCTCCAACGTCGCATAACCCCTGGCCTGCAACACGTCGCGCGCCAGCTTCATGTTCTTTTCGTTGTCCTCGACGATCAGTACGGTCTTCATATGACTTCCTTCGCTTCGGCTAGCGCCTCGGTCGGCCGAATCGGCAAGGTGAACGTGAAGGTCGACCCCACGCCGGGCTCGCTTTCCAGTCTCAGGCTGCCTCCGTGCAGTTCGACGAAACGTTTGGTCAACGACAGGCCCAGGCCCGTGCCTTCATGCTTGTTGGTGTAGTGGCGTCCGACCTGCTTGAACTCGTCGAACACCACCAACTGGTCCTCGGCCGAGATGCCCACACCCGTATCCTGTACTGCCACTTCGATCTGCTCTGCGGCCATGGTCGCGCGCACCGTCACCGTACCGCCGTCAGGCGTGAACTTGACCGCGTTGCTCAGCAGGTTGAGCAGGATCTGCTTGAACTTGCGTTCGTCGCCGCGGATTTCATCGACCAGGCCATCGATTTGCAACTCCAGCCTGATGCCGTGCGTCTGCGCGCGCTCGCGCACCAGCGTCATCGCATTGCCCAGCGCCTGCTCCGGGTCGAAGTCGCCCAGGTCCAGCTCCATGCGACCGGCCTCGATCTTGGACAGGTCCAGAATGTCGTTGATCAGCGACAACAGGTGCTTGCCCGACGTGAAGATGTCCTTCAGATAGTCATCCTGTTTTTCGTTGAGCTCGCCGAACATGCGCTCGAGCAACACCTCGGAAAAACCGATGATGGCGTTGAGCGGCGTGCGCAACTCGTGCGACATGTTGGCCAGGAACTCGCTCTTGTGCTGGTTCGCGATCTCCAGCTGACGGCTCTTGTCGCGGATCACGTTGAACAGGCGCACGTTCTGCACCGCGATCACCGCCTGATCGGCGAAGGTCTGCAGCAGCTTGACCTGCTTGTCCGGAAAAATACCGACCTGCTCCCGGCACACGACGATGGAGCCTACGACCTCACCGTCCTGCACCATCGGCACCGCGAGGTTGCTGCGATACCCCGCCCGCCGGGCCTCGTCCTTGAGCGCGTAGTGGGGATCGGCCAGTACATCGACGATCTGTGCCGGCGCGCGGTTCGCGATGGCGCGCGCGGCGATGGCATCACCACCCGGGCGCAGCGGGAACGCCGCACGCATGGTGTCCGATGCCTGCTGTGTCACCCCATGAAAGGCCACCAGATGCAGCAACTCCCCGTCGAATCGGGTTACGGCGCCGATGCGCGCGTCGCACAGGGTCATGGCACGCTCGGCGATGGCATCGAACACCGGTTGCACATCCGTTGGCGAACTGGAGATGACCTGCAGCACCTCGGCGGTGGCAGTCTGCTGCTCCAGGGCTTCGCGTGTCTCGCTGATCAAGCGCACGTTCTCGATTGCAATCACCGCCTGGTCGGCGAAGGTCTTGAGCAGGTCGAGTTCAGGTCGACGCACCTCACCCGGTGCGGCCCAGGCCATCACCAGTACGCCCACTACGGCTCCGTCCTTGAGCAGCGGCGTGGCCATCATGCGACGCCACTGGCCCACATGGGCTGTGGTCTGGTCATACCCGGCGTCGGCATGCGTGTCGGCAATCGTCTGCGCTTGCCCCGTCAGGATGACCCTGCCGCTGATCATTTCGGGATTTGGCGGTGCCGGATACAGCCGCTTGGCATCTTGCAACGCGCTTTCGGACCAGCCCTTGGACCCGATCATGTGCACCTGACTTCCGTCGTAGCGAAACACGGCAGCAATCGATACGCCAAAAAGCCGGGTCGCACTGTCCATGATGGCCTCGAACACCGGCGCCACGTCGGTGGGCGACTCGCTGATCACACGCAACACGTCGCTGATCGCGGTCTGGTATTCGAGTGCCTGCGTCACTTCGGCGGTACGTTCCTCGACCTTGCGCTCCAGCCCCGCATAGGACTCGCGCAACTGTGCCGTCATCGCGTTGAACTGTTCGGCCAGTCCCTGAAGTTCGTCGCCAGTGCGGATGTTGATCTGCTGATGCAGGTCGCCGCCGCCAATGCGCCGCGCGCCTTCATCCAGGGTCCGTATCGGCCGCACCATGCTGCGTGCCAAGGCCCACGCGGCCAGCGCCGAGATCAACAACCCTGCCAGCAACAACAGCCCCGTGCGCAACATCGACGCGTCGAGTCTGGCGGTGACTTCGGACCAGGGCTGCTCGGCGTAGACCTTCCAGCCCAGCGGTTCGATGGACACGACAGACGTCAGCACCGCAACGCCCGTCAAGTCATGTGATTTCATGGCCGGCGCATCGGCACCATGGATATCGGCGCCGGCCCTGACATGGGCCAGGTGCGCCATGCTGGTCTTGCGCAAGACCAGACCGATGTCCGGGTCAGCCACCAGCAAGCCCTTGTCATCGACCACATAGGCCTTGCCTTTTTCACCGATCTTGATGCGCGTGACCACGTCCCAGATGAACTTCAGGTTCACCTCGGCCATCGTCACCGGACCAGCGCGACCACCGGCGCGGGTCGCAATCGTCATGTAGGGTTCGGTCTCCTTGCGGAAATAGACCGGGCCAAACCAGGGCTGGCCGGGTCGCGCCTGCACAAAGGCAGGCTCCTGCGACCGGTCCTTGTTCGAGCCCAGGCTGTCCATGCCCAGACGCGACACCGCCAGTTGCTCGAGTCCCTTGCTGTCGAGCAGCACCACGTCGGTGACCTCGGGCACCTGTCGCAGCAACTTGAGAAACTCAATGCGCCGCAACTCAACGTCGGCAGACCCGATCTGCGGCAACGCAGCGAAACCGATCTGGCGCGCCACCTGGGTGATGTACTGCTCGATGCGCGACGCCGCGCCAATCGCCTTCTCGCGCTGCAGGTCAGCCAGCGCCGCATGGGTTTCCTTGTGCCAGAAATACTGGGTAACACCACCTGAGGCCAGCATCGCGACGCTGACCAGCGCGAGGATCAGCAGCAGATACTTGCGGAACAGGCGGCCACGCAGGCGATTGGGCGCTTTTGAGTCCGTGTTGGCAATCGATGCGGACGCGATCATTGAACGGATTGTGCCCACTGTCAGTTCAGTTGGCTACGTCGAATCCACAGACGGATACAGCGCCACGCGGCGCAGGTCGACGGAGCACCGCGCTTGAAATCCGTACGCGTTGCGTAAACAGCGACTGAGCGTATCGGTGAGAATCCAGCATCCCCTCCAACCCTCCAATCATCCTGACCCTGCAAGATGAACCTGTCGCGCGGCACCGCCCTGCTATTGAATCTGGCCCATGCGCTGGACCACATGTTCCTGCTGATCTTCGCCACAGCCGTGGCCAGCGTGGCAACCGACTTCGGATTTGCCCAGTGGGAAGACCTTATGCCCTACAGCGCCGGCGCGTTCCTGTTGTTCGGCCTGGGCTCGGTGCCGGCCGGTCGGCTCGGCGACCTGTGGGGCCGACGCAGCATGATGCTGGTGTTCTTCTTCGGCATCGGCATCTCGGCGCTTATCTGTGCGCTCGCGCAGAACGCCTGGCAGATGGCGCTTGCGCTGTCGGTGTTGGGCTTGTTTTCGGCCATCTACCATCCGGTGGGCATTCCGATGCTGTTGCAGCATGCGCAGAAGCCGGGGCTGACGATAGGCATCAACGGCCTGGCAGGCAATATGGGTATTGCCTTTGCCGCCATCCTGACAGGCTTCATGGTCAAGTACGCCGGCTGGCGCGCCGCTTTCGTGCTTCCCGGCCTGTTGTCGCTGGCCTTGGGCTACCTCTTTCTTCGCCTGGCGCCGGTAGAGACCGAATCGCCGGCCCGACGTACCACGCGCTCCAAGGTAGGCCTGGCGAAACCGCAGATGGCACGCATGTTCATGGTGATGACGTTCGCCGCCATCACCAGCAGTCTGCTGTTCAACTTCACGACCAACGGCAATGGTCAGTTGATGCGTGAGCGCTTCGAAGGCATTGTGGAAGACCCGGCGCAGCTAGGCATGATGCTGGCGGCCGTCTACGCGATCGCGTCGTTTTCGCAGGTCATTGTCGGGCGCCTGATAGACCGCTTTGCCATCAAGCGCCTGTACCTGTTCATCGTGTTGCTGCAGGTCCCGATGTTCCTGCTGGCAAGTCATGCCCAAGGCTGGTGGCTGTTCTGGTTGCAGATCGGCTTCATGATCACGGTGTTCGGCGCGATTCCGTTCACTGATGCGATGGTGGTGCGTTATGTCGATGACGCCTATCGCTCGCGTGTGGCAGGCGTGCGCCTGGCCGTGTCGTTTGGCGTCGCCTCGCTGGCGGTATATTTGCTGGGGCCTGTGGTGAAGACGGCCGGTTTTGACAGCCTCTTGCTTGCCATGGCACTGATCGCGTGCTGCTCCGCCTTCATCGTCACCTGGTTGCCTGATGAACCGGCAATCGAACCCGCGGCGGATCCAGCCTGACGCAGGTGCAGGCGCCACTGACAAGCCTTTCAACCATAACCTTATCCCAGGAGTCCCCATGCCCACCTACCACGTTGAAATGCTGGAAGGCCGTACCGTCGAGCAGAAGAAGAAACTGGTGCAGGAAATCACCCGCGTCTCCGTCGAGGTGCTGGGCGGCTCGCCCGAATCGGTCGACATCCTGATCACTGACGTCAAACGCGAGAACTGGGCCACCGGCGCAAAGCTGTGGTCCGAACCGCGCGACTGAGCGTGCGCGGCCGGGCGCGGATGCGGCGCCGCCGCAACAGTCCGTTGCATAGTGAAGGGTCGGCGGCCGCCGGCCGCTAAACTGTCAGGCAGGCCATGTCGGACGAGTGTTCGTCCCAGGGCCTGCGAGACATTTGCGACATGTGCCAGTTATTGGGAATGAACAGCCGGCTACCCGCCAGCCTGACCCTGAGCTTCTCCGGCTTTGCCCGGCGCGGCGGGGAGACCGACCATCACGCCGATGGCTGGGGCATCGCTTTTTTTGAGAGCGAAGGCGAGAAGCCCGGGCGCGGCATCCGTCACTTCGTCGACAAGGAAAGCGCAGCCACATCGCCGCTGGCGCACATGCTGCGCAGTTTCCCGATCAAGAGCCACAACGTGATCGCCCATGTGCGCAAGGCGACCTTGGGCGCGACCACGCTGGAAAACGCCCATCCCTTCGTGCGCGAACTCTGGGGCCGCTACTGGGTGTTTGCACACAACGGCGACCTCAAGGGTTACGCACCGACGCTGCATGGCAACTTCCGCCCGGTCGGTGACACCGACAGCGAACTGGCGTTTTGCTGGCTCATGCAGGAGATCGTCAAGTCGCATGCCGGCGTACCCAGCGTGGCCGAACTGAGCCTGACGCTGAAGGAACTGGTGCCGCAGATTGCTGCGCACGGCACCTTCAACTTCCTGCTGAGCAACGGCCAGGCCTTGTGGGCCCACGCCAGTACCAAGCTGCACTATCTGGTGCGCCAGCACCCGTTTACCGAAGTGCATCTGCGCGACGAGGACATGAAGATGGACCTGTCACAGCACAACTGCCCGGAGGACCGGCTGGCCATCGTCGTGACCGAACCCTTGACGACGAACGAGAACTGGACGGCGCTGCAACCGGGTGAATTCATCACCTTTGTCGAAGGCCGCCCGCAAGCCGCGCCGATGGCGCCGCAGGTGAGCGCCACGGCCTGATCCAGGCCTCTGCGGCGCCGCCATGGCGCTGGGCCGCCGCAGCGCCAGTTTTGTCAGGACGCGGCCACCGCGGCCTCCAGCGCATCGACAAACATTGCCGGCACGTCGAAGCCGGCCTGGTCGTGGATTTCCTGAAAACAGGTCGGACTGGTCACGTTGATCTCGGTGACATAGTCGCCGATCACATCCACGCCCACCAGCAGCAGGCCACGCGCCGCCAGCACCGGGCCCAGGGCCTCGGCGATCTCGCGATCGCGTTTGGACAGCGGCTGTGCGACACCCTTGCCACCCACCGCCAGATTGCCGCGGATCTCGCTGCCTTGCGGAATACGCGCCAGCGAAAACGGCACCGGCTTGCCGCCGATCAGCAGCACCCGCTTGTCGCCCGCGACGATCTCGGGCAGGTATTTCTGCACCATCAGCGACTGCGCGCCATCGCGGTTGAGCGTCTCGATGATGGTGCCCAGGTTCATGCCGTCGTCGCGCACACGGAAGATGCCGGTGCCTCCCATGCCGTCCAGCGGCTTGAGGATGATGTCGCGATGCTCGGCGTGGAATTGCCGCACCTGCTGCGCGTCGCGCGTGACCAGCGTGGGCCCGGTGAACTGCGGGAACTCCATGACCGCGAGTTTTTCCGGATGGTCGCGCAAGGCACGCGGTTTGTTGAACACCCGCGCGCCTTCGCGCTCGGCCTGTTCGAGCAAGTGCGTGGCGTAGAAGAACTCGGAGTCGAACGGCGGATCCTTGCGCATCACGATGGCGTCGAATTCCGCCAGCTCGCAGGCGCGCCGGTCCAGCCCGGTGGCGCCGGCGTCGAACCAGTGGTTCTTGTCACCGGTGAGCATGATGTCGCGCACACCGGCGCGCACCCGACCGCCACTGACCCACGAGATGTCGGTCACCTCGCAGGCCGACAATTTGTGACCCCGCCGCTGCGCCTCGCGCATCATCGAGAAGGTGGTGTCCTTGTAGATCTTGAAGGACTCCAGGGGATCGGCAACAAAAAGAATATGCATGGTGGCGCGTGCTCGGTAGGTCATCCTGGCTGCCGGCGCAATCAGCCCGGCCCGACATTCGCAGGAAAGCTGCTATTGTGCCGAGCCCGGCAAGGGCTTGCCAGTTGCTCGGGCATGATCACCACTGCCACCTTGCTCCATGGACGGGCCATGCAGTTCGCACAACACAGGTGGGCTGTGACGCCTACGTCGGTAGTGGGACAAGCAGAGCGGGCAGGGGGCTCCGCTCATGTCCCCCTCAATGGGCTTCGCCCATTGATTCCTCCTTTACTTCGCTGCGCCCCCCGCCCACTCTGCTTGTCCTGAGGCGCCGATAGCACACCACCAGCGCAAGCCTCGCGTCCCACGCATGCCGCTGGATCGGGGCGGTGAGGCGCTCTGCGGAGCAAAATAAAGGCGGAGGCCGAAGGCCGGGGGACATTTGCGGAGCAGAGTGCCTCGCCGGCCTGATCCACTACCGGCGGTCCGCGAGTGTCAACGGTCGACGCACTTTGTCCGATGCCAGGCCACCAAGAGCACGTCTGGCACGGCAACCAGATCGACAAGTGCGATCAAATCTCAACCTTCGACCCCAACTCCACCACCGCGTTATTCGGCAAGTTCAGAAAATCAGCCGCAGCTCCTGCGTTGCGGTGCATCTGGGCAAACAGCTTCTCGCGCCACGGCGACATGCCGCTGCCGATGGAGGGAACCACGCTGTCGCGCGACAGGAAATAACTGGTCGTCATCGGATCGAGATCACAACCACGGCCACGGATCTGCTGCAGTGCCTTGGGCAGGTCGGGATCGTTCTTGAAGCCGTAGTGGACCACGACCTGCCAGCAGTGACGGCCGAGCGACTCGATCTCGATGCGCTTGTCCATGCCGATCCACGGCACCTCGTGATTGCGCACCGTGACGAACAGGTTGTTTTCGTGCATCACCTTGTTGTGCTTGAGGTTGTGCAGCATGGCGTTGGGCACCGTGTCGATGTCGGCGGTCAGAAACACTGCGGTGCCCTCCACGCGTGTCGGCGGGCTGACGAACACCGCTTCGAGAAAACTGCGCAGGTCGATGGCTTCCGCGCGCAGGGCCGCGTTGAGCAGCCGCCGTCCTTCCTTCCAGGTGATCATCAGGGTGAATACGCTGGCGCCGATGAGCAGCGGAAACCAGCCGCCCTCCAGCAGCTTCATCAGGTTGGACGCAAAGAACGCGAAATCCACAACAAAGAACACCCCGGTCGCGCCAAGGCACAGGGCCAGCGGGTAGTTCCAGTGGTAGCGGATCACATAGAAGGTCAGGATGGTCGTGATCAGCATGTCGGTGCACACAGCCACACCGTAGGCCGACGCCAGATTGCTCGAAGAGCGGAACAACACCACCGCCAGCACGATGGCCGCAAACAGACCCCAATTGACCAGCGGAATGTAGATCTGTCCGGTGTCGCGCACGCTGGTGTGGTGGATATCGAGTCGCGGCAGATAACCCATTTGTATCACCTGCTTGGTGACGCTGAATGCGCCGGTGATCAGCGCCTGGGACGCAATCACCGTGGCCATGGTCGCCAGCATGACCAGCGGTATCAACGCCCAGTCCGGCGCCATCATGTAGAACGGGTTCTTCACCGTCTCGGGATAGCGCAACAGCAAGGCGCCCTGACCGAAGTAGTTGAGCGTGAGCGCCGGCATGACCACGGAAAACCAGGCCAGGCGTATCGGCTTCTTGCCGAAATGCCCGAGGTCGGCATACAGGGCTTCGGCGCCGGTGACACACAACACCACCGCACCCAGGATGATGAAGGTCACCAGCGGGTTGTCGACGATGAAGGCAAGCGCGTAATGCGGGCTCACCGCCAGCAGGATCTGCGGATCGTGTGCGATATGGATCACGCCGAGCAGCGCGATCACGGCGAACCACACCAGCGTGATCGGTCCGAAGAACTTGCCGATGCCGCCGGTGCCGCGTTTTTGCACCGCGAACAACATGAACAGGATGACCAGCGTGAGCGGAATCACATAGGTCTTGAATGCCGGCGACACCACCTCCAGGCCCTCGACCGCGGACAGCACCGAGATCGCCGGGGTGATGACGCCGTCGCCGTAGAACAGGGCCGTGCCGAAAATGCCGACCATCAGCAACACGCGGCGCAGACGCGGACTGCCTTTGACCGCCTGCGACGCCAGCGCCAGCATGGCGACCAGTCCGCCTTCGCCGTTGTTGTCGGCGCGCAGCACCAGCACCACGTACTTGAGCGAGACGATGATGGTCAGCGTCCAGAAGAAGATCGACAGGATGCCGTAGATGTTCTCGGGCGTGAACGGCACGTGTCCCGAATTGAACACCTCCTTCATCGCATACAACACACTGGTGCCGATGTCGCCGTAAACGACGCCGACCGCGCCGATCGTCAGCGCGGTGAGAGAGGACTTGGAAGTGGACAAGTGGGATTGGCGGCCGATTGAAACCCGCCGCAATTGCAGAAAACCAAGGCCGCATTGTGCGCCCGCGGACAGCCACGATCTGCAGACGTCAGGCCCTAGATCGACATATTCGACCCATTATGTTGCGGCGCAGCAACTCTCGTACTGCACCGCGACAACGGCGCAAGAAGCTCAGTCGTAGGTTTCGGCGTCCGGGTCGGTGGCCTCGATTTCGTAGCTCGCGGCCAGCATCGCCAACCGGCCGATCACACCGTACATGTAAAAGCGGTTGGGCGCGCTGGCCCCGGGGCGAACACCCGGCTGGGGTAAGTGCGTACTCTCGGCAAAAGCCAGTGGCACGTAGCTCGAACCAGGCGCGTTGAGATTCTCGTCGCTGCCCCGGCCGGCATGCACGCGGTAGAAGCCGCCGACCACGTAGCGGTCCATCATGTAGACCACGGGTTCGGCCATGGCGTCGTTCATGCGCTCGTTGGTCAACACGCCCTCCTGCACGATGACCTCCAGTGGTGGCTGCGGCTTGGACTTGGCATCGGCACGGATGCGCGCCAGATCCTTGACGTCACGCACGGTGGTGATGCCAAAGCCGGTGCTGCTGTTGTCGGCCTTGATCACCACGAACGGCTTTTCGTTGATGCCGTATTCCTTGTACTTGCGCCGGATCTTGGTCAGCAAGGCATCGACATTGGTGGTCAGGCACTCCATGCCGGCGTCGTGCGACATGTCGACCTCGCCGCAGCGGTTGAACATCGGGTTGATCAACCACGGGTCGACACCGAGCAGCTTGCCGAAACGCTTGGAGATCTCCTCGTAACTCTGCGAGTGCCGGCTCTTGCGCCGCGTGAACCAGCCCGCATGCAGCGGAGGCAACAGGTATTGCTCGTGGATTTCTTCCAGGATGCCGGGAACACCGGCGCGCAGGTCGTTGTTGAGCAAGATGGTGCAGGGGTCGAAATCCTTGACCCCGAGCCGACGCCGGGTACGGATGACCGGATCAAGTCGCACCTTCTCGCCGTTGGGCAACTCGATGGTCGTGACCTTCTTGATCTCGGGATTGATGGAACCGACCCGCACATTCATGCCAGCCATGTGAAAGATGCGCTGCAATTGCGCCACGCCAGCCAGATAAAAGCTGTCCTTGGTCGCATTCTCGGGAATGATGAGCAGGTTGCGCGCCTCCGGGCAGATCTTCTCGATCGCCGCCATGGCCGCCTGCACCGCCAGCGGCATCATGGCCGGCGTCAGGTTCTGCCAGCCGCTGGGATACAGGTTGGTGTCCACCGGCGCCAGCTTGAAGCCAGCGTTGCGGATGTCGACCGAGCTGTAGAACGGCGGCGTGTGCTCCATCCATTCGAGCCGGAACCAGCGCTCGATGGCCGGCATGGAGTCCAGCACACGCTGCTCCAGTTCATTGATCGGGCCGGTAAGCGCCGTGACGAGGTGAGGGACCATGCGATTAATTGGTAACGGATGAACAGGACTGACAAACGCCGGGTCATTCTAGGACCTGAAGGCGGGTGCGGCGAAACCAAGTGGCCAGCCCACCCGGACACGCTATTTCTGTAACACTCGCAGTTTCCCACCCTGCAACCTGACGCGCACCATGCAATACCGCAAACTCGGCAAAAGCAATCTGTTGGTATCGGCCCTGTGCCTGGGCACCATGATGTTCGGTGATCAGACCGAACGCGATGAGGCAGAGCGCATCGTGGCTTCCAGGGCTTGAGGCGCAGAGACATGACCGCCTCGGCATTGACGGAGCCTGTCGCCATGGCTTGAGGCACCGGGTGCTTCTCCATCAGTCTGGGAAGGCGCCGGTGGGACAAGTGGGGCGGGTGGGGGCTCCGCTCATGTCCCCCTCAATGGGCTTCGCCCATTGATTCCTCCTTTACTTCGCTGCGCCCCCACCCACCCCACTTGTCCTGGGGAGGTTTTGGGTACACGTCACAAATACCAACAACGCCACAAGATCAGGACGGTGAGGCGCTCTGCGCAGCAGAATAAAGGCGGAGGCCGAAGGCCGGGGGACATTTGCGGAGCAGAGTGCCTTGCCGGCCTGATCCACCACATATGCCGCCAAGATGGGGCCGGACCGCACTATCGCACCGAGTAGTTACCAATCCACACGAGAGGACGCACAAACAGCGGAACCTCAGGTCCCGATCAACCCACCATCCTTTTTGCCTATGACCACCGTGGCCGAGCGCGGGCGTCCATTGGGCTGGTAGTCTGGCCAGTTCGAATACTTGTCCGGTTCGGCCGGGTCGCTGCGCTCGCCGGGTGTCTCGCCCGGGTGCTGGATGCTGATGAACAACGTGCGTCCGTCGGGCGTGAAGGTCACGCCGGTCACCTCGCAGTTCGTCGGTGCCGTCAGAAAACGGCGCATCTCGCCAGTGGCCGGATCGCAGGCCAGCATCTGGTTGTTGCCGATGTTCCTGAACTCGCCCTTGTACATCTGCGATGCCGCAGCATCGGTCTGGATCCACAACACGCCGCGTTGGTCGAAACCAATGCCGTCCGGGCAGCCGAAGATGTCGCCCTTGATGTTGCCCTTGGCTTCGGCGCGCTCATTCGCCGGGTCGCCCGCCAGCACCAGATGGTTCCACTGGAAGCCGGCGCCGTCGAAATCGCCGTCTTCCTTCCAGCGGATGATCTGGCCCATGGTGTTGTTGGCGCGCGGATTGGCTGCATCAACGCCCGGGCGGTTGTTGCCGCCTCGCTGGCTGTTGTTGGTCAGCGTGCAATAGATCCAGCCGCTGGCCTTGTCGATCGCCAGCCACTCGGGCCGGTCCATCTTGGTGGCACCTAAAAGGTCGCTGGCCTGGCGCGCCTTGATCAGCACCTCACCCTGGTCGGCAAAACCGTTGGTCGCCGTGAGCGGGCCCTGGCCATGCACCAGCGCCAGCCATTGGCCACGTCCGTCGGCATCGAAACGCGCCACATACAGGATGCCGTGGTCGAGCAATTCGCGATTCGCCTTGGCGCCGCCCGGCGCTATCTTGTCGCGGCTGACGAATCGGTAGATGTATTCGAAACGCGCATCCTCGCCCGAATACACCACCGCACGCCCGTCCTTGGTGACCCCGACCCAGGCGCCTTCGTGGGCGGCACGGCCCAGCGCGGTCCGCTTGATCGGCGTGCTGGTCGGGTCCATCGGATCGACCTCGACGATCCAGCCGAAGCGGTTCGGTTCGTTCGGATTTTTGGCGGCGTCGAAACGGGGATCGAACTTGTCCCATCGGTAGGCACCCTCCTTGCGCGCGCCCCAGCGTTTTTGATGCGCGTCGATCTTGTCGCCGTGGCCGAAATAGCCCATCCAGTTCTCTTCGCCCGACAGATACGTGCCCCATGGCGTCTGGCTGCTGGCGCAGTTGTTCAGCGTGCCCAGCACAGTGCGACCGGCCGGATCCGCCGCGGTGCGCATCATCGCGTGACCGGCCGCCGGCCCCTGCACCGTGAACGGAGCGTCCATCGTGAAGCGCCTGGCGTAACGCGACGGCCGCACCATCTGCCAATCGTCGCCCTTGCGCTCGACCTCGTACACCGTCAGGCCATGCGCGTTCTGCGACTTCTTGACCTTCTCGGCATTCATGTCGCTAAAGCCGCCGACGTGCAGCAGGCCGTCGTCGGTGTACTCATGGTTGATGGCGATCAGGCCATGCGACGAACTGCCCGCCAGCGCGAAGTACTCGACGCCGTCATGGTGCATGCCCATCTGCACCGCCTGCTCGGCGGCGCTGTTCGACGCATCGAATTGGAATGCCGGCATGTTTCCTGGCACGCCGATCGGCTCACCCCAGGCGGCAATCGCCTTGGCCACATACCCGTCGGGCACGACCAACTTGTCGCCGAGCCCGGCGGAAATGCCCTTGAAGCCAAGCCGAGGTGCGCCGTCGCTGGCTCCCGGCAACGCACAGCCAGCGAGCAGCGACCCGATGGCTACTGCTGCGCTACCCCGCAAGACCGTACGCCGCGACGGATCGGAAATCTCGTGGATGCTGGCATTGGACGAGCGGTTGCTGTCCTCCATCGTGTCGAAATTCTTGGCCATGGCATGTCTCTGGAAGTCTTCAGTTGGCGGCCATTGTGGCAAAGGTCCCGATTCTGCTGCACAAAATGATCCGGGACAAACCCGCGTTACGCCGGCATGGCCGGTCGGATTCCACGCGAACGGCTGATACCGTTCCCACTGTCGCACTGGAACGCCGGGAAGCTACAGAAAATACCGGATTGGTGATTGGCGCATCATTTGCGACATTCAGGATGCACGCATCCTGGCGCGGATGCTGCGGATGGGGAAGTGGGGCGAGATATACCGAAATCGCTAGACGACGGTGGTTTCGTCAGTACGCGAATCGCCGCGGTTGTCCACCCACTTGACGACAACCTTGTCGCCGACCTTGGCGCCCTTGACCTTGAGGCTGAACAGCGGGTTGGTTGACACCGAGGGGCCGGTTTCGGCCTCGACCACCTTCTTGCCACCAATCTCCACGGTGAATTCCTGGATGAAGTGGACCGGGACGGGCTGGTTGGTCTTCGGGTCCTTGCGCTGGCCGGTTTCCATCACGTGGGCCATAAGGATCTTGACGTCGGTTACGTCGCCCTTGAGTTGGGCCCGGATTTTCGTCGGACTAGCCATGTCGTTTCCTTGATTGTCGCCGGTTCGATTCGCGGAATCACTCGCCACATCCGCCGGCGGTAACCCTGACTTCCTTCTGAGTCTGGTAGAACTTGCCGTCGCCTGTCTTGGCCACGACCCTGACCACCGATGATTGACCCATCTTCACTCGCATCGATACATCGGGCAGAGCCCCGTTGCTGAAGTTAAAAGCACCCGATAGAGGCGCAGGGTTCTTGTCGACGAATACCGCCAGGGAAACCGTGTTCGGGATGTTGCTGACGATGGCGATCGGCACTACCGCACCGCTTTCGGCAATATCCGGAGCGCTGAGCAGCAAATCCTTGCTGTCGGCGGCCAATCCGACGCCAAGCGCCTTCATGGACCCGGGGATGTCCTTGGCTTCGAACGCCGCCTTGTTCCATGCCAGCGCCTGGAGCGGTCTGAGCAGGCCGGCCACCAGCACGGCAAGCAAGCCGCCCGTGCTGGCGCCCTTGATCACGCGTCTACGCAAAATACCCATGGCGTCTGCTGATAAGAGGATTGTGAGTGAGCTCTTGCATTCAAGTCACGCGCCTGCCGCAAGCGGTGGCGCTGCCGGCGCAGGCTTGATGCCTGTGCCTGCAGACGCCGCCCTTGCAGGGCTCAGGTGGACATCTCGGTCAGGATGTTCTTGAGCCAGCTCGACGCGTACACCGCTTCCGCTTCGGACAAGTCCGGTGACACGCCGCCCGAGTTCGGCACGGCGATGATCTTGCCTTCCTTGACCGCATAGACGTTGGCCACGCTGACCGCCTCTGTGGCCGACAGGTAGCTGAAGCAGGTGTTGATGCCCGACATCTCGATGGGCGCCTTGCCATTCATAACGGCCACGATGTTCATGGCGCAGACCTTGGCCTCGGAGTTGGCCGAGTAGCCCGACTTGGGCATGGCCCCGGCCACGCAGGCGTCGCCGATCACGTGAATGCTCTTTTTTATCGTCGATTCGAAGGTGGTGCTGTCGATCGGGCACCAGCGATTGTCGGCGCCGACCAGGCCAGCTACCTTGGCAATGCTGCCGGCACGTTGCGGCGGAATCACATTCACCACGTCGCCCTTGACCTCCTGCATGCCCTCGATGAAGACCGAGCGGGTTTTGGCGTTGACGGCGGTCACCTTCTGTGCGCCACGGTACTCGATGATGCCTTCGTAGTGCTTGGCCCAGCCCTTGCGGAACAGACCACCCTTGGACACGATGTTGGGGTTGGCGTCCAGGATCACCAGCTTGGCACCCGGCTTGTGCTGCTTGAGGTACATGGCGATCATGCTGGCGCGCTCGTATGGGCCGGGCGGGCAGCGAAACGGCCCCAGCGGCACAGAGATGATCACGGTACCAGTCTTGGGCATGTCTTCGAGCTGTTTGCGCAGCAGCATCGTCTGCGCTCCGGCCTGCCAGGCGTGCGGCATCACCAGCGGGGTGCTGGCCATGTCATAGCCGTCGAGCTCTTCGGTGCGGAAATCGATGCCGGGCGACAGCACGAGGCGGTCATAGTCGATGCTGCCCGAAGACACCGTGACGGTCTTCTTGGCCGCGTCGATGGCGCTGACAGTGTCGTGCACCAGGGTGATACCGTGGTTGGCCGACAGCTTGTCGTAGCCGATCGTCAGCGACGACATGTCCTTGAGCAAACCACCGAGGTACAGGTTGCTGAACGGGCAGGACACATACTGACGCTTGGGTTCGATCAACACCACCTCGATCGACTTGTCGAGCATGCGGATGTACTTGGCAGCAATGGTGCCGCCGTAGCCGCCACCCACCACCACCACGCGCCGGCCGCTGCTCTTGCGCAGCGTTTGTGGCGTTGGCCTCGGTGCTGGTGGCGCCGCTTGAATTGACGGCTTGCGTGCCGCATGCGGCCAGCGACGCGCCGACGCCGCCAATACCCATGAGTTGGAGGAAACTTCTGCGATTGTTTGTCATGGTGGTTCCCCTGTTATTTCACATTGGCGTAGAAATGCAGCAGCGCTTCAAGGTCGTTCGCCGACAAGGGCTTGACCTTTTCTGCCATTTTTTCCGGCATCTTGCGTTTGTCCGACAGGTACAGCGCCATTTGCATCTGCAAATAGGGCAGCCACTGGCTGGCCATGGTCGGCGTGTCGCCCTTGCCTTCCCTGCCGTCTTCGAGGTGGCAGCGCGAGCAGTTGGCCTCTTGCAGCGCCGCGCCACGGGCCACGCGTGCGGCGTCCAGGGTTTGCCGCGTGGAATGCAGCTTCTGTTTGGCGAAGAAATCACCCATGGCCTCGAAATCGGCATCGGTGTAGCTCTTGGCCAGGCGCCCCATGATGGTGGACGCGCGCTCACCACTCTTGAACTTCTGCATCGCCACCACAATCGCCTCCTTGGACTGGCCGGCCAGACTTGGCATGCTCGGTCCGGCGCTGCCGCCATTGGTGCCGTGGCAACCGGCGCAGGCGTTGGCCAGCATGGCCGCATTGGACGGCGCTGCGCTAGCGCCCGCCGTCATCATCCAGGCGCCGGCTACGAGCGTGCATGCCCTTAGCGTTCTGCTCCAGCGTTGTGGTTTCATTGCTGTCTCCTTACGGTTAATGGTTAAGACTGACCTCACTGACGAATGCGCACTATTGTTTGATGACGTTGATGTAGTTCTTCACCTCGGGCACGGCCTTGTCCAGGCCGAACTGGTAGCCCAGCGACACGTAGTGAAAACGTGCGTTGGAGTAGTCCTCGTGGATGGCGAAGCCAAAGTTGTAGGTCTTGCCGGCCACGATGCTGTGGTCGCCCTTGCCGCCGCCGGCCAGGCTGCGCTCAAAGGTCACGACCCATTTGTTGCCGTCCTTTTTGCCTTCGGCCTTTTGCAGACTCTTGCCGCCTTCGGTCTCGCGGCTGTTGGCCACATGGCCGTCGATGGGTTTTTCGCCCTTGCCGCTGCGGTACTGGATCAGGTCCATGAACTTGCCCGAGGCCAAGGTCGGCGTTCTTGATGTACTTGGTTTTCTTGTCGTCCTTGCCGTCCTTCATGCTGCGCAAGTCCTGATGGCAGGTGGCCCAGCAGCCATTCTGATTGGAACCGTCCACGGTGCCGCCGCCGTCGAACATCATGGCCAGCTTGACCTCGTTCTTGGGGTCAGGCTTCTTGTCGCCGCCGGCTGGCGAGGTCCACTCGAAACGGAAATAGATCTTGTCGGCGTCATAGGCGGTTTGAAACATCACCGGCAGGGAGCCAGGCTTGCCAGCGACCGGGCTGGGTTCAAGCACGGTCTTGGAACGGCCCACGGCCACACCCTTGACGATCATGTCGCCAACGTCGCTGACGTCGCCCTCGTGGCACTTGGCGCAACTGCGCTTCTTGTCGACGATGTCGGGCACGGCCGAATGGTCGGACTTGTTCATCACCCACTCCAGGGCCGCCTGTCCCGGGTAGAACAGGGTCACCTTGCGTGCAGGCACCTTGCTCCAGTCGGGCGCAGCCCAGGCGCTGCCGGCAAGCGCCAACAGCATTGCCACTGCCAATGTCTTCATCAGTCAACTCCTTGAGATGCGTTTGTCGATAGTCGTTGCTCGCAGCTTGTCGTTCCGGCCTGCGCAGGAATGACCAGGGTCGCGGCGCACAAGTTGGGCTCAGTCGGCTTCATGGCTTCTGCGTCGCTTCTTCCTGCGCCAGCAATTGGTGCACCGGCTTGTGGGCAATCCCCTGATGGCACTCGATGCAGGTCTTGCCGTCTTCGATGGCGCCTTCGTGCTTGACCACCGAGCGATCTTTCTGCTTGGCCTGGTCCATGGTTTCGAACTTGTGGCAGTTGCGGCATTCCTGCGAGTCGGATGCCTTCATGCGAGCCCAGACACGCTTGGCCATGGTCAGGCGGTGGGCTTCAAACTTCTCCGGGCGTGTCGACCACGCCGGTGATCTTGCCGAGCACGTCGCGTGCCGCCATGATCTTGGCCTCGAACTTGCGGCCGTAGTCGCTCGGGCTCTTGCTGCCGGCCACATGGCAGTCGGCACACGACACCGTGGTGCCGCTGCGGTTCTTGTAATGCACGGTCTTCTTGAGTTCCTCGGCGGGAATCGTCATCTCGTGGCACGAGAGACAAAACTCGGTGCGGTTGGTCCATTCCATGCCGGTGTTCAGCCCACCCCAGATCAGGATGCCGATGACGCTGCCCAACACCAGCATGCTGGCCATGGACCACTTGGGCGGGCGGCGCAGCCAAGCCATGACACCGCCACGGCGAGTCGGCTTGCGCGTCGTGGATTCGGATTGGCGGCGTGTTGCTCATGGGTCAATCAATGTGTTCTGGCAGGCTTGTTCGGGTGGCGAGGATTTCAGGCGCGCCAGACCTGGTATTTCATCGTGGCCACGGCGCCACCGGTCAGTCCCAGCACGGCCACCACAGAACCGATGGCCAGAGTCGACAGACCCGACATGCCCTGACCGATGGTGCAGCCCATGGCGGTGACACCGCCAAACCCCATCAACACTGCACCGATCAGATGGTTGCGCAAATCGTCAAAGCTGGCGAAGCCCTCCCAGCGAAACTGGCGCGTGGCCAGCGCGTACGCCATCGAGCCCAGGGCAATGCCAAACGCGCTGGCAATGCCGAAGGTGGCATGCAGGGACTGGTCGGTCCATAGCAGCAGCAACTCCAGACTGAAGGCGGCTGGCGCGACCAGGCTGAGGGATTCCAGGGTACGGGTGTTGGTGGCAAAGTAGACCGTCTCCAGTGTCTCGGGGTTCTCGCCGTAGCCCAGGTGGCCGGTCAGGTACCAGCCCGCCACGACCACCAGACCCAGCGTCACCGCGCCCAGCCATTGAGCGCGATTGGTGCGAAAGCGCCGATCCTTGAGCGTGAACGCCAGCAAGCCCAGAGCGACCAGTGCCACGGTGGCGAGCAGCGCACTCGCTGGCCCCATGCCACTGAATCGGGCCACGATCTGGGACAGGCTCGACGCGCCCAGGTCGATCGTCACCGGGTCCAGGTAGCTGGCGCGCCATTGCGCGAACAGGCCCTTGAGCGTCATGTAGGCCGAGGCGGCCAGAAACACCAGCACCACCAGCGAGCGCAAGCTGCCACCGCCTACGCGCACCAGGTTCTTGGCGGTGCAACCCGAGGCCATGGTCATGCCCACACCGAACAGGCCGCCGCCCAGCAACAGGGACAGCCATGGCAGCACCGGCCTCTGGTAGATGGATTTGGCGAGGTCGATCTGTCCGCTCAGGTGCAGCAGGTTGGCACCCACCATGGCCACCGCCACGGCCAGCAGCCACATGCGCAAACGCCCCCAGTGGCCCATGTTGACCACATCGGAGATCGCACCCATGGTGCAGAAGTTGGTCCGGTTGGCGACCGCGCCAAACACCAGGCCAAGCCCGAGACCGCCCCACACTACCCATGTAACCGGATTGAACGTTGGATCCAAAGCGCTGGCCTTACATCAACATGCAGACGTCGAACTCGTCGGTGATCTTCATGCAGGTCACCGCGCCGCCGTATTCAAACTGGTTGATGCTTTGCAGAACTCCATGTCTCGACTCCGGTAGTGGGTGGGCGCGGCAGGCTATCCGCTGATTCGGCCCATTCTTGGGGAAGGCTTGCGAGGCGTCTACTACCGAGACGGGTAATACCATGTAGCCCAAATGGGTAATGGTGCGATACGAACTCGGCTTTGAGCCCAGGCTTGATACCCATTGGCGCCTACCGAACGCGCCCGCTACAACACCCGCTGCAAATACACCCCGGTATGGCTGGCCGGATTCGCCGCAATGTCCTCCGGCGTGCCCTCGCCCACCACGGTGCCGCCACCGGCACCGCCCTCGGGCCCCATGTCGATGATCCAGTCGGCGGTCTTGATCACGTCCAGGTTGTGTTCGATCACGACGATGGTGTTGCCGGCGTCGCGCAAATGCTGCAACACCTTGAGCAGCAGCGCGATGTCGGCGAAATGCAGACCGGTCGTCGGTTCGTCCAGGATGTACAGGGTGCGGCCGGTGTCGCGCTTGGAGAGTTCCAGCGCCAGCTTGACGCGTTGTGCCTCGCCACCCGAGAGCGTGGTTGCGGACTGACCCAGCTTGATGTAGGACAGGCCCACGTCGAGCAGCGTCTGCAGTTTGCGTGCGATGGTGGGCACGGATTCGAAGAACTTGGCCGCTGCCTCGACGGTGAGGTCCAGCACCTGGGCGATGTTGCGGCCCTTGTACATCACCTCCAGCGTCTCGCGGTTGTAGCGCTGGCCGCGGCACACGTCGCAGGGCACGTAGACGTCGGGCAGGAAATGCATCTCGACCTTCTTCACGCCGTCGCCCTGGCAGGCCTCGCAGCGCCCGCCGGCCACGTTGAAGCTGAAGCGGCCCGGGCCATAACCGCGTTCGCGCGCCATGTTCATCTCGGCCATCAACTCGCGGATGGCGGTGAACATGCCGGTATAGGTGGCCGGATTGCTGCGCGGCGTGCGCCCGATGGGCGACTGGTCGACGTTGATGACCTTGTCGAAATGCTCGATGCCCTGAATCTCTGCGTGCGCCGCCGGTTCAACATGCGATCGGTACAACTGGCGCGCCACGGCCGCATACAAGGTGTCGTTGACCAGCGTGGACTTGCCCGATCCCGAGACACCGGTGACGCAGGTCAGCAGCCCGACCGGGAACGCCACGTCGACATCGCGCAGGTTGTTGCCAGCGGCCTTGATCAGCCGGATCGCCTGCAGGTCGCCCTGTGTCGCCACATGCTCGGCCTGGCGTTCGGCCCAGGCCACGGCAGCCGCACTCGGCCGCCCCTTGGTGGCAGGTGCGGACTCGGCCTGCGCCGCCACGGTCGGCAACCAGGGCGTGCGCCGGCGCGGCACCTCGATGCGCAGCACCTGGGCCAGGTATTGACCGGTCAGCGACTCGCTGTTGGCGCGGATGTCGTCGAATGTCCCCTGCGCCACGACGCGGCCACCATGAATGCCGGCGCCCAGCCCCATGTCGATCACGTGGTCGGCCGCGCGCATCATGTCTTCGTCGTGCTCGACCACCAGCACGCTGTTGCCGATATCGCGCAGATGCTTGAGCGTGTCGATCAGCCGGTCGTTGTCGCGCTGGTGCAAACCGATGCTGGGCTCGTCGAGCACATACATCACGCCGGTCAGGCCCGATCCGATCTGCGAGGCGAGACGGATGCGCTGCGACTCGCCGCCGCTCAGGGTCTCGGCGCTGCGGTCCAGACTGAGGTAGTTCAGACCCACGTCGTTGAGAAACTTCAGGCGCAAACCGATCTCGCGCACCACCTTGGATGCGATCTCGCCCTTGGCGCCGTGCATTTCCAGCGTCGAGAAATACTGCAGGCTCTCGCGCAAGGTGGTGTGGCTGACTTCGTAGATGGCCCGCGCCTGATCGCCTTCGCCGATCTTCACGTGGCGCGCCTCGCGGCGCAGACGCGTACCCTGGCAATGCACGCAGGGCTGATTGCTGCGGTAGCGCGACAGGTCTTCGCGCACCACCACCGAATCGGTCTCGCGGTAGCGCCGCGCCATGTTCGGTATCACGCCTTCGAACGGGTGTTTGCGCGTAACTTGCCTGCCTTGCTGCGCACCGGACTCCATCACGTAGCTGAACTTGATCTCATCCTCGCCGGAGCCGAACAACACCGCCTGGCGCGTGGCCTCGGGCAGGTCTTCGAAGGCGGTGTCGATGTCGAACTGGTAGTGCTTGGCCAGGCTCTCGAGCATGGCGAAGTAATACGCGTTGCGCCGGTCCCAGCCCTTGATCGCGCCACTGGCCAGGCTCAGTGTCGGAAACCCCACCACGCGCGTCGGATCGAAGAACTCCATGGTACCGATGCCGTCGCAGGACGGGCAGGCCCCCATCGGCGAGTTGAACGAGAACAGCCGGGGTTCGAGCTCGGCGATCGAATAACTGCATACCGGGCAGGCGAAGCGGGCGTTGAAATAGTGCTCACCACCGGCGTGCTCGGGGTCTGCGCCGGCCAGCCGCATCCATCTCGACCACCAGGGCCCGGCCATCGGCCAGCGACAACGCCGCCTCGAAGCTCTCGGCCAGACGCTGGCGCAACTGATCGCGCGCGGCGATGTCGTCCTCGCCGCGTACCTTGATGCGATCGATCACGACATCGATATTGTGTTTCTCGGTCTTCTTGAGCCGGGGCAGCGTTCTCCACCTCGAACGCCACGCCGCCGACGCGAAAGCGCACATAACCCTTGGCCTGCAGCTCGGCGAACAACTCGACGAACTCGCCCTTGCGCTCGCGCACCACCGGTGCCAGCACCATCAGCCGCGTACCTTCGGGCATGGCCAGCACCGCGTCGACCATCTGGCTCACGGTCTGCGACTGCAAGCGGCAGGTCATGGTCAGGGCAATACGGTGTGCCGGCACGCGCATACAGCAGGCGCAGGTAGTCGTGGATCTCGGTCACCGTGCCCACGGTCGAACGCGGGTTGTGGCTGGTGGCCTTTTGCTCGATCGAGATCGCCGGGCTCAGGCCCTCGATCATGTCGACGTCGGGCTTGTCCATCAGTTGCAGGAACTGGCGCGCGTAGGTTGACAGGCTCTCGACATAACGTCGCTGCCCCTCGGCGTACAAGGTGTCGAAGGCCAGACTGGACTTGCCCGATCCGCTCAGGCCGGTGATCACCACCAGCTGATTGCGCGGAATGTCGATGTCGACGTTCTTCAGGTTGTGGGTACGGGCGCCACGGATGCTGATCAGGCTACTACCGTGGGCAAGATGGGATGCGTTCGTTGGTGGGCGGTCGGCAAGGGGCATAAGACGGGGCAAGAACAAGGTCCGGCAGCAGGCCGGGCGGGAGAGCCCACCCGGTCCGCGCCGAAAACAACCCACCATGATAGGCGCATCGCCATGCCATGTTGACCACCCCCCTGGCGCAGCTGGCTTCGGGCCATAGCCTAAACTGCCCGGGTGAGCGAAACCAGACCAGACCACCCGGGCCGATCAGCATCGCAGTCGCGCCTGCGTCCCATGCCCAAGGAAGCGGTGCTGCAACTCGCGCCGTTCGAGGGCCTGCAGCGCGCGCAGATACATCTGCCCCGCTCGGACGCCGAACGGGGTCAGGCCCGCGAGGCCATGCTGGCCAGCCCGTTCCTGGGTTTCGACACCGAGGTCAAGCCCACGTTCAAGGCCGGCGAACCGCTGCGCGGACCCGATGTGGTGCAGTTTGCCACTGCCACTGCGGCGTATGTGTTGCAGATGCACGATGCCGACAACATCGAACTGGTACGGGAGGTGCTGGCCGCGCGCCACGTGGTCAAGGCCGGGTTCGACCTGCGCAGCGACCAGAAGCAGCTGATGCACCGCCTGGGAACGTATGCCCAGCCGCTGCTCGATCTCGACTTCGTGTTCAGCGCACGCGGCTACCCGCGCTCCATCGGCGTCAAGGCGGCAATCGCGCTGTTGTTCAACCGCCGCCTGCTCAAGTCCAAACGCGTCACCACGTCGAACTGGGCCAACCCCACGCTGGAAACACGCCAGATCCTCTACGCCGCCAACGACGCATATGCCGCCTGGGCTGTGCTCGATGCGCTGGACGTGCCACTGCAGGATTTGCCGGTATGGACCGGCGACACCCCCTGAGGCCGGGCCGACGGATGCCTGGGCTGTCAGTTGCCCGGCGTCACTGCCGCACACATTGCAACAGACTGGCGCCGCCACGCGTCGCATCGATCGGCTCGGTGAGCGCGCAGGCCATGACGCCACAGATGCAATGGGCGATGCGACTGCCCATGCCGGGGACGGCCACCGCCGGAGAACACTGGCAGGCCGGCGCCGACATCGGCCCCTGACTCTGAGCCTGGGCTGGGCTACCCCGCGACACCAGCAACAGCGCGAGCGCCACGGCCGGCAAGCCCAGGGCCAGGGCGATGCGCAGACGACGAAATTTCGGATCGGTGGACATGCAGTTTCCTCCCTCAAACAACTCACCGGCCATGTGTGCCGGCTACTGCCACGCTATCACGACCACGAGCGTTGCGACCGGGTCGGCGCATGGCGATGCCAAAATGCACCATGCCCGAGACCTATGATCCCTCCAGCCAGTCGCTGGCCGTGACCACCGTGCTCGACCAGTCGCAAGACAGCCATATCGACCAATTGCAACGCGCAGCGATCGGCCCGATCAGCGCTGACTACTACCGGCCCATCCTGTCGCGTTTTGAAACCTATGACCGCGGCAGCCCGAGCTGGAACTGGGCGGCCAGCCTGTGCACGCTGAACTGGATGATTTTTCGTGGCATGTGGATGCCGGCACTGGCGTATCTGGGCGGGTTGATGATCGCAATTGCCGCCCTGTTTGCGGTGATCCGACTGGCCGCGCCGATGGCGGCATCGGTCGAGTGGGGCCTGTGGTCAGCATTGACCACGCTGGCCTTTCTGGCACCCGGGTTCTTCGGCAACACCTGGTTGTTCGGCCACTATCGCCTGCGCCTGGCGCGCGCCCTGAGCGCCACACCCACGGTGCTTGACGCCTGCCAGCTGCTCGGTAGGCAAGCCAGTTCGAGGCGGCGACTGATGCTGCTGGTGGTGGCCAACGTCGGAATGGCCTTGTCCATCGCGGCCGTCTGGCTCTGGCCTGACACCACCAGACAGGAATCGGCACGCGTTGACCATGGCGAGGTGCGTGTCGAGGCCCTGCCGCCAGCGACGCCAGCCTTGCAGCCGGCATCGGCTGCGACCGACAAACGCCCGCAGTCCGTGCCATCGGCGCCCGACGCATCTGCCAGCGGGGCCGGCAAAGATGCCTTGTTGACTGCTATCGCCGCCCCGACCGCGACTGCGTCCGCTGTGGCACCAGCCACGGCGGTAGCCAAGACCCGCACATCGCCGAAAGCCGCTAAGTCACCTGCACACGCACTGGCGGCAGCCGACGCCGGCATCCGGCACGCGGCCATCGCCGCAAGGTCGCGCAAGGGCCATCAGGAACGGACGACACCCGTTGTTGTCGCCACCACGCCAGTTGGGCAGGGCACCGCGCCACCCTCCGCTCCTGCACCGGCGCGCAAGACGGCGGGCGCAACGGATTCGCTCGGGCGCTACCAGATCAACGTGGGCTTGTTTGCCCAGCAGGACAACGCGCGCCGAGCCTTTGACCGGCTGCGCGTTGCCGGACTGCCGGCAATCACCCAGGAACTGCAAAGAGGCGACAACACCCTGACGCGGGTGCGCGTCGGACCGTTCGCCACCCGTGCGCAGGCCGATGCGGCTGCCAGGAAAATCCGCACCATGGAGCTCGACGCGGTGGTGATCCAGCCTTGAGCGCCGGCCACGATGGAGCGCATGCAGGCCGCCGGGTTCGCGCGTGCGGGCACTGGCTCAGCCTGGCGGCACCGGCGCGCGACTGAGCTCCAGCAGCCAGGCCTGGAACAAGGCCACCACGGCACTGTGGGCCGGGTCGCGCAGGCCAGGCTCGCGCGGTTCGACAAACCAGTAGCCGTGACTGGCCGTGAGTTCGTGCTGGTCGAGCCGGCGCAGCCGCTGCTCGGTCAGTTCGCGCTCCACCATGGGCGCGTCCACGACGGCGACGCCGGCACCCGAAACTGCGGCACTGATGGCCTGGTCCATGGTCGAAAAGGCGATGCCGGGGCGCGCATCGATATGCCGGATGCCCAGCGACAAAAGCCAGTTCTCCCACAAGGGCAGCCGCTTGTTGCCAGCCAACACATGCAGCAAGGTGCATTTGCCCAGCGCTGGCGCCAGACCGTCCTGCCACAACTCGGGGCTGGCCACGGCCACGTACTGCTCCTGGCGCAACAGCCGGCAATCGCCCTTGGTCCAGGGCTGGTCCAGAAACAGCACCAGGCAATCGTATTGCTGCGCCTCGCGCTGGTTTGCAACGGCGTTGGTGGTGATGGTCAGGTCGATATCGGGATGCCGGCCGTGAAAGGCGCGCAAACGCGGCGCCAGCCAGCGCGAGGCAAAGGTCTCGGGCACATTCACCGAAATACGCTGGCGCGCCCCCATGTGGCCGATCTGCTCAACGGCATCATGGATGGTGCCGAACGCAGCGTCCAGGCTTTGTGCCAACAGGCTGCCGGCCGGGGTGAGTGTCAGGCCCTGGTAATGCCGCACGAACACCGGTTTGCCCAACCACTCCTCCAGCGCCTTGATCTGCCGGCTGATCGCGCCCTGCGTCACATGCAGCGACTCACCGGCCCGGGTGAAGCTGCCGGTGCGCACCGCGGCGTCGAACGAGCGCAAGGCAGTCAGGGGGGGCAGCCGCTTCATGGTGCCAGGGGCAGAAACGGTAGTCGGCCCGGTTTCAGGGCACGACGCTGTCGATCATCAGCACGAGCTTGCCCGCACCCACATCCACCGGCCCGATCTGCCCCATCAGGTCACCGCTGCGCGGCGCGGCGTCACCGCTGGGCGAAATGCGTGCGCCAACGATCACCTGCTTGAATCCGGAAATGCGCAACTGCGGCGCCATGGCACTGCTGTCGTCCAGCGTGAACGTGAACGGCAGCCCGGTGGCCGGCGCCCGCACAATGGCCAGCGGCATGCGCGCCCCATCGATCGCGCGCGCAAACACGAACAAGGTGTCACCGGGTCGGATGCGCTTGGCCAGCACCGATGTGACCTGCACCTCGCCGCTGACCTGGGCCCCAGCGGCGTTGCCGGTCGGTGTCGGGTGCTTGCTGGCGTTGCCCGCTGCGCCTGGTTGTTGCGCTTTGTCGGTGCCCGGGCTCTCGGTCGCCGCCGTCTGGCCGGCCTGCGCGGCGGCCGCGCGGGCCTGCTCCAGGCTGCTGCCCAGGCCGGCTGCGAAGTCGCTGCCAGCCGGGGCCATCGATTGTGCCCGGCTCCAGTACCCGACAGCACCGGCGTAGTCACGCCGCTCGAAGGCCCAGCTGCCGGCCATGGTCAAGGCCTTGAGGTTTTGCGGATCGAGTTGCAGCGCCCGCATCACGAGTCGGCCCGGCTCACCTTCGACACTCTGGTTCTGCAGCATCGCCAGCACGTCGGCATGGTCGGCCAGCAACTGGGCGTCGTCGGGTGCCAGTGCACGCGCCCGGGCATATGCCTTGCTCGCTTCGGGGAAACGCTGCATCGCGGCATAGGAGTTGGCCAGCATGGTCCAGCCCTGCAGGTCACCTTCCTGGGCCGTGGTCTGGCTCTCCAGGCGCTTGGCCAGGCGATCGACCATGGCCTCGATCTGCGGCATCGTGACCTCGCCCTCGGACGCTGCCGGCGCTCTGTGTTCGACCGCCTGGGGCTGACCCAGCGCGGCATACAAAATGACCGCGAACACCGGAATCAGCAGCCCGACAAGCACCGCAGTGCGCGTGGCACGGCGCGGCGTCGCCACTGACTGCTCGGCGGACTGCTCCTCGTCCAGCGCACGCCGTTCGATGTCGGTGCGGCTTTGCCGGTACTGCTCGGCATCGATGCCGCCGGCAGACAGGTCGGCTTCCAGCGTGGCCAGTTGCTCGCGTAGCACCTGCAGATTCACACGCCGGGCATCAACTGCCGTGGGCGTGCTCGCGCGCCCCGGCTTGCGCCGCAACAACGACGGCAACACCATGGCCAAAGCCAGTGCGATCAGGCCCACCACCCCCACCAGAAACATGCTCATGCAAAAACGCCGGGGCGCCCCCAATTGATCGACACCCCCGGCCATTGCCGGACGCAAAATGTTGCTGTTCCCACACGTGTCACAGGGCAAGCTCCGCGCAATGCGCAGCAGTGCCGTGTACCGTGGGAGCGGCCCGGCGGCTCACGTCGGACCCTCGCCCTCGCCGAGCATGGCGCGCGCACGCTGTGCCTGCTCGGGGCTCCACTCAGGTGCCATGACGCCGCGGCGACGGCGGCGGATGTTCAAGGCCATCAGCAGCGCCGCCACCAGCAGCAACACGAACGGTCCCAGCCACAGCAATACCGTACTGGCTTTGAGTGGCGGACGATACAACACGAAATCGCCGTATCGCGCGACCATGAAATCGAGAATCTGCTGCTGCGACTCGCCGGCCGCGAGCTTGATCCGGATCTGCTTGCGCAGGTCGACCGCCAGATCGGCCTGCGATGCCGCGATGGTCTCGTTCTGGCACACCAGGCAACGCAGTTCCTCGGCAATCTCGAGCACGCGCGCCTCGAGCGCCGGGTCGTCCGACATCGGCTCGGCCTCCTTGGCACCTGAGCCGACGGCAGCCAGCGCCAACATGCACGCCAGCAGCAGCACGCGCAGGCATTTCCAGCCCGGGAACGCGCGCTCAAGCACCGAGCTTCCTGACCAGCGGGATGATGTTGTCACGCAGTACCTCGGGGGTGACGGGGCCGATCTGCTTGAAGCGGATCACGCCCTGCTTGTCGATGACAAAGGTCTCGGGCACGCCGTAGACACCAAAATCGATGCCCACCAGGCCTTCGGTGTCGGACAAGGACTGCGTATAGGGATTGCCGAACTTGTTCAGCCAGCCGATCGCGTCCTCGCGTTTGTCCTTGTAATTCAGGCCATACATCGGCACCACACCCATCTTGGAGAATTCGACCAGCAACGGATGCTCGACCCGGCAGGCCACGCACCAGGAGGCCCAGACATTGAGAATCCAGACCTTGCCGCGCAGTTCCTGGGCCGACAGCTTGCTGCTCCGGCGCATCGAGCAGCGGCAGACTGAAGGCCGGCGCCGGTTTGTTGATCAGCGGCGACGGCACCTCGCGCGGGTTGAGCCCCAGGCCGACGGCCAGAAAGCCCGACCAGCACCAGGAAGATCACCAGCGGAATCAGGAACTTCTTCATGATGGCGCCCGCGTCCCTGCGCCCGACGGCAACGCCCGCGCTCGGCAAGGCGCGTCCGGGGTCAATCCCGGTGGCAGACACATCCGCCTGGCTATGCGTGCGCGACCTTGCGGTAACGCCGGTCCATCACGGCGAGCACACCACCAAGCGCCATCAGCACGCAGCCGATCCAGATCCAGTTGACAAAGGGCTTGTGGTGCAGCCGCACGCTCCAGGCGGTGGCGCTGACCGGATCACCCAGCGCGACATACACGTCGCGCAGCAGGCCACGGTCGATCGCCACCTCGGTCATCGGCGAACGGCTGACGTTGTAGACCCGCCGGTCCGGCGTGACCGTGGCCACCATCGGCTTGCCATCGCGACTGACGTGAGCGTGGCCCGCGAGGCCTGGTAGTTCGGGCCGCGCCACGTCTTCGATCTTGTCCAGGCGCACCTGGTAACCCGCCACCGCCGCGGTGTCGCCCACCTCCATGCGCACGTCGTTCTCGCTCTGCGAAGCCACTGACGACGGTGACGCCGACGATGAACACCGCCACACCGAAATGCGCCAGCAGCATGCCGTAGAAGCTGCCCGGCTGGGCCGCGAAGCGGCGCGACCAGTCGCTGAGCGAGTTTTCCGCAGCCGCGTCACCAGTGCGAGCACCACGGTGCTGGCGATCCAGGCCGCCAGCGCCAGTCCCAGGCCGATCATCGGCGTCCACTTGCCGAGCGCGAAAAAGGCAACCAGCGCGCTGACCGCGCTGACACCAAACGCCCAGCGCAGGCGGTAGGCCAGGTCCGGCAGGCTGGCCTGGCGCCAGCGCGCCATCGGACCGATACCCATCAGAAACAGGCCGGCGTCATCAGCGGCACGAAGACGGTGTCGAAATAAGGCGGGCCGACCGACAACTTGCCCATGCCCAGCGCATCGATGACCAGCGGATACAAGCGTGCCGAGCAGCACCGCCGCAGCCGCCACCAGCAGCAGCACGTTGTTGGCCAGCAGCATCGACTCGCGCGAAACCGGCTCGAACTGCCGCCCAGACCGACCCGGGGCGCACGCCAGCGCGAACAGCGTCAGCGAACCGCCGATCACCAGCGCCAGGAAACCCAGGATGAAGATGCCGCGCGCCGGGTCGGTGGCGAATGCGTGCACCGAGCTGAGCACACCCGAGCGCACGATGAAGGTGCCCAGCAGCGACAAGCGAGAAAGTCAGAATGGCCAGCAAGGCCGTCCACATCTTGAAGCCGCCGCGTTTTTCGGTCACGGCCAGCGAATGGATCAAGGCGGTACCGACCAGCCAGGGCATGAAGGAGGCGTTTTCCACCGGGTCCCAGAACCACCAGCCGCCCCAGCCCAGTTCGTAGTAGGCCCAGAAGCTGCCCAGCGCGATGCCGCCGGTCAGAAAACACCAGGCCACCGTGGTCCAGGGCCGCGACCAGCGCGCCCAGGCCGCATCCAGCCGGCCCGACAGCAGGGCCGACACCGCAAAGGCGAACGCGACGACGAAGCCGACATAACCCATGTACAGCATCGGCGGATGGATCACCATGCCCGGGTCCTGCAGCAGCGGGTTCAGGTCGCTGCCGTCGGCCGGCGGCGGGAACATGCGCTCGAACGGGTTGGAGGTGAGCAGCGTGAACAGCATGAAGCCGCAGCTGATCAGGCCCATCACGCCCAGCACCCGCGCCACCATGCGTTCGTCGAGCTGACGCGAGAAGATCGACACGGCCAGCGTCCAGCCACGCCAGGATCAGCGACCACAACAGGATCGAGCCTTCATGGTTGCCCCACACCGCCGTCAGCGCGGTACATCAGCGGCAAGGTGGAATTGGAGTGATTCGCCGCCAGCGCGACCGAGAAGTCGTTGACGACGAAGGCATGCGTCAGGCAGCCGTAGGCGATCAGCCAGGAACAGGAACTGCCCGCGTGCCGACGGCCGCGCCAGGGCCATCCAGGCTGCATTGCCGGTATGCGCGCCGATCAGCGGCAACACGCTTTGGGCCAGCGCCATGGTCAGCGCCAGTATCAGGGCCAGATGACCCAGTTCGTAGATCAAGGTTTGACTCCAGCGGCGGTGGATGGCGGGATCGACAAGGTGGCCGTGGCCTGCTCCTTGTGCGTAGCGGCATTCTTCAAGGCCTCGGCGGCTTCTGGCGGCATGTAGTTCTCGTCGTGCTTGGCCAGCACCTGGTCGGCATGGAACACGCCATCGGCGCCCAGTCTTGCCCTGCGGCGACCACGCCCTTGCCTTCCTTGAACAGGTCCGGCAGCAGACCGGTGTAGGTGACCGGAATCTTGTGCGCCAGGTCGGTCACGGCAAAGCGCACCGTCAGGCTCTGACTGTCACGCTCGATGCTGCCCTCTTCGACCAGCCCGCCGATGCGAAAGCTGCGCTCACGCGGCGCCTCGTCGGCCACCACCTGGCTCGGGACTGAAGAAAAACACCAGGTTGCTCTGGAATGCCTGCAGCACCAGGGCACTGGCAACGCCCAGAGCCGCCAATGCCAGCGACGACGGCCAGCGCCCGTTTCGTTCTAGGTTTCATGCCCGTGCTCCTGCGTCAGTCGATCGTCGCGTACCGTCATCGACATCGCCGCGCAACGCGCGCCGGCGCATGGCCAACAGGCCGAGCTTCCAGCACCAGCACCGCAGCACACATCGCAAACGAACCCCATACATAAAGGCCATAACCGCCCATGGCGACAAATTCGGACCAGCTCGACCAATTCATGCGAAACCTTCAAGGGCGCCGCACGGCAAGCGCACAGCTAGCCCTCGTGCTGCGCACTGCGGGCATTCGCCTTGGGGCGGCCCGGCGTCTCATGCAGCCACCACCTTGCGCACCCACTGCGTGTGCCGCTCGCGCTCCAGAATGACGGTGCGCACACGCACCAGCGCCACGGCGATGCAATAGGCCCAGAACGCCAGGCCCATCACCAGCATGCCGATCAGCATCGGCGGCGCCATGCTCGGCGCCTTGGTCAGGCTGACCGACGCGCCCTGGTGCAGCGTGTTCCACCACTTGCACCGAGAAATAGATGATCGGCACGTTGACCACGCCAACGATCGCCAGCAGGGCCGCGGAGCGGTCGGCACGCCGCGCGTCGTCGATCGCCGCATGCAGCGACATGTAACCGATGTACAGGAACAGCAGCACCAGTTCGGACGTCAGCCGCGCATCCCAGACCCACCAGGCGCCCCAGGTCGGCTTGCCCCACAGGGCGCCGGTCCACAAGGCCAGAAAGGTCATCCAGGCGCCGGTGGGCGCCAGCGCCGTGGCCAGCATCGACGACAGCCGCGAATTGAAGATCAGCCCGATCGCCGCCCAGAACGCCATGGCCAGGTAGACCACCATCGACATCCAGGCCGCCGGCACGTGGATGAAGATGATGCGATAGGCCTCGCCCTGCTGGGCGTCGGTCGGCGCAACCCACAGACCCAGGTACAGGCCGACCGCGCACAGCAGCACGGCCGCAATCGACAACCACGGCACCAGGCGCCCCGCCAGCGGATAGAAAGCTCTGCGGGCGCCGCGTATTTGAACCAGTTGATCCGTGTATCAGCCATGACGAATATGGATAGCCTGCGAATTTACCCTAGTCGCCGAAGGCGCAGCCCCGATCGGGGTAATCCATCGCGCGCTGGACGTCATTCCAGCGCAATCCGCAAGCGCGGTGGCGGTGGCCCAGGGCGCGCCGACGACGGCCAGCACCAGAAACGCCCCAGCAACAGCGAAAAATGCCCGTCCACGTCCATGCCGGCACGACTCGCCTGCGACCGCGGCCGTTCCAAATATCAGCACCGGAACACACAAGGGCAGCACCAGCAGCGGCATCAGCACCGCCGCGCCACGCACGCCGACGGTCAATGCCGCGCCCACGGCGCCGATCAGGCTCAGCAGCGGCGTGGCGATCAGCAGCGCCAGCACCAGCACGCCGGTCGCCGGCCAGCCCAGGTCGAACTGCAGGGCCAGCAGCGGCGAGACCAGCGCCAGCAGCAGACCCGAACAGATCCAGTGCGCCAGGATCTTGGCCGCCACCAGCAGCGGCAGCGGGCAGGCCGACAGCAGCATCTGCTCCAGCGTTCCGTCCTGGTAGTCGTCGGCGAAAAGGCGTCCCAGCGACAACATCGCGGCCAGCAGCGCCGCCACGAACACCACGCCCGGCCCCATGGTGCGCAGCAGATCCGGCTCCGGGTCCGACGCCCAGCGGAAACAGGCTGGCCACCAGCACGAAGAACACCAGCACGCTGAGCGGGTCGGCGCGCCGGCGCAACGCCAGGCGCAGATCGCGTGCCAGCAGGGCACGCATGCATGTCCAGCAGGCTGGCCGGGCGCACGCCGGCGACGGTTTTGAGAAACCTGGTTCATGGCCTCATCCCAGTTCCAGCGGCACCATCCGCTGCGGCCAGCGCGGTCCAGCGCCACGTCCTGGTGGCTGGTCAACACCACCACGCCACCCTGTCTCCAGGTGGGCGCGCAGCAGGCCGCACAACCAGTCGGTGGCGGCCGAATCGAGCGCATTGAACGGTTCGTCGAGCACCCACAGCGGCACGTCGCGGCGACAGCACCAGACGCGCCAGCGCGACACGCCGGCGTTGTCCCTGCGACAACTGGCGCGCCGGAACGCGCCAGCGACCGGGCAGACCGGACTGCGGCCAAGGCCTCACGCGCCTGCGCCGGGTGTCACGATCAGTCCGCCGAGCAGACAGGCGATCTGCAGGTTCTCGAGCGCGCTCAGGTCGTCCTTGAGCGCAGCCGCATGGCCCACATAGACCAGTTCGCGCCCACACTGCTCGCCCAGATCGGCGATCCGCTCACCGCGCCACAGCACCTGGCCCTGCGCCGCTGGCAGCAGGCCGCACACCAGGCGCAGCAGACTGGTCTTGCCGGCGCCGTTGACGCCGCGCACCCGCAGCAGTTGACCCGCCGGCAGTTGCAACTGCAGATGGGTGAACAGGGCACGCCCGCCCCGCTCGCAGGTCACGTCGCGAAGTTCCAGCAGGGCGGCCGAAGATAGGTTCACAAAAGGAAGGGGAGCGATTCGAGGGCCGGCACAGGCGAGGTGGACGCTACAGCGGCCAGCGCATGCGTGCGCCTCACCGCCGGCAGCTTTCCTGTCTTCAGTTCTGCAGGGCTGCCTGCGGCTGGTCCGCTGCGACAATCGGCGCCAGTTGCGCGAGCGCCGACGCCAGGTGCGCCACGGTGCGTTCGCGGTTGTGCAGCTTGTCCAGACCGAACAGGCCGATGCGGAAACTCTGGAAGTCGGCACCTTCGTCGCACTGCAAAGGCACACCGGCGGCCGTCTGCAAGCCCAGACCCAGGAACTTCTTGCCCGACTGGATGCCGGGGTCCTCGGTATAGCTGACCACCACACCCGGCGCCTGGAATCCCTTGGCGGCCACGCTGGCAAAGCCATGGCGCAGCATCAGCGCTCGCACCGCGTCGCCCAGCGCCTGCTGCTCGGCATGGACCTTGGCAAAACCATAGGCACGGGTCTCGAGCATGACGTCGCGCAAACGTGTCAGCGCATCGGTGGGCATGGTCGCATGGTAGGCATGCGCACCGCCTTCGTAGGCCTGCATGATCTGCAGCCACTTGCGCAGATCGCAGGAAAAACTGGTGCTGGTGGTTGCTTCGATGTGCGCGCGGGCGAGTTCGCTGAGCATCACCATGGCGCAACACGGCGAGCTGCTCCAGCCTTTTTGCGGCGCACTGACCAGCACATCGACGCCACAGGCCTGCATGTCGACCCAGATCGTGCCCGACGCGATGCAATCGAGCACGAACAGGCCACCGACCGCATGCACCGCATCGGCCACGGCACGCAGATAGTCGTCGGGCAGGATCATGCCCGAGGAGGTTTCCACATGCGGCGCAAACACCACAGCGGGCCTGTGCTCGCGGATGCTGGCCACCACCTCGTCGATCGGTGCCGGCGCGAACGGCGCCTGCTTGCCAGCACCGACGCGCCGGGCCTTGAGCACGATCGACTCGGACGGAATCGCGCCCATGTCGAAGATCTGGGTCCAGCGGTAGCTGAACCAGCCGTTGCGGATCACCAGCACCTTCTGGCCGGTGGCGAACTGGCGCGCGACCGCCTCCATGCCGAAGGTGCCGCTACCGGGAACGATGACCGCGCTATGCGCGTGGTAGACCTCCTTGAGCACGCTGGAGATGTCCTTCATGACACCCTGGAAGCGCCCGACATGTGGTTCAGCGCACGGTCGGTGTAGACAACTGAATATTCGAGCAGCCCCTTGGGGTCGACGTGGGGTAGCAGTCCAGGCATGGCGGTCTCCGGTTGGGCAAAAAGCCATTTTGGCAGACTCGCGCCATGGGTTGCGGAACATGGTTGTTGTTGAAAACCGCACGCCAGCACCGCGCTGACGTAATATGCGTTGGCCCTGGCCCAATCTACGATGCAAGACGCTCGACACCGACTGCCCTGGCACGTCCCGCTGATATTCGCGGTGACCTTCATCGTGCACTACCTCGACCGCAACGTCATTGCGTTCGCGCTGCCGCGCATGGCGCAGGAACTGCACTGGAGCGACCGCCAGGTCGGCGAGTACGGACAGTACCTGCTGGGCGCGTTTTTCCTCAGCTACGGACTGGCGCAATTGCTGCTGTCGGGCGCCGCCGAGCGCTTCGGCGCCAAGCGCAGCCTGGTGCTGGTCATCATCGGTTTTTCCTGCGTCAGCATGGCCATGGGCCCGCTGGGCGGCTCGCTGGCGATGCTGGTCGCGCTGCGCCTGCTGCTCGGGCTGGCCGAATCGGTACACGTGCCGATGATGGGCGTCATCACCGCGCAGCTGTTCCCGCAGCAGGTGCGCGCGCGCGCCAACGCGATCTGGAACGTCGGCATCATCGTTGCCACCGCCAGCGGCGCGCTGATCACGGTACCCATCATCGCGGCCTGGGGCTGGCGCAATGCCTTCGTCATCATCGGGGCAGCCGGCTTGCTGTTGGCCCTGCCGCTGGTGCTGCTGTTCGTGCAATACACGCAAACCGGCGCCACGGCCGCCGGCGCAGGCAATCAAGGCCTATCGCCGCAAGCCGGACTACTGGCTGTATGTCGCGGTCGGCGTGCTCAATGCGTTTTGCGGCTTCGGCATCCTGGGCTGGCTGCCGAGCTATTTCGTGCGCGCCAAGGGCATCGACTTTGCCGCACTGGGCTGGCCGCTGAGCATCGTGTTCGGCGCCGGCGTGGTCGGCACGCTGGCGATCGCCTGGCTGGGCGACCAGCTGCACCGCCGGGTCTTGCTGGCCAGCATCGGGTTCGCCGCCGCGCAGCTGGCGCTGGTGTTCGCGATACCGGCGCAGCGACCTGGCAGTCGATGGTCGCGCTGTTCGCGCTGGCCGTGTTCTGCCAGAGCGCGTTCCAGGCCCAGGAACATGCAACGATCCAGAAACTGGCCGGCGACATCGGACGTGGGCGCCGCCACCGGCACCTACAACGGCACCAGCCTGATCATCGGCGGGGTCGTCGGCTCCATGGTGCCCGGGCGCCATCGTGTCGGCCACCGGCAGCTTCGACCTGGCCCTGTCGGCCATTGCCGTGGCCGCGCTCGTCGCATCGGTGCTGGCCGGCGTGGCTGGCGTTCCGGATGAAGGAGACTGGCGCGAACCTGCCTGCCGCGGCCCTTGAAACGGACTGCGCCAACCCACTGAATTGAGAGCTCGTGAGTCAACCCAACGAAAGAATGACCGGCGCCCTGCCGAAGCAGGGCCGCGACCCGCAGCAGATCCTGGAGCAGCTGGCGCAGTTCGGCGACCACGACCCGCACTACAAGCGACGGCCGGCTGTGGAGCCTGGTGTATTACCTGGACGAGGACGTACCACGACTTCCAGGGCCAGGCCTAGCAGCAGTTTGCCTCGGCCAACGGGCTCAACCCGACCGCGTTCAAGAGCCTCAAGCGCTTCGAGAACGAGATCATCGCCACCACCGCCAAGCTGCACCATGGCACGCCCGAGGTCTGCGGCGTCGTCACCTCCGGCGGCACCGAGAGCTGCCTGCTGGCGGTCAAGACCTACCGCGACATGGCGCGTGCGACGCGCGGCGTGCGCAGGCCCGAGATGGTGCTGCCGCGCACCGCGCATGTGGCCTGGTTCAAGGCCTCCGAGTACTTCGGCGTGCGCATCCGGCTGCTGGCGCTCGACGCGCAGCTGCGCGCCGACGTCAGCCAGCTGGAGCGGCTGATCAACCGCAACACGGTGATGGTGCTGGGCTCGGCGCCCGAATACCCGCACGGCACCATCGACCCGATCGCGGCCATGGGCGCAGATCGCGCAGCGCCGCGGCGTGCCGCTGCATGTGGACGCCTGCGTCGGCGGCTTCATCCTGCCCTTCATGGAGATGAACGGCATCGAACTGCCGCCATGGGACTACCGTGTGCCCGGCGTCACGTCGATCTCGGCCGACCTGCACAAATACGGCTTCGCGTCCAAGGGCGTGTCGACCATCACCTACCGCAGCCTGGACATCCTGAAGCACCAGATGTTCGTGCATGCCGACTGGCCGGGCGGCGTGTTCGCGTCACCCGCGCTGCTCGGCACCCGGCCCGGCGGCGCCTACGCGGCGGCGCTGGGCGGCGCTGCAGTATTTCGGCGAATCGGGCTACCGCGACCTGGCCGACCGCACCATGCAGGCCTTCGACGCGCATGCGCGCCGGCGTCGAGCGCCATGCCCGAGCTGTGCGTGCTGGGCGACCCCAGCGGCCCGTTGCTGGCCTATGGCGCGCGCGACAAGGCGGTCAACATCTTCGCCGTCGGCGACCAGATGGAGCTGCGCGGCTGGCAGATCAACCGGCTGCAAAAGCCCGACGGCCTGCACGCGATGATCACCGCGCAGCCATCTGGACGTGATCGACGACTACCTGCGCGATCTGCGAGGACTCGGTCGCCGTGGTGCCGGCCGACCCGTCGCTGGCCGACAAGGGTGGCGCGGCGACCTACGGCATGATGGCCCATATCCCGCTGCGCGGCATGGTCAAGAGCCGGGTGCTCGACATGTTCGCCAACCTGTACCACGCCGGTGGCGGCGAGATCGACCTGACAGCGCCTGCGCATGCCGCTGGCGGATCACAGGGAGACGGCGCTGCACGCGAGCCGCTTGCTGATCGGCTGGCGCGCTGGTATGTGCAATGGAAGCAGCGATGAGGCCGCTGCGGGATGGGTGGAACGCAAGGATTTATTGTTACGTTCGCGTCTCTGGGCAGGGCGCGCCAACCGCCATGTGCAGGGAATTCCGTTGGGCGCTCGCAGGCCGGATGCCAACCTCGCCCCGGCTAGCTGGCAAGCCCGCAAATTTGCGAAGTTTTACCCACTGGTAAACCCTGATGGCGAAGCGCCATGGGTGGGCCAGAATCGCATCCTCATGCTGGAACATCGGTGCAGCACACGCACCCTTGGCGGTTTTCGGTACCGAGCCACGCCGGGGAGGGTGGGCTAACATGGTCCGTCGCAGTTCCGGTCTAATTTTTCCAAGGAGTTCCCCATGAATATCGTAATGATCCGTTCCGCCTGCGCGCTGGCTGTCGCCGCCGCGTTCGCGCTGCCCGCCAGTGTGCTGGCAGCCACCCCCAAGGACACGCTGGTCGTGGCCTGGGCGATCGACGACATCATCACGATGGACCCGGCCGAGTCATTCGAGATTTCCGCCGGCGAAGTAATGGGCAACGCCTATGACCGCCTGCTGCGCTATGACGTGAACGACCCGTCCAAGCTGGTGGCCGACGTCGCGACCAAGTGGAGCGTGTCGGCCGACGGCAAGACCTACACCTTCGAACTGCGTCCCGGCGTGAAATTCGCGTCCGGCAACGCATTGACCGCAGAAGACGTGGTGTATTCGCTGCAGCGCGCCGTGATTCTGGACAAGACGCCGGCCTTCATCCTGACCCAGTTCGGTCTTACCAAGGACAACGTCAAGGACAAGATCAAGCAGACCGGCCCGCTCACGCTGACGATGGAGACCGACCAGGCCTACGCGCCGACCTTTGTCTACAACTGCCTGACCGCCAACATCGCCGCCATCGTCGACAAGAAGTTGTTGATGTCCAAGGAAGCCAACGGCGACATGGGTTACGGCTGGCTCAAGACCAACTACGCCGGTTCGGGCCCGATGAAGATACGCGAATGGCGCGCCAACGAAGTCGTCGCGCTCGAGCGCAACGACAACTATTACGGCGAAAAGTCCAAGCTGACGCGCGTCATCTACCGCCACGTCAAGGAAGCGGCGACCCAGCGCCTGATGCTGGAAAAAGGCGACGCCGACATCGCGCGCAATCTGCAGCCGCAAGACCTGGAAGCATTGGCCAGCAACAAGGACATCAAGACCACGGCAACACGCCCAAGGGCACGGTCTGGTACATCAGCCTGAACCAGAAAAACCCGATCCTGGCCAAGCCCGAAGTGCGTGAGGCCTTCAAGTGGCTGATCGACTACGACGCGATCGCCGCAACGATGATCAAGAACATCGGCGTCGTGCACCAGAACTTCCTGCCAGTCGGCCTGCTGGGTGCCAGCACCGAAAATCCGTACAAGCTCGACGTGAACAAGGCCAAGGCCTTGCTGGCCAAGGCCGGGCTATCCGAACGGCTTCAAGATCACCATCGACATGCGCACCACGCAACCGGTGCAAGGCATGACCGAGGCATTCCAGCAGACCGCTCAAACGCGCCGGCATCGAGATCGAGATCCTGCCTGGCGACGGCAAGCAGACCCTGACCAAGTACCGCGCGCGCCAGCACGACCTGTACATCGGCCAGTGGGGCGCCGACTACTGGGATCCGCACACCAATGCCGACACCTTTGCGCGCAACCCGGACAACGGCGACAACGCCAAGTCCAAGCCGCTGGCCTGGCGCAACGCCTGGGACATCCCCGAGATGACCAAGAAGTCCGACGCCGCCGTGCTCGAGCGCGACGGCAACAAGCGCAAGGCGATGTACCATGGACCTGCAGGCAGATCACCGCAAGACCAGCCCATTCGTCATGATCGGTCAGCAGATCGAAACTGGCGGCGATCCGCAGCGACGTGAAGGACTTCAAGATCGGCCCAACGTCGGATGCGACCTACATGTTCAAGGTCAGCAAGTAATCTTGTACTGACGATTGCAGTTTGAACGCTGAAGTCCAATCGCCGCCCGGTCGCCCGGGCGGCGTTCGTCTATTTGCCGCCGTCAAAGGCGGCGTAAATTTCCTGGGTGTCATTTTCCTGACCTACCTGGGCCTGCTCGCGGTGACGTTTTTCATCGGCCGCGTGATGCCGATCGACCCGGTGCTGGCCATCGTCGGCGACCGCGCGCCAGAGCATGTGGTGATCCGTGTGCGTGAAGAGATGGGGCTGAACAAGCCGCTATACACGCAGTTCGGCATCTACCTGAAGAAGATCGCCAGCGGCGATTTCGGCACCTCGGTGCTGACATCCAACCCGGTCATGGTCGACATCAAGCGCACCTTTCCGGCCACCATCGAACTGGCCACGCTGGGCATCATCATCGGCGCCGGTCTCGGCATCCCGCTGGGCGTCTGGGCGGCGGTGCGGCGCGGCGGCATGGTCGACCAGATCGTGCGCGTCATGGGCCTGGTCGGCTATTCGGTGCCGATCTTCTGGCTCGGCCTGATGGGACTGGTGCTGTTCTACGCCAAGCTGGGCTGGATCGCCGGGCCCGGGCGCATCGACGTCAGCTTACGAATATTCGGTCACGCTGGATCAGCGGCTTCCTGCTGCTCGACACTGCGCGCCAGGGCCAGTGGGACGCGTTTCGCAACGTGTTGTCGCACCTGATCCTGCCGGCCAGCCTGCTCGGGTATTTTTCGCTCGCCTACATCAGCCGCATGACGCGCTCGTTCATGCTCAACGAGCTGGCGCAGGAATACGTGATCGCGGCGCGCGCCAAGGGCCTGTCGGAGACCCGCATCATCTGGCGCCACGCGCTGCGCAACGCCATGGTGCCGCTGGTCACCGTGGTGGCCTTGTCATACGCCGGCCTGCTGGAGGGCTCGGTGCTGACCGAGACCGTGTTCGCCTGGCCGGGCCTGGGCCTGTACATCACCAACTCGCTGCAGAACGCCGACATGAATGCGGTGCTGGGCGGCACCATCGTCGTCGGTTCGATCTTCATCGGCCTGAACCTGTTGTCCGACCTGCTCTACAAAGTGCTCGATCCGCGTACCCGAACCCGATGACCAGTTCCACTACAACCGCACCCAAGGAAAGCCTGCACGACTGGCTGATGTCCGAGCGGCCGCAGTCGCGGCGCCAGGCCTCGCTGGGCCGCGCCTACGGCGCCTGGCGCACCTTTGCACGCAACCGGCTGGCCATGCTGGGCCTGGCCATCGTCGATTGCGCTGGTGCTGGTGGCGATCTTTGCCAATCAGCTGGCGCCGTATTCGCCCTACATCGGCGACCTGCTGACGACGCGCCTGTTGCCGCCATCGAGCGCGCACTGGTTCGGCACCGACGACCAGGGCCGCGACATCCTGTCGCGCATCATCCACGGCTCGCGCGTCACCTTGTATGTGGTGGCGCTGGTCGCGGTGCTGGCAGCGCCGATCGGCCTGGTCGTGGGCACGGTGGCCGGTTACGCCGGCGGCTGGCTCGACGCCGCGCTGATGCGCGTCACCGACATCTTCCTGGCCTTCCCGCGGCTGATCCTGGCGCTGGCCTTTGTTGCCGCGCTCGGCCCGGGCATCGAGAACGCGGTGATCGCGATCGCCATCACGTCCTGGCCGCCCTATGCCCGCATCGCCCGCGCCGAAACGCTGACCATCCGCCAGGCCGACTACATCGCCGCGGTGCAACTGATCGGCGCCTCGCCCTGGCGCATCGTGTTGCGCCACATCATGCCGCTGTGCGTGTCCTCGGTCATCGTGCGCGTGACGCTGGACATGGCCGGCATCATCCTGACCGCCGCCGGCCTGGGCTTCCTGGGCCTGGGCGCGCAACCGCCGATGCCCGAATGGGGCGCGTTGATCGCCAACGGCCGGCTCTACGTGCTCGACCAGTGGTGGGTGGCTGCCGCACCAGGCGCCGCGATCTTCCTGGTGTCGCTGGCGTTCAACCTGCTCGGCGACGGTCTGCGCGATGCGCTGGACCCGAAGGGGGTGAAATGAGCGGCAGGACACCAGACATGAGCATCATTGACAAGGCCATGGACAAGAGCCGGGCGGATGTGCATAAGCTGCCGCCGCTGGACGAAAGCCTGCCGCTGGTCACGCCGGCCGACGTGCCGCCGTCCGATAGCGCTGCGCCAGCCACATCGACAGACGACACAGCTGCCGTCGTCGCCAGCGGCGCTGATGCGCCAACGGCCGCTGCAGCGCCGGCAGTCGTGGTTGCGGCCGACATGCGCGAAAGCGATCCCGCGCCTGCGACCGAGTCGGAAGCAGACGTTACGGCCGACGCGCCTCCCCAGACCGCGCTGCCGCCGGAGCTGGGCCGGATCGAACGCACTTTTCCGTCTGCATCGCCAAAGGCACCGGTGCTGATCGTCGAAGACCTGCGGGTCTCGTTTCCCAGCCGCGATGGCGGCCGTACCGAGGCGGTGCGTGGTGTGTCGTTCACGCTCGGGCGCGAACGCCTGGGCATCGTCGGTGAATCGGGCTCGGGCAAGTCGCAGACCGGCCGCGCCATCCTGGGTCTGACGGCACCGGAGGGCCTGGTCACGGCCAAACGACTCGAATTTCACGGCACCGACCTGTTGCGCGCTTCGCCCGCCGAGCGACGCGATCTGCGCGGCGGCCGCATCGCGATGGTGCTGCAGGACCCGAAGTTTTCACTCAATCCGGTGATGACCATCGGCAAACAGATCGTCGAGACCCTGCACGCCCACGGCCGCGTTTCCAGTCGCGATGCGCGCACGCAGGCGCTGGCGGCGCTGGCTGCGGTGCAGATCGACCAGCCCGAGCGGGTCTACAAGCTGTATCCGCACGAGGTCTCCGGCGGCATGGGCCAGCGCGCGATGATCGCCATGATGCTGATCGCCGATCCGGAACTGCTGATCGCCGACGAACCGACGTCGGCGCTGGACGTGACGGTGCAGTTGCAGGTGCTGGGCATTCTGGACGCACTGGTGATCCAGCGCGGCATGGGCCTGATCTTCATCTCGCACGATCTGCGCCTGGTGTCCACCTTCTGCGACCGCATTCTGGTGATGTACGCCGGCAAGGTGGTCGAGGAGATCTCGGCCGGGGGCCTGGCCGATGCCAAGCACCCGTATACCCGCGGCTTGCTCAACTGCCTGCCGCAATTGGCCGACAAGCGGCACCCCTTGCCCACGCTGGACCGACAGCCGGAATGGGCACTGTGAACAACGCAAACATGACAACCGACTCCAGCGCCCCGAGCGCATCCGACGCGGCGGGGGTATGCGCAGAACTCCAGGGCGAGGACCATGTCGGCCTGGCCGTGGTCGACTTGCGCGTGGTCTACGACGGCTTTGTCGCGGTCGACAACACCACGCTGCAGGTGGCGCCGGGCGAGAGTTTCGGCATCGTCGGCGAGTCCGGCTCCGGCAAGTCCACCGTGTTGCGCGCGATCTGCGGTCTGGCGCCCCTGGCAGCAGGCAAGGTGCAGCTGATCGGCGCCGGCGCAGGCGGCAAGGTCTTGCCGGCCCCGGGCAGCAAGGCGTTTCGGCGCCTGGTGCAGATGGTGTTCCAGGACCCCTACGGCTCGCTGCATCCGCGCCAGACGGTCGACCGCATCCTGGCCGAACCGCTGGCCATTCACGGCATCGGCGACGCCGAAACCCGTATCGAGCGCGCGCTCGACGAGGTCGGTCTGGGCAACGGTTTCCGTTTTCGCTATCCGCACCAGCTCTCCGGCGGCCAGCGCCAGCGCATCGCCATCGCGCGCGCGCTGATCCTCGAGCCGCAGATCATGCTGCTCGACGAGCCGACCTCGGCGCTGGACGCGTCGGTGCAGGCCGAAGTGCTCAATCTGCTGGAGGACCTGCGCGAGCAAACGCGGCCTGACCTTCATCATGGTCAGCCACGACCTGGCCGTGGTGACGCATATGTGCGAAAAGCTGATGGTGATGCAACGCGGCCAGACCGTAGAGTTGCTGTCGTCAGCCGATCTTGCGGCGCACCAGGTGCACCAGGAATACACGCGCAACCTGATGCGTGCTGCGGCCGGGTTCAGCCGGGAAGCCGTGGCCGACTGAAGCCGCGCCCCCATCCGCACCGTGCGCAGCGGGCTGCCAGCGCATTGCGCCGAACGCGCCAACCACCATGCGACACCCCATCCACTTGAGGAAAACACCATGATTCACTGGGAAGCCCACGCCTGCCTGCCACTGCACCCGCAGGCCGACTTTGCACCTATCGACCGCCTGCACGCCGCGGGCGTGCACTACGTGTCGATCAATATCGGCATGGACATGAACCCCTTGCCGCAGGTGATGGCGGTCATCGCCGGCTTTCGCGCCACCATCGCCGCGCATCCGGACAAGTACCGCATGGTGGCCCAACTGCAGGACATCGAAGCGCGCCAAGGCGGACGGCTGCATCGCCATCGGCTTCGACCTGGAAGGCGCGATGCCACTACTCGAACAACCCGAGATGGTGGCGCTGTACAAGAGCCTGGGTGTGCATCAGATGCATCTGGCCTACAACCGCAACAACAGCGTGGCCGGCGGTTGCCACGACGACGAACAAGGCCTGACCCCGCTCGGCCACAAGGTCGTGGCAGCGATCAACCAGGCCGGCGTGCTGATGGACTGCTCGCACACCGGACGCAAATGCAGCCTGGACATCATGGCCGCGTCCAGCGCGCCGGTGATCTTCAGCCATGCCAATCCGCTGGCGCTGGTTGAACACGGGCGCAACATCACCGACGAGCAGATCAAGGCCAGTGCCGCCACCGGTGGCGTCATCTGCATCAACGGCGTGTCATTCTTCCTCGGCACGACCGACCCCAGCGCCGCCGACGTGGCGCGCCACGCCGCCTATGTGGCCGACCTGGTCGGCGTCGAACATGTCGGCATCGGCCTGGACATCAGCTTCAGCCAGAGCGAACTCAACGACACCCCGCCCGGCGACTACGACGCCACCTACTGGTGGCCCAAGTCAGCCGGCTACGACCGTGCCATCACTCGTTCAAGCTACCCGCCGATCGAGAGCTGGCGCGAGTTGTCGACCGAACTGCAGCGCACCGGCATGACGGCCGACGACGCGGCGCTGGTGATGGGCGGGAACATGATGCGGGTGGCGCGGCAGGTGTGGGGGTGACAGGTATCAGCGGCATCAATCCCACGGACTGATCAGCGTCGCCACATGGGCCATGCAACATGCGGCGATCATGGCATCTTGCACCTGCAAAGGGCGCCCTGCCTTGGCGCGCAGGGCCATGTTCTGCGCATCCAGTGGATGGTCTCCAACGCGCAGCCGCGTTGCGAAGTCGGGGCGACCGAGTGAACTACTATCGGATCACTTCGATCTCGACTCCTTTTACCTTTTCCCAAGCACGGTCCGCCGTCACGACGCGCGCTTCTCGGACCATGCCGAGCGCCAGACACGCCCGATCTCCCAGTGATAGACCGAGCGCTTTTGTCGCCGGACGCAGCAGTCCCGCCATGTGCGCGGAGCGCCGGTCAAACGGGATGACGTCGAGTGGAATGCCCTCGAATACAGTCGCAATGTCTGCATCGCCCATACCGCGTTCAGCCAGTTTGGCGACAACCTCAGCGTAATTGACGGCGCACAGGAGATTGTCACCTTTCGTCCAAAGGCCTTCGACCCGATCTGCCCCCGGCTCCTCGAAGATGACCATCAGAACCGCGGACGCGTCGAACACCTGTGTCATTCGCGTCTCGCTTCGTCGCGGCGCTCACGCACCAGTTCTTGGACAACGCTCTCCCCAGGCTTCTTGAATTTGCGTGCAATGGCGCGCGAGCGCTCAAGCGCTCGCGCCCGGTCGAACAGGCGGATTTCGCCGTCCTGCACGGTCAGGTTGAGGCTGCTTCCTTCACCGAGCCCGAGCGCGACGCGGACTTCGGCTGGAATCAGCACGCGGCCTTCACGCGACACCTTCACTTGATGGGTTTGCATGATCGTCCCTAAATTGTCAAGGAGTACATATTTTGCCATTTCTTCCAAAATATGTCATTCCATGGAGGAACCGTCTTACAAATTGAAGTCGCTGAAAAAAAGCACCACCAAAACCCCTGAACGAAGATCTTGTCACGCCCTAACGAGAAACGCGCTGAACAACCAATGGTGCAAGGGGGCCTGGCTCGTGCGAATCTACCTGCACGCAGTTCACGATGGCCGCAGTCGCCGCCAGCGCCGCCGCTTCGTCAGCCGCATGCACGATGGCCAACGGATCACCGGCGCGCACCTGAACCCCTACACCCAACACCTCGCTGAACCCGACCCGGTGATCGATTTGATCGGCCGCCTGACGCCGCCCGCCACCGAGTTCGATCACCAGCAGGCCCACGTCCCGCGTAGCGACCTGGCTGATCCAGCCGTCGCGCGGGGCCGGCACCGGGCGCGATACCGGTGCAGCCGCGAGATACTGATCAGGCCGTTCGACAAAATCTGCCGGGCCGCCCAGTGCAGTGACCATGCGCGCGAATCGCTCCAGCGCCGAACCGTCGTCCAGCACCCGGGTGATGCGGGCGATGGCATCGTCATGGTCACGCGCCAGTTGGCCCAATACCAGCAATTCGGCGCACAAGGCCTGGGTCACGGCCAGCAAGCGTGGCTCGCGCCGCTTGCCGCTCAGAAACTCCAGCGCCTCCCACACCTCGACGGCATTGCCGCAGCTGTGTCCCAGCACCTGGTTCATGTCGGTGATCAAGGCGCGGGTCGGCAGGCCGGCGCCGTTGGCCACCGACACCAGCGACTGCGCCAGTGCCTGGGCCATCTCCGGCGTGGCGGCAAACGCGCCGTTGCCGACCTTGACGTCGAGCACCAGCGCCTGCAGCCCGGCCGCGAGTTTCTTGGACAGGATGCTGGCGGTGATCAGCGGTATCGACTCGACGGTGGCGGTCACGTCGCGGATTGCGTACAGGCGGCGATCGGCTGGCGCCAGATCGGCGGTCTGGCCGACGATGGCGCAGCCGGCGCCGCGCAAGGCCTGGCGCAAGATATCGGTGGCGGGCGCGCGTCTGGTAGCCGGGAATGCTGTCCATCTTGTCCAGCGTGCCACCGGTGTGGCCCAGGCCGCGGCCGGAGATCATCGGCACATAGGCGCCACAGGCCGCCAGCATGGGCGCCAGCATCAGGCTGATCTTGTCGCCGACGCCGCCGGTCGAGTGCTTGTCGAGAATCGGGCCGCCCAGGTTCTGCGCCGCCCAGTCCATCACGCTGCCCGAATGCGTCATGGCCCGCGTCAGCGCCACGGTCTCGTCCGTGCACAGGCCGTTGAGAAAAATCGCCATGGCCAGCGCCGCTGCCTGGCCTTCACTCCAGCCACCGTCGACCAGGCCGGTCACGAAGGCGTCGATCTGCGCCGCATCGAGCTGGCCGCCATCGCGTTTGACACGGATGATTTCCTGGGCCAGCATCGTCATCGCCAGCTGACGCGCTCGCATACCGGGAGCGCCGGGCCGGCTTCATGGCGCCCAGATGTTCCGGTCCGAAACTGTGCGGCAGCAACTGCGTCCAGCGTGAAGACTGGCCCGTATCTGCTGCGGACTCGCGATCAGGACCGGCGTCTGCGGCGCGGCGAATTCGCGGATCTTCTGGCGGCAACCGCCGCACGGTGTGACCAGTCGCGTCGCCAGGCCCGACCACCAGCACCGCACGCACCTCGGCTGCCACCGGCCAGCACCATGGCGCTCGAGCGCTCCGGCCTCGGCGCAGACGCCTTGCGGATAGGCCGCGTTCTCGACATTGCAGCCGGCATGGATGCGGCCTTGTGCATCGAGCACCGCCGCGCCGACATGGAAACGCGAATACGGTGCATGGGCACGCGTCATCGCCGCGCTGGCCGCAGCCAGCATCGCGGCGCGCTGCACGTCAGTGATGTCATGCCGTTGTATCGGTCATGGATTCAACGCTCCTTCAGATAGGGCTTGCCCAAGGCCTGCGGCGCGACGGTGCGGCCGATGAAGCCGGCCAGCAGGATCACGGTCAGCAGATAGGGCAAGGCCTGGATCAGCTTGCACCGGCACCAGGCCGATACCCGGCAGCGGCAACGCCTTGCAGGCGGATCGCCACCGCATCGAGAAAACCGAACAGCAGGCAGGCCCAGAACGCCTTCACCGGATGCCATTTGCCGAAGATCAGCGCCGCCAGCGCCATGAAGCCGCGCCCCGCCGTCATGTTGGGCACGAAGGCCGCGTTCTGCGCCAGCACCAGATAACTCCCGGCAAGGCCACACAGCATGCCGTTGAGCGTGAGCGCCGCATAACGCATGCGCGAGACCGACACGCCCGCGGCGTCGACCATGTGCGCGTTTTCGCCGACCGCGCGCAGGCGCAGGCCGAATCGGGTGCGGAACATCAGCCACCACACCGCCGGCACCAGCGCCAGCGTGACATACACCATGATGTTGTGGCTCAGCAGGCCCTGGCCCGATGCACGTGCGCCGACCATCGGCACACCCTGCAATGCCGCGACCACACCCGGCATCACCGCCTGCAGGCGCACCTCGTTGCTCACCGACGGCGTCTGGCCGCCCTGCGCAAACCAGGCGATGCCCAGCACCGCCGTCATGCCCACCGCGATGATGTTGATGGCCACACCCGAGACCACCTGGTCGCCGCGGTGGGTGACACAGGCAAAGCCGTGCAGCCACGACAGCAGCACCGTGGTGCCCATCGCAATCAGCAAGGCGATCGTGGTGGAGCCGAAGGTCACACCCGCCGCGCCGGCGGCAAACGCGGCAAACAGCATCTTGCCCTCGAGGCCGATGTCGATGACACCGGAGCGTTCGGACAACAGACCGGCCAGCGCACACAGGATCAGTGGCGTCGACACGCGCAGCGTCGACGCGATCAGCGAACCGATCATGGCTTCATCCATGGGCCGCTCCCTTGTCGCGACGGCGCGGCGGCCGCGCCGCCCCGCATCAGGTTGACCACGCGTGCCACGGCCGGGGCCATCACGTAGGCCATGGCGCCCGAGAACAGCACGATGAAACCCTGCAGCATCACCACCATGTCGCGGCTGAAACCGCGCACCTCGAAACTCACCTCGGCGCCACCCTGGAACAAGGCGCCGAACAGCACGCTGGCCAGCACGATGCCAAACGGGTGGCTGCGCCCCATCAGCGACACCGCAATGCCGGTGAATCCCGCGCCACTCACATACTCGAGCATCAGCCGACCATTGACACCGGCGATCTCGTTCATGCCGACCATGCCGGCCAACGCACCCGACACCCCCATCGCCATGATGACCTGGCGATTCGGGTGGATGCCGGCATAGGCCGCGGCCCGCGCACTGGAGCCGGTGGCACGCAGTTCGTAACCGAATCGCGTATGCCACAGCAGGTAATACACGCCGACGGCTGCCAGCACCGCGAGGAACACGCTGGTATTGAGCGGCGAGTTCGGCCATTCGACACCCAGCCAACCCATGAAGGTATGCATGCTGGGCAACTTGGCCGATTCGGCAAACGGCGCGCTCTCGACCGACATGTTGCCCGGCACCTTGAGGTGGTTGACCAGCAGGTAGACCAGCAGGCTGCTGGCCAGAAAGTTGAACATGATGGTGGTGATCACCACATGGCTGCCGCGGTAGGCCTGCAGGTAGCCCGGTACCGCGGCCCAGACCATGCCGAACAAGGCACCCACCACCAGCATCAGCGGCAACATCAGCCAGATCGGCAAACTGGCCGACAACCACAAGGCCACCAGGCCGGTGCCCAGGCCGCCCATGATGGCCTGGCCTTCGCCGCCGATATTGAACAGGCCGCCGTGAAACGCCACCGCCACCGCCAGCCCGGTGAACACGAATGTGGTCGCGTAATACAAGCGTGTAACTCAGGCCGCGCGGGGTGCCGAACGCACCATGCACCAGCACCGTGATCACCTCCAGCGGGTTCTGCCCGACCAGCCAGACCATGACACCGGCCGCCAGCAGGGCCACCGCCAGATTCACAACCGGCAGCAACACGAGGTCGGCCCAACGGGGCAGCGGCTTGGTTGGTCACGCTGGCTTCCTCGCGGCAGGGACGGCGGCCTTGGCACGACCGCCGCCCATCATCAGCATGCCCAGCGTTTTCTCGTTGCACTCGTCGATCGGCAACTCACCGGCCACATGGCCCTGGTTCATGACGATGACGCGGTCCGACAAGGCCAGGATTTCGTCCAGTTCGCTCGACACCACCAGCACCGCACATCCGGCGTCGCGCATGGCGCGCAACTGACCGTAGATGAACTCGATCGCGCCGATGTCGACGCCGCGCGTCGGCTGGCCGACCAGCAGCACCTTGGGCGCCTGACCGAGTTCGCGTGCCAGCACCAGTTTTTGCTGGTTGCCACCGGAAAAACTCGCGCACAACAGATGCGCGTCACGCGGGCGCACATCGAATCGTTCCATCATGTCAGTGGTCGCGGCCTGCATCTGCGCATGCTGCATCCAGCCGCCACGGCAATAGTGCGCCAGCCACTGATAGCCGAGCACGGCCGACTCCCAGGCCTCAAAACTCATCACCAGCGCGCGTTCGTGTCGATCTTCCGGCACATGGGCCACGCCGATCTCACGCGCGGTGCGCGGATCGATCCAGGCACCGGCTTGAAACTGGCGCTCGCCCACGCTCAAGCTGGCCTTGCCCCGGCGCCAGCAGACCGGACAGCACCTCGAGCAGTTCGCTTTGTCCATTGCCGGAAACGCCGGCGACACCGACGATTTCACCGGCCTTGAGTTCCACAGCCAGGTCGTGCAGGCGCACCACACCCATCGCGTCGCGCACATGAATGCCATGGGCCTTGAGCAACACCGCGCCGGCCGGCTTATCGTTGTCGTCGACGCGGCCCATGTGCACCTTGCGTCCGACCATGGCCTCGGCCAGGCCTTCGATCGTGGCCGCGGCGATCGCCACTTCCTGCCACCACGCGCCCGCCACGCATCACCGTGACACGGTCACACAGGCGCATGACTTCCTTGAGCTTGTGCGTGATCAGCAGGATCGTCGTGCCTTGCTCGCGCAGCAGCGTCAGCACACCAAACAGCTGCTCGGTCTCCTGCGGAGTCAGCACCGCCGTGGGTTCGTCCAGGATCAGCATCTTCGCGCCACGGTACAGGGCCTTGAGGATTTCAAGCCGCTGCCGATCGCCGACCGACAAATCGCCCACCAGCGCATCGAGCGCGACCTTCAGCCCGGTGGATTCCATCAGTTCGGTCAGCCGGCTGCGCACCTGGGCTTCGGCCTTGTGCAGCAACACATGCGGCTCGGCGCCGAGCATCACGTTTTCCAGCGCAGATCAGCGTCTCGACCAGCATGAAATGCTGGTGCACCATGCCGATGCCCAGCGCGATCGCCTCGTGCGCGTTGCGGATGGCAGCCTCCTGGCCAAACACCTTGATCGATCCGCTGTCGCAGGTGTAAAACCCGTACAGCACCGACATCAGCGTGCTCTTGCCGGCGCCGTTTTCGCCGACGATGCCATGCACCGTGCCACGGGCAACGGTCAGGTTCACATCGGCATTGGCCTGCACCGGGCCAAAACGCTTGCTGATGCCCAGCATCTCGACCGCGGGAGCGTCGGACAAAGCGGTCGATCTCAGTGAAAGGAGCAGCTACAAAAGCCTTGAGATGGTTCAGATTCCGTAGCGAGCGGGTCGAGGTGGCGCCGAGGAGCGCAGCCGTACATTCGTACGGTGAGCACCGCAGGCGCCAGATCGGCCCGCGCAGTAGGAAGATGGACTATCTCAATATTTGCAGGCGTTGTCGGCCATGTAGTCAGCGACCTTGATCTTGCCGGCAATGATGTCGGCCTTGGCGGCGTCGACCTTCTTCTTCATGTCGGCGCTGACCAGTTTCTCGTTGTGCTTGTCCAGCGCGTAGTCGACGCCGGCTTCCTTCAGGCCCAGCACCGACATGCCGGGCTTGTGGTTCTTGGACACGTTGTAGACCGCCACGTCGACGCGCTTGAGCATCGACGTCAGCATGGTGCCGGGCTGCAGATGGTTCTGGTTGCTGTCCACGCCAATGGCCAGTTTGCCGCCGTCCTTGGCCGCCTGGTAGACACCCATGCCGGTGCCGCCGGCGGCGGCGAAGATCACGTCGGCGCCCTTGGCGAACTGCGCCTTGGCCAGCTCACCGCCGCGCGCCGGGTCGTTCCAGGCCGCGCCGGTGGTACCGGTCATGTTCTGAAACACCTCGACCTTGGGGTTGGCGTACTTGGCGCCCTGCTCGTAGCCGCACTCGAACTTGCGGATCAGCGGGATGTCCATGCCGCCGACAAAACCGACCTTGCCGGTCTTGCTGGCCATGGCTGCCATCATGCCGACCAGGAAGCTGCCTTCCTGCTCCTTGAACACCACCGACTGCACGTTGGGCAGATCGACCACCATGTCGATGATGGCGAACTTGAGCTTGGGAAACTCCTTGGCGACCTTCTCGATCGCGCTGGCCTGGCTGAAGCTCATGGCGATGATCGGGCTGGCGCCTTTTTCGGCCATGCGGCGAATCGCCTGCTCGCGCTGCGACTCGTTGGACACTTCGAATTCAAGGTAGTTCTTGCCGGTTTCCTTCTTCCAGCGCTCCATGCCGTTGTAGGCTGCCTCGTTGAAGGACTTGTCGAACTTGCCGCCCAGGTCGTACACGATGGCGGGATCGGCCATCACCTGCAGGCTTGCGGCATATTGCAACAGCCAGGATGCCGAGTTGGGTGTGAAGTTTCATGATGCCGTTCTTTCAATCAAGGTTGAGTTGTGAAAACATACCTGACGAGCCTAAGCCCGCGCCAGCGCAACCACCATCCGGACTTTCCCGATAGGCGTCAACGCATCATCCCGGCCCGCTGGAGCATGCCTTGAGCCGATCATAACCACCCAGACGGGCGATACTGCAGCGCAATCGCGCTGGCCAGCACGGGCGTTGTTCAGCACCAGTTCGATATTGGTGGCCAGACTGTCGCCGCCGGTCAATTCGGACACCCGTCGCCAGCAGGAAGGGCGTGACCTCCTTGCCGCTGATCTGCTGCGACGCGGCTTCCTGCACGGCCTGCTCGATCGCAGCATCAATGCGCGCGCGCGGCATCGAGAACGCCTGCGGCACCGGGTTGGCCACCACGACGCCACCTTGCAGGTCCATCGTCCATTTGGCGATCAGCGCCTGCGCGATGTCCTGCGCCGAATCGAGCCGGTAGTCGACCATGCAATCGCTGTCGACGGTGTAAAACGCCGGCAATCGATCGGTCTGGTAGCCGATGACCGGAACGCCGTGTGTCTCCAGATACTCCAGCGTCAGCGGCAGGTCCAGGATGGACTTGGCGCCGGCGCAGACCACGGCCACCGACGTGCGGGCCAGTTCCTGCAGATCGGCGGACACGTCAAAGCTCTGCTGCGCGCCGCGGTGCACACCACCGATGCCGCCGGTGGCAAACACCCGGATGCCGGCCATCGCTGCAATGATCATGGTCGAGGCCACGGTGGTAGCGCCGATTCGGCCGCTGCGCACGATGAACGGCAGGTCGCGCCGGCTGACCTTGGCCACGGCCGTCCCCTGGCGCCCGAGTTCCTCGATCTGCTCGGCATGCAGACCGGCCTTGAGCCGGCCACCCACCACGGCAATGGTGGCCGGAACCGCCCCATGGTCGCGGATTTCCTGCTCGACGCGCAGCGCGGTGGCCACGTTCTGCGGATACGGCATGCCATGCGAAATGATGGTGGATTCCAGCGCCACCACCGGATTTCCCGCGCTCAGGGCCTGGGCCACTTCGGGATGGATATCGAGATAGGGATTCATGGTCATGGCCGCAGGGGCTCCTGGAACGAAGTAGCAAAAGGGACTGCGCCAGCCTGTGCCTGCAGCAGTTGCTGCACGACTGCCACCGACAGGCTGACATGATTGGCTTGCGGCGCGCCCAGTGTCACGGCGGCGCAGCCACTGGCAAAGGCGATGGTCTGGTCCAAAGGGTCATCCGTTCAGATGGCCATGGAGCAGCCCGGCCATCATGGCGTCGCCGGCGCCAGTGGCATTGACCATGGTCACCGGCAACGCCGCTCTGCCAGCCACTGGCGCCGTCTCGCGCGCTCCAGTACACGCCGCGCTCGCCCAGGCTGAGCACGACGTGCAGCACACCCTGGTCGTGCAGCCAGCGTGCCGCCTGCACCAGGCCGGCGTCGTCGGCCACCGGCAGGCCGGTCAGCGCCTGGGCCTCGAGCCGGTTCGCCTTGAGCGTATGCACCTGGCCCAGCCAGGGCAGCAGGCGTCGGCACTTGAAAGCCGAGACCGGCTCGGCAAAAACCGCGTCGGCGTGGGCATGGCCGAAGATCCAGCCCAGTGCCGCCTCGGACAGATTGCAGTCGACCAGCACGGCCCGGGCATGGCGCACACGCGCCGCACGCATGAGCCAGCCGCTCGGGCGTGATCTGCTCCAGGATCGCCATGTCGTTGAGCGCCACAGCCATGTCACCGTCCGGCCCGTGCAGCGACAGATAGGTAGAGGTGGCCTGGTCGTCCAGCACCAGGCAGCCCTGCACGTCGACGCCGGCGCGCCGTGTACTCTCGAGCAGCCGGGCGCCGAACAGGTCATCACCGACCGCGCTGATCAGGCGCACATCGTGGCCCAGCCGCGCCAGGTTTTCCGCCACATTGCGCGCCACCCCGCCGGGCGCGCAACGGATCTGGCCGGGTGTCGAGTCATGCTGCACGAGCGCGTGCGCGCTGCTGCCGGTGATGTCCATGTTGGCAGCGCCAATGGCCAGCACAAAGCCCTGCTCGGCCAGCACGTAACCGCGGCCCAGCACCAGCCCCTTGCGCACCAGCTGCATGATGTGACCCGCCACCGCGGCCCGGCTGACGCCCAGCCGCTCGGCCAACGCCTGCTGGGCGATCAGCGGTTCATCGCGCAAGATGTCGAGGATTTCCTGTTCACGGCCGGTCATATCAACAAATGTTTGGTAGCTTGTCTTGTGTTGCATTGTAGGCAGGTCTAGGTGGCGCCGGCATCCAGCGGCAACACCGTCGTGCTCTTGATCTGCTCCATCGAGAACGCCGACGACACGCCCGACAGTCCAACCTGGCGAATCAGCTTCTTGTAGAAGCGGTCGTAGCCATCGATGCTGCTGGCAACCACCTTGAGCATGTAATCGACATCGCCACTCATGCGGTGGAACTCGGTCACCTCGGGCATGGCCGTGACGATGGCAGCAAAACGCGCCAGCCATTTCTCGTCATGCTGCGTCGTGCGCACGCTGACGAACACCGTCACCGGCAGACCAACCAACTTGCGATCGAGTATGGCCAGACGGCCGGTGATGTAGCCCTCGTCCTGCAGCCGCTTGACCCGCTTCCAGCACGGCGTTGGCGACAAACCCACGATGTCGCCGAGTTGCGCCATGGACAGCGTGGCGTCGCGCTGCAGCGCATCGAGCAGTTGAATATCGGTTCTGTCTAGCACAAAATACTCCAAAATCATCACCAAAGAGAATCGTATTCGAAATTTGATCGATAAAAATGAAACATGGCGATGCTCTTGTTGCACCAAATTCCTAGACTAACGGTCATCAACAGCCCTATGCCGCTGATCCGGCCCAGATGCCCGCCATGACCACTGAAATCTACCTCGATTCCAACGCCACCACCCCCGTATTGCCGGCGGCAGTGGCGGCCGCCTGCCAGACCATGGAGCACCAGTTCGGCAATCCGAGCAGCACCCACAGCAGTGGACTGCTGGCGCAGGCATTGCGCGAATCGGTGCGGCGCAAAGCAGCGCAACTGGTCGGGGCCGGCACGGGCCGGATGGTCTTTGTCAGCGGCGCCACCGAAGGCATACAGACGGCGGTGCTCTCGGGCTTGTGCGCACTGCGCCAGCGACGCGCACACGGCGACTTGCGCGCGCCGTTGCTGGTCTATGGTGCAACGGAACACAAGGCCGTGCCCGAGAGTCTGGCGTACTGGAACCAGTTGCTGGAGCTGAACCTGGAGATCCGCGTGTTGCCGGTGGACAGCGGCGGGCAGCACGACCTGCAAACGCTGGCCAACTGGGCGCCCGAGATCGGACTGCTGTGCACCATGGCGGCCAACAACGAGACCGGGGTGGTGTCCGACCTCGCCGGCATCGGCCGCGTGCTCGACGCCGGCGCCAGCGACGCCCTGTGGCTGGCAGACTGTGTGCAGGCGCTGGGCAAGCTGCCACTCGACCTGCAAACCACGCGTATCGACTACGCCCCGTTCTCCGGCCACAAGCTCTATGCGCCCAAGGGCATCGGCATGTTGTACGTGCGCGAGGGCAGTCCATTCACGCCGCTGATGGTCGGTGGTGGCCAGGAATCCGGTGCCCGATCGGGTACCGAGAACATGCCGGGCATTGCCGCGCTGGGCGCCGTGCTTGACGCCTGTCGTCGCGGCGATACCTTTCATTCGGCCGACAAGCTGTACGGCTATCGCGACCGGCTGGAAATGGCGTTGCGCGAGGCGTTCCCCGCCATCGTGTTCAACGCGCCGCTGGCGCAAACCCTGCCCACGACCCTGAATTTTTCGGTACCCGAACTCAGCAGCAATTTGCTGCTCAACCTATTTGATGCAGCCGGTATGCGCGTGAGCGCCGGCAGCGCCTGCTCGGCGGCCAAGGCCGAGCCCAGCTTCGTCTTGCAGGCGATGGGCTTGCCACTGTGGCGCACCACGTCGGCGCTGCGCTTGTCATTTGGCGCCTTGACCGACGACGACTGCATAGACCAGGCCTGCAAAGCCATCCGCCATTGTGGCCAGATCCTGCGCGACAACGCCACGCCGATGAGCCAGGGGGAGGCGCCCGCCGAAAACCCCACATCCGAGGCCGGCAACGCCGAGCGGGACGCAAACGCCGACGCGCCAAAGGGCCTGGACTGGAATGAACTGGAACAGGTGCTGGCCACGCACCCGGGCACTCTGCTGGTCGACGTGCGCGAGGCCTATGAATATGGGGCGGCGGCGCCGCTATGCAGTGCTGGCAAGGCGGCGGTCAATCTGCCGCTGACCGAACTCGAAAGGGAACTGCCAACGTGGCTCACCGAACATGGTCAACCGGTGGTGTTCTTCTGTCGCAGCGGCAACCGCAGCCAGCAGGCTCTGCTTGCGATGCAGCGCCAGGGCTATTCCTTCTGCCGGCACCTGACGGGAGGCCTGGCCCTGGCTCGACACCCCCGCTGAACCACCCGACCGGACGGTCAAAGGCGTGATCGCCGTTCATGAAGCCAGCCGCGTGCACTCCTCGGCCGCCCGGGCATGAACCGGTCGGCGCCAGCGGCGAAGCAGCGATCCAGGCGCTGGCAGGCTAAACCCGCTTCCAACGCATCCACGCCGCCGAGTTGAAAAAGCTCGCTACGACACCACCCGGCGGTACCAGCGCGTCGCAGGCCACGCGGATGTCATCGGGCAGCACCATGTCGGCCACCGGCAGCGCCTGCTGCAATTGCGCCAGCGTGCGCGGCCCGATGATGGGTGCAGTGACGCCCGGCTGATCTTTCACCCACAGGTAGGCCAGCTGCGCCGGATCGTGGCCGTGGCTGCGGGCCAGTTCGGCAAACTGCGCGCCCACGGCGATGCCGCGTTCGGTGACGCGCTCGGCATAAATGCCGCCACGCAGCGCAGCGCGGCTGTGCTGCGCCGGCGCATCGCCTGCTGCATAGCGCCCCGCCAACATGCCCATGGCCATCGGCGACCAGGTAAACAGGGCCAGTCCGTAGCGTTGGCACGCTGGTACCAGTTCGTTCTCGACGCGCCGCTCCAGCAAGTTGTAGGGCGACTGCTCCGAGGCAAAATGCGCCAAGCCGAGTTGGCTACTGACGTGCTGCGCCTGCACCACTTGCCAGGCCGGCGAGGTGCTGGTGCCGATATAGCGCACTTTTCCCTGCCGTATCAACAAGTCGAGCACGGCCAGTGTTTCGTCGATCGGCGTGTCCGGATCGGGTCGATGGGTCTGGTACAGGTCGATGTAGTCGGTGCCCAGCCGGCGCAGCGAGTCTTCGCAGGCTTTCACCAGATGATTGCGGCTCAACCCGCGCTCGTTGATGCCGGGGCCGGTCGGATAAAACACCTTGGTGGCGATCAGCACGTCGTCGCGCCGCCCGCGCGCCTGCAGCCAGCGACCGATCAAACGCTCGGCCTCGCCGCCGACATAGCTGTTGCTGGTGTCGATCAGATTGATGCCGCCATCAACCGCCGCATCGAGTATGGCCAGGCTCTCGGCCTCGGGTGTCGGATTGGCCAGGTTGTCGGTTCCCAGCACCAGCGAGGACACCTTGAGGCCGGTGCGGCCCAGCGGTCGGTATTGCATGGAGTCGGCCTTTCAGGCGTCTGAAGAAATCTGCTGCCTTTCGGTGGACGCCGGCTATTGCGTGCTGTAGCCGCCGTCCACGTAGACCATGGCGCCGGTCATGTAGCTGGCCGCATCGCTGCACAGAAACACCGCCACGCGCGCAATCTCCTCGGGTCGGGCCAGGCGACCCATGGGCACGACGCGGTCAGCGATGTCCTGCATCTGCGCGTCGGTCAAGGCTTGCTCCCGCCCGGCTGCGCGCAGCATCGGCGTGTCGACTTCGCCAGGGCAGACACAGTTGAAGCGCACCGCATCGCGCGCCAACTCCAGCGCGAAGCAGCGGGTGACCTGCTGCACCGCGCCCTTGCTGGCCGCATAGGCCAGTGCACCCTTGCCACCGAGTTCGCCCCAGATGCTGCCGAAGTTGACCACCGCCCCGCCGCCATGCCCGCGCATGTGACGCGCCGCCGCGCGACTGATATGAAACACGCCACCGGCATTCACGCCCAGCGCGCGCTGCCATTCATCGTCCGAGGTGTCGATGCCGGTCTTGCGCGCGATGATGCCGGCGGCATTCACCACCGCATTCAGCCGTCCGGTCGCGTCCACCGCATGGACCACGGCGGCGTCGCAGAAGGCAGCATCGCTGACGTCGCCCACAACAAAACGGGCGCCGATCTCGCCCGCGACCTGCTCAGCCAGGGGCGCATTCGCATCAGCAATGACCACATCGGCACCGGCGGCCGCGAAAAGCCGCGCCACCTGTGCCCCCATACCGCTGGCCCCGCCACTGACCAGCGCCGTGAATTCCTTGAAATCAAACCGTACCTGTTGCATATGGTCCTCCGCTAGAGCGATCGAAACCACGCCATCGAACCCGATTGCGACCGGGACACCGGCACGAAACCTCGGCGGGCTGCATCATCGTACAGCGGCAAATCCGGCAGGAGGACGCGCGCCGCCGATAATGGCGTCTGGTTGTGCCACGGCGCGACACCCCTGACAAGACGGAGAACAACCATGCTGCTCGATGCCGATGAATGCCAGCTGGTGCTGGTCGACTACCAGACCCGCCTGATGCCGGCCATCGCCGACTCTGCACTGGTGCTGGCCAATGCCGTGCGCCTGGCGCAGATGGCGCAGGCCATGGGCGTGCCGATGGTGGCCACTGAGCAGAACCCGGAAAAACTCGGTGCCAGCGCGCCGGAACTCGGTCAGATCCTGACGCTGGCCAAGGCCGGTATCTTGCACAAGATGGCGTTCAGCGCCTGTGCCGATGGTCTGACCGAACTGCTGCGCCCGGTCGCGCGCAAGGCGCCGGCGGGCAATGCACGCAGCCTGCCCAAACATCTGCAGAAAGTCGCGCCGCCCGCCGAGCCAAATCGCGGCACGGTGGTCATCGCCGGCTGCGAGGCCCATGTCTGCCTGCTGCAGACCGCACTGGAATTGCTCGAGGAGGAGTTCGATGTCTGGGTCGTCACCGATGCCTGCGGTTCGCGCACCGACCGCAACCGCGACGCCGCCTATGACCGCCTGGCCGGCAATGGCGCCGAACTGGTCACCACCGAGATGGTCGCCTTCGAGTGGCTGCGCAGTGCCGAGCACGCGCTGTTCCGGGATATCCAGGCGCTGATCAAATAGGGCGCGCCGTGCGTTGCGATGCATCGCAGGGCCTGGCTTGCGATACCTGACATGGCGATGCGCGCTGCGCCGCCGGCCGCCACCGGCAGCCCATCAGCGCCTGATCATGCCCGGATCAGACCCTTGTGGATGGGCACCGGCCGTTGCGACGGAAACACCGCCGGCAACCGGTCCGGCGCAATGCCCAGGTGATCGCACAACACGCCTTGCGCAATCGCGCGCAGGTCGATCGTCGGCCGCAGGTCGCGACCCTCGTGCAATTGCTTGGGCGCCAAGCCCGGCCAATCGGCGATCACGCGGCCACCCTGAACCGCACCGCCAACAACAAACGCCGCGCCACCGACACCGTGATCACTGCCCTGCGTGCCATTCGGCGCCACGGTGCGGCCAAACTCGCTCATCACCAGCACCACGGTCTCGGCCCAGACCGGACCGAGACCATCGCGCAACGCGCCAATGCCACGGTCGAGCTGCGTCAGATGGCTCGACAGGGCGCCCAGCGGTGCGACCTGGTTCACATGCGTATCCCAGCCGCCGAGTTCGCACATCGCCACCCGCGCACCATGCGGCGCGGCCAGGAAGCGCGCCGCCGCCGCCATCATGTTCGGAAACAGCCCGCCCGCCGGCGTGCGCGGACCGCGTGCCAACGCATTGCCACGCAGTGCCTGCTCGAAAGCCATCGCCAGTTCCGGATCTGAATCGCGGTACATGGCGGCCAACCGGCTCACGGTGTCACGCTGCGGGGGCGGCAGTATCGACGGCGACCACGAGGTGACCGGCACCGCGCCGCGCATCAACAATGGCATGTGCGAATCGAGCGCCACACCCATGCCCTTGCCAGCGCCCGGAAGCAGCTCCAGCGCGCGGTTGAGCCATCCGCTGTCCATCGCAAAGGGCTGCTCGGCGCCGTTTTCCAGCATGTTCTGACCATCGAAATGGGAACGATCGCGGTACGACGTGGCCGTCGCATGCACCACGGCCAGTTCGCCCTGGCGATACAGCGCAGCCATCTGCTCGAGCCGCGGATGCAAGCCGAAGAACCCGTCCAGCACCACCGCGCCATCGGTCGCGCCGACGGGCGGCAGCGCCAGCTGACCACGCGCGGCCAGCCAATGCGGGTCGCCCAATGCGGGCACGGCGGAGAGCCCGTCCATGCCGCCGCGCAACAACACGACCACCAGGCGTCGCTGGGTCGCGGCAGCCGCCAGCAACGGTAGCGGCGCCAGGCCCAGGGCTGCGAGTGCGGCGCCGGCACCCATGAACCGGCGACGGTCGATGACAGGCCCTGCTGGTGCAGCCTCCTGCATCGCAGGATCGAAAGAGGATGGTCGCGGGTTCATGGTCTATCTCCGCTGGAATTCCGCGCTGGCCAGCAGCAGCGTCAGGCCCTGGGTCGGGCTTTCGGCGCGTTCAATCGCCCTTGACGTGGCCGCCGAGGCGGATCCGCCCAGCAAATCACGCGCCAGCGCCGCCGGGTCCATGGCGACCGAAGCCGTGGCAGCCGCGACTTCGCCCGCCCACAAAAACCGTTTCCACACTGCATCGGCGCCCAGCCATTCAGCTTGCAGATCGGGCCAGCCGTTCGGACCGGGTGGGTTGTAGACCGTCTGCCCCAGATTGGCCAGCGTGCGCTGCAGTCGCATCGCGTCGATCTGCAGGTCCGACAGCCCGCGCGCAGCAGAGACCAGCAATTCCTGCGGCGTCTTGAACTTCTGCAAGGCCTGCTCGTAGGCCTGCGGACTGTCGACCAGCGCCGCGGCCACCTGCCCCAGATCGCCATCGGTGGCACGGAACACCGCCGCCAGTCGCGCGACCACCGCCTCAGGTGGGTCATCGGCAACAAAATGGCGCGCCATCTTGGTCGCGATGTGGCGCGCCGTGGCCGGGTGCGCGGCCAGCCGGCGCAGCACGGCCTCCCCTTGCGCCACACCGGCCTGGGCAAACACCTCGCCCATCACCGAATGCGTGCCGGGCTCATGCGAATCGGGGTCGAATTCGAACATGCCGGGCCCGTTCAACCGCCCCTGCCGGCGCAACTGCGCAAGCGACACCCGGGGCGGCCGGGCAATGGTCCAGCCGGTGATGATCCGGGCAAAACTGGTCACATCGGCCTGGTCGTAGCCCGAGCGTGCGCCCAGGGTCTGCAGCTCGAGAATCTCGCGCGCCAGGTTTTCGTTCAAACCGATGCTGCGCGGAATCGCGAAATCCTGATCCACTTGCTGCGCCTGACGTCGCAGCGACGGATTTCGCGCCAAAGCCGAGTTGGGCCCGATCGAGAGCAGGTTGTCGAGATAGAACAGCATCGCCGGATGCTTGGTCGACGCCATCAGCATGTCGACAAAACGGCCGGTCACATGCGGACGGATCACGTCGCGCTCGAACGACGGCGGCATGGCGATGGCACCGGGCTTGGCACCCGATACGACGAAATGGTTGCTCCAGAAATGCACCAGTCGTTCGAAAAACGGCCGATCGGTGGCCACCGCCACATCGAAGCGCGCCTTGACAGCCGTGGCATGGCGCGGACCGAACACCTGCTTGAAGCTGCCCTCCACCGAAAGTCCCCCGGCATCGGCAGGCGCCATGGCCCCGTTTGCGTCGGCCATGGAATCTCGGTCGCCCGCCCCGGTTGTCCTGGCGCGCCGCAGCTTCGCTGGATCGGCTCGCATCGTGGCCGGATCCATGCCCTGCGCACGCGCTTTGCGCGCCAGCGACGCGGTCCACTGGCGAAAGGCGCTCAGGTCGTCCAGCGTGGACGGCAGGGCTGCCATTGGCGCCGGCAATGTGGTCTCCGGCCGCAACTGCTGACGCAACCATCCGCGCGGGTCGGAGCGCAGCGACGCGATCTCGCCTGGCCGCGCCCCGAGGCCGAACCGGTTCACCGCAACCGTAGACACCAGTAGATCCGGGGACATTGCATTGCGCCAGAATGGCACTCAGTGAGAATTGTTAAAGTTTAGTCTGGCCCTACCGGAGCAGTATGTATACCTGGTAAAGCCCCGGTCGACATACATTGGTCTGTTTCGTCGTGCCGAACCGCCCCGCTTGGGCGCAGTTGAACAGCGGCCGGTAATCGATCACCCATTCTTTTCGACATGCGAATCACCAAACTGCTGATGACCAGTTGTGCTGCTCTCGTGCTGGCTGGCTGCGCCACCGCGCCGACGCAGCCACCGGGCGATCCCGAGACCGCGCCGCCGCTGCAATGGCAGGCACCCTTGCCCCACAACGGCACACCCACCGATCTGAGCCGCTGGTGGCAGGATCTGGGCGATCCCTTGCTGGTTGAATTGCAGGACGCTGCGCAAAAGGCCAGCCCCACGCTGGCAAGCGCCCGCGCCCGCCTGGCCCAGAGTCGCGCCGCCCTGCGCCAGGCCCAGGCCGGCGCAGGTCCGACCGTGGACGGATCGGCCAGCGCCGGGCGCAGCAGCACCCAGATCGGCTCGTTCCCCACGACCGCACTGATGCTTGGCGTGCAGGCGTCGTGGGAGATCGATGTTTTTGGTGCCAACCGACTTGCCCGTGATGCCGCCCGCGCCCGGCTCGACAGTGCCCAGGCCCTGTGGCATGACGCGCGGGTGATGGTGGCGGCCGAACTGGCCGGCCGCTATTTTGGCCAACGCGCCTGCGTGCAGCGGCACCTCATCACCCTGGCCGATGCCCGTTCGCGCCAGGAAACAGCGCGCCTGAGCGAGCTTACCCAACGCGCCGGCTTCACCGCCAGTGCAACCACCGCACTGGCGCGCGCTGCGGCCAGCGAGGCGAATGGCCGCGCCATCCGGCAGGACGCCGAATGTGCGCAGGGCATCAAGACCCTGGTCGCGCTGACCGGCATGGACGAAGCTGACCTGGTGCGCCGACTGGCCCACGCGCCAATGGATCTGGCACCCCTTGCCCGCCTGACGGTGTCGGCGCTGCCGGCCGAGACCCTGGCGCAGCGACCCGACATCGTGGCGGCCGAGCGTGACATCGTCGCGGCCAGCGCCGAGGCCGGTGGCGCGCAGGCCCGGCGCTATCCGCGCCTCGGACTCTCCGGCTCGATCGGAGGGCTGCACTACCGAACCGCAGGTACCAGCGGCGACATGGCGACCTGGTCGATCGGTCCACTTGCACTGAGCCTGCCGCTGTTTGACGGCGGCCGGCGCGAGGCCGACATCGACGCCGCGCGAGCACGTTACACAGAGGCGGTTGCGTTGTACCAAGCGCGGGTTCGACTGGCGGTGCGCGAGGTCGAGCAGGCCCTGGTGGCGTTGCGCGGCACGCAGGACGGTCTGGTCGACGCGACCATCGCCGAGGCCGGCTACCGCGACTGGCAGCAGGCCACCGAAGCCCGTTACAGCGCCGGCCTGGCCAGCCTGGTCGAACTGGAAGACGCGCGCCGGACCCGCCTGGCCGCCGCCGACGGGCTGGTTGCCCTGCGACGCGATCGGATCCAGGCCTGGATCGACCTGTACCGCGCCGCCGGAGGCGGCTGGTCGTCGGCCTCAGCCGCGACCCACCCACCCTGATGCCACAGCTGGACATCGCAAACCCTCACGAGACACTGCCATGACGCATTCAACCCTGAAACGCTACTCCCTCGCCGTGCTGGTCGTGGCATTGGCCGCGGCTGGCGCTGCGGCACTGTGGAGCCGCACCAGCGTGGCCGACGAAGCCGCACCCAGTGCCGTGATGGCGACCGCCAAGCCGGCCCTGACCGTCACCGTGGCTCGGCCCCTGCTCGGCCGCCTGTCGACCCAGCTCAGTGCCAACGGCAGTATCGCCGCCTGGCAGGAAGCCAGCGTCGGCTCCGAGGTCCAAGGCCTGCGCCTGGCCCGGTTGCATGCCGATATCGGCGATACGGTTCGCACCGGTCAGGTGCTGGCCACTTTTGCCAGCGAGACGGTACAGGCCGACCTGGCGCTGGTCCGCGCGCAATTGCAGGAAGCCCAGGCCAACGCCCTGGAAGCCTCCGGCAACGCCGATCGTGCCCGCTCGCTTGAAGAACTCCGGCGCATTGAGTACGCAACAGATCCACCAGTACCTGACGCTGGAGCAGACCGCGCAGGCGCGCGTGGCGGCCGCTTCAGGCGGCGTTGGATGTGCAGCAACTGCGGCTCACGCAGACCCAGGTACTGGCGCCCGACCATGGACTGATCTCGGCGCGCTCGGCCACCGTGGGCGCCGTGGTTCCGGCCGGCAGCCGAACTGTTCCGCATGATCCGCCAGGGCCGTCTGGAGTGGCGCGCCGAAGTCACCTCCGGCGAACTTGGCCGGATCAAGCCGGGCACGCCGGCGCTGGTCACTGCGGCCAGCGGCGTGCAGATCCGTGGCAAGGTGCGCATGATCGGCCCGACAGTGGACAGTCAGACCCGCACGGCACTGGTGTATGTCGACATTCCTGGCATGGATGGACGATTTCCCGCCGGGTCGACCCAAGGGAAATCAGCCCCCTTGGGTGGCGGCGCGGTACGCGCAGCGACAAACATGGGGGCAATGAAGCCGGCATGTTCGCCTCCGGCTCCTTCGTCCTGGGCGACATCCAGCGCGCTGTTGGTGCCGCAGTCCACGTTGGTGATGCGCGACGGTTTCGCCTATGTCTACAAGCTGGGTGACGACAACCGGGTCTCGCGCATCAAGGTGCAGATCGGACGCCAGTCGGGCGAACAGATCGAGATCATCAGCGCGCTTCGACGCGAACACGCGGCTGGTGGCCAGTGGCGCCGGCTTCCTCAATGAGGGGGACCTGGTGCGCGTGGTCGACGCCGGTCGCCGCAACCCGCACCGGCTGCCCCGGCCTCCCGCTGAGGGGCGGACCATGCTCAACGTATCCTCCTGGTCGATCCGCAACCCGATACCGGCGGTGATGCTGTTCGTGCTGCTGTGCTTCGCCGGCCTGTTGTCGTTCAACGCGATGAAGGTACAGCAGTTCCCGGACATCGAATTGCCCACGGTGAGTGTCAGCGCCTCGCTGCCCGGTGCCGCGCCGGCGCAGCTCGAGACCGAAGTCGCGCGCAAGCTGGAAAATTCGATCGCATCGGTGCAAGGCCTCAAGCACATCTATACCAAGGTACAGGACGGCGGCGTCACCCTCACGGCCGAGTTCCACCTGGAAAAGCCGGTGCAGGAAGCGGTGGACGATGTGCGTTCGGCGATCAGCAAGGTGCGCAGCGACCTGCCTGCCGACCTGCGCGATCCGATCGTCAACAAGCTGGACATGGCGGCCCAACCGGTATTGGCTTTCACCGTGCGCTCGGTGGCACGGGTTGGCAGCGCCGGCATGGACGACGAAGCCCTGTCGTGGTTTGTCGACAACGACATCACCAGGCGCCTGCTCGCCGTGCGCGGCGTCGGCGGCGTGACGCGGGTTGGCGGTGTGAACCGCGAGGTGCGCGTTGCACTCGACCCCTTGCGCCTGCAGGCGCTGGGCGTCAGCGCCGCAGACATCTCGCGCCAGCTGCGCCAGACGCAGCAGGAGAACACCGGCGGGCGGGTCGACGTGGGCGGCGGCGAACAGCCGGTGCGTACGCTGGCCACGGTGCAGACCGCGCAGCAACTCGGCGCACTCGAGCTGGGCCTGTCAAGCGGGCGCACGATCCGGCTCGATCAGGTGGCCACGGTATCCGACACCATTGCCGAACCGCGCTCGGCGGCGTTGCTCAACGGCCAGTCGGTGGTCGGCTTCGAAGTCTCGCGCAGCAAGGGCGAAAGCGAGGTCACCGTGGGGGCGGCAGTGCAGCAGGCACTGGTCGAGCTCAAGGCCGCGCATCCGGACATCGAATTCACCGAGTCGTTCAACTTTGTAGATCCGGTACAGGAGGAGTACACCGGCTCCATGCACTTGCTCTACGAAGGTGCGGCACTGGCGGTGCTGGTGGTGTGGCTGTTTCTGCGCAATCTGCGCGCCACCTTCGTCTCGGCTGTGGCCTTGCCGCTGTCGGCGATACCGGCCTTCATCGGCATGTACCTGCTCGGCTTCAGCGTCAACACCGTCACGCTGCTGGCGTTGTCGCTGGTGGTGGGCATTCTGGTGGACGACGCGATCGTCGAGGTCGAAAACATCGTGCGCCATCTGCGCATGGGCAAGTCACCCTACCAGGCCGCCATGGAAGCGGCCGACGAGATCGGTCTGGCCGTGATCGCCACCACCTTCACACTGGTCGCGGTGTTCCTGCCGACCGCCTTCATGAGCGGCGTGGCCGGCAAGTTCTTCAAGCAGTTCGGCTGGACCGCGGCCTGGCGGTGGTGGCCTCGCTGCTGGTGGCGCGCGTGCTCACGCCGATGATGTCGGCCTACATGCTCAAGCCGATGCTTGGCGAACACAAGGACCCGGTCTGGATGAAGCTCTACATGCGCATGGCCGGCTGGAGCCTGAAGCACCGGTTTCTGACCATGCTCGGTGCAACCGCGTTTTTCATCGCCTCGGTGATGCTGATCCCGCTGTTGCCCACCGGTTTCATCCCACCGGACGACAACTCGCAGACCCAGGTCTACCTGGAGCTGCCACCCGGTTCCACACTGCGCCAGACGCTGGCGTCGGCCGAGCATGCGCGCCAGCTGGTGACCGGGGTCGAGCATGTGCGCAGTGTCTACACCACCATCGGCGGCGGCAGCGCCGGCGGCGATCCGTTTGCACCTCAGGGCACGGCCGAGGTGCGCAAGGCAACCCTGACTGTTCAACTGACCCAGCGCGGCACGCGGCCACGCAAGCAAGGCATCGAGAACGCCATGCGCAGAGCACTTGAACAACTGCCAGGCGCGCGCAGCAAGGTCGGTCTGGGCGGCTCGGGCGAAAAATACATTCTGGTGCTCACCGGCGACGACCCGCTGGCGCTGCAAACGGCGGCGCTGGGAATCGAGAACGACTTGCGCACCATTCCCGGCCTGGGCAGCATCGCCTCCAGCGCCAGCCTGATCCGGCCCGAGATTGCGGTGCGCCCGAACTTCGCGCGAGCCGCCGATCTGGGCGTGACCAGCGCGGCCATCGGCGACACGCTGCGCATCGCCACGCTGGGCGACTACGACGTGGCACTGGCCAAACTCAATCTGTCACAGCGCCAGGTACCTATCGTCGTACGCCTGGAGGACAGCGCGCGCACCAACCTGCAACTGCTCGAGCGCCTGACCGTTCCCGGCACCCGGGGCCCGGTGATGCTCGGCCAGGTGGCGACGCTGGAGATGACCGGCGGCCCGGCCGTGATCGACCGCTACGACCGGGCGCGCAACGTGAACTTCGAGATCGAGTTGTCCGGCCTGCCGCTGGGCGACGTCAAGGCGGCGGTCGAGAAGCTGCCGACCGTGAACCAGCTGCCGCCCGGTGTGAAGATCGTCGAGATCGGCGACGCCGAGGTGATGGGCGAGCTGTTTGCCAGCTTCGGCCTGGCCATGCTCACCGGCGTGCTGTGCATCTACATCGTGCTGGTGCTGTTGTTCAAGGACTTCCTGCATCCGGTCACCATCCTGTGTGCCTTGCCGCTGTCGCTGGGTGGCGCCTTCGTGGGTCTGCTGCTCACCGACAAGAGCTTTTCCATGCCCTCGCTGATCGGCCTGATCATGCTCATGGGCATTGCCACCAAGAACTCGATCCTGCTGGTCGAATACGCCATCGTGGCGCGGCGCGACCACGGCATGAGCCGGCTCGATGCCCTGCTCGATGCCTGCCACAAGCGCGCGCGGCCCATCGTCATGACCACGCTGGCCATGGGCGCGGGCATGATGCCGATCGCGCTCGGCCTGGGCGTGGCCGACCCCAGCTTCCGCTCGCCGATGGCGATCGCGGTGATCGGCGGCCTGATCACCTCGACCGTGCTCAGCCTGCTGGTGGTGCCGGCGGTCTTCACCTACATCGACGATGTCGGCAACGGCTCGCGCAGGCTGCTGACCTGGTTGCGCCGCCGGCCGGCCAGCGTGGCACACGTCCGGAATAAAATGTCCACGTGAACTGGCTACGCAAACTCCCCGGTTACCAGCGCACACCGGCCGGGTTTGAACTACGGTTGCTGCGCCTGATGCCCACCGTCTGGCTGGCCGGCACCCTGCTGCCAGCGCTGATGGCATTTGCCGCGCGCCACCTGTTGACCGGCGCCACCGCCGCCGAACTGGCGCGCAACATCCAGATGTTCGACTACGCCATGATCGGCCTGGCGATTCTGATCTGGACACTGGTGCTGACCGTCACCATCGGCTGCATCATCGTGTGGCTGATGAAGGGCCCGGCCTATGTGGCCGACGGCTACGAGGTGTCGCACAGCGACAAGCCGCGGCGTTGAGCCTGTCACGGCATAGCTGAGTCAGTCGCATCCTTTGTAGTCGGCCACTACAAAGCATGGTGCCCCACAATTGCGCGCTATGCCGCTTGCGCGGTGAACTTGACGCCGAGGGCTTTGGCCACTCGCATCACCGTCTCGAAACGCGGCTTTGCACCCGGTGCGAGTGCCTTGTAGAGGCTCTCGCGTCCAAGGCCGGCGTCGCGGGCGACTTGTGCCATTCCCTTGGCGCGTGCCACATCACCGAGCGCGAGTAGCAGGAGATCAGGATCATTGGTCTCGAGGACCGCAGTCATGTACTCTGCCACCGCTTCGTCGTCGTCGAGGTACTTGGCTGCGTCAAACGCCACGAGTTTCAGCGGTACTTTGGTCTTCGTCATAGATCATCTCCAAGTTCGGCGGCGAGCTTCACAGCGCGGCGAATGTCCCGCTTCTGACTCGCCTTGTCTCCAGCATTGAGCATCACTACGACGACACGACCGCGACGTACGAAATACAGCCTGTAGCCCGGTCCGCAGTGGATGCGCATCTCGGAGACTTCGCCTTCAACAGGCTGCCAGTCGCCAAGACTTCCCGCTTCCGCTTGCCGCAAGCGGGCGGCAATGCGCACCTGGACGCGCTTGTCCTTCAGGTCATCCAGCCAGGCTACAAACGCTTCCGTCTGAAAGACCGTGTACATGGATGAAATGTATCCATTTGGCTACAGAGAGTCAAGCGAGACAGCGCAGCTAGGCTCGGTGCTCAGCCGCTTGTCGAAACCGGGGTTTGCGCGCGCGCTCAGTGCTTCGTGCGGGGCGCCCGCCCCATCTGCACCTCGATTTCCTGCACCACCTGCATCGTGCGCAGCACCCGGTCCGGCGTCAGGCTGATGCTGTCGATGCCCAGTTCGCACCAGGTAACGCGCCACCTCGATATGGTCCGACGGCGCCTGGCCGCAGATGCCGCAGTGGCGCTTGTTGCGCTTGGCGCCTTCGACCGCCATCTTCAGGATGCTGCAGCATGCCCTCGTCCTGCTCGTCGAAGGAGTCGGCGACGATGGCGCTGTCGCGGTCGACACCCAGCGTGAGCTGGGTCAGGTCGTTCGAGCCGATCGAGAAGCCGTCGAACAGTTCGGCGAACTCGTCGATCAACAGCACGTTGTTCGGGATCTCGCACATGACGTAGACCTCGAGCCCGTTCTCGCCGCGCTCGAGCCCATGTTCGGCCATGGCAGCCAGCACCTTGCGCGCTTCGTCCAGGCGGCGACAGAACGGCACCATCAGCTTGAGGTTGGTCAGCCCCATGGTCTCGCGCACACGCAGCATGGCCTCGCATTCGAGCGCAAACCCCTCGGCGTAGGCCGGATGGACGTAACGCGCCGCACCGCGGAAACCCAGCATCGGGTTTTCTTCGTGGGGTTCGAAATCGCGCCCGCCCATCAGCGCGGCATATTCGTTGCTCTTGAAGTCGGACAGGCGCACGATCACCGGGCGCGGAAAGAAGGCCGCGGCAATCGTGCCCACACCCTCGGCCAGGCGTTCGACGAAATAGCTGCGCCCGTCCTTGTAACCTGCCGACAGAGCCAGCACCTTGTTGCGCTCGGCCACATCCTGGATGCGCTCCGGATGCAGCACCGCCATCGGGTGCACCTTGATGTGCTCGTTGATGATGAACTCCATGCGCGCCAGGCCGACGCCGTCACAGGGCATCTGGCTGACCTGGAAGGCGAGCTCCGGGTTGCCCAGGTTGACCATGATCTCGGTCGCCGGGCGCTTGAGCCCGGTCAGGTCGGTGACGTTCTTGTGGAAGGCGACCTCGCCTTCGTAGACCTTGCCCGTCGCGCCCTCGGCGCAGGACACGGTGACCAGGTCACCGTCCTTGAGCACCTCGCTCGCATGCTCGGCGCCGACCACGGCCGGGATGCCGAGTTCGCGCGCGACGATGGCCGCGTGGCAGGTACGTCCGCCGCGGTTGGTGACGATGGCGGCCGCCGTCTTCATGACCGGCTCCCAGTCCGGCGTAGTGGTGTCGGCCACCAGCACCTCGCCGGGCCGGAACGCCGACAGATGGCGCCCGTCGTTGACGATGCGCACCTTGCCCGCTGGCGATCTTGGCGCCGACCGCCCGGCCCTGGGCGCGTACCGCGGCGCTGCCATCGAGCACGTACTCTTCGAGCTGCATCGCGCTGCGTTGCGAGATCGCGGTCTCGGGACGCGCCTGCACGATAAAGAGCTCACCGTCGGGCCCGTCCTTGGCCCACTCGATGTCCATGGCGCGCCGCTGGCCGGCGCGCTGGCTGTAGTGGTCTTCGATCTTGATCGCTGCGCCGGCCAGTTCGAGCACGTCATCGTCGCTCAGGCAATAACGCTTGCGGTCGGCGCGTGGCGTGGGCTTGTTGATGACCGGCTCACGCGTGCGCCCAGGCGCATAGACCATGTGCACCTGCTTGTCGCCCAGGGTCTTGCGCAATACGCTGCGAAAACCCTGTGCATAGGTCGGCTTGTGCACATAGAACTCGTCCGGGTCGACCGCGCCTTGCACCACGTTCTCACCCAGGCCCCAGGCGCCGGTGATGAACACCACGTCGGGGTGGCCCGACTCGGTGTCGATCGTGAACATCACGCCGGCCGACGCCAGATCGCTGCGCACCATCTGCATCACGGCCACCGACAGGAACACCTTGAAATGATCAAAGCCGTTGTCGATGCGGTACGAGATCGCACGGTCGGTGAACAGCGAAGCCTGGCAGCGCTTGACGGCGTCGATCAGCATCTCCTCGCCGTGTACGTTCAGGTAGGTATCGTGTTGCCCCGCGAAACTGGCGTTGGGCAGGTCTTCGGCGGTGGCCGAGCTGCGCACCGCCACGCTCAGCGTATCGCCGGTGGCGGCCTTGAGTTCGCGCCAGGCCTGGCGCAGTTGCTGCTCCACCGCCTGCGGCATGGCGGCGCCATAGACGATTTCGCGCGCCCGCGCGCCGGCGCGCGCCAAGGCATCGGTGTCGGTCTTGTCGAGTGCGTCGAGCAAACCGTGCAATTCGGGCCAGGCATCGGCCGCGTCCAGCGCGTCACGGTAGGCGGGCGCGGTGACGGCAAACCCGTCGGGAATACGCACACCCAGCGGCGTGAGCTGCTGGAACATCTCGCCCAGCGAGGCGTTCTTGCCACCGACGAGGCCCAGGTCCTCGAGCGAAAGCTCCTTGAACCAGCGGATGTAACGGGTGTCGGCCATGGGTGCTTCCTCAGTTCTAAGGTAAACACCCATGGTGGCCCATGCGCCTTCAACTGGCATTGACTTTGGTCAATACCGGCAGTAGCAGCATCACATGCTCATGGACGTCGGAACCATTGCTGGCTGACAAACGGCTGGCCAAACTCGAACGACTCGCCCACCCGGGGCGTGATGACCTGCACGTCCGTGCCCTTGGCGGCAGCCAGCGTGCGTTCGATCGGCTCGACCCAGGCGTGATACGACATGTTGAACGTAGCCCAATGCACCGGCAGCAGCACCGTGCTGCCCAGATCGCGCTGGGCCTGGATGGCGGACTCCGGATCCATGTGGATGTCGAGCCAGCTGTGACCGTAGGCGCCGACCTTCATCAACACCAGATCCGGCGCACCCAGGCGCTTGCGGATTTCGCTGAAATGCGGGACCATATCCGGTGTCGCCGCTGTAGTAGACCGAGTAGCCGACACTCTTGATCATCCAGGACGACCACAAGGTGGAGTCGTCCATGGCCTTGCGCCCGGAGTAGTGGCGCGCTGGTGTGCTGTGGATTTCCACGCCCCGGAACGCGACCTTTTCCCACCAGTCCATCTCATGGATCTGCACCAACGGTACACCCCAGCGCTGCAGATGTGCGCCTATGCCCAGCCCGACAAAGAAATGGGTTCCGCCGCGCGCGAGTTGCCGCACCGTATCCATGTCCAGGTGGTCGTAGTGGTCGTGCGAGATCACCACCGCGTCGATGCCCCCCAACCGCGCCAGGAGAACGGGTGGCGGATGAAAACGTTCAGGACCGATGAACTGGAACGGCGAGGCGCGCTGCGACAGCACCGGATCGGTCAGGATGCGCAGGCCGTCGATCTCGATCAGCGTCGTGGCATGGCCGAACCAGATCGCTCTCAATCCGGCCAGCGGCGGCACCTGCAGTGCGCCAGGCGGCAATGGCAACACCGGAATCGTGAAATCCGGCTGGCGCACCTGCCCACCCGAGTAGTCTTGAATGTTCTGCCACAGGGCGAGCGAGTTCTTGTACGGCGGCGAATTTTCGAACTTGCCATCGATGTATTCAGGCGATCGACGCATGCGCTCGAGTCTGTCGCCCGCGATCTCGCCGCCGAAGGTCGGCAGTTGCAGCACCAGCATGGCTGCCATGCCCAGGCAGGCTGCGAAAAACAGCAGGAGCAGCAGAAATTTTGACCAACGCGACATGGACGAACTTACGGCAGGGCTCTTGCTGACGCGCAATCGTGCACGATGAGGGCACGCATTACCAGCACAAGGCATTGCGCGGCCTGCCCTCGCGACTTGGCGCGGGGCAACCGGACAGACAGCATGGCATTGGTCAAGCGTTACTTTGGAATGATCAGGACCTGCCCCGCATAGATGAGGTCGGGGTTCTCGGCCAGAAACTCGTTTTCCTTGTGGATGTCCGACCAGCGACCACCCTTGCGGTAGAAATAGGCAGCAATCGCCGACAGGGAGTCGGCATTTTGCACCGTGTAAATGCCGCGCGCACCGGTGAGCCGGGCCACTTCTTTCTGCGCCTCTTCGAAAGCCGTCTTGGTCTGCGCAAGTTCCTCCTTGCGCGCAGCGCTTGTGGCCGCCAGTTTGGAGTTGTCCTTGAGCAGTTTTTCGTAGACCTTGTTCAGCTCCGCAGCGCGCGCCCGGGCTTCCGCCAGTGTCTGTCTGGTTGAGCCGAGTTCAGCCGACAAGCTGGCTCCGGCAGCAGCGGCCGCCTTGGCCTGTTCCTGCGCGCCTGCCAGCTTCTGCGTGATGCTTGCTTTCTCGGCGCCCAGCGTCTGCAGCTTCTGCTTCGCGTCTTGCTGCTGTTGCTGCAGTTTTGCCAGGTCCGCTTTTTTCGCCATGTCGGCAGCCTCAAGCTGCGCATGCTTTTTCCGCAGCTGCTCCAGAGCCGAATTCTGCTCGGTGGCCCGCGCCTGGGCTTCGACAAGAGACTTCCTGGAGGCCACCAGATCACGCTCCAGCTTCTCTGCGGCAGCGCCAGCGGTCCTGGCCTGCTCCAGGGCAGCGCCCAGCTTCTGAGTGATGGCGTCGTTCTCGGTGCTCAGCGCCTGCAGCTTTTTCTGCGCGTCCGACAACTGTTTGGCCTGCGCGTCGTTCTGCGCGGTCAGCGTCTGCAACTGCTGCAGCGCCTCCAGTTTCGACTGCCGAAGGGTCTTCACTTCAGCCTGCGAGCCGTCCAGCGCTTTTTGCGATTCGGCCAAAGCTGCGCCCAGACGCTGCGCTTCGGCGGTCTTCTCGTCGCGGCTGCTTTGCACCGCCTTCACTTCGGTGTCCAGGGCGCCGATCCGGTCGCGTTGCGACTGCGTTTCGGCTTTGAGTCCATCGCGTTCAGCGCCAAGCGCACGGTGCGCATCCGTGAGTTGCGCCATCTCGGTTTTCAGGCCCGCGTGCACATACCAGAGCGCGCCTGCGGCCACCACCAACACGGCAACTACGGCCAAAAGAATGCTCGTCGTGCGCTTGTTCGCTTGCATGTGCGGTCGTTGCCTCTCGAAATGTTCTGCGACACAAATGACACCGGGCAGTGAACTGCCAGCCCCCCGAGGGATTGCGAGGAAACGAGGGAGCAGCCCGGCGTTTGCGCATGAGCCCAAGCCGGCACTGCTGGGTGACTGAATCATACGGATTGACATGCGGACGTCAATCGCGAGTCACCCTTGCCACTCGTCTCGTCACTCAACCAGGCTGATCAAACAAACCGGGGCCGCCAAATTGCGCGCGCTCGATCTCCAGCAGTCGGAGTTTGGTGCGCGCGCCGCCCTCTGCAGAAAAACCACCGGAGCGACCGTCGGCAGCCAGGATGCGGTGGCACGGCACGACCGGCGCAAACGGGTTGTGCCCCAGCGCCTGCCCCACCGCGCGCGCAGCACCCGGATCGCCCAGGCGGCGCGCCATTTCGCCATAACTCATGGTCTCGCCCGGCACCATGCGTCGCGCCAACGCATAGACCCGCTGATGAAATGCCGGCACTCCCGCCATGTCGAGCACGATGTCCGACAGATCGGCGGGGTCGGGCTGCTGGCCGGCCAGCAGCGCGACGATCTTGTCGATGGCCTGGTACACGGCGGCGGGTGGCGCGATCTCCGTTGCCGGGCCAAACCGCGCGGCCATACGTGCCTGGGTCGCGGCCATGTCACGTTCGGGCAGTTGCACACCGGTCAGACCTTGCGCGCCCCAGGCAATGGCGCAGTGGCCGATGGCGGTTTCGAACAACTGGTATCCGGTGGCAGGCATGGTGCAGATCATGCTACTGGGATGGTCGGCATGCGTCTACGGCGTAAGTCCCAGGCCGACACGCGCAATGCGCCCTTCGTCAAGCGCGCGCACGACAAAGCTCGCAGACCCCCAGGCGACGCTATCGCCGACCACTGGCGGGCGACGCAACTCGGATGCCATCCACTCACCCAACGGCTGATGCGGATCTGTCACAGCTGGCAGCGCGTAAAACGCGCAGATCGATCCGACGGGGGTGGACGCATCAAGCGCAAAGTCACGAAACACCGCCCGGGTCTGCACGGCGTCATCGACATCGGGCATCGCCAGGCCAAGCCAGCGCGCCATCACACCGATGGTCGTACCCTGCAGCAGCAAGGAGGTCACCACCGCCAGAAACGCAATATTGAACACTACACCAGCCTGCGGCGTTCCGGCCAACAGCGGGAACAGGGCCAGCACCACCGGTACCGCGCCACGCAATCCGACCCAGGCGATGAACCAGGTCTCACGTGCGTTGAACCGGAAAGGCAGCAGGCAGATCCAGACCGCAACCGGTCGGGCCACGAAGATCAGCGTCAAGGCCACGGCCAGGCCGGAGCCGACATAACCGTGCATGGACGACGGCGTGACCAGCAGGCCCAGCAACAGGAACATGCCGGCCTGGGCCAGCCAGGCATATCCGTCCATCGCGCCCAGGACGGGTTGAACCGCCGCGCTGGCACGGTTGGCGACGATCAAACCAAACAGGTAGACCGCCAGGAAACCCGAGCCCCCGATCAGGCCGGCAGCGGCAAAGGTTGCCAGTCCGCCCGCCCCGACCAGCAGCGCCAGTACACCGCCGCCGGCATCACGCGAGGCGACCTTGCGCAACAAGCCGGCCATGGCCAAGCCGCCGATGCCGCCGAACAGCGCGCCCCAGCCGAACTGCTGCGCAAACGCCAAGGCCATCGTCAGGCCAGGCGATTCGCTCGACGCACCGGCCGCGATCAGCGCAATGAAGGCCAAGGTCAGGTAAACCGCCATCGGATCGTTGACGCCGGACTCAATCTCCAGCGTGGTGGCAACGCGTTCATTGAGCACAACACCGGAGCGGGTGAGCAAGGCGAACACCGCTGCGGCGTCGGTGGACCCCACGATCGCGCCGAGCAACAACGCGGTAGGCCAGTCCAGTCCGACAAACAACACGCCAGCCATCGCCGTGATGCCCGCGCAAATGACAACCCCCAGAGACGCAAGCAGCGATGCCGGCTTGAGCCCGGTGCGAAAGGTCGCGTAAGCGGTACGCAGGCCGCCGTCGAGCAGGATGATGGCGAGCGCAATATTGCCGACCCAGAAACTCAGCACGTAGTCGTCAAAACGGAAACCGATGACGCCATCTTCACCCGCGAGCACGCCGGCCAGCAGAAAGACCAGCAAGAAGGAGAATCCAATGCGCGTCGAGAACAAGCCGATCAGCACGCTGAAGAATACCAGCGCGGAGACTGCGAGCAAGGGCATGTTGACGAAATGCATCGGAAAAGTATCCCAGAGTCGGTCAAAGTGTCCGCCGTGGTTCGAAAATTGCGCTGCTCCATGGCGGGTCTTCGTCGACAGGCCGCGCCATAGAATCCCAACAAGCCAACAAGATCGACGGGAGCGCGTGAAATCGCCTTGCTGCGTACACACGATCACCACAACAGGAGCACAGCAGCATGTCCACCGATTCCCCACAAGAACTGCTTGAAGACCGACGCGGCCCGGTGTTGTGGTTGACGATCAACCGCGAAGAGCGGCGCAATGCCATCAGCCCGGGCGTGTTGCAAAGCCTGGGCCAGGCCTTGACGCGTGCCAACCAGGATCGTTCGCTGCGTGCCGTCGTCATCACCGGCGCGGGTGAACGCGCCTTCTGTGCCGGTGCCGACCTGCAAAGCGGCACCTCGTTCCAGTTCGACTACTCCGAACCGCACGCCGGATTCGCCAACCTGTTCCGCATTGCGCGCCAGTGCACCGTGCCGCTGATCGCCCGCGTCAATGGCGCCTGCATGGCCGGGGGCATGGGCGTGATGGCGATGTGCGACATGGCGCTGGCGACACCCAAGGCCATCTTCGGCCTGCCCGAGGTCAAGGTCGGGCTGTTTCCGGCGCAGGTGCTCAGCGTGCTCGACAAGTTGCTGCCCCGGCGCATCCTGTCCGAGATGTGCATCACCGGCGAACCGATCACGGCGGCGCAGGCGCTTGACTACGGACTCATCAACCATGTGCGCGAAGACCTCGACGCCGGCGTCGACTGGTTGCTCGGCCGCATACTCGACAAGTCTCCGGCAGCGATCCGCCGCGGCCTGTACACGATGAAGAAGACCGAGACGATGGCGTTCGAAGAATCGATGTCGTTCACCGAAAGCCAGATCGCACTGTTCGCGCTGACCGAGGACGCCGCCGAAGGCCAGCTCGCCTTTCGCGAGAAGCGCAAACCGAACTGGACCGGCAGGTAGTCATGGTCATCACCGACACGCCCGACACGCGCGCGCGACGCGTGCGCATCGGCGGCGCCTCGGGCTTCTGGGGCGACAGCAGCGTGGGTGCGCCGCAGCTGGTGGCCAGCGGGCAGATCGACTTCCTGGTGTTCGACTATCTGGCCGAACTGACGATGGCCATCCTGGCCGGCGCGCGGCTCAAGAACCCTGCGCTCGGTTACGCCACCGATTTCGTCACGGTCGCGATGCAGGCCGTGCTCAAGGATGTGGTGGCCAGCGGCATTCGCGTGGTCAGCAATGCCGGCGGCGTGAATCCGCAGGCTTGCGCCGACTGCGTTGGCGGCGCTGGCGCCGGGCGCAGGGAATCGACCTGAAGATTGCCGTCGTCACCGGCGACGATGTGATGCCGCTGGTGCCGACGCTACGCGAGCAGTCCGAGCCGCCGCGCGAATTGCAAAGCGGCGCCGCCTTGCCCGAGCAACTGCTGACGGCCAACGCCTACCTGGGCGCGGCGCCGATCAAGGCGGCGCTGGACGCGGGCGCGCAGGTGGTGATCACCGGGCGCTGCGTCGACTCGGCCGTGACGCTGGGCGTGCTGATGCACGCCTTCGACTGGGAGCTGTCCGACCATGACCGGCTGGCGGCCGGCAGCCTGGCCGGCCACATCATCGAGTGCGGCTGCCAGGCCACCGGCGGCCTTTTCACCGACTGGGACACCGTGCCCGACTGGGCCCATATCGGCTACCCGATCGTCGACGTGGGCTTCGACGGCGACTTCATCTGCAGCAAACCCGCTGGCACCGGCGGCCTGGTGACACCAGCGGTGGTGTCCGAGCAGATGCTTTACGAGATCGGCGATCCGGCGCACTACCTCCTGCCCGACGTGGTGTGCGACTTCACCCAGGTCACGATGCGCCAGGTCGGCGCCGGACCAGGTCGAGGTCCGCGGCGCCAGAGGCCTGCCGCCAACCGACAGCTACAAGGTCAGCGCCACCTAGATGGACGGCTACCGCATTGCCAGTCCAACTGACCATCGTCGGCATCGACGCAGCGGCCAAGGCCCGGCGCACCGGCGAAGCCATCGTGCAGCGGACCTCTGAATTGCTCGCGGCCGCTGGCATGGCGCCGTACACCGCCAGCCATATCGAGGTGCTGGGCGCCGAGTCGTGTTACGGCCCCCATGCCAGCGCCAGCGCCAGCGACGTGCGCGAGGTCGTCCTGCGCCTGAGCGCCAGCCACCCGCGCAAGGAGGCGCTGGACCTTGCTGGCGCGCGAGATCGCGCCGGCCGGCACCTCCTGGGCACCCGGCACCACCGGAGCCGGTGGCGGACGCGCGTCGGCGTCGCCATTGATCCGGCAATACGCGTTTCTGTTGCCCAAGAGATGGTCACGCCGCAGGTACAGATGGCCGGTGGCGAGACGCTGGCGCTTGCGCCCGCCGCTGCGCCCGGCCCGGCTGAGCGGCACACGGCAGTGCGCGCAGCGCAGGCCCCCGAAGTTGCGCCGGCAGGAGCGCCGGCTACTGCGACACCGGACGGGACGGCCAGCGCCACCATCACGGTGCCGCTGATCCGCCTGGCCTGGGCGCGCAGTGGCGACAAGGGCGACATCTCCAACATCGGCGTGATCGCGCGCCGCACCGACCTGTTGCCGCTGTTGCGCGCGCAACTGACCGAAGCGGCGGTGGCCACCTATCTGGCACACCTGGTGCAAGGGCACGCGTCACGCGCTACGAGGTGCCCGGCATTCATGCGTTCAACTTTGTCTGCGAACAGGCGCTCGATGGCGGCGGCATGGCCTCGATGCGCAACGACGCGCTGGGCAAGGGCATGGCGCAGATCCTTCTGGCCATGCCCATCACCGTGCCAGCCGATTCTGGCTGGGAACTAAAGGAGATATCTTGACACTGCACACCCCGAAATCCGTCGCTCCACGCCGACGCTGGACCCGCATCGCCGTACGTATCGGTATCGCGCTGCTGGTGGTTGCCGCCGCGGTGCTGGCCGGTCCTCGCAATGCCTTCGGCCCCGATACGCCCAGCGCACGCGCGGCACCCGACAACCAGATCACCGGGCTTGACGGCTGGCTTGCGCGCAGCGAGGCGCGTTTCAGCGACATTCGCCCGGGCCTGGAAAAGGGCGTCGTGTGGCATGCCGGAACGCAGCAGCGCACACCGTGGGCGGTGGTCTACCTGCATGGGTTTTCTGCCAGCCGGGCCGAGACCGCTCCGCTGGCCGACAAGGTGGCACAGCAACTCGGCGCCAACCTGTTCTACACCCGGCTCACCGGTCACGGTCGCAGCGCGCCTGGGGCAATGGGCGAAGCCAGCGTGCAGGACTGGCTGGCCGACACACTGGAAGCCGTGCGTATTGGTCAACTGCTGGGCGAACGCGTGCTGATCATCGGCACGTCGACCGGCGCCACGCTGGCCACCTGGCAGGCGGTACACACCCCATCGGACGGCAACACGGCATACGCCTTCGTCTCGCCCAACTTCGGGCCACGCGACAAGCGTTCGGAACTCATCAACGGGCCCTGGGGCCAGCAAATCGCATTGGCACTCGAGGGTGAGACCCGGGGCCGCGCGCCGGCGGACGCGCGCGAAGCGCAGGCCTGGACCAACCAGTACCCGACCCGGGCCTTGTTCCCGATGATGGCGCTGGTCAAACAGGTGCGCGACAGCGATCTGACGCAGTTTCGCGCACCGGTGCTGATGCTGCAAAGCCTGAGCGACAAGACGGTCGACCCGGCAGAAACCCAGGCGGCCTACGCGCGCGTGGGCAGTGCGCACAAGACCTTGCAGATCGTCGACTACAGCGAGAGCCAGGGTCAGCATGTGCTGGCCGGCGACATTCGGGCCCCCAAGGCCACGGAGCCGATGGCGCAAGCCATCGTCACGTGGCTGCGCGCCCTGCCCTGAACCCGCGTCTGACGCGCGCCCATGGCCGAGCCCGCAAGCGCATTACTGCAACGCCACAACCTGGCGCCCCTGGTGCTGGTCAACCTGGGCGTGGGCACCCACGCCATCGTCTGGTTCATGGTCGTGACCGCCATGCCCAGCGTGGTCGACGACCTGAACGCCGAACCGTTCCTGAGCTGGGCCACCAGCATCTATCTGGTGGCCACCATCCTCGGCGGCGCGTCCATGGCCTTGCTCAAAGCACGGCTTGGCGCCCGGCCCGCGCTGGTGCTGGCCGGCATTGTCGTGACGGCCGGCGGGCTGCTGGCGGCGGCGGCGCCGGGCATCGCACTGGTATTGGTCGGGCGCGTCTTGCAAGGCCTTGGCGAAGGCGTGCTGGTGGCGCTGAGTTACGCGCTGGTGCGCGAATTGTTCGATATCCGGCTGTTGCCGCGGGTGTTCGGCATCCAGGCCGTGACCTGGGCCTTGGCGATTTTTCTGGGACCGCTGGCCGGTGGCTGGTTGACCGAGACCTGGTCCTGGCGCGCTGCCTTCGTCGGCACTGCGCTGCTGCCACTGCCGATGCTGCTGCTGGTGCGCCGGGTGCTGCCCGGCGCGCCGGTGCGTTCCGGCGATACGGTCACCGTCCCTGCGCTGCGCCTGCTGCTGCTGGCCACCGGTGTAATGGCCATCGCGGTGTCCAACCGGCTGGAACCGGTCGCCTGGGGCGCGCTCGTGGTGCTGCTGGGCTTTGCCCTGATCGCGTGGATGTTGCGGCTGGACCGGGCCAGCACGCGCCATATCTTCCCCACCGTATTCCCGGGGCTGACGCACCCGGTCTCGCTCGGCCTGTGGGTGCTGCTGCTGATGCCGCTGTCTCACATGTGCATCTCGGTCTACACGCCCTACTTGTTGCAGTTTCACCGGGGCCAGAGCCCCACCGTGGCCGGCTACCTGGGCGCGGTGCATGCCGTGGCCTGGTCACTGGCCGCGGTACTGGTCGCCCCCTTGGCTGCGCGCGGGCAGGCGCTATGCATCCGGGCCGGACCACTGCTGATCGGCACCGGCCTGGCGGGACTGGCGTGGGCGCTGCCAGCCCAGCCGCTGGTCTGGAGCGGCTTGTCCCTGGTGCTGGTCGGCAGCGGTTTCGGCATCTCCTATTCGTTTCTGAACCAGCGCGTCATGGCCCATGCCCAGAAGGGCCAGGAAGACGCGACCGCCGGATCGGCCCCCACGCTGGGGGCGCTGGGCGGCGCAATCGGTGCGGCGATTGCCGGTCTGGTCGGCCAAACCGTCGGGCTGGACCTGCCGCTGGCGCCGCTGCAGGTGACACGGGCGGTCTGGTTGCTGGCGGGCGGCGGTGCGCTGCTGGCGGTGGTCATGGCGCTACTGGCCCGGCGCTTGCTGCGGGCAGCCGAATGATCCTGGAAACGGCTACAGGGACTTCCCACATAGTCACCTCGGCATTGCACCGGGCCTGCGCATAATCGGGCAAGCGGCATTCTCTTCGACCACCATGGCCCTCGCCCCACTCGATCCGGACACCATCACCCATGGCATTCAGCTGGCGGTGGCGCCGGTGTTCCTGCTCACCGCCGTCGCCGGCATGATCGGCGCCGTCGCGGGCCGCCTGGCGCGCATCATCGACCGGGCCCGCGTGGTCGAGCAGCAGGCACGCGGCTCGGGCGATGACGCGCTGATGGCGCGGGCGGCGGCCGAACTGGGAACCTTGCGCCAGCGCGGGCGACTGGCCAATGGCTCCATCGCGCTATTGACCAGTTGCGCCCTGCTGATCGGCCTGACCATCATCCTGCTGTTTCTGGGTGAAACCACCACTGTGCAGAGCGCGCGCTGGGCAGTTGGCGGTTTTCTCAGCGGCGTCGTGTGTTTTTTGCTGGCCCTGCTGTGTTTCCTGGCCGAAACCGTCATCGCGACCCGGCTGCTGAACTTCGAACTGCTGGAGCGTTGAGCGTCGGGCGTCATGCCAAACGGCATCGCTCAGGGCGAGCGATGCAGGCGCGGCCCGGACAACAAGGCCAGGCTGTCGTCGATGCAGGTATCGACCAGTGGCCAGCGTGTCTGGAGCCGGTGCACGATCATCGCGGCCTGCAAGGCACGCAAGTCCTTGACGCTGGGTGCGACCTTGATCTGCGCCACAGCCGCGCTGGAGTTGCCGGCGCGTATCAGTGCCAGCACCTTTTCCGACCAGACGTTGCCGCTGCTGCGTGCCATCGCGATACTCCCCCACAGAACAAAGGAGACCACTGTAGCGCGCTACCATCAGCCATGAAGAAAACTTTCCCCCTGACCCACGCGGGTCGGCATCCGGACCGCGTGCTCGATGCCCTCAAACACGAAATCCGCCAGTACCTCAAGCGCGAACGGCGCAAACCCTTGCCCGAAGGCGTCGAGTTCTTCGACTTTGATTGCCGCTTCGGCCTGACCGAAGACAGCGCCGACGCCACGACCGAGCAGGAGCTGACACGGCAGATCGATGCGGCCGCGCTGCAAGGCGCAAGCCATGTCTATATCGAGATTCTGGCCAAGCCGGGTCAGCGCAAGCCTCGGCCTGTGACCGACGACGCAGCAGCGCCGGCCGATGCCAGCGATGCGGCGCAACCGCCTGCGGACGCCGCGGCCGAATGATCAGCCGGCGTCGCGGTCCGATGACGGCGGCGTTGGCCGGCCCTGCTGGCGCGCCGCCTCGGCACGCAGCTTGTCCTTCTTGCTCGGGCGCTTGCCCTTGACACCACCGGTGCCGGGCACGGGCGCCAAGTCCGGCGCAGCGAGTTGGGTCGGCTCGAAGCCGGCAATCACCTCGCGCGCAAGCTGCACGCCCTGGCGTTTTTCGATCAGCCGCATATGCGCCTCGGTCGCGGCGCTGACGAAACTCAGCGCCAGACCGCTGGCACCGGCGCGCCCGGTGCGGCCGATGCGGTGCACATAGTCCACCGCAGAACGCGGCAGGTCGTAATTCACCACCACCGGTAGCTGCGCGATATCCAGGCCGCGTGCCGCCAGGTCGGTGGTCACGACCACGTCCCATTGCCCGTCGCGCAACTCCTGCAGCACCTGGGTTCGGCCACCCTGGCTCAGTCCGCCATGAAACGGCGAGGCATAGACGCCGTTGGCATAGAGCTTGGCAGCAACTGTTTCGGCGGCATGTTGCGTGGCCACGAACACCAGCACGCGCTTCCAGGCATGGTCCTTGATCAACTGGCGCAGCAACTGCGTGCGCCGCGCCGGATCGACCGTGACGACCCGCTGCACGATGTCGGGTACGGTTTGCGCGTCGTCGGCGATCTGCACCCGCAGCGGCTCCTGCATCAGCGCCTGGGCCAGCTTTTCCACCGCCGGCGGCATGGTGGCCGAAAACAGCAGGGTCTGGCGCCGCGCGGGCAACAAGGCCAGCACGCGCGCGAGTTCGTCGGCGAACCCGGCGTCCAACATGCGGTCGGCCTCGTCGAGCACCAGCGTGTCGATGCGGCCCAGCGCCACCGCGTTCTTGTCGACCAGATCGAGCAGCCGGCCCGGCGTGGCGATCACGACATCGGCGCCGCCGCGCAAACGCATCATCTGCGGATTGATCGAAACGCCGCCGAACACAGCCGCCAGCTTGGGCGCCTCGGGCAGGAAGCGCGCCAGTGTGCGCAGCGTCTCCGCCACCTGGCTCGCCAGTTCACGCGTGGGCACCAGCACCAGGGCCTGCACCCGGCGCGGCGACTCGGCCGGTTTGCGCAGCAATGATTGCAGCAGCGGGAGCACATACGCGGCGGTCTTGCCCGAGCCGGTCTGGGCGATGCCCAGCACGTCGGTACCGGCGAGTGCGGCCGGTATCACCGCCTGCTGAATCGGCGTGGCCAGCAGAAACCCCGAGCCCGTTGCCGCACGCAGAAGTTCAGGGGCAAGGGCGAAGGCGTTGAAGGACATGGGCGGGGCAGGACGGCTGGCCAGTGTAACGGGCGCACCAGCAGAGCAAGTCACATGGCAGGCCGCAGTGAGAGGGCCGCGCCGAAACACGCCACAGGCGCGGTCGCGCGTCTGCGTCAGCCCCGGGCGGACACCGCTCCCTGACGCAGCGCCAGCAGTGCACCGAGCCACAAGGCCAACGCCGACACGATGAAGCCGCGCGCGAGACCGCCCGGCCCGTCGGCGATCCAGCCGACCACGGTGGGGCCGACGATCTGACCGGCCGCAAACACGATGGTGAAAGCGCCTATACCGGCGGCCCATTGCGCCGGTGGCAGGTTGTGCCGTACCCAGGCGGTGGTCGATGCCACAACCGACAGGAACACCGCGCCGAACAAGACGCTGGAGACCAGCACCACCGGCCAGGCGTCGCTCAGCGCCGGAGCCAGCGTGGCGGCGCCAAGCAAGGCATTGAGCAGCGCCAGCGGTCGCCCGTCGCGGTAGCGATCGAGCAGGCCGGCCCACAAACGTGGCGACACCATCACCGCAACACCAAGCAAGGCATAAAAACCCATGACCGCGGCCGGGGCCATGCCCTGCTCGCGCAGCAAGGCGACGATGAAGGTCATGTAGCCGATGTAGCCGACGCCGAACATCGCATAGCCGGCCAGGCCAAAGGCAAAGCGCCGTATGGGCACTGGCGCGCGGGACGCCGGAGCAGCCGCGCCAGCACGGGTCGCTTCATCAAGCGCCGCCGACCGGCGCACCACCCAGAGCAGCATGGCGGCGCCGCCAAAACAAAGCAGCGACAAGGCGGCCCAGGCGTAGCCCCAGGCATGGGCCTGTGCGCTCGCCGCGCGCAGGCTCAGCGGCACCACCAGGGCCGACAGACTGATGCCCAGGCCGGTGCCACCGTAGTACAGGCCGATCAGCAGCCCGGCACGTGATGGCTCACGGGCGCCAACGCGCGCGGCAAGCAAGCCACCGGTGATGAACACTAAGGCGCTGGTGACGCCGGCCGCCAGCCGCTGCACCAGCCAGATACCGGTGTCGGTGAAAAGACCGCTGAGCGCCATCAACACGCTGGCGGCAAACGCCGCCCACACCATCAACGTGCCCGGGTGCATGCGGCGCAACAGCATCGGCGTCAACAAGGCGCCCAACAGATAGCCGGCAGCGTTGCTGGTATTCATGGCACCCGCCAGCGCATAAGACCAGCCCAGGTCGTCGCGCATGGGCGGCAGCAGCAGACCGTAGGCGAAGCGGGTGATGCCAAGAGACACCGCTGCACCCAGCGACAGCACCAGGGCGATAACGATGTACGAGCGTGGGACCGAATCCGTTGGCTCGCGAGTAGATGGAAGCGGCGACGTCATGGCGCCATGAGTATGCCTTCCATGGCTCGCCCGCACGGGCACAGGGGCTACGCGCAATGCGTCCGGCGGTGGTGGTGGAAGGTGCGGCAGCTGCGACATCCAGGCGTGGTGACTGCAGCAACTGCCGCTAGAATCGCCGGCTCAATCCGACACCCTGACGGCCAGCGCCTTTGCGCCGCATTCTGGCGCGCACGCAGCCTTGCCGACCCACAGCCACATGTCCACCGCCTGCGCCATCGACTTTGGCACCTCCAACTCCGCCATTGCGCTGGTGCAATCCGAGGGCACGCGCCTGGTGGAACTCGAACCCGGCCAGGACACCATGCCTACAGCGGTGTTCTATGCGGTCGAGGGCTTGTCCGGTGCACAGCAGCCAGTGCGCAGTTACGGTCGTGCCGCGATTGCTGCCTACGTTGACGGCGTCGAAGGGCGCTTGATGCGATCCATGAAAAGCATTCTCGGTTCACCCCTGGCCGAGCAGGCTACCGAGATCGGCGGCGGCCATTCGGTACGCTATCTGGATGTGATCGCGACCTATTTGCGCCATCTGCGCGGTCGCGCAGAACAAGCCGCGGGGCAGGCGCCCGATCAACTGGTGCTGGGTCGTCCGGTGTTTTTTGTCGACGACGATCCGCTGCGTGATGCGCAGGCGCAATCGGCGCTGGAATCGGCCGCGCGACAAGTCGGCTTTGCGCAGGTGCAGTTCCAGTTCGAGCCGATCGCTGCGGCTTTGGATTTCGAAGCCACCGTCGACGCCGAGCAACTGGTGCTGGTCGCCGACATCGGCGGGGGCACCTCGGATTTTTCGCTGGTGCGCGTCGGCCCCGATCGACGCCAGCGGCTGGATAGACGCGACGACATCCTGGCCAACCACGGCGTGCACCTGGCCGGCACCGACTTTGACCGCCTGATAGAACTGGCGCACCTGTTGCCCACCTGTGGCTATCGCGGTATCGGCCCGTCCGGACGCGAGGTGCCCAATCGCGTCTACTTCGACCTGGCCACCTGGCACCTGATCAACACCGTCTATGCGCCGGCCAGGGTGGCCGAGTTGCGGTCGATGAAATCCTTTTATGCCGACTCCAAGCACCATGCCCGACTGATGACGGTACTGGAGCTGCGCCTGGGCCACGCCTTGACCGCCTTGGCCGAGAAGGCCAAGATCGCCGTCGCAAACTCCGCTCATGCCAGCGTCGAACTCGGGCAGTTGGACAAAGGTCTGCAGGTCACGCTGGAGGATGGAGCGGTGATGGCCAGCATCGACACGAGCCTGGAACGCATCGCTGACGCCGCGCGCGCCACCATCGGTATGGCCGGGGTCGCGGCTGCCCAAGTCGACGCGGTCTATTTCACCGGCGGATCCACTGGCTTGGCCGCACTGACCAGGCGCATTGCGGCGCAGTTCCCGCAGGCCCGCGCAGTGCACGGCAATCGCTTTGCCAGCGTGGTCCAGGGCCTGGGCCAGCATGCCGCGAACCTGTTCCTGCGCTGAAAAGCCATCACCAGGGTGACAACGCCAAGGCGCCTCCCGGTTTCCGCCGCCAAAAGTTGTCTGCAAAGATTTGGCAATGCGCGCGCCCACTGTGGCCTAATAGCGGGTTGAACTGAAATTTCTGGAGTGATTCATCATGGCCAAAGCCATCCGTACCGAAGCTGACCGTCTGGCGAGCCCCCGCCCTGTCCCTGCCAAGGGTTTCTCGATGCCCGTGACCCACGGCCAAAAGATCAGCCTGGAGCGCGGCACTGCCACGCGCAGCAAGAAAAATCCGGGCAAGCGTCCGCACAAGGGCGGCTGAAGCCGAGCCGGGCAAGACGCCCGGGATTGCTAAGGCTATCGGCTGGCGCCGGACTTGCGCATCAAGGTACTCTTGCCGAACAGGCTCTCGATCAGATCGACGGCCAGTTCGGCGGTCTGGTTGCGGATGTCCAGCGCCGGATTGAGTTCGACCAGATCCAGCGACGCCAGGCGGCCGGTATCGGCAATCATCTCCATGCACAGCTGGGCTTCGCGGTAGGTCGGACCGCCGCGCACCGTGGTGCCCACCCCTGGCGCGATGTCCGGGTCGAGGAAGTCCACGTCCAGACTGACGTGCAGATGCGTGTTCGCATCGACCAGCGCCAGCGCCAGCTCCATGGTGTGGCGCATGCCCATCTCGTCGATGTAGCGCATGTCGAACACCTCGATGCCCATGTCGTGCACCAGGCGCTTTTCGCCTGCGTCCACGCTGCGAATGCCGATCTGGCGCAATGTCGCGCGGATTGCAGCGCCGGCACATGGCCACCGATTTCCACCAGTTCGTGCGGACCCTGGCCGCACAGGCAGGCCACCGGCATGCCGTGGATATTGCCGCTGGGCGTCAGCGTGGCGGTGTTGAAGTCGGCATGGGCGTCAAACCACAGCACACGCAGCTTCTTGCCGCGCTCGCGGCAATGGCGCGCCACCGCGCTGATCGAGCCGATACCCAGGCAGTGGTCGCCGCCCAGCACGATCGGCAGGCGGGCGTCGGACAGCTCGGCAAACACGGCGTCATGCAGCAGCTGGTTCCATGCCACCACCTCGGGCAGGTGGCGAAAGCCATCGACCGCGTCCTGCCACGGATTGACCGGCCCATCGAGATTGCCGCAGTCGCGCACATCGATGCCGAACTGCGCCACGGCCTGCGGCAATGCCGGCCACCCGCAACGCGGCCGGCCCCATGCGGGCACCCCGCATGCCGGCACCCACGTCGGTGGGCGCGCCGATCAGGCTGACGCCTTTGACGCCAGGAGCCAGTGGCCGGGAATCGCTCAAACCAGGGCCTCGTCCAGAACCAGTGCCGGCGCCGATGCCTTGTCAGCGGGCGCGCGCGCCATCACATCGATCAGCCCGAACAGGTCCTTGGCGTCGCCAAATGCCGGAATCAGCGCCAGATCCTGACCGACACCCAGCTCCTGCGCGCTGTCGCGCATGTAGCGCAGCGCCGAGAAATCCTCCAGCGCAAACCCGACCGAGTCAAACATCGTGACCTGATCGGCCTGGGTACGCCCCGCCTGATGGCCTTGCAGCACCTTCCACAATTCGGTGACGGCAAAGTCCGCCGGCATCTGCTGCAGGTCGCCTTCGATGCGGGTCTGCGGCTCGTACTCGACGAAGACCTCGGCACCGCGCAGCACATCGGCATGCAGCTCGGTCTTGCCCGGGCAGTCGCCGCCCACAGCGTTGAAATGCATGCCGGGCTCGACCATGTCGGGCGTGATGATGGTGGCGTTGGTTTTGTCGGCGGTCACAGTGGTCACTATATCGGCTCCGCGCACGGCTTCGGCGACGCTGGCACAACGCAGCAGCCGGATGCCGGCATGACGCAGATTGCGCATCAGTTTGTCGGTCGCCCGTGGGTCGGTGTCATACAGCCGGATTTCCTCGATGCCCAGCAGGTGATGGAAGGCCAGCGCCTGGAATTCGCTTTGCGCGCCATTGCCGATCAGCGCCATCGATCGGCTGTCGGGCCGGGCCAGCGCGCGCGCCGCCACCGCCGACATGGCGGCCGTGCGCACGGCCGTGGTCAGGGTCAGCTCGCTGAACAGCTCGGGAACGCCGGTATCCACGTGGGCCAGGACGCCAAACGCCATCACGGTGGGCAAACCGAAGCGGGTGTTGCCCGGATGCCCGTTGACACATTTGAAGGTATAGGTCTTGTCGTCGGCAATCGGCATCAGCTCGATCACGCCCACGGACGAATGATTGCCGACACGGGCGTTCTTGTCGAAATCCTGCCAGCGCAGGTAGTCGGCATGAATGGCGTCGCGCATGCCGCGCAGCGCCTGTGCCATGCCCTGATGTTGCAGGATGCTGGCGATGTCGACAGGGCTGAGATAACGGGTGCGGATGGGGGTGTGCGTGGTTTTCATGATGCGGGCCTGCGAATCTGGGCATGCGGTTGTTGACGGAAACGGGGTCAGTGTCTCCCGCGGTCACGGCAATGTAAATCGCCAACATTGCAATCAATTAGTCATTTATCTGTCGATATGGCACCAAATTATGTGCAAAATGACAATCCATGGACGCTGTCGACCGTGAACTGATTTCGCTGCTGCGCAAGGATGCGCGCACCAGCGTGGCCATATTGGCGCGCAAGCTGGGCGTGTCGCGCGGCACGGTCAGCAACCGCATCACCAAGCTCGAAGACGCCGGCATCATCGTCGGCTACACCGTGCGCTTGCGCCCCGACGCGCAACCCAACGAGATCCGCGCCTGGATGGGCGTGGCGGTCGAAGGCAACGAAACCCGCTCGGTCATCGCCAGCCTGCTGGGCGAGCCGGCGGTGGCCACTCTGCACGACACCAACGGCCGCTGGGACTTGCTGGCCGAGCTGCGCGCCGGCAATCTGTCGGAACTGTCACAGGCGCTCGAGCGCATCCGGCTGATACGCGGCATCAGCAGTTCCGAGACCAGCATTCACCTCGAAACCTATCGCCTGTCATGACCGCAACCTCGCCCAACCCGGAGCTCGACCGCATCGACATGAAGATCCTGCAGCAGTTGCAGGCGGACGGACGGATTTCCAACCTCAAGCTGGCCGAGAGCGTGGCCTTGTCGCCGACGGCGGTGCTGGCACGGGTGCAGCGGCTGACGCGCGAAGGTTACATCCTGGGTTACGAGGCCCGGCTCAACCCGCACAAACTCGGTCGCGGCATGCTGGTATTCGTCGAGGTCCTGCTCGACCGCACCACGCCCAATGTGTTCGATGCGTTCAAGGCCGCGGTCCAGGTGCGCAGCGAAATCATGGAATGCCACATGGTGGCCGGCGGCTTCGACTACCTGCTCAAGACACGCATGGCCGACATGGACGCCTATCGCACATTCGCCGGCACTGTGTTGTGGCAACTGCCCGGTGTGCGCGAAACCCGCACCTACGCCGTCATGGAGGAGGTCGTCAACTCGACTCACCTGCGCCTGCTCTGACAAACGACGAAGTTGCCAATAGCGCCACAAATACACACCGCTGGCCTCGCTCCTTTGCGAGAATGCGGTTTTTTGGGGACACGACATGAAAAAGACCATCGCTGCCGCCATCTGCCTGTTGGGCGTCTTCACGGCTGGCGCGCAAGCCCAAACCATGAAACCAGGCCTATGGGAAATGCAGACCAAGATGCAAAGCGGCTCTGGCGAGATGGAGAAAGCGATGGCCGAGGTGCAGCAGCAGATGGCATCGATGACGGCCGAAGCAGCGCAAGATGATGCAGGACATGATGGGCAAACAGGGCGTCAGCATGGGTGCCGGCGGACCGGGCGCCATGAGCGTCAAGATCTGCATGACCCAGGAGATGATCGCGCGCAACGAGATGCCGACCCAACAAGGCGACTGCACGAACACGGTTTCGCCGCGCAGCGGCAACACCATGAAGTTCGCGTTCCGCTGCACCAAACCCGAATCGAGCGGCGAAGGTGAGGTCACCTTCATCAGCCCGCAGGCCTATACCTCGAAGATGACGGTGAACACCACCACAGCTGGCAAGAAAGAGCGCATGACCATGCAAAGCCAGGGCAAGTGGTTGTCGGCCAAATGCGGCGCGGTGCGCCCGATCGGCGCCAGCAAGCCCTGATCGCGCGCTGCGCGGGCGTCCCGGCAACGCGCAGGCCCATGCCACCGGTCGCCATGCAGAGCGTCCGCGGCGTCAGGTTTTCAGTGGTGCACGTGCCCCGAATATCGCAGTCCCTACCCGCACCATGGTGCTGCCGGCGTGGATCGCCGCCTCCAGGTCGGCGCTCATGCCCATCGACAAGGTGTCCAGCGCCAGCCCTTGCGCATTGAGCTGCTCGAACAGCACGCGGGCGCGGGCGTGCAGGGCACATGCCGATTGGAAATCCGGCGCCGGCTCCGGAATCGTCATCAGTCCGCGCAGACGCAGCCGAGGCAGTTTCTGGATCGCGTGCGCCAGTTGCGCCAGCGCCTCAGGCGCGACCCCGGCCTTGGTCGGGCCGCCATCGGTATTGACCTGAATACACACCTGCAGCGGCGCCAGATGCGCCGGGCGCTGCTCGTTCAGACGCTGCGCGATCTTCAGCCGATCAACCGACTGCAGCCCAATCGAAATGCTCAGCGACCAGACGCGTCTTGTTGCTCTGGATGGGACCGATGCAATGCCAGAGCGCGGACGTGCCGATCAGTTCGGCCACCTTGCCCACCGCCTCCTGGATGTAGTTCTCGCCGAATTCGCGCTGGCCCGCGCCCTGCGCCTGTGCCACAGCCTCCGCCGCAAAGGTCTTGGACACAGCCAGCAAGCGCACCTGCGATGGATCGCGCCCGCAAGCCTTGCAGGCTGCGGCGATGCGCTGGTGCACGACTTGGAGATTGTTCGCAATCGTGGTCATAATTGGCCTGTAGCCTAACAAACCATCGAGGAATTCGTGGACATTACCCAGTTACTCGCGTTCAGCGTCAAGAACAAGGCTTCCGACCTTCACCTGTCTGCCGAATTGCCGCCCATGATCCGGGTCCATGGCGACGTGCGCCGCATCAATGTCGAGCCGCTCGATCACAAGGCCGGTGCACGCCATGGTGTACGACATCATGAACGACACCCAGCGCAAGCACTACGAGGAGTTTCTGGAGATCGATTTCTCGTTCGAGATCGAAGGTCTGGCGCGTTTTCGGGTCAATGCCTTCAACCACAACCGGGGTGCCGGTGCCGTGTTCCGGACCATTCCGTCAAAGATCCTGTCGCTCGAGCAACTCAACGCACCCAAGATTTTCGCCGACCTTGCGCTCAAGCCACGCGGCATGGTGCTGGTGACCGGCCCCACCGGCTCGGGCAAGTCGACCACGCTGGCGGCAATGGTCAACTACCTCAACGAAACCGAGTTCGGCCACATCCTGACGGTCGAGGACCCGATCGAGTTCGTGCACGAATCCAAGAAATGCCTGGTCAACCAGCGCGAGGTCGGACCGCACACGCTGAGTTTTGCCGCGGCGCTGCGCTCGGCATTGCGCGAAGACCCGGACTGCATCCTGGTCGGCGAGATGCGCGACCTGGAAACCATCCGACTGGCGATGACGGCGGCGGAGACCGGCCACCTGGTGTTCGGCACGCTGCACACATCGAGCGCCGCCAAGACCATCGACCGGATCATCGACGTGTTCCCGGCCGACGAAAAGGAAATGGTGCGAGCCATGTTGTCGGAGTCGCTGCAGGCGGTGATCTCGCAAACCCTGTGCAAGACCAAGGACGGCCAGGGCCGTGTCGCGGCGCATGAAATCATGCTCGGCACCAGTGCCATCCGCAACCTGATCCGCGAGGCCAAGGTGGCGCAGATGTACTCCTCGATCCAGACCGGCAACAGCGTGGGCATGCAGACGCTGGACCAGAACCTGACCGATCTGGTCAAGCGCAACATCATCAGCCCCTCCGAGGCGCGCAGCAAGGCGAAGATTCCGGAAAACTTCCCCGGATGATGCGCGAAGATCACCAAATTCGATGAACAAGGCGATGGGCATCCTCGACATACTCAAATCCAAGGACCCGGCCGAGCCGAACGAGGACCGACAAGACTCGATCCTGTTCAGCACCGCCTTTGCCGGCCTGGGTGTCGACGCGTCCCTGCTGGTTCCCTGGGAGGCACGTGCGGCCGAAATCGACGCCAAGCGCCTGAGCTGCGTCGCGCGGTATCAAGCTGATGCAGACCTTGTGGGCCAAGGATCACTACATGCAGCACCTGGAACCACAGGCCGTCCAGGAACTGGAGCATCATTTCGATTTCGCAACGGTACCGGCCAACCGCGACCTGATTCGTCAGGACGAATACGGCAATTTCATGATCGTGCTGCTGTCCGGCGCGGTGGCGGTCGACCGGGTGCAACCCTGGGGCGAGCGCCTGCGCCTGGCCGAGATCCGACCAGGCGAGATCCTGGGCGAGATGTCGCTGCTCGACAGCGGAATGCGATTCTCCGCCTGCACCACGATGAGCGAATGCGAGATCGCCGTCCTGACAGCCGAAGGCATGGACGACATGATGTCGGCACGGCCTCGGCTCGCGGCATATCTCATCGCCTTGCTGGCGCGCAAGCTGTCATTGCGATTGCGCGTGGTCAGCGCGCGTTTGAGCGAAAAGAAATAAACCGACGGGAGCCCTCACCTCATGGAACGCGATCAGGCCACCAAATTCATCACCGACCTTCTGCGCTTGATGGTCAATCGCAATGGCAGCGACCTGTTCATCACCGGCGACTTCCCGCCCGCCATCAAGGTCGACGGCAAGGTCACCAAGGTGTCGCCCCAGCCACTCAACGGCGACCATACCCGTGCGCTGGCCCGCTCGGTGATGAACGACAAGCAGATCGCCGAGTTCGAGCGCACCAAGGAATGCAATTTCGCCATCTCGCCGCCCGGCGTGGGACGCTTTCGCGTGAATGCCTTCATCCAGCAGGGCAAGGTCGGCATGGTGATGCGGACGATTCCGGCCGTGCTGCCCACCATCGACGGCCTGGGTGTGCCGCAGGTGCTCAAGGAGATCGTCCTGTCCAAGCGCGGCCTGTGCATCCTGGTGGGCGCCACCGGATCGGGCAAGTCGACCACCTTGGCGGCCATGGTGGACTGGCGCAACGAGAACAGCTTTGGCCACATCATCACGATCGAGGACCCGGTCGAGTTCGTGCATGCGCACAAGAACTGCGTGGTGACCCAGCGCGAGGTCGGGCTGGACACCGACAGCTGGGAAATCGCGCTGAAAAACACGCTGCGCCAGGCACCCGACGTGATCCTGATGGGCGAGATCCGCGACCGCGAAACCATGGAGCACGCGGTGGCGTTTGCCGAAACCGGCCACCTGTGCCTGGCCACGCTGCACGCCAACAGTGCCAACCAGGCGCTGGACCGCATCATCAACTTCTTCCCCGAAGAGCGCCGTTCGCAGTTGCTGATGGACCTCTCGCTCAATCTCAAGGCGCTGATCTCGCAGCGGCTGATCCCCAAGCAGGACGGCAAGGGTCGCTCGGCGGCGGTCGAGGTCCTGCTCAATACGCCGCTGATCTCCGACCTGATCTTCAAGGGCGATGTCTCCGAGATCAAGGAGATCATGAAGAAGAGCCGCAACCTGGGCATGCAGACCTTTGACCAGGCGCTTGTTCGACGCCTATGAGAACAACATCATTTCCTACGAGGACGCGTTGCGCAATGCAGACTCGCTCAACGATCTGCGCCTGCAGATCAAACTCAACAGCCAGCGCGGCAAGTCGCAAGACCTGAGCGCAGGCACGGAAAACTTCGCCATCGTCTAACCCGGACCATCCGGTCCCGCCCTTGGGTCTCGCGCTGGCGCGCAAGCGCCGCGCATACCGATTGGCGCCGTATTCGCTGCGTCCAGCGGCTTGCACCATGTCCAATATCAACACCAAGACCTATACCGCCACGCCCGCCCGCAAGACGGCTTTCCTCGGCCTGGGCGTGATGGGCTATCCCATGGCCGGCCACCTGGCCCGCGCCGGCCACCAGGTCACCGTGTACAACCGCAACGCCGCCAAGTCTGCCGCCTGGCTCGAGGAATTCGGCGACGCGTCGGGCTGCGCCACAGCAGCCACACCGCAAGCCGCAGCGCAAGGTGCGGACATTGTTTTTTGCTGCGTCGGCAATGACGAGGACCTGCGCTCGGTGACGCTGGGTCTGGACCAGGGTGACGGCACGCGCGCCGCTGGCGGGGCCTTCTCGGGCATGGCCAAGGGTGCGATTTTTGTCGACCACACGACGGCCTCGGCCAGCGTGGCGCGCGAACTGCATGCCGTGGCACTGACACAGGGCCGTGCATTTCATCGATGCGCCGGTGTCCGGCGGCCAGGCCGGTGCCCAGAACGGCTTGCTCACGGTGATGTGTGGCGGCGACCAGGCTGCGTTCGATGTGGCCGCACCGGTGGCGCAGGCATTCTCGCGCGCCGTGACGCTGCTCGGCGATAGCGGCGCCGGTCAACTGGCCAAGATGGTCAACCAGATCTGCATCGCCGGCCTGGTGCAGGGCCTGAGCGAGGCGATTGCCTTCGGCCAGAAAGCCGGTCTGGACATGGTGCAGGTGCTCGAGGTCATCGGCAAGGGGGCCGCCCAGAGCTGGCAGATGGACAACCGTGGCAAGACCATGGTGGCCGACCAGTTCGAATTCGGCTTTGCCGTCGACTGGATGCGCAAGGACCTCGGTCTGGTGCTCGACGAAGCGCGCCGCAATGGCGCCCGACTGCCGGTGACGGCGCTGGTCGACCAGTTCTATGCCGATGTGCAGCAAATGGGCGGCACACGCTGGGACACTTCGAGCCTGATCAAGCGGCTGAAGTAAGGCGCCGGGCCGCATCATGCGGCCCGAACGGTCAGGGCATGGCCGGCACAGTGCCAGCCAAGGCCGCGAACGTGCTGATCAGGACTTGGGCGGCGACTGGGCCGGCAAGGTGCGCTGCAGTTCCTCTTCGGAGATGATCTCGAGCAGTCGAACCACCTTTTGCACGCCGCCTGTGCTGCGCGCGATGGTCGGTGGCACGATCGGCCTCGCGCTGTGTGACACGGCCCATCAGGTAGACGATGCCACGCTCGGTCACGACCTTGAACGCGTTGGCGAACAAATCCTTGCTGTCGACCATCGCCGCCTTCACCTTGCCGGTGATCAGCGCGTCGGAGGAACGCTGTGTCAGCGAGGACGAGCCCAGCACGGCCAGTTCGTTGGCCACCAGGCGCACGTTGTCGACGCGCGAAACGATCTGCTCGACCAGCTGCTTGTCCTGTGCCGATGGGCACTTCACCGCTGAGCAATACCTGTCGGTTGTAGCTGGTGACACTGACATGGACCCGATCACCCAGGTTTTCGTTGATGCGCCCGATCGCGCGCAATTCGATGCCTTCGTCTTCGAGCTGGGCACCCGAAGTGCGCCGGTCGGTGGCCACCAGGGCGCCCATCGCGGCGCCGCCCAGTACCAGCGGAGCGCAGGCACTGAGCACACCTCCCAGGCTCACCACGCACAGCGCAGTGGCGACAAGTTTGATAGCACCCGAATTCATCTTCATCATGTAGTTTCCTCTTGTTCGCCCAGCAACTGGGCATCAACGGCGTCGCACATGCAATGCAACGCCAGCATCTGAACTTCCAGTATGCGCGCAGATCGCTCATGCGGCACATGGATATGGATGTCGGTGTCGCGCATCATCTGCGCCATCTGACCGCCGTCACGGCCGGACAGTCCGATCACCACCATTTCCCGCTCGTGTGCAGCTTCAATGGCCTGTTGCAGGTTCGCGCAGTTGCCGGTTGATCGACAGCACCAGCAAGACATCACCAGAGCTGCCCAGCGCCCGCACCTGGCGCGCGAACATGGTCGCAAAGGATTGCTCGGTCGGCTCGCCAGCCAGCATGGTGCTGTCAGCCGCCAACGCCAATGCCGCCAGCTCCGGCCGATCACGTTCGAAGCGACCGACAAAACTGGTGGCGAAATGCTGCGCCAGTGCGGCGCATCCGCCATTGCCACAGGCCAGCACCTTGGCGCCTCCGGTGACACACGCGAGCAAGGCCTGCACCGCCGCTGCAATGGGCTTGCTCAGGATCTGCGCCACCTGGTATTTCAGGTCCGCGCTGTCAATGAAATGCTGCTCGATGCGCTGCTCCAACATGCGACCGATGATACCTGCGCCACCTGCAAGCGGATGTAAGAAGCTGTGCCGGAGTCAGCCGGCATCGAACGCGGCCTTCAACCAGTGCAAGGCCCCGGCATCGAACGCCACAACATCGAAACGGCAGGGCGTCGGGGCACGGCTGGAGGCCAGGTAGTGCCGCGCGGCAAATACGATGCGCCGGCGCTTGACGGCACCGATGCTGGCGGCTGCACCCCCATGAACACCAGCGGCGCGGGCGCGCACCTCGACAAACACCGTGGTACCGTCGGCATCCCGCATGATCAGGTCGATCTCGCCGCCGCCGCGCCCGGGCGTCCGATAATTGCGCTGCCAGCAGCCGCAATCCCGCTTGCTGCAGGTGGCGCAGCGCACGGTCTTCGGCGGCATCGCCCGACTGTTTGCTGCTGGGCTGGCCCACAAGCGCCCTGAATCCGGAAAAATGCATTGATGACCACCTATGCCTCGGCCCTCGCGGCAGCGCAAGACGCAGCCGCCTCCCAGCATTATCCGAAGGGAGCGCTGTACCTGGTGGCCACGCCCATCGGCAATCTTGCGGACATCAGCCTGCGCGCACTGCATGTGCTGCATTTGGTGGACACCATTGCCTGCGAAGACACGCGCCATACCCAGTCGCTGCTGCGCGCCTACGGCATCGAAAAGCCGGGCGCGCAGCTGCTGGCGCTGCACCAGCACAACGAGTCGGAGGCCGCGTCGCAGGTGGTGGCGCGTCTGGCGCCAGGGCCAGCGCGTCGCCTATGTCAGCGATGCCGGAACGCCCGCGATCAGCGACCCCGGCGCCCGCCTGGTCGCGGCCGTGGCTGCTGCGGCCCTGGCCGTTGTGCCGATTCCCGGCCCCAGCAGCGTCACCGCGGCGCTGAGCGTGGCCGGTCTGGACATGGCGCAAGGCGACAGTTTCGTGTTTGCCGGATTCCTGCCCTCGCGCAGCATGGAGCGTGCCGCCCGCATCGAAACCCTCGCCGGCGAACCGCGCGCTGTCGTGCTGCTCGAGGCGCCACACCGGATCGACGCACTGGCGCTGGCGCTGGCAGCGCTGGGCGCGCGCCGCCTGACCGTGGCGCGCGAACTGACCAAGCAGTTCGAGCAGATCACGACCCTGGCGGCAGCCGACTTGGCGCCCTGGCTGGCCGCCGATGCCAACCGATCACGTGGTGAGTTCGTGCTGGTAATCCATCCGGATGCCACACCCCGTGACGCGGGTGATGCGCTACGCGTACTGCAGTTGCTGCTCGCCGAATTGCCGCTCAAGACCGCCGTCAAGTTGGCGGTCGAGATCACCGGAGCACCACGCAACCCGTTGTACGAGGCGGCCTTGGCGCTGCGCGCAAGCGGCGACACGCCTGCGCCGTGATGCACCACCAGACATAATCCACCGATGGCACTGGATCTGAACAGCGACGTCACGGGCAGCGGTCCACCGGTGGTGGTCTTGCATGGCCTGTTTGGCTCGGCCACCAACTGGCGCAGCTTCGCGCGCGCGTTGGCAGGCGCACATGAGGTTCATGCGCTGGACTTGCGCAACCACGGCGCCTCGCCGTGGGATGCGGCCATGGACTACGACGTCATGGCCGACGACGTGCGGCACTACATCGACAGCCACCAACTGCAGAGCGTCACCGTCATGGGCCACAGCATGGGAGGCAAGACCGCGATGGCCCTGGCGCTGGCGCATCCGGATCGGATCGAACGCCTGATCGTGGTCGACATTGCGCCACACTCCTACCACGATGCACTGAGCAGCTATGCCCAGGCGATGCGCAGTGTCGACGTCATGGCAGCGGCCAGTCGGGCAGAAGTGCAACGCCAGTTGCAGGGCCTGCTGCCCGACGCATCGGTGGCGCCGTTTCTGGTGCAGAACCTGGTCCAGCGCAATGAACACTTCGATTGGCGCATCAATCTGGCGGCCATCACCGCCTGCATGCCGTCGCTGGTCGATTTCCCGGCCGCATTGAAAAAACACCGCTTCGACAAGGCCACCACGGTCATCGCCGGCGCCTTGTCCGACTACGTTCCGGGCGGCGATGTCAGCAGCTTTGCACCCATGTTTCCAAACCTGCAGGTCGAGGTAATTGACGGTGCCGGCCACTGGGTGCATGCGGACAAGCCGCAGGAATTCGTCGCAGCGGTTCAGCGCGCGCTGGCGCGCTGAGAGCACTTCATTCCTGAGGAACGAAGATCCACAACAGCAAGTAGACGATCACGCCGATTCCGCCGAACAGGGTCAGCGCCGCAATCAGCAGACGGGCGACCCAGGACTCCAGGCCCAGCGTCGGCGCTATGCCACCGCATACGCCACCGATCCAGCGATCACTGGCACTGCGCCGCAAGGCGTTGAAACCCGCCACAAACGGCACGTTGGATGGTGGCGCGGCCGACGACGCATCAGAGCCACCCTGCGATCCGATGAGCCGTGACTTGGCACGTGCGAACTCGTCGTCCGTCAACACCCCCCGTTGGTGCAGTTCACCCAGTTTTCCGAGTTCTTCGCTGATGCTCACGATGCCCTCCTTTTGCGTCGGCTACGGCAGCAATCCAGTTCGCCACCTGGAGCCATTATGCGCAGGCAGGCCACCGATGCGCCAGGCCTAGACCCATGGGCAGACCTGCATGGCAAGTCCTGCGATGGTTACAGAAACCGCTGCACCACATGCGCCAGACGCGCAAAGTGGGCCGGTATCTCCTCTTCCGACACCGCGCCATATCCCAGCAGCAGCCCCTTGGCACTGGCCGGTTGTTGCATGTGGTACAGCGACAGCGGGCGCGCCATGATGCGGACACGGCCTATCTGTTCGACCACGGCCCGATCGTCCACATGCGGCGGCAGGCCCAGCACCAGATGCAGGCCGGCATCTCCACCGATGACCGGCAGCTGGTCGCCGAAATGGTGACGAATGGCAAAGATCAAGGCGTCATGGCGCGCGCCATAAACGCTGCGCATACGCCGGATATGGCTGGCGTAATGGCCTTCGGACATGAAACGCGCCAGCACCAGTTGCTGCGGCGTCTGCCCCTCGCGGTACAACTCGGTCAGCGCACGCGTGAAGCCCGCAACCAGATCGGGCGGCAACACCAGGTAAGCCAGACGCAACGCAGGAAACAGCGTTTTGGAGAAGGTGCCCAGGTAGATCACCCGGCCGTGGGTATCGAGCCCCTGCAATGCCGGCAGCGGGCGCGCCCCATAACGGAACTCGCTGTCGTAGTCATCCTCGACCACCCACACACCTTGCACTGCGGCATAGTCCAGCAGTTGCTGGCGCCGGCCGTGGCTCATGACGGCGCCCGTCGGGTATTGGTGCGAGGGCGACACAAACATGGCCTTGGGCGGGATGCGCAGTTGACGCGCGCTGGGCGCCATCCCTTCGGCGTCGACCGGCACCGGCACCAGCTTGAGCCCCATGGCGCGGAACACACTGCGCGCGCCCCAGTAACCCGGGTCCTCCAGCCAGAAGCTATCGCCGGGATCTGCCAGCATCTGGGCCACCAGATGCAGGGACTGCTGCGTACCACTGGTCACGACAATCTGCTCGGCGGTGCAGGCGACGCCGCGTGTGCCTTGCAGGTACTCGGCCAGCGCCTGGCGCAGTTCCGGGTCGCCGGCTCCGGTGGCGTAACTGAGTTGCTGCGGCGTCGCGGCGCGCCACATGCGGGCCTGCAGACGATTCCAAACGGCAGACGGAAACAGCCGAACCTCGGGAACACCTGGGCGTGAATGCGCCCCATTGCAATGGCGATGCGCCCTGCGCCTGCATCAGATCGGCACCGCGACGCGACACGGTGGTGCGGCCGACCGCCGGCCCGGCTCCTGGTACGGCCACCGGCGGACGTACCAGCCGGGGCCCCAGCTCCGCGACAAAGGTGCCCCGCCCCACGCCCGCCTGCAGATAGCCTTCGAGCGCCAATTGCTCGTACACATGGACCACGGTATTGCGGGCAATGCCCAGCGCCGCGGCCAGCAGCCGTGTCGACGGCAGCCGGCTGCCCGCCGCAAGCACCGCATCCCGGATGCCGGTTTGCAGGATCAGGTAGAGCTGGCGGTGATTGAACTCGGCGCTGCCGCGGTCGAACTGGCGCAGCACGAAATCCGGCAACACCGTGTTGCCCGGCGGCGCCAGTGGTGGGTTTTTCGCCATGAATTGGTTCTATCAGATAGTGTCGAATGGTTCTAATGATAGAGCCAATGCAGTCCTATACTGATTTTACCACAAGCTTACGCAGCCCATACCGGGCTGTTGCGAGGAAACCATGAACACCCATACCCTGAACGAATCCGCACGCGTCGCCGCAGCCGGCAAACCCTCCAATGCGCAGATCGACGCGCGCCGTATCGCGGCGACGCCGCGCGGCGTCGGCATCGGCTTTCCGATCTACGCCGAGCGCGCTCAAAACGCCGAGTTGTGGGACGTCGAAGGCCGGCGCTATATCGATTTCGGCTCGGGCATTGCCGTGCTCAACACCGGGCACCGGCATCCGAAGATCGTCGCTGCCATCGCGGCGCAACTCGAACGTTTCACCCACACCGCCTACCAGGTCGTGCCATACGAAAGCACGGTGGAACTGGCCGAGAAGATCAACGCAATGACCCCCGGCAACCATGCCAAGAAGACGGCGTTCTTCACCACCGGCGTCGAAGCGGTCGAAAACGCCATCAAGATCGCTCGCTCTGCCACCAAGCGTCCGGGCGTGATTGCGCTCGGCGGCGCTTTCCATGGCCGCACCATGATGGGCCTGGCGTTGACCGGCAAGGTCGCACCTTACAAGGCTGGCTTCGGCCCGTTCCCGGCTGGCGTCTACCACGTGCCGGCGCCGGTCGCCTTGCACGGTGTGTCGGTTGCGGACTCGCTCAAGGCCATCACGCAGTTGTTCAAGGCCGACATCGAGCCCGAGCAGGTCGCGGCCATCATCGTCGAGCCGGTCCAGGGCGAAGGCGGCTTCTATGTGATGCCCAAGGAATTCATGGTCGCGCTGCGCAGCCTGTGCGACCAGCACGGCATTATTCTGATCGCCGACGAGATCCAGACCGGTTTTGCCCGCACCGGCAAGATGTTCGCCATGGAGCACTACGGTGTCGTACCCGACATCATGACGCTGGCCAAGAGCCTGGCCGGTGGCATGCCGCTGTCGGCCGTTTGTGGCCGCGCCGAAATCATGGACGCGCCCGCACCCGGCGGTCTGGGCGGCACCTATGCGGCCAACCCACTGGCCGTTGCCTCGGCACTGGCGGTGATCGACGTAATCGCCGAAGAAAAACTCTGCGCACGCGCCGAAACCATTGGCAAGAAGCTGACCGCCCACCTGACGGCGCTGCGTGCCAAGGTGCCGGCCATCAGCGACGTGCGCGGCCTGGGCTGCATGGTGGCGATCGAGTTCGCCAAGGCCGATGGCACGCCCGATCCTGATTTCACCAAGCAAGTGCAAAAACGCGCCCAGGACGCCGGCCTGCTGCTGCTGACCTGCGGCGTCTACGCCAACGTGATCCGCTTCCTGTTCCCGCTGACGATCGAGGACAAGGTCCTTGACGAAGGCCTGGCCATCCTGGACAAGGCCCTCACGGCCTGAGGATGACCAAAAGCCAACCGGATCCCAACCCCATTCTGTAGATCGAGAACCCATGCTCAAACTCAAAGACCCTTCCCTGTTCAAACAGCAGGCCTACGTGGCCGGCCAATGGATAGATGCCGACAACAGCAAGACCGTTGCGGTGACCAACCCGGCCAATGGCGAGACCATAGGCACCGTGCCGGTATGCGGCACTGCCGAGACCGAACGTGCCATCGCCGCGGCCGACAAGGCACAAAAGACCTGGCGCGATGTGTCGGCCAAGGAACGCGCCGTCATCCTGCGCAAGCTCAACGACCTGATGCTGGCCAACGCCGACGATCTGGCGTTGATCATGACCTCGGAGCAGGGCAAGCCCCTGGCCGAAGCCAAGGGCGAGATCGGCTACGCGGCATCGTTCATCGAATGGTTTGCCGACGAGGCGCGTCGCACTTATGGCGACACCATCCCTGCGCCGCAGGGCGACCGGCGCATCCTGGCGATCAAGCAACCCGTTGGCACCACGGCGGCTATCACGCCGTGGAACTTTCCAACCGCGATGCTGGCGCGCAAGGCCGGTCCGGCGCTGGCCGCCGGTTGCTCGATGGTGGTCAAGCCGGCAACCCAGACACCGTATTCCGCGCTGGCATTTGCCGAACTGGCCGAACGTGCCGGCGTGCCTAAAGGCTTGCTGTCGGTGCTGACCGGCTCGGCCAGTGAGATCGGCGGCGAAATGACGCGCAATCCGCTGGTGCGCAAGCTCACCTTCACCGGCTCGACCGAGGTCGGCCGCTTGCTGATGCGCCAGAGCGCCGACACGATCAAGAAGCTCTCGTTGGAACTCGGCGGCAATGCGCCGTTCATCGTCTTCGACGACGCCGATCTGGATGCCGCGGTCGAAGGCGCGATGATCTCCAAGTACCGCAACACCGGCCAGACCTGCGTTTGCGCCAACCGCATCTATGTACAAAAGGGTGTGCTGGAGGCCTTCACCACCAAGCTGGTGGCCAAGGTCAATGGCCTGAAGGTCGGCCCCGGCGTGGATGTCGGCGTGACTCAGGGCCCGCTGATCGACGACAAGGCCGTGGCCAAGTTGGAGGAACATATTGCCGACGCCAAGGCCAAGGGTGCCAAGGTGCTCACCGGCGGCAAGCGCCATGCACTGGGTGGCCTGTTCTTCGAGCCGACCGTGGTGTCTGGCGCCACCGCCGACATGCTGTTCGCCAAGGAAGAGACCTTTGGCCCGCTGGCGCCGCTGTTCGCCTTCGATACCGAGGAGGAAGTTCTGGCGCTCGCCAACGACAGCGAGTTCGGACTGGCCGCCTATTTCTACAGCCGCGACGTCGGCCGCGTCATGCGCGTCGCCGAGCGGCTCGAGTCGGGCATGGTCGGCGTCAACACCGGCCTGATCTCGACCGCCGAAGCGCCTTTTGGTGGCGTCAAGCAGTCGGGCCTGGGCCGTGAGGGTTCCAAGTACGGACTCGACGACTTTCTGGAAATCAAATACATCTGCCTGGGAGGCCTGGACAAGTGAGCCGCTGCCTTCCGCGACATCCCGGCGCGGACGTGTCGCATGAGTACGCTTCGGCATCGCCGGCGTGCAGATGCAGGTGTCGGCGTTTGCCGACAACCTGGACCGCATGGGCGACTACATGCGCCACATCCGCGATCGTTTTCCGTGGGTGCGCATGGTCATGTTCTCGGAGCTGTCGCCCCACTGGGACCGCGCCACGAGGCCGAGCCGCTGCCCGGCCCGACCGAGGACGCGCTGTGCGCGCTGGCCAGGGAAACCGGCCTGTGGCTGATTTCGGGCTCACTGTTCGAAAGCGTCGCAGGCTGCCGATGGCAGCAGCGTGACCTACAACACCGCATCGGTGATCAATCCGCAGGGCGAGGTGATACGCCGGTATCGCAAGATGTTCCCGTTCCGGCCCTACGAACACGACGTGCAAGGCGGCAACGAGTTCTGCGTCTTCGACGTGCCCGACGTCGGCCGCTTCGGTCGTGTCGATCTGCTACGACAAGTGGTTCCCGGAGACCACCCGCACGCTGGTGGCCATGGGCGCCGAGGTGATCCTGCACCCGACCATGACCGACACCATCGATCGCGATGTGGAGCTGGCGATCTCGCGCGCATCGGCCGTGACGAACCAGGTCTACTTCTTCGACATCAACGGTTCCGGCGACGGCGGCGTCGGACGCTCGATCATCGTCGACCCGTCGGGCTACGTGCTGCACCAGGCCGGCGCCGGCGCCGAGGTCATGCCGGTCGAGGTGGACTTTGCCAAGGTGCGTCGCGAACGCGAACGCGGCCTGCGCAGCAATCTGGGCCAGCCGCTCAAGAGTTTTCGCGACCGCGACGTGGACTTCACCGTCTACCAGCGCGACAGCGGCGTCGACAGCCTACCTGCACACCCTGGGGCCGCTGACGAAACCGATCAACTGATCTCGCACACGCCCTGCCTCAGCAGGTCCCATCCCGCCAGGCCACGCAGAGGGCCCTTGGCGCACAACGGAGACAAACATGAAAAAGAGAACCCAAAGCCGCCGCCGGCGGCAATACCCATTCCATCAGCCGGCACCGCAGTGTCTGGGAGATGCGCGCCGACGGCTGGATCGGCCTGGTGGACGATCTGGGTCGCCTGGCGACCATGACCCGGGACGAGCCCGACTGGGAGCCGTGCCGCGAGCGTGTGCGCAAGATCGTCGAGACGCTGGCTCCGATCGAGAGCTATTGGGCCTTCCCGGGCGGACGGGTATTTGGCGAGATGGCGACCTGGATCGAGCGCAGCGAAATGGCGCGCGCGCACCAGTTTGCCCGGCGCATCCACCGCATGCTGGCGGCCAGACCTACCGCCATTCCAACGCCGAGCCTGGACGACGGGGGCGACGGACCGTCGCAGATCGAGACCGACACCGAACGCCAGGCGCAGCTGTCGCGGCCGTATTTCGAAGTGCTGATCGTCGACGAGATGTCGGCCAGTGAAGAAAACGCCTTGCGCCGGCGCGTGCAGAGCAAGCGCGGCCCCGACGACGACTTCGTGTTCGACATCGTGGTGGTGCCGAGTTTCGAGGATGCGCTGATCGCCACGCTGGTCAACTTCAACCTGCAGGCGGTCGTGATCCGGCATGGCTTTCCGTTCCGCTCGGTCTACCACAACGACTCGCTGCGCCGCTTCCTCGACAGCATGGACGAGACCATCGAGCAGATGCCCGAATCGGAACGCGGTCCGCTCCTGGGCCAGCAGATCGCGCAACTGCGCCCGGAGCTCGACCTGTACCTGGTGACCGACGTCAACGTCGAGGAGATCGCCGCGCGCGCCGGCGAGATCTTCAAGCGCATCTTCTTCCGCGAAGAAGACCACGTCGAGCTGTACAGCTCGATCATGAAGGGCGTCGGCGAGCGCTACAAGACGCCGTTCTTCAATGCGCTGCGTGAATACGCCAAGCAGCCGACCGGCGTGTTCCACGCGCTGCCGCTGGCACGTGGCAAGTCGATCATGAACTCGAACTGGATCGGTGACCTGATGCAGTTCTATGGCTCCAACCTGTTCATGGCCGAGACATCGGCCACCTCGGGCGGTCTCGACTCGCTGCTCGACCCGGTCGGCCCGCTCAAGCTGGCGCAGGAATACGCCGCGCGTGCCTTCGGCGCCCGGCGCACCTACTTCGCCACCAACGGCACCTCGACCGCCAACAAGATCGTCGTGCAGGCGCTGGTGCGGCCCGACGACATCGTGCTGGTCGACCGCAACTGCCACAAGTCGCACCACTACGGTCTGGTGCTGGCAGGCGCGCAGGTGGCCTACCTGGACTCCTATCCGCTGGACGAATACTCGATGTACGGTGCGGTGCCGATCCGCCACATCAAGGAGACGCTGCTCGGATTTCAAGAAGGCCGGCACGCTCAACCGGGTGCGCCTGGTGCTGCTGACCAACTGCACCTTTGATGGCATCGTCTACGACGTCGAGCGCGTGATGATGGAATGCCTGGCGATCAAGCCCGACCTGGTCTTCCTGTGGGACGAAGCCTGGTTCGCTTTCGCCGTCTGCCACCCGATCTACCGCCAGCGCACCGGCATGGCCAGCGCCAAGAAGCTGGCCGACGCCATGAAGACCGACGACTATGCCAAGCGTTATGCCGAGTTCAAGGCGGGCTTTGGCCCCAAGGACTGGGACAACGACAAGAAGCTGCTCGAAACACGGCTGATGCCCGACCCGGCCAAGGCGCGGGTGCGCGTATACGCCACGCACTCGACCCACAAGACGCTGACCTCGCTGCGCCAGGGATCGATGATCCATGTGTGGGACCAGGACTTCAAGGACAAGGCCGAAGAAGCCTTCCACGAGGCCTACATGACGCATACGTCGACCTCGCCCAACTACCAGATTCTGGCCTCGCTCGACGTAGGTCGGCGCCAGGTGGAAATGGAAGGCTACGAGTTGGTGCAGCGCCAGCTCGAACTGGCCATGACCCTGCGCGAACAAGTGCTCAACCACCCCTTGCTCAAGAAGTACTTCCGCTTCCTGCGCGTGAGCGACATCGTCCCGCTGGAGTACCGCGAATCGGCCGTCGACAGCTACTACAACGCGGAAACCGGCTGGAACAACCTGGACATGGCCTGGCGCACCGACGAGTTCGCGCTGGACCCGTCACGCGCCACGCTGTGCATCGGCGACACCGGCGTCGATGGCGACACGTTCAAGAACAAGTACTTGATGGACAAGTACGGCATTCAGATCAACAAGACATCGCGCAACACGGTGCTTTTCATCACCAACATCGGCAGCACGCGTTCGGCCGTGGCCTACTTGCTCGAAGTACTGGTCAAGATCGCCCGCGACGTCGATCAGCGTGTGGCCGACATGAGTTCGATCGAACACAGCATCCACGGCAAACGCGTGCGTTCCCTGACGCTGGAGCAGCCGCCGTTGCCCAATTTCTCGGCTTTTCATGCGGCATTTCGTGTCAGCAGCGCTGTCGGGCCGGCGCAGACACGCGACGGTGACATTCGCACCGCGTTCTTTCTGTCCTACGACGACGACAACTGCGAATACATCGGCATGGCCGAAGCTGCCAAGGCAATCAAGGCCGGGCGCGAACTGGTCTCGGCGCTGTTCGTGATTCCCTACCCACCGGGATTCCCGATCCTGGTACCCGGTCAGATCATCAGCGCGGCCATCCTGGAGTTCATGGCCGCGCTTGACGTGCGCGAGATCCACGGATTCAGGCCCGAACTGGGATTTCGCATCTTCAACGCCAGCGCGCTCAAGCGCGTGGGCGAGGCCACCGCAGCGCGCGCAAAACTGGCCGAAGCCGGACGCGCTGCCTTTCCAGTAGAGCGCAGTTCGCAAACGGTTTCGGCTCCTTCGGAGCAACAGGCGGAAATCTCCACCGTCAGCACAACAACAAGGATTGAATCATGAGCATGAAAAAAGTCACCAGCATCGCCGACCTGAAACTGCTGTTCCACCGCAATGAGCGGCCGATCTATTTCATCGGCGCGACCAACTTCAACCTGCTGGGCATGGACCGCTGGATCAACCGCTTCCGCTATATCAACTACATCGACTGTTTCGACGGCCGCCATCCGAACGTGTTCGTGCCGCAGGAAACACCGCACGAGGAGTTCACGTCGATCGAGGACATCACCAACCACCTGCTGCAGCACAAGGACGTGATCGACCTGATCGAGCGCCGCGGCGGCAATCCGGTCGGAACCTTTCTGATGTTCGACGAAAAGACCGAAGCGCTGGCCAAGGACATCGGGCTGGACATCTGGTTCCCGCCGGCCAAGCTGCGCCAGCGCTGCGACAACAAGATGGAAACCGTGCGCATCGGCAACAAGGCCGGCGTCAAATCGGTGCCCAATGCGTTGGAGAAGGTGACCGACTACAAGAACCTGCTGGAGATCTGCGACCGCCACGGCCTTGGCCACGATCTGGTGATCCAGTCGGCATTCGGCGATTCGGGCCACACCACCTTCTTCATTGCCAACGAGGACGACTTCAACAAGCACAAGGACGAGATCGTCAAGGACCCCGAAGTCAAGATCATGAAGCGCATCAACTGCCGCGGCGCCACGCTCGAGGCCTGCGCCACGCAATGCGGCACCCTGGTCGGGCCGTTGCTGACCGAGGTCGTCGGTGCCAAGGAGCTGACCCCCTACAAGGGTGGCTGGTGCGGCAACGAAGTGTTTCCGGGCGCCTTCACCGAGAGCGTGCGGCTCAAGGCGCGCGCCATGGCCGAGGCTTTCGGTAATCAGCTGCTCGAAGAGGGTTACCGCGGTTACTTCGACGTCGACTTCCTGATCGACCAGGACAACGGCGAGGTCTACCTGGGCGAACTCAACCCACGCATCTGCGGCGCCAGCCCGATGACCAACCACACGGCATACGCCTATGCCGATGCACCGCTGTTCCTGTTCCACCTGCTCGAGTTCTCCGGCATGCCATTCGAGCTGAACGTGCGCGAGATCAACGACCGTTGGGCGCAACCGTTCTTCATCGACTCCTGGTCGCAGGTGGTGATCAAGTTCACCGAAGACCGGATCGACCAGGTGACCCATGCGCCGGCCACCGGCATCTACAAGATGGCCGAGGACGGCACCGTGGGATACCAGCGTTTCGACTACGAACGCCGTGCCATCGACACCGAGCGCGAAGCATTTTTCATGCGCATCACCGGCCCGGGCGACTACCGTTACGAAGGTGCGGATCTGGGCATCCTGATCACGCGCGGGCGCTCGATGGATGACAATTTCAAACTCAACATCCGGGCCCGAGACTGGATTCGCGGCATCCAGAAGCACTACGCCGGCAAACCGATCGTGACCACCGCCCACGAGGCAGCGCCGGAGCCGGGTTCCTTCAAGATCCTTTGAGCCAACAGCGCATGCATCACCCGATCCAGGTCGACTTCCAGACACTCATCGAAGACCAGCCCGGCCTCCAGTGGCAGGCCCATTTCGAACGCCTGTGGCCGGCCTACCGGTCGTGGTATTTGCGCAGTGGCGTGGTAGATCGACCTGGTTTTCTGGAGAGCCGGCGCGCGCTGCGCGAACACATGCCCGAACTGGTGCCAGTATGGGAGCAGTTGGTGGAGTTGGCTGGCGGCGGCGACGTCGAGTCGCGCTTTCTGTCGCTGTGGTGCCCACCGCCGTACATCGCCGGTTGCTCGCAGGCGGTCTGGGTCGACAGCCAAGGCGCGGACGAGCCGGTGCTGCTGCGCAATTACGATTTCGCACCCCTGCTGCTAGAAGGCTGCTGGCTGGCGACGCGCTGGACCGGACCGCGCGTGGCTGCCATGGGCGACTGCATCTGGGGTGCGCTTGACGGTCTGAACGAAGCCGGCCTTGCTGCTTCTCTGTCGTTCGGCGGGCGCACCGTGTCGGGCACGGGCTTCGGCATTCCGCTGGTGCTGCGCTACCTGCTGGAGGTGGCACAGAACACGGCCGAGGCGATTGCCATCCTGAAGCGGGTGCCGGTGAGCATGTGTTACACCGTCACGCTGCTGGACGGCCAGGGCGAATGGGCCACGGTTTTTGTAGCGCCGGACCGTGCTACCGAGGTCACACGCCTGAACGCCGTCACCAATTACCAGCACAAGGTCGAGTGGTCCGAACACGCTCGCGCCACCCATGCGGTCGAGCGCCGCAACTGTCTGCAGGCCCAGGTCGACGCCGGAAGCACGGCGGCACAGGCGATTGAAGCCTTGCTGCATCCGCCGCTGTACCAGACCTCCTGGTTGCGCGGATACGGCACCTTGTATGGCGCGGCCTACCGCCCGCGCAGCGGCACGGTCGAACTCATTTGGCCGGGCATGCGTTGGGAGCAGCGGCTGAGCACGTTCGCCGAAGGTTCCCGACGCCTCCACTACAACGTGACATCACCAGCATGAGCCGGAGCAGCCTGCCATGCACCTCGTGCAGGCTGGTGACGCTGCCAGCCGTGAACACATGTCGAGGCGACCGTATTACCCGGTGCCGCCCCTGTCCCCCAGCACTCGAAGGAAGTCCTGTCATCGTGAAGGCCTCTGTTGCGGCAGTGGCCACCTTCCGGCACATCGAATTCCCAAGTCGCCGGCCAACGAATCTGGTTGCTAAAAGGTCTGGGCGTCGGGGGAGACGCACAATGCGGCGATATGATCCGCGTTTTGCAGCCACCGGCCCCTCGCCACCCGATCACACCGGTCTGACACACACTGCCGGACTTCAGCCCATGGATCCACGCACGGTCATCATCGTTCTCGCTGTGAATCTGCTGTCGTCGGGTGGCCTGTTCTACCTGATCGCGCGCAAGATGCCGCCGCACGGCGGACTGGGCGCATTTGCCGCTGGCGCCGTCACGTTCGGTGCGGCCTACCTGGCGCACTTGACGCCCGGTGCACAGGTGCCGGTGGCCATTGACGCGTTGGCCGATTGCGCGATGATTGGCGGCACCTTGCTGTTCATCGGTGGTGTTCGGCAGTTCGTCAACGCCCGGTCGTATCGCATCCACGCGCCGACGCTGGCCGGCATATTGCTGGTGTATCTCGCGCTACACGCCGCCACGGTGATGCTCTGGGGCATTGTCGGCCGGCACGTGTTGCTCAGCATCAGCCTGGGTGGTCTCTTCATGCTGCTCGCCGGCATAGCGGCAAACGGCCTGCGTGCGCAGGACGCAGCGCTGCATGTGCCGCTTCGGCTGCTGGTGACACTCATGGCATTGCTGGGACTGACGACCCTGGGGCGGGCCCTGTCGATTGGCCTCAACGGCGCTCCGGCGATCTTCACCGGTCTGGCCGCGCAGGTGTTTTTTGCCTATTCGGCGCTGGCCGCTGTGGTGCTGGGCCCAAACCTGTTGTGGATGGTATTCCTGCGCCTGAATCGGCAGCTGGCGGAGCTGGCCTCGCGCGATGCGCTGACCCGCACGCTCAACCGCAACGGCCTGGACGACGCGCTGCGTCGGCATTTCGGTTCCCGACGCCAGCGAACCATCGCCTGGTTGCAGGTCGATATCGACCATTTCAAATGCATCAACGATCAATATGGCCATCATGCCGGTGACCGGGTGTTGTGCGAAGTTGCCGATGTGTTGACCCGGCTGATACGCGCAGACGATTTTGTCGCCCGTACCGGCGGCGAGGAATTTCTGGTGGCCTGTGTCGACGCCTGCGCCGAAACCGCCCGCCAGTTGGCCGAACGCCTGCGCGCCGGTGTAGCCGATTTGCGTATCCATGTCGCCGGTCAGTCGGCCGCGTTGCAGTGCACCGTCAGCATCGGCGTGTCGCACCCATTCAGCGCCCTGCGCCAATGGGAGCAGGCTGCGTTCAAAGCCGACGGCGCTCTCTACAGGGCCAAGGATGCCGGGCGCAATCGGGTAATGCTGGACGCCGGCTAAAAGGCAGTAACGGATCGGGCGCGGCGTCCTGGGGCACCGCGCCGGTCGCAGCCTCAGGCCTGAGCCACGTCGGCTCCATCTGCCGATAGATCGGGCCTGTGCGCCCGGTGATCGTAGGCCCGACCCAGGGTGTGTTCGAGCAAACGCACCATCTTGTCGGTGGCGCCATTGAGCGCCTGGCCCTGACTCTCGGCGTGCTCCGTTACCGCGACCGGGGTGCGCCCTTGCAGTCGCGCCTCGAGCACGCAGCGCTGGTCATGCTTGCCGCTTTTACCGCTGTTCTCGTCGGTCAGATGAACCTCCACCCGGGTGATGGCGTCGGCAAACCGCGCCAATGCATGTTCGACCGTGCGGCTGACGCCTTCGACACGCGCCGCATGACCAGCAATATGGGCATCGGTATTGACCTGAATTTTCATCGTGTGCTCCTGAAGTGATGCCACCATTGTGCGGCCAATGGCGTGGCCGCCCACGCGGTTGACACGCCCAAGGACGGCACCTACCCTTTCCCGATGCGGTGCTGGGTCCGCATACGGTGACGGAAGGAGATGAGCATCACAGACGCGGCCGGGCGTGCGACGCTCTGGCGGATGAAGCCGTATGCGTTGACTGAAATCAATAGCGAAGCGCACCTCAGCCGGGACAAGTTCCCGAGCCAAACTGTGCGTATTCACCCTAGAAACGGCAGTTGACCGCTTGCGTCTCGCTGGCAGCCCGCAGGCACACTGAACAACGAGGCCACGATGTGGTTCACCAGTATGGTGACAGCGCTACGCACCCGAGCGCACCCCGCTGAACGCGCCATGCGGCGTTGTTCGTCCTTGCGCACAGAAGTGCGCGGCGTCCTCTCGCCTTGCCTGGCACGCCCATCGGAGTACGCTCGGGCGCGTTCAACTGCCGTTTCTAGGTTCACAGGATGATTCTGGTAATGTACTCTTCATCCATCCATTGACGAAGACGTAACGGCGTCTTTGTGACCTGCCAATCAGGGCTTCGCATGCCATATTCAAACGCGGCTCCCGAGCAGGGCGTGCTGCAGCAGTTTCTCAGGTCATCGCCCGATCCGGCCTGGATCATCGACGGCCATCGGTTTGTCGACTGTAATCAAATCGCCCTGGAAACCCTTGGCTACGCGAGCCGGGACCAGTTCCTCAATCTCCATCCCTCGATGCTCTCGCCACCGACCCAGGCTGACGGCGAGGACTCGTTTTCCAAGGCGGAGCGGATGATGCTCTGCGCCAACGAAAAGGGCTTGCACCGGTTTGAATGGATTCACACCAAGGCCGATGGAACGAATTTCGATGCCGAGGTGACGCTTGTGAGCGTTGAAACCGGGAATCGACAGGTTCTTTACTGCGTTTGGCGCGACCTCACCGAGCGCAAGCGGGCAAAAGCGGCCCTGCTCGAAGGTGAGAGGCAGCTCCGGTCACTGTCCACGATGTCGTCCGACTGGTTCTGGCAGCAAGACGCGCAATTTCAGTTCACCGAGTTCTTTGGTACCTTTGCCCGCGACTTCACCCCCCCGGCCGGTTCGATCGGAAAAGCACGCTGGCAATTAAACATTGCGCTGACACCCGCGCAATGGGCGGCACACCGCGCCATCCTCGATGCCCATTTGCCGTTCAGGGACTTCGAATACCCGATCACCGACGAGAACGGCGAGACGCGCTGGTTCAGCATCAATGGAGATCCCCGGTTCGACGAAGCAGGGCAATTTAGCGGATATCACGGTACCGGGCGCAATATCACCGAGCACAAGCGCGCCCAGATGCGCCTGCAACTCGCCGCCAACGTCTTCACCCATGCCCGGGAAGCTATCTTCATCACCGACGCCAGTGGCAGCATCATCGAAGTCAACGACACCTTTAGCCAGATCACCGGATACAGCCGCGAAGAAACTCTGGGCAGCAACCCGCGCATGCTGCGATCGGGGCATCACCCGGCCGTTTTTTTTGCCACCATGTGGCAAGGCCTGGTAGACCAAGGTTTTTGGAGCGGTGAAATCTGGAACCAGAACAAGAGTGGCGAGGCGTTTGCCGCAGCCATGACGATCAGCGCCGTTCGCGATGGCAACGGACAAGTCCAGCAGTACGTGGCGCTGTTTTCCGACGTCACCGCACTCAAAGCGCACCAGAAAGAGCTTGAACATCAGGCCCATTACGACACCCTGACCGGTTTGCCGAATCGGCTGTTACTGGCCGACCGCCTGAAACAGGCGATTGCCCAGTGCCAGCGTCACGATCTATCGATCGCGGTGGTTTATCTTGATCTGGACAACCTCAAAGCGGTCAATGACGGCTTTGGTCACGACGCGGGCGACGTCGTCCTGGTCACGGTATGTCGGCGTCTGAAGGAAGCCCTGCGCGAGGGCGATACGCTTGCTCGCCTGGGCGGCGACGAGTTTGTCGCCGTGTTGGGTGACCTGGCCCAGCCACAAGACAGCTACCCGGTGATAGAACGCCTGCTGAGCGCAGCTGCCAGGGAAGTGGCCCTGAGCCGGCCCTCTGACACCGAAGAAGAACCCGAGCCTGTCATGCTCAAGGTCTCGGCCAGTATCGGCGTTACGTTTTATCCGCGCGATGAGGTCGACGCTGACCTGTTGCTACGCCATGCTGACCAGGCCATGTATTTGGCCAAACAATCGGGCAGAAACCGCTATCAGCTTTTTGATATTGCGCAGGATACGGCGATCCGGATGCGGCATGAGAGCCTGCAGTACATCCGCGAAGCGCTGAACAGGCACGAGTTCGTGCTTTTTTACCAGCCCAAGGTGAACATGCGCACCGGCAAGGTAGTCGGCGCCGAGGCCTTGATCCGCTGGCAACACCCTGAGCGGGGGCTGCTGCCTCCCGCGCAGTTCCTGCCCGCGATCGAAGGGCATCCGATCAGTGTCGAAGTCGGCGAATGGGTGATCAAGACCGCATTGACCCAGATGTCTGACTGGAACGCCGCTGGCCTGAAACTGCCAGTCAGCGTCAACATTGGCGCTCGCCAGTTGCAGCAGGACGATTTTGCCAGCCGTCTGAGCGCGTTGCTGGCCGCCCACCCGGATGTGCTGCCGGGCTCGCTGCAACTCGAAGTGCTGGAAACCAGCGCAATGGAAGACATTGCCGGCGTCACCGCCATGATGCATGCCTGCCATGACCTGGGTGTGAGCTTTGCACTCGACGACTTCGGCACGGGCTATTCCTCACTTACCTATCTGAGGCGCTTACCGGCGGAAGTGCTAAAGATTGATCAGAGCTTCATTCGCGACATGACGGAGGATCCCGATGATTTGGCCATCGTCAAGGGGGTGATTGAACTCGCCACGATTTTTTATCGCCAGGTGATCGCCGAGGGTGTCGAAACACAGGCACACGGGGATTTGCTGGTTGGCATCGGCTGCGAGATGGCGCAGGGGTATGGAATTGCTCGGCCCATGCCTGCCGAAGACATACCGCAATGGGTGAAACGGTGGCTCGCGGGTGCGGTCTGGACGGCCTGAGGGGAATTGGTGCGATTGAAACCAAAGACTGTGAGCCGTAGCGAAACGCTCTGATGGTGCGGCTGGCGGGGATCGAACCCAATACTCAGCGTCCCACTACACCACCGATTGATAAGTCTCCTTTGTAACAGAGTTTTGAAGCACCCATGGTTTCCATTCTTGGTTGATTGACCTCGCGAACCAATGGCAATCAGTGCCAACTGATATGGAGCGAAATTGACAGATTGTTCAGTATGGGCTGTATAGGCGAGGTGCCGGGGCTACCCGAATCCGTGAAACATGTCGATTTTATTAAGAATAATCGACATGTTTCACGTATCATGTACGCCAAATCAACATGACCTTTTAAGACATGCCCTTCGATCGCCAACAGCCGTTCAATGACTTGCCTGGGCTTCCGCCCATGGTTGACTTGGAATCACGTGCTGTCCTCAAGCAGGCAATTGCATCGAACCGGGTGCTCGCGAATTTGAGAGGTTTGGCCGGGCAAATTCCCAATCAAGGCGTATTGATTAATAGCCTTGTGCTGCAAGAGGCTCGATTGTCGTCAGAGATTGAGAACATTGTCACGACAAACGACGAGCTGTATCGGGCCGACGCGGATGCCGACGGCAAGACCGATTCGCATACAAAGGAAGTGCTGCGCTATCGCCAGGCCCTTAACTATGGGTTTCGGGAATTGCGTTCACGACCGCTGGCCACCAACCTATTCATCGACGTTGTCCAGATCATTAAGGAAGTCGAATTGGGCATTCGCAAGGTGCACGGTACGGCGCTGACAAATAGCGTAGGCGAGGTGGTCTACACCCCCCCGGTGGGTGAAGGGCTCATCCGAAACATGCTTGGCAACTTGGAACAATTCATGCACGCCCAGGACGAATTGGACCCGCTCGTCAAGATGGCCGTAACCCACTACCAATTTGAGGCGATCCACCCGTTTGAAGACGGTAACGGGCGCACCGGCCGAATCCTGAACCTTCTGTTTCTTGTCGACAAGGGATTGCTGGACATCCCCGTCCTGTTCCTGTCTCGATACATCATGGCCAACAAGGCCGGGTACTACGAGGGCTTACGTGGTGTGACCGAGCGCCAGGACTGGGAGGGATGGATCCTATATATGCTCAAGGCAGTTGAATCGACGGCTAAGCAGACGTTTGATCAGGTCGTGCGCATTCGAGAGCTCATGGAGCAGGTTCGGGCACAAGTCAGTGTCCAGGCGCCTGGAATCTACAGCAAGGACTTGGTCGAGGTGATCTTCAAGCACCCGTATACCAAGATCCAGTTCGTAGTGGACTCCGGCATTGCCAAGCGCCAAACAGCGTCGACCTACCTGCAGACCCTCGCAGGCTTAGGCTTCCTGAGGCAGAGCAAGCAGGGCCGCGAGATGTATTACATCAACGATGCGCTTTTGAAAGAGTTGGTGAGGTAAGCGCAAGTCGATGGAATCGACATATCCAAATGACGTGTCGAAATAGTCTCGCCTAATGTACGAGTTTGACAAGCATGTCAGGCTCATCGCCATGCCCCGCGAAGCTTCATCATGAACAATAGAACTGAATCGCCCCCGGGCGATTCAACATGACGAAGACACGGTGATTTGCCTAAGTCATTGATTGGGATGGTGCGGCTGGCGGGGATCGAACCCACGACCCTTGGCTTCGGAGGCCAATACTCTATCCACTGAGCTACAGCCGCAACGTCGTGGATTGTAGCCGTGGCGGTGGTGTCCCGGCCCGTGTCCCGGTCTGCGCCACTGGCGTAGACTGGATGCGTCTGTGCGGGCTTGCGGCCAGCAATCTGGCGGAGTAGGCAGTCTGGCTGCGTGATCGACGTCCAGGCCACGCCGCAGCAGCCCGGACGCAAACCCTGCCATAAAGGAAATCACCATGTTCCGTATCTGCACCACGATCTGCCTGGCGGCCTTGCTGGCCGGTTGCGGCACCGTGGGCGTTGGATTGGGTGTCAGCATCCCGGTCATACCAGGTGTCTCCATTGGTGTCGGTATGGGCAGTGGCGGAGTGAATGCCGGGGTGTCGGCCGGACACGGTCCGGTCAGCGCGGGGGTGGGTGTCAACCAGGATGGTCAGGTGACTGGAGCGGCCGGCGTAGGCACGAGTACCGGCGTTGGCAATGCGCGCGTGGGTGTGGGCGTGGGAACGGGTGGCGTACTCTATGACCCGAACGATCCGCTTGAGCGCGACAGATCAATTGCACGCTGACAACCACGCCTGCCTGCGCACGTCAGGGCGCGGCCAAACGCACCCTGAAGGCGGACCGCACACCCAGTGCGGTGGCCTGCTGTGCGGGGCACGATCGTTATAATGCCCCGTTGTTTTGAGACGCGTCATCCATTCAAAGGACACCATGAGCGACATCAGCCACGAAGAAGACCATACGGGACCGATCAAGACGCCCAAGCAATTGCTAGTGACGGTGTTTTTCTCCTTTGTCGTCCCGATCTTCATCATCATCGGACTGGTCGCCTACGTCACTTCGGGCAACAAGCCCGCGGCTGGCACGGTCAACGCCGAGAAGATGATCGCCGAGCGGATCCAGAAGGTTGGCACTGTCGAGATTCGCGACGCCAACCGCGAACGCAAGAACGGTGAAGAGGTCTATAAGGCCCAATGCACGACCTGCCATGCGACAGGTGTTGCAGGTGCTCCCAAGTTGGGTGATGCCGGTGCATGGGGCGCGCGCATCGCGACGGGCCTGGATTCTCTGGTCAACGCCGCACTCAAGGGCAAGGGCGCCATGGGCGCACAGGCCGGCGGCGATTTCGACGACCTGGAAATCACCGGCGCCGTGGTATTCATGGCCAACGCAGGCGGTGGCAAGTTCAAGGCGCCAGCGGCTCCCGCGCCAGACGGCGCGGCGTCGGATGCGACGGCTTCCGGCGAAGCGGCCAAGAAGTAACTGCCGGCGTGTCCGCCGCCTCAGCGTGCGTGGCGCGCCTGCGGACTCATGATGTAAGCGAAACGCGCCGGCAGACGCGCAGCCTGCTCGCTCTGCGGCACCCATAAACCGGACTCGATGGCATCGGCCGCAATCGGCACGTCGTGGGTGTGCAACAGGCCGAATCCCGCATCGGTTTCCAGGTAGACCCGGCCTTCTTCGTCGACGAAACTGCGCTGAAGCCGAACCTCTTGTCCGGTATGCGCAGTGACCGAGAAATCGGCCTCCACACGCCATATCCACGGCGTGGCCTCGAGTTCAACGTAGACACACTGCGGCCCGTTCTGGAAAAACCACTGACCGTGCGCATCCGGCTGATAGTTGCGCCCGATGAAGGCCAGCAATTTTTCATGTTGCAGCAGCGAGCCTTTGGACTCCGGCTGGCCGGCACCAAACGGGCCGGCAGCCTGCGCGGCTTCGTCCCGCAAGTACCAGTTGGCCGCGCGCGTCCAGACCGAGCCAGCCATAGCAATGGGGCACGTTGGGCCATTTGACCAGGGCCTGTCTGACGATATCGTCCATGCGGATCATTATGGCGGCGACCGCTGGCAGGTGCCACATCCATACCCGGCCAGGCAGCCGACTCCGGTATCGCGATGCAGCTGCGATTCCGATTTCAGCGACCTTGGCGCAGCAGCCAGTCCCCCACTGCCTGTGGCATGGCCCGCACATCGCCCGGCGGGCGCCCTTTGGGAAAGCCGACGTGGCCACCGCTGTCAGGTTGCCACAGCGTCACCATATCGGACACCTCTTGGGGGACGGGCAGGCTCCACGCCGGAACAAACGGATCGTTGCGGGCATTCACCAGCAGAGCCGGAACATCGATTCGAGGCAGATGCGGCTTGGCCGATGCCCGCTGCCAATAGTCTTCGGTATCGCGAAACCCGTGCACCGGCGCGGTGAAAACGTTGTCGAAGGCATACAGATCCTCGGCCCGCAACATGGCATCGCGATCGAACAGTCCCGGATGCTGCGCGTACTTGCGCAAGGCCTTGGGCCGCATGGTGTTGAGAAACATCCGCGTGTACACCAGCCGGTTGAAGCCGTGGCCGATCGCGTGGCCACCGGCCGCGAGATCCAGTGGTGCGCAGATCGATGCCACGGCCGAGACGACGGCACGGGCCGTCGACGCCATTTCGCCGGCCCAGCGCATCAGGGCATTGCCGCCCAGCGATATCCCCACGGCCACCACCGGGCCATGATGGACGGCACGGAAACGGCGCAGTATCCAGTCGATCTCCTGGAAGTCGCCGGAGTGGTAGGCCCGCGGGCCACGATTGAGCTCGCCACTGCAACCACGAAAATGCGCCACAGCAAACGCCGCGCCCCGGCTCGCGGCGAAGTCGGCAAAGGCATGGGCGTAGTGGCTGGCCGATGAGCCCTCGAGCCCATGGAACATCACGATCAGTGGCGAATTCTCTTGCGTCGGCAGCCCGCCTGGCGCTGGCAGCTTGCCGGCGAGCCAGTCGACATCGATGAAATCCGCGTCCGGCGTATCCCAGCGTTCGCGCCGATAGCGCGGCAGGCTAGCGCGCGTGCGGCGCGCAAACAAGCGCCGGCCAGATGGTCTGCAGGTTGCCGCCCGGAAGCCAGATCGGTGCCTGGTAGTTCATGTCGGCGCCTGCCTCCCGCAGCCGCACATTTGGCCGCGACATCATCAATGCAGCACCTGCGCACCCTCGTGAATTTCCTGCACCTCGCTCTGGTTGCCAGGGCTGGCATGGTGCGCCACCATGCGCCAGCCGTGTGCCGTCCGGTGGTAGACGTTGGTCGCCAGCACATAGGCCTGTGACGGGCCGGACGGAGTCATGACGTCGACGCGCTCCACAACGTTGTGGACGGCGCTGGACAGTCCAAGCACCTTGCGCACGTTCTCGGGCCTGGTCTGGATGCTGCCGTTGCTGAAAATGGCATCGAAGGTGGACCGGATGGCCGCGCGGCCGACGATGCGTGGCCCTCCCGGATGGACGCAGACGACGTCTTCGTCGTCTGACCAGCAGGCCATCAGACAACTCGATGTCGGCCGCTTGCAGCGCCTGGTAGAAAGCAGCTTCGGTTTCGTCGGCGCTGGCGCCCATGAATTCGGCTGCGAACCGGGGCTTTCGGCATGGTGCGGTAAGTCGGTGAGAAACAACCCCGATTGTGCCGACGTTACGGTGATCGGGTTGGCCGCGGGGCTTGAAATCGAGATACGCAAGACCCAGCTGTGCTAGTGTCAGTATCTGCGCTGCAAGCACTTCCCACAAGAGGTTCCCATGAAACGCTGGTTGTCACTTCTCGTCACCGTACTGGTCCTGAGCGGCTGCGGTTACAACGATTTTCAGAAACTCGACGAACAGTCGAAGGCGGCCTGGAGCGAGGTGCTCAACCAATACCAACGGCGTGCCGATCTGGTGCCCAATATCGTGGCCACGGTCAAGGGCGAGGCCAATTTCGAGCAGGAGACCCTGACCAAGGTGATCGAGGCACGCGCCAAGGCGACCTCGATCCAGGTGACGCCGGAGACGCTGAACGATCCGGCTGCGATGCAGAAATTCCAGGCTGCGCAGGGCGAACTCGGCAGCGCTTTGAGCCGGCTCATGGTCGTGGTCGAGCAATACCCCAACCTCAAGGCGAACCAGGGGTTTTCCGATCTGCGGGTTCAGCTCGAAGGCACCGAGAACCGCATCACGGTGGCACGCAACCGCTATATCCAGTCTATCCAGGAGTACAACGTGCTGGCGCGCAGTTTCCCGAGCAACCTGACCGCCATGGTGTTCAGCTACCAGCCCAAGACTGGCTTCACGGTGGCCAACGAGGCGCAGATTTCTGCGCCGCCGGTGGTGGACTTCAACAAGAAGTAGGCCTGCGTGCTGACCTCGTTGCACCGCCCGCTGGCCGACCGTTGCGGGGCACACATTCGACACGCCTGGCGTCACTTGCTGCATTTTGGCGACCGTGGGCTTCTTGTTGGCGCTGGTCGGGCTGTCTGCTACGGCGCAAGCTGTGTTGCCGGTGCCCGCGCTGAGCGCCCGGGTGATCGACCAGACCGGAACGCTCGACGCCAGCCAGATCGCGACGCTGGACAGCAAGCTGGCGGCACTGCGAGACGCGCAAAGGCTCGCAGGTCGTCGTGTTGATGGTGCCGACGACTTCAGCCGGAGGACATCGCCAGCTATGCCAACCGTGTCGCCAACGAGTGGAAGATCGGCCGGCGCGAAGTGGGCGACGGTGTGCTGCTGATCGTCGCCAAGAACGACCGCACGCTGCGCATCGAGGTGGCCAAGACGCTGGAAGGTGCGATTCCGGATCTCGCGGCCAAACGCATCATCGATGGCGCCATCACGCCAGGTTTCAAGCAGGGCGATTTCGCCGGGGGCTTGTCAGCCGGGGTGGATCAGATTGCCGCGCTGGTGTCTGGCGAACCCTTCCGGCCCCGGCAACCGCGAAGGACCAGGGGTCGCGCGCGCGTGCCTTTGATTCCGACGGCTTGAGCAATCTGCTGGTCTTCGTCGTGTTCGCGTTGCCGTCGGCGCCGGCATATTGCGCAGCATCATGGGCCGCAAGGTCGGCGCGCTGGCCACCGGTGGCGTAACCGGTGTACTGGCATTCCTGTTCAGCACCAGCGTGCTGATCGCCGGGGTCGCTGCGGTTGTGGCGCTGATCTATGCCTTGTTTTCCGGCACGGGGCTGCCCCGCAGCGGTTCAGGCATTGGCCGCGGCGTCGGGGGCTGGGGTGGAGGGCGCGGCGGCGGCTGGGGTGGCGGCGGCGGCGGCGGATTCAGCTCTGGCGGTGGTGGCAATTTCGGCGGCGGCGGTGCCTCCGGCCGCTGGTAGGACGCGACACCGATGTGGCAACGATTGCGCACCCTGCTGCGGCACCTCTGGCTCGATGCGTCCGATACCCGGCGCACCATCGATGACGCCATGCTGGAGCGCCTGCGCGCACGCGTCGCCGACAGCGAGACCCGACACACGGGTGAGGTTCGCATCTTTGTGGAGGCGTCGTTGCCGCTCTCCTACTGTGTCGTGCCATGTTCGTGATTCAGAGCCGTTGGAAGCCCTGATACGCGAGCGCGCCACCGCACTTTTCGGCGAACTGCGGGTATGGGACACGCCAGCACAACAACGGCGTGCTGATCTACCTGTTGCTGGCCGAACACGAAATCGAACTGGTCGCGGACCGGGGCCTGAACGAGATCGTCAGTGCGTCCGAGTGGCAGGCCATGGTGCAGACGCATGGGCGCGGCATTCGCCGCAGGACATTTCGAGGATGGACTCTGACGCAGGCCATGACAGGAGGTCTCAGCGCCCTTGATGGCCCACTTCCCTGCCGGTCCACAAGCCAATCCAAACGACCATGCCGGACACGCCGATTCGCGGCTGATCCGCGACATCATCAGTCCAACACCACCAGCAGCTGGCGCAAAAAAGCCCCTGGCGCAGAGCGAGCAGGGGCACCTTTTTGCTGGCATCCGCACCAGCCTTCGCAGGCCGAGCCGGCATTCGGGCGGGTGTTGCCCCGCCCGGAAATCAGCGCTTCTGACGATACTTGCGCAAGGCGGCAATCTGCGCGGCCATGACGGCCAGTTCGGATGTTGCCTTGGCAATATCGATGTCGTTCTTGGCGTTCTTGAGCGCCTCTTCGGCGGCCAGTTTGGCTGCGTTGGCTTTCTCGTCGTCCAGATCCTTGCCGCGCACGGCGGTGTCGGACAGCACGGTCACGCCATCGGGCTGCACTTCGAGAATGCCACCGGCGACGAACACGAATTCTTCAGTGCCATCGGCCATCTCGATTCGTACCGATCCGGCCTTGATGCGGCTGATCAGCGGGGTGTGACGCGGCAGAATGCCAAGTTCGCCGACTTCACCGGGCAGCGCAACAAACTTGGCTTCGCCGGAGAAAATCGATTCTTCGGCGCTCACCACGTCGACGCGCATCGTTGTTGCCATGGGGTTTCCTTTCGTTCAATCAGGAAGAACTGGCCGTCAGGCCATCTTCTTGGCTTTCTCGAAGGCTTCGTCAATCGTGCCCACCATGTAGAAGGCCTGCTCGGGCAGGTGATCGCACTCGCCGTTCACGATCATCTTGAAGCCGCGGATGGTCTCGGCCAGCGAGACGTACTTGCCTGGCGAGCCGGTGAACACCTCGGCCACGAAGAACGGCTGGCTCAGGAAACGCTGGATCTTGCGCGCGCGGGCCACGGCCAGCTTGTCCTCAGGCGCCAGTTCATCCATGCCCAGAATCGCGATGATGTCGCGCAGTTCCTTGTAGCGCTGCAGCGTGCCCTGCACCGCACGGGCGGTGTTGTAGTGCTCTTCACCGACAACCAGCGGCGACAGCTGGCGGCTGGTGGAATCCAGCGGGTCGACGGCCGGGTAGATACCCAGTGCGGCGATGTCACGCGACAACACCACGGTGGAGTCAAGGTGGGCGAAAGTGGTCGCTGGCGACGGGTCGGTCAAGTCGTCGGCCGGCACGTACACGGCCTGGATCGAGGTGATCGAGCCGACCTTGGTCGAGGTGATGCGCTCTTGCAGACGGCCCATCTCTTCGGCCAGCGTAGGCTGGTAACCCACGGCGGAAGGCATACGACCCAGCAGCGCCGACACTTCGGTACCGGCCAGTGTGTAGCGGTAGATGTTGTCGACGAAGAACAGCACGTCCTTGCCTTCGTCGCGGAACGACTCGGCGATGGTCAGACCGGTCAAGCGCGACGCGCAGACGGTTGCCCGGAGGCTCGTTCATCTGGCCGTACACCATGGCAACCTTGGACTCTTCGAGCTTCTCCAGGTTCACGACGCCGGAATCGGCCATCTCGTGATAGAAGTCGTTGCCTTCACGGGTACGCTCACCCACACCGGCAAACACCGACAGACCGCTGTGGGCCTTGGCGATGTTGTTGATCAGTTCCATCATGTTCACGGTCTTGCCCACACCGGCACCACCGAACAGCCCCACCTTGCCGCCTTTGGCGAACGGGCAGACCAGGTCGATCACCTTGATGCCGGTTTCCAGCAGTTCCTGCGAAGGGCTCAGTTCGTCGTACACCGGCGCCTTGCGGTGGATGGATGCGGTCTGCGTTGCGGCCACCGGACCACGCTCGTCGATTGGCGCACCCAGCACGTCCATGATGCGGCCCAGCGTGGCCTTGCCCACCGGAACCATGATCGGGTTGGCGGTGTTCTGCACCATCATGCCGCGGCGCAAGCCGTCGGACGAACCCAGTGCAATCGTACGCACCACGCCGTCTCCGAGCTGCTGCTGGACTTCCAGCGTCAAGGTCGAGCCGTCCATCTTGAGCGCGTCATAGATGCGGGGCATCTTGTCGCGCGGAAACTCAACGTCAACCACCGCACCAATACACTGAACAATTTTGCCCTGAACGCCTGCGTTCACTGCTGAATTCTCTTGAGCCATCGTTTTTGCTCCAACAAATAAATTGGGTTTAAACCGCGGCCGCGCCGGCCACGATTTCTGAAAGTTCCTTGGTGATTGCGGCTTGGCGGGTCTTGTTGTAGACCAGCTTGAGCTCGGAAATCACGCTGCCTGCGTTGTCGGTCGCCGACTTCATGGCCACCATGCGGGCCGACTGTTCGGACGCCATGTTTTCGGCCACAGCCTGGTACACGATGGCTTCGACATAGCGCAGCAGCAAATCGTCAATGACCGCCTGCGCATCGGGTTCGTAGATGTAGTCCCATGCTGCCTTCGGCCCGCTGGCCTACGGCTTCGGCTTGCATCTTCGCAGCCGACAGCGGCAGCAGTTGTTCCATCACCGGCTCCTGCTTCATCGTGTTGATGAAACGGGTATAGCTGAGGTAGACAGAGCTGACCTCGCCTTTGGCATATGCATCGAGCAGCACCTTGACCGGGCCGATCAGCTTGTCCAGATGCGGGGTATCACCAAGTTGCGTTGCGTGGGCCACGGTCCTGGCACCAATGCGATTCAAGAATCCGAGGCCCTTGTTGCCGATGGCCACCGCATTGATCGTGGAGCCCGATGATTGCAACTCGCGCAACTTGCCAGTCACCACGCGTAACACGTTGGTGTTCATGCCGCCGCACAAGCCCTTGTCGGTGGTCACCACGATGACTCCGGCCGCCTTGGCGTCGTTGGTGCGCATGAACGGGTGCACATACTCGGGATTGGCCTTGCCGAGATTGGCCGCAATGTTGCGGATCTTCTCGGCATAGGGCCGGGCCGCACGCATGCGCTCCTGCGCCTTGCGCATTTTCGAAGCGGCAACCATCTCCATGGCCTTGGTGATCTTCTTGGTGTTCTCCACCGATTTGATCTTGCCGCGAATCTCCTTACCTGCTGCCATAGTGACTCCTGCCTAGGGACGCTCGTGCCATCAAACCGATATCAGGCGAAGGACTTCTTGAACGCAGTGGTGGCGGCCGACAGTTCTGCCTCGGCATCCTTGTCCATCGCCTTGTCGTTGTTCATTTTCGTCAGCAACGCCGCGTGCTTGTCCTTCAGATAGGCATGCAATCCATGCTCGAACGGCAGGATTTTCTTGACATCGATGTCGTCCATGAATCCCTTGTTGACGGCGAACAGCGTCGATGCCATCAACGCGATCGGCTGCGGGCTGTACTGGGCCTGCTTGAGCAGTTCGGTCACGCGGGCACCGCGGTCGAGTTGCTTGCGGGTCGCCTCGTCCAGATCGGAGGCGAACTGGGCAAACGCAGCCAGCTCACGATACTGGGCCAGGTCGGTACGGATACCGCCAGACAGGTTCTTGATCAGCTTGGTCTGGGCCGCGCTACCGACCCGCGACACCGAAATACCGGCGTTGATGGCGGGGCGGATGCCGGCGTTGAACAGGCTGGTTTCCAGGAAGATCTGGCCGTCGGTGATCGAGATCACGTTGGTCGGAACGAAGGCGGACACGTCGCCGGCTTGCGTCTCAATGATTGGCAATGCGGTGAGCGAGCCGGTCTGGCCCTTGACTTCACCCTTGGTGAAGGCTTCGACGTAATCGGCATTGACCCGCGCGGCACGCTCGAGCAGACGGCTGTGCAGATAGAACACGTCGCCAGGGTAGGCTTCGCGACCTGGCGGGCGGCGTAGCAGCAGCGAGACCTGGCGGTAGGCAACGGCTTGCTTGGACAGGTCGTCATATACGATCAGCGCGTCCTGGCCGCGATCGCGAAAGTACTCGCCCATGGTGCAGCCGGAGTAGGCCGAGACATACTGCATGGCGGCCGATTCGGATGCCGTGGCAGCCACCACGATGGTGTAGTCCATTGCGCCGGCCTCTTCCAGCGAGCGCACGACGTTCTTGACCGACGAGGCTTTCTGGCCGATCGCAACGTACACGCAGGTCATGTTCTGACCTTTCTGGTTGATGATCGCGTCGATCGCCACAGCAGTCTTGCCGGTCTGGCGGTCACCGATGATCAGCTCGCGCTGACCACGACCGATAGGCACCATCGAGTCGATCGACTTCAAACCGGTCTGCACCGGCTGATCAACCGATTTACGGGCGATCACACCAGGGGCGACCTTCTCGATCACGTCGGTCATCTTGGCGTTGATCGGGCCTTTGCCGTCGATCGGCTGACCCAGCGCATTGACGACGCGGCCGATCAGTTCGGGGCCGACCGGGACTTCCAGAATGCGACCCGTGCATTTGACGGTGTCGCCTTCGGAGATGTGTTCGTATTCGCCCAGAATCACCGAACCCACCGAGTCTCGCTCGAGGTTCAGCGCCAGGCCGTAGGTCGGCAGGCCATCGCTGCCGGCCGGGAATTCCAGCATCTCGCCCTGCATCACATCGGACAGGCCGTGGATGCGGCAGATGCCGTCGGACACGGACACCACGGTGCCCTGGTTGCGGATATCGGTGCTGGCCGCGAGGCCTTCGATACGGCTCTTGATCAGTTCCGAGATTTCTGCGGGATTGAGTTGCATGACTCTTTCCTTCTTTCTTTAGGTGGCTGGTTACCAGAGCGGGTGGCTCAGGCGGTCAGCGCGATTTTCATTTGATCCAGGCGGGCTTTGACCGATGTGTCCAGCACTTCGTCACCGACCACCACACGAATGCCACCGATCAGGGAAGCATCGAGCTCCACCGTGATGTTGAGCTTGCGGCCAAAGCGCTTTTCCAGCGCACCGGACAACTCGGCCAAGGCCTTGTCTTCGATGGGAAAGGCACTGTAGACAAGCGCGTCGGATGATCCACTCTGGGCGTTTTTCAAAGCCCTGAATTGCGCTGCGATCTCAGGCAAGGCATCGACACGACCGTTTTCGATCACGATGCGCAGGAAGTTCTTCGCGTGGTCCGCAAGCGCCGCCTTCGCCACACCGCTGATCACGTCGAAGACTTGCGTGTCGGTCACCTTCGGGCTGTTGGCAAACTGCAGCAACTGCGCGTTGCTGGCGATTGCGGCAAACTGATCGAGCCAAACGGCGGTTCCATCCAGATCAGCCTTGGCTGACTTGAACAGGGCTTCCGCGTACGGGCGTGCAATGGTGGCGAGTTCGGCCATAAAGTCCTCTTACAGCTCGGTCTTGAGGCGGTTGAGCAAGTCGGCATGCACGGTGGCATTCACTTCCTTGCGCAGGATCTGCTCCGCACCCTTGACTGCCAATGCCGCGACCTGATCACGCAGGGAGTCACGGGCCTTGATGGTCTGTTGCTCGGCTTCAACGCGTGCGGCAGCAACAATCTTGTTGCCTTCCTCAACCGCGCTGGCCTTGGCCTGCTCGATGATGGATTGCGCACGTCGCTCGGCATCGGCCAGACGCGCAGCAGTCTCGGTGCGCGACTTGGCCAGTTCCACTTCGACCCGCTGATTGGCGGAGGACAACTCGGACTTCGCCTTGTCAGCGGCAGCCAGGCCATCGGCGATTTTGCTGGCGCGTTCGTCCAGCGCGCTCGCGATCGGCGGCCACACGAATATCATCGTGAACCCGACCAAAATCGCGAACACGATCATCTGAATGATGAGGGTACCGGTAATGCTCACTTTTCATCCTTCACCCCGGCACGAAACGCGCCAGGGAATGACGTTGATCCCGCGAAAACTTACTTCGGCAGGTTGGCGATCTGGGCCAGGAACGGGTTGGCCGTCGCGAACCACAGGGCGATACCGGTACCGATAATGAACGCCGCGTCGATCAGACCGGCCAGCAGGAACATCTTGGTCTGCAGTTCGCCCATCAGCTCAGGCTGACGTGCGGCGGATTCAAGGTATTTGCTGCCCATGATGCCGATGCCGATACAAGCGCCGACAGCGCCGAGGCCGATGATCAGGCCGGCGGCCAGTGCAACAGAGCTGATTACTTCCATGATGACTCCTAAAGAACTTTGGTTAACGAGAAAAGGAAAACGAGAAAGAAAAACCCGGGGACTCAGTGTTTGTCATGCGCCTGGCCGATATAGACCAGGGTCAGCATCATGAACACAAATGCCTGCAACGTGATGATCAGAATGTGAAAGATCGCCCACGCAGTGCCTGCAATGATGTGACCGATCGCCAGGCCGATGCCGGTTGCCGTGAAGGCCCAGGCACCACCCATCAGGGCAATCAACATGAAAATCAGTTCGCCGGCATACATGTTGCCGAACAGTCGCATGCCGTGGGAGACGGTCTTGGCGATGAATTCGATCAGCTGCATCGCGAAATTGAACGGCCACAACAGCGGATGGGCGCCAAAGGGCGCGGTGAACAGTTCATGAATCCAGCCGCCCAGGCCCTTGATCTTGACGTTGTAGACCAGGCAGACAAGCAGAACCCCGACCGAAAGGCCCATGGAGATGGAGAGATCGGCGGTAGGCACGACACGCATGTAGGCGTGATGCGTATCGCCACCGGCGGCGCCGTAGATTTTTTGCCAGAGCCACGGTAACGCATCAACCGGCAACAAGTCCATCGCGTTCATCAGGAAGATCCACACGAATACGACCAATGCAAGCGGCGCAACCAGTTTGCGGCTGTTGGCGTTATGCACGATACCCTTGGCCTGCGACTCGACCAACTCGACCAGAATCTCGACAGCGGCCTGGAATCGCCCCGGAACGCCCGAAGTCGCCTTGCGCGCCGCCAACCACAAGGTCCAGCACATCAGCACACCCAGCGCGACGGAGTAGAACAGCGAGTCAAGATTGAATACCGACAAGTCGAAAACCGACTTGGCAGGTGTACTCTGCAGATGCGTCAGATGGTGAACGATGTATTCACCAGCGCTAGGTCCGTTTTCAGCAGCCATCTGTTGTTACCCGATTTCTCGTTGTTTGTACCGGGGCGCAAAAAGCAGCGCCACCCAGTAGACCTTCATCGTCAGCACCAAACCCACCAGCAAAGCCGGCCAGCTCAATGCCACCACCAAATTCGGAGCGACGATCAACATCGCCACCGTCAAGACCAGCTTGACCATCTCCCACAAAAAAAACCCGAACATCGCAGTTGCGGCATTCAAGGACGCAAAACGTCCGGTCAGGCCACGCGCAAACAAGGCTGCGGGCAAGACCACGGCCAACGCGCCATAGGCCGCCGACCATCCAACATTCTGACTTCCGGTGATGAGCCACGCAGCTAAAGCCACGACAACACCCACTACCGCCTGACCGACGACCACCTTCCAGGGCGGAACCGACGGATTGCGTTCGCGCAAGCTGCGCGCCTCTGCGGCGCTGAGCGGCGTGAACGCATCAGGATTCTCCGCATCATCTCCGTCGGCATAGGGCAATGACTTCATTTGAAATGGTGCCCGTACAAATGCCAGAAGTTCTGCAAAGCCGCTGATTATAAGTAAAAACCCGTGCACTCCCGACAAGACCGTCCCGGCGTGTCAATTTGCATGACGTGATTCCTGTGTGTCCGGTCGCAACGAACTACCCCACGCGGGCGCAGCGCTCCGCGTATGCGCAGATAATCGCGCCATGAATTCTCTGCCCTCGACACCCTGTTACCTCAACGGCGCGTTCACTCCGCTGTGCGACGCCAAGATCAGCGTCATGGACCGCGGCTTTATCTTCGGCGACGGCATCTACGAGGTCGTTCCGGTCTACCACGGCCGTCCATTTCGCTTCGCCCAGCATATGGCGCGTCTCGAGCGCAGCCTGGCCGAAATGCGCATGTCCAATCCCCACACCCGCGAACAATGGCTGGGGATTGCAATGGGACTCATCGGCCATAGCGCCAAGGCCGAGGGCGCAGCACCCGATGCGCTGAACCAGTTGGTCTACATCCAGGTGACGCGCGGCGTGGCGATGCGCGACCATGTCATGCCGACCGACATCGCGCCAACGGTGTTCGCCATGGCCAACGTGATGCGCGCGCCCACCGCCGAGCAACTGGAAAAAGGTGTGGCCTGCGTCACTGCAGACGACTTTCGCTGGGAAAAAGCCCACATCAAGAGCACCAGCCTGCTCGGCGCCGTGTTCGCGCGCCAGATCAGCTTTGACGCCGGAGCACTGGAGACCGTGATGTTCCGCCGCGGCTTTCTCAGCGAAGCCGCGGCCAGCAATGTCTGGGTCGTCAAGGATGGCGTGGTCATTGGCACACCCAAGGACAACTTGGTGCTCGAGGGCATTCGTTACGGTCTGGTCGAGGAGTTGTGCAAGTCGCTGGGACGGCCCTACCGGCTGCAGCGCCTGAGCCGCGACGACGTGTTGGCCGCCGACGAGTTACTGTTGACCAGCGCAACCAAGGAAGTGCTGGCGATCACCACGCTGGACGGCGAACCGGTTGGCAATGCCGCACATCGCGGCCATCCCGGGCCGGTGTGCCAGGAGCTGTATGCGGCGTATCAGGCAGCCAAACTCACCGACGGCGAATGAACACTTCGCCGCAAAAAACCTCGGCCGGAATCCAGACATGGCGACTGTCAACGAATCGCTGATCGAGTACCCGTCGCAGTTTCCCATCAAGGTCATGGGGGAGCGGGTCGAAGGCTTCGTGCACGCGGTGACGACCGTGGCAAGGCACTTTGACCCCGCATTCGATGCGTCCAGCGTCGAGCTGCGGGAAAGCAGTGGCGGCAAATACCTTGGCGTGACCATCACCATCACTGCCACCAGCCGCGAACAACTGGACGAGTTGTACCGGACCTTGTCGACGCATCCGATGGTCAAGATCGTGCTTTGACCGACATGGCGCTGCACACGCGCAAGCTGGGCCGGGTGGACTACCTGCCCACCTACCAGGCGATGCAGTCGTTCACTGGCGCGCGCGATGCGCAAACCGACGATGCCCTTTGGGTTTGCGAACACCCGCCGGTCTACACGCAAGGACTGGCAGGCAAAGCCGAGCACGTGCTGAACCCCGGCGATATTCCGGTGGTATCGACCAACCGCGGGGGTCAGGTCACCTACCACGGGCCGGGGCAGGTCGTCGCCTACCCCATGATCGACTTGCGGCGTGCCGGTTACTTCGTCAAGGAATACGTCTATCGCGTCGAGGAAGCGGTGATCAAGACGCTAGCTCATTTCGGCGTGACCGGTCACCGCGTCGGTGGCGCGCCGGGAATCTACCTGCGTCCGGACGACCCTGGCGCCCATGCATCGCTGGCGCAGCGTCCGAGCCGGCGCATCGACCCGGCGCTGGCGGACGGCAATCCCGCGCCCGGCCCGCTAGCCATCGACTTCACCGGACTGGGCAAGATCGCCGCACTGGGCATCAAGGTCAGTCGCAACTGCACCTATCACGGTGTGGCGCTGAACGTGCAGATGGACCTGGAGCCCTTTGCGCGCATCAACCCATGCGGTTACGCCGGCCTGCAAACGGTGGACCTTTCTACAATAGGTGTGTCTGTCGGCTGGTCCGAGGCGGCAGAAGTGTTGAGCAAGAAACTCGCGACCTACCTGGCACCGTGACTGCGGACGCACCGACTTATGAGCAATCCAAACCCTGACGTGGTCCGAGAGGCCCAATCCATCGAAACCTATGACGCCAGTGCCAAGCACAAGGCGGGTGCCAAGCTGGCGCGTATCCCGGTCAAGGTCGTGCCCGGCGAGATTCTGAAAAAACCCTCATGGATCCGCGTGCGTGCCGGCTCGCCGTCAACGCGCTACTACGAGATCAAGGACATCCTGCGACAGAACAAGTTGGTCACGGTCTGTGAAGAAGCCTCCTGCCCCAACATCGGCGAGTGCTTCGGCAAGGGCACGGCTACTTTCATGATCATGGGCGACAAATGCACGCGCCGCTGCCCGTTCTGTGATGTGGGCCACGGCCGGCCCGACCCGCTGGACGAGAGCGAGCCGCAGAATTTGGCCAACACCATTGCCGCGCTCAAGCTCCAATACGTGGTGATCACCAGTGTCGACCGCGACGACTTGCGCGATGGTGGCAGCGGCCATTTCGTCGAATGCATCCGGCAGATCCGGGCTTCGTCGCCCGCGACCCGGATCGAGATCCTGGTGCCCGACTTTCGCGGTCGCGACGACCGCGCGCTGGAAATCCTCAAGGCAGCGCCACCGGATGTGATGAACCACAACCTGGAGACCGCACCGCGCCTGTACAAGGAGGCCCGACCAGGGTCCGACTACCAGTTCAGCCTGAACCTGCTCAAGAAGTTCAAGGCGGCCTTCCCCGATGTTCCGACCAAGAGCGGCCTGATGGTCGGTCTGGGCGAGACCGACGACGAAATCCTGGCGGTGATGCGCGACATGCGCGCACACGGCATCAACATGCTGACGATAGGCCAGTATCTGGCGCCGAGCACCAGCCATCTGACGGTCAAGCGTTATGTGCACCCGGACACCTTCAAGATGTTCGAACGCGAAGCCTACGCCATGGGTTTCACCCACGCAGCGGTGGGCGCAATGGTGCGCTCCAGTTACCACGCCGACAAGCAGGCGCACGGGGTTCTGAACCCTGCGCAAGGGCACTGAACGCGGCAGGCCGGGGCCCAAACCGCTCCGCCACCTATTACGCGCTCGGCGCCATCGCGTCCTGGGCCCTGCTGGCCGCGCTGGGCGTGGCCCTGCGCTCGGTGCCGCCTTTCCTGCTGACCGGCATCGCGCTGGTGCTCGGCAGCATGCCGACCTGGCCTCTGGTGGCGCGCCGTCCTGCCTTGTGGAAGATACCGGGTCACACGCTGGCGCTGGGTGTCACCGGATTGTTCGGATTTCACTTTCTGCTGTTTCTCGCCTTGCGCATCGCGCCGCCCGTGCAGGCGAATCTGGTGAACTACCTGTGGCCTTTGTTCATCGTGGTCTTGTCCCCGGTATTGCTGCCCGGCATGACATTGCGACCGCTGCACGTAGTGGCAGCGTTGCTCGGATTTGCCGGTGCCGCAGTGGCGATTCTTGGAAATGGTCAGAACATCGAAGGCACCTGGTCATGGGGCTACCTGCTGGCGCTGGCTTCGGCCATGATCTGGGCCTGCTATTCACTGCTCACTCGGCGCGTGCCACCATTTCCGACGGCCGCGGTCGGACTGTTCGGTCTGGTTTCGGGTTTGCTGTCGCTGCTGTGCCACGCCACGCTCGAGCCTGCCACCGTACTCGGCGCCAACGAATGGCTGCTGCTGGCCATCGCCGGCCTCGGCCCGCTGGGCACTGCCTTCCTGCTGTGGGACAAGGCGCTGAAACTCGGCGACCCGCGCCAGATCGGCATTCTGAGTTACCTGACACCGCTGTCGTCGACGGCCGTACTGATGATTACCGGCGCCGGGCCGTTCAGCTGGAGCATTGCGCTGGCCGCCGCGATGATCGTTGGCGCGGCCATAATCGGCGCCCGGGCCCGCTGAGACCTGGCGCGCCGAGATCAGCCGGCGAAGGTTGCAGCCGGGTCTTCGGACTCGAGCACACTGCGTGCCCAGTCAGCCAGTTTGCCCGCGTCGGCACGCAGCACCTCATGCTTGACCGCGAGGATCTGCGACGGATGCATCGAAAAACTGCGCAGCCCCAATCCCAGCAGCAGGCGTGTATAGGTGACATCGCCGGCCATCTCACCGCAAATGCTCACACCCTTGGCCTGCGCATTGCATAGCGTTATGGTGTCGGCGACAAGGCGCAACACGGCAGGGTGCAGGGGATCGTAAAGATGCGCGACCGACTCATCGGCGCGGTCAATGGCCAGCGTGTACTGGATCAGGTCGTTGGTGCCAATGGACAGAAAGTCAAAATGCCTGAGGAACACGTTGACCATTAGCGCCGCCGCCGGAATCTCGATCATGGCGCCGAGTTTGACGCTGCCATAGCTCACACCACGCTGATCGAGCTGCGCGCGCGCCTGGGCGAGTAAATCCAGCGTCTGGTGAATTTCGCTGACATGGGCCAGCATCGGTACCAGCAGATGAATCCGCCCGAACGCGGCGGCGCGCAAGATTGCCCGCAGCTGCGTGAGGAACATCTCGGGGTCAGCCAGGCACCAGCGGATGGCGCGCAAACCCAGGGCCGGGTTGAGGTGCGCATCGTCCTTGGCCGTCTTGTCCAGCGGTTTATCGGACCCGATATCCACCGTGCGTATCGTCACCGGCATGCCAGCCATGCCCTCGACCGCGCGGCGATAGGCTTGAAACTGCTCTTCCTCGTCCGGCAGCTTGCCGTGCCGACCCATGAACAGGAACTCGCTGCGGAACAATCCGACCCCCACGGCACCAGCGCTGACAGCGCCCGGCGCGTCTTCGGGCATCTCGATATTGGCCAGCAGCTCGACCTTCTGCCCGTCGAGCGTCACCGCCGGGGTGTGGCGCAAGCGCGTCAGCCGACCACGGTCGATCGTGCCCTGGCGCTGCTTGAAATCATATTCGGCCAGCACAATGGTGGATGGGTCGACGATGACGATACCGGCATCGCCGTCCACGATGATCCAGTCGTCCTGGCGGATCAGGTGGCTGGACAGCCGGGCACCGACCACGGCCGGGATGTCCATGCTGCGTGCGACGATGGCGGTATGCGAGGTACGGCCGCCCACATCGGTGACGAAGCCGGCGAACACGCTTTGCTTGAACTGCAGCATGTCGGCCGGCGACAAGTCGTGTGCCACCAGGATCAACGGCACATCGAGCGACGCCTCGTGACCCGATTCCGACTGCGCCGTCTTGCGCGGGGGTCGCAGCGTCGCCGAGACGATCGGCGAGGCCACGCCATTCATTGCGGCCAGCACCTTTTCGGTGATCTGTTCGAGGTCGGCCTTGCGTTCGCGCAGGTACTCGTCCTCCATCTCGTCGAACTGGCGCGCGATCACCTCCAGTTGCGTGGTCAACGCCCATTCCGCGTTGTATAGGCGCTCCGCAATCCAGTGTTTGACGCCCAGGATCAGCTCTTCGTCCTGCAACAGCATCAGGTGCACGTCCATCAGGGCGGTCAGTTCGTGGGGCGCCTCTTTCGGCCCCATGTGGCTGATGGTGCGCTGCAGTCGGTGGATCTCATCAATCACCGTATTGCGTCCTACCCGCACCCGGTCTATTTCGGCGCCAACTTGTTCTTCAGTGATGAAATAGTGCGCTACGTTGACGCGGCTCGATGCCACCAGCACGGCGCGGCCGATCGCGATGCCACGCGCGACCGCAAGCCCGTGGATCGTGAAACTCACTCACCTTCTCCGAATTTATCGAGAATCAGAGCCAGCAAGGCGTCATTGGCTTGCTGCTCGCCCTCGCCGTCGGTCTCGACTTGCACCGACACACCCATACCGGCCGCCAGCATCATGACCCCCATGATGCTCTTGCCATTGACTCGCCGCTCACCACGCGACAGCCAGACTTCACACGGATAACTCCCCGCGAGCTTGGTCAGCTTGGCCGAGGCCCTTGCATGCAGGCCCAGCTTATTGCTGATGGTCGCCTGGGTCTTGATCATTTTTTTTTCTGGCTTGGTTCTGTGGCGCCGTCGTCGCCACTTGCATGACGCCCTGAACCCCGCCGGCCATGGTGCGTGTGACCAGCGCCTCCAGTGGTTCACGCCGGTACGTCATGGCTCGCAACAACATCGGCAAGTTCACGCCTGCCACCAGGCGGGCACTCACACCATCAACCAACTTCTGCGCCACATTGCAGGGCGTTGCGCCGAATACATCGGTGAACACCAGCGTTCGGTCGGCGCCCAGGTCGGTCATGGCCTGGCGCGACGCGGCGACCAGTTCGTCAAACGGTTGGTCGCTGCGAATATCGACGGCGGCGACAACTTCTGCACCGTCCGGAAACACATGCAGCACACACTCGCGCAGCGCACCGGCTAGTGGTGAGTGGGCGATGATTAAAAGGCCTGCAGTCATAGGGTTTGGTCACATCGATTATCTCCCGCGCCACGGAGGAAAACCACATAAGCACTGACACCACAAGCGAGAAACGCGGCGAAAGCCAAACGATAGGCCCAGCCCTGCACCACACCGATGGCCATCAGGCCGTCGATCAACAGCCCGATGCCCCATTGAATGCAGAACACGCCCAGGAAGATCACCAGATTGAACGAACTCAGCGCCCGCCCCGCCAACTCGGCTGGAAACGCCATGGCCACTGCGGGTTGCGACGGAGTCACGAAGCTGCAGCTCATGCAATAAAGGGCGAGCATCGCGCCGGCATGGGGTGCCAATGCATCGGGCGCGATGATGATCAAAGCCAGGACGACAAAACTTGCCGGCAGACCGCGGCTGATCAGGCGATCTGCGTCCAGCCCGCGCCGGGCCAGCCAGGGACCGGCCATACCCCAGGTCCAGAACGTGCACAACATCGCGATATTTATCCAGAACAGGCCGGCCGCCGACTCCAGCGGTGTGTATCCCGCCATCTTTTCCATCCAGGGCGCGGCCCACAGGGTCTGCACCGCGAGCAAACCGCCGTAGCAGAAAAATCCCAGGGGAACCATGCGCCGAAAGTAGCGGTCACGCCAGACCAGCATATAACTGGGCGACATAGCGGACGCCGACCCCGCCGCCAGCCCCGGCGCCTGGGTCCAGCCAGGGACGCGCCAGACAATCAAGGCCATGGCCAGCAACAGGAACAGCGCCAGACCCAGAAACATCGGGCGCCATCCCACCGTAGGCAGCAACCACTGCACCGGCAAGGTTGAAGCGACCATGCCGCAAGACCCGGTCATCAGCATCCAGGCGTTGGCACGCGTCTGCAAGTTTGGCGCGAACCAGCGTCGATATCCGGTCAGAGGCGCCATCAGACAGGCACTCAGACCCACGCCACACAAGATGCGCGCGGCCAGCAGCGTGGAGAAACTGGTGGCATAGGCGAAAGCCACGCAACCCAGCGTGGCAACGGCGAGAAAACACGCCAGCACCCGCCCCGGCCCGTAACCATCGAGCCAACTGCCCAGTGGCAGCTGGGTCGCCGCGAATCCGAGAAAATACCCACCGGCAAGCAGGCCCAGATCGCGCGCCTGCAACTGGAATTCCTGTGTCAGCTCGGGCGACAAAGTGGCGGTGATGGCCCGGATCAGCGTCGACAGAAAATACGCGAACGCAAACGTCAGAAAAACGATGACCGCCGTTCGTCGCGTCAATGCGTTCATCGCAGGCGCAGTCCGGCAAAGAAGGGTTCGGTCGCTTCTGGCGCGAGTTTGGGTGCAAACACCAGCGCGACAAACACATCCGAACCACGGGCAAACCACAAACCTTGCAAGGATTGGGCCGGTTCGCGGGACGGGTCACGGCTGGCGCGCAGCGCCAGCATCCCGGGCAAAGTCGGGCTATCCGGTGGCGGTTGCAACACGATCGCCGCCGGCACCGGTCCGAGACCTGCGAGCGTGGCCTCGCGCCATTGCAACATGGCGCTGGCAGCCTGGGTGGGATCGGTCAGGCGGGCGTGTGCTAGCGAAAAGCTTGCGCCATCGGCGTGACAACTGCGCATCGTCACGGTCTGCTGCACACCGGCCAGCGGCACGGTGCGTGCGGCATCATCGGGCTTGCAGGGAAACAGCGCGACCAGGGCGGTGCCGTCGATCGCCACATCGCGCCAATTGAGCGCGGGTCCGCAGCCAGACAGCAGAACTATCGCGCCAAGCGCACCGGCAAGGGACTGACAACGCATGCGCGGATTATCACGATGGCGCGATGACTCCGCCCTGGCCCGCTCGGATACCGGTCACCGCCAGTTGCCGCGCAGCCTGCGCCTTCTGGGGTCTGACGTACCGGCTTGCGTCGCATTCGACGGCTATTTGAATGCGCCGAACACCTTCTGCAGAATTGCGCTGCCGGTGCCTACCGGGTCCTTGCGGATCTTGCGCTCCTCTTCCCCGATGACCAGATACAGGCCGTCCAAGGTCTTGCCGGTCACGTATTGCTCGATGTTGGCGTCTTCCTTGCTGACCAGCCCAATGCCTGCAGCCTTGGAGGCAACGCGGTTGTATTTGGATGCCAGCGACACCTTGCGGGTCGCCGCGGTCACCACCGGCAGGAACTTGCCGTTGAGCGGCACTCGGGTCTTGTCGGCAAAGAATTCGGTGACCGATGTATCGCCTCCAGTGAGGATGTTCTTGGCATCCGTGACGGACATCGTGCGCACCGCATCCATCAGCAGATTCTTGGCCATCGGTACCGCCGACTCCGCGGCGCGGTTCATCGAGGTCACCAGCTCATCGACTCTTTTCCCCTGGCCAAAGGTCTTGAGCAGCTTGGCCGCATCGTCCAGAAAGCCCGGCAAAGGGATTCGGACCTTGTCATTGGCCAGAAAACCGTCTTTGCGGCCCAACAGGCTGATCGCCGCCTGCGCGCCTTTCTCCAGCGCGGTCTTGAGGCCTTGTGACACTTCGCCCTCGGTCAGGTCGCTCAGCGATAAGGCATACGCCTGGCTATAGGCCAATGCCACCATGGCCGCCAGTGTTCGGCTCGATGCGATGTTGAATTGTCGGCGGTCCATAGCTTTCCCTGATTTGTTGTCTGTTGCTGCATCTTGCCCTGAACGCCACATGCTTGGCAACCGGCCATGGCCATGCCGAGCACATGTTTTACCTTTTTCGCCGCACAGGGGCCGGTCGGTTGCCACAAGACGCCCGATGCAGGCTCGATCCCGGCTCGGGGTTCGGTGGAGGCGCCGGGTTGAGGCTTGGCTTATCATTGCCTCGCACCCGCCTTGCACCCCCAACCTACCAAGCAACGACCGACATCCATGCCTGCTGACTCGATCCGGGTCTGGGACCTACCCACCCGCCTGTTCCACTGGTTATTGGTTGCCGCCGTCATCGGCTCGGTCGTGACGGCACAGATAGGCGGCAATGCGATGGTCTGGCACTTCCGCTGCGGGTTTACGATCGCAAGCTTGTTGCTGTTTCGACTGGTCTGGGGCTTTGTCGGCGGGCGATGGTCACGTTTTGCGACCTTCTTCTACAGTCCTGCCACCGTTTTTCGCTATCTTCGGGGAGAGGGGCGACCCGAGCACGCCGTGGGTCACAACCCATTGGGCGCAGCATCGGTTTTCGCGATGCTGGCGGTATTGATAGCCCAGGTCAGCACCGGCGTTATCAGTGACGACGAGATTGCAGCGGTAGGCCCGTTTGCGAAGTTTGTCAGCAATGCCACGGTCTCACTGGCGACCGGTTATCACAAGGGCTATGGCAAGAGTTTACTGATCGCCCTGGTGGTTTTGCATCTTGCAGCCATGCTTTTTTATTATTTCTCCCGACGCGAGAACCTGGTCAAACCCATGGTCACGGGCGACAAACCTCAAACAGGCCAGCTGCCCTCGTCGCGCGACGACGCGGTATCGCGCCTGGCGGCAGCCGTGGTGTTTGCCGCCTGCGCCACGCTCGTCGCATGGGGAATTTCGCTGGGTGGTTGAACCCCGAACCGCCCAGCAACCCCACTGTCGACACAATGGCCGAGTTAGTCTTCCCTGAGTCGGTAAGCGACTGGGCGGATGTCCGCCAGTTGCTGCTTGAATATGCCGGTGGCCTGGGTGTAGACCTGTGTTTTCAGGACTTCGACCGTGAACTGGCGCAGTTGCCCGGTGCCTACGAGCCGCCCTGGGGCACGATGCGACTGGCGCGGATCGACGGTACACCAGCAGGGTGTTGCGCCTTGCGGCCGCTCGATGCAGTCGACTACGCCAATGCCTGCGAGATGAAGCGCCTGTTTGTGCGACCCCAGTTTCGCGGTCTGGGCTTGGGCCGACGGCTGGCCGAGGAGATCCTGGAGGCGGCGCGACTGGCCGGCTATGCCTGCGTATTACTGGACACCCTCGACGACATGGAAACCGCGCGCGCCATGTACCAGGATCTGGGGTTTGTCGAGATCCCGCCTTATTACTACAACCCGGTGGCCGGGTCACACTATCTGAAGGCGGCTCTCTGACCCCGCGGGAATCAGGCCTTCGCCTGGGCCAGCATCGTGGCTGCGTCGCTCACTTCAAATTTACCAGGTGCCTCGACATTGAGAGTGGCGACCTTTCCGTCCTTGACCAGCATCGAATAGCGATTGCTGCGCAGGCCCATGCCCTTGCCGGTCAAATCCAGCGTCAGGCCGGTCGCCTTTGTGAACGCGGCGTCGCCGTCGCCCAGCATGCGCACCTTGCCATCGGACTTCAGGTCGCGCGCCCAGGCACCCATGACGAACGCGTCATTGACACTGACGCACCAGATCTCGTCGACGCCAGCGGCCTTGAGCTCGGAGAACTTCTCCAGATAGCCGGGTACATGTTTGGCCGAGCAGGTGGGCGTGAACGCACCTGGCAGGGCAAACACGGCAATCGTCTTGCCTGCCGTTGCAGCCGCAACCGGCACCGGGTTCGGGCCGATGCTGCAGCCACCGCCTTCAACTTCCACGAATTCCATCAGCGTGGCCTGCGGAAGGGTGTCTCCTACTTTGATCATTGTGTGCTCCTGTCATTAAAAATTGAAGTTGTCTGGATCGGACAAGCGTCGCAGCAAATGCCGCAACCAGCATCCAAAGCAAAACGGCCCACATTGTGAGCCGTTCTGTCATGCAGCGCAGACAAGGCTGCGCATAACCATCAGACGATGGCAGCTTTCTGGACCAGACGGGTCGCAACCCAGTTCTTGGTTTTGGAGAGCGGGCGGCTCTCGGTAATCTCGATCGTGTCACCCGTCTTGTACTCGCCATTTTCATCATGGGCGTGGTACTTGCTGGATTTTCCGACGATCTTGCCGTAGAGCTCGTGCTTGACACGACGCTCGATCAAAACCGTCACGGTCTTGGCGCGCTTGTCGCTGACAACCTTGCCGATCAACGTGCGTTTGCGGGATACCTTGGCTTCGGTCGCTTCGGTCGCTTCGGTCATTTGGCCGCTCCTTCGGTGGACTTGGCCGCATGCTGCTTCTCGACCAGGATGGTCTTGGCGCGGGCGATATCGCGGCGCGTCGAACGCAGCGTTGCGGTGTTGTTGAGTTGCTGGGTGGCCTTTTGCATGCGCAGGCCGAAATGGGCCTTTTGCAACGACTTGACCTCCGCCTCCAGGGCGGTAACGTCTTTCTGACGCAGTTCTTTGGTATTCACGAGTATTCTCCGGTCAGGTGGCGCTTATTGGCCGATCATGCGCGCCACGAACGTGGTGCGCAAAGGCAGCTTCGCCGCCGCCAGACGGAACGCCTCACGCGCCAGCTCTTCTGGCACGCCGACGATCTCATAGAGCATCTTGCCAGGCTGAATCTCGGCAACGTAGTACTCAGGATTACCCTTGCCGTTACCCATGCGAACCTCTGCAGGTTTCTGCGAGATCGGCTTGTCCGGGAAGATACGGATCCAGATACGACCGCCGCGTTTGACGTGGCGAGAAATCGCACGACGGGCGGATTCGATTTGCCGGGCCGTCAGACGGCCACGGTCAGTGGATTTGAGACCGAAGTCGCCAAAAGCCACGGTGTTACCGCGAGTTGCCAGGCCAGTGTTGCGGCCTTTCTGCTCTTTGCGGTACTTTCTGCGAGCGGGTTGCAGCATGTATTTCTCCGATTGCTAGACCGTAATCAGGTCTTGGTTCCGTCAGCTGCTGCAGCTGGCGCGCTTGCCTTGCGGACGCGCTTAACGGCGGGTTTGGTGGTATCTGCAGGTGCCGTGGCTTCTGCCGGCTTGTCGCTACCGTCCGCAGGTGCCACATTGGCAGCGACAGGACGACGAGCGGCAGGACGCGAAGCAGGGCGATCGGTGCCGGGACGTGCGTCACGACGCGGGCCACGCGGGCGGCGGTCGTCTTCCGTACGTGGCTCGACAACAGCCGGCAGGTCGTTGCGGCCCAGGGTATCGCCCTTGTAGACCCAGACCTTGACGCCGATGATGCCGTATGTGGTCTTGGCTTCCGAGGTGCCGTAATCGATGTCGGCACGCAGGGTATGCAATGGCACTCGGCCTTCGCGATACCACTCGCAACGTGCGATCTCGATGCCGTTCAGACGGCCCGAAGACATGATCTTGATACCCAATGCGCCCAGGCGCATCGCGTTCTGCATGGCGCGTTTCATGGCGCGACGGAACATGATGCGTTTCTCGAGCTGCTGCGTGATGCTGTCGGCGATCAGTTTGGCATCGATCTCGGGCTTGCGCACTTCTTCGATGTTGACGGCCACTGGCACGCCGAGCTGCTTGCCCAGTTCGCGCTTGAGGTTCTCGATGTCCTCGCCCTTCTTGCCGATCACCACGCCCGGACGTGCCGAGTAGATGGTGATGCGGGCGTTCTTGGCGGGGCGCTCGATCAGCACGCGGGAGACCGATGCGTTCTTGAGCTTCTTTTTCAGGTATTCGCGTACCTTGATGTCTTCCGCCAGCATGCCGGCGAAGTCACGGTCACTGGCGTACCAGCGCGAAGACCAGTTGCGGCTAACCGAAAGACGGAAGCCGGTAGGGTGGATTTTTTGTCCCATATGTTCCTGGCCTCTTTCAGTTGCCGACCGTCACGTACACATGGCACGTGGGCTTGCGGATCTGGTTGCCGCGGCCTTTGGCGCGCGCGGTGAAACGACGCAGCGACGCGCCCTGTTCGACATAGATGGTCTTGACCTTCAATTCGTCGATGTCGGCACCATCGTTGTGCTCTGCGTTGGCGATCGCCGACTCCAGAACCTTCTTGATGATGACGGCGGCTTTTTTCTGGGTGAATTGCAGAACGTTCAGCGCCTGGTCCACCTTCTTGCCACGAATCAGATCGGCGACGAGACGACCCTTGTCGACAGACAGTCGTACGCCGCGCAGTGTTGCTTTGGTTTCCATGGTGTTGCCTTACTTTCGCACGACTTTTTTGTCGGCCGGGTGACCTTTGAAGGTCCGCGTGAGCGCAAATTCGCCCAGCTTGTGGCCGACCATCTGGTCGGTGATGTAGACCGGAACGTGTTGCTTGCCGTTGTGCACGGCAATCGTCAGGCCGATGAATTCCGGCAGAACCATCGAGCGACGCGACCAGGTCTTGATCGGTTTCTTGTCCTTGTTCGTCACCGCCTTGTCGGCCTTCTGGGCCAGATGGTGATCGACGAAAGGACCCTTTTTGAGTGAGCGTGTCATGTTCCTGCCCCTTACTTCTTGCGACGCGACACGATCATCACCTGCGTGCGCTTGTTGTTGCGGGTACGGTAACCCTTGGTCAGATTGCCCCATGGATCGACAGGATGGCGACCTTCACCGGTCTTGCCTTCACCGCCACCATGTGGGTGGTCAACCGGGTTCATGACGACACCGCGGACCGTCGGACGGATACCCATCCAGCGTTTGACACCGGCCTTGCCCAAACGGCGCAGGCTGTGCTCTTCATTGGCCACCTGGCCAATCGTGGCGCGACAGTCGATGTGGATCTTGCGAACCTCACCCGAACGCATACGCACCTGGGCGTACGTGCCTTCACGCGCCAACAGGGTTGCCGATGTGCCGGCAGAGCGTACGATCTGCGCGCCTTTGCCGACCTGCAACTCGACGCAGTGGATGATCGAACCGACTGGGATGTTGCGGATCGGCAAGGTGTTGCCCACACGGATCGGCGCCTCGGCACCGTTCAGGATGGTTGCACCGACTTCCAGGCCACGCGGCGCGATGATGTAGCGACGCTCGCCATCGGCGTAACAGACCAAGGCCAGGTGCGCCGAACGGTTGGGGTCGTACTCGATACGCTCGACCTTGGCCGGAATGGCATCCTTGGCGCGACGGAAGTCGACCACACGGTAGTGGTGCTTGTGACCACCGCCCTTGTGACGCGTCGTGATGTGCCCGTTGTTGTTGCGGCCGGCATGCTGGAACTGAGGTTCGAGCAAGGGCGCATAGGCTTCACCTTTGTGCAGGTGACCACGCGAAATCTTCACCATGCCGCGACGGCCTGGGGAAGTAGGTTTCATCTTGATGACAGCCATGATTACGCAGCCTCCCCGCCAAGGTTCAGTTCCTGACCCGGCATCAGCGTGACGTACGCTTTGCGCACGTTGTCACGGCGTCCCATGGACTTACCGAAACGCTTGGATTTTCCTTTGGTGTTAACCACAGAAATACCTTTGACCTCGACCTTGAACATCAGCTCAACGGCCGCCTTGATTTCATGTTTGGTGGCGTCCTGCAGCACCTTGAAGGTCACTGCATTGCTCTTTTCGGCAATCATGGTGGCCTTCTCGGACACGATCGGCGCCACGAGGACCTGCATCAAACGGCCTTCATCGTACTTAACGGCGTTCATGCGAACATCTCCTGGAGCTTGCCCATCGCAGCGCGGGTCACCAGCACCTTGCGGTAGTGGACCAGCGACACCGGATCGGCGTAACGCGGCTCGACAACCAGCACATTGGCCAGGTTGCGGGAAGCGAGGTACAGGTTTTCGTCAACCTGGTCGGAAATGAACAGGACGGAGTCCAGATTCATGGCCTTGAGGCGGGCGGCAAATGCCTTGGTCTTGGGCGAATCCACTGCCAGCGACTCGACGACAGCCAGACGGCCTTCGCGTGCGAGCTGCGAGAAGATCGAAGCCATACCAGCGCGGTACATCTTCTTGTTGATCTTGTGGCTGAAGTTCTCGTCAGGCATGTTCGGGAAGATACGACCGCCTCCGCGCCACAGTGGCGAGGACGTCATACCGGCACGGGCGCGGCCCGTTCCCTTTTGCTTGAACGGCTTCTTGGTCGAGTGGTGGACTTGCTCGCGGTCCTTCTGGGCACGGGTGCCCTGGCGCGCATTGGCCTGGAACGCGACGACAACCTGGTGCACCAGGTCTTCGTTGTACTGGCGACCGAAGACCGTCTCGGGCGCGTCGAACTTCGACGTCGCCTGGCCTTGTTCATTCAGGAGTTCGAGCTGCATCAGTTCGCTCCTTTTGCGGCGGTGTTGTCAGCCTTCGCCTTGACGGCGGGGCGAACGGAAACAAACCCGCCCGACGCGCCAGGAATGGCGCCGCGAATCAGCAACAGCTGACGCGATTCGTCGATGCGGAAGATATCGAGGTTCTGGGTCGTCACAGTGTCGTCGCCCATATGGCCCGTCATGCGCTTGCCCGGAAACACGCGCCCCGGATCCTGCGCCATGCCGATCGAGCCCGGCACATTGTGCGAACGGCTGTTACCGTGCGATGCGCGCTGCGATTTCATGTTGTGGCGCTTGATCGTGCCGGCATAACCTTTGCCGATGGAAGTGCCCTGTACGTCGACTTTTTGGCCCACGGCAAACACATCCAACACCGGCACCGAAGTGCCCGCAGGGTATTTGGCAGCGGCATCGGCCGTGACACGGAATTCCTGGATGATTTCGCCAGCTTCCACGCCTGCCTTGGCAAGGTGGCCCGCGGCGGGCTTGGTCACGCGCGAAGCGCGGCGTGCGCCAAACGTTACCTGCAAGGCAACGTAGCCGTCGTTCTCTTGGGTTTTCACCTGGGTCACGCGGTTGTTAGAAACATCTACCACCGTGACAGGAACTGAGTCCCCATCGTCGGTGAATAGGCGCATCATGCCCACCTTGCGGCCCAGCAACCCGAGGGAGTTGCTCAGACTCATTTTTTTCTCCGTAACTTCCACCAACGCGACTGCAATTGGCCGCGTTGTTGTAATGTGAAAGACTGTTAATAAAACCTCGCCATCGATTGCCAGGCAATCAAGGCGAAGCCAAAAATTATATGCCGGTTATGGTTCTCCGGCAAGACTTTTGTTCAGCGAGGGCCCATGACCTGAATCGTGAGTCCTCGCCGGGTACTGACGCTGCGGTTTACTGCAGCTTGATTTCGACGTCCACGCCTGCGGGCAAGTCGAGTTTCATCAATGCATCGACCGTCTTGTCGGTCGGATCGACGATGTCCATCAGACGCTGGTGCGTACGGATCTCCAACTGGTCACGGCTCGTCTTGTTGACGTGCGGGGAACGCAGGATGTCAAAACGCTTCATGCGCGTCGGCAAGGGCACCGGGCCCTTGACGATGGCACCTGTGCGCTTGGCGGTGTCGACGATTTCAGCTGCAGACTGGTCGATCAGTTTGTAATCGAACGCCTTCAGACGGATGCGGATCTTTTGTTTGGTGGCCATGGTGTTACCTTGTTTTATTCAGTTGGGGACAGAGCAAACAGCTGCGCTTTATTGATCTGTCCCGCAAACATGTTGGTTACGCGAGGATCTTGGCAACCACACCGGCGCCGACGGTCTTGCCGCCTTCGCGGATCGCGAAACGCAGACCTTCTTCCATCGCGATCGGATTGATCAACTTGACCGTGATCGACACGTTGTCACCCGGCATCACCATCTCTTTGCCTTCTGGCAACTCGATCGCACCAGTCACGTCCGTCGTGCGGAAATAAAACTGCGGGCGGTAGTTGTTGAAGAACGGCGTGTGACGGCCTCCCTCATCCTTGGACAACACATAGATCTCGCCCGTGAAATGCGTGTGCGGCTTGATCGAACCGGGCTTGCACAACACTTGGCCGCGCTGCACGTCTTCGCGCTTGGTGCCGCGCAGCAAGATACCGACGTTGTCGCCAGCCTGACCCTGATCGAGCAGCTTGCGGAACATCTCCACTCCCGTGCAGGTGGTCTTGACCGTGTCACTGATGCCCACGATCTCGATCTCTTCACCCACCTTGATCACACCGCGCTCGACCCGACCGGTCACCACCGTGCCGCGACCCGAGATCGAGAACACGTCTTCCACCGGCATCAGGAACGCGCCGTCAATGGCACGCTCTGGCGTCGGAATGTAGTTGTCCAGCGCGTCGGCCAGCTTCATGATGGCCAGTTCGCCGAGCTCGCCCTTGTCGCCTTCCATGGCCAGCTTGGCTGAGCCGTGGATGATCGGGGTGTCGTCGCCCGGGAACTCGTACTTGTCGAGCAACTCGCGCACTTCCATCTCGACCAACTCGAGCAACTCGGCGTCGTCGACCATGTCGCACTTGTTCAGGAACACGATGATGTAGGGAACACCCACCTGGCGCGCCAGCAGGATGTGCTCACGGGTCTGGGGCATCGGGCCGTCAGCGGCCGAGCACACCAAAATCGCGCCGTCCATCTGGGCCGCGCCGGTAATCATGTTCTTCACATAGTCGGCGTGACCAGGGCAGTCCACGTGGGCATAGTGCCGGTTGGCCGTCTCGTACTCGACGTGGGCCGTGTTGATCGTGATGCCGCGCGCCTTCTCTTCGGGCGCCGCGTCGATCTGGTCGTAGCCCTTGGCTTCACCGCCAAACTTGGCCGCCAAAACGCTCGTGATCGCCGCCGTCAGCGTCGTCTTGCCATGGTCCACGTGACCAATCGTGCCCACGTTCACGTGGGGCTTGGTACGCGCAAATTTCTCTTTTCCCATTTCTCGTTTCTCCAAAAGAACAATGTCAGTGATGACGGTTTTATGTTTCCGGTCCGGCCTGGGTCTCTGTTCTCACTGACAAAACAAAGGGCACGGATCGAAGACAGGGGTCACGACGAAGGCTGCTTGCGTGCAAGCGTCCTGCGCCATGATGAACTTGTACTTACTTGGCGCGTGCTGCCATGATGGCTTCGGACACATTGCGCGGAGCTTCCGCGTAGTGCTTGAATTCCATCGTGTAGGTGGCGCGGCCTTGCGACATCGAGCGCAGCGTGGTGGAGTAACCGAACATCTCGGAGAGCGGCACCTCGGCCTTGATGGCCTTGCCGCCACCGACCATGTCGTCCATGCCCTGCACCATGCCGCGACGCGAGGCGAGGTCGCCCATCACGTTGCCGGCATAGTCTTCCGGCGTTTCCACCTCGACCGCCATCATCGGCTCCAGAATCACCGGGCTGGCCTTGCGGCAACCCTCCTTGAAACCGAAGATTGCGGCCATCTTGAACGCGTTCTCGTTCGAATCCACGTCGTGGTAGGAACCGAAATGCAGCGTCACCTTGACGTCCACCACCGGATAACCCGCCAGCACGCCGGTCGTGAGCGCTTCAATCACGCCCTTCTCGACCGCCGGGATGTACTCGCGCGGCACCACACCGCCCTTGATGGCGTCGACGAACTCGAAACCCTTGCCGGCTTCATTGGGTTCGATCTTGAGCACCACATGGCCGTACTGGCCCTTGCCGCCGGACTGGCGCACAAATTTGCCTTCCGAATCCTCGACCGTCTTGCGGATGGTCTCGCGGTATGCCACCTGGGGCTTGCCCACGTTGGCTTCGACGCCGAACTCACGCTTCATGCGGTCAACAATGATCTCGAGGTGCAACTCGCCCATACCGGCGATCAGGGTCTGACCCGACTCTTCGTCGGTCTTGACGCGGAACGACGGATCTTCCTGGGCAAGGCGCTGCAGCGCGATACCCATCTTTTCCTGGTCGGCCTTGGTCTTGGGCTCCACCGCCTGGGTGATCACCGGCTCCGGGAACACCATGCGCTCGAGCAACACGACGGCCGACGGATCGCACAGCGTCTCGCCCGTGGTCACGTCCTTCAGGCCCACGCAGGCAGCGATGTCACCGGCGCGGATCTCGCTGACCTCTTCACGGTTGTTCGCGTGCATCTGCACGATACGGCCGATACGCTCTTTCTTGCCGCGGATCGGGTTGTAAACGCTGTCGCCCTTTTGCAGCACGCCGGAATATACGCGCACAAAGGTCAACTGGCCGACAAACGGGTCGGTCATCAGCTTGAACGCCAGCGCAGAGAACTTCTCACTGTCGTCGGCCCTGCGCGTGACGGGCGCCTCGTCTTCATCGGTGCCGCCCACTGGCGGAATATCGATCGGCGACGGCATGAATTCGATGATGGCGTCGAGCATGCGCTGCACACCCTTGTTCTTGAACGCGGAGCCGCAGTACATCGGCTGGATCTCGCTGGCAATCGTACGGGTACGGATGCCCAGTTTGATCTCGTCCTCGGACAAGTCACCTTCTTCAAGGTACTTGTTCATCAACTCCTCGGAAGCCTCGGCCGCCGCTTCGACCATCTTCTCGCGCCATTGCTTGGCCAACTCGACCAACTCCGTGGGAATTTCACGGTATTCGAACTTCATGCCCTGGCTCGCTTCGTCCCAGATGATGGCGCGCATCTTGATCAGGTCGACCACGCCCTTGAAGTTTTCCTCGGCACCAATTGGGATGACCATCGGGATTGGGTTGGCCTTCAGGCGCAGGCGCATCTGGTCATGGACCTTGAAGAAGTTGGCACCGGTACGGTCCATCTTGTTCACGAAGGCCAGACGGGGCACCTTGTACTTGTTAGCCTGGCGCCAGACGGTCTCAGACTGGGGCTGCACGCCACCCACGGCGCAATAAACCATGCACGCGCCGTCAAGCACGCGCATGGAGCGCTCGACTTCAATCGTAAAGTCCACGTGGCCGGGGGTGTCAATGATGTTGATGCGGTGCTCGGGCAGCGATGCATCCATGCCGCGCCAGAAACAGGTGGTGGCAGCGGACGTGATCGTGATGCCACGCTCCTGCTCCTGTTCCATCCAGTCCATCGTGGCCGCGCCATCGTGGACTTCACCGATCTTGTGGTTCACACCGGTGTAAAAAAGAATACGCTCTGTCGTGGTGGTCTTGCCGGCGTCGATGTGCGCCGAAATACCAATATTGCGATAGCGTTCGATGGGAGTAACGCGAGCCATGATGAATCCTTAATTGGCCGATAAATACAAAAAGCCGCCCTGCGCAGGCTGCCAATCGGTCCCAGGCAGCAACGACAAGGCTTGGTGAGCGCGACCGGCAATGGACAACGGCTCCGATCCCGGAACCATCCGCGCCGTGGCGCCAACCCGGCAGCAGACCAGGCGCACCCAGCCTGCGACCCGCTTAGAAACGGAAGTGAGAGAACGCCTTGTTGGCTTCCGCCATGCGGTGCACTTCGTCACGCTTCTTCATGGCACCGCCACGGCCTTCCGTGGCTTCCATCAGTTCATTGGCCAGACGCATGGCCATGGACTTCTCGCCACGTTTGCGCGCAGCTTCCTTGATCCAGCGCATCGACAGCGCCAGGCGCCGCACCGGACGCACCTCGACGGGCACCTGGTAGTTTGCACCACCGACACGGCGGGATTTGACCTCGACCATGGGCTTGACGTTGTTGATGGCCATGGTAAAGGCTTCAACCGGGTCTTTGCCCGGGTTCTTCTTCTCGATCTGCTCGAGCGCACCATAAATGATGCGCTCGGCAACCGCTTTTTTGCCGCCTTCCATGATCACGTTCATGAATTTGGACAACTCGACATTGCCGAATTTTGGATCCGGCAGGATTTCACGTTTAGGGACTTCACGACGACGTGGCATTTTTTCACCTCATTGCTTCAGTTGGCGCTCTTTCGAACACCGCGGGAGTCATCAGACTTCCACTTACTCGACCCATCCGGACAATTCCGGAGTTCGGGTCACTTCGCCCGGATCCGCCAGCCAGGGCAGACACCAGACACCGACAATTGAAAATTCAACGCTTTTCTGGGCGCGCGAACCACACCGGCTCGCCAGCAAACAAAACGATCAGGCTTTCTTCGGGCGCTTCGCACCGTACTTGGAGCGCGATTGCTTGCGATCCTTGACGCCTTGCAGGTCAAGCGAACCGCGCACGATGTGGTAACGCACACCGGGCAAGTCCTTCACACGACCGCCACGCACGAGCACAACCGAGTGCTCCTGCAGGTTGTGACCTTCACCACCGATGTACGAGATGACCTCGAACCCGTTGGTCAGGCGAACCTTGGCAACCTTGCGAAGCGCCGAGTTCGGCTTCTTCGGGGTGGTGGTGTAGACACGGGTGCAAACACCACGGCGCTGCGGCGAATTCTCCATCGCAGGGCTCTTGGACTTGATCTTTTCGACCTCGCGCCCCTGACGGACTAGCTGATTAATGGTTGGCACTAAAGCCTCCTAATTACCAAGCGCTTGCGCGCCTGTACAAGCACTTGCGCGCTTGTTGTTGAACGTCCCTAAACGTTGGGAATGACAGACTGAACGGAAAACGTGAACCCTTCGGAAAATTCCGAAAAGCCCTCGAGTATATCAGCGTGAAATGGACGCGGCAAGCGCCGTTGGGCCCGCTCAGCGCATCAGCTCGTACAGTGCTGACCCGTCTCCGTTGTCCTTTATCAGGCGGATTCCGGGATGCTGCGCCAGATGCCGGGTGGCCGCGCTGGCCGACAAAAAGGTCAGCCGGACTCCCGGGACGCTCTGGATACGCCAGTTCCCGTCTGCCGATGGATTCACCGCCTTGCCCGGTGCGCCGCCCTCCTGGGCCAGGTACTGGATCAGCGCCTCACGGTTTTCATCGGGCGAATCAAGCACCACCTTGTCGGCCCCCATCGCGGGGAAGTTGCCACCACCAAACGCACGGTAGTTGTTGGTCGCAACAAGGAACTTCGCATCCGCCTTGATGGGTGCGCCGCCGAAGCGCAGATCGCGCACGCGCGACGCCTCGGGTGCCGCCACCTTGCCGTTGGTCGCGTATTTCGCCGGCTGGGTCAGGTCCAGTTCGTACTGCACACCGTCGATGGTGTCGAAGTTGTAAGACGGAAACGCGTTGTTGATCAACGCCTGCTCCGGCCCGCCCTTGGGGTCGATCTGGTTGAACTGGCCCGCCGACATCTCCAGCCACTCCTTGACCTGGGCGCCCGTCAGCAGCACCGCCTTGAGCGTATTGGGATAGATATAAAGATCCGCCGTGTGCTTGATCGCAAGCGGGCCGGCCGGGATGTCGGTGAAATACGACCAGCCCTGCCGACCACCGGCCTTGAATGGCGCAGCCGCCGACAGAATCGGGTACTGGCTGTATTCGGTGCCCTGCACGGCACGCCGGACATAGGCGATCTGGGCATTCGAGACAATTTGCACCGACGGGTCGTCGGCCACCAGCGCGAAGTAACTGTAGATAGGCGCGCTGCTGACCGCCACTTTGCCGCGCACATACGACAAGGTGCGTGCATGCTCATCGGCCAGCACGTTCTCGACCATGGGGTCGGCATCAACCAGGGCTTTCTTGGCGGCGCGGTCAAAGATCGGCCGGATATGCGACTTGCTGTTTACCACGGCCCAGGCGCCGCTGCGGTTGTCCAGCGTCAGGTCGACTACCCCAAGATGGTCGCCCCAGCGTCCGGGCATCACGGCCGCCACGCCATTGATGGTTCCGCGCGCAAGATCGACCTTCGGGTAAGACTCGAACGCCTTGGACGGGAACTCCGCATGCGCGTGACCAAACAGGATCACGTCGATGCCTTTGATCTCCGCCAGCCGCGACACCGCGTTCTCGGCAAATTTGCCGGTATCGGTGCGCTCGAATCCCGAATGCGGAATCGCCACCACCAACTGTGCGCCCTTGGCGCGCATTTCCGGCACCAGTTCACCGGCCACCTCGACCATGTCGCGCGTCACCAGGCGCCCTTCGAGGTGGGTCTTGTCCCATTGCATGATCTGCGGCGGCACGAAACCGATCACACCTACCTTGATCGTGTGCAGCTTGCCCTGTGCATCCTTGACCTGGCGGTCCAGCAGCAGATACGGCGTAAAGGCGTGGCGCTTGTTGGCGCCGTCCTTGTCGTCGAGATACACGTTCGCACTGACATACGGGAAGTTGGCGCTGCTGATCGCACGGCGCAGGAATGGCAAGCCGAAGTTGAACTCGTGATTGCCGATGTTGCCGGCGTCGTAGGCCAGCGTATTCATGACCTTGTAGGCCGGATGGACCTGGCCTTCCTTGAGCGGATCAACCTTGGCCACCAGCTCACCCATGGGGCTGCCCTGAATCAGGTCGCCGTTGTCGAACATCAGACTGTTGGGCGCCTCGGCGCGTGCCGCCTTGATCAGCGCAATGGTGCGCGACAGCCCATACTGCTCGGTCGGTTTGTCTTGGTAGTAGTCATAACTGAGCAGGTTCATGTGCAGATCGGTGGTCTCCAGGATGCGCAGCGAAACCTCTGCTGCCATCGACACCACCGACAGACCCGCCAGCCATGTGACGAGAATTTTGCGAATCATGATGCTTCCTTCGGCCATATTGGCCGAGGGTATTAGAGCATGGCCGGGTTACTTTATCCAGAGCCGGATTGCGTCCCAGGCACGGCCCATGATGCCAGCCTGACCCACGTCTTCCAGTGCCACCAGCGGCAACTCGGCCACCACTTGCGCGCCGGCAGAAACCTTCAGCGTCGCGACATTCTGGCCTTTCGTGAACGGTGCCACCAGCGGATCGGGGCGTGCCACCTCGGTCTTGATGTCGGCCTTGCTGCCAGCCGGAATCGTGACGATCACCGCCTCGGTGCGCCCGAGCTTGAGCGAGGGCGCGGTGCCCTTCCAGACGGCCGGCGACACGACGGCCTGATTAGCATCAAAGAGCTTGACCGCCTCGAAAGCCGTGTAGCCCCAGTTGATCAGTTTCTGCGACTCGTTGGCACGTGCGTTTTCATTCGCCGCCCCCAGCACCACCGACAACAGGCGCCTGCCGCCGGTAGCCGCCGCGCTGCCAGCCGGAGCACCTGTCTGCACCAGATTCGGAAAGTTCCGCTTGGCGGTGACGATCATGCAATAGCCGGCTGCGTCGGTATAACCCGTCTTCAGGCCATCGACCGACGGATCGCGGTACAGCAGCAGGTTGCGGTTGTTCTCGTTGCTGGCCGGTGTGCCGGCATAGTGGTACTTTTTGATGGAGTAGTAACCGACGTCCTCCGGAAAGTCCGTCAACAGGCGACCGGCCAGAATGGACAGATCGCGTGCCGTCGTCGTATGGCCGGACTCGGTCAGGCCTTCCGGATTGCGGTAACCGGTCGATTTCATGCCCAGCGCCTTGGCCTGGTCGTTCATCAACTTGACGAATTGCTCGACTGTTCCGCCCACCCCTTCGGCCAGCGCCACGGTTGCATCATTGCCCGACTGCACGATCATGCCCTTGATCAGGTCTTCCACCGGAACCTGCATCTTGGGGTCGATGAACATGCGCGAACCTTCCATCTTCCAGGCACGCACGCTCACCGGCAGAGTCTGGCTCAGGCTGATTTTCTTGCTGCGCAAGGCGTCAAACACCAAGTAGGCCGTCATCAGCTTGGTCAGTGAGGCCGGCTCCACACTGGCATCGGCGTCCTTCTCGGCCAGCACCTGACCCGAGGTGATATCGAGCAACAGATAGGAGCGTGCGGCAATTTCCGGCGGCTGCGGCGCCTGAGCAGCAACTGACAAGGAAAACACGAGGGCAACAACGGAGATCAGTAATTTCATCGGGTACATGGATTTGGCTAGGCCGGTCTCCGGCTGCAACAGCGTGACAAAGCGCTTGTCAGCAATCGGGCAGCGGAATCGGCAAAAAGTCTCGCGCTAGAGCAGCAATCGATGCTGCAGCGCGAAACCGCTCATTGTCCGTGAAAAAGCGGCCCTCGACGGCAGCGCAACCGTAACAGCCTGATTCTGGCGCCGCTGCGCAGCCATGCGCCCTGTTGCGTCAACGCCCCAGATGGGCCGGTGTCAGCAGGCGCTGCACCACCTTGCCATGCTTGAGGTGGGAATCGACAATCTCGTCGATGTCATGGGCATCCACATAGGTGTACCAGACCGCCTCGGGATACACCACGGCAACCGGGCCTGCGGCGCAACGGTCCAGGCACCCTGCCTTGTTCACCCGCACCATGCCAGGGCCCGCCAGCCCCTGCTCCTTGACTTGCTGCTTGCAGCGGTCGAACCCTGCTTGGGCCGCCTGCCGGGCACAGCAGTCTTCGCCATTCTTGCGCTCGTTCAGGCAAAAGAAAATATGCCGCTGGTAGTAAGACGCCGGCACGGCATCGTCGGCGCCGCCTGCGGGGGAGCTTGAGTTCATGGCCAGATTCTAGTTTTCGCGCGTCCGAGCCAGATCTGCTGCACCAGATAGACCGCTGCCGCATAAGGCCACAACCAACCCAGCCACTGCGCCAAGCCATTGAATCGAATGAATCGCCCTTGTTCCCAGGTCTGCAGCGTCTGCAGCAAATAGGGGTCGGCGGGCGACTGGTTGAGCAGCCCCAGGTACACCGCCATGGCCACCAGGGCCAGCCACGCACCTATCCGGTGCGAAACCGGGGACAGCAGAACCGCCGCCGCCAGCCCGATCGCCAGTCCGGCCTGCACCGGCATCAGCACCCAGTCCCAGGCGTGTTGTGGCCCCCAGGTCAGGGTCGCGGAGAGGCTGGTCATGGCCACGCCGACAAGCAGGATGCCGACCGCAAACACGATGCGCCGCGAGGCCAGGCGCACTATGCAATAGGCCAGCAGGCAAGGAATCAGCAAGCCCAGCGCCACGCACACCGTTTCGGCAACCGGCAACAGCGGCTGCAACTCGATCTCACGCATCGGCAGCCAGACCAGAAATGGCGTATCCGTCAGCGCTTCCACCAATGTCGTCTCGACCCGTTCCATCACCTGCCCCAGACCCAAGGGCAAGGCCGCCGGGAACAACAAGGCCAGCGGCCACAAGGCCAACAGCACCAGCGCGCCACGTGCATCCGCGACAAACCAGCGTGCCCGCACCCGGCTCCAGCGATCGATCATGCCCAGGCGCTCCAGCAAATACGCCAGCGAAGCGCCGAGCGATCCGCCCAGCATGTTCGTACCCAGATCGACATTCGACGGGACCCGCGACGGCAGATAGATCTGAAGGGTTTCCATGCCGATCGACAAAACGCCGCAAACCAGGGTCGCGCGCGAAACGGCATGGCGCCCTCGGCCGGTGCGCAGGGCAGTGAGCGCCAGGAAGAACCCGGCCGGCATATAGCCAATGATGTTCGAGCCGATATCGAATCCGGTCCAGTAGCGCGGCCATGGCGCCACCAGAAAAACCCAGGGACTCACGCCCTGGTCGCGCCAGTCGGAAAACGGATACAGGCTGGCGTAAACGATCAGACCGACATAACTCAGCGCCAGGGGCCAGGCAGCGGTTTTCTGCATCAAAACGGTTTAAACGTGTTGGTGCCAGAGCAAAAATCGCTGCGCTTGTTTCTTGGTCTGGCACGCAATGTGGACATCCGACATCCGAAAAAATGTTGGTGCCAGAGCAAAAATCGCTGCGCTTGTTTCTTGGTCTGGCACGCAATGTGGACATCCGACATCCGAAAAAATGTTGGTGCCAGAGCAAAAATCGCTGCGCTTGTTTCTTGGTCTGGCACGCAATGTCTCAGAAAGGCTTGACCACCACCAGGATCACAGCCGCCAACAGCAACAGCACCGGTATCTCGTTGAACCAGCGAAACCACACATGGCCGTGCTGTTCGGTGCCGGCCTTGAAGCGGCGCAGTCGGTGGCCGCAGGCCTCCTGGTAGGCGATGGCCAGCGCGACGATAATCAACTTGGCGTACAACCAGCCGCTGCCTGGCCCGTGGCCGAATCCCGGCACACGCCACAACATCACTAGCAGCCAAACGCCCAGCAGAACCGCAGGCCAGGACAACATCGACGTGAACCGATACAGCTTGGTCGCCATCAGGAGTAGACGCTCACGTTCTGCCGTGGACTCTCGGTCCACCATGGCCAGGTTCACGAATATGCGGGGTAGATAGAACAAGCCCGCGAACCAGCTCGCGACAAACACGATATGGAATGATTTGACCCAGAGCATCAAGCCAGTTTAGAGCATGGGCCGGCGCCGCGATGACCTTGGTGAAAGCTGTCAGTGGTCTGTTAAAAAAAAACCCCCAGTCCGAGGACTGGGGGGTTCAAGCCTTTATTGCTGTCACACATCAAGGCCCCGCTCAGGGAGGAAAAGCGGGGAGCGGCGAACCGCCCAAGTGGAATCTAGCAAAGAAGGACCGCGTGTTCAATAGTATTGTTACAAATGTGTCGCTACTACGACAGATTTGACCCTACCCCTATCAATTGATATCCGCATGGCCGTCGACACCAAGACCAGCTTTCGACCAGTTCTTGAGGCACAATTTTGACCATGACTCCATTTGCACCATATCCCCAGGGCCGACCACGCCGGCTGCGCCACGACAGCTTCACCCGTAACCTGGTGCGTGAACACGCGTTGACACCGCACGACCTGATTTACCCGGTGTTCCTGGTCGATGGCCAGCAGCAACGCCAACCGGTTGCGTCCATGCCTGGCGTAGAACGCCTCAGCCTGGATCTGCTGCTGCCGGTGGCCCAGCAATGTGTCGATCTCGGCATCCCCGTCATGGCCTTGTTCCCCGTCATAGACGCCTCACTCAAGTCGCCGGACGGCCAGGAGGCGACCAATCCCGAGGGACTGGTGCCGCGCGTCGTGCGTGCTCTCAAGCAGGAATTCCCGGACCTGGGGGTAATGACCGACGTCGCACTCGACCCCTACACCAGCCACGGCCAGGACGGGCTGCTCGACCCGGATCCGGCCGCCGACGGCTACATCCTGAATGACGAAACCGTCGACATCCTGGTGCGTCAGGCCCTGACCCAGGCGCAGGCCGGTGTGGACATCGTCGCGCCCAGCGACATGATGGACGGCCGCATCGGCGCCATCCGCACCGCGCTCGAAGCCCATCACCTGGTGCATACCCGCATCATGTCGTACAGCGCCAAGTTCGCCAGCGCGTTTTACGGCCCATTCCGCGACGCGGTTGGCTCCGCCGCAAACCTGGGCAAGAGCAACAAGAAGGTCTATCAGATGGATCCCGGAAACAGCGATGAGGCCTTGCGCGAAGTGGCGATGGACATCCAGGAGGGCGCCGACATGGTGATGGTCAAGCCCGGCATGCCGTATCTGGACGTGGTGCGCCGCGTCAAGGACACGTTCCGCGTGCCCACCTTCGCCTACCAGGTCAGTGGCGAGTACGCCATGATCAAGGCCGCGGCCCACAACGGATGGCTCGACCACGACGCCGTGATGATGGAAAGCCTGCTGGCGTTCAAACGCGCCGGAGCCGATGGCGTACTGACCTATTTCGCGCTGGATGCAGCGCAGTTGTTACAAACCCGCTGACCTGGCCATGCCGAAATGGCGCCGGTGACAACCAGCTACACATCGCCCTGAGCGCAGGCTTTTGAACACCCACTGCTGGGTGCCGATGCCTGCGCCGGCGTCATGCGCCGATGCCTGCGCCGGCGTCATGCGCCGGCATAGTGTTTGTCACTCCCTGGCCTGCAACACATCTCCGACAAACTGCACCTTGGCGCCTGTCTTGAAACCCGGGTCATTGGCATAGCTCACCGTACGACTGGTGCCATTGTCGAGACGCACGACAACATCGAAACGGTTGCTGGACTTCACGTTCTTCTCGATCTCGCGACCCGCCACGGCACCACCCACCGCACCCAATATTGTCGCAGCAGTATTACCACTTCCCTTGCCAACCTGATTGCCCAGGGCCGCGCCAGCGACACCTCCGGCGATCGCGCCAATGTAGTTGGTCTTGCCCTTGATCTTGACCTTGTTGACCGACGCCACCACGCCACAGTTGTCACACGCTGGCGCAGCAGCCGCGGTCGGCGCGCTGGCACCCGGCGCCAGATTCTTCGCCACCCGCACGGTCTTGTCGGCCAGCATCAACGTCACCACCGCAGGGGTCGTGGCGGAAAACTGGTCACGCGACTTGACGGTGTAACGCCCGGCATAACGGCCGCTGCGCTCTTCCATCAGCGCAAAGCTGGAGACACCGCCATCGAGCGTCACCGACACGTTGCCGCCCGGCGTGGCGTTGACGATGAAGCTCAACTCATGCCCACCGGTGAAGCCACCGGTATTGCGCGTCTCGATGCGGCTGATCTGCGGCGCCGGGGGCGCTACTGCCGCCAGCTGCCTGGCATGTTCCGCATCGGTCAACAGATGCTGACCGAGCTGCGCGGATACCTGCTGCGAGCCGACTTTCAAGGTGGCCGTGACCGTCGCGTCAAACGGTATCTTGTCGCGAATGCTGATCGTATAGGCGCCAGCATAGTTACCCAGGCTGGTCTCGGACAAACCGAGCTGGCTCGTCAAGCCTTCGATATCGAGTACCAGTTGGCCACCTTGGCTTCCGACCGCTCGAAAGATCAGTTCGGTGCCTGGGGAGAGCTGCGGCACCTGTTCCACCGACAGACTGCGAATCAGCGGCGCGCCGGTCTGAGCCAGGGCTCCCGCCGCTGGAATGAAGCCGACAAGAACCAAGCAGATGATTCCGGTAAAACGTCGAAAAATCATATTCACAACCCCTATCAAACAACACCGTCGGCCAGAATATTACCGCGCCTTGCACGGTTGCAATGTAATCAATCGTCCGACCCGGCCGGACCAAGGCCAGGCATATGTGCCGGCTCGAGCAGAATGCCGAGACCTCCGCGCACAGGCTTTTCAGCGCACCGCACGCCGAGCGCCCTGCCTGCGCGCAAGGCACCGTATCAAATATCGCTCAACGACAACTGCTCGGTCGCGAACACCCGCTGCACCGCGGCCCGCGCCAGCACGCGTCGCATGTGCGGGCCCAGGTGTGGCCGCTCGCGCGCCGGCGCAGCGGAGAAATTTCGCGTCCAGCGGCACAGCATCAGGCAATAGGCGTCGATGATGGAGTAGTCGCCGCCGAGCAACCACGGTCCGCGGTGGCGGGCCAGTTCTGCGTCGATCTGATCGAGCAGCACCCCGATACGCTCCTGCGCATGGGCCTTGAGTTCAGCCGCGCCATCGACGTTGCCCGGACTCATCCAGCGCGCGGGATAAAAATAGGCCAACAAGGCACTTTGCAAGGTATTGGTCTGCCATATCAACCATTTGTAGGCATGCGCCCGCGGCGCCGTGCCGAGCGCCGGCATCAGCGCAGCCGACGGCGCGGTATCGGACAGGTGCAAACAGATCGCCGCCGACTCATACAACACCAGATCGCCGTCGACGAACACCGGAATCAGGCCGTTCGGATTGAGCTGCAGGTATTGCGGTGACTTGTGGGCGCCGCCCTCGCGATCCACCAACACCAGTTCGAACGGCTGACCGATTTCCTCGAGCGCAATATGGGCCGCCAGGCTGGCGTTCCCGGGAAAATAGTGCAGTTGACGCATGGATCAGGTTCCTCATGGACAAATGGTGTGGCCCGGATCAGGGCAAGCCGAAGATCGCCGCCGCATTGCCCCACGCAATGGCGTACGCCACATCCGGTGGCAAGCCGCCAAGCCAGCTCCTGTATTCCTGCATCAGGTCGTCGTAACTGCTCCAGCGCTGGTTGACCCAGGTGTCGGAGCCGATCAGGAAACGCTGCGGGTATTTCAGCATCAGGGCACGCCAATCGGCACACAACTGACCCTGGCCACATGTCAGCCCGGGGCGATAGGACAACTCGCCCATCAATTGCGGATAGCGCTGCATCAAGGCATCGACCCGCTCCGGCGGCGGGCCGCCAATGCCGGTATGGGCCCAGATCAGGCGCAGATTGCGCCCGCCCTCGGACGCGTGGGCCATCAGCAGGTCAATCGCCACATCGTCGACATGGGCCAGCACCGCCAGCTTGTTCTGATCGGCAAAGCGCATCAACTTGGCTGCCACTGGCCCGTTCGCATTGGCGCTGTTGTACAAATGGAATTCGCCTATGCCGCGGTAGGGCCCGCTGGCCGTGCCACGCGCCATTTCGGCCTGCACCATGGTGTAGATGCTCTCGTCGCGGAACCAGTTGTCGTAGTCCGCCCGGTTGCGATAGAGCCGGATGAACGGAACTACCGTCAGATCGGCCGCCGCACGGCGCAAGGCGTCGCCCGACGCGCCACTGCGCAACGCCGCCAGTGTGCGCGAGCCGTCGTTCGGCCGCGAATTGGCCAGCACGGCCTTGACCCCGTTGCGCGAAAACCGCGCCAGCACATCGGCCGGCGGATGCGGTCCGGCGCTGCCGTTCCAGGCCTCGACGTTGTAGTGCATGTGCGAATCGAACAAGGGCCCCGAATAAGCCTGCGCCGTTGCTGCAGTGGGCATGCACAGCACGGCTGATGCCGCAAACGTCAGTGCCGTCAGGCCGGGACGCAGCCGCCGCAACCATGTGCGCCATGCTGTTTGCACAATCGTGGAAGCTCCCTCAAGCCAGCTGCGCACCAGAAAGCCCGGAGTGCGTTCGCGCGCCAGCCGAGCCGCAGCGCCATCGTATGCGCCGCCCTGTTCACAATTGAATACGTGCAGCGCCGCATAGGTGTCGGCCCGAACCGTTGGCAGTTCCTTGCGTTTAACCGTTGCCACCATTGATGTCCTCCTTGTCCTGTGCTCCGCGCTCGCCCGCATGACCATGGTCGCCGTTCTTTCACGCCGTACGCCGTCATCCGGCATGCAGCATACAACGCGCCTGCGGCTCGTGTATCGTGCGCAGTGGAATAACCCGTAGCCAGCACCCATCTGGAGCAAGTCATGAAACCCGTCGCATTGATCACCGGTGGTTCGCGCGGCATCGGCGCTGCAACCGCGTTGCGCGCTGCGCAACAAGGATTCGCGATTGCCGTCAATTACACCCGCCATGCCGAGGCCGCCGACGCCGTCGTGCAGCAGATCGTCGCGACCGGTGGCACGGCCTTCGCGGTCAAGGCCGATGTGGCCGACGAGGCCCAGGTGCTGGCGATGTACCAGGCGATCGACACCCAACTGGGCCCGGTCACGGCCTTGGTCAACAACGCCGGCGTGGTCGATGTGGCGGCCCGCGTCGACGAGATGAGTGTGCAACGCATCCGGCGCATGTTTGACATCAATGTGCTGGGCACATTCATCTGTACGCGCGAAGCGCTTCGGCGCATGAGCACGCGCCACGGTGGCAAAGGCGGCAGCATCGTCAATGTATCCAGCGTTGCCGCACGGCTCGGTGGTCCGGGCCAGTACGTGGACTACAGCGCATCCAAGGGCGCGATCGACACCTTCACGGTCGGGCTGGCCAAGGAAGTCGCGACCGAGGGCGTGCGGGTCAACGCCGTGCGCCCGGGCATCATCGAGACCGAGATTCATGCTTCGGGCGGACAACCGGACCGGGCGCAACAGATGGCTCTGCTGGTACCGATGCTGCGCGCTGGCAGCGCAGAGGAGGTCGCCAACACCATCGTCTGGCTGCTTGGCCCCGACGCCAGTTACGTCACCGGGGCCAACATCGACGTCGCCGGCGGGCGCTGAGATGAAACTGCCCCCACGCTCACTGTGTTCGCTGCTTCCCAACGGGGCCATCAGCACCTTAGCAACGGCCGGGCGGTACTGATATGGACATCAAACCACTGGTGACACTGCTGGCCATCGTCAACCCGCTGGCGATCGTTCCATTTTTCATCCACTACACGCAGGGTTTTGAGCGCGAGCAGCGCATCCGCACGATCTGGGTCGCATCGTTTGGCGCCTTTGTCGTGATCGCCACCAGCGCGCTGCTGGGCCTGCAGATTCTGGCGTTCTTCAGTATCTCGCTGGCCAGTTTCCAGGTTGGCGGCGGCCTTCTACTGCTCACGTCGGCGCTGAGCATGCTCAACGCGCAACCGGCCGAGGCCCGCTCGAATGCAGATGAAATTGACGCTGCCCGCAGGCGCTCGGCCGACGGCGCCAGCATCGCTGTGGTGCCGCTGACGATCCCGCTGCTCACCGGCCCGGCCACTATGTCGACCGTGGTGATCTACGCCGATCGGGCCAAGACCTTCCCGGAACTCGCCACGCTGGTCGGCTACGGACTGATCGTCGGGCTGGCCACGGCCTTGTGCTTCTCGCTGGCCCAGCCGATCGCACGCGTCCTCGGACGCACCGGCATTAACGTGATGACACGGCTGATGGGTCTGATCCTGGCGGCCTTGTCGGTGGAGGTGATGGCGCTCGGCCTGATGAAGCTGTTCCCGGTGCTGGCCGGTCACTGATCGCCGCGCACTGGCCCCGTAGCGCCACGCACCCCATTGGAGAGCTCCATCGTGGCCTGCATCTTCAGTGTGCATGCCGACCGCCAGCGAAACGCAAGCGGTCAGGTGCCGTTTCCAGGTTCAGCCGGGCGTGGAGTCGGTTTCCTGCTGTTGCAACACCTTGACCAGGCGATTGCTGGTATTGCGCAGGCGCTGGGCCAACAATTGGGTGAGCTTGACCAGGATCTTGGCACCAATGGCCGGATGCGCCTGAATCAGATGGGTGATCACCTGACGCGTCAGGATGCCGGCGCGAACATCCTCGATCGCGATGCAGCTGGCATAACGCGGCGCCGAGTCGAGCATCGACATCTCGCCGATGGCAGCGCCCTCCTTGACCACGGCCAATCGTGAGGTCACGCCGCTGTCCGATCGTTTGACCACGTCGATGGTCCCTTCGAGCACCAGCAGCATCCAGTCGCCGACCTCGCCTTGTTCGATCACCGTCTGGCCCGCGTGCGCGCGCAGCGTGGGCATCATCGCGCCCAGGATATCCGCCTCTTCGGGTGTCAGGTCTTCGAGCAGGGCCGCGGTCTCGCGCCAGTGCTCGCCCAGACTCGAGAGCTTGTCGCAGACACCCTCGAGCTGCAATCCAGCGCGCTCGAAATGCGCGCGCAACTGCAACTGATCCTGGCTCGGCAGGCTCACTTCAGACCGATCATCCATTGCGCGATATCCGCTACCACTACATCGGTCGCGGCCGTCAGTGCGCGCACTCCGCCCGCGGCGTCGGCGCTGGGTGCCGGGTGCTGCGCCAGGAAGCCACGCTGCGCCACCAAGCGCTCACCGCCGGCGGAGGACTGAAATACCGTGGCATGCACGCGCACCTGCCCGACACTGCGCTCAGGCGCTTCGAACAACTGGCTGAATTCGTCGAGTTCGAGCCTCAGCACCAGGGGCCGCTGCGCTGCCACATCGCCTTCGCGCGCGACCAGCGTGTACTGCACCAAGGACTGGCGCAGGCGCTGGCGCAGCAACTGGGCCGGCGGCATGCTCCAGCGCGCCTGCGCATACGGCTGCAACTGCTGCGCATGGGCATAGGCCAGTCGGTACAACACGGCAGTGCTGTCCAAGGCAACGGTGGCCTCGACTTCGCCCAGCGCAATCGCCAGGCGCGGCGCGGCCGGTGCCGGCGCGGCCACGGCTGTCACAGCGGGACCGAAGTCGAAAACCACCGAACGCGTCGGTTTGTCCAGCACGCTGCAGCCCGCCAGCAGCATGGCGGCGGCGAACAGGCCGGCGACGTGGCGCGCACGCGCCAAGGGTCTTGTCGAACTCATGGTTTGCCTTTCGGAATCGCAAAGCCGGACTCGCCCGGCCCCGGGGCAATCGGACCATTGCCGAAGATCAGCGACTGCGGGTTGTCGCCCAATGCGCTGACCGCGCGATTGACCTGACGCGCCGCCCGCGTGGTCTCGTCGCTGGTGCGATTGAGCCGGGGCAGGGTGCCGGCGTTGAATGCCTGGCCGGCCTCGGTCAGCGCAACAGCGCCCTGCGTCAACGCTGCAGCACCCTCGGTCATGCGATCCACCGCCCCGCCTTTGGCGTTGAGCCGCTCGGCAATGGCGGTGAAGGCGCTGGCGGTCTTGCCAAATTCGACCACCATCTGGTCGACCCCGACTGCCGTGGTCTGCAAACTCTTGAGCGTCACGGTGGTGTCGTCAACGAAGCGGGGGATGTTGACGCGTTGCGGGCCAAGCTGGGCATTGAGCACATCGTCCAGGTTGGTCGAGAGCGTCTGAACGCGCTCGGCCATCTTCTGCACGCTGCGGGCCGAATCGCCGAACCCGACAATGGTGGCCATCATCTGCTGCTGGTTCTCGTTCGAAAGCAGTGCGTTGACACGCTCGCTGGTCTGCTCGAGTCGGCTCAGGATGGCGACGCCCTGATCCGACAACTTGGACAGCAGGCTGGCGCGCATCGGAATCCGCGTTGGCGACTGCTCGTTGGTGGTCAGGCGCGTCTTGTCCTCGCCCGAATCGTCGAGTTGCACGTAGGCCAGGCCGGTCACGCCCTGAAAACCCAATGTGGCAAAGGTCGAGCCGGTCACCGGCGCGGTTTCGTCGAGCGCGATGCGCACCAGCACATGGCCCGTGGCCTTCGGGTCAAAACCGATATCCATCACCTTGCCCACCGGCACACCACGGTAGCGCACCGCGGCCTGGGGTTGCAAGCCGTTGACGGCCTGCGGGCTGGAGATCTCGTATACGTTGTGTTCGCCGGTGTCGCGCGTCAGCCATACCGCCATGGCGATCAGCATCGCGGACACCACCAGGACAAAGATGCCGGCGGCCAATGCATGTGCCTTGTTTTCCATCTGATTGCCTTTCTACACTGCGAACGGGTACTCGCGCAATAACTCCATCGCCCGCTGCCCGCGCTCGCCCAGGAAGAAATCGTGAATGAACGGATGCGGGAACGCAATCACGTCCTTGGGCTCGCCGTGCACGATCACATGCTTGTCGGCCAGCACGGCCACACGCGTGCTCAGTTCGTACAAGGTGTCGAGGTCGTGCGTGACCATCACCACGGTCAGGCCAAGCTCACGGTGCAAGGATCGGATCAGCGCACAGAAAGCGTCGGCGCTGTCCGGATCGAGCCCGGCCGTGGGTTCGTCGAGCAGCAGCAGCGGCGGGTCCATGATCAGCGCACGGGCCAGCGCCACCCGCTTGATCATGCCACCGGAGAGATCCGACGGCATCTTGTGCGCGTGCACCGCATCGAGTCCGACCATCTGCAGCTTGACCAGCGCGGCGTCCCGGATCAGCGCGTCCGGCAACTGCTTGAGCTCGCGTAGCGGAAACGCGATGTTGTCCAGCACGCTGAACGCCGAGAACAAGGCGCCGTGCTGGAACAGCATGCCGACCCGGCTGGCGGCGCCGACATCCGACAACTGATCGGCCGGACGGCCCAGTACGCTGACACTGCCACGGGCCGGCACCTCCAGCCCCAGGATGGTGCGCAGCATCACGGTCTTGCCGCTGCCCGAACCTCCGACCAGGGACAACAGTTCGCCGCGCTCAATATGCAGGTTCAGGTCCTGATGCACGATGTTGTCGCGGCCGGCCACGCGAAACGTCGACCACAGGTTGCGGATCTCGACCACGCCCGGGGCCCTGGCCTCGGCATGGGTCAACACCTGCGGCACCGGAGTTGACGGATCGGGTCACTGGACGATCCTCCGTGCTGCGCACTGCGGTATTCCCCTTGGGGCGGCCCGGCGGGTCACTGGACGATCCTCCGTGCTGCGCACTGCGGTATTCCCCTTGGGGCGGCCCGGCGGGTCATATCCCTACATCCTTGAAGACGACGGCGAACAAGGCGTCGACCAGGATCACGACGGTGATCGAAGAGACCACCGAGGCGGTTGTGCCTTCGCCCAGGCTTTCGGTGTTGGGCTTGATGCGCAGGCCATAGTGGCAACCCACGAGTGCAATCAACACACCGAAAACCATGGCCTTGGACATGGCCAGCGTCAGGTTGGCCACCTCGACGGTGGCCGGCAAGGCAGATATGAAATACGCCGGCGTGATGCCCATGGACAGATCCGCGGCGAGGATGCCACCAAACAGCGCGGCCAGCGTGGTCCAGACCGTGATCAGCGGCATGGCGATCGCCATCGCGATGGCGCGCGGCATCACCAGCCGGTAGCCTTGGGCGATGCCCATGACCCGCATTGCGTCGAGTTCCTCGGTCACGCGCATGACACCGATCTGCGCGGTGATCGATGAGCCCGAACGGCCGGCAATCAGAATGGCTGCGAGCACCGGCGCGAGTTCGCGGATCAGCGCAATGCCCAGCACATCGACAATGAAGGCATCGGCACCGAACTTGCGCAGTTGCTGCGACATCAGGTAGGCCAGCACGACACCGATCAGGAACCCGACCAGCGCGGTGATCGGCAGTGCAGTGGCACCGATGCGATAGAGCTGACCGGAGACATCGCGCCAGGGCCCCATCTGCGGCGCCCGCAGCAAGCGTCCCAGGTCGAGCAGCAACTGCCCTACAAGCGCCGTCAGGTCGCGCGCATGGTCGACCACTTTGTAGACGATTTCGCCCAACGCGAGAAAGCGCTGCGTCGGCGTCATGGCCTGCGCCACCGGCGGCGTCACCGTATGACGCGCGACCCGTTCGAGCATGGCGCGTTGCCCGGGCGTTGCCCGCACCGCAGCCGGCCATTGCCGACCCCAGCTATTCCACAACACCTGTGCACCGGTGTGGTCCATGCGATCGAGCGTGCGCAGGTCCCATTGCGCCTGGCCGCGCTCCTGCGCCGAGAGAACGTCTATCGCCTGCGACACCGCCAGCCAGGCGCCGGGCTGTGCCAGCGCTGCAGCCGACCAGCTGCCATGCAGGGTCAGCAAGCCGGCCGTCTTGGCCGGGCGCGCTGCGCAGGTGCGGACTTGACTCTTGCATGGAGCGATGAGAGGCGATGACCTTGTAACAAGATTCGATGGAACCTGTGATCGTACCCGTAGTCGGGACGGGGTTTTCCCCGTTACGGCGGATGCCAGCTGTGCGCCTGTTGCATCAAGCATCCGGGGGTAATTCCCGATGCCCGATCTGCGCCACACGAAGTACAGTGCATTCACTCGAAAGACGCCGTACCCGGCGATCTGACTGAGGACCCTGGAGACGACAACGATACGGTGACCGCCAACCATAAGGTGGCACCACGTGCAAAGGCGCTGGCAACCCCAGCGCCTTTTCTTTTGTCAGCCGCAAGTGGGCGTCAGGGTGCGGCGCCCGGCCAGGGCAGGTCGGCGGCCTGGCGCGGCGTTCCGATCGGAGCACCCGACTGACTCAGACGCGTGGCGGCAATGTCTTCTTCGCTGGGATACTGACCAAGCAGCCAGTAGTCGAACACCCGGCGCGCTAACGGGGCGGCCGAGGCCGCACCGAAGCCGGCATTCTCGACAATCACCGCCACCACGATCTTGGGGTCGTCGGCCGGCGCATAGGCCATGTACAAGGCATGGTCGCGTCGACGCTCTTCCATTTTGGACGCGTTGTACCTGGCACCGGCCGCAATCCCCACCGCTTGCGCCGTTCCAGTCTTGCCTGCGGACGCATACGGGGCACCGGCAAAAACCCGGGACGACGTGCCTTCAGTGGTCACAGCGGCCAGCGCGCGCTGGATGATTGCCAGATGCTCGGGTCGCAGACCGAGGTCCTGACCCGGCGTTGCTGGCACCGACACCCGGTTCTGATTCCCTGCCTCCCGGGTTCCGATGACGATCTGCGGTTTGTGCTTGACGCCGTTGTTGGCCACGACGGCCGTGGCCTGGGCAAGTTGCAGCATCGTGAACGCGTTGTAACCCTGGCCGATGCCCAGTGAAATCGTCTCTCCGGCATACCATTTCTGCTGATCGGCGCGCTTGTAGTAGGCGGCCTTCCACGCCTTGCTTGGCAAAAGCCCGCGCGACTCGCCCTGAATGTCAATGCCGGTGGACTGGCCAAAACCCAGCGGCGCCATGAAGTCATGGATGGCGTCCACGCCCATGTCATTTGCCAGCGAATAAAAGTAGACATTGCTCGACTTCACAATCGCCACATGCATGTCGACCGGTCCCAGCCCATGGTCGCCATGGCTGCGAAACTGGTGTCCAGCAAAGGTCCAGGTGCCGTTGTCCTGGATGATGGTGCCGGCCGCGCGTGCGCCAGTGTGCAAGGCTCCCAGCGCCAGAAATGGCTTGTAGGTCGAGCCGGGCGGATAGGTGCCACGCAAGGCGCGGTTGAGCAGCGGCTTGTCGATGGACTCGTTGAGCGCCTGCCAGCTTTCGTAGTCGATGCCGTCGACAAACAGGTTGGGATCGAAGGTCGGCTTGCTCACCAGGGCCAGCACCTCGCCGGTCCTGGGGTCCATGGCAACCAGCGCGCCGCGGCGGTTTCCGTACAGGTCTTCGATCATCTTCTGCAGCCGGATATCGATAGCCAACACCACCGTATCACCGGGTGTCGACGGGCTGCTGGAGAGCTTGCGCACGGCGCGCCCGCCAGCCGAGGTTTCTACCGAATCAACGCCAGTGATGCCATGCAACTGGTGCTCGAAACTCTGCTCCACCCCCAGCTTGCCGATGTATTCGGTGCCGCGGTAGTTGGCGGCGTCCTCCGAGTCATCCAGCTTGTCCTTTTCGTTTCTGTTAATGCGGCCGATGTAGCCGATCACATGGCTGGCCAGTTCGCCGTACGGGTAATTGCGAAACAACCGCGCCTTGACCTCGACGCCGGCGAACCGGTAACGCTGGGCGACGAAACGCGCAACCTCGTCATCGTTGAGCTTGGTGCGAATCGGCAAGGACTCAAAACTGCGCGACTCGTCCTGCAGCTTCTTGAAGCGGCGCCGGTCGCGCGGCGTGATCTCGACGATCTGTGCCAGCGCGTCGATGGTCTGCTCCAGGTCGGGCACGCGCGAGGGCGTGATCTCCAGCGTATAGGCGGAGTAGTTGTTCGCCAGCACGATGCCGTTGCGATCCAGGATCTGGCCCCGGTTGGGCACCACCGGGACCACCGCCGTGCGGTTGCTTTCCGCCTGCGCGCGCAGGTCGTCGTGGCGCACCACCTGCAGTACCACCAGTCGCCCGACCAGCAACAGGAAACACAGCGACACGACGACACCCACCACGAAGACGCGCAGGCGAAAGCGGGCCAGATCGGCTTCCACGTTGCGCAGTTCGGTCATCTCGGGGTGTCTCCGCTGGTCCGGTTCAGATGGGACCGATCACAACGGCCGATTGGCGTCCGGATCGGGGGCGCGACGTTGCGGCGCCAGCAGCAGCACGCTGACAATCGGCCACAAGAGCGACTCGATCAACGGCGACAGAAACATCGACATACCCGGAAAACTACCACCGGCCAGCAACTTGACGCTCAGGCTGATGACATGCGCCGCGAGAAACACGGGTAGCACCTGCACGGCCTGCGAGGGAACCGAGAACCACAACAGCCTGCGATGCATGGCGATGGCGAAAAAACTCAGCACCGTGTACGCGAGCGCATTCGCCCCCATCAGGCCGGCCTGATGCACATCCATGCACAGACCGAAAACAAAGGCCGCACCGATGCCCACGCGCAGCGGTTGGTGCACGCTCCAGAACACCAGCACCAGGGCCAGGATGTCCGGAACCCAGGCCGCGCGCCCCCAGAAACCGATGTTCTGCAGCATGTTGAGCAGCAGCGCGACCAGCAAGCTGCCCCAGATGAACAGCGGGTTGGCCGGCAGCAGCAACTGCTGTCCCCGGGGCATGATCATGGCAGGGCTCCGATCCGGATGTACTTCATTTGCGTGCCACCGGTTTAATGGTCGGGGCAGGCTCTACCGGCCGGGCCTCGATCTGGCTGGCCACGGGCTGCAACACCATGACATGAATCGTTCCGCTGACCTGCGCCAGCGGCGTCAGGCCGATACGGGCAAAAACCGACTCGCTGCGCCGCTGCACCAGACTGACGCGCGCCACGGACAGACCGGGTGGATACACACCGTCGACACCGCTGGTAGACAACACATCACCGACCTGTACATCGGTATCGGCTGGAGTAAAGCGCAGTTCCAGCCCGCCGCCCGCCGCGCTGAGGTCGCCGAACGCGACACCACGCACACCGGTGCGGGTGTTGAGCACCGGAATCGCCTGGTCGCCGTCGATGATCAAGGTGACTTCGCTGACCGGCCCATAGACCCGGGTGACCTGGCCCAGCACGCCAAAACCGTCGATCACCGGCGAACCAGCAACAACACCATGTATCGCGCCGCGATCAATGATGAACTTGCGGCTGAACGGATCGGCAGCGTCATACAGCACCTGGGCTGCCATGCTCGGCGTCGTAATGCGCTGGCGCAACTCCAGCAACTGGCGCAGCCGCTCGTTCTCCAGCCGCAACGGTTCGGCCTCTTGCGCCTTGACTGTCTGGCGCGCCATTGTCACGCGCATGGCTTCGGTTCCAGCCTGAGCCGAGGCCAGACTCTGGAAATAGCCCGAACCCCCGCGCACCCAGTTCACCGGCTGCATCACCAGCCACTGGACCGGATACAGCACCTCGGCAATCGCCGAGCGCAATGGCCGCACCACGCTGTACCGGACATCGGCCACCATCAGGAACAAGGCCAGCGCACTGAAAAGCGTCAGCTTGGACAAGGCCGACAGGCCCTGGCGAAACAGGGGTGGCGGTGTTCTATCGAGGGTTCCAAGCGGCATGGCGGCCTATTGTCTCTTGTCCGGGCCAGCCGCATCGACTGACGACCGCAGCAGGACGCGAATGAACGGGCTTAGATGCGATACACCGGCTGCGCGCGCCGCCGGGATCCGACCCTCGCAGCGCCTGGGCGTGATCGGCGCGCAAAACCGCGCCGCCGCCACTGCGATCTATTCGCTGGTGAAGATCGAGACCGAGCGGTCCCAGTGATCGAGTGCGATGCCGCAGCCGCGCACGACGCAAGTCAGTGGATCTTCCGCCACCAGCACCGGCAGGCCGGTTTCCTCGGCCAGCAGCCGATCGAGGTCGCGCAACATGGCGCCACCACCGGTCAGCATCATGCCGCGGTCGGCGATGTCTGCGCCCAACTCGGGTGGCGTCAGTTCAAGCGCATTCTTGACCGCCGACACGATGTTATTCAGCGGATCGGTGAGCGCCTCCAGGATCTCGTTGGACGAGACCGTGAAACTGCGCGGCACGCCTTCGGACAGGTTGCGCCCGCGCACTTCCATTTCCTTGACTTCGCTGCCCGGAAACGCGGAGCCGATTTTTTTCTTGATCGCCTCAGCGGTGGGTTCACCGATCAGCATGCCGTAATTGCGCCGGATGTAGTTGATGATGGCCTCGTCGAACTTGTCGCCGCCAACACGAACGCTGCCCTTGTAGACCATGCCGCTGAGCGAGATCACGCCGACCTCGGTCGTGCCGCCGCCGATGTCGACCACCATCGAGCCACTGGCCTCGCCGACCGGCAGGCCAGCGCCGAGCGCAGCCGCCATCGGCTCCTCGATCAGTTGCACGGCGCTGGCGCCGGCGCCAAGGGCCGACTCACGAATTGCGCGGCGCTCGACCTGGGTTGAACCGCAGGGAACACAGATGATGATGCGCGGACTGGGCCGAAAGATGCTGCGCGGATGCACCATCTTGATAAATTGCTTGAGCATCTGCTCGGTGACGGTGAAGTCGGCTATCACGCCGTCCTTCATCGGGCGGATCGCCTCGATATTGCCCGGCACCTTGCCCAGCATGGCCTTGGCTTCCTTACCCACAGCCTGAATCGTCTTCTTGCCCTGGGGGCCACCTTCGTGGCGGATCGCAACCACAGAGGGCTCGTCCAGCACGATGCCCTTGTCGCGTACGTAAATCAGGGTATTGGCCGTGCCCAGGTCAATCGCCAAGTCAGTGGAGAAGTACTGACGGAATGCTCCAAACATCAAAATCCTCTCGGGCACGTCAAACGCCTCGGTTTGCCGTCGCCATTTGACCTGCGTGAGTAGTGTTTGCTCATGCCAAATCCCGCTGCATGGGCTTTGGTGCGCAAAGGCGGGATAATACCCTATCGCCTGCTCCGAACTCGGCCTTCGGCGCCCCTTCCGGCCGGTTTCGACGCCGGTTTCCCGCTAAAACCCGCCATGTCTCTTACATCGTCCGATATCTCGCGCATCGCCAACCTCGCCCGGCTGGAGCTGGATGCAACCGCAAGTGAGCGCATGCTCAGCCAACTCAACAGTTTTTTCGATGTGGTGCAGCAGATGCGCGCCGTCGACACCACGGGCATCGAACCGCTGGAACATCCATTTGCAACCATCCGTGACATTGCCCTGCGCCTGCGCGAAGACACTGTCAGCGAAACCGACAACCGGGAAGCCAACCAGCGCAGCGCACCAGCGGTCGAGTCCGGCCTGTTCCTGGTGCCCAAGGTGATTGAATGAATCAATGACTCGGCCCCACGTTCCGCCCCAAACAAGCCAACGCACGCGCACTGACCAGACACTAGATGACCCGACCCGATACCGACCTGCATGACCTGAGCCTGGTGGCGCTCACCGAGCAATTACGCCAGCGCAAGGTTTCCGCGATGGAGACCGCACAACATTTCCTGGCCCGGGCCAAGGCCTACGACGCACTGGGCGCCTTTGTGGCGCGCGACGAAGCGGTGACGCTGGCCCAGGCGCGCGCCGCCGACGCACGGCTGGCCAACGGCAGCGCCGGCGCGCTTGAAGGCGTGCCGCTGGCGCACAAAGACATCTTTGTCACGCGCGACTTTGCCAGCACGGCGGGCTCACGCATGTTGCAGGGCTACCGCTCGCCATTTGACGCCACCGTCGTGACCCGGCTGGCCGAACAGGGTGCCGTGACGTTGGGCAAACTCAATTGCGACGAGTTCGCGATGGGTTCGGCGAACGAAAACTCCGCCGTCGCTTCGGTAGGCCACGACAAGCCCGAGCCCGTGCGCAACCCGTGGAATCTGGCGCATATTCCCGGCGGCTCCTCTGGCGCCAGCGCCGTCGCCGTGGCCGCGCGCCTGATGCCCGCCAGCACCGGCACCGACACCGGCGGCTCGATCCGCCAACCGGCCTCGTTCTGCGGCGTCACCGGCATCAAGCCCAGCTACGGCCGGGCTTCGCGCTACGGCATGATTGCCTTCGCCTCCAGCCTGGATCAGGCCGGCCCGATGGCGCGCAGTGCCGAGGACTGCGCGGTACTGCTCAGCCACATGTGCGGCCCGGATCTGGACCGTGACTCGACCTCACTCGACCTGCCGCCGGAAGACTTCACGCGTTTGCTCGGTGATTCGCTCAAGGGCCTTCGCATCGGCGTGCCGGCAGAGTTTTTCGGCGCCGGCGTGTCTGACGAGGTGCGCGCCGCGGTCGATTGCGCCCTGGCGCAATACGAGAAGCTGGGCGCGGTACGGGTACCGGTGTCGCTGCCGCGCACCGAGCTGTCGATTCCGGTGTACTACATCATTGCGCCGGCCGAGGCCTCGAGCAACCTGAGCCGTTTCGACGGCGTGAAGTTCGGCCACCGCGCCGCGCAATACACCGATCTGGCCGACATGTATCGCAAGACCCGCAGCGAAGGTTTCGGCGACGAGGTCAAGCGCCGCATCATGATGGGCACCTACGTGTTGTCGCATGGTTATTACGACGCCTACTACCTGCAGGCGCAGAAGATCCGGCGCATGTTGTCCGACGATTTTCAGCAGGCCTTCAAGGACTGCGACGTGATCGCCGGCCCGGTAGCACCCAGCGTGGCCTGGCGCATCGGCGAGAAAAGCCAGGACCCGCTGGCCAACTACCTGGCCGACATCTTCACCTTGCCGGCGTCGCTGGCCGGTCTGCCCGGCATGAGTGTGCCGGCCGGCTTCGACGCCGCCGGCATGCCGATCGGCCTGCAACTGATCGGCAACTACTTGCAGGAGAGCCGCCTGCTGAACATGGCACACCAGTTTCAACTGGCAACCGATTTCCATACCCGCAAGCCCCAGGGGATCCGCACATGAGTGCCCAGAAAGAACAAGTACCTGGCGCTGCCGTGGCGACGGCAACGCCCAAGTCCCTGCTGGTGCGCGGCTACGAGGTCGTGATCGGCTTCGAGACCCACGCCCAGTTGTCGACCCAGTCCAAGATTTTCAGCCGCGCGTCAACCGCCTTCGGCGCCGAACCCAATACCCAGGCCTGCGCCGTCGATCTGGCCCTGCCCGGCACCTTGCCGGTGATGAACAAGGGCGCGGTCGAACGCGCCATCCTGCTGGGCCTGGCGGTGAATGCGCACATTGCCGACAAGAGCATCTTCGCGCGCAAGAACTACTTCTATCCCGACCTGCCCAAGGGCTACCAGATCAGCCAGTTCGAGATTCCGGTGGTGCAAGGTGGCGAAGTCGAATTCATGCTCGACGGCGAGCCGCGCTCGGTGCGCCTGGTGCGCGCCCACCTCGAAGAAGACGCCGGCAAATCGCTGCACGAAGACTTCATCGGCCAAAGCGGCATCGACCTCAACCGCGCCGGAACACCCTTGCTCGAGATCGTCACCGAGCCCGACATGCGCTCGTCCGCCGAGGCCGTGGCCTATGCCCGCGCACTGCACGGCCTGGTGACCTGGATCGGCATCTGCGACGGCAACATGCAGGAAGGCAGTTTCCGCTGCGACGCCAACGTCTCGGTGCGCAAGCCCGGCGCGCCGCTGGGCACGCGGCGCGAGATCAAGAACCTGAACAGTTTCAAGTTCATGCAGCAGGCCATCGACTACGAGGTGCGCTGGCAGATCGAGCAGATCGAAGACGGCCATGCCATCGAACAGGCGACCGTGCTGTTCAACCCCGACACGGGTGAGACCCGCGCCATGCGCTCCAAGGAAGACGCTGCCGACTACCGCTACTTCCCCGACCCGGACCTGCCGCCTTTGACGATCGCGCAAAGCTGGATTGATGAGGTGCGCGCGGCGATGCCGGAGTTGCCGCAGGCACTGCGTGCGCGCCTGGCGTCGGAACACGGCCTGTCGGAATACGACGCTTCCATCCTGACCCAAAGCAAAGCCATGGCGCGCTACTTCCTCGATGCGGTGGCCGCAGGCGGCCAGCCCAAGCTGGTGTGCAACTGGATCACCGGCGAGTTGTCGCGCCGACTCAACGCCACCGAGAGTGATGCGGACACATCGGCGGTAGGTGCTGCAACCCTGGCCGCTCTCGTCAAGCGAATTGCCGACAGCACGATCTCGAACAGCGCGGCACGTCAGGTGTTCGACGCCTTGTGGAGTGGCGAAGGCCAGGACGTCGACGCCATCATCGAAGCCAAGGGCCTGCGCCAGATGAACGACAGCAGCGCATTGGAGGCCATCATCGACGAAGTCTTGGCGGCCAACGCCAAGAGCGTCGAGGAGTTCCGCCAAGGCAAGGACAAAGCCTTCAACGCCCTGGTCGGCCAGATCATGAAGGCCAGCCGCGGCAAGGCCAATCCGGCCCAGGTCAACGAACTGCTGCGCAAGAAGCTGGGTTGACCCCGAGGCCCGATGGCGGGCCGACGTATCGCCCGCCCACCGGGCTGCTGACGCACCGAGCACCGCGCGAAAAGTAGCGTGCACCGGGCCCCAACCCCGCTCGCAGAATCGGGACGGCGCGGCACTCGGCGTAGCGAAATAAAGGGGGAATCAATGGGCGAAGCCCATTGAGGAGGACATTCGCGGAGCCGAGTGCCGCGCCGTCCCGATTCCACCGCAGACAGACGCCTGACGGCCCCAACCCACCGAGAGAAACCCGGCCGCCTCAGTCCTGCAACACCACAGGCGCCTGCGTTGCATCCTGCGCCAATACCGCGCCGATCACGGCAGCGTGCTCATAACCCGCCGCATGCAGCGCCGCCAGACAGTTCTGCGCCTGATCCGCCGGCACACTCGCGAGCAAACCGCCAGCCGTTTGCGGATCGAACAACAGCGAATAGCGCGGATGCTGCACAAAAGATTCCTGATTTCGCAATGCCCGGCGCAACCGCACATTGGACGCCTGCAGCGAGCTGACGATGCCTTGGGCCACACACTCCTGCGCACCGTCGAGCAGCGGCAAGGCGGACAGGGAAACCTGCGCATCCACGCCGGACGGTCGTGTCATCTCGACCAGGTGGCCGAGCAAGCCGAAACCGGTCAGGTCGGTGCAGGCCGTTGCGCCATGCGCCATCAGCACCTGGGCGCCCGCCTGATTGGACTGGCGCATGCTGTCCAGCGCCGCCTGCACCCAGCGCCCGCGCGCCACCATGCGGGCATGGGCTGCGAGCAAAGTGCCGGTGCCAATCGGCTTGCTCAGGATCAGCACATCGCCGGATCGCATACCGCCCTTGTGCATCACGCCGGCCATTGACGCATCGACCAGGCCGTTGACGGCAAACCCCAGCGCCAGCTCACTGCCCTCGCCGGTGTGACCGCCGACCAAGGCGCAACCGGCCGCATTGAGCACCTCGACGGCGCCGGTCATCATCTGCGTCAACAGATCCTCGACCTTGTCGTCCAGCCCCGGCGGCACCGTGGCGATCGCCGTCGCACTCTGTGGCATCGCGCCCATCGCGAAGATGTCACCCAGCGCATGATTGGCGGCAATCTGCCCGAACACGTAGGGGTCGTCGATGAAGGCGCGAAAAAAGTCCACGGTGTGCACCATCGCCATGCCGGGCGGCACCGCCACGATGGCCGCGTCGTCCGGCGCATGCAAACCGATCAGCACGTCATCACGCGGCACCGGAGCCAGCGCAGACAAGGCGCGCGACAGCACCGTGGCGCCGACCTTGGCGCCGCAGCCGCCACAGCGCATCGCGATGGCCGAGATTGCCTGCAGCGACTCCTGCTCGGTCAGCGGCAAGGTGGTCGCAGCGGGCGCAGTCGCCGCACGCGAATCCATGGGCGCAAATTCGGAAAAGCGGCGCATGAAGCGGCGATCGATCCAGTCTTTCCAGCGCCAGACCCAGGCGCCAGCAAACGACAGGGGTCCGCGCGATGCCACGGCATATTTGTCGCCGGTACTGATCAGCGCCAGCCAGTGACGTTGCGGCCGATAGGGTGCCAGGGTTTGCTCGGCCAGCGCCAGCCGCAAATTGCGCGCCAGCGGCCGCGCCATGCGCACGGCAAACACGCCGGCCTTCTCCAGTTGGAAATTTTCCATGCTGGCCACGTCCCCTGCGGCAAAAACGCGGGGATCGGTGATCGATTGCAAGGCATCGTTGACGCGGATGAAGCCGCGTTCATCCAGCGCCAGACCGGTTGCGCCAAGCCATGCGGCGCCGCCGGCCTGAGTGACCCAGACGATCTCGTCGGCGTCGAAGGCGCTGCCGTCGGCAGTGTGCAGGCGCCCGGCCTGCACCTGGCGCACCGCGGCGTTTTCGTGCACCTGCACGCCACGCTCGCGCAACACCTGCGCATACCGGCCTTGCACGCGGCGGTTGTGGGTGGCCAGGATTGTCGCGCCAGCCGTGAACAGATGAAACACCAGTTGACCCGGATCGCGCCCAAGCTCGCGCATGAGTTGCCGCAGACGAAACTCCATGGCCAGCGTCAACTCGACGCCGCCGGCACCACCACCGACCACGGCGATGGTCATGCCGTTCGGATGAATGCGTACGCGCTCGAGCAACGCCAGCCAGCGCTGGTTGAAACGGTGAATCGGTTTCACCGCCACCACATGCGCCTGTGCCCCTGGCACCAGGTTCATCTGCGGCGTCGAGCCGACGTTGATCGACACCAGGTCATACGGCATCGGCGGGCGGTCGCGCAGCATCAGGCGCTGTTGCGTGCGGTCGATACCAGTGACTTCGGCGCGAATGAAGCGTGCACCGGCAAACACACAGAGTCGGCTCAGATCGATGTGCACATCGTCGTAGTCGTAGTGGCCCGCAACATAACCGGGCAACATGCCCGAATACGGCGTGTGGGCGTCGGTGCAGATCAGGCTGATGCGTACGCCCGTAACCGGATGCATGGCAAAGTCGCGCAACACCCCGACATGGCTATGGCCGCCGCCGACCAGCACAACATCGCGCAGCACCGGAGCGTGGGTGTGCACTACGGCCTGGTGCCCGCGCCGGACAGTCGATCCTGTGCCCGCCACAATTCACGCAATCGCGCCAGTTCCTCGTCAAAGCGTGCATTGATGCGCTGGCGCTCGCCATCCTGCCCCTGGATGAACCTATCCTGCGACTCCATGTTCTGGCGTACGTGCTCAATCTGACGGCGCAACACCGGCGGCGCTTTGTTGATGTCGCCATGGTAAAAATCAAGTTCGGCAGTGTTTTTCTTGCGCTCGATCTGCAAGGCCTCGATGCGCTTGCGCGCCGCATCCTCGACCTCGGCGACCTGCGCCAACGCCTGGGCCCGCTCCTTGTCGTGCACCTCACGCGACGGATAACGTATCAGCAAGGCGCGTTCGCGTCTGCGCTCGTCCAGCGCGGCCGCCTTTTCTTCTTCCTCGGCCCTGCGTTTCGCTTCTATTTCGGCGCGCTCCTGTGCCGTCAAAGTGGGGCCGACGCGGGCGCGCACTGTGCCACTGGGGTTGAGCACCGTCTGCTCCCGGTCGTTGCACTGTGGGATCGGACGGTCGGAACGCAGCTTGCGGCCATTGGCGTCGGTGCACGAATAAATGCCATTGATCGGTTGCTGGCCCGGCTGGGCCTGTGCATGACCTGTTGTCAGCAAACCCAGCGCCACGCAGGCAGCGGTCGGCAGCCACTCGGGCAGCAGGGCTCGGCCCACGCCCTTCATGACGCCACCACCTCGTCATGGACTCCGTAGCGCTCGCGGTACGCCATCACCCGCGCATGGTCGGCCGCCAGCCCCTGGCTGCTTTGCTGCGCCAGGTATTGCAGCAGATCCGACAGGCGCGCCACGCTGCACACTTGCAGCCCCAACTGGTCGCGCACATATTGCACAGCACTGTGCGGGCTGTCCTTTCCGTTCTCGGTGGCCATTTCCTGGCGATCGAGCGCAATCGCCACCGCATGCGCGGTCGCTCCGGCGCCGCGGATGATGGCGATGGACTCGCGCACCGCCGTGCCCGCCGACATTACATCGTCGACGATCAGCACCCGCCCCTTGAGTGGCGCACCGACCAGAGAGCCGCCTTCGCCGTGGTCTTTCGCTTCCTTGCGGTTGTAGGCGAAAGGCACATTGCGCCCGAGTCGCGCCAGCTCGATAGCCAAGGCGGCGCCAAGTGGTATGCCCTTGTAGGCCGGGCCGAATACCATGTCGAACTCGATGCCGCTGGCGAGCAGACTGCGGGCATAGAATTGCGCCAGAAGCCCGAGCTTGGCGCCGTCGTCGAACAGCCCCGCATTGAAGAAATAGGGGCTCATGCGCCCGGCCTTGGTCTTGAACTCGCCAAAGCGCAACACGCCGGCCTGGACTGCGAACTGGACAAACTCCAGCGCCAGCGGGTCGCGGACGGACAAGGCCGGCGTGCGCCGGCTATCGCTAGTGCCCACAACTTCCGACATGGAGTCTCCTTTGTTCCATTTGACCAGCCTGAACCTCAATGGCATCCGTTCAGCCACCAGCAAGGGCCTGGAACCCTGGCTGGCAAAGACCAGGCCCGATTGTATTTGCGTGCAGGAGGTCAAGGCGCAAGCTGCCGACATATCTGGCAAGTTCGAACAACTCGACGGGCTGACCGGTCATTTTCACTTCGCCGAAAAGAAGGGCTATTCCGGTGTGGGCGTATACACACGGCGCGAACCCAGCGATGTCGTGGTCGGGTTCGGAGCACCAGAATTCGACGCCGAGGGCCGATATGTCGAATTGCGGTTCGATACACCGCAACGCAAGTTCTCGATCATCAGCAGCTACTTCCCCAGCGGTTCGTCGGGCGACGAACGCCAGCAGGCCAAGTTCCGCTTCCTGGGTTTGATGCATCCCTACCTGAACAAGTTGAAGAAGAAGCGCGAGTTCGTCTTGTGTGGCGACATCAACATCGCGCACAAGGAAATCGACTTGAAGAACTGGAAGAGCAACCAGAAGAACAGCGGTTTCACACCCGAGGAGCGCGCCTGGATGACCCAATTCCTGGACCAGGCGAAGATGGTCGACGTCTATCGTCGGCTGCATCCGGACGCGACCGATGCGGCCTACACCTGGTGGAGCAACCGCGGTCAGGCCTATGCGAACAATGTGGGGTGGCGGCTGGACTATCACCTGGCGACAGATGGCATCGCGTCCCTGGCCCGGACTGCTTCAATCTACAAGGGCGAGAAGTTCTCCGACCATGCGCCGCTGACGATAGCGTACGACTTCGATCTGTGAGTCCAGGGGCCGTTTGCGGTTGGCCCCTCGGACCTTGCCTTCCAGCGGCAGCGAGAACGATCCGGCTGTTCCCAAGCGGTTGAGAGCGCCGGGCTACAGCACGCTCGATGCCTGCGCGCTCAGCTGGTCAGTCAACGTGGAGAGGCCTGCGGGAACCTTGATGCGATGGGGCGTGTATCCCGGCAACATGCTGCGCAGGCGTTTGCCGAAAGGGTCAATCCGAGCGAACAGCAGCCGGTGCTTGAAGCTCGTGCGATAGCGAGCGCCACCGCGCTCCCCCTCTGCCGCCGACAGGATGCGCATACAGTCCGCAAAGAAGCTGAACAGGTGGTGCTGCGCCACCCAGCACATGCCCGCCCGCACCGGATAGCTGCCGTACAGGTGCTGGTAGATGTCGTAGGCCACGTTGCGGTGCTCGATCTCCTCGATCAGGTGCCACTTGAACAGGCTCGCGAAACGCGGCTCGCTGCGCTTGTGCTCGTAAAGACCAGTGGCCAGCATGCTCAGCGCCATCTGGGTAGTGTAGGACTCGAAACCTTCGACAAAGCCGATACGGAAACGGTCGGATCGGTCGCAGAGGTAGCCGTCGAAATCATTGGCCACCCGCGCGAGTCGATCCTGCAGACCGGGGTAATTGCGCGCCAGTACGAGCCGGTTGAAGTCGACATGCTTTTGGTAATGCTGCGACTCTTGCCGACAGAAGCGGTCCACTTCTTCTCTGAGCGCCTCGTCACGAATCTTCGGCATCACCTTGCGCATGGACTTCACAATGAAGGGCTCCAGGTGCACGACGTACAGACCCAGAGCGGTATGCATATAGGACAGGGTGGCATTGCCCGCGATGTAGAGCGGATTGAAATCGTCAGTTGCGGGCACCTCGAAGGCCATTTTGCGAACGGGAATGTGGTGGGTCATGGCCCTAGCTTCTTCCCAACAACCCGGTCCCGTCCTTTCGAATTCCTAAAGGTTTGCTAAATGTCCCTAAGATGAGGTCATCCGGGGGACAATTTGCAAACCCACTATTTCTTCGATCACTTTGAAGTCAGGACGACAGAGCGTCTGTTGCTTGTCAAAGGCACGCCTGCGGCACTGGGCACGCGTGCTTTCGATGTGCTGCTGTGCCTGCTGGCGCACAGTGATCGGGTCGTCACGAAGGCTGAGCTGATTGAGGCTGCCTGGCTCGGACTGGTGGTCGAGGAGAACAATCTGTCGGTGCAGGTGTCGGCGCTGCGAAAGCGCTTGGGACGCAAGGCGATCACCACCATTTCCGGCCTCGGATACCGATTCTCACTCGACGTCCGGCACGAGGCTGCGTTGTCTCAGAGCGCAGCACCCAAGGGCGCCGCGTCCTCCCCGAACCGACCCACGATTGCCGTGCTGCCGTTCAACGTGCTGTCGCAAGAGCGCGCTGTGAGACTCCTCGCGGACGGCCTGGCCGAAGATGTCATCGCGCTGTTGGCGCGTGTTTCCGGCTTTTTTCTGATCTCTCACGCATCGTCGTTCGCTTTTCGCGGGCAGGACGTCAGCCTGACTGACATTGCCCGGCAGCTCGGCGTTCGCTTCATCGTTGGCGGCAGCGTGCGCCCGGTGGGCGATGTGCTGCGGGTCTCCACGCAGCTGACTGACGCGGCATCGGCTCATGTTCTGTGGAGCGGGCGATTCGATCGGCAACGCAACGAAGCCGTCGACTTGCAGGAGGACATTGTGCGCGGGATCATTGCGGAACTGGAACCCGAACTACGGCGTGCGGAAATCGGGCACATACGCCGTCAGCGCCCCGAACACCAGGATGCGTGGGCGCATTACCACCAAGCTGTCGGTGCGATCGCCTTGAAAGGTTGGGGCGAGGATGCCATGGCCGAGGCGCGCTCCCATCTCCAACAAAGCGTGGCTCTCGACCCGTCGTTCGGATTGGGGCATGCCCATTACGCTCTCTTGACCGCTCTGGCCCGAAACATCGGCTTGCTGGCCGACCCCGCGAGGATGCAAAGCGAAGCACTGGATGCCGCTGATCGCGCCATTGCATTGGATGACGGCAGTTCCGAAGTGCTGGGTTACGCCGGTTGTGCCCTGTGCGATATGGGTCAGCTTGATCGGGGCGTAGGAGTCCTTCGTCAAGCGCTGGAGATCGACCCGAGCAATGCCCAGGCGCACGTCGCAATGGGTACGGCGCTTTGCTTGGCGGGGCAGTTCGAGTCAGGTATCGAGCGAATGCGCTTCGGCATGAGAATTAGCCCGCGAGACCGGCGCCTTGGTTTCTGGGGCTGGGCAGTGGGCATCTTCCTGCTCAAGACCCATCGATTTGACGAAGCCCTGGTGGAGGCGCGCACGGCGAGCCGGCGTGACCCGAAGCTCTATCTCGCGCGTATTCTGGAGGCCGCGGCGCTGGACTGCCTGGGGCACCTTGACGATGCGCGTACTGCATTCGCAGCCGCGCGCCAACTGCGTGAAAAGCTCAGTTTGAGCGAAGTGGCGCTGACCCATGGGCGTCATGTGGGCGAGAGGATGGCGCTGCTGTGGGACATCGGCGCCTGAGGGTTGAACTTGCTTCGATTCGACGTGAACCGTTTCAACCTAGAAACGGCAGTTGAACGCGCCCGAGCGTACTCCGATGGGCGTGCCAGGCAAGGCGAGAGGACGCCGCGCACTTCTGTGCGCAAGGACGAACAACGCCGCATGGCGCGTTCGGCGGGGTGCGCTCGGGTGCGTAGCGCTGTCACCATACTGGTGAGCCCCATCGTGGCCTCGTTGTTCAGTGTGCCTGCGGGCTGCCAGCGAGACGCAAGCGGTCAACTGCCGTTTCTAGGTTCAAGCAGCCAATGGCTGAAAATCCGCCTCTGCCTTGAACTCGCTTGAGCAATGCGAGTTTGCACCAAGTTCCTTCTTTCCGATTAATACTTCCGTACCACTACTGTCCGGTCAAAGCGTCCGCGAAACGGCAAAGAGCCAATATTGGCGCGGCTTTGCGGACGATTTTGTTTGGTGCCGATTTGAAATTTGATTGCTCGTTTTTTGGTAGTTTCCCTAGGTTGACAACTCGGGGAGATTGGGCGCCGTTTTGCTCGACCAAGGCAGCCATCAAACTCCATACCCTGCTGGACTTGCGCGGCACCATCCCCAGCTTCATTCACATCAGCGACGGCAAACTGCACGATGTCAATGTGCTGGACATCTTGCCCGTCGAGGCCGGTGCCTTCTACGTGATGGACAGGGGCTATGTGGGCTTCGGGCGCTTTCTTTGTGACACGGGCCAAATCGAATATCAAGGCGCGACGCGTGTACTCGGCACCGGTGGACACGGCCCACCCCTATACCCGTGGCCTGATGCAGGCATCGCCGACGATGGGCATGGGGCGCAGCTTGCCGCACTCGATTCCCGGTACGGTGCCCGATTTCCGCGACCGCCCGGCGGGCTGCGGATTCAGCAACCGCTGCCCACGGGCCCAGGCCATCTGCCGCGCCGGGCCAGTAGTGCAGCAATCCCTGCACCCGGGCCATGTCGTCGCCTGCCACTTCCCGTTCCTGGCGGCTGACACGACGGCGCAGCCATGAATACGATGCCACCGCCGCTCGAGGTACAAGGCCTGCACAAGCAGTTCGCAACGCCACATGGCACGGTCTACGCGGTGCGCGACCTGAACCTGACCATCGCCGCGGGGCGATCGACTGCGCTGGTCGGCGAATCGGGCTGCGGCAAGTCCACGTCCGCATTCTGTATCGCCGGACTGCAACAAGCCGACGCCGGAAGCGTGCGGCTGGGCGGCGCTGATTTTTCCGGCGCCTCGCCTAGCCAGCAGCAGCAACTGCGTCGCCATTTCGGCATCGTGTTCCCATTCGGAGTATCCTGAGTATTCGCCTTTGGCCACGACTCTTCGCTTGGCCGATGGCGTGGCAAGTCGTCCCCCAAGAACTTGTCTTCCCCCTGGAAGTCGACCCACCCGATGATGCTCAGCACGCGCTTGTTCACGACCGGGGCCCGGTATGCCCGAGCCTGGTGGGAACGACTTCGGATCGGAACAGCCAAGGTCAGCGCGTCGACCGAAGATGAGCCGCTGCGCGCCGAGCTCTTCAACGCCGATCAGATGTCCTTGTATGGCAAACGGCTGGCCGCGGCGCACGTGGTGGCAGATACGCGGCTACCTGACCAGTTGCTCGACAGATTGGCTTCCAATGAGCGAGTACTGGTCGAACTGGGCAAACGGCTTGCCGCAACGTCCGATGCCGAGCGCCGCCTTACGCCGGCGGCGGAATGGCTGCTCGACAACTTCTACCTCATCGAGGAAGAAATCCGCATCGCGCGCAGGCATTTGCCGCGTGGCTACAGCCACGAGTTGCCACGGCTCACGCTGGACCTCATCAACGGCACGGCCGCGGGCCAACCACGGGTTTATGCCCTCGCATTGCAAGTCGTGGCGCACGGCGACGGGCAGATCGGACGCGGCTCTTTGAGTCGCTTCATTGCGGCCTACCAATCGATTCAGCCACTGCTCCTGGGCGAGCTGTGGGCTTGCCCGATCATGCTGCGATTGGCGCTGATCGAGAACCTTCGCCGCGTTGCCGCGCTCGTCGCCACTGGTCATACCGATCGGCAGTCAGCGGGCAACTGGGCTGAGCACATGCTGGATGTGGCCGAAAAGACGCCAAACGACCTGATCCTGGTGGTCGCCGATATGGCGCGCTCGACGCCACCGCTGACCAGTGCCTTTGTAGCCGAATTCGCCCGGCGCCTGCAGGGGCGGGGTGCCGGTCTCGCGCTGCCGTTGACATGGTTGGAGCAGCGCCTGGCCGAATCCCATCAGACCATCGAACAACTGGTGCATCTGGAGGGGCAGCAGCAGGCGGCCGGTCAGGTGTCGGTCAGCAACAGCATTAGCAGCCTGCGCCTGCTGGACGCCATCGACTGGCGCGAGTTCGTCGAGATGCACAGCAGCGTCGAGCATGTCTTGCGCGACGATCCCAGCGGCATCTATGCGCAAATGGATTTCAGCACCCGCGACAGCTACCGCCACGCGGTCGAGGCGATCGCAAGTCAGGCACCGTGCTCCGAGGCCGATGTGGCCCGTCAGGCGGTCGCGCTGTGCAGCGCGCCAGCAGCGTCGCGCCAGCACGAGGCTGCCGACAGCGAACAGGAGCGTCGGCAGAGCATCCGCCAGACCCACGTAGGCTACTTTCTGATCGGTGCCGGCCGCCTCGCGCTGGAGCAGGCAGTGGGCATGCGCCAGTCTGTGCGGCTGAAGCTGGCGCGCGCCGCGCGTGCCAGGGCCTTGCCGTTGTACGCTGGCGCCATCGTGCTCGGCACCCTGGCACTGAGCGCCAGTGCGCTGTTGGAGGTGCACGCGCAGGTGCAGTGGCCGTGGTGGGGTGAAGCCGCCATGGCTGCGGTGCTGCTGATTGCCGCCAGCCAGCTCGTGGTCTCGCTCGTCAACTGGTTCGCGACCTTGATCGTCACGCCGCGGCCCCTGCCGCGAATGGACTACGCGTTCGGCATCCCGCTCGAGTCACGCACGTTGGTGGTGATACCGACCATGCTCGGCAGCAGCGCAGGCGTCGAAGAACTGGTCGACGCGCTGGAAGTGCGATTCCTCGCCAATCGCGATGCGCGGCTGCACTTCGGCCTGCTCACCGACCTGTACGATGCAGACCAGGAGCATCTGCCCACGGATGCGGCGCTGGTCGAACTCGCCGCCACGCGCATTGCCGCGCTGAATGCGAAGTACAACGTGTCGTCCGACGCGCAGCACAATGACGACTTCTTTCTGTTTCATCGTCCGCGCCGATGGAATGCGCGCGAACGCGTCTGGATGGGTCAGGAGCGCAAGCGTGGCAAGCTCGCCGACCTCAACGCATTGTTGCGTGGGCGCGCCAGCGCAGGCGCAGGCGAGCGCTTCGAGCGCATCGTCGGCGACACGCGCGTGCTGTCCGCCGTGCGCTATGTGATCACGCTGGACACCGACACGCAACTGCCGCGCGACGCGGCCGCGCAGTTCGTCGCGGCCATGGCGCACCCTTTGAATCGGCCGCACTTCGGCCGCGGCGCGCAACGCCACATCGTGGTCGAGGGCTACGGCATCCTGCAGCCCCGCGTGGCCCTGACTCTGACCAGCGCCAACCGCAGCGGCTACGCCAGGCTGTATGGTGGCGAGACCGGCATCGATCCTTATACGCGGGCCGTCTCCGATGTCTACCAGGATCTGTTTGGCGAAGGCTCTTTCGTCGGCAAGGGCATCTACGACGTCGATGTCTTCGAACGCGCTCTTGGCCACAGCATGCCCGAGAACCGCATCCTGAGCCATGACTTGCTCGAAGGCTGCTATGCACGCGCCGGCCTGCTCAGCGAGGTGCAACTGCTTGAGGATGCGCCGATGCGCTACAGCGCCGACGTGGCGCGCCGGCACCGCTGGATTCGCGGCGATTGGCAGTTGCTGGGCTGGTTGCGCGGACGGTTGCACGCGTTGCCGCAGGCGCCGCCCAATCCGCTGTCACTGCTGTCACGCGCCAAGATCTTCGACAACCTGCGGCGCAGCCTCGCACCGGCCGCGCTGTTGCTGATGTTGCTGGCCGCGTGGGGTTTGATGCCGCATCCCGGGCGGTGGACCCTGTATGTGCTGGCCGTCGTCGCACTGGTGCCACTGAGCGCCCATCTGGCGGCCTGGTTGCGCCGACCCTTGCTACGTTGGCGCTCCGAGGAGTCGATGAGCGCCGCGGCGCCGATCGGCAGCCAGCTGCGGGACCTGTTGTTGCAGACGTCGCAGACGCTGGCCTGCTTGCCCTACGAGACGGCCTACAGCCTGGGGGCCGTCGCGCGCACCCTGTGGCGCGTTCTGTTGTCCAAGCGCCGGTTGCTCGAATGGCGCCCTTCCGCCGATGTGGGCGTCGCAACCGCGCCCGGCAGCCTGCCGGACCTGCTGCATTGCGCGCGCAAGATGGCCGTCGGACCCGCACTTGCCATGTCCAGCGGCGCCGCTCTGGCGCTGCTGCGACCACCGGTACTGGCCATCGCCGCACCCGTGCTGGTGTTGTGGTTTCTGTCGCCGCTGCTGGTATGGTGGATCGACCGCCCGCTGCAGCGCAAGCCTGCGCCACTGACCGGTACGCAAACCGTTTTTCTGCGCCGACTGGCGCGCCGCACCTGGGCCTTCTTCGAAACCCATGTCGGCGCCGCAGACCACCACCTGCCACCCGACAACGTACAGGAGCATCCGGTCGCGCGCATCGCGCATCGGACCTCGCCGACCAACATGGGCTTCGCGTTGCTGACCGGATTGGCCGCGCGTGACTTCGGCTATCTCGGCACGCGCCAACTGCTTGCGCGCACGGCAGCGACTTTGCAGACGATGCAAGGCCTTGCGCGGCACCGCGGCCACTTCTTCAACTGGTACGACACCCTGACGCTGCAACCGATGCGACCCCACTACGTCTCGACCGTCGACAGCGGCAACCTCGCAGGACAACTGCTGACCTTGCGCTCGGGCCTGCTGGCGCTGGCCGACGAGCCTGTTCTGGCAAGCTGCTGGCACGATGGTGTGGACGACAGTTTTGGTGTGCTTTGCGAGGCACTCGCCGACGACCTGCCAACCCGGGATGCGGCTTTGCCGGCCTTGCTGGCGCAGTTCAAAGACTTGCTGCGACAGTATCGCGACGCAGCGCCGACCACGCTGCGCGAATGGCACACGATGCTGGACGCGTTCGACAGCGGCGCCACGGCGATTCTGGCGTGCGTCGACACGGTCGCGCCACCCATCGACGCTCCGATCGATCAAGCCGATTCCAGCGACATCGGCGACGACGCCCTCTATTGGGCCCGCCTGCTATGGCAGCAGTGCCACCACGCGCGCGACGATTTGCAGGCACTCGTGCCGATGGCTGCCTACTCCGACGATGAGCAAGCTGGCATGCCAACCCTGCGCCAGATCGCGCAGTGCCCGGTGGCCGCGCCAGGCACAGGCAACGCACCGGCGCGCATGGCCAGTGCCGACATGGCACGACAACAGCTGACCGCCATCGATGAGCTCGCCGCAGGTGCGGGCAAGCTGGCCGAAATGGAACAGGACTTCCTCTACGACGATACCCGGCACCTGATGACCATCGGCTACAACGTCGACGAACGACGTGTCGACACGGGTAATTACGACCTGCTGGCGTCCGAGGCGCGCCTGGGCGTCTTCGTTGCCATTGCGCAGGGTCAGGTCGGGCAGGAAAGCTGGTTCGCGCTGGGCCGCCTGCTGACCCGGGCCGCCGGCGCGCCGGTGCTGCTGTCGTGGAGTGGCTCGATGTTCGAGTACCTGATGCCGATGCTGTTGATGCCGAGCTACGAAAACACCTTGCTCGACCAGACTTGCCAGGGCGCCGTGCAGCGGCAGATCGAGTATGGCGCGCAGCGCGGTGTCCCCTGGGGTATTTCGGAATCGGGCTACAACGCCACCGATGCCGAGTTGAACTACCAGTACCGCGCCTTCGGCGTGCCCGGGCTCGGCTTGAAGCGTGGCCTGGGTGAGGACCTGGTGGTGGCGCCTTATGCCTCGATGATGGCGCTGATGGTGGCGCCGGGCGCGGCCTGCGACAACCTGCTGCGGCTCGCTGCCGAAGGCGCTGCAGGTCGCCATGGCCTGTACGAGGCAATCGACTACACCGCCTCACGGCTGCCGCGCGGCCAGGTGTGCGCCGTGGTGCGCTCGTTCATGGCCCACCACCAGGGCATGGGCCTGCTGGCGCTCGCCCACCTGCTGCTGGAGCAGCCGATGCAACGCCACTTCGAGGCCGACGTGCGGCTGAAGGCGACCTTGCTGCTGCTACAGGAGCGTGCACCGCGCAGCGCCCCTCTACAGCCCGACATTGACGCCCGGGTTGGCATGCACGACGCCGTGCCTGTCGACAAGTCGCCGGTCCGCGTCATCACCACGGCCGACACGCCCGCGCCGGAGGTGCAACTGCTGTCCAATGGCCGTTACCACGTGATGCTGACCAACGCCGGCGGCGGCTACAGCCGCTGGAAAGATCACGATGTGACGCGCTGGCGCGAAGATGCGACTTGCGACGCCTGGGGCAGCTTCTGCTATCTGCGTGACGTCTCCAGCGGCCATTTCTGGTCCACCACCCACCAGCCCACGCGCAGCAGTGGCGAAAGGTACCAAGCCATCTTTACCGAAGGCCGCGCCGAGTTTCGCCGCCACGACGGCGGCATCGACACCCATACGGAGATCGCAGTCTCGCCGGAAGACGACGTCGAAGTACGCCGGCTTCGCATCACCAACGACGGCCCCCTGCCCCGCACGATCGAGGTCACGAGTTACACCGAGGTGGTACTCGCTGCGGCGGCCGCTGACGTTTTGCATCCGGCCTTCAGCAAACTGTTCGTGCAGACCGAGATCCTTGACCGGCCCGCTGCCGTGCTGTGCACGCGCCGCCCGCGCTCGCCCGAAGAGGCAACGCCGTGGATGTTCCAGCTGATGGCGGTGCACGGCCTGCGCGATGCCGCTGGCAATCCGACCAGCCTGGGCCCGATCTCGCACGAGACCGATCGCGCGCGCTTCATCGGCCGCGGAAACGACCTGCAATCGCCGCAAGCGCTGCGCGCGAGCGGCGCACTGTCCAATAGCGTCGGCTCGGTGCTGGACCCGATCGCCGCCAGCCGCTGTGTCATCACCCTGGTGCCGGGCCAGACCGTCACGGTAGACATCGTGATCGGCGCCGGTGACAGCCGCGGCGCATGCCTGACTCTGGCCGAAAAATACCAGGACCGCCACCTTGCCGACCGGGCTTTCGAACTGGCTTGGACCCATGCGCAAGTCGTGTTGCACCAGCTCAACGCCAGCGACGCCGATGCGCAGCTCTATGCGCGTCTGGCCGGTGTGGTGATCTATGCCCAGACAGCCTGGCGCGCCGATGCCACCGTACTGCAGCGCAACCGCCGGGGCCAGTCGGACCTATGGGCCTATGCGATCTCGGGCGACCTGCCGATCGTATTGCTGCAGATCAGCGGCGCCCGAAACACCGAGCTTCTGCGTCAGCTGGTGCAAGCCCATGCCTGGTGGCGCCGCAAGGGCCTGGCGGTCGACCTTGTCATCTGGAACGAGGAGCACGACATCTACCGCCAGCGTCTGCAGGAGCAGATCAGGGGTTTGATCGCTGCCGGCGTGGAGGCGCATGTGATCGACCGGCCCGGTGGCATTTTCGTGCGCCAGGTCGATCAGATCGCGCCGGAAGATCGCGTCCTGTTGCAGTCGGTGGCACGTGCAGTTTTCAAAGACGACCGCGGCAGCCTGGCCGACCAGATGCATCAGCGGCCGGCGCACGCGCGGCGCATCGAGCGGTTTGTGCCCGCCCCGGGTGCAACGCTCGACGCCGATCCGATGCCCGCCGAAGCAGCCCTGGCCGCCGCCCGACCCAGACTCGACTTGCACAACGGCACGGGGGGGTTTTCGGCTGACGGACGCGAGTACCTGGTCGCACCATCGGCCGGCGCGCGGCCGCCTGCACCGTGGGTCAATGTGCTTGCGAATCCGCGCTTTGGTAGCGTGGTTTCGGAAGCCGGCAGTGCCTACACCTGGTGCGAGAACGCGCATGAACTGCGCCTGACGCCGTGGTACAACGACCCGGTCAGCGATGCCTGCGGCGAAGCGATCTACATCCGGGACGAAGACAGCGGCGAAGTCTGGTCGCCGACCTCGCTGCCCAGTGCGCTCGAGGGCCCCGCGGCCGGAGTTTTCACCACGCGCCACGGCTTCGGCTACAGCGTGTATGGGCACACGGCGCGTGGCATCGATGCCGAGCTGCAGATCTTCGTGGCACTTGACGCGGCGGTCAAGTTTTCGCGCCTGCGCCTGACCAACCGATCGGGACGAGCGCGCAAGTTGAGTACCACCGGGTATGTCGAATGGGTGCTGGGCGACCTGCGCGCCAAGACCGCGCCGCATGTGCAAACCAACGTGGCGCTGGAAAGCGGCGCGCTCTATGCGCGCAACCCCTACAGCAACGACTACGGCGACTGGATCGGCTTTTTCGACGTCGACGACGGGCCGCGCGTGGCAGGCAGCTTCACCTGTGACCGCACCGAGTTCATCGGCCGCAACGGCTCGATGCACCAGCCCGCGGCACTGGCACGGACACGGCTTTCGGGCCAGTACGGTGCCGCCCTGGATCCCTGCGCCGCGATTCAGGTGCCGATGACCTTGGAGGACGGCGAAACCGGCGAGGTCGTGTTCCGCCTGGGCATGGGACGCAGCCTCGACGAAGCCGGCAAGCTCGTCGCGCGCTTTCGCGGCGCGCAGGCGGCAACGCAGGCGCTCGACGCCGTGCAGCAACATTGGCGACACACACTGGGCGCCGTGCAGGTACGCACGCCCGACCCGGCGCTGAATGTGTTGACCAACGGCTGGCTGATGTACCAGACCATGGCCTGCCGGATGTGGGCACGCAGCGGCTACTACCAGTCGGGTGGCGCCTTCGGTTTTCGCGATCAGCTGCAGGACGCTTTGGCGCTGGTTCACAACGAACCTCAGATGCTGCGCGAGCAGTTGCTGCTGTGCGCCAGCCGCCAGTTCGTCGAGGGCGATGTGCAACACTGGTGGCACCCGCCGCAAGGCCGCGGCGTGCGCACGCGCATCTCCGACGACTACCTGTGGCTGCCGCTGGCCCTGGCGCGCTATGTCGAAACCACCGGTGACACCGGCGTGCTCGACCAGAGCGTGCCCTTTCTAGAAGGCCGAGCGGTCGATCCGCATGAAGACTCCTATTACGACCTGCCGACATCGTCGGCGGTGTCGGCCAGCCTCTACCAGCATGCGCTGCGCGCGCTGTGGCACGGCCTGCGTCTGGGCGCGCATGGCCTTCCGCTGATAGGCAGCGGAGACTGGAACGACGGCATGAACCTGGTCGGTCACCGCGGCCGCGGCGAAAGCGTCTGGCTCGGATTCTTTCTCTGCGAGGCCCTGGCGCGTTTCGCTGAACTGGCGCGCCGGCGTGGGGACGACGAGAGCGCAAAGCGTTGCGCGAGCGAACGCGCGCAATTGCAGGCGGCGCTCGAAGCCCACGGCTGGGATGGCGCGTGGTACCGCCGCGCCTATTTCGATGACGGCACCCCGCTCGGCTCGCAAGGCAATGCAGAGTGCCAGATCGACTCGATCGCACAGAGCTGGTCGGTTTTGTCGGGCGTCGCCCCGCCCGAACGCGCGCATCAGGCGATGGATGCGATGCACGCGCGCCTGGTGCGCGCTCAGGAGCGCGTGGTGCTGTTGCTGGATCCGCCTTTCGACGGCCAAGGCGCAAATCCGGGCTACATCGCAGGCTATGTCCCGGGTGTGCGCGAAAACGGCGGGCAATACACCCACAGCGCCATCTGGGCCGCGATGGCCTTCGCCAAACTCGGCCAAAGTGAGCGTGCCTGGTCGCTGTTGGCGATGATCAACCCGGTGCACCATGCCGGCACGCCCGAGGGCGTGGCGCGTTACAAGGTCGAGCCCTATGTGATGGCGGCGGATGTCTACAGCGTGGCACCCCATACCGGGCGCGGCGGCTGGAGCTGGTACACCGGCTCAGCCGGCTGGATGTACCGCCTCATCCTCGAATCACTGCTGGGCGTGCGACTGGACGCATCACAGGACGGTGTACGCCTGATCCTGTCGCCCTGCCTGCCTGCCGACTGGCCGGGCTACACGCTCGAGTACCGATACCGGAGTACGACGTACCACATCGAGGTCATCCAGATCAACAATGACGCCGATCCACTCGGGGTGCAGCTCGATGGCAAACTGCAAGCCGATGGCTCGGTGCCATTGCTGGACGATGGGCGGCTTCACAGGGTTCAGGCCAGGCTGCCTGGCGAACGACGAAACGCCTGAAGGTCCGAATTCGCTGCGTACGATTCGCCGCGGCGCGTTTTCGCTGAAGGGATAGTCAGTTCTGTGGCAGTCAGCACGACTTTGCAGATAATGCAACGCAAGACCCGGCTCGTCGCATTCACGACACTTGAAACCAACCATGCCAGACTCCACCGTGCTTTCGGTTGCCGACCCCTTGTGGCATCGCGTGGTCGGCAATCTTGTCGACGCGCTGGACAAACCCAATTTCTGGAACGTTCTGGTGCGTTACCTGAACAACTGGATCGGCTTCGATTGCTGGGTGGTATTGCGTTTTTCGCCCGTGGCCAAACCGGTGGTGTACGCTGAGAACAGGGCCGAGGATGGCAGTGTCGATCAGTTGTTTGCCGACTACCTGAACGGTTATTACCTGCTCGATCCGTTCTTCATCGCCTGCACCGACGGTCCGCGCGCCGGCCTGCTGCGCCTGGACGACGTGGCGCCGGACAATTTCGAGGCCGAGGACTATTACCAGCGTTATTTCCGACTCAACATCGTCACCGACGAAGTGCAGTTCAACCTGCCAGTGGGCGACGGCAACGTCGTGATCCTGTCGCTCGGTAGCAAGCGTCGCTACAGTGCGGCCGAGCTGTTCCTGATGCAGACCATCGAGCCCTGGGTGATCGCGCTGATGCGCCAGCGCGGGGCGTTCGACGAGTTGCACGAGTACCGTGTCGCCAGGGGCGCAGCGCTGCCGTCGCTGGCAGCCAATGGCGATACGCCGGCGACACTGGCGAGCGGGGACACCAACCTGACCGGCCGCGAACTCGAGATCATGCAGCTGCTGCTCAGCGGCTTTTCCTCCAAGGGCATGGCGCAGAAACTGCACATATCCCCTGAGACGGTCAAGGCGCACCGGCGCCACATCTACGCCAAGCTCGGCGTCAAGTCGCATTCCGAGCTGTTCGCGATCTACCTCAAACGCAGCCTCGAAACGCCCGGGTGAGACCCGCAGCCTACCCGATAGGGTGACGCGACTCGTTTCGGTTACCCCTTATGGGGAATAGGTGAGATCGCGCTTTGTTCCCATAATTTGTCCGTCCCCGCCTGGGGCCGACGCACCAAAAGGAACCCCATGAAAAACTACCGTCCGACCCTGCTTCTGGCCGCCAGCGTGATGGCTGCGACGCAAGCCTGATGACACCCTGCGTTGGCGCAGAGCGACAGCAAGCCGCTGATCTATGCGATGTACGCCGACATCAAGGACTGGGACCCGTCGATCGCGTCGTCGACCGAGGTGATCATGCTGGCCAACGTCTACGAACCCCTGGTCTGGTACAACCCCAAAGGTGGCGCGCAACCCTTCACGCCAGCACTGGCAACTTCGTGGAGCGTCAGCAAGGACGGCAAGACCTGGACCTTCAACCTGCGCAAGGGCGTGAAGTTCCACGATGGCACGGTGTTCGACTCGGCCGCCGCCAAGGCCTCGCTGGAGCGCACGCGCAAGCTCGGCAAGGGTGCCTCCTATATCTGGGGCGTCGTCGAGTCCGTAGCGGCGCCCGACGCCAACACCCTGACGATCAAGACCAAGGTGCCGGCCCCGGTCGACCTGATCGCCTCGTCGCAATACGCCGCCTACATGGTCTCGCCCGCGGCCATGGAGAAAGGCACAGACTGGTTCAACCAGGGCAACGGCGCAGGCACCGGCCCGTACAAGGTGCGCCAGTGGAATCGCGGCCAGGAAGTGGTGCTGGACAAGTTCGACGACTACTGGGGCGGCTGGAAGGCCAACCAGTACAGCCGCGTCAACCTGAAGATCGTGCTCGAGGCGGCGACCCAGGTGCAGATGATGCGCGCCGGCGACGCCGACTTCATCACCCTGCCGGCGGCCGACCTGGTCAAGATGCTGGCCAAGGATCCGGCCATTACCGTCGAACGCGGACCATCCTGGAAAAACACCCAGCTGTTGCTCAACACGCAGAAGGCACCGACCGACAACGTCAAGTTCCGCCAGGCCTTGACCTATGCATGGGACTACGCGACCGTACTCAACAACATCTACGAAGGTGGCGCCAAGCCCTCGGTCGGCGTGATTCCATCGACGATGTGGGGCCATGACGCCAAGCTCAAGATGCCCACCTTCGACCTGGCGCGCGCCAAGCAGCTGGTCGAGAGTTCCGGCGTCGCGCCCGCTGACCGCAAGGTGTCCATCGCCTACATCAGCACCAGCGAGGAGTACAAGAACTCGCTGCTGCTGTTCAAGAGCAACCTGGAGAAGATCGGCGTGCAGGCCGACCTCAAGCCCGGTCCATGGGGCAAGATCTGGGATGACCAGAAAGGCAAACAGAACGCCACCAACCTGATCACCATGACCTGGTGGCCGAGCTATGCGACGCCATCGGACTGGCTGATCGGTCTGTTCCGCACCGAGAAAACCACCGACTTCAACCTGTCGCATTACGCCAACCCGGCCTACGACAAGCTGATCAACGAAGGTGTCGACCTCGAAGGTACCGACAAGGCCGCGGCCAGTGCCAAATACAGCGCTGCGCAGCAGTTGCTGATCGACGAAGGCGTGGCGATTTTCGTTGGCGACCTGAACGGGCGGGCCATCTACCGCAAGAGCGTCAAGGGCGTGGACATCAACCCCGCCTACGACGCCATCATGTTCCATTCGCTGACTCGCTGATTGGCTGCCTCGACGGGGGGCGCATCCAGGCTCGGGTATTTCGGTCGCCGACTGGCGATGGTGTGCCTGATCATCCTGGGGGTCTCCACTTTCACCTTCCTGCTGAGCCGGGCGCTGCCGAGCTCGCCCGTCGAGATGATGCTCGGCTCGCGGCCCACGGCCGAGCAGGTGGCCCAGGCGCGCCAGGAACTCGGCCTGGACCGCCCGCTGATCGAGCAGATGGGGCGTTACTACCTGCACCTGGCGCGTGGGCAGTTCGGCACCAGTCTGCGCACCGGCCGGCCGGTCATCGAGGAGATCGGCCAACGGTTGTCGGCCACGGTGGAACTGGTCACCTTGTCGCTGCTGCTGGCCCTGACACTGGGCATTCCACTGGGCATTCTCACGGCCGCCCAGCGGGGCCGACGCGCCGACCAGTGGACCCGTGTCGCGGCCATCTCCGGTGTCGCGATCCCGGTATTTTTCCTGGGCATCTTGTTGCAGATGCTGTTCTACGGCTGGCTCGGCTGGTTGCCGCTGCAAGGGCGCATCGACTCGAACGTCTTGCTCGACCACCCGGTGGCATCGGTCACCGGACTGCTGGTGCTCGACAGCCTGCTGGCCGGTAACATGCCGGCGCTGCGCAGCGCCCTGTCTCATTTGGCACTGCCCACACTGACCCTGATGCTGGCCTCGCTGGCCACCATTCTGCGCGCCACGCGCACGCTGATGATCGACGTGCTCGAGACCGACTACATCCGCACCGCGCGCGCCTACGGGCTGCCAGCGTCGCACGGTCTATTTCGTGCTGGCGCTCAAGCCCACACTGGTGCCGCTGCTGACCATCGTCGGCCTGACCTACGGCTTCATGCTCGGCGGCAGCGTGATCACCGAGGTGTTGTTCGACTGGCCCGGCATCGGCGCCTACATCGTCGACTCGGTGGTCACCAACGACTACCCGGCGGTGCTGGGCGTGACACTGATCGTCTCGGCCCTGTACCTGGTGATCAACCTGGCCGTCGACATGGCGTATTTCGTGCTCGACCCGCGCATTTCGACATGAACAGCGCAAACCCCGCCATGTCCACGACGCCCGGTTTGTCAGCTGCGCTGCGTTGCGCGCGCTGGTGTCGCGGCAATCTGCTGCTGGCCAGTTGCATCGGCGGCCTGGCGCTGATCGTGTTGCTGGCCCTGCTCGCCCCCTGGCTGGGTCTGCCCGACCCGACAGCCATCGACTTCAGCGCCAAGCTGCGGCCGCCGGGCGCCGAGCACTGGTTCGGCACGGACGGCCTGGGGCGCGACATCTTCTCCGGCGTCGTCTATGGCGCGCGGGTGTCGCTGCTGGTCGCCGTCGGGGTGGTCGTGATCGCCGCCGCGATCGGCATTCCAATCGGCCTGCTGGCTGGCTATGCCGGCGGCTGGATCGATGCCGTGTGCATGCGCATCTCGGACGTCTTTCTGGCGTTTCCGCCGCTGCTGCTGCCGATCACGCTGTCGGCGTTGCTCGGACCCGGTCTGTTCAACGCCATGCTGGCCGTCGCGATCTCCTGGTTCCCCTGGTATGCGCGCATCATCCGCGCCAGCGTGCTGAGTGTGAAGTCCGAACTGTATGTGTATCGGCACGCGCCATCGGCACCAGCCCGCTGGTCATCGCCTGGCGCCATGTGTTGCCCAACAGCCTGGCGCCGGTGATCGTGCAGGCCAGCCTGGACTTCGGCTTCGCCATCCTGACCACGGCGTCGCTGAGTTTCATCGGCATGGGCGCGGTGCCGCCGGCGGTCGAATGGGGGCTGATGGTCGCCTCGTCGCGCTCGGTGTTTCTCGCCTACTGGTGGACCGCCATGTTCCCGGGCCTGGCGATTTTCCTGACCGTGTTTTTCGCCAACGTCATCGTCGACGGCTTGCGCGACGCGCTCGGCGAGCAGGCCGGGAGGCCGGCATGAATAGCGCCACCGTCGAACGTACGCGATCCGCAGCCGGCAACACCCCGGGCAGCAGCAGCGTCGGCCCCGCTGCGGATTCAGCCGGCCTGGTCATCGAGCAGTTGCAGGTAGCGTTTCCCCATGGCAACACCTGGGCGAACGCGGTCGACGGCTGCAGCCTGCACATCGCACCGGGCGAGATTCTCGGCCTGGTCGGGGAATCGGGCAGCGGCAAATCCTTGTCCGGGCTGGCCTGTCTGGGCCTGACGCCCGACTCCGCGCGGGTCTCGGGCAGCGCCCGACTCGACGGCCAGGAACTGGTCGGCGCCAGCGCGGACACGCTGACCGCGATCCGCGGCCGGCGCATTGCGATGGTGTTCCAGAACCCGATGACCGCGCTCAACCCATATTTCACCGTTGCCGCGCAGATGGTCGCCGTCGTGCGACAGCATTTCGGCAGCAATGCCGCGCAGGCACGCGAGGCCGCCGGAGCCGGCACTCGAACAGGCCGGTTTGACCGCGGCGGCGCTCGACCGTTACCCGCACCAGATGTCGGGCGGGCAACTGCAGCGTGTCATGGTGGCAATGGCCATTGCCTGCCAGCCACGTATCCTGATCGCCGACGAACCCACGACAGCGCTCGACGTGACCGTGCAGGCGCGCATCCTGAACCTGCTGCGCGCACTCGCCGACCAGGGCATGGGCATCCTGCTGGTATCGCACGATCTGGGCGTCGTTGCGCAGGTCGCCGACCGGGTCGCAGTGATGTACTGCGGCAGCATCGTCGAAACCGGCGCCGTGCAACAGATGTACAGCGACACGGCCCACCCCTATACCCGTGGCCTGATGCAGGCATCGCCGACGATGGGCATGGGGCGCAGCTTGCCGCACTCGATTCCCGGTACGGTGCCCGATTTCCGCGACCGCCCGGCGGGCTGTGGATTCAGCAACCGCTGCCCACGGGCCCAGGCCATCTGCCGCGCCGGGCCAGTAGCGCAGCAATCCCTGCACCCGGGCCATGTCGTCGCCTGCCACTTCCCGTTCCTGCCGGCTGACACGACGGCGCAGCCATGAATACGATGCCACCGCCGCTCGAGGTACAAGGCCTGCACAAGCAGTTCGCAACGCCACATGGCACGGTCTACGCGGTGCGCGACCTGAACCTGACCATCGCCGCGGGGCGATCGACTGCGCTGGTCGGCGAATCGGGCTGCGGCAAGTCCACGTCCGCATTCTGTATCGCCGGACTGCAACAAGCCGACGCCGGAAGCGTGCGGCTGGGCGGCGCCGATTTTTCCGGCGCCTCGCGCTAGCCAGCAGCAGCAACTGCGTCGCCATTTCGGCATCGTGTTCCAGAACCCGCTGGCAGCACTCAATCCACGGCTGCGAATATGGCAGAACGTCGCCGAGCCATTGCGCGCCCACGAGTCGACCCTTGGCAGTGCGGCGCAAGAGGACCGTGCGGCAGCCATGCTCACACGTGTCGGTCTGGGCAAACAGCACCTGCGGGCGCTGCCGCGCCAGCTCTCGGGCGGACAACTGCAACGTGTCGTGCTGGCGCGGGCGCTGATCCTCGAACCGCGCCTGGTGATACTCGACGAACCGACCTCGGCGCTCGACGTGTCGGTGCAGGCCCAGGTGCTGGCACTGCTGCAGCAGATGCAGGACGACCTGGCACTGAGCTACCTGTTCATCACGCATAACCTGGCCTTGGTCGAGACACTGGCCGATACAGTGATGGTGATGTATGCCGGGCGCGTCGTCGAAGCGGGGCCGAGCAGCACCGTCTTCACCCGCCCGCGGCATCCATACACCCGCGAACTGATCGCCTCGATTCCCGAACCAACGCCGGCCAAGCGCCAGATGTTTCGGACCATCGATGCCCAGCATATTCCGCCGGCGGCGACCAGTGGCTGTGCGTTCCGTCTGCGTTGTCCGCGTGCGCAGGCCGATTGCGCCACGCAACTGCCGCCGCTTGGCGCCGATCCGCACGCCGCCGCCTGCCTGCATCCCCTGTCCTAGGAGTACCGCACCATGTCCCGTTTCAATGTCGCCTGCCTGCAGTTGGCGCTGCCCTATGGCGACAACCGCGCCGCCATCGGCCAGCAGATCGCACGTACGATGCGCCGTTTCCCATGGGTGCAGATGCTGGTGTTGCCCGAACTCTCGACCTTCGGATCGGACAAGCGTTTCGCCCAGAGCCTGCCCGGTGAAGCCGAGCAGGGCTACCAGGAGCTGGCACGCCAGCATGGCATCTGGCTGATTCCCGGCTCCATGTACGAGCAGACCGAGCGCGGCATCTACAACACTGCACCGGTGATCGATCCACAGGGCAAGGTGGTGGCGCGCTACCGCAAGATCTACCCGTTCATGCCTTACGAAAGCGAGGTGCTGGCCGGCGATCAGTTCGTCGTCTTCGACGTGCCCGATGTGGGACGGTTCGGCGTCTCCATCTGCTACGACATGTGGTTTCCGGAAACCATTCGCGCCATGGTCTGGCAAGGCGCCGAGGTCATCCTGCATCCGACCATGACCGGCACCATCGACCGCGGCCGCGAACTACTCATCGCCCAGTCGAACGCGATCTGCAACCAGTGCTATTTGCTGGATGTCAACAATGCCGGCGACCTCGGCAACGGACGCTCGATCTTTGTCGGACCGGAGGGCGAAGTGCTGCACCAGTCGGGCGAGCAAACCGAGATCGTGCCCTTGCAACTCGACCTGGAGCATGTACGCGCGGCACGCCGTGGCGGCACACTCGGACTGGGCCAGGTGCTCAAGAGTTTTCGCGATACCCCGCTGCAGTACCCCTGCTACAACCGGACACAGCCGATGTCGCAGGCGCTGACCGATCTCGGGCCAATGCAGATGCCGGGGCGGCCCGCGAACAAGGAAAGCGCCCCTGCCAAGCGGCCAGCACGACGCTGACGAAACGGGCTTGAGTCAGTGGCCAGGGCAGCATCTTTGCCGAACTTTACGAAGCGGCCATGACCCCTATGCGGGGTATCGATAGCATCGATCGGAATCGGCCATAGGCTGAACTCGACCGTACGCAATGGAGACGAATCGCCGTTGCGCCATTTCCGACGCCGCCACGTCAAAGCTCAAACGTACACGACCATGCTCAGGAATATCAAACTTTCGTTTTGGGGCCTGCTCCTTGGATTGACCGTCCTATGGACTCTGGCCATTGCCGGTCTGTCGCAACAGCTGAACTTCATCGCCATCCGCAATCTTCTCGTCCAGTATTCCGGCGTCATCGGGATCGGGGTGATGAGCGTGGCGATGGTGCTGGCGCTGCGACCAGTCTGGCTGGAACCCTGGCTCGGCGGTCTGGACAAGTCCTACCGGCTGCACAAATGGCTGGGCATCTCGGGCCTGGTGGCTGCACTCCTGCACTGGGTCGTGGCGAACGGGCCGCATTGGCTGGTCGACCTCGGCTGGATGGAGCGCGGTGCGCGCGGCCCCCGACCAGACCTGGCCAGCCTGGGCACAGTTCAGCAATTCCTCGGCAATCTGCGCAGACCCGCCGAGTCGGTCGGCGAGTGGGCGTTCTACGCGGTCGTACTGCTGATTGCCTTGGCGTTGATCAAGCGCTTCCCCTACCGTCTCTTTGCCAAGACCCACACGCTGATCGCACTGGCCTATCTGGCGCTGGTGTTTCACGCCGTGGTGCTGATGGACTTTGCTGCATGGCTGCAGCCGCTGGGCATTGTGATGGGCCTCTTGTTGGCTGCGGGTCTTGTCGCTGCCGTGCTGGTGCTGACCCGCCAAGTCGGCAAACGGCGACAAGTCGGTGGCAGCATCGCGGCACAACACCATTTCCCCGGCATGAAGGTGCTGGAGACCGAGATCGTGTTGGAGGAGGGGTGGCATGGGCACAAGAGCGGGCAGTTCGCCTTCGTCACCTTCGATCCGAAGGAAGGCCCGCATCCCTTCACCATCGCCTCGGCCTGGAACGCCAGCAGTCGCCGCATCACCTTCATCACCAAGGCGCTGGGCGATTACACCAACTTGCTGCCCGAACGTTCGCAAGTCGGCCACAAGGTAACGGTGGAGGGCCCCTATGGCGACTTCGCCTTCGACGATTCGGCCAAGCGCCAGATATGGATCGGTGGTGGCATCGGCATCACACCATTTATCGCCCGCATGAAACAACTCGCCAACGGTCCAGGCGCGCAGGCTATCGATCTATTCCACAGCACAACCGAACTGGCGCCCGACGCGCTGAAAAAGCTGACCGCCGACGCCGCCGCGGCCAACGTGACACTGCACGTGATGATCGACCGCCACGATGGAATACTCACGGGAGAAAAGCTTCGCAGGGCGGTTCCGGACTGGCGATCGGCCAGCGTCTGGTTCTGCGGCCCGGCCGCATTCGGCGCCGCGCTGCACGGCGACCTGAAGGCCAACGGCCTGTCGCGTCGCGCCTTCCACCAGGAACTGTTCAGCATGCGCTGATCGATCATCTCGGGCAGAGCTCCAGCCAGCTTGTCGAAAGCCGGCATGTCCACCATTCCCGTTCTGGATGCCGGTGGAAGCAAGGAGTTTGTCGCCACCATCGTTGCAGACAACTATTTCGAACTGCATGCCAATGGCTAATTGCTGGCCGTCGATCCAATACCGTTCACGCCATTCAACGCCAACGCAATCCGCTTCAGGACAAGCTCGTTCTGGTCTGAAAAACCATTCGTTGATCGCATGGCGAGTCGGCACCGATTGGGATTGACCCACTCTGCCGATTCAACCTAGAAACGGCAGTTGACCGCTTGCGTCTCGCTGGCAGCCCGCAGGCACACTGAACAACGAGGCCACGATGTGGTTCACCAGTATGGTGACAGCGCTACGCACCCGAGCGCACCCCGCTGAACGCGTATGGCACTGCAGGGCAGCTTGGCAGAGGCAGGTTAGCCGGCGATTGACCGTACACTGCCAGCATGTCGTCCTTGTACCTGGACCATTTTGGTCTGACCAAGCCTCCGTTTCAGATCACGCCTGATCTGGACTTCTTCTTTTCAGGCGGACGACGTGGCGACATCCTGACCGGGTTGCTGCATGTGGCCGCGCACGATGAAGGCATCATCACCCTGGTGGCCGAGGTCGGCAGTGGCAAGACCTTGCTGGCCCGCTTGATGATCAGCCGGCTGGCTCCGGATGTGTGTGTGGCCTATCTGGCGAACCCCTGCTTCAGTCGCGACGAGATCATTGTGGCGATTGCGCGCGATTTGGGGTTGGCGTCCTTGCAGGGCAGCATCGAGGCCAAACTCGCCGCCCTGCAGCAGGAGTTATTGCGCCGGCATGCCAGCGGCCAGCGCGTGCTGCTCGTGATCGACGAGGCGCATGCCATGCCTGCCGAGTCACTGGAAGAAGTTCGTCTCCTCTCGAATCTGGAGACGGGACAGCACAAATTGGTCAACATCATGCTGTTCGGTCAACCCGAGCTCGATACCTTGCTGGCCGAAGCCCGGCTGCGCCAGGTCAGGGACCGCGTGATTCACCGTTTCAAGCTGGCGCCTCTGCAAACCGGCGAGATCAGCGCCTACATTGATCATCGCTTGAGGGCGGCCGGATGGCAGGGCGCCGGGTTATTCACCCCGGCTGCTCTGGGCCGACTGGTCAAGTCGTCCGGCGGCCGTGCCCGCAGGATCAATCTGCTGGCGGACAAGGCACTGTTGGCTGCCTATGCCCAGAACGCGGGTCAAGTCGATGTCCGCCATGTCGACGACGCGATGCACGAATTGCCTTTGGATCAATTCCCTGTCGCGCGAAAGCCTTCCGCTTTCTGGCCTGTCGCGGGCTGGAGCGTGGCGCTGGCAGCCTTGATGTCTGCCGCCATCGTGGGCGCCCTGGGCTGGTACCGAAGTTCGGAAAACGCCGTGGCGGCCCATGCTGCGCAACCCCGGAGCAGCCCATCGCCACCGGAAACGGCTGGCACGGCGTCGTCGCAGGCGACCGCCATACCGTTGGCCACTGCTGCAACATCGAACGCTGTCTCGGAGGTCCAGGATGCGACGGCGCGAAAGCAGCTGGCGCCGCTGAGTCAATCTGCACCGCCAGTGGCCACTGCCGTGGCACCGCTCGTGCCCGCTTCAATCCACGCCGATGCGCGCGTCGCCGCGATTCTGGCCCGAACAGAGAAGCGCCTGCAAACACCAAAACTGGACGGCTACACTATTCAATTGGCAGCATTGCCAAGCAGCAGCATTCCTGATCAGTACCTGAGCCAGGTGGTGGCGGAGTTGGACGAATCCAAGGTTTTTGCGAAATACAGTGTCTACAGAGACTTTGCCTATATGGCGGTCTTCTATGGCCACTTTGATTCCGTTCAGGCGGCCACGTCCTCATTGAATCACTTGCCGGCTGCGATGATGGCCAATCGGCCTTTGGTACGATCTTGGGCAAAAATCAAAGAGGATCAGACGCCGTGACGATTTCTCCCACGCTTCTGCGGTCGGACGCCCAGCGTCCTCCTGCCCGCGCATTCACGGCCTGCCTGGTACTCGCTGGCGCATTGGCCGGCTGCGCTGCCACGCCTCCTTCGCCGCCGTCCAGTCAACATCTGGCCCTCGCCCCCAAGGTCGCCGGCAAAGTCCCTGAATTTGCCGTGGTCCCGCCTTTACCCAGGCCGCCCAAACCCAGTGTTCGGCAAGAGCTGTACAGCGTGGTCATGAGTAGCGTGAATGTGCAGGACTTGTTGTTTGCACTGGCGCGTGATGCCAAGCTCAATGTGGATATACATCCCGCTATTTCCGGGACTGTGACCATGAATGTGCACGACCAGACCATGGCCGAGATTCTCGACCGCGTGGCGCGTCAGGTCGATTTGCGCTACGAACTCAGTGGCAAGAGTCTCTCGATTCAGCCAGACACTCCCTACCTCAAGCATTACCGGGTCGACTATCCCAACATTCAACGTGACTCAGAGACCACGATCAGCACCTCGACCAATATGGCGAGCACGGGCAGTGGTGGTAGCGGTGGTGGAAGCAACGCATCATCAGCTGCGATCAAGAACACATCCAACAACCGATTCTGGGAAACGCTGAAGGCCAACCTGGCGGATCTGCTGCGCGAAACCGACAAGCTGGTGCCAGAGGCGGGGACCGTAGCAGCAGCGGTCGCGCCGCAGCCCGCGCCCCCCGTTGCCAAATCGCCGACCCCAACGGCTGCTGGCACGGCCGCACCGGCGGCGACCGCCGCCGCAGTAGCCGTCGTCAGTCCGGCGGCACCGCGTGCGGCCTTTCGGGAGGCTGCGTCCATCATTGCCAACCCTGAAACCGGCAATATCAGCGTGCGCGCCACGCAAACGCAACATGCGCGGGTGCGTGAATTCCTGGACCGCGTCATGGCGTCAGCGCGGCGACAGGTATTGATTGAGGCAACCATCGTCGAAGTCGATCTGTCCAACCGGTTTCAACAAGGTATTGATTGGTCGCTGCTGCAAACGGCAGGCAACAACGCTGGCACGGGTATCACCTTGCGCCCCACCGGTGGCGCGGATGGTTTGCAAACGGGCGGCCTGGTCAGCTCCATTGCGACCCTCAGCGTGGCGACCAGGGGGCTATGGGGGAGCAACACCGACTTGTCGGGCATGTTGAGTCTGCTGGAGTCGTTCGGGACCTTGCGGGTCTTGTCCAGCCCCAAGGTCTCTGTCTTGAACAATCAGAGCAGTGTGCTGAAGGTTGTCGACAACAAGGTCTTTTTTACCATTGAGGTCACCCCTGGGACTCCCGCCTCATTCGGCGTGGCCGCCGGCGCGGCCACCTACACCACGACGATCAACACCGTCCCCATCGGGTTCCTGATGACGGTGGTACCGCAAATCAGTGAAAACAACGAAGTTACGCTGAATTTGCGGCCCACCATCAGCCGAATCACGGGTTATGCCAACGACCCCAATCCGGTGCTGGCGCAGAACAACTTGACCAACCGCATTCCCGAAGTCCAGACCCGGGAAATGGAGTCGATCATGCGGGTACAGTCCGGCGACATCGCGATTCTGGGGGGCTTGATGCAGGACGCGCGGAACAACAACTCCGATGAAGTGCCTGGTCTGAATCAGTTGTCGGTGTTCGGCAATCTGTTCAAGTACCGAAATGACAGCAATACCAAGTCTGAACTGGTGATTTTTTTACGCCCCCGGGTATTGCTCGATGCCAGTCTGGACGGCGACCTGAAGGAGTTTCGTCCGCTGTTGCCCGCCGCAGTCAACGCGATGCGTGACGACCCCGACGCTGAGCGCGCTCCGACCAACACCATCCGAATTCGGCCATGAGTCTGCTACTTGACGCCCTGAATCGTGCCAGCAAGGAAAAAGCGGCGGCGGGGGCGGCAGGTTCGGTGGCGCCCGCAGCACCGCAGTCCAAGCCCGAGCTTGAATTGGAAGTCAAGCCCCCTGCTGAGCCGCGGGAGATGTCAACCGTGCCAGACTGGCCGAATCTGGCCTTGACGCCTGAGCCGGAATTCAAGCCTGCGCCGCCGGCTGTCGAGGAGTCCGCCGGCCCACCACCATTGCCCCCTGAGCGTCCGGCACCGCCCCCAGCGGCACCTGTGGTCCCGCCGCCCGAACCGATCAAGGCACCGAAGGCGGATTCGCCCGTGCCGGAGCCAAGCCTGGCAACAAGCGACACCCCGGCGGACCCCGCCCCGCCAAAAGCCACGGCTCGGCCCGTTCCACCGACGCCCCACCCTGCTCGCGTGGCACAAGAAATCCAGCGCGCCAAAGCACCCGTTGCGACCAAACGCCGGCCCAAGCGCTTGCTGGTCTTGGGTGGGGCGGCCGTCTTGCTCGGGATGTTATTGTTCAGCGTTTTTTCTGGCTGGTGGGGCGATCCGATGGCGTGGGTTTCGCCGGATTCCCGCAGTGCCTTGAACCCGCCAGCGCCCGTGGCAGTCAGCGGACCGACGGCAGAACCGCTGACCGAACCGGCCGCGGTCGCGCCGGCACCAGTCGTGACTCCGGCACCAGTCGCAACTCCCGCGCCAGTCGCAACTCCCGCGCCAGTCGCAACTCCCGCGCCAGTCGCAGCCCCGGCGCCAGTCGCAGCCCCGGCGCCAGTCGTTGCCGCGAGAGTCCGAATCCCACCCAAGCAGGTGGCCCGCGCTATTCCCCCATCCCAGGAAAAAGTCGATGAGCCGCAGGCCAGGAACGTTCAGGGGCCACAAACAAAGGGTACTGCCAATAAGGAGGTCACCTCTATTCAGCGTCGCAGCGTGGGGCCCTCTTCCCTCGAACTCGGCTATGACGCCTTGACCCAAGGTCGTCTGAAAGAGGCTGCGCAAGCCTATAGGCAGGCACTAGCGGGCAATCCGGAAGAGCGGGACGCCTTGTTGGGATTGGCCTACATCGCGCACCAGCAGGGCCAAGACGACGATGCCAATGCCTATTACAAGCGGGTGCTGCGCCAAGAACCCGGCAATGCAGTGGCACAGGCAGGCCTTATTGCACTGGATGCAAGTGGGGACCGCCAGGACAACGCCAGTCGCGCCCGCGACGTGGCCGAGCAAAACCCCAAGTCGGCCGCCGCTCAGGCGATGCTGGGACACAGCCTGGTTCAGGAGAACCGCCTGGCCGATGCACAACAAGCCTTCTACAAGGCGCACCTGCTGGAACCCGCAGTCGCTTCGCACGCCTTCAACCTGGCGGTGGCACTGGACCGTATGCGCAACTACGCTGCAGCACAGCGCTACTATCAATTGGCCTTGTCGCTTTCGGTTCAATCTGGCGGCGAGCGTGCCAGTCACGTTCCGCATGCGGCAATTCAGGCCCGAATGGACCAATTGCGCAATCCGACAGCGGCTGACCCCCAGTCCGTCTTGTCGCAATGAGCGACTGATGCTCTTCTCTGCAACAACCGTATTGCCTCTGTTGAAGGGCGCGATTTCATGGTGAATCCAATGCAGAACGTGTCGTCGACAAAGCCGGTTCGATTGGGTGACAAGCTCGTCGAACTGCAGCTCATCAGCAAGGACCAGCTCTCCATTGCGTTGCAGGAGCAAAAGACCACAGGGAAACTACTCGGCGACGCGCTGCTGGCGCTGGGTTTCATCACAGAAGACGCCATGCGCAACGCGCTGGCCGACAACCTGGGCGAACAGGCCATCAGTTTGCAGGGCATTGTGGCGGACCCTCGGGCACTGGCGCTGATTCCGAAGGCGCTGGCCAAGCGGTACTCGCTTTTTCCTGTCAGTCTGGATGTGGACAACAATGAAATCCTGATCGCCAGCGGCAACCCCAACGACATTGTTGCCACCGATCAGATCAACGCCAAGCTCGCTGGCGGTCCGCGGACACGCTGGCGCCTTGCCAGCAGCACAGAGGTCATGGCCGCCATCGAGCAGTTCTACGGCCATGAACTGTCGATTGACGGCATTCTTCTGGAGCTGGAGTCCGGCACCATTGACATGGTCAGCCTCAGTGGCGGCGCCGAGGGTTACAGCCACCCTGTTGTTCGCCTGGTTGACGCACTTCTGGCCGACGCCACCTTGCGCGGATCGTCCGACATTCACTTCGAACCCGAGACCCAGTTTCTTCGTATTCGATACCGCATCGATGGTGTGTTGCGTCAGGTGCGGGCCCTGCATCTGCGATATTGGTCCGCCATGGTGGTGCGTCTGAAGGTCATGGCCCACATGAACATTGCGGAGACCCGGGCGCCGCAGGATGGCCGTATCTCGCTGTCCATCTCAGGCAGCCCGGTTGACTTCCGCTCAGCGGTGCAACCAACCATTCATGGCGAGAATTTCGTATTGCGTATTCTGGATCGCAAGCGTGGCATCGTCCCTATCACCGGACTGGGCTTGTCCGAAACCCAGTTGACGCTGTTGCAGTTGATGCTATCGCGACCAGAGGGCATTTTGCTGGTCACCGGCCCCACTGGGTCGGGCAAGACAACCACGCTGTACTCCATTCTTGGCCACCTCAACAGCGAGGAGGTCAATATCATGACGCTGGAGGATCCGGTTGAATATCCCATGCCCATCATCCGGCAGACCTCCCTGTCGGACTCGGTCAAGATGGATTTCTCCGAGGGCATCCGTTCCATGATGCGACAGGATCCCGACATCATTCTGGTGGGTGAGGTGCGGGACAAGGACACTGCGGAGATGGCGTTTCGAGCGGCCATGACCGGTCACCAGGTTTTCTCGACCCTGCACACCAACTCCGCCATACGCTCCATTCCCCGGCTGATCGACCTGGGTATCAAGCCCGAGGTATTGGCGGGCAATGTGATTGGCATCATCGCCCAACGCCTGGTCAGAACCTTGTGCAAAAGTTGTAAAAAACCAGATGCTCCAAGCCCGATCGAGGCGCAGTTGCTGAGGCTCTCTGCAGGCGAGGACTGCATCGTCTACCGGCCTATCGGGTGCCCATCGTGTGAGGGCCAGGGCTACAAGGGACGCATGTCGATTCTGGAACTGCTCAAGTTTGATTCCGAACTCGACGAGATGGTGACGCAACGCGCCAGCATCAAAGCCATTGGCGATCACCTGCGTCTAGGCGGCTTTACGCCCATGGCCGAAGATGGCATGCGTCGTGTGCGTGAGGGCGTGACCACGATTGAGGAGGTGGGTCGCGTGGTTGACTTGACGGAGTTGATTGGCTGATGGCACGCTATCAATTTCGGGCCAGCACAGCCGAGGGGCTGATCAACAAGGGCCAGATTGAGGCCCTGCATGAGCTGGACCTGGAGACACAGCTCAAGCGGGTTGGTCTGCTCCTGGTCTCTGCCAAGAAATTGAAATCGCACGCGCGCATCGTCAAAGGCCTGCCACGACGCGAAGTGATCGATTTCTTTTTCCAGCTGGAGTTGCTGGTGAGGGCAGGCGTCTCTTTGCTGACTTCTTTGGGCGATTTGCGGGACGGATCAGAATTTCCGACGAGTCGAGATTTATGCAGCGGTTTGTACGAGAAGATCGAGGCAGGCTCCACGTTCGGCCAGGCCGTCGAGGCCTACCCCGAGGTCTTTTCGACCTCCATCGTCAGCCTGATTCACGCCGGCGAAGTCACAGGGCAGCTGCCTGAGGTGCTCAAGGAAATCGTGCGCTCGCTGAAGTGGCAAGACGAGATGGCAGCGCAAACCAAAAAGCTGCTGATGTACCCCAGTTTCGTGCTGGTCGTCATAGGTGGCGTGGTCTTTTTCCTGATGATCTACCTGGTTCCTCAGCTGGTTGGGTTTTTGAAGAACATGGGGCAGGAGATCCCGCTGCAAACCCGGATGCTGATTGCACTGTCGAAGTTCTTTGTCGACTTCTGGTGGCTCCTGCTTCTGACGCCGCCAGTGGTCGCGGCCGTCACGCTGACGCTCTCTGCCGCTTTTCCGCGGGTGCGTTTTCGTCTGCATCAATGGCAGTTGACTTTTCCCTACGTCGGCCCCGTGTTGAAAAAGATGATTCTGGCGCGCTTTGCCGACACCTTTTCATTGATGTACCGCACCGGTGTCCCCATGATTGATGGTTTGGCGTACTGCCAGAACATTTCGAACAATGTCGTGGTGCAGGAGGCGATTGCACGGGCACGCGAGCGGGTCACCAATGGTGCGCTTCTGTCAGACAGTTTCGCCGCGGAAATGCTGTTCCCGTCGCTGGTGATCCGGATGTTGAAAGTGGGGGAGTCAACCGGTGCGCTGGACGCAGCACTCAACAACATCACCTACTTCTTCAACCGGGATATTGATGAATCGGTGGGCAAGGTGCAAGCCATGATCGAACCCGTGTTGACCGTCCTCATGGGTTTGATTCTGGGATGGATCATGCTGGCAGTGCTGGGCCCCATCTACGACACGATTGCGAACATGAAGACATGACGCTTCCATGAAACTCTTGTTGCACATCACCCAGACAGGCGCCCAGTTGTGGCAGAAGGGGCGCGACGGCTGGCAGCCCCGGCAGGGCGATGCCCAAGGTCCGGTCTGGGTGCTCACCGACCTCGCGGAAGAGGGATTTTCTGAAATCCAGGTGCCGCGATTGTTTGGGCGTGACCGTCAAACCTTTCTCTCTCGCCAGTTGGCCAGCCGGTTTCCCGACACACCCTACCGTGGTCTCTTGCCCACCGCGCCGGGCGGGGGGCTCATGCAGCAGTTTGCGCCCCCGCGCAGAACAGCGCAGGGGCTGGATGCGCCCAAGCGGCTGGATGCGGCCCTGGCCGAATTGACCGGGCCACTGGCAGGGGTCTGGCTCACCTCCATGCTGCTGGCGACGATCGGCGCCCAAAAGGGCATGCCGCCCGAGTTGTTCGTGGCCCTGCCCAGCCCCGACGGGCTACGTCTGGTGGTCCTGAAGGACCGCGTTCCCGTGCTGAGTCGCTGGATTCCTGGTGTCGCGGAGCCACAATCGCTGGCATCGGAGATTGTTCGCACGGTGCGCCACCTGGAGAACACCCGTGTGCTCGATCGCAGTGCCAAGCCCCGCTCTGTGATGATATTGGGGGATTCAGCGGGTACCGACGAGCTGCTCGCTCCGGACAACGTCTATTTGCTGGCCCCCCCACGGCCGTGGTCCAGAGTGGCACCGGGTGAGTGGCACTTTGCCTTGTTCGATCTCGTCGCGTCCTCCCCGGTGGGCCAAGTGGCGCCCTTGGCCAAGCGCACCGATTTCGTGGCGTCACGGGTGAGCCGTATCGCCTATGGCGCGGCGGCCGCGAGTCTGGCCCTGGCCGTCTGGCTAGGAATGGAAAACACGCGTGAGATCTTGACAACGCAATCCGGTGAGCAGCAGCTCCAGAGCCGTGTTCAGAGTCAGCAAGCGAAGATTGATGCCGTGGATGAAAACCTGGCGAAGTTTGGCGTTTCGGCCGACCTGGTTCGCGAAGCAGATGCACTCAATCTCAATGAAATACGCTTGATTCGCCCCTTCGCCAACGATCTGATACAGCTCGCGCCCATCGTCAGTCGCTTCGACGCCGTGCGGCTCCAGCAATACGCCTGGCGCTTGCTGGCTCCCGGACAAGTTGCCTGCGCCAGCGATACGCCGATGGCCACGGCACCGGAGCAGACTGAAAGCACTCCGCCCCAACGTCTCGTCGAGATCAAGGTGACGGCCACGCTACCCGAGGATCAGCGGGAAAGGGCGAGAGCACAAGTGATCTCGACCCTGTCTGCCGAACTGCGCCAGATCCAGGGTGTCACCCTGCTGACCGACCCGGCTCAAGCCCAGCTGAATGCAGCGCTCCAAGGCGGTGACACGAAATCGACGACCACCGAGATGCCTGCCTGGTGTCTGACGCTGCCGGCACAGCCCTCGGGTGAGCAGCCCAAGGCGAATAGCTGATGAGTACCGGCCAAGCCATTCTCATCGGCGCACGGCGCAGCCTGATTGTTCTGGCCGCGGCGTTGACGGTAGCTGCGGGCGTGTTATTCGGCGCACGTTACCTCGCGGATCAGGTCAAGAATCAGATGCTGCAATTGCAGCAACAAGAAGCTCAGGGCAAAGCCACCCTGCAACAAAAGCAGGTCGATGTCACCATTTTGCGCGACGGAATTGACAAGTTTGAAACCTTGCGCGGCCAGGGCATGATCGGATTGCCGGATCGCGAAGCTTGGGTTGAACAACTGGTCGTCGCCCGGGAACGAATCGGATTGCCCAGTACGCTGACCTACACCCTGCAGCCACCCAAACCGGTACAACGGCAAGGTGCCGAGACTTCCCTTGCGCCTGTCGAATCGGGGGCGATCGCTGAGGCAACCGATGGGCCCTTGTTTCACGACCTGGAGTTCAAGATCAGCCGTATTCATGAAGGCGAGCTATTGGCTCTTTTGCGCGACTACCAGTCGCATGTCAAGGGGCGTTTCCGTATCAACGCTTGCGCGCTCACCGTGCCGATCGAGAATGGCCTGTCTGCAAGCTGCACTTTGCGTTTTTTCACCTTGCCGGGCCCCAAGGAAAATCTGCCCAACACCGGTGCAAATGTGATTGCACGCGAACAAGGCTGATACGACGATCCGGGACATGACGCAAACCGATCAGGGTCTTAACCTGTCGCCCAAGCGAAGGCGCGAGCGGGGCAACCGTGAATGGCCTTTACTTGCCAAATTGGCGCTCGTCACTAGACTAAAGCCGTGTCTGAACTTATGAAGCCGATTCAACCGAAAGCTGCTGCGCCAACTCGACGGGCAAGTGCGGGCCTGGGCCTTGGTCTTGGCCTGCTGTTGTCGTTCGCGGCCCCGGCCAGCGGTGCCCCGCCCGGTGAGCTTCTCGCGACCGATGATTCGCGCTTCGGCACCCTGTTTTACTCGGCGTCGGAACGCGATGCCATTGCCAGGGCTCGCTTCGGACCCGACGCCGAGCAGAGCAGTTCCATCGTGCGCGTCACCGGCATTGTCAAGCGTGCCGGTGGCAAGAGCACCGCCTGGATCAATGGGCAGGCCGTGCCGGAGGGCCAGTCTCAGGCGCCCACGGTGAAAACCACCATTTCCCCCTCCAGCGTGACTGTGGACGGCCAGCGCGTGCGGGTTGGCGAGGCCCTTGACATCAACACGCGCCAGCGACAAGACATCGTGAACCCGGGCGCGGTGACGAGCAAGGTCCGCCCATGACACGCCAGCGCGGTGGTGCCCTGCTGATCATGCTCATGATTGCCGGCGTCTTGAGTGCCATGTTCGCCATTCAACTGGCCGGACGGGCCGCTTCACAGCGCGCGCAAGTGGCCGCCACCACGTTGGTACTGAGCCAGGCCCGAGAAGCACTCATCGGTTTCGCCTTGGTCAATGGGCGACTACCCCGCCCTGCCATTTCGGGGACCAATGGGCTTGAAAACCCGGTGGCCTGCGCCAGTGACTCGGTCTGCACCGGCACCCTTCCGTGGGTCACTCTGGGGGTGAACAAGCTTGACAGTTGGGGCAAAGCCCTGGGCTACAGTGTCACCAGAGAGTTTTCTCAGGCGGGGCTGGTCCTGACCACGGTGCCGACCAGGAAGGTCCAGTCGCGCAATGCCGCAGGCGCATTGGTTTTTGTGAAGGGGCCGGCGGGAGTTTGCGTTGCTGCTGGCGTCGCAGCGGTTGATGTGGTGTCAGACTGCGCCTCGGCTGTGCTCTTTTCCTACGGCAAGATGAACTTCGGCATCACCGATGCAGGCACCGTGCTGGGCAACATGTCGGGGCCGCCTGCCACCAATCTCGATGAGGTGACCAACAGCACCCCGACAACCCTGACTTTCGTCCAGCGCGCCGCCCATGAAGACACGGCGGCAACAGGCGGCGAGTTCGATGACATCGTCATCTGGCTCTCTGCAAACGTTCTATTTGACCGCCTGCAAAAGGCTGGAGTATTGTGATGAAGTCTCCAACCCAACGGGCCAGGCGCCGGGCGAGCACCCGGGCCATTCGCGGCTTCACCTTGGTTGAAATGGCGATGGTGCTGGTCATCATGGGCCTGCTTCTGGGTGGTGGATTGACACTGCTGAGCACGCAAATCGAACAGCAAAAGGTGAAAGACACCGAGCGCCAGTTGGAGGAGGTCAAAGAGGCGTTGATCGGGTTTGCCTTGGTCAACGCACGCTTGCCCTGCCCGGCGGTTTCGGCCGTCAACGGCGTTGAAAGAGCCAGTTGCCCCACCGAGGCCACTGCTTCGGGGCTGATTCCCTGGGTGACCCTGGGCGTGACCAAGCTGGACGGCTGGAACAAGGTGATCCGCTATAGCGTGACGCCCGCGTTCGCGAGTTCGGCAACCCCGTTCAGGTTGTCGACAGTGGCGACCAAGACCGTTCAAACCCGAAACGCCACGGGGGCGCTGGTGACGCTGGCCAACCAGGTGCCAGCGACGGTTTTTTCTCACGGCCGAAGAAGCTGGGGTACGACCGATGCCGGTGCGGCGATCCCCAATGAGTCAATCGGTGCCACCAATCTCGATGAAACTGCCAACAACGTCGCCAGCGTGAACTTTATTCAACGCACATTCAGCGAAGGCACTGGCGCGGCTTTTGGTGGGGAGTACGACGATATGGTGACCTGGCTCTCGCCCAACATTCTGTTCAGCCGCATGGTGCAGGCCGGAATGCCGCCCGCGCCATGACCGATACCAATTACGACGAGTTGCGGGTCAGCTATCACTCCCGCACCACGCGGCGTCGCTGGCGCATCGCCATTGGCTTGCTGATCCTGGTGGCCGGCTATGCCTTGCTGGCGGTCAGTCCCGATACCCGGTCTGAATGGGTGCTTTTTCGCGCTTTCGCGGGTTTTGCTCTGTTGTTTGTCGGCTTTGGCGTGGCCATCATCCCTTTGCTATCCCGGCTAACCGGTAGCGATGACTAAGTCCCTGAACGCAGGTCAGGGCTGGGCCGCACGAGGCGTTTTATTGGTCGAAGACGACCTCGCACTCAGCGGCTACCTGTCGTCGGCGCTGCGTGACGCAGGCTTTGCCGTGCAGACCGCGCACAACCGGGAGCAGGCGTTCGCGATCTGTGCCGCGCTGCCCCCGCCCTTGGTCCTGCTGGACCTGGGCTTGCCGCCACACGCCAGCACCATGGCCGAAGGGTTGGCGGTACTGGACCACTACCTTCAGCAGGCGCCGGACAGCAAGATCATTGTGCTGACCGGCCAGGAAGACGAGGCGGCCGCGCTGGAGGCTGTGCGCCGTGGCGCATTTGATTTTCTGGTCAAACCCGCCCCGATGGCCGCCGTATTCTCAGCACTGCGGCGTGCCGAATTGTTCCTGAAGCAAGAAAGCCGTTTGAGTCAGGCCGGCGAAGCCCGACTGCACATGACGGCACGCCTGGGCGAAGGTCCTAAAGAAGCCGGCGCCAACGCCGAGGAGCAGCTGGTTCGCCGCGTACTGGCGGCCAGTGGCTACAACGTGGCTGAAGCTGCGCGCCGCCTGGGCCTGGCGCGAGAGCATGTCTACTACTACTTGAAAAAGTATGGCATCCAGCGTCCTGAATAGCCTGCCGTTTGTTTTTCTGGTGGCCGGCCTCACTCTGCTGGCCACCAGCCTGGCCATGTCCCGCCGTGCCAAGCGCTACCGCCGCAACATGCAGGCATTGCTTGAACTGGGCGGGCAGGCACTGGCACCTTTGGATTTGCCAGGGCAGGCCTGGCCGCTTCTTGCGGACGGTGGCTGGCAGCAGATGAACATGGTGGGCCACTGGTTTGGCGACCCGGTGCAGATCGAACTGGGCCAAATGGCCACGCCCAAGCCCGGCCAATCTCCCCGGCGCGATGTGGTGCGCCAGATCGATGGGGGTGACGACGTTCAACTCACTTTGACGCTGCGCCACAGTGCGACTCGCGGTGAAACGTGGATGTTTGCGGAACAGCTGGCGCAGGTGTTTGTGCTTTTGCTGGAAACCGGTGTCCGGGCGCGAACCGAAGCCATGTCGGTGGCGCTGGCCGAGCGGGCCCGGCTGTCGCTCTATTTGCAGCATGACATGCGCAACCTTGCTCAGTGGGTGGGTTGGGTGTGTGCAGATTTTGCCGCCTGCGCGGACGATGCATCGCTTTTGTCTGCCGGCAATCGACTGCGCGACAACGTCCCGTTGACGCAAGAGCGGGTGCACCGCCTGCGCAATGCCCTGGGGCAGAAACCCGTGGTGGACAACCCGCGTGAGGTTGATCTTCAACTGGCCATCAGCAAAGCGGCGCATCTTGCCGGTGTCGATGTCAATTTGTCAGGGACGGCGCAGGCCTGGATCGCCCGCGGCCTGCTGGCCAGGGCGCTGGACAACCTGTTTTCCAACCTCGCGCCCAACTGGCGCGACGTTGCGGCCCAAAAGCCGACGTTTCATCTGCGCATGCGTGAGGCCACGCAACAGGCACAGGCCCACGCTGAAATCGAGTTTTTGAGTCCCTGGCGGCAAGGCGAGAGCCGGTTGCCGACCAACCAGCTGTTTGAACCCTTCACCAGCGGGCGACCGGGTGGCTTGGGCCTGGGGCTGTACCAGGCTCGCAAAAGCCTGAATGAAGGTGGCGGCCAACTAAGCGCGGAAGCCACCGAGACGGGTTTGAGTTTTCGGCTCACCCTGCCCACGTCGCCCCCGTAAAGTTTTCTGACTCCTTGGGCGGCCAAGCTGTAATAAAGTGGCGCCAAGGTTTGCGGCAAGGTCTGATCGCTGCCCTATTTACTCTTCAAGGAATCCAAATGAAACAACGCAGTCTGGCCCGCCAATCGGGCTTTACGCTGGTCGAAATCGCCATCGTGCTGGTCATCATTGGCCTGCTGTTGGGTGGCGTCCTCAAGGGGCAGGAGCTGATTGAAAACTCCAAGATCAAGAGCATTGCCAGTGACATGAAGGCGGTTCAGGCTGCCTACAACGGTTACCTCGATCGCTACAAAACCATCCCTGGCGACGACACCAACGCGACCATGACGGCACGGGGTTGGGCCGGCACCGCCGGAGGGGGTGGCAACGGGGTTCTCGGGGTGACCCCAGCACAGGCTTTCACGAACGGTGGTGAGTCGGCCTCATTCTGGCGCGCCTTGCGGGCCTCGGGCATGATTGCTGGCGACCCGACCGTCAACGGCGTAGTGGGTTTGCCCAGGCACTCAGGCGGGGGCTTGCTCGGGGTTGTGTCTGATGCAGCTGGCGTGTATGGCCGGGCCGGTGTATTCGTATGCGCAGCAGGGCTTGCCACGAAGCAAGCCGCCGGCATCGATGTGATGGTTGACGGCGTGCTGCCAGCCAACCAGATCGGCAACAACATTGGCAGCATTCGAGGTGCCACCGGAGCGCTCAATCCACTGCCACCAACCGCAGCGGCCGCCGGGGGGGTCGCTTACAACGAGACCAACGTCAATCCCTGGACGATTTGCATGCCTTTGTAAACTCGTTCAGCCCGGCGTCCATGACGCCTGGGCCTGACTCAAAAACCCGCTTCGGCGGGTTTTTTACTGTCCGTTCCGGCCCCACGTGACCGGCGACTCGCGATTTGCCGGCGCGGCATCGATCAGTCCCATCGCCTCGAATGCCAGCACCGACGCCACTGCGGCGTCGGCGCGCGCCTGCAGCAAGGCGCGCCGGTTTGCCAGCGCCGTGCGCTGCGCATCGACCAGATCCAGCGATCCCGACAGTCCAGCGCGGTACAAGCTCTGCGCCTGCATTTCGGCGGCGCGCGCGGCGTCGCTGGCGCGTGCGCGTGCCGCCACGCGCTGCAAGGCGCCCTGCTGCGCCACCAGCGCTGCCTCCACCTGTTGCAGCGCCTGCAGCACGGTCTGGCGGTAAACCAGTTGCGCCGACCGCGCCCGTGAACGGGCCGCCTGCACGTTGGCGTCGGCAGCGCCACCGTCGAACAAGCTCAGGTCCAGCGCCGCCGCCAGCGTCGCGGACACCAGTTCCAGCAGGCCGCCACCGGAGACCGCCCCCAGCACCAGGCTGCCCGGAAGTCGCAGGCGGGGCCGCAAGGCGGCCTGGGCCACACCCACCTCCGCCGCCGCCGCCACCAGCGCCTGCTCGGCGGCACGCAGGTCCGGGCGCAAGCGCAGCAGGTCGATCGGTCGCGTCACCGGTTGCACGCCCTGCAGCGCCGCAATGCCGGTTCCATGCTGCAGCACCGCATCCTGCTCCGGCGGCAGCGGGCGCGGTCGCTCGCCAGCGAGCACCTGCAGGGCGCCGATCGCCTGGCGAATCCGCACCTGCCCGGCGGCCTGCTCGGATTCGGTCGCCGCCAGTTCGGCCGCTGCGCGATCCTGGTCCAGTTGCGGCGCCAGCCCGGCGCCGACCCGCACCGCCACCACGCGCTGTACCTCGCGCTGCAGCTGCAAGGCCTCGGCCAGCAGTCGGGCATCCTGCAATGCCACCCGCCATTCCAGATAGGCCCGCGCCGCCAGGCCGGCCGTGGCCAGCCGCGCCGCCTGCACCAGATCCTGGCTGCGCAGCACGCCGGCCGCAGCAGACGCTTCGGCCTGGCGCAGACCGCCCCACAGGTCGGTGTCGATATCGAGCACCAGCGCGGCGCCCGGCTCCCAGCGGCGCTGGCCGCCGTCACGTTGCAGCCGCAGCGTGGCGTCCGCGCTGGCGCTCAGCTGCACACCACGGCGCGCCTGTGCGGCGCGCAGCAAGGCCCGCGCCTGCGCAACCTGCTCATCGGCGATGGCCACGCCCGGATGCCCGAGCAGTGCCCGTTCGACCCAGTGCGCCAGCGCGGCGTCATCGAAGCGGCGCCACCAGCGCAGATCGTCTTCACTCGGCTGCGCTGCACCAGCGTCGGCGCTGAAACGATCGGCTTCGGTCAGGCCCAGCGGTGACGTTGCGGCCGCATCATCCGTTCCCGGCGCCGTTGCAGCGAACTGGGCGCATCCAGCCAGCAACAGGCAGGCAGTCAGACACAGGCAGGAGATGCGCCACGAAGCGACCTGGGCGCGGCGCGGCCGGCGAGCGGACACCGTCATGGGCCGAGCTCCCCGATCCGGGCTGGGGTACGCGCCTGCCCGGGACCGCTTGTTGCAGCGATGCCCAAGGCACGCTTTGCGCAACACGCTGCGCAGCCCTCTACCTTGGCCACTTGCGGTCGGCTCACACCGCTTCCTCGGCGCCGGCATCGACGGCAGACTGCATCTCGCGCGCCAAGCTGTTCGCCCTGATGCGACGCGGGGCTTGGAGAACCGGGCCAGGCCCAGGTACACCACCGGCGTCAGGAACAGCGTGAAGACGGCCGCCAGCGACAGGCCGCCAAAGATGACCCAGCCGATCGCCGCACGCGACTCGGCGCCGGGGCCGCTGCCCAGCACCAGCGGCAGGGCGCCGAGCACGGTCGAGGCCATGGTCATGACGATGGGACGCAGGCGCAGGCAGGCGGCTTCCTGCGCGGCCTCGCGCACGCTGCGGCCGGCGTCGCGCAGCTGGCCGGCAAACTCGACCATCAGGATGCTGTTCTTGGCCATCACGCCCACCAGCAGCAGCAGGCCGATCTGGGTGTAGATGTTGACCGAGGTGCCGCTCAGCGTCATCGCGAACACGGCGGCGGCCAGTCCGAACGGCACGCTGATCAGCACCACCGCGGCGCTGGTCACGCCCTCGAACTGCGCCACCAGCACCAGGAACACGACCAGCAGCGCGATGCCGAAGGTCAGCGTCACGTCGCGCCCGGTCTGCTCCAGCGTGGCGGCGTCGCCGCGGAACAGCAGGCCCATGCCGTCGGGCAAGCTCGCGCGCGGCCAGTGCGCGCAAACCGTCGACGGCCTGCTGCAAGGGCACGCCATCGGCCGTGACGCCGCTCATGCCGACGGCGCGCCGCTGGCCCAGGCGCTGCAGTTCGGACGGGATCGCGGTTTCCTCGAAGCGCACGAACTGCGCCAGCGACACCAGCTGGCCATTGGCGGCGCGCACCTGCAGCCCCAGCAGGTCCTGCGGATTGGTGGCGCCGCGCGCACTGCTCTCGAGCATCACCGGCACGCTGCGGTCGTCCACGGTCAGTTCGGCCACCTCGGTGCCATCGACCAGCGCCCGCAGCACGGTGTCCAGGCCATCCACCGCGACGCCGAGTTCGGCAGCGCGTCGCCGGTCGACCTGCAGCGTGAGTTGGGGCTGCGTCGCGGCGTAGTTCACGCGCACGTCGCGCACACTGGGCAGGTCGCGCTCGATGGCGTCGGCAAAGGCATAGGCGGCGTCGGCGATACGCGTGTAGTTGTCACCGGTGATCGCCATCTGCACGCTGCCGTCACCACCGCTGTAGCCCAGGCTGCTGCCGCCGCGGATGCGTACCCGTACGCCGGCAATGGCGTCGAGTTCGGCCTGCACCCGGCGCGACAGCGCGGCCTGCGACACCGTGCGCCGGTCCCAGTCGACCAGCGGCGCGATGATGTAGGCACGGTTCAGGTCGAAAAAGCCGGTGATGGTGTAGATGTTCTCGACCAGCCCCTCGCGTTGCAGCGGCGTGATGGCCGCCAGCGCCGGTTCGAGTTGCCGGTCGCTGTAGGCCAGGCCGACTCCGTCCGGCCCGTCGAGGCGGATCGACAACACGCCGCGGTCCTCGACCGGCGTCAGTTCCTGTGCCAGCCGCGGGTACAGCATAGCCGGCCGCCAATGCCAGCGCCAGACTCGCCGCCAGCACCCACCAGGCGTGGCGCAGGCAGGCGGCCAGGACGCGGCTGTACAGCGCAATGGCACGATCGCCCGCGTGCGCCAGCCGGCGCCAGACGACGCCAGGCTCGGCCTGCGGCCGGCAGGCGCGATGCGATCATCGGCCCGAGCGAGAGCGCCACAAACGAGGACAGGGCCACGGCGATCGCCATCACGAAACCGAACTCGGCAAACAGGCGCCCGGCCGCTGTCGGCAGGAAGGAGATCGGCACGAACACCGCCACCAGCGTGGACGTGGTGGCCACGACGGCGAAGAACACCTCGCGTGTTCCGAGCACCGCGGCGGCGCGCGGCCCCAGCCCCTGATTGCGCCGGCGCTGTATGTTCTCCAGCACGACGATGGCGTCGTCCACCACCAGCCCGGTGGCCAGCAGCAAGGCCAGCAGGGTCAGCAGATTGAGCGAGAAACCCAGCGCCCAGATCGCGGCCAGCGTGCCGATCAGCGCGATCGGTATCGCCAGCGCCGGCACCAGCGTGGCGCGCCAGTTGCCCAGGAACAGCCCGACCACCGCCACCACGATCAGCGCCGCCGCGCCCAGGCTCCAGACGACTTCGCCGATGGCGCCGCGTATGAACACCGCGTCGTCGGACACCACGGTCAGCTGCACCGCATCGCTGCCCTGGTTGATGCGCGCCACCGCGGCGCGCACGCCGTCCGAGATCGACACGCTGTTCGATTGCGCCTGGCGCACGATGCCCAGGCTGACGACGTTACGACCGTTGAGCCGCACATAGGAGTCGGCGTCGGCCGGCGCATAGAACACGTCGGCCACCTCGCCCAGGGCCAGGCCCGGGCGCAGGCGCAATGCCCGCAGCTGCACCGGCGTGGCCACCGACGCATTGGCGCGTACCAGCAGTTCCTGCTGGCGCGACTCCAGGCTGCCGGCGGGTACGTCGGCGCGCGCGGTGCGCAGCAGCGCGGCCACGTCGTCGACCGCCAGGCCATGCGCGGCCAGCCGGGTCGGTTCGATGCGCACGCGCATGACGCGTTTGCGCGCGCCGAACAGCGTCACATCGGCCACCCCGGGCACCGACACCAGCTCGGGTTCGATCCGGTCCTCGACCACACGCGAAAGCTCGTCGATCGCCAGACGGTCGCTCGAGACCGCCAGTTGCAGCACCGGATCGGCGTCGGCATCGGACTTCACCACCGTCAGGTTCTCCACGCCGCTGGGCAACTGGCGCTGGGCCCGGGCGACCGCGTCGCGCACGTCGTTGGCGGCGGTGACCAGGTCCACGCCCGGGTTGAACTCGATGATGACGCGCAGATTGCCTTCTTCGCTGGCCGAACGCACCAGCGCAGACACCCGGCACCCGCGCCGCGGCCGCCTCCAGCACCCGGGTGACCTCGGCGTCCAGCGTCTCGGGCGAGGCACCGGGGTAGTCGGCCCGCACCGCCACGATCGGCCGGTCGATATTGGGCAACTCGCGCACCTCGACGCCGACGCAAGGCACTGACACCGGCAATGATCAGCAGCAGGTTGATGACGATCACCAGCCAGGGCCGGCGAATCGCCAGCGCGGGCAGGTCGTCGGTGCGGAGCGGGCTTCATTTCCCCGCGTCGGCGGCCGACGCGGCCGCCGCCCGGCACAGCCACTGCGACGACCGCGCGACCAGCGCGCAGGCGCTGCACCCCTTCGACCACCACCGACGCGCCCAGCGGCAACGGGCCGTCGATCAAGCACCCGCTCATCAACGCGGCGCACCGACCGCACCAGCACCTGCCGTGCCTTGCCGTCCACCACGGTCCAGACATAGGCGCCCTCGCGGCCCCACTGCAGCGCCAGCTCGGGCACCGCCACATACTCGGCGCCCGGCAGGGTCAGCTGCACCGAGAACGACATGCCAGGGCGCAGCAGGTCGTCGGCGTTGGGCACACTGGCGCGCAGACGCAGGTTGCGCGAGGTGGCATCGATCGCGGCTGTCGATCTGCGCGATGCGCCCGGCAAAGCGTCGCTCGGGGAACGCCGGGTTGGTCACGACAAGCTGCTGACCGATGCGCAGCCGGGCGGCATACAGCTCGGGCAACTCGAACGCCACCTGCAGCGTGCGCCGGTCGTCCAGTGTCGTGATGGCGGTGTCTGTCTCGACCCGATCGCCTGGCTCGACCGCAGCCAGACCGACGACACCCGCGAACGGCGCCAGTACCACCCGATCGGTCAGGTCCTCGCGCGTCTGGCGCAGCACGATCTCGGCCAGCTGCACGCCACTGTGCGCCTCGTCGATGATGCTGCCCTGGACGGCTCCGGTGCCGCGGGTGGATTCGTAGCGCGCCATCAGGCGCCGGGCCGCCTGGAGACGCGCCGCCGCCAGGTCGACGGCCAGCCGCTGCGCACGGTCCTGCAGGCGCAGCAACACCTGTCCCGCCTTGACCCGCTGGCCGGCACGGAATTCGACCGCCGCCACTTGGCCGGCCGCTGCCGGAAAAATCGTCACCGAGCGTGCGGCCAGCCCGCTTCCCAGCACCTCGAGCCGGGCCGTGTCGGCCACCGCGACGCTGGGCGCGAGCACCACTGGAACCGGCGGCGGCGCCGGGCGCGGCACCGGGTCTGTGACTGATGTGCCTGGCGTGGGCTGGGCGCGCGCCATCCAGGCCAGCAGCGCCACGCAGGGCAGTACGACCAGTACGAGAGCAACAATGCGGCGCTGGGGCGATGACAAGGGAATAAGTCGGTGAGGGAGGGGTTGAACTGTGGGACGCGCATTGCGGGCGCAAGTTCCTGTCGCGCCAGCAGCCGCACCCGATGCGCAACGCATACCTTACACCAGTCGTCGCGCGCAGTCCGGTTCACAATGGCGGGCAGTGGTCTCACCGCTATCACGACAAAGAGAGCGCGCTGTGCTCCGGAAAACGACGGCAGACAGTTGCGTCGCTGCCTCGAAACGCCCGCGACATCGCCCTGGCCGAAGCCGGTATATTTGGTCGATGCACCACATCGTGAGGCGAAATGTCGATGACCAATTTCGAGTCCACCATTCGCAAACTCCATCGTCATAGGGACAAGCTGGGGGCCAATGGGATCTTCCATTTCCCATTTCGTGCAGTCGTTCAGCCGGTGTCGTCACGCTGTTGATACGCGATGCCAGGGACTCCGATCAGTTGCCAGTGAGAAATGGGAGCCCCTTGACCCTTGACCCTTGACCCTCTGTTTTTCATGTTCTTTTTTGCACTGAGACCGGATGCGAAGGCACAGCAGGCCAGCATGAGCACGGATGTAATCAAGTTCTGGAAAGATGCCTGCCGGCCACACATCATGGGGACGGCACATATGCATGCATGGGGTTAAACTGCATGCATTGAATGCAAAAGGAGGTGGTGAAGATGGCGATGCTGACCGTACGCAACATATCCGACGAGGTACACCGTACTCTGCGCTTGCGCGCCGCCCAGCACGGACACAGCATGGAAGCGGAGGTGCGGGAAATACTGGAGTCCGCAGTCAGCCCGCAAGGCAGGGTGAAGCTGGGCACGCTACTGGCCGACGTGGGCCGGCAGGTCAAGCTCAGTGATGAGGAATTTGCCGTCTTCGCACAGGCACGCGACAAGGCGCCGGCAAGCCCGGTGGGCTTCGAATGATCCTGCTGGACACCAACGTGGTGTCGGAGCCGCTGCGCCGTGCACCCGACGCCCGGGTGATCGCGTGGATAGACGCACAGCCACTGGAAACACTGTTCCTGTCAGCCATCACCGTGGCCGAGTTACGTGCCGGCGTGGCGCTGCTGCCGGCTGGAAAGCGCCAGACAGACTTGCAGCAGAACCTGGAGAAGCGGGTGCTGCCACTGTTCGCGGGCCGCGTGTTGCCGTTTGACCTGGCTTGCACGCAGGCCTATGCCGAGTTAATGGCCAAGGCCCGGACATCGGGACTCGCTGTCGCCACCGCCGACGGATACATTGCAGCCATTGCAGGGGCCAATGACCTGACGGTCGCTACACGGGACACCGCACCCTTCAAGGCCGCGGGCGCGGCCGTGATCAACCCTTGGGTTGCCTGAGAGCGGCGCACAGCGGCCCAGCCAACCAGGGTACCCACGAGCCGTCGACACCGCTTGCCGAGGAGATCGCCAGGGCTCACTGGCACTGCGTGGTTCACCAGACAAACCGCTCGGCATGTTCCATGGTGTATTCGCCGAGCAGTTCGGATCGCTGCTCACCGGACACCACATCGGATGGCAGACGCACATAGATGTCGGACATCACGGTTTCGACCGATTCGCCGTCGATACGCTCCAGCGCCACCGTGAGGCGCGAATATCCGCCGGGCTCGCCGATGCGTTCCAGTTTGTCCATGGCCACCAGCGCCTGCGCATTGGCGCGGTACAACTCGCCCACCACCTGTTGGCCGCTGCCGGGCGCGTGGATCACGCACGGCACATGGCCATCACCCATCAGATAGAACGGCAGCCTCTCGCGCGTGCGGTAGCTGCCCGCCACCCGCTCGCCGGCGTTGATGTGCTGATTGCAAAAACCTTGCTTCAAGGAGCCGTAGGTGAACAGGAGGGTCATGGTGCCAAGTCGAGGGTAAGCGCCCGGAGCCGGGATCGGACCGGGCAGTTGAAACTGCAGGCCGATTGTCTCCACTTCCGGCGCCGGCCGTAGCCGGGCCAGCGTCTGCGATGCGGACTATCCGACGCGCTACAGTTGAACCTAGAAACGGCAGTTGACCGCAAGAGAAAACCATGCGCGACCCGTCCCGACCCTGTCGCAACATCGAGACACTGACCTCGCTGGCGCGCCAGCCCGTGGGCCGCGTTGTGCGCCGCAGTATCCGACCATAAGGAGACAACAGCTTGGAATCCATACCCGCATACCTGATTGACGGCAACGCCGACGCCGTGCAGGCGCGCTTTGCCACCCTCGACCCTGCTCAGTTCGACCCGGGCGATGTGGTTGTGCGCATCCAGTACGCCAGCGTCAACTACAAGGATGCGCTGGCGGCGACCGGCCGGGGCCGCATCATCCGCCGCTTTCCCTGCGTGGGCGGCATCGATGCGTGCGGCACGGTGGAAAGCTCAGACAACCCGCGCTTCAAACCCGGTGATACGGTGATCGTGCACAGCCACGGTTTTGGCGTGTCCCACCATGGTGGCTACGCCACGCGCGCCCAGGTGCCGGCCGACTGGGTCAACCACATCCCGCCACCACTGAGCGCGCTCGATGCCATCACCATCGGCGTGGCAGGCTACACCGCCGCGCTGGCCGTGGACCTGATGGAGCGCAACGGACTCACACCCGGACGCGGCCGGGTGCTGGTCAATGGTGCTACTGGCGGCGTGGCCAGCATTGCCATCGACATGCTGGCGCAGCGCGGCTACGAGGTCGTCGCGGTCACCAGCAAACCCGCTCAGGCGCAGTACCTGACCGGGTTGGGTGCCAGCTCCGTGATAGCCGCCGATACCCTGACGACTGGCAAGCGGCCGTTGGAGAAAGCCCAATGGGCCGGTGCCGTGGATTCACTTGGCGGCGAGCCACTGGCGGCGCTGACGCGCACCATGGACAAGGACGGCGTGATCGCCAGCATCGGCAACGCCGCCGGCCACGAACTGGTGACCACCGTCATGCCCTTCATTCTGCGCGGCGTGCGACTGATCGGTGTCAACTCGGACAACGACCCCGCCTTGCGCGAACATCTGTGGCAGCGCATGGCTGGTGACCTGCAGCCGCAACACCTGGGCCGCATCGCCCAGGTGCACCCATTCAAGGCTTTGCCTGGTGTCATCGACGATGTGATCGATGGCAAGAACCGGGGCCGGGCCGTGATCCGGATCGATCCGGCGGGGTGAGGCTTTACGCCATCGTTCGCGGCTGCCTGGTGTTTAGCGCGGCGGTGGCAAGGGCTCGCCCCACATGCGTCGCCACAACCAGGGCAGACCTCGCGCCAGGTCCAGCCGCGTGCCTTGCTGCAACGGTCGCTCCAGCGCACGCAAGGGGCTGGAGCGCTCGGCCACGACAAAGCGGAAGGTATAGCCCGGTTCCTGCCCCATGCGCAGGTCGCTGACCAACAACTGCGAGCCGACCTGCTCCAGTTTGTAGAAACCCTTGCTGAAGGCCGCGATGCGCCGCACGCTGTCCAGGCCCTGCAGCTCAGGCACCAGCGGCTGGCCCTGTTCGAAGCGATCGAATTGCACGGTGGGCTCGGCGTCGAGCAAGGAGTAGAAACCCTCGTAGTAGTGCGCACCCGACATGGCGACGACACGCCACAACAAGGTGTTGAGCGGCGCCGGCGTGACCAGCAAGTGCTCGGCCGCAATACCCTGGCGTGCCAGCGCGTCGCCTGCGATGCGCGCCACATGCTGCTGCGCCGCCACGCCCCAGGCCAGATAGACCGTGCTGAGCACCAGACCCACGGCGTTGGCACGCAGGCCAGCCACACTGCCGCGCAGCGCCAGCGCCCCGCATGCGCCCACCAACAGCGGCAAGGTGTACAGCGGGTCGATTATGAAAATGCTGGCCACCCCGAAGGGGTAGTCGGTAAACGGCAACGCGAGCTGTGTGCCGTACACCGTCATGGTGTCGAGCAGAGGATGGGTCACCAGCACCAGCCACATGGCCAGCCACCAGCGCCGCCAGATCGCCCATTCGCCGTGCAGGCGCGCCACCAGCGCCGCCAGCGGCAAAGAGAACAGCGTGAGCCAGAACAACGCATGGGTCTCGGCGCGGTGCAGCACCATATTGCGAACCGGGTCGCCGTGGTCGATGAATACGTCGAGGTCGGGCATGGTGCCGGCCAGCCCACCCCACAACGCAGCTTTCCAGATCGCCGTGCGCCGGCCCATCGTCGCGACACCGACCGCGGCGCCCAGCGCAATTTGTGAAAGTGAATCCATTGGTGCGATTGTCCCGACTCGGGAACAACCTTCGTCCAAGGCAGGATTCTGTCGCGCTGATCCCGCGCGTCAGGCCCGCGCGACCGGTCAGAATACAGCGTTGACCGGACATAAGCCTGAACCCCCGGCGATGGCACCGGGAAACAGACCAGAGACACCCTCTGACGCGTTACGTCGTCAACGGACCATCGGCCCCACCGTGCCGTGCAAAGGCTTCATCGGAACATGAGCGACACCCGCGACGACGGCCCAGTGCCACTGCCAGTGCACAAGCCGCGCATAGCAACCGCCCATGTCGCCATGGGTCGGCGCCGGCCGCACGGTCAGATGGCGACATGGCTGTTGCTGATCGGGCTGACCTGGTCAACTTTTCAACTGTGGATCGCCTCGCCTTTGCCCGAAATGCTCGGGCTGTTCATGAACCAGGCACGGATCCGGTCGCTGCATCTGGGCTTTGCCGTGCTGCTGGCCTTTCTCGCCTATCCGGCATCCAGCCGGGCCAGCAGCGAGCGCGTACCGCCGCTCGATCTGGTGCTGGCCCTGTTGGCAGCCCTGAGTGCAGGTTATCTGGCGCTGTTCTACGCGTCGGTCAGTTCCCGCACGGGCATGGCGACGGCATTCGAGATCGGCACGGCCGGACTGGGTTTGCTGCTCCTGCTCGAGGCCACGCGCCGGGTGCTCGGCCTGCCGATGGTGCTGTTGGCCTTGTTGTTGCTGGTCTATATCTTCCTGGGCGAACAAATGCCCGACCTGATCGCGCACAAAAGCGCATCCTTCGGCAAGGCCATGAGCCATCTGTGGTTGACCACCGAGGGCGTTTTCGGCGTGGCACTCGGGGTCTCGGCCGGACTGATCTTCCTGTTCGTGTTGTTCGGGGCACTGCTCGAAACCGCCGGCGCCGGCGGCTATTTCATCCGCTGCGCCGTGGCCTTGCTCGGCCACCTGCGCGGCGGACCGGCCAAGGCGGCTGTGGTCGCATCGGCAGCAACCGGGATGATTTCCGGGTCCTCCATCACCAACGTGGTGACCACCGGCCCGTTGACGATTCCGTTGATCAAGCGCGTCGGCTACCCGGCCGAGAAGGCTGCCGCCATCGAAGTCGCGGCCTCGGTGAACGGTCAGGTGATGCCACCGGTCATGGGTGCAGCCGCGTTCCTGATGGTGGAGTATGTCGGCGTGCCCTACATCGAGGTACTCAAACACGCGCTTATCTCGGCCATGGTGTCCTACCTCGGACTGCTCTACATCGTGCATCTGGAGGCCGTGAAGGCGGATATGCGCGGCCTGCCGCGGCGCCATTTTTCCCGCTGGCAGCAGTCCGTCAGCAGGTTTTCGCTTGGCTTCGTCGGCGTCGCCTCGGTGCTGGCCCTGGTGTCCATCCTGGGCGCCGTCATGCACTTGCTCGTACCACGACAGTCGTTTGCCGTCATGGCCGTCCTGCTGCTGCTCGCCTATGTGCTGCTGCTGCGTGCCAGCGGTCCCGATGCCGGCATCGTGGACACGGCGGCCGTGCCCATCACCCAGATGCCCGAAATCGGTCCGACGCTGCGCTCGGGCATGTATTTCGTGCTGCCGGTCGGCTCATTGATGTGGAACCTGGTGATCGAACAACTCTCGCCGATACGTGCGGCGTTCTGGGCCGTGCTGTTCCTGGCCTTTATCGTCCTCACCCAGCGTCCGCTGCGCGCCTGGTTTCGCGGCGAGCCGGACAAGATCGCATCGACCTGGCAGGGTGTGCAGGATCTGGTCGACGGACTGGCGGCCGGCGCGCGCAACATGGTCGTCGTGGCCATCGCCACCGCCACCGCCGGCATCATCGTCGGCACCATTACGCTGACCGGCATCGGACTGGTAATGACCGACCTGGTGACCGCCTTGTCAGGCGGCAACATCGTGGCCATGCTGGCCCTGGTGGCCTTGATCTGCCTGGTGCTGGGTACGGGTCTGCCCACCACTGCCAGCTACATCGTGGTGTCGTCGCTGATGGCACCGGTGATCGTCGCCATCGGCGCGCACAACGGTTTGCTCGTACCCCTGATCGCAGCGCATCTGTTCGTGTTCTATTTCGGATTGATGGCCGACATCACACCGCCGATCGGGCTGGCGTCCTATGCCGCCGCCAGCATCGCAAACGCCGATCCCATTCGCACCGGGGTGGTCGCGTTTCGTTACTCGATGCGCATGGTGCTGTTGCCCTTCATGTTCGTGCTGAACCCGCAACTGCTGCTGATCGGGGTCAGCGGCATCGGCCACACCCTGCTCACGCTGGCCAGCGCGGCCTTGGCCGGTTTCGCCTTCATCTCGGTCAACCAGGCCTGGCTGATCGTGCGCAGCACGGTCATGGAACGCCTGGTGATGCTGCTGGCGGTGTTCATGCTGTTTTACCCCGGCCTTTTCATGGACCGGTTGTTCACGCCCTACCAGCGACTGCACGGTGATGCGGTCCTGGCCGCCATTGCCCAGGCGCCGGATGGCGCGCAGATGCGCGTCTTCCTGCGTGGCACGACGCTGGAAGGCCGATCGGTGGAGCATGGCGTGGTGCTGGCACTGGGGCCCCAGGGGACAGACGCGACGCAGCGCCTGCTTGGCATCGGTCTGCACATCGCGCGGACCGAGACAGAACTCACGGTCAGCCAGGTCAGCTTCGGCAGTCGCGCCGCAAAGCAGGGTATTCAAGCGGGTTTCCGGATCGAGGCGGTCGAAGTGCCCAGCGACAACCCGGCGCGTGAATGGATGTTCCTGCCGGCGCTGGCGCTGATCGGCTGGGTTGTGTGGCGCCAGCGCCAACGTCGCGCCCACGCGCAGCCGACAGACGCCTCGTAAGCGTACTGCTCCTGCAAACAGCTTGCAGGCTGGCTTCAGCCTATCGTCATCAGGCTCGCGTTGCCGCCGGCCGCGGCCGTGTTGACGCTGAGTGAACGCTCGATGAGCAGACGCTCCAGCGGCAGCGCGGCGTCTTTCGATGCGCCCGCGGTAACACCAATGATCGGCCCCGGTCGAGCGGCCAATGCGCTCAGCACCGCCTGCAGATCAGCCGCTGTGCCATGGTGGAGCACGGCGTCGAAATGCACGGTGTCTGCGTGCCAATCGTGCGCCAGCAGAACGCACTCCCGGACCACCGACGGCAACGATTCACGCAATGCCTGCGCATCGGCCGGCCAGACGGCGCGGCTGCCGACGGTCAGCGCGGCGGCCAATTGTGCAAGCCGGTCGGCATCGCCGTCGGCTCCGGCGGGCGCCAGGCACAACACGGCCTCGCGCGCCAGCGTCGCATACAGGTTCGCCTCGCCAGTCGGGCCGGGCAAGGCGTGCCACTGGGCATCGGGCGTGCGTTGCGACAGGTCCTCGCACACCTGGACCAGCGACGCGTGGCCATGCGCCAGCGCCCATTCGCGCAACGCCGCCCGCGCGCCCAGTGCACCATTGGCGTCCCCCTTGGGCATCCAGCCACGTGACTGTCCGGCTTGTCCGGGTGCATTGTCATCGTGCGTGACACGGCGCGCTGCATCGGCAGGCAGACGGCTGAGCAAACGCAGCAGGTATAGCGGTCCGCCGGCCTTGGGGCCGGTTCCCGACAGACCTTCGCCACCAAAGGGTTGCACACCCACCACGGCACCGACGATGTTGCGGTTGGCATAGAGGTTGCCGGCCTGCGCAGCGCTCACCACCTGGGCCAGCGTCTCGTCGATGCGCGTATGCACACCCATGGTCAGGCCGTAGCCGGTGGCGTTGATCTGCTCCATCAGTTCGGCCAGGCCATCACGTTGGTAACGCAGCACATGCAGCACCGGGCCGAACACTTCGCGCTGCAGTTCCGCGATCGCCTCGATTTCGATCACAGCCGGTGGCACGAAGGTGCCACGGCTGGTGGCGTCGCTGTCAACCACGGCCGGGCGTGCCACTGGGTGACCCTTGGCGCGCATGGCCGCGATATGGCGCTCGATGATGCCCTTGGCTTCGACATCAATCACCGGGCCGACGTCCACCGCCAGCGCGCGCGGGTCGCCAACACGCAACTCGCTGACTGCCCCCTTGAGCATTTCGATGACACGCTCGGCGCCGTCGACCTGCACGCACAACACGCGCAGCGCCGAACAGCGTTGGCCGGCGCTGTCGAAAGCCGAGGAGACCACATCGGCCACCACCTGCTCGGCCAGGGCCGACGAATCGACGATCATGGCGTTCTGACCGCCGGTCTCGGCGATCAGTGGCACCGGTTGGCCATCAAGGCCCAGGCGTGAAGCCAGTGCGCGCTGCAGCAAACGCGCCACCTCGGTCGAACCGGTGAAGATCACACCCTGCACACGCGCGTCGGCGACCAATGCCGCCCCGACGGTCTCGCCGGGGCCGGGCAAAAGTTGCAACACGGCGCGCGGCACGCCGGCATCCCACAGGGCGCGCACGGCGGCGGCGGCCACCAGCGGCGTCTGTTCGGCCGGTTTGGCCAGTACCGGATTGCCGGCAGCCAGCGCCGCGGACAGCTGACCCGTGAAGATGGCCAACGGAAAGTTCCACGGGCTGATGCACACCACCGGTCCGAGCGGGCGATGCGTGGCGTTGTCGAAATGGCGCCGCACCTGCAGGGCGTAGTAGCGCAGAAAATCAACCGCCTCACGTACCTCGGCCACGCCGTTGGCGCAGGTCTTGCCCGCCTCGCGCACCAGCAGCGCGATCAACATTTCGGTGTCCGCCTCTAACCGGTCGGCTGCCGCTTCCAGCATGGCGGCACGGTCGGCCGGCGGCGTGGCGGCCCAGCCGGCTGCGGCCTGCGCGGCACAGGCCAATGCCGTCTCCACATCGTCCAGCGTCGCGTCGCGCACCTTGCCGAGAACGTCGCTGCGGTCCGAAGGATTCAGCGCCTGGCGCACCTCGCCTGGCACTGCGGCAGGCGTGTCGCTGCCCAGCATCGGCGCGGCCGTCCAGGCCTGCGTGTGGGAGTTGGCCAAGGTCTGCGCCAGCGACTTCAGGTCGATCTCGCTGGCCAGGTCCAGGCCGCGCGAGTTGGGTCGAATGTCGCCGTACAAATCGCGCGGCAGCGCAATCGCCGGGTGCGGCGCACCGACGATGCCTTCCTTGGCTGCCATGGACAACACCGTCACCACCGGGTCTTCGACCAGCGCATCCAACGGCAGGTCTTCATCGGCGATGCGGTTGACGAACGAGGTGTTGGCGCCGTTCTCCAGCAGCCGGCGCACCAGGTAGGCCAGCAGCGTCTCATGCAGGCCCACCGGCGCATAGATGCGACAGGCGCGGCCGAGCTTGCCGCCCGACACCGGGCCAACTACCTGTTCATACAGAGGTTCGCCCATGCCGTGCAGGCACTGGAATTCATAGGCATCCTCGGCCGTCGCGTTCATGTCCAGCGCCAGTTGATGAATCGTGGCCAGCGACTGCGCGTTGTGCGTGGCGAACTGCGGATACACCGCCTCAGGCGCGGCCAGCAGCTTGCGCGCGCATGCGATATAGGCCACGTCGGTATAGGCCTTGCGCGTGTAGACCGGGTAGTCTGCCAGCCCGTCGAGCTGGGCGCGCTTGATCTCGGAATCCCAATATGCGCCCTTGACCAGGCGCACCATCAGTCGGTGGCCGCTGCGCCGGCCCAGGTCGACCATGTAGTCGACCACCGCCGGGCAACGCTTCTGATAGGCCTGGATGACGAAGCCGATACCGTCCCAGCCAGCCAGCGCAGGCTCGAAACACAGACGCTCGAGCAGGTCGAGCGACAACTCCAGCCGATCAGCCTCCTCGGCATCGATGTTCAGGCCAATGTCGTACTGGCGCGCCAACTGGGCCAGCCGGAACAGGCGCGGATACAACTCGGCCATGACGCGCCGCACTTTTGCACGCACATAACGCGGATGCAGCGCCGAGAGCTTGATCGAGATGCCCGGGCCGTGCAAGACACTTTTGCCCTTGGCGGCACGGCCAATGGCATGGATGGCCAGCTCATAGGCAGAGAAATAGTGCTGAGCGTCACGCGCGGTCATCGCCGCTTCGCCCAGCATGTCATAGGAGTAGCGGAAACCCTCGGCTTCGCGCGTGCGGGCATTGACCAGGGCCTTGTCGATCGTCTCGCCAGTGACGAACTGTTCGCCCATCAGGCGCATCGCCATGTCCACCCCCTTGCGGATCAGCGGCTCGCCGCCGCGCGACACCACCTTGCGCAAGGCCGTGCTCAGGCCCGTGTCGCTGTGCGTGGCCACCAGCTTGCCGGTGAACAGCAAGCCCCAGGTTGCGGCATTGACGAACAGTGACGGACTTTGACCGAGATGGACCTGCCAGTTGCTGGTGCCGATCTTGTCGCGGATCAGGGCGTTGCGCGTGGCCGCATCCGGAATACGCAAAAGCGCCTCGGCCAGGCACATCAAGGCCACCCCTTCTTGCGAGCTGAGCGCGAACTCCTGCAGCAGGCCCTGGACCAAACCCGCCCGCCCACCGGCGCGCGAACGGGTGCGCACGCCCCCCGCGATGCGCAACGCCAGCGCCTGGATCGCCTGACTCTGCGCATCGTCCATTCGGGCCTGCGCCAGCAGACCGGGCAGAAGCTCCGGTTCAGGCGGCCGGGTCGCTGCACTGATGGCCTCGCGCAGCGGCGAGGTGGACAAGGCGGGCGTGAGCAGCATCGCCGGCGAAACAGACGGACTGGCGGGTGAAGGGGCACTCATGAACGAACTCCAGTTGAAGGCGGGTAAAACTTGCAATGACATGCAGTGTTAACCACTTACTGCCGAATATTGTTCTGTTTTTATGTCATTCAATAGCGATAAGTAAATGTGCCGATGCCACGCCAGACTGACCTCGGACGCGTCGTTGTTCATTACCGGCGAGGTCATCGAGATCAACGGCGGCATGGGCCTGTATCGACACTCTGGCGAAGCACAGGTCTAACGCTTCGCCCTTTGCTGGCGCAGCGGCACAATGACGGACCACAGTGGCATCAAGGCATGGGTCAACACGTCGTCAGGAACGGGGGCGTCGGGGGAAACGCCGGTCAACAAGGCTTGTCCGTCACCATCGGTCGCTCGCCACGCGTCGGGTTGGGCGGCCGCTTGCGCCGCGAGCGCAAACAACGTCTTGAACGGCATCTGCGTGCTTTTGACGGCAAACCCGGCGCCACGCCATTCGCCCGCACATAGTTCGGCGGCTTGAACAAAACCTGCCGCCCAGGGGAATACAGCCTCATTGGTTGGCAAATCGTCGGGGAGCCGGTTCGGATCGTGCGTGAGCACCAGGCCATTCAGGTGGTTGTACAGCTGCATCAGGTCGCCCAGCACCGTATTCATGACGTCCAGCGTCGGCGCCTCGACCTTGGTGTCTTGCGCAGCCTGCAGCAACTGCATCAGCGGCGTCATCCAGACGTTGGGCATGACCATGCCCGGTGACCAGGCGATGGCGGTCAGGTAGCCCCGCAGGCGAGGCATGTCGGGAAACCAAAGGCTCAGACGCTTTTCCTGGGCGCCAGACGCGTTCGCATCGGGATCAAAGACGGCCGGCGGCGGTGCATCCGGTATTGCTGCCTTGGCGCGGGTCTTTACGCGCGATTTCGGCTTGGGCTTGGGCTTGGGCTTGGGCAAGTCCAGCCCCTGCAGCCACGCGAGGGCACGGGTACGCACCCACACCGGCCGCATCAAACTGCGGTAGTCGTAGGCTTGCTCGGCGCCGCCGATGACCATGCCGGGGCCTTCGTCTGCCGGGGGTGCATCCAGCAACTCCGGCAACAAGGCCTCGACCATCGCGGGCACAACGCCATGCGCTGCCCGCAGTATTGCCTCGGCCGCCACGACATCACCCAACATGAAATGTGCCAGTGCGCGCTGGTGATCGGCAGGCGGCATGTCGTTCGGATATCGATCCAGCCACACCAAAGCCTCTTCAGCTTGGCCCATTGCCAGGGCCCGCCCGATCACCGGCTCGCGCCATCCGTGGTTATCGTGGGGATTGAGTGCGAGCGCCCAGCGCATCAGCGCATCGGTCGCGGCCTCGTCGTGCGCATCACGCGCAAAAATGATCGCCTGCGCAATCACACGCAAGAACGGCCGGCTCTCCAACATGCCCCAGATCACCTTGCCCCGGTCATCGCCCAATACGGCACGGCAGACCGCAACCGCATGCGCCGCCAATACCCGTGCCGCGGAAAACAAGTTTTGCGCACCCGACATATCCGTTATCTCGCGCGCAGCGAGCAACAAATCGTCCTGCACCTTCACGCTGAGCCACGCGTCGGGATACTTGGCCAGAAAATCCATCACACCCTGGGGATCGTCCAGGATCGCATCTGCGTCGGCGTCCAGATCCGTCATCATCGGAACGGCCACCGGGTACGCCTTGCGCCAACGCTTTTCAATTGCTTGCAATGACTTGCCCGCGCGCAACTGCAGCACGGATTCGGTTTGGCCATCGGGCGGCGGCAGCTGCTCCACAACATACAGGCTGCGGCAATGGACTTCATCGAACGTGGCAGGCACCGAGCGCAGCAGTTCGGTCCAGGATCGCTCCTCCTCATCGAGGTCTTCGTCGTCAGAGGGCAACTCGGCAGCGGCCACGAGTCCCTTGAGGCCAATGTCCGTCAGCGTCTGCGCCAGCTCGTGAAAACCGAGCTTGCGGGCCCGCGCAGCCAGCAGCGGCGCACGCGCGCGGGCCTCCTGGTTGCGGCCTTCACTGAGCAGGGTCAGCAGTTCCAGGTGCAATAGCTGCGGATCATTGGGGCTCAGCCGCTGGGTTTCGTAAAACAAGGCCCACGCCGGGGCGTACTCGCCGCGATCTGCCAACATGCTGACGCGCCGACAACGCGCCGAGGTCGCCAAGACCTTGTCGGAGCTCTGGCTGACCGCCTGCACAAGTTGTTCACGGCGCGTCTCCTGGCCCAGACTGATCAAGACATCCATCAGGACTTCGAACGCGTCATCATGGCGTGCATCCAGACCGACCGGATCCAGGAACAAGGGTTCCAGCATCGCGGCAACAGCTGCGTCGCCAAACTCATCGCGCATCGCCATCGCCGCAATGGCGAGCCCGGCCGGCGGCACTTGGCGCAAGGCGGCCACGCTCAATTGGGCGGGAGGTATCGACGCCAGCACCAGGCCCAGCGCGTGCTCTGCGTTGAGCACCGGCGGCATGTCAGCCAGATCGACACAACACTGCTTGTACTTGCGTCCCGACCCGCAATAACACCGGTCATTGCGCTCGACCTTGGGCAGCGACTGCGTGCGCCATCGGTTATTGGGCATGGGCACGTCGCGCCAGAAATGGCGCGCCATGGTGATGCGCAGTCGATGCCCGTAGTCGGCGTTGCCAGCAAGCGGGTCGTCCGATGGGCCGAGCGCAGAATCAAGCTCGGCAACAAACCACGCGCAAAAAGACGACAGAGGTTCGCCACCGATGACGCGGCGAATCGCCTCGTCGAGCATATTGTTCAGCGCCTGTTGCATGGATCGCGGCGGCTGGGTGGTGGTCGACATCGGATAGGGCTCCCGTTTGGCCAGCCAGGTTCTACCTGCAAACTTGCGCGCCCTGGGGTGGGCGCAACGATGCGATGTGCATGGCAGGCGTATAAAGCTGATGCGCAAGTTTAACGAGCGGGCAGGCACCGATCACCGCCGCTCCGGAGCCCTCAATCTGGTACAGAGCCTGCTCACGGGTCTCGGCACAATCGGCTGGATCGCCAGGCGCAAGGTGCGCGCACCATCTATCCCAGCGTAACTGTCGCCCGTACCGTTCCCGCCTTTTCGTGCCGCACGATGACCGGAATGGCCGTGCCAGCCGGCGCGCGCACCACCCACTGCAACTTGGCACGGTCGGCCATCGGCGTGTTGTCGGTCCAGAAGCTCACCAGCGTATGTTTGTAGGCCCGCCCTTCGAGTTCGCCTGCCAACATGCGCAACTGCCCGGATACCAGGCTGGCACCGTCGGGCAGCGTGATCTCGCCGACCAGGCCCCGGCTTTGCTTGCGCTCCAGCGCCCGTTTGGATACATACGACGGCAAATGGCCGGTGTTCTGCACACCTACCTCGATGCGCCAGGTATCTGGCCCCAACTTCTCGCAGCGCGCAAAAACCAGTTCCAGCTTGGGTGAGGTCAGCGCGTTCCACAACAACCAGTCCGGAAAGCGTGCAATCTCTTTCTCCAGCAATTGCAGCGGCGGGTTGCGAAAAGCATGGATCTTGTCCCAGCCGCCGATCTCGATGGCACCGAGTTGCGCATGCTGGAACGGGTACCAGTCGACATGACCCTTGCCGTTCAGCGCATGGTCCGACCAGGCCAGCAGCTTGAGGTCGTCTTCGACCGGGTGTTCGCGGAACCAGTCGATGAACTTGTAGTCGGTGATGCCGGCCTCGCGCATCGGGCACCAAATCTCGACCGTCCACTTGTACAGGCCCAAGTGTTCGTATATCCAGTCGAAGCCGCCGCTGGTGACGTCCTTGGGGTGGTAGCGGAACTCATGAAAGGTGCTGATCGCCGGGTAGCCGGTCAGCGCCGTGCCCTTGTCGCCCTGCGCCTTGAAGACCCACAGGTCTTCCGCCGGCATTTCGTCGTCGGGGCGGCCCGAGAACGGGCGCAACAACACGCCACTCCAGGTGTGGAACGTCACGCCGCCCGTGATGTTCGGATGGTGGGTAATGAAATGCACCACTGCGCGCACTTCGGGCTCGGAGGTGGGAAACGGGCCGGCGCCCATCTGCTCGAACTCCTGACGCCACTGCCCCGGAAAATTGCGGTTCAGATCCAGCCCTTCGCGGTCCCGGTTCACCTTGAGCATGAAGCCGTCGTAGTCGCGCACCCGGCCCTCGGGCAGGATACGGTAGTAGTTGCCACCGACCTCGGTCGGTTCGCGCGCCACCATCAGGCGCGGTTCGTCCGGATGGCATTTCCAGTTGCCGTTGGCGTCCGGGATGCGCATCGACAGGATGCGCCCGTCGCCGTCCACGTCCTCGATATCCAGGCCGTCGACCTGGTCCTCGTCGTATGGATACGGGCGGGTCGACGAACGGATGATCTTGGGCGTATCGCGCAACGCCCATTCGGCGCCATCCGGGTTCATGCGCGGGCAGATGTAGAACACCCGGCTGTCCAGGCAGCGCGTGACGTCGTCGCGCCGTCCGTATTGCGCGGTGAGGGTGTCGATCAGGTACATGGCCGCCGCGCCACCAGCCAGTTCGCTGGCGTGGATGTTGGCGTCGACCCAATACGCCGGCTTGTCCAGCGCGACTCCGGTGTCCTGGTTGGTTACCGTCATCAACCAGATGTCGCGTCCTTCATGGCTCTTGCCGATGCTCTCGAGCGCCAGCAATCGGGGATATGCCTGCACCAGTTGCTGCAGGATGGACGTGAATTCGGCATACCGGTAATACCGGTCGTACTGGATCGTCATGGTCGCTTGCGGAGTGCGAGTCCGCCATCGCGCGCGTCGGCGCAGGTGGGCGCATGATACGACGCGTGCGGCGGCAGAGCCGCCACACGGGCTCAGCCGCCCCGGCGCGCCCGTTCGTAAAGGCCCTGCACCTTGGGCTCGTTCGCCTGCAGGTCGCGGATGCGCTGCGGGCCACTCGGGTGGGTGGATAGAAATGCGAGCTTGCCGCTTCCACCCGAGGCCGCTGCCATCTTGCGCCACAGGCTGGCGCCAGCATGTGGTGCATAACCGGCGCGCGCCGCCAGTTCCAGGCCGACCAGATCGGCCTCGCTCTCATCCTCGCGGCTGAACGTGAGCGTAAGCAGCTGGGTGCCGATATTGGCCACGGTATCGCCCATGTCACCGAGCCCCAGCAATTGCGACAACAGCGACAGGCCAACACCAGTGGCCTGGGTCTTGCCGATGCGCTCGCTGGCATGTTCGCGCAAGGCATGCGCCATTTCGTGGCCCATGATCATCGCGACCTCGTCGTCGGTCAGCTGCAACTGGTCGAGGATGCCGGAGAAGAAGGCGATCTTGCCGCCCGGCATGCAAAAGGCATTCACGTCCTTGCTGGCGATCAGGTTGACCTCCCAGCGCCAACTGCGCGCACGATCGTTCCAGGACGCCGTGTGGGGAATGATGCGCTGCGCAATTGCGCGCAGGCGCCGCAGCTGCGCATGGTTGTCGGGCGCCAGCGCCTTCTGGGCGCGCGCATCGGACAGGACCTTGGCATATTGCTCGGCGGCAGCCTGCTCGATCTCGTCGGCCGACACCAGCTTGCGAAACTGCGAACGTTTGCCCACGTCGACCTGCGCCAACGCGGGCGCTGCCGCCGCCGCAGCGCCCGCGAGCAAGAAGCCGCGGCGCGAGGCCCAGATGGATCGGTTGGAAAGGCAGGTCTGGCACATGCGTGAATAATAGTCGGAACAGCCCGACCCCTGCATGACAGATACCTCTCCCGATACCGAGAAACCCCGTGTTCCGTGGCGCGTCGCCGTGCGCGTCTACCTTGAGCCCGCAAGCCTGCGCATGCTGTTTCTGGGCTTCTCTGCCGGTTTGCCGCTGCTGCTGGTGCTCGGCACGCTGAGCTTCTGGCTGCGCGAGGCCGGCATCGACCGCACCACCATCGGCCACCTGAGCTGGGTCGGGCTGGCCTATGGCTTCAAGTGGGCCTGGTCGCCGCTGGTGGACCGCCTGCCGATTCCGCTGCTGACGCGCTGGCTGGGGCGCCGGCGCAGCTGGTTGCTGCTGTCCCAGCTGGTGATCATGATGGCGCTGGCCAGCATGGCCATGACCGATCCGCAGCTGGCGCTGACACCCATCGTCTGGGGCGCGCTCGCGGTCGCGTTCGCATCGGCCACGCAGGACATCGCGCTCGACGCCTACCGCATCGAGTCCGCCTCCACCGAGCGCCAGGGCGCACTGGCCGCCACCTACCAGACCGGCTACCGGATGGCGATGATCTGGGCCGGCGCCGGCGTGTTGTGGATCGCCGCGCGCGCCGAGCTCAGCGGCGCGGCGCAATACCAGTCCGGCGCCTGGCAGACGGCCTACCTGGTCATGGCCGCGTCCATGCTGGTGGGCGTGATGACGGTGCTGTTGTCGCCCGAGCCGCAACACCCGACGATTGCACCGGCCAAGAGCGCAGGCGAATGGATTCAGGGCGCGCTGGTGGCACCGTTTGCCGATTTTCTGGGGCGCTACCGCTGGCACGCGGTGTTGATCCTGGCGTTGATCGCGATCTACCGCATCAGCGACGTCGTGATGGGCATCATGGCCAATCCGTTCTATGTGGACATGGGATTCACCAAGGACGAGGTCGCGGCCGTGACCAAGATCTACGGCGTCATCATGACGCTGGTGGGCGCCTTCATCGGGGGCGTCTTGTCCATGCGCTACGGCGTGATGCGTATTCTGATGCTGGGCGCCATTCTCAGCGCCGCGACCAACCTGCTGTTCGCCTGGCTCGCCGGCCACGGACACGACGTGCAGGCGCTGATCGCCGTGGTGTCGGCCGACAACCTGAGCAGCGGCATCGCGTCGGCCGCATTCATTGCCTATCTGTCGGGCCTGACCAACGTGCGCTATTCGGCCACCCAGTACGCCCTGTTCAGTTCACTGATGCTGTTGCTGCCCAAGTTCCTGGCGGGCTTCTCGGGCCAGTATGTCGACAGCTTCGGCTACGCGCAGTTTTTCGTGGCCACCGCTCTGCTGGGGCTGCCGGTGCTGGGGCTGATCATGCTGGCGGCATGGGCCGGCCACGGACAGCCCCGACCGGGGGCCGGGGCTGCAGCGTCTTCGGCCCCCACACCGTGACCGCACGCGGCGGTTTACCAATCTTTACCGCCGCTTCAACAGTCGCTGCACGGCAGCCCCTAAACTGCGCCCATGGTGGAACGACTATTGATGATCGAGGACGATTCCCGGCTGGCCCAGATGGTGACGCAATACCTGGGACAGTCCGGGTACACGGTGTCGCACGCCGGCGACGGGCATAGCGGTCTGGCGCAACTGCAGGGGCGCGGCTCCGAGCCCCTGCCCGATCTGGTGATACTGGACCTGATGCTGCCCGACATGGACGGCCTGGAGGTGTGCAAACGCATTCGCAGCCTGCCGGGCGCGGCTGGTCGCACGCCCATTTTGATGCTCACAGCCAAAGGCGACCCGATGGACCGCATCGTCGGCCTGGAAATCGGCGCCGACGACTACCTGCCCAAGCCCTTTGAACCGCGCGAATTGCTGGCGCGCATCCGTGCGGTATTGCGCCGCAATGGTGCGGCTCGACGCGGTCGACCAACCGCTGCAGTTCGGCTCGCTGCAGATCGATCGCGACGCCCGCACGGTGACGGTCGCGGATCAGGCCTGCGACCTGACCTCCTACCAGTTCGACTTGCTGGTGGCACTGGCCGAACGGGCCGGCCGGGTACTCACACGCGACCAGATCATGGAAGCCGTGCGCGGGCGCGAACTCGATGCCTTTGACCGCTCCATCGACGTGCACATGGGCCGGATCCGGGCCGCGATCGAACAGGACCCGAAAAATCCCAAACGCATTCTCACCGTGCGCGGCGTCGGCTACGTGTTCGCACGCCAGCAGGACTAAGCATCCGCCGGGCCCATGAAAATCCCCTTGTTCCAGCGCCTGTACCTGCGCATCTGGCTCGCTGTGGTGGGCACGGTTGCCGTGCTGGCGCTGCTGGCCGGCTGGTTGTCGCGCATGGACGCCGAGCGTGAACGCGCGATGCGGCCAGGGCGCGAGATCGTGCTGCTTGACGCCGCTGGCAACATCCTCGGCCAGGCACCGGCCCGCCCGATCCGCGTGCCCGGACAAGCGACCGAGTTCCAGGTCACGATGCAGGACGGCAGCACCTTGTACATCCAGTTGCCGCGACCGCGTGGTGCTGACAACAACCATGGTGCCATGGGCAAGAACAAGGCTGCTGAGCGTCCGGCCGTGGGTTTTGCCTGGATGCTGGCTTTCATCGCGGTGGCGGTGGCACTGGGCACCTACCCGATCGTGCGCCGCCTGACCAAACGGCTCGAAGCGCTGGAACAAGGCGTGCACCAATGGGGCGAAGGCGACCTGACCACCCGGCTGCCACAACAAGGCCATGACGAAGTGGCAAACCTGGCCAAGGGCTTCAACGCCGCAGCCGCCCGGGTTCAGGCGCTGCTGCAGTCACACAAGGCCTTGCTGGCCAACGCGTCGCACGAGCTGCGCTCGCCGCTGACACGCATCCGTATGGGGCTGGAGCTGATGGGGCCGCAGACCTCACCCGAGTTGCGCGATGAGATTGCGCGCAATATCCAGGAGCTCGACCAGCTGATCGACGAAATCCTGCTGGCCAGCCGGCTGGACGCCAGCGAGGTGGATATCGGTACCATGGAGCCAGTCGATCTGCTCGGCCTGGCAGCCGAGGAATGCGCGAAGCTGGACGCACAACTGCAGGTCGACGGCACCCGCACCGCACTGGAAGTGCTGGGGGTGGGCAAGCTGCTGCGGCGCGTGGTGCGCAATCTGCTCGAGAACGCGCGCCGCCATGCCGCCGGCGCGGTGACACTCAAACTCGCCGTCGCAGGCGATCAGATCGAGATCCAGGTCTGCGACCAGGGCCCGGGCGTACCCGAGGCCCTGCGCGAACGCATCTTCGAGCCGTTTTATCGCCTGCCCGGAGCCAGCGAACGCGATGGCGGCATGGGTCTGGGCCTGGCGCTGGTGAAATCCATCGTCTTGCGCCATGGCGGCACGGTCTGCTGCGAGGACCATGATGGTGGCGGCGCCTGTTTCCGCGTCTGCCTGCCACAAATGACGGGCCGATAACCGGAAATCGCGCGCAATGCGTCCGGAAATATTACCGGATGACAAATAATTCGGCGATGCCTCCCCTGAATAGAGGATGGCGGGCGTCAAACCCAGCCGTTAGAGTTGCTTCAACTGCTGTCACAGTTCAAAGGCCAAAGGCTTGCATCTCGAACAAAGCCCAGCGCAAGGTTCAGCCTCGATTCCAACGACGTCCTATTCGCAGGACTTTTTTCAAGCCACCTTCGGGTGGCTTTTTTTTCGCTATCAGGGTTTTACTACGCTGTTGGCCCAAGGAAAGCTGGGAACCCAATAGCCACAAGGGTTCCCAGAGGTTTTGACTCATCGCTCTAAGTCATTTTTCGCCCCTAAGCCGATTGGTGTGATTGGTGGCGGGAACCGCAACGATTGAGCTAGCCGTAGAGATGGCTCTTCAGCCGCACCGATGAGCCAAGCCACCAGGGGAGCGTTCTCGTTTTGGGCGATGAACGAGTCCAAACCCTTCAACAACAGGCAGACCTGACCCTCCGTCCTGACGGACGGCTTCCGAGAAAGTTGACCGACTCCAATAGACTGATTGCGGGTCTACACGACAGTCCAGTATCTGGTGGTCCAGTTGAACCTAGAAACGGCAGTGTGAACGCGCCCGAGCGTACTCCGTGGGCGTGCCAGGCAAGGCGAGAGGACGCCGCGCACTTCGTGCGCAAGGACGAACAACGCCGCATGCGCGATCTGCGAGGTGCCCTTCGGAGTGACGTCAGTCACGTTGACTGGTTTCCCACATCGGGCCTCGACTGATGTGCCTGGGGCTCCAGCGACACGCAGCAGTATCTGGTGGTCCAGTTCAATGCCAGTCAGAAGCCGTTCGTGGCGTTCGGCAATGTGCCCAAAGCGGACCAACCGTATGGCCGGAAGCAGACGCTCCTCGCGGCGACCATCTGCTCGACGCACGGTGAATGCGTATGGTGTTTGACGCCATTATTTTTCGATGGTACTCTGCACCATAAATGAAAGCGACAAAGCTGTTTCATGACAAGGCAACTTTGCCCGACGGGTCAATTGTCGAAATGACCATCTGGAGGCTTGCTACAGCCAATCCGGAGCGTCCACACGGACTGAAATACAGCCTGTATTACGGCCGCACTGACAAACGCCTGGTGGGTTACGACAATGAGCGCGGCAAGGGTGACCACAAGCACATCGGGGAGCGTGAAATGCGATATCGCTTTGTGTCTGTCGAGCAACTCGTTGCGGATTTCCTGGCCGATGTTGACAGTGTCCGGCAAGACGAATTGCAACGAAAGGAATAACACCATGGCCACGAAAGTTCAATTACATGTCGATGACCTGGCGGCGATGGGCAAGCGCTTCGTCGGTGCATGGCATCGCGCTCAGGCGGATGAGCCGTCGATGAAGCCCATGTCACGTTTCTCAGTTTTCAGGCGATGACGGAGACCTGTCTCCCCGTCGGCTGGAACTACTGCGTTTTGTGCGACAGCATGGTGCGGCAAGCGTGCGCGAACTGGCGGCGTCGTTGGTGCGCGACTACAAGAATGTGCATCAGGACGTAAGCGCGCTGGAGGCAGCAGGATTGTTGGTGCGGGACGGCCGACGGTTGGCCGCTCCGTGGGATGAAGTGCAGGCAAGCATTAATCTCGAGTCGGCATGACCGTAGCTGCATGCTTGTTGGAGTCGCGTTCAATACGCTGATGACCGCTCCTGGTCGAGTCCCGGTGTCTGTTTGTTTGAGTTCGCGACGACACTGCTGTCGTTGGGCTACTGGATGCAATGTCCGGTATCTGGCGTGCAGTTCGAGTTTCTGTAGGACCGGAATCGCTGCAACCCGGGCGCACGAATCTCTCCTTACCGGCCATCCAAACCGATCCCCGTTGCCGGAGGTGGTGACTGTCTCTGAAAGACTGGGCGCTGACCTTTCGCCCTATACAGACTCGCCACGCAGACTCGCCACGCAGGCTGTCACGCAGGCTTGTCGGTGTGTAATCGTTCGATTACACTACAAACGTGTTCAGCGTCAAAGCGCTCCCTGAGTTCACGTCTTGGCTCGACCAATTGGTAGACGCCTCGATTCGTGGCGTTGTGGTCTCTCGGATCAAGCGGCTTGAACGAGGTCTTCTCGGCGACGTGGAGCCGGTGGGCGACGGTATCTCCGAGCTTCGAATCCATGTCGGGGCCGGATGGCGCGTGTATTTCACGCAACGTGGTAGCCAGCTTGTTGTCCTGCTGGCGGGCGGATCCAAGCGCACACAGAAGAGCGACATCCGGCGAGCGAAAGCGCTGGCCGCGCTGCTGGACTGAGAGAGGAGACGAAGGTGAGCAAGCGAATCAAGGTTGACGAACTGCCGGCATTTGATGCCGCACCATACCTCGACAGCGACGAGGCCATCGCCTCTTACCTGACTGACATCCTGCAGGCCAACGACGCGGGACTGCTTTCCGCCGCACTGGGTGACATTGCCCGCGCTCGTGGCATGACTGATATCGCCGAGGCGGCAGGCATCACAAGGGAAGCGCTCTACAAGGCCTTGCGGCCCGGCAGCGCACCGCGCTTCGATACGGTCAACCGTGTGTGTACCGCCCTTGGCGTTCGCTTGGTGGTTCAGCCGTTACATCCGGTTTGATCGATCAGCCGACGCGGTTCGGGCTTCCTACCTCGCCCACGGGCAACTTCGCGGCGACCAGTTCAGGGCGGTGAACGTCGCCCAAGGGTCGTTTGCAGGCCCACACGGACGGCGGATGCCCGGCATCCGATATCGTGCAATTGGGCTGCCGTAATGCGGGCATTGGCGGGCGACTCCTTGCGCTGCATTGCCGTCGGCCAGATTTTGATGCCGACGCAATGTGGGAAATATCAAAACCTGGTGGCCCAAGAAAACGGGGAGACCCAATACTGGCGCGGTCACAGCGTTTTGCATCGCCTGAAGCGCTCAACTCACGCGGCGGTTCAAACACATAAAAGTGACGGTTGAAAGGGATCTCGTACCCCACCTTGGTCTTTTCTTCATCGATCCAGGCATCCGGTGAGTGCGGCAAAACCTCGCGTTTGAAACAGGCGGCGACATCCTCAATCATGGGGACGTGCTCCGTGTCACGAAGTGCCGGATCCAGCAGCTTTTTGCCCTTGAGTTTGCCGCGCTCACCAAGGATTTCAGCCCACCTCGCTTTTCGTACTGCCCTTGCCAACTTCGTATTGGTTCGATTTCACTGGGAGTCAGTGCCGGATCGTAGATCACAAGAGTTTGATCCAGGGCCGCCAGTTCTTGGGTCAATCGGTTCGCTTTTTCGACTGCCATCGCCAGGTACATTTCTGACAATGACAATTCCTGTTGCAGCGAATCGACGTCGTTGTTGATGGTCGCCGTGACCCGTGCGAGGCCTTCCAGTTCGCCGGCGATGCGCGCACGTTTTTCCGCGAGCCATCTGAGTGCTGATGGTGTTTTCTTCATGTTCCGAATGTGATCTTCGAGGGGGAATCCCCTCGGCATTCGAACCATTTGACCCAGAAAAAGTCGCCTTGAGTTGCCTCAGGCGACGTTTACATTTATTGGGCCAACAGCGTAGTAAAACCCCGCTATCAGCCGGCATTGCTTGTAGAACCCGACCGTCCATCATCGATATCGTGTCGGATTGATTTTCAAGCTCTCACGCGAACAGGTTGTGATCCGCCAGCAGTGCAGCGAACAGCAAGGTCAGGTAGACGATCGAAAAGCGAAATGTCTTTTGCGCCAGGCGATCACTGTAGTTGCGCCAGATCTGCCAGCCGTAGGAGATGAACACGGCATTGAGCGGGACCACTGCCGCCAGATAGAACCAACCACTCATGCCAATGCAAAACGGCATCAAGGTCACCGGAACAAGGCCGAGCGTGTAGGCGAAGACGCAGCGCCGGGTGTAAAGGCGTCCGCGCACGACCGGCAGCATCGGGATGTTTGCCGCCTCGTATTCCTTGACCCGGTACAGCGCCAGCGACCAGAAATGCGGTGGCGTCCAGACGAAGATGATCAGGAACAACAGCCAGGCCTGTTCAGGCACCTGACCGGTCACGGCGGCCCAACCCAGCACCGGTGGCATGGCACCCGATGCGCCGCCGATGACGATGTTCTGCGGCGTTCGCGGCTTCAGGATCACGGTATAGATGACGGCATAGCCGATGAACGTCGCCAACGTGAGCCACGTGGTGAGCGGATTGACGAAAACCAGCAACAGCGTCAGGCCGAGACCGCCGAGAACCAGTGAGAAAAGCAGGGCCTCGGTCTCGTTGACTTGGCCCTGCGGTAGCGGGCGTCGGCGCGTGCGTGACATCACGCTGTCGATCTTGCGCTCAATGAGGCAATTCACGGCAGCGGCCGCCCCGGCAACGAGGGCGATGCCGACCGTGGCGGCAACGAGTACGGACAGCGGCACCATCCCAGGTGTGGACAAGAACATGCCGATGATTGCGCAAAAGACGATCAACGATACGACGCGAGGCTTGGTCAACCTGACGTAGCCCTGCAGCCGCTCCATCGACGTCGGCCTGGTCATTGTGTTTTCGATCATCGAAACAATGCTCCGCTTGAGTTCATGGAAAGCTCGCCGCGCTCGTGCGCGCGAACGCACTGTGCGATCGGACGGGTGAGATCGAGCCGGCGACGTCGATCACCCTTCATCCCTCGGCGGGCTGATGCGGCGCGTCGCCAAGCTGCGCTACGGGTGGCGCGTCGGAGGTTGAGTGGCCGGGTTCATGGGGGAAGATCGGCCGCGTGGAATTGAGCACCACGAGAATGCTGCTGGCCGTCATTGCCAGCGTCGCAAACAGGGCGTTCAGCTGGCCCGTCATCGCCAGCGGTATCGCGACGGCGTTGTAGGCCAGCGCCCAGGCGAGGTTTTGCCGGATGCGGCGCCGGGTCGCGGCAAGCAGTTCGAAGGCATCGAAAACACGATCCAGCCGGTTGCCGGGGATCACCATGTCAGCCGACTGCGCGGCCAGCGCGGTGGGGGCGCCGAATGCTATCGATAGATCAGCCGCGGCCAAAGCCGGCGCGTCGTTGCTGCCGTCACCGATCATGGCGACCGTGCCGGTGGCCCTCAGCCCGCGGATGACCGCCGCCTTCGCCTCAGGTGGTACGCCTGCATGAACTTCGTCGACACCCGCTTCGTATCCGCCCGGATTCTCCGCTCCGGTCAGCAGCACCACCCGACTGTCAGCGCGCAGCCGCTCGACGACACGCTCCCATTGCGGCCGGGCCTGGTCCCGGGTGAGGATGGCACCGTGCGCGCGGCCCTCCCAGCCGACATAGGAGACGACGCTTTCGCGCGGCGCACGCTGCCCGACCTGAGCCGCCAGATCGTCAGGAATCTGCCATCCCAGCACGTTGAAGAGCGCCTTGCTGCCGACGGCCACGCGCACGTTGCCGACGCTGGCCAGCGCCCCCTTGCCGGGATGGACTTCGATATCGCCTCTGGCCGTCCTGTGCGCATCCAGCCGCGCGATCGCCTTGGCAACCGGATGCACGGATAGCCGCTCGACAGCCGCAGCGCGCGAAGCCACCTCGGGCGACCCGATCACCTCGACGACCTCCATCAGCCCGGTGGACAAAGTGCCGGTCTTGTCGATCGCGACGACATCGACGCGCGGCGATTTCTCGAACAGATCGGCGCTGGTGACGATGATGCCGCGGCGCAACGCCGAACTGACGGCTGCCGCCGTCGTCAACGGCACCGCCAGTCCGAACGTACAGGGACACGAAACAATCAATGTCGCAAGCGCCGCCAGCAGCGCCTTCTCGATGCCCGCTCCGGTGAAGTAGTAAACCAGCCCGATGCCGGTGGCCAGGATCAACACGGCGGGTACAAACCGTCGCGAGATACGGTCCACGCGGCCAGGCACGCCCGCGGTCGTGCTCTGGGTGTTCCAAAGAACCTGCGCCAGATCGGCGATCCGGCTCCCGACCTGCGCGCCGATCTCGATTTCGAAGCTGCCTTCGAGAAGCTCGCTGCCGCCGAGCACCTTGTCTCCCGGCCCGCGCAACACCGGAAAAGGCTCGCCGGTCATCAGCGATTCGTTGACAGCCCCCTCACCGCGAACGACGGTGCCGTCCACCGGAACCGCGTCTCCGGCGCGAATGAAGACCAGATCGCCGGGCTCGATTTCATCGACCGGGACGACCCGGCTCTCTCCATCCCGCGTCACAGTTGCCTGCGCCGAGCAAACCCGCATGATGGCGTTGAGTTCACGCGTTGCGCGACGCTTGGCGTTGCGCTCGAGGTAGCGGCCAACCGACACCACGGCAACCAGCGTTCCGGCCACCTCGAAGTACAGGTCGAGCGGGTCAAGAAACAACTGCACGACGCTGTAACCGTAAGTCGAGAGGATGGAAAGCGCGAGCAGGCTGTCCATGTTGAGCTTGCGCACCCGGATACCGATCCATGCACCGCGCAAGATCGGCAGGCCGACATAGAAGACAAGAATCGAGCAAAGAATGAACAGCGCCTTTGGTGTCACCTCGAAGGCAACCCATCGCATCGCATTGAAATCGGCGGCCACGGCCAGACCGGCATGGATTGGATAGATGAAGAGCATGCTCAGCATCATCACGAAAGCAGCCAGGCAGCCGCCGGTCAGGACCCGCAGCAGATCCTGGCGCTCGTCGTACTCGGGTGCTTTGGTGTCGCGCAGGCGGGCGCTGTAGCCAAACCGATCCAGCAAGGCCGGCAGTTCGGACTCCCGGATCAATCCGGGCTCATAGTCGACCCTCGCAGTTGATGTGGCATAGCTCGCCGTGGCGGCAAGGACACCGGGTGTGCCGAGGACGAGTTTCTCGATCAGGAACTCGCACGAGGCGCAGTGCATGCCTTCGATCCACAGATACGCTGTCTTGCCTTGCGGCGCGGCGGCCGGCTCGGGTATTCGCGCGCGCTGAACCGCAAGTGCCTCGCCACCGAAGCATCGAAACACCTCGCGACAGCCGTAGCAGCAAAAAGCGTGGCCGCCTTCCAGCACCGGGACCCGGGGATTGGGCAGACCGCACAGCCTGCAGCTAGAGGCCTGGGTCATCCGGCGCACGCCTGTATCGGCGAAATGGGCATCATTGCTGTCGCGCCGCAGACTCGCTCGTGCAAGGGCGAGAGCGCGACCGCTCCGATGGCGGCGGCCCGCCCTGCTTGTCGCTCAGTACGCTTAAGCGGCGACAGACCGAGCCCCCAAGGGCACGGTCGCCTCGAGCTCGTGAGACTTCAACAGGCTGAGCCCGTAGACGACGAACGCCGCACCCAGTATCAGGCCGAACACCAAGATCAGATTGCCATACACCATCCAGCCGCCCTGGGCCCAGTCGGCAAAGCGCCTTGGCATGCCGTCTGCCCCGCCGGCGAGCATTGACAACGCAGCGCCAATGCTGCCGATCGGTGAACAACCGGACCGACCAGACGCTCAGGTCATGGTCGACCTTGCGACCCGTGATCACCGGGTAGTGGTGGTAAAGCACGCCCATCCACATCAGCGACATCGCCACCAGGACGGTCATGGTGTGCCCGCTCTGCCACATCGTGCCGTGAAGCTGGAAGGCCCAGGCAATGTTCGAGGTCACCATGGCGCTGGCGCCGTCGAGGATGTAGAGTATCCAGCCGATGAACACCGCCATGATGCCGGGCTCGCGCCGCAAGCCATGCTTCCAGATCGTGGCGAGCACGGTGAAGATGCTCAGCGCCGCGCCCATGCCCGTGCCCCAGCTCATGATGTTGCCCCAGTAGGACAGGCTCGCCGGCTGGTTCGGATACAGGGTGATGAAGTGATGCAGGAACGAGGTGACCGAAGTCAGCAACAGGATCCACAACGCGAGGTTGGCAAGGCGGTTACTGAACAGCTTGCGCGTGCCATCGGCCAGGTACAAGGGCAGCACCGCGTACAGCGCGCTCGTCACCATGATCGCCATGGCCTCCATGAGGTTGTGGGCGAAGATGAAGAAAGCGTACTGAAAGACGACGGGCTCGGTGGCCCACGCCGCGGTGGCCATCGGGATGATTCCGTACAGCGCGCCCATGACCGTGGTGCCGACGACGAGCAGTGGTGTACCAGCGACGAGCAGCACCAGCGCCGCGAGCGTCATCCCGAGCATGCCGGGGTCGTTGAGCGAGCGCGCCGAAAGTATCAGCTCGGGCCGCTTCTCGCCGAAGAACAGCGTCTTGAGCGTCAGAATCGGGTAGCACAGGATCATGGAGGCCAGCACGAGGTAGATGCCGGTGAAACCGAGTACCACCGAGAACATGCTCCACACGCCCATTTGCGCGCCGACCAGCGGCAGCGGGTACATCACGATCAGGCTGATCTTCAGGCCGAGCAGAATCGCCACGGTGAGCAGGGCCGCTCCCAGATTCATGGTGATGAAGGTGAGTGCCGGCAGCCAGCCCGTAATCGGCTTGCCGACGCATCCGCCCGACCGGTGCAGACTGACGCCGACCATGAGTTGGAACCCGAACGGGAAGGCGAGCGCGGCACCGTGCAGCGTCAGCGTTGTATAAAACAAGCCCGTATCGAGCTGGAAAATCTGCGTTACCGGCATGACAAAGCCGAGCAGGCCGGCCACCGCAAGCCAGACAAACGAGGCCACGATCATGAGTGCCGGCCAGGCATTGATCTCCTCCAACCCGGTACTCTTGTCGACGCTGAACATCTTGCCGAAGATCGGCGTATTGCGGACGATAGTGGTTGCGATAGTCATGATGTCTCCTGGTTAGGGCCGAAGGCGCCTACTTGCTTTGAACAACGGTCAACTCGTCACGCATGGTGTGGTGCGCGATGCCGCAGTACTCGAGGCAGCGAACCGTGTACGTGCCCGCCTCGGTGAAGGTATGGATGAGCGAGGTGGGTTTGCTCAAGCCCGGCATCAGCATCATCGTGAACAGCACCCGGCCGTTCGGGTGGTAGACGGCAAAGCCGTGCATCGTGTCGTTGCTTTGGCCCGAGAAGCGCACCGGTCTGCCCGACTTCGACTTCGCGGCCCGACATGTCGTAGCTCCAGGATGTCGCCGTGAGGTCGATTTGCTGAATGTCGGTGCGCGTCGTCGCGGCATGCGCGGTGGCGATGAGCGGCATGTACTTCAGACTGGCGAGGTTGACGCCGACGAAAACCACGAAAGCGAATGTCAGCCAATAGCCTTCGACACGCGAGAACTTCCTGGCCTCGGTTTGAGCCAGCCCCGTTTCGACGGCGCTCTTTCTGTAGATCACGTAGAAGAACATGATCGCGAACGGAAGCAGCATGAAGAGCGTCATCCAGAACGCACCCCAACCGGTGAAAAGCAGATCCAGCATGATTCGGACTCCTTGGTTAATTAAATTTGGGTGGACGAAGCGGGCCGGAGTTGCGAGGCGCCCGAAACAAATGGCTCATGCAACCTGCTGACGGACCAGCGCGCGGCTTGCGGGCTCAGGTTGCGAAACAAAAGGCGCCTTGGCTGGCTGCGAGCGGCCCGAACAGCGCACGCCAGATTCCCAGCACGGCAAAGCCACAAAGCAGCGACGCGGCCAGATAGCGGATGCTTCGGTTGTCGAGTGCCATCGGCGCTCGCGCCAGAACCCATGCCGCAGCGAGCAGGTTTGGCAGCGTGCCGATGCCGAACGCAAGCATCACGGCTGCGCCTTGCCATGCACCCCCGGCGAACAGCGCGATCGGCAGCACGCTGTAGATCAAGCCACAGGGAACCAGCCCCCAAATCATGCCCAGACCGAACTTCGCCGCCACGCCCTGGCGACTTCGCAACCGGGGCACAGCGGGTGAAAACTTCCTGAACAATGCGGCGCCGTAGCGCTGCAGCCATGCGAAGCGATCGCGTCGGGTGGCGATGGCCAGCGCCAGCGTCAGCAGAAACAGGTTGGCGATGACATACAGAGTGCGTTGCAGCGGCCGCCAATCGAGGGCATCCGTCAACAACCCGCCGGCGCTGCCAACCAAGACGCCAAGAAGCGCATAGGTGGTGATCCGCCCGAGGTTGCTGACAAGTGCACCCAGACTGACCGCGCGTGCCGGTTGCACCGGCAACGATTGGCCGGCGCTTCGCCCCGCAAACCCGGAGGCGGCAGTCACGAACCCGCCGCACATCGCCATGCAATGCACGGCGCCCAGAGCCCCCGCGAGCCAGGCGGCGATCAGCGCCGAGAGCGCCATTGCGCCTGGCGTCGACCGTTGACTCGACGCTGCTGCAGTACGTGCCCAAGGTTCTCAGGCGATGGCTTGCAAGGTTCATGGTTGCAAAGAGTGGAGGTCATGCCTTTCCGACGGATGATGCGTGCCGGTGTTGGTTCGTATCGCCTGGTGACCGGACACCCGCACCGCAATACTGGGCGCACCCACGGAGCGTGTCAATTGGGAAAACCTGTATGGTCTGTCCGATCATTGATCCAGCGCAAAGTCCGGGCTCGCGTTTGTCAGCGCCTGTCAGCATTGATGAGGTAGGAAAAACTCGACCTCGGATTGGCCCATTTCGCTCGCGCGGCGAGGGTTGATCGCAGGCCCGCCATGGGCCGGATGCTCCATGCGCCGAGAAGAACTGCTCTTCGCAACGCGCGCGAATCGGCAGCAAGCAGCCTACTCAAACACCGTCGCGATGCCTATACTGATTCGACCTCAAGACCCGAGGCATACCAGGAGCCAAGCATGAGCAACCAGATCGATATTCATCCCGCCGTCGACAACGGCATTGCGCCTGCAGCATCAGGCTTTGCCGCCGGCACACTGCGCTGCCGATGCAGCGACAAGCCGGTCACCGTCGAAGTCTCGGCGCAATGCGCGCACAACCATGTCTGCGGCTGCACCAAGTGCTGGAAGCCCGCCGGGGCGCTGTTCTCGCAGGTGGCCGTCGTCTCGCGCGACAAGGTCAAGGTGAGCGCCAACGAAGACAAGCTCGCGGCGGTCGACGAGAGCGCGACGATCCGGCGCATGGCGTGCAAGGCCTGCGGCACGCATATGTACGGGCGCATCCACAACGACAAACATCCGTTCTTCGGCCTGGACTTCATCCACACCGAACTGTCGTCGGAAAAGGGCTGGGAGCCACCGACGTTTGCGGCCTTCGTCTCGTCAATCATCGAGGACGGCGCCGACCCGGCGAAGATGGGCGATGTGCGCAGCCGCCTGACGGCCTTGAAGCTGGCGCCCTACGATTGCCTGTCGCCGGCACTGATGGATGCGATCGCAACGCATACCGCGAAGGCGAGCGGCAAGTTGTACAAGGGCGCATAAATAACGCTGTTGCGCCGGGAATCGCAGTCGCCGCCGCAGGCGATTGATTCCGATCGGCGCCGCGTTGCAGGCAACGGCTTCCCGCTCCTGCACGCAGCGGGCGGCACGCCCACGTCGATCGGTGCGGGCTCGGCGTGTTGGGCCTTGCCCTACACGCGCGTAGAGGTGCGCTGCCTCGGGTCCGATGGCGAGTCGGGCTACACCGACGCGCAAGTGCAAGTGGTTTGGGATCGCGCGCCCACCATTGCCATCAAACCGACCGACAAATAGTGTCCACCGTGTTCATCGCTCAATCGTCAAAGATATGTGAGCCCTGCCAGTATCCGTTGCGACTTACAACCTGTATCATGTCGGCGCCCGCGTCCGGGCTTCCTTCGACTGGGCTGTGAAAGGCGTTTGATGAACTACACGGAATCCAAAGAGCAAAGCGCGGAAATACTGCGCGCCGTCATCGGTCTTATGGCCCAGCATGACGCGTCTTTCAATCCGCTCACGTTTGCCTTGTGGTATGAACATGTGGCGGGCAAGAACCCCAGGCTCTCGGAGGCATTGAACGCCACCATTGTCAGCCACAAGCGTCTGAGCGACGACAACGTGCAGCAGCTTTTCCGTGAACACATCGCACCGCCGGAACACCAGGTAATGAGCCGGATTACCGAACAGTTCAACAAGGCCATGGCCAGAATGGCGGAGTCCGCCACACGAACAGGAAATGACGCCGGCAAATTTGGCGAACAACTGTCCGATCTGGCACTGGTGCTGGAATCTGCCGACAAGGCCAAACTGTCGCCGCACATTTTCCAGGCCCGCGAGAACGCTTCGGCAATGCGCCTCTCAGCGCAGGCGCTGGAACAACAGGTTGCCAATAGCCACAAAGAAATCGAAACCTTGCAGGCTGAGTTGGGCCGCGTGCGCAAAGAAGCCCTGCTGTGTCCCCTGACCCGGGTTCTCAACCGCAAAGGCTTTGACCAAACACTGGAAGCGATTGTCAATAGCGCAGCAGGCGCCGACGACAACCATTGCCTGGTGATGTTGGACATCGACCATTTCAAGAAGGTCAACGACACCCACGGCCACGTCATGGGTGACCGGGTCATTCAGGCCTTGGGCGAGGTTTTGCGCGCCTGTATTGCCGACAAAAAGGACTTCTCCGTGGCGCGCTATGGCGGCGAGGAATTCGCCGTGCTGCTGCCTGACACCCCGATCCAGATCGCTGAAACCGTGGCAGAGAACATCCGTCAGCGGGTCAAGGCCCTGAAGATACGCAACCGCAGAACCCAGGAGGTGGTGCTGACGGTCACCGTCTCTGCGGGTGTAGCCAAATTGGCAATGGGCGACGAACCCAACACCTTGATTGCGCGCGCCGACTCCGCCCTCTACAAGAGCAAACAAAACGGGCGTGACCAGGTGACCTGCGCATAGGCGGCAGGTCCGGGGGCTGAATCCCGGCAGCCGGCAATTCGGCAGCTATCAGTGATGGCCGTCGAAATGCTCGCCGGCTTTGAGTGCATATTCAGTGCCGCAATACGGGCACTTGGCGCGTCCGGTGTGACCGACATCCAGATACACCTTGGGATGGCTGTTCCAGATCTTCATGTCGGCTTTGGGATTCGGGCAAAAGACGCCGCCTTGGGGGTTCAGGTCCTTGGCCAGCAGTTCGATCGATTGATTGCTCATGGGATTTCCGTTCAGACCTTGGTCAGCCAGTGCGCATATTTGGGATTGCGCCCGTTGACGATGTCGAAGAACGCGCTCTGGATTTTCTCGGTGATCGGGCCACGCGAGCCGTTGCCCAGCGCGATGCGATCGAGTTCGCGGATAGGCGTCACTTCGGCGGCCGTGCCGGTGAAAAAGGCCTCGTCGGCAATGTAGACCTCGTCGCGCGTGATGCGCTTTTGCACCAGTTCCAGGCCCAGGTCCTTGCAGATATGCAGCACGGTGTTGCGCGTGATTCCGTTGAGCGCGCCAGCCGACAGATCGGGGGTGTAGACCACGCCGTCCTTGACGACGAACACATTCTCGCCTGCGCCTTCGCTGACGAAACCGCTGGCGTCCAGTAGCATGGCTTCATCGTAGCCGTCGTCGGTAGCTTCCTGGTTGGCCAGGATGGAGTTGGTGTAGTTGCTGACCGCCTTGGCCTGGGTCATCGTGATATTGACATGGTGACGGGTGTAGCTCGAAATCTTCACCCGGATGCCGTTCTTCATGCCCTCGTCGCCCAGGTAGGCGCCCCAGGGCCAGGCCGCGACCATCAGGTGAATGGTGTTGCCCTTCATGCTGACGCCGAGTTTTTGCGAACCGACCCAGGTAAGCGGACGCAGGTAGCAGCTCTCGAGCTTGTTCTCGCGCACCACCCGGGTCTGCGCCGCCATTACCTCGTCAATCGTGAACGGGATCTTCATGCGCAGGATCTTGGCGCTGTTGAACAGCCGCTCGGTGTGCTCCTTGAGGCGAAAGATCGCAGTGCCGTCAGCCGTCTTGTAGGCACGCACGCCCTCGAAAGCGCCGCAACCGTAGTGCAGCGTGTGCGTCAGCACATGGATCTTGGCGTCGCGCCAGTCGACCAACTGACCGTCCATCCAGATTTTGCCGTCACGGTCGGCCATTGAAGGGGGTACTGCACTCATGGTGATTCCTTGTCTCGCGCCATGCCGGCGCACAGCTTGTTGTCCGGGCTCAAGGTGCCGGCGGCAAGAGGCCGCCAGACACCGCAAACGGCGATTTTACGGGGCTGCGGCCCCGGGCTTGTCGGGCTCGGGCACTGGCGCCGGTTCGGCCTGCGGCGACTGCGGCCGGGTCATCTGCCAGCGCACCAGGCGACCGCCCTGAAATACGCAATCGACATAGGATTCCGATGCGTCGGTCCAGCGGTAAATCTCGGGCTGCACGTCCTGCACCGACTGCAAGGCACCCAGAGACCGGGTCATCGCCACCACATGCATCAGCGTCGCACGGGCCTTTAGCTTGGCATTGAGCATGACCGCGCTGTCCACATAGCCGATCGGGCGGTGCGCCGCCCGTTTGAGCACCTGCACCAAGCGGTTGAAATGCAGCAGCGCCCACATCACGATGGCGGTGAACACCACCGCCACCCCCTGCCAGCCGAAGCGGGACCAGGCCAGCGTGACGATGGCGACGCCGGCGAGCGGAACGCCTAGGCGCACAAGCAGTTGTTGCATCGCCGCATTCTGCAAACACCGGGCAAGACCCGGGGACGGGCCTGGCCGCAAGCAAGCGCAACGGGTCGCGGTGCCTTTCGTAGGCTCAATCGCGTGCCTCTCATGCGCTCAGTCCGCGCACCACATCCATCGCCTGTTCAACCCGGTCTACACCATGGATGACCAGTCCCTCGATGGGCTTGCGCGGCAAGTTCGCCCGGGGCACCACGGCCACCCCGAAGCCCAGCTTGGCAGCCTCGCGCAGGCGCTCCTGGCCGCGTGGTGCCGGGCGTACTTCGCCGGCCAGTCCGACCTCGCCAAAGGCGAAAAAACCCTTGGGCAGGGGTTTGGCGCGCAGACTGGAGGTGATGGCCAGCATCACCGCCAGATCGGCCGCCGGCTCGTTGATGCGCACGCCGCCAACGGCGTTGACAAACACATCCTGGTCCGCGCACGCGACACCGGCATGGCGGTGCAACACCGCCAGCAGCATGGCCAGACGGTCGCGGTCCAGGCCCACCGACAGCCGGCGCGGGCTCGGGCCGCCATCGTCGAGCAGGGCCTGGATCTCGACCAGCAGCGGGCGGCTGCCTTCGAGCGTGACCATGACGCAACTGCCCGGCACAGCGCTATCGTGCTGGCTCAAAAAGATCGCACTCGGGTTGCTCACACCCTTGAGCCCCTTCTCGGTCATGGCGAAAACGCCGATCTCGTTGACCGCGCCGAAACGGTTCTTGATGGCACGCACCAGACGGAAACTCGAATGCGTGTCGCCCTCGAAATACAGCACCGTGTCGACCATGTGCTCGAGCACCCGCGGACCGGCCAATGCGCCCTCTTTGGTGACATGGCCCACCAGCACGACGCACACGCCGCTGGCTTTGGCGGCGCGCGTCAGGTGCGCCGCGCATTCACGCACCTGCGCCACCGAGCCCGGCGCCGAAGTGAGCTGGTCGGAGTACACGGTCTGGATCGAATCGATCACCGCCACCGCCGGCTTGACCGCCTCCAGCGTGGCCAGGATCTTGTCCAGCGCGATCTCGGCCAGCACCGATACCTGGGACTGCTCCAGGCCGAGCCGGCGTGCACGCAAGGCCACTTGTGCGCTGCTTTCCTCGCCCGTGACATACAAGGTGCGATGGCCGGCGCATTGCAGGCTGTGCATGGCCTGCAGCAGCAAGGTCGACTTGCCGATGCCGGGGTCGCCGCCGATCAGCACCACCCCGCCTTCGACGATGCCCCCTCCCAGTACGCGGTCGAGTTCCTCGTGTCCGGTGGGTGTGCGCTCGGTCTCCACCGCGTCGATGTCACCCAGCGTCGTGACCTCGGTGGTCCGGGCCAACGCGGCAAACCGGTTGCGCACCGCGCCACCCGAAAGGTCCTGGGCCACCGATTCGATCATCGTGTTCCAGGCGCCACACGCCGGGCACTTGCCCAGCCATTTGGGGCTGGTGCCGCCACATTCGGTACAGGTGTAAACGCTTTTTTCCTTGGCCATGCAGCCATGTTAGCGCCCGGCCCGACCGGTGCCGGCCCGCCGCCTCCAGCAGGCGCGGGAAAGCCCGGCTACATTTGACGGGAACCCGCAGGAAAGCCCGCCCATGCCCCATCTCGTTGTGCTCTATACGCCGAACCTGGATCAGCAGACCGACATGACCGTCTTGTGCCGCGCGTTGGCCGACACCATGCTGCAAACCCATGACGATGACGGCAAACCGGTATTTCCGACCGGCGGCACGCGCGTGCTGGCGTATCCGGCCGCGCATTACGCTGTCGCCGACGGCAAGGCCGACTATGCCTTCGTCTATCTCCACATGCGCATGGCCCATGGCCGCAGTGCGGCCACCCACAAACGCATAGGCGACGCCTTGCTGATGAGCGCCAAGGCCCACTTTCAACCGGTGTTCAAGGAGCGTCACATCGGCCTGACCTTGCAGATCGACGAGGGACACGAGGTGTTTGACGCCAAACACAGCAACCTGCACCCCTTGTTCCAGGCGAACTGACGCGCACTACCCTGATCTAACCGGCCCACCCCTGTCCCCCCGACCAAGGAACGCCATGCAAACCCCCGTCAATACCTTCAAGAAGGCCTTGCAAGACCGACAGGCGCAGATCGGACTGTGGCTCAGCCTGCCCAACACACTAAGCACCGAGATCTGTGCCGGCGCCGGCTTCGACTGGTTGCTGATCGACGGCGAACACACACCCAATGACCTGCAAAGCATATTGGTGCAATTGCAGACAATTGCCGCCTATCGGAGCCAGCCGGTCTGCCGCGTGCCGGTGGGCGACGCGGCGCTGATCAAGCAATACCTCGACCTGGGTGTGCCCAATCTGCTGGTTCCGATGGTGGACACGCCGGAGCAGGCCCTTGCGCTGGTGCAGGCCTGCCGCTACCCGCCACAGGGCATTCGCGGCATGGCTGGCGCCCGTGCCTCGCGCTGGGGCCGCTATCCCGACTATGCCCATGAGGCGAACGCCCAGGTCTGCCTGCTGGTGCAGGCCGAGACCCGTCTGGCGCTGTCCAATCTGGACGCGATTGCCGCCGTGGACGGGGTCGATGGCGTCTTCATCGGGCCGGCCGACCTGTCGGCGTCGATGGGCCATGTGGGCAACCCCGGCCACCTCGAGGTGCAGGCGGCGATCGAAGACGCGATCGCACGCATTCTCAAGGCGGGCAAGGCGCCCGGCATCCTGAGCGCCGACACCAAATTGTCCAAACGCTATCTCGAACTGGGCGCCTTGTTTGTGGCCGTGGGCCTGGACACCGGCATCCTGACGCGCGGCACGACAGCGCTGGCGAACGCGTTCCTGACCGCAGCGCCGGTTGCAGCAGCAGCGACGCCAGCCGACAAGACTTACGGCTGAACCGGGCCGCCCGTAGTCAAAAACACGGCGGTATATTGAGCCATGCGATCACGCCATACCCAAAGCCACCCCCATACCCGCGCCGACCTGGCGCGCATCGCCGCCGACGCCATGCGCGAGCGTGGCCTGGAGCCCGAGTTTCCGCCCGCCGTGCTCGATCAGCTCGCCGGCATCCGGGGCCCGGCCACCGACCCGAACGCCAGCGACTTGCGCGCGCTGGACTGGTGCTCGATCGACAACGACGACTCGCGTGACCTCGACCAGCTCAGCGTATGCGAAGTCATGCCCGACGGACGGGTCAAGATCATGGTGGCCGTGGCCGACGTCGACGCCCTGGTACCCAAGGGCAGCGCCATCGACGCGCACGCGCGCACCAACACCACCTCGGTCTACACCGGCGCACGCATCTTCGCCATGCTGCCCGAGCGCCTGTCCACCGACCTGACCTCGCTGAACCCGCATCAGGACCGGCTCGCCATCGTCACCACGATGATCTTCAACCCGGACGCCAGCCTGGCCGGCTCCACCGTGTCCCAGGCCCTGGTGCATAACAAGGCGCAGCTGGCCTACGACGCGGTATCCGACTGGCTGGACGGACGCGGCGATCTGCCCGTCGCAGCGCAGGCCGTGCCGGGCATGGACCAGCAGTTGCGCACACAGGACGGCGTGGCGCAGCAGCTGCGTGCGCGGCGCCGGGCGCAAGGTGCGCTCGAGTTCGAGACCTTCCAGCCCCGCGCGGTGTTCGATGGCGAAGAGGTGGTCGACATCCGCGAACAACCGCACAACCGGGCGCGCCAGCTGATCGAGGAACTGATGGTCGCCACCAATGGCTGCACCGCGCACTTCCTGGCCAACCACGGCGGTGTGTCGCTGCGCCGCATCGTGCGTTCGCCCGAACGCTGGCAGCGCATCGTCGATCTGGCCGAGCAATGGGGCACAACGCTACCCCATCAGCCCGACGGCAAGGCGCTGGAGGCCTTTCTGGCGCAGCGCCGCAGAATCGACCCGCTGCGTTTTCCCGACCTGTCACTGATCATCGTCAAGCTGATGGGCCGTGGCGAATACGTGGTGGAAACACCGGCGGGCCCGCCTATCGGGCATTTCGGCCTGGCGGTGCGCGACTACATGCACTCGACCGCGCCGAACCGCCGCTATCCGGACCTGATCACGGCGCGCCTGATCAAGGCCGTTCTGAGCCACCGTCATCCGCCCTACGACAACGCCGAACTCGGCGAGCTGGCGCACCAGTGCACCACGCAGGAAGACGCCGCGCAAAAAGTCGAGCGCCGGGTGCGCAAGTCGGAAGCGGCCCTGGTGCTGGAGGGCCGCATCGGCGAGGTGTTCGACGGCATCGTCACCGGCATCAACGACGAAGCCAGCTGGGTGCGTATCTTCAAACCACCAGTGGAAGGCAAGCTGGTCGGCGCGCCGCCCCATATCGACGTCGGGCAGACGCTGCGCGTGCGCCTGACCGTGGCGCAATGTCGAGCGCGGCTTCATCGACTTCGTGCTGGCTCAAACGGACTGACCGGGCCACATCGGACGCCGATGCGCTTGCGCGCCAGGCAATCTGGCACGCCGCGGCGCGCTCATTCCCCGAGCGACCCAAGTCGCACGCGCAAGACTTCAATCTCGTCCATCAACTGCAGCGCCAGCGCCGCTCCCGCTGTATTGACGCCCAGGTCGCGCTGCAGTCGCACCGCCACGCGGGCCCGGCGCAGTTGCATACCGGGGAAGCGCCAGAGCTCCGGCGCATTGCCTTCAGGCGCGATCACGCCTTCGTCGACCAGCGCCGCCAACTGCTCGGCCTGCGTGCCACAGGCGCGGCACAGCTCGTCCAGCGACAGGTCGAGCTGCTCCTCCACGATCAACACATCGGTTATCAAGGATGTAACGTGGGCATTCATGGCTTGCCTCCCAGTCTTGCGCGCGGATCGAATCCCTTGAAATGGGACTGCATGCCGGCGTAGACGGCCCGGTCGCCATCCGAGGCCGCCGCCGGCAGCGCGATCTGCAATACGAAATAAAAATCACCCGGTGTGACGCCCGGAATGCCACGCCCGCGCAGGCGCAGTTTGCGCCCGGCCGCCGAGCCGGCAGGAATCGTCAGCTCGACGGTTCCCGCCGGTGTGGGCACCTCGATCTGCGCGCCCAGCGCCGCCTCCCAGGGCGCGACCGGCAGGTCGAGATAGACGTCGCGCTGTTCCACCCGGTAAAACGGGTGGGGCGTAAACGCCACCTCCAGATACAGGTCGCCAGGTTTGCCCTGGCCGATGCCGGCGCCACCCTGACCGGCCAGCCGGATGTGTTGACCGGCGCGCACGCCCTTGGGTACGACGAAGGTGATGGTGTGCTCGCGTGCCGTGACCCTGCCCTGAGCGTCGCTTTCGGGTACACGCAAACCCAGGCTGCGCTGCGCGCCGTGATAGGCGTCCTCCAGGTCGATCTGGATGCGGGCATGGCGGTCCTCGCCATGGGCGTGAAAACCGCCAGCGGCGGCACCGGCACCACCATGGCCCGACGGTCGGGCGCCGAAGCCGCGCCGGAACAAGGCGTCGAAGAAATCGCTGTGATCGGCACCGTCCTGCGCGCCAAAGCCCCGGCCAGCGCCTTCCGACCCGGCATTCCAGTCCGGCGGCGGGCGGAAGTCCTGTCCGGCCTGCCAGTTCGCGCCCAGTTGGTCATAGGCGCTGCGCTTCTCCGGGTCCTTGAGCACCTCGTTGGCCTCGCCGATTTCCTTGAAACGCGCCTCCGAGCCGGCCTCCTTGCTCAGGTCCGGGTGGTACTTGCGCGCCAGGCGTCGATAGGCCTTCTTGATGTCATCGGCACTGGCGTCACGCGCCAGGCCCATCACCTTGTAGTAGTCCTTGTATTCCATGCTTTCCCCTGGCAAGCCATCAATCTACTAGCGTTCGTCGCACACGTGACTACCCGCGGCTGATACCGGTCAACTCCACGCGCAGTGTCATGCGACGACCACCGGAACCCGCTGCGCCAGTGCACACATCAACTCGTAACCCACCGTGCCGGCGGCGCGCGCCACCACGTCAATCGGCACCACGGCATCGCCCGCGCCGCCCCACAGAATCACTTCGGAGCCGAAGCCGGCGTCCGGATTCGGGGTCAGGTCAACGGTGAGCATGTCCATGCTGACACGCCCGACCGTGTGCGAGGGCACGCCATCGAGCAACACCGGCGTTCCGCTCGGACAAACCCGGGGGTAGCCGTCGGCATAGCCGCAGGCGACGACGCCTATGCGCATGGCCCGATCGGCGACAAAGGACGAACCGTATCCGACCGTGTCGCCTGGCTCAAGCGTCTGTACGCCGATGATGCGCGCTGCCAGCGTCATGGTCGGGCGCAAGCCCCAGTGGCTGGCATCGTGTTCCGGGTAATCGGGCGCACTGCCGTAGGTCGCGATGCCGGGGCGGATCCAGTCGGACGCCGACGCGATGCTGTTCGCGCCATCGGCTCCGCTCATGTGACGCAGCGTTGCCGCGCTATTGCCCACACTGCGTTCGCCCGGCAGGTCCAGCGTGGCGGCCCGGAACACCGCCATCTGCGCGGCCACGCCGGCAGCCCCGTCGGCGTCGCTGAAATGGGTCATCAGGGAAATCTCGCCTACTTGCGTCAGCGCGTCGAGCCGCGACCATGCTGCACGATAGGACAGGGGTGTGAACCCCAACCGGTTCATGCCGGTATTCAACTTGAGAAAGATGCGCTGCGGCATATGGGTCTTGTGCATGGCCAGCATGTCGATCTGCGCCTCGCAGTGCACCGTATGCCACAAACCCAGGCGCGAACACAGTTCCAGGTCGCGCGGCTCGAACACGCCTTCGAGCAGCAGGATGGGGCCCCGCCAGCCCAGCTCGCGCACACGCTGCGCTTCGTCCAGATCGAGCAGGGCAAAACCGTCCGCTGCGCGCAAGCCATCGAACACGCGCTCGATACCATGGCCATACGCATTGGCCTTGACGACAGCCCATACCTTGGCGTCGGGCGCGGCGCTGGCGCAGCGCGCCAGGTTGTGACGCAGTGCATCAAGATGGATCGTGGCCTGGATCGGACGGGGCATGGAACAATGGGAGGAATACGACGACAGCGACCATTCTGGCAGCTTGTGCCGTGATATAACCGGGCCCACGTTGGAGACCAGAAAACAAGACACCGGCATCAGCTGTACTGATGACCTTCACAGCACGGCATGAAGCGCGGGTTCTATACCATCATGTCAGCGCAGTTCTTCAGCTCGCTGGCCGACAACGCCTTGTTCGTCTGTGCCGTGCAATTGCTCCGAAGCGAACAGGCCGGCGAATGGCAACAAGCGGCCCTGGTGCCGATGTTTGCGTTGTTCTACGTGCTGCTGGCGCCGTTTGTGGGCGCCTTCGCTGACTCGCGGCCCAAGGGCCAGGTGATGCTGATCAGCAACTTCATCAAGGTGGTCGGCTGCCTGATGATGTTGTTCGGCACGCATCCGCTGATGTCCTATGCCATCGTCGGGCTGGGTGCCGCAGCCTACTCGCCGGCGAAATACGGCATCCTGACCGAACTGCTGCCGGCCTCCCAACTGGTCAAGGCCAACGGCTGGATCGAAGGCCTGACCATCGGTTCCATCATTCTGGGCGTGTTGCTTGGCGGCCAACTGGTCGGCCATGCCGTGTCTTCGGTCATGTTGGGCTTCGACTTTCCGTTCGTCGACCTGGGCATCGACACGCCGGCCGAGGCTGCGATCAGCCTGTTGATTTTTGTCTACCTGCTGGCTGCCTGGTTCAATACCCATATCCCGGAATCCGGCGTCGAGATGCGCCCGCTGCCACGCAACCCGGTGGTGCTGCTGCCCGACTTCTGGACCTGCAACTTGCGCCTGTGGCGCGACAAGCTGGGCCAGATCTCGCTGGCAGCCACGACGCTGATCTGGGGCGTCGCCGGCAATTTGCGTTTCATCGTGTTGTCGTGGGCAGCGGTGGCACTGGGCTATTCCGTCACCCAGGCCTCGGCCCTGCAAGGTGTGGTGGCCATCGGCATGGCCGTCGGTGCGATTGTTGCGTCGATGCGCATGCGACTCGAAGATGGCCCTCGGGTGATCACGCTGGGCATTGGCATGGGCGGCCTGATCATCCTGCTGATCTTCATCGACAACGTCTGGGTTGCGGCGCCGTTCCTGATCCTGCTGGGCGCCCTCGGTGGTTTTCTGGTGGTGCCGATGAATGCCTTGTTGCAACACCGCGGACACAATCTGATGGGCGCAGGGCGCTCGATCGCGGTGCAGAACTTCAATGAGCAGGCGTGCATCCTGGCGCTGGGCGCCGCCTACAGCCTGTCAGCGGGCGTAGGTGTTCCGACCTTTGCCGCCATCAGCGGATTTGGCGTGACGATTGCGCTGGTGATGTGGCTGATCCGGCGCTGGTATGCACACAACCGGTTGCACCACCGCGCCGAAGTCGAGCATCTGCTGGACATCGCCCGCAACGACAATTCGCATCATTGAGTCTGCGTCGAAGAGCCGGCGAAAGGCATCCGGGATCGCCGCGATAACCGGTCAGCTGCGCCGCATGCGCTGGAAATCCGAGGGCGTGAGCGTGCCGTCCGGTTCGGTCCGCGCCACCTGGTCGCGCCCGGCGCGTTTGGCCTCGTAAAGCGCATTGTCGGCCGCGGCATACAGGGCCGCCACCGATCCGTCGTGCCCGTCCGGCATGCAGGCCACGCCGAAACTGGCGGTAATCGCCACCTGCAGATCGCTGTTGACCGGGGCCGCCGATTGGCGCAACTGCTGGCGCAGCTTTTGTGCCAGCTTGGTGGTGGCGTCGATATCGGTTTGCGGTAACAACACGATGAACTCCTCGCCACCGATACGCGCCACGATGTCGGTATTGCGGACGCCGTCGCGCAGCGCTTGCGCCACGTGGACCAACACCTTGTCGCCAGCCGGGTGACCGTGCTGGTCGTTGACGGCCTTGAAGTGGTCCAGGTCAACCACGATGACGCCGGTATTGCCACCGTGGCGGCGCGTGCGCAGCAACTCCTGTTCAGCCAGGCGCATGAACTCGCCACGGTTGAACAGGCCGGTCAGCGCGTCGCGGGTGGCCAGCCACACCAGGTCGGCCTGCTGCTTCTCGAGCATGGCATTGCGCGCTGTCAGTTCGCGCTCCAGCAGCCTGTATCCGGTGTTGCGGTTCCAACGGGTCAGCGACATCGCCAGCGCGACAAAAACCGCGCCGAAACCGTTCACGCGATTCGTCAACAGCAAGGTCTCGTCGGGCTGGGTGAAACCCAGTCCCACGAAAAACAGCACGTATGCCAACAATATGCTGGCAATGGCGGTTACCGGCGTCAGCATGAACAGCAGGCTGACGGATACGCAGCCCAGCAAATACGGAGTGATGCTGGGTGTGACCCACTGGTCAAGCACCGCGAGCACGGCGGTAAATACCAGCAACCCCAGTGGCGCAATGAACAACAGCACGCGCACCCCGGTGCCATAATCCGCGCGCAACGACACGCGCCACACGGCCAGTGTCATCACGATCAGCCAGACGATAGTCACCCGGTATACGTTCATCACCGCTTCGCGCCATACCATCCGCGCATCGTTGCCAGCATCGGTCTGCCACGCAAAAACCAGCAGATATACCAGCACCAGCGCCAGAAAAAGCGGCAGCAACCAGCGCAGACGAAGCAGGTTGCCGTGCATCGCTTCCTCGGCCACCTGCGCATCGCTGACGATCAGGCCAGGCACCCAGCGCAAGATACGATCTGGCAAAGACGTCATAGGCCGCTAGTATCGCAGGTGAACCCTGCGCGACAACCAGGCGGACCGCTCGCACAGAGGCAACCGCAAAGTGGAAAAACGAAGATGGCATGATCGACGTCGCCACCCAGTTGTTACGCTATCAAGACAGTGATGCACCCGACCGACTTTTCAACCCTGTTCGAATTACTACCCATCGGCGCCTACCGTTCGACGCCGGAAGGCGTGCAATTGCGCGCGAATCCGGCACTGGTACACCTCAACGGCTACGAATCCGAGCTGGAAATGCTGCAGGGCATCCAGGATATCGGACGCGAGTGTTATGTCGATCCGTTGCAACGCCGGCTGTTCATGGACTTGATGGAACGCGAAGGCAGGGTGGTCAACTTCCGCTCCGAAATCTACCGGCACAAGACCCGCGAGCGGATCTGGATCCGGGAAAACGCGCATGCCGTGCGCGATGCGCGCGGCATGATCCAGTTCTACGAAGGAACAATCGAAGACATCACCGAAAGTCAGCGTGCCTTGTTGAGCCTGTCGGCCAGCGAGCAGCGTTTCCGCGCAATGACAGAAAAGGCCCGCGTGATGACGATGGTGTGTGATGCGCAAGGCACGATCCTGTACGCCAGCGACGCGGCGCGTGAACTGCTGGGCCAGGCGTCCGATGCGCTGCGCGGTCAGAGCATATTTGACATGCTGCACGCGAAAGACCAGCAGCCGGCGCGTGACGAGATGGACCGCGTCGTGCATCGCCAGGGCCAGCCCGTCGAGACGGTTCTGCGCTATGGCCATACGAACGGCGAATGGCGCCACCTTTCGTCGCTGGCCACCAATTTCCTCGATGACGAGGCGATTCAGGGCGTGGTGCTGGATTTTCGCGATGCCACCGAACGCAAACGGGCCGAACAGGCCGAACAGGCCTTGCGCGAGTCCGAGCAACGCTGGAAGCTGGCGCTTGAAAGCACGGGCGACGGCGTCTGGGATTGGGACATCGCCAGCGGCACGGAGCGAATCTCGCGACGCTGCAAGGAGATGTACGGGTATTCCGATGACGAAATGTCGGACCAGCCCGAAGACCTTGACCGATTGACCCACCCCGACGACATGGCACAGATGTTGCGCGACCGGCAGAATCACCTCGGCGGCAAGACACCGACCTACCAGAACGAACACCGCATCCGGTGTCGCGACGGCAGCTGGAAATGGATTCTGTCGCGCGGCATGGTGATCAGCCGGGATGCCAATGGTCAGCCGCTGCGCATGATCGGAACCCATACCGACATCACCGACCGCAAGAGCGCCGAGGCCCTGGTCTGGCAGCAGGCCAACTTCGACACCTTGACCGGCCTGCCCAACCGGCGCATGTTGCGCGACCGGCTTGAACTGGAGATAAAGAAGGTCGACCGCCAAGGGCAGCAGATGGCAATCCTGTTTGTCGACCTGGACCATTTCAAGGAGGTCAATGACACGCTGGGCCATGATGCCGGTGACCGGTTGCTGATCGAAGCAGCACGGCGCATACGCGGCTGCGTACGCGAATCCGATACCGTGGCGCGCATGGGCGGCGACGAATTCACGCTGGTTCTGCCGACGCTCGACGACGAGGGTCAGCTCGACCGCATTCTGAACGCGCTATTGAGCGCCATGTCCGCCCTGTTCCAGATCGCCGAAGAACAGGTCTTCGTCTCGGCCAGCATCGGCATCACGATGTATCCGGGCGACGGCGTCGAAGTGGAAACCCTGCTCAAAAATGCCGATCAGGCACTCTACGCGGCCAAGGGCGCCGGACGCAACCGCTTTCGCTTTTTCACCCCGGCACTGCAGGAGGCCGCATTGAACCGGGTGCGGCTGGCCAACGACTTGCGCGCCGCCTTGCAAGATGAACAGTTCCACCTGGTCTACCAGCCCATCGTGTCCTTGCAGGACGGCTCGGTGCACAAGGCGGAGGCGCTGATACGCTGGGACCATCCTGTGCGCGGCATGATCAGCCCAGTCGAATTCATCCCGATCGCCGAAGCCACTGGCCTGATCGTCGACATCGGCGAGTGGGTCTTTCGCACCGCGGTGACCCAGGCCGTGCAGTGGCGCACGCAACAGGACCCGGAGTTCCAGATCAGCATCAACAAGTCGCCGGCACAGTTTCACAACGACGCCGGGCGTCAGCTCGCCTGGATCGCGCGCCTGGCGGCCATGGGACTGCCCGGCGACGCAGTGGCGGTGGAAATCACCGAGGGCCTGCTGCTCGACACCGGCAGCTCGGTGGCAGAACAGCTGCTGGATCTGCGCCAGGCCGGCATTCAGGTGTCGCTGGACGACTTCGGCACCGGCTTTTCGTCGTTGACCTACCTGCAACGCTTCGACATCGATTACCTGAAGATCGACCAGTCCTTTGTGCGCGAGCTGGTGCCCGGCGCCACCGAACTGGCCTTGTGCAAGGCCATCATCGTGATGGCCCATGAGTTGGGCATGCAGGTGGTGGCAGAAGGCGTGGAGACGACGGCGCAACGCGATCTGCTGATCGGCGCCGGGTGTGATTTTGGTCAGGGCTACCTGTTTGCGCGGCCGATGCCGGCGCAGGCATTGGACGTCTTGCTCGCACGCAAGGCCAATCTGCTCGCGGGCAGCTGAGAGCAGCCCGCGAAATCAGCCCGTCAAGGCCTGATCGAGAACTTCCACCCAGTGGCGCACCGGCACATCGGTGCCGCTTTGCAGATGCGTGATGCATCCGATGTTGGCCGACACAATCGTGTCTGGCGCGAGTTCCGACAAATGACCGAGTTTGCGCTCGCGCAGTTGCAGCGACAGTTTCGGCTCGAGCACCGAATAGGTTCCCGCTGAACCACAACAGAGATGGGCCTCGTTCATCGACACACGCAGCCCGAACCCGAGCGCCCGCAGATGCTGCTCAACGCCACCACGCAATGCCTGCCCATGCTGCAGCGTGCACGGCGGGTGGTAGGCCAACTGGGCCGGCGCACGCGCGACATCGACACGGCCGGCCAGCTGCTGCGCCATCTCGGGCAGCAGTTCGCTCAGATCACGTGTCAGCGCACTGACCCGCTGCGCCTTGGCCGCATAAGCCACATCGTTGCGTAGCAGGTGTCCATACTCCTTGACCGTAACGCCACAGCCCGAGGCATTCATGACGATCGCCTCGACCCCGCCTTGCGCGTCTTGCAGATACGGCCACCAGGCGTCGATGTTGACGCGCATCGCGTCCAGGCCGCCTTCCTGGTCGTTGAGGTGAAACTTCAGTGCACCGCAACAGCCTGCCGTGGGTGCAACCACGGTCTCGATGCCGATGGCATCGAGCACGCGCGCGGTCGCGCTGTTGATGTTGGGCATCATGGCAGGCTGGACACATCCGGCCAGCATCAGCATCTTGCGCGCATGGCTGCGCTGCGGCCAACGGCCAGGTGACTGGCGCGCCGGGATCTTGTTGCGCAAGCTCGCCGGCAACAGCGGGCGCATCAACTGTCCGACACGCATGGCCGGCGCGAACAAGGGCGAGGGCAAGCCCTCCTTGAGCGCCCAGCGCAGCAGTGATTCGCCCTTGGGGCGCGGCACCTTGGCGTCGACCAGTTTACGCCCGATGTCGACCAGATGCCCATACTCAACGCCGCTGGGGCAGGTGGTCTCACAATTGCGGCAGGTCAGACAACGGTCCAGGTGCAACTGGGTGGCGCGCGTCGGCGTCTGGCCCTCGAGCACCTGTTTCATCAGGTAGATACGACCACGGGGCCCATCGAGTTCGTCACCCAGCAGTTGATAGGTCGGGCAGGTCGCGGTGCAAAAGCCGCAATGCACGCACTTGCGCAGAATGGCTTCGGCGGCCTCGCCCTCTGCGGTGCCCCGGTACTCAGGGGCGAGCTGTGTCTGCATGTTTGACCTTGTCGGCTGCCGGCGCAACCTGGAATGCGCCCGACAGGCGCGTGTGGCTGAATACGCCTGCCGGATCGAATTCCTGGCGCAGCGCGCGCTCGATGCGCTGCAAGGGCTCGGTCATGGGATGCAGGAACGACGGCCACGGTGTGCTGGCGTCGCCAGCGCGTCGGAACAGCATGGCCTGGCCGCCAACCGCCTGGGCCGCATCGCGCAGCGCCTGCGCGCGCGCCGCGGGCGCCTTGACCCAGCGCAGGGCACCGCCCCACTCCAGCACGGTATCGAGTCCGCCCAATGGCAACTCGGCGGCGCTGTCGGGCACGCTGAGGCGCCAAAGACACTGATCGCCGTTACAGGCAAAAAAGTCGGCCGTCTGCTCGCGTACGGATTGCCAGAAGCCCTGGGCCTGGGCCGGCTCCAGGCGCTCGCCCGCGAGTTCACGGCAGGCGGCCTCGACTGCAGCCAGCGCACCACGCAAACGAAGATGAAGCTGCCCCTGAACCATCGCGGAGTCGTGTCGGCCCGGCTCCGGATGCCAGCAACCGGCATTCATCGGCAAGGGCCTGCCAGCCCATCGGTTGAACCGGCGCAAGGCGTCAGCCTGACTCGATGTGAAACGCAAGGTGGCCTCGGCAACAGGCCGCGGTAAAACCTTGAGTGACACCTCGGTGATCACACCCAGGGTGCCGAGCGAGCCCGCGAGCACGCGCGAGACGTCATATCCGGCCACGTTCTTGATGACCTGCCCGCCGAAGCGCAGCCACTGGCCCAGCCCGTTGAGCATCTGCACACCGAGCACATGATCACGCACCGACCCGGCCGCAGCCCGCGCCGGCCCGGACAGGCCCGCGGCGACCATGCCGCCGACGGTCGCACCCGCGCCGAAATGGGGTGGCTCGAACGCCAGGTACTGGCCACCCCCGGCCAGCAACTCCTCGAGTTCGGCCAGCGGGGTACCGGCCAGTACCGTGACCACCAGCTCGCTGGGCTCGTAACTGCAGACGCCGTGCAGGGGTCGGGTGTCCAGGATGTCGCCGTCGAGCCGCTCGCCGTAGAAGTCCTTGCTGCCCCCGCCGCGGATACGCAGCGTCGTGCGATCGGTCTGCGCCGCGCGAATCCGTTCAGTCATGCGGATCAGTTCTTTGTCCATCCGTCCGATGGTAACGACAGTGGTCAAGGTCGCGCTGAAGCTTTTGAACGCCGCGCGTTCAAAAATTTCTCAGTCCTGCAATCCGTCTACAAGCTCAGTCCTGAAACAGATTGACCGGCAACCCCGGCACGTCGACACGGATGGAGAACACACAACCCGACTCGGGCATCAAGGCCAGTTCCTGGGCCGGCCGGTTGTGGCGTGCAGTCGTGATGTAAAGCGTCTTGAGATCATCGCCACCAAAACAGGGCATGGTCGGGCACATCACCGGCGTGGCGATTTCGGCCAGGATGCGACCATCGGGCGCGAGCTTGAGCAGGCGCTGGCCCTCGAACATCGCCACGTAGTAGTTGCCCTCGATGTCGACCGCTGCACCGTCCGGGCGCCCACCGTAACCGTCCATGCCGCTGTGCCAACCTTGGGGTTTGGGCGCAAACCTGTGAAACACGCGCTCACCCTGCATGGTGTTCTCCTGTGCGTTCCAGTCCCAGGCCCAGATCGATGTGCTGCGCGGTGTCGGCCCAGTACACCTGATCCTGCGCCGGCGACCAGGCCAGACCATTGGCAACGGTGGCACCGCCGGCCATGCGTTGCACATGGGGGGTGCGGCCGTCGCGACAGTCCAGTGCCAGCAGTTCGGCCTTGGGGGCGGTCCGGGGTTCGTACATCGTGCCGGCCCAGAACCGTCCCAGCGGATCGGCCTTGCCGTCGTTGAACCGCGTCGTCGTGACGTCGTGATCGATTCGGTGCAGCAGACGCAGCCCGACGCCCCACTCATGGGCGCGGTAGATTCCATCGCGCAAGGCCACGACGAGACCGCCACTGGCGGCCGGCGCGATACAACCGGGCTCCATCGGCATGTCCCAGCTCTGCACGGCCCCGGTCACCGGATTGGCACGCAGAATCTTGCACCCCGGAATATCCACCCAATACAGCAAGCGCTCCTGCGCATGCCAGAACGGCGATTCTCCCAGTGCACTGGGCTCTTGCGTGACGATATGCCAATTCATGTTGCAGGTCCTGTTTCGATCCGCATGGTAGCGCTAAGGGATTCACCCGGCTGCAGAATGCGCACACCAAGTTGCTGCATGCGGTTTGTGTCCGCCCCCGCCATGTTGACCGCGTTGTTGACATGGCTGACCGGTTCGATGGCGACAAAATCGCAGCCGGCGTGGGTGAACACCACCAGATGGTCGAGGCTGGAACGCAGCCGCACCGTCATCTCGCGGTCCTGCAATACGACCTCGCCATGCCAGCCATCGAAACAATGGTCTATGTCCAGAGCGCTGCACAGGCTGTCGATGCCGCTGCTGATCGTGCGCTGTGTGGGCAGTTTGTCGGGCCCCATCTCCCAGCGCCCCGCAGCCCGGAACCGGATACGCGACTGCGGCCGCTTGACAAAGTAGGGATGCCAGCCAAGGCCGAACGGCGCCGGCTGGTCCGACTGGTTGGTGGCACTGAGCGTAAGCTCCAGCGCATCCGGCCCCAGCCGCAGGGCCTGCGAGCAATCGAAGTCAAACGGCCAGCTGGCGTCGGCGCGGTGCTCGAAAGACAGCAGCGCAAAAGCGTCATCCGCCTCCAGCACCTGCCATGGACGCATCCAGGCCACGCCGTGAATCGCATGGGGCTCGGGTGCAAAGTTGCGCACCAGCGGATGGCTGGTGCCATTCCACAGCAGGCTCGCATGGCCGACCCGATTCGAAAACGGCACCAGCGGATAACAAGCCGAGAGCCGCACCTGGGACAGTGCCTGCGCCGGGGTCGAGCGCAATACCGGGCTGTCGTTGCGCCACAGACCGGCGATGGCAGCGCCGAGTTGCGCAGACACCTCGCAGCGCATCGCGCCGGAGCGAAGAATCACGAATGGAGTCATTGGCATGCAACTGTGTTTTGCCGTATTTTGCCTGCCACGCAGAAAACCAAAAAAGTCCGCGTATCCCGAGGGATCACGCGGACTGCAGGCCAACCTGGAGAACCGGCAAGAAGGTCAGCCGGCTGCAGTCCCCGTGAACGTGGGACTGGCGGCCGATCTCCGGGTCAACGGCTGTACGCCGTCTCGCCGTGGGAGCGGATGTCCAGACCTTCGCGCTCGTCTTCTTCGCTCACGCGCAGGCCGATCACCATGTCGACGATCTTGTAGGCGATGAAGGCCACGACCGAGGACCAGACCATGGTGATGACCACGCCTTCGGCCTGGACCAGCACCTGACTGGCCGATCGAGAAGTCGGCAGCGCCGGTGCCGCCCAGGCCTGGCGCGGTGAACACGCCGGTGAGCAGGGCACCCAGGATGCCGCCGACGCCGTGCACGCCGAACACATCCAGCGAGTCGTCCGCGCCCAGCATGCTTCTTGAGGCCGTTGACACGCCCCACAGGCACAGGAAACCTGCCAGCAGGCCGATGATGATGGCGCCCATGGGCCCGACCGAACCGCAGGCCGGCGTGATGGCCACCAGGCCGGCAACGGCACCCGAGGCCGCACCCAGCATCGATGCCTTGCCCTTGTGCATGGCCTCACCGGCAGACCAGGCCAGCACCGCGGCGGCAGTCGCAAACAAGGTATTGATGAAGGCCAGCGTCGCGCCGCCATTGGACTCCAGATTGGAGCCGGCGTTGAAGCCGAACCAGCCCACCCACAACAGCGAGGCACCGACCATGGTCAGCGTCAGGCTGTGCGGCGCCATGGCTTCCTTGCCATAACCGATCCGCTTGCCGACCATGTAGGCACCGACCAGACCGGCCATGGCGGCGTTGATGTGCACCACGGTTCCGCCGGCGAAGTCGAGCGCGCCCTGGCCCAGCAGATAACCACCCGAGCCCCACACCATGTGGGCGATCGGCAGGTAGCTGAAGGTGAACCACAACACCGAGAACAGCAGCACCGCACTGAAACGGATGCGCTCCGCGAACGGCGCCGACGATGAGTGCGCAGGTGATGCCGGCGAAGGTGGCCTGAAAGGCAATGAAGATGAATTCGGGAATCTTGACTCCGGCCGTGAAAGTGTCGGCCAGCGAGGCCGTGGTCACGCCCTTGAGGAACAGCTTGTCCAGATTGGCGATGATCAGGCCCTCGCCGCCGAATGCCAGGCTGTAGCCGTAGACGGCCCACAGCACCGAAATCAGCGAGAACACGACCATCACCTGCATCAGCACCGACAGCATGTTCTTGCTGCGCACCAGGCCGCCATAAAAGAGCGCCAGTCCCGGCACCACCATCAGGATGACGAGGATGGTGGAGACCATCATCCAGGCCACGTCGCCCTTGTCCACGGTGGGAGCGGGTTGCGCAGCGACATCGGCGGCGGCTGGCGCAGTAGTAGCCTCGGCGGCAACGGGGGCGGCGACGGCATCGGATGGTGCGGCCTCAGGTGCCGTGATTGTTTGCGTAGCAGCAGCCGGCGTGGTTTGAGCCAAAGCGGCGACATTGCCCAGCACCAGACCGAGCCCGAGCGCCAGGGACAAGAGTAGCTTTTTCACAGTGCTTCCTTTCCGGTTTCGCCGGTGCGGATGCGCACCACTTGTTCAAGGTCGTAGACGAATACCTTGCCGTCGCCGATCTTTCCGGTGCGCGACGCGGATTCGATGGCCTCGATGACCTGTTCCGCGAGTTCGTCGGAGACCGCCACTTCGATCTTCACCTTGGGCAGGAAATCGACCACGTACTCCGCGCCTCGGTATAGCTCGGTATGACCCTTCTGCCGGCCAAAGCCCTTGACTTCGGTGACGGTGATGCCCTGCACCCCGATGGTGGACAGCGCCTCGCGCACCTCGTCCAGCTTGAACGGCTTGATGACCGCTGCAATCATTTTCATTTCCGGCTCCTGTCAAAAGTTGTGTGTCACGCCAACCACCAGGCCATCACGATCCAGGCGCATGACACATCTTCTTGATCGTCATGCGCATCGGAAAAGCGTGGCGTACCAAAGCTTCCATGCACGGAACGTGCCAGTTCTGTCGACTACTGGGCGGATGCCTGGCAAGTGCGTTCGTCTTTCAATGGACACCGCCAGCCATCAGAGGCGCGATCTGAAGCGCGCGCACTATTTTGGTGCTGAAACGACCGGGCAAGCGTTGTGTGGTGCGCACCGAAACAAGGAAACTCCGCCATGAGTCTGTCATTGGTCCAAAGTTGTGCCCTGCTCGGCCTGCAGGCCGCCGACGTGACGGTCGAGGTCCACCTGGCCAACGGCCTGCCTTGTTTCACCCTGGTCGGTCTGGCCGATGTCGAAGTCAAGGAGGCGCGTGAACGCGTGCGCTCGGCGATTTTGAACTCGGGCCTTGAATTCCCGCACAACAAACGCATCACGGTCAATCTCGCGCCGGCCGACCTGCCCAAGGACTCGGGCCGCTTCGACCTTGCGATCGCCCTGGGCGTGCTGGCCGCGAGCGATCAGATCCGCAGCCCAGCCCTGGCCGGCCATGTGTTCGCAGGCGAGTTGTCGCTGTCGGGCATGCTGCGCCCGGTGCGCGGTGCCCTGGCCATGAGTCTGGCCTTGCAAAACCGGGCCGGCGCAGTGCAGCGCCAGGTGCTGCCACCGGAGAGCGCCGAAGAAGCCGCGCTGGCGCCGGGTGCCGAGGTCTACCGGGCGGTGCATCTGCTCGACGTGGTGCGCCAGTTCCTGCCGCCCGACACGTCAGTCGCGGACGATCCCGGGACGGGATGGCAGCGGGTCCACGCGGCACCGCTCGCCCATGACGCGGCCTACGCCGACCTCATCGACGTCAAGGGCCAGGGTGGCCCCAAGCGGGCACTGGAAATCGCCGCGGCAGGCGGGCACAGCATCCTTTTGAGCGGGCCGCCAGGCTCCGGCAAGTCGATGCTGGCCCAGCGCTTTGCCGGCCTGCTGCCGCCGATGAGCCAAGCCGAGGCCTTGCAGAGTGCCGCTTTGGCCAGTCTGTGTGGTCGTTTCGAGATCGCGCACTGGGCCCGACGCCCGACCTGCAGCCCGCACCACAGTGCCAGTGCGGTGGCGCTGGTCGGTGGCGGCTCGCCTCCGCGCCCTGGCGAAATCTCGCTGGCCCACCATGGCGTGCTGTTCCTCGACGAACTACCTGAATTCCCGCGCGCCGCGCTGGAGGCGCTGCGCGAGCCGCTGGAAACCGGCACCATCACGATTGCCCGGGCGGCGCGTCGGGCCGAATTCCCGGCCCGGTTCCAACTCATCGCCGCGATGAATCCCTGCCCGTGCGGCTACCGGGGTTCCAGCGCTCGCCAGTGCCGTTGTTCACCCGACCAGGTGGCGCGCTACCAGGGCCGGCTGAGCGGCCCGTTGATGGACCGCATCGATCTGCATGTCGACGTGGCGGCACTGCCCGGCGAGGTGCTGCTCCAAGCGGCCAGCGGCGAGTCCAGTGCGACCATACGCGCGCGCGTCAACCTTGCCCGGCAACGCGCCATCGCGCGCCAGCAAAAGTCCAATCACCTGCTGCAGGCCGGCGAACTCGACCGCCATGCGGTGCTCGACGAAGCCTGCGTGCGGTTTCTGAATCTGGCGGCCAGCCGTCTGGGCTGGTCTGCGCGGGGCACCCATCGCGTATTGAAACTGGCGCGCACGATTGCCGACCTGGGCGGCAGCGCTGGTGTGAACGCCGCACATCTGGCCGAAGCCATGCAATACCGCCGGCTCGCAGCCACAGCGCTGTGACACCCGCGCGCAGCGTGCAAACGGCCAACCCGCGCGATGCCGGCTCCTTCAGCGCGAGACCGGACGAGGAAATCGCACCGACGCCAGCACCGCCTGGGCATCTGCCAGTGCGGTCGCCTGCTCGCTGCAGGCCAGGCCGGTGAAGCGAATGCGTCCGTCCGGCGAGGAACGCACCTCGGGCACGTGCAACCCGAGACAGAAACGGGTGGCTTTGCCTGCGGCCCCGGGCAGCGTGTAGCGGACCCAGCGCGCCGGCAGGCCGTCGATCGTGGTGGCTTGCGTCTGCAGATCAATGCCACCCCACGGCGCCGACAAGGGGTCGGAGTAGCGACCGAAATCGTATTCGAATTGCACGCGCGCACCGGTGATGCGGCCGGCCAACGAGTCGATGCCGCCCGGCGTCGACACCCAGTCGGCCGGCGCACGCAGTGTGAAGGCCTTGAAGTCCAGCAGCGGCCAGTTGTCTTGCGGCCCTGCCGCCGCGCATGCCACGACACCGGCGAGCATCAAGGCCGCCGGCTGCAACCAGCTCGTCAGGCGCTGCATGCCCTTGTCTTGCGTCGCCGCACCCAGGTACCGATGCCCAGCAAGCCGAGCAGCATCATGGCCCAGGTCTGTGGTTCCGGCACCGAGGCAACCACGGCGAAGGGTGTGATGGAGATGAAATACTGGCTGCCATCCCTCTGAATGATGTCATCTGACCGAGGGATTCCCGTCTCGGGAAGCGTCGCAAAGATGCTGCTGACCTGGGCGAAATTAAGAAAAGTCCGCGTGCTGTTGATGGTGCCATTCATCAGGTTTTCATCTACGGTATGCCCCAGCCCCAGGTTGTGACCCAGTTCATGCGCCATCAGGTTGGCGCCGATGCTCGAGTCGGCGGCAGCACTCGATTTCAGCGCGATCAGATTGCCCGGTGTACTGCCACAGCCGATGATGAAATCGCCGGCGCCGCCACAATAAGGAATCGCATCGACAAAAAACACCGACACGATGTTGGACGCCAATGAACCACGCAGTGCCGACAGGTCGCTGAACTCCTGGCTCGAGTCGATGGACAACAAGTTGCCTGCCGCCACCGTCACGGTGGCGTTGAACCGGATGTCGATGGGACGGGTATCGAAGCTGGTTTGCTTGAAGATCGCATCCATCCCGCTTTCGAACGTGGTCACATAGCCTGCCGAGGCTATGCCAGCGGCACAGGTGACGCAGCCGGCGACAACGGCGCGCAAACCGCGCAGTAAAGAACGTGTGGACAAATCGATCATGGTGGCCCCCTGCAGCAAATACCTCAAACCATTCTAGCCAGCTGGGCCGAATCGGGCCAGCCAGCCCGGTCAGCGCAAGCGCGCACGGGCCAAAACCACCCGGCCGCTCAGGCCTGCAGCGACTGCTGCATCGCCGCCAGCAGGTCCGCCGGGTTCTGCGCACCCGAGACCGCGACCTTCTGGTTGAAGATGAAAAACGGCACGCCACCGATACCCATCTCGCGCATGCGCCGGTCCGCATCGGCCACCGCCTGCAACTGCTGCGGATCGGTGACGAAGGCGCGCGCGGCAACGCCGTCCAGACCGGCGTCCTGCGCGATCTGCACCAGCACCTCCAGGTCGCCGACGAATCGGCCTTCGATGAAATACGCCTTGAGCAGGCGCTCTTTGACGTCTTGCCCGAATTCCAGCCCCTGTTGCTGGGCGAAGGCGAGCAAGGCATGGGCCGCCAGGGTATTGGGCTGCAGCGTGATGCCCTCAATATTGAGATCCAGACCCGCGGCTTGCCCGGCCGCCTTGATGCGAGCATATATTTCCGCCGCACGCTCGGGACCGCCGAACTTGTCCTCCAGATACTGCTTGCGCGAAACGCCTTGCGTCGGCAGATCCGGATTGAGCTGGAACGGATGCCAGCGCACCTCGGGTGTCGGCAGACCCGCGGCCTGCGCCAGTTCCAGCGCCGCCTCGAGCTTGCGCTTGCCGATGTAGCACCAGGGGCAGACGACGTCGGAGACCACGTCGATGGTAAAGGTGGCGGGGTTCGTCATGAAAGACCCTCTCTTGGAGAAGTCGGGCATCGTAACCCACCGCGCTTTTCCCGGTCGGCGTCAGGTGCATGGGATACGGGTCACCTACGACTGCGCAGTCGACCATTGGGTCGACAAATGACATTGACGTACAAAGCTTGAACTGCTCAGGCTAAAATCCGGCCATGCATTCCAGTTCCACTCCCCGCGTATCGTTCAAGGCGCAAATGTTACAGGTGCGCGAAGACGCGATCGTCCAGGCGGTGAACCGGCTGCTGGCTGAAAAAGGCTTCGACGCCATGACAGTGGACGAGGTGGCAGCCCAGGTCGGCATCGCCAAGGCCAGTTTGTACAAGCATTTCGCCAGCAAGGAAGACCTTGCGGCCGCAGCCATGGTCAAGGTGTTGCGCGATCTCAGCGACCTGTGTGCGTCACTGCCCGAGCATGCGCCGCCGCTGGAAAAACTGCGTACCGTCACACACTGGGCCATGGCGCGCCAACTCGCCGGCGAGATGCCGTCTTTGCCGAGCCAGAACTCGACGCTGCGCGCCGCGCTGATGGCCCGCCACGACTATATGGACGGCCTGATGGATGTGAGCGATAGCCTCGGCGCCTGGATCGAAGCGGCACAGGCAGACGGGTCCATCGACCAACAGTTGCCGGCGATTGCCGTGCTGTACACCCTGTATGCGCGTGCCTGTGACCCGGTGTTGGGATTTCTGAAGATGGGCGGTCAATACAGCGACGAGCAGATCATCACGCTGGTGATGCGTACCTGCTTCGACGGCCTCCATGCCCGGCCGCCATCCGCGAATTCCGACTCGGCCAAGAACTAGGCCGTCCCGGCCGGGGTGTCGGACCTGCCGACGCGCCAGACGTCAGCGCACCAGCAGGGTCGGAACCTGGCAATGGGCGAGCACCTTGGTGGCGACCGAGCCCATGACCAGATTGCCCAGGGCGCCGTGGCCATGGGAGCCCATGACCAGCAGGTCGAACTTGCCGGCGTCGGCGAACTTGGCGATCAACTCGCCGGCATGCCCGACCTTCCACGCCGATTTGGCGTCGATGTCATGGCGCAGCAGGAATTTGGCCACCGGCGCGAGGATGCGCTCTGCCTCGTCCAGCTGGTATTGATCCACCACGGATTTGCCCAGCGCCGCGCGAGCCCGCGGCGGTATCGCAGCCTGAACTGTCAGCAAGGTGAAGCTGTTGTCACCGCCAAAGGTGTCGGCGTGGGTGACCAGATAGGCCAGCATCTTCTTGGTGTATTGGCTGCCATCAACTGCGAGCAGGATTTTCATATCGTTGCGTCCCCATCGTGTGGTGGTTGAAAAAGCGCCGCACCCTGTACGCACGCCACATGTCCGAGTCTAGTGGGCAAGTGGTGCCCCTGCTTGATGCACGTTAAGAATATCAGCGCCAGTGCGACCTGCCTCGACGGCAATCACACTGCCCGGCAAAAATGCGGCTTGCTCTCCCTTTCCAGCATACCCCAGTGGATTGGCGACCACACGGCAACCCAGATGCACATAGTCGCTGGGCGCATGCAGATGGCCGTGCAGCCACAGATCAGCCTGCGGCAACAGGTCGTCGAGCGCGTTGCAGAAACCGGCCGTTCCCGGCGTCATACCGTAGCGCGGATCGGCGCTGCGCAGACTGGGTGCGAAATGGGTCACGACCACGGTCGGCCCATCGTGGGCCTGCGCCAGCGCCTGACGCAGCCATTGCTGGCAGACCAGGCCCTGCTCGCGCACCTGCTGCGCCAACATGGGTGCACCGGCGCGCAAGCTGGTGTTCTTGCGCAAGTAGATAGTTGGCCGCACGAAACGCCTTGTCGCGGGCTCGCAGCAGTTGTGCCAGACGATGCGCCGGGGTCGTCAGGTGACGGCGCCAATGCATCGAAATCCGTCCACAAGGTGGTGCCGACGAAGCGCACGCCGGCCATCTGCACCACCTCGCGCTCCAGCCACACCATGCCCAGGCGCGCGCAGGTCTCGCGCAGGCGCTCGTGGGTGGCATCAAATTCCAGGCCGTCGTATTCGTGATTGCCCGGCAGAAACAGCACCGGCGTCGGCCAGCCCTGCAACGGGGAGAAGCGCGCAAGGCCAAAATCCGGATCCGCCAGCAGCGATCCCTTCTGGTACGAACCGATATCGCCGGCCAGCACCAGCAGATCGGCGCCAGGCGCCGGCTGGGGCACAAAATGCGGATGGCTCTCCAGGTGCAGGTCCGACAACAGTTGGATTTTCATGCGCCGCCTTGCGCGGCAAATGCGCGCTACCGATCGCTGTACCAGGTCGCGCAACCAGCGATGCGCGCTGTCGGCGTCCTGCCGCACATGCCATACGGCATCTATATGAATAGGTGGCACGTCCAGCGGCAGGGGTCGTGCCACCAGGACATCGCGCACGCCCGCCGAATCCAGGAAATGGCGCGGCATCACGGTCAGCAGATCGGAGTCCGCCGCCACGCGCGCGGCCGTGAAGAACTGGTTGAGTGTCAAAACGATCTGGCGTTTGCGCCCACGGGCCACCAAGGCTTCGTCGACGAACCCGAAAGGCTCGCCACTGAAGCTGACCAGCAGATGGCGCGCGGCGCAGAAACGGCTCAAGGTCAGCGGACCGCTGGCCAGGGGATGACCGGTACGCATGACGCAGACGTAGTCGCTGTCGTAGAGCCTGCGGTGCGCGAACGACACCGCCTTGCCCACTTGCGCGCGTGCCCCGAGGTCGGCCTTGAGCGCCGGAAAGTGGCCGATCGCCAGATCGACCGCCTCCTCGTCGAGCAATCGACGCGGATCGCGTGTGCTCAAAGGCACGACCCGCAGCGAAATCCCGGGCGCCTCGACCGCGGCGATGGTCATCAGCCGCGGCAGCAACTCGACCACCGTGACGTCGGCCATGGCCAGCACGAAAGCGTTGTCGGCCTCGCCCGCGACAAAGCTGTCCGGCGCCAGTGCGTGCTGCAACTGGCGCAACGCATCTCGCACGGACGGCCACAGACTCATGGCACGTGGTGTCGGCGAAACCCCCTGACCACTGCGGCGCAGCAGTTCATCGCCCAGCGCAGCGCGCAAACGGCTCAAGGCATTGCTGACCGCGGGCTGCGTCAGCGACAGGCTGCGCGCTGCACGGGTCAGGCTGCGTTCGGTCATGACGGCATCGAAGACGCGCAGCAGATTCAGGTCCAGCGTGCGGAAATTTGCGGCAACCTGGGGCGTCATCGTGATTCAATCATCATCAACATGAATATCTTTTATCACAAATATAAAGTTGAATCGCATTGGTATTAACCCTAGTATTGTGGTGTGCAGAAGATGATCTGCGTTAAACAAGGAACCCATCATGACCAGTTTTGTCTCCCCCGATTTCCCACGCGAGCACGGCGGGCTGATCCGGATGCGTGACGGGCTGTCTGCCGCGCGGTCTCTCGCTAGCCAAATTCACAGCACCAAAGGTCTCGCCAGCATATTGGTCGCCGGCGGTGTAGCAGCGGCCATCGTCGTGGCCGACCAAATCGTTGCGGCTTGGGCCGATGGGCACTTGCTGCTCGCCTGGATAGTCATGTGGACCATCGTGTTCGCCCTGCTCGCCCTGTTTTCAGACGCCATTCGTAGCTGGCCGACCCGCCTGGGCGCCGGTATCGACGCACGCCTGCTGGCCTACAGCCAAGCCGCGGAGGATGCGCGCACCTGGGCCGCAGCCCAGGCCGATCATCGTCTGATGGCGGAACTGCAACATGCCAAGATGCGTGCCGACAAGGCTGCACGGGAACGCGTCGAGGCAACGCCCCCGATGGCATCTACAGCACACTGTGCAGGCGGATTCCGGACCGTGCCGGTCACCGGCCTGCCGACCCACACGCAGTACCTCTCGGCCTGACACAACGCGGCAGGTTCCGGCCTGCACCGCCATCAAAAAAATCCACCGAAAACGGTGGATTTTTTCTTTTGTGCCGGGCGACTGTCAGGCGCCCAGCCGGCTCTCCAAACGGCTGCGCGTCTCCAGCAGTTGCGCTGGCAGGTGGTGGGCCAGTTGCTCGAACAACTCGGCGTGCAACTTCAGCTCGGCCGTCCAGGCCGCGGCGTCGATGCCGGTCACGGTGGCGAACTGCTCCGGCGTGAAGTTCAGCCCGTTCCAGTTGACCTCGTCATAGGCCGGACTGATGCCCAATACATGGTCCACGCCCGGGCTGCGGCCTTCGATGCGGTCGATCATCCAGGTGAGCACGCGCATGTTCTCGCCATAACCGGGCCAGACGAACTTGCCGTCGGCACCCTTGCGGAACCAGTTCGTGGTGTAGATGCGTGGCAACCTGGCGCCAGAGGCAGCCAGTTTTTCGCCCATCTGCAGCCAGTGCTGGAAATAGTCGCTCATGTTGTAGCCTGTGAACGGCAGCATGGCGAACGGATCGCGCCGCACCACGCCTTGTTGGCCGGCCGCCGCTGCGGTGGTCTCCGAGCCCATGGTCGCGGCCATGTAGACACCTTCGACCCAGCTGCGCGCCTCGGTCACCAGCGGCACGGTGGTCGAGCGTCGCCCACCAAAAATGAAGGCGTCGATCGCCACGCCGGCCGGGTCGTCCCAGGCCGGGTCGAGTGCCGGGTTATTGATCGCGGCCACCGTGAAACGCGCGTTTGGATGAGCCGCCGGGCGACGCTTGCCGCCGGTGCCGGCGTCCAGCGCGATCTGTGGCGTCCAGTCCCGGCCTTGCCAGTCGATCAGGTGCTCGGGCAGCTTGCCATCGTCTTCTTCCATGCCCTCCCACCACACATCGCCGTCATCGGTCAGGGCCACGTTGGTGAAGATCACGTCGCGTTGCAGGCTGGCCATGCAGTTGGGGTTGGTGCGCATGCTGGTGCCAGGCGCGACACCGAAGTAGCCTGCCTCGGGGTTGATTGCATACAGCTTGCCGTCGGCATGCGGCTTTATCCACGCGATGTCGTCGCCGATGGTGGTGACCTTCCAGCCTTCGAAGGCGGCCGGCGGCACCATCATCGAGAAATTCGTCTTGCCGCAGGCGCTCGGGAAATGCCGCCGCCACATGGTATTTGCGGCCCTGCGGATTGGTCACGCCCAGGATCAGCATGTGCTCGGCCAGCCAGCCCGGCGCCCCGTCCTGCGCCGCGGCGCGGCCCATGTTCGACGCAATACGCAGCGCGAAACACTTCTTGCCGAGCAAGGCATTGCCGCCATAGCCCGAGCCATAGGACCAGATCTCGCGCGTCTTGGGGTAATGCACGATGTACTTGGTCTTGTTGCAAGGCCAAGCCACATCGGCCTGGCCCGGTGCCAGCGGTGCGCCCACCGAATGCACACACGGCACAAAGGCGCCGTCGGTACCGAGCACGTCGTACACGGCGCGGCCCATGCGGGTCATGATCTTCATGTTGACCACGACATACGGACTGTCGGACAGTTCGATGCCGATATGCGATATATGCGAGCCCAGCGGGCCCATGGAGAACGGCACCACGTACATGGTGCGGCCACGCATGCAACCATCGAACAGCGCCGGGGTTCCGTCGGCCTGGCCATGCTGCAACAAGTCACGCATCTGCCGCGGCTCCATCCAGTTATTGGTCGGGCCTGCGTCCTCCCTGGTGTCAGCACAGATGAAAGTGCGGTCCTCGACCCGTGCCACATCGCTAGGGTCGGAGCATGCCAAGAAGGAATTCGGCCGCTTGACCGGGTTGAGCCTGCGCAAGCCGCCGCCATCGACCAGCAACTGGCACATGCGCTCGTATTCGTCCTGCGAGCCATCGCACCAGTGCACCCGGTCGGGTTTGGTCAGGGCGGCGATGTCGGCCACCCAGGCGATCAAGGCCTTGTTCTGGACAAAGGCGGGTTCCTGCAGCCCTGCCGCCGGTTCAATACGAGCGTTCATGAAAAACTCCTGAAGTTAAAACCTGTCTTTTCAAAGCAGACACTCCGGCCGGATCGGGTAGGTATGTGTTTTGAGAAAATGGTTTGCACAGGAGTTGATCGGCATGCTTGAGCCGACCCGGCCGCCGCTCGCGGACGCCGGTCGGTACCGCCGAGCTGTAACGGCAACAGCGGCCACCGGATCGGCGACTGCCTTCAGGAAGATTCTATGAACCCACCTTACGTGAACCCGGTCAAAAAGGCGAAAAGTTATGCAAAGCGCGTATGACTTTATGCGCGCGATGAGAGCGGCGCCGTGTCACGATCGGCTTGTTGTGTTTCTTTCTTTGCCTCGTTTACTTTTTTTTTGCCTCGTGTACCGAATCCGTGCGCAATGTGCAAGAGCTTTCCGACAAACTGAGGCGTCTGTCCGGAAAAGCGAGAGGCAGGCGATCAAAGCCCTGCCCGGGTCCTGACCCTGTCTTTGGTCTCATCCCTCGGTAAGATGCTTCCGCCCGCCACTCGTTAGCGGCTGTTCATGACAAGGTCGATCGCGTCGCTGAAAGACGCGCAGTGAGCCTGGTTACCGGTTTGGAGTCCTGCGGCACAACGCATGAAGTGGCGTGACGGCAGCGTTTCAGGTCAACACCGACATCGGTATGTTGACCGCCTTCGCGCCCTTGGTCTGTGCGATGGAGCAGCGCTTGCTTGACACCGTGATGAGCGCGCCAAACCCTGCCATTGGTTCGCGCTGAGCGTCACCATCGCACGGAAATTGCGCACCAACGGTGGGCGTCCTGGTCAGGACCCAAACGTAAATTGCCAGATGTGCCGGGTTCGCTTGACGCGGATCAATAGGCCGCGATCCTGCAATGGAAAGAATGGCATTGGAGTCATCGCATGAGCGGTTCCTTTTTAGGAATCTGCCCTCCAACGGCAGACGAATTGTTGTCTGCGTCCACAAGTGACCTCGCAGGGAGGAAACAGTCTGCGCCGATTTGAAGCAACCACGATGACCCAGTTGACACGCAGGACGACCCTGGTCGCCGCACATTCTTTCATGGGTGGCGCGGCACGCTCAGTGCGAGTTCTTCGGCCACGACACGCATCTGGTGCACCCGGTGAAGGCGGTGCTGCTGTGAGGTGCTCGGAATCGAAGTTGTATCACCCGAAAGTCGCCAGTGAGCCAATGCCATCAGTTGCCCCAGTAGCACCATGACAAGCCTGTTTGTTGCCCAACTGCTGATACCGGCGCTGATGGTGCTGTGGTTGTGGCTGCTGCCGCCGCGCAACCACCTCGGCTGGGCCGTGCAATCGGTGGCAACGCTGATGCTGCTGGCCGTGTCGACGCGTGTGGCAATCTGGATGTTTCCGCCGTGGTGGACCCCGTATGCCGCAATGGCGCTGGTGTTGACCGCAGCGCTGCTGCGCTGGCCACGGGCGAATGGGTTGCCCTGGCTACCGGCGGGTCTCGTGGGGTGGGCGGTGGTGCTACTGTTTGGCGCGCTGGCAGCAACTGCTGCGGTGTATGGCGCACGCGCCTTGGCCGGCGCCAGGCCGCCGCCGATTCCCCCAGTCTCGCTTGCGTGGCCGCTAAAAGATGGCCGTTTTCTCGTGGCCAACGGCGGCAACGATCTCCTGATCAATTCGCACCTGGAATCGTATTTGTCTGACGATCCACGCTTTATTCCCTGGCGCGGCAACCGCTGGGCGGTGGATTTCATCGCCACCGACGCCCTGGGCCTGCGCACTGCTGGCTTCATGCCAGTCGACCCGGCGCGCTACCGCATCTTCGGCATGCCCGTGCTGGCCCCTTGTATCGGCACTGTGGTGTTGGCGGTCGACGGACTGCCCGACATGCCAGTGCCCGAATACGACCGTGCGCATCTGGCTGGCAACCACGTGATGCTAGATTGCGATGGCGTGCACATCGCTCTCGCCCATCTCAAGCAAGGCTCCGTGCGCGTGCAGGTGGATGAAAGGGTGCAAGCAGGCCAACCGCTTGGAGAAGCAGGCAACTCGGGCGGCAGCAACGAGCCTCACCTGCACATCCACGCACAACGCGCCGGCACGGCAACTGCTCCCATGGGGGGCGAGCCACTGCCCATGCTCTTTGCCGGGCGCTTCCTGGTGCGCGGCGATCGGGTCAACCTGCCCATGCCACGCCCATGAGAGCCGCTGCTGCAGGCCTCGGCGCCTTGTTTTTGCTGGTCGCCGTCGTATGGGTCGGGTGGCGATTTCAGCATGACATCGGCCAGGCAAGAGCGCGCGCGACGACGGCTTCGGCACCTATGCCGCCGCCGAGTACACCGCATCTCAAATCGAGAATGCGAAGTTCATCGGCTTTGAGCGGGGTGGCCACCTTCTGGTGGGGCATGACGCATCAGTGCAAGCCGAAATCGTCAAGCTTCTCAGTTCGGCAGCCAAGTCATGACAGCAACCTCGCCTCCCCGTGATCTTCCCACCAAAGCGCTGCTGCCATTTGTGGCCATCACCTTTGCGATTACCTGGGGTGTGGTCGGGATTTATATTGGGTTCCCTGAAAAGGCCGTGGCCTGGTTTGGTGAAATCAGCGGCTCCCACCCCTTCTTTTTTCTGGCGACTTGGGGGCCAGCCATTGCCGCTTTTGCTCTGGTGCCAATCTTCACCGGGTGGGCCGGTCTGAGGGCATTCGTCTCGCGACTGCTGGTCTGGCGCTGCTCGCCGATGTGGGCAGGCTTCGTTCTGATCGGCTTGCCGATGGTCTTCATGGCGGGAGCGCTGATCAAGGGCGGGGGTTTGTTCGCCCCGCTTCCGGCCGAAGGTGCAGGCCAGATGATGAGCGCGATGTTCATGATGCTGTTGCTGGGGCCGATTGAAGAGTTCGGCTGGCGCGGACTGGCGCAGCCGCTGCTGCAGCGCCATGTTGCACCGATCTGGGCGGGACTGATCATCGGCGTGGCTTGGGGCCTGTGGCACCTGCCTGCTTTCTATTTGTCGGGCACGGTGCAAAGTGGCTGGAGCTTCACGCCCTTTTTCATCGGCAATGTCGTGCTGGCCGTGCTGGTCACACCCCTGTTCAACCATGCGCGCGGCGGCCTGCTTTGGCCCATGCTGTTTCACTGGCAATTGATCAACCCTTTCTGGCCGGATGCGCAACCGTACGACACCTGGATATTGCTTGCCGTCGCGCTGCCAGTGGTCTGGCTGAACCGCAACGCGATGTTCACGCGGCGTGGGGCGGTGACCGCCGTCGTTCCGGGCACCCGCCAGGGGCGTCATTGATGCGGGGTTGCGCCTTGCGGCTCGCGCGGCTGGCCGTTTTGGCGGCCGCTGGCGTGTGGGGTGCCTACGCGTTGGCGGGAGACCTGCAGTTGAAGGCGCAAGGCATGCTCGACGCCTTTCGGGCGCAGCATGGTTTTCCCGGCGCAACGGTGGCTTATGTGCTGCCGAATGGCTCGCGTGGCACTGTCGCGAGCGGTCTTGCCGATGTCGAGGCCGCCACCCCCATGACGCCGCAGTCCCGAATGCTGGCCGCCAGCATCGGCAAGAGCTTTGTCGCCGCGACAGTGCTGGCGCTCGAAAGCGAAGGGCGGCTCAACCGAGATGACTTCGTCTCCAGGCACCTGGACAAGCGACCGTGGTTCACCCGCCTGCCCAACCATGCAACCATCACGGTGGGTCATCTGCTGCGCCACACGTCTGGCCTACCCGATCACGTGCACATGAAGGCCTTTGGGGACGCCATGGCCGAGCGGGTGCGCAACGGCCAAAACGCCATGACCCCCGAGGGTGCGATTGCTTTTGTGCTGGACCAACCGCCGCTGTTTGCGGCAGGCGCCGGGTGGGCCTACTCCGATACAGGGTATTTGCTGCTGGGGTTGATCATTGAAGACGTCACGGGTCGCGCCTACTACGATGGACTCAGAGATCGTTTCCTGATGCCGCTGGGCCTTACCCAGACCACGCCCTCCAACCGGCGGGTGCTGCCGGGTCTCGCAGTGGGTTACACCGCCCTGGGCAATCCGTTCGGGCTGCCGCCGCGCACAATGGATCAGGCCGGACGGCTTGTGTGGGATCCGGCGATGGAATGGACCGGCGGCGGGCTGGTATCCACTGCCAGTGACCTGGCGGCATGGGGCGATGCTCTGTTCCTTGGTAAGGCCATGCAGGCACCTTATCTGGGCCGATTGCTGGATGCCGTGCGGGTTGCGCCCGATGCACCCGACACGTTCTACGGTGCCGGCGTTGCGGTTTATACCAATACCCCGCGCGGCCGAGTTTTTGGCCACGGTGGCTGGATTCCCGGCTATGTTTCCAGCCTGCGGCACTACGTCGACCATGGCGTGACCATTGCGTTTCAGATCAACACGGATGTGGGCATGGTGGACAACAGCACAGATCTGGTGTCGAAGCTGGAAGCCGCGCTGGCCGACCTGCTCATTACCGGGGCTCGGCGGTGAGAGACGGCCGGCGTGGGCTAAATGCTCGGGCATCTTGTCAAGGCGCACCCAGGGTGTGGTCGGTCACCGAGGTCTTCGCGCCTGACAGCTTGGCTTGTTCACTGCCATGATGCAAATTCTTTTCTCCGGCACCGCCTACGTCGTCGCGGTCTTTGCTGCAGGCTTCGTTCTGGGCGTGCTGCGCACGCTGGTGCTGGTACCGTTGCTGGGCGAGCTGGCGGCGGTGCTGGTGGAGCTGCCGGTGATTCTGACCATCGCCTGGCTGGTCTGCACACGCATTCTGCGGCGCTGGCCGCTATCTGCCCCAGAGGCGGCGGGAATGGGTGTCATCGCCTTCCTGCTGCTGATGCTGGCCGAGGCCGGTCTGTCCACGCTGCTGGCCGGTCGCAGCCTGGCGGAACACCTGGCACTCTATGCACAGGTGCCGTACCAGGTGGGACTGGCGGCGCAACTGGCCTTCGCGATGTTTCCCTGGCTACAAACGCGGCGTTTGCAGGTGCCACCTGGCTGAGCGCAGCCTCAGCTTCAATCACGACCAGAAGTAGGCGACCCGCTTGGAACAGTCCGGGCCTGTGCGGCAAGGCACGACGCCATCGCCTACTTGGGATCAGCCAGCCCATTCGACCCCGTCAGCACATCGGCCCGCAGGATCGCGAGCGTCTTGTCGGGCTCCTCGAAGAAAGGTGTGTGGGCGGACTGCTTGAAGGTGTAGAAGCCCTTCACCGGCGCATCCAGAAGCGTGAAATAGGACTTGGCCAAGGGGTAGGACACGGTGTAGTCGTAAACGCCGTGGAGGAAGTAGATCGGAATGTCGAGCCGCGTCACCTTCTGGATCAGGTCGGTGGACAGCTGCGTGTTCCACAAGCGGCTGCCGGAGAAGAGCTTGCCGCGCCACAGGTTCACTTTTTCGCCGAGCGTGTACTCGCGGTGCAGCAGGGACCGCAAGAACATATCGAAGAAGACCGACTTCATGTCGTGTGTCGTGCCCACGCCCAGTTCGTGCATCGCCAGGTCGCGCACCCTGAGGTACGCATCGGGCAGCGGCGCCGTGTCGCCAATGGGCGCCTCCTCGAGGCGTTTCGCCATCTTGTCGTTGCCTTCGTCCTTGTAGCGCTGAAGCATGTAACGTTGCGCCAGCCGCTCCGATTCGAGCTGATTGGAAATCTGCGCAACGGCGATGTAGGCGCGGTAAAGCTCGGGGGCGCGTGCCGCCGCCTGAATGCCGAAGAAGGTCCCGCCCGAACGGCCCATGAGATAGATCTTGTCTTGGCCAAAACGTGCGCGCAGGAAGTTCGTCAGCGCCACCGTGTCCAACACTAGCTGCTCCGGGTTCAGGGACTCTGGCGACATGTCGGGATAGTACGAAAGCCCGGAACCGCGCTGCTCCCACCAGACGACCGTGAAGATGTCCTCCAAGCCTGTCGGATAGCGGTCTTTGAGGAAGTGGTCTGGTACGCCCCCGTGGAGGTAGAGCAGCACCGGATTCCGCTCGTTCCTGCCCTGTATGAACATGCCCTGCTCGACCCCGTTGATGTTGACGCGGATCTTCTCGGAGATGCTCCCTACAAGCGGTCTGCCGCGCTCATCGAGAAACGGCTTCGGTGTGCCCGGGCTCATGACCAACAGGACTGCACCCAGAATCAGAAGCAGGATGAGAAAGATCGCTACTGCAATCCACATGAAACGGCCCACCCTTCGCATTCTTAACACCCTGTGATCAGCACTTCGGACAAGGGCCTGCGCGGTGGCGGCGGCTTGACCTGCGTCGGGGTGCCGATCCTCAACAGCACTTGCGCATAGCCTGGGCGGCCAGTGAGCTGTTGCAGCTTCTGGCGCAACACAGCCACCTGTACCGGCTGGTTCAAGTACGAAGCCTGCAAACCGAGATGCACACCCTCAAGCAGCAGTCGCTGCAATGCCTGGCCTGCAGCTAGCCAGTCACGCGGCATGTCGCCTTCGGTGGACAAGACCAAGAGCAGTGGTGACTCGTCGGCCAACTGGCGGTCTTTGGCGCCGACACCGTGGCCCATGTCGAAAGTGCGCACCACGATCTGCGCCACTGGCACGGCCAAGGCCGGCAGGCTCAAGCCATCGCCGCGGCGCCGTGGATGCATCCAGGCAGCCAGCTCGCGCCGCCAGCTCGGGTTGGCCCACTGCAGCGCGTCGCCTTCGGCCACCAGGGCCGCAGCGGCCAGGCGCGACTCGTCGCCTTCAAGCACGGTCGGCGTCGCGCCTTCGCCCTTGGCCGCTGCGACCAGTTCGCGCACAGTCGCTGCATCGACCGCGGTCGAGGCAAAGCGTTCCCTGTAAGTGCGGCGCTGCGCAATCGTGGGCTGCAGCGCGGCCAGCGTCGACTTGGCCTTCGCTAGCTTGAACTGTACCTGTGCCAGCAGGTCGGCATCGACCGCGTCGGGCCAGGTTTTGACCAGCGCATCGAGGCCAGCGGCCGCTGCGGCCACGCGCAGATTGAACAAGGCACAGCCGCAACTGATGGTCAGCTCGCGGTCGTGCGGATCATTCACCGGCAGCGCACGTGTGCCGTCGGCCCACAGGTCAATGTGTTCGCCGTCGATGCGGAACAGCCACGGCTGTGTGTTGTGGCTGGAAGGAGCGAGTGTTGCTGCCTGGATCAGGGCCTTCAGGTCGGGCGTGCGCGAAGGTGTCTTGCTCATGTTGTGATCCTTGTAGGGGGGAGTCGGAACCGAAATTCAACCAAGAAAATGCGGCGAGAAGGGTGTCTGGGGCGCTTTCTAGGGCAATGCGAAGCGGCAATTGCCGGTCAGCCGCACCAGACAAGCCGGCACGTCGCCCCGAGACCGCTCTTCGGGCGTCACCGTGTTGGGCTCGTCCAGCACCACGTGGTCCAGGTGGTCGGCGATGTGCACGCGGCAAGCGCCGCAGCCGCCCGAGCAGCATGAGAACGGCACCGTGATGCCGGCGTTCAACGCTGCATCGAGCAAGGTGTCGCTCGGGTGGACCTGGACCTCGCGCTCGCCGTCGGATGATGCGAAAACAGCCACGTGGGTTCTGGTCGGTCACGGCCCCGCGGCGCGGCGACACGAAGCTTTCCTCGAAAAAGCGGTCGGCCGGTAAGCCACCAGCCAGCAGGGCCTTACGTACCACTTCGCGCATGGCGTCCGGGCCGCAGACCATCGCACGGTCAAAGCGATCCAGGCCGCTGCTGCCCAGCAGACCGGCGAGCGTCGGTGCGTCGAGCCAGCCCACGGTGTGGGCTAAAGTACAGCCGGCCGCCGCTGCGGTCTCGAAGACCCAATGCAGGCGCAGGCGGGGTGCGGCCTCGCTCGCCTGATGCTGGAGGGCTTCGGCGTAAATGGCGCGCTCAAGCGCGCTGCTGCCGTAGACCAGGGTGACCTCGGCCTGTGGCTCGTCGTGCAGGACCTGCCGCGCGATAGCCTGCAGCGGCACAATGCCCGAGCCACCAGCCACTAGCAGCAACTGGCGCGGTCCCAGCAGCGGGGGTGGTCCGGCCGTGAAGTGGCCGGCTGGGCCAAAGCAGCGCACCAGATCGCCTTCTCGCAGATGGTCGTGGATCCAATTCGACATCGTTCCACCCGGAACGCGCTTGACGGTAATGGCCCACGTGCCGTCGCAGGGCGCGCTGGCCAGCGAATATGCCCGCCGCACACGTTCACCGTCGATCGACGCTTCAAGCGTCAGGTATTGGCCGGCCTCGAGGGCCCATTCATGGCGTGCCGGATCTTCGAACACCAGCGTCACCGCATCGGCGCCCTCGGGTAAGCGCGCCACAAGCCTCAGTGGGCGCGCGGGCGCTGGCCCAGCGGCCGCCAGGCGCTGCCACTCGGCATCGCTCATCACATCGAAGGGTCGGGCGTGTACCGCACGCTTGGAAAGACCCTGGGCCAGGCGCTTGGCGTGCCAACCCCACCAGCCGAAAAAGCGGTAGAGAGCGGCTGGCGCGGTCTGCGTGGCCGCCGCGTCGCAGGCTGCGTCGGGCAGAACACCGCCGGCCAGTAAAGCGGGTACGCCCTGCTCGATGGCCTGGCGCAGTGGCCGCGTCAGGCCTCCGGCATGATCCAGCGCGCGGCCGGCGATCGCTTCGCCACCGCCCACCGCCAGCCCTCCGGACCAGGTGTAGCCCGCCTCACGCGCGAACTCGCCAAGCAGTCCGAAGACAAAGCGCATCTGCTCCGGCTCGGGGAAGCCGCTGTTCATCACGGTGACCAGTCGCGCCGGAGGCACGCCGGCTCGGCGCCGCTGCGCATGAATGTGCGCAAGCGCGCGCAGGCCAGCGTAGGGAAGGCTGTCCCAATACAGCGGCGAGAGGACCAGCAGCAGGTCGGCCTCGGCGCATCGTTGTGCTGCTGCTTGCGCTGTGGCCGGGTCGCGCAGGAAATCGGTGGCCGGAACCACCTGTACCGACGCCGCGCCTTGTGCGAGCAGGGGCTGCAGGTGCTGCCAGATCGCCTGTGACGTGCTGACGCCCGCCGGGCGCGGACTGACCTGCAGCACGGCCACCGTGGGCTGCGCTGCAAATGCTGGTACGTCGGTTAGGCTGTACGCGGCGCGCAGCAACTCGCCTCGCGCAGCCTCGGCAGTGCCTGAGGCGTTGCCCGGCACTTCGGGGGTCGCGAGCGCGGCGGCAACCGCCGCCGGCCAGCCTTCGCGGTCCGGGCCGACAACGGCAGCACCCCAGGCCGCGCTGCCGAGGTTCAGCGCATTGCTTTCGGAAAAAGCGCGGAACAGCTGCGTGCGGCGTGGCGATGGCGTCTCGTCCACCGCCAGTGCGGCCCAGCGCGCGCCGTGCGCGTAGCGCAGTGCGTGGTGCGTCATGCCGGCCACTGGGCGCAGGAAGGGCGAGATCAATGGCAGCAGCCGGTCGACGGCCTTCTTCAGATCGGGCGCGTAGCCGCCGTAGCGCAGCGGCGTCAGCACGACCAGCAAGTCAGCATCGTGCACCGCGCGTTCGATCTCCTGGCCTTCGTCGTGGATACGGCAGCGCCCTGGCGTTTTGACGAAGCAGTCGAATTCGCCCAGGCAATGGCCAATATCGAACTGTGTCAGGTGAAAGGTTCGCACCACATTGGACGGAGCTTCTAGCTGGCGCTCCACCTCCTCGCACAGTGCGCCCGTCGCGTCTTCGGGCGAAGCAGCGCCGTTGAGTATGACCACGTGTTGTGGATGACGCGTGCTGCACATGCATAAATGTTGCCGGGCTCAGCGCCGCCGGCGCTTGAGCCAAGTCAAGACGCGGTCAGTCGACTCATTCCAAAATCATCTCGCCGAAGCAGCGGGCCGCACGATGCCGGGACCCTGTCATGAAATGGTCATCAAAATTGAGGGGAATGGATGTCAGAGATTGTCAACGCCGCCTTTGCGCGCCAGTTTCTCCAGCACCTGCACGCTGCCGTCAATGCACACGACTCGGACGCCGTCGCTGCGCTGTGCTGCGACGACGTGGTGTGGGATGACCCCGCCGCACCGCAGACCCTGCATGGCCGCGATGCGGTTCGGCATTTCCACCATGACATCATGTTCCCGGCGTTGCCCGATACCCGCATAGAGCTGATTGACGGACCCTATCTCGCGCTGGATGGCACCGGCGTGGCGGCGCGTCTGCGCATCAGCGGGACGATGACTGGGCCATTGACCCCTCCAGGCTTCGCTCCCACGGGCGGTCGGCTGAGCTTTGAGACAGCCGAGTTCTCGCACTTCCGCAATGGTCTGCTGGCCCAGCACACCGTTGTGCTGAACATGCTCGATATGGCGAGGCAGATCGGCGCGGTTCCGCCAGCCGGAACGTTTGGCGCGCAGGTCGGCATGTGGATGCAACACGTGGCCGCGTTCTGGGCGCGTGAGCGCAAGTCGTGATCTGCGCGCGTCAATCCGTTTGCGATTGATAAAGGGTAACGCGGTTGCTTGCCAAAAGGACTATACGGAGCAGCCGAAGACGCCCTGAAATTGGTTCCAGCGCGCCCTGCTTGGGGCTGAAAACCATGCTGGGCCTTCTCATCCACCAGAAGTAGACCTCCACGCCACTTGATTCGCACCAATGACATGGCGGCCTTGAACGACCACTCCAGGGTCGGCAGCGCCAGTTTGCCCGATCGAACTGTTGAAGTAGGGCATTCAACGAGCGCCGACAGGCGCGGCTGGATTGTGTGCAACTGCTTTCGAGAATGAGCATCTTAGAGCGGCCGTCGGCGCATGTCTGTTGTACTTTGAGACCGGCCGTTGACGTGACGAACTTTTGACCGATCGGATGACCGTTCCTGGCCGACCGCGGGTGCTCGAACCGCTGAATTCGACGTCACATTGCCGACCGTACGCGGCCTTTCTGAACGGCTGCTTTGGTGCACGCAGATCTAGAAGTCGAATGCCCGGACGCAGTCTTGTCCTGTCGGATGACTTTCTCGACAGCCGCCGTTCGGGTTGAATGTCAGCAACGGAGCGCGACTAATCCCGGCAGTGCAGCGGTTGCCGACGTTGGTGGCCGACGGGCGTACTCACGCTGACTGGCATCAAGCGGCCGTTGGGCCCTGCGGCCGACGCCGTCTCGAACGGCCGCTGTTCGAGGTGCAGCGGTCGTAGACCAACCGCGAGGCGGCTCGCAGTGCCAACGACTGCTCCCTCGCGGCTCGAACTGGTGGTCCCGACCCTAAAGAGTCCCTCGGCAATCGGCGTCTTGAGTGGCCGCTACGTGAAGAGCACCCGCCGCTCACCATCCCGCCGTGGGCGGCAACCTATGCCTAACGGCGAAGGCCTTTGGCATTTGGCCGTTCTTCAGCTATTCGGTGCGGGTTCTGCACAAGCGGATCAGATTTCTGAACGCGATTTTCGATTGAATGGGTTGAGAGCTATAGTGAGCCATCGCCACAGGCAGTCAAATTTCCTATCCTGGCGAGACCCGTTTCTATCGAGGCTAAAAGGATGAATGTATCTAAATTAGCGGTCGGCACGGCCAATGTCATCGCGTTATCTATTGCAATTTCGTTGTCCGATGCGACAGCCGAAAGCAGGATGGAAGATCCGAGTTTTGCCGTGGGTATGGCGACCATCATCGACACACATGTGTTGAATTCACTTGGCTTGCCAGGTGAATTCATTGGGATCTATGTTGCAGTGTCAGAGGCATCGAAAGCGGCTGGAATTTTGTATACAGGGAAATGGCGACCGGGAGATGATGATCTTTCTTGGGTCGATAACCCTAAAAGAAATCAGGCTGACGACCCCTTCAAGAATTTTTCGCTGAGCGAGAAGCGCAGCATTAGAAAGCGGCTTAGGCATATCAGCTACCTAGCAAGTCTGCCGCGCAGCGCAGACCAAGCGTCTGCCATTCAGGATCAATTGGTTGAGCTTCGGCGCACCTTAGCCGGCAGGCACGGAGGTTTGGAGGCGCTCATGGGCTGGAAAATTGTGGGTGCCTGGACGTACATGGAGAAAGGCGCCTGCCAGATCGGTGTTGATAGGGGAAAGGTAGGGATCAAATGCAACTGGACGCCGAATACTAAAACTGCTCGGCCGCACTACACCTTTTCCGATGCAACCGTGGATGGAAATAGGCTAATCGATGGTCATTGGAAATGCGCAAAGGGTGGCGGAAAGGTCTGCTCCGAAGGGACGCAGCGTATGCAAGAAGCCGTCATCACGAACGATGGGTCTGAAATAAGGTTCACGCTTATCGAAGATAAAGACGGAGTTGGTTGGCAGGGCGTTACCCTGAGAAGGAAGAACTAAGCGCGATTCGCTCTTCTGCGAGTATGAGTTGTATAGAGCAAGCCTGTGCCTTGCACCTTGGGGGGCTGGTCTCCCGCAGTTACATGTCAAGCGCGTGCCACATGACAGCATAACGATCCGATTGATGCGGTTCAGCCTCGGGAACCAGAACGGTCGGTCAGGTCGATTTGTGTGAATTGACCCTCCGGCACGTTTCAAAGTGCAGGAGTCCTTCGGATGGCCGCTTTGCGGAATCGTTGTGCGGCGGCATTTGGCCGAAAAGTGCCGATGGCGGAGCGCCAGCCAGTGCCCGCTATAGCAGCGAGGCGGCTGCACCAGCTCTCGCGGCCACTGCCGATCATTTCGCCAGTCTCGCTGATCAGCATTGGTGAATGCTTTGGCCAGAGAAAGCGGTCCGGGGTCTAAATCCTGTTGGCCTGAATTTCGGCCCCCACATGTGATTCACCGAAAGCGACGTCAATCAAATCAATGGCTCGCTTTGTTGCGCTATCTAGCCAAGCGGACTTCGGTTGATTTCTCCAGGCAATGCCGGTACACGACGTGAAAAAGCACCCTAATCAGGAATTCCCGCTATGTGAAATTCTGATACACGAGGTCAATAAAGAAACCACTTGCCTCACGTGCCCGGCACTTGGACAAACAGCTTGGCCGTTTGACCCGAGTTGCGGGCCGTCTACAGGAAGCCAGGGAGGAATTGGGCCAGGGACTTGGCGCCCATATTGCGGGCAATCCCGATTGCGGCCAGCACCCGCGCAAGGGTGCCGCCGAAGAGCGCGAAGCGGTCAGCCCATGACTACGGCGATGAAGGCCAGCAGGAAAATCAGCACTCCGCCGGCCAACGGCAGCACCAAGGGCATCAAGGGAACGATCTTCTCGACCGGATCGTCCGATGCGGTCTCATGGCTGGTAGGGGATGCGGACATGGAGTTCCTTACGGTCAATTCGAGGCCAGACCCGGATTTTATCCCCATGAGGAAACGCCGGGCCGCTCCCAAGTTTTCTCGTACCCCCTCGGGGGGCCTGGCAAAGCCAGGTTTGGGGGCGCCGGCGCAGACTCAGCGGTAAAGCGGCAAGGCGTCCAGGCCTTGCTCGATGCGCTGCACCATCGCCTGGTAACGCGGCTGTCCGACGCCGCCGAAACGGCGTACGAACTCGTCCTGGCGCATGAACTCGGGCAGGTCCCGCAGCTCGGGTATCAGGTCGTTTTCCTGGAGCCCGGCGGTCAGCGCCTTGCGCAGGCGCGACTGCCCGGGCGCGTCGGACACGGCCAGCGCTCCCAGACGGGTACCGGCACGATCAGCGGCCAGATCGTTGAACGAAAAACCACTGCCGCCACGGGCGTCATCGAGTTCCTTGTACAGGCCGACCACGTCCGACAAAGGGCTTCCGGCCGTGGCCGCGAGGGCCGCCGAAATGGTGAAATGCTGTGTCAGATCGGTACGGCCGACCAAGGTCACGGTGTGGCGTTTTGCCATCGGCCAATCGCGCGCCTGCGGCAACAACGCCGACAAGCCCTTGCCGTTGACGTAAAACGCCAGCACGATCAGCGCCGATCGGCCTTCCTGCGCGGCGTCACCACCCGCGCTTGCGCGTTCCTGTGCCAACTGCAGCAAGGGGCCGAGCAGCCGGTCCAGCGACACCACACGACCGACGGCAGGCTGCGCCGCCAACACCACCAGCCGCTCTTGATAGACACGCCAGCGCGTCTGTTCCTCCAGGCCGACCAGCGCCGCCTGCAGCCGACCCGGCGTGGCCTCGTTCCATTCGAAGTCGACCATGAGAAACCCGTCGCGCGATCGCACCTGGCGAATGACATCGGCCGCGGCCGCCAGTTGTTCGCGCTGCTGCAGCCGGCCGAGGCCCCGCTCGATCAGCCAGTTGCCGACAAAACCGGGTACCGGCACGCGCCCCAAACGCAAGGTGTCGATGCGCGGCAATGCGCCAGTTTCGCGCAGTGACAGGTCCAGATTGATGAATCGACCGATCGGATTAGCCGGCAGGTTCAGGCTGGCACGCACGCTGACGCCGCCGTCGTGCAGCACAACGCGGCTGGCACCCTTGGCGTAACGGTTGAGCAGGTAGTTGGCGGCCAGATCCAGGTCGACCTCGGACACCACGATCGAGCGCAACACCCCGGCGCGCATCGTGCGCGGGTCATGCTGCGCCAGCAGCCAGCGCGCCCGCTCGATATGCGCGGGCGTAAGCAGGGCCTGGCTCCGCACTGCCGCGGTGTCGTCGATGGCCAGCCAGACCAGCCCCGCGGCCAGCAGCGGCAAGCTCAAAACCAACAATAGCAATAGGCGTAGGAGCAGGCGCATGGGGTCAAATCGCTGTAGCGCCACTACCACAATGCGTAGGTGCTACCAACGCGAGACACCCCGCGCAGGTCGTTCGCGCCCTGGAGGTCGATACCACCATCAGCCGGCGTCTTGCCAGCCCGAGTGACCCGCGTGCGGACCGATCGAGCCCACAGCCCAGGCAACCGGAGCCCGGGCGCAAGATGCCTGCTCAAGGCCGATTGCAACGAAGTGAGGTCCATACGACTGAGCTTAGCGGATTCACGGCTGCTGACGCACGATCTTTCCGGTTGACGCGCCAACGCCTGGCGCAGACCGCACCGCGATCCATCCCTATTTTCCGCGCAGGTATTCCATCCGCCAGCGACCTGCGTTATGGTGGTTACCGCACACCTCGGTGTTGGAGGCGTTGATGGTCAAACGGTTGTTGAGCGAATTCGCCGGAAAGCCGGTGCTGGCCTCGCCAGGGCTCAGGGACGCCCCGGTGCTTGACCAGATGTGCTCGCATTTCGTGTTGACGCTGGCCGCACGGCGCGGCTCGAATTTCAACGTCCGGCGCGACCTCAACAGCGTGGTGGCGCTGGCCGGACGCCACCTGGTCTGGCCGGCGCCGATCCTGGCGCGGGTGCGCGCATTTCTGGCGCGCCGCTGTGTGGGCAACGAATACTGGTGCGGCCACGAAAGCCTGCGCGACGCTGCGTTCCTGGAACGTCACGGTGTCTGGCGCGGACCCTATGAAGAAGGCACCTTGTTCTTCTATCTCGACGAATACGCCAAGGACCAGCCCAAGGACCTGATTTCCTTGCTGTCGGTGACCGGCGAGTGGCTCACCCAGAGCCTGAAGAAGCATTCGACGCTGGTCGAGAAGAACATCGACGCCCTGGCGGGTCTGCTGCAATTGAACAAGGCCGAACGCGCCTTGCTGCTGTACGGCACGCTGGCGCGTTATCAGCGCGATCTGCGCAGCATCCTGGTCGAGTTCAAGGTCAGCAACGCGCCCGAGGCCTATGCCGCCATCGCGGAACTGGCCCAGGTCAACGCCAGCGAGGTGGGCGAGGCGCTGCGCGCCGGCTCGCGCCTCGAACGCATCGGGCTGGTCGAGAACCTGATCTCCGAACACAACATCACCGACCTGGCTGATCTGATGAAGGTCAGCGAAAAGCTGCCGCCGGTGTTGATGCGCGAGTACCGCGATCGCGCCGAGCTGATGGCGGTGTTCACCCGGCCGGCCAGCAAGAGCGCGCTGAGCGTCGAGGATTTTTCGTTCGTGCAGGACGACACCGATGTGCTGCGCAGCTTGCTCGGCAATGCGGTGGCGCGCAAGGAATCAGGCGTCAACATCCTGCTGTACGGCCCTCCTGGCACCGGCAAGACCGAACTGGCCAAGGTGGTGACACAGGCGGCCGGACTGGAACTGTTCGAAGTCGAATACGCCGACCGCGACGGCAACTCGCTCAGCGGCCGCGACCGATATCGCTCGCTGCAGATCGCCCAGGTGTTTCTCAAGGGCAGCGAAAACGCAGCCCTGCTGTTCGACGAAGTGGAAGATGTGTTTCCGCCCATCTCCAGTGAAGCCGCGCAGCTGCTGGCGCGCGCCGAGCAGGTGGCGACTCCGAGCAACGGCAGCGTCAGCGGCAAGGCCTGGGTCAACCAGATCCTGGAGTCCAACTACGTGCCGACGATCTGGGTCACGAACCGTATCGAGCAGATCGACCCGGCATTCCGGCGCCGCTTCGCCTACCACCTCGAACTCAAGTCACCGCCGCCAGGAGCGCGCGAAGGCGTGGTGCGCAAGACACTCGAAGGCATCACCGTGTCCGATGGGTTCGTCGCGCGACTGGCGCGGCGCAAAGGCCTGACGCCGGCGCAGATCCGCACCGCCGTACGTTTCGCCAGCCTGGCTCGACAACAGTCCGACGCGTCCGCTGAGCCCGACGCCAGCGAGAAGCTGATCGAGCGTCAGCTACGCAATGCCGACCAGGCGCTGGGCAGAAACTCCGAACCCGACCTGGCGCAGCAGATGGTGACCGAATACGACCTGGACAACCTCAACGTCGAGTGCCGCTTCGAGTTGCCCCGCAGTGGTGCAGGCCTTGCGCGCACGCGGTCATGGCAGCCTGTGCTTTCACGGCCCGCCTGGCAGCGGCAAGACGGCACTGGCCAGGCACATCGCGCAGACACTGGAGCAACCCCTGATGGTGCGCCAGGCCAGCGATCTGATGAGCAAATACGTAGGCGAAACCGAGCAACTGATGGCAGCCATGTTTCGCGACGCAATGGCGGAAAAAGCCGTGCTGCTGCTGGACGAGGCCGACAGTTTTCTGCAGGATAGGCGCGGTGCCCAACGCAACTATGAAATCAGCGAAGTCAATGAGATGTTGCAGGGCATGGAACGCTTCGCCGGCATCTTCATTTGCACCACCAACCTGTTCGACCGGCTCGATCAGGCGGCATTGCGCCGTTTCACCTTCAAGATCCGGTTCAAACCGCTAACGCGCGAACAGTGCCAGCGAATGTTCATCACCGAGGCGCTGGCGGGTGACGCCGCACGCCTGAACAGTGGCATCAAGGCGCGCCTGGCCGTGCTCGATCAGCTGTGCGCGGGCGACTTTGCCGCCGTCAACCGGCAAGCCGCGATACTCGACACCACGCTCGCGCCAATCGAATTCCTCGAGCAGCTTGAGGCTGAACACCGGGTCAAGCCCGAAATACGCGAGAATCGGGCCATGGGCTTTCTGCCTTAGGTTCTCGCAGCAGAGTCCACAAGGTATCCAAACTGAATGCAGACAACTGAACCGACCCGTTTCCATTGCCGCAGGATGACATGGCGACGGATCGCGGCCGGTTGCGCCGCACGAATGGCGGCACTGTGGCTCGTCTGCGCCGCCGTCAGCGCCGGCGCACAAACGCCGCCAACCCAGAAGCTGCGCGTCGTGGGCGGACTCGCAAGCCTCAACCAGCACGTCCAGCACGAGGAGCCATTCTGGATGCGCAGGCTGAGCGAACTCAGCCAGGGACGATTCACCGCCGAGATTGTGCCGTTCGATCGTGCCGGCGTACCGGCACAGGACATGTTGCGGCTGATGCAAATGGGCGTGATTCCCTTTGGCACGGCGCAGATCAGCCGCCTCGCCGCGCAGGACGCCGAATTGAGCGCGGTCGACCTGCCCGGCCTGAACCAGGATATGGCAACCTTGAGAAAAACGGTCGCCACCTTTCGGCCGTTCCTGGAGACCACGTTGCGCCAGCGCTACGGCATCGAGTTATTGGCGGTCTACGTCTATCCGGCGCAGATGTTGTTCTGCAATCGCCCGATCAGCCGGCTCAGTGATCTGTCCGGTCAACGCGTGCGGGTATCGGGCGCGCCTGTGGCCGATTTCGTCCAGGCCTTTGGCGCGGTGCCAGTGGTAACCCCGATGAGCGAAGTGATGCCGCACCTGCGCAAAGGGACCGTGAGTTGTGCCGTCACCGGCACCATGACCGGCAACACACTGGGCCTGCATCAGCTCACGACCCATATCTATGCCATGCCGATCAACTGGGGTCTGTCGATCTTCGCCGCCAATATCGACTCCTGGGGCGCACTGGAACCCGAATTGCGTGTCCTGCTGCGCAACGAACTGCCCAAACTCGAAGCCCAGATCTGGCAGGCCAGCGAGAAGGAAACGGCGCTGGGGCTGGCCTGCAACACCGGCGACCCGACCTGCCGCGGTGGGAGCAAGGGCAAGATGGTGCTGGTGGCCATGACGCCGCAGGACAATGCCTTGCGTCAGGAGGTATTGCGCTCGCGCATTCTGCCCAACTGGTTGCGCCGCTGCGGCGCTAGCTGTGCCGACATCTGGAACCAGACCATAGGACCGATGCACGGTATCACAGCGCAAGGAACGCCGTGACCGGCGCTGTGTCGCGGGATACAGAGCCGGTATCTCATGGATTGCCCACGCGTGTGCGTCTGACGATCCTGGCTGGGGCCACCGTGTTCATGGCAGTTCTGGCGCTGGTGGCAGCAACGCTGATCTTGCAGGGGCGCCATGCCGCGCTGGAGGGTGCCGATCGCGATGTCAACCGTTTTGTCGCAGGCGCCGAATCGGCTCTCAACCGCAATCTGCTGAGCATCGATATCCTGCTGGCCAGCATGGGCGAGGTGCTGCAGACATCAAACCTGGTGCTCGAATGGCTGGACGCCGATCTGGCGGCACGGCAGTTGCGCGCGTCGGACAACCAGAATTTGCTCATCAGCCAACTGGCACTGGTGACTGCGCAAGGGGACGTTATTGCATCATCCAATCGCGTCGGTCGACACACCGCGTTCGAGTTGCCAGATGGTTTTCTGGCCGAGGTGCTGCGATACCGCGTACCCACGCTGACCATCAGCGAACCGGTGATCAGCTTTTCCAGTTCCGAACCGGTGCTGTACATGGCGCGCAGCATCAAGCTGGCCGACAGCAGCCGCGTAGTGGCGCTGGCCGAAGTACGCGTGCCATTGCTCGGTTCGGTGATGTCCCAGGGCGTGACGATCCCGGGGCTGGAGATCACGCTCGAGCGCGGTAACGGCCAGTTATTGGTGAGTGTGCCGGCGGCCGAGGCGCAGACCGGTGTGATCCTGAAGCCGGCTCTGCCCGAATTGCTGCGCGACAAGAACACCACGAATGCACCAGCACGCCTGAGCCAGCAAGCCGCCATCGTGGTGACACGCCCGACGCTGTACGGCGACATCGCGATCGCCGCCAGCGTGCCGATCAAGGCAGCGCTGCAGAACTGGCGCGACGATCGCAATCTGATCCTCATCGTCGCCGCGCCCATCGCGCTGATGATTCTGGTGGTCGCCGCATTGTCCTTGCGCCACCTCGGGCGCATCGCGCAGGCGCGCAGCCAGATCCTGGAGGGCAAGGCGCAACTCGAAGCCACACTCGACGCCATGCCCGACTCGCTGCTCGAGTTGGGTCTGGACGGTCAGTATTACAGTTCCCATGCACCGCACCCGGCCCTGCTTGCGGCGGCGCCGGAGTTGTTCGCCAACGGGCGGATCGCGGACCATCTGCCGCCATCAGCGGTGCAGGCGATCATGCAGGCACTGCATCAGGCCAACGACAATGGCTTCTCCACCGGCACGCAATTCGCGTTGCCGCATGGCTCGGCTGAGTCCTGGTTCGAGTTGTCGGTCGCGCGCAAGGGCTTGGCGGCAGCTGCGTCGCCTCGATTCATCGTGATTTCACGCGACATCACCGCCGGCAAAGCGGCCGCGCGCGAAATCGAGCGGCTCGCCTTCTTCGATCCACTGACCCAGCTACCCAACCGCCGCCTGCTGATGGATCGATTGCAACACGCGCTCGCATCGAGCGCGCGCAGCCATAACTTTGGCGCCTTGATGTTCATGGATCTGGACCACTTCAAGACCATCAACGACACGTTGGGACACGATGTCGGCGACCTGTTGCTGAAGCAGGTCGCCAAACGGCTGCTCGCATGTGTGCGCGAGGCCGACACCGTGGCACGCCTGGGTGGCGACGAATTCGTCGTGATGCTGGAAGAACTCGATATGCCCGAGACCAACGCTGCGGCCCAGACCGAGCTGATCGGCGAAAAGATTCTGGCCTCGCTGAATCGGCCCTATTTGCTCGACCAGCATTCGCTGGTCAGCACACCGAGCATCGGCGTCACGCTGTTCAACGGCCATACCCATTCGCTGGACGATCTGCTCAAACAGGCCGATATCGCGATGTACCAGGCCAAGACCTCCGGGCGCAACGCGATCCGCTTCTACGACCCCCAGATGCAGGCCGCGATCACGGCGCGCACCTCGCTGGAGAACGACTTGCGCGCCGCGCTGAAGCAGGAGCAGTTCACGCTGCACTTCCAGGCGCAGGTGAATCAGCAAGGCTTGGTCGTGGGCGCCGAAGTCCTGCTGCGCTGGAGCCATCCGGAGCGTGGCATGGTGCCGCCGATGGCCTTCATTCCGCTGACCGAAGAGACCGGACTGATCTTGCCGATCGGAAAATGGGTTCTGCGCACCGCATGTGTGCAACTCAAAACCTGGCAAGGCCAGGCACGGATGCAGGCGCTGGAGTTGGCAGTGAACGTCAGCGCACGCCAGTTTCGCGATGCTGATTTCGTGCAGCAGGTCGCCGAGGTCTTGCAACAGACCGGCGCCAACCCCGCACGCCTGAAGCTCGAACTCACCGAAAGCCTGGTGCTCGACGACGTGGACGACACCGTGACAAAGATGGATCAGCTTAAACAACTGGGCGTGCGTTTTTCGATGGACGACTTCGGCACCGGGCAGTCGTCACTGTCGTACCTCACGCAGCTGCCGCTGGATCAGCTCAAGATCGACCAGAGTTTCGTACGCAATATCGGCGTCAAGGCGACCGACGGCATCATCATCGAGACCATCATTGGCCTGGCCAGCAAACTCGGCATGGAAGTCATCGCGGAAGGGGTGGAGACCGCCGCACAAAGAGAGTACTTGGAGCGCAACGGATGCTCGATCTGCCAGGGTTACCTGCTCGGGCGACCGATGCCGGTCGAACAGTTCGAGCAGGCGCTGGCCTGACGAGCCCGAACAATCCGGCCGGTGCGCAAGGCAAACCAGGCCGGGAGCAGCATTGACAAGGCCGCGCACTGAACCTCGCGCCCCCCGGCGCAGTTGCGTGGTGGCTCAGGCGTAGCGCGCGACGCTCAAGCCTTCCATGTCGATCTCCGGCTTGCGGCCACTGATCAGGTCGGCCATGACCCGCCCGGTGCCTGCTGCCATGGTCCAGCCCAGGGTGCCATGGCCGGTGCTGAGCATCAGGTTGTCATAGCGTGTCTCGCCCAGGATGGGTGTGCCGTCCGGCGTCATCGGGCGCAGACCGGTCCAGAACTCGGCCTCGGCTACATCGCCGCCTTGCGGAAACAGATCGCTGACGACAAACTCCAGGGTGGAACGCCGTCCCTTGTCGAGTTGCAGATCAAAGCCCGACAACTGGGCCGTTCCACCCACCCGGATGCGGTCGCCCAAACGCGTGACCGCCACCTTGTGGGTCTCGTCCATGATGGTCGATTCGGGTGCCTTGGCTGCGTTGGTGATCGGCACCGTAAGGGAAAACCCCTTGACCGGATACACCGGAATGCGGATACCCAGGGGCGCCAACATGGCTGTCGAATAACTGCCAAGCGCCAGCACATACCGGTCTGCCGTCAATGTGCCGCTGGCGGTGCGCACGCCGCTGATGTGCTCGCCATTGCGCTCAAGCGCCTGGATGTCCTCATCAAAACGGAACTTGACGCCCAATGCCTTGGCCTTTTCGGCCAGTGCCACAGTGAACTTGAAGCAGTCGCCGGTTTCGTCGCCAGGCAGGCGCAGGGCACCGAGAAACTTCTCCTTGACGTCGGCCAGCGCCGGCTCGTACAGCAGGTAGCCCGCGCGGTCGAGCAACTGGTAAGGCACGCCGTATTCCTTCAGGATCTCGATGTCCTTGGCCGTGCCGTCGAGCTGCTTTTGCGTGCGAAACAGCTGCAACGTGCCTTGCTCGCGCTGGTCGTAGTCGATGCCGACTTCGGCACGCAATTGCTTGAGGCAGTCGCGACTGTACTCGGCCAGGCGCACCATACGCCCCTTGTTCAAGCGGTAGCGCGCCTCGGTGCAATTGCGCAGCATCGCCAGGCCCCAACGCCACATGGCCGGATCCAGCATCGGCTTGATGACCAGCGGGCTGTGATGCATCAGCAACCACTGAATGGCCTTGATGGGTACACCGGGGCCAGCCCAGGGAGATGAATAACCGGGCGACACCTCACCCGCGTTGGCAAAGCTGGTCTCCAGAGCCGGACCGCTCTGGCGATCGACGACCTCGACCTCATGGCCGGCCTTGGCCAGGTAATACGCCACCGAGGTTCCGATGACACCACTGCCCAACACGATGACACGCATGCCGCAACTCCTTGGATCGCTGGCAGGGTAAAAAGGTCGCCAGCGCAGGTTTGTGATGCAACTGCCGTGCCAAGTCGACGACGTCAATCAAATCAAGTACTTAGCGCCACCAATCCGAAATCGCGCTGACCCGCTTGTGTCGATTTCGTGACACACGGGCCATCCATCTTCCTGCTATTCGGAAATAGTTTCGCAATGACAGCTAGTTGCGCGACTTGTATCGATTTTGGTACGATGTACGCAATTCAACACACGCCATGCGCATCGACGTTCATTTTTCCGATCGGGTCGGTATCGCCCAGGAAATCCTGGCGGCGCTGGCCACCCGCGCGCTGAACGTGACGGCGGTCGAGGTCGAGCCGCCCCATGTCTACATCGAGGCACCTGAACTCGATTCCCGGGACCTCGATCGACTGCGCACCGACCTGCTGGCGGTCGCCGGGGTATTGGCGGTGGGCGAACTCGAGATCCTGCCCGGAGCGCGCCGTCGTCTGTATCTCGACGCCCTGCTGGCCTCCCTGGCCGACCCGGTGCTGGCGGTCGACGCGCGCGGCGTGATCGTCGTGGCCAATGCCACAGCCATCACGGTCATCGGACTGGCCGAACAGACGCTCACCGGCATGTCGCTTCAGTCCCTCACCGGCGATGCGCAACTGGTGTCGGCGCTGATTGCCGCGGCCTACCACCTGCCGGCCAGCGAAGTCGAGATCGCCGGCCAGCGCTTTCTGATGGAAACCGTGGCCTTGCACGAAGCCAGCGGCAGTGTCGCCGGCGCGGTCGTGACCCTGCATGCCCCGCATCGGCTGGGTGAACGCCTGAGCGCTTTACAAAACTACGGCGCCGGTGGCTTTGAGACCATTCTGGGCCAGTCGCCAGCGATTCGTGCACTCAAGCAACGCGCTGCGCGCATGGCCCAGGTAGACGCACCGCTGCTGATCCGCGGCGAAACCGGCACCGGCAAGGAACTGGTCGCCCATGCCTGTCACACCGGCAGCCGGCGCCGCGACCAGCCCTTTTTTGCGCTCAACTGCGCCGCCTTGCCCGAAAGCCTGGCCGAGAGCGAACTGTTCGGTTATGCCCCGGGCGCATTCACCGGCGCTTTGCGCGGCGGTCGACCCGGCCTGCTGGAACTGACTGACGGGGGCACGCTGTTTCTGGACGAGGTCGGCGAGATGTCGTCCTATCTGCAAGCCAAGCTGTTGCGGTTTTTGAACGACGGCAGTTTCCGCCGCGTCGGCGGCGACAGCGAACAGAAGGCCGATGTGCGCATCATCAGCGCCACGCATCGCGCTCTCGCCGACATGGTGGCTGCCGGCAGCTTTCGCCAGGACCTGCTGTTTCGCCTCGACGTGCTGCAACTGAACCTGCCGCCGCTGCGCGAACGCACCGAAGACATTCTGCCGCTGGCCCAGGTGTTTCTGGATCGCGCCTGTGCGCAGACAGGCCGCGCGCCGGCGCGCCTGAGCAAGGCTGCGGCCAACGCCCTGCTCGGCAACCCCTGGCTGGGCAATGTGCGTCAATTGCAGAACGTAGTGTTCCGCGCGGCCACCTTGAGCGAGGCACCGGTCATCGACGCGGCCGACCTGGAACTGGCCCAGGTCGATGTAGCCTCGGTCGGCGTGCGCGCCGAGGAGGTCGGCAGCCTGGACGAAGCAGTTGCCGGTCTGGAGAAATCACTGCTGCAGCAGTTGTATCCGCAATACCCGTCGACGCGCAAGCTGGCACAGCGGCTTGGCACCTCGCATTCGGCCATTGCCACGCGCTTGCGCAAATATGGCATCGGCAACTGACGCTACAAACGGGACACAGCGCTGCCCCGCACCATGCGCGCCCGCGCTGTGCGCCGTTCAGCGCTTGAGCTGGTCGAGCTTGCTTTCGATCTTCGCCCAGTCGTCGGCATCCGGCAACGCCAGTTTGGTGCGCGTGATCGGCTTCCACTGCTTGGCCAACTCGGCGTTCAGTGGGGTGAAGTCCTGCTGATCCTTTGGCACATCCTCTTCGGCGAAGATCGCATCGACCGGGCATTCCGGCACGCAGACCGCGCAGTCTATGCAATCGTCCGGGTCGATGACCAGGAAGTTCGGCCCCTCACGAAAGGCATCGACCGGGCAAACGTCGACACAGTCGGTGTACTTGCACCGGATGCAGGACTCGGTGACGACAAAGGTCATCGACGCGGTCCCCGGTTGTTAGCCGCCGCAGGCGCCGCCGGAACAACACGAGCCGGCAGCGGCTTCTGCCGGGCCCGCGGCAGTCCGGTCGATCTGCACGCGCCACAGGTCAGGCCCGGATTGCAGATAGGTCCAGGCGGACTGGCCGGGTCGGCGTTCTTCGAACTGATAGAACAGCGGGCGCGGATCGTGGTTGTTCAACAACTGCAAGGCCTCGCCGGGCTTGAGCGCGTCAAACTGGGCGAAGATCTGGGCATGGCGCTCGCGCGGAGCGATGGCCTGCACGTCGATGGTGTTGACTGTCACGGTGGTCATGGTGGGTTCCTTCAAGGTTCAGGGTTGGGATAGCGTGGAAAGCGTGAAATTCGTGGCGCGCGCGGCAACAGGGGAAGGGCTCAACCGTCCTTGCCGTCGATGCGCGGGCGCATGAGCCAGGGTGTGTATCGGGCAAGGTATAGCCCGAATGCCAGCGACCAGACCAGAGCAGCCACGATGACAGAAGCCGCCAGCAACTGCGGCGCCAGCAACGGCACAGCCACCCGCAGCAGCGCGGCCAGCATCACCAGCGAATAGGCCGCAACCTCGATCGTCGAGACGTGCAGCGGCCGGCCGGTGTGACCGCGCGCGGTGCGCGTCACCATACCGATGATCAGACCACCCGTGGCGCCAACCGCGAGGGCATGGATGCCGGCGGACGCGGCGATCCAGCCGAGCAGGCTCATGGCCAGCAATAAAAACCCGATCGGTATCCAGGCGTAGGCCAGATGCAGAATCCACAGGATCGGTCGGCTACGGGTGCGCCACGGTTTCCAGGCCAACAGTCGCGCCAGTTGCATCAGCGCCGCCAGCGCCAGCAGCAGCGCGCTGATGACCGACGACGGCATGAAAACCCACGCCAACAGCGCCAACACGCTGGCCACCGCCGTTGCCTTTTCCATTTGCGGATCGATCTTGAGCCGCAGCCCTGGAATGGCACTCATCGTGAACGCCGGAATCACGCGTCCGGCCATCACGCATTCGATCAATATGATCAACGCCAGCGCGGCATACAAGGCGCGCACCGGCGGCAACTCCAGCATGCCGAGCACGGACAGATGGAACACCAGGTTGGCCAGTGTCAGCATTCCGAGCAGGCCCGCCAGCGGCAGGTTGCGTCGGTTTCCGGCGCGCAGCAGCAGGCGCACCAAAACGCCCGCGACCACCGGCAACAACAGCAAATCGAGCGCCGCATATACCGGGTAGGGCGCCACCCATGCAGCCACACGTGCCGCCAGCCACAGCACAACCAGTGCCGCCAGCGCCGTCCCGCGCGGCGTCTGCAGCCCGGTCCAGGCTTTGCCTGCGGTGAGCAGAAAACCGACGATGACCGTCGCAGCAAAACCGAACAGCATCTCGTGCGCATGCCACAACAGGGGCGCCAACACCGGCGCGGCGTCCATGGCGCCGAGGAACATCAGCACCCAGGCCGGGATGGCCAATGCGGCGAACAACGCCGCCCCCAGGTAGAAAGGTCGAAAGCCCAGCCGTAGCAATGGCCAGCCTCGACCGGTGTCGACAATCGGGGCCGGCGGCTCGGAAATGACTTGGATCAGCGGATTCATGGTGGTTCGTAATAGGTGCTGGCGCGCAGCCAGAACCCGGATTTAACATGCACAACAACCGCATGTTAAATCCTGCGCACCGTTAAAGCAATATACTTTGTGCATCTTTAAGGACTTCCATGCGTCTGTCCGAATACACCGATTACAGCTTGCGCGTGCTGATGTACTGTGCCGCCCACCCGGAGCGCCTGGTGACGATTGCCGAGTTGGCCGATCATCATCAGGTATCCAGGAACCATCTGATGAAGGTGGTCAACGACCTGTCGCGCCAGGGTGTGATCGCAACCACCCGCGGGCGCGGCGGCGGATTGCGCTTGTTGCAAACCGCCGACACGATCCGGGTCGGTGACATCGTACGTTCAGCGGAGACCGATTTCCGTCTGGTCGAATGCTTCGATCCCGTCACCAATGCCTGCACATTGACACCTACCTGCCGGCTCAAGCAGGTTTTCGGAAACGCGCTGCAGGCCTATTTCCGAGAACTCGACGGGGTGACGCTGGCCGACATCATGCAGCCGGCGCCACCGGCCAACCCATCGGCACTAAAGTCGCCCATAGGCTCTACGCCAATTCGCATGTTTGCGCCCACTTCCAGTTCGCCGCGCAAGTCCTGATAGACGCCGGGACGGATCACAGCCGGCCCCAACCAATGCGCGCCCAGACCTGCTCGTGCAGGTAGTAGCTCACCAGGCCGATCAGCGTGAGTACCGCCGACAGGCCCATGCCATCACGCCAGTTACCCATGTACAGGACGTTGATGACCGACATCACGACGAATCCGATCAGTTGCCAGGTGAATGCCTTCATGAGCATGCGTGTCTTTTTTTCCATGCCGGGATTGTCTGATCGCCCGGTCGCGTGAAGCAAGGTTGCGGTAGTGCTGGTTATTTGCGAAATCGTGACAGTTATCCCAACGCGTTACCATCTACCCCATCGATGGACAAAATCACCAAAACCCAACGCGCCTTTGTGTTCCGCGAACGCCTGTCGCAAGCCATGCTCGAACGCCAGCTCAACCGCACCACACTGGCCGAACGCAGTGGCGTCGACCGTTCGACCGTGTCACAGTTGCTGGGCGAGCATCAGGTACGCCTGCCATCCGGCCAGGTGGTGGCCGAGTTGGCAACCGCGTTGGGCGTCACCACCGACTGGTTGCTGGGACTGACCAGCAACACCTTGTCGCCGGGCGAAATCCTGCGCGAATCGCTGGAGGTGGCGCAGGCCAGCGCAGCACCGGCGGACGCCAACATCGAGCGCTGGTTGCAGGAGTCGGCCGGCGCCAAGATCCGCAACGCGCCCACCACGCTGCCCGAGTTCATGAAGACACAGGCGGTGATGGAACTCGAATACGCGTCGTATCGCGGCCGATCGCCCGAGCAGGCCATGGCCAGCAACGAGGCCCGGCTCACCCTCAACCGGGTCACCGGTATGGACCACGAGTTGGCTGTACCGCAACAACGCATGGAAGACTTCGCGCGCCGCCACGGCATCTGGGCGGCGCTGACACCGGCACAGGTATGCGATCAGCTGCACCAGATGGCCGATCTGTGCGATGAGTTGTACCCCAGCACCCGACTGCACCTGTACGACCTGACCCAGCATTTCAGCGCGCCAGTCACGGTGTTTGGCCAGCGGCGTGCGGTGATCTACATCGGCAGCGCCTATTTCGTGTTCAACACACGCGAACATGTCGAGACGCTGACCCGGCACTTCGACCAGTTGGTGCGCAACGCCAGCGTACTCAGCCACGAAACGGCGCGCTGGCTGCGCGCATTGGCCGATACCGCCGGCTGACCAACGTCCGCTATCGCAGCGCCACCACCCGCAGCACCTCGTCGCCATACGTCTCGAGCTTGCGCGCGCCGATGCCGCTGATGCCTTGCAGGTCGTCCAGCGAATGCGGCGCACGCTGGGCGATGGCGGCCAGCGTGGCGTCGTGGAAGATCACATAGGCCGGCAGGTTGTGTTCGCGTGCCACTTCGGCGCGCCATTCGCGCAGCGCCTCATAGCGTTGTTGTGCGCCGGCGTCGAGTTCCACCGGGGCCTTGGCCACGGCGCTGCGACCGCTTGTGCGGCGCCGCCCCTTGGCAGCAGACGCTGGCGCGGCGCTGGACACGCGCAGCTGCACCGCTATCTCGCCCTTGAGCACGGCACGCGAGGCCTCGGTCAGCGCCAGCGTGTTGTAGGCCTGCGCGTCCACATGCACCGCGTTGATGGCAATCAGCTGGCGCAATACGCCACGCAGCTGCTGCTCGCTGAACTCGGCGCCGATGCCAAAAGTGCTCAGCTGCGCGTGACCGTGCTGCGTCACCTTCTCGGTCGTTCTTGCCACGCACGATGTCCATGATGTGGCCGGCGCCAAAGGTGATGCCGCTGGCCTGCTGCACCCGGTAAATGGTGCTGAGCAACTTGCGCGCCGCATCGGTGCCGTCCCAGACCTGGGCCGGCGCGATGCAGTTGTCGCAGTTGCCGCATTTCATCGCCCCCACGATCGGCGCTGCGCGTCCTCCCTGCCCCCCGAGGGGGCCGTCTTCGCCTTGGGGCGGCCCGGCGGCGAAGGGCTGGACAGGCGCATAGGTCTCGCCGAAATACTTCAGCAGTCGCACGCGCCGGCAGTCGATGGCTTCGGCCAGGCCGAGCAAGGCGTCGAGCTTGCCGCGTTGCACTTGCTTGAATTCTTCGCCGGCGGGGCTTTCGTCGATCATGCGCCGCTGGTTCACTACATCCTGCAGGCCGTAGGCCATCCAGGCATCGGACGCGGCGCCGTCTCGGCCGGCGCGTCCGGTCTCCTGGTAGTAGGCCTCGATGTTCTTGGGCATGTCCAGGTGGGCGACGAAGCGCACATCGGGTTTGTCGATGCCCATGCCGAAGGCAATCGTCGCCACCATGACCACCGCTTCCTCGCGCAGAAAGCGGTCCTGGTTCTGCTGGCGCAGCCGGCTGTCGAGCCCGGCGTGGTAGGGCAAGGCATTCACGCCATGGTCACACAAGGTCTGCGCGATCTCTTCCACCCGCTTGCGCGACTGGCAATAGACGATGCCGGCCTCGTCCGCATGCTCGCCCTGCACGAAACGCAGCAGCTGCGCCGTCGGGTCTTTCTTCTCGACGATGGTGTAGCGGATATTCGGTCGGTCGAAACTGCTGACGAAGGCCCGCGCATCCTGCAATTGCAGCCGCTCCAGGATGTCCTCGCGCGTCAAGGCGTCGGCGGTGGCGGTCAGGGCGATGCGGGGCACGTTGGCATAGCGCTCGTGCAGCACCGTCAGCGCCCGGTATTCCGGCCGGAAGTCGTGGCCCCACTGGCTCACGCAATGCGCTTCGTCGATGGCAAACAGACCGAGCTGAGCCGCGCTCGTACAAAGCATCGAGCTGGGCCAGGAAGCGCGGCGTCGTGACCCGCTCCGGCGCCACGTACAGCAGCGTGATCTCGCCACGCAGCAAGCGCTTCTCGACCTGCGCCGCTTCATCAAGCGGACAAGGTGGAGTTGAGAAAGGCCGCGTCGACGCCGGCCTCGTGCAAGGCCCCGACCTGGTCGTGCATCAGCGCTATCAGCGGCGATACCACCACCGTTGTGCCGCGCCCCTCACGCTGGCGCACGATGGCGGGGATCTGGTAACACAGCGACTTGCCGCCGCCGGTGGGCATCAGCACCAGCGCGTCACCGCCAGCGCATACGTGTTCGACCACCGCCTGCTGCGGGCCGCGGAAACGCGGGTAGCCAAAAATCTCGCGCAGAACCCCTTGCGCCGCCGTCAAGGCGTCGTCTTCCAGCACAGATGCGTCGTTCAACAAAGTGTCACTCCCATGGCATGGATTGTCCCGCCATTTGCCAGCGACGCTGGAACCGGCAAGGGCTTTCGTCGTCCGATCAGACGATGCCGCAGCTTTCTACAATGGCGCCACCATGACACACCCGATCGCCTACACCCGGGGCCAGGCCCTGCCGGAAATCCTCAGCCGCCGCATTGCCGTCCTCGACGGCGCCATGGGCACGATGATCCAGCGCCTCAAGCTCGGCGAGGCGCAGTACCGCGGCGATCGCTTCAAGGACTTCCACAAGGACGTCAAGGGCAACAACGAGTTGCTCAGCCTGACGCCGGCCGGACGTGATCGGCGACATCCATGGCAAGTACCTGGCGGCCGGTGCCGACATGGTCGAGACCAACACCTTCGGCGCCACCACCGTGGCCCAGGCCGACTACGACATGGCCGATCTGGCGCGCGAGATGAATCTGGCATCCGCCCGCATCGCGCGCGCTGCCTGCGACAAATACAGCACGCCCGACAAGCCACGTTTCGTCGTCGGCGCGCTCGGCCCCACACCCAAGACCGCCAGCATCAGCCCCGACGTCAATGACCCGGGCGCACGCAATGTCACGTTCGAACAGCTGCGCGCAGCCTATTTCGAGCAGACGCTGGCACTCATCGAAGGCGGCAGCGATGTGCTGCATGGTCGAGACCATCTTCGACACGCTCAACGCCAAGGCCGCGCTGTTTGCCATCGACGAAGTGTTCGAGCACACCGGCGAGCGCCTGCCGCTGATCATCAGCGGCACCGTCACCGACGCGTCGGGTCGCATCCTCAGCGGCCAGACCGTCACCGCCTTCTGGTACAGCGTGCGCCATGCGCAGCCACTGGCCATCGGCCTGAACTGCGCCCTCGGCGCGGCGTTGATGCGCCCCTACATACAGGAGCTGAACCGTGTCGCGCCCGACATCTTCATCAGTTGCTACCCGAACGCGGGCTTGCCCAATCCGATGTCGGACACCGGTTTTGACGAAACGCCCGATGTCACCTCACGCCTGCTGCGCGAGTTCGCCGAGCAGGGCCTGGTGAATATCGTCGGCGGCTGCTGCGGCACCACGCCGGAACATATCGGGGCGATTGGTGCTGCGGTGGGGAAACTGCCGGCGCGGGGGTTGGGGCGCAGTCCGTTTTATCGCGACGCGGCTTGAAAACTTGAACCGCTGGATCTTTCTTTAATAAGGCTTGCGCCGAGGCGTGCGCACCATACTATGGGTGCCGTTGTGTGAAAAGCGTGGATACGGGGTGACGTCATTGCTGTCTTTGGTCAACAGTTGCATCAGCTTCAGGTGGCTGCAGAGCTTTTCTTTGCCCACGGACATCTCTCGCAGCACGCCCAACTCCGTCAGGTCTTTCAGGTAGCGCAGGGCTTCCTTGGTGGCGTGATCGGCATGGGCGTCGCCTTGCACATGCTGAAACAGCCGATCGGCAGTGGTGACGATATTCTCGATCTCGGAACTGTCCTTGGCCTCCAGCAGCGGGAGGGTGTTAATCAGCATCGTTTGATTCGGAATCAGCTCAGCGGCTTGTTTGAGCTCAGCCAAGGCTGCGCGGGCGGCAAGAGTGGAAGCTGGTTGTGCGGGACATCGGCCCGCCAGGCGATTGCACTATCCGTCATGTTCTAGAAATCTACTTTTCTCGACACATGAACAGGATAGGTTCACGACATCGACACGTATGGCGAACGTGCCACTTAAGAGGCTGTGGATCGCCTGGCTCGGGTCAAGGGCCCGCCGGATACTACTGTCCTGTTCATCTCATCAATCGAAACCACCCGCTTCGCCTTGCCGAACATGGCATTCAGGTCGGTCACCGACCGATTCACCGCGACGAACAGATATTGTCTGGGCTCCAGTTCGACGAATTCGACGCGATCACCAGCGTCGACATTCAACGCCTGACGGATGGGCGCTGGAATCGTGATCCGGCCTTTGCTGGTGATGGTTGCGGTTGTCACCGATATGTTCTTTCCAAGTCCGGAAGGCTACTTTGAACCTAGAAACGGCAGTTGACCGCTTGCGTCTCGCTGGCAGCCCGCAGGCACACTGAATGATCAGGCCACGATGGGGCTCACCAGTATGGTGATAGCGCTACGCAATCGAAGATGCAAGCCAGCGTATGCCGGCACTTTCGACAACCTGAACGCGCACTGACTAAAATCCCCCTGCCCAAGGAGCGTTGCAGCGGCCCGCATCAACCCACGATGCGCCCGCCAGGCTTGGGTGCAACAACGACGCTCGCTCCGATTCATTGGGTGCGGCCCGCCTGGGCCCGCCAGCAAACACAGGGCGAGCCATGACCAGCACTGATTCGACTTCCAACACCGAGGCCCGGGCGCCCGGGCCGATGCGCCTGTCCGGCCTGGAGCCGGTCACGATCGACGCAGACTCGCTGTTCGTCAACATCGGCGAGCGCACCAACATCACCGGCTCCAAGGCCTTCGCGCGCATGATCCTGAACGGCGACTTCGAGCAGGCACTGGCGGTGGCGCGCCAGCAGGTCGAAAACGGCGCGCAGATCATCGACATCAACATGGACGAGGCCATGCTCGACAGCCAGGCCGCCATGGTGCGTTTCCTGAACCTGATCGCCAGCGAGCCCGACATTTCGCGCGTGCCGATCATGATCGACTCGTCCAAGTGGAGCGTGATCGAGGCCGGCCTGCGCTGCGTGCAGGGCAAGGCCATCGTCAACTCGATCAGCATGAAGGAGGGCGAGGAAGCCTTCAAGCAGCAGGCCAAGCTGCTGCGGCGTTATGGCGCGGCGGCGGTGGTGATGGCCTTCGACGAAAAGGGCCAGGCCGACACCTACGCGCGCAAGACCGAGATCAGCCAGCGCGCCTACGACATCCTGGTGAACGAGATCGGCTTTCCGGCCGAAGACATCATCTTCGACCCGAATATCTTCGCCATCGCCACCGGCATCGAGGAACACAACAACTACGCGGTCGACTTCATCGAGGCCACGCGCTGGATCAAGGCGAATCTGCCCGGCGCCAAGGTCTCGGGTGGCGTCAGCAACGTGAGTTTCTCGTTCCGCGGCAACGACCCGGTGCGCGAGGCGATCCATACCGTGTTCCTGTACCACGCGATCCAGGCCGGCATGGACATGGGCATCGTCAATGCCGGCATGGTCGGGGTCTATGACGACCTGGAGCCGGCGCTGCGCGAACGGGTCGAGGACGTGGTGCTGAATCGCCGACCCGACGCCGGCGAACGCCTGGTGGAGATCGCCGACTCGGCCAAGGGCGCGGCCAAGGACGACAGCAAGAAGCTGGAGTGGCGCGGCACGCCCGAGGCGCCGGCGTCGGTCAACCAGCGACTGTCGCACGCGATGGTGCACGGCATCACCGACTTCATCGTCGCCGACACCGAGGAGGCCTACCAGGCCATCCTGGCCACCGGCGGCCGGCCGCTGCACGTGATCGAAGGCCCGTTGATGGACGGCATGGGCATCGTCGGCGACCTGTTCGGCCAGGGCAAGATGTTCCTGCCGCAGGTGGTCAAGAGTGCGCGCGTGATGAAGCAGGCGGTGGCGCATCTGATTCCCTACATCGAGGAAGAAAAGCGCCAGATGGAGCAGGCCGGCGAAGACGTCAAGACCAAGGGCAAGATCGTCATTGCCACCGTCAAGGGCGACGTGCACGACATCGGCAAGAACATCGTCACCGTGGTCTTGCAGTGCAACAACTTCGACGTCGTCAACATGGGCGTGATGGTGCCCTGCCACGAGATCCTGGCCAAGGCCAAGGACGAAGACGCCGACATCATCGGCCTGTCGGGACTGATCACGCCGAGCCTCGAAGAGATGCAATACGTCGCCGGCGAGATGCAGAAGGACGAATACTGCTGCACGCGCAAGATCCCGCTGCTGATCGGCGGCGCCACCACCTCGCGCGTGCACACTGCCGTCAAGGTGGCGCCGCATTACGACGGTGCCGTGGTCTATGTGCCGGACGCCTCACGCAGCGTCGGTGTCGTGCAAAGCCTGCTGTCCGACAACCCCAGCGCCTACCTGGCCGAGTTGGCGGCCGACTACGAGCGGGTACGCACCCAGCACGCGAACAAGAAGCAGGTCCCGATCTGGCCATTGGCCAAGGCGCGCGCCAACAAGACCGTCGATCGACTGGTCTCACTATGTGCCGCCGGTGCCCAAGTTCATCGGCAAACGGCTGTTCCGCAATTTCGACCTGGCCGAGTTGGCTGGCTTCATCGACTGGGGCCCGTTCTTCCAGACCTGGGACCTGGCCGGGCGTTTCCCCGACATCCTGAAGGACGAGGTCGTCGGCACCGAAGCCGGTGCGCGTCTATGCCGACGGCCAGCGCATGCTCAAGCGCCTGATCGAAGGGCGCTGGCTCACCGCCAACGGCGTCATCGGCCTGTACCCGGCCAACACCGTCAACGACGACGACATCGAAATCTATACCGACGACAGCCGCAGCGAAGTCGCCATGACCTGGTACGGCATGCGCCAGCAGACCGAGAAGCAGGTCATCGACGGCGTGATGCGGCCCAGCCGCTGCCTGGCCGACTTCATCGCGCCCAAGGCGAGCGGCCTGAAGGACTACATCGGCGTGTTCGCCGTCACCGCCGGCATCGGCGTCGACAAGAAGGAGAAGACACTTTCTCGACGACCTGGACGACTACTCGGCGATCACGCTCAAGGCCCTGGCCGACCGGCTGGCCGAGGCGTTTGCCGAATACCTGCACCATCGCGTACGTACCGACCTGTGGGGTTATGCGCCCGACGAGCAGCTCGACAACGTCGAACTGATCGCCGAAAAATACCGCGGCATCCGCCCGGCGCCCGGCTACCCGGCCTGCCCCGACCACAGCGCCAAACGCGACATGTTCCGGCTATTGGCCGCCAACGAGATCGGCATGGACCTGACGGAAAGCCTGGCCATGACGCCGGCGGCCAGCGTCAGCGGTTTTCAGCTCTCGCACCCGGACAGCAGCTATTTCAATGTCGGCAAGATCGGCGATGACCAGCTGGCCGACATGGCGCAGCGCCGGGGCATGGAGGCGGCCGAGTTGAAGCGTCTGGTGGGCGCCAACTTGTAGATCTAAGCGCCGAATTTGGCGTAGTAGGCGGCAATGCCCGGATGCGCGGCCAGGCGTTGCGCGTGTCCGTCGAGTGCGGGCGCGGTCTTGGCGACCAGATCTGTCGGCACATGGTCCAGGTGCCCGGAATTCAGACTGCGGATCAGTACAAAAATCTTCAGGTCTGCAATCGTGAGCCGGCCATCGGCGAAATACACCCCACCGTGGGACCTCAACTGGTTTTCCAGCCAGACAAGATATTGGGGCAAAGGTCCGTCGACCAACAACTGCCGGGCGGCCTTCAACGCGTCGCCGGTCAGGCCGAATGTGTTGCCGACCTTGATGCTGATGTCTTCCGCGCCCGAGATCACCTCGTCGCACAGCAAGGCCTGGTAATCATCGGTCGGATACAGGCCGGCTCGCTTGCCGGCGAAACGCAGCATGGCATCACTTTGCGTCACCGGCGTGCCGTCCACCTCCAGCACCGGTACCTGGCCCAGCGGCATGGCTTTTCGCACCACGGGAAACTGCGCGCCGGGAAAGCGATGGTCGTCGAATGCGATACCCCCCAGGTGCAGCGCCAGACGCACCGGCTCAGCGCGCCCGCCGTGGAAATCGAAATAGGTGAGTTTGAGTGTGGTCATGGTGGCTCGTGGGGGTTGTTGATCGCGCGCGGCCCGATTGCGACGCCGGCTGGTCATTCTAGGAGGAGGCTGCCGGGCTTGTGAGTCGCGGGGGCCACGGGGGACGCGGGACAATGGGCGCCATGCCCCTGCATCGCCGTTCCTTCACTTTCCACCCCGCTACCCTGCTGCCACTCGTTCTCACCTGGGCGGTGAGCGGATGCGCGACAGACCCGCTTGCATCGCCCGACGTGCCAAAGGCCGTGGCGCCGGCTGTGGCCTCGGTGGCCGCCAGCACCGGCCCATCTGCCGCGCCTGCGCCCGCGAGCGAAGCGGCCGTGCCGCTCACGCCATTCGCCGCCTGGGTGCGCAACTTCCGCATCACTGCGCGTGCCGCCGGCATCAACGAGGCCACCTTGCAAAGCGCGTTTGCCCACGTCACCTACCTGCCCCAGGTCGTCGAGCGCGACCGCTCCCAGGCCGAGTTCACCCGCAGCGTCTGGGACTACCTCGACCGCGCAGTCTCGCCGGGCCGGATCGCCGCCGGGCAGCACAAGCTCGAACAGGTACAAGCCCTGGCCGAAGCAGCCAGCGCACGATACGGCGTACCGTCCCCCATCCTGGTCGCGATATGGGGCATGGAGAGCAACTACGGCAGCAACTATGGCGACCTGTCTGCCATCGATGCACTGGCCACGCTGGGCTTTGATGGCCGGCGCGAAAAATGGGCGCGCGCCGAATTGCTGGCGGCCCTGAAGATCGTGCAAAGCGGCGACATCCGACCTGAGCAGATGATCGGCTCCTGGGCCGGCGCCATGGGCCAGACCCAGTTCTTGCCCTCCAGCTTTCTCGCCTACGCGGTGGACGCCGACGGCGATGGCCGGCGCGACATCTGGGGCAGCATGGCCGACGTGCTGGCGTCGACCGCGAATTTCCTGGCGCGCTCAGGTTGGCAAGCCCCACAGCCCTGGGGGCTGGAAGTACGCCTGCCGACCGGATTCGATGTCGGGCGCGCCGACACCGATCTGCGCCAAAGCAGCGCGCGCTGGGCCGCCGAAGGGGTGCAGGCCATGAACGGCATGGCACTACCCGATATGTCGGATGCCGCCGTCATGTTGCCCGCTGGCGCGCGTGGACCGGCGTTCCTGGTGGGTGCCAGCTTCCGCAGCATCCTGCGCTACAACAACTCCACCAGCTACGCGCTGGGAGTGGGCTTGCTGGCGCAGCAACTCGCCGGCGGCCCCGGCGTGCTGACGGCCTGGCCACGCGAGTTGGCACCACTTACGCGCGCGCAGTTGCTGGACTTGCAATCGGCGCTGAACCGTCGCGGCTTTGACAGCGGCACACCCGACGGCCTGATGGGGCCGGCCACGCGCGCCGGCATACGCGCCTACCAGCGCAGCGCCGGCCTGCCGGCCGACGGTTATCCGACGCCGGATCTGCTGCAAACCCTGCAACGCGCGCCTTGACGCGGGGGCGCGGCTGGCATCCCGCGTTCAAGCCATTGACCCTGCTGCAAGGGCAGGAATGGCAAGTCGACCAACAATCGGTTGAAATATCAGGAATCGCCCCGGATAGATGGCGCACGCCATCGATCTGCACGCCACGCCGACAGCAGGAACCAGACACCATGAGCGAGTACACCAAGTCCGCCGAAGTAATTGCCAAGCTCACGCCCGAACAATACCGTGTGACCCAGCAAAGCGGCACCGAACATCCCGGCAGCGGCGCATACCTGGACAACCACGAACCGGGTATTTATGTCGACATCGTGTCGGGCGAGCCACTGTTCGCATCCACCGACAAGTTCGAGTCCGGCTGCGGTTGGCCAAGCTTCACCAAACCCATCGTGGCGGCCCATGTCAACGAAATACGCGACGCATCGCTGGGCATGGTGCGTACCGAAGTACGCTCCACGCATGCTGACAGCCACCTGGGCCACGTATTCACGGACGGCCCGCGCGCGCGCGGCGGCTTGCGCTATTGCATCAATTCGGCGTCGCTGCGCTTTGTGCATCGCGACGACATGCAGGCGCAGGGTTATGGCACGTATCTGAATCAGGTCGAGGAGGTTTGACACCATGACGACAACACTGGAACGCGCAGTATTGGCGGGCGGCTGCTTCTGGGGCATGCAGGAGTTGATCCGCAAGATGCCCGGCGTGAATACCACCCGGGTCGGATACACCGGCGGCGATGTGGCCAACGCCAGCTACCGCAACCATGGCACGCATGCCGAAGGCATCGAGATCACATTCGATCCGGCGCTCATCAGCTATCGCCGTTTGCTGGAGTTCTTTTTCCAGATCCACGACCCGAGCACGATGAACCGCCAGGGCAACGACATGGGCCCGGCGTACCGCTCCGCTATTTACTATGTGTCCGAGGCCCAGAAGCAGGAAGCCTTGCGCACCATTGCCGACGTCAACGCCAGCGGTCTGTGGCCCGACAAGGTGGTGACCGAGGTCGCGCCCGCAGGCGATTTCTGGGAGGCCGAACCCGAACACCAGGACTATCTGGAGCGCTACCCGAACGGCTACACCTGCCACTACCCGCGTGCCAACTGGAAGCTGCCGGCCAGGACCCCCGCCTGATCCGGGTCGGCCATCGGCCGCGCCGTCATCGTCCAAGGGCAGTAGATACGCCCTACAGTCGCCTCAGCGGCTGGTCGTCAGCACCCGGCGCTGTGCCAGCCACAAGGCCGCAATCGCCAGCGTGCACATGAGCAGCAGCAGCAGCAGCCCGTAGCGGTAACCCACATCGGGCTGCCAGGTCAGCCCGAGCATCATGGGCGCCGCGGCGCGGGCCAGGGCCAGTGGCACACCGAGCGCGCCGTTGAGGCTGGCCACATGGGTGCGGTTCACATATTGGGCGATCGCCGTACCCTTGACGATGGTGATCATGCCGTTGCCGGCACCAAACAACAGCACGAACAGACAGACCATCGCCAACCCCGCAGTCCCATCGCCCAGAAGCGGTGCCGCCAGCAACGCAGCCAGTCCCAGCGGCAGCAGGCAGGGGATGATCCGATTCGCCAGATGCACGTCGAAGCGGGACTCGAAGAAGTACAACAGCAGGCGTCCGAGCACCTGGATCACGCCGATGGTCGCCGGCACGGCAATCGCCCAGATCTCGGCCATGCCACGTTCGCGCAGCAGACTCACCAGATGGGCCGGCAAGGCTGCGGTGACGGCCATGAACAACACTATGAAGGTGCCCACCAGCAAAAATGGCGCACTGACCAGCAGCCGGTTCAGCGCCACCGGAGCCACGGCCTCAATGCCAGGCTGGAGTCGGCGCGGCGCATCGCGCAGCAGCCGGGCGTGGATCGGCATGCACACCAGGAACTGCAACGCGGCCAGCGCCCACAGCGCGCCACGCCAGCCCCAGCCGGAGATCATCCACGCCGTCAGCGGGATGAACACGGTGCTGGCCAGGCCGCCGAGAAAGGTCATGGTGATGATGGCGCGCCGGAAATCGTCCGGAAAGCGCCGCGTCACGACGGCAAACACCGGCGTGTACAGGGTCGCCGACATGGCCACACCGAGTCCGATCCAGACCAGATAAAAGCCTGCCAGGCTGTCGACAAAGCCATGCAACACCAGGCATAAGCCCGCCAGCATGGATCCGCCGGTCATGACCAGACGCTCGTGGCCCCGGTCGATCCAGCGGCCGACCGGGTAGGCGCAAAGCCCTTCGGCCAGCAAAGCCAGGCTGAACGCGAGCGAACTTTGCGCGCGCGTCACGCCCAGCGCCTGCTCGATCGGACCGATCAGCAGCGCGAAGGTGTAGAACACACTGCCCCAGGTAATCAACTGGGCCATGGAAAGGCCCAGGATCAGATGGCCTTGCGATCCTGCCCGCACCTCAGAGTTTCTTATGTCGTTGCGCCATGCGCCGAGTATGCCGCTGGCAACTGGCGCTCACCGGAACAGCTTCGCCCTGCGCTGTGAGCGGGCGCTATCAGACGATGCCGTCGCCACGCAATGCGGCGATCTGCCCGGCATCGAGCCCCAGCTCTGCCATCACTTCGTCCGTGTGCTGGCCCAGAGCCGGTGGCGGCCGGCGCAACACCGGCGGGTTGTCCTGCAGGCGCAAGGGGCTGGCCACCGTGCATACGGCAGCGATGCCGTCCGCCGCGACCATCTCTGGCGCACGCTCCTGGCGCACGATCAACTCGCGCGCCTGCACCTGCGGGTCGGCAAAGGCATGGGCCAGGTCGTTGATCGGCCCGCAAGGCACGGCCTTGTCCTCGAGCAGCGCGATCCATTCGGCGGAGTCTCGCGTTCGGGTAACGGTCTCCATCAGCGGAATCAGCTGTTCGCGATGCTTGACGCGGGCCCCCATGCCGGAAAATCGCGGGTCGGCGCTCCACTCGGGCTTGCCGGCCGCCTTGCAGAAGCGGCTGAACTGGCCGTCGTTGCCGATCGCCAGCAACATCGATCCATCACGCGTCGGAAAGTCCTGGTAAGGCGCCAGGCTGGGATGGCTGTTGCCCTGGCGTTGCGGCACCTTGCCGGTGTTGAGGTAGCCACTGGCCTGGTTCGCCAGCGTCGACATGCCCACGTCGAGCAGCGCCATGTCGATATGCTGGCCGGCGCCGGTGCGATGGCGCACCTCGAGTGCGGCCAGGATGGCACTGGTGGCGTAGACCCCGGTGAACAGGTCGGTCAGCGCCACACCGACACGCAGCGGGCCACCACCGGGCTGGTCATCGGCGCGACCGGTGATGCTCATCATGCCGCTCATGGCCTGGATCATCAGGTCGTAGCCGGCGCGCTCGGCGTAGGGCCCGCTCTGGCCGAAGCCGGTGATCGAGCAGTAGATCAGGCGCGGGTTCAGCGCCTTCAGGCTGGCGTAGTCCAGCCCGTAGGCCTTCAGGCCACCGACCTTGAAGTTTTCCACCAGGATGTCGCTTTGCTGCGCCAGTTGGCGCGCCAGCGCCTGGCCTGCGGGCTTGGACAAATCGAGCGTGATCGATCGCTTGTTGCGGTTGGTGCAGTTGAAATAGGTCGCCTGCGTGGTGTCGTTGCCGTCGGCGTCCGGCATGAACGGAGGGCCCCAATGCCGCGTGTCGTCGCCTTCGCCCGGACGTTCGACCTTGACCACGTCGGCACCCAGGTCGGCCAGCATCTGGGCGCACCAGGGGCCGGCCAGCACACGCGACAGGTCCAGCACCTTCAAATGGGCCAAGGCCCCGGTATTCGCATTCCTTTGCGCCATGTCAGTTTGCGAACGCGGCGATGCCCGTCTGCGCCCGGCCCAGGATCAGTGCATGGATGTCGTGCGTGCCTTCGTAGGTGTTGACCACCTCCAGATTCACCAGATGACGCGCCACGCCAAACTCGTCGGAGATGCCATTGCCGCCCATCATGTCGCGCGCCATGCGGGCGATGTCGAGTGACTTGCCGCAGGAGTTGCGCTTGAGTATGGAGGTGATCTCGACCGCGGCCGTGCCTTCGTCCTTCATGCGGCCCAGGCGCAGACAGCCCTGCAGGCCGAGTGCGATCTCGGTCTGCATGTCGGCCAGTTTTTTCTGGATCAGCTGGTTGGCGGCAAGCGGACGGCCGAACTGCTTGCGGTCCAGCGTGTACTGGCGCGCGCGCATCCAGCAGTCTTCGGCCGCACCCAGCGCGCCCCAGGCAATGCCATAACGCGCCGAGTTCAGACAGGTGAACGGGCCCTTGAGGCCCTGCACCTCGGGGAAGGCGTTTTCTTCCGGACAGAACACGCCGTCCATGACGATCTCGCCGGTGACCGAGGCGCGCAGGCCGACCTTGCCGTGGATCTCTGGCGCGGAAAGTCCCTTGGCGCCTTTTTCCAGCACGAAGCCGCGGATCGGGCCGACCTGGCCGGATTCGGACACTTCCTTGGCCCAGACCACGAACACGTCGGCCATCGGGCTGTTGGAAATCCACATCTTGGCGCCGCTCAATTTGTAACCACCGGCGACCTTGTGTGCACGCGTGGCCATCGAGCCGGGGTCGGAACCGTGATCGGGCTCGGTCAGGCCGAAGCAGCCAATCCACTCGCCGGTGGCCAGTTTGGGCAGGTATTTCTGTTTTTGCGCGTCGGTGCCGAACTCGAAGATCGGCACCATGACCAGCGAAGACTGCACACTCATCATCGAGCGATAGCCCGAGTCGACCCGCTCGACCTCGCGCGCGATCAGGCCGTAGGCGACATAGTTCAGGCCCGGGCCGCCATATTCCTCGGGAATGGTCGGGCCGAGCAGGCCGAGTTCGCCCATCTCGCGAAAAATCTTGACGTCGGTCGTGCCGGCGCGAAAAGCTTCGGTGACCCGCGGCAGCAGCTTGTCCTGGCAATAAGCCTGCGACGCGTCACGCACCATGCGCTCCTCGTCACTGAGTTGAGACTCCAGCAGAAACGGATCCTGCCAATTGAATGCCGCGTGGGCCATGCCTTTTCTCCTTCTGATTGAAGGCCTGATCGTAGTGGCTGGCGGCACATCGGACAACCGCAAATTCCGCATCCAGATATGCGTATTCGTTCTACCTTAATGCATGCGCTTGTGCCGACCGTGTCCGCCTCGAAACGCCCTGTTACTCGTGACCAGCACGCTATTTCCGATGGGTACGGTTCCACGCTGCGCAAATAGACCGCCCGGTCATCGACCTTGTTGTGTATATTCATCACACCATGCGGCGCAAGATCCCCTCTCTCCAGGCCCTGGCGTGTTTCGATGCCGCGGCGCGGCATGAGAGTTACACGCGCGCGGCGCAGGAACTGGCGTTGACCCAGAGTGCGGTCTCGCGCCAGATCACGGGGCTGGAAAATTATCTGGGCCAGGCGCTGTTTCGACGCACCCGTCACGGCGTGGCACTGACCGAACGCGGCTCAGCCTACGCGCGCCAGATCGCGCCACGCTTGCAGGCGCTGGAGCGCGACACCTTGGAGGTGATGTCCGGTCAGGGCGCAGACCAGACCCTGATGCTGGCCGCCGTGCCGACCTTCGCCAGTCGCTGGCTGATTCCGCGTCTGCCGCAGCTGGCACTTGTCCATCCTGAACTGGTGGTGAATATTGAAGTCCGGACCCGACCGTTTCTGTTTGGCGACAGCGACTTCGATGCCGCCCTGTACGCCGGCACCGCCCAGCAGATACGCAACTGGGCCGGCACGCGCGCGCACCTGCTGTTGCACGAACAGCTGATGGCGGTATGCGCCCCGACCATGCTGACCGACGCACGCATGTGCACACCCGCCGAACTGGCCGACCTGCCCTTGCTGCAGCAAAGCACACGGCCCCAGGCCTGGCGCCAGTGGTTCCAGAGTGCGTCGATCGCCGCGCCCCGGGCACTGGCCGGACCCTGCTACGAATTGTTCTCGATGACGGTGGCAGCGGCGGTGCATGGCATAGGGGTCGCACTGGTACCCCGTTTGCTGATCGAACATGAATTGGCCAGCGGTCAACTGGTCCCGGCCTGTGACCATGTGCTGGCGCCCGAACGCGCCTATTACCTGGTGACGCCGGAACACGGCACTGGCAAGCCGGCACTGACAGATTTCCTGGCCTGGCTGGGTCAACAGAGCACAGCGCAGGAGTAACAACGCCGATCATCTGTAACAATGTCCTTGCACCGGTCATTGGGCGATAATCGCCGGACCATGCCGCGACCTGCGGCATTTGCTGCCACCATGCCGCGTTGATTGACAGGAGAACCCTATGGCCACATCGGGAAAAAACGAGACACTCGGTTTTCCGACGCTGAAATGGGAAGACGAGGAATTGGACACCCGTCCAATGCCGCTTCATGAATTGCCGCGTCAGGTCGGTATCGACAACGCCATGGCCGTCATCGCCAAACACCACGAACGCATCGCCAAGGGCATCACGGTCGTCTGGGGCACGCGCGATTGTGTCGAATACATCGAAAAACTGGTACTCGACGGTGGCGACGGCCTGGGCCGCGCCCGTATCGGTTTCAAACCCGAGGTCGTATCAGCCCTGATGAGCCTGATCAGCCTGCACCAGGTCGACCAGTAAGCCGTTGCTGAAAAGCAGTCCGACGCCACGGCCCCCGCTATCCGGTTGTGCCCAGGTGTTGGCGTGCAAAGGACACATACCAGGCCAGGCAATCCGGATTCGCCATCGCCTCGGGATTGACCACCTTGTCCAGGGGCTGGCCCAGCATCAGTTTCTTGATCGGCAGCTCCTGCTTCTTGCCTGACAGGGTGCGCGGCACCTCGCGCACGGCAATGATCTGGTCCGGCACAAAGCGTGGTGACAAGGCCTGGCGGATCGAGTCCTGAATGCGCCCGCGCAAGGCGTCGTCCAACGTCACACCCTCGCGCAATACGACGAACAGCGGCATGAAGCTGGGCCGCCCCAGGTATTCCAGATCGATCACCAGCGAATCGAGCACTTCGGGCAGCACCTCGACCGCGCTATAGAGCTCGCTGGTTCCCATGCGCAGCCCGTGCCGGTTGATGGTGGCATCCGAGCGCCCATAGATCACGCAGCCGCCGTCAGCGCCGACCTTGAGCCAGTCGCCATGACGCCAGACGCCCGGGTACATGTCGAAATAACTCGACAGGTAACGCGCGTTGTCGGTATCGCCCCAGAAAAACAGCGGCATGGACGGAATCGGCGCGGTACACACCAGTTCCCCGACTGCGTCAATCACCGGTCGGCCCTGCTCGTCCCAGGCCTCGACCGCGCAACCCAGCAGACGGCACTGCATCTCGCCGGTAACCTGCGGCAATTCGCGATTGCCGCCAATAAATGCACCGGCAAAATCGGTACCGCCGGAGACGTTGCACCACCAGATATCGCCTCCACGCTCGCCCCCTTGCGTTCCGGACACCTGTCCGGCCCGGGGCTCTCCCAAGTCGTGGATCGCGCGGAATTGCCGCGTGCCCCAGTTCTGCACGTCGGGGCTCAGCGGCGAACCGGTGCGTGCCCAGCGCGCGCACGGCACGCAGGTCACCAATGGCGGCCAGGTCGAGGCCGGCCTTCATGCAGTTGGCATAAAACGCCGCACCAGCGCCGAAAAACGTGACCCCCAGGTCAGCGGCGAAGCGCCACAGCGTGCTCCAGTCGGGCGCAAGACGCTGGCCGTCGGCGCCATGGCTGCGGCCGGCCGGGCTGCCGTCGAAGATGCAACAGGTCGCACCCAGCAGCAGGCCCGAAACCTGGGCGTTCCACATCACCCAGCCGGTCGAGCTGTACCAGTGGTAACGCTCACCCAGACTGTTGGGCAGGTAACTGGCACCGACATCGTTGTGCAGGCCCACCAGCTCCATCGTGACCAGCGTCGCACCGCCGTGGCCGTGCACGATGGGTTTGGGCAAGCCGGTGGTCCCGCTGGAGTAGACGATCCACAGTGGGTGATCGAACGGCAACCAGGCCGGTTCGAAGGCCTGCGTCTGCGCGTCGTCGCGCGCGGTGGCGTTCGCGAAATCCACATGATTCCACTCGGGGTCGGCGCTGGACAAGCTGCCCAGCTGGTCGAGCATCAACAAGTGGCGCACCGTCGGCAGCGCGGTGCGCAACTGGGCCATCACCGCCAACCGGTCCAGATCCTGCCCGCCGTGGGTCACACCGTCACATCCGATCAGCACCGTGGGTTCGATCTGCCGGAAGCGGTCGAGCACCGCATTCACGCCCATGTCGGGCGCACACAGGCTCCAGACCGCGCCGATGCTGGCGCTGGCCAGAAACGCGACGATGGTCTCGGGCACATTGGGCAGGTAAGCTGCCACCCGATCGCCCGGCTGCACGCCCTGGGCTTGCAGATGCAGCGCAAGCGCGGCAACCTGCTGACGCAACTGTGGCCACGCCATCTGCCTGGCCACACCGGTTCCCAGGCTCTTTTCGCCGTGACTGACGATCGCCGGCTGGCCACCAGCATGGGCCGCATCCGCGTGGCGCAGCGCCTGCGCCGCATAGTTGACCTGCGCGCCGGGAAACCAGCGTGCACCGGGCATGCGCCGCTCGGCCAGCACCGCGGTGTGTGGTGTCGGCGACAGCAGGTCGTAGTAGTCCCACAGGCTTTGCCAGAAACCATCGAGATCATCGATCGACCAGCGCCACAAAGCCGCATAGTCGTCGAATCGCAAATCACGGTGCACAGCCAGCCAGTCCTGATAGAGCCGGATCTGGGGCACATAGAGCGGCGGTGATTGGGTGTTCTTGGTCATCCGCACAATTTAGCGCATGACGGGCGTCCAGGGAGAAATCCCGCCAGCCGCCAGTGGTAACAACACCGCCAGACAACCAAAACGAGTCCCGTCGGTTCAGATACTCAGGGTTTGTACGAGTGTACAAATTTCTTGTACGCCCGTCCAATAACTGCATGGAAGCCCGCGTCCGATCCATCAAATCCATGCGATCGAGCGCGGATCGCGACGCAGACGCGCGGCCCGATCGGCGCCAGGCCATCTTGCTGGTGGCGGAAAAGCTGTTTGCGCAACACGGCTACCACGCGGTCACGATCCGCCAGATTGCGATCGAGGCCGAGGTGCCGCTGGCATTGGTCGGCTATTACTACGGCCAGAAGCACGAGTTGTTCGAGGCCATCTTCGAACACTGGAGCCCCACCATCGACGAGCGCCTGACCGGGCTGAAGGCGGCGGTCGACGCGGGCGGCCCCGATTTGCTGCGGCACATCGTCGAGGCCTTCGTGCAACCGGTGTTGCGTATGCGTGCCAGCGCAGAAGGCGAGTTCTATGCGCTGCTGGTGGCGCGCGAGCTCAGCTATGCCTCGCCCGAGGCGGACCGGGTATTGCGTCGGCATTTCGATCCGTTGGCCCATGCCTATATCGACGCATTGCAGGCGGCGCTGGCGCATATCAGCGTCGGCGATGCGGCCTGGGCCTACCAGTTCGCATTGGGCGCGCTGCTTGCACCACATGAGCGACCAGCGCGTGGCGCGCCTGTCGCACGGCGCCAATACGCCCAACGACGTGACATCGCACCCGATGCTGGTGCGCTTCATCGAAGGCGGCATCCGCGCCGCGTTGCCCGCCCCGTCATCGCACGCGGCGCCACTCCCCGTTTCTTCCTCCGACGTGCAACCAACCTGAGACAACCATGAAAATTCGCCGTACCCTCCTGTCCGCAGCCGCAGCCGCCACAATGGCCGGCTTCATCCACCTGCCTGCCGCCGCCCAGCAGGTCATCAAACTCACCGCCACCGCGGGCCATCCGCCGGTCTTCCTGTGGGTCAAGACCATGGATGAAGTATTCATTCCCGAGGTCGACAAACGCCTGGCCGCCGGTGGCAACAAATACAAGATCGAATGGACCAAGGCCTGGGGCGGCACGTTGATCAAGCTGGGCAGCGAATCCAAAGGCGTGGCCGATGGCATCGCCGACATCGGCCTGGTCAGCACCATCTTCGAGGCCGCCAAGTTCCCGATGCAGAACGTCACCTACTTCACGCCGTTCGGCAGCGACGACGTAGCCGTCGTCAGCAAGACCATCTCCGAGATGCAGACCAAGATCCCGGCCATGGCCGACGCCTGGAACAAGAACGGCCTGACCTACCTCAACGGCATGGCGCTCGATTCATACCATGTCTGGACCAAGTTCCCGATCACGAAGATAGAAGACCTGCAGGGCAAGAAACTCAGCGCACCGGGCCCGGCCGCAAACTGGGTCAAAGGCACCGGCGCGGTCGCGGTGGCCGGCACGCTGAACAGTTATTACGAGGACATCAAGTCAGGCGTGTCGGACGGCGCCGTGGTGTTTGCCACCGGCGCGGCAGCGGCCAAGCTGGTTGAGGTGGCGCCCTATGTCACCAAGGTCAATTTCGGCTCGCAGTTTTCCGGCGGCATCGCGGTCAACAAGTCGCGCTATCGAGAAGCTGCCGCCCGAAGTGCAGCAGGCGATGCAGGAGGCGGCCGACGAATGGTCTGCGCAATACGCGAAGATGCAAACCGCGTCGGTCAACAACGCGTTGCAGAACATGATCAAGGCCGGCGCCAAGATCAGCGAACTCAGCCCTGCCGAGCGCAAGCGCTGGGCCGACGCCCTCGGCCCGGTGGCCCAGACCTGGAGCGCCGACGTGACCGCCAAGGGTGGCCCAGGCAAGGACGTGCTCAAGATGTATACCGACGCACTCAAGCGCAGCGGCGCGCAGTTGCCACGCGACTGGACCGCTAATTGAGCCCAAGCGAGCAGGTAGCGCCCGACAGTTACGACAGCGTATTGCCCTGGCAGTTCCAGCGCCTGGGCAAACTGCTCAATGCGCTGGGCACGTTGTGGATCATCGCGCTGATGCTGCTGATCAACACCGACGTGCTGGGGCGCAACCTGTTCAACGCCCCGGTGCGCGGCGTGACCGAATTGGTGGCCCTGTCCATTGTCGGCATCGTGTTCCTGCAACTGGCCGACACACTGCACAGCGGGCGCTTCACCCGCGCCGACGTGTTGCTGGCGCGGCTGAAGAAAACACGCCCGGTGTTCGCGGCACGCCTGCAGGCGCTGTACCACCTGATCGGCGCCGGCCTGATGGGCATCATCCTGTGGGCCGCCTGGCAACCGCTGGTCGACGCGATCCGCATCCGCCAATATGTCGGCGCCATCGGTGACTTCACCGCACCGGTGTGGCCGGTGCGACTGATCATGCTGATCGGCCTGTGTGCGACGCTGATCACCTTCGTGCTGCTGGCCTGGATGGACCTGCGCCGGGCCCGCCTCATGCAGCATCCGTCATGAGTAACGCATTCATCGCCAGCGGATCGCTGGTATTGATGCTGCTGCTGATCTGGGGTGGCCTGCATGTGGCGGTGGTGCTCGGGCTGGTGTCGTTCGTCGGCGTCTGGCTGATCCGCGACGATGTCTCGATCGCGGCCAACCTGCTGGCGGCGGCGGCCAACGACGCGATCAACAGCCATATCTTCGGCGTGGTGCCGCTGTTCGTGCTGACCGGGTTCCTGGTGGCCAAGGCCGACGTCGGCAAGGACGCATTCGAAGTGGCCAACCAGATGTTCCGTCGGCTGCGCGGCGGGCTGGGCATCGCAACGGTGGCGGCCAACGCCGTGTTCGCCGCGATCACCGGCATCTCGATCGCGTCGGCGGCGGTGTTCACCCGCGTCGCGGTGCCGCAGATGCTGCGCTTCGGCTACCGCGGCGGCTTCGCCACCGGCGTGGTCGCCGGCTCGTCGGTGCTGGGCATGCTGATTCCGCCCAGCCTGCTGATGATCCTGTATGGCTTTTTGTCGAACCAGTCGGTGGGCGACATGTTCACCGCCGGCATCATCCCCGGCCTGATGCTGGCGCACGGCGTTCGCGCTGGGTATCGTGGCGATGGCCTACCTGCGCCCCGACATGGTGTTCGAAGGCGGCGTGCCGGTGCCCATCGACACTCAGGACCTGATGGGTTTCGGCGAACTGGCGCGCAAACTGTTGCCCAGCATCGTGATGATCGTGGCCGTGCTCGGCGGCCTGTACGCCGGATACTTCACCGCCACCGAAGCCGGTGCCGTGGGCGCCGGCCTGGCGCTGGTGATCGCGCTGCTCAAACGCAAGCTCGACGGGCCCGGATTCTGGAGCGTGCTGACCGAGACCGGCCATGTCACCGTGGCAGTGAGCTTTCTGATCATCTGCGCCACCATCTACACCCGCATGCTGGCGATGTCGGGCATGCCGCAGTTCCTGGTCGAGATGATGGCGCAGGCCGGGCTGGGCCGCACCGCCTTCCTGCTGCTGTACGTGGCCATCGTGATCGCGCTGGGCACCATCATCGACTCGTCGTCGATCATGCTGATCGTGTTGCCGCTGATGCTGCCGATCGCCGAGCAGTTCGGCATGAACCTGGTCTGGTTTGGCGTGGTCACGGTGATCGCGGTCGAGATCGGCCTGTTGACGCCGCCCTTCGGCCTGTCGGTGTTCGTCATCAAGAGCACCCTGTCCGAACCGGGCATTTCGCTCGGCGATATCTTCCGGGGTACGGCACCGTTCACACTGATCATGCTGGTGGTGCTGGGCCTGCTCATGGTATTTCCACAAATCAGCCTGGTGTTGCTCAAATGACGACTACTTTCACAGCCAATCCGCTGACCGGCTTCACGGTCGATCGTGCGGCCATCCGGACCATCGGCCGCGACCTGCAGCGTCCGGAATGCATCCTGGCCGAACCGGACGGCAGCCTGTGGGCGGCTGATGCGCGCGGCGGCGTCACCCATATCGCGGATGACGGCACGCAACATTTCATCGGGCAAAAGGCCGACCCGCGTTTCGCCACCGCCAGCACCGCATCGAGCGACGCCTTCGAGGCCAAGTTCACGCAAGGCACCTTGCCCAACGGCCTGGCCTTTGCTGCCAACGGCGACATCCTGATCTCGAACTTCGGCACCGACCTGCTGGAGCTGATGACGCGCGATGGCCACACCCGAACACTGTTCGACAGCATCGCCGGCCAGGCCATCGGCAAGGTCAACTTCGTGCTGCGCGACTCGAAAGACCGCATCTGGATCACCGTGTCGACCAAGGTCAACCCCTGGACCCAGGCCGCGGCGAGCCGGGTGCGCGACGGGTATGTCGCAGTGGTCGAGCCCGGCCGCGACATACGCATCGTCGCCGACGGGTTTCATTTCACCAACGAGATCCGGCTCGATGCACGCGAAGAATGGATGTACATCGTCGAAACCACAGGCCCGCACATCACGCGCATGCGGCTTGTTGAGGACGGCGCCGACGGCGTTGCGCTCGACCGAGCGCGAGGTGTTCGGCCCCGCGAATCTGGGCGGGCCGCCGGACGGCATCGCGTTCGACGCCTTCGGCAACCTGTGGTGCACGCTGGTGATGGTCGACCAGCTGATCGCGTTGACGCCACAAGGCGACAAGCTGCTGCTGCTCGACGACGGCGATGCCGCAGCCAGCCGCAACCTGGTGCAGAAGATGGCCGCCGGCACAGCCAGCGCCGACGACATGGCGCGCGCCAAGGGCACGGTCGCGCCCTGGATGGCCAGCATCACCTTCGGCGGGCCGGACCTGCGCACCGTCTACCTGGGCAGCCTGCTGGGTACGACGATCCCGTATTTCCGATCGCCGGTTGCCGGCCTGCCGATGGTGCACTGGAACACTGCGTCTCTGACGCCGGGCAAATGACGATTCCCATCCATTCACGGAGAAACACCATGACCCGCACATTCGTCGATCTCTCGATCTTTCTGGAAAACGACGTGCTCAGCGACCCACCCGCCTTCGCACCCAAGATCGAGTACTTCACGCACGAGAACACCTTCGCGCAGATCGAGCCGTTTTTCCCCGGCCTGAAGAAGGAAGACCTGCCCGACGGCGAGGGCTGGGCGGTGGAGACGGTTGCGCTGTCGACCCACAACGGCACGCACCTGGACGCGCCCTACCATTTCCACAGCACGATGAACAAGGCGCTGGGCAAGCAGGAAAAGTCGATCGCCATCCACGAGGTACCGCTGGAGTGGTGTTTCCAGCCCGGCGTCAAGCTCGACTTCACACAACTGGCCGACGGCTATGTCGTCACCGCCGCCGATGTCGAAGCCGAACTCGCACGTATCGGCCACACGCTTGTCGCCGCTGGAGATCGTCGTGGTCAACACCCGCGCCGGCAAACGTTACGGTCAGTCGGACTACGTGGCCTCGGGTTGCGGCATGGGCTACGAGGCCACGATGTACCTGCTCGAGCGCGGCATCCGGCTGACCGGCACCGACGCCTGGAGCTGGGACGCGCCGTTCGTGCACACCGCGCAGAAATACGGCGCCAGCCACGATGCATCGCTGATCTGGGAAGGCCACAAGGCGGGGCGCGACATCGGATACTGCCACCTGGAGAAACTGCACAACCTCGAGGTGTTGCCGCCCACCGGGTTCTTCATCTCGTGTTTCCCGCACAAGATCCGCGGTGCATCGGCCGGCTGGACACGGGCGGTGGCGATCTTCGACGAGCGGCTGACGGCCCCGGCCTGAGCACACGATCCCCGACATCCCTATCCCACCTCACCATTGCCACGGCGCCACCGACCATGCAACGCAACCATACCCACGATCCTGCCGCATCCAGCTGGCTGCGACTCCGCCAACCAGCGTGATGGCGACTTCCCGATTCAGAACCTGCCGTTCGCGGTGTTCCGGCGCACCGGCAGCGACGAGGCGTTTCGCGGCGGGGTCGCGATCGGCGATCAGGTGGTCGACCTGGCCGCTTTGGCGTCCAGCGCGGGCTTGTCCGGCAAGGCGCTGGAGGCAGCACGGTTGTGTTCGCGCGATGCGCTGAATGACTTCCTCGCCGCCGGCCCTGCGGCCTGGCAGGCGCTGCGCCATGCGTTGTTCGCCCTGCTGGAAAAAGACGCGACACCCGACATGGTCAGCATCGCGCGGGCTTGCCTGGTGCCGATGGACCGGGTGGAGTTCTCGCTGCCCAACCGCATCGGCGACTACACCGATTTCTATACCTCGCTCGACCATGCGCGCAACGTCGGCGTGATGATCCGGCCCGACGATCCGGTGGCGCCGAACTTCCGCTGGATGCCGATCGCCTACCACGGTCGCGCGTCGAGCATTGGCGTCAGTGGCCAGCAGTTCCCGCGGCCCATGGGCCAGGCCATGCCGCCGGGCGCCACGACGCCGGTCTACGGCGCATGCGCGCGGCTCGACTACGAACTGGAACTCGGCGTACACATCGGCGTCGGCAATACACAAGGCCAGCCAGTTCCACTAAGCCGAAGCCGAGCAGCACATCTTCGGCATCTGCATGCTCAACGACTGGTCGGCGCGCGACATCCAGTTCTGGGAGATGAACCCGCTCGGCCCGTTCCTGGGCAAGAACTTCGCCACCACCATCTCGCCGTGGATCGTCACGATGGAAGCGCTGCTGCCTTACCGCAAAGCCTGGAGCCGCGCCGACGGCGAACCGCAGCCGCTGGCCTACCTCGATGCCGACACTAACCGCAAGCAAGGCGCGCTCGACATCCAGCTCGAGGTGGCCCTGCAGAGCGCGCAACGGCAGAAATATGGCGACGCACCAGCACGCCTGTCGCGCACCAGCTTCAAGCACCAGTACTGGACGGTGGCGCAGATGCTGACCCACCACACCATGGGTGGCTGCAACCTGCAGCCGGGCGACCTATTGGGTAGCGGCACCATCAGCGGCCCGAGCCCGGACCAGGCCGGCGCCATCATCGAACTGGGCAAAGGCGGCACGCAACCGATCACGCTCGAAGGCGGCAACGGCCCGACTGAACAACGGCGCTTCCTGGAAGACGGCGACAGCGTGATCTTCCGTGGCTGGTGCGAGGCGGCAGGCGCTGCGCGCATCGGATTCGGGGAATGCCGGGGCACCGTGTTGCCAGCGGGCACTTTGGTTGCAGACAACTGATCGTGGCCTGAACACAGAGTAACAAAGGCCCGGGCACGCTCAGGCACAACCATGCCGAGATGAATTGCGCATTGTTCGAAGGAACTCACCACCCATGACCACGCCGCTTCCCAGCCCGACCCTCGAGCACATCGCCGACCTGACGGTACACGTGGCCCAGCCGATCGAAGCCGGCATGCTGCTCGGCCTGAACAGCCGAGGCCGGCGCCGCATCATTCCGATCACCGGGGGCAGCATGTCCGGGCCTCAGATGCAAGGCCGCGTCTTGCCCGGTGGCGCGGATTTCCAGATCGTCGTGTCCGACACCTGCGCCGATCTCGACGCCCGCTACATGATCGCCCTGGACGGCCCCGAATACGCCGGACAACACGTCTTTGTTCAGAATCGCGCGTTGCGTCGCGGCAGCGCCGAAGACATCGCGCGTCTGGTGCGTGGCGAGCCGGTTGATCCGCAGGCGATCTATTTCCGCTGCGTGCCAACGTTCGAAGTCTCCAGCGACACCCTGCTTTGGTTGACCGAAAGCATCTTTGTAGGCACCGGCGCACGCTACCCGGATCGGGTGGAGATGCGCTTTTTCAGGGTGGCGTGAATCGTCGCGGCGGCATCCGAACGCGGTCCCCGAGCAGGATCAGCGCACGCCTGCCGGCTATAGTCGCTCCACCCCCACATCACACCTGCAGCGAAACCCACCATGCGCATCTGGAAACAAGACCTCTCCGTGGATATTCTCACCGCCGTGCACAAGGACACCTCGGCCGTGTGGCTGGGCATGGAGTTCCTGGAGGTCGGCGATGACTACCTGCGCGCACGCATCACGATGGCGGTGCTCGAGCCGAGACCAGGAGAGTAATGTTTTGTAAACGACCAGCGCCGGGTTATCCCGCGCACGCTATTGCATTGGAATACGGAACCTGGCGCCAGCGTGACCGCGGCACCGGCCACGCGTTGTTAAAACTCCCCGGCAAGCTTACACAGGGCAAAGACTGCGGAACTGCTTTATGCTTTATGCTGTCTTCTCCCGCGGGTCAATGACAAATGGATTAAATGTTGATTGGCATCAATAGCTGCGCTTGATACTCATCAACTGATTTGAATTTCGCAGAATTCCCGTACAGAGACCAACAATTTGCGACTCGCAGAAAAACAGCGATATTCGGTAGCCATGGCGACAGGACGATCGGGCGGTGCCGGCGATAGGGTGGGCCAGCGTGGGCGCGCAATGCCCCGCTTCCTGGCCACGACGACTTTGTCCCGGGAGTCGGCCTGATGCAGGAAGACGCCGATAAACCACGACGACGAAGCAGCCCTTGGCTTCGCGTCCTGGGTCTAGTCGCGCTGGTCGGGCTGGTCCTGGCAAGCGGTTTTGTCGCGTTCGAGCGATTTCAAGGCCTCATGCTGTCGCGCTCCCAAGACGAGTTGACTGCGATCTCGATCTTGAAGGCCGAGCGCATTTCAGAATGGCACGCAGAACTCGAAGCCGACGCGGCACTGCTGGCGCGTGATCCATTGCTGGCCCGGCATGTACGTGAATGGTTGCAGGATGATGGTGCGCTGAAGCCTGGGAGCAGGACCGAGGTGGAAGACAGACTGCGGGTCATCCAGCAGTCCCGAAAATTCGACTCCGTTCTCCTGCTCGATAAAGATCTGCGGGTTCGCCATGCGATCGGCAAATCCAAAAATCTCGAACCTGCCGCGTCCGCGATGGCCGCAGAAGCATTGCGCACAAACAGCATCATGCGCAGCGACCTGCATTGGTCCGATGTCGGTGTCGGCCGAGAGGCCGAGATCGACATCATGGTGCCGCTGTCGGCGTCGGCACAAGACAAATCGCCCGCCAGCGTCATTTATCTGCGCATCGATCCACTCAAGTTTCTTTTCCCCTACATCCAGTCGTGGCCGGGCCAGAGTGCCAGCGCCGAATCCATGCTGGTCAGACGCGACGGCGAGCAGGTGTTGTTCCTCAACGTGCTGCGCCACCGGGCCGGTGCCCCGCTCGAATTGCGCATGCCGCTGTCCCAGTCCAACATGATCGCGGCTCGGGCAGCGCAGGGCGCGCGCGGCCCGATGGATGGAACCGACTACCGTGGCGTAGCCTCGATTGGCGCAGCGCAAGCGATCGCGGGCACACCCTGGGTCCTGATTTCCAAGTTGGATCGAGCCGAGGTTCTGGCGCACTGGCGCGGCTTGGCGCTGCAATTGGCCGGTCTGGCCGCTCTGCTGGCGCTGATGGGCGGCTGGATTGTCACCAAGAGGTGGCAGCAAAGGGTCAACCAGGCGCGCGACGCACATGCCAGAGAGCGCAGCGCGATCATGGATCGCATTCCGGCTTGGTTCGCTTGCGTTGACAGCAATAGACGCTACGAATTTCATAGCGCGGCCTACCGACAATCGATGGGACGGTCGGCCAGCGAAATCGACGGGCACGCGGTACGCGAGGTGTTGGGTGAGGACGCCTACGCCACCATCGAGCCTGTGATGGACCGGGCCCTCGCCGGCGAGACCTTGACCTATGACCGCGAACACACGACGTCCGCTGGCGAGCGCAGGAAGCTGACTTTCAACGTGGTACCACGACGATCCGCGAACGGACAGATCACCGGCTACTACGCCATGGGCATCGACATCACCGAGCGTGCGCTGGCCGAGGATGAACGCGAGCGCCTGGCGCAGGTGGTACGGCGTACGCGCGAGGCGGTGATCATCACCGATCTGGATTCCAAAATCGTCTATGTCAACCCCGCCTTTGAACGGGTCACCGGCTACGGCAAGGACGAGGCACTGGGCACGCCCACCGGGCAATTGCTGCGCAGCGGCAAGACCGAAGCCCAGCATTACGTCGCCATGTGGCAGGCGCTCAAGTCAGGAAAGAGTTGGAGCGGACGATTCATCAACCGCAGAAAGAGCGGCGAACTCTACCCGGATGAGGTGACCGTGTTCCCGATCTCGGGAACCGACGGTGCTCTGGCCGGCTACGCCTCGGTGCAACACGATGTCACGGTAGCCGAGCAGCACCTGCGCCAGATCGGGAATCTGCAGCGCCTGTACGCAACACTGAGTGCGGTCAACAACACCATTGTGCGCGCGCACAGCCGTGACTCGCTGTTCGGCGAGATCGTGCGCATCGCCGTCGATACGGGTGGCTACGACCTGGCCGCTGTCAACCTGCTCAATCCGGCTACGAATTGCCTTGAACTGCATGCCAGCTACGGGCCCGCCGAGGCCTATATTCGAGCGCGCGCGATCGATCTCGATGAAGATGAAATGCAGGAAGGAACCGCCCGTCGCGCCATCACCAGCGGGAAAGTGGCGACCACCGAAGACGTGACCACCGATCCGCGCACCCGACGCTGGCGCGCCGCTGGGCTGGAGCATGGGGTTCGAGGGACAGCGCAGTTGCCGCTCACCGAGAACGGCCAGTTGGTGGGCGTACTGGGGCTGTACCGCCGCCGGGTCGAAGCCTTTGACGTGGCCGAAGTCAAACTGCTCGAGGAGATGGCTTCGGACATCTCGTTCGCGCTCGACATGATTCGACGCGAAGCGCTAAGGGCCGAGGCCGAGACGCAACTGCGCAAGATGTCGCACGCCATCGAACAGGGCGCCAGTGTCGTCATGATCACCGATCGCAACGGGCTGATCGAATATGTGAACCGCTCATTCACCGAGGTAACCGGATACACCGCGAAGGAGGCCGTTGGCTGCACGCCGCGCATCCTCAAGTCGGTGGAGACGCCGGCGACCCTTTACGAGGACCTGTGGCAAACCATTGGCTTGGGCGGGAACTGGCGCGGCGAGTTTCACAACCGCAAGAAGAACGGCGAGCCCTACTGGTGCCTGCAGACGGTCTCGCCAATCCGGGACGAGGCGGGCGAAATCACCCACTACGTCGGCGTGGCCGAAGACTTGAGCGCGCACAAGCGGGCAGGCGAAATGATCGAGCGGCTTGCCTACTACGACGCGCTCACCGGGCTGGCCAATCGCCAACTGCTGGTGGAGCGCCTGTTGCAGGCGACCAAGACCAGCAAGCGCGGGACATCGGCGGTCGGCGTATTGCATCTGAATCTGGATCGATTCAGAATCATTAACGAGACCCTGGGCCGCAGCGCTGGAGACGAATTGCTGCAGCAGGCTGCCGAACGCATTCTGAAGGTGGTGCGCGAGGGCGATACGGTCGCACGACTGGGCGGGGACGAGTTCTGCATTGTGCTGGACTCGCTGGGCAATACGGCGCAGGCGTCCAAGGTCGCGGCCCATCTGCTGCGCGCATTCGAGCGCAACTTCAGCGTCGCCGGCCAGGACCTTTTCTGCACTCCCAGCATAGGCATCGCGACTTTCCCGACAGACGGCGACAACGCCGAAGTCCTGCTCAAGAACGCCAACCTGGCGATGCTGCGGGCCAAGCAGCGTGGCAATTCGTTCAGCTTCTTTGCTGGCGCGGCCGAGGACGCCTCGCGCGAGCGCCTGCTGATCGAGCAGCGTATGCGTCCGGCGATCGAAAAGGGGGAGTTCGTCGCACACTTTCAGCCGCAGATAAATCTGGCTACGGGCAAGATCATTGGCTTTGAGGCTCTGGCGCGATGGATGGACCCGGAGCGAGGGATGATTTCTCCGGCGCACTTCATCCCGCTGGCCGAGGAGTCGGGCCTGATCGTGCCCTTGGGCTACCGCATCCTGGAGATCGCCTGCCGTCAGGGCGCGGCGCTCATTGGCAGCGAGCGATCACCCATTGTTATCGCAGTGAATCTGTCGGCACGCCAGTTCGCCGAAGAGGATCTTGCCAAAGTGGTGCTGCGTGTCCTGGCACAGGCGAACCTTGACCCGTCGCGACTGGAGCTCGAGATCACCGAGAGCGTGGTCATGGGCAATATCGAGGAAGCGATCACAAAGATGCGTGAGCTCAAGGACATCGGCGTTCAGATATCGGTCGACGACTTTGGCACCGGGTTTTCGTCGCTTCAGTATCTCAAGCGCTTTCCGATCGACAAGCTCAAGGTGGACCAGTCGTTCGTGCGCAACCTGCTGTCCAGCAGCGAGGATCAGGCCATATGCCAGTCTGTCATCGGCCTTGGCCAAGCCCTGGGCTTGCGCGTCATCGCCGAGGGCGTGGAGACCGAGGAGCAAGCCGACTGGCTACGCCAGCATGGCTGTGACGAGGCCCAGGGTTATCTGTTCGCACGACCGGCGCCGACAAATGAAATCGAGAGCATCCTGAAACGCTACGGTCAACTGTAGGGGCCGGGATCGAAGCAACCGGCGCCATCGGATGGGCTGGGGCGTCAGTCGCCCTGCGCCTGGCCCCGCGCCAGCCGCTCGCTTTTCCAGTACACATCGTCACCCACGCGTGCCGTCGGTGCGGTGGCGGTTGAGCACCCGGGACAACACGAACATCAGGTCGCTGAGCCGGTTCAGGTACTGGCGCGGCGTGGGTTTGAGATCGTCACGGCCCTGCAGGGCGATCACCGCGCGTTCGGCGCGCCGTGCCACGGTGCGGCAGATATGCGCCAGCGACGCGGCCCGGGTGCCGGCAGGCAGGATGAACTCCTGCAGCCGCGGCAGGTCCTCGTTGTGTTCGGCCAGCGCCTGGTCGAGCTCCAGCAATGCCTCGGGTTTGAGCAACTCGAAGCCCGGAATCGACAACTCGCCGCCCAGGTTGAACAACTGGTGCTGGATCTCGACCAGCAGCGTGCGCACGCCGGCGGGCATGTCCTCGCACAGCAGCAGGCCGATGTGCGAGTTGAGCTCGTCCACGTCGCCCATGGCCTGCACGCGCAGGTCGTTCTTCGGGACCCGGGTGTTGTCACCCAGGCCGGTGGTTCCGTCATCGCCGGTGCGCGTGGCGATTTGTGTCAGGCGTTTGCCCATGGTGTGTGCCTCCTGTTGTGTCCGATTGTCGCGCCTGCGCGGCTCACGGCGAGTCAACCTAGAAACGGCAGTTGAACGCGCCCGAGCGTACTCCGATGGGCGTGCCAGGCAAGGCGAGAGGACGCCGCGCACTTCTGTGCGCAAGGACGAACAACGCCGCATGGCGCGTTCAGCGGGGTGCGCTCGGGTGCGTAGCGCTGTCACCATACTGGTGAACCACATCGTGGCCTCGTTGTTCAGTGTGCCTGCGGGCTGCCAGCGAGACGCAAGCGGTCAACTGCCGTTTCTAGGTTCAAAGTCCCTGCAGGGCGTGCAGTTGCAGTCCGATCCGAAAGCCGCCGCCAGTCGGGTGCGCAATCACCACCTGCGCCGCATGTTTTTCCGCCACCAGGCGCACCAATGCCAGCCCCAGACCGTGGCCCTTGGCCGCGGCCTGGCCACTGGCATAGCGTTCACTCAACGCGGCAAACTCGACTTGCGCAAAGCCCTCGCCCTGATCGTGCACGGCGAGCAGATATGCACCATCAATCAACTCCAGCGACATGGTCACCACGCCGCCAGCGGGTCCATGGCGCAACGCATTCCAGCCCAGATTCAACACGGCCCGGCGCAACAGCCGTTCGTCCCCCATCACCAGTGCCAGATCCGGCGCGCACCTGCGCTGTACGCGCGCGCCCTGGGCTTGCGCGTCCTCCCACAGATCATCGGCGCAGCTGTGCAGCAGCTGGACCAGGTCCACCTCGGCGAAACCGGCTGCTGTCCACCGACTGCGCGCGCCCGATCAGCAGGAATTGCTCGGTCAGGTCAAGTGAACGCCGCGCGCAGGCGTCGACCCGCGCAATCATGGCCGCATGCTCGGCCGAGCCGCCGGTGCGCAACTGGTCGGCCAGCGCGCGCAGCGACACCAGTGGCGAACGCAGATCGTGCGCCAGGTGGCGCATCATGTCGTCGCGGGTTTGCAGGCTTTGCAGGCTGTCGCCGTCAACCGCCAAAGCGTCGGCGACCTCGTCCACCGCCTGGGTGATGGCTGCGATGCGGTTTTCCACCGGGTCGAGGAAATGCGGTCCGTGTTGTGGGTCCGGCTGGCGCGCACCGGGATGCAGCAAACCGGCCATGCGTTTGGTCTCGCGCGTCATCGTATCCAGACTGGCCTCGAGCCGGCGCCAGCTCCACAGCGGATAAGCCAGCAACACCGTCAGCAGCAGCGCCGCATTCGGCCACCACCAGCCGGTGTAGCGCCAGCACGGTCCAGGCCAGCAAGGGCAAACCCAGGCCGGCCCCCATCGTCAGCACCAGCGCGCGCCGCGGCGACAGCAGCAACAGCGACAGCAGATACAGCGACACGATGGCGGCGCCCAGCATCATTTGCATCGGCACTGATACGGTCTGGCGCAACAAGCCGCGACGCTCGGCGTCGAGCACATTGGCAACGAACTCGACACCCGGCATGGCGCCGTTGATGCCAGCCAGCGGCGTGACCACGGTATCGCCCAGTCCGGTGGCGGTGGCGCCGATCAGCACCATCTTGCCGCGCAGCCGCTCTGGCGCGATGCGTCCGTCGCGCAAGTCGGCAAATGGTATGCGCGTGAAATGTCCGGCCGGACCGGCGAACGGGACGAGCCGCTCGATGACGCGCTGCGCACCGGACTCACCGGCGCGCTCGTTGGCCATGTCCAGCAACACCAGTGCAAGATGCTCGTATCGTTTCTGGCCGTCGTGCTCCCGCGCCAGGTAACGACGGGTCACTCCGTCCGGGTCAACCAGGGCCTGTGCATGGCCAAGACGAGCCACCGCGCTGAATGCGGGCAGGGGCCGCACCGCGACACTGCCCGCTCCGGGCATGAATACCGGCAACACGACCCGGCCATGACGGGCCATGGCCTGCGGCCAGGTGGGTGTCGGCACTCGGGTCGCCCTGCTGCGCTTCGGCCAGTATCACGTCCACCAGCACCGGCCCGGCGCCGGCCTGCGTGAGCTGTTCGATGCCGCGCGCCAGTTCGTGGCGCGACCAGGGCCAGCGACCGATGCGCGCCAGGCTGGCCTCGTCGATGGCCAGAATAACGATGTCGGGTGGTGCCGGCCGACCGGTCCAGGTCACGCGGATGTCGTACAGACCGTTGTCAAGCCGCTCGAACCAGGCCCCGTGCTGCGCCAGCAACAAAAAGCCGAGCAGCAACACCGACAACAAGCCCCATTCGCGCAGATGACGGCCTGGCGCATGGTTCATGCGCTGCTCACAGCAAGGGCAGCAGCAGGAGCAGCAACAGGTACCACGGATGCGATGGCGGCTCGGGCGGCGCCGCGACCTCGAAACGCTGCACCGCCGACCACGGCCCGTGGCTGGCCATCGGGCAACACCAGCCGGGTGCGCACATGGTAGGCGCCGGGCTTGGGTTGCGCCAGACTCAGCCGGGTGCCGGCCACGACCTGGTCGAACTCGGCTTGGGCGAAGTCCGGGCTCTGCGACAACTGCACCTGGTGGCGGAACCCGGCCGGGCCGGACCAGTCCAGCTGCAGGCCGGACGCGCCCTGTTGCGGTGGCGCCATCGCCGAGGGCTCGAGCACCGTGAAGCGCGCGGAATCGCCCCAGGGCCCGATGCTGCCATCGGCGCGTTCGGTCGCCAGCCGCCAGTGGTACAGGCCCGGTGCCAGCGCTGGCTCGAAGCCATGGCGCGGCCGGCGGATGCCCGCCTGATCGAACACCCGGTCGGCAAATTGCGCATCACGCGCCACCTGCAGGCGATAGCGCGGCGAGCCGCTCACGTCGGCCCAGGCCAGTGGCGTGCCAGCGAGCACACTGGCGCCATCAGGCGGACTCACGCGCAGCGGCGGCTCGGGCCGCGCCTGCAACGACAAAGCCTACCTGGGCATCGGCACCTTCGAGCGACTGGGCATCGGCGGCACGCACGCGCAGTTGGTAGGCACCGTCGGGCAGGCCGACGAGCAGCCAGCTCGGCTCCGACGTGCGGGCCTCCTGCTCACGCTGCACAAACGCGCCGTCACGCGCCACCTGCCAACGCCAGCCGGTCGCGCCCGCCATGGCCGGCACCTGCAGCAATTGTGATGTTCGCTCGATACGCTGCGGTAGCGCCGACAGGTCTGGCGCCGGCAGCAGTCGTACCACGTCGCCGAGCTGACCGCCCTGAGCGCGCAGGCCCGAGCCTTGGGCGATCTCGACCGCGCCGGCTCGCTCGCCCTGCGCCGTCACGCGGCCTTCGAGCACCTCGTGCCGACTGGCCTGTTCATCCTGCGCGACGCGAAACCGGGTGCCGCGCACGGCGGTGACGACGCGTGGTGTACGGATGTCGAAGCGCGATGCCGGTGTGCGCAGTGGCGTGACCGTGGTTTCGACGGCGCCGCGATCGAGGTCGATCCGGGTGTCCGTGACGCCACCAAACGGGGTCTCGCGTGACCGACCCAGCGTGGCGCGGGTTTGCGGCGCAAAGACGGCCAGCAGCGCCATCGGCGAACCGCAAGCGTGAGCGCGCCCTGCGCGCCGGTGTCGAAACTGTCGCCCTGGCGTCAAGTTGCATGCCCACGGCCAGCGGTCCGCGATTGCCGCTCACCACCCCGCGCACATGCACGACCTCGACCGGCAGCACCGACCAGCGCAGCCAGCGCGAGCGGGATCTGCAGCTGGCGCGCCGGGCTGCAGCCTGCGCGGATCGGCAATACGGTTGAAACGCTGCAATGCCTGCCAGGTCGTGCGCCGGATCCAGATAGCGCTGGCTGATGCCGATCAGCGTGTCACCCGCACGCAGGCTCAGCGCCAGGGTCGCGTCCGGCGCATCGGCCGCCATAGCCGTGCCGGCCCAGGCCAGCGCCAACAAGGCGCAGGCGCGGCGCACCGATTCAGGCCAACGGTTCGAGACGGTAGCCATGGGCATATACCGAGTGGATGCGCCAGCCGTTGTCGGCCAGCGACAGCTGGTTGCGCAACTGACTGATGTGGATGTCCAGCGTGCGCGTCTGCACACTGTCGTTCAGGCCCCAGACCGCTTCGAGCAGGTACTGGCGCGACAACAGGCGCCCGGTGTTGCGAAACAGCACCAGCGCCAGTTCGTACTGGCGTTGGGTCAGCTCGATGATCTCGCCATGCAGTCGGGCCACCGACAAGACCAGGGTCGAACTCGTAGGGGCCAACGACCAGCGAACTGGCACCTGCGTCGCCGTCCGCACGCCGCTTGAGCGCCTGCAGCCGGGCCAGCAGTTCGCCAGGACGCGGCGGCTTGACCAGATAGTCGTCGGCGCCATGGGCCAGTGCGGTCACGATGTCCTCTTCCGCATCGCGGCTGGTCAGGAACAACACCGGTGTGTGATTTTCCAGCTGACGCAGCCAGTCCAGCACGTCCAGGCCAGTCATGTCGGGCATCATCCAGTCCAGCACCAGCACGTCGAAGGTCTCGCGCACCATGGCTTGCTGGAACCGGGCGCCGGTGGCATAGACCACATGGCTGTGCCCGCCGCTGTCCAGCGCACGGGTCACCAGCGCGGCATGGTCAGGTTCGTCTTCCAGCAGTGCGACTCTCACATCGTTTCCTTGTGTTCTTCATGGCCGTCGCGGCGCGCGCGCCATCGTGTGCGGACAGTCGCGGCACGGTCTGTGGGCCCGGCATTTGCGAAGTCTAAATCATGATCGCTGCACCTCGGCCACTACACCTGGCTCGTGCCTGGTGCCCGGCGCAGACCGGGCCGGCTCGGCGTACACTGACCCACTGCAAAAGGAGACCCTTGCAATGAACGCCCCAGCCTCGAAAAGCCACCTGTTGCCCGAGATCAACCAGCGCGAAGTTCCGGCCGCACTGATCGACGCGCTCAAGGCCCGATTCGACAGCCGCTGCTCGACCGCGCTCGTGGTGCGGGAACAACACGGACGCGACGAATCCTCGTTCGACGCACCGCCGCCCGCAGCCGTGGTGTTTGCCGAAAGCACCGCCGAAGTGGCCGAGGTGGTCAGCCTGGCCGCCCGCTACAAGGTGCCGGTCATCCCGTTCGGCGTTGGCTCCTCGCTCGAAGGCCACCTGCTGGCCGTGCAGGGCGGCATCAGCATCGACATGGGGCGCATGAACAAGGTGTTGTCGATCAACGCCGACGACCTGACCGTGACGGTGCAGCCAGGCGTGACACGCAAGCAGCTCAACGAGGACATCAAGAACACCGGCCTGTTCTTCCCGATCGATCCGGGCGCCGACGCCACGCATCGGAGGCATGAGCGCGACCCGGGCCAGCGGCACGAATGCGGTGCGCTACGGCACCATGCGCGAGAACGTGCTGGCCCTGGAGGTGGTGACCGCCAGCGGTGAGGTGATCCGCACCGGTACCCGCGCCAAGAAGTCGTCGGCCGGCTACGACCTGACCCGCCTGATGGTGGGCAGCGAGGGCACGCTGGGCGTCATCACCGAGATCACCTTGCGCATCTATCCGCTGCCCGAGGCGGTGTCGGCGGCGGTCTGCTCCTTCCCCAGCATCGAGGCCGCGGTGCGCACCACCATTCAGGTGATCCAGATGGGCGTGCCGATCGCCCGCGTCGAGCTGATCGACCGCAACACGGTGCGCATGGTCAATGCCCACTCCAAGCTGGGCTTGCGCGAGGAGCCGATGCTGTTGATGGAGTTCCATGGCTCGCCCGACCGGTGTCAAGGAACAGGCCGAGACGGTGCAGGAGATCGCCAGCGAGATGCGGCGGCAATGCGTTCGAATGGGCCAGCACGCCCGAAGAACGTACGCGCCTGTGGACAGCCCGGCACAACGCCTATTTTTCGGCCGTGCAGTCGCGCCCAGGCTGCAAGGTGATTTCGACCGACACCTGCGTGCCGATCTCGCGCCTGGCCGATTGTCTGCTCGACTCGGTGGCCGAGGCCGATGCCTCGGGCATCCCGTACTTCCTTGTCGGCCATGTCGGCGACGGCAATTTCCACTTCGGCTACCTGCTGGATCCGGACCGACCTGAGGAACGGGTGGTCGCCGAGCAGCTGAACCGGCAGTTGGTCTCGCGCGCGCTGCAACTCGAAGGCACCTGCACCGGCGAGCATGGCGTTGGCCTGCACAAGATGGATTTCCTGGTCACCGAGGCCGGTGCCGGCGCGGTGGCCATGATGCGCACCATCAAACACGCGCTCGACCCCGACAACATCATGAACCCGGGCAAGATTTTCTCCTGGTAGACCCTCCACGGCGGCTTGTTCAGCGTTGCCCTTGGCCCGAACCCATGCGATTAACGCGGGCCAGACCTATGGCGCAGCGGGCGGCGTCAACGGCCCGCGACGGATGCCTGCTGTGCTGGTGGCCCCTGTGGTGGCTGCTGGCGTTAGCCAGCTGGACTGTGCCAGCCCAGGCCCAGACCCAGCCGCCGGTCTCCGTCGGCGCATGTACACAGGCCGAGCCGGTCGCGCAGGCGCGGCGCATCGCAACACGGGGCACCGAAACGCTGGCGGATGCCGTTGTCACCCTGCCCGACCAGTTGCCGATGGCATGGCGCGACCAACAGGTAAAACTGCAGTACGAAATCGATGTGTCGGCCTGCGCGGGCTCGCTCAGTGCGGTGATCTCGCTATACCGGGTCGGCGCACCGTACACCATTCGTGTCCACGATCGGGGCCTGACATCGGTGCTGGCGCAACGCTGGTTCGGCCACGCCTCCGATTTGGCGGGTCGGGCAGAGAACCTGCCGGAAGTGGTCCACAACGGTCGCATTCCCGCACTGCTGGCACTTCCGCAAAACGCGGACAAGGCCGTCATCACGCTGCTCACGCTGCCCTATATTCCATCGGGCCTGATGCAACTGGCGATCGGCCCGACCAATGCACTGTTGCCCCTCGCAACGGATCATGTCGATTCCGTGGTCGGGTTCACTAATGCAGCCGCAGGAGTGATGCTGGTGCTCGCGCTGATTGCCGGTGTGTTGTGGCTGCAGCGCCGTCACGACATGGGCTTTTTGTGGATGACACTGGCCTGCCTGTTCTGGAGTGTGCGGGCGCTGGCCTATTTCGATACCACGGTACATATGCCAGCGCTGTGGTTCGAGCAGTTCAATCCCTACAACGTCTTTCTGACGGCCATCACCTTGTGTGCCGCCACCCTCGACAACGAGAGGCAGCGTCGGCACGATGCGCCATCGCCCGCCGACGCGGACTGGCGCGTGTGGCCGCACCGGGCACTGTGGTTCGCCTTTATCAGCGCCACCCTGGTGCTGGCGCTGAGCATATGGCTGGAGCGCGGAGTGCTGCTGGCGCGGGCCTATGCGCAGGTCTGGGCGGCATGCCTGTCTTTGGCCACGATCGTGTGGATCTGGGTCGGCCGGGTACGCCTCACGCCGCGTCAGCGCATCGCCACCATAGGCGCCTATTTCGTGCTCATCGGCAGCGCGCTCCACGACATGGCGCTGGTCACCGGTCATATCGATCCGGCCAGGCCGAGCTACCTGTTCTGGGGTTTCACGTTGGTACTGGTCGTGTACGCACTGATCTCGGGCGACTACATCATCCGCACGCTGAACCGCGCCGAAAACGTCAACCTGGAATTGGAGCAGCGCATCCACAGCAAGTCGACCGAACTGCAAGACAGTTACCTGCAGCTGCGCAAGACCGAAATGGCCGGTGCCCTGTCATCGGCCCGGCTGCAGGAGCGTGAACGGCTGCTGCGCGACATGCATGACGGCCTGGGCGCACACCTGATGACGGCACTGCGCGGCGTCGAACGTTCGGCGCTGAACCGCGACCAGATTGCGCAATCGCTGCAGGACGGTATCGACGAGTTGCGCATGATGATGGACAGCGCCGACATGGGCGCCGATCTGTCGGCCGCCCTGGCCGCCTGGCGCAACCGCTGGGACAACCGGCTGGTCGCGGCGGGCGTGCAACTGCACTGGAAGCTGGACGATGCCCTGGACAACATCGCGCTCGACAGCGACGCCCTGTTGCAGATCATGCGCATCCTGCAGGAAGCTGCCACCAACGTCGTCAAACACTCCGGCGCGCACCACCTTCAGCTGCAGGCGAGCCTGGCCATCGAACCGGGCCAGACCTCGCTGCTGATCGTGCTCAGCGACGACGGCTGCGGTCTGCCTGCCGAGGCGACCCAGGCGCACCAGCGCGGCCTGCGCAACATGGATCACCGGGCGCGGCAGATCGGCGCTACGCTGGAAATCTCCACTGGCGCACGTGGCGGCGCCAATCCAGGTTGCCAGATCCGTTTCATGTTGCCGATAGATCCGCCACCGAAGCGGCCCGAGCGGCGCAAATACGCCCGCACCGGGATCGACTCGCTCAGCTGACCAGGCCGCGCCGCGCCGCCTCCACTGCCGCCTCGGCGCGTGAAGAGATGTCGAGTTTGCGATAAATGTCGCGCACATAACTGGTCACGGTGTGGGCACTGATGCCCAGCAGCGTGGCCGCCTCCGGAACCTTGTAACCCTTGCCGATCAGGCGCAACACATCGACCTCGCGCTCGGTCAGCGCGCGCTGCGGGTTGTCCAGCGCACGCGCCGGATCGAGCGGTATCGGCGCGCTGTTTGGGGATCGGGTCAGGTATTCGTCGGGCAGGTCGCGGAAGTGCTGCAACATGCGCAGCGCAATCGATGGCGACAGCGCCGGCTCGCCCAGCCGGATGCGCTGGAGTTGCGACACGACGACCGAACTGGGCTGCGACTTCAGGATGTACCCGGTGGCACCGGCGCGCAACGCCGGAAACACGTGGGTGTCGTTGTCGTGGATCGTCGCCACGATGACCGCCGCACCCGGGCGTGCCGTCACCAATTCGTGGATCAGCTCCTCGCTGGTGCCGTCCGGCAGACCCCAGTCGACCAGGGCCAGTCCGTAGGCATGACCGGCCATGCGTTCGCGCGCCTGGGCCAGTGTGCACGCGGTGTCGACTTGCTGCACCTCGGGCAAGGCACGCGGCAGCAACTCGGCCAGCCACTGGCGCGGTTCGTCGAGGTCCTCGACCACCAGCGCGCGATCGAACAGGTTGGCCGGTGGCAGTTGGCGTTGCATCACAAGCGTTGCAGGTCGGGGGGCCGGGCTGCAGCGCCTATTTCTGGACGTCGGCCAGCTTGCAGCCTTTGCCAAGGAACAAGGTGGTCAGGTGTTCTTTGCGCCCTTGCGCCTGTTGCGCGAGCAGCGCGTTTTGTTGCGCCTGCTGTGTCGCCACCTGCTGATTGGCCATTTGCTGTTGCGCATTGTTGTTGGCAGCCTGCTGGGCCACGCCGCCGAGCAGTCCGCCGAGCAACGAACCACCTCCGATACTGCCAAAACCGCCGAAGCCGCTACGTGCCGCACCATGCACAACTGCGACCTGGGCCACGGTGCCGGCCACCTGGACCGCCGAATTGCCATTCGAATCGGCCACGGCCGCGGACTGAACCGGCTGCGACGCGCGACCGACCATAGCATCCATTTGCACGGTTTCGGAATAAATCTGCTGGCAGCTCAGATCGTTGTCGGTCATGCGTACCCGCTCAATGGTCTGTGCATGGACAGCGGGCGCGGTCAGGGTCATGACCAGCAAAGCGGAAAACGCAGGGCGCCGGCGGAAATGGGTCAGTGCATTCAAGGGATGAGTCCTCTGGAGATTGAAACGACAAGGGGCCATGGCTGGCGCCCGCTGCCAGCGCTCGCGCCAGCCGATTCGGGAACATACCATCACCCAAATTTCACGTCATCCCCCCCTGTATAGGGGGTCGCTGCCGCTTGCAACCGCCTTGCAGAACTGGCGCGACAAGATAGCCCACGCGCGCTGCGGTGCTGTTCGCCTTGGGAGCGGCCCGGCGGACACAGGTTTGCACCTTCGCGCGCTGCGGTGCTGTTCGCCTTGGGAGCGGCCCGGCGGACACAGGTTTGCACCTTCGCGCGCTGCGGTGCTGTTCGCCTTGGGAGCGGCCCGGCGGACACAGGTTTGCACCTTCGCGCGCTGCGGTGCTGTTCGCCTTGGGAGCGGCCCGGCGGCTCACGGGCTCTCGGCAATCGCTTTGGCCAGATATTCCATCTTTATCTGTAGATCGTTTTCGGTGTCCGCATGCTGCTGCGCAATGTCCTTGAACAGGTGCTGAACCTCGATGAAAGCGTCGACCATGTCGGGTGCGAACTGGGCGCCACGCTCCTGAAAAACCAGCTGCACTGCCTTGTCGTGGGCGACACCGGCCCGGTAAACCCGGTCGCTCGTCAACGCGTCATACGCGTCGACAATCGCCATCAGGCGGGCCGACTTCGGGATGCTGTCGCCGGCAATCCCCTGCGGGTAACCCGAGCCATCCCAGCGTTCGTGGTGGCCATACGCAATCTGGCGGGCAAAACCCAGGAAAGGCAATTCCACGCCAGCCTTGCGCCGAATCTGGTCGACGATGTCGCGACCGATCACCGGGTGTGTACGTACCACCTCGAACTCTTCCTCGGTCAGTGCGTCCGGTTTGAGCAGGATGCGGTCCGGCACGGCCGAGTTGCCGATGTCGTGCCAGGCTGCAGCGCGCACCATGGCGTCGATGTCCGCATCGGTCCACCGATGGGTGTCTGCTGCGGAGACGCGCAATTGCCCGGCCAGTGCCTGCAGGTACAGCCCGATACGCTGGATATGGCGGCCACCTTCGCCGGGCTCGGCCATCGATGCCATGGCCAGCACCATGGCATCGAGCAACTGGCCCGGCATGTCTGCAGCATCGGCCACGGGCAGCGCTTGCGCGCCAGTCGCCGCCAAGCGGGCCTCGTCGGTGGATGTGGCGGCTGAGGGAACTGTGGTGCTCAAGTCATGTCTCCGCGATGAGGTGGCAACCCCATGTTACGCCTTGTCGGTGCACTTGCGTCCCGATCTTGCCGGCCAAACGGCAACCGGTAGGCCCACAAGGGCCGGCCGTCGGCGAGTTGCAGTTGCACATCGGCCGCCTGGCCGGTGACCGGGAACTCCAGACTGACCAGCCAGGCCCCGTCGACCATTTCGGCAGCAGCCTTGGTCGCGGCCCGACCCATGCTCTCGGGCCGCTGAAACAGGTAAACCATGGCATACGGACGCCACGGGGCGCGCCAGATGTCGCCATGGCGCACATGGGCCCAGCGGCAGCGCAGCGCGCAGGCCGCCCGCAGTGGCCAGCTCCACTCCAGCCCGTGCAAACGGGCTTGCGGATAGGCCGCACGCAAGGCGCGCAGCCCGTCACCGAGTCCGCAGCCGGCGTCAAGCACCTGCGCGCCAGACGGCAGCGCAACATGCGCGGCCAAGCCATCGAGTGCACCGCGGGGCGTGGGAAACAGAGGCGCATCGCGCCAGGCCTTGATCGGGTACAGCAGCAACAGCAGCGCCAGCAGCGCCAGCCAGAGGCCATCGGGCACCACGGCCGCGCCGCTGGCCATCAGGGACACGGGAAAGCCAGCCGCCATGATGAGCCGGCGCCAGACACTGGCGCCAGCCAGGCTCACCAGTACGCCAGAGAGCAGCGCTGCGACCAGCGCCGTGCCCGGCCTCAGGCCCAGCCATGTCCCGCCGAGATAAAGCGCCCAGCAGACAGCCCAGGTCAACACCGCCGGGAGCGGCCAGGGAAGGCGCCGGGCCATCGCGCCGACTTAGTACCCGCTTTCACAATTACGACCACATGCAATCGCGCCTTTCAGGCCATGGCGGCGTTGCAAATCCTCGCGATACCTCAAGGTATCGCTGCAGTTTGCGCCTTGCCCTGACCTGAAACGCATCGATTCCATTTGTGGTCGTAATTGTGAAAGCGGGTACTTAGCGTGTTGCGTGCTGGCTGATCTTGTCGATCAGGCCATTGAGTTCTTCGAGCGATCCGAACTGGATTGCCACCTCGCCGAGTTCGAGCATGCGCCCGCCGCGCTTGACGCGCTTTTTCACCCGTATTTCCACGTCGGCGGTGAGCAGATCGGACAACTCCTCTTCGAGTCGCCTGACGTCGCGCGACTTCTCCTTCTTGGGTTTGGGCGAAGTCAGTGCAAACTCCGCACCGAGTTTCTTGACCAGCGCTTCGGCTTCGCGCACCGACATCTTGCGCGATGCGATCTGCTGGGCGGCCGTGATCTGGGAGGCGCGCTCGAGCGCCAGCAGCGCGCGGGCATGGCCCATCTCCAGGTCGCCGGCCATCAACATGACCTGCACCGGGTTGGCCAGATTGAGCAGACGCATCAGATTGCTGGCGGCACTGCGTGAACGCCCGACGGCCTGGGCCGCCTGCTCGTGGGTGAGCCCGAACTCCCGAATCAGGCGCTGCAGGCCCTGTGCCTCCTCCAGCGGATTGAGGTCTTCGCGCTGCATGTTCTCGATCAGCGCCATGGCCGCCGCGGCCTCGTCGCCCACATCCCGCACCAGCACCGGCACACTGTCGAGCCCGGCCAGACGGGCAGCGCGGAAGCGCCGCTCACCGGCAATGATCTCGTACACCGGCCGGTCGCCTCGGGTCAGTGTGTGCTCACCTTCCTCACCCGGCCCCTGCAGGGCCCGCAGCCGCTGCAGGCCATTGGCGGCCTCGAGCCGGCGCACCAGAATTGGCTGCATGATGCCCTGCGCCTTGATCGACTCGGCCAGCTCATACAGGGCGCCTTCATCCATGCGGGTGCGTGGCTGGTACTGGCCCGGCACCATGTCGGTCAAAAACAGGCTTGCGGGTTGTCCCGGGCCGGCATCTCCGCCGGCGTTGTTGTCGTCGGCCTGTGTGGCGGGCCCGAGCAAGGCCTCGAGTCCGCGCCCCAGGCCCTTGAATTTCTTTGTGGCCATTGAATCAGCCCTCCTCTTGATGTCGTGTGATGGATGCGCGCGGCGTATCAGCGCCCCGGTCGGCCAGTTGCATCAGAAGCGCATGGCCTTGCGGCCAATCACCCAGGCCGCTGTCTGCATTGATATGACCGCAGTGGCCATAGTCGATGAATCGGGACCCCCAGGCGCTGGCAAACGCCTGGGCCCGTGTGAAACTGCAATACGGATCGTCCTGGCTGCCCAGCAGCAGACTGGGAAATGGCAAGCGGTCTTGCGCAATCAGCGCCCAGCTACCCAGCGTTGCGGCCAGTTCCTCGCGTTGCGGGTCACCCGGCGCCACCAGCAAGGCGCCTCTTATGCGATGGGTCAACCGGGTGTGCGCGGCCCAGGCGGCAACCAGCAAACATCCCAGGCTGTGCCCTGCCAGCACGATGTCGGCCGGTGCATCCGCGTCCTGGTGTGCGGTATGACCCAACACCACATCCTGCAGCCGCGCGATCCAGTCACCGCGCAGCGGGCGCATCCAGTCGTGCTGCTGGACCCGTTCGTAGCCATACATCCGCTCCCACCGGCTTTGCCAGTGCTCGGGGCCAGAATTCTGCCAGCCTGGCAGCAACAAGACTCTGGCGGCCGTCATACGCTATAAAAACAGGAGCGCAATATCGTTGCCAGACAATGGCAACAGGCGGATACCGGCACGGCTTCACAGTTTCGCAAGACGCGCCACCATTTCTTCGGCAAACGCCACATACGCCTGGGCGCCTTTGGACGAAGGATCGAACACGACGCCCGGCACGCCGTAACTGGGGGCCTCTGCCAGACGCACATTGCGCGGAATCACGGTATCGAAAACCTTCTCGGCGAAATGCGCCTTGAGCTGATCGCTGACCTGTTGCTGCAAGGTGATGCGCGGGTCGAACATCACGCGCAACAGGCCGATCACCGCCAGATCCTTGTTCATATTGGCGCGCACCTGGCGGATGGTGTTGACCAGATCGGTCAAGCCCTCGAGCGCGAAGTACTCGCACTGCATTGGCACGATCACACCATGCGCGCAACTCAGGCCATTGAGCGTGAGCATGGACAGCGACGGCGGGCAGTCGATCAGCACGAAGTCGTAGTCGGCTTCGACCTCGGCCAGTGCCTCCTTGAGTCGGCGTTCACGGCGCACGACACCGACCAGTTCTACCTCGGCGCCGGCCAGATCGCGATTGGCGCCGAGCACCACATAACCACATCCGGCCGCCTCCAGCTTATCGCTGCGCGTCTGCGCCTGGGTCACGGTGGCCGATCCGAGCAATACGTCGTAGACGCTGGCGGCCAGCTTGCGCTTGTCGATGCCCGATCCCATGGTGGCATTGCCCTGCGGGTCGAGGTCGACCATCAGCACCCGTTGCCCGACCTTGGCCAGACCCGCCGCCAGATTCACCGTGGTCGTGGTCTTGCCGACGCCACCCTTCTGATTCGCGATGCAAAAAATACTGGCCATGCCTGTGGAGTCTCGCAGTGCGTATGGTTATGGCTCAATTGCCGACGGCGAGCTTGATGCCGAAACCGATCAGGAAAAGCCCGGCCAATTTGTTCAATCCGCGCGAAATACCCGGATTGGCGCGCATGCGTTCAGCCAAAAAGTGTGTCAGCAGCACGACAGTCAAGCCATAGGCAAAGGTCAATACCGCAATGGTCAGAGCCATCACACCAAAGGTCAACAATCCCTGGTGCCGCACCGGGTCGACAAACAGCGGGAAGAAGGCCATATAAAAGACGATGGCCTTGGGGTTGAGCAAGGTGATCAGGAAGGCTTGGCGCAGATAGTGACCTGCGCGGATCTGCAGCACCGGCTGATCACCCGGCCGCGCAAACAACATGCGAAAACCCAACCAGGCCAGATAGGCGGCACCCAGCCACTGCACCGCATGGAAAGCCGCCGGATAGGTCGCCAACAGGGCTGCAACACCGGCCACGGCCAGCCACATCAACACCTGGTCGCCACAGATGACACCCAGGGTGGCCGCCAATCCTGCGCGCAAACCGCCCTTGCCGGTGGAAGTGATCAAAGCCAGATTGCCCGGCCCGGGAACCAGTAGGAACACGATGATCGTGACGACAAACGTAGCGTAATCAGCGATGCCAAACATGGGGAAATTCCTTGGGGTGAACCGGGAGTTTAATGCCTTCCCCTGACGGGAAGGCGAACCGGCGCAGGCACAGGCGCAGTCGGCGTAAAGTAGGCGGCATCAGGTGGCGGCCGGCTCCATCCAGACGAGGCAACGTTGCGCGTCGAGCTGCGGCACCACCACTGGTTCCACGTGAAACACGGCCACGTCGGCAGGCAAGGCCGACATCTCATCGACCGGCTCCTGCCCCTTCATCGCCAGCCAGCAGCCAGCCGGCGCCAACAGGTGACGGGTTCCCTGCACGAAGTCGGGCAGGCTGGCAAACGCCCGCGAGCAGACAATGTCGTAAGGTCCGGGCAGGGTTTCAACCCGCGCGTGGATCGCTTGCAGCTTGGTCAACCCCAACGCCACCTGCACCTGGCGCACAAAAGCCATCTTCTTGGCCACGGCATCGACACAGGTCACCAGAATATCCGGGCAACAGATCGCAACGACCACGCCGGGCAGGCCGGCGCCGGCGCCAACATCGAGCAGACGCTGGCGACCCGTGCCATGGCGCAGCTGCAGTTGACGCAGCAGGGGCGCAACGATTGCAAGACTGTCCAGCAGGTGATGGGTCAGCATATCCTTGGGATCACGCAGCGCCGTCAGGTTGTAGACGCGATTCCACTTCTGCAGCAGATCCTGGTAGTCCAGCAGCTGCGTGACCTGCCTGTCGGTCAGCACCAGCCCCAGGCCGGCCAACCCCTGGCGCAAGGCCTGCTCGAACGCGCGCGCGCTCAAGCGGACACCTGATCTGGTGTCGCCGGATCAACCGGCGCAGACACTCCGGGCAAGCCTGCCCGACTCTTCTTCAGATGCACCAGCAACAGCGAGACCGTCGCCGGCGTAATGCCCGAAATGCGCGACGCCAAACCCAAGGTCTGTGGCCGATGCCGGGCCAGGATCTGACGCGCCTCGAAGCTGAGCGCCGTTACCTGCAGGTAGTCCAGCGCATCCGGCAGCACCAGGTTTTCGTAGTACTCGGCGCGCTCGACCTCACTCTTCTGCCGATCGATGTAGCCGCTGTAACGCGCCGCGATTTCCACCTGATCGACGACAGAACGGGCAAACGTGTGTTGCGCCAGCCGCTCATCATCCACTCCCGCGGACGCCTCCTCCCATGCCAGATCAGTTGGCGCATAGCGTCCGCCGGCCAGCGACATCAATGCGCGATACGAAACATCCGGCCGCCGCAGCAGCTCCGCCAGGCTGTACTCATGCTCGATCTGCTTGCCCAGCACGCGCACCGACTCTGCCGCGTCCAGGTTTTTCGGGCTGACCCAGAGCGATCGCAGGCGCTCTGTTTCACGTGAAACAGCGTCCCGCTTGCGGCAAAAGGCATCCCAGCGGTCATCATCGATCAGGCCCAGACGCCGCCCGGCTTCGGTCAGCCGCAGGTCGGCGTTGTCTTCGCGCAGCTGCAACCGGTACTCCGCCCGGCTGGTGAACATGCGATAGGGTTCGGTTACGCCCTTGGTGATCAGGTCGTCGACCAACACCCCCAGATACGCCTCGTCGCGTCGCGGCAACCAGGGCGCCTCGCCCCGGCAAGCCAGCGCCGCATTGACTCCGGCAAACAAGCCCTGCGCTGCCGCCTCTTCGTAGCCGGTCGTGCCGTTGATCTGACCGGCAAAGTACAGGCCGGCGATGGCGCGCGTCTCGAAGCTGGTCTTGAGCGCGCGTGGGTCGAAATAGTCGTATTCGATGGCGTAGCCCGGCCGCAGGATATGCGCGTTCTCCAGTCCCGCCATGGATCGCACCAACTCGTACTGCACGTCGAACGGCAGGCTGGTGGAAATGCCGTTGGGGTAGTACTCGTGGGTGGTGAGGCCCTCGGGCTCCAGAAAGATCTGGTGACTGACCTTGTCGGCAAATCGGTGAATCTTGTCCTCTACGCTGGGGCAATAGCGCGGCCCAACTCCTTCGATCTTGCCGGTGAACATCGGACTGCGGTCAAGCCCGCCGCGGATGATGTCGTGCGTGCGTTCGTTGGTGTGCGTGATCCAGCAGGACATCTGCGCCGGGTGTTCCTGCACCGACCCCATGAAACCAAACACCGGCACCCGGCCCGCCGTACCACCGGGCATGCCGTCGCCGGCTTGCTCCAGGCATTTGCTGAAATCGATGCTGCGCCCGTCAAGCCGCGGCGGCGTACCGGTCTTGAGCCGGCCCTGGGGCAATTGCAACTCCTTGAGCCGCGCCGACAGACTCATCGCCGGCGGATCACCGGCGCGACCGGCCGAATAGTTGTTCAGCCCGACATGGATCTTGCCGTCCAGGAAAGTGCCGGCCGTCAGCACCACCGTGCGGCTGCGAAACCGGATGCCGATTTGCGTCACTGCCCCAACCACCCGATCGCCTTCCACGATGAGGTCGTCGACCGCCTGCTGAAACAACCACAGATTGGGCTGGTTTTCGATCCTGCGCCGGATCGCCGCCTTGTACAAGATGCGATCGGCCTGGGCACGGGTGGCACGCACGGCCGGCCCCTTGCTCGAATTGAGGATGCGGAACTGGATGCCGCCCTCGTCGGTCGCGGCGGCCATGGCGCCCCCCAGGGCATCGACTTCCTTGACCAGATGCCCCTTGCCGATGCCGCCGATGGACGGGTTGCAACTCATCTGACCCAGGGTCTCGATGTTGTGCGTGAGCAGCAGCGTCTTGCTGCCCATGCGCGCCGCGGCCAGCGCGGCCTCGGTGCCGGCATGGCCGCCGCCGACCACGATCACGTCGAATTCTTGGGGATACATCATGGCGCCACCATCCCTTCTTGTTGCAGGGTATGGGTCTCGTCTTCAAGGCACACCGACGGCAGGCCCAGCAATCGCGCCAACTGCGCGACACGCCGGTCGGCAGTCACGAACATGTCGACATGGGCTACCAGCGCACTGCCCAGATGCAGCGCATCGGTCACGCGCAGCGGTTCGCGCTCCATGGCCGCAAAGGCGAAACGCTCGACATGGTCGTCCACCGGCACTCGCACCATGTCGGCCACGTCACGCTGCACTGCAGCCCAGGCGCGATCGAATTCGGCCGGCGCCAGGCAAGCATCGCGGCGCAAGCGCAACAATCCCGCCCCCACTTCGCTCAGGCAATGCGCGGCCACCAGCACCTGATCGGCCTGTTCCATCAGCGCCAGCACCCGCGCATGTCCGGCCTCTGCCGCATAGCGCTGCACCAGTGCCGACGCATCGAACATCACGCGCAGACCGTCGCCATGTGCCGGCACATCGGCCGAGGTGTGGGCGCGCCCGGCACGCAACTGCACCTCCCTCATGGCGAGCCCGCGGCGTCGGCGTCGTCGCGCACAGCGCGCGACAACGAAGCGCCCGGCGGCAAGCGCACCGGCGCAAAGGGCTGCTTCCAGCTCGGCAGACGGTCGTCGTCCAGTTCACGCACCGGAACCAGATCGGCCACCGGGCGACCATGGCGCATGATGCGCACCGACTGGCCCTGCTCGACCAGATCGAGCGTCGCGGACGCCTTGGCCCGGAACTCGCTCAAAGGCAAGGTTTTCATTTTTTGTACAACTTGTGGAACTTTGTACATTTTAGCGAGCGCGCCGAGTCAAGCCACGAACGGTAGCTGGATGCGCCGGAGCGTGCTGCGGCATGAATGGCCCGAAAAGGTCCCTGAGCCCCCAGGCAGATGTTGCCGGCTGTGTGCTCCAATCGAGGCCATGAAAACCCTGATTTTCGCCGGCAGTACCCGGCAGAACTCCTTCAACCGACGCCTTGCCCATGCCGCCGCGTCCATCGCCAGCGACGCTGGTGCCGAGGTCAGCCATATCGAACTGGGCGACTTCGACGTGCCCATGTACAACGCCGACCTCGAAGCCAAAGGCACTCCGGCCGACGTGGTGCGACTCAAGCAACTCTTTTACGACCATCCGGCCTGGATCATCTGCTCGCCCGAGTACAACGGTTCCTACACCGCCTTGCTCAAGAACACCATCGATTGGGTGTCGAGTCCGATCAAGTCAGACCCGATGTGGAGCAGCGGTACAAAACCCTTCGCTGGCAAAGTGGTCGGCATGCTCAGCGCCTCCAACGGTGCGCTGGGTGGCTTGCGCTCGCAAAGCCACCTGGCACCGTTACTAATCAATCTGCAATGCTGGATCGCGCCCAGAGCGTTTGCCTTGTCGCGTGCCGCCGATGCCTTCGACGACAGCGGCGCCTTGGTCGACCCGGTCACACAGAAAAACGTCACTGGCGTCATCGAGCAGGTTCTTTGGGCGGCACGGCGACTACACGCGAACTGAAGCCTGCGCTCACTTTCCGAACAAGCCTTTCAAACCTTCGCCGATCTTTTCGCCAATCGATGCGCCCGCACCGGTTCCGGCGCCTGGCAGGATCAAAGTGCCGATGGCCGCACCCGCCAGCGCAGCGCGGGTCAGGCGCAATTGCGGCTTGTCCAATGTGCCTTCCACCAGCAGTGGCACGCCGACCGCCTTGCCCACCATCTTGGCGCCCAGATTCACATCGACCCGCCCCTGCAACTGCCGATCGGCCGTGATTGTCACGTTGCCAGCGGCACTCAGGGCGCCCGAACTGGCCACCAGATTGCGCAACTCCACAGTCCGTCCCCGCGTGCGGGCCTGACCGGCCAGGGTATCGAGCCGGGTCACACCACCCCGGCTCAGGCCGGCGGAGCGAACGGCACGCGCCAGATCGACGCCGTGGACCACGGCGCGGTGCACGACAAACCGGCTCTCCGACTGAAAACCCGCGAACATCCCACCCCAGTCATGCGCCCGGGCCGCAAAACTGGTCGACGCCTCCAACTTGCCGCTCAGGGCCGCACGACTGCTGGCGGGGTCCTCGCCGCGCTCCAGTTGCTGGGCGCGCAGCAACACGCCCAGGGCGACGTTGCGGGTCTCGAGTTGCCCCGTCAATTCCATCGGTTGCGCCGGTCCGGGTCGGTGGGGCAACTGCAATTTACCCCTGACGGTTCCGCCGGCGATCTCCAAGTCGACGTCCCAATCGCCCTGCTCCTGCATGCGTTGCAACGACAACCGGGCTCCTTGCAAGGAGCCGGCGAGCAAAGTCACCGCCAACGTGTCCGGCAAGCCCTGGGCGTCCAGCCGCGCGTCGGCGTTGAACATCGTCGCCGCACCACGGTCATTGCGCCAGGTGGCCGCGTCCAGCACGATACGTCGCGGCACCACGACCTGCACCACGTCAGCGGGCGGCATTTCACCCTTGGCGCCCGTTGCGCCCGGCTCTGCACGACGCTGCCGATCCGCCTTGGCCTGGCCGACCTTTCGAGCCGCCAGCAGATCGTCCAGCGCGGCCTGTGACAAATCAGCCCGGCGCACCAGCAGTGTGGACAACTCGAGTCGGCCGGACAGCAAGGCTGCCAGTACCGGGCGCACCTCGATGCGTTCGACACGGATCACCGGCTGCGTGGCAATCTCCACCCGGTTCAGCACCACCGCCGGCAAGGGCCAGACATCGACGGTCAGGACTCCGAGCCCTACCTCGCGACCCAGTACCTCTGTGGCTTGTGCCTGTACCCGATGGCGGAAATCGTCGGTCGCGATCCAGCGGTGCAGGATGAACAACACCACACTGAAAAGCCCACAGGCAAGGACAAACGTCAGCAGCAACCAGCGCGCGATCTTTCGCATGGACGCATTGTGCGCCAGTCGCGTAGCGCATCGGCCCACCGGTCAGCAGGCGCGGCCAGGACCACAACCCCCCGGCGCCGAAATTAAAAGAAAAGGCCCGCCTCCGAGTTCCGATCGGTCGTGTTGCAATCGGATCCATCGGCACCATCTACATGCGATGAAGACTCTTTTTGATCCCGTGCAGGCCGGCAGCCTGAAGCTTGCCAATCGCATCGTGATGGCCCCGCTGACGCGCAATCGTGCACCCGGCGCCATCCCCACGGCGACGATGCAGACCTATTACTGCCAACGCGCCAGCGCCGGCCTGATCATCACCGAGGCCACCGCCATCAGCCACCAGGGCCAGGGTTATGCCGATGTGCCCGGAATCTGGAGCCCCGAGCAGATCGTGGCCTGGAAAAAGATCACCGATGCCGTGCATGCCGAAGGCGGCAAGATCGTGGTTCAACTCTGGCATGTCGGGCGGATTTCGCACACCGAGCTGCAACCGGGCAAACAGGCGCCGGTTGCGCCATCGGCGCTCACCGCCAAGGCCAAGACGGTGCTGATCCGCGATGGCAAGGCGGCATTTGTCGAGACCTCCACGCCGCGGGCCCTGCTCCGGAACGAGCTGCCCGGCATCGTGAACGACTACCGCCATGCGGCGCGTTGCGCCATCGAGGCCGGCTTTGACGGCGTGGAAGTCCACGGCGCCAATGGCTACTTGCTCGACCAGTTCCTGCGCAGCGGCTCGAACCTGCGCAACGATGACTATGGTGGCCCGATCGAGAATCGCGTCCGGCTGTTGACCGAGGTGATGCAGGCGATCACGCAGGAAATCGGCGGCGGCCGGACCGGTCTGCGACTATCGCCGGTGACACCGGCCAACGACGCCTCGGACCCTGATCCTCAGCCCTTGTTCAACCATGTGGCGCGAGTGCTCGGGCCGATGCAGCTGGCCTACCTGCATGTGATCGAAGGCGCTACCGGGGCTGCACGCGACCATGTGCAGGGTGACAAGCCCTTCGACTACGCGGCCATGCACGCGCAATACCGGGCCACTGGCGGCACGGGCGCATGGATGGTCAACAACGGTTACGACCGCGATCTGGCCCAGGACTCACTGGCACAGGACGCCGACCTGGTCGCATTCGGCCGCCTGTTCATCGCCAACCCGGATCTGCCGCGCCGACTGCGCGAAGGTGGGCCGTTCAACACCCCTGACCGGTCCACGTTCTACGGTGGCACACAGGCGGGGTACACCGACTACCCCGCACTCGCGGCCTGAAACTGCGCCTTGAGCGATCAAACCGCACACGGGAACACACCGGCGCCGTGCATGATGCCCGTGCGCCAGAGCGCGATCCAAGCCACCCATGGTAAAAACGGCGACCGCCCGGATCGGGTTTATGGGGAGCTTGTTACGTGAAACTGAAGATGGCCGAGAATTCGCTGTTCGCGATCCTGCTGCGTTCGCCATGGTGGATCAGTTTCGCCGTGGTGCTCGTAATCGCCATGGCATCGGCCGCACTGCTGCCGCCGCAATACGTGGTGTTCGGCCTGATGGGCGCCTTGCCATTCATGGTCATCGGCGTGATTGCCGCCTACCGCCAGTTGCGCGCCCCCAGCCAGCGCCATGTCGATCAAACGCTGGAACAGGTCGCCGCCATGCCCTGGCGCGATTTCTGCCGGGCACTGGAACAAGCCTTTGTCGCCGACGGCTATCAGGTCAACCGGCTCAACCATGGCGCCTGCGACCTGGAACTGCATAAAGGCGCGCAGACCACCTTGGTCAGCGCCAAACGCTGGAAAGCCGGCAGCCACGGCGTCGAGCCGCTGCGCACGCTGGATCAGGAGCGGCGCTCAAAAGACGCCAGCCGCTGTGTCTACGTCACGCTGGGCGAGCTGGGCGACACGACGCGCCGATTTGCCGAGAAGCAGGCGATAGAACTGGTCAACGGCATTGCGCTGGTGCAGTTGCTGGATAAGCGGCCCACGGCCTGAGTGCCGCGGCTGCGTGACTGCGCCCACCCGTCCAGCTGCGGGCATTTGACGGGCCTGCGTCGCAGGCGGCGACTTTACAAAAGCTTGCCATTGCGCCATCGCGCCGTTACATGGCGCGCGCAGACTCATGGTCAACCTGCTGCGATATCCGCATGACAGGTCTCAACGAAAGGGAACCCCATGAAATCGATCCTCAAACCTCTGCTCCTGTCCGTGGCGTTGGCCAGCGCCGGCATGGTCGCCGTCGCCCAGACGCCCGCCATGGGGATGGGCATGATGGCCCACGCCGGTGGCAAGGACCAAGGCCGCATGGATCCGGCCCGGATGCAGCAAAGAATGGCGGCTCACACGGCCGAACTCAAGGCCAAACTCAAGCTCACCGGCGCGCAGGAAGAATCCTGGACGCAATTTGTCGCGGCGATGCAGCCACCAGCCGACGCGGGCAAGAACATGAGCCGCGAAAACCGCCAGAAGATGCACGAAGAGATGAATAAGCTGACCACGCCACAGCGCATCGAACGCATGAACACGATGAAGGCGCAGCGTGACACCCAGATGAGCAAGCGCCAGGAAGCCACATTGACGTTCTACCGCACGCTGTCTGCCGAACAGCAGCAGGTGTTCGACGCCAACGCCATGGGTGACCAGCGCAGGCCGAGGTGGCGAGCGCGGCGGCAAGCAGCGCAGACACGGTTGATCTTCGGCGGCCAGGCCGGAACCTCTGGTTGGCCCGACCCTGGCAGGCCGTCGCACACACCTGCCCGGTGTGCGACGGCCATTTTGCCTTCAGCTCAGCATTTTTCTCAACTCGCCATTGGCCAGCAACGTGGCCACTTCGTTGGCCCCGCCAACCAGCGTGCCTTTGACAAACACCATCGGAAACGTCGGCCAGCCGGTCCACATCTTGAGCGCATTGCGATCGCGCCAGCTGTTGAGGTAACTGCCGTATTGCAGGTAGTGATGGGCCACCCCTGCCGCGTCGAGCAAGCGGCGCGCCTTGCGCGGGAACGGATTCATCGCCATGCCCACCACCACCACGGCATGTGCAGCAATGGCCGCCTGCACCTCATGCACAAGCGACTGTCGGCGCGCAGCCACTTGTTCCCGAATCGCTGGATGGATCTGGGATTCGTCAAGAACCGGTCGTGCCATGGAAAACTCCTGCCTGAGGCAAATCCGCATTATCCGACGCGCCACAATACCGGCTCGCGCACACACCAGTATCAGGCTTAGACTTCAGTCTGCAACCAGAGTCCACTGATCGCGCATGAGACGACGGGCCGCCCCAAGGCGAATCCTGCAACGCGCAGCACGGAAGGTAGTCCAGTGAACCCATCTCCATCCCCGCGCCATGTCAACAAGGCCGCGGTGGCCGTACGCAGCGTGGCGCTGACAGCCCCGCTACGCTGGCTGGCGCTCGGCTGGCACGACATGATCAGGGCGCGCTGGCTGAGCCTTGGCCACGGCATCGCACTGGCGGGTTTTGGCCTGGTTTTGCTGGCGCTGGCACACCGCCAGTTCTGGCTGCTGGCCGGCGCGTTTTCAGGCTTTCTGGTGGTGGCACCGGTGCTGGCCACCAGCCTGTACGCGATCAGCCGCGCGCTAGCCCAGCATCGCCCGGTCCGTCTGGCGCTGCTGCGCGAAACCTGGCTGAGCTGGCAACAGTCCCGATTCGCCGAGTCCGGGGGTTACTGGTGCCTGGTGCGTTTCGGCGGGTTGCTGGCGCTGGCCGGAACCGGCTGGGTCATGACGTCTGCGGCACTGATAACCTTGATGGCTCCGGCGCCGGTGAATGCGCCAATTGACTTCCTGCGCCATGTGGTGCTGGCACCAGACAGTTTTCTGTTCGAAGCCTGGCTATTCTTGGGCGGCATGATGGCGGCACCCATTTTCGCCTCCAGCGTGGTTTCCATGCCGCTACTGCTCGATCGCCGCGTCCCGGTCATGGCGGCGGTGCTGACCAGCTGGCGCGTGGTGCAGGCCAACCCGGCAGCCATGGCCGTGTGGGCTGCGCTGATCATGCTGCTGGTACTGATCGGATTCGCCACGGCGCTGCTCGCGCTCGTGGTACTGGTGCCTATCCTGGGTCATGCCAGCTGGCATGCCTACGACGAACTGGTCGACGCCAGCGCCTTGCCGCAGCGTCCGCTGGGCCCCTGACACCGCGCCATGTTCGGCTTCACCGAAGAACAGATTGCTTCGTTCGGCCTGACCTTCGGGCTCGGGGCTTTCATGCTCTACATGGTGTTCATCGTCGCCCAACTGGCCTGGGAATCGAAGGCTGGCAAGTTCGGTGCCTTCGTCATCTTTCTCGGCCTGGCGTTCGGCATGGTCGGGTTTGTCGCCAAATACCTGATTCAGTGGGTGCTGGACATCTGAGCCACCGCCTGGCCGCGTCTGGGAGGCTGTCGGGCTTGGGGCGCCGAAAGCGTTCTCGAAGAGCGGCGTAGCCAAAATCGGCCCCAGCGAGGACAGTTTTTGCCGGGTTTGCAGGCCCATAGCACGGCTATGGGACAAAAAGACGGTGAAAAATGGACCGCTGCGGACGATTTGCAGCCGGCGACTCCCAAGTCCGACAGTCTCCCAGGATCTGTTCATACTACGCAGGCAAATGCGAACAGGTTCTAGCCCAAGACGCGAATGCCGATCCACCATCCGTGCAACCACATGGCGAAGCCGGCCCAGGCCAGCGTTCCGAACACGACGGTGATGACCGTCGGCAACATGCGCCCTGGCGCGTAGCTGACCGCGCCGGCGCGATCGCGCCGGCGCGCTGCTGAGAAGTCAAACACCGCCCACACCAGGAACGCGCCAAACAGCACGACATGGGCCAGATTGCCGTTGACCAGCAAATGGGCAAAGGCCCAGGTCTTGACCGCCAGCACCATCGGATGGTGCAGCCGCGCCTTGATGCCATTGCCCGGCACATAGGCGGCCGCCAACAGCACAAACGCCAGCCAGGTCAGCAGCCAGGCCAGGTGACGCATGCCGATGGGCGGACTCCACAGCTGCGTCGGCATCAGCCGCGCCTGCGAAAAACCCCAGATGATCAACAAGAAACCGAACAGCGAAACCACCGAGTAGGCCGCCTTCCAGCGATTCACGCCGATGCGCGCCACGGTCTGGCTGCGCCAGTCGTCGGCCACGATGCGCACCGAGTGCACACCCAGAAAAAGCACCAAACCCAGAATCAGATACGCCATGTCGATCTCCCTTTGTCATCGTTCTCGCCGAAAACGCGGCCCGGCGCGGCGCGGCGCTCATGCACCCAGCACCCGGTTCTTGCCGGCACGTTTGGCCATGTACATGGCCTTGTCAGCGCGTTTGAGCGCCGAATCGCTTTCTTCATCGGGCGCCAGTTGCGCCACGCCGGCGCTGAAGGTGATCAGCAGCTTGTCGGCACCGGCCAGAAAAAACTGCTTGGTCAACTCCCGCTGCAGGCGCACCATGGCCTCGATGCCACGGTCCAGCGGCGTATCGGGCAGCAGGAACACGAACTCCTCGCCGCCGTATCGCGCCAGCGTGTCCTGCGGCCGCATGCATTCGCGTGCCACCTTGGCCAGATGGCTGAGCGCCTCGTCGCCAGTGCCATGGCCACGCTCGTCGTTGATCTTCTTGAAGTTGTCGATGTCGAGCAAGGCAATGCACAGCGCCGACTCGTTGCGCCGAACAACCGACAACTCGCGGCTCAGGGCTTCCTCCAGTCCCTTGCGGTTGAGCGCGCCAGTCAGCGTATCGTGGCGCGCCTGGGCACTCACACGATCGAGTTCCTGGTGCAGCTTGGCGATCTCGGTCTCGGTGGCCTGGGCCCGTTCACGCATGTCGCGCAATTCGTCGCGCGTGCTGAGCGACTGCTCGGCCATGCCGCGTGTCGCGGACACCATCTGCTTGAGCACCGGAGTGAGCTCGGCAAAGCTGCGCGCTTGTTCGATCAGTTCCGCGTTTACTGCCATTTGCGCGCCATAGGCGTCGGTCGAATCCGACATGACCGACAAACGTTCTATGAACACGCGCAGCATCTGGCGCATCTCATCTTGTGCTTCCAACGCACGGCCCTTGGCTTCCGCCTGCTTGAGGATCACATCGCGCAAGCGGCGCTCGACGTCGTCGAGGCGACGCAAGGTCAGCGGCGGCGCGGTTGCCGCCATCAGGGCCTGAACCTGACCCTGAAGCCAGTGATCGTCCACACTCAGTTCACTGATGTTCTCCATGATCAGCCGCAGCAGATGCAGCAGCGTCGATCGGATCTCGACCTGATCTTCGGCCGCGAAAGACACGCGGTGTCCGAAGGTGCTGAGCATCTGCTTGACGCGCACCACGTCGGCATCTGGCGCTCGCATGGCCTGCAACATCTCGTTGGTCTGCTCGGTGAAGCGGGCGTCATCGGTGCCCAGCGCGGGCCGGACAAATTCGATCAGCCGGGCAATCTGCTCCAGGAATTCGGCCGTCAAGGCCGGCGCGCCCGTTCGCGTTACCTGGGTCTGTGGCGCCGGCGCCGAAGCAGCAGCATCGGGTGCGGTCCCGGCAACCGGTGACGATCCCGCTGTTTCTGCGCCGCTGCGGGGTATGAATCCGCCGTATGCCACCAGCGCAGCGCTTACACCCGACCAGTTAAGCTGGTTGACGGCGTATTCGAACAGGCCTTTTTGCTTGATCTGGCCCGGCGTACGAGCCGGCAGCAACTGGGCAATCTTGCGCAACTCATCCAGCGGGAACGGCGGATCATTGGGCAGCTTGGCAATTTCGTTGAACACGTCCCGATAATTATTCGGCGTCGGCGTCAGCTTCCTGACGACCAACTGCTTGAACGTCTCGCGCGCCAGTTCAGGCACGTTTCTATCTGCCATACATTCCCACCTTCTAGCTTTTGGGCGCCAAGCCCAGAAAACGTCGTACCTCCAACACGGTTCGCACCGGGTCCTCCTGGTGCGGCACGTGACCCAGCCCGTCGAACACCATCAAACTGGCGCCCGCGATATCTTGCGCAAAACGACGTCCGAGCGCCACCGGAATCAACCGGTCCTGCACTCCCCAGAGCACCAGCGTGGGCTGCGTCAGCGCCCGAATTCGGTCAGAGACATCGTCCCCTGGCATCACCTCGAGTCGCTGGACCAGCGCACGTCGATTTCCGGCTCGCAGGGCCATATCGTAGTACCGGTCCACCAGTTCCGGCGTCACCTTGGACGGGTCGCCGTAGACGCTGCGCACACTGGCCAGAATCAGGCCGCGTGGAAGCAGGTATTCCAATGCCGTGCGCGCGCCGACCATGCGGGCCAGCATAAACCCCAACGGAATTTCCTGGGGTTCGGCCGGGTAACCCGCCGCATCGACCAGTATCAACTGCGCCACACGCTTGGGCATGGCCCATGCAAAACGCCATGCGATCTCGCCCCCCAGCGAGTTGCCGCCCACTACGACGCGCGGCGCATCCAGCCTATCGAGCACCGCCGCGACAAACCGCACATAGCCATCGATGGAATAATCGGCCGTCACAGCGGGACCGGTGAGGCCGAACCCGGGCAGATCGAACCGGATCACGCGCCGTTGACCACGCAACTGCTCCGCCCAGCCGTCCCAGGTATGCAGGCTGTCGGACGTTCCATGCAGCAAGACAATGGGCAGCGGATCGTCGCGCGGACCCTCATCGCGCACATGCACCTGCAGGCCTGCGACCATGACGAACTGCGAAGGCGCCCCAGCCCAGCGTGCCTTAAGCTCAGCCAGCGGCTTGTCCGGCGCCCACACAGCCACGATGCCGGCGATGAAGAAGAACACCAGACCGGCCAGCAGCAGCAAAAGCGTTCGATATATCAGCGCCATCGCCGCACTGTACCCGTGTTGTGCAACGGGGCGTTGTCGGGCTGGTGCTGCCCCTAATGCAGTTCCATGTCCGAACCCGGCCAATGTGCCGAAGTCAGGAACCAGCCCAGGGTACGCCGCTCGACTGCCGTCAGCGGACCCGGCCCGCGCGCCGCCGCCCGGCATTGATCCAGACGGCTGGCGACCCGCTCATGTACCACCTCCCGGCTGCAAACCTCGACCAGCCGACCGGTTGGCGGCCAGCGGATCTCGCAGTCGTCCGAGACGACCACCAGCACATCGAGTTCGAGGTTGTCGAAAAAGCCCTTCTGGCGCACACGCCGGTCCAGAAAGGCCTTGAGCAACAGGGCTTGCACATACGCCTGCGTGATCGGCGAACCCAAAGACTGCATGCGACCGTTCATCCATGCGGTCCATTGGCCGTCATCGTCGATCTGGACCTGCCCGTCGACATTTTCGCGCTGTATCACCAACATGCCATGGGAATGCAGCAACAGGTGGTCGATGCGCGTCAACGACCCTGCCGAACGGATGCGCAGGCCGTTGATCACATCCACTTCCGTGCTGCGCCGGTAGTAGCGGCGCAGGTAGTAAGCCATGCGATCCGCCGAGATGCGCGCCGCAAAAGCCCTTTCGTCGCCACCACGGAACGGGTCAAGCTCCTTCAAAATCATGTCCGCAATGCCCCCCTTAGGCTTGATCCCGTCACGCGTCCACGGATCTGCGCCGGGATCAAACGCTTATCGCGGCGGCGCCCGAACCAGCGGTTGATGCAGGGACCGCAGGAACTCAGCCAGACGAAGGCGCTCGGGCGCAGTCAACACACCCTCGGCCTTGGCCGTACGCCTGCATTGCAGGATACGCTGGTTCACGCGTTCATGGACCTGGTCGGTGTTGCAGATTTCAGGCAACACGCCCATGGTCGGCCACCGGATCCGGCCGGTGTCGGGCACAGACACGATGATGTCGAGCTCGATCGCGTCAAAAAAACCCTTCTGCCTGACCATCTTGTCCAGGAATGCCTTGAGCGACAGAGCGCGCAAATAGGCCCGCGTAATCGGTGAACGCATTTCGACCGGTCCGTCCTGACGCAGTCGCAGCCACTGGCCATCATCCTTGATCTGGATCGGTTCGCTCAGGCTCTCGCGCTCGATCACGATCATGCCGAACGCATGCAGCACCAGGTGATCGATCATCGTGACCACGGTGCCCGAACTGACACGCAGGTAATTGAGCACATCGACTTCTTCGCTCTTGCCGAAGTACCGACGCAGGTGGTAAGCCATCCTGTCCTGCGCGATGCGATGGGCGATCTCGTCCTGGCTGCCACCCAGAAAAGGGTCCAACTCCTTCAGAATCATGTTGCGCGCAATCCCTGTTGATCTCCTCGCCATGTTAACCGGGCGACTCCGGTGCCATCAATGGCCTGACGCCTGGACTTTACGGCTGCGCCGCACCACCCGCCCTGCGTGTGCGCACGGCCTGCGCCAGTCCTTCAAGCAACGGAATCGTCTGCGCCATGCTGATACAGGCATCGGTAACCGATACGCCCGGCGCCAGCGTTGTTCCGGGCACTATGTCCTGGCGTCCCTCGTGCAGATGGCTCTCGACCATCAGGCCGATGATGCGCGTGTCACCACCGGCCACCTGCTGCGCGACATCCTGCGCCACCACGATCTGGCGCTGGTGCTGCTTGCTGCTGTTGGCGTGGGACACATCGATCATGACCTGTTCGCGCAGCCCGGCCGCCTTGAGCAAGGAACACGTTGCAGCGATGTCTGCGGCACTGTAATTGGGCTGTTTGCCACCCCGCAAAATGACATGGCAGTCGACATTGCCTCGGGTCTCGAACACCGCCGCCTGGCCCATCTTGGTCATGCCCATGAAGGCATGGGGGGCCGAGGCCGCCTGGATCGCATCGCTGGCAACCTTGACGCCGCCATCGGTGCCGTTCTTGAACCCGACCGGACAACTCAGACCCGACGCGAGCTGCCGGTGACTCTGACTCTCGGTGGTACGCGCCCCGATCGCGCCCCAGCTGACCAGGTCGGAAATGAACTGCGGACTGAGAAGATCGAGAAACTCGGTGCCCAGCGGCAAACCCAGTGCCAGCAGTTCGAGCAACAGGCGCCGCGCCATCTCCAGACCCTCGTTGATGGCAAAGCTGCCGTCGAGATGGGGGTCGTTGATATACCCCTTCCATCCCACCGTGGTGCGCGGTTTCTCGAAATACACGCGCATGACGATCAGCAATTCAGCGGCCAGCAGGTCCGCCTGCACCTTGAGCTGGCGACCATATTCCATTGCCTGTTCATGGTCATGGATGGAACAAGGACCGACGACGACAACGAGCCGGTCGTCCAGACCCTGCAACACCCTGGAGATATCGATCCGGCTTTTCTCGACCAGCGCCAGTGCCGCTTCAGGCACCGGCAACCATTCCTGCAGCAAGGCGGGCGTGATCAATGGTCGAACCGCGCTGATGCGCGTGTCGTCGATGCGGGTGGCATCCTGGGTGGACAACTGCGTCACCGAAGCATGGGCATGGGCATGGGGTTTCATACGCAGATTGTGCGCCTTCCATGCACTGACTCCAACAGGTCTGACCCCCGCGCATGCGATCTAATAGGGGCTGCATGCCTCGCCCCTCACCATTCGATCCAGCTCCCGTACACGGGAACTCAGCCCCCGATCTGACTGGTCTGCTGCACGCTTCCCCCACGCGGGCGCCGGTGACCGTGGCACTGCTTGCCACCAATGTCCTGATATTCGTCGCCATGCTGGTTCAAGGCGCCAGCTTGTGGCATACCTCGACGGAGATCCCCCTGGCCTGGGGCGCCAACTTCGGCCCGGCGACGCAGGACGGCCAGTGGTGGCGCCTGGTCAGCGCCATGTTTCTGCATTTCGGCCTGCTGCATCTGGTGCTGAACATGTGGGCCTTGTGGGACGTGGGCCGGTTGCTGGAACAGGTATTCGGGCGCTGGCGCTTCCTGTTGCTGTACCTGGGTTGCGGTGTTATCGGCAACCTGCTGTCGCTGGTGATGCAGGGCAACCGAGCCGTATCCGGTGGTGCATCGGGTGCCATCTTCGGGCTGTATGGCGCCCTGGTCTTGTTTCTCTGGCGCGAGCGTGCCCAAGTCGATCGGGGTGAGTTTCGCTGGATGTTCGGCGCGGCGACGATCTTCATCATGTTCGCGCTGGTAATGGGCCAGATCGTGACCGGCATCGACAATTCGGCCCATATCGGCGGGCTGATTTCGGGCGCGCTGCTGGGAGTGGCCTTGTCCCGGCCCTGGACCTGGAACAGCCCACGCAACCGCAAGCTCCGGTTTGTCGCCCTGGGACTCGTGGCGCTGGCTGTCGCCGCCATGCTGAGCTTGGCTCCAGCACCCAGCTACCGCCTGGGCGAGGAGGTCCGGGCGCGCGAAGCCATCAGCCGGTTTCTGGTGCAAGACCAGCGCATCAGCCAGCAATGGGAATCCATCCTGGGCAAAGGCGAAAGCGAACGCCTGAGTTTCGATCAATTGGCCGGCCAGATCGACAGCAGCGTCACATCCGAATACCAGGTGAGCTTCGAGAGTCTTTCCGCTCTGCATCTGGACACCGCCGCACCGTCTGCGCGGACGCTGGAGATCATGCGCAAATACGCCGAACTGCGCTCGACCGCCTCGCAGGCCTTGTCCGAAGGCTTGCGCAACCGCGATCCGGCGCAGATCCGCAAGGCGCTGGAAACGGCGCGCCAGGCGCCGGCACTGGCGCAGGGCGCGTCGTCGCCGGAGGTAGGGCCGTCAGCGCCCGACCGTGGGGTAAAACCCTGACCCCACGACCTGGCCCTTGGCTACCACCGCCGCGAATTCGGCCGAGAGCCTTGCCGGTCAGATTTCATTCGAAGGAGGGTTGTGCCGGCTTGACCACCGGCTTGCCGGCTTCCACCCAGGCGTCATAGCCACCGTCGATCGAGACCACATTCAGATAGCCCATGCTCTGCATGGCGACGGCCGCCAGAGCGGCGCGGCCGCTGGTCTTGCAGTAGAGCACCACGTTCAGGTCGCGCTGCTCCAGCGCTGGGGTCCCCGACAACTTGAATTCGAGCAGGCCGCGGGGAAGGTTGATGGCGCCTGCCAGATGGCCGGCGGCGTATTCATCGGGCTCGCGGACATCGATGATGGCGTCGGCCGACAACAGGAGGGCCTGCGCGTCCTGGACGGAAACTGAGCGACACTGGCTTTTGGCGGCGAGAACGAGATCGTGAGCGGTTTTCATGGGATGTTTGAATGAGGGCACAAATGTAGAGGGGGGCATAAGCCGAGAAAGCCCCCTGTTGAGAATCAACAGGTTAGCCGCCCTCTGCTACCCATAAGTCGAGACTGCGTCGGGCATATATCGAGAATCGGCGGCCTCACCATGAACCGGCGAGATACAAGAAAACCACCGCCACATGCCACCCATTGACAAATTTTGACTGCAAATATGGTAACGGTAATCTGAGGAGGGACCAAACCGAAAAAAAAGACGCCATAACCCAGACGAGATTCAGCACCAAATCACAGCAAACTTGATGCCTGACCACTCAGCAAATCAACGCAGACTCCAAACCACCAGGTTGATGGCAAGATCCGGCCATCACAGAGGAGATGGCGGCAGGCAACAAATGCCGCCTCCAGGCACAAATTGAACAAGAAGACCCTGTCCGAAAGCGACATCTGCGACAAATTCATCCGACCAGCCATGGAAGCAGCTGGCTGGAATGGCATGGACCAGATCTACCGTGAATTCCCCCTGCGTGCGGGCCGCGTGATCGTTCGCGGTCAGAAGTCGTATCGAGACAAAACCACGGTGCTGCGCGCCGACTACGCGCTCTTCTACAAGCTCAATATTCCGTTGGCTGTGGTCGAGGCCAAAGACAACCAGCACGCCGTGGGCGCCGGCATGGCCCAGGCCATCAACTACGCCCAGCTGCTGGACGTGCCGTTCAGCTTCTCGTCCAATGGCGACGGCTTTGTCTTCCGCGACGCCACCATGACCACCGGCGTGCTGGAGCAGTCCCTGTCGCTGGAGGAGTTTCCCAGCCCAGCTGAGTTATGGCGCCGCTTCTGCGCCTGGAAGGGGTGGACGCCCGAAGTTGAAAGAGTCGCCGCCACCGACTATTCACCCAGCAAGACCCCGCGTTACTACCAGCTCAACGCCATCAACCGCACGGTCGAGGCCATCGCCAACGGCCAGCAGCGCGCACTGCTCGTCATGGCCACCGGCACCGGCAAGACCTACACCGCGTTCCAGATCATCTGGCGCCTGTGGAAGAGCGGCGCCAAGAAGCGCATCCTGTTCCTGGCCGATCGCAACATCCTGATCGACCAGACCATGGTCAACGATTTCCGCCCCTTCAAGGGCGCCATGGCCAAGCTCAGTCCGAACGCCAAAGGCGTGGAGCGTGTCGATGCGCAAGGCAGCGTCACGGTCGAAGACGTGGAACTGGCTGTCAACAAGACCACCAAGCAGGTCGACAAGAGCTACGAGATCTACCTGTCCCTCTACCAGGCCGTCACCGGCACGGAGGAGGAAAGCAACATCTACAAGCAGTTCTCACCCGATTTCTTCGACCTCATCGTCGTGGACGAGTGCCACCGCGGCAGCGCCGCCGAAGACTCGGCCTGGCGCGACATCCTCACCTACTTCGGCAACGCCACCCAGATCGGCCTGACCGCCACGCCCAAGGAAACCGACACCGCCTCCAACATCCACTACTTCGGCGAACCGGTCTACACCTACAGCCTCAAGCAAGGCATTGAAGACGGCTACCTGGCGCCCTACAAGGTCATCCGCATCGATCTGGACCGCGACACCTTCGGCTGGCGCCCCACCGAAGGCATGACCGACAAGGCCGGCAACCTGATCGAAGACCGCGTCTACACCGGCGCCGACATGAACCGCAAGCTGGTGCTGGAAAAGCGCGACGAAGCCGTGGCCGCCAGGATCACCGAATACCTCAAGGCCACCGACCGCTACGCCAAGACCATCGTCTTCTGCGAAGACATCGACCACGCCGCCCGCATGCGCCAGGCCCTGGCCAATGCCAACGCCGACATCTGCGCCACCCAGCCCAAGTACGTGGTGCAGATCACCGGCGACAACCCGGAAGGCAAGCGCGAGCTCGACAACTTCATCGACCCCGAGAAGACCTACCCGGTGATCGCCACCACCTCCAAGCTCATGAGCACCGGGGTCGACGCGCAAACCTGCAAGCTCATCGTGCTGGACCAGAACATCAAGTCGATGACGCTGTTCAAGCAGATCATCGGCCGCGGCACCCGCCTGCGCGAAGACCTGGGCAAGAGCTGGTTCACCATCATGGACTTCAAGCGCGCCACCGAGCTGTTTGCCGACCCGGCTTTCGACGGCGACCCGGTGCAGATCTACGAGCCCGGCGTTGACGACCCCATCGAGCCGCCGGATGTCGACGATCCAGGCGCGCCACAGCCGCCGGGCGAAGACCAGATACCCATGGGCCCAACCACCGCCGGCCCCGGCGAAGGCGGCAGCGGCGAACCCAAAAAGTACATCGTCGGCGGCATGGTCACCGTCTCCGTCGCCCGCGAGCGCGTGCAATACCTCAACGCCGATGGCAAGCTCATCACCGAGAGCCTGCGCGACTACACCCGCATCAACCTCACCCGCCAATACGACTCGCTCGACAAGTTTCTCCAAGCCTGGAACGACGCCGACCGCAAGGCCGCGCTCATCGAAGAGCTGGAGCGCCAGGGCGTGCTGATCGAAGCCCTGGCCGATGAAGTGGCCCACACCGGCCTGAAAGACCTCGACCCGTTCGACCTGCTGCTGCACGTGGCCTACAACAAGCCGCCGCTCACCCGGCGCGAGCGGGCCAACCGCGTCAAGAAGCGCAACGTGTTCACCCAATACGGCCCCATGGCCCGCCAGGTGATCGAAGCCCTGCTCGACAAATACGCTGATGAGGGCATCACCACGCTGGAAGCCAACAACGTGCTCAGCCTGCCGCCGATCAACCATCTCGGCCTGGCGGCCGAACTGGTCAAGAGCTTTGGCGGCCGCCCGCAATACCTGCAAGCCCTGAACACCCTGGAGCGCGAGCTGTACGCGCCCACCGCCCCTTGATCACCTGATTCCCTGAACACCCACCCGCATGTCCAACCTCTCCCCCGTCATCAAATCCATCCAAGACATCATGCGCCAGGACTCTGGCGTCGATGGCGATGCCCAGCGCATCTCGCAACTCACCTGGCTGCTGTTCCTCAAGGTGTTTGACGCGCTCGAAGAAGAGCTGGAACTCACCCGCGACGCCTACAAGAGCCCCATCCCCGAGAACATGCGCTGGCGCAACTGGGCCGCCGACCCCGAAGGCATGACCGGCGACGAGCTGCAAGACTTCGTCAACACCGAGCTCTTCGTCACCCTCAAAGAGCTGCCCGCCGACCCGGTGCGCAACCCGCGCGGCTATGTGGTGCGCGGCGTGTTTGAAGACGCCTACAACTACATGAAGAGCGGCCAGCTGCTGCGCCAGGTCATCAACAAGCTCAACGCCATCGACTTCAACCGCCAGAGCGAGCGCCACCAGTTCAACGACCTCTACGAAAAGATCCTCAAAGACCTGCAGAGCGCCGGCAACGCGGGCGAGTTCTACACCCCCCGCGCCGTCACCCAGTTCATGGTCGACATGGTCAACCCCCAGCTGGGCGAAACCGTGCTCGACCCCGCCACCGGCACCGGCGGCTTCCTCGTCTGCTCCATCGAGCACCTGCGCAAACAGGTCAAGACCACCGAAGACGAAACCGCTGCTCCAGCAAAGCATTCGCGGCGTCGAGAAGAAGCAGCTGCCCCACATGCTGTGCGTGACCAACCTCATGCTCCACGGCATCGAAGTCCCCAGCAACATCCGCCACGACAACACGCTCGCCCGCCCGCTGCGCGAAGTCACCCAGGCCGACCGGGTCGACGTGGTGCTCACCAACCCGCCCTTCGGCGGCATCGAAGAGCCCGGCATCGAGCAAGGCTTCCCCGCCGATGTGCGCACCAAGGAAACCGCCGACCTGTTCCTGGTGCTCATCAAGCACATCCTCAAAGTCAACGGCCGCGCCGCGCTGGTGTTGCCCGACGGCACCCTGTTTGGCGAAGGCGTCAAGACCCGCATCAAGGAGCAGCTGCTGACCGAGTGCAACCTGCACACCATCGTGCGCCTGCCCAACGGCGTGTTCGCCCCCTACACCGGCATCAAGACCAACCTGCTGTTCTTCACCAAGGGCCGAGCCCACGCAAGCACATCTGGTACTACGAACACCCGTACCCGGAGGGCGTGAAGAACTACAACAAGACCAAGCCCATCCGCATCGAAGAGTTCGACGCCGAGAAAGCCTGGTGGGGCAGCGAGGCCGATGGCTTTGCCGCGCGCGTGGAAAACGAGCGCGCCTGGAAGGTCAGCATCGACCAGATCAAGGCCGCCAACTACAACCTCGACCAGAAGAACCCGCACGCGGCCGATGTGATCAGCCACGACCCCGAGGCGCTGCTGGCCGACTACGCCAGGTTGCAGGGCGAAGCCCAGGCCCTGCGCGACCAGCTCAAGGCCATCCTGGCCGAATCGCTCAGCGGAGCCCGCGCATGAGCGCTGTGATGGAGGCGCACGAACCCAGCGCCAAGTACCTGAGCGCCTTGCAGCCGCCGCTGGTGCAGCACTTTGAGCTGATGGCCACCGCGCCGGGTGGCGTGGCGCAGTTGCGCGAACTGATCTTGACGTTGGCGGTGCAGGGCAAGCTGGTGCCGCAAGACCCGAAGGACGAACCGGCGAGTGAGCTGCTGAAAAAGATTCGAGCGGAAAAGGATCGACTGATTGCGGAAGGCAAAGATCAAGCGGGACAAGCCGCTGGCAGATGATTGCCGAAGAGGAGCAACCGTTTCGAGTTGCCGAAGGGATGGGCGTGGGTACGCCTTCGGCGACGTTGCGATACTCGAGACGGCACAGGCATCCCTGCAACGTTCAGAGACTCGTACACTCAGTGATAGTCTACGATTCCATGGGGCACTCCGATGTCATGAATCAAATTCGAGGACTGTCCGAGTCACAACGACACTGTACGCAGTGATCGGCTGAGATGGCTTGGCATCTGATCGTTCAGCCAGCCGTATCGCGTAGTCGTTGGCAGCGGCAGTCTTGCGTCGAGCGACCGACTGCCGATGCAATCAGCGTCGACACATCAATCAGTGGCGATCTACACGGCAGTTGTGCTTCGTCAGCGCATGTAGCTTGCAACCTTCGTCACTGCATGGCTCAGTTCAAGCGCATGATCTGCAGGTCAACGAAGGTCAGTACGACTGTCGAACAGCATTCAGTCGAGCAGATTGCAGCCACTCTTGCCGCTCCCACCCCTCGCCGAACAATCCCGCATCGTCACCCGCGTCGAAGAACTCATGCGCCTGTGCGATGCCCTCGAAGCCAAGGGCCAGCTCGAAGCCGCGCAACACGCCCAGCTCGTGCAAACCCTGCTGGGCGCGCTGACCGCCAGCGCCACCCCAGACGAATTGGCCGACAACTGGCAACGCGTCGCCACCCACTTCGACCTCCTGCTCGACCGCCCCGAAGCCATCGACGCCCTGGAGCAAACCATCCTCCAACTCGCCGTGCGCGGCCTGCTCGTCCCCCAAGACCCCAAGGACGAACCCGCCAGCGTGCTGCTGCAAGAAGATTCGCGCCGAGAAGGATCGGCTGATCGCGGAGGGCAAGATCAAGCGGGACAAGCCGTTGCCGCCGATTAGTCGAAGCAGAGAAGTGCCGTTTGCTATTGCCGAATGGGCATGGGCAGTCGAGGTAGCTGTCTGCCGATGCTGAATATGCATTCACGATGGCCGTTTGGTGCCAATCTCAGACGAGCGACTACTCGCAGCCAACGGAAATCGAGCTAGTCAGGCTTCAGAACATCGACATGGAAAGTTTCGTGAGCGATCGACCACGCTGACATTGACAAGGAGCGCTTTGAGCGCCTTCAAAAGCTCGATGTCTTTCTGGCGACTTGCTCGTGGCGGGCTTGGTTGACGAATCGGATTCGCTGCTGTCGAGTGCTCGAGACGCTAGGCTTCAGCCATCGTCAAGCACCGATTGCATCGGTTTGCGACTTCGGAGGCTGATGCATGCCGAGTTACGTGCGATCTGTATCTCGGGTCAAGCATGGCTACATGAATTCGCCGAAGTTCATCACCATGGGCAACGCTGACACGCAATTGGTCATGGGCAAATTTCCGCAGCATCCCAGTTCCGCTTCCGCCTCACGCAGAACAAGTCCGCATCGTCGCCCGCGTCGAATCCCTGCGCCGCCTGTGCGCCGACCTGCGCAAGCGCCTCGCCGCCCGCCAAACCACCCAAGCCCATCTGGCCGACACCCTCGTGGAGCAAGCCGCATCATGACGCCCCAAGACCTCGACGCCTTGCTCGCTTTGCGCGAAGAAAACGAACATGTCGAGTTCAAGGAAGCCAAAAGCAATTTCCACTTCGACAAGCTGGTTGCGTATTGCGTCGCGCTGGCCAATGAAGGCGGAGGGCGCATCGTGCTGGGTGTATCGGACCGTCCGCCGCGCCGCGTAGTTGGCACGACTGCGTTCGAACTGCCGGCACGCACTTGCGGCGGCATTCATGAGCGACTGCAGATCAAGGTGCGCTGCGACGAGGTAATACACGCCGACGGTCGGGTACTGGTATTCCAGGTTCCCGGCCGTTCGCGTGGCCAGCCGCTGCACATCGATGGCCGCTACCTGATGCGCGCAGGCGACGAGTTGGTGCCGATGTCACCCGACCAACTGCGCACCATCATGGCCGAGGGCGAGGCCGATTTCATCGACCAGCCGGCCGCAACCGGACTGGATGAGGCACGCGTGGTGGCCTTGCTCGACGTGCAAGGTTATTTCGACCTGGGCAGCGCCATTGCCGTCGACACGCGTGGAGATCGTCGATGCGCTGGTGGCGCGGCGTTTCGTCCTGCGTCGCGATGATGGTCTGGCCATTTCCAATCTGGGCGCGCTGGTGCTGGCCAGTGAGCTTCGCGCTGGCGCGCAAGGGTGTACGCTGATCGTCTATGACGGCATCACCAAGCTGCAGGTCAAGGATGGCAAGGACTGGATGGCCGATGGTGGTTATGCAGTGGGGTTCGAGAAACTGGTCGGACCAGATTCACGCAGAGACGCCGGCCAGCGAGGAGATCATGGCCGCGCTGCGCAAGACGACGTATGCGTACCCGAAGAAGGCGTTGCGCGAGATCCTGGGCAATGCGCTGGTGCATGCAGGACCTGACCGAACAAGGCACTGGCGTCGTGGTGGAGATTTACGACGATCGGGTGGAAATCGTCAACCCTGGTCGACCGCTTCTGCCGGTGGACCGCTTCATTGACGAGAACCAGTCCCGCAGCGAGCTGACTGGCCGATTCGTTGCGCCGCTCGACGTGTGCGATGAACGTGGGCATGGCATCGATGCGGTAGTGACGCACATCGAGGCCTACCAACGCCGCCGTACCAATGCCGATTGGGTACGCGGCACACCACGGTGGTGCTGTCACGCTACACAGGCCTGGTCAAGCTGGCGCCGGACGAGCGGCCACAGGCCGTCTACCAGCAACAGCCTGGTTTTGCGACCTTCCATGTCTACCCAACACGGGTGGTAAAGGAGGCCATCGTCAATGCCGTGATTCACCGCGACAACCAACTCAATCGCGACATCTTCGTACGCATCTTCGACGACCGCATCGAGTCGAGAGTCCGGGCCTGCTTCCAGGCAGCATCACCCCGGCCACGATCACCCGCGCAGGCTCCAAGGCGCGCAACCCGCCGATCGCCGCCAACCTGCGCGAGTTCCCGGATCCGCCCAACATCGACGCCGGCGAGGGCGTGCCGATGATGTTCGCCGAAATGGCGCGCTCCGAGCTCTACCCGCCGCAATACCGCCAGAACACCGATACCGCGGTGGAGAGCGTGACCGTCACGCTGTTCAACCTGAAGCGCCCCAGCGCCTGGGACGAGGTCAGCGACTGGATCGACCGGCAAGGGGCGATCGCCAACGCCGATCTCGTGCGTATCGCCGGCGTCGATACGCTCAAGGCGTCGAAGATGCTGATTGCCTGGCGTGAACAGGGTCTGCTGGTCCCATTGCCGGGCAGGGCCAAACGCAACATGGCCTATACCAAGCCCTCCGCGGCGGACAACCCCATGTCATTGTTATCCCCGCTGGGGGATAACAATGGGAGCTGAAGAAAAAACCTCAACAAAATCAAATAGATAGCGATTTGGTTGTTTTCCCTGGCGGCAACAACACCGGCTCGCGGCGCATCAGTTGATCCTGCCAAACAAACAACGTCCGGGCGCAAAGAACGAAAAAACTATCGAAACATCGAGGCGATGAACTTTCTCGCTTTATGCCCGATGTTTCTCGCCTTTTGCCTGCGTCTACAGAAAAAAATCAGACGTCAATATTCCCCGCCCGAGCGCATTCGTCTCGATGAAGTCCCGTCGCGGCTCCACGTCATCGCCCATCAGCATCGTGAACACCCGATCGGCTTCGATCGCGTCGTCGATCTGCACGCGCAGCAGGCGGCGCACGGTGGGGTCCATCGTGGTTTCCCACAGCTGCATCGGGTTCATCTCGCCCAGGCCCTTGTAACGCTGGCGTGAGGTGGCACTTTCGGCCTGGCTGATCAGCCAGGCCATGGCTTCGCGGAAGTCGTCGACCTTGGCTTCTTTCTGGCGCTCGCCTTCGCCACGGGTGACCTTGGCACCTTCGCTGAGCAGGCCGCGGAAGGTGCTGGCGGCTTCGGCCAGCGCGGTGTAGTCGGCGCCGTGCACGAAGTCCTGCGTCAGCACGCTGCTCTTGACGTTGCCATGATGGCGCCGGCTGATGCGCAGAATCGGCTTGTCGGTGCGCAGGTCGAACTCACCCCTGACTTCGGCATCGGCAAGCTTGGCCTGCAGTGCGGTGGCCGACTGTTCGGCTTCTTCCAGGGTGTCGAGGTTCGAGCGTCACGCCGTCGGCGACCGAACGCAGCGCTTCGGCATCCATGAAGTTCTTGCAGCCGCGCGATCACGGCCTGTGCCACCTGGTGCTTGCGCGCCAGGCGTGGCCAGCGTATCGCCGGTGAGTTCGGTGTTGGCTTCGCCACCGGTGAACACCGATGGCGTTGACCAGTGCGATACGCATCAGAAAGCTGTCGAGTGCACCGGCGTCCTTGAGGTACAACTCCTCTTTGCCGGCCTTGACCTTGTACAGGGGCGGCTGGGCAATGTAGATGTGGCCGCGTTCGACCAGCTCCGGCATCTGACGGTAGAAGAACGTCAGTAGCAGCGTGCGGATGTGGGCTCCGTCCACGTCCGCGTCGGTCATGATGATGATGCGGTGATAGCGCAGCTTGGCCACGTTGAAATCATCGTTTCCGGTACTGCCCCCGGCTTTGCCGATGCCGGTTCCAAGGGCCGTGATCAGCGTCAGAATCTCGTTGCTGGTCAACAGCTTTTCGTATCGGGCTTTTTCGACGTTGAGGATCTTGCCGCGCAGCGGCAAGATAGCCTGGAACTTGCGGTCTCGACCTTGCTTGGCCGAACCACCGGCGGAGTCACCCTCGACGATGTAGATCTCGCACAAGGCGGGGTCTTTTTCCTGGCAGTCTGCCAGTTTGCCGGGCAGTCCCATGCCATCGAGCACGCCTTTGCGACGGGTCATGTCGCGCGCCTTGCGCGCTGCCTCCCGCGCACGCGCCGCTTCAATGATCTTGCCGACGATGATCTTCGCGTCGGTCGGCCGCTCCTGCAGATAGTCGTGCAGCAACTTGCTGACGATATCTTCGACCGGCCCACGCACCTCGCTGCTGACCAGCTTGTCCTTGGTCTGGCTGCTGAACTTCGGCTCGGGTACCTTGACGCTGAGCACGCAGCACAGGCCCTCGCGCATGTCGTCACCGGTGACCTCGACCTTGGCCTTCTTGGCCATTTCGTTATCGTCGATGTATTTGTTGATGATGCGCGTCATCGCCGCGCGCAGGCCGGTCAGGTGGGTTCCGCCATCGCGCTGCGGAATGTTGTTGGTGAAACACAGCACCTGTTCGTTGTAGCCGCTGTTCCACTGCATCGCTACTTCAACACCAATATTGGTGTTCTGGTCACTCTGGCGGTCACCCGACGCATGAAACACATTCGGATTCAGAATGGTCTTGCCACGATTGATGAAGTCGACAAACCCTCGCACGCCACCGGCTCCGGAAAAATCGTCTTCCTTGCCGCTGCGCTCGTCCTTGAGCCGGATCTTCACCCCGTTGTTCAAGAAGCTCAGTTCGCGCAAACGCTTGCTCAGGATCTCGTAATGGAAATCGGTGTTGGACTGAAATATTTCGGTATCGGGCAAAAAATGCACTTCGGTGCCACGCTTTTCGGTGTCTCCGATCACCTTCATCGGTGACACCTCGACACCGCCAACAGTCTCGATGATGCGATTCTGGACAAAGCCCTTGGAAAACTCCAGCACATGGACCTTGTGATCGCGTCGCACGGTTAAACGCAGCATTTTGCTCAGCGCATTGACGCAGCTCACGCCCACGCCGTGCAAGCCACCAGAGACCTTGTAGCTGTTCTGGTTGAACTTGCCACCCGCGTGCAACTCGGTCAGCGCGATCTCTGCGGCCGAGCGCTTGGGCTCGTGCTTGTCGTCCATCTTGATACCGGTAGGAATGCCCCGGCCGTTGTCCACCACGCTGATGGAATTGTCGGAATGGATGGTGACCAGGATATCGTCGCAATGCCCTGCGAGCGACTCGTCGATCGAGTTGTCGACCACCTCGAAAACCAGATGGTGCAGGCCAGTGCCGTCCGACGTATCACCGATGTACATGCCGGGGCGCTTGCGCACCGCTTCCAGTCCCTCGAGGATCTGGATCGCGCCTTCGCCATAAGCCGCTGAAGCGCCCAGCTGGTTGCTGTCGATGGTCGGCTGGTAGTTGGAGCTCTCTTCGCCGGGTTGCGAACCTTGCGCACCTGTCTGTGAATCCGGCTTGTTTTCTGCTGTCATATCTGGCTTTGCTAACGATGAATCCAACTCTTGCAACAGCAAACCCGCTTCATGTGCGGGCTTGTGCGTGGTCTGCGACGACTCGAACGCGATCGAATCAGATGCGCATCGGCATCACGACGTACTTGAACGTGTTGTTATCGGGAATCGTGATCAATGCAGAACTGTTGCCATCCGACAGTTCCAGTTTCACCATGTCCTGGCTCATGTTGCTCAGCGCATCGATGAGGTAGGTCACGTTGAAACCGATCTCGATGCTGTCGCCACCGTAATCAATGTCGAGTTCGTCGTTGGCTTCTTCCTGCTCGGCGTTGTTGGACGCCACGCGCAGCGAACCCGGATCGAGATTGAGCCGCACACCCTTGAACTTATCGCTGGTCAAAATGGCCGTACGTTGCAAGGTCGCCAACAGGGCCTGACGACCGAGGGTGACGCTGTTCTTGTGGTTCTTGGGAATAACGCGGTTGTAATCGGGAAACTTGCCTTCAACCAACTTGGTCACGAACTCCATGCCGCCAAAATCAAACTTGGCCTGGTTGGATGCAAACTGCATCTCGATCATGCCTTCGGCGTCGCTGAGCAGACGTTGCATCTCGATGACGGTCTTGCGCGGCAGGATCACCTCCTGGCGCGGCACTTCGGTCTCCAGTGTGACCGACGCAAATGCCAACCGGTGGCCATCGGTGGCGACCAGGCTGAGCTGCTTGCCTTCGGCCACGAACAGGATGCCGTTGAGGTAATAACGAATGTCATGCACGGCCATGGCAAATGCGACCTGGCCGAGCAAGTCCTTGAGCGTCTTTTGCGGAACACTGAAAACAGGACCAAAACCGGGTGCCTCCTGCACCAGCGGGAAGTCTTCTGCCGGAAGCGTCTGCAACGTGAACTTGCTCTTGCCGCCTTTGAGAATGATCTTGTTCTGGCTTGACTCCAGAGCCACCATCTGGTCGGACGGCATGGTGCGCAGGATGTCGATCAGCTTGCGCGCGCCAATCGTGGTTGTGAAATTGCCACCGTCACCACCGAGTTCGGCCGAAGTACGAATCTGGATCTCCAGGTCACTGGTGGTGAACTGCACCATGGCGTCAGTCTTGCGAATCAGCACATTGGCCAGGATCGGCAAGGTATGTCTGCGTTCCACAATGCCCGAGACCGACTGCAAAACCGACAGCACTTGTTCCTGACTTGTCTTCAAAACGATCATGTCAACCTCTTCTTTAATTTATATAGATTCAACTAGTAGTAGTAGGTAAAGGCGGCAGTGGTCTGTGGAAACACGCATTTTCCCCTTTTTTATCAAGCACTTGGACAGTGTTGATCGCTGTGTGCAAGTACGTTTCCCGAATGCTTCGCGATTGGGTATAACTTGGGTGAGCAAGCGCGGGTTGTGGATAAGTGGCAACTTGTGCGCAAACTATCCCCAAACTTGTACATACGTTCATGTTGTTCACGCAATCTCTGATCTTCAGCCCTTGAGCGTCTGTTCAAGAACGTGCAATTGCTGGTTGAGTTCGCTCAATTGCTGGCGTTCGCCGCCAATTTTGCGAACCGCATGCAAAACCGTCGTGTGATCCCGACCACCAAAGAGCTCACCGATCTCGGGCAGGCTTTTCTGGGTCAGTTCCTTGGCCAGATACATGGCAATCTGCCGCGGCCGGGCGATGCTGGCAGGGCGCTTCTTGGAATACATGTCCGCGACCTTGATCTTGTAGTAGTCGGCAACTGTTTTCTGGATGTTTTCCACCGAGATCTGTCGGTTCTGAATCGATAACAGGTCGCGCAGGGCTTCGCGCGCCAGCTGAATCGAGATGTCTTTCTGGTTGAAGCGGGAATAGGCCAGGATCTTGCGCAGGGCGCCTTCGAGTTCACGCACGTTGGAACGCACATTCTTGGCCACAAAGAACGCAACCTCCTCAGGCATCTCGGCCGCCTCGGCACGCGCCTTGTTGATCAGGATCGCTACACGCATTTCCAGTTCCGGCGGCTCGATGGCCACGGTCAGGCCAGAATCGAAACGCGAAACCAGCCGCTCATGAATATCGGCCAGCCCTTTTGGGTAGGTATCGCTGGTCATGACGATATGCGACTTCTTGGCCAGCAAAGCCTCGAAAGCATTGAAGAATTCTTCCTGGGTGCGTTCCTTGTTGGCAAAAAACTGGACGTCGTCGATAAGCAACAGATCCAACGAGTGGTAATGGTCCTTGAATTCATCGAAGGTCTTGCGCTGATAGGCCTTGACCACATCGGACACGAATTGCTCGGCGTGGATGTAGAGGATCTTGGAACCGGGCTTATCCACTAGCAGGCGGTTGCCGATGGCATGCATCAGGTGGGTCTTGCCCAGGCCGACGCCGCCATAGATGAACAAAGGGTTGTAAAGATGACCCGGCATGTCGGACACATGCATGGCCGCCGCGCGGGCCATGCGATTGGCAGAACCTTCGACCAGGGTATCGAAGGTCAAACCGGAGTTGAGCCGGTTTTTCAGCCCGGCTGGCGCCACCTCTTCCCCCAGACCAGCGGGTTCCTCGACCGTGGACTTGGGTCCATTCGCCGCCACCGGAACAGATCGGGTATTGTTCTCGCGCGCAGCAAGCGCTAACTCAAGGAAAACCGGCTGGCCGACCAACTTGTCCAGCGTGGCCGCGATCCGCGCGCTGTACTGGGCCCGGATCCAGTCCAGCTTGAAGCGATTGCCGACGTGAATCGTCACCCGTGACAGGTCGTCGGCCACGGTGGCCGACAGGGGCTTGATCCAGGTGTTGAACTGTTGTTCGGGTAGCTCCTGCGCCAGTTGCTCTATGCAGCTGTGCCATACATCCCGCGTGGCTGCAGGCCCGTTGAGCTGGACCCGGTCCCCGTGTTGTTCCTCTGCCATTCTTCTAGTTGTTCTCTGTGGATATTTGTTGTTTCAGGTCCCGGCACATTCTAATTTATCAAGAATTTATCCACAAGCAGCCAGAGGCCGGCGTTCAGAGGTGGTTGGTTCACGTGACACGCGGATTTCGTCACGCAAAGTCTTGCTGCAGTTGAGAAAACTGGTGATAATCGCGGGTTACCCGGAAAATGGGCAATCTTAGGATACTGACATGAAACGCACCTACCAACCTTCCAAAATTCGCCGCGCCCGTACCCATGGTTTTCTGGTTCGCATGAAAACCCGCGGTGGCCGCGCCGTCATCAACGCCCGTCGCGCCAAGGGCCGCAAGCGCCTGGCAGTCTGAACAGTACCGGACTGACGACTCGCAGCGGTCTCGACACAGTGTGTTGCTACGCCTGAAGACGCGCAGCCAATTCCAGGCTGTGCTGGCAGGCGAGCGGGTGGCCAGCACAACACATTTTGTATTGCATCGCAATGTGCTTCCCGACATGTGTCGACTGGCGACCGAAGTTCAGCAAGCCCTGCCCGGCACGCCTCGGTGCGAGGACGCAGTCTGGCTGGGGGCCATGGTGCCCAAGCGCTGGGCCAAGCGGGCAGTCACCCGAAATGCAATCAAGCGCCAGATTTACAGCGTGAGTTCCGAGGCCAAATTTGATTTGCCGGGTGCGGCCCATGTGGTACGCCTGCGGGCGGCATTCGATCGCAAGCAGTTTGTGAGCGCCAGCTCCGACCAGTTGAAAACTCAGGTTCGCAGTGAACTGCTGCGCTTGTTTGGTCTGGTCAAGCCACGCCCAGCCGTGGCGACACCGATGGCGGAGACCCCCGCATGATCAAGTCGGTGTTGGTGTTTGTCGTACGCGGTTATCGACTTCTGCTCAGCCCCTGGATTGGCAGTACCTGCCGTTTCGAACCCAGCTGTTCTGCCTACGCAATACAAGCGCTTGAGTCCCATGGTGCGGCCGCTGGCAGTTACCTCACCGTCGCGCGCCTGGTGCGTTGCCAGCCCTGGTGCGCCGGCGGTCATGATCCGGTACCCGCGCAAGGTCCCCGTCTTTTTGCGTGGTTGAACGCGTCGAATACACACAATAAATCCTTATGAACGATATCCGCCGCACCGTCTTGTGGGTAGTTTTTGCCTTTTCCATGATCCTTTTGTGGGACAAATGGCAATTGCACAATGGCAATCCGGCGACGTTTCTGCCCTCGCCGGCCAAGCCGGCCGCGACGCAAAGCGCCCCGGGCGCCGTGCCCGCTGCCGCGACTTCGGTTCCGACCGGTGGATCGGCTATTCCAAACGCCGTGCCGAGCATTGCTGCCACGCCTGCGGTCGCGCCCCCGGCCACGGCCACCACGAACCAAGCGCCAGCAGGTGAACGTATCGTTGTGCGCACCGACCTTCTCAAACTGACCTTCGACAGCGATGGCGGATCGCTGATTGGCGCCGAACTCCTCAAACACCAGGACATGGCCGACAAGTCCAAGCAATTTGTTTTGCTCGACCAGAACGGCCAACAGGTCTATGTGGCCCAGAGCGGCTTGATCGGCACCGTTGCCGGGGTCAATTTCCCGACCCACAAGACGCCCATGACGGTCTCTGGTGCGCAAGACCTCAAGGATGGCGAGAACGAGCGGGTCATCACCTTTACGTCGGCCGATGTCGGAGGCGCGGTTTTGGTCAAGACCTATACGATCCGGCGCGGAGCCTATGAGATGGCCGTGCGCCATGCGGTGACCAACACCGGAGCCACCGATCTCAACGCACAGTTGTATCTGCAACTGGTGCGTGACGGCAACAAGCCAGCGGGTGAGTCGTCGTTCTATTCCACGTTCACCGGCCCGGCGCTTTATACCGAAGCCAAGAAGTACCAGAAGGTGGATTTCGCCGACATCAAGAAGGGCAAGGCGGAATACGAACACAGCGCCAGCAACGGCTACATCGCGATGGTGCAGCACTATTTCGCCAGCGCCTGGACGTTGCCGGATGGCGTGCAACGCAGCATCTCGATGGATGCGGTCGATATCGGATCTCCAATTCCCGATTGTTGTTACCGGGCCACGATGATTGCGCCTCTCGATCCGATCGCGCCCGGGGCAACCAAGGCGCTCGAGGCCAAGTTCTTCGCCGGTCCGCAGGAAGAAAAACGACTTGAAGCCCTGACGCCAGGCCTGGAACTGGTCAAGGACTACGGCTGGCTGACGATTCTGGCCAAGCCCTTGTACTGGCTACTCGACAAGATTCACAGCTTCCTGGGTAACTGGGGCTGGTCCATCATGGGTCTGGTGTTGTTGCTCAAGATGGCCTTCTACTGGCTCAATGCCAAGGCCTATAGCAGCATGGCCAAGATGAAGGCGATCAGCCCGCGCATCACGGAAATGCGCGAGCGGCTGAAGGAAAACCCGCAGCAGATGCAGCAGGAGATGATGAAGATCTACCGCGAGGAAAAGGTCAACCCGATGGGTGGCTGTTTCCCGATCATGGTCCAGATCCCGGTGTTCATCGCCTTGTACTGGGTGCTGTTGTCCAGCGTGGAGATGCGCAATGCGCCCTGGGCCATGTGGATCCATGACCTGTCTTCGCCAGATCCATACTACATTTTGCCGATCTTCATGACGCTGACCACCTTGTTGCAGACGGCGCTTAACCCGGCACCACCGGACCCGATGCAGGCCAAGCTGATGTGGTTCATGCCGTTGATCTTCTCGGTGATGTTCTTCTTCTTCCCGGCCGGTCTGGTGCTGTACTGGATCACCAACAACGTGTTGTCGATCGCCCAGCAGTGGCTTATCAACACGCGCATGGGTGTGCCGCCGCAGTTCAACCTGCCCAAGTTCTGACGACGGCAGGCGTCAGCCAGGGCGCTTCCCAAGTCCGCCATGTTGCCGCATCAAACGGATCCCATCGTGGCGATTGCCACCGCACCCGGTCGCGGTGCGGTCGGCATCATACGGGTGTCGGGCCCGGATCTGGCGTCTGTCATCGACGCCTTGTGCGCACGTTCGCTGAAACCCCGCGAGGCCACTTTTCTGTCGTTTCTGGACGTTGACGGCGAAGCCATCGACCAGGGGCTGGCCTTGCATTTCCCGGCGCCCCATTCGTTCACCGGCGAAGACGTGTTGGAATTGCAGGCCCATGGTGGTACTGTCGTGCTGCAATTGCTGCTGGCCCGCTGTCTGCAAGCCGGCCGGGCGCTGGGCCTGCGCCTGGCGCAGCCGGGTGAGTTCACCCAGCGGGCCTTTCTCAATGACAAGCTGGACCTGGCCCAGGCCGAGGCGGTGGCCGACCTGATCGACGCCAGCACCGAGACCGCCGCGCGCAGCGCCATGCGTTCGCTGTCCGGCGCCTTCTCGCTTGCGATCGGCTCGTTGCTCAGATCCTTGATCGAGCTACGCATGCTGATCGAAGCCACGCTGGATTTTCCGGAAGAGGAAATCGACATCCTGCAGCGCGCCGATGTGAAAGGTCGCCTTTCGCAGTTGCAGACAGGGCTGGACACGATCGCGCGCAATACACGTCAGGGGGCTTTGTTGCGCGAAGGCATCAAGGTGGTGATTGCCGGACAGCCGAATGCCGGCAAGTCGTCGCTTCTCAATGCCCTGGCGGGAGCGGAGCTAGCCATCGTCTCGTCAATTGCCGGCACCACCCGCGACAGGATTGCGCAGACGATTCAGATCGAGGGTGTGCCCTTGCATGTGATCGATACCGCCGGCTTGCGCGACAGTGCCGACGAGATCGAACAGATGGGCGTGGCACGTGCCTGGGGAGAAATCGACACTGCGGATGTGGTGTTGTTCCTGCACGATCTGACGCGCGCCCAGCCGCGTCCGGCGACGCGCGGTGCCAGCGCCGGGCAGTCGGCCTATGAAGCTGCGGACGCCGAGATCGCACAATCGCTGGCCAAGCGTCTTCCACGTGACGTGCCGGTGATCGACGTGTGGAACAAGTCCGATGCCACCCGCGCAGGCGTTGACCAGCCGATCGCTGAAAACCAGGTGTTCCTGTCGGCCAAGACCGGCGACGGCATCGAAGACCTGCGCCGCCTGCTGCTCAGGAGTGCCGGCTGGAATGCGGTGCCCGAGGGCCTTTACATGGCTCGCGAGCGCCATGTGCAGGCCTTGCTGCGGGTGTCGCAACATGTGGCGGCAGCGGCCAGCCATGTTGCAGCGCCGGCACCGCCGCTCGATCTGGTGGCGGAAGAACTGCGTCTGGCGCAAAATGCCCTAGGAGAAATCACCGGGGCATTCGGTGCGGACGATCTGCTGGGCGTCATCTTTTCGCGTTTTTGCATCGGAAAATGACGCGGGCTGGCCAGCCGCACCGATGGCCGCTACTTATACGGCTTGAAGCCGGAGTTTGATCGGATGCGTCATGCAGAGCACACCTGCACCCAATACAAGGGCTGATATCAAGGCCTTGCTCCATGCCATTGCCAATGATCCGTCGGAGGCGCGGCTGGGACAGGCGTTGACTGCAGCGCAATGGGATGTGCTGGCAACCTACATGCAACCCATGGAAATGGCTGCCGGCCGGGTCCTGATTGCGCAGGGTGCGGAAGACCGCACTTTGTACTTTGTCGAATCCGGCATGTTGACGGTCCATTTCGAGGACGCCGCCGGCAAGATCCGCCTGGCTGCTGTCGGCGCGGGCGCCGTCATCGGTGAAGGCGGTTTTTTTTCCCGCATGGCGCGCAGTGCTACGGTTCAGACCGGCAGCACCTGCAAATTGTGGACCCTCAGCCCGATGCGGTTCTCCGAATTGGCCAACCGGCAGCCCACGGTGGCCTTGTCACTGGCCATGGCCCTGGGGGCGATCATGGCGCGGCGCATGGTGAGTAATCGCAAGAAGATCGCGATCACCTGAGCGCTGCGACAAGATGTTGGCGCCAGAGCAAAAACTGCTGCGCAGTTTATTGGTCTGGCACACAAGGTGGACAGCCGACTTCCGACAAGATGTTGGCGCCAGAGCAAAAACTGCTGCGCAGTTTATTGGTCTGGCACACAAGGTCTCAGTAACCGGTGAAATCGACCAGCGTGAAGAGCGCTAGTCCGGCGGCCTTGAGCCGGGACGAGCCACCCAGCTCCGGCAGATCGACGATGGCCGCACCTTCCATGACAGTGGCGCCGAGTTTTTCCAGCAGTTTCTTGCCGGCCATCATGGTGCCACCAGTGGCGATCAGGTCGTCGATCAGGAGCACCTTGTCGCCCGGCTTTACGGCATCGGTGTGCAATTCGACGGTGGCACTGCCGTATTCAAGCTCGTAGGTTTCGGCCACCGTGGTAAACGGCAGTTTGCCCTTTTTGCGGATTGGCACGAAGCCGACATTGAGCTCGTAGGCTACGACCGAACCCAGGATGAAGCCGCGCGCGTCCAGACCCGCCACCACGTCGGGCCGTCGCTCCGCGTCCATGTATCGGTGCACAAAGGCGTCAATAAGCACTCTGAATACTTTGGCCTCCTGCAGCAGCGGCGTGATGTCCCGGAATTGAACGCCGGGCGCGGGCCAGTCCGGCACGGTCCGGATGTGGTTGCGCAGATAGTCTTGAACGTTCAGGTCATGCATGGTGAAGTGGGTTTGTGGTGAGAGGGCGCTACATCAGTTCGCCTGCAACAACTTGTGTTCCGCGACTGAGAGATTCTCGGGCTTGCCGGACAGCACCAGCGTGTCGCCGCCTTCGAGCTGTGTTTCGTCGGCCACCGGCAGTGAACGGCCATTGTTGCGACGCAGGTTGACGACGCGAACGCCCATCGCATGCAGTGCCAGATCACCCAGCGGTTGACCGATCGATTTCGCGCCCAGCGGCACGGTGAAGGAGGCCAGTCGCTCGTGGAGCAATTCGTCGACCGAGTCGTCGTCGGTGCCGTGGAAATAACCACGCAGCAGGTTGTAGCGTGCATCGCGCTGGTTCTGCACCACCCGGATCACGCGGCGCATCGGTACCCCGACCAAGGCCAGCGCATGACTGGCCAGCATCAGCGAACCTTCAATGGCTTCCGGTACCACCTCGGCTGCACCGGCCAGGCGCAGCCGCTCCAGATCAATGTCATCGCGCGTGCGAACAATCACGGGTACCTGCGGTGCATGGGTGCGGGCATGGTCAAGCACCTTGAGTGCTCCTTGCACCTCGACATAGGTGATCACCAGCGCGCTGGCGCGCGACAGGCCCGCGGCCATCAGCGCCTGCAGCCGGGCAGCGTCGCCAAACACCACCGAATCACCCGCCGCTGCCGCCTGGCGCACCCGGTCGGGGTCCAGGTCCAGCGCCATGTACGGAATGCCTTCGCCCTCGAGCATACGTGCCAGGTTCTGGCCGCAACGGCCATAGCCACAGATGATCACGTGCTTGTTGGCGTTGATCGACTTGCGCGCGATCGTCGTCATCTGCAGCGATTGCTGCAGCCAATCGCTCGACACCAGTTTCATGACGATGCGGTTGCTGTACATGATGATGAATGGCGTGGCCAGCATCGACAACACCATGCTGGCCAGGATCGGGTTGAGCAAGGCGGGCGGAACCAGGGAATTCTGTTGCGCCAGTGTCAACAGCACAAAGCCGAACTCACCGGCCTGCGCCAGGTATAGGCCGGTACGCAGCGATACCCCCCACGACGAGCCCAGGCCCTTGGCCAGCAGCGTGACCAGCAGCGCCTTGAACAACACCGGTATCGTGACCAGCAACAGCACCAGCGGCCAGCGCTCGAGCACCAGTCGCCAATCGAGCAGCATGCCAATGCTGATGAAAAACAAGCCCAGCAGCACGTCGTGGAAGGGCCGGATGTCGGTTTCCACCTGGTGCTTGTATTCGGTCTCGGAGATCAGCATTCCGGCAATGAAGGCGCCCAGCGCCAGGCTCAGGCCGGCGAACTCGGTGAGCCGCGCCAGGGCGAGGGTGATCAGCAACAGGTTCAGCACAAACAACTCTTCACTCTTGCGCCTGGCCACCAGCGTCAACCACCAGCGCATCACATGCTGGCCGCCCACGAGCAGGACGGTGATGAGCACCGTGGCCTTGATGGCAGCCATACCCAGCGCCATGGCCAGGTTTTCGCCGCTCGCACCCAGCGCCGGAATCAGCACCAGCAAGGGAACGACGGCCAGATCCTGGAACAGCAGTACACCCATGACCCGCTTGCCGTGCTCGGATTCCAGTTCCAGGCGCTCGACCATCAGCTTGACAACAATCGCCGTACTGCTCATGGCCAACGCGCAGGACAAGGCCAGCGCGGTTTGCCAGCTCATGCCCCAGAACTGCGGCAGCAGCCAGGCCAGCGCCAGCATCCCGACGAATCCCATCAGCATGGTGATCGATACCTGAAACAGCCCGAGTCCGAACACGTGGTTGCGCATCGAACGCAACTTGGCCAGGTTGAATTCCAGGCCGATGACAAACATCAGGAACACGACCCCGAACTCGCCCAGATGGCGGACGGCTTCGGAGTTTTCGGCCAGCGCCAGCGCATTGGGGCCGATGATCACGCCAACGGCGAGGTAACCCAGCATGGGCGGCAGCTTCAGCGACCGGCAGGCCACAACGCCCAGCACGGCTGCCAGAAGATAGACCAAGGTGAGATCAAGTGCGCCCATCCCAGGATACTAGCAAGAGAAACGACAGGCGCACCGATAATGTCGAGCGATGAATGCCTTACCTGATCCCACAACCCGGCTTGACCCGGAGCAGGCCTTGCACTTGGCGCGCCAGACCTTTGATATCGAGGTCGGCGCCATTGCCGGATTGAAAAACCGGCTGGACGACAGCTTTGTCCAGGCGCTGCAGGCGATGTTCGCGGTGCGCGGTCGGGTGGTTGTCATGGGCATGGGCAAGAGCGGCCATATCGGGCGCAAGGTGGCTGCCACGTTGGCATCCACCGGCACACCGGCGCTGTTTGTCCATACCGGCGAGGCCATTCACGGCGATCTGGGCATGATTCGCGGCGAGGATTTGCTGCTCGTGCTGTCCAACAGCGGCGAGTCCGGTGAGCTTGCCGCCATCCTGCCCGCAGTCAAGCGACAAGGTGCAAAGGTGGTGGCGATGACCGGTCGAGCCGACTCGACACTGGCGCGGTACGCCGACGTCGTGCTCGATTGCAGTGTCGAGAAGGAGGCCTGCCCGCTCAATCTGGCGCCCACCGCCAGCACGGTTGCGCAGTTGGCCATGGGTGATGCCTTGGCGGTGGCCTTGCTCGACGCACGGGGTTTCAAGGCCGAGGATTTTGCCCGCTCGCATCCGGGAGGCGCCTTGGGTCGCAAGTTGCTGACCCATGTGCGTGACGTGATGCGTTCGGGCGATGCGGTCCCGCGCATTGAGCCGCAGGCCGGCCTGACCGCGCTGATGCGCGAGATGAGCAGCAAGGGTCTGGGCGCGGTGGCGATTGTCGATGACCAGCAGCGGCTGATCGGCGTATTCACCGACGGTGACCTGCGCCGCCTGGTCGAGAAGGGTGCCGATTTGCGCGTGGCCACCGCCCGCCAGGTCATGACCACCGGCCCGCACACGGTGGCGCCGCATGCGCTGGCGGTGGACGCAGCCGACCTGATGGAGCGTCACCGCATCACCAGTGTGCTGGTGGTTGACGAAGCCGGCGTGCTGTGTGGGGCGCTCAACAGCAATGACCTGATGCGTGCGAAAGTCATCTGATGCAGCCAAGCCTGACCTACCCACCCGAATTGCTGCTCAAGGCCCAAGGCATCCGGTTGGCAATCTTCGACGTCGACGGCGTGCTGACCGATGGCGGCCTGTATTTTTCGGCAAGTGGCGAGTCGATCAAGCGCTTCCATGTGCTCGATGGCCATGGCATCAAATTGCTGCAGAAAATCGGCATCACACCGGTCGTGATCACTGGCCGTGATGCCAAGGCTCTGCGCGTACGTCTAAAAGCACTGGGTGTCGAGCATGCGTATTTTGGTGTCGACGACAAACTGGTGGCCGCACAGTCGAGCCTGGAAAAACTGCACCTGCGATGGGAGCAGGCGGCCGTGATCGGTGACGACTGGCCCGATCTTGCGCTGATGCAGCGTTGCCGCTTTTGCGCTGCGCCGCCCAATGCCCACGACGAGGTGCTGGCGCGCGTCGATCATGTGACACGGCGCGCGGGCGGTCACGGTGCGGCGCGCGAATTCTGCGATCTGCTGGTGATTGCATCAGGTGGTTACGCCAGTCTCCTGGAGCAAGCGTGCGGGTGATCCGGGTCTTGTTGACGGTCTGGGACCGGTTGTCGATTTACCTACCGATTGCGGTGATGGGATTGATGGCCCTGGCGACGTATTGGCTGGTGCAAAACACGCCAAAACCGGTCGCCACGCCTGTAGAACGGTCGTTGCGCTCGGATCCGGATTACTACATGAAGGATTTTTCTGTCACCAGTTTTGTCGAGGCCGGGCGGCTCAAGAGCGAAGTGTTCGGGACTGCAGCGCGGCACTACCCGGATACCGACACGCTGGAAATCGACCGCGTCCGGATCCGGAGCTTTGACGACCACGGCCGGCTCACGACGGCAACGGCCAATCGCGCATTGACCAACAGCGATGCGACCATCGTCGAGTTGTTCGGCAATGCGCTGTTGATCCGTGCCGCGCAGCCTGGCAGAAACGGTATCGTCGAGCCGCGCATCGAGTTTCGTGGTGAATACCTGCATGCCAACACCGACACCGAACGCGTGAAGTCGCACAAACCGGTCGAACTGCGCCGAGGTGACGATGTGTTTGTCGCGGATACCATGGACTATGACAATCTAGGCCAGATCATGGTGATGCAGGGCCGGGTGAAAGGGCGAATCGTGCCGGTCAAGCCATCCGCAGCGAAGCCATGAGCCTGCCGTGATGCCGCTGGTATACATCACCGGAGCATCCAGCGGCATAGGCCAGGCCTTGGCATGGCGTTATTACCAGGCCGGCTATTGTCTGGCGCTGGTGGCCCGGAGCAGCGAACGCATACAGGCCTGGTCCGAGAAAGCCGGAATCGACCCGGCCCGCCTGCGGGTATTTGCCGCTGACGTGGCGCAAACCGACAGCATCGTGGCGGCAGGGCGAATGTGTATCGACGAGCTGGGTGTTCCAGACGTGGTGATCGCCGCCGCCGGCATCAGCGTCGGGATCGATACATCCGTGCGCGGCGACATTGACGTGATGACACAGGTGTTCGCCATCAACAACGTTGGCATGGCGGCCACGTTTCACCCGTTTGTCGCCGCCATGCGACAGCGGCGCTCCGGTGCGCTGGTCGGAATTGCCAGCGTCAACGGAATCCGGGGACTGCCTGGCCACGGCGCCTATTGCGCCAGCAAGGCGGCCGTGATCAGCTATTGCGAGTCCTTGCGTGGCGAGCTGCGTGACAGCGGCGTGCGCGTGGTAACCATCAGTCCGGGTTATGTCGACACCCCGTTGACCCAGGGCAATCGTTATCGGATGCCATTTTTGATGTCGGCAGCTGCATTTGCGGACAAGACTTTTGACGCTATTGCGCGTGGATCGAGTTACCGCGTGTTTCCCTGGCAGATGGGCGTGGTTGCCAAGCTCTTGCGCCTGCTACCCAACGCGGTGTTCGATCGGCTGCTGGCCGCACGGCCGCGCAAGCAGCGCGCGGGCGATGGCTAAGCGGCGACACTGAAAACGAGAGACGCGCGAAAAGCAAAAAGGGGCCCGAGGGCCCCTTTGTCTGCAACGGCATCACTTGCGTGATGCCATTGGCAGATCAGTAGCTGCTACGACCACCGCCATAACCGCCGCCACCGCTGCGGCCACCACCGCCGCCGCCGTATCCGCCGCCACCGCCGCTACGGCCACCGCCGCCGCCGCCGCCGCCGTAACCGCCACCACCGCCGCCGCCGAAGCCGCCGCTACGGGGAGGACGTGGCTCCATCGGGCGGGCTTCGTTGACAACCAGACCGCGGCCGCCATATTGTTGGCCGTTCATGGCGCTGATGGCTGCTTGCGCTTCCGCCTCGCTACCCATTTCGACGAAACCGAAACCTTTTGAGCGGCCAGTGTCACGTTCCATCATGACTTTGGCGCTGGAGACGGCGCCATGAGCCGAAAAGGCTTGCTGGAGGTCTTCGTCGCGGAAAGAATAAGGCAGGTTGCCTACGTATAGTTTGTTGCCCATTAAGGACTCCTGAAAAGAACTCGAAACGCGATGGAGTCCGATAACCGCAATCAACAAACCAATGAAGAATTAAAGCAGACGCGAAAACTGACTAATCACCGCAAACTCGTATTGCCAGTTTTTGGCAATACCGGGCGAATTATGCGCCAACCTGGAAATATTGCAATTACTAGTTGACAGATTTTTTTCAGGGTCATTCGGCCGCAAAGCCCCATTTCAAAAGGGTTAACCCTGATTTTCGGTCTCGTCGACGGCGTAGTTTCGCCACTGCTTGAGGGCGTTTCGCATGGTCAACAACTGACGCTCGAAATTCGGACATGTCTTGCAGGCCATCAAATGCAGCCGAACCCGCACCCGGTCAGGCAGGCTGATCAAGCGGTCTTCATTGGCGAGAAGCAAGGCAGCGGCTTCCTTGCAAGTGGGCATGAACAACATCAGTGTGAACCCGGGCGGCCTCCAAACCAGTTCAGTTCCAGACACTCGCGCAAACGCAAGCGGGCGCGGTGCAGTGTCACGTAGAGGTTGGTCGACGACAGGCCCAGTTCATTACAGATCTCGTCACTGGAGAGCTCGAGCCACTCGCGCATCAGGAATACCCGACCCATGGCGGGTGGCATCTTCTCGGTGCAGGCTTCCAGAATCAGCATGAACTGATGCGACTGGAGGTCTTGCTCGGGGTTGCCCCAGTCCGCAGGTGGCTGCACGAAATGTCCGCTGGCATGAAAAACCAGGGCGTCGAGTGCGTCATCGGCAGCCGGCCCGTCGCCCTGCATGTCGACTGACACCGTACGCGCATTGACCCTGAACACGTCGATGACCTTGTGTTTCAGGATGCCGACCAGCCAAGTCTTGAGTTGGGATCGGTTGGCGAAAGCCTGGGGCTTGTTCAGCGCCGCCAGCAAGGTCTCGGACACCGCGTCCTCGGCCCAGGCCTCGTTGCGCAGCTGCAAACGTGCGAATTTCAGCAGGTAGTCGCGGTGGGCGACCAGCTGTTGTTCAAAGGAGACGGCTGGGTTCGCTGTCATGGTGTCGCGGGATTGTAGGGTGGCCATCCACCCTACCCCAACAGGTCAGCTGGGAATGGCCGAGCCTTTGTTGCGAGCCCGCGTTACCAGTTGACCTCCCGGTCCGGCGTTGCGCCAATGCGATGGATCGACAGATCCGCGCCGTCGTATTCCTCTTCCTGACTCAGGCGCAGGCCGACCGTGTATTTCAGCAAACCATAGACGACAACACCACAGACAACAGCCCAGCTCACGCCGATAAGCGTGCCTATCAGCTGGGCTGAAAACGACACGCCACCGAGACCTCCCATCGCCTTTGTGCCGAAAATTCCGGCCGCCAGCCCGCCCCAGGTGCCGCACAGTCCGTGCAAGGGCCAGACACCCAGTACGTCGTCAATCTTCCATTTATTCTGGGTCAGCGTGAACATGGACACGAATATCGCGCCCGCCACAGCACCCACGAACAGCGCGCCAATCGGATGCATCAGGTCGGAGCCGGCACAGATGGCGACGAGTCCGGCCAATGGCCCGTTGTGGATGAAGCCGGGATCGTTTTTGCCCAGTACCAGTGCGGCCAGCGTGCCGCCGACCATGGCCATCAGCGAGTTGACGGCGACCAGTCCGGAAATCCTGTCCAGCGTCTGGGCGCTCATCACGTTGAAGCCGAACCAACCCACTGTCAGGATCCATGCGCCCAGCGCAAGGAAGGGGATGTTGGACGGCGGGTGGGCGCTGATGGAGCCGTCCTTGCGATACCGGTTCGCACGGGCACCGAGCAGCAGCACCGCCGGTAGCGCCAGCCAACCGCCAACGGCATGGACCACGACCGAACCCGCGAAATCGTGGAACTCGGCGCCAGTTACGGATTTGATCCACGCCTGTATGCCCAGCGACTGGTTCCAGGCGATGCCTTCGAACACCGGGTACACCACGCCGACGATGATGGCCGTGGCCATCAATTGTGGCCAGAACTTGGCGCGCTCGGCGATGCCGCCTGAAATGATGGCAGGAATGGCGGCGGCGAATGTGAGCAGAAAAAAGAACTTGACCAGGTCATACCCGTTGCGCTCAGCCAGTTGCTCGGCGCCGACCATGAATCCGGTACCGTAGGCCACGGCATATCCGAGCACGAAATAGACCACCGTCGACACGGAGAAGTCGACCAGGATCTTGACCAGGGCGTTGACCTGATTCTTCTTGCGCACCGTTCCCAACTCCAGGAATGCGAATCCGGCGTGCATCGCCAGCACCATGATGCCGCCCAACAGAACAAACAAAGCGTCTGCGCCCTGCTTTAGTGCTTCCATATGATCCCCAATGAAAAACTGCCCCGGAATGGTGCTTATGCCCTTGCATACAGCGACTCGCACCAAAGTAAAGCAATTAGTGCGCCAAGCTGTGCGTAGCGCGCCGAGAACGTGCGCAAGCTTCAGGCGCGATATGCGCACGCCATCGGCCAGGCTCGCGCAAGATTGACACCATGCGCGGACATGGCTCTATACTCGCCCTTAGTGCCGATTTGCTACAGCTTGCGGGCACCGGAGTCCTGGAACTCCGAAAATCAGCTAAAGACGGCACAGCTATCCCGGCCCCGCTTTTAGCGTTGCCGGGATTTTTTATGCTTGTTTCACCATTGACCCTGCATTTTGCGGACCCCCTGCCACTGCGCAGCGGAGCATCCATCCGTGCCTACGATTTGCGCTACGAGACCTACGGCACACTCAACGCCGACCGGTCGAATGCGGTGCTGGTACTGCACGCACTCAATGCATCCCATCATCTTGCGGGCCTGTACGCCGGCCAGGAGAAGTCCGACGGCTGGTGGGACAACATGATCGGGCCCGGCAAACCGCTGGATACCGACCGGTTCTTCGTGATTGGTGTCAATAACCTGGGCTCGTGTTTCGGCTCCACCGGACCGATGCATGTGAACCCGGATACCGGCCGGATCTACGGCTCGGGTTTTCCGGTGGTCACGGTCGAGGATTGGGTCGATGCCCAGGCGCGCTTGCTCGACGCGTTGCAGATCGAGACGCTGGCCGCCGTCATGGGCGGTAGCCTGGGCGGCATGCAGGCCCTGAGCTGGACTCTGCAATACCCGCAACGGGTGCGCCATGCCCTGGTGATTGCCAGCGCGCCCAATCTCACCGCCGAAAACATCGCGTTCAACGAGGTCGCGCGGCGCGCCATCGTCACCGACCCGGATTTTCATGATGGACATTTCTACGCACAGGACGACCGCGCCGAAACCAAACCCAAACGTGGCCTGCGCATTGCCCGCATGATCGGCCATATCACCTACCTCAGCGATGACGTGATGAACGAGAAGTTCGGGCGCGACCTGCGCAGCGCCTTGCTGCATGAGGTTCCCGAGTCAGCGGCGTCGGTAGTGCCCGACTACCGCTACACGACGCAGGACGTGGAATTCCAGATCGAGAGCTATCTGCGTTACCAGGGCGACAAGTTTGCCGAGTATTTCGACGCCAACACCTACCTGCTGATCACCCGTGCGCTCGACTATTTCGACCCGGCGCGCGGCTTTGAAGGCAATTTGAGCCGGGCGCTGGCGCGGGCCACGGCCAAATTCCTGTTGGTGAGTTTCACCACCGACTGGCGCTTTTCTCCCGGACGCAGCCGCGAAATCGTCAAGGCGCTGCTCGATAACCGGCGTGACGTGAGTTATGCGGAGATTGCTGCGCCGCATGGCCACGATGCCTTCCTGCTCGACGATCCACGCTATACCCAATTGATTCGTTCGCGCTTTGATCGGATCGCCAGCGAACTCGAAAGCGGGGTACGCCATGAGTGATCGCGCCACCATGGAAGCCGTGGCCAGTCTGGTGCCAACGGGTTCGCGCGTGCTGGACCTGGGTTGCGGCGACGGTGCCCTGCTCGCACATCTGCAGACGCACCGTGGTTGCAGCGGCTATGGCATCGAGATCGCCGATGCCAACGTGCTGGCGTGCGAACGCCGGGGCGTCAACGTGATTCAGCTCAACCTCGATGAGGGTCTGGCAATCTTCGAAGACGCCAGTTTCGACGTGGTGCTGCATATCGACACCTTGCAGCACCTGCGCAATACCGAAGTGGTGTTGCAGGAAACAGCGCGCGTCGGGCGCATCGGCGTGGTGGCTTTTCCCAACTTTGGCCACTGGCCGAACCGACTCAGCATTGCGCGCGGGCGTATGCCGGTAACCCGGCGCCTGCCCTACCAGTGGTACGACACGCCGAACATCCGGGTCGGTACCTATGCCGACTTCGAGGTACTGGCGCTGCGCAACGGCCTGAAGATCCAGGACAGTTTCGGTTTGCAGGATGGCCACACCGTGCGCATTTTGCCCAATCTGCTGGCCGGCACCGCGGTGTTCCGGTTCAGCCGCTGAGCGTCGTCAAGGCAGAGGCCGGCCACCGAAACACCCTTGTGATTGCGGTCTAGCTGCGCACGAGCGCCGGCATCTTCGGATTGAACGTCCAGTTCGGCACCAGAAATTGCATGGCCAGCGCATCATCGCGCGCACCCAGGCCGTGCTGCAGATACAGCTGATGGGCTTTTTCCACTTCCGCCATGTCCAGCGTGATACCCAGGCCCGGCGCGCTCGGGACGGCGATCGTGCCGCCCTCGATGCGCAGCGGATCGGTCGTGATGCGCTGACCGTCCTGCCAGATCCAGTGGGTGTCGATCGCCGTGACCTTGCCTGGCGCTGCAGCCGCCACATGGGTGAACATCGCCAGTGACACGTCGAAATGGTTGTTCGAATGCGAACCCCAGGTAAGGCCCCACATCTGGCACATCTGGGCCACGCGCACCGAACCCTGCAGGGTCCAGAAATGCGGATCGGCCAGCGGGATGTCAACCGATTGCAGCGCCAGCGTGTGCGCCAGCTCGCGCCAGTCGGTGGCGATCATGTTGGTGGCGGTCATCAGCCCGGTGGCCCGGCGGAACTCGGCCATCACCTCGCGGCCGGAGAAAACGCCTTCGCCGCCGCAAGGGTCTTCGGCGTAGGCCAGCTCGGCGTGGCGGTCCCGGCACAGGCGCACCGCGTCCTTGAGCAACCAGCCGCCATTGGGGTCGAGCGTGATGCGCGCTTGTGGGAAGCGCGCATGCAAGGCCACGATGGCCTCGATTTCTTCCTCACCGCGCAAGACTCCGCCCTTGAGCTTGAAGTCGCGAAAACCGTAGCGGGCGTAACTCGCCTCGGCCAGCCGCACCACGGCTTCGGGGGTCAGCGCCGTCTCATGGCGCAAGCGCAACCAGTCGTCCGGGTTGTCGGGTTCGCTGCGGTAGGGCAGGTCGGTGCGCTGGCGGTCGCCCACGTAGAAAAGATAGCCCAGCACATCGACCTTGTCGCGCTGCTGCCCTTCACCGAGCAAGGCGGCAACCGGTACCTGCAGATGCTGTCCGAGCAGGTCGAGCAGGGCGCTCTCGACTGCGGTGACGGCGTGAATCGCAATGCGCAGATCGAAGGTCTGGTTGCCGCGTCCGCCGCTGTCGCGTGACGCAAAGGCCTCGCGCAGGCGATTGAGCACCTGGTTCCAGGCGCCGATGCTCTGGCCGATGACCAGCGAGCGGGCATCCTCCAGGGTCTGGCGAATCCGTTCGCCACCGGGCACCTCGCCGACACCGGTGTGTCCGTCGCTGTCGGTCAGGATCACCAGGTTGCGTGTGAAGAACGGACCATGCGCGCCGCTGAGGTTCAGCAGCATGCCGTCGCGTCCGGCAATCGGAATCACCCGCATCGTGATGACGCGTGGCGTGTGGTGAGTGGGTGTGGCGATGGGAGGTGTGGAGGCGGTCATGGTTGCGCGGGCCTGGGATGGAGATGCCCGGAAAAGGACCGGGAGGGTGGATCAATGATCAGTCATCGTACAACAAGGGTGCCGCACCGTCTCTCGCGCCAGCAATGGTCAGGACGGCTTGGCCGCGCTGTCCAACTCGGCAGACTGGGTGCGGCGCAGCCGCTCGCGGCTGTTGCTCAGATGCGTGCGCATGGCCGCCCGCGCCGCGTCGGCATCCCGGTTGCGAATGGCGGCGAAGATGTTTTCGTGTTCGCTGTTGACCCGCTGCAGATAACTCAGCCGGCCTTCCGGCGCGTGTTGCGGCGTGTTGACGCGGGTGCGCGGAATGATCATCGCGCCCAGATAGGTCATCAGGTCGGCGAAGTGCTGGTTGCCGGTGGCGCGGGCCACTTCCATGTGGAACTGGAAGTCGGGCGGCACGGCATCGGAGTCCTGTTCAATCGAGCTCTGGAACGCATCGAGCGCTGCCTGCAGCGCCGCCAGATGGGCGTCGGTGCGGCGCTGCGCGGCCAGTCCGGCCGCCTCGGTCTCCAGGCTGATGCGCAGCTCCAGCACGGCGATCACGTCGGCCACGGTGGCGAAGTCCTGGTCGCGATATGCGGAAATTGCCTCCGCGCTCGCTGGGCGCTGACAAAGGTGCCGATGCCATGCCGGGTTTCGACCAGGTCCGAGGCCTGCAGTCGCGACAAGGCCTCGCGCACCACGGTGCGGCTGACGTCGAAGCGGGCCATGATCTCGGCCTCGGTCGGCAGTTTGTTGCCCACCGGCAAAGCGCCGCCGCGGATCTCACCTTCCAGCGTGCCCACGATTTCCGTCACCAGTCCGCGCGGGCGCCGCCGCGGTGGCGGATCGGTGTTGAGCGGGCTGCGCGCCATGGGTGAGGTCATCGGGGCTGCTTCTCGGTTTCAACAAAAACTGCTTGACAGTCTAAAGCACGGTTCCGTAACAATGTAGTTGTCAGACAACGTATGACTGACAACTATTTTTCTGACGCGACTGTAGCAAACCTGCAGCGAATGTCCAGCCCGCAGAAGTCCACGCCCCGTAATTACGAAGACACAGGTTTCCCGCATGACGATCAAGAGCCACGAACGAATTCTGATGACCGGCGCTGCCGGCAACCTGGGCAAGGCGCTGCGCGACCGGCTCAAGGCCAATTGCGATGTCCTGCGCCTGTCCGACCGCGAGCCTTTTGGCGACGCGCGCGACGGCGAGGAGGTCATGCTGGCCGATCTGGCCGATGCGCAGGCGGTGTCAACCCTGGTGCAGGGCGTCGATGCCATCGTGCATTTCGGCGGTGTGTCGGTCGAAGGCCCGTTCAACCCGATCCTGCAGGCCAATATCGTCGGCGTCGTCAATCTGTACGAAGCCGCGCGCCAGCATGGCGTCAAGCGCGTCGTGTTTGCCAGCTCCAACCATGTGACCGGCTTTTACCGCCAGTCGCGAGACCATCGGCGTCGACTGCGCGCCGCGTCCGGACGGTTTCTACGGCCTGAGCAAGGCCTTTGGCGAAGACGTGGCGCGTTTCTATTTCGACCGCTATGGCATCGAGACCGCCTGCGTGCGCATCGGCTCGTCGTTTCCCGAGCCCAAGGACCGGCGCATGCTGGCGACCTGGCTGAGTTTCGACGACCTGCATCGCCTGATCACCGCCTGCCTGACGACGCCGGTGCTGGGCTGGAGCGTCATCTATGGCATGTCCAACAACGCCGTCACCTGGTGGGACAACACCGGCGCGCGCCACATCGGCTATGTGCCGCAGGACAGCTCCGACGTGTTCCGCGACGCGGTCTATGCGCGTACCGAGGCGCCCGACCTGAGCGATCCGGCCGTGCAGTTCCAGGGTGGCGCCTTCGTGCGCATGGGGCCGTTCGACTGATGTCGGCGCTGCGCAACTCCGAGCCCCGCGTGGTCTCGACCGGCGCGCGACCAGGTCGGCGAGTCCCCGGTGTGGGATGCCACGGCCCAGGCCCTGTACTGGGTCGATATCGAAGGACGGCACATCCATCGCCTCGACTGGGCCAGCGGACAACAGCAGACCTGGAATACGCCGGAGCGCGTGGGTTGCATCGCGCTGACCGACGACGGTCGGGTGATCGCTGCCATGGAAACCGGCGTCTTCGCCGTGACCTTGCAGGCGCCGCCAGCGGTGGATGTCAGCTGCCTGGCCCGCATCCACCATCCGATGCCCAACATGCGCTTCAACGACGGTCGCTGCGACGCCAGCGGCCGGTTCTGGATCAGCACCATGTGCATGGACATGTCGCTGGCGGCGCCGGTGGGCGCCTGGTATTGCCTGGACGAACGCGGCCTGAGCGCGGCGCATTGCGACGGTCTGATCACGCCCAACGGCCTGGCCTTCAGTCCGGATGACAGGACCGTGTATTTCTCCGACTCCCACCCCAGCGTGCAGAAGATCTGGGCCTTCGATTTCGACCTGGCGCAAGGCCGCATCGGCGCTGGCCGTGAGTTCCTCGACATGACCCAGTTGCCCGGACGCCCCGATGGCGCTGCCGTCGACGTCGATGGTTGCTACTGGATTTGCGGCAACGATGCCGGTCTGGTGCACCGCTTCAGCCCCGCCGGCGACTTGTTGTCGTCTCATCCGGTGCCGGTGGCCAAGCCATCCATGTGTGCGTTTGGTGGCCCGCAGCTCGACACCTTGCTGGTCACGTCGATCTGTCCTGCCGGTGTAGCCGGCGGCCTGTGCGGCGCCGTCTTTGCGTTCGACGCCGGCGTGCGCGGCCGCGCCGAACCCCGTTTTTCCCGTTTCCCGTCAGCCGGTGCCTGACCTTCCATTTTTGACCCGCACCTTTCCCTCGCTCGCCTTCATTTCAGGAGACAACCATGACCATGCGCAGAACCTTCATTGCTGCGGCCATCGCCGCCGCCACCCTCACCGTGTCGATGCAGGCTGGCGCCCAGACCGTGCTCAAGGCCGCCGACGTCCACCCGCCGGGTTACCCCACCGTGGTGGCCACCGAGAACATGGGCAAGAAGTTCGAAGCCGCCACCAACGGCAAGTACAAGATGCAGATGTACCCGAGCAGCGTGCTCGGCAACGAGAAGACCATGATCGAGCAGACGCAGATCGGCGCGATCCAGATCCTGCGCACCTCGCTGGGCCCGCTGGGTTCGGTGGTGCCCGAGGTCAACGTCTTCAACATGCCCTTCGTGTTCCGCAACGAAGCCCACATGCGCGCCGTCATCGACGGCCCGATCGGCCAGGAGATCCTCGACAAGATCAGCGCCAGCCCGGCCCGTCTGGTGGCACTGGCCTGGATGGACGGCGGCTCGCGCAGCCTGTACACCAAGAAGCCGGTGCACAACGCCGGCTGACCTGAAGGGCCAGAAGGTGCGCATGATGGGCAACCCGCTGTTCGTCGACACGATGAACGCCATGGGCGGCAACGGCATCGCCATGGGTTACGGCGAGGTGTACAGCGCGCTGCAGACCGGCGTCATCGACGGCGCCGAGAACAACCCGCCCAGCATGTTCACCTCCAACCACTACACCACCGGCGCCAAGTACTACGCGCAGACCAACCACCTGATCATTCCCGAGCTGCTGGTGATGTCGCAAGGTGACCTGGGACAAGCTGACGCCCGGCCGAGCAAGGCCTGATGAAGAAATTCGGCCGCGAGGCGCAGATGGAACAGCGCGTGTTGTGGGACAAGAGCGTGGCCGACTACACCGCCAAGCTCAAGGCCGCCGGCGTCGAGTTCGTCGAGGTCGACCAGAAGCCGTTCTTTGACGCCACCGCACCGGTGCGCGCCAAGTACGGCGCGCCGTTCGCCGACCTGATGAAGCGCATCGCCGCCGTCAAGTAAGTCGACCGAACGCCGGCCGCCGTGCGCAGCACGCGGTGCTGCGCACGGTTGTGCCCGGCCGGATTTCGCCCATCGTTTCCGAACTGGCGTCCCAGGCCGGATTCACCATGAAAAACCAATTCTTGCATCTCTCGACAGCCTGTACCTGGCCTGCATCTGGATCGCCGGCATGTCGATCTTCGTCATGAGCCTGATCATTCCGGTGGGCGTGTTTGCCCGCTATGTGCTGGGATTCGGCGCGCAATGGCCCGAGCCGATCGCCATCTTGCTGATGGTGATCTTCACCTTCTTCGGCGCCGCCGCAGCCTACCGCGCCGGCTCCCATATCGCGGTGGCCATGCTCACCGACCGGATGCCGGCGGCGCTCGCAAGGGCCTGCGTGCGTCGCGGTCAACCTGCTGATGCTGGTGATCAGCCTGTTCATGATGTTCTACGGCACCCAGCTGTGCCTGGAGACCATGGGCCAGACCATCGCCTCGTTGCCCTGGATGCCGGTGGGCGCGACCTACATGCCGGTGCCGCTCGGGCGGCTTGCTCACGCTGCTGTTCGTGCTGGAGACGCTGGTCTTTGGTCCGCAACACGATCGCGCGATGGTCCGTTTTGACCATGCAGAGTCGAAGTCAAGCGGGAGCCTGAACATGGACGCATTCGTATTGCTCGGCAGCTTTGCGCTGCTGATCGTCATCGGCATGCCGGTGGCCTATTCGCTGGGCCTGGCCGCGCTGGTCGGCGCGGTGGATCGACCTGCCGCTGGACGCGGTGATGATCCAGATCGCCAGCGGCGTCAACAAGTTCTCCTGCTGGCCATTCCCTTCTTCGTGCTGGCCGGCGCCATCATGGCCGAAGGCGGCATGTCGCGCCGCCTGGTGGCTTTTGCCGGCGTGCTGGTGGGCTTTGTGCGCGGCGGCCTGTCGCTGGTCAACATCCTGGCCTCCACCTTCTTCGGCGCGATCTCGGGCTCGTCGGTGGCCGACACCGCCTCGATCGGCTCGGTGATGATTCCCGAGATGGTGAAGAAGGGTTACCCGCGCGACTTCGCCACCGCGCTGACCGTCAGCGGCTCGATCCAGGCCACGCTGATTCCGCCCAGCCACAACGCGGTGATCTATTCGATGGCGGCCGGCGGCTCGATCTCGATCGCGGCGCTGTTCATGGCCGGCGTGTTGCCGGGCCTGCTGCTGGGCCTGACGCTGGATCCTACTGCCTGTACATCGCGCGCAAGCGCAACTTCCCGATGGGCGAGTCGATTCCGCTGCGCCAGGCGCTGCGCATCTCCGGCGACGCGCTGTGGGGCCTGGTGACGATGGTCATCATCCTGGGCGGCATCCTGAGCGGCGTGTTCACCGCCACCGAATCGGCATCGATCGCGGTGCTGTGGGCCTTCTTCGTGACCATGTTCGTCTACCGCGACTACAAGTGGCGCGACCTGCCCAAGCTGGTGCACCGCACCGTCAAGACGGTGTCGATCGTGATGATCCTGATCGGCTTTGCCGCCAGCTTCGGCTACATCATGACGCTGATGATGATCCCGATGAAGATCACCACGGCGCTCACCACCTTCACCGACAACAGGTACGTGATCCTGTTGATGATCAACGTGCTGCTGCTGGTGCTGGGCACGCTGATGGACATGGCGGCGCTGCTGCTGATCCTGACGCCGATCCTGCTGCCGGTGGTCACGGCCGTGGGCGTCGACCCGGTGCACTTCGGCATGATCATGATCGTCAACCTGGGCATGGGCCTGATCACGCCGCCCGTGGGTTCGGTGCTGTTCGTGGGCAGCGCGGTGGGCAAGTTGCCGATCGAACAGGTGGTCAAGGCCTTGATGCCCTTCTTCGGCCTGCTGCTGGTCGTGCTGGCGATCGTCACCTACGTGCCGGCGCTGTCGCTGTGGCTGCCCAACCTGCTCGGTCTGTGATGAGGCGTGACGGCCATCCCCTTGTCCCCCGACCACCATGTCCACGCCTGAACCGCCGCTGGTGCTCGTGACCCATCCGCGCAACCGGCTGGCCACCTATTTCGGCGCCACGGCGCTGTCGCAGCTGCGGCAGGTCGCCGGGTGCGGCTCAACGGCGCGGACGAGGATCTGGCCGGCGCTGCGCTGGTCGGCGCGGCGCGCGACTGCGCCGTCGTGATCGCCTACCGGCAGACGCCGGTCGATGCCGCCGAGCTGGCGGCGCTGGCCGACGTGCGGGCCGTCGTTCGCTGCGCGGTCGACATCCGCACCATCGACGTAGCGGCGGCCAGCGCACAAGGCATTCTGGTGACCCAGGCCAGCGCCGGCTTCATGGCGTCGGTGTCGGAATGGATCGTCGGCGCCATGATCGACCTGGGCCGGCACATCAGCGCTGGCGTTCTGCAATACCGTGCCGAGGGACATCGCCCGGCCGCGCATGGGACGCGAATTGCGCGGCTCCACGCTGGGCGTCATCGGTTATGGCCAGATCGCACGTTACCTGTGCTCGGTTGCCGGCGCGCTGGGCATGCGGGTGCTGGTGAACGATCCGTTTGCGACGGTGGATGCGCCGGGCGTCACGCAACGGAGTCTGCGCGGAGCTGCTGGCGGCGTCGGACTTCGTCGTATGCCTGGCACCGGCCAATGCCGCGACCGAGAACATGATGAACGCCCAGGCTTTCGCCGCCATGCGCCCCGGTAGTTGCTTCATCAATGCCGCGCGCGGCGACCTGGTCGACGACGCGGCCCTGTTGCAGGCGCTGGACAACGGCCATCTGGCCGGCGCCGCGCTCGACGTCGGGCGCGCGCCGGACCAGATGCCGACGGCGGCATTGGCACGCCATCCGAAGGTCATCGCATCGCCGCATATCGGCGGCCTGACGCCACCGGCGATCGAACACCAGGCGCTGGAGACCGTGCACCAGACCGCGGAGATCCTGCAGGGCCGGATACCCATAGGTGCCGTCAACGCCGATGTCGCCACGCGCGTGCGCCAACGCGGCGATCGGGCCTGCGACGGCGTGATGCCATGACCCACGCAGCATCTCCAGACGTAGTGCCTGCGGGCGCATGCGATTGCCACTTGCATGTGTTCGATCCGGCTTTTCCGTTGGCGGCCACGGCAGGCGCAACTGCGCCGGAGCGCGCCACACTGGCCGACTATCGCAAGGTGCAGGCGGATCTGGGGCTCACGCGTGCCGTACTGGTGCAGTCGACCGCGTACGGCTTCGACAACCGGTGCATGCTGGCGGCGCTGGCCGAACTCGGTGCCAGCAGTCGCGGTGTCGTGACCATCGCGCCGACGGTCGACGACGCAACGCTGGCGCAACTGCATGCGGCCGGCGTGCGCGGCGTTCGCTTCATGATGCTGAATCAGCCCTTGTTGTCATGGGATGCGCTGCTGCCCATGGCCGCACGTATCGCGCCACTGGGCTGGCATATCAATCTGCAGCTGGACGGCGCCGACTTTCCGCACCGGCTGGAGCAACTCGCCGAGCCTGCCGGTCCCGCTGGTGATCGACCACAACGGCAAGTTCCTGTCCCCGCCCGGCGTCGATGCGCCGCAGTTTCGGGCGCTGTGCAGCCTGATGGACACGGGGCGTTGCTGGATCAAGCTCTCCGCGCCGTACGAGACCTCGCGCACCGGTGCGCCCGACTATGCCGATGTCAGCCTGCTGGCCCGCACTCTGGCACAAGCCTATCCGCAGCGTTGTCTTTGGGCCAGCAACTGGCCCCATGTCGGGCGCGCGAGTCCGCCCGGGATGCCGACATGTTGACCTTGTTGCGCGCCTGGGCACCGGACGCCGAGGCTTTCCGTCGCATCCTGGTCGACAACCCGCAACAGCTTTACGGCTTCTGACGCCCGTTCCATTCCATTCTTCGACAGTCACTTCTTCAACACAACCACCCAACGCCATGACGCTCAATCGCCGCACCCTGCTCGGTTCCTCCCTCGCCCTCGGCCTTGACCTCGACGGCCTGGGCAAGACGCCTGGCCCGAGCGCCCGATCCGGATCGTCGTGCCGTACCCGCCGGGCGGGTCGTCGGACATCATTGCGCGCGCGATCAGCCAGCCGCTGTCGGAGGCGCTGAAGCAGTCCGTGATCGTCGAGAACCAGCGCCGGTGCCAACGGCAACCTGGGCGCCGACATCGTGGCCAAGTCGGCACCGGACGGCTACACGCTGCTGCTGTGCGACGTCGGCGCGCTGGCCATCAGCCCGTCGGTCTACACCAAGCTGTCGTTCGACCCGTCCAAGGACCTGCGCGGCGTGACCATGCTGGCCTATTCGCCGCACCTGCTGGTGGTGCATCCGTCGGTGCAAGGCCAACAACCTGAAGGAACTGGTCGCGCTGTCCAAGACCAGCGACCTGAACTTCGCGGTCACCGCCACCGGCAGCGCGCCGCACCTGGCGGGCGTCGCGGTCGAACGCGCCAGCGGCGCCAACTGGGACTACGTGCCCTACAAGGGCGGCGTGCAGGCCGATGCAGGACACGGTCGCCGGCCAGACCCAGGTGCTGATGAACGGCATGCTGGCGACGCTGCCGCACGTGCAGAGCGGCAAGCTCAAGGTGCTGGGCGTGTCCAAGGCGCACGCGCATGCCGCTGATCGGCGACGTGCCGACCATCGCGGAGCAGGGCGTGCCCGGCTTCGAGTCCGGCACCTGGCAAGGCGTGCTGGCGGCGCGCGGCACGCCGGAAGCGGTGGTGGCGCGCCTGACAAGGAACTGATCACGGTCATCCGCTCGCCCGACATCCGCGTCGCGGCTGGCGGGGCAGGGCGCCGAGGTCGTGACCATGACCGCCGACCGAGCAGGACCAGTTCTTCAACAAGGAGCGCGCGCGCTGGGCGCAGGTCGTCGACCGCCGCCAACATCAAGCTCGACTGACATCGCTGCCTGGTGCCGCGCACCGCTTCCACTCGCCTACCCATTGCTTGACCACGATGAACCCACAAGAACTCAAGACCATCATGGGCTCCGGCCTGCTGTCGTTCCCGCTGACCGACTTCGACGCCAACGGCGACTTCGACAAGAAGGGCTACATCGAGCGCCTCGAATGGCTGGCGCCCTACGGCGCGACCGCGCTGTTCGCCGCCGGCGGCACGGGCGAGTTCTTCTCGCTGACCGGCGACGAGTACCCCGGCATCATCAAGACCGCGGTCGACACCTGCCGCGGCAAGGTGCCGATCATCGCCGGCGCCGGCGGCCCGACGCGCTTCGCGATCCATGCGCGCAGGCGGCCGAGAAGGCCGGCGCGCACGGCATCCTGCTGCTGCCGCACTACCTGACCGAAGCCGGCCAGGAAGGCCTGCCGCCCACGTCGAGGCGGTCTGCAAGAGCGTGAAGTTCGGCGTCATCGTCTACAACCGCGGTCAGAGCAAGCTCACGCCCGACACGCTGGCGAGGCTGGCCGAGCGCTGCCCGAACCTGGTCGGCTTCAAGGACGGCGTCGGCGACATCGAGACGATGGTCGCGATCTACCAGCGCATGGGCGATCGCTTCGCCTACCTGGGCGGCCTGCCGACGGCGGAGGTCTATGCCGCGGCCTACAAGGCGCTGGGCACGCCGGTGTATTCGTCGGCGGTGTTCAACTTCATCCCGAAGACCGCGATGGACTTCTACCACGCGGTCGCCAACGACGACATGGCGACCCAGCACCGCCTGCTGAAGGACTTCTTCATGCCCTACCTGGCCATCCGCAACCGCATGGCCGGGCTATGCGGTGAGCATCGTCAAGGCCGGCGCGAAGATCGTCGGCCATGACGCCGGCCCGGTGCGCCCGCCGCTGACCGATCTCAAGCCCGCCGAGGTGGAGCAACTGGCCGCGCTGATCGACACGCTCGGCCCGCAGTAACGCAGGCTTGGCAACAACATGGAATCGGCGTTCGACGTAGCCGTGGTCGGCGCCGGCATGGGCGCGGCGCCGCATCTGCGGCGCTGCACGACCTGCGCGCCGACTATCCGCTGACCTGGGTCTGTGCGCGCGACGCGCAGCGGCTGGAGGCCGCGCCCCTGCCCGACGGCGCACGCCGCACGACGAGGCTGGACGACATCCTGCAGACGCGCGCGTCGCGCTGTGCTGGTGCTCACGCCGCCGGCGGCGCATCTGGACGTGGTGCGCCAGGTGGCCGCGCCGGCAAACATGTGCTGGAAGAAAAACCGCGGAACGTGACCGCCGCGCGCGCGCGAACTGGTGGCCGGCTGCGAGGCCGCCGGTGTCAAGCTGGCGGTGATGCTGCAGTACCGCTGCGCGGGCGCGCTGCGGCCGCGGCAGCAAGCTGCGCAGCGGCGAACTCGGCAGCCGACAGCGCCAGCGCTCAGGTGCGCTGGTGGCGGCCGCAGAGCTATTACGACGAACCCGGTCGCGGCACCATGGCGCGTGACGGCGGCGGCGTGCTGATGACCCAGGCGATCCATACGCTGGACCTGCTGCTCAGCCTGATCGGGCCGCCGCAACGCGTGACCGGCACGGTCTCCACCAGCGCGGTGCACCGGATGGACGGCGAAGACAGCGCCAGCGCCCTGCTGCGTTACCCTGGCGGCGCCGTGGCGGTGGTGCAGGCCACCACGGCGGCGTATCCCGGCTAACCGGAGCGCATCGAGATCAACGCCAGCCTCGGCACGGCGACACTGCAGGCCGGCAGCCTGCAGATCGCGTATGCCGACGGTCGCATCGAGACCCTCGGCGCTGACAGCGGCAGGGCGGTGGCGCCGACCCGATGGCGTTCGACCATGGCCCGCACCGCGCCGTGATGCACGATTTTCTCGATGCGGTGCGGGACGATCGCGCACCGGCCGTGACCGGACGCAGCGCGCTGGCGGTGCATGCGGTCATCGAAGCCATCATCGCGTCGTCGGGCCCGGTCCGCCGGTGAACCTGGCCGGCGAGATTGCGTAACGATGGCGTGTACACCTTTTCCAATCCGAACTCTCTCAAGGACACTCACATGACCACAACAACACGACAACCTCATCAACGGCCAATGGGTGGCCGGCGACAGCTACAGCCCGAACGTCAACCCGTCCAACACGGCCGACGTGCTGGGCCAGTACACCCAGGCCAATGCCGAGCAGATGGACGCGGCGGTGCAGGCCGCACGCGCCGCCTTCCCGGCCTGGTCGACCTCGGGCATCCAGGCCCGCTCCGATGCGCTGGACAAGATCGGCAACGAGATCCTGGCCCGACGCGAGGAGCTCGGCACGCTGCTCGCGCGCGAAGAAGGCAAGACCCGCGCCGAAGGCATCGGCGAGGCCGCCCGCGCCGGCAAGATCTTCAAGTTCTTCGCCGGCGAATGCCTGCGCCTGGCCGGCGAGACGCTGCCCTCGGTGCGCCCCGGCATCGGCGTCGAGGTCACGCGCGAGCCGTTCGGCGTGATCGGCCTGATCACGCCGTGGAACTTCCCGATCGCGATTCCGGCCTGGAAGATCGCGCCGGCGCTGGCCTATCGGCAATTGCGTCGTGCTCAAGCCGGCCGATCTGGTGCCGGGCTGCGCCTGGGCGCTGGCCGACATCATCAGCCGCAGCGGCATTCCGCCGGCGTGTTCAACCTGGTCATGGGCCGCGGCAGCGTGGTCGGCGACGTGCTGGTCAACCATCCCGGCATCGACGCGATCAGCTTCACCGGCTCGCAGCAAGTGGGCGGGCGCATCGCGCAGCAATGCGCCGCGAACCTGAAGAAGGTGCAGCTCGAGATGGGCGGCAAGAACCCGCAGGTCGTGCTCGACGACGCCGATCTGGACCAGGCGGTCGAACTGTGCGTGCAAAGCGCCTTCTTCTCCACCGGCCAGCGCTGCACCGCGTCGAGCCGGCTGATCGTCACCGAAGGCATTTATCCGAAGTTCATCGAGGCCATGCAGACCCGCATGGCCGCGCTCAAGGTCGGCGATGCCTTGCAGGCCGGCATCGACATCGGTCCGGTGTCGTCGAAGTCGCAGCTCGCGCAGGACCTCGACTATGTCGCGATCGGCCAGAAGGAAGGCGCGCAAGCTGTTGATCGGTGGCGAGCGCGCTCAAGCGCGACACCGAGGGCTTTTACATGGCGCCGGCGCTGTTCACCGACACCACGACCGACATGCGCATCAACCGCGAGGAGGTGTTCGGCCCGGTGGCCAGCGTCATCCGCGTCAAGGACTACGACGATGCGCTGGCCGAGGCCAACGACACGCCGTTCGGCCTGTCGGCCGGCATCGCCACCACCTCGCTCAAGTACGCCACCCACTTCAAGCGCCACAGCCAGGCCGGCATGGTGATGGTCAACCTGCCGACCGCCGGTGTCGACTACCACGTGCCGTTCGGCGGACGCAAGGGCTCGAGCTACGGCTCGCGCGAGCAGGGCCGTTATGCCCAGGAGTTCTTCACCACGGTCAAGACGGCTTACACGCTGGCCTGATGCCGGCACGGCTCGCCGCGCGGGGCCTGTGCTGGCCCCGGTCGCAGCGCCGACGCCCTCTCCTCTTCGCCTGAGCCGCCATGACCGCTACTGATACCCCGTCGCTCCCGCCCCACCGGATCGCCATGCATGTGGCGGACAACGTGGCCATCGTCGCCAACGACGGCGGCCTGCCTGCGGGCACCGTGTTTGCCGACGGACTGACCTTGCTGGACAAGGTGCCGCAGGGCCACAAGCTCAGCCTGGTCGACATTGCCAGCGGCGCACCGGTGCGCCGCTACAACGTCGTGATCGGCACCGCCTTGCGCGACATTCCTGCCGGCAGCTGGGTGCATGAACGCCTGCTGCAGATGCCGCAGGCGCGCGCGCTGACCGGCTTGCCGATGGCCACGGCAAAGCCGCCGCCGTTGCCGCCGCTGGAGGGCTACACCTTCGAGGGTTATCGCAATGCCGACGGCTCGGTGGGCAGCCGCAACATCCTGGCGATCACGACCACGGTGCAGTGTGTGGCCGGTGTCGTGGACTTCGCGGTGCGGCGCATCAAGGACGAACTGCTGCCGTCGTTCCCGCATGTCGACGACGTGGTCGGCCTGGAGCACAGCTACGGCTGCGGCGTGGCGATCGACGCGCCCGACGCGGTGATCCCGATCCGCACGCTGCGCAACATCAGCCTGAACCCGAACTTCGGCGGCGAGGTGATGGTGGTCAGCCTGGGTTGCGAGAAGCTGCAGCCCGAGCGCCTGTTGCCGCCGGGTGTGATCCCCATCAGCGACCAGCGTGGCGCACAGGAGGCGGAAGAGCTCGACGTGGTGTGCCTGCAGGACGCCGGCCATGTCGGCTTCATGTCGATGATCGACTCGATCATGCGCCAGGCCCGTGTGCATCTGGAGCGCCTGAACCAGCGCCGGCGCGAGACCTGCCCGGCCTCCGGTCTGGTGGTGGGTGTGCAGTGTGGTGGCAGCGATGCGTTCTCGGGTGTCACCGCCAATCCGGCGGTGGGTTTTGCGACCGACCTGCTGGTGCGCGCCGGTGCCACCGTGATGTTCTCCGAAGTCACCGAAGTGCGTGACGGCATCGACCAGTTGACCGCGCGCGCCGCCACCACCGAGGTGGCCGAGGCCATGGTGCGCGAGATGGACTGGTACGACCGCTATCTGGAGCGCGGCAAGGTCGACCGCAGTGCCAACACCACGCCGGGCAACAAGGCCGGTGGTTTGTCCAACATCGTCGAAAAGGCCATGGGCTCGATCATCAAGTCCGGCACGGCGCCCATCATGGGCGTGGTGCCGCCGGGTGAGCGCGCCTTGCAAAAAGGCCTGTTGTACGCGGCCACGCCGGCCAGCGACTTCATCTGCGGCACCCTGCAACTGGCCGCCGGCATGAATCTGCATATCTTCACCACCGGACGCGGCACGCCTTACGGCCTGGCCGAGGTGCCGGTGATCAAGGTCGCCACCCGCAGCGACCTGGCGCGGCGCTGGCACGACCTGATGGACCTGGACGCCGGGCGTATCGCCACCGGCGAGAAGACGATCGAGCAGATGGGCTGGGAGTTGTTCCAGATGATGCTCGACGTCGCCAGCGGCAAGAAGACCTGGGCCGAACACTGGAAGCTGCACAACGCGCTGGTGTTGTTCAATCCGGCGCCGGTGACCTGAGTCGCCACGCATGCAGGCCCCTCACACACATGTCAAACCCGCCTTGCGTGGCGCGCCGCGCGCGCCGAGTTCCCACGTGCGTGGCCGGTTTTCGCGTCAACCCGTTTCCGTTCCCTTTCCCACCCTCAGCAGACACTACCTGGAGCCAGACTCATGAAACGTCGATATCTCGTTGCCCTTGTGACGGGCATCGTACTTGGCATGACCGCGCCGCTGGCGGCATTCGCGCAGGCTGACTATCCGAACAAGCCGGTCAAGATCATCGTGACCTTCCCGCCCGGCGGCACCAGTGACGTGATGGCCCGGATGATGGCCGAGGAACTCGGCAAGCACTTCAAGCAGCCGTTCGTCATCGAGAACATCGGTGGTGCCGGAGGCATCGTCGGTACCGAACGCGCGGCCAGGATGACGCCGGACGGCTACACGCTGGTGCAGACCGGCGTGGGTCAGAACGCCGTGGCGCATGGCCTGGACCCGAACCTCAAATACAACTCGATGACCGACTTCATCCCGATCACGCAGGTCCATTCCGGGCCGAACGTGCTGGTGGTGCATCCGGACACACCGTTCAAGTCGGTCAAGGACGTGGTGGCCTACGCCAAGGCCAACCCGGGCAAACTCGATTACGGTTTTACCCATGCCGCATCCGGCCACATGGCGATGGAGCTGTTCAAGCAGACCGCCGGCATCTTCATGACCGGCATTCCCTACCGTGGCGGCGGACCGATGCTCAGTGATCTGCTCGGTGGCACGATTCCGATGATGTTCATCAACCAGGACGCAGCGCTGCAGCATGTCAAGGCCGGCAAGATGCGGGCACTTGCCGTGTCCAGCGCACAACGCAATCCGCTGTACCCGGACATTCCGACCATTGCCGAGTCAGGCTACAAGGGCTTTGAGGCGCTGTCCTGGTCGGGCCTGTCGGCCATCAAGGGAACACCACAGCCCATCGTCGACAAGATCGAAGCGGCGATGGTGCAGATCATGCAGTCTGATGCGATCAAGCAGCGCATGGGGTCGGTCGGTTTCATCATTCCGGCGCAAGGCGCCAAGCCCTATGCCGCGTTCATGAAGTCCGAGCTCGATACCTGGACCAAGGTGATCAAGATCGCGGGTATCAAGCCGCAATAAGCGTTTCGGGTTCCGTCACCGGCGCCGCTGGTCGACGGGGCCGGACCTGATCAGTTCAGGTCCAGGCCAAGCTGCTGCGCCATCTCGTCGGGGCCCAGCGGCTCGATCCATTGCAGCTGACGTTCGAGCACGTCGACCGTCGCCTCGGAGGCATCCTGACCTGCCAGCTGGCGTGCCTGTATGCGCTGACGCAAAACCTCGATGTCGGCCTGCGGCGCGAGGATGGCGAACTGCGCGCCATGTTGCCGGGCCAGCGCGCGAAACACGTCACGTTCCGCGCGCTTGCAGGAATGCCGCATCCACCACCACCGACCAGCCTGCCTGCAACAGGTTCGTCGCCAGTTCAGCCAGGCGCTGTAGGTCTGCTGATGCGCGTCGGGCGTGTAGATGCCCGCGCCGGTGTCCGAGCCACTGCGCGTGGTATGCGCCAGACCGAACAGGCGTTTGCGTTCGACGTCCGAGCGTACGCGCAGGGTTCGTGCGTGCGGATCGGTTTGCAGCCACCGGGTCGATGCCAATGTCTTGCCGCAACCGGCCAGCCCATGCGTGATGACAAGGCGCTGCGCCACCGGCGCCGACCAGTTGCTCGGCCTGCGCGATGCAGACAAGCGTCGCCTGGTTTTCCTCCGCGTCGTGGCTTTGCGCGTGGCGGATCGCCGCCACCTTGGCACGCACCAGGGCCCGGTATACCGCGTAAAAGCGCAGCAGGGACACCGCGTCCTGGTAGTCGCCGCTGCGGCTGACCATCTCGTCGACGAACCAGTTGGCCAGGCCCGTTCTGGCCATGGTCCAGCAGGTCGACGTAGGTGAATGCGATTTCGTTCGCCGTGTCGAGCCAGCGCAGGTCCTCGTTGAATTCCAGGCAGTCGAACATGCGCACGTGGCCATCCACCAGCACCATGTTGGCCAGGTGCAGATCGCCATGGCATTCGCGGACCCGGCCGGCCGCCTTGCGTTCGCGCATCAGCGGTGTGAGCCTCAGGTGCTCGGCCTCGGTCCAGTCGCGCAGTGTCGGCCAGGCGTTGCTGCAAGTCTTTGTCGGGAATCAGCTGCGACCAGGTCGCGAAAATTGTCGATGGCCGGCGCGAGGATGTGCGCCGGTGATCCGAAACGCGCGTCAGCTGGCGCAACAGCGGCGTCAACATGGAACGCGACCAGCGTGTCGGCCAGGTCGGACAAGTGGGCTGCCGTCAGTTCGCCGCGTGCACAGACCCGGTCCAGCCGGTTGCCTTCATCGAAGCGCCGCATCCGCACGGCGTGGTCGATGACCGGGCCGCTGCCACCGAGTTGCGGGTTCTCGGGCTCGCCGGTGATGGCGATGACGTCGAGGTAGATGTCAGGTGCGAAGCGTCGGTTCAGCCGCAGTTCCTCTTCGCAATAACGCTGGCGCAGCGCCGGCGTGCTGAAGTCAAGAAAGGGGAGCTTGAGCGGCTTCTTGATCTTGTAGGCGAATGCGCCGGCCAGCAATACCCACGAAATATGGGTCTCGACCAGCGTGACTGCGGCAGTGTCTCCCGGATGCCGGGCGGGCTCCAGCAAGGCCTGGACAAAAGGCGGGAGCAGGTCAGATGGTGTTGCCATGGCTCCATGGTGCCAGACCGCCGAAGCCGCCCTTCAAGACCTTGGCAGGCGGGTGCCTATCCGCCTGGTCTCAGGGGCGCAGGCAACGCGCCACGATGGCTTCGAAATGCGCCGGGACTCGGGCCCTGGTAGTTGACGATCTTGCCTTCTTCGTCCCAGCGCCGCAGGCGCAGCGCATCGGCAAAGAACGGTTCGGCTTCGAAGGCCTGGGTCTGCTCCGGCGTCATCACGCCACCCTGGAGCGTGAGCGACAACTTCGACGCATCCGACAACAGGTCGAAATACCCCGCCTCGGTCGCAGCCAGATAGCGTTTGGCAGCCACGTGCATCCGCACCGGCTCGGTCAGTTCGGGGCCGAAAAACTGCGACAGCCAGGCCGATCCGGTGGATTCGTGCTGGGTGTCGACGCCGGAGTCGGCGATGTCCTGCGGCAGGTCGTGCAGCAGGTGGCCGATGTCGTGCAGGTAGGCTGCGGCGATAAGAACGTCGCCGGCGCCGTCGCGCTGGGCAAATGCGGCGCACTGGATCGCGTGTTCGAGCTGGCTGACGCCTTCGCCGTAGTTCTCGTTGCCCCGGCGCTCGAACGCCGCGCGGATGGTTTGCATCACGTCCATGTTGCGGGTTCCTTGAGGCATGGTGGTTCGGCGGCTGCACTCTGTCGACGGGCTATTTTCGCGCCTCGCGCAAGGCGACGATACCGGCCGCGGCGATCAGCAGAGCGCCCAGAACCGTCGTCGAGCGCGGCACCTCGCCAAAAAACAGAAATCCCCACAGTGGCGCCCACAGGATGCCGGTGTATTCGAATGGCGTGACCAGATTGGCCGGCGCGATCCGGTAGGCATTGGTCAGCAGCAACATGCCGGCCGAGGCGATGACGCCGCAGGAGGCAATCAGCAAGCCGTCACCGACCGTGGGCCAGACCCAGGGCCGGACCAGGAAGGTGATGCTGGGGTGGCCGGCGTCCTCGATGCCAAGCCAATGGGTGCAGGCCGGCGATCACGAGCGCACCGGCCAGGAAAACCCAGTTCTGATAGAAGGTCATGACCGACGCCGGTTGCGCCGTTCCGATGCGCCGCGCCATCAGCATGGAGGTCGCGTACATCAGTGCCGATGTCAGCGACAACAGCGCCGCCCATTCGAACAGCCCGCTGCCCGGCTGCAGGATCACCACAATGCCGCTGAAGCCGACGGCGAGTGCCGCCCATACCTTGATGCCGATGCGTTCACCGAGAAACGGACCCGCCAGACGCGGTGACAAAAAGTGGAACCGTGAAATACAAGGCCACCGCATAGGCCAGGTTCATCGCCGGAAACGCCATGTAGTAGCTCGTGTAGGCGCCAAACATGAGGCCGGCGCGCGATACCAGGGAGCGGAAATGGGGTGTGAAGATGGCCCGCCAGCCGGCCTCGAGCTGCACCATGACGAGCAGGATCGGGATCGCCACGATCGAGCGTATCGTCATCACCTGCGGTCAGCGGATAGTCGCCGCTGACCTGCTTGACCACCGCGTCCTGCAGCGAAAAGACGAACACCCCGGCGCACAGAAAACGGATGCCCCGTGCGGCGTCGGATTGGGTCAAGGTGGGCGGATCGTGGTGCTGGGAATGGGCTCGATTGTGCGTGCGCAAGCTGGCGCAGCGAAGTCGACCCAGATGCGACCTGATCTGACAAAAATGCGACGCCGGCTTCAGCCGGTCGGTCGCACGCTGCTATGGATCAGCCCTATTTGGCGACGACGCGGGCCATCTCCAGCACCTTGCAGGAGTAACCCCACTCGTTGTCGTACCAGGAAACGACTTTGACAAACGTGCTGTCCAGCGCCATGCCGGCGTCGGCGTCGAACACCGAGGTGCAGCTCTCGCCGCGGAAATCGGTCGACACCACCTTGTCCTCGGTGTAGCCCATGACACCCTTCATCGCGCCTTCGGACGCGGCCTTCATGGCCGCGCAGATCTCGGCGTAGGTGGCCTCCTTGGACAACTCCACCGTCAGATCGACCACCGACACGTCCGAGGTCGGCACGCGGAACGACATGCCGGTGAGCTTCTTGTTCAGCTCGGGAATCACCACGCCGACGGCCTTGGCGGCGCCGGTGCTCGACGGGATGATGTTTTCCAGAATGCCGCGGCCGCCGCGCCAGTCCTTGTTGGACGGGCCGTCGACGGTCTTCTGCGTCGCGGTGGCTGCATGCACCGTGGTCATCAGGCCGCGCTTGATGCCCCAGTTGTCGTTCAGCACCTTGGCCACAGGGGCCAGGCAGTTGGTGGTGCACGAGGCGTTGGAGATGATGGCCTCGCCCTTGTAGGTCTTGTCGTTGACGCCGAACACGAACATCGGCGTGTCGTCCTTGCTCGGAGCCGACATGATGACCTTCTTGGCGCCAGCGTCGATGTGCTTTTGCGCGGTTTCCTTGGTCAGGAACAGGCCGGTCGACTCGATGACGATGTCGGCACCGACTTCGTTCCATTTGAGCTCGGCCGGGTCCTTGACCGCAGTCAGTCGGATCTTGCGGCCGTTGACGACCAGCGTGTTGCCGTCGACCGAGACCTCGCCCTTGAAGCGGCCATGCACCGAGTCGAACTGCAGCATATAGGCCAGGTAGTCGGGTTCGAGCAGGTCGTTGATGCCGACCACTTCAATGTCCTTGAAGTTCTGCACCGCTGCCCGAAACACCATGCGCCCGATGCGGCCGAAGCCGTTGATGCCGATCTTGATAGCCATTTGCCTTTTCCTCCGTTGGTTGAAACCTGATAATCCGTTGCCAGACGCCGATCAGCGTTTGGCCAATACCTTTTGCACCGTGTCCGCGACGTTTTCCGGCGTGAATCCGAAATGCTTGAACAGCACCGGCGCAGGCGCCGATTCGCCATAGGTGTCGATGCCGACCACGGCGGCGCAGCCGTATTTCCACCAGCCATCGGTCACGCCCATCTCGACCGCGATGCGCGGCAGACCTGCCGGCAACACCTCGGTCTTGTAGGCGGCCGACTGGCGGTCGAACGTGGTGGTGCTGGGCATGGAGACGACGCGCACCGCGATCTTGCGCGTCGCCAGCAGTTCCTGTGCCTTGAGCGCCAGCTGCACTTCGGAGCCGGTGGCGATGATCACTGCCTGGGCCTTCTTGCGCAGACCCACTTCGGTGGGCTCGGCCAGCACATAGGCGCCCTTGCTGATGGCGTCCAGGCCAGCCGCGTCGGGCGCAGCCGGGCACACGCCCTTGGGCGCGTAGCTGATGCCCTGGCGGCTCAGCAACATGGCGGTCGGGCGCGTCGCATTCTGCAGCGCGACGGCCCAGGCCACGGCCGTCTCGGCGGTGTCGGCGGGACGCCAGACGTCCAGGTTGGGAATCAGGCGCAGCGAAGCCGCATGTTCGATCGACTGGTGGGTCGGGCCGTCTTCACCCAGACCGATGCTGTCGTGGGTGAACACATGGACCACGCGCAGCTTCATCAGCGCCGCCATGCGAATCGCATTGCGGCTGTAGTCGCTGAAGGTCAGGAAGGTGCCGCCGTACGGAATGAAGCCGCCATGCAGGGCCACGCCGTTCATCACGGCGGCCATGCCGAATTCGCGTACGCCGTAGTTGATGTGGCGACCGCCGATCAGGGCGCCACCGGCGTCCGGGCTCAGCGCGACCTTGCCGTCCAGGTCGAAACGCAGGCTTGGCGTGCTCTTGGTATTGGTCAGGTTGGAGCCGGTCAGGTCGGCCGAGCCGCCCAGCATCTCGGGCAGCGCTGCGGTGAACGCCTCCAGCGCGATCTGCGACGCCTTGCGCGAGGCCACGGTCTCGGCCTTGCTGTCGGCGGCGATCACGGTGTCGACCACGGTCTGCGCGAAGTTGCGCGGCAGCGCGCCTTTCATGCGGCGTACGAGTTCCTTGGCCAGTTCCGGATGCGCGGCCTTGTAGGCATCGAAGCGCTGATCCCAGGCCGATTCGGCGACCTGTGCCGCTGGTTTTGCAATCCCAGGCGGCTTTGACGTCGGCCGGGACCACGAATGGCGGCTCGGTCCAGCCCAGTGCGGCGCGCGTCAGCGCGATCTCGTCTGCACCCAGCGGCTCGCCATGGGCCTTGGCGGTGTTGCCACGGTTCGGGCTGCCCTGGCCGATACGGGTCTTGCAGATGATCAGGGTCGGTGAATCGCTTTGCGCCTGGGCCTCGACCATGGCCTTGGACACGGCCGCTGCGTCGTGGCCATCGATCGGGCCGATCACGTTCCAGCCATAGGCGACAAAACGCAGTGCGGTGTTGTCGATGAACCAGGGCGCGACCTGGCCGTCGATGGAGATGCCGTTGTCGTCGTACAAGGCGACCAGCTTGCTCAGCTTCCAGGCGCCGGCCAGGGCAGCCGCCTCATGGCTGATGCCTTCCATCAGGCAGCCGTCGCCCATGAACACATAGGTGCGGTGGTCGACCACGGCATGCTCTTCGCGGTTGAATTCGCTGGCCAGCAGTTTCTCGGCCAGCGCCATGCCCACGGCGTTGGCGAAACCCTGGCCCAGCGGGCCGGTGGTGGTTTCCACGCCGGGCGTGATGCCGTGTTCCGGGTGGCCGAGCGGTCTTGCTGTGCAACTGGCGGAAATTCTTCAACTCCTTCATCGGCAACTTGTAGCCGGTCAGGTGCAGCAAGGAATACAGCAGCATCGACGCATGGCCGTTGGACAACACGAAACGATCGCGGTCGAACCAGTTCGGGTTGCCCGGGTTGTGCTTGAGCATGCCGGCCGGCAGGTCGCCGTCGGTCTTCGGGCCCCACAAGGCCACGGCCATGTCTGCCATGCCCATGGGCGCGCCGGGGTGTCCGGAGTTGGCTTGTTGAACGGCGTCCATTGCCAGGGCGCGAATGGCGTTGGCCATTGTCTGAGGTGTTGTCATGGTGGGGCAATCAGGAAAGGTGCCAGGCCCGAAGGGCCACGAACCCGGGATTTTATCGTTCAGCCACGCCGCGACGGTCAATTGTCCGATTGCGGTGACCCCATGGCGCTGGTTTCGCAAGACGGATATCGGTGTATTTGCTGGCGTATGGGCCGGCCCGTATTCGATGCAATGACGCTAAAGTCTGGCCATGCTTGACTTCTGTTGCGCGGCTTGCTGCGCGGTTTCGTTCACGGAGTCGCCGATGACTTGTGCTGCCATCATCCTGGCGGCGGGGCGTGGCGAGCGCATGCGGCCGCTGACCGATTCCTGCCCCAAGCCGCTGCTGCAGGTGCATGGCAAGGCGCTGATGCAGTGGCCGATCGAGGCGCTGGCGCGCGCCGGGGTCTCGGACCTGATGGTCAACACCGCCTGGCTCGGCGAGCAGATCTCCACCCATTTCGGCGACCGGTTCGACCCGCATGCGCGAAGCGCGCAACGCGACAAGCCTGTCGACTCCGGTTCGGTTCGTTTGCATTATTCCGACGAAGGCCTGGACTTCGGCGGCGCGCTGGAGACCGCCGGCGGCATCGTGCGCGTGTTGCCGCAGATGTCGGATCCGTTCTGGGTGCTCGCCGGCGATGTGTTCGTGCCGGAATTCGTGTTCTCGACGCAGGCGGTCGACCGGTTTCGCGCCAGCGCGATGCTGGCCCATATCTGGCTGGTGCCCAATCCACCGCACAACGCCAAAGGCGACTTCGGGCTGACAGATGACGGTCGGGTAACAAATGACGGCGCTGCGCGTTGGACCTACAGCACCATCGGCCTGTACCGCCACCTCCTGTTTTCGCCGCCGTATTGCGCCATTGCCGCGGGTAATCCACATGGCATGCGGGCGCCGCTGGCGCCGATACTGCGCTCGGCCATTGACCAGGAACTGGTCAGCGGCGAGTTATACACTGGCCCATGGGTCGATGTGGGTACACCCGAACGCCTGGCCCAACTCAACCAGTCCCCGGAATCCTGACAAAGCACGCATGACGAATTCGATCTATTCACAACGGCGCGCGGCGCTGGCCCGCCAACTGGGCCCGCAGGGCATCGCCATCGTTCCAACGGCGCCCGAACAAAGCCGCAACCGTGACAGCGACTTCCTGTACCGCCACGACAGCTATTTCTCATTACCTGAGCGGCTTCGCCGAGCCGCAGGCCTGGCTGGTCATCACCGGCGACGGCAAGACCACGCTTGTTCTGCCAGCCCAAGGACATGGAGCGCGAAATCTGGGACGGCTACCGGCTCGGCCCGGCCGACGCACCGCAGCGCCTGGCGCGTGGACGCGGCGTTTTCCGTGGCCGAGCTGGATGCGCAGCTGCCGCGCCTGATGGACGGCCGAGACGTGGTCTGGTTTCCGTTCGGTATCCACAAGGGCCTGGAAACCCGCATCGACGGCTGGTTGAGCCAGCTTGCGCGCACGGGTGCGTTTTGGCGCCCTGTGCCCGGGCCAGCAACGCGACCTGTGCGGCTTGCTCGACGAGATGCGGCTGGTCAAGGATGCGTCCGAGCAGGACACCATGCGCCGTGCGGCGCAAATCAGTGCCGGCGCGCATATCCGCGCCATGCAGCTGTCGGCGCGCATGTTGCGCGACGGTCAGGACGTGCGTGAATACCACCTGGACGCCGAACTGCTGCACGAGTTCCGCCGTCACGGCTCGCAGTATCCGGCCTACGGCTCCATCGTGGCGGCGGGTGCCAATGCCTGCGTGCTGCATTACCGCGCCGACACGGCCCCGATTCGCGATGGCGAACTGGTGCTGATCGACGCCGGCTGCGAACTCGATGGTTATGCGAGCGACATCACGCGCACCTTCCCGGCCAATGGCCGCTTCACCGGACCCCAGCGCGCCCTGTACGAACTGGTGCTGGCCAGCCAGGATGCGGCCGTGGCCGCCACGCGCAGTGGTGCCCGTTTCACCGATCCGCACGAGGCCAGCGTCAAGGTGCTGGCCCAGGGCATGCTCGACCTGGGCCTGCTCGATGGCGCCAAGGTCGGAACACTGGATGACGTGATCGACAAGCGCGCGTATTTCCAGTTCTACATGCACCGCACCGGTCATTGGCTGGGCATGGACGTGCATGACTGCGGCGGCTATCTGGAGCCCAGCGAACTGGGTCAGACCAGCGAACGCAAGGATGCACTCAGCGGCGAGACCATCGTCAACCGGCCGGCGCGCATCCTGCGCCCGGGCATGGTGCTGACGATCGAGCCGGGTATTTATGTACGGCCGGCCGAGGGCGTGCCGGAGCAGTTTCACAACATCGGCATCCGTATCGAGGACGACGCCATCGTGACGGCCGACGGTTGCGAGCTGATCAGCCGGGACGTGCCGGTGGGCGTGTCCGACATCGAAGCCTTGATGCGCGACCAGTAGCGCAACCCCCGTTGCCATGACCGGAACGCTCGAGCGGCAATTCAGCAAACAAGGTGCACCGTGGCCCGGACCGGACAGCCGCCCAGAAACGCCCGTCCCTTTGCTGGATACCGGCTTTGCACCGGCGACGTTGAAGCTGGAGTTGACCGAGACCACGGCCATGACCGACGCGGCAAGGGTGATCGAATTGCTCGAGGAGATCAGCGCGCGCGGGGTCCACATCGCGGTCGACGACTTCGGGACCGTTCATTCGTGCAGGGCTGGCCAGCCGCAGCTCTTGAGCGCCACCACGACGATGCTCTAGACCAGGCCGGCGGGCTTGCGGCACCCCGCGCCCGGCGTCTTCCTGGCCCGCGCCTACAATTTCAACCCTTGACTAGCCGCGCCCGCCAACCCTGCGGCCTGGCGCAAATTGCCCGAAACGGCAGGAGTTTGTGTATGTCCGATTCGATGCCCAGTTCCGATGACAAACGCGCCGAGTTGCGCAAGGCGGCCCTGGAGTACCACGAGTTCCCCACGCCCGGCAAGATTGCAGTTACCGCGACCAAGCAGCTGGTCACATCAGCGCGATCTGGCGCTGGCGTATTCGCCCGGTGTTGCGGCCGCTTGCGAGGAAATCGTCGCCGATCCGAACAACGCCTTCCAGTACACCAGCCGCGGCAATCTGGTCGCGGTGGTCACCAATGGCACGGCCGTGCTGGGCCTGGGCGACATCGGTCCGTTGGCGGCCAAGCCGGTCATGGAAGGCAAGGCGGTGCTGTTCAAGAAGTTTGCCGGCATCGACGTGTTCGATATCGAGATCAACGAAAAGCACGACCTGGACAAGCTGGTCGACATCATCGCCTCGCTTGAGCCCACTTTTGGCGGCATCAACCTGGAAGACATCAAGGCGCCGGACTGCTTCTATGTCGAGCGCAAGCTGCGCGAGCGGATGAAGATCCCGGTCTTTCACGATGACCAGCATGGCACGGCCATTGTGGTGGGTGCGGCGCTGCTCAATGGCGTGAAGGTGGTGGGCAAGGATCTGAAGAGCGTCAAGCTGGTTACATCGGGTGCAGGCGCCGCGGCCTTGGCTTGCCTGAACCTGCTGCTCAAGCTGGGCTTGCCGCGCGAGAACATCTTCGTCACCGACCTGGCCGGCGTCGTCTACGAAGGCCGCACCGAGCTGATGGACGAGGACAAGCGCTTGTTTGCCCAGCCCACGCAGGCGCGCACCTTGACGGACGTGATCGAAGGCGCAGATATATTTTTGGGCCTGTCGGCCGGCGGCGTGCTCAAGCAGGACATGGTGCGCAAGATGGCGCCCCGGCCGCTGATCTTCGCGCTGGCCAATCCGAACCCCGAGATCACGCCCGAAGACGTCAAGCTGGTACGCGACGACGCGATCATGGCCACCGGACGTACCGACTACCCGAATCAGGTCAACAACGTCCTGTGTTTCCCGTACATCTTCCGGGGCGCGCTCGATGCGGGCGCCTCGACCATTACCGACGAAATGGAGATCGCCGCGGTGCGTGCGATCGCCGAACTCGCGCAGGCCGAGCAAAGCGAGGTCGTGGCGGCGGCGTATGCCGGGCAGCAGCTCGCGTTCGGGCCGGAGTATCTGATCCCCAAACCTTTCGATCCGCGCTTGATGATGATGATCGCGCCGGCCGTGGCGCAGGCGGCGGTGGACAGCGGCGTGGCGTTGCGTCCGATCGCCGACATGCAGGCCTATCGCGACCGGCTGCAGAGTTTTGTCTATGCATCGGGCAACACCATGCGGCCGATCTTCGCGGCTGCCAAGAGTGCCACGCGCAAGCGGGTCGCCTATAGCGAGGGAGAGGAAGAGCGCGTGCTGCGCGCTTGCCAGATCGTCGTGGACGAAGGGCTGGCGCGCCCGACGCTGATCGGTCGGCCCACAAATCATTGCCCAGCGCATCGAACAATTCGGCTTGCGCTTGCGCGAGGAACTGGACTACGACGTCGTCAATGTCGAACATGACGCGCGCTATCGTGATTTCTGGCAGACCTACCACCGCATGACCGAGCGCAAGGGCATGACCCAGCAGATGGCCAAGATCGAGATGCGTCGCCGGCTGACGCTGATCGGCGCCATGCTGCTGCACAAAGGCGATGTCGACGGACTGATCTGTGGCACCTGGGGTACCACGACCATGCACCTGCACGTACATCGACCAGGTGATCGGCAAGCGCAAGGGCGGCAGCCCTGGCACGCCGCAGGATGTGCCGGTTTATGCCTGCATGAACGGCCTGATGTTGCCCGACCGTTTCGTGTTCCTGGTGGACACCCATGTCAACTATGACCCTACCCCGGCCGAGTTGTGCGAGATCACCGCCATGGCGGCGGAAGAGATGCTGCGTTTTGGGCTGAAGCCCAAGGTGGCGCTGCTGTCGCATTCCAACTTTGGCAGCAGCAACCAGCCGACGGCCATCAAGATGCGCGAGACGCTGGAGCTACTGCGCCAACAGGCGCCCTGGCTGGAGGTCGATGGCGAAATGCATGGCGACGTCGCACTTGATGGCGCTGCACGCGCCCGCCTGATGCCCAACAGCACCTTGTCCGGGAATGCCAATCTGTTGGTCTTGCCGAATATTGATTCGGCCAATATTGCCTACAACCTGCTCAAGACGGCTGCCGGCGGCAACATCGCCATCGGCCCGGTGCTGCTCGGGGCTGCCAGTCCGGTACATATATTGACGGCCAGCACCACGGTGCGGCGCATCGTCAACATGACGGCGTTGACGGTCGCCGACGCAAATGCCGATCGGTGAGACTTTGCGCATAAGCATGCGCTGACTTTTCAGCGCGTTGCTGCGGCGCACAAGATGCCCATTTTTTGTGCAGGCACTTGCATTTCCAAGGCGGATAGGCGACACTACGTCGCCGAACGATTTACGGGTTAACCCTCGGTTCTGGAGCGTGGATGCATGGCGTCTTTCAGAGGCATTAAGTTAGGACTTACTGGCTTAACGCTTGCTGCGGCGCTGTTCTCGGGACTTGTCGATGCCAGGGCACCGGTTGATGCGCCAGAGAGTGTCGCATCGATTGTCGTCTGCCGAGATCCCGGTCCCTGGCGCTCAGACTTATGAACTGATTGCACGCGGCGGTCCTTTTCCTAGCGAAAAGGACGGGACTGTTTTTGGCAATCGTGAGCGCCTGCTGCCGATCAGGCACCGGGGTTATTACCGTGAATACACCGTGACGACACCAGGATTGACCCATCGTGGAAGCCGGCGCATCGTGTGCGGCGGCGAAGCCGAACAAGCCGGATGTCTGTTATTACACGGCCGATCACTATGCGAGTTTTCGGGGTGATCGTGCCATAGATTTTTGTTGGAAGTGAATATGTCTTATCTAGAGAATGAAACGGGAATGGATATGCCACCAACTCGTCAGGAAACTGAGGTGCCATTGCGCGGTGTGCGAACCAATATCGTCCAGTCGATTCGTGCCTTCAGGGTGCAGGACTTGCAGGACGCTGCACGCGGTCTGGGCCACCATTTCCTGTACGCGAACCTGGCAGATGCGCAGTCCAAGCAGGATGTCATCGACATGATCGGTCAGCAATTCACGCTGCCGGCCCATGTCGGCAAGAACTTCGACGCCTTGTACGACAGCATGACCGATCCGGTCCACAAGTCGGGGCCGCAGCCAGGGTTCGTGGCGGTGCTCGAGCATATTCCTGCAAACGCCAAGTTCGACAAGGAAGCGCGCGAGCAGTTGCTCGACATCTTCCGGGATGCAGCCGACTACTGGGGGGACCGAAAGATACCGTTCAGGTGCTTCTATTCTTTTCTGTAGCCCGTTCTGCACACACCAGCCAAGCAGAACGGGCGAACGAGGCAAACAGCGATACCCAGAACAGTCAAGCAACTGTCGGGCATCAACCTGACCACCGAGTCCGGCGAAAAAATGCCGACCGACAAACTGTTGGATGTGTCGCCATTGGCACTGCGCATGAGCAGTCCGTTCAACGCGGAGTACTGGCTGGCCACGGCCTGACCGGCTCCACGCTCCGGTCGGCGCCGACCGGCATCCGACAGCAGCAAAGCCCGTCCTCGTGACGGGCTTTGCTTATGGTGCTGCCAAGGACTGGGCCAGCGCGATGTATTCGGCCACCGGCACTTCTTCGGCGCGCCGTTGCACGTCGAAGTGGCCGGCAAATCCCCGGTCCGTCAGCCATCTGCCCAGCGTGTGGCGCATCAGCTTGCGCCGCTGGCTGAATGCGACCTGCACGAGTTGGCTCAGCAGGGGCACATCCACCATGGGCACGTCCGGGCGCGGCACCATGCGCACCACGGCGCTGTCCACCCGCGGCGGCGGCGTGAAACTCTCCGGCGGTACATGCAGGATGTTTTCCATCGCATAACGCCACTGCAGCATCACGCTCAGTCGACCATAGGCAGCCGTGGCCGGCGCGGCAACCATGCGATCGACGACCTCCTTTTGCAGCATGAAGTGCTGGTCTTGCACGCGCGCGACATGCGTGAGCAGATGAAACAGGATCGGCGTGGAGATGTTGTAGGGCAGATTGCCCACCACGCGCAGCGTCGTCGCTGCGTTGGCGTCATCGGCCCCGGTCTGCGCAGCCGCAGCCTGCGCCAGTTCGGTGAAATCGACCCTCAGCACATCGGACTCGATCACCGTCAGGTCGCTGCGCGAGCGCAATCGCGCGGCCAGGTCGCGATCGAGCTCGACCACGATCAGATGCCCCAGCCGCTCCACCAATGGCTGGGTCAGGGCGCCCAGGCCGGGCCCGATCTCCACCACGGTCTGGCTTGGCTGCGGCGCAATCGCATCCACGATGGCACTCGATGATCGCCGCCATCATTCAGGAAATGCTGACCGAAGCGCTTGCGCGGCGCATGCGTTGAGGTGGCGCCTGTCGTCTGGCGCGTGCGCCCGGGCGCCGTGCCGGCCCGGTTTCGGGGTGCTTGCGCCATGTCTGGGCTCAGCCTGTCAGCTCGGTGGCTCGCGCAGATCGATATAGGCGCGGGCGCGCAGTTCGCGGCTCCACGCGAGGAAGGCCTCGTCATACTTCTTCTCGCGCAGCAGGCCGCGCACGGACTCGCGCTGCTCGCGCGCACTCAGCGCGGTGGACTTGCGTTCGTGCAGCTGGATCAGGTGTACGCCAAAACGCGAGACCAGTGGCTCGCTGATCTCGCCAGGTTGGAGCTTGTTGACCGCGGCCTCGAATTCCGGAACGAATTGCCCCGGCACGCTCCAGCCCAGGTCGCCACCTTGCGCGGCACTGCCGTCTTGCGAGAACTCCTTGGCGGCAGCCTCGAAACTGGTCTGCCCGGAAACAATTCGCTGGCGCAGCTCGCTCAGGCGCGCGCTGGCCGCGGCTTCGTTCATCGAGGCCGTCGGACGCAGCAGGATATGGCTGACCCGGGCCTGCACCACACTCGTGGCTGGCCCGCCAGCGGAGCGCTTGTCCAGCAGGCGCAGCACATGTACGCCGGCTCCGGAGCGCACCGTGGTCAAGGCCCCCACCTCTAGCTTCTGAACGGCCTCGACAAACAATGGCGGATAGCGGTCAGCGGGTCGCATGCCGAAAATGCCGCCGACCTCGGCATCAGGCGCCTGCGACATCTCGCGCGCCAGTTTCGAGAAATCTTCGCCGGCGCGCACCCGCGTGACGATTTGCTGCGCCTTGGCCTGCGCGCGCTGCCAGTTGCGCCGGTGTCGGCGATTCGGGCAGCGCCAACAGAATGTGCGCGATGTTCACCTCGGCCAGCGTATGGCTGTTGCTGGCCTGCTGCTCCAGCAGATACTGGTCGATGTCGAGCTCGGATACGCGGATTCGCTGGCCCACCTCGCGTTCACGTACGCGCGAAAGCAACATCTGCTCGCGCAGGTTGTTGCGGAACTGGCTGCGCGAAATGCCGTCGGCACTGAGCCGCCGGTACATCTCTGCGGTGTCCACCTGATTCTGGCGCGCCACCGACAACTCGGCTTCGTCAAGCGAAAACTCCTCGATCTTGATGCCGCTCTCGCGCGCGAACTGGATCTGCGCGCGATCACCGATGAGGCGATCCAGCGCCTGATCGGCAAGGCTTTCGTTCGACGGGATCTGCTGCTGTTGCTGGGCCAGGAACTGGGCCAGTCGCTGCATCTCCTGACGCACCTGCAAATTGGTGATCGGCTCGGAGTTGACGACCGCCACGATGTAGTCCGACGCGCGCTGTGCGCTTGCCGGCGTGCCGGCGACGGCAGGGCCGTCGCGGCGCCGCCGGGCAGGCGCAGGCTTTGACCAAGAGACGGCAGGCTGCCGAGTGCCAAGAGAACAACCAGCGCCGGGCGCAAAAAGCCTGAATTCATGTCGGATCCATCGTCAATCGTAATTGGTGTACCTGCTCGGACTCATGCTGGTCTCGCGCAGGAACTGGTAACGCGGAATGCTCTGTTTGAGCGTTTCCAGCGGGTTGGAGCCCAGGCGCGAGAAACCGACGAATTCCAGTTGGAACAGGATGCGGTTGCTGGCGCTCGAGGTACTGGTCGACGTGCGGTCCAGCACCACCCGTCCCAACCAGCATCCGGCGTCGTACTCGAAACCGAGCACCGAATCCACCAGCTTGCCGTCGCGCATGCTGAAGTTCATGCGCCCCACGGAGTACCAGCGTCCGGCTCCCTGGCCTTGTCCAGCGCCCAGGTCCTGGCCCCGATCGCCCCACAGGTCGTTGATCGGCCATTGCCATGCGACATCGATCTGTTCGCTCGAATTGCGCTGAAAGCGATACGCCGCACTGACGACGCGGTAGTTCCCGGGGCTGTAGCGTGCGCCAAAGGTCGAGCGCGCCGTGCGCCGTGTGTCCCAGTCAAACTGCACCGTGGAGTCGAATGACCAGCGCGGATCGATATTGATGCTGGCGCCGAGCAGCACATCGCTCAGTCCCTTGGCCAAGGCCGTCTCGCCGGGCAGCACCACGCGCTGGTCCTTGAACAACACGCGCTGGGCAATACCGAATCGCGCGGCTTCGGCGCCTGTCTGTGGATTGAGCAGGCGTGTCGACACACCCAGCGTCAGCATATTGCTGTCCGAGATGCGGTCGTTGCCGACAAACGCGTTCTCGGTATAGATGCTGGCGAAATTGAAGTCGTTGCGGCCCGAGTCGTAGTTCGGCAAGGCGCTCTGGTCGCGATACGGCGTGAGTACATAGAAGGCACGCGGCTCCAGCGTCTGTCGAAACGCGCGCCCGAAAATCGTGGTATCGCGTTCGAACACCAGGCCGCTGTCCAGGCTCAGCGTTGGTACAACCCGGCTGGCCGAGCTTGCGCCAGTGCTCAGCGCTGCGTTGAACTGGTAATTGGTGGCGTGCAGCCGCAGCTTGGGTGTGATGTAGCCGGACGGTGAGACCCAGGGCCGCGAGACCTCGAACAGAGAAAACGCCCGCGACCCATTGACTTGGCCGGTCAGCGCACTGTCGGCGTTGAAGCGGGTAGCGTCAACGTCCACCGACATGTCGAAACCGTTTAGGTTCGAGCGTGCATAACGCATCGCCACCTGCGGCAGGCGGTCGTACGGTGGCACGATCGGCGACGTCACGTCCTGCAGCGTCTGCCACTTGAGCATGCGAATGCTGGACGACAGATTCCCCTGCGCCCAGGACAGGTTGAAGTCGTTGGCCAGCAGGCGCTGCGTCAGACCAGGGCTGGACCGGCGTGAAGTCACTCCAGTAGTCGTCGTCGCTGACCCGGTTCAGCGACAGGTTCATGCCCAGGTTGCCGACTGTGGCGCAGGCCGGTTTTGATGGTGCCGCTGTGACCCAGCGAATAACCCCAGCGGTTCTGGTTGCGCAACTTGTCGCCCGGGCATGAAGTTGCCACGGAACTGGCCTTGGTAGTCACGCTCCAGGTAGCGGAACTCGGCACCCAGATCGACGCCGCGCTTGCTCATCACCGATGGCGAGAACGTGGCGTCACGGTTGGGCGCGATGTTCCAGTAATACGGCGTGGACACCTCCACGCCGTTGGTGCTGTCGATGCCGAAGGTCGGCGGCAATGCGCCCGACTTGCGCTTGTCGCTCAGCGGAAACGTGAAAGCCGGAACCGGCAGTATTGGCACGCCCTTGAAGCTGAGCACGGCGTCCTGCGCCTGTCCGACCTCTTCTTCGTTGTCGATGCTGATGCTGGCGGCGCGAATGATCCAGTCTGGCATCCAGTCCGGTCCGCCGCGCTTGCAGGTGGTGAACGTGGCGTTGCGGATGATGGCGCGCTTCTCGTCGATGAAGTCGATGCGATCGGCTTGCGCCATGCCCCTGGTTCTTGAGCAACTGATAGCGCGGATTGCGGAAAAACCCCTCGAACGACTCGATCTTGAGTTCCAGTTCAGGGCCTTCGTAGAGGTTGCCGGCGCGATTGATCCGGACGTTGCCCTGGGCCTTGGCCGTGTCGTCGGGTTGGTAGTACTCGAGCCGGTCGGCACGGATCACCAGGTCGCCGCGGCGCAGTTCCGCGTGCCCTTGCACCACCGTCTCCAGATCGGTGCGCGTTGTCAACTGGTCCCCGCTGACGAACGAGGGCTGTGCATCGCGATCGCCTTGGGACACGGCCTCGCGCAGCAGACGCGAGCTCTTGAGTTGCAGCGGCGCCTGATCGGGCTGAACCTGGGCCAGTACCGGCGTGGCGCACAGGCAGGCGCCCACCGCGACGAACAGCGCCAACTCCCGCGTCACCCTTGAGAGGAGTCGGATCGGCAGCCTTGCGTGCGGGTGCTGGCATCGAACAGCGCATTGCAGGAATCAGTTTGGAAATCGGGAAAGTTGTGGAGCCGGCTGTGACCGGGTTTGTAGAATGGATTATCCATGAGCCATACCGACGCCACCGCCGACCATTCACCGAACGCCATGGCTGCCGTTGCCTGGTCCGACAACCAGCGCCATGCCGCGTTCGACGCCTGGTTGTGCACCATCGCGACGTCACACGGCTTGGCCCCAGGCTCGCTGCGCCTGGCCTCGGCCGACGCCAGCTTTCGCCGCTACCTGCGCATCGACAGCACGAATGGCACGCGCATCATCATGGACGCACCACCGGACAAGGAAGACTGCCGGCCCTTTGTGCGCGTGGCCGAATTGATGGCGCAGGCCGGGTTGCGGGTTCCGCAGGTGCTGGCCTGGGATCAGGCACAAGGTTTTTTGCTGCTCAGCGACCTGGGGCTGCACACCATGATGCAGGCGATCGATAGTGAGCAGCCGCAGGCCAATCTGGCTCTATACCTGGATGCAGTGGACGCGCTGATCAGTTGGCAAAAGGCCTCGCAATCCGGGGTGTTGCCAGCTTATGACGAGGCCTTGCTGCAGCGCGAACTGAGCCTGTTCCCCCAGTGGTATCTGCAACAGCATCGGGGCATCACGCCAGACGCGAAGATGGCAGAGACCTTGCGCCGCAGCTTTGCGTTGATCGTGCAAGAAAACCTGAGCTGGCCGCTGGTTTATGTGCACCGCGACTTCATGCCGCGCAATCTGATGATGCCGGCGCATGCCGGCAAGCAGGCCGATCGCCGACTAGGCGTGCTGGATTTCCAGGACGCGGTTCACGGCCCCATCACCTACGACATCGCCAGTCTGATGCGCGACGCCTTCCTGAGCTGGGATGAGGAGTTCGTGCTCGACGTGACGATCCGATACTGGGAGAAGGCCCGTGCAGCCGGACTTGCCGTGGGCGACGATTTTGGTCTGTTCTACCGCGGTGTCGAGTGGATGGGGCTGCAGCGCCATCTCAAGGTCGCCGGCATTTTTGCCCGTCTGACATTGCGCGATGGCAAGCCCCAGTACCTGGCAGACACGCCGCGTTTCATTGGCTATATCCGCGCCACATGCGGGCGTTACGGTGAGCTCAGGCCGCTGCTGCGTCTGATTGATGCCGTCGAGGGCATTGAAGCGCAAGGCGGCTACGCCTTTGGCCGGGTTTAGGGTCTGCCCGGCGCGCTGCTGATGTCCACGGGTCCCCGTTTTTATTGCTCCGAGCCGCTGGCACCGGGCATGATGCTGGAACTGCCGGACGGCGCAGCGCGCCATGTCCAGGTGCTGCGCCTGCAGCCGGGTGCGACCATCACGTTGTTTGGGGGCAGTTCTGCTGCGCTCATCGGTGGCGAGTACTCGGCCACCGTCACAGCCATGGGCCGACAGTCGGTGCAGGTGTTGGTGGGCGCTCATGCGCGGCTCGAACGGGAAACCCGCCGACCCTTGCACCTGGCCATCGGTATTCCGGCCAATGAGCGCATGGACTGGCTGGTCGAGAAAGCCACCGAGCTGGGGGTCGCGAGCATTCAGCCCTTGATGACCGAACGCACCGTGGTGCGACTCGATGCGCAGCGGGGCCTGAAGAAGGTGGCGCATTGGCAAAGCATCGCGGTGGCGGCCTGTGAACAATGTGGCCGCAATCGTGTGCCGGTGATCCGAGAGCCACTCGCGCTGGCGCGATGGTTCGGGCACCGACGCGACACCGAGATGCCGCAGGATGCGTCGGCATTGGTCCTGTCCCTGCAGCCGGGTTCGCGCGATTTGCGCGAGTGGAGCGCCGAGCCAGCCAGCCAGGCGCAAGCGGTGACGTTCCTGTGCGGGCCCGAGGGGGGCATGGGCGCCGGCGAAGAGGCACTGGCCCTGGCCGGCGGTTTTCGGCCGGTCTCGCTTGGCGCGCGCGTGTTGCGCTCGGAAACCGCAGCACTGGCCGCACTTACACTGCTGGCATGAACCGGAACCTCACGCTGATGGCGGTCTGCCAGGGGCTGCTGCTGACCAACAACATCATCTTCATTGCCATCAATGGCCTGATCGGATTCAGCCTGGCGCCGCTAGGCTGGATGGCGACGCTGCCAGTGATGGGCTATGTGGTCGGCGGCGCGCTCAGCACGCCGTTGGTGGCGCGCACACAGAGCGCATGGGGACGCAAGGTGTCGTTCCAGATCGGTCTGGCCGTGGCACTGGTGTCGTCGTTGCTGTGTGCCTATGCTGTGGTCACGCACAACTTCTGGCTGCTGGTTGCGGCAACCGTGATCGCCGGCTATTACAACGCCAATGGCCAGCTGTACCGTTTTGCCGCCGCCGAGCTGGCAGCGCCGGAGTTTCGCGAAAAGGCCGTTTCACTGGTGCTCGCCGGAGGCCTGATTGGCGCGGTGATCGGACCGAACATCGCCACGCGCACGCGCAACCTGACCGAGACGCCGTTTATCGGTGCCTACCTGGCCTTGGCTGTGGTGGCGGTGATTGCCATGGGACTGATGGCACTCATGACGTTTCCGCCGGTGCCAGCCAAGGTGGTCGGCGCACCGCAAGGTCGGCCGCTGAGCGAGATCATGCGCCAGCCGATCTTTATCGTGTCCACCTTGGGCGCGGCCCTGGGATACGGCGTGATGAACCTGTTGATGGCCGCTACGCCGCTGGCGATGCAGGTTTGCAACCTGCCGTTTGAGGATGCGGCGCTGGTGCTGCAGTGGCACGTGATCGGCATGTTTGCACCGGGTTTTTTCACCGGCCACCTGATCCGTCGATTCGGCACGCTGCAGATCATGGCCGTCGGCATTGCACTCAATGTGGTGTGCATCGCCATTGCCTTGTCGGGTGTGGAACTGCACCAGTTCATCATCGCCTTGTTCGTGCTCGGCGTGGGCTGGAATTTCCTGTTCACCGCCAGCACCACCTTGTCGCTCAAAGCCTACCGACCGGAAGAGAAGGATCAGGCACAGGCGGCGATCAATTTCTGCGTCTTCGCCGTGATGGCCGTGACCTCGTTCGCTTCAGGCGCTCTGGTCACCACGCAAGGGTGGCAGCTGCTGAATCTGGGCTCGCTGGTTCCGATCGCGATCACGGCGGCCGGTCTGCTGTGGCTGGCCCGCAGCAAGCGGCATTCGCAAGACCTGTAAGCGTTATTCTTTACAAAGCCGGTGTGCCGGGTGGTTGCGAGGCCGTTAAGCTGGATCCTTTGAACGGTCATCGAAGGAGAACATCAGATGGGATTGCTTGACTCGGTTTTGGGTGCCATGAATGGCAACAGCAACAACGCAGGAACGGAAGGCGGTGGCGGACTTGCCGGCATGCTGGGAATGCTGGCGAGCAACCCGCAGGTGATGCAGGCCATCATGGGAATGCTGAGCAACGACGGTGGCCAGGGTGGTCTTGCCGGGTTGATGGCCAAGTTTCAGCAGGCGGGCATGGGCGAGCAAATCCAGTCGTGGGTCGGCAACGGAGAAAACCAACCGGTATCGGGGGCGCAAATGCAGCAGGCGCTGGGCGCCGATACCTTGTCGGGCCTGGCCAAGCAGATGGGAACCAGCGACGGCGAAGCCGCCGATCAGTTGTCGCAACTGCTGCCGGACCTGATCAACCAACTGACGCCGGCGGGCCAGGCACCCGCATCCGGTCTGGGCGCCAATGCGGATTTGATGGGCATGCTGGGCGGCTTGCTCGGCAAGCGCTGATAGACGCTTCCAGGACGCAAGCGCAAGCGATCAGAAGCGCGCGTCCAGCCAGGCTTTGAGATGGGCCAGCACCTGCTCCCGGGCGGGCTCGGCCTCGTTGAATATTTCGTGGTACAGCGTCTCGAAGCAGTGGCTCGTCACCACGTCGGCCGGCGCGGCATTGATGAATGCGCGACTGCCGGCCGGGTTGACCAGTTTGTCGTCGCCGGCAAAAAGCAGCAAGGTGGGCAGGGTCCAATGTGATGCGCGCGCGATGGTCGCAGGGCCACCTTGCGCAATGAACAACGCCAGCCGGGCCGAGATCCGGTCATGCACCAGGGGATCGGCCTTGTAGCGGGCCACGACCTTCGCGTCGTGCGAGATGAAATCCGGGTTCAGTCCGTTGCCCACACGCAGATCGGGCGCCAGCCGGGGTAATACAGCGAGCAACAGTTTCTGGAACGCGCTCAGCCCAGGGTCGAGTACTGGTGACGACAGCACCAGACCTTCCAATTTGCGCATGCCCAGTGACACGAAACGCGCGGCCACCAGGCCACCCATGCTGTGCCCCAGCACAATCAGCGGCGTCTCGTCGTGCATGCGCGCGCGCGATTCGTCGACGACCTCGGCCAGGTCTTGCAACAGGCGATCGTCGCCGGGCAGGGCACCGCGCTGACCCATGGACTCGCCATGGCCGTACTGGTCATAGGCCCGCACGGCAAATCCCCAACTGTTGAGCTTGAGTGCCAGCGCGTCGTAACGCCAGGCATGTTCGCCCAGGCCGTGCACGATCAGCACCACGCCGCGCACCGGGCCCTGGCCCAGCGGCCAGTCCATCACCACCAGGTTGGTGCCGTCGCGCGCCGTCATCGGACTGAAATTGGTATCAGGCATCGGAGGCAACCTTGATCGACGAATGCATGGGCTTCATGGCAGTCTGGTGGCCATCTGCGCCTCGATCCAGCAGGCAGCATGGGCCAGAGCCTGGGCATCGTGGCGTATGGCGGCCGGAGTCTTGTTGTGCAGGGGAGCGTTCATGCGGCGTCCAGATAGTCAGCCATCATCGTACCAAGTCCGTGCCCGGCAGGGCCCGAATTTCCACAAAAAGCTACAGGCGGCATATGCGCATGGCGTTGCGCCCGAATACCTCGCCGTGGTCCGCAGGATTTATCCAGGTCAGCGCCGCGTCGCGCCAGGCGCCACAGTCGCAGGCCAGTTCGAGCCCCGGCCATTGCCGCAAAAGGGGAAAGATCACGGCCATGCCTGCTCCCGCCCCAGTCGACCGTGGGCATGCAGGCGCAGGGATTCCGCCACTTCCTGTGCGTGGGGCGCGCCGCGGACGCCGCCGGCCCGGGTGCACTTGAGCGCCGCCGCGGCGCTGGCATAGGCAAAGGCCCTTGCCGTCGGTTGTTTGCGCGCCAACGCCAGCGTCAGCGCGGCGTGGAACACATCACCGGCGCCGGTGGAGCCCACGGACTGCAAGGCCAACCTCGACCTGCGCGCGCCGGCGATCTTCTGCAGGTGTTGCAGGGCTATGCCTTCGCCGGCCAACTGCTGGCGCACCAGACGAACGGCGTCATCGTCACCGACGGCACCGACAAAAATCACCCGGACCCCGAGACGCGCGGCCACCAAAGCGGCGTTCGCAGCCATGCCGCCGCCCACGCTCTGGAAGTCGTGTGCCGGCGTCTTGGTGGGCAGGTGCGGAAACTCATCGATCTGGAACACATGGTCGATGGACGCATGGCCGACGCAGGCAATTTGCATAGGGTGACTGGACAGGAATGGAAAAGTTCGGTGCCGTAGACACGCCCCAGCATGGTTGCACGCGACCCGGCTGCGTGATTCGGCACTAAGTAGCCACCAGCATGTCCGAGAGCAGGGTCGCGATACCCAGAAACGAGAAGAAACCCACGATGTCCGTCACCGTGGTCAGGATAATGGACGAGGATTGCGCCGGATCCAGGCCGACCCGGCGCAATGTGATCGGCACCAGGGCGCCAGCGAATCCGGCGGCAACCATCGAAATGATCATGGCCGTCACGATGACCAGTACCAGGCCCAGCGAACGGCTCCAGATGTAGACGCCGAGCGCCGTGGTGGCGGCAATGCCGATGCCGTTGATGAAGCCGACACTGATTTCCTTGAGTACCACCCGGGGCCAGTGGCGCAGGCTGATTTCGCGCAGCACCAGGCCACGCATGGTCACGGCCAGCGCTTGCGCACCGGCGTTGCCTGACTGACCGGCAACCACGGGCAACAATACCGCCAGTGCAGTGAATTTGGCGATGGTGTCTTCGAACATCCCCACGACTGCCGCTGCCAGGAACGCCGTCAGCAGGTTGATCTGCAGCCAGGGTAGGCGTTTGACCACGGCGAATCCGGCCGATGACAGTGCGCGCTCGTCCTTGCTCACACCAACCATGGTCTGGATGTCCAGGCTGGCCTCTTCCTGCACCGCCGAAACCAGCGCCGATTGCCGGATCACGCCAACCAGACGACCCGAAAAATCCACCACCGGCAGATCGGTGATGTCGCTGCGTTCGAGCAACTCCACTACATCCTCACGCGGAGCGATGTCGGACACGACGGCGGTCACTGTATGGCGCATCGACGACAGCAAGGCGCTCGGTTCGGCCAGCGCCAGCTCCTGTATCTGCACCCGCCCCTCCAACTTGCCTTCGTCTCCCACCAGAAAAAACTCGTGTACATCGCGGCGCTTGAGCGCACGCAGTCGCGTCAAGGCTTCCTGAGCGTTCAATTCGCCGCGCAGCACCACCACGCGCGGGTCCATCAATTGCCCGGCCGAGTCGGCCGGATAGTCCATCAGCTTGGCCAACTCTGCGGCCACTTGCGGATCGAGCAACCCCATGTAGCGGGTCTTGTCATCGGCGTCCAGCCGTACCAGCAAGGCCACCGCCAATGCCGGCTCAAGCTCACTCAGGATGTGGCGCACCAGCGTGTCGGGCAACAGCATGATGACGGCCTGCTCCACATCGGACGTGAGTTGCTCCCACACCGGAAGCACCGCATGCGCGGGCTGCTGGGCCAACAAGGCCGCGACCGCCTGGGTATCCATGCGTTCGAGTTCGCGCGCCGCCTCGCCCGGATAGTCGAGCAGATAGCGCAGGTTCAGCGCCTCGACGGCGTTGCTGGCGTTAGCGTGATTGTTCATGGGCTTTCCCCTGGGCCAGCGGCTGGGCCACCGGCAACATTTCCACGGCCAGTTCGATCAGGCTGGACACACCAAGCCAGTAGCCCCCTGCCATGTTGGCAAACACGTCACCCATGCCGGCCTGCGGTTTCACGCGTTGCTGGCGTTGCAGCGCCCGCGCGACGACGCCACGGTCGAGTGCGCCGACAAAGCGGTCATCGCGCTCGACCACCGGCAGTATCTGGAAGTCATCCCAGGCTTCATGATCGCCCACACCCAGGATCGACGCGCGCGCCGGCAACGTGAAGCGCACGTCGCGCATCAGTCTGGACAGCGGCGCGCTCGCCGCTGCGCGCAGCAGTTCGGGTAGCTCCACCAAGCCCAGCAGGTGTTGCGACGTGCCGGTGACAAACACCACCGCATCGATTTCACCCTGGGCTTCGCGCAAGCGCGTGAGCGCTGCAGCGGCGGTGGTGTCGGCCGGCAAGGTCACGACGCGGGGGTCCATCCAGGCGCCGATGGCGTCCTGCGGATAGCCCAGCAGCAGGCGAAACGTCATGCTCATGGCCGTGGGCAACTGCGTCAACAAGCTGGCCCGGCGCGGCTCCGGCAGGTAGTGCAATACCGCCACGCCGGCCTGCGGGCCCATCACCCGCAACAGGCTGGCGGCAGTCGGGTCGTCCAGCGGCTCCAGGCAACGCGCGACAAACGTCGGCAACATGAGACGCAGTGCCGGTCCAGCCAAGCGTACCGGGGCGTCCGACAACAAGCCTGCGACGTTTTGCGGCGCGAGGCGCTCGAGCACGCGCGCCGCTTGCGCCGGATGCGATTCGAGGAAGGCGAATGACAGCCGTTCCTCGTTGGCCGGCGCGGTACTCATTGTGTGCTCCCTATGCGCAGCACGATCGCTTCCTCGCCGAATACCTTGGCCGGCAGCGTGACACGACCGTCCTCGGTTTCGAGCACCACTGACACCGGCGTCAGGTCCAGGATGCGGCCCTCGTGGCCGGCCACCCGCACGGTCTGGCCGACCGAAAAGGTGTGACGAAAGTGATGACCACCGATCAGGTTGGCGACATAGGTCTTGGCGCCCAGGCTCAGCGCCAATGCAACGGAGATTGCGATCGTGCCGCCGGCCACGGCCGCCACAATGACCAGAAAGGTCACCTTGATGCCGATCTGGTCGGCGCCCACCAGCAGCGCCGTCACCAGGATGATGCCCTGCACCGTGCGACCGAGCAACTCGCGCTGGCGTGTGCCACTGACTGATGAGGTGGCGACGACCAGATCGCGCGCCAATCGGCTGAGCAGCAGACCGGCGGCAATGATCAGCGCGCCGGAGAACAGAGTCGGCACATAGTTCACGACACCGGCGAGCCAGGCGGTAAACGCGTCCAGGCCCAGCACCTGGGTGGCGGCGGTAATGAAGAACAGCAGCACCAGCCAGAACACCAGGCTGCCGAGTACCCGCGCTGACGAAGGCGGCAGCTTGCTGCGTTGCACTGTTGCGCCAGACGAGGTCAGACGCGCCAGCATGCGGTCCACGACCACGGCCGCACGCACGGCCAGTGCGCGCAGCAGTCGGGCGACAATCCAGCCGATCAGCAACAGCAGGAAGGCGCCGGCAATGCTGGGCAGGTAGTGTCCGGCCCGCTCGGCGAAGTGCGTAAAGGCGTTGCCCAGAAGCACGCCTGCGTTGGTGAAAAAGTCCATTTCCCGACCCTCGTTGTGGCGCACGGTGTCACGCCAATTGGTCTGCCTGCCGTGGCCTGGGCGTCACGGCCTGGATGGTTGAAAGCTTAGCATCGCCGCGGGCTGACGCGCGAGCGGCAAACCTGCTCCGACAGCTTGGGCGCATGACACCGCCATCGGCGCTGGTCGCCAGCGACGTTTGGCGGGTTTGCGCTCAGACGTTGGCCAGTGCCTGTGTCAGATCTTCGAGCAGGTCGTCGATATGCTCGATGCCGATCGACAGGCGCACCATGTCTTCCTTGACGCCGGCCTTGGCCAGTTCGTCTGGGCCCAGCTGACGGTGGGTGGTTGAGGCCGGGTGGCAGGCCAGCGACTTTGCGTCGCCGATATTCACCAGTCGGGTGAACAGCTTCAGAGCGTCCTGGAAGCGGGCTCCGGCTTCGCGACCGTCTTTGGCCTTGAGTCCGAAGCTGATGATGCCCGAGGCCCGCCCACCCATATAGGTCTTGGCCAGGCCATGGTCGGGATGGTCGCTCAAACCGGCGTAGTTGACCCAGCCGACCTTGGCATGTGACTTCAGATAATTGGCCACGCTCAGTGTGTTGTCGCAGATGCGGTCCATGCGCAGCGCCAGGGTTTCGATGCCTTGCAGGATCTGGAACGCGTTCATCGGGCTCAGCGCCGCACCCATGTTGCGCAGTGGCACCACGCGTGCCCGGCCGATGTAGGCCGCCGCCCCAAGCGCTTCGGTGTAGACGACGCCGTGGTAACTCACATCGGGCTCGTTCAGTCGCTTGAAGCGGGCCTTGTGTTCGGCCCAGGGGAATTTGCCGGAGTCGACGATCATGCCGCCGATGCTGGTGCCGTGGCCGCCAAGGTATTTGGTCAGCGAATGCACGACGATGTCGGCGCCGTGTTCGAACGGACGGCACAGATAGGGGCTGGGCACGGTGTTGTCGACGATCAGTGGCACGCCGGCGTCATGCGCCACCTTGGCCAGCGCCGCGATGTCGGTGATGTTGCCCAGCGGGTTGCCGACCGACTCGCAGAAGATCGCCTTGGTCCTGCGATCGACCAGTTTGGCAAAGGATGCCGGGTCGCGGTAATCGGCAAAACGGGTTTCAATGCCCATTTGCGGCAGCGTGTGTGCCAGCAGGTTGTAGGTGCCGCCGTACAGAGTGGATGCCGAGATGATGTTGTCGCCAGCCTCTGCGATGGTCTGGATCGCGTAGGTGATGGCCGCCATACCCGAGGCCACAGCGAGGCCGCCGATGCCGCCTTCCATTGCCGCCACGCGTGCCTCGAGCACGCCGTTGGTCGGATTCATGATGCGTGTGTAGATATTGCCGGGAACCTTCAGGTCAAACAGGTCGGCGCCATGCTGGGTGTTGTCGAAGGCGTATGCCACCGTCTGGTAGATCGGTACGGCCGCGGCCCTGGTGGTCGGATCGGGGGTGTAGCCGCCATGCACGGCGATGGTTTCAATTTTCATGATCTAGTCTCCTGCAAATTTCGCATCTTAGGGCAAGGTGCCAACGCAAATACTGCTTCACTGCGTTGCTGCGTCCGTTTCGGGCCTGGCGCCGGCTGGATTCGCAGCCGCAGCGGGCTGTTCATATCGGATCACGAATAAGTGAACCTGCTCGGCATGCCGCTGGGTGTGGTGCCGCGTTTACAACCAGGGCTTGACCCAGCCCAGACCGCGCGACGTACCACCCGTCGTGCCATCGCGCGGTTTGTACTCGCAGCCGATCCAGCCGTCGTAGGCCAGTTCGTCGAGTACCGAAAACAAATAGGTGTAGTTGACCTCGCCCGCATCAGGTTCGTGGCGCTGCGGCACGCCGGCAATCTGTATGTGGCCGACCCTACCGGTGGGCAGGTACTGGCGCAGCATCGTGGTCAGGTCACCTTCGACAATCTGGCAGTGGTAGATGTCCATCTGCACCTTGAGGTTGTCGCTGCCGACTTCCTGCACCACGCAATGGGCCTGGTCCTGGCGATACAGAAAATAGCCCGGGTTGTCGCGCGCATTGATCGGTTCGATCAGTACTTGTACTCCGACCTGGGCCGCCTTTGCCGCGGCCCAGCGCAGATTGTCGACATAGCTGGCATGCATGGCCTGCAGCGACGGGCCCTGGGTCATCAAGCCGGCCATCAGGTGAATGCGCGGGCATTCAAGAGCCGCCGCATATTCGAGCGCCAGTTCCACGGAGTCACGAAAGTCGGCTTCGCGTCCCGGCAGGGCTGCTGTGCCGCGGGCGCTGGGATCTGTTGCGGCGCAGGGTGCCGCCTGCGCCGCCGTGCCCGCAGGGCCATTGAACAGAACCATTTGCAGGCCAAGGTCGCGCAAGCGTGCGGCCAGTTCGGCCGGGCTTGCTGCGTACGGAAACATGCATTCGACCGCTGAGAAGCCGTCGCGCGCGGCGGCCTCGAACCGCGCGACGAACGGCAGGTCGGTATACAACCACGACAAATTGGCGGCGAATCGGGGCATGGCGCAATGGTAGTCGAGCCTCCGCGCGGGCCCGGCGTTCAGGCGCCGGCAGCCCTAGATGCGGGCCGGTCTACGCCCTGGTCGACTTTGCCGCTGTTTTGCGGCGCTGGCGCCTGGACTGCGCTGGTCGAGTAGGTGAACAGCGATGGCGGCGCGTGGCGAGCCACCACGAACATGCCGGGCTCGAGAAATCAACTGGCAGCGGGTCGGCAATGGACGCCAGATTCGTCATAATGAAATCGCTTGTCGGGCGCCAGCGCGACAAGCACAGCCATCTGTCGATGCGTGCTGGGCACGCCGGTGTTTGATCGGTCTCTGTGTGTAAGGGGATTTGCGTGCCACCTTCGAACGAGATTGCGACGATTCTTGTCGTGGACGACACGCCAGCTAATCTGGCGCTGATGGTCGACATCCTCAAGCCGGACTATCGAACCCGTATCGCGATCAACGGCGAAAGAGCCCTGGAGTTGGTGTTGGGCGGCGATCCCCCCGATCTGATCCTGCTCGACATCATGATGCCCGGACTCAACGGCTACGAGGTTTGCCGTCGCATCAAGGAGCGGCCGCAAACACAGGACATACCGATCATTTTTGTCAGCGCCAAGGGCGAGGTCGAGGATGAGACGCGTGGTCTGGACCTGGGTGGCGTGGACTATGTGACCAAGCCCATCAGCCCGGCCATCGTCAAGGCACGCATCCGCACCCATCTGGCGGTATCGCGCCAGGCGCGCGAACTCGTCGAGCTCAATCAGACGCTCGAGCGCAGGGTTGAGCAAGGCGTGCAGGAACTCGAACGCATGGGTCGGCTCAAGCGCTTCTTCTCGCCTTCGGTGGTGGAGATGCTGTTGTCGGGCGCATCCGACGATCCGCTGCGCAGCCATCGGCGCGAGGTGGCTGCGGTGTTTGTCGATCTGCGCGGCTTCACCGCCTTTACTGAAACATCGGACCCGGAAGACGTGATGCTGGCGCTGAACCAGTATCACAGTGCCATGGGCGAACTGGTGATGGCGTACAGCGGCACGCTGGAACACTTTGCTGGCGACGGCATGATGATCTACTTCAACGACCCGGTCGAGATCGAGAACCCGGCAGCGGTCGCGGTGGAAATGGCGATCGGCATGCAGCGGCGTTTCGCTCTGCTGGCGCGCGAATGGAACAGGCGCGGCTACGCTCTGTCGATGGGAATTGGCGTGGCGCAGGGATTCGCCACCATCGGCGCGATCGGCTACGAAGGGAGGCGCGATTACGGCGTGATCGGCAACGTCACCAACATGGCCGCGCGTTTGTGTGGCGAAGCCCAGGGCGGACAAATCCTGATCTCGCAGCGGGTGCAGGGGTTTGTGGCTGACACAGTGCAGACCGAATCGGTGGGCGATGTGACGCTCAAGGGGTTCCACCGGCCGGTCCCCGCTTTTGCGGTGCTGGGCCCGGTGGACGTGACCAACCCGATCGTTACCTGAGCCGGGTACACCATGCGATTGCGCAGGGCCTCGATCTGGTTCTTCGGCGTGGTCCTGTTCGTGTTGGGCGCCAACGCGATGTTTCTGGTGTTGATCAAGCAGTCGTACGACGCGGTCGTGTCGGCCCAGGCGCACCGCCAGTTGGCGTTGGGTCTTGCCAGTGAACTGCAGCAGGAAACGGAACAACTCGCCCGCCTGGTACGCGCCTATACGACGACGGGCGAGTCGCGTTATCTGCTGTATTACTACGACATCCTGGCGGTGCGTCAAGGCGAAAAGGCGCCGCCACTGCAGGTCGATTCGGCGTCTTACTGGGACGACGTGATCGCCGGGCGTATCCGCCATGCCTTGCCGGATGATGGCGCGCGACGCTCGGTAGCGGATCTGATGAAGTCGCAAGGGTTTAGCGACACCGAGTTGCGGGCGCTGGAGGGGGTGTTTGGCGCGACGGCCGCAATGAACGAGGTCGAGCAAAAGGCGTTTGCGGCGACCCAGGGCTTGTACAACCCGGAGAAGCAGGAGTTCGTCTCCGATGGCCCGGCGCGGCTGGACTATGCCACCGCGCTGGTCCACAGCGACGGGTACAACGCGTTGAAGGCGGACCTGTCGCATGCAGTGGGCGACCTGATGCGCATGACCGACCAGCGAACACGGGCCGACGCAACGACTTCGGGCCAGGCGCTGGAGCGCTGGATCTTGTTGTCTTTGGTCAGCATGGGAGCGACCATCATCATGGCCGTGCTGGCATTGCGCATGATTCGCCGGCAGGTGCTGATGCCGATTCACCGACTCGGTGTCAGTGCCGACCGACTGGCCGTGGGCGACTACGCCACGCGCACTGGCAAGTTGCGGGGATTCGAGGAACTGACTGCGCTCGGGCGAACGGTCGATGCCATGGCGCAGTCGATCGAGGACGACATCGGCCAACGGCGCGTCGTGCAACAGGAACTGGAGGAAGCGCGCCGACAAGCGGAAGACGCGACCCATGCGAAGTCGATGTTCCTGGCCAACATGAGCCATGAGATTCGCACCCCGATGAACGCCATTCTGGGCATGGCCTATCTGGCGTTGCGCACCGAACTCAATCAACGCCAGCACGACTATGTCAGCAAGATCCACGATGCTGCACGCTCGCTTTTGGGCATCATTAACGACATTCTGGATTTTTCCAAGGTCGAGGCTGGCAAATTGGAACTTGAGGACGGGCGTTTTCGCATCGAGGACGTGGCCGGGCAGTCGTTGTCGTTGCTGCGTCAGCGCGCCCATGAAAAGGACATCGAACTGCTCTTCGACGTGACCGAATCGCGCCTGCTTGGCGAAAGCGGGGCGCTCATGGGAGACGCGATGCGGCTGGGGCAGGTGCTGACCAACCTTTTGTCCAATGCGGTGAAGTTCACGCACAGTGGTTACGTGAAGCTGATGATTCAGGTAAACGAGGCCAATGCGCAGGGCATGACCTTGCAGTTCACCGTGCGCGACACTGGTATCGGTATGACGCCGGAGCAGATGGCGCGGTTGTTTCAGGAGTTCACACAGGCCGATGGATCGACCACGCGCCGCTACGGTGGAACCGGGCTCGGGCTGACGATCTCCAAGCGCATCGTGGAGTTGATGGGGGGACGGGTCTGGGTCGACAGTGTTCCGGCGCAGGGCTCGAGTTTTCACTTCACCGCTCACTTTCTGTTGACCCGTCCGCCTGCGCCACCTGCCATCCCATTGCCCAGCGCGGACGCGATGCGGGTGCTGGTGGTGGACGACCAACCTGACGCCTGCCTGGCGCTGGAGGATCTGCTGGGCGCGCTGGGGGTGGGCACGGTATTGCCCGGTGGCATCGACCGTGCGGATGATGGCGACACCGCGTTGGCGATGGTCGAGCAGGCCGAGCAAGCGCAACGTCCTTATGACCTGCTGCTGATCGATTGGGTCATGCCGCGACTGGACGGCGCCGGTGTCTTGACCGCTCTGCAGTTGCGCCATGACCGCAAGGGGCCGTTGCCGGTGGTGGTGTCGGCCTATGACTCCGACTTGCTGCACGACACCGCCAGCGCATTGGGTGTCCAGCATTTTTTGCCCAAGCCGGTGTTGCCGGAATCGCTGCGCGATCTGATCAAGTGGCTGGCAGGCGGTGACACCAAGCTCGTGGCCAGTCCTGTGCCATTGGGGCCGGCAGCGAACTTGCGCGGGTTGCGTGTGATGTTGGTGGAAGACAACCCCATCAACCAGCAACTGGCAGTCGAGTTGATGCAGGAGCAAGGCGCGCAAGTGGATGTGGCGGGCAACGGACAGGAAGGCGTTGACCACATCAACCGGCACGAACCGGGTTATTACAACGTGGTGTTGATGGACCTGCAGATGCCGGTCATGGATGGCTACGAAGCTACGCGCCTGTTGCGTCGCGATGCGCGCCATGTAAACCTTCCCATCATTGCGATGACGGCCCATGCGATGGCCGACGAACGCCAGCGCTGCATGGTGCTGGGCATGAACGGGCATATCAGCAAACCGATCGACCCGGAGGTGCTATATGCGACCCTGGCCGGGTTCCTGACAGTCTCGGCGAACGAGCGCCCTGGTCCGGTCACCGCTGCGAATCTGCGAATCGCGACCGATGCATCGGACGGGTTGACGGAACTGCCGCAGATCATCGGCCTCGACCTGGCGGCGGGTCTGCGTCACACCAATGGCAACAAGAGGCTGTATGCGAGATTGTTGGCCGGCTTTGCACGCGACTCTGGTGGCTTTGCCGACAAACTGCAGAAGGTGCTGCAATCAGGCCATTTCGATGAAGCGCTGCGGCAGACACATACGCTCAAAGGCCTGGCAGCCACATTGGGCGCGTACGAAGTGCGCAGCCTCGCGACGGCGTTGGAGTCGTCCATACGCGATGGCGTCGATCCGGCCCAGGTACGCCAGCAATTGACCGACACCGGCAACGCGCTGGACTCCCTGCTGGGCGCCATTCGAGAGGTATTTGGCGAAGCCGACGGGTCGCCGCATCGCGACGCGGAATCAAGGGTCGTCTTGGAAATGGCCCCGAGTACCTCGACCATTCCCATCGCCGACTGGCTGCCCCGTTTCAAAGCCCTGCTTGCAATCGGCGACACCGACGCCTGCACCATGTGGGAATCCCATAGGACGGACATCGGAGATCAGTTGCCGAAGAACGTCATAGAGCGGGTCTCGGCGGCGATGGATGTGTTTGATTTTGATTTGGCGGGGAGGGAGTTGGGGGATGGCAGGCGGCCGGTTTGAAAGCCGCCATGGTTCAATGATGTTGTATTTTTCAATACAAGATGTTACAAATTCGGGTATTTTGATATTATTTCGCTGTGGCATGAATTCAGTTTCCATGGCAACACTTTGTTGATTTGAGGTTGTCCTTTCGTCAAAGGTCGTGGATTCGTAGGCCATGGGGTGGTGAACGGGTTGCAGGTGACCAACTTTTATCTGACGCGAGGGTCTCAACCAATGTCGCACAGACGTGTATTGAAGCAGGTTCACCTGAGGGTAGTTGACTATGCTGCCTAGTCGTCTGCGGTTATGTTGCGTGGTGTTTGCCGCAATCTATTTGACTAGCCCTGCTTTTTGCGCAGACTACTCGTTGTCGGGCTTTGGGACGCTAGGTTTTGCTCGTTCAGATAAGGCATACAACTACCAGCGGTTCATCAATGAGCGGGGGACTTTTCGACGCGATTCGGTCGCAGGCGTTCAGTTGGATGCGAGGTTCTCGGAGAGCATCGGTTCGACCATACAAGTGTTGGCCTCGCCGTCAACTGAGAACGATCGGACCGAGAATACAACGGTTGCCTGGGCGTTTGTTTCTTGGCGTCCTGCAAATGACTTGCTATTTCGAATTGGCAAACAGCGGATCCCTTTGTATCTCTTTTCTCAGAACTACAACGTTGGCGTTACGTATCCTCTGGCGCGTCTGCCAACAGAGATGTACTCGATTTCCCCGAGCAATGAGTTCACCGGGGTTTCCGTGGGCAAGAACTGGGATGTCGGACGGGGTGAATTGACGTTCGACACATATTGGGGGGTGTCAAACCTTGATGTCCGATTCTGGATTCGAGATGGAATTCCAGCCGTCCAACCGGCGGGCCCACTATTTCGAAAGTTGGGTGTCGAGGGCGGAGGCGCCGCAATGTCATACCGGCTGCAAGATAACGTATTGCGAATTGGCTTTATCAAGGTCAAGGTTGATGAAAAGAAGTCGTCTAATGCGTATCCAGTTTCCTATCCGTTCGTGTCCCTTCTCCCTGGAGTTGGCTACTACCAAGTTAACGCGTCACTACCTGGTCCGGGAATTCCTACAATTGACCATTACAGCTACAAGACGGTAACGCTGGGTGCTGATGTAAGTGTTGGATCCGGTATCCGAGCGATTGGGGAAATCGCGCGTAGTTATGTGTCAGACACGCTGTTTTCAACACAGTCGACCCGTGGATATGTTGCGCTTCTTAAGCCGATCGACAAGTGGACGCCTTACGTTAGCTTTGCCTACTTGCGGTCGCAGTCTAATGTGCTCACGCTAAGAGAGTCGGTGAACAATGCGGCGGTTCCTGCATTTTTGCCGGGGGCGGCCCAGATCAATGCTGCACAGAGAGTGGGTGCCGATAGCATCCTCGCCTTCGACCAACGCTCCCTGGCCGTCGGCACCTCCTACGCCTTGTCTCCCACCAGCAAACTCAAGGCCGAGTTGATGCACGTGCGTATCGGTCAAGTTTCCAGTCTGGTGGATGCCCCTCCGGGTGGCAATATCCGGAATCAGGGGATCAATGTGATCTCGCTCTCCTATAGCGTGGTGTTCTGACGGGTGTGGCCATGATCCATGCCCGCATTCGTTCCGCTCTATTGTTGTTGGCCTTGGCCTCAACAGCTGCGGACGCGCGCGCGATTGATGGGGTCGTGGTCATCGGGCATGCCAGTATCAAGCGTCTCGATGCGCCGACGCTTGCGCGCATCTACACCGGTCGGGTGATCGAGGTGGATGGGATCGCGGTCACGGCCATCAATGCCAATGCGGGTAGCGAGGTTCGAACCCGTTTCTTGCAGGTGTTCCTGAACCAGGACGAAGACAAGTACACAGCGTACTGGACCGTGCGTCGCTATATCGGCAAGGGCGCTTCGCCGCGCGAAATGCGCAAGAGCAGCGAAGTCATTCGGTTCGTGACGTCCACACCGGGCGCCATCGGCTATATCGATGTGTCCGACCTGCAACCAGGACTCAACGTCCTGCTTCGATAGCTCAATAGTTGATTTCCGGCTGACAGTCCTTCACCGCGGCGTGAAGCAGTTCGTCAGGTTCGGCAAAACTTCAATTCAACACGGATTGCGCCGGCGTGTAATCGTACCCCAGCGCAGTGGCCACCGCCTCATAAGTCACCTTGCCTTCGGCCACGTTCAATCCCTGCATCAGGTGCAGATCATCCCTGAGAGCCTTCTTCCAGCCTTTATCCGCCAAAGCAATGGCCTGGGCGATCGTGGCGTTGTTCAATGCAAATGTCGACGTACGCGCCACCGCGCCCGGCATGTTAGCGACACAGTAGTGCACCACGCCGTCGACCACAAAGGTCGGGTCCGCATGGGTCGTGGCGCGTGATGTTTCGAAGCAACCACCCTGGTCTATGGCCACATCCACGACGACGGCGCCCTTTTTCATCGCACCAATCATCTTGCGTGTGACCAGTTTGGGCGCCGCCGCACCGGGAATCAAGACGCCACCAATGACGAGTTCGGCATCCAGCACAGCTTCCTCCAGGTTCATGGTGCTGGAGTACAGGGTGCTGATACGGTTACCGAAGACCAGGTCAAGTTGGCGCAGTCGATCGATGTTTTTGTCCAGAATGGTCACGCGGGCGCCCATGCCAATGGCGATCTGCAGGGCATGGGTTCCGACCACGCCAGCGCCGATGATGACCACATGGGCTGCGGGAACGCCAGGGACGCCGCCGAGCAGCACGCCCATGCCACCTTTGGATTTTTCCAGATGCGCCGCTCCGGCCTGAACGGCCATGCGACCGGCGACTTCGCTCATTGGGGCCAGCAGTGGCAAACCGCCGCCGGGGCCGGTGATGGTTTCGTAGGCGATACAGACCGCGCCGGATTTGACCAGCGCTGTTGTCTGTTCCGGGTCGGGTGCCAGATGCAGGTAGGTGTACAGAATCTGGCCAGAGCGTAACATCGCGCATTCTTCGGGCTGCGGTTCCTTGACCTTGACGATCATGTCGACCTGGGAAAACACACCGGCCGCGTCCGGAGCCAGTGCCGCACCAGCAGACTTGTATTGGTCATCTGTCAGGCCAATTGCAGATCCTGCACCGGCTTGCACAAGCACTGCGTGTCCGCGCGATGTGAGTTCGCGTACGCTGGCCGGGGTCAGGCCGACGCGGTATTCGTGGTTTTTGATTTCCCGAGGTAGCCCGACTCGCATGGCAGTTCAAACCTTCAAAGAGAAAAATGGTCGAATGGATGGTCAGTGCAGGGTATGCAACGGGCGTTGCACGCTGGCGTCCGTGTCGGAACTGATCCAAAAAACGCGTCTGCTTGGTTGTCAGATCGTACTACGACGTCTGATCAATTGGAATGACTCACTTGCGTGAGCCAAAAAAAAGGCAGCGAATCCTCGATGCCTTTTCTTGGAGCCGGTACGCCTATTCCCGGCTGCGGCCGGTTCTGCGGCGGACCGTCACCAAGCCCAAGAAGGCCGCCCCCATCAAAGCCAGCGATCCGGGCTCAGGTACACCGTTGCTTGGCGTTTGCGGGCAATTGCTAAGGGCCAAACAGTCTTTCGCAGAGAACCCAAGCACCTTGAACGCGTCGTTATTGACCGACCAACCCCCATACGCAGAGTCATAGGCACTGACCAACCAGTAGCTGGAGATCGTCGATGATCCGGTATTGATCGTGCCGGTGACATCCGACCAGCTTCCTACCAACTGCCATCCGGAATTGGCAGCAACCAGCGCACTAGGGCCAAAACTGGTTACGGTTGGCCCGTTGGCGCCGGTCCAGGCGAAAATTGAAAGATCCGAATCCTTATATGCACTGGTAGAGGTTGGCTTGCCGTGCCAGCCGACCGTCAGCGAAGACAAATTGCTCTTGGTTGAAAAATTGAGCAGTAGCGCGTCAATGCCGTTGATGTTGTCTACTGCGTGTGGTCCAGGGGCGCTTGAATCTTCATTCGAGTTCACGACGCCAAGTCCGTTCGATGAACCCCAGTCATAAACAGTCGCGTTGTTGAAGTTGGTCGAGGTAGTGGGGGTCGCCTGTGTGCCACTTCCGGTAGAGTAACCTGCCACAGACAACCCCGCCCCGCACGACGAGGTGTTTACGTTGGGGCTGCAAAGCGTGCTGAGGTTGGCATTGGTCCATGTCTGAGCCGCGATCGCAGAGCCCCCCACGATCGACAACAGGGCAATCAGGATCGCCTGGCAAGTTTTGTTGGTAGTCATAGTTGGTGCTCTCTCGATTTCAGTGTTCTGTCTGGCCCCGCCCTAACGGCGATAACCTGTCGGAGAGTACCAAGCAATTAGCGGGCCACGATTTGAAACTTGTTGTTTTTCATTGACTTAGGACCAGTTTCCAAACGTTGCTTTAACAACATGTCATGTTTTTCGACACTTGCAGATCTACTTATTTCAGTAAGCTTGCATGCAGTTTGTTCGCTTCCGCTTTGCTATCGAAGGGCCTCTGTGAGCCTATAGCCGCCTCAAGTTCCTTCAACGCCTCGCTTTTTCGCCCAGTCTGAACCAGGATCACAGCCAGGTGATATCGGATTTCCGGATTGTCCGGTTGACGCAATCGAGCGTCCCGCAAGGTTAGCAACGCGCGGTCGATCTGGCCGTTGTGAAAGAGTGCCCAACCCAAAGTGTCACCAATCATCGCGTTGCCAGGTGCATTTGCTAGCGCCGCCTCGGCCGTTTTCACCGCGCCCGGATCCTTGAGCAAGATCTGCACGTTCGACAAATTGTTCAGCGCTTCGGCATCGTCGCTCTTGAGTTTGATGGCGTGTTCGTAGGCGACCTTTGCGGATTTAAGATCTCCCGCCCTGGCATACCCATCCGCCAGCGTCTTTTGGACGGCGAGATCCCTGGGATTGGCCTTCAGCCATTGTTCGCCCAACTGTAGCGCTGCTCGACCGTTTTCTGGTGTCGACGACATGGCCTTGAGCAATCGAAGCATCGTCGAGGAACTCGGCGCTACCTGATGTGCCGTGCGAAAGGCTTCGATGGCGCCGGATCGCTGGTTCCTGGCGAATGCGACTTCTCCTTGAAGACTGTAGCCAATGGAGAGATCGGGATGTCGCGCGACGATCGCGCGCGCGCGCGCATCCGCCTTGTCGAGTTCGCCCTGCCGCAGCTCGACTTCGGTCATGCCCGTCATTGCCGGCAGAAAGTTCGGGCGGTCAGACAGCGCCTTTTGCAGGCTATACATGGCACCGGCGAGGTTGTTGGCAGAAACCTGCAAACTGGCGATTCGCACTTGCGACGGTGCGTCGTACTCCGCTACCCGGGTGGCATTGTTGAGAGCGCTCTTTGCGGCAATGGTGTTGCCATTGGCGAGTTGAGCTCTGCTGTAAGCCAGCAAGACCTGCAGGTCGTTTGGCTTCTTCGAAGACGCCGACTTGGCAGCATCCAGAGCTGGACCGGGGCGATCATGTCGAAGATGAAACTCGATCAACGCCATTTCCCAACGGGTGTCGTCTGGCCCCGCGACGTCGCCGGCCTTCTCCAGCCAACGCTGCGAGTCGGGGAGTCTCTTCTGGAGTTCGGCAACGACAGACATCTCGTGCATCGCCTCGCTGAACTTGGGGTTCTCCTTGAGCAGTTCTTCGAGCCGCCTGGTGGCCGCTTCATAGGCCTTCGTCGCGATGTCGATCCTCGCTAGATTGAGTTTGGCTTGTTGAAATCCGCGATCCAACGCGATTGCCCGCTCGAACGCGCTGCGGGCCCCGGCAACGTTCCCGGATTGCCCCATCGCCATGCCCAGCAGATTGTGATAACGCGCGTTTTTGTCCTGCGACTTGACCAGTCGCTCTGCAATAGGAACCGCTTTTTGCGCCTGGTTGGTCTGTAGATACAACTGCACCAGAGCACCCGCAGCCTGGGTTTGTTTGGGATCCTTCTTGTATGCGCTCTCCAGTTCAGCAATGCCGTTGGCAGTTTGGCCATCTCCGATCAGGCTTATCCCCAGCGTAGTGCGAAAGGCTGGATTGTCATGGGCCTTCAAGGCCTCCTGCATCAGCGCCGTCGCCTTCGCGTTGCGACCCGACGCCATGTGGGCGTTGGCCAGCAAGGTCATCGCCTGACCGTCACCGGGTTGGACGCGCAAATACGGCTCCAGCACGTCGATGGCCTGGGAAAAGTTCCCGTCAGCCAGATATATGCGTGCCAGCAGCTTGGAGGCCGGGCTGTTTCTTTGAACCCGTTGGAATGCCTCCAGATACTGCTTGGCCTTTTCCCCTTGCTTCAGGCCGAAATGCGCCAGGCCATTGAGCATCAGCAACTGTGGCCGGTAACGTATGTATTCGATCGGCACCGGATCCAGCAACTCGGTCACCTGCTTGAGCCCGGCCAACGAGCCCGCAGCATCACCATTGCGTTCCGCAATCAGTGCCTTCAGGTACGCGCCGCGTGGCTCTTGAGGCGAAACGACTTGCAATTCCCCGATATCCTTTGTGGCGTCCTCCAAACGTCCCTGGTCCATCGCGATGCCGATCCGGGCGACCCGCGCCTCGACGTGTTTTTTGTCTACCAGCAGCGCACGGTCATAGGAAGCCAGCGCGGTACGCAGGTCGCCCTGCACATGGGCGACCGAGCCTTTGCTGTACAACGCCTCCGCCGATCCCGGTGTCAATGCCAATGCGGTTTCGGCCGCCTGCATGGCCTCTTTGAACTGGCGTGCCCGGATACGAATCGGCACCTCGGATAACCAGACGTCAGCGTTCTTTTGGTTGATGGCCCGGGCCTCGTCAATCGCTTGCATCGCTGCTTCGGCGCTTCCAAGGTCAGCGTGCGCTCCTGCCCGAAGCAGATACATGCGCAACTGAACATCGGGCGCCAGGCCTACGGGCGAAAAGGTATTGTTTTCCAGAAACTGCGATAGCTTGCCTTGGGCGATAAACGACTGACCGAGCGGAACAGCTACCTCGACGCGATTCACGCCCAGCTTCAACGCCTCTGTGAACGCAACTTCCGCGGCGGCAACCTCGCCGTTCTGCATTAGCGCCTTGCCCAGCAGGAGCTGACCCGGCAACATGGCCGGGTCAGCTTGGAGGGCGTTCTTGAGCTGGATGATGGCGCCTGGAAAATCCTTCTTGTCGAAGCGGATCAGGGCATCCTCGTAATAACCCGCCGCCTTGGGGCTGGCTTGTGCATGCGCGGGCAACTGAGACAGGCCGACGGTCCAACCAACCAATACAGGTATCAGGTAGCGGTTCAGGTGTCGAATCAGGCGAGGACGAAGCATGGCAGTCACTTCCGGATGAGGGAACAGCTTTCAATCCTAGCCTAAACCGCATAGGGCCTGCGCGCCACAGGCCCTTGCCATGAACCTATTTCATCGACGAAAACCGGTGTTGGCGCGAAAGGTGTGGGCCATCGCATTGCGCCAAGTCAGGTGACCCTACCGATTCGACGGAAAACTAAACACCGCCCCCTCGCGCACACCGGCCGACGGCCAGCGCTGCGTAATCGTCTTGCGCTTTGTATAGAACCGCACCGCATCCGGCCCATAGGCATGCAGATCGCCGAACAGCGAGCGCTTCCAGCCGCCGAACGAGTGATACGCCACCGGCACCGGCAGCGGCACGTTGACGCCGACCATGCCGACCAGGATGTTGTCGCTGAAGTAACGCGCCGCTTCGCCGTCGCGCGTGAAGATGCAGGTGCCGTTGCCGTATTCGTGCGCGTCGATCAGATCCATGGCTTCTTGCAGCGTCTTGACGCGCACGATGCCCAGCACCGGGCCGAAGATCTCGTCCTGGTAGATGGACATGCCGGGCTTGACGTTGTCGAACAGGCAGGGGCCGAGAAAGTAACCCTCTTCATTGCCGGCCGGCACCTTGACGCCGCGGCCGTCGATCAGCAGCTTGGCGCCTTCCTTGACGCCCTGATCCACGTAGCCTTTCACCTTCTCGAAATGCGGCTTGGTCACCAGCGGACCCATGTCGTTGGACGCGTCATTGCCGGGGCCGACCTTCATCTTGGCGATTTCCACCTTCAGGCCGGCGATCATGGCGTCGGCGGTCTCATCCCCCACGGCCACGATCAGTGGCACGGCCATGCAGCGCTCGCCGCAAGAACCATACGCTGCGCCCATCATGGCGCTCACGGCATTGGCCACGTCGGCGTCGGGCATCACGACGGCATGGTTCTTCGCGCCACCCAGGGCCTGCACGCGTTTGCCATTGGCGCATCCGGTGGCGTAGACATATTCGGCGATCGGCGTGGAGCCGACAAAACTCACTGCCGCGATGCGCTTGTCGGCGAGCAAGCCGTCCACCGCCTCCTTGTCGCCATTGACCACGTTCAGCACGCCTGGCGGCAGACCGGCTTCCAGGGCCAGCTGGGCCACCATCAGCGCGCTTGACGGGTCACGCTCGGATGGCTTGAGGATGAAGCAGTTGCCGCAGACCACGGCCATCGGCCACATCCACAATGGCACCATGATGGGGAAGTTGAACGGCGTGATGCCGGCCGTCACGCCCAGCGGCTGGAACTCGCTCCACGAATCGATCGACGGGCCGGCGTTCTTGCTGTGTTCGCCTTTGAGCAATTCAGGCGCATAACTTGCGTATTCGACGTTCTCGATGCCGCGCTGCAGTTCGCCCATGGCGTCGCCGACGACCTTGCCGTGTTCGGCGGTCAGCAAGGCGCACAGCTGGTCGGCATGCTCTTCGAGCAATTGCTTGAGTTTGGACATCACGCGCGCACGCTTGAGCGGCGGCGTGGCGCGCCACGCAGGATAGGCAGCCTGGCTGGACGCAATCGCCAGCTCCAATGTGGCGGCGTCGGCCAGCAACAGGCGCTTTTCTGCCTTTCCGGTGGCCGGGTTGAACACATCTTGCGAGCGGCTGCCGCCTGCCACCAGCTTTGCCGTCGATCAGGTGGCCGATGGTCGGCATGGTGTTGCTGCTGGCGCCTTGTTCGGCTTGGAGAAAGGGGTCGTTGTACATGGTGGTGTTCCGTCAAAAAATGGATTCAGCAAGGGAGCCGGGTCGGACCCGGCATCGGGCGCTTGGGGTCGGCCCGGGCAAGCGACCGGTGATCGTCGTGGCTTCCTGGCTATTGGCCGTGCACGCGAGGTGTGCTTGCGGGCCATGTACGCAAGACGTACTTGCGTCACGGGCCAGGGCGATGACCCGCTTGCGATGGCTCAGTCAACTTGGCCCAAAGACTCGCCCAGCGCATTGATCAGGCTGTCGATCTCGGCCTTTTCGATCACGAATGGCGGCGCCAACTGGATGGTGTCGCCGCCATAACGCACGTAAAAGCCTTTTTCCAGGCATTTCATGGCGATCTGATACGGACGCTTGCCCGGTTCGCCGGGCACGGCGGCAATCGTCAGGCCGGCCGCCAAACCGTAGTTGCGGATGTCGGTGACATGTTTGCTGCCCTTGAGGCTGTGCACCGCTGCTTCGAAATACGGCGCCAGCGCCTTGACCCGGAGATCATGTCTTCCTTGACCAGCACATCGAGCGCGGCCACGCCGGCGGCGCAGGCCACCGGATGGGCCGAGTAGGTGTAGCCGTGCACGAATTCGAGCATGTAGTCGGGCCCGCCCGCTGCCATGAAGGTGTCGTAGATCTCCTTCTTGGCGACCACCGCGCCCAGCGGCTGCGTGCCGTTGGTGACCTGCTTGGCAATGTTCAGGATGTCGGGTGTCACGCCAAAGGCCTCGCGCGCCGGTGTAGGCGCCGCAGCGACCGAATCCGGTGATGACCTCATCGAAAATCAGCAGGATGTTGTTGGCGGTGCAGATCTCGCGCAGGCGCTGCAGGTATCCCACCGGCGGAATGATCACGCCGGCCGAACCCGAGAACGGCTCGACGATCACCGCTGCGATATTGGATGCGTCGTGCAGCGCAATCAGCTTGAGCAGATCGTCGGCCAGTTCGGCGCCGGTGGCTGGCATGCCGCGCGTGAATTCGTTGCCCGCCAGCATGGTGTGCGGCAGGTGGTCGGCTTCGATCGACTGGCCGTAGGCCTTGCGGTTGGCCACGATGCCGCCCACCGAAATGCCGCCGAAGTTCACGCCGTGGTAGCCCTTCTCGCGACCGATGAAACGGGTCTTGCTGGCCTGGCCCTTGGTGCGCCAGTAGGCACGCGCCATCTTCAGCGAGGTGTCGGCGCACTCCGACCCTGAGCCGGTGAAGAACACGTAGTCCAGCCCCTCAGGGCGTCAGATCCTTGATCTTGTTGGCCAGTTCGAACGACAGCGGGTGGCCGTACTGGAAGGCCGGCGAGTAGTCGAGCGTGGCGATCTGGCGGCTCACCGCTTCGGTGATCTCGCGCCGCCCGTGGCCCAGGCCGCAGCACCACAGGCCCGACAAGCCGTCCAGGATCTTGCGCCCGTTGATGTCGGTGTAGTAGCAGCCTTGGGCGCTGACCATCATGCGCGGGTTGGCCTTGAAGTCGCGGTTGCCGGTGTACGGCATCCAGTGGGCTCGAGCCATGCGGCATCGGTGCGGGGTGCGGGCGACAGGTGTTGGGCGTCGTTGAGATTCATCGTGGTTTCTCCGGCAATTACAAAAGAACAACAGCAAAACAGGCGCAAGGAGGACTTGCAGACGACCGATTGTGGCTGGCTCTGTTACTCTTATGAATGTCTAAATATCACCATTCAGTTGCCAGAATATGCAAGTAAAAAGCCACGCGGTGTTGGGTCAGCTCGGCGATATGGATTTGCGCCTGCTGCGCGTGTTACAAGACCGTGGTCGATTGCGGCGGCATGGCCGCGGCCGAACTCGAACTCAATATCGGCACATCCACCATCAGCCGCCATGTCAAGGACCTCGAGGTCCGGCTCGGCATGACGCTGTGCCGGCGCGGCCGGGGTGGTTTCGCGCTGACGGCCGAAGGCGAGCAGATCTACGCCGAAACCATCCGGCTGCTGGCGTCGACCGAGGCGTTTCGCGCCAGCGTGGACGCCATCCACAAGCGCCTGGGTGGGCAACTGCATGTGGCGCTGTTCGACAAGACGGCGAGCAATCCGGCTGCGCATATCGGCGCGGCGATCGCCCTGTTCTGCGAGCAGGCGCCGGATGTGTCGCTGAATCTGCATGTGGCGCCGATCAATGCGATCGAGCGCGGCGTCATCGACGGGCAGTTCCAGGTCGGCGTGATTCCGGGCCATCGGCGCTCCGACAGCCTGAGTTACGACGTCTTGTTCGACGAGACCATGCTGCTGTATTGCGGTGCATCCCACGTCCTGTATGGTGCGCAGGACACCGCCATGGGTTGGGACGCACTCGAGAAGCACCGCTTTGCCGGCCTGGGTTATCACTCGCCGAACATGGAAATCAGCCAGCAGATGCGGCTGTCGCGCCAGGCCACGGCGTTCGATCAGGAGGCCATCGCCACCTTGATCCTGTCGGGCCGCTTCCTCGGATTCCTGCCCGAGCACTATGCATCGGAGCCTTCGTGCGCGCCGGGCAGATGCGGCCGCTGCATCCGGCGCTTGTTCCGCTATGCCTGCCAGTTTCTGGCGATATTGCGGCGCTCGCCCGAGCCCTCCCGTGCGGCGCGTGTGTTTCAGGCATGTTTGTTGCAGACGCATCGTGAGATGCCAGTTTTCGCTTGACGCCGTACGGGTAAGTCCTGCCCTGCAAACCGCCATCCCCACGTATGCTGTTGCGGCGCAAGTGTTTTGGTGGCGCACGGGCGCCGTATGTAAACAGTCTTTTGTAAATTGTTGACAATCCAAATCATTGCCATGACACTGTGCCGACACGGATAGGTGTAACAGCCCTGTCACCATGTGTGCGTAAACTGTTTCGTCAGGACCGGCTCGACCGGGGACCATCAACCCATTTGCAATAGGAGTTCTCACCATGTTCAAACCTACCGTCCGCAAACTGCTGCAGGGTGTGGCCGTTGTTGCGGTCTCCGCACTGATGGCCGTCCCGGCCCTGGCGCAAAGAACCAAGATCACGGTGTACACCGCCGCGGAAAACGACCAGTTGGGTCCATACAAGCAGGCCTTCGAGGCGGCCAACAACGATGTCGAGATCGCCTGGGTGCGCGACTCCACCGGCGTCATCACCGCCCGCCTGCTGGCCGAAAAAGACAATCCACGGGCGGACATGATCTGGGGTCTGGGTGCGTCCAGCATTGCGTTGTTCGATTCGATGGGCATGTTGCAGCGGCTACAGTCCGAAAGACGTCGACAAGATCAAGCCGGTGTTCCGCAGCGACAAGAATCCGCCCACCGTGGACCGGCATGGACGCCTGGCTGGCGGTCATTTGCTACAACACGATCGAAGGCGGCAAAGAAGAACATGCCCAAGCCCGCCAGCTGGGCCGATCTGACCAACCCGGTCTACAAGGATTCCATCGTCATGCCCAACCCGGCGTCGTCGGGCACCGGCTACCAGGCGGTGTATGCCTGGTTGCAGATCATGGGTGAAAAAGGCGGCTGGGAGTTCATGGACAAGCTGCACAGAACGTGGCGAACTACACCCATTCGGGTTCTGCTCCCTGTGTGCTGGCGGGCAAGGGTGAGCGCGTCGATCGGCATCGGTTTCGACATGCGTGGCGCCAAGGAGAAGACCGGCGGCGCGCCGATCGACATCATCCTGGCCAAGGAAGGCGCACCCTGGGACATGGAGGCCACGGCCATCGTCAAGGGCACCAAGAACCTGGCAGCAGCGCAGAAAGCTGGCTGACTTCGCGGTCAGCAAGGATGCTTACGAGATGTACGGCAAGTACTACGCGATCGTCGGTTATCCCGGCATGAGCCCAGCACCAAAGAACTATCCACCAAGCGCCGATGAAGCGATGGTCAAGATCGACCTGGCCAAGATGGGCGCCGATCGTGCCCGGATCCTGGCCGAGTGGTCCAAGCGCTACGACGGCAAGTCCGATCCGAAGAAGAAATAAGCACTTTCACCATTGACCTGACCACCGTCAGGAGCAATGCCCGAATTCACCGGGCATTGCTGTTTGCGCTGCGCCTATGCAAAAACAAGATAATCCGCCCACGACCGCCCCATACCTGAGGATCGAACGGCTCAAAAAGCAGTTCGGCAGCTTCTGGGCCCTGAAAGACATTTCACTGGAGATACTTCCCGGTGAGTTCGTCTGTTTTCTCGGCCCTTCCGGTTGCGGCAAGACCACCTTGCTGCGCGCAATCGCCGGCTTGGATATCCAGACTTCGGGGCGGATTTTCCAGGCCGACAAGGAGATATCCGACCTGCCGGCGTCAAAACGCGATTTCGGCATCGTTTTCCAGTCCTATGCCTTGTTCCCCAACCTGACAGTGGCCGACAACGTCGGTTATGGCCTGGTTAGCCGGCGCATGCCCAAGGTCGAAATCGCGACCCGCGTGACCGATCTGTTGCGCCTGGTCGGATTGCCGGATTCCGGACCCCAATACCCGGCGCAACTCTCAGGCGGCATGCAGCAACGCGTGGCGTTGGCGCGGGCGCTGGCACTGTCACCCGGATTGTTGCTGCTCGACGAGCCGCTCAGCGCACTGGACGCCCGTGTGCGCGCCTATCTGCGGCAGGAGATTCGCCATCTGCATAAACGCCTGGGGGTGACCACCATCATGGTGACCCACGACCAGGAAGAGGCCTTGACCATGGCAGACCGAATCGTCGTCATGAACCAGGGTGTGATCGAGCAGGTCGGCACGCCGCTGGAGGTCTACCGCGAGCCGACCAGCGCCTTTGTTGCCGACTTCGTCGGCAAGACCAATCTGCTGGCGGGCATTGTTGTCAAGCCGGGCCTGGTCCGATACAAGGCGCATGGACCTGAGCTGTGATGTGGACATCAAGCCCGGACCGGGCAGCGATGTCACGCTGGCGATCCGTCCCGAAGACGTGGTGGTGCGCAATGTCGATGCCAATGCCGAGAACACCTTTGCAGTGCGTGTGGCGGAGATGGAATTTCTCGGTTCCTTCTGTCGCGTCGCACTAGCGCTGCATGGGGATGACAAGCCGGCGCTGCTGGCGGATTTCTCCATCAATACCGTGCGCGACCTGTCCATCACCGAAGGCATGCAGATGCTGGTCGGCTTGCCGAGTGAGCGCATCCGGGTGTTCCCCGGCGCGCCCAAGCCGTTGTGAACCAGGCCGTCGCGAGCGTGGCGGGCGAGTTGCCGCGGACCCGGCGCCGGCTGGACCGCGACGACTGGTTGATGCGCGGCGGCGTCTGCCTGATGATCGCCATGCTTGGCATCACGCTGATCTTGCCGCTGTGGTGGCTGTTGTCCAAGAGTTTCCAGGACCGTGATGGTGCGTTCGTCGGGCTGGCGAATTATGTCGAGTACTTCTCGACGCCGGCCTTGTTCGCGTCGGTGTGGAACAGCCTGTTCATCGCGCTCGCTGTCCACGGCCATCGTGTTGCCGCTGGCCTTCATCTATGCGTATGCCTTGCAACGCAGTTGCATGCGCTGGAAGGGCCTGTTTCAGGGGCTGGCGCTGATCCCGATCCTGGCGCCATCGCTGTTGCCGGCGATCTCGCTGATCTACCTGTTCGGCAACCAGGGTTTCCTGAAGGAGTGGATGTTTGGCGTCGAGATCTACGGCCCGGTTGGCATCGTGATCTCACAGGTGTTCTATTGTTTCCCGCACGCGTTGATGATCCTGATGGCCGCCTTGTCGATGGCCGATTCGCGGCTGTATGAGGCCGCCGATGTCCTGGGCGCCTCGAAGCTACGGGTGTTCTTCACTGTCACGCTGCCCGGGGCCAAATACGGCGTCATCAGTGCCGGATTCGTCGTGTTCACCCTGGTGTTGACCGATTTCGGTATTGCCAAGGTGATCGGCGGGCAATTCAATGTGCTGGCCACCGACATCTTCAAGCAGGTCATCGGGCAGCAGAATTTCGAGATGGGCGCGGTAGTCGGCTTTGTGCTGCTGATACCGGCGGTGGTGGCCTTTTTTGCCGATCGCATCATCCAGGGTCGCCAGGTGGCCTTGTTGACGGCGCGCGCCGTTCCACTGACGCCTAAACCGGAATCCCGCCGCGACAACGGCTTGTTCGTATTTTGCGCCGTGGTCGGCGGCCTGATCTTCGTGCTCCTGGCGATGGCGGTCTGGGCCTCGTTCGTCATGCGCTGGCCTTACAACCTGTCGATGACGCTGAAGAACTACAACTTCGGGGATTTCGACAGCAACGGCTGGTCGGCCTATACCAACTCGCTCGCAACTGGCGACCTGGACCGCGGTCATCGGCACCGGCATCATCTTCGTAGGTGCCTATCTGCTCGAGAAGACGCGCTCTTTTGCGGCTGGCAAGGCGATTGCGCAGTTCATGGCGATGTTGCCGATGGCGGTGCCCGGCCTGGTGCTGGGCCTGGCCTACATCTTCTTCTTCAACGCCAGGGGCAATCCGTTCGGATTCATTTACGCGACGATGGCGATCCTGGTCGTGAATTCGATCACCCACTTCTACACCGTGAGCCACCTGACCGCGACCACCGCGCTCAAGCAGCTCGACCATGAGTTCGAAGCGGTGTCCTCTTCGCTCAAGGTGTCCTTGCTGCGCACCATGACACGTGTCTCGTGCCGGTGTGCCTGCCTGCGGTGCTCGACATCAGCATCTATCTGTTCGTGAACGCGATGACCACCGTCTCGGCGGTGATCTTTCTGTATTCGACCGAGACCACGCTCGCGTCGGTCACCATCATCAACATGGACGAAGGCGGCTTCACCGCCGTGGCTGCGGCCATGGCGGTGACCATCGTCGCGACCTCGGCTGCGGTAAAGGTCGTGCATCTGTTCATCACCAGCCGGCTGGAACGCCGCACCCAGGCCTGGCGCCAACGTTGATCACCCGTTTCGGGGTGTTGCGACGGTCCCGGGCGCCTCGCCTGCGGGCTGCACGTGCGACCGTTGCTGCCTGCCGCAAGGCAGGGCTGGGGGCGTTCAGAGATCGAACAGGCTTACCGCCAGCTTGTCGCCCCACAGGTCGAGTTGGGCTGCTGTGCCCTGGTGGTCGCGCAATGCCGCGTCCGCGCGCACATAACCCAGCGCCACGCAGGCGCCGGCCTTCGGGCTCCAGCCCGCTGACGTGATCTCGCCAACCGGCTGACCGTCGAGCACGATGGTCTCACCTCCCCAGGCGTAGGCTGCGGGGTCGGCCAGCACCAGCCGCACCAGTTTCTTGCGCAGCGGCCGGCTTTGTTGATCGCGCAATGCCTGCTGGCCAATGAAGGGCGTGGCCTTGTCCAGCTTGACGGCAAACATCATGTTGGCCTCGAAAGGCGTCTCGTCGGGTCCGATCTCGGCGCCCCAGGCGCGTCGGCCCATCTCGACGCGCAAGGCGTCCAGCGCGTAGTAGCCGGCATCGCGCAAGCCCAGGTCGGCGCCGGCTTCCCCCAATGCCTGGTACACATGACGCGTCATCTCGACCGGCACGTACAGCTCGTAGCCCGGGCCGCCGACATAACTCATGCGCGCCGCGCGCACGCGCGCGAAACCCAGGTCGATCAGGCGCGTCCAGGAGAACTTCAGCGGTTCATCGGCGAGCGCATTGCCGCTGACCCGCGCCAGCAAGGTTTCAGCATTCGGCCCCATGATCGACAACACGCAATACAGCGCCGAGATATCGGTCAGGATGGCGTGTTCGGTCGGCGCGATGTGGCGCGAGATCCAGTCGAAGTCGCGCGTCGTCTGGGCTGAACCGGTCACGATCAGGAAACGGTCGCCGAAACGGTCGGGTTTTTGCCGGATGATGGTCAGGTCGCTCTCAAAGCCGCCGCGCTCGTTGAGCATGGCCGTGTAGACCATCTTGTCGACCGGGATGTCGATCTCGTTGGCGCACAGACGCTGCAACACGGCCAGCGCATCGTGGCCTTGCAGCTGCAGCTTGGAGAACGAACTCTGGTCATAGATGGCGACGGTTTCGCGCGTGGCGCGCTGCTCCTCGATGACCCAGGGCAACCAGTGTGGTTTGGCCAGCGTGTACGGTGGCGTCGCGGCGCCGCCGGTGCGGAAATAGTTGACGCGCTCCCAGCCGTTTCTGCTGCCGAACTCCGCACTCTTGGCCAGCAATGTGTCGTACAGCGGTGAGGTGCGCAGTGGCCGTGCGGTTTCCAGTTCCTGGCGCGGCCAGCGCATGGCGTAGTGCAGGCCCAGTGTCTCGGCCGTGCGTTCGAACAAGGCCTTGCGGTTGCCGGTGAAAGCGGCAAAGCGGCGGATGTCGACATCCCACAGGTCGGTGCTCGGCTCGCCGCCGGATAATCCATTCGGCGGTCAGGCGTCCGGCGCCACCGGAGTTGGCGATGCCGGACGAGTTGAAACCGGCGCAGACAAAATAGTTGCGCAGCTCTGGCGCCTCACCCAGGATGAAGTTGCCGTCCGGCGTGAAACTCTCCGGCCCGTTGAGCAGCATCTTGATCTCGGCCGTCTCCAGGCAGGGTGTGCGGTGGATGGCGTTGGTCATCAGCGGCTCGAACTGGTCCCAGTCCTCGTCCAGCAATTCGAACTGGAAGGTGGCGGGAATCGGATCCACCTTCCAGGGCTTTGCCACCGGCTCGAAACCACCCATCACCAGGCCGCCGACCTCTTCCTTGTAGTAGATGAAGCCGTCGGGGTCGCGCACCACCGGCATCATCGGCGTGACGCCCTCGATCTTGCCGGTCACGACATAGAAATGCTCGGCCGAATACAGCGGCACGTTGACGCCGGCCAGGCGCCCGAACTGGCGCGCCCACTGTCCGGCGCAATTGACGACGACGTCGCAGCGAATGTCGCCCTGGGCCGTGCGCACGCCCACCGCCTTGCCGTCTTCGATGATGACGCCGGTCACCTCGATGCCTTCGTGGATGGCCACGCCCCGATTGCGCGCCCCCTTGGCCAGCGACATGCACAGGTCGGCCGGGTTGGCCTTGCCGTCGCCCGGCAGCCAGATGCCGCCTTGCAGATCGTCGGTGCGCATGATGGGCACGCGCTCGCCGATCTCCTTGCGCTCGATCAGGTGGCATTCGACGCCGAAGCTGTTGGCCATCGCCACCTGCTTTTTCAGGGTCTGCATGCGTTCGAGTGTGCGCGCCACGTTGACGCTGCCGCATTGCTTCCATCCCGTTGCCAGACCGGTTTCGGCCTCCAGCGTGCTGTACAGCTCGATGCCGTACTTGCTCATCACGGTCATGTTGCGGTTGGGTCGCATTTGCCCCACCAGACCGGCCGCGTGCCAGGTCGTGCCGCTGGTGAGCTTGCCCTGCTCGAGCAAGACCACGTCGGTCTTGCCCGCGCGCGCCAGATGGTAGGCCGTGGAGCAACCGGCGATGCCGCCGCCGACGATGACGATTTCCGCTTGACTGGGCAATCCCATGTTCTGTTCTCCTGTTGGCCAGCCCGGCTGGCTATGTGTTTATGTTCCGGTGTTTCAGCCCATGCGCAGTGCCATGACGCCCGCGACGATGACGCAGGTGCCGACGATCCGTCGTGTCGTGAGCACTTCCTTCAGGAACCAGATACCGAGAAAGGCCGCGAACAGCACCGAGGTTTCGCGCAACGCGGCCACGGTGGCGACCGGCGCCTGTGTCATGGCCCACAACGCGATGCCGTAGGAGCCGATTGACGCCAGCGCACCGCCGAGTCCGATCGGCCAGCGCTTGCGAATATACGCGCCGACGGCCCAGTTGCGGCGGGCAAAGACGATCAACGCAAACGGCCATCCATCGAGCAGAAACAACGCGGCCACGTACTGCAAGGCGTTGCCGGTGGCGCGTACGCCGAGCGCGTCGACAACGGTGTAGCTCGCGATGATGAGCGCGTTGACCAGTGCGAAACGCACCGCCTTGGGCGAATCGAAGGCGTGTCGGCCCAGGCCCAGCGTCAGCACGCCGGCGCTGACCGCGACCACGCCGGCCCAGGACAGCAGGAGACAGTGTCTCGCCCAATGTGACCGAAGCCGACAACGCGACCAACAGTGGCGCCGTGCCGCGCATCAACGGATAGGTCAGGCCCAGGTCGCCATGTTCGTAGGCGCCGGACAAGGCAACGTAGTAGCCGATATGGATGACGATGGATGCGACGATGAATGGCCATGCATCGGCCGGTGGCCAGCCGACCAGCATGACCAGCGGCACCGCGAGAAACGAGGCCAGCAGGTTGATCAGCGCCGTGTCCAGCGCCTTGTCGGTGCTAGACTTCACCAGCGCGTTCCAGCTGGCGTGCAAGAGCGCGCCGAACAGCACAGCCATGACCACCGGCCAGGTCAGTTCCACCGTGTCTGCACTCCTGAGTCAGTTGCCGGGGTGTCGCGCACCGCTTCAGGTCCAGGGCAACGAATAGGTCTTGATGTTGGTGAAGCTCTTGATGGCTTCCTGCACGCCTTCCTTGTAGCCCAGGCCGGAATCCTTGATGCCGCCGAAGGGCGTGAGCTCCAACCGGTAACCCGGCACTTCGCGCACATTGACCGAGCCGACTTCGAGTTCGCTGACGAAACGCGTGATGTAGTCGAGCCGGTTGGTGCACACGCCGCTGGACAGGCCGTAGGCGGTTCCGTTGGAGATGCGGATCGCCTCGTCGATGTCCTTGAAGCGGATGATGGGCGAGACCGGGCCGAAGGTTTCTTCCTTGACCAGCAGCATCTCGGGGCGCACCTGGTCCACCACCGTGGGTGAATACAGTGCGCCCCGGCGTTGGTTGCCGACCAGCAGTTTGGCGCCCTGTGCCACGGCCTCGTTGACACGCGACTCGAAGAACATCGGCCGCCGGCTTCGTCGATCACGGTGCCCATGTTGACATCGCGGTCGCTCGGGTCGCCGTAGCTCCAGGCGCGCGTCTTGGCCACCACCTGCTCGACAAACTCGTCGGCCACCGCCTGGTGCACCAGCATGCGCTTGACCGCGGTGCAGCGCTGGCCCGAGTTCTTGTACGAGCCGGCCACGGCCAGCGATGAGGCTTCGTCGATGTCGGCGTCCTCCATGACGATGAGCGGGTCGTTGCCGCCGAGCTCCAGCACCATGCGCCGGTAGCCGGCCTTGGAGGCGATGTATTTGCCGATGGCCACGCCACCGGTGAAGGTGACCAGTTCGACGTGTTCGTTGGTGATCAGTTCGTCGGCGATCTCGCGCGGGTCGCCGGTGAGCACGCTGAACATCTCCGGCGGCAGGCCGGCCTCGTACAGGATGTCGGCCAGCAGGATGGCCGAGAACGGCACCTTCTCCGACGGCTTGAGCACCATGCGGTTGTTCGTGGCGATGCTCGGGATGACCTTGTGCGCGACCTGGTTCATCGGGTGGTTGAACGGCGTGATGGCGCTGATCACGCCCAGCAGCGGCGAGCGCTGCGTGAACACGCGGCGCTTCTTGCCGTGATGGGTCAGGTCGCAGCTGAAGATCTGCCCGTCGTCCTTGAGCACTTCGTTGGCGCCGAACAGAAACACGTCGCTGACACGTCCGGCCTCGTAGAGAGCATCCTTCCAGCACAGGCCGGCTTCGGCCGAAATCAGCGCGGCCACTTCGTCCAGGCGCCGGGTGCTGATGGCGGCCGCCCGGTTCAGGATCGCGGCGCGTTCGAAACGTGTCAATGTGGGCTTGTAGGCCGCGGCCTGGGCGAAGGTCGCGCGCACCTCGTCCAACGTGGCCTTGGGCACGGTGCCGATGCCGGCACCGGTATAGGGGTTGGTGACCGTGATGACGCGATCGCCGCTCGCGCTCGGCGCCGACCTTGGCGCCGTTCAGCCGCATCGCGTTCAGTTGGTTGTCGAGAATGAACTGTTCGATCATGTCACCACTCCTTGCGCGCTTATTGCGCGAAATTCAGCGCCAGGTCGAAGGCGTCGAAGTTGCGGAACCGGCGGTTGCGGTCCAGCCCTGGCAGCGGGCGGTTGAGAATCAAGCGGCACGCGCTGTTCGCTGATGCCGCCGTGTGAACGCAGCGGCACTTCGAGCGCTGTCAGGTCATGGCGCGCGGCGCTGGTGCCGATGACGGTGAATCGTTCGGACACCACGACCAGGTCGCCAATGCGATCAGCGGCAATTCGAATCGCTCCGCCGCCTGTTCGCGCGTCAGCACCACTTCCATGCCTTTGACCTTTGACAGCCGAGCGCGGGCGGCCTCGATGTCGCTGTCCTTGGGCAGGTAGACCGTGGCAAATGAGCCGAGCGCGCCATGGTGCACCACGTATGGGTCGGTGATCGGCAAGATGACCCGTGCCGCCTTTTCTCCCAACCAGGCGTCGAACCAGTCCTGCAGGTAGATGACGTCCGGCGTACCGTCCATCGCCACCTTGGCATTCATGCCGTGGTCGGCCGTCAGCGCGATCACGCAGCCCATGTCCTCGAGCTGGCCCAGGTAGCCGTCCATCATGGTGTAGAACGCGTTGGCACCTGGGGTGCCGGGCGCGTGCTTGTGCTGGATGTAGTCGGTGGTCGACAGATACATCACGTCGGGTTTGCGCGTTTCCATCAGGCGGACGCCGGCGGCAAACACGAACTCCGACAGGTCGGCGCTGTACACGCTGGGCACCGGCTTGCCGACCAGCTCCAGCACGTTCTCGATGCCGTTCTCGGCCAGCGTGACCTGATCGGATTTCTCGGACGAGAAGCAGATGCCTTTCATCTTGTGGCCGAGCAGGGCGCGCAGCTTGTCCTTGGCGGTGATGACGGCCACCGATTGGCCGGCGTCGGCCAGCGCGGCCAGCAGGGTGGGTGCACGCAGCCACTTGGCGTCGTTCATCATCACCTCGGTGCCGGTGGCGGTGTCGAACAGGTAGTTGCCGCAGATGCCGTGCACGCTGGGTGGTACGCCGGTGACGATGGACAGGTTGTTCGGGTTCGTGAAGCTGGGCACCACGCAATCGGCGATCAGGCCCGAGCCCAGCGCCAGCGTCTTCTTCAGCCACGGCATGTGGCCAGTCGCTACCGCCTGGGCAAGGTAGTCGGGTTCGCATCCGTCGACGCAGACCACGACGGTGGGGGATTTGGGTAACTTGTATGAGCGTGAATTGACGTTCAGCATGGGGGTCTCTCAGGATTCATGGTCAGGTGTTTCAGTCTGGCGGCGCAAGCTGTCGTTCTCGATGGTGCGATCGCGGCTGTGCATGGCGTGGTCGAACAAGGTGCGACCGGCGATTTCCGGGTCGCCGGACTTGATGGCTTCCAGAATGGCCCAATGCGCGTGGGCGGACTCCGGCAGCACGTTTTGCCCGGCCAGGTTCAGGCGCCGGAACAAGGAGATTTCCTTGACCAGCTTGCGGTAGATGCTGGCCAGCTTGCGGTTGCCGGCCATCTCGACCAGGCGGTCGTGGAATTGCAGGTTCAGCAAGTGGTAGGCATGGGAGTCGCCGGCCTTGACCGCGTCCTCCATCGCATGCACCACGGTTTCGGTTTCCTGTTGCTGCTGCGCGGTCATGCTGGTGGCCAGCCGACGCCCGACCAGTTCTTCCATCGTTGCGCGCAGTTCGAAGATCTCGATGGCCTCGTCGATCGGAATGTCGCGCACAAAAACGCCGCGGTTCTTTTCGGTGCGCACCAGGCCGGCTTCGTCCAGCATGCGAAAGGCTTCGCGCACCGGGCCGCGCGAGACGCCGAGCTTGAGTGCCAGTGCCGCTTCGTTGAGTTTGCTGCCAGGCACGTATTCGCCGGCCAGTATCGCGCGCTCGACTTCCTGCTGAACCGCCATGGTCAGCGAATTGGTCTGCAACAAGGTGATGGTGGTGGGGCCGGTCGCCGTCATAAACCGATTGAAGCACATCGGGCTGAATTGTCAACAATTTACAAAAAACAATTGACAAACCAAAGGGGTAAATTCCACAATCACCTGCAGGTGGCGCCTGACTTGGCGCTGTGCCACTGCATTATTGAAGGATCGGACCTATGGACAGGGACAAAATTCTGCTCACGCCCGGCCCCTTGACGACCAGCTTGCGCACCAAGCTTGCCATGCTGCGCGATTGGGGTTCGTGGGACGTCGAATTCAACGCTGTCACGGCGCGCCTGCGCGCCAGCCTGCTTGGCATCGTCCATGGAGAGGATTCGCATGTCGTCGTGCCCTTGCAGGGCAGCGGCACGTTCAGTGTCGAGGCGGCGGTGGCCACGCTCGTGCCGCGCGACGGTCATGTGCTGGTGCTCGACAACGGCGCCTATTGCAAGCGCGCGACCCGGCTCACCCAGTTGATGGGGCGACGCTGCACCACGTTGGCGTTCGACGAGGCGCAGCCGGTGTCACCCGAGGGCCTGGAGGCCAAGCTGCGCGATGACGCGAGCATCACCCATGTGGTGCTGATTCACTGCGAGACCGGCGCCGGTGTGCTCAACCCTTTGCAAGCGGTGGCCGATGTCTGCGAGCGCCATGGCAAAGGTTTGATCGTCGACGCCATGAGTTCTTTTGGCGCGCTCGACATCGATGCGCGCAAGGTTCGCTTCGATGCGCTCATCGCCGCCAGCGGCAAGTGCCTGGAAGGTGTTCCGGGCATGGGCTTCGTCTTTATTCGTCAGGCCATTTTGCAGGCCTGTGCCGGCAACAGCCAGTCGCTGGCAATGGATCTGCACGACCAGTACGTCTACATGGAGAAGACCACGCAATGGCGCTTCACGCCGCCCACGCATGTGGTGGTGGCGTTGTCGGAAGCGGTGGCGCAATTCGAGGAAGAAGGCGGGCAGGTGGCCCGGCTGGCGCGTTACACCGCCAATTGCGAGGTGCTGGTGCAGGGCTTGGCCGCGCTGGGATTCAAACCCTTTCTGGAGCCTGCAGTGCAGGCGCCGATCATCGTCACCTTCCACGCGCCGAATCACCTGAACTACGAATTCAAGCGCTTTTATGAAGCCGCCAAGGCCTATGGCTTCATCTTGTACCCCGGCAAACTGACCCAGATCGAGACCTTTCGCGTGGGCTGCATCGGCGCGATCGGGCCCAACGAAATGCGTCAAGCGGTGCAGGCCATCGGCTGGGCAATGCGTGACATGGGCATTGCGTCCGCAGTATCCGCATAAATGGGTTTGATATAAATCCATTTTGGATATAACATCCATTATGGATCTATTTTGGAGCCTCTATGTCCAACATTTCAATCAAGGACGTCCCCGACCATTGGGCTGAGGCGCTGCGCCAGCGCGCCGCGCGTAACCACCGATCCCTGCAAGGCGAGTTGATGGCCATCATCGAACGCGCGGTGCTGGAAACCGCGAGCCGGGAACAAGCACCTGCACCGCAGTCGGGCCGAGCCGGTATGGGCACCGTGGTCGGTCAAGGTGCAGGTGGCCATCCCATCATCCGCCAGGGCTGGAAATCCGTGGACCAGATTGCCCTCGAGTTGCGGGCTAAATACCCGCAGCCATTTACGGATGGCCCTCTTGGCGTGGACATCATCCGGGAAGACCGGGATTCGCGATGAGCGCCGCGCCGGGCCGCCCCAAGCAAGCTCGCACCGCAGTGCGAAGCACGAAGGTTTCCTTTTGAGCGCCGCGCCGGGCCGCCCCAAGCAAGCTCGCACCGCAGCGCGAAGCGCGAAGGTTTCCTTTTGAGCGCCGCGCCGGGCCGCCCCAAGCAAGCTCGCACCGCAGTGCGAAGCACGAAGGTACTCCAGTGAGCGCCGCGCCGGAACTGCATGTCGCCGAGCCGCCGGCAAGCTATTTGCTGCGGCCCCCCATGGTTGTCGACTGCAGTGCGCTGAGCGGCCTGTTGTTCCAGGAGCACTGGCAGGCACAGGCTGCGCAGAAGATTTCTGCTCGCGCGCTTCACGCGCCCTACCTGTTGCATGCCGAACTGGCTAATGTGGCCGTGAAAAAGCACAAGCAGGGGCTTGCAGAAATCGCCGACGATGGTTTGGCGCAGTTTCAGGTGATGGACATCGATTTACACCCGATCAAGGTGGAAGAAGTGGTGACGCTCGCCCTGCGATACCAACTCACCGCCTATGACGCTGCCTACATGTGGTTGGCCGCCGAACTCAAGGCACCATTGGCCACTTTCGACGACAAGCTGGCGGCTGCGGCCAAAATTCACCTCGCCGGACTGGCTTGAGCCGCCATCTCAACACCGCAATGACCACCGGGATCCGCGCGCTGAGTTTCGGCGCTTTCTCCACCTTGATGCTGATTGCCTTGATGATGGGCGCCAACCATGTTGCGGCGCGGGTCGCATTCAACAACGGCGTCGATGTGGCCACTGCCGTGGTCTTCCGCAGTGGCGTCACCACGCTGGTCATGGTTGCGTTGTTGTTCATTCAGCGCGTGCCGGTTGTCTTCAATGCGCGTCAACGGCGTTTTCTGACCGCAATCGGCCTGCTGGTGGGGATCCAGAGTCTGTGCCTGTATTCGTCGGTGGCACGCCTGCCGGTGGCGCTGGCTTTGTTGGCATTCAACACCTATCCGTTGTGGACGGCCCTGTGGGCCGCGCTGATTTATCGAAAACCACCCGAACCCGCCGTGCTGCTGGCGATGCCCGTCATCCTGTTCGGCCTGGCCCTGGCGCTCGACGTGTTGGGTGCCACATCGGGGCTGGGCGCGGCCGACCAGTGGAACCGCATTGGCCTTGGGGTCCTGTTCGCACTGGCAGCTGCGGCAACTTTTGGTGCCGCGCTGGTCGTCACGCAGTTTGAGGCCGCCGAAGTTGACGGGCGCGTGCGCACGGCCACCACACTCGGACTGGCCGGACTCATCGCGCTGGGCAGCGTGACCGTGCAGGGTGGCTTCCATCTCCCGAGTGCGGCAGCCGGCTGGTGGGGCCTTGCCGCGTTGACGTTCCTGTATGGCACAGCGTTCACCATCATGTTCACCGTATTGCCGCGCCTGGGTGTGGTCGGCAACTCGGCCATCATGAACGTCGAGCCGGTGTTCGCCCTGGTGCTGGCCTGGCTGATTCTGGAGCAGGCCATTGCGCCGGTGCAGATCGCAGGCGCCTTGCTGGTGGTGGGCGCCGTGATGACACTGGGTTTGCGTCGGCGCTGATCAGGCCAGCCCGGCGATTATCAGTTGCCGCGGTATCGGCGCAAGGTGTCAGACGGTTTTTCGCCGAACAAGGTCTGGTAATCGTGCGCGAAATGGCCGAAGTGCCAGAAACCCGCGCTCGTCGCCGCCTCCGTGACGGAGCCAACCTGTTTCAACGCGCGCCGTGCCTGATGCAGCCGCGCCGCCTTCAGGTATGCCAGCGGGCTGACGCCGAGCAAGTGCTGGAAAGCGCTTTGCAGCGTACGCCGGCTGACGCCCACTTCCACGGATAACTGCGCAACGGTGGGTGGTTCGCCCAGCGTCGCATCGACCCTCGCACAGGCTTGTCGAACCATGGCCCAGTGCGTGGCCAGGCCTGCGCTATGTCGGTCGGTGCCGGTGCCGGGGGTCATCGTGTCGAACAGGAAATCGGCGACGGTGGCGACGACCGCCGTATCGGACAGCAGTTGCGGGTTCTCCCGGGCTGAGCGCATCAGCGCGAGAAGGTAGGTGCGCAGGCCGGCCAATACGTGGCCAGGCAAGTGAAAGGTGCCTGCTTTTTGCGGCAGCATGCGTTCGGGCGACCCGTCCATGAATGGACCACGCGTGCCGGCAACCCTCAGCTCCAACTCGATTCCCAGCATGGTGTGCTGGCGCGGCGGCCGGAACTCGAATCCCGACGTGCCGGAGAAGACATGCAACACATCGTGCGCACAGGGCGCACCGCAGAACATGCCGGTGCCATCGGTAAACAACGGAATTCCCAGCGCCAGTACGCCGCTGCCCAGCAGGCCGGTCTGACGCACCGATTGCTGTACTTGCTCGATGAAGATGCGCGCGCCCGTGCCCTGCACCTGACACAACGCGCCCTGAAACTGGCCCGCGCTGAGTTGCAGATAGTTCTGGTTCCAGCCGTGCAATGCCTGGGCCTGTTCTTCCGCATCCCGAAAGTGCTGCCGTGCCAGGGCCGGTGTGCCTAGGTTGTTGCGGCAGAAGAAACCTGCGACTGCTGGAGGATCTGTAACGGCATGGGCGAGCACCCTCGAATTCTCGCAGGGCCATGCTGGCGTTGGGCCCAAGGGTTTCCACCAATGCCGATTCGAATCGCCCTATTTGTGCCAGCCGCTCGCAAATTGCCGATTCGGGATAGCCGGCGGTCCGAGCGGTTCCTACCATCTCGTTCGTTCGGTCCTTGCCACAATTTGCAGGAGTTCACCATGAATGAGCCATCCGGCGTATGGTCGCTGTGGGCACTCGGCGTGCTGGCCTGCCTGCCGTTCGCGGTGTGGGTGTTCCTGGCGATTGAGCAGTTGCCGCTGGCATCTGAGGAGTCGGTCGATCCCAAGCGCGATATGCCCCGCGGCATCCTGGCGGGTATCTTCACGTTGATCGTGTCAGCCTTCATGATCCTGTGGCTCAATCCATCGGTCGCCGGTATCGAATCACACAAGCTCGGAACCTCTGGTGAACCGCTGCTTGACGGCTTGACGGCTATTTACGGTGAAGGTATCGCCAAGACTCTGGCGCTGGTCGCGGTGCTGGGACTGGTGGCCAGTTTTCACACCATCATTTTTGCCAAGGGTCGGCAGATCTACTCGTTGAGCCGCGCAGGCTATTCTCCGTCCGGCCTTTCGGTGACCCACGTTAGCCGCAAGACACCCCATATCGCGATGATCGGCGCGATGTTCTCGTACATCATGCAGGCCTTGTCGTACATTCAGCTGCGCAAGAAACTCCCGGGCCTGCATCGTGCCTATCGCAGCCCGTTCGGTTCAACCGGCGCCATGCTGACCGTGATCATCGCCACCGTTACGCTGTATTTCCAGCTCACCGATCCGGTCTACCGTCAGGGTGTGATGTGGGTGGCCATCTGGTTTAGCATCGGCATAGCCTATTTCGCATTGGTCGGGCGCAAGCGGCTGATCCTCTCGCCGGAAGAAGAATTTGCCCTTGACCACGCCAAGCCGGTCGACCCCGAAACCACGCGCCAAGTCATCGCCTGAACACACCACACCACACCACAATGATCACCACGAAAAAAAATACATCCGCCGAGCATCCGGCGGTGAAGAATGTCAAGCTCGCCGGCGCCTCCAAGGTCAAGGTGGCCGTCAGCGACATCGACGGTGTATTGCGCGGCAAGTACCTGCACATCGACAAGTTCCTGGGCGCGGCCGAGGCCTATCCTGCCGGGGGCTTCGGCTTTTGCGACGTGGTGCTGGGCTGGGACATGATGGATGTCACCTACGACAACACCACCGCTACTGGCTGGCAACATGGTTTTCCTGATGCGCTGGCGCGAGCTCGACCTCAATACCGCGCGCCATGTCCCGTGGGACGCCAACGTGCCGTTTTTCCTGGGCGAGTTCGTCAACGCCGACGGCAGCGCGCATGCGCAATGTCCGCGTCAGGCCTTGAAGCGGGTGCTCAAGCGCGCCGAGAAAATGGGCTTCCAGGTCATGACCGGCATGGAATTCGAGTGGTTCAATTTCCTGGAGACACCGGAGTCCTGGGCCGCCAAAAAAGGCGTGGCCCCGCAGAACCTGACGCCCGGCATGTTCGGCTACTCGCTCTTGCGCATGAACCAGCACCGCGAATTCTTCAACGCGCTGATGGACCAGATGCTGGCGTTCAAGGTGCCGATCGAAGGTCTGCATACAGAAACCGGACCGGGCGTTTACGAGGCGGCCATCGGTTTTTCCGAAGCGCTGGAACAGGCGGACCGCGCCATTTTGTTCAAGACCGGTGCCAAGGAGATCGGCGCGCGTTTTGGCATCATGCCCAGCTTCATGGCCAAGCCGCAACAGGGTTTGCCGGGTTGCAGCGGGCATATCCACCAGAGCCTGTCGGACGGCAAGAACAACCTGTTCTTCGACGCCAAGTCGCCGCGCAAGATGAGCAAGTTGTTCGAGAGCTATCTTGCCGGGCAGGTCGCCAGCATGATGGATTTCGCGCCCATGATCTGGCCCACCATCAACAGCTACAAGCGCCTGGTCGACGGCTACTGGGCACCGGTCAAGCCGACCTGGGGCATCGACAACCGCACCGCCAGTTTCCGCGTGATCGCCGGCAGCCCCAAGGCCACGCGACTGGAGACGCGCTGCCCGGGCGCGGACGTCAACCCCTACCTGGCCATGGCAGCGGTCATCGCGGCCGGCCTGGACGGCGTCGAAAAAGGTCTCAAGCTGACCGCGCCACCGATCACCGGCACCAATGTCGGGTCCGAGCACATCCCGCGCGCACCGCGCACGCTGAACGAGACCAACCGCGTGTTCCAGCAGTCCGCGGTGGCCCGCGACTGGCTCGGCGACGGCTTTGTCGACCATTTCTCCGCCACCCGCGACTGGGAGTGGCGCCAGTGGCTCGACGCGGTGACCGACTGGGAGATGAAGCGGTACTTCGAAATCATCTGAAACCTTGCGTGCCAGACCAATAAATTGCGCAGCGATTTTTGCTCTGGCACCAACACTTTGTCGGATGTCCGGATGTCTACCTTGCGTGCCAGACCAATAAATTGCGCAGCAGTTTTTGCTCTGGCACCAACACTTCGTCGGATGTCCGGATGTCTACCTTGCGTGCCAGACCAATAATTGCGCAGCGATTCTTGGCACCCAGCATTTGCGTGTGACCCCCATTGCTGACCGCGCGCCAGCCGCAAGCTCCGCGACAATCGAATGTGGCGGGTGGATGCGCTAACCCGCACATGCGGCCAACCGGCGACGGATTAATTGGAATCTGACCCCCATTTGCTTGTGACCCCCTATTTGTGACCTCTATTTCACTATGACCATCACCAACTTCTCCTTTCCCACCCCAATCCAGTTTGGCGCAGGTGCGCGCAAACACGTCGGCTCGCATCTGATCGAACAGGGCTGCAAGCGCCCGCTGATCGTCACCGACAAGGCCTTGGGCGCCTTGCCGGTGCTGGAGGAATTCCGCAGCCATCTGGCCGGGCTCGACGTGGCGGTGTTCTCCGGCGTGTTCGGTAACCCGACCTGCAGCCAGGTGATGGATGGCGCGGCGGCGTACAAGGCACACGAGGCCGATTGCGTGATCGGTTTCGGTGGCGGCGCGGCGCTCGACGTGGCCAAGATCGTCGGCGTGGCGGCCACGCATGAGGGCGACATTCTGGAATACGTGTGGGACCACCCGAAGGTGCGCGCCATCACGCAACCCGCTGCCCTATTTCGTCGCCTTGCCCACCACCTCGGGCACCGGCTCGGAAGTCGGCCGTTCCAGCGTCGTGAGCGAGAACGACACACATCTCAAGCGCGTGGTGTTCAGCGCCAAGATCCTGGCCAAGGTGGTGTTTGCCGACCCCGAACTCACCTTCGGCCTGCCCGCGCACGTGACCGCGGCCACCGGCATGGATGCCCTCACGCACAACATCGAGAGCTATCTGTCGCCGGCCTATCACCCGCTGTGCGACGGCATTGCGCTCGAGGGCACGCGCATCGCGGCGCGGGCGCTGCTGACGGCGGTGCAGGAGCCGAACAATCTGCAGGCCCGTTCGGACATGATGATGGCCTCGATGATGGGCGCCATCGCGTTCCAGAAAGACCTCGGCGCGGTGCATTCCTGTGCCCATGCGCTGGGCGCGGTGTGCGATCTGCACCATGGCCTGGCGAACGCCCTGATGATCGACACCGTACTCGACTGGAACTACGAGGCCGTGCCGCAAAAGTTCGACGAACTGGCCCATGTCTGTGGCGTGGCCGGTGGCGGCAAGGCCTTTGTGCCCTGGCTGCGCGAACTCAAGGCCAGCGTCGGCATCCAGGGGCCATTGGCGAAACACGGTGTCAAGGCCGAACACCTGCCGCGCCTGGTCGAGATCGCCACCGCCGACATCTGCCATCAGACCAACCCGCGTCCGTGCACGGCGGCGGACTTCGAAGCGCTGTTCAAGGCGGCGCTATGACCTCGCAGGCTCTCGTGCAAGACCGGACCGAAGATCGGCGTCAGCGCCTGCTTTCTTTATCCCGATCCGGCGCGCGCCGCGTTCTGCGACAAAGACCTTGCAATATGTCGAGCAATCGGTGCCGCACTGGGTCATGTCCGGCGGCGCCTTGCCGGTGATGATCCCGTCGCCCACCGGCGACACCGCGCGCGGCGACATCGCTTTCGCCGACTACGCCCAGTGGCTCGACGGACTGATGCTGCACGGTGGCGCCGATGTCTGGCCCGGCAGTTATGGTGAGACCCCGCTCAAGGACGTATGGCAGGGCGACCGCAATCGTGACGAATACGAAATCGCGCTGGTGCACGCCTTTGTCGCTGCCGGCAAACCGGTGTTCGGCATCTGCCGCGGCCTGCAACTGATCAACGTGGCATTTGGTGGCACCCTGTACCAGGATGTCAGCACCCAGCGCCCGGAGTCGCTGGTCCACCGCGATGCTGTGGCCTACGACCTCAACTTCCACGAAGTCGAGCTGGTGCCCGGCACGCGTCTGGCTGCGCTGTTGCCCGGCGAAGACCGCCACACCATCAACAGCGTGCACCACCAGAGCGTGAAGGACCTGGCCCGCGATTTCGTCGTCGAGGCGCGCAGCCCCGTCGACGGCGTGATCGAGGCGATCCGCTATACCGCCGGACCCTGGGTCAGCGCGGTGCAGTGGCACCCGGAGTTCCACAAGGCCGAGCACGGCACGCTGAACGACGCACCCATCCTGGCGGATTTCCTGAACGCCGCCCTCGCGACCCGAATTACCCCTGAACCATGAATATGCTGACCATCACCAATCCCGCCACCGGCGAGCGCATCACGCAACTGCCGGCTGACGATGCCGCCAGCGTGGCCGCCAAGGCCGCCGCCGCCCGTGCCGCGCAACCCGTCTGGGCCGCGCGTCCCTTGTCCGAGCGTGTCGCCTGCATCGAAGCTTTTCGCGCCGCCATCGAGGCGCAGCTCGATGCGCTGGCTGCGGTCATGACGGCCGAGACCGGCAAGCCGATCGCGATGTCGCGCAACGAGCTCAATGGCTTTCTCGGGCGCATCGACTTCTTCGTGCAACAGGTGCAGGCGTCGATGGCGACCGAGCAGGTGTTCGACGACGGCGGCACGCGCGAGCAGATCGAGCATGTGCCGCTGGGCGTGGTGGCCAATATCTCGGCCTGGAACTACCCCTGGTTCGTCGGCGGCAACGTGTTCGTGCCGGCCCTGCTGACCGGCAATGTGGTGCTTGTACAAGCCGTCCGAATACGCCACCTTGAGCGGGCTGGAGATGGCCCGCTTGCTGCACGAGGCCGGCGTACCGAAAGATGTGTTTGTCGCGCTGGTTGGCACCGGCGAAGTCGGTGCCGCCTTGCTGGAACAGTCTATCGATGGTCTGTTCTTCACCGGCTCCCACGCCACCGGGGCGCGCATCGCGCAGGCGCTTGGCCCGCGCCTGGTCAAGCTGCAACTCGAACTCGGCGGCAAGGATCCGACCTACGTTTGCGAAGACGCCGATCCCGAAGGCTGCTGCTGCCTCGCTGGCCGATGGTGCGATGTACAACACCGGTCAGAGCTGTTGTTCGGTCGAGCGCATCTACGTGCACGAAAAGATCCATGATGCGTTTGTCCAGGCATTCATGGAGACCGTGCGCGGTTTCAAGATCGGCGATCCGGCCAAGGACGACACCTATATCGGCGCCATCACGCGCGCGCCGCAACTCGATGTGTTCGACGCCCAGGTGGCCGATGCCAAGGCCCGCGGCGCCGAGATGTTGTGCGGCGGCGCGCGCTTGCCCGGCCCCGGCAACTGGTATCCGCCGACGGTGTTCACCCATGTCAACCACGACATGGCCTTGATGCGCGAGGAGAGCTTCGGCCCGCTGATCGGCATCCAGAAGGTCAGCAGCGACGAAGAAGCCGTGACGCTGATGAACGACACGCGCTACGGTCTGACGGCCGGGGTGTTCACGCCCGACGAAGCGCGCGCCACGCGCTCCTGTTGTCGCGCGTCAATGCCGGCAGCGTCTACTGGAACTGCTGCGACCGGGTCAGCCCGCGCCTGCCCTGGAGCGGTGTCGGCGACTCGGGCGTCGGCCTGACCTTGTCGACCTATGGCATCCAGACCTTCACCCGGCCCAAGGCCTGGCATCTGCGCAAGGCATGAGAAGCCTTTCGAAGGCGCAGCCCGTCGTGCGCAAACGCAGGGCAGTCCGATGACTGACAAACCTGCACCAGGCCTGGCCCTGTTCGATCTCGATCACACGCTGCTGCTGGGCGACAGCGATGTGTTGTGGTGCGACTTCCTGATGGATCAGGGGGTGCTCGAGCGCGCCGTGTTCGCGCCACGCAATGCCGATATCGAGGCGCGCTACAAGACCGGCAAGGTTGACGCGGCCGAGTTCGCCAACTTCTACGTGTCGACGCTGCAGGGTCGCAGCCCCGCACAATGGCAGAGCTTGCGCCAGCAGTTTCTGCGTGAGGTCATTGTGCCGCGCGTGCCGCAGGCGGCGCTTGATCTGGTGGCCAAGCATCAGCGTGCCGGCGACCTGGTGGTGTTGACCACGGCCACCAACCGCTTTCTGACCGAACTCACTGCACAGCACCTGGGAATTGAGCATGTCATCGCGACCGAGCCGCAGCTGGTCGATGGCGTGTTCAGCGGCGCCACCGACGGGGTGCTGAATATGCGCGCCGGCAAGGTGGTGCGCTTGCATGCCTGGCTGCAGGCACGCGGCGAAGATCTGCAGGGTTTCGACAGCACCGGCTACAGTGATTCGATCAACGACCTGCCATTGCTCGAAGCGGTGAACCATGCCGTGGTGGTACATGCCGACGCGCGGCTGGTGGCGATTGCCGCAGAGCGCGGTTGGCGCTCCCTGACACTGGGTTGAGGAGAGACGATTGACGGGCAGCCAGTCGTTGGCTGGCTCTCAGGACAGGTGCTTGCCGATCAGCCCGGCCATCTCGAACATCGTGATCTGCGCCTTGCCGAATACCGGCAGCAGCTTGGCGTCGGCATTGATGGCGCGCTTGTTGGCCGCATCCTGCAGGCCGTTGGCCTTGATGTAGTCCCACAACTTCTTGACCACCTCGGTGCGCGCGACCAGTCCGTCGCCGATCACGGCGGCCAGTGCGGCACTGGGTTGCAAGGTACCGACCTTGGGTGTCTTGGGTTTGGCCGCGACCTTCTTGGCGGTCGTCTTGACAGCCGCCTTCCTGGCCGCCGGGGCCTTTTTCGCCGCCGCCTTGCGCTGCGCGGCGCCTTTGCGCCGGTGCTCTCGGCCGCAGCGGCACCGGCCGCCGTCTTGCGCGGCGGGAACTTGGAGGGCGCGAATTCGAAGCCGACCTTGTCCGCTTCGGCGTCCCAGGCCAGCATGGCCTTGAACGGGCGGCGCGTGCGCATGGAGACAAACTTGTCCAGCAGGTCGGTCTTGCCGCTGGCCAGCAACTTGCCCATCTGCTCGCGTCTCACCGGCTTGCTGCAGAATGATCTGGCCACTCTTGAAGTCGCAGCTTGGTGTGGCTTGCGCGTGTGTGGGCACTGACTTTTCGCAGACGTAGCTCTTGCCGTGCTCGTACACCGCAGCGCCGCACTTGGGGCAGGCGCCGAGCGATTCCTGGCCGCGAGAAGTCGATCAGCTCGCCACTTTCCTCGCCCTTCTTGTCGTCGCCGAAGTCGAATTCGAGCTTGTAGTTCTTGGTCTCCTCGTCGAACTTGATCACCATCTCGGCGGTGAACGGCCAGCCCGCCTTGGAGCGGAAACCCTCCAGCGGACCGATTTTGCTGTCGCGCAGGAACTGCTCGACCTCGGCCACTTCGAAGGTGCGCCCGGCCGGCGTCTTGCCGAACGAGAAGCCGCAGGCCTCGCGACGCACCGGGTTTGCCGGTGCAGGTGTAGCGCCGGTAGTTTTCCTTGATCACGCCGCCGCAGTTCGGGCACGGTGCAGTCAGCGTGGCGTAGTCGCCGGGAATCGTGTCGCGGTCGTATTCCTTGGCCTTCTTGACCATGCGCTCGGTCATGGCGGCGATTTCGGCCATGAAGCTCGCGCGGCTGAGCTTGCCGTGCTCCATTTGGGCCAGCTTGTATTCCCACTCGCCGGTGAGTTCGGCCTTGGAGAGCTCTTCCACGCCCAGGCCGCGCAACAGCGTCATCAGCTGGAACGCCTTGGCCGTCGGAATCAGTTCGCGGCCTTCGCGCAGCATGTATTTCTCGACGATCAGGCCCTCGATGATGCTCGAGCGGGTGGCGGGCGTGCCCAGGCCCTTCTCGTGCATCGCCGCGCGCAGTTCGTCGTCTTCGATGGTCTTGCCGGCGCCTTCCATGGCGCCGAGCAGCGTGGCCTCGGAGTAGCGGGCCGGTGGCCGGGTCTGCAGGCCCTTGGCGTTGACGGCGTCGGTCAGCACCTTCTCGCCCGGCTGCACCGGCACCAGGTTGGCGCCGCTCTTGTCGTCGCCGTCCTTGGTTTCGTCCTGCGCTTCCTTGCCGTAGATGGCCAGCCAGCCCGGCTTGACCAGCACCTTGCCTTCGGTCTTGAAGCTGTGTACGTCGCACCAGCGAGATGCGCGTCGTGACCTGGTATTCGGCGCTCGGGAAGAACACCGCCATGAAGCGGCGCACGACCAGGTCGTAGATCTTTTGCTCGGCTTCGCTCAGGCCATGGGGCGCCTGCAGCGTCGGGATGATGGCAAAGTGGTCGCTCACCTTGGCGTTGTCGAAGATGCGTTTGCTCGGCTTGATGTAGTTGCCCTTGAGCGCGGTGGCGGCATGCGGCGCCAGGTGCTTCATCGGGCTCTTGGCCAGCATCTCGAAGGTCTCGCGCACCACCGGCAGGTAGTCTTCGGGCAGGGCGCGCGAGTCGGTACGCGGGTAGGTCAGGGCCTTGTGGCGCTCGTACAGGCTTTGCGCAATCGACAAGGTGGTCTTGGCGCTGTAGCCGAACTTGCCGTTGGCCTCGCGCTGCAGCGATGTCAGGTCGAACAGCAGCGGGCTGGCCTGGGTCGTGGGCTTGCTCTCTTCGGTCACCGTGGCGGGTTTGCCGCGCACGGCGTCGGCAATCGTCTGGGCCTCGGCCAGCGACCACATGCGGTCGGCCTTGAGTTCGGGGTCGGACTCCTCCAGGTTGCCGGCGGCCAGGTTGGCCGCCGCCTTCTTCCAGCTCGGGTCGAACCACTTGGCGTCGTAGCTGCCGGCCTGGGCCTTGAAGCTGGCGTGGATCTCCCAGTAGTCGCGGCTGATGAACTTGCGGATCTTCTCCTCGCGCTCGACCACCACCGACAGCGTCGGCGTCTGCACCCGTCCCACCGTGGTCAGGAAGAAGCCGCCGTCGCGCGAGTTGAACGCGGTCATGGCACGGGTGCCGTTGATGCCCACCAGCCAGTCGGCCTCGGAGCGGCAACGCGCGGCGTCGGCCAGCGGCAGCATCTGCGCGTCGCTGCGCAGGTTGGCAAAACCGTCGCGGATCGCCTGCGGCGTCATCGACTGCAGCCACAGGCGCTTGACCGGGTGCTTGCACCCGGCTGTACTGCTGGATCAGCCGGAAGATCAGCTCGCCCTCGCGCCCGGCGTCACAGGCGTTGATGAAGGCGTCGACGTCCTTGCGCTTGGCCATCTTGACGATGGCATTGAGCCGGCTCTTGGTCTTGTCCATCGGCTTGATGTCGAAATGCGGCGGAATCACCGGCAGGTTGGCAAAGCTCCACTTGCCGCGCTTGACGTCGAACTCCTCGGGCGCCTGGATCTCGACCAGATGACCGACCGCACTGGTGACGACATAGTTCTCGCTCTCGAAGTGGTCCTCGAGTTTTTCGAACTTGCCCGCCACCGGCGTGAGCGCCCGCACGATGTCCTGGGCCACGGATGGCTTCTCGGCAATGACCAGGGTCTTGCCCGTAACGGTTTTCTTGTCGATAACAGCGTTTTTCATCTGACTACAATCCAAAGTCTCGCGTGCGCACACGCGCACACCCATACGAGCGCGCACACATGCGCGCGCGCCCATACGAGTTCACATTACCAAATTTTTCAACGTGCCCGTCAAATCCCCCAAAACACCATCGGCCGCCGGTCGCCGCATCCAGACCCGCCGCTCGGGCGTGCATGGTAAGGGCGTGTTCGCGGTGCAGGATATCGCCGAGGGCGAGACCATCATCGAATATGTGGGCGAGATCATCCGGTGGACGGAGGCGCAGCGGCGCCATCCGCATGATCCCGAGTGACCCGAATCACACCTTCTATTTCCACATCGACGAAAAGCGGGTCATCGACGCGCTGTTTGGCGGCAACTCCTCGCGCTGGATCAACCACTCCTGCGACCCGAACTGCGAGGCCGACGAAGAGGACGGTCGGGTTTTCATCAAGGCACTGCGCAATATCGCAGGCCGGTGAGGAGCTCAACTACGACTACGGCCTGATCATCGACGAGCGCTACACGCACAAACTCAAGGCCGAGTACCCGTGCTGGTGTGGCGCGCAGCAGTGCCGCGGCACCTTGCTCGCGCCCAAGACGCGGGGCCGTTGACCCGCCCGCTGGTATCGGCAATGCGGGTACGAGCATGAGGGTGAATCGCTGCTTGGTTTGCGCACAGGTGCCGGCATGACGACCTGGCCTGTGCAGGCCTTGACCGCAGCGCTGGCGGCTGTTTTGCCCGGACTCGAGGTGGAGGTACTGCCCGAGATCGATTCGACCAACACCGAACTGATGCGCCGAGCCCGCGCCGGACGCGCGGCCCCTTGCCTGCTGGTGGCCGAGCGGCAGACGGCGGGCCGTGGCCGCATGGGGCGGCAGTGGCAAAGCGGGCTGACTCCGACGGGCGGCGCGGACGCCGAGGCGACCGCGTCATTGCCGTCACTGACGTTTTCGCTGGGTTTGGCATTGACTCCGCAAAGCTGGTCCGGCCTCTCGCTGGCGGTCGGGGTGGCGATCGCGCGCAGCCTGCACCCCCGGCTTGGAATCAAATGGCCGAACGACATCTGGTTTGAGGGGCGCAAGCTCGCCGGCGTCCTGATCGAAACCGCCAGCACGGCGCAGGGGCGCCATACCGTGATCGGCGTGGGCATCAATATCGCGCCGCGCGACGCCGCCGGACTGTCTACCTCACCGGCCTGCTTGCACGAGCTGCTGCCGGGAATCACGGCGCCCGCCGCGCTGCAACAGGTCGCGCCAGCGCTGGTGCGAGCGGTGCTGTTGTTCGAGGCCCAGGGTTTTGCCCCGTTCCGGGATGCCTTTGCGCAGTGCGATGTGCTGCATGCGCAGCAGGTGACGCTGAGCGATGGCAGCCGCGGCACGGCGCGCGGCGTGGATCAGGGCGGTGGCCTGCTGGTGCATACTTCGGCCGGTATGCAAACCATCACCAGTGCCGAAGTCAGTGTGCGTCCATCCGGCGCCACGACCGGCACCTCATCCTGAAGTCCGCTGCAAGTGTTGCGTTTCCTGGTTCTTCTGCTGGTCCTGCTCAACGGGGTCTACTACGCATGGTCGCATCAGCTGTTGCAGGCTTATGGTTTCGCCCCGATGCAGCAGGGCGAGCCGGACCGGCTGAATCAGCAGATTCGGCCTGAACTGCTCATCATCGAGTCGGTCGACCCGGCGCCCGCCGCCGCCACTCAATAACGCACACGGGCGAAGCGGCTTTGTTGCGCCGCCGCGCGTGCCTCACCCAGCGTATGGATGCCCTTGTCGGCCAGCAGCGGCACCAGTTTGAGGAACACCTCGGCGGTGACGATGGCGTCGGCCAGCGCGGTATGGCGGTTCGACCATAGCGACACCCAGACGCTGCGGCAATCGCCTCGAGCGCATGCGACTCCTGGTTCGGATGCGCTATGTCGGACAGCAGCAGCGTATCGAGCACCGGCTGATCGAAGCGCACGCCGCTGTCGGCTTCCTTGAGCTGCAGGAAGCGCATGTCGAAGGCTGCGTTGTGCGCCACCAAAACGGTGTCGTGGCCGTAGGCATGAAAGGCCCGCAGCACTTCCTGGATGCCGGGCTGACCGCGCACCATGGCGCTGGTGATGCCGTGGATGCGCGTGGAGGCGCTCGGCACCGGCCGGCGCGGGTCGATCAGCTGCTCGAAGCCCTCGTGGTGCAACAGTTTGCCGTTGACGATGCGGGTCGCGCCGATCTGGATGATCTCGTCGCCTTTGGACGGGTCCAGTCCCGTGGTCTCGGTGTCGAAGACGGTATAGGTCAAACTGTCCAGACGACGGTCCTGCAAGGTCGCGCGCCATGTCGGACGCCTGGAACAGGTCGAAGTCGTAGAACGCCGGACGGCTGTCTATCGGTGCTGCTGGCGTGCCGGCTTGCTGCGCAGTCTCGGTCTGCGCCTCGGCCTCGCTGGTACCGGCGCCGGCCAGTGGCAGCAAGAAGCGAAACAGCGCTTCGTGCCGGGACCGTTCACGCTCGAACCAGAACGCGCCGCCGTGACGATCGACCACGTCGCGCACCGTCAGCGGCGTGGATGCGTCACCGACACGGATGGAATCGAGCTCCCAGGCCATGACGGTCTCGGTGCTCATCACCGTACCGTGCCATACCAGGTCGAGATGGGCGTGCTGGCCCGAGCGCGCCAGGCGCAGCGTGACCCGTGCGATGTCGAATTCCTGCGCCAGCCGTGAGGCCAGGTAGACCAGCGCCTGCATCAGCGAGAAGCTGTCGACGCGCAACCACAGCGCCGCGTCCACCGGGCTCTGCGTCACCTGCAGGGCCGGCAATGCGCCCATGCGCCGGCTGATGGCGGCCATCAGGTCCGTGCCGCGCATGTCCTCCATCGGCCAGCGGGTTTTCAGTCCGGTTGATGCCTGTTGCGCCAGCGTCTGTGACCTTCTCGCTCAATGCTGCTGACTCCTCGCGCACCACGGCCAGGAAGCGCGTGCGCATGTCGGGCTCCAGGTCCGGAAAGTCCAGCATGTCCAGCGCGGCCTGCAGATTGGCCAATGCGCTGCGGCTGCCTTCGGTCATGGCGTGCAGCAACTGGTCGCGCAGCGACTGCTGCTCGAAGTCGCGTGTCAGGTTGTCCAGCAGCAATACGAAACCACTCAGCACAGATGGCCCGCCAGCGGCCTGCACCGTTTCGGCTGACCGCTCGTCCGGCTGGTCCAGTACTGCGGCGACCTGCACGCGCAACAGTTGCCCGTTGCGTGTGGTGGTCACGAATTGCGCGGAGGCATTGCTGCGCCGCGCTCGACCCGTCGGCGGATCGTGTCCAGCGCATGACCCACCAGGGATGCGTCGAACACCGCGTGTATCGATCGCCCCAGCCCGATCACACCAGCGCCGTCCGCCAGCGCCGTGGTGTCGGACAGGGCCTGGTATTGCAGCCGGGCGCGGTTGTTGTACAGCAGGATGCGGCCGTCCAGATTGCACACCACGACGCTTTGCTGCAGCTCGGCCATCAGCGCGGCCAGCCGGCGGCGTTCGCGCTCGATCTCCTGGCTGGCCTCGTTTTACCTGCTGCCCGACATCGTCCTGCAGCCGGTCGCGTTCGGCCGCCAGACTGTTGATGGCGCGCGCCAGCGCACGGGCCTCAAAGCTGCCGCTGCTCTCGATGGCCTGGCGCGACTGTCCGCTGACCAGAATCCGGGTCTGCTCCTCGAGCGCGCCAGCGACTGGACATGGTCGTGGAATAGCCGTTGTGCCGCACAGCGCCAGAGCCGCGCTGGCGATCAGCCAGGACATCAAGGCCAGCGCCAGCACCGAGGTCTGCGCTGACACGACCGCGGCACGTTGTGCATCCGTCATGCCGAGCCAGGCCATCAGCGCGAACATCAGGCCGCCCAGCCCCAGCAGTACGCCGGGGGCCAGCAAGGCCAGGACGCGCCGCCCCCGGCTCACTGACGATCGGCCTGTGCGCCGCTTGCGCGGCTCGCGCAGCCTGCGCCGCAGGCTGGTGCACGCTTGGGAGCGGCCCGGCGCAACGCTCATGCCGCCGTTTCCAGCAGCGTGCGCACCTGTGCCACCAGGTCGCGGGTGGAGAAGGGTTTGGTTACATAGGCGTTGGCGCCCAGAGCCAGGCCCTTGGCGACGTCGGTTTCGCGCCCCTTGGCGGTCAGCATGACGATGACGCACGTCGCGCAGTCGGTCGATGGCGCGCACATGCTGGCAGACCTCAAATCCGGTCTTGCCCGGCATCATCACGTCGAGCAGCACCAGGTCGGGCGGGTCGCGCTCGATGGCCTCGATCGCCTGCGCGCCGTCGCGTGCGACGCTGACTTCGAAGCCTTCGCGCTGCATCAGGTATTCGAGCGAGATCACGATATTGGGTTCGTCGTCGACGATCAGGATCTTGTGCGCCATGGTGGGTACCGGTTCGTATCAGGAGTGGAGTTTGCGCAGTGGCTGCGCCAGCCCGGGCGTGGGCGTCTGCGGCCATCGTATTCCAGGGCAGTTCAAAGACAAAGCGGGCGCCGCCGCGATACGCCGGGTCGATCCAGATCCGGCCGCCGAAATGCTCGACGATCTGCCGGCTGATCGGCAGTCCCAGTCCGGTGCCCTGCGGGCGATAGCCGCCGTCCTGGTTCTGGTGGAATTTCTCGAAGATCATGCCGTGCTGGGATTTCGGCACACCCGGACCGTTGTCCTGGATCGCAACCTGCACACCCGTGTCGCTGGTGCTCAGCGTGATGTCGACCTGTCCCCCGGTGCGCTGGCACGAACTTGGCCGCATTGGACAACAGGTTGAGCACCACCTGCGTCAGGCGATCGGGGTCGGCGCGCAGTACCACAGCCTGTGGCGGCAGCGACAGTTGCACCTGGGCGCCCCGTTCGTGGAAGCTCGCCTCCGTGGTTTGTACCGACTGCTCCAGCAATTGCCCCAGATCAACGTCGGTGTTATGCCATTGCGCGTGGCCCGATTCGATCTTGGCCATATCCAGCACCTGATTCACGAGGCGGCTCAGGCGTTCGGTCTCGGTCACGATGATGCGCACGAACTGCTGGCGTTGCGGCACCGGCATGTCCGGCTCGTCGGCCATCAGCTCGGCCAGCGCGCGGATCGATGTCAGCGGAGTGCGCAACTCGTGTGTCACCGACGACATGAAGTCGTCCTTGAGCCGGTCCAGGCTTTGCAGCTGGGCATTGGCGGCCCGCAGTTCGGCGGTTGCGCGCTCCAGCGACGCCGACTTTTCCTCCAGCTCGATCGAATGGGCACGCAGCTGCGTGGCCTCGTCCAGGATCTGCAGCACATCGTCGAGCGCCAGTGCATCCTCGTCGGCGACCGAGGCCACCATGACCCGAGCCGACGCGCTGCCGATGGCACCTGCCAATGCGATCTCGACCTGGCGCACCAACTGCGCGTCGGGCTCGATCTGGTCGACCGTGTGCACACCGAGGCGCCGGGATTGCTCGTCGAACAGGTTCCGGGCGCGTGCGCTGCCGATGAAGCGGGTCGTCAGTGCCAGCAGGTCCTGAACCTTGGCCCGTCCGCGCCAGAACACCGGTTCGCTGCTGCGGTTGCGCTGGAAGGCTTCGACGAACAGCAGCGCCTGGCTGGTCTCGGCCGGCGTCGGGCCGCGCCACAACGACAGCACCACATAGGTCGCCAGGTTGGCGCTCAGGCTCCAGAACAGTGAATGGGTCAGGTTGTCCATGCCGGACAGACCGAGCAATTGCTCGGGTTTGAGCCAGCCGATACCCCAGGGACCGTATTCGAGGAAGCTCGGTGGGCAACCAGCCGGACTTGGCGATCGACGGCAGCATCAGGGTGTAGGTCCACAGGGCAAATCCGAGCAGCAGACCGGCCATGGCACCGACGCGGGTGCCGCCGCGCCAGTACATGCCGCCGAACAATGCCGGTGCGAACTGGGCCACCGCGGCAAAGCTGATCAGGCCGATGCTGACCAGCGCATAGGCCTCGCCGGCCCAGATGGAAGTAGCTGTAGCCCAGCAGCATGACGCCGAAGATGGCGGCGCGCCGGATGCCGAGCAAGACGCGCGTGAGGTCACCCTCGGCCCGTGCGCCGAAGCGCCGGGTGCGCAGCAGCAGCGGCATCACCAGGTCGTTGCACACCATGCTCGATACCGCGATCGACTCCACGATCACCATGCCGGTGGCGGCCGACAGACCGCCGATGAAGGCCAGCAAGGCCAGCGCTGTGTTGTCCGTTGGCCAGCGGCAGCGACAACACGAAGGCCTCCGGGTCCATCGTGCCCGGACCGAATACCAGCAGGCCGCCGAGCGCCACCGGCAGCACGAAGATGTTGATCAGCAGCAGGTAGGCCGGGAACACCCAGGCGGCGCGGCGCAGATGGCGCTCGTTGACGTTCTCCACCACCATGATCTGGAACTGGCGTGGCAGCAGCACCACCGACAACATGGCCAGCAGGGTGAGCGAGAACCATTGGCCATAGTCGAAGGTTTTTGTGTTGCCGAGCAAGGTCGCCAGTTCGGGCACGGCGCGTGCGCGCGCAAAGATGTCGCCCATGCCGTCGAACAGGCCGTAGGTGACGAACACCCCGACCGCCATGAAGGCCAGCAGCTTGACGACGGACTCGAACGCGATTGCCGCGACCATGCCTTCGTGGCGCTCGGAGGCGTCCAGTCGCCGCGTACCGAATACCACCGTGAACGCGGCCAGCGCCAGTGCGAAATACAGTGTGCTGTCGTTCCACCAGCTCCCCTGCATCGGCATGGCCTTGCCCAGCGGTGTGGTCATCACGGCATAGCCGACCGATACCGCCTTGAGCTGCAAGGCGATGTAGGGCACGATGCCCACGACGGTGATCAGCGTCACCAGTCCGGCCAGCGTCGGGCTCTTGCCGTAGCGGCTGCCGATGAAGTCGGCGATGGATGTGATGCGGTAGCTCTTGGCAATGCGCAGCATCTTGCGCACCACGATCCAGGCCAGCACCATGGCCAGTGTCGGGCCCAGGTAGATCGGCAGGAACCAGATGCCGGCGCTGGCCGCGCGACCGACGCTGCCGAAATAGGTCCAGGCTGTGCAATACACCGCCATCGACAGCGCGTAGACCCAGGCGTTGTCGATGACCGAGCGGCCCTGCGCACCGCGCCGGTTGCCGAAACTGGCCACGGCGAACAGCAGCAGCAGGTAGGCGAACGAGGCGCCGACGACGAGGGTGGCGGACAACATCGTGTGCTCCGTGTCAGTCGCCCGCGTGTTCGAGCAGCCAGGCCATGGCGGCGATCAGGGTGGCCCACAGACAGGAACAAGGCGGTGGGAAACAGTGGCAGGCCGAAAATGCTGGCCTGCGGGTTCCACAAGGCCAGCAAGGGATAGTTCAGCGCCACCATGCCGGCGAAGAAGAGAGCCAGCAGTCGTTGCAGACCGCGTGTTTTGAGCATGGCGCTTGGGTCTCCTTTGCACAAGGGTCGGTTTCGGTCCGGATGGCGCTGTGTCGCGTCGACACTCCAGCGTCGCCCTCAGTATGCGCGCGTCAATGACCTTACGGCCTGGCACTTACCGCCGGCTTACCCCGGGGTCACTGACTCCGTTCCTGTCGAGCGAGGTGTCAAAGCGTACGACGAAACGCGAGCCTGGTGGATCATGGCGTGGATCGGCATCTTCGACATGCACATTGGCGCGATGCAGCTGGGCGATCTCGAGCACGATGGGCAAGCCCAGGCCGGAGCCGTCGACACCACTGCCCAGCACCCGATAGAACGGTTTGAAGATCATCTCGCGTTCGGCTGGCGCGATGCCAGGCCCGGAGTCCTCGACCTGCAGCAGCAGTACCTTGCCGAACGGGTCTGCCAGGACCCGGGCCGTGACGACGCCCGGATGCTGCGGGGTCGGACGGGGTGTAGTGGATGGCGTTGTTCAGCAGATTGCGGATCATCTCCGACAGCAGGGTCGGGTTGCCGTCCAGCGCGACGCCCTTGGCGCCGGGCTCTGCGCCTTCGTAACCCAGGTCGATGGCTTTCTCGATCGCGCGCGGCAGGCAGTCGTGCACGGCTTCGATCGTGAGCGCGGCCAGGTCGCACGGTTCGCGCGTCATCGCCGTGTTGCTGCCCTCGGCGCGTGCCAGCGCCAGCAACTGGTTCACGGTATGGGTGGCGCGCACGCTGGCGTTGCCGATCTGGCGCAGCGTCTGCTTGAATTCGTCGGCGCTCATGCCTTCGCGCTGCGCCAGGTCGGCCTGCATGCGCAGGCCCGCCAGCGGCGTCTTGAGCTGGTGTGCGGCGTCGGCCAGGAATCGCTTCTGGTGCTCGATCGAGCGTTTGAGCCGCTGCAGCAGGTCGTTGACCGATGACACCAGCGGCGCGACCTCCTGCGGCACCGAACTGTCGTCCAGCGGACTCAGGTCGTCGGGTTTGCGCGCGCGTATGCGTTCCTCCAACTGGTTCAACGGCTTGATCGCATAGGCCAGACCCAGCCACACCAGCAGCACCGCCAGCGGCAGGATGATGAACTGCTGCAGCATCACGCCCTTGACGATCTCGGTGGCCAGCATGGCCCGTTTGTCCAGCGGTTCGGCCACCTGCACCAGCACCGGTTTGGCGCCAGGCAGGTCGACGGCCAGCCATTTGTAGGCAACCCGGATGCCATCGCCCTGGTAGTCGTCGTCACGGATGCGCACCTCGCTGAAGAACGGGCTTTCGTCTTCTGGCGGCCCCGGCAGGTTGCGCTCGCCGCTGAGCAGTTCCCCCGTGCCCCCTTGACCTGGTAGTACACGGCGTCGGACTCGGCCGCACGCAGCAGCTTGTGGGCCGGCAGCGGGCAGGATGAATTCGAGTTGCTGATCGCGCACCTTGACCAGTGCCGCCAGTTCGCCGACGTTGTATTCGAGCGCCTGGTCGAAAGGCTTGCCAGCGGCGCTCTGGGCTACGAACCAGGTCAGGACCAGGCTGATCGGCCACAGCAGCAGCAGCGGCGTCAGCATCCAGTCCAGGATTTCGCCGAACAGCGATCGCTGTTCGCGCTGGAACAGTTTCACGCGACTGGCGATGTTCTGGAACTGTCCTGCGCCGATTCGTTGGGCAGCAGTTTCAGGCAGTAGCCCAGGCCGCGCACCGTGGCGATGCGGATCGGACCTTTTTCGATCTTCTTGCGCAGGCGGTGCACGTAGACCTCGATCGCGTTGTTGCTGACCTCATCGCCCCATTCGCACAGGCGCTCGACCAGCTGGTCCTTGCTGACCATGCGCCCGGCGCGTTGCAGCAGCACCTCGAGCAGTCCGAGTTCGCGCGCCGACAGGTCGATCATCTGGCCGTCGATCGTGGCCACACGCCCGGCCTGGTCATACACCAGCGGCCCGTGGCGGATGTTGTCGCTGGCGCCGCCCATGCGCCGGCGCAGCAGCGCACGCACGCGGGCCTCGAGCTCTTGCAGGCTGAAGGGTTTGGCCATGTAGTCGTCGGCGCCGAAGTCCAGCCCCTTGACGCGTTCTTCGACGCTGTCGGCGGCGGTCAGGATCAGCACCGGCAGGTTCGAACCGCGCGCGCGCAACTTGCGCAGTACCTCCAGTCCATGCAACTTGGGCAGGCCCAGGTCCAGGATCAGCAGGTCGAATTCCTTGTTGGTGAGCAATGCTGCGTCGGCCTCGGTGCCGGTGGCCACATGGTCCACGGCGGCACCAGTGCCGCGCAAGGCGCGCAGCAAGCCGTCTGCCAGCACGCCGTCGTCTTCGGCGATCAAGATCCGCATGCGTCTCTCCTTGTTGCGGTGGTTGTCGCCACCATCCGCTGTGCGTCCTGAATTCTAGGCGCCAGCGTGGCGCAATCCAAGCGGGTTGACCCTTGCTCTGGCATACCGATTATTCGACCACCCTCCATGCTGCGCATTGCGGGACTATTCGCCTTGGGGCGGCCCTGCGGCTCACTGGACTAGCCTGCGTGCTGCGCACTGCGGGATTCGCCTTGGGGCGGCCCTGCGGCTCATGCTACATAGGCCTCGAGTCCGAGCTGGACCACGGTTGCGACTTCGGCGCCGACGGCATGGCGAAACTCCGCCTGTGCCTGCAGCACGGCCCGGCGGTAGGCTGCGAGCCATTGCCGGCCGGCCTCGGTGAACGCGACCTGGATCGCGCGCGCATCGCGGGCGTCGGGCAGTCGTGCCACCAGACCCCAGGCGGCGCACTGATCGACCAGCTTGCCCATGGCCTGCTTGGTGATGCCGGCGTGCTTGGCCAGGGTGCTCAAGCGGCAGCCGCCTGTGGGCAGGTGGCGCGTGATCTGAATGTGGGATGCGCCGAGCCGGCCCCTGGCCGCAAGATGCGACAACACCAGTGCCAGTTCGTCGTCGTGGGCCATCAGGCCGAGTACGCGGGCGTCGAAGCGCTGATGCGCCAGCTCGGTCAATCGTCCCAGATGGGTGTGGCGCCAGTCGCCATTGGCTGTGTCGGTGAGCATTTCAAAATGGTAAATCAAATTGACTAAAAATCTTGTTTACGGAATTCAACAAACCCGGATAAACTACTGTTCAAGTATCCAGCCTGTTATTAAAGCCAGATCCGATTCATTCTCCAAGCCCTTGTTTTAAAAGGAAATTCCCATGGACGCTCCAGTCAAGAACCCATCCCCCGCCAACAGCGAAAAGGCCAAGGCCTTGCAGGTTGCCTTGGCCCAGATCGAAAAGCAGTTCGGCAAGGGCACGATCATGCGTCTGGGCGAGGGCGAGGTGATCGAAGACATCCAGGTGGTGTCGACCGGCTCGCTGGGGCTGGACATCGCGCTGGGCGTCGGCGGCCTGCCGCGCGGCCGGGTGATCGAGATCTATGGCCCGGAGTCGTCCGGCAAGACCACGCTGACGCTGCAGGTCATCGCCGAGATGCAGAAGACCGGCGGCCAGTGCGCCTTCGTCGATGCCGAACACGCGCTGGACATCCAGTACGCGCAAAAGCTCGGCGTCAACCTGCAGGATCTGCTGATCAGCCAGCCCGACACCGGCGAGCAGGCGCTCGAGATCGTCGACTCGCTGGTGCGTTCCGGCGCGGTCGACCTGATCGTCGTCGACTCGGTGGCGGCGCTCACGCCCAAGGCCGAACTCGAGGGCGAAATGGGCGACTCTCTGCCCGGCCTGCAGGCGCGGCTGATGAGCCAGGCGCTGCGCAAGCTGACCGCGCACATCAAGAAGACCAACTGCATGGTCATCTTCATCAACCAGATCCGCATGAAGATCGGCGTCATGTTCGGCAGCCCCGAGACCACCACCGGCGGCAACGCGCTCAAGTTCTACGCCTCGGTGCGGCTCGACATCCGCCGCATCGGCACGATCAAGAAGGGCGACGAGGCGATCGGCAACGAGACCAAGGTCAAGGTGGTCAAGAACAAGGTGGCGTCGCCGTTCAAGACGGCCGAGTTCGACATCCTGTTTGGCGAAGGCATCAGCCGCCATGGCGAGATCATCGACATGGGGGTCAACGCCCAGATCCTCGACAAGTCGGGCGCCTGGTATGCCTACAACGGCGAGAAGATCGGCCAGGGGCGCGACAACGCGCGCGAGTTCCTGCGCGAGAACGCTGGTTTGTCGCGCGAGATCGAGAACAAGGTGCGCGAGTCGCTGGGCATTCCGCTGCTGGCCGAACTGTCCGACGCTCCGGTCAAGCTCAAGGGCAAGAAGGCCGACTGATAGTCGCCCGCTGCCGTCGTCGCCAGCATCGCCGGTTTCGTGCCTGTTCCGCCGCCATCGCTCAAGGGGCGCGCCTTGCGCCTGCTGGCCACGCGCGAACACTCCCGGCTGGAACTCGAACGCAAGCTGCGGCGCCATGAGACCGAACCGGGGAACTGGCGCGCGTGCTTGACGCATTGCAGACCAAGGGCTTCATCGACGACAAGCGGGTGGTCGAGTCGGTGCTGCATCGGCGCGCCGGCAAACTCGGCGTCCGCGCGCATCCGGCAGGAACTGCAGGACAAAGGCCTGCCGGTCGAGGCCATTCGCGATGCGGTAGCCGGCCTGCAAGGCAGTGAGTTGGCGCGTGCCCGCGCTGTCTGGCGCAAGAAGTTCGCCGCCACGAAGCCATCACAAGCGCCGGGCGAGGCGCGCGCGCCGGACGCTGCCGACCGTGCGCGCCAGATCCGCTACCTCGCCGCGCGCGGCTTCGCTGGCGACACCATCCGCCGGGTCGTGTCCGGTGCCGGCGACTGGTTGGACGAGTCTTCGGACGAATGAGCCTGGAAACGGCTTCCAGGCTCGGTCATCGGGCCAGGTAACGCGCGGCGCGGCGTTGGTCCGTACCGCGCAAGTGGCAATCGATCAGAGCCCCAGCATCAGCTTGAGGTTTTGCACCGCCGCGCCGCTGGCGCCCTTGCCCAGGTTGTCCAGCCGGGCGATCAGCACCGCATGGCTGAAGCCGTCCTGTTGCCGCATCATTGGCGAACACGCGCAGTTCCAGCTTGTTGGTGTCAACCAGCGCCAGCGCGTCGAGTTTGCCTTCCGGGTTGGCCGCCTCGACCGTGACCCATTCGCTGCCCTGGTAGTGCCTGGCCAGTGCGTCGTGCAAATCCCTGGCGCTGGGCTTGCCGGGCAAGCTGTCCAGATGCAGTGGCAACTGCACCAGCATGCCCTGGCGGAAATTGCCCACCGCGGGGATGAACAGCGGGCGGCGGGTCAGGCCGGTGTGGCGCATGATCTCCGGCACGTGCTTGTGCTTGAGCCCCAGTCCGTAGACCTCGTACGCCGGTGCGGAGCCGCTCTCGTAGGCTTCGATCATGCTGCGACCGCCGCCGGAGTAGCCGCTCACTGAGGGCAGTGACAGCGGGGAATCGGGCGGCAACAGACCGGCATCGATCAGCGGGCGGATCAGCGCAATCGCGCCGGTGGCATAACAACCCGGATTGCTCACGCGCTGCGCGCTCGCCACCGCGGCCTCTTGCCCGGCGCTCAGCTCTGGAAAACCGAACACCCAATCAGGCGCCATGCGGTGGGCGGTCGACGCGTCGATGATGCGCGGGCCCGGTTCGCCGCTGCTTGCTGCCAGTGTCGTCGATCATGGCCACCGATTCGCGCGCCGCGTCGTCGTGCAGGCACAGAATGACCAGGTCGACCTGGCCCATCAGTGCGCGTTTCGCCTGCGGATCCTTGCGCAAGTGGGGCTCGATGCTGACGAGTTCGACACCGGCCATGGACTGCAGGCGTTCGCGAATCTGCAGGCCGGTGGTACCCGCTTCGCCATCAATAAATACTTTTGCCATCGCCGTACTCCCTTTGCATTGCCAGCCGCGCGGCCGCTGTACTACACAGTTTCGCGTAAGGTTTGCCGCATTGCAACATGATACATTCGAGGACTTCGGTGTCCGCTGCCAACTGGGTCTGCACGCATTCTCCAGGGCCGTGGGTTTGTTCCTATCCCGAGAGAAACCTCATGAAGATTCACGAGTACCAAGGCAAGGAAATCTTGCGCAAATTTGGCGTCCCGGTGCCGCGCGGCATTGCGGCATTCACCGTGCAAGAGGCCGTCGAGGCGGCACAAAAGCTGGGCGGCCCGGTCTGGGTGGTCAAGGCACAGATCCATGCCGGCGGCCGCGGCAAGGGCGGTGGCGTCAAGCTGGCGCGCTCCATCGATGAGGTCAAGGCCTTGGCCGGCGAAATTCTCGGCATGCAGCTGGTCACTCACCAGACTGGCCCGCTGGGCCAGAAGGTGCGTCGCCTGCTGATCGAGGATGGTGCCGACATCCGACATGAATACTACGTGTCGGTGGTGACCGACCGTGACTCGCAGAAGGTCGCCATCATGGCGTCTTCCGAAGGCGGCATGGACATCGAGGAAGTGGCGCATGCCACGCCCGAGAAGATCCTCAAGGCGTTCGTCGATCCGGCGACCGGCCTGACCGAGAGCCAGGCCATGGAATTGGCCAACGGCATCGGCGTGCCTGCCGGCTCCACTGCACAGTGCGTCGATGTGCTGCAAAAGCTGTACCAGTGCTATATGGAGACCGACGCCTCGCTGGTCGAGATCAATCCCTTGATCCTGGAAGGCGGCGGCGGCATCAAGGCGCTCGACGCCAAGTTCAACTTCGACTCGAACGCGCTGTTCCGCCAAAGCGAGATCGTGGCCTACCGTGATCTGGACGAAGAGGACCCGGCCGAGGTCGAGGCGAGCAAGTTCGATCTGGCCTACATCAGCCTGGATGGAACCATTGGCTGCCTGGTCAACGGTGCCGGCCTGGCGATGGCCACGATGGACACCATCAAGCTGTACGGCGCCGAGCCAGCCAACTTCCTGGACGTTGGCGGTGGCGCCACCCCCGAAAAGGTGACCGAAGCGTTCAAGATCATGCTCAAGAACGACAAGGTCAAGGCGATTCTGGTGAACATCTTCGGCGGCATCATGAAGTGCGACACCATCGCCACCGGTGTCATCACCGCCTGCCGCGCAACCAATCTAAGCGTGCCGCTGGTGGTGCGCATGAAGGGCACCAACGAAGAGTTGGGCAAGAAGATGCTGGCCGAGTCCGGCTTGCCGATCATCAGTGCCGACACGATGGCCGAAGCGGCACAAAAGGTCGTGGCAGCAGTTCAGTAATCCGCGTCAGGTCAACCAACAAGACACAGGGGCGTCTGGCCTGGCCGCAGTCGGTCTGGCGTGATGGCGCTCCGGTGGTGAAGGAGTTCAAGTGAGCATTCTGATCAACAAAGACACCAAGGTCATCACGCAGGGCATCACCGGCAAGACCGGTCAGTTCCATACCGAGAAGTGCCAGGAATACGCGAACGGCAAGAACTGCTTTGTCGCGGGGGTCAACCCCAAGAAGGCCGGTGAGTCGGTCTTCGGCATTCCGATCTTCGGTTCGGTCAAGGACGCTGCCGCCAAGACCGGCGCCACCGTATCCGTCATCTACGTGCCGCCAGCCGGCGCCGCCGCCGCGATCTGGGAGGCCGTCGAGGCCGAACTCGATCTGGCCATCTGCATCACCGAAGGCATTCCGGTGCGCGACATGCTCGAATTGCGCAACAAGATGAAGGCGCGCGTCGCCGCCGGTGGCAAGAACACCTTGCTGCTGGGCCCGAATTGTCCTGGTCTGATCACCCCCGAGGAGATCAAGATCGGCATCATGCCGGGTCACATCCATCGCAAGGGCCGCATCGGCGTGGTTTCGCGTTCGGGTACCCTGACCTATGAGGCGGTCGCGCAATTGACCGACATCGGCCTGGGCCAGTCGACGCGCTGTCGGTATCGGTGGCGACCCGATCAACGGGCTCAAGCACATCGACATCATGCAGGCGTTCAACGATGATCCCGACACCGATGCCGTCATCATGATCGGCGAGATCGGCGGACCGGACGAAGCCGAGGCGGCTCGCTGGTGCAAGGACAACATGAAGAAGCCGGTTGTCGGCTTTATTGCCGGTGTCACTGCGCCTGCAGGCAAGCGCATGGGTCATGCCGGCGCGCTGATCTCGGGTGGTGCCGATACGGCCGATGCCAAACTGGCCGTGATGGAAGAGTGCGGCTTCAAGATCACGCGCAATCCGTCCGAAATGGGCAAGTTGCTCAAGTCGGTTCTCCAATAAACAACCGGCGCGCGCCAACCGGGGCATGGCTCTCATGCTCCGGATACCATCAAGTAGCAAGAGCGTGGAAGAATTCCTCACTGCCCACTTCTGGATAGCAGTCGGTCAGATCATCATGATCGACATCCTGCTGGGTGGCGACAATGCCGTGGTCATCGCTCTGGCCTGCCGCAAGTTGCCGCCGCATCAGCGGACCAAGGGCATTCTGTGGGGCACCGCAGGTGCCATCGTGCTGCGCGTGATCCTGATCGCGTTTGCGCTGACGCTGTTGCAGGTGCCCTACCTGAAGCTGGTTGGTGCGGCGCTGTTGTTGTGGATCGGCATCAAACTGCTGGCGCCGCAGGACGAAGACGAACACGGCAATATCGAGGGCAGCGACAAGCTCTGGGCCGCGGTCAAGACCGTCATCGTCGCCGATCTGGTGATGAGTGTGGACAACGTGATTGCCATCGCCGGTGCGGCCACCGGTGCCGGCGAAAGCCACCAGTTGCCGCTGGTGATCTTTGGCCTGCTGGTGAGTGTGCCCATCATCATCTGGGGCAGCCAGATGGTGCTCAAGCTGATGGACCGTTTTCCGATCATCATCACGGTCGGCGGCATGTTGCTGGGCTGGATTGCCGGCACCATGGCCCATACCGATCCGGCCCTGCTGCGAATGGTTGCCGCAAGACAAGACCTGGAACTACGGCATGGGGTTCGCTGGGGCCGTGCTGGTGTACGCGGCCGGACTGGTCATGCGCCAGCGGGCGCGGCAAGCCGTTTGAGCGATGTGATGCGCGATGGCGTGGCCATTTCACTCCCTTGGGCGGTTTGCCCGCTGGGCCGTGCAAAAAAACGACAAGTGCGTCCCACTATGTCACTTGTCGGTAACGGCATGGTCTGCTAACGTAGCCTCCTCGTAGCTTCGAGTTGAGGAGCCTGGGCTTTCCTGACTCACGTGCACCGTGACAAAGTCGAATCAAATAACCGGGTGGGTTGGAACGTGGCAACAAAGTCATCATCGAAGAATGCGCAATTCTGGCGTGCGGATTGGTTTGCCGGGGTCGCAATTGTTCTCGCTGTGCTGGTTTTGAATCAGGCCACCGATCTGATCGGAGGCCTGGAGCGTCGGTTCTACGACTTCGGCAGCACCAGTACCTCGCGACAACCTTCTGACCGGATCGCGATCATCGCGATTGACGACCAGAGCATTGCCAATATCGGTCGCTGGCCCTGGCCGCGCGACATCCACGCCAAACTCATCGACCAGTTGTCCCAAGCCAAGGCCAAGACCATTGTCGAGACCGTGTTCTTCATCGAACCGCAGGTTGACCGGGGCCTGGGCTTCATCCGCCAGATGAAGGCACTGCTGCCGGCGAATGGTGATGCAGCCTTGTCCGAGGTCATCGCCGAGGCCGAACGCGTGCTCGATACCGACGCCGTGCTGGCCGCCAGCATGAAGAGCGCGGGCAATGTGCTGGTGCCCTCGGTGTTCCAACTCGGCGAACCCCAGGGTAATCCGGACAAGCCGATGGCGGGCTATGCCGCGGCAAGCAGCATCAGAGCGCTCGATGGATTCGGTATTCCCGCCATCAGCGGGCAGCAGCCTATCGAGCAGATCGGGGTGGTGGCTGCCGGTGTCGCCCACCTCAATCAGATCCAGGACGTCGATGGCGCCGTGCGGCAGGAGCCGCTGCTGGTCAATTACTATGGCAACGCCGTACCGTCCATGGCTTTGCTGGCGGCCGTCAAGAGTCTCAATCTCGGGCCTGACGACATCAAGCTCAATCCCGGCGAATCGGTGCAGATTGGCAGACTGCGCGTCAAGACCGACGAAGGCGCGTTGATGTTGCCGCAGTTCTACAAGGCACGCGACGGGCGCCCGGCATTTGCGGTCGACTCGTTCTATGACGTGCTCAATGGCAAGATCCCGGCAAGCAAGTACGCCGACAAGATCGTCATCATCGGCGCCACCGCGGCCGGTGTCGGGGTCCAGTTTCCGGTGCCCGGCAATGCCGGTCTTTCGCCTGCCGAGACCATTGCCCACATCACGTCGAGCATTCTGAGCGAGCATTTCATCGTGCAGCCGTCCTGGGGTGTCTGGGCCACGCTGGCGCGTGTTCCTGCTGGTGGCCGGCCTACATCATCGCGGTGCTGCCGCGCCTGTCGGCGGGCATGGCCGCCATCGTCACGCTGGTGGCGTTCGTCGGCCTGCTTGGCACCGAGTTCGGCCTGCTGTCGGGCAGTGCGACCTGGCTCAAGCTGGTGTTGCCGGCGATGCTGCTGGTCATCGGGCATCTGGCGCTGACGACCAAGCGTTTCCTGGTCACCGAGGCCGGCAAGCTGAAGTCCGACGAGGAGTCGGCCGAGACCAACCGCATGATGGGCCTGGCGTTGCAGGGCCAGGGTCAGCTCGACGCGGCGTTTGACCGCTTCCGCCGGGTCCCGTTCGGTGACGCCGTGATGGGCAACATGTACAGCCTGGCGCTGGACTTCGAGCGCAAGCGCCAGTTCAACAAGGCCGAGGCGGTGTACCAGCACATGGCCACCTTCGACAAGGACTACAAGGACCTGCAGGCCAAGCTCAACCGGGCCAAGAACCTGTCGGAGACCGTCATGCTCGGTGGCGGTGGCTCCCATCCGGGCGGCACCATGTTGCTCGACGGCGGCGCGGTCGAGAAGCCGATGCTCGGGCGCTACCAGGTCGACAAGGAACTCGGCAAGGGCGCCATGGGCGTGGTCTATCTGGGCAAGGATCCGAAGATCGGCCGAGTCGTGGCGATCAAGACCATGGCGCTGAGCCAGGAGTTCTCGGGCGACGAACTGGTCGATGCGCGCGAACGTTTCTTCCGCGAGGCCGAGACGGCCGGCCGTCTGCAGCACCAGAACATCGTGACCATCTTCGATGCCGGCGAGGAGCACGACCTGGCCTACATCGCCATGGAGTTTCTCAAGGGCAAGGATCTGCTCGACCACTGCAAGGAGGGCAACCTGCTGCCGGCTCCGCGGGTGCTGTCGATCGCGGCGCGTGTGGCCGAAGCGCTGGCCTATGCGCACCGGCAAAACGTCGTGCACCGGGACATCAAGCCGGCCAACATCATGTACGAGGCCGACAGCGATACCGTCAAGGTCACCGACTTCGGCATTGCCCGGATCACCGACTCGAGCAAGACCAAGACCGGTCTGGTGCTTGGCACCCCGAGCTTCATGTCGCCCGAGCAGCTGGCTGGCAAGAAGGTCGACGGCCGCTCCGACCTGTATTCGCTGGGCGTGATGCTGTTCCAGATGCTCACCGGCGTGCTGCCGTTCCGCGGTGAATCCATGGCCGAGCTGATGTACAAGATCGCCAATGAAGAGGCGGCCGATCTGCGTACCCTGCGCAGCGACTTGCCGCAGAGCCTGGCCGATCTGGTGGCGTTGGCGCTCAGCAAGCGGCCCGAGACGCGCTACCAGGACGGCGAACAGTTTGCGGCCGATCTGCGTTCGGTGATGGCCGAGCTCGGTGGCAACAATCCGGGACCGGCTCCGACCACCACGGCACGTGCAGCTGCGGCTGGCGCTGCGCCGCAGGCCCCTGGGGTGGCAACCGGTCACGAAAAGACCGCCGTGCTGGCCACGGCCGCGATGGCCGCTGCGGCGTCCGCCGGGTTCGACAAGACCGTGGTGCAAAAAGCTGCGCCATCGCCAGCCGCCGCGCCGGAATCCGACTTCGAAAAGACGCTTGTGCAACAGACCATGCCTGCGCCAGACATGGCTGGATACGTCGTTCGAGAAAACCGTCGTGCACCAGGCGACGCCAGCGGTTACCAGGAAGCCGGACGATGGATTCGAAAAGACCGTCGTCCACAAAGTCAAAGACGGCGACAAAACGGATCCGAACAGCGGTGGTGCCGCGCCAGATGTCGAAATCTGATCCGGCTGCCATGATGCAATACACCTTTCTTGCCAGAACCGATCCTGGCAGGGCCAGAGACAACAACGAAGACGCGGTGCTGATCGACGACGTCCGCGCAACTCGGCGTTTTGGCCGATGGCATGGGCGGGTACAACGCCGGTGAGATCGCCAGCGGTATGGCAACCGCCTTCATCAAGTCGGAAATGGCCCGCTGGCTGGCCGAAACCGGCAAAAGCGCCAAGCTCAAGGAAATTCGCCGGGCATTGGAGATCTGCGTGGACAACGCGAATCGCTCGATCTTCAACGCGTCCAAATCCAATCCCCAGTATTCGGGCATGGGCACAACCCTGGTGGTGGGCGTGTTTCACGACAGCACCTTGATCCTGGGCCATATCGGCGACTCGCGTTGTTATCGACTGCGCGCAGGCGCCTTGGTGCAGATTACCAAGGATCATTCGTTGCTGCAGGAGCAGATCGATGCCGGCTTGATCACGCCCGAGCAGGCGGTGGGGTCTTCGATCAAGAACCTGGTGACCCGCGCCTTGGGTGTCGAAGACGCGGTGATGATGGAGGTGAATGAGCACCAGGTCGAGGCCGGGGACTGCTATCTGATGTGCTCTGACGGGCTTTCCGACATGGTTGACGATGCCGAAATTGCCAGTATCCTTGGGGGGCCTGTGCCCATGGACCAGAAAGCGGACATACTTGTGGCCGTGGCGAACGAACATGGCGGGCGTGACAACATCTCGGTACTGCTGATGCTGGCGGAGCCGGCGCCAGAAAAGCGTGGCCTGATCTCCAGACTGTTGGGAAAATAGAGAGTTCGTGTCTAATATGAAAAAGTGGCAGATGAATAGGAGTCGGTCATGCCGAAAATGATCGTATCGATCGATGGGGTTGTCATCAAGGAAGTCCAGTTGACCAAAGACCGGACAACCTTGGGCCGTCGGCCGTACAACGATGTCGTGATTGATAACCTGGCGATCAGTGGCGAACATGCTGTTTTCCAGATGGCAGGCAGCGACGTATTCATCGAAGACCTCAACAGCACCAATGGCACCTACGTCAACGGCAAGGCCGCCAAGAAGCAGCAACTGCACAACGGCGACACGGTTGAGGTCGGCAAATACAAGATCAAGTTCGTCGGAGAAGCTGCGGCCGAAGGTTTCGAGAAGACCATGATGGTCAAATCGATGTCGGCATCTGCGCCAGCGACTCCCCCTGCTGAAGCCGGCGCATCGGGCTGGACAACGCCTGCGCCTGCTGCTGCACCAGGTGCTGGTGCCGCCACCGCGGCGCAGGCGTCGATCAAGGTGTTGTCGGGTGCTGCATCCGGTCGCGAGGTTCCGTTGACCAAGGTTGTCACCACCATCGGCAAGCCCGGTGTGGCTGTGGCGGCCATCACCCGTCGCCAGCATGGTTTCGTGGTGCACCATGTCGAGGGTGCCGGCAACCCATCGCTCAACGGAGCGCCGATCGGTACCGATCCGGTATCCCTGAAGAACGGCGATCTGATCGAACTGGCCGGAACCCAGATGCAGTTCGTGCAAAGCTGATCCGAATGGCTTTTTACTGAACCCTGCGACATTCACGCCCGCTTGCCGACGCCGCCATGGGAGCACTCGTCAAGCACTGGCCGCGCATCCTGGTAACACTGCTTCCGCTGGTACTCGTGCTGATGCACGCGATCGGCACCGTGCGCTTGGGCGTGCTCGATCGGCTCGACAGCATCATCTACGACACGCGCCTGCGCGCAACGATGCCCAAGACACTGGACGACCGCATCGTCATTGTCGACGTTGACGAAAAGAGCCTGGCCGATGTCGGTCGCTGGCCCTGGGGTCGCAACCGGCTCAGCGAACTGACAACCGAGTTGTTCGAGCGCCAGAAGGTCGCCTTGGTGGGTTTCGACATCGTATTTGCCGAAGTCGACGAGAGTTCCGGCCTCAAGCGGCTCACTGAACTGGCGCAGAACGAACTGCGTGACCAGCCAGGGTTTGTCGACAAGCTCCGGCAATTGCAGCCAACGCTGGACTACGACGCGATGTTTGCCAGGTCGCTCGAAGGCCGGCCGGTGGTGCTGGGCTACTACTTGACTGGAGACCGCGATGGTCACACCTCCGGCGTGCTGCCGCAGCCGGTGATGACCAAGGACGCGCTGCAAGGTCGACCGATCAAGTTCACCAGCTGGAACGGTTTTGGCAGCAACATTGCGCAGATTGCCAAGGCGGCGCCGGTGGCAGGCCATTTCAATCAAGTTCCGGAGAGCGATGGTGTTGTGCGCTCCTTGCCGCTGATCGCAGAGTACAAGGGCGGCTACTACGAATCCCTGTCGCTCGCGATGTTCCGCGTGCTGGCCGGTTCGCCTACGGTGTCGCCGGGTTTCCCGAAGGAGCGTCTGTTGAGCCGCAGCTACCAGGGGCTGGAGAGCATTCAACTCAAGCTCGGTACCAAGACACTGGCGATTCCGGTGGATGACCAGGTGTCGGCGCTCATACCGTTTCGGGGTTTTGATGGCCCCAAAGGCGGCTCGTTCAGGTATGTCTCTGCAGCAGACCTGCTGTCCAAGGCGTTGCCGGCCGAGTCGCTGAAGAACAAGATCGTGCTCGTTGGCACCACGGCGCCCGGCCTGCTGGACCTGAGGGTCACGCCGGTCAGCGGGGCCTATCCGGGCGTCGAGGCCCACGCCAATGTGATCTCGGGCCTGCTCGATGGCAAGACCTTGGTCAAGCCCGATTACGCCATCGGCTACGAGGTCGTGGTGGTCTTGATGGCCGGCCTGCTTCTTGCATTCGCCTTGCCGCTGGTGTCCGCGACGCGGGCTGTCATCCTCAGCGTGGGTGTCGCGGCCATGGTTGCCGGGCTCAATTTCTGGTTGTATCTTGGCGCCGGATTGGTGTTGCCGCTGGCGGGTGCTTTGATCATGGTGGCCACCGCCTTCGCGCTGAACATGAGTTACGGTTACTTTGTCGAAAGTCGCTCCAAACGCGAACTGGCCAATCTGTTCGGCACCTATGTCCCGCCGGAACTGGTGGACGAGATGGTCAAGGATCCGGACAGCTACAGTATGGCGGCCACCAATCGCGAAATGACGGTGATGTTTTGCGACATGCGCGGCTTCACCAAGATGTCCGAGCAGATGGAGCCGATCCAGCTGCAGTCCCTGCTTACCGGTGTGTTCACCCGATTGACTGGCATCATTCGCGCCAACCGTGGCACGATCGACAAATACATGGGTGACTGCGTGATGGCGTTCTGGGGTGCGCCGGTCGAAACGCCGGAGCATGCGCACCTGGCTGTCAAGTCGGCGATGGAGATGGCCAACGCGGTGCGCGGTATCAACGAGGAGCACCGGGCCAAGGGTATTCCCGAAATCGGTATCGGCATCGGTGTCAATACCGGCAACATGTGCGTCGGCGACATGGGATCGAACATCCGCAAGAGCTATACCGTCATCGGTGATGCGGTGAATCTGGGCTCGCGTCTGGAAGGTCTGTCCAAGGCGTATGGCGTCGATATTGTGGTCAGCGAGACGGCACGTAAACTGGCGCCGTCCTTTGGTTGGCAGGAACTCGACCTGGTCCGCGTCAAGGGCAAGGATCAAGCGGTCGCGATTTTCTGGCCGGTTGCTCCCGCCAATCGTGTCGGCGCCGAAACCGAGGCAGAACTCAAGGCCTGGGGCTCATTTATCAAGGCCTATCGTGCGCAGGACTGGGACCAGTGCGATCTGCTGATGATGAACCTGTTGCGCATGAATGCGAAAAAATACCTTTACCATCTTTACTCGGATCGGATAGCCTCCATGCGGCTGCTTCCCTTCGACCTTGAATGGGATGGTGCAACGAACTTCGAAACTAAATAAGGGGCGCCATGAAAGTGCGTGTTTTGGGCTGTTCCGGCGCCATTGCCAAGGACTGCCGAACCACGTCCTTTTTGGTCGATGGCGACATCCTGATCGACGCGGGCACCGGTGTCGGCGACCTGACGCTCGACGAAATGCAGGGCATCGACCATGTGTTTCTGACCCATTCGCACCTCGATCATGTTGCCGCTCTGCCGTTGATGGTTGATGCCGTCGCCGGCCGGCGCCAGCAGGCCTTGAAGATCCATGCCTTGGCAGGCACCATTGCTGCACTCAAAGCGCATATCTTCAACGGCGTGATCTGGCCCGATTTCAGCCAGATCCCCACACCGCAAGCGCCCTTCATCTCGTTCCACGAGGTATTCACCGGACAGACGCTGGACATTAACCGCAAGTTGATCGAAGTGTTGCCAGCGGTTCACACGGTGCCCGCGGTGGGGTATGCTGTAACCGCCGGTACCGGATGTTGGGTCTTTTCTGGTGACACCGAGCGCAACCCGGCCTTCTGGGAGCGCGTCAACCAGTTGAATGTTGCCATGCTGGTGATCGAGACGGCGTTCAGCAACCGCGAGAAGGACCTGGCCAAGCTCAGCCTGCATCTCTCACCTGGTGTGCTGGCCGATGAGCTAGACAATATTTCGAACGACCGCAGATACCCGATCTACATAACCCACACCAAGCCCGCAGAGACCGATCTCATCATGGCCGAGATCCAGAAATTCGATGAAACTTCCGTGTCAGGGCCCAACGTGACCCACGACATCCGCTGGCTGCGCGCTGGCCAGGAGTTCGAGATATGAGCGCCCCCATACCAGCTCGCACCGCGATGCGCAGCGCGAAGGAGCATTGGTGAGCGCCGTGATCAATCCCGGGCAGGGTTCACACACATCGGAGCAGGCGTTTTTCGAGAGCCAGAAGCTGCCGCCGGAAAAGCGTGGCATCACCTTTGAGGCACTGTTCTACAAGCAGTTGCACCACGTCACGGCACGCATCCATGACACCGAGAATCTGGACCAGATCATGCTGGACGCCAGCCAGGACATCTGCAAGCTGCTCAACGCCGATCGGTTGACCTTGTATGCGGTCAATGACGACCAATCGGCCATCGTGTCCAAGATCAAGACCGGACTGAACAGCAGCCGTGACCTGAAGCTGCCGATTTCGCCGCAAAGTCTGGCCGGCTATGTGGCCTTGAGCCGCAAGCAGCTCAATCTGGCCGATGTCTACGACGACGAGACGCTCAAACAGATCCACCCGGCCCTCACCTTCCTCAAGGAAGTCGACAAACGCTCCGGCTACCGCACGCGCCAGATGCTGGTGACGCCCATTCTGGACGGCGACGTGCTGCACGGTGTCTTGCAGATCATCAACAGCAAGAGCGACCAGACCTTTGGCGCACTGGAGGTCGAAGGCGTTGCGCAGTTGTGCAAAACGCTGGCAACGGCGATCCGCCAGCGCGTGCAAAAGGCCAATGAGGCGTTGCGCCACAAGGTCACCAAATACAGCGGTCTGGTGGCGGATGGTGTTCTCACCGAGGCCGAACTCGATCAGAGCCTGGTCGATGCGCGCAACGACGGCAAGCCGGTCGAACACGTGCTGATGGCCCATTTCAAGGTCAAGCCGGTGCAGATCGGCTCGTCGCTGGCGCGTTTTTTTGGCGTCCCGTACGAGGCCTTCAGTTCTGGCCGCATCCGCTCCGAGATCTTGCACGGGCCGCTCAAGCGCGAGTTCATCGTCGAGCAGGGCTGGATTCCGCTCGAGGAATCGCCCGACGGCCTGGTCATCATGTGCGTGGATCCAGAGGCCGTGCGCAATGCCCGCGTGGTGCCGCAGGTGTTTCCGCGCATCACCAAGTTCGCCTACCGCGTCACCACGCTGACCGAGTTCGAGGAGACGCTGTCCCAGTTGTACGGTGCCGGCAACGAAGGCGGCTCGATCGACCAGTTGCTGGCCGACATGGACGGCGGCCCGATCGACGACGGCAGCAACGACGATTCGCTCGAGTCGGCTGCGGCCGACAACGAACTGGTCAAGTTCGTCAACAAGGTGATCGTCGACGCCTACCACCAGAAGGTGTCGGACATCCATATCGAGCCTATGCCGGGCAAACTCAAGACCGGTATCCGGTTTCGCATCGACGGCACGCTGGTGCCGTATATCGAGGTGCCGGCGCATTTCCGCCAGGCCATGGTCACGCGCCTGAAGATCATGTGCGACCTCGACATCTCCGAACGGCGCAAGCCGCAGGATGGAAAGATCAAGTTCAAGAAATACGGCCCGCTCGACATCGAGCTGCGCGTGGCCACGATTCCGTCCACGGGTGGCGTCGAGGATGTGGTGATGCGGATCCTGGCCGCTGGCGAACCGATTCCGCTGGAAAAACTCGGTCTGACCGCGCATAACCGCGAGCGGCTCGAGAAAACCGTGACCAAGCCATATGGCCTGTTCTACGTCTGCGGCCCCACCGGCTCCGGCAAGACCACCACCTTGCACTCGATTCTCAAGTTCCTCAACACGCCGGACACCAAGATCTGGACCGCCGAGGACCCGGTCGAAATCACCCAGAAAGGGCTGCGCCAGGTCCAGGTCAACAAGAAAGCCGGCATCGACTTCGCGTTGATCATGCGCGCCTTCCTGCGTGCCGATCCCGACATCATCATGGTCGGCGAGTCACGCGACAAGGAAACCGTGTCCATGGGCGTTGAGGCCTCGCTGACAGGCCACTTGGTGTTCTCGACACTGCACACCAATTCCGCGCCCGAGTCGATCACCCGGCTGATGGATATGGGCATGGACCCGTTCAACTTTGCCGACGCCCTGCTCGGCATCCTGGCCCAGCGCCTGGCCAAGAAGTTGTGCGACTGCAAACAGTCGTATGTGCCCGATGCCGAAGAGATGCGGCTGTTCGTCACGGAATACGCCGAGGAACTGCGCCACTCCAAGGCCTGGCAAGCCGATCACGATGGAGAAGCGCGCAAACTGCTTGAGAGCTGGAACCAGATCTACGGTCAGGATGGCCAGCTCCGGCTGTACCGGGCCGTCGGATGCGACAAATGCAACGGCACCGGCTACAAGGGCCGCATCGGGCTGCATGAGTTGCTGATCGCCGACGACGCTGTCAAGAAGCTGATACAGGAGCGCGCCCGCGTGGCCGAGCTGTTTGCAGAGGCGGTCGAGGGTGGCATGCGCACGCTGAAGATGGACGGCATGGAGAAAGTCATGATGGGCATGACCGACATCAAGATGGTCCGCCAGGTCTGCATCAAGTAAGTGACAAAAATGGCATGACAAAAATGTCGTGCCAGTTGCGTTGTTGGTGATTGAAACGGCCTTTTGCCACGAATTCACCGATTCGACACGCAAAATGGTCGCAGTTTCCCGGTTTTGATACCTGGCACACATCCTGCTTTATGTGGTTGTCCCGCTAGTTTTCTCAACCACAGGAGTTTCCCAATGAAGCGTTCCATGCAAAAAGGTTTTACCCTTATCGAATTGATGATCGTTGTTGCGATCATCGGTATTCTGGCCGCCGTGGCCCTGCCGGCTTATCAGGACTACACGGTCCGCGCCAAGGTGTCGGAGGTGATTCTGGCTGCCTCGTCAGCCAAGGTTGCGGTTTCTGAGGCAGCCCAGGCCAATGGCGACATGGGCAGCATCTCGGTTGCGACCCAGGCATCCAAATACGTCGCGTCGGTTGGCTATTCGGGTACGGGCAGCACCGGCACCATTACGGCCATCGCCCAGGGCGAAAGCAAGATCGCTGGCGCCGGCGTTCAGTTCGCGGGAACACTGGCAAACAATGGTCAGGTGACCTGGATATGTGGCGCTGCACCGATTGCAGGCAGTGTTACGGTATTGATGGACTCCAAGTACCTGCCCGCCAGCTGCAAGTAAGCTGATGTTATGGCGATCGTTATGATCGCCTACCGGAAAAGGCCCCGATCGGGGCCTTTTTCATGGCGTTAATGACGGACCCACCCTTGCCGCTGAAACCCGCCCATGCACGTCATGCAGTACGACACACCACATTTCGACAACGCCGCTGATCCATCGATCATGTCCGGGTTCTGGTTGTGCCTGTGGTCGTTCACGCTGGCCCTGGGTTGGTTGCTGCCCAACCACTATCTACCTTGGTCCAGTTTCCATTTCGACGCCTGGTCTGCGGCCCTGTTCGCCAGCGCCGCGCTGGTCGCAGTCCTGCGCTCGCGCGCGGCCGTCCCGTGGAGCGGGCTCACACTGATGGTGGCGGCATTGGTTGCCATGCCGGCGATCCAGTATGGCACCGGCATGATGCTCACGCCGGGTAACAGCTGGTTGTCCATTGCCTACCTGCTCGGGCTTGTGCTCGCCATATTGACCGGTTCGCGCTGGGCGCAGTCGGGCGAACAGGTGACAAACGGCCTTTTTCTGGCAATCGGCATCGCGTCCATTGCGTCGGTCGGACTTCAATTGCACCAGTGGCTTTCGTTGGACAGGCTCGACATCTGGTCGATGGGCGAAGGTTTTGGTCGTCCATTCGCCAATTTCGGGCAGCCGAATCAACTCGGAACCTTCCTGGTCTGGGGCTTGCTGGCTGGGGCGTGGGCCCATGTTCGCGGTCGCATCGGTGCCGCGACCGCGCTTCTCTATGCGGTGTTTCTGCTGTTCGGCCTCGCCCTGACAGCGTCCAGAACCGGGTGGATCGCGATCGCCATTCTCGTGGTGGCTGCCTGGCTGTGGCGTCGCCTGTGGCCGGACCGGCGCTTCGCCTGGGTCGTGACCGGTTTGTCCGTCTATTTCGTGGTCTGTGTGTTGTCAGGAAACTGGCTGAGCGAGGTCCTCACGGGTCAGATCCTGTACGACGCGGGATCCGTCACCAGAATATCCGGCGAGTCCAGGCCTGCGATCTGGTCCTTGTTCATGCATGCCATCGTCGAGCGGCCGTGGTGGGGTTACGGCTGGAATCAGGTCGGCCTTGCGCAGGTGGCGGTGGCCGACAGTCAGCCGGCCTTGCATGTGTATTTTTCCCACGCGCACAACCTGGTTCTGGACCTTTTGCTGTGGTGCGGTGCGCCGATTGGCTTGCTGGTCTCGTTGGTGCTCGCGGTGTGGCTGCTGAACCGCGTGCGCCAAACGCGCACGCCGGAACAAGCTTTGCTGGTGCTGCTGCTGCTGGTGGTCGCCAATCACGCGATGCTGGAGCTGCCTTTGCATTACGCTTATTTCCTGCTACCCAGCGGATTGGTGATGGGCGTGCTGGAGCGCCGGCAAGGGGTCAAACCGCTGTTGCACTCGCGTCGCTGGGTGATGTTCGTGCTCTGGACCTGCGCTGTCGCGCTGCTTGCGATCATGGTGCGTGACTACTGGCGTGTCGAGCGCAGTTACGAGGCATTGCGATACGAGTGGTCGCGCATCAAGTCGGCTCCAGCGGTAACGCCGGACGTCCGTTTGTTGACCCAGTGGACGGACTATTTCAATCTGCTCAGGCTTGAGCCAGTGGCCGGTATGAGCGAACAGCAGTTGCAGTCACTTGAGCATGCCGCAACGTTGTTCCCTAGTCCGGGCCTGGTGCAACGACTCGCGGTTGCGCTGGCGCTGAACGGGCGCACCGATGACGCAGCTCTCTGGCTGCGCCGCGTGTGCAAAATCGCCCCTCAGCTGCAATGCGATGCCTTGCGATCTGCCTGGAGCCTGGACGCGCGTCGGGATGCGCGCATCGCCGCTGTTCCCTGGCCACAATGACATCCTCCGGCGATCTGACTTGATTCGTATGCAACGGTCGTTTGCAGGGCCAGCGCTTCGCGAGTCGCTGGCGATTCTTGTGCTGGTGATTCCGTGGATCAATCCGTTTGCCGGAGGTCCCACGCCATCCGTCATGCCCCGATTGGTGGCGTTGGCCTGCGGCGCGTTGTTCCTGCTGGTGTTTCTGGTGACGCGGCCGCGAGAGTTGAGCCCCCTCGTTGCCAAGGCCTTGCTCGTCGCCGCCTTGATCAGCAGCGTGATCGCCCTGTTGCAGTATCTTGGCGCCAGCGCACAATTCGCGCCCTGGGTCAACGTTACCGGGCCGGGTTCAGCGTTCGGCAATCTGCGCCAGAGAAACCAGTTGGGCAGTCTGCTCAATATCGGACTGGCGTCGCTGGTCTGGAGCACATGGATGCGGCAGCTGCGCGCCACGAGCGATGTCGTGCCAGTGCCTGGCTCGCGCGTTGTTGCCACTGGCCGAATCGGCGGCAGCCAGTACTGGCTGTTCATCCCGGCTGTGGTGTTGTTGGCAAGCGCCAGTGCCGCGACCGTCTCGCGTACCGGGCTTTTGCAAATGCTGCTCCTGTTGCTGCTGGCGCTGATGTGGCGCCGCCAGGCGGCCCCGGGAACCTGGCGCATCCTGGGTGCTGCGGTACTGGTTTATGCCGTGGCTTCGCTGCTGTTGCCGTTGTTGGCCGGCATGGACCCGTTTGCATCGGGAATCGCCGCACGTTTCAGCGATGGCAGGCAGAACTGCGAAAGCCGCATCATCCTGTGGCACAACGTGTTGCAGCTGATCGCACAGAAGCCCTGGTTCGGCTGGGGCTGGGGTGAACTGGATTACGCGCACTTCATCACCTTGTATCCGGGCGCGCGTTTTTGCGACATCCTGGACAACGCCCACAACCTGCCGTTGCATCTGGCGGTGGAGCTCGGTGTACCGGCGGCCGGCGCGTTCTGCGGCCTGGTGGTCTGGCTGGTGGTGCGCGCCAGGCCCTGGCGCGAAGCCGATGCCGACCGGCAGATGGCCTGGTCGGTGCTGGCCATGATCGCTTTGCACAGCATGCTGGAATATCCGCTGTGGTACGGACCGTTTCAGGTCACCGCTTTGCTGTCGATCTGGATTCTCTGGCGCACTCCGCCACGCCTGGCGGGCGCGAAGGTCGAACCATCGCAGGCCGCGCCGGCTACCGGACCCGCGACGCGCCAGGCCACGGAGCGTCGGCGCTTGTTGTCGCGCGCTGTACGGCCGTGCTGCTGCTGGTGGTGCTGGCGTACGCAGCCTGGGATTACCGTCGGATCAGCCAGATCTACCTGGCGCCGTCCTTGCGCGCGAGCGCCTACCGCGAGAACACCATGGAGAAAAGTGCAGGACTCCTTGCTGTTTCAGAACCAGGTCCGTTTCGCCGCGTTGACGCTGACGACCGTCACGCCCGACAACGCCGCACTTGTGTACGCCTGCGCCGGATCGTTGCTGCATTTTTCACCCGAGGCCCGGGTGGTCGAAAAGCGCATCGACAGCGCACTGGTGCTGGGCCGCGACACCGACGCTGCGTTCTACATGCTGCGCTACCGAAACGCGTTCCCGGCCCTGTATGCGCTGTGGGAACAACGCGCCAGTTACGGCCCTTTGCCGAAGATCGATCCGTGAACGAGTCGCCGCCGCTGCAGCCGCCAGCGCCGATCGCTCACCCGGCGATGAAACTGCCCGACTGCCCGCCGTGTTTCTGCAGCAGCTTGATGTCGGACATCGTCATGCCGCGGTCCACCGCCTTGCACATGTCGTAGATCGTCAGCAGGGCGATCTGCACGGCGGCCAGGGCTTCCATCTCGACGCCGGTCGGGCCGACGGTTTCCACCGTGGCGCGGCAGATGATGTTGGCCGGATGCGTGGCGTCGGCCTGCACCGATTCGAACTCGATCGCAACCCGGGTCAGCGCGAGCGGATGGCACAAGCGGGATCAGGTCGCTGGTCTTCTTGGCCGCCTGGATGCCGGCGATGCGGGCGATGCCCAGCACGTCGCCCTTCTTGGCGGTGCCGGCCTCGATGATGGCCAGTGTGGCGGCATGCATGTCGATGCGGCCACCGGCGACTGCCGTGCGGTGGGTGCTGGCCTTGGTCGCGACGTCGACCATGTGGGCCTGGCCTTGTGCGTCAAAATGGGTCAGGGTATTCATTGCGGTGGTGGCCTGCGAAGGGGTGTGGTTCACTCAGGCGGCGGGTGTGGCGGATGCATCTGGATACGCACACTTTACGAACCATTTGCCTGGGTGTTGCATCATACGACCATGCGTCTGCCATTTTGCTTCCATCACGCCATGCCGCCACCGGCTTTGTCGATCGTGCTGCGGCACCTGTGTGCTGGCGTGCTCTTGCTTCAAGTGGCCGTCCTGCCGGCACAGGCCCAGACGGGTTCCGGCGCATCGGCGCCTACGCGCGCGGTTGCCAACCAGCTGCCGGGCATGGGCGACGCCAGCGAACTCACGGCCAGCGCCGAACGCCGACTGGGGGACCGCATCGCGCGCGAAATATTCCGCGACCCGGACTACATCGACGATCCGGTGCTGGGTGACTATGTGGATGCGATCTGGCAGCCACTGCTCAAGGCGGCACGCAGCCGGGGCGAGATGTCCGACGAACTCCAGCAGCGTTTCGCCTGGCAGATCATGATGGGGCGCGACCGCAGCGTAAATGCATTCGCCTTGCCCGGCGGTTATCTGGGTCTGCACCTGGGCCTGATCTCGGTCGTGTCCAGCCGGGACGAACTGGCCTCGGTGCTGGCGCACGAACTCAGCCACGTCACCCAGCGCCATATCTCGCGCCTGACCACACAGCAAAATGCGCAGACCCCCTGGCTCATTGGCGCGATGATTCTGGGCGCGCTGGCGGCGAGCAAGAACCCGGACGCTGCGGGTGCGCTGGTCACCGGCGGGCAGGCGCTGGCGCTGCAGAATCAGCTCAATTTTTCGCGCGACATGGAGCGCGAGGCCGACCGGGTCGGTTTCGGCGTCATGGGCGACGCCGGCTTTGCGCCCGAGGGCTTTGCGTCGATGTTCGACAAGCTCCAGGTCGCCGCACGGCTCAACGACAACGGCGCCTTCCCGTATTTGCGCAGCCACCCTCTGACCTCCGAGCGCATCGCCGACATCCGCGGCCGTCTTCCGTTGGGTGCCACCGGCGAGCAGGTGCCCGCAGTCAAGATGGAGCATGCACTGATCAGCGCCCGGGCCCGCGTCTTGTCGAACAACGCGGCCATCGATGCCTTGCGGGCGATGGTGACGCAGGCTCAGGCGCCCAAGCTGGCCGAGCAGTCGGCGACGCTGCAGGCCGGTGTTTATTACGCGGCGGCGTTGGCGGCCGGCACAGATGCGCGACTTCGGCATGACCCGCTCCTGGCTGGGTCGGCTCGACCTGTTGACCCGGGACGATGCTTCGGCCCAGCGGTTGGTCAAGCTGCTCGAGATCGAACTGGCACTGCTGTCCGGCCAGCCAGCGCCAGAGATCGTGCCGACCGGTCGCGCGGAGTTGCTACTGATGGCCCAGGTCTGGATACGCCAGGGCCGGGCCGCGCAAGCCTCGGCAGAGTTGCAGAGTTGGGCCGTATTGCATCCGAAAGATGCGGGCGCCTGGCAGCTGCTGGGCCGTGCCAACATGGCGCAAGGACAGGTGTTGCGTGGCATCCGGGCCGAGGCCGAGGCGCAGGTGGCATTGCTCGACTATGCCGCGGCGATGGACCGTTTCAAGGCGGCGCAGAACCTGGTACGTGATTCGGCTGGTAGTGCAGGCGTTGACCATATCGAGGCGTCGATCATCGACACCCGAGCCCGGCAGGTGCAGCTACTTTTGCGGGAACAGGCCTTGGAGCGCTGACTCGATCAGCAGGCCGAACACCGAGTAGATCAGCGAGCCGATCAGGGCGGCGCCAAAGCCGTTGACCGCGAAGCCGTCGAGCAGGCCGGATGCGGCCCAGAACATCAATGCGTTGATGATGAACAGAAACAGGCCGAGCGTGACCACGGTGACTGGCAAGGTCAGCACCACCAGGATTGGCCGCAACAGCGTGTTAAGCAGGCCGATCACCAGCGCAGCAATCATCGCGCTGCCGAAACTCGAGACCGCTACACCGCCATAAAGACCGGTTACCAGCAGCAAGGCGCTGGCGCTCAACAACCATCGGACAAGCAGTTTCATTGCGCATCAGCATACCATTGCCCGCGCCGTGCGAGGGTCGGCAACAAGCGTGGCAAGATCGCAGGCTGGGGATCCCACCATGACAGGCATACACATCGCCGATATCGAATCGGCCATCAACTACTGGCGCGAGAAAAGTCCGTCGCAAGACGGAGTCAGCTTGTCTGGCGAAGTGCGTGCGCTGGCCGAGCTGTATGCGCTGATGGTGTTCCATCATGAGGTGTGCGTCGACGAATTCAGCTTCCCCGCAAAAGCGATGACCGCCTGGCAGGCCTGGTACGACACGACACCCGATACGCCGTGTATTGCGATCTGCTCCACCAGTCAGGGCGATGCGATCTGCAAGGGTTGTGGGCGCAGCTTCGAGGAGGTCCGGCACTGGACCGACATGCGTCCGGCCCAGAAGCGCGCGACCTGGCGGCGTATCAGCCTGGAGGGCACGGCCTGGCGGTTCAACAGGTACGCCGAGCGCGCGGCCGAGCGCGGCCAGACTTCATAGCGCTTGATTACTTCCAGCGCAGCGGCTCCAGCATGACGCTGTTCTGGTTGTCGCCCAGCGTCAAAGCGCCCTCCTGGATCGTGGCCTGCAACTGCATGCTGCGCTGCGCCAGCGCCTGCAGTTCCTGCGACTGCACCGTCGGCAGACGGTACACGCTCAGATTGCGCGCCCGTGACAGCTTGTTCTCGATGCCGCGCCACCAGACTTCGGCCGCATGGTTGAAGCAATACAGCACCACCTCGTCGGCCCTGCCGCAGGCCTTGAGCAGGGGCTTGTCTTCGGGTTGACCGACCTCGATCCAGAGCCGGGTCTGGCCGGTGAAGTCACGCAGCCAGGCGTCGGGCTCGTCCGGGTCGGACAGGCCGGCGCCGAAGGCCAATGTGGCGTCGCCATGACAAACCGATTGCAGCTTGTGAGCCTGAAATGCCAGCGCCACCAGACGCACCATCATGCGTTCGTCGGTCTCGCTGGGATGGCGCGCCAGCGTCAGCGCATGGTCGGCGTAATAGCCGTTGTCGATGTCGGCAATCTGCAAGTGGGCCCGAAAGACCGTGGATTTGATGGCCATGTCATGCTCAGACGCGGCGCGCCAGCTCCGCCGCCTTGCCGGTATAGCTCGCCGGCGTCATGGCCAGCAGGCGGTCCTTGTCAGCTTGCGCAATGGCCAGCGCCGCGATGAAGCCTTGCATCAGTTCGCGTGTCATCGGCGCGCCGCGGGTGAAGGCCTTGAGTTGTTCGTAGGGTTCAGGCAGGCCGTGGCGGCGCATCACGGTCTGTATCGGTTCGGCCAGTACCTCCCATGCTGAGTCCAGATCGGCGGCAATGGCGCTTGCATTGAGTTCGAGCTTGCCCAGGCCATTGGCCATGGATTCGTAAGCCAGCAGTGCGTAGCCCACGGCCACGCCCATGTTGCGCAGTACGGTGGAGTCGGTCAGGTCGCGTTGCCAGCGGCTGATCGGCAGTTTCTCGCTCATATGGCGGAGCAGCGCATTGGACAGGCCCAGATTGCCTTCGGCGTTTTCGAAGTCGATCGGGTTGACCTTGTGCGGCATCGTGCTCGAGCCGACTTCGCCCTTGCGCAGCTTTTGCTTGAAATAACCCAGGCTGACATAGCCCCAGACATCGCGGGACCAGTCGATCAGGATGGTGTTGGCACGTGCTACCGCATCGAACATCTCGGCCATGTAGTCATGCGGCTCGATCTGGATGCTGAACGGCTGGAAGTTCAGGCCCAGGCCCCAGGTTTTCTGAGCGCCTGCCTCAGAGCCTGGTTCCGGGGTCTCGACAACGCGCTTTGCGAACGCTTCCCAGTCGAAGTCGGGCCAGGCGGAGAGGTGGGCGTTGTAGTTGCCCACCGCGCCGTTCATCTTGGCCAGGATCTTCACCGACGCGATGCGGTCGCAGGCGGTTTGCAGGCGCATCACCACGTTGGCGATCTCCTTGCCCACCGTGGTCGGGCTGGCGGTCTGACCATGGGTGCGGCTGAGCATCGGTACGTCGGCGTAGGCCAGCGCCATCTCGCGCAGCTTGAGCAACAGCCGGTCGAGCGCCGGCAACAACACGACATCGCGAGCGGCGCGCAGCTGCAGCGCATGGCTGGTGTTGTTGATGTCTTCGCTGGTGCAGGCAAAGTGTACGAATTCACCGGCGCGCTGCAGCTCCGGGCGCGACTCGAACTTGCCTTTGAGCCAGTATTCGACCGCCTTCACATCATGGTTGGTGGTCTTCTCGATCTCCTTGATCGCCAGCGCGTCGGCTTCGCTGAAGTTCTTCACCAGCTTGAGCAAGTAAGTGCGTGCTCCAGCGCTCAGCGGCTTGAACTCTTTGAATCCGGCATCGCTCAGATTGACAAACCAGGCCACCTCGACCTGCACCCGCCGACGCATATAGCCCAGTTCGCTCATCAGCGGACGCAGCGGCGCGAGTTTGGCCGCGTAGCGGCCGTCCAGCGGGGACAAGGCGGAAACGGTGGAGAAGCTCATGCCGGGATTGTAGGTGGCGCATTTGTGCCACAGCCAGGGCAGCGCAGAGCCGGGGCGCTGGCTAGAATGCTTGACACAATCGGACACGCCTTGCCATGAAACTCATCGGATCCAACTCCAGCCCCTATGTCCGCAAGGTGCGTATCACCATGGCGGAAAAGAAGCTCGATTACCAGTACGTGACCGAAAACGTATGGGCCGGCGATACCCGTATCGGCGAGTCCAACCCGCTGGGCAAGGTGCCCTGCCTGGTCATGGAAGGTGCCGAAGCCCTGTTCGATTCGCGCGTGATCGTCGAGTACCTGGAGAACCTGTCGCCGGTGGGCAAGCTGATTCCCGGCAACGGGCGCGAGCGTGCAGAGGTCAAGACCTGGGAGGCGCTGGCCGATGGCGTGCTCGACGCCGCCATCTTGGCGCGACTCGAGGCCACCTGGGACGGTCGCACCAAGGCGCAGCGCAGCCAGGCCTGGATCGACCGCCAGCTCGCCAAGATCAACGCCAGCCTCAAGGCCATGTCACGCGGGCTGGCCGACAAGCCGTATTGCGCCGGCATCCATTTGAGCCTGGCCGACATCTCCGTCGGCTGTGCGCTGGGCTATCTGGATTTCCGTTTCCCCGAGATTGCCTGGCGCGGCGAACACCCGAACCTGGCGAAACTGCAGGACAAGCTGATGCAACGCGCCAGCTTCGCCGACACCAAGCCGCTCTGATGCCCTGAAGCTTGGCGTTGCTCCGGCGTGCCGGCGCGTCAAGCGTCGCCTGGCGCCGCGATGTCAGCTGTTGGCGCGTTGGCGCAACCAGCGCATCAGCGATCCGAGAACCGGCATTTGCTGATACAGGCCGTGTGCCGCGTCCCAGTAGTCGTGGTGCAGCGTGATCAGGCCCTGCGCGTCGAATTGCAGATGGCTGGTGCCGGCGATGGTCTGCGCCACATTGCGACGGAACGCGCGAAACCGGAAGTTGAAGTCCCACAGCAGGAAGCACTGGTCGCCGTCGAGCACCTTGCCGGTCACGACGAAATGCGGCTGCTCCAGTGTCTCGAACATGTGGCGGAAGATCTGCTGGATCTGCGCCAGTCCCTGCACATCCTTGAACGGGTCGATGAAGCGGGCGTCAGGCGCATAAATGCGGCCCAGATCGGCCACCGAATCCGGCGTCAGGCCTTCGAACGCCGCAATGGTCTGTGCCAGTGTGGTCGGCGTCATCATCGGGTCACCCGCCCGACCAGCATGAAATACAGCCGCCAGGGCAATATGGCCAACAGCTTGAGCCAGAGCGTGAAGCGCTTCGGAAAATGGATCTCGAAGCGGCCACGCTCCCAGCCACGCAGGATCTCGCGGGCGGCCTGTTGTGGCGACAGCAGCGCGGGCATGTGGAAGCTGTTCCGGGCCGTCAGCGGGGTCTCGACAAAACCCGGGTTGATGATCGACACCGCCACGCCCTTGTCGCGCAAGTCGAGATACAGCGTCTGCGCCAGGTTGATCAGCGCAGCCTTGGTCGGGCCGTAGGCCAGACTGCGCGGCAGGCCGTTGTAGCCGGCCACGCTGCCGACCAGGCTGACGAAGCCGCGCGTGCCGTCCGGTTTGCCGTGGCGTGCCAGCAAACCGGGCAACACGGCGTCGAGCAGGCGCAGCGCACCGGCATAGTTGATGTCGACATGGCGCAGCATGTCGGGTAGATCGATCGCATCGGCGTCCATGGCGCTGTAGTGTCCGGCGCAATACACCATGCCGTCCAGTGGGCCGAGCGCGTGGACCCGGCGGGCAGCTTCGCGCACCGCCTGCGCGTCGGTGACGTCCAACGGCTATGGCAATCGCACCAGCGTGTTTCAGTGCGAACGCTTGCAGCGCCTGTGCATTGCGAGCCGAGACGATGACACGGGCACCCCGGGCATGGAGTTCAGCGGCGGTCGCCTCGCCGATGCCACTCGAAGCACCGACCAGCCAGACGGTCTTGCCGTTCCAGTTCGATATTGGCGGGTTCAGCGGCATCGGGAGGGGTCTTTCGCAAACATGCGCATGGGATAGTGGTCGGCGGCTGGATTCAGCGTTTGGTGAAGGACAGCGTGACCTCGCCCAGCCGCACGCCGAACTTGCTCATTTCCGCCTTGTTGAGCATCACGCGTTCATCGATCAAGTACATCCAGTCGTCGAACTGCACCTCGATGATGCGGCCATCGACCGGCAGCGCCATGGTGTAGTTCCAGTGCAGTGCATTGCCGCCTTGCACGCCCTGTGCCGCGCCCACGACGTCGTCAGCTCGGCCGCTGAAACGGCCTTGCGTCAAGCGCTTGATACGCCAGATGCGTTTTTGCCGGGTGCCATCGGAGTAGAGGAAGTCTTCGTCCAGCACGCCGTCGTCGCCGGACCAGCTCGCGTTGATCACGACCGTGAAGCGCTTGACCACCTTGCCGCCCCGGTCAGTGAAGATGCCGTAACCGTCGATCACGCCATTGAAGTAGTCCGGCAGGTTCAGTTGCGGCTTGTCAAACGCGTAGTCGCCGATCTGGGGTGCGGCACATCCGGTCAATGCCAGCGCGCTGGCACCGGCCGCCAGCAGGCCGCCTGTGCGCAAAAGATTTCGTCGATTCATGGTGTGCCCCTTTTCCTCATGTTCATGCCGGCTCGCCGCTGGCGATCTGGCGTCGGTGGTTTTGGTACAGCAGCGTGGCCGCGGCCAGTTTGAGCAGGCAAGGCAGCAGGCAGTACGCAACGCTCAGTGCGCCCAGTGCGTCGCCATCGCGCGTGCCCGGGGTGTAGCCGAACACCGCCAGCAAAGGCAAGGCCAGTCCGGCGGCCAGGGCCAAGTTGAGTTTGGTGGCGAAGTTCCACCAACCGAAGTACGCACCCTCGAGGTGTCCGCGATGGCCGGCCTTTGCGATCAGTCCCGCCAGCATCGCGCCCGGCAGCGCCAGGTCGGTGCCCAGCGCGATGCCAGAGGCCACGCATACCAGAATGAAGGCCGTGCTGTCACCGGCGCCCAGCGTCGCGGCCCAGATAAAAGCGGCCACCGCCAACAGCATGCCGCACAACCAGCTGCGTGCCAGGCCGATGCGTTGCACCAGCTTTAGCCACAGCGGCATCGACAGCGCGGCACTGACGAAATAGGCACCGAGGAACACCGGCTCCAGCGTGCGGGCGGCCTGCAACCGGTCCTGCACGAAGAACAGCACCAGTGTGGCCGGAATCGCACTGGCAATGCCGTTGAGCACAAAGATGCCGAGCAAGCGACGGAACTGCGGCAATTGCAGCGGACGCCAGAGCTTGTGTGGCTGCAGTTGCGGTTGTGGAGACGGACGCAAGGCGCGGTTCCAGGCCAGCCAGCCCACCAGCAGGCAGGCGCAAAACAAGGCCCAGGTGCCGGGCAGGCCCAGCAGCACCGGTGACATCGAGGCCAGTACCACGCCGATCAGCGCCAGACCTTCGCGCCAGGCCACGATGCGACTGCGCTGGACCTCGTCGCCGCCGAGCATGGCGCCCCAGGACTGGTGCGCCACGCTCAGTGCGCTGTAGGCGGCGTAGGTCACGATCAGAAACACCGTGGCCCAGACCATCAGCCACTCGCTTTGGCGCGTCGCCGGAAAGAACAGCAGGCCGAAGCCACCGGCCAGGACCAGTGCCGCAAACCCGCCCATGACCAGAACCTGGCGCGGCGAACGGGCGAACAGTCGGTCGCACCAGCGACCGATCATCGGGTCGATCAGCGCATCGAACAGCCGCGCGCCGAGCAGTATCAGGCCCAGTGTGGCCAGTGGCATGCCGAAGGTAGTTGCATAGTGATTCGGCAGTACGACATACAAGGGCAGGGCAATAAAAGCCAGCGGCAGTCCCAGGGCGCCGTATTGCAGGCCCTGACGTGTGGTGATTGGTGTGTCGGTCGACATGAGGGTTGCGGCGTCAGCGCGTGGCCAGGCCAAGCAGCGCCTGGCGCAGAGCCGGCTCGGAGGTGTCGGGCGACAGCCAGATGCCGAAGAACAGGCGCGCGAATTCGGGATCGTCGATACGGCCAGTTAGCCGGCCGTTGGTCAGGAACACTGCGCCCTCAGCGGGTCGGTGGATGCCGGTGATGCGGTCGCCCTTGCGCACATCGGGGAACGCCGTGCGCAGCCAGGCGTCCCAGGTCTGTTTGCGTTTTTCGGCCAATGGCGCGAGCCGTGCCATCTCGTCAATCGAGCGGCGCGTGATGTCGGCATTGCTGAAGTCACGCTGGTAGTGCAGGTCCAGCGCAAAGCCGTGGCGTTCGTAATCCTGTGCACGAAAGCCGGGCTCCACCCACAGGGTGGCGTCGTACACCGCGAACCCGAAAAAGGTGAAGCTCTTGCGACCGGACAGCGCCACCTTGCCCAGAAGGCCGCCGAGGTCCGGTGGCGTGTTGGCCCGGGCGCCGAGTGAGCATGCAGCGCCGGCCAGCGCCAGCAGACAGTCGCGGCGTCGCGCCGTCCCGGTCGCACCTTGGGTGTTGCGCACGGCGGTATCGATCCGGGACTTGGCCAGCATGGTCATTGGGGTACCCTCCGTGCTGCGCACAGCGGGGCTATTCGCCTTGGGGCGGCCCGGCGCGGCGCTCATGACGTCGGCTTGACCAGCGTGTATTGAACGAGGCTGATGTTGCCCATGTCGAATGCCGCTTCGCAATAGCCGAGGTAGAACTCCCAGATGCGCATGAATCGGGTGTCGAATCCGAGTTGGGTCACGGCCTCGCGCTGGTGCAGGAAGTCTTTGCGCCAGCGGCGCAAGGTCTCGGCGTAGTCCTGGCCGAATGCCAGTTCGTCGACCACCTGCAGTCCGGCGGCGGCGGCCTCGCGTCGGAACTCGCGCGGGCACGGCAGGCAGCCGCCCGGGAAGATGTACTGCTGGATGAAGTCACTCGAACGGATGTAGCGGTCGAACAGGCTGTCGTCGATGACGATGCTCTGGATGCAGGCGCGCCCGCCGGGTTTGAGCAGCCGGTTGACGCTCTGGAAGTAGGTCGGCCAGTATTGCTGACCCACTGCCTCGACCATTTCGATCGAGCAGATCGCGTCGTACGGGCCGTCCTGGATGTCGCGGTAGTCCTGCAGCCGCAGGTCCACCGCTGGTGCCGCCCCATCGGCCGATGCCAGCGACGCCATGCGCTTGCGCGCGAAGGCGAGTTGCTCGGTGCTCAGCGTCACGCCGGTCACGCCGGCCTGGAACTGCGTCACCGCCATTTCCGCCAGCGCACCCCAGCCGCAGCCGATCTCGAGCACGCGGTCGCCGGGTCGCACGTCGGCCATGCGCAGCGCACGATGCACCTTGGCGTTCTGGGCTTCGCGCATGCTTTTGCCATGGTCACCATCGAACCAGGCTGACGAGTAGTTCATCGTGTCGTCCAGCCACAGCTGGTAGAAGGCATTGCCCAGGTCGTAGTGCGCATGGATGTTCTTCTGGCTGTTGCTGCGGGTGTTGCGGTTGAGCCAGTGTTTGAGGCGGTACAGGGTGCGGCCAGTCCAGCTGCCGTAGATGACGTCCTCGAGTTGCTGGCGGTTGCGGATGAACAGCTTGAGCAGTTCCGTCAGGTTGGGGCTGGTCCAGTCGCCGGCGATGTAGCTTTCGGCCAAGCCGATGTCGCCGGACTTGAGTGTTGCGGCGCACACGTTCCAGTTGTGCAAGACCACCGTCGCATGGTGCGTGGAATTGCGCTCCTGGGTCTGGCCGAACTGCTGCACCGAGCCATCGGGCAACTGCACGGTAAGTAGTCCGTGCTGGAGTCGAGCGAGCAGTCGCAAGGTGGTGCGGGCAGCGGCAGGAGCCTTGTGCAGCGGCGTCGGATAGGCAATGGTGCTGGTGTTCATGGCGAGTTCGTGGATGGCTTCAAACGGGTGGTCGGCTCTGGCGGGTGACGGCTACCTCGGGCGCGGCGGGCTTGGGTGTGAATCCCACTCGCTTGAGCCACAAGCGGGTGGCCTGCAGATGGATCCGGCTGATGACACCCAGCGTCATCGCCGGGTAGCGCCACAAGGCTTTGCGCAGCGAAGCCGGCGTCAGGGGTTCGAGTGCGCCGCTGACACTGGTCCGCAACATGGTGCCTTCGCCCTCACCGTCGTCATAGTCGATGCGCGCCACACTGCGTTCGCCATCGTGTCGGGTGCTGCGCATGAAGCGGAATTGGTATTGGCCGCGTACCTGCAGGAATGGCGATACGTGAAAACTCTTGGCTGCGTCGAGTTGCGCGCCCCAGCGCGGTTGGTCGAGCAGGTAGCAGTGCCGCTCGCCAAAGGTGTTGTTGACCTCGACCACGATGGCGCGCAAGGCACCGCCATCGTGGTCCGACGGTCGGTGGCAGAACCAGAAACTCACCGGCTTGAACGCATAACCCAACACCCGCGGATAACACTGCAGCCAGGCCTCGCCGGTTGCGTCGGTGATGCCGTGGCTATGCAGCAGTTCGTCGAGCCATGCCAGCGCGCCGCCGGTCTCCGGTCCGCGACCGTCGCCATGGTCGCGATCGTGAAAACTCAGCGCCGCAGCGCGATTGCGTGCCAGGCACGAGCGCGCTGCGACATGTGTCGGGTCCTGCATCGCGCGCATCGGCAGCAGCAGGAAATAGCCCTTGTAGGCAAAGGCATGGCGCGCCGGGCGCAGCCGGGTGTGGCGCACCTCGCCGAAGCCGATCATCGGTCTTGCGGGTGACCCATGGCTTGCAGGGCGCTCAGTCGATAGACGCGCCGGGGTCATGCTGCCATCCGTTCAGTAACACGTGGGTCGATGTCGACCAGCAGATGCCGAGCGACTGCCAGACCGGCCTTGAGCCCATCCTCGTGAAAGCCGTAGCCCATCCAGGCGCCGCAGAAGTAGGTGTTGTCTCGCCCTTGCAGCGTTTGCAACTGCTGTTGGGCCGCAATGGCTGCGCGATCGAAAACCGGGTGGGCATAGTGGTATCGCCCCAGCACATGTTTCTCGCGGATGGTGCGCAGCGGGTTCAGCGTCACCATCACCGGTTGTTGCCAGGGCAAGGGTTGCAGTCGATTGATCAGGTAATGCAGACAGACGGCATGTCCATTGGTACCGGCCCTTGCCGGATCGGCGACGCCAGACTCGTAGTTCCAGGCGGCCCAGGCGCGGGGGTTGCGTGGCAACACCGTGGTGTCAGTGTGCAGCACCGCAAGGTTCGGGTGATAGCGTATGGCGCCCAGTGTTTGGCGTTCGGCCGCACTGGCGTCGCGCAACAAGGCCAGCGCCTGGTCGCTGTGGGTGGCCAGCACGACGCGATCAAAGTGTTCGCTGCCCTGATCGGTTGTGACGGTGACGCCGCCGTTCTCGCCATGGCGCTCTATGGCGCGCACCGGCGTATTCAGCCGCGTGTCGGCCACGCGGGCGACGATCTTGTCGACATAGTGGCGTGCGCCACCCTTGACCGTCCACCACTGCGGACGGTTGCTCACCTGGTTCAGACCGTGGTTGTGGCAAAAGCGGATCATGGTCGCCACCGGGAACTGCAGCATCTGCTCGGTCGGGCAACTCCAGATGCACGCCACCATGGGCAGGAAGTACCAGTCGATGAAGGCTTGGGAGAAGCGGTTCTGGTGCAGAAACTCGCCCAAAGACTGTTGCAGCTGCCACTCCTGTCCGGCCGTTGCGATGTCTTGCGTCAGGCGATTGAATCGGGCCAGATCGCGCAACATGCCCAGAAACCGGGGGCTTACCAGGTTGCGCCGCTGCGAAAACACGCCGTTCAGGTTGGTGCCACTCCATTCGAGGTGCCGACCGGTTTTTGGCAGGCGTGCCTGCACCGAGAACGACATGTCCGAGGGGCTGGTTGCTACGCCCAGTTCGGCGAACAAGGCAATCAGATGGGGATAAGTACGCTCGTTGAACACCAGAAATCCGGTATCCACGCCATGGCGCACAGTGCGCCCGCCGTCGGCGAGCTCAACGTCGACGGTATGCGTATGGCCGCCGAAATAGTCGGCGGCCTCGAACAAGGTGACCTGTGCATGGTCGGCCATTCGGTGCGCGACAGCCAGGCCCGAAATACCGGAGCCGATGATGGCGATCCTCATGATGATCTCCCGCGCGTCATGGCATGACCCGCCAACAGGAATACCACGAAGCGGCCCGGAACCGGGCAGACGATCCGCTCCAGGTTTGCACCGGAGCGCCAGGCGTCGGTGCGGCCTCGCATCAAACCGCTCAGGACCCGGACCCGCTTGGCAGGGGTATCGACTGGCCGAGCCGCTGACGCGTTGCGCAAAATGGGCGACCATACAAGCGGTTGATCAGCGACAGGTTCGATACTCATGCGGCCAATTATATACTGATTGGTAATTTATAGACTTGTTGGTTTTTTATGTTCTGCCGCCGCATGTTTGACGTTCCACCCCATTCGGAAACTGCTACGAAGGTCGCCAGGCGCGGCCCGATTGCGCGAAAGCTTTTACGGCGCACACCCATGGCGAGGCAAGGGCCTTTTCCGGGTCCCGCCTAGAATCCTGGGTTGTTCTGCACGTCGCGCTGATTCCTTCACTGAGGTCCCCATGCTGTATCCCGAACTGTTCAAACAACTGGAGTCCGTGCGCTGGGACATGGCGCGCGATATTCCCTGGGACACCTTTGATCCCGCGCAACTGTCCGAAGAACAGGCACAGACCATCAAGTTCAATGCCATCACCGAGTGGGCGGCCTTGCCGGCCACCGAGATGTTCCTGCGCGACAACCGCCATGACAGCGACTTCTCGGCCTTCATGTCGATCTGGTTTTTCGAGGAGCAGAAACACTCGCTGGTGCTGATGGAATACCTGCGACGCTTCCGGCCGGAACTCGCGCCCACCGAGGCCGAACTGCACGAAGTGCGCTTCGAGTTCGATCCGGCGCCGGCGCTGGAGACCTTGATGCTGCATTTCTGTGGCGAAATCCGTCTGAACCATTGGTACCGCCGGGCCAGCCAGTGGCATACCGAGCCGGTGATCAAGCAGATCTACACCAAACTCAGCCAGGACGAGGCGCGCCATGGCGGCGCCTACCTGAAATACATGAAGCAGGCGATTGCGCGCGACGGGGGCGAGGCCAAGAGTGCGTTTGCCAAGGTCGGCGTGTTGATGGCCAGCGCACGGCGCACGGCACAGGCCATGCATCCGACCAATCTGCATGTGAACAAGTCCTTGTTTCCCAAGGACACCGTGCAAAGCCGTGTTCCCGATCCGCAATGGCTTGAGCATTGGCTCGATCAGCCAGATCAAGTTTGACGCGAGCTGGGAGGGCCGCGTGGTCGAGCGCATTTTGCACAACCTGAGTCTGCTGTTCGATCGCAGCTTTTCGACTGTGCAGGAGCTCAACAAGTACCGCAAGGAACTCGCGCGCGAACGCGAAGCCCTGATGGTTGCGTCCCCGCTACCAGGGGCGGCCTGACGGGGCTGGCCCGCCGGTCAGGGTCAGCATGCCGGTCGAGCTGGATGTTCACCTTGCAGTCGCCGGGTGCCACGCCCGACAGGATGCGCTGTTCGCGCAGGCTGGTGTCGCGCACCGGGTGCTCGCCCATTGCGATGCCATCTCGATTGACCAGCACCGCCACCCGCGGCATCGTGGTGTTGGCGCCGCGACGCACCACCACGCCGATCTCCTGATTGGCCAGACGCACCAGCGAACCAGGCGAATACACGCCCACCGCCTTGATCAGTGCCGCACCGGCTTCGTCGATGGCGCGCTGTTCGTCGAAATACACCGCTTGCATCGCCGCCGACGCGGTATCGGGTCGGCGCGAGGAGCGCGGTGCCAGATGCGCGGCGAACTTGTCGGCGCGTTGCAGCAGCCGCGCCATGCGCTGACCGTCGGTGCGCGCCGCCAGCGGCCCGGGACCGGTTGCATGGTGTTCGCGCACCGCCTGCAGGCACAAGGGGTCCTGCAGCCCGAGCCGGCGCAGCACGGCTTCCGATCGACTGGGGTGTTGGTCGATCAGCTCGCGTTGTGCCGCTGTCGGCGGATCGTTCTGTGTGGCCAGCCGGTCCTGCATTTCGGTCATCGCCACGTTCATGGTCAGCGCAGCTTTGCACACGCCGTCCACCAAATGCTGCGGCCAACCCAGCACATCGCGCGCGGCCAGCGCACACATCACGCTCACCAGCATCGAATGGGTTGCGCTGTACAGCTGGATTTCACTGGACGCCAGGTGAAACAGTGCGAAAAGGGCGCCATCGGGATTGCGCTCGGTCTGCTGCTCCAGTCGTTTGTGCAAGCGGTCGAGGTCGTCCGTGAAATGGCTGCCATCGAGATCGCGTAACAGGCGATTGCCCTGTACCTGCAGGTCGAGCCAGTCCAGTTCGTCACCCAGGTTGCGGTTGCGTGGCGTGGCCAGATCGCCGGTGCTGAGTCGGACCTGCGCGATCTTGCCCAGCGGGCGTTCGTCACGCACCAGCTCATGCAGTTTCCCGGCGAGGGCCTTCTGGTGTTGCTCCGATTCGGATACGTCGACAAAGAAGCCTGCGCCGCGGCCGCGGCCGCGCACCGCTGCCAGGTCCTCGCGCGTGACGATCACGTAGCCCTTGCGCGCCAGCAAGGTGCCGTTCTGGTCGCGCAAGGAGAATGGCAGCGGCTGGCCGATGGCGATCGACTCGTCGATGACTGGTACGAGGTTCATGGAAATTGCAGTGCTTGGCTACGCGCGGGAAAGGCAATGTCTCATGGCAGCATACTCTTGTGCGCGCTGGTTTGATCCCGATACAGGCAGGGCCATTTTGCCGCTATTTCGGCTTTCTGCGCCAACTCGGACGGCGGCGTCAGTGCGGGGCCTGTGTCAAAAACCGTCCGCCACAAAGCCAGTACCGCATCGCGCTGGTCGCCAACCTCGGCCGCGGGCAGCTGGGTCGGGGCTTCGTTCAGGCGCGCATGGTGCTGCACCCGACGCAGTTCGCGGTAGGCGCGGGCCGCGGCCAGGCCGATTTCGTGGGGCAGCAGGCCGCAGTCCTGCGCACGCTGCAGCAGCGCGATGTTGCCGACATTGGCGACCAGTTCCTCGTGTTGCGCGGCCTGCGACAGCACCAGGAACTGCACGGTGAATTCGACGTCGACCATGCCGCCGGGGCTGTGCTTGACATCGAAGCGATCGGCCTTGACAGGATGGGCCGCGCGCACCTTGTCGCGCATCGCAACGATCTCGGCGCGCAGGCTGTCCGGGTCGCGCGGCGCGGTGATCACACCGCGGCGAATCTGCGTCGAATCGTGCGCGCATGGTGTCGTCGCCGAGCAGGAAACGCGCCCGTGTCATGGCCTGGTGTTCCCAGGTCCAGGCAGTGTTGCTGCCGCGCTTTTCCTGGTAGGCCGCATAGGCCTCGAAGCTGGTGACCAGCAGACCGGAGTTGCCGTTGGGGCGCAGTGCCGTGTCGATCTCGTACAGGTCACCTTCGCCGGTCTTGACCGTGAGCCAGTTGATCAGTTTGCGCACGAAGGTGGCGTAGATCTCGCCCGAGCGTTCGTCATCGTCCTCGTAGACGAAGACGATGTCCAGGTCGCTGCCGTATCCCAGCTCCAGACCGCCGAGCTTGCCATAGGCGATGATGGCCAGTTGCGGCTTGTCGCGGTGCCGGTTTTTCAGCCGGTTCCAGCACCAGCGCGTGGTGATACGCAGCACCGACTGCGCCAGCGCGCTGAGATCGTCGGCCACCTGCTCGACGCTCAGCACGCCCTCGACGTCGCGCGCCAGCGTGCGGAACACCTCGGCGTGGTGGGCCCGACGCAGCAGGTTGAGCACGGTCTCGTCGTCGTCTTCCTCGGTGATTTGCAGGGCTTCGCGGCGCTGCTCGAGTTCGCGTTCGAAGTCTTCACCCTGGAAGCGCTCGGCCAGCATCGTGCGATTGGCCAGCTCGTCGATGACGCCCGGATGTTGCAGCAGGTAGCGGGCCGGCCATTTGGCATTGCCCAGCAGCCGCAACAGGCGCTGGTGCACGGTGGGGCGCTCGAGCAGCAGCGCCAGGTAACTCTCGCGGCGCAGCAGCGGCTCGATCCAGTCGGCCAGCCGCACACCGGCTTGCTCGGTGATCGTGGTCTCGCGGATCCAGGTGGCGGTGCGGTTGACCAGGCGGAACAGGCGCAGGCGGGAGTCGTCGCGCAGCGCGCGGAATCGCGGGTTGTCACGCCAGCTGGCGACCCGCTGGCGCAGACCGTCGGGCAGGCTCTCCAGAAACTCGTCAAAGCCGATGGCCGTGTCCATGGCTGCGCTGGCGGTGCCGCAACTCTTGCAGTCGGACTTACCCCCGCCGAGCAAGGAGTCGAATTCCTGTGCCACCACTTCGCGGTGCCGGTCGAGTTCGGCCAGCAGCGCGCCACTGGTCGGGTAGGCCATGGTGCGGGCGATCCAGGTCAGATCGTCGTCATTGGTGGGCAGCACATGGGTCTGCTGGTCGTCCAGATACTGGATGCGGTGTTCCACCTGGCGCAGGAAGACATAGGCCGCAGCCAGGGCGTCGGCAGTCGCAGCGGGCATCAAACCGGCACGCATCAGGCGCGGCAGCGCATCGAGTGTGGCGCGCGTGCGCAACTCGGGGAACTGGCCGCCGCGCACCACCTGCAGCAGTTGCACGATGAATTCGATCTCGCGGATGCCGCCGCGCGAGAGCTTGACGTCGTTGGTACGCTCCGGGCGTCCGGCGCTGCGCCGAGCCGCATGTTCGCGGATTTGCCGGTGCAATATGCGCAAGGAGTCGAATACGTTGTAGTCAAGGTAGCGACGGAACACGAATGGCAGGACGGCGCCGCGCAGGTTGCTCGCCGATCCGCCCTGCACACAACGTGCCGGCGCGACCACGCGGCTCTTGAGCCAGGCGAAACGCTCCCATTCGCGCCCTTGCACATGAAAGTACTCCTCCAGGGCGCCGAGCGAAATGGCCGGTGGGCCGGAATTGCCATTGGGGCGCAGGGCCAGGTCGACGCGGAACACAAAGCCATGTTCGGTGGTGTCACCGATCGGTGGTGAACAGGGCGCGCACCGCCTTGCCGAAATACTCCTGGTTCGAGATGCGGCCGCGCTCGAGCGCGTTGCCGCCGGTCTCACCGTCATGGTCGTAGACATAGATCAGGTCGATGTCGCTGGAGACATTGAGCTCGCGCGCGCCGAGCTTGCCCATGCCGATGATCCACAACTCTGCGCGCCGGCCATCCGGGCCTTGCGGCGCACCGTGCTGCTCGTCGAGATCCGCTAGCACCTGCCGGCAGGCCGTGTCCAGCGCAAACTCCGCCAGCTCCGTCATGGCCAGCGTCACCTGCTGCATCGTCGCCTGCGACTGGCAGTCGAGCACCATCAAACGTTCGAGCAGCACCTGGCGCACGATACGCAGCGACGCGCCCAGGTTGGTGCCGTTGCCCTGCAACTGGGCGAACATCTGCGCGTAGTCGGCTTTTGATGGGATGCCCGGCGCCAGCATGGCCGTCTCGGCGCAGTAGCGCCGGCGCACGCGCTGGCCAAAGCGCGCATATTGGGCCAACGTGCCGGTGCTTTGGGATTCGAGGTCCGATCGAGGTGCTGCGCCGACAACCCCGCAGGCGACGCGATCAAGCTTGGCGGTCATAATTCCTGGTGCGATCGCAACTGCACGATGAATGAAAAATCAACCCCGCCAATGCCGTCCCGGTTGCTGAAAAGCTTTGCTTTTCTGACCCGTTGGACTCTGGCGTTGCTGCTATTGGCATGGTTGGTGTTCGCAGCGGCATGGGGCACATTGCATCTGGTGATTGTGCCGCGAATCGGTGAACTGCGTCCGCAGCTCGAGGCGAGCGCCAGCCGGCTCACCGGGATGACGGTGCGTATCGAGGCTATCAATGCCCATTCGACCAATCTGTTGCCCGCGTTCGAGCTCGACAACATTCGTCTGATCGATGCCCAGGGGCGCGAAGCCCTGCATCTGCCGCGCGTGCTGGTCTCGCTGTCACCGCGATCGGTGCTGAACCTGAAATTCGACCAGATCCTGCTGGACCGGCCGGTGCTCAATGTGCGGCGCGACGCGCAAGGACGTATCTGGCTGGCCGGCATCGACCTGTCCTCAGGTGCGAGCGAACCGGATGCCGTCATGCTCGACCGGATATTTTCGCAACCGGAATTCGTGATCCGCAGTGGCTCAGTGGTCTGGAGCGACGAAACCCGCGCCGTGCCACCGTTGGCGCTGCGCGCAGTCGACATGGTGCTGCGCAACCGTTCGCGCCGGCACGAGTTTCGCTTCGACGCCACGCCGCCAGCCGAATGGGGCGATCGTTTCACGGCTATGGCGCGCTTCGAGCAACCCTTCCTGTCCATGGACAACGGACGCTGGCAGGAATGGACGGGCCAGGTTTATGCCGATTTCTCGCGTATCGACGTGGCCCGGTTCAAGCAATATGCCGATCCCGGTGTCGATGTCGAACAGGCCCGGGGCGCCGTGCGGGCCTGGATCGACATTCAGCGCGGTCGTGTCATCGCGGCGACCGCCGACGTGGTGCTGGCCGATGTTGCCGTGCGGGTCGGGCGCGACCTGATGCCGTTGCAACTGGCCAGCCTGTCGGGGCGCCTGAGTGGCCGGTTTGCACCGGACAGCCGTGAATTCGCGACCCGAGAACTGGCGTTTGACACGGCCGATGGCATACGCTGGCCGGGTGGCAATCTGTCGCTCAAGCAGCAGGATGGCGGCGCCTTGCGCCCTCCGTCCGGTGAGCTGACAGCAGACCAGCTGGATCTGGCAGCATTGGCGCAGATCGCCGGCCGTTTGCCGCTGGACGCCGCCTTGCACCAGGCATTGGCGCGGCACCGACCCAGTGGCATGGTGGACCGGATCAAGGTGGCCTGGCAGGCGCCACCCGATGTGCCGCTGCGTTACCAGGCCGATGGTCGGATGCGGCAGCTGGCCGTGCAGGCCATCCCCGACACCAGCGGCGCAGCACCGGGCACCAGCGCGTCGATCGGCACGCCGGGTCTGCATGGCGCAAGCGTGGATTTTTCGCTCACCGAAACCGGCGGCAAGGCCAGTCTGGCGCTGAGCGGTGGTGGCATCGACGTGCCCGGGGTGTTCGAGGATCCGGTGGTGCCGTTTCGCCAATTGACGACGGAGTTGAGCTGGCGCATCGATGGCGACAAGATCCAGGTTCAGGCGAACCGCATGACGTTCAGCAACGCCGATGCCGATGGCGAGTTGCAGTTTCAATGGAACACCAGTGATCCGGCACGCTCGACCAGCAAGTCGCGTTTTCCCGGCGTGCTCGACATGCAGGGCCGACTGAGCCGGGCCAACGGGGCGCGGGTCCATCGCTATCTGCCGCTGGCGGTCGAGGCGAGCGCGCGCCACTATGTGCGCGACGCCGTCCAGGCCGGGCAAGGCGCGGATGTGCGCTTCAAGGTCAAGGGTGATCTCTGGGACATGCCGTTCGTCGATCCGCGCCAGGGCGAGTTCCTGGTCAGCGCGCAGATCAGTGATGCGGCGCTGACCTATGTGCCGCGCTCTTTGCAGACGGCCGGGGAAAAGCCGTGGCCGGCGTTGGCGCGTCTGTCGGGCGGCCTGGTCATCGATCGCGTCGGCCTGCGCATCAAGGGTGCGCGTGGCCAGCTGGCCAGCGCGCCGGCGGTGCAGATCGGCAGCGCGGACGCGGAGATCGCCAACATGATGCAATCCAGTGTGCTGACGCTGAGCCTGGATGCGCGGGGCCCGTTGGCGGACATGCTGGGCATGGTCAACAGTTCGCCGCTGGCGCAGATGACGGATCAGTTGCTGGCGCGCGCGACGGCCACTGGCGCAACCGATCTGCGTCTGAAGCTGCAAGTACCGCTGGATGACGCGCAGCGCACGACGGTGCAAGGTCAGGTCAACCTGTCGGGCAATGATCTGCAGGTGATACCGGGCGTGCCTCGGCTGGGGCGTGCGCGGGGTGTCATCGGTTTCACCGAGACCGGCTTCAACGTCGCCGCGGTCCAGGGCCGGCTGCTCGGTGGCGATGTCCGCATCGATGGCGGCTCGGTGCCTGCAGCGGCGGCGGCTGCGGGCGCGCCGCGTGCCGGGCTGGGCATGTCGTTCCGGCTGCAGGGCGTGGTCAGTGCCGAGGCCTTGCGCCAGGCGCGCGAGCTGGGCCTGGTGGCGCGGCTCGCGCAACAGGCCACGGGTACGGCCGCGTACGCGGCAACGCTCGGCCTGCGCTCCGGGATTCCGGAGTTCTCGCTGACCAGCAACCTGGTCGGTATGGGGCTGAATCTGCCGGCGCCGCTGGGCAAGGCCGAGCAGGCGGCGCTGCCGCTGCGCCTGGAGTCGGCGTTGATCCGGGAAAGTCAGGCTGGCGGCAGGTGGCGCTGCGTCCGCGCGCCAGCTGGACCAGCTGGTGCTGGACCTGGGCCGTGTGGGATCGGTCCAGTATGTGCGCGACGTGTCGGCGGCCGAACCCCGCGTGCTGCGTGGCGCCATCGCGGTCGGTCTGGCAGAGGACGAGACTGCCCCCATGCCGATGGAGGGCGTAGCGGCCAATATCCGCATGCCTGATCTGGACGTGGATCAATGGCAACGGCTGCTCACGCAACTGGCTGATGGTGCCAGCAGTGCGGCGACCACCGCCGTCGCCGATGAGGCCTACTGGCCGACTCAGCTGGCGCTGCGTGCGCGCAACTTCACGGCTGCCGGGCGTAGCTTGCATGGCCTGGTGGCCGGTGCCTCGCGTGAAGGGCGCACCTGGCGCGTCAATCTCGACGCTCAGGAACTCAACGGTTACGCCGAGTATCGCCAGCCCAGCGGCAGCGGCGGCGGGGCCGGGCGTCTGTTTGCGCGGCTATCGCGTTTGACACTGGGCCAGTCTTCGGCCAGCGCAGTGGAGAGTCTGCTCGACGAGCAGCCCCAGTCGATTCCGGCGCTCGATGTGGTCGTCAACGAGTTGGAATTGCGCGGCAAGAAGCTCGGCCGGCTGGAGGTCGAGGCGGTCAACCGGCTGACACAGGAACGCGCCGGTGGCGGCACACGCGAGTGGCGGCTGAATCGTTTCGACGTGACTTCGCCCGAGGCAGTGTTCAAGGCAACGGGAAACTGGGCCGCGCTGCGCGCCCAGTCCTTCGATGGCGCCGCCGCCAACGACCGTGCGCGCGAGAGTCGGCGCACGGTGATGAATTTCCGGCTCGACATCCACAACGCCGGCGACCTGCTCGGTCGCTTCGGTATGAAGGACATCGTGCGCCGTGGCAAAGGCCACATGGAAGGCCAGGTCGCGTGGTTGGGCTCGCCGTTGTCGCTCGACTACCCGTCGCTGGCGGGTGCCTTCAAGGTGAATGTCGAAACCGGCCAGTTCCTGAAGGCCGACCCTGGCATCGCCAAGTTGCTGGGGGTGCTGAGCCTGCAGTCGTTGCCGCGGCGCCTGGCGCTGGATTTCCGCGACGTGTTCTCGGAGGGCTTTGTGTTCGACTACTTCCGCGGCGACATCAAGATCGACCAGGGCATCGCGTATTCGGACAATTTGCAGATGAAAGGCGTGAATGCGGCCGTGCTGATGGATGGCCAGGCCGACCTGGCGCGCGAGACCCAGGACATCCGCGTGGTGGTGGTGCCGGAGATCAATGCGGGCACCGCCTCGCTGATCGCTGCGGCCATCAATCCGGCCGATCGGGCTGGGCTCGTTCCTGGCCCAGTTCGTGTTGCGCAAACCGCTGATGGAGGCGGCCACGCAGGAGTTCCACATCGACGGCAGCTGGCTGGATCCGAAAATCCAGCGCATCGACGGCAAGGCAGCCGCCGCGCGCGACAAGAGCGCGGCCACCGAGGCCGGCGCCGCCGGCAACAAGTAGGCGAGGAAAGCACAGGCATCATGAAGGTCGCCACGATTCAGATGGTCTCAGGTGTCCGGTTGCAAGCCAATCTGGATCGTGCTCGGGTTTTGCTGGAGCAGGCCGCGGCCGCAAGGCGCGGAGTTGGCGGTACTGCCCGAATACTTCTGCCTGCTCGGGCAACACGACACCGACAAGCTGGCTGTGCGCGAGCCGTTTGGCACCGGTCCGATCCAGCAGATGCTGGCCGCACGCCGCGCGTTCCCTGCGCATGTGGGTGGTTGGTGGAACCATGCCGCTGGCGATTGAACACGGCACGTCCGATGACATCGAGCGGCGTGTGCACAACAGCTCGCTGGTGTTCGACCCGTCGGGTCACTGTGTGCGGCGCTACGACAAGATGCATCTGTTTCGCTTCGACAACGGCCAGGAGCGGTTTGACGAGTCCCGCGTGCAGCTGCGCGGCGGCGCGCCGGTGTCGTTCGATCTGCCTTCACGCGACGGGCACCGCTGGAAGATCGGCATGAGTGTCTGTTACGACCTGCGTTTTCCCGAGATGTACCGTCAGTACAGCGCGGCCGGTACCGATGTGTTGCTGGTGCCCAGCGCCTTTACCTATGCCACCGGCGAGGCGCACTGGGAGCTCTTGCTGCGCGCGCGCGCGGTCGAGAACCTGGCCTATGTTGTGGCACCGGCCCAGGGGGGCTGCACGAGAACGGTCGCCGTACCTGGGGCCACAGCATGCAGGTCGATCCCTGGGGCGTTGTGCTGTGCGAACGCGACCAGGGCGATGGCGTCGATGTGGTCGACCTCAGGCACGGGCGGCTGCAACAGGTCCGACTGCAATTGCCGGCGCTGGAGCATCGCGTACTGTGACCACGCGCGCACGCGGTGTGCTTGCGCGTCAACGCTGGCGGTGGTGTTGGCCTGTCGCGTGGCGCGGTCGATGCCGCGTCGCGTGCGCCGGGCCCATCGTCAGTTGCGGGTTCGGCGCTTCTGGTGGCGGCAGTTCACCGTTGCGACGCCCGGAAAACATGGTCCACCACACGATCAGCACCAGCGCCAGCAATGCGCCCAGGGCTTCAAGCAAAATCAGAACCATGAATCGACTCCTGTGGCGCGCGGCGAATGGATGGGCCTGTCTGGCCATTGTAGGAATGCTGGCGGCTTGCGTCAGCGCACCGGAGTCACCTGACCAGCCGGTACTGCCGGGCGCGCCGGCGGCGGTCGTGTTGCCGCCACGACCGATGACGCCGGCCATCGCCGTGCCGCCCGCTTGCGCCCGACGACGGACTGGTCGTTCGACGACACGGCGCCTTTGCCGCCCGCCATGAGCCGTGCGCGCAGCCGCTGGGTGGCGGTGCGCTGGGCCGAACTGCCCGGATTTCGCGACGACAACCTGCACGAGGCCTGGAACGCCTGGCTCAAGAGCTGTGAGCGCCCCTTGCCCGTGTTCGCCAGCCTTGTGCCCGGAGATCCGGTTGCTGAGCCTGGCCGACGGCGTCGAGCAACGCCACTGGATGACGCGGCGACTGCAGCCCTACCGGGTCGAGTCGCCGGCGCAGCAAGTCGCCGACGGCATGCTCACGGCCTATTTCGAACCGGTGCTGCAGGCCTCGCGCTTGCCACGGCCGGAGTTTGCGATACCGCTGTACCGGCCGCCGGAGCGCCTGGCTGCGCGCAAGCCCTGGTACACGCGCAAGGAGATGGAAACGCTGCCTGAGGCCAAGGCGGCGTTGCGCGGTCAGGAGATCGCCTGGCTGGCCGATCCGGTGGATGCCTTGTTGCTGCAGATCCAGGGTTCCGGGCGGCTGCAGATGCTCGAGCCCGACGGCCAGCAGCGTACCGTGCGGCTGGCCTATGCCGCCACCAACGACCAGCCCTATGTCAGCGTCGGTCGCTGGCTGCTCGACCAGCAGCTGGTGCGCGATGCGTCGTGGCCGGGCATCCGCAACTGGGTTGCGCTCAATCCGCAGCGCGTCAACGACATGTTGTGGAGCAATCCGCGCACCGTGTTCTTCCGCGAGGAGGCCTTGTCCGAGTTCGAGGCCGGATTCGGTCCGCGCGGAGCCCAGGGCGTGCCGCTGACGCCGGGGCGCTCGATTGCGGTGGATCCGCTGAGCATTCCGTATGGCGCGCCGGTGTGGCTGGTCGTCAAACGGGCCGTCGGCCCAGTTGCAACGCCTGGTGCTGGCGCAGGACACCGGCAGCGCCATCGTCGGCGCCGGTGCGTGCCGACTATTTTGTGGGTTGGGGATCGCAGGCGGGCGATATTGCCGGCAGCCTCAAGCAGTCGCTGCGCATGTGGGTGTTGTGGCCGAAATAAGGCAGGGCGGTGCTGGCCACACCGGTCCATGCCTGACGCAGGGCCAGCATACGCCGACGCGGATCAACGCGTGCGACGGGCTGGTCGGGCGTGCGCGGCCAGTGGCAGCCGGCGTCTGGGCCGGGCGGCCAGCGGTGTCAGGTGGGCCAGCGGCAAGCTGCTGCTGGCCTTGACCTCGCCCAGCGAGAAGCTGGTGTGCAGATCCTTCACGTTGGGCAGGTTGATCAGGCTGCGCATCGCAAAGCGGGAAAAGCTGTCCAGATCCTGCGCCACGACCTGCAATTCGAAAGTGCCGTGACCGCTGATGTAGTGGCATGACACGACCTCGGGCAATTCGCGGATCGCCTCCTCGAGCTGACGCGTTCCGTCGCCGGTGTTGCGCTCGGCATCCAGGCGCACAAAGGCCATCACGCCCAGCCCGATCTTGTGTCGGTTGATCTCGGCCCGGTAGCCGGTGATGAAGCCACCCTCCTCCAGTGCCCGCACGCGGCGCCAGCAGGGGGCGGCGCTCAGACCCACGCGTTGCGCCAGGTCGGTATTGGTGAGCCGACCGTCGCTCTGCAACTCATGCAGGATGGCGATGTCGAACTTATCTAATGTTTCCATATATAACCATTTTGAGAAAGAGTCTTTCTAAACACGGCGATTATTCGTCATATTTAGAAAAGACATATCCAACCATCGCGCCTACACTTTGCCGACACCTTCCTGTCGGCTCCCGTGCCTTGATGCCGGGGTGCGGATTAGCCTTCTTCAGCCAGTACCCATGGAGTTCTGCCCAACATGAACGCGCCACTTCCCGAACACATTCGCAAGGCACTGGAAACCGTCACGCTGGATGACAAGTATTCGCTCGACTACGGCCGCGCCTTCATGAGTGGCGTGCAGGCATTGGTCAAGCTGCCGATGCTGCAGCGTCAGCGCGACGCGCTGGCCGGCAAGAACACGGCCGGTTTCATCAGCGGCTACCGGGGTTCGCCGCTGGGCGGCTATGACCAGTCGCTGGTCAAGGCGGCCAAGTACCTGAAGGCGCAGAACATCGTGTTCCAGCCCGGCGTCAACGAGGAACTGGCCGCCACCGCCTTGTGGGGCACGCAGCAACTGGGTTTTGCGCCGCCGGGAACGAACCGTTTCGACGGTGTATTCGGCATCTGGTACGGCAAGGGCCCGGGCGTGGACCGCAGCTCCGACGTGTTCAAGCATGCCAACATGGCCGGCACCACGCCCTGGGGTGGCGTGATTGCGGTGGCCGGTGACGACCATGTGTCCAAGAGTTCGACCGCCGCGCACCAGAGCGACCACATCTTCAAGGCCTGCGGTCTGCCGGTGTTCTTCCCGGCCAATGTGCAGGAGATCCTGGACCTGGGCATTCACGCCTTCGCGATGAGCCGGTTTTCGGGCGTCTGGGCCGGCATGAAGACGATCCAGGAGATCGTCGAGTCCAGTTCCACCGCGATGATCGACCCCGAGCGGGTGCAGATCGTGCTGCCTACCGATTTCGAGATGCCCCCCGGCGGTGTGCATATCCGCTGGCCCGACCATGCGCTGGAGCAGGAGGCGCGGCTGTTCGATACCAAGTGGTACGCCGCGTTGGCCTATATCCGCGCCAACCGGCTCAACTACAACGCCATCGAGGGGCCGAACGACCGTTTCGGCATCATTGCCAGCGGCAAGGCCTACAACGACACGCGCCAGGCGCTGATCGACCTGGGTCTGGACGATGCGACCTGCCGCCAGATCGGCATCCGGCTGCACAAGGTCGGCGTGGTCTGGCCGCTCGAGGCGCAACTGACGCGCGATTTCGCCACCGGCTTGCAGGAGATCCTGGTGGTCGAGGAAAAGCGCCAGGTCATCGAATACCAGCTCAAGGAAGAGCTGTACAACTGGCGCGCCGATGTGCGGCCCAACATCTACGGCAAGTTCAACGAGGTCGAAGGTGACTTCTCGGGCGGCGAATGGTCGATGCCGAATCCGAGTGCCAATACGCTGTTGCGCGCCAAGGCCGATCTGTCGCCGGCGCTGATCGCCAGTGCGATCGCGCAGCGCGTCAAGAAGATGGGCCTGGACGCCGACATGGCGGCGCGCATCGACGCGCAGATGGCGATCCTGCAGGCCAAGGAACAGGCGATGCAGGTGCTCGATCTGGGCGGCGTCAAGGGCGCGGATCGCCAGCCCTGGTTCTGCTCGGGTTGCCCGCACAACACCAGCACCAAGGTGCCGGAGGGTTCGCGCGCCATGGCCGGCATCGGTTGCCACTTCATGGCCACCTGGATGGACCGCAGCACCATCGGCTTCACGCAGATGGGTGGCGAAGGCGTGCCCTGGGTTGGCCAGCAGCCGTTCAGCGACCGACAGCACATGTTCGCCAACCTGGGCGACGGCACCTACTTCCACAGCGGCCTGCTGGCGGTGCGCCAGAGCATCGCCGCCGGCGTCAACATCACCTACAAGATCCTGTACAACGACGCGGTCGCGATGACCGGCGGCCAGCAGGTCGGCGAACGTTCCGAGGGGCACTCGGTGGTGCAGATCGCGCAGTCGATGCGTGCCGAAGGGGCGGTGAAGATCGTGGTCGTGACCGACGAGCCGGAGAAATACGATGGCGTCAAACTGGTCGAAGGCGTGGCGGTATTGCACCGCGACACGCTCGACGCGGTGCAGCGCGAGTTCCGCGAGATCAAGGGCACGACCGTCATCATCTACGACCAGACCTGCGCCACCGAGAAGCGGCGCCGGCGCAAGCGCGGCTCCATGGTCGATCCGGCCAAACGCGTCGTCATCAACGAACTGGTGTGCGAGGGCTGCGGCGATTGCGGCGTGCAGTCCAATTGCCTGAGCGTCGAGCCGCTGGAGACCGAGTTCGGCCGCAAGCGCCAGATCAACCAGTCGACCTGCAACAAGGACATGTCCTGCGTGAAGGGTTTCTGCCCGAGTTTCATCACCGTCGAAGGCGGGCAGCTCAAGAAGAAGTCCAAGGACAAGGCGGTCTCGCCGTTCGAGCTCGGCGCCTTGCCCGAGCCGGCGCCGATCGCGCTGGACGCGGCAGTCGGCCAGGTCTGGGGCATCATCGTGGCCGGTGTCGGCGGCACCGGCGTCATCACCATCGGCCAGTTGCTCGGCATGGCGGCGCATATCGAAGGCAAGGGCATCGTCACGCAGGATGCGGCCGGCCTGGCGCAAAAAGGTGGCGCCACCTGGAGCCATGTGCTGATCGGCGCGAACCAGCAAGACATCCGCACCACCCGTGTCAGCATGGCCGCGGCCGATCTGATCATCGGCTGCGACCCGCTGGTGGCCGCCGGCAAGGAAACCATGCTGCGCATGCGTGAAGGACGTACCCATGTGGCGCTCAATTCGCACAGCACGCCGACGGCGGCATTCGTGAAGGACGGCGGCTGGCAGAATCCGGCCGATGCCTGCGCGAGCCGAGATCGCGCGGGCGGTCGGTGTCGATGGTGTTGGCGCCTTCAATGCCGATGCGGCTGCGACCAAGCTGTTGGGCGACAGCATCTATACCAATCCGATGATGCTCGGTTACGCCTGGCAACGCGGCTGGATTCCGCTGGGCCGTGCGTCGTTGATCCGCGCCATCGAACTCAACGCGGTGCAGATCGACAACAACAAGGCCGCCTTCGAGTGGGGCCGGCGCGCCGCGCACGACTGGGCCAGCGTCGAGAAGCTCCTGAGCCCGGCGCAGGTGCTGCAGTTCAAGAAGCGCGAGACGCTGGACGACATCGTCAAGCGGCGGGTCGAGTTTCTGACCGCACTACCAGAACGCGGCCTACGCCAGCCAGTACCAGGCCTATGTGCACAAGGTGCGTGATGCCGAAGCCAAGCTTGGCAAGACCGTGCTGGCCGAGAGCGTGGCACGCTACCTGTTCAAGCTGATGGCCTACAAGGACGAATACGAGGTTGCGCGGCTGCACACCGATGCGGCTTTCCTGGACAAGGTCAACGCGATGTTCGAAGGCGACTTCACGCTGAACTACCACCTGGCACCGCCGCTGTTGGCCAAGCGCAACGACAAGGGCGAGTTGCAGAAGAAGAAATATGGGCCGGCGATGCTGACCGGCTTCCGATACCTGGCCAAGCTCAAGGGCTTGCGCGGCACCGCACTGGACATCTTTGGTCGCAGCGCGGAGCGCCAAACCGAGCGCGCCTTGATCGGCGAATACCGTGCCAGCATCGACGAGGTGCTGGGCCGACTCACGGGGGACAAGCACGCGCTGGCGGTGGATATCGCGCGTATTCCCGAGAAGATCAAGGGCTATGGCCACGTGAAGGAGCGCAACCTGGTGGCGGCACGCCAGCAGTGGCAGGTCTTGATGCAGCAGTGGCGCGACCCGCGTGGCGCCGCACCGGCCTCGTCAGCGGCAGTCGCCTAGCGCGACGCTGACCAGTTTCCCGCGGATGCGATAGCCGCGAGGGACTTGTTCAGCATTGCCCCAATTCGATCGGCTGGCCGTGCGGCGTGCGCAGCGCCGCATCCGCCCATGCGTGTTCAAGCGCATGCAGTTGGTCGGCAGTGGCAATGCCGTGCGCAATCGTGCAGTTGCTCCAGGGCGTCGAGCCAGTGACGGTAGTAGTTGCTGCCGTCGTCCGGGTCGCCGCGCAGCTGGGCCGCGCGGATGCGCGCGGCCAGTGTGTCGGCCCATTGTGGCCAGCTAAACACGCCCGCTCGTGCAGCATCAGCATCAGTGCGAAGGCATGCGCCTGCCAGGGTTCGCCGAAATGCCGCGCCGTCGATTCGCCCGGCGGCAACGGCAAGGCCGCGCCATCGGCAGCGCAAGGGCGGCCACTTCGGCCAGCGTCAGGTTCATGGTGACGTGATTCGCCATGGGATCGGCTTCGCGGCTCATGAGAAGGCTTCCAGATAGGGTTCCCAGGCGTCGACGCTGATCGCACCGCGGCGTCGCCCTGGGTGCCCCACAGCTCCTGCGCCTCGAACTCCACGGTATACAGCCATTGCGGCGACTCCGTCGAAGGGCGGCAAGCGGCGCGGCAAACATGGCGTCGGGGAATACATGGGCGCCATGGACCAGAGCCACGGTGCCGACATGGCCGCGCACATAACGCGGCAGCCGGGTGTGACCGCCGGATGCATGTTGCGTGCGCGTACCTGCGTGGCCGGGCGCAAATGCCGCTGCTTGATCGATGTGACGTTGCGACGGTGTGCCACGCGCCAGTGAAGCATCGACGTCATCGGCGTGCAGCATCCGAGCAAGGGCGCGGGCGGGTCGGTCGGCACGGTGTCGCCCGGAGTTCTTGCGGCGTCGACCAGGCCACGCTCGCGCATCAATCGTTCCAGCGCGCGCAGCCAGATCGCGTAGTAGCTGCTGCCCAGGTAGATTGCCGGCGGCAGGGATTCACGGGCCGAGCGGCTCAGGTCGATGTTCCACTGGCCCGGTCGCGCCCATGGCCAGCGTGAGCGGCCAGTGCCCGCTTTTCCCAGTCGGCGTGGAACAGGGGTTCGCCCGGCTCCGGCGACGACCGGGCCGAAACCCTGTATGGCCACCCATGTCATGTACACCGTTCATGATGCTGCCTCCGTTGGTCGGCGCGCCGGTGCAGCAGGCTACGCCGGTGCCGATCATCGCGTCGCGCGTGACCAGTGCCGCCAGTTCGTGCTCGTTGCCAGGCCCGCGGGCCTCGGCCGGCATCATCGGAATGACCAGGTAACGCACCTCGGCCGTCGAGTCCCAGACCCGGAACTGTGTCGTGGCCGGCAGTTGCACGCCGAAGTCGGCCAGCACGCCGCGCGGGTCCATCACGGCCTTGGCCCGGTAGGGCGCGCTCTTGTACCAGACCGGCGGCAGGCCCAGCACCGGCCATGGGATAACAACTGCACAAGGTGCAGACCACCATGTTGTGCAGGTCGGGCGTATTGGCCACGGCTACCATGTGTTCACCCTGGCGGCCGCCAAATCCCATGGACGCAATGGCGGCGGTGGCATCCTGCAGCAACCAGTTGCCGGAAGTCGCGTCGACCCAGGACGCGGGCGACGACGGCCGCGCCGTTGTGCGGCCCGACCCGGGTTTCGTAGGTCTCGATGATGCGGTCCAGCGCTGCCGGATCCACATACCCCTTGCGCGTGAGCAGGGTTTCCAGTGCGCGCACGCGCAGTTCCATCTCGTCCAGATGCGAATGGTCGTGATCGTGACGGGTGTGTGTGTGGGCTGCATTGGAGAATTCTTGCCGATTTTGCCTGGGGTCAAGCCCAACAGCCCCTGGTCAAAAGGCCTTGAAGGCGCCCCTTACAATGCCAGGTTGTCTGCCAGCGGTCACGCCGCTGCTGCGTGCAGATTCTTCAACTGACTGTTCTGGAGTCGCCTGTGTTTATTTCTTCCGCTATTGCCCAAACCGCCCCTGCCGCTGCTGCCGGCGGCGACATGCAGTCTTCGCTGATGAGCATGTTGCCGTTGGTGCTGATGTTCGTGGTGCTTTATTTTGTCATGATTCGCCCGCAGATGAAGAAGCAGAAAGAGCATCGCGCCATGGTCGAGGCGCTGGCCAAGGGTGACGAAGTCGTCACCACCGGCGGCATGCTGGGCAAGGTCTCCAAGCTCGGCGACAGCTACCTGAGCGTGGAGATCGCCAATGGCGTCGAAGTGCAGATCCAGCGCGGCGCAGTGTGCAGGTTCTGCCCAAGGGCACGTCAAGTAATCCTCATTGCCTAGTGGGCATTGACCACGCGGCCTCGATGCCGCGGGAAGCGCAAACATGAACCGATACCCGGTCTGGAAATACGCGATCATCGTGATCGCGATGCTGGTGGGGCTGTTCTACACCCTGCCGAACTTCTTTGGCGAGGCGCCGGCGGTGCAGGTGTCCTCCGGCAAGGCCACCATCAAGGTGGATACCGGAACCCAGCGCCGGGTCGAGGATGCCCTCAAGGCGGCCGGCATTGCCCCGGCCGGCATCGCTGTTCGATGGCAACTCGATCAAGGTCCGGCTCGAGACCGGCGACGACCAGCTCAAGGCCAAGGATGCGATCCAGAAGGCCTTGGTGCCCGACCCGGCCGATCCGCCGTATGTGGTGGCGCTGAACCTGCTGTCGCGTTCGCCGGCCTGGTTGTCGGCGATCGGCGCCGCGCCGATGTATCTGGGTCTGGACCTGCGCGGCGGTGTGCATTTCATGTTGCAGGTCGACATGCAGGCGGCGCTGACGCAGCAAGGTCGAGTCCTTGTCGGGTGATCTGCGCACGGCATTGCGCGAGAAGAACGTGCGCCACTCGCGGCATCAGCCGCAACAACCAGGCGATCGAGGTGCAGTTGCGCGATGCCCAGACGCTGGCCGCGGCCAAGGCCATCATCGCCGACCAGTTCACCGAACTGCAGACCACCGAGGCGGCGCAGGCCGGTGGCGAATTCACGCTGACGCGCGCGCATCAAGGAGGCGGCCGCCCGCACGATCCAGGAGCAGGCGCTCAAGCAGAACATGGTGACCTTGCACAACCGGATCAACGAACTCGGCGTGGCCGAGCCGGTGATCCAGCAGCAGGGACTGGACCGCATCGTGGTGCAGTTGCCCGGCGTGCAGGACACGGCCAAGGCCAAGGACATCCTGGGTCGCACGGCGACGCTGGAGGTGCGCCTGGTCGACGAAAGCACCGAAGGCCGTGCCGCCGAATCCGGCACCGGGCCGGTGCCTTTCGGTTCCGAGCGCTTTCTCGAGCGCAACAGCCAGCCGGTGATCGTGAAGAAGCAGGTCATCCTGACCGGCGAGAACCTGACCGATGCGCAGCCGGGTTTCGACAACCAGACCCAGGAAGCCGCGGTGCATCTGATCGCTGGATGCCAAGGGCTCGCGCATCTTCCGTGACGTCACGCGCGAGAACATCGGCAAGCGCATGGCGATCTTGTTGTTCGAAAAAGGCAAGGGCGAGGTGGTGACCGCACCGGTGATCCGCGCCGAGATCGGCGGCGGGCGGGTACAGATTTCGGGCCGCATGACAAGCACCGAGGCGCAAGACACGGCGCTGCTGCTGCGCGCCGGTTCGCTGGCCGCGCCGATGGAGATCATCGAGGAGCGCACCATCGGCCCGAGCCTGGGCGCCGAGAACATCGCCAAGGGCTTTGACAGCGTGACCTGGGGCTTCCTGGTCATCGTGGCCTTCATGTGTGTCTACTACATGATGTTCGGCGTGTTCTCCAGCATCGCGCTGGGCGTCAACCTGCTGCTGCTGGTGGCGGTGCTGTCGATGCTGCAGGCCACGCTGACCTTGCCCGGCATGGCCGCGATGGCGCTGGCGCTGGGCATGGCGATCGACTCCAACGTGCTGATCAACGAGCGCGTGCGCGAGGAACTGCGCGGCGGCGCCTCGCCGCAGGCGGCCATCAATGCCGGTTATGACCGCGCCTGGGGCACCATCTTCGACTCCAACGTGACCACGCTGATCGCGGGTGTCGCCTTGCTGATCTTCGGTTCCGGTCCGGTGCGCGGTTTTGCCGTGGTGCATTGCATCGGCATCCTGACCAGCATGTTCTCGGCGGTGTTCTTCTCGCGCGGCCTGGTCAATTTCTGGTACGGCCGGGTCAAGAAACTCAAAACGGTGTCGATCGGCACGGTGTGGCGTCCCGATGCCGGCACCGAGGTCGCCCCAGCGGCACGAGGGAGCTGAACCATGGAATTTTTCAAGTTTCGCAAAGACATCCCGTTCATGCGCCATGCGCTGGCACTGAACGTGGTGTCGATCGTGACCTTTGTGCTGGCGGTGTTCTTCCTGTTCCAGCAAGGGCCTGCATCTGTCGGTCGAGTTCACCGGCGGCACGGTCATGGAGGTGGGTTATTCCCAGCCCGCCGACGTGCCCAAGGTGCGTTCGGTCATCTCGGGTCTCGGGTACACCGACGTACAGGTGCAGAATTTCGGCACTGCGCAGGATGTCATCATTCGTCTGCCGGCACAAAAGGGTGTCAGTTCCGCGCAACAGAGTGAGGTCGCCTTTGCCGCGCTGAAGGCGTCCGACGCAGGCGCCACGCTGCGGCGTCAGGAGTTCGTCGGTCCGCAGGTGGGCGAGGAACTGGTCACCGACGGACTCAAGGCTCTGGCCATGGTGGTGGTGGGCATCATGATCTACCTGGCGGTGCGTTTCGAGTGGAAGTTCGCTGTCGCCGCGATCGTCGCCAACCTGCACGACGTGATCATCATCCTGGGTTTCTTCGCCTTTTTCCAGTGGGAGTTCTCGCTGGCGGTGCTGGCTGCGGTGCTGGCGGTGCTGGGTTATTCCGTCAACGAGTCGGTCGTCATCTTTGACCGGATTCGCGAGAATTTCCGCCGTTATCGCAAGATGGATACGGTCGAGATCATCAACAACGCGATCACGTCCACGATCAGTCGTACTATCATTACCCACGGTTCTACCCAGATCATGGTTTTGTCTATGCTGCTTTTTGGTGGACCGACGCTGTATTATTTTGCGTTGGCGCTTACCATCGGTATCCTGCTTTGGCATTTACTCGTCGGTTTTCGTCGGCGCGGCCATCGCCATGTGGCTGGGAATCAAGCGTGAAGACATGGTCAAGCCCATAACGCAAAAAGGCGTGGACCCGAACGATCCGAACGCCGGGGCCACGGTGTGATCGTGCCCTGACCCTATGGCAACTGCATCCTTTTCCAGCCAACGACGCCGACTGGCCGGTGATGTCCGGCAACAGTTTGTGGCCGATGCAGTGCGAACCATGACGGAGCTGGTGTCTGCCGTTCAGGAGCGTCTGAGGGTCTTGATGGACGAGGCCGCACCGTCGCGCGAGATGCAGGCGCGGCGCGACGCCTGGACTTTCTACCAGCGCAACAAGAGTGCCTGGCGCGAGGCCACCGGCAAGGCCTGGAACGAGGCGCTGCTGCCGCGGGCCACGATCGGAAAAGAGCGAACCGGACGATCTGAGCGGCTTGTCGCTGGTCGGAACCGACGTGGTCGAGAACAAGATCCTGGCGTCCCGGCTGGTGCTGCGGGTGATGGACAAGGTCAGCTCCGAACTCGACGACCTGCGCTTGCGCATACGGTATCTGGAAGATACGGACGAACTCGATCGACACGACATCTTGCGGCCGGACGTGCTGATCCTGATCCTGGTCGAGGAGTGGGCTGCCTGTGGCATGCCCAGCGGCAGCTGGCCGATGGTCAACGATGTCGTGCAAAGCCTGTTGTCGGAGCGACTCAAGCAGTCTTACCAGAAGGCCAACAAGACCTTGATCGACAAGGGCGTGATGCCGACCATCGAGCTCAAGGACCGGGTCAAGCGCGCCGCGCCGCAAAAGACTGCGCCCAAGGCCTTCCCGTCAACGCGCCCGGTGGCGGCGCACGCGTCTGACAGCGGCTACCAGAGCAGTTCGCTCGGACTGGACTCTGGCGATAGCACGTTCGGGCACTCTGCTCCGTCCGCCGGTCGCCGGGCGACTGCGCCCTCCGGTGGCGGTCTGCGGGGCGCCGATTCTTCTGGGCGGACCTCCGGTTCTGCACATGTTGCGGCATAGTGGCAGTGGCGGTGGCCAGCGCCATGGTGAGGGTGCACACGAATACGACTCCGGTGCGGGGTCCCCGCAAGGTTTCATACCGGCCAGTGGCGCTCGGATGCCCTCAGGTGCCGGTTATGGGCAAGACATGGGTGCGCGGCGCCCACGACGAAACCCGCATGATGACCTCGACGACACCCCTGTCACGCGCCCGGAGCCGTGCCCAGGGTGTGCTGGGCCAGCTCAAGCGCCTGTTGGTGGGCCAGGTCGGGCCGGAGTTCGATGCCACATCCTATCAGCCGGCGTCGCCGGCGCTGGCCGCGGCGATCGCGGTGCGGCCGGCGCTGGCACATCCGGTCATGGCGTGTCGGTACCGCGTACGAGGACTACAGCCCGGCCGGGGTGGCGCAGGTTGCGGTGCGCCTGCGCGAGCAGACCGCCGAACTCAAGAACAAGGCCGAGACCAAGGGCGAAAAGGCCACCATCGAGATCGTGGCGCTGATGTTCCAGGCCATCTTGCAGGAAGACCGCATTCCGCCGGCGATCCGGGTCTGGTTCGCGCGCCTGCAGATGCCGGTGCTGCGCGTGGCGCTGGCCGAGCCGGATTTTTTTGGCACCGCCAGCCATCCGGCGCGCCAGCTGATCGACCGCATGGGCTCGTGCGTGATGGGTTTCGATGCCAGCGGCATCCAGGGCAGTGCGCTCGAGAAGGAAATCAAGCGCGTCGTGCAGGTGATCGAGCAATACCCGGAAACCGGCAAACGCGTCTACGAACTGGTTTACGCCGAGTTCCAGAAGTTTCTGCAGAAGTTCCTGACCGGCAGCGGTGCGACACAGAAGGTGGCCAGTGTGGCGCAGCAGGTCGAGCAGAAGGAGACGCTGACGATCCAGTACACGATCGAGATGCGCAACATGCTCAAGGACATCCCGGTGCGCGAGGAGATCCGCAGCTACCTGTTCAAGGTCTGGGCCGAGGTGCTGGCGGTCGCGGCGGTGCGCAAGGGACCGCAACACGCCGAGACGCTCGAGTTCAAGCAGACATCGTCGGACCTGGTCTGGGCGGCCAGTGCCAAGCCGAACCGGGCGGACCGGGCCCGCGTCATCCAGAACCTGCCCAAGCTGCTGCAACGACTGCGCGCCGGCATGACGCTGCTGGGCATGGCGCCGAGCCAGCAGGACGTGCACATCAAGACGGTCAGCGACACGCTGGCCGACGCCTTCCTGTCCAAGACCGAGGCCATTCCCGCGGCGCAAGATCGAGGCACTGGCCAAGCGGCTGGCCAATCTGGAGGATTTTGTCAGCGAAGACGGCATGGGCGATCTGCCGCTGGATGCCGAGAGCATCGAGTTGATGCTGGGCATCGATCCCGCGACCATCGACGTGGTGGCCAATGGCGGCTCCAAGCCGAGCAACGCGATGCTGGCCTGGGCGCAGGAACTGGAACTGGGTTCCTGGTTCACGCTGGACCACAATGGCCGGGTGACCAAGGTGCAATTCGTCTGGCGCAGCGAGCGCAAGCAGCTCAACCTGTTTGCCTCGACCGATGGCCACAGCTACCTGATCCAGGCCGGACGCCTGGCCGCCTACCTGCAGGCCGGATTGCTGCTGCCGCAGGAAGAAGAGACGCTGACCGTGCGTGCAACCCGCGACGCACTGGCCAAGCTCGAAGCCAATCCGGAGCGTCTGCTGGGCTGAGCGCCGGCGTCCAGACGGCCGCCCGTCACGCTCTCAGTGGGCGACGCGGTCGCTGCGCGTCGTCGCACAGTTCGTCGAGCACCAGGGCGTCGGGCTCTTCGCCAAAACTCCAGTACACCATCAGCACGATGATCTTGAGGTCTTCGAGTGACAGCGGGTCGGAGCCGCAGGCCATGGCACGGTCGACGACGATTTCGCGCATGTGCGGCGGCAGGACGCCGGCGTTTTCGAGAAAGCGGATGAAGCCCAGACAATCCGCTCCGAGCCGGTTTTGCTCGGCCACCGAGAACACCCGCATGCTGGCGCCCGAGTTCCCGATCGCCTGCCGGTCGGTTGCTGCAACCTGGCGTCCTGGTCGTCCAGTGCCGGCTTGGCGTCAGCGCCCTGGCGCGTGATGCGGGTTGCCTGGCTCAGGCCATTGAGCCAGGTCAGCGCGTCCTCGATCTCCTGCGCCTCGAATCCGACCGCATTGAGCTTGCGTTCGAGCTGACTGCCATTGCGGGCAGGCATCTCCGCGCCAATAGTTCTCGTAGACAAAGACCAGCACTTCGAACATGGCGTCAATATAGCGCAGAAATCTGGCGCGCCAATTGCAGTCCCGGATCTTGAACTGGTGCGTTGCAACGTGTTCAGCTCTGGGCAATGCGCTGGAACAGTCCGCCCGGCAAGCGGCCCAAGCTACCGGCCAGCTCCAACGTCATCAGTTGCGCCTGCAGTTGGGGCGTGGCCAGGCCGGTGCGGGCCTGCAACACATCCAGGCTGACCGGGTCGAAACCGAGTGCCTGCAGCAACTGATCCTGGGCGGGATCCGGCGCGTGCGCCGCATTTGCCGTGTCCGCGTCGGGCTCGGTTGTTTGCCGACCCACTGCCGGCGCGCTCGGTAGTTCCTCCAGCACATCCTGCGCAGACTCCACCAGCTTGGCGCCTTGGCGGATCAGTGCATGGCAGCCGCGCGACTGCGGGGAGTGGATCGAGCCGGGAATCGCGAACACCTCCTTGCCTTGTTCAACCGCCAGCCGGGCGGTGATCAGCGAACCCGACTGCAGCGCCGCCTCGATCACCAGCGTGCCTTGCGACAGGGCGGCAATGATGCGGTTGCGGCGCGGGAAATTCGCGGCCAGTGGCGGCGTGCCGATCGGGTATTCGCTGATCAGCATGCCGTGCGCGGCGATACGCCGGGCCAGTTCGAGGTGACGACGCGGATAGACCCGGTCCAGCCCGGTGCCCACGACGGCCATCGTCACGGGCCGGTCATGGACATCGGCAGCGCCCTCGAGTGCGCCTTCATGGGCCGCGCCGTCGATGCCCAGCGCCAGCCCGGAAACGATGCACAGACCGGCCGGGCCAGTGCGCGTGCAAACTGCCGGGCATTGGTCACGCCCTGGGGCGTCGGATTGCGGCTGCCGACAATGGCGATGCCGAGCGAGGGCGCCAGCGGTCGGCTGGCATCGGCCTGTGCCAGCAATGAGGCTGCCCCCTGCAGATACAGCATCAGCGGCGGATCCTCGATCGTCAGCAGGGCCGACGGATAGCGTGGATCGGCCAGGTTAGCAGGGTTCTTGCGCTGCCCGGTGCATGCTCGTGCGCTGCGCCCTGCAACCAGTCCCAGGTTGTTTGTAGCTGGGTCTCCAGGCCCTCGGGTGGGAGGGCCAGCGCCTGGGCCAGTCGTTCCGCCGACGACCTGGCGCAAGCGCGGCTGCCGATTGCGCAAAGATGGCGTCGGGCAATCCGAAGCTGGCCAGCAGTTTGCGCGCCGTCTCGTTGCCGACGCCGGGGGTGAGCGTCAGCCGCAACCAGGATGAAAGTTCGGCCCGGTCCATGGCAACGCTCCGAGTCCGCGCTCAGGCAGTTTGCCAGCGTATGACCAGGCCTTGCTTCAGCGCCATGTCGGTGTCAGATCGCTCGTCGCTTGCACACCGTCACAGCGTGCGACCCGCGCGTCAGCGTGGGCTGATCAGGCGGTCGCCGACACGTACGCGGCGAGGTGATGTCGAGCACCAGCGCATACGACACGCGGTCGAAGGTGCGAAACACCATCAGCAGGCCGTTGCGTTCGTCGGGCAACTTGAGCATCGGACGGGTGCTGTCGGTCTTGTCGACGAGGCGCTCGCCATCGCTCAGGATGGCCATGACATGGCCGGCGGCGATGCCGTCGCGGGTGCCCAGGTTGATCGCCACCACCTGGTTCTGCGCCGCATTCACGACGGCGCTGCCGTAGACCGACACGATGCGGCCTTTGACGTCCGCAGCCGGTGCCTGGGGCGTGTAGCTGACCAGCTCGCGCGGGGGTTCGGGCAACAGGCGGTCGCCGACGCGCATTTCTTCCTTGGCCGACGACGATGTCGATCGTCGCCGGCGTGATTTCGGTTGTCGTCTTGCCGTCCTTGTCCTGTCATCGTGCCGGTCGTTTCGCTGCGCGCCAGCAAGGCCTTGCCGACGTATTGCGCCTCGTAACCCAGCACCTCGCCGGTGCCCGGGTCCTTCAGCGGGGTGGCGTTGCGGAAGATGCGGAACGCCTGCTGCTTGCCGGGGGCATCGAGCAGCGGGTTGCCGTTCTGGCCACGCGCATAGGCGCGGTCGCCGCGTGTCAGCAAGACGCGGCCGTCCAGCGCGGCCACGATGCGCGGCGCATTGTTCAGCCCGGCCTCGTCGACCACGATCGGCTCGGCCAGGAAGGGTTCGATGGCGCTGGGCTTTGAGGGCCGGCAGCGGGCCGCTGTCCAGCACTTCGTAACGCGTGCGGGGCGACACCTTGATGGTTTCGGTTGGCACCGGGTCCGTGCCGTTGGCGCCGGCCATGCGCAAGGTGGCGCGGCCGTCCTTGCGCTCGAGCACCAGACGCTGGCCCGGATAGATCAGGTGCGGATTGCGGATTTCCGAGAGGTTCATGCCCCACAGTTCCGGCCAGCGCCATGGGCTCTTCAGGAACATGCCGGAGATGCGCCCACAAGGTGTCACCCGACTTGATCAGGTAGCTGTCGGGCGCATTGGCGGCCAACTCGCTCAGCGGCACACCGGCCTGCGCGACCTGGTTTGCCGTGGCACGCTGATCGGACGTGATGGGGTAATTTTGCGCAAAGGCAGGGCTGTGGAGCCAGCCGGCGGCGGCGCTTGTCACCAGCGCCAATGCGACTTTGGATTTGATCGACAATTTCTGGGTCATTGCTTGCTGCATTGTGGGTGCCTCTGACGGCTTTCGGGGCTTGACGACGATCGTGTGGTGGCGCCGGGAAAATCTTGATAAATCACGCACGATTTTGCGCTCAAGTCCTTGATTGGGCAACGTTTTCTGTCGCGCACTTATGCCGACTGGTGTGAAATTAGCGAAAATAGCGACATCTTTGAAGAGAATCCATGGCTTTGTTACCCATTCTTTGTTATCCCGACCCCAAACTGCACAAGGTGGCCAAACCGGTGCAAGCGGTCGACGCAACGTATCCGCACGCTGGTGGCCGACATGCTGCGAGACCATGTACGAGGCCAAGGGCATCGGCCTGGCCGCGACCCAGGTCGATGTGCACGAACGTCTGATTGTGATCGACATCTCGGAGGAGCGCGACCAGCCGCTGGTGCTGATCAATCCGACCATCGTCTGGAACAGCGCCGACAAACATCTCAATGAAGAGGGCTGCCTGTCGGTGCCCGGCATTTATGACAGTGTCGAGCGCTTCGATTCCGTGCGGGTCCAGGCACTCGGACGCCGACGGCAAGGCGCATACCGTCGAGGCCCACGAAATGCTGGCGGTGTGCATCCAGCACGAGATGGACCACCTGTTGGGCAAGGTGTTCGTCGAATACCTGTCGCCGCTCAAGCGCAATCGCATCAAGACCAAGATGCTCAAGTTGCAGCGCGAGGAGCGCGATTGAGGCTGATCTTTGCCGGTACGCCTGAGTTCGCCGCGGTGGCGCTGCGGCGCCTTTGCGAATCCGGATTCGATGTGGCGCTGGTGCTTACGCAGCCCGATCGTCCGGCAGGGCGCGGCATGAAGTTGCAGACTGTCGCCGGTCAAGGAGTTTGCCCAGCGAGCAGTCCATCGCCGTGTGCCAGCCGCGCAGCCTGCGCCTGGACGGACGTTTTGCGGACGATGCCGCGGCCGCGCGCGAGGCCATCCTGGCGGCGGAGGCCGACGCGATGGTCGTCGCGGCCTACGGACTGATCCTGCCGCAATGGGTGCTCGATGCCATGCAGCAGCGCGACGGTGCCGCTGCCGGACTGGGTTGCCTCAATATCCACGCGTCGTTGTTGCCGCGCTGGCGCGGCGCCGCGCCCATCCACCGGGCCATCGAGGCCGGCGACCGCGGAGACCGGCGTGTGCATCATGCAGATGGACGCTGGCCTGGACACGGGTGCCGTATTGCTGCCGCCAGCGTATTGCCGATCCGCCATGACGGTCCCGATGCGGACACCACCGGGCGTTTGCACGACCGGCTGGCGGCCATCGGGCGCCGACCTGCTCGTGCAGGTGCTCGAGCGTGCGAAACAGGGCCCGTTGCAGGCCCAGATGCAGGATGCCGACGGTGTGAGTTATGCCGACAAGGTGCAAAAAGCCGACGCCGCGATCGACTGGCAGCGCAGCGGCGGAGCAGATCGATTGCAGCATCCGGGCTTTCGATCCGACGCCCGGGCGCGTGGACAACACTGGGGCGATGAAGTGCTCAAGTTGTGGCGTGCCGCACCGTTCGAATCCGGGCCGCACGAGCAGGCGCTGCCTGGAACCGTGTTGTCGGCCGATGCAAACGGCATCGTGGTCGCCTGTGGCCAGGACGCCTTGTGCGTGCAGGAACTGCAGCGCGCCGGCGGCAAGCGACTGGGCTGTGGCGACTTCCTGCGTGGCCTGCCCATGGCCGTTGGCACACGGCTCGGCTCGGCCGCGCAATCCGGCTGATGTTTTTCCTGCGCGACAACTACCGGCATCCGGAGTTCCAGATCGGTATCAGGGACTTCCTGCGCCCTGCGCCCGGCATTGCGGCCTGGGGCTTGATGACCGGTGTGGCCATGGTGAAGTCCGGCATCGGGCTGTTCGAGTCGCTGCTGATGGCCTTGCTGGTGTTCGCCGGCAGTTCGCAATTGGCCTCGATTCCGCTGATCCTGGCCGGCGCACCCTTGTGGGTGATCTGGGCCACCGGCTTTTGCGTCAATCTGCGCTTCGTCGTGTTCAGCCTGCACCTGCACCATTACCTGGCGCACCTGCCGGGTTGGCAACGTGTCATGAGCGGGTATTTCACGGCGGACCTCAGCTATGTGTGGTTTGTGCGCCGCTACCCGCATCCCGCGGATGATGGCGCGGGGCGACTGGCCCAGCAGGCCTACCTGGCGGGCAGCAATCTGATGAATTGGGGCGCGTGGGTCGGGTCGAGCCTGGTCGGGATTGCGCTGGCCAATTTCGTGCCGCAAACCTGGGGCCTGGGTTTTGCCGGCATCCTGTGCCTGATCGGCATCCTGTGCTCGCTGGCAACCACCCGGTTGCGCCTGTTGTCGGCCGCGGTGGCGGGTCTGGTCGGCGTGGCCGCCTTTGCCTTGCCGCTCAAGCTCAACATCATCGTGGCCATCGGCGCTGCGGTGATACTGTGCATGTCGATGGAAAAACTGCGCCCCGCCGGTGCTTGAAGGCAACGGATCGTGATGGACATCAACTGGCATACGGTGATCGTCGTGCTCGGCCTGACCGTGGTCACCGTGCTGGCGCGGGGCTTCTTTCTGTTTTCCAATCGCACCTGGTCCCTGCCCCACTGGGCCCAGCGCGGCTTGCAGTACGCGCCGATTGCCGCGCTGGCGGCCGTGGTGGTGCCGGAGGTGGTCATGGTCAACGGTCAGCTGATGGACACCTGGAAGGACGCGCGCCTGTATGCGCGCCATCGTCGGTGCGGCGGTCTACTTCTGGCGCAAGGACGTGTTGTTCACCATCGTGGCCGGCATGGCGGTCTACATGCCGCTGCATATCGGGTTGGGCTGGTGATGCGCGCGCAAGGCTGGCGGCCGGCCGCACTGCTTCTGTTGGTGAGCGCCTGGCTGGCGCTGGCGGGCAATCTGCCGCTGTGGCGTACGGTCTGGCCCTTGCCCGAACTGGTGGGGCTGCGCGGTGCGCTGTTCGCCTTCGGCTTGTTCCTCTGGATCGTGGCCGCGCTGCACATGCTGCTGAGTCTGCTGGCCTGGAAGTCGGCTGCTCAAGCCGGTGCTGCTGCTGTTGCTGCTGACGGCGGCGGCCAACAGCTACTTCATGCTGCAGTACGGTGTCGTCATCGACGCGACGATGATGGCCAATGTCGCCAATACCGACGCGCGCGAGGTGCGCGACCTGCTGTCCTGGACCATGTTGCTGAGCCTGATGTCTGCTCGGCGTATTGCCCGGCTGGTGGCTGTTGCGCCAGCAACTGGTGTTCCGGCCCTTTTGGTCGCAGACCTGGCGCAACCTGACCGGCGCGGTGATCGGCCTGGTCGTGCTGCTGCTGTTGACGCTGCTGATGTACCAGGACCTGGCCTCGCTGATGCGCAACCACAAGCAGGTGCGCTACCTGGTCAATCCGCTGAACACCGTGTATGCCAGCGGCAAACTGGCCGGCGACGCCCTGTTCCATGTCAACAAGACGCTGCAGCCGATCGGCCTGGACGCACAACTCGGGCCCACCCATGGCGGCGCGAAACGCGTGCCGTTGGTGGTGCTGGTGGTCGGCGAGACGGCGCGTGCGGCGAATTTTTCGCTCGGCGGCTATGCGCGCCAGACCAATCCGCAGCTGGCGCAACTCGCCGCCAGCGGCACCGGCCTGCTCACCTATTACAGCGCGGTCCGCTCTTGCGGCACGAATACCCAGGCGTCGCTGCCTTGCATGTTCTCGCATCTGGGCAAGGAGGCGTTCGAGGCCACGGGTCAGCCCTACGAGAACCTGCTCGATGTCTTGCAGCGCGCCGGACTGGCGGTGTTGTGGATCGACAACCAGTCAGGCTGCAAGGGACTGTGCGACCGTGTCGCGCACGTCGACACCTATGCGCTCAAGCTGCCCGAGCTTTGCTCCGATGGTGAATGCTTTGACGAGGTCATGCTGCGCGATCTGGACCAGCGCATCGCGGCGCTCGACCCGGTGCGCGCGGCCCGTGGCGTGGTGCTGGTGATGCACCAGATGGGCAGCCACGGCCCGGCCTACTTCCGGCGCACGCCAGCAGCGTTCAAGACCTTCATGCCCGAATGCACCAGCAACGTGTTGCAGGACTGCGCGCGCGAGCAACTGGTCAACGCCTACGACAACACCATCGTGTATACCGATCATGTGCTGACCGAAACAGCGCAATGGCTGGCGCGCAAGGCGCAGGCCGGCGCGTTTGACACGGCCATGGTGTATGTCTCGGACCACGGCGAGTCACTGGGCGAGAACAACCTGTATCTGCATGGCTTGCCCTATGCGCTGGCGCCCGACACGCAGACCCACGTGCCGATGCTCAGCTGGCTGTCGGACGCCATGCGCCAGCGCCTGGCACTGCGACCGGGCTGTCTGCAGTCGCAAGCTGGCGCAGCGTTGCGTCACGACAACCTGTTTCATGCGATGCTGGGTCTGCTCGATGTGCAGACCAGCCTGTATCGCAAGGACCTGGACTGGTTTGCCGCCTGCCGCTGAGAGCGTGGGGCCAATCGATTGCCTCTCGCGCTCTGACGCCTACAATTTGACACAGGACTGATCACACCGAACGCCTCACCGGTTGCCGATGTGGGCAGTGATTGCAAATGGCCAGGTTGAACGGGAGTTTGGTGTCATGGAATTCATTCGGTTCTCCGATCTTTGTGCGCGCGGTGAAGTGGCCGGCAAACGGGTGTTCATCCGCGCCGATCTCAATGTGCCGCAGGACGACGACGGCCAGATCACGGAAGACACGCGCATCCGCGCGTCGGTCGGCTGTATCCGCATGGCGCTCGAGGCCGGTGCCGCGGTCATGGTGACCTCGCATCTGGGCCGTCCCACCGAGGGCAGTTTCACGCCGTCGGACTCGCTGGCGCCGGTGGCCGCGCGCCTGGGCGAGTTGCTCAAGCGAAGCCGTGCCGCTGGTGTCCGAACTGGACCGACGGCTTCCAGCTCGACGGGCGGGCGCTGGAGCCTGGTCAGGTGGTGATGCTGGAGAACTGCCGCATCAACGTCGGCGAGAAGAAGAACAACGAATCGCTGGCGCGCAAGATGGCCGACGCTGTGCGACATCTTCGTGCACGACGCCTTTGGCACCGCGCATCGGGCCGAGGCCAGCACCTACGGCATTGCGCAGTTCGCGCCGGTGGCCTGCGCCGGCCCGCTGCTGGCCGCCGAGATCGACGCCATCACCAAGGCCTTGAAGGCGCCCAAACGCCCGCTGGTGGCCATCGTCGCCGGCTCCAAGGTCTCGACCAAGCTGACGATTCTCAAGAGCCTGGCCGACAACGTGGACCAGCTCATCGTCGGCGGCGGCATCGCCAATACCTTCATGCTGGCCGCCGGACTCAAGATCGGCAAGAGCCTGGCCGAGCCCGACCTGCTGGACCAGGCCAAGGCCGTCATTCTGGCCATGACGGCGCGCGGCGCGGCGGTGCCGATCCCGATCGACGTGGTCACGGCCAAGGAGTTCAAGGCCGATGCCAAGGCCACGGTCAAGGCGGCCACTGACGTGGCCGACGACGACCTGATCCTGGATATCGGCCCGCAGACCGCCAGCCAGCTGGCCGAACAGCTCGAAGGCGCCGGCACCATCGTCTGGAACGGGCCGGTGGGCGTGTTCGAGTTCGCCGCATTCGAGGCCGGCACCAAGCGTATCGCCAAGGCCATTGCCGAAAGCGACGCCTTCTCCATTGCCGGTGGTGGCGACACGCTGGCGGCTATCGCCAAGTACGGCATCGACGCAAGACATCGGCTACATCTCCACCGGCGGCGGCGCCTTTCTCGAAGTGCTCGAAGGCAAGACCTTGCCGGCGTTCGAGATACTGGCCAAGCGCGCCAAAGGCTGAACGCAGCGTCGCTGCGCGCAGTGCGCAGCGGCATGGCCGTGGGCTTGAGCGAAACCGGTTGGTAACCGTTCGATGGGACAATGGCCGCTATCAAAAACGGAGACACCACCATGGTTTTGCGCCGCGCCACCAAGATTGTTGCAACCCTGGGCCCCGCTTCGAGCGATCCGGACCTGCTCGAGCAGATGATTCGCGCCGGAGTCAACGTGGTGCGGCTGAATTTCAGCCACGGCACGGCGCAGGACCACATCAACCGGGCGCAGCTGGTGCGCGAGGCCGCTCAGCGCGCCGGGCGCGAGGTCGCCATCATGGCCGACCTGCAAGGCCCGAAGATCCGGGTCGGCAAGTTTGTCGATGGCAAGGTGATGCTCAAGGCCGGTGCCAAGTTTCGTGCTCGATGCCGCGCGCACCGAGCTGGGCGACGAGGACGCGGTCGGTCTTGACTACAAATCCCTGCCGCGCGAGGTCAAGGCCGGCGACACCTTGTTGCTCAACGACGGCTTGATCGTCATCACCGTGGAGGCCGTGCGCGGCGAGCAGGTCCACACCTCGTCAAGATCGGTGGCGAGTTGTCCAACAACAAGGGCATCAACAAACTGGGCGGCGGTCTGACGGCGCCGGCGCTGACCGCCAAGGACATGGACGACATCCGCACCGCGATGGGCTTCAAGGCCGACTACGTGGCGGTGAGTTTCCCGAAGAACGCGACCGACATGGAAATGGCGCGCCAGTTGTGCAGCGTGGCGGCGGTCGACGTGCAACCACCGACCGGGCCTGATCGCCAAGATCGAGCGCGCCGAGGCCATCCCCCAGCTGCTCGAAATATTGCTGGCCAGCGACGGCATCATGGTCGCGCGCGGCGACCTGGCGGTGGAAGTGGGCAACGCGGCGGTGCCGGCCCTGCAAAAACGCATGATCAAGCTGGCGCGCGAGCACGACAAGGTCGTCATCACCGCCACCCAGATGATGGAGTCGATGATCACCAACCCGGTGCCCACCCGCGCCGAGGTCAGCGACGTGGCCAATGCCGTGCTCGACGGTACCGACGCGGTGATGCTGTCCGCCGAAACCGCGGCTGGCAAGTACCCGCTGGAGACGGTGGTCGAGATGGCCAAGATCTGCCATGCGGCCGAGTCGCATGAGGCGGTCAACTTCGAGGCCGACTTCATGGGCAAGACCTTCGGCCGCATCGACCAGTCGATCGCCATGGGTGCCCTGTTCACCGCCTATCACATGGGTGCCAAGGCGATCGTGGCGCTGACCGACAGCGGCTCCACTGCCTTGTGGATGAGCCGGCATCTGATCCAGGTACCGATCTATGCGCTCACGCCGCGCGTCTCCACGCAGCGCAAGATGGCCATGTACCGCAATGTGCGTCCGCTGCTGATGGATAACAGCGTGGATCGTGACACCGCCTTGCAGGAGGCCGAGAACCACCTGAAGTCGCGCAACATCGTGCAAAGCGGCGATGTCTACGCCATCACCTGCGGCGAGCCCATGGGCGCGCCGGGCGGCACCAATATGCTCAAGATCTGCCGCGTGGCCTGACGCTTCTGAGCGACTCGGCGCCGGGTCTTGCGTTGGGTGGCGCCCCGAACCTGTTGGGCCAGCGGCAGATCCAGTGCCCCCAGCCCCCACAGGCCAGGCATGACGACCAATGCGAGTATCCGGATCAGGGTGCGTCAGCTGAGCCGACACAATCGCTTGGCGTCCTCTGGCGCAAAGCCTGCAGAATGGAACAAGCCCGAGGGGGGCGCCGGGGCACGGTAAAATTTATCCGGTTACAGGTCGGTTACCACCGTGTTTCATGCGGGCGGCCTGCGCGACTTTCCAATCCAACCAGGGAGTTATTGCCATGGCACTCGTCTCGATGCGCGAATTGCTGGACCACGCGGCCGCCAACGGCTACGGTATTCCGGCTTTCAATGTCAACAATCTGGAGCAGGTGCAGGCCGTCATGTCGGCTGCCGACGAGGTTGGCGCCCCGGTCATCCTGCAAGCCAGCGCCGGGGCCCGCAAGTATGCCGGCGAGGCCGTTCATCAAGCACCTGATCCTGGCCGCGGTCGAGTCCTACCCCCATATTCCGCTGGTCATGCACCAGGACCACGGACAGAGCCCCGAGGTGTGCAAGGGCGCGATCGACCTGGGATTCAGCTCGGTCATGATGGACGGATCGCTGGAGGCCGACGGCAAGACCATCGCCAGCTACGACTACAACGTGCAGGTCACGCGCAAGGTGGTCGACATGGCGCATGCCACCGGCGTCACGGTCGAGGGTGAACTCGGCTGCCTGGGTTCGCTCGAGACCATGCGTGGCGACAAGGAAGACGGCCACGGCACCGATTCGACGATGACGCGCGAACAACTGCTGACCGACCCCGAGCAGGCGGCCGACTTCGTGCGCCGCACCCAGCTCGACGCGCTGGCCATTGCCATCGGCACCAGCCACGGCGCCTACAAGTTCACGCGCAAGCCCACCGGCGACATCCTGGCGATCGAGCGTATCAAGGAAATCCACCGCCGCCTGCCCAACACCCATCTGGTCATGCACGGCTCCTCGTCGGTGCCGCAGGACCTGCTGGCCATCATCCGCCAGTACGGCGGCAACATGAAGGAGACCTACGGCGTGCCGGTCGAGGAGATCCAGAAGGCGATCCAGTTTGGCGTGCGCAAGGTCAATATCGACACCGACATTCGCCTGGCCATGACCGGCGCGGTACGCAAGTACATGGCCGAGAACCCCGAGAAGTTCGACGCGCGCGACTGGCTCAAGCCGGCGCGCGAGGCGGCCAAGCAGATCTGCAGGCAGCGCTACATGGAATTCGGCTGCGAAGGCCAGGGCAGCAAGATCAAGGGCAATAGCCTGAAGTATGTGGCCGGGCAATATGCGCGCGGGGAGCTGGCACAGGTCGTCCAGTAGGGCAGTCCGGTCGGCGGCCCACGGGTCGCCGCCGCTATGTCGGCACAGCCTAAAATTGGCCGATGTCCGACGCTTCAACCGCACTTCACACTTCCCGCATCCAATCGCTGCCGCTGCTCGCGCGTGGCAAGGTGCGCGACAACTACGCGGTCGGCGACGACCGCATTCTGATGGTCGCCAGTGACCGGCTAAGCGCCTTTGATGTGGTGCTGGAGCAGCCGATTCCCGGCAAGGGTGCCCTGCTCACGCAAATGGCGCTGTTCTGGTTCGACAAGCTCGGGGGCATCTGCCCAAATCACCTGACCGGTGCGCAGCCCGAGTCAGTCGTCCCCGAGGCTGAAAAAGCGCAGGTGCGTGGCCGGTCCATGCTGGTGCAGCGACTGCGCCCTTTGCCGGTCGAGGCGGTGGTGCGGGGTTATCTGGCTGGCAGCGGCTGGAAAGAGTACCAGCAGAACCAGGCTGTGTGTGGTGTTGCTTTGCCGCCGGGGCTGCGCAATGCATCCAAGTTGCCCGCGCCGATCTACACGCCGGCGGCCAAGGCCGCGGCCGGCGAACACGACGAAAACATCACCTATGCGCGCACGGTCGAGATGATCGGCCCGGAACTGGCGGCGCAGATGCGCGATACCAGCATGGCCCTGTACCAGGCAGGCGCCGCGATCGCACTGGCCAAGGGCATCATCATCGCCGACACCAAATTCGAGTTCGGCCTGGACGCACAGGGCCGCATGGTGCTCATGGACGAGGTCATGACGCCAGATTCGTCCCGCTTCTGGCCGCTCGAGGACTACGCCGAGGGCAGCAATCCGCCGAGTTATGACAAGCAGTTCGTGCGCGACTGGCTCGAGCAGGTGCGTATCGACGGCCAACCCTGGAACAAGCGCGCACCGGCGCCAGCCCTGCCGGCCGAGGTGGCCAAGGCTACGGCGGCGCGTTACAGGGAAGCGCTGGAACGCCTGACCCGGGCCGATTGAGGCGACCCACTGAGCCGGGCACCGCGCCGCCAGTTGTTGCCGACGGCGCTGTGGTTTTTTGCTTAGCTCAGCACCACGCTGCTCAGGCGGCGCCGGTAGGTCGCGACCACCGGGTCCACCGGTGGAATCTGGCCGTCGGCGACCTTGACCGGCGGCGGCTCGATGATGTCCAGGATGGCCACGAAGGTCTTGCGCGCCAGTTCCTCGTTCCAGGCTTTGTCGCGCATCAGGATCTCGAGCAGTTCGTCCATGGCGTCGGTCCAGGCTTGAGCCGCCATCAGCATCCGGGCCTTGCCGAAGCGGGCGTCGAAGTCGCGTTTGCCGGCGGCGATGCGCGTCGTCGAAGCCGGCCAACGCGGCGTCAGGCGCATCTTGCTCGGCTGCGAAATCGATTGCCGAGATCCAGTGTTGCAAGCGACTCGATGCGCCGCACCAGGGCGATGCGCGGCAAGGCCGGCGCCAGTGCGGCCTTGGCTTCGACCAGCATGTCCGATTGCAGCAGGAACTTGACGTAGGCAAAACGCGCGTCGTCGTCGTCCGGTTTTTGCAGCACCGCCTGCTGCAGCGTCTCGTGCTGCACCTGCGGGTCATTGGCGTCGGGTGCGTCTTCGATCGACTCGCCGGTGACCTCGGCCTCCAGGATGTCGGCCGGCGGCAGGTGCTTGTCCAGGAAGGTCTTGAGCTGGCCCTCGGGCACGGCGCCCATGAAGCCGTCCACCGGTTTGCCGTCGATCAACAGCACGCAGGTCGGAATGCTGCGGATGCCAAAGGCCTGGCTGATTTCCTGCTCCTGGTCGGAGTCGATCTTGACCAGCTTGAAGCGGCCCGTTGTAGTCGGTCTCCACTTTTTCGAGCAGCGGCCCGATCACCTTGCAGGGGCCGCACCACGGCGCCCAGAAATCGACGAGGACGGGGATATTCATCGATGCTTCGATGACTTCGGCTTCAAAATTGGCGGTGGTGACGTTGATCATTGTGGAATTCGGGCGATGACAAGGGACTGACTAAAATCGGGTGGAGGACGGAAGGCCGGCACACAGCGCAGGGCCATTACGCCGGTCTCACCACCACCATGAAACTTTCAAATCGGTGTGGTCATGGGCTCCAGTTCCGACTGGGACACCATGCAACACGCAGTCACAGATTCTCCAACAGTTTGGCATTGGCCACGAAACCCGCGTGGTTTCGGCCCATCGCATGCCAGACGACATGTTCGCATATGCCGAGCAGGCGCGCGCGCGCGGCCTCAAGGCGATCATCGCCGGGGCCGGCGGCGCAGCCCATCTGCCCGGCATGCTGGCGGCCAAGACCACGGTGCCGGTGCTCGGCGTTCCGGTGGCGAGCAAGCACCTGTCGGGCGTCGATTCGCTGCACAGCATCGTGCAGATGCCCAAGGGCATTCCGGTCGCGACCTTTGCCATCGGCGCGGCCGGCGCGGCCAACGCGGCGCTTGTTTGCGGTGGCGTTGCTGGCCAACGACGACCCGGTTCTGGCCGAACGCCTGGATGCGTTCCGCGCCGAGCAGACCGACGCCGCGCGTGCCATGGTGGTGCCACCGCCATCCGATGCGCGCATGGCCACAGCCGGAACGCCATCATGAGCGGCGCAAAAGCAGGTAACCCGGTGCCCCAACCATGCTGAGCAAGTCCATTCTTCCAGGCACGACGGCCAGCGGCCAGCAGACCACGCTGGGCGTCATGGGCGGCGGCCAGCTGGGCCGCATGTTCGTCCATGCCGCGCAGCGCATGGGCTATTTCACGGCCGTGCTCGACCCCGATCCGGCCAGTCCGGCCGGACTGGTCAGCCATTTCCATATCCAGGCCGACTACCTGGACGAGCAGGCGCTGGCGCAGATGATGCAGCGCTGCGCCGCCATCACCACCGAGTTCGAGAACGTGCCCTCGGGCGCGATGTTCACGCTCGGTGCGCACCGGCCGGTCGCGCCGTCGGCCCAGTCGCTGGCCATTGCGCAGGACCGGATCCGCGAAAAAGCCCATTTCAAGGCCTGCGGCGTGGCGACCGCGCCCTACGCGGTGATCACCAACGAGGCCGAACTGGCGGCCGTGGACGACGACCCTGTTGCCCGGCATCCTCAAGACCGCCCGGCTCGGTTATGACGGCAAGGGACAGGTCCGGGTGCGCGACCGGCCGAACTGGCGGCGGCCTGGGCCGGGCTCAAGTCGGTCGCCTGCGTGCTCGAGCGCCAGCTGGAGTTGTTGTCCGAGTGTTCGGTGCTGGTGGCGCGCGGCTGGGACGGCGCGATGGTCGAGTTTCCCGGTGCAGCGCAACCTGCATGTCGATGGCATTTTGGCGCATGACGGAAGTGTTTGAAGGCAACCTGGCACCGGACTTGGCCGAGCGGGCCGCGCGACGCCGCCCGCGCCATGGCCGCAGGAGCTGCAATACGTCGGCGTGTTGTGTGTCGAGTTCTTCGTGGTCGCGCAGGATGGTCGACGAGGCCTTGCTGGTCAACGAGATCGCGCCACGTCCGCACAACAGCGGTCACTACACGCTGGACGCCTGCGACCAGTCGCAGTTCGATCTGCAGGTGCGTACCTGGCGGGCTTGCCGTTGATGCCGCCGCGCCAGCACAGTCCGGCGGTCATGCTGAACCTGCTGGGCGACCTGTGGTTTGATGCGTCCCGGCCATCCGGGCGGCGATGCGCCACAAGCGCCGGACTGGGCGGCGGTGCTGGCCTTGCCCGGCAGCGCATCTGCATCTGTACGGCAAGCTGCGCGCCAGCCGGGGCGCAAGATGGGCCACCTGACGATTACCGGCGCAACGCGCGGAGCAGGCGCGTGCCACGGCGCAGCAGGCTGCCGCCTTGCTGGGCATCGCCCTGGCGTGAGGCGGGCACTGGCGTGATGCTGGACGGGCATTCGGCCGAGGCGATCGGCACAGGCCGCTGCGGCGCTGCGCGGCGGTGCACTGGTCGCGTTTCCGACCGAGACGGTGTATGGGCTGGGCGCAGACGCCGACAGACGACGCTGCCGTGGCCAAGGTGTTCAGCCGCCAAGGGTCGACCGAGCGACCACCCGCTGATCGTGCATGTGGACGACACGGCCAAGGGTGCCGACGGTGTGGCCCATTTTGCCGACGAGGTGCCGGACTACGCCCAGGCGTTGATGCAGGCCTTCTGGCCGGGTCCGTTGACGCTGATCCTGCCGCGCCGCGCGGGTGTCGGCGCCGCGGCGGCCGGCGGCCAGGATTCGATCGGCCTGCGTTGTCCGGATCACCCGGTGGCCCAGGCCTTGCTGCATGCCTGCCGCGCGCTCGGTGTGATGGGGCTGGCCGCGCCCAGTGCCAACCAGTTCGGCCGCGTCAGTCCGACTACGGCCGCCCATGTGCAAGGCGAATTCGGCGCCCGACTTGCTGATTCTCGATGGCGGCGCCTGCGCTGTCGGCATCGAGTCGACGATCGTCGACTGCACCCGCGGGGCGCCGGTGCTGTTGCGCCCGGGCGCGATTCATGTCGCGCAGCTCGCAAAGGTCGCGGGCCGACCGGTGTTGTCCGATCAACCGCTTGCCGGTCAGGCGCCGGCACCACGTGCGTCCGGCACCCTGCTCGCGCATTACGCGCCACGCGCCAGGTTGCGCCTGATGGATGGCCGGGCGCTGCAGACGCGCACTGGATGTGCTGGGCGTGGACGTCAAGGCTGCGGCGCAGCAGGGGCCGGTGATCGCCACCTATGCGCGTTCGCCGCTGCGCTCACGCTCCAGCGGCATATTGCAACGGCGCATGCCCGACGATGCCACGGCTACGGCACAGCAGCTGTTTGCGGTGTTGCGTGAGTTCGATGACCAGGGCGTCAAGCTGATCTGGGTCGAGACCCCGCCGGACGGCCCGCAATGGGATGGCGTGCGCGATCGCCTGCAACGCGCGGCTGCCGCTGCCGCGTGACCAGAGCCTGCGCACTGATTGAACCGCTGGCGGTCGGTGACGTCGTACATACATCTCCCGGATGCCGAGCTCATTCGCGGCGTCCTGGTTGCCATTGATTGGGTGCAGCCAGGTCGCTCAGTCGAGCGCTTGCATGCCCTGGGGTCGATCCTGGAATCGCAGCTTCATCCCCAGGATGACACCTGCCAGGGCCAGCGTGATGGCATTGGCAATGACGATCGGCCAGGCGGCCATCAACACGCCATAAGCAAGCCAGAGTGACACGCCGGTCACGAAGATCAGGTACATGCCCAGCGAAATGCCGCGCACGTCTCGGGTGCGATAGGTGTACCAGGCTTGTGGCAGAAAGCTGGCCGTTGTCAGGGTTGCGGCTGCATAACCAATGGCTTCGCTGGAAATCATGGCGCGCATTGTCCATCAGTGCCGGATTCCCTGCCGGAATCAGTTGTCCTTGACCACCCAGTCGAGCAATTTGTCGATGGCCGCGCGGCTGGCTCCGGCGTTGGCGTGGTTCGTCATCAGCACGACTACATAACGCCGGCCACTGTTGGCCAGCACATAACCGGCCACGGCGGTGACGTCGCGCAGACTGCCGGTCTTGAGATGGGCGCTGCCGACTGCGCCTGATCGGTTGCGGCGCATCGTGCCGTCAATGCCGGCGATCGGCAGCGAGGCCATCAGTTCCGGCATCCAGGGCGACTGGTAGGCCACCTGCAACAGCCGTCCCAGCGCCATCGCGCTGGCGCGCGCATGGCGCGACAGGCCGGCGCCGTTGTCAACCAGCGGCATGTCAACCGACGCGCCGATGCGATCGCGCCACCATTGCTGCACCACATCGCGCGACGCGGCGAAGGATGCGGGCACAGCGGCCGGGGTGTCCGCCGCGGCGGCAGACTTGTCGCTGGCGCGGCCTGCGGGCAGGCTCAGGCTGAGAAACAGCTGCTGCGCCATCACGTTGTTGCTGTACTTGTTGACGTCGCGCACCACTTCGGCCAGCGTCGGAGAGCCGATCTCGAACACCGCTGGCCCTGCTGCGGTCGCCACCGGCCCATCGCGTACCGTGCCGGCCAATTGCCCGCCCACCTCACGCCACATGCCCTCGATCGCCCGGGCCGCATAAACCTGTGCATCGGGCCAGGCCAGAGGCCAGGTGCGCTGCTGGCAGGCGGCCGGGTAACCGCCGGCAAAACGAATCTGAGCCGGATCCGAGAAGTCGGCACGCAAACTGCCCCGATAGTCGCCACAGCCGCCGCTGCTGAGCAAGGGCACGGACGCTGGAATCGTGACGCCGGCCAGCGGAGGATCGACATGGATGCGCGCCAGGTTGGCAGCGCGATCGACGACAAAGGTCATCAGAATCGATTTGTAACTCAGCAACAAGGCATCGGGCGCGGCGTTGTAGGGACGTAGCGGCTCGCCGTCGAAGCCGCCGGGGTCGGTCGGCACCAGCGCAAAGGCCGAGCGATCGAGCACGATGTCGCCGTTGATGTGGCTGATGCCCAGGCCGCGCACCCGGCGCATCAGCTGCCACAGGCGTTCGCTGACCATGGTGGGGTCGCCCTGGCCCCTGATATGCAGGTTGCCCTCGAGTCGGCCATCACGGATCGGGCCGTCGGCGTACACCGAGGTGGTCCAGTTGTAGGCCGGTCCGAGCAGGTCCAGCGCTGCGGCCGTGGTGACCAGTTTCATCACCGAGGCCGGATTCATGGGCGCATCGACCCGATGGCTCACCCGTGGCGCCTCCTTGCCCTGGGCGTCGACCACCAGCACTGCGACCGCATCACGCGGCAGTTTGGCCCGTGCCAGCGCGGCATTGACTTCGAGCGGCAGGTCCTGCCCTGTTGCGGTCACGGCAATGGACCACAGAGCAATGATCCATGCGGCTGCCGCGAGGGCCCGGCCCATGCCCGAACGCCCCGGCCCGATCGCGATTTCGCAGCGGTGTCGATGGTCCGGCGCGTGGCGCGAAACCAGAGGGCTGCGAGGTGTCATCTGCATCGTGCCAGTCTACAACCCGTGCGCACCCGATAATCCGGCGATGCGCCTGTTCAAGCCTTTTTCTGCGCAAGCGATAGGCGTTGCCGCCGCCCTGGTCACTGTGGTCATCTGGACTTCGTTCATTGTGATCGCCCGTGCCACGGCCGATCCATCCCGCGGCGGCGCGCTCAATCCTTTCGATATTGCGTTCGCGCGACTGCTCGGCGCCGGTCTGGTGCTGCTGCCCGTGGGTTGGTGGATGGTGCGGCGCGACCGTGCGCGCAATCGCGGTGCGTCGTCGATGTTCGGTTTTTCGCCTTTGCCACTGAAGGTCACCATGGCCGTGGGTTTCTTTGGCGGCTTGTTGTATTCCGTGCTGGCTTACAGCGGCTTCGTGTTTGCACCGGCAGGCCATGCGGCGGTGCTGATGCCGGGCAGCTTGCCGTTCTGGACCACGATTCTGGCGGCCTTGTTTCTGGGCAATCGGATCACGGCGGCTCGGGCAGTTGGTCTGGCGCTGATTGTGGCCGGCGATGTTCTGGTCGGCGGCCCCAGCCTGTTGCGCGCCTTCGATGGTGGCGAGGTCTGGAAAGGTGATCTACTGTTCGTGTCAGCGGCTCTGTGCTGGTCCTGCTACAGCGTGCTGGCGCGCCACTACCAGCTCGATGCGGTGCGTGCCACCGTCGCCATCACCGTGTTCGCCTTTTTCCTGTATGTGCCGGTGTACGGATTCCTGTTGTGGCAGGACCTGGTGCCGGGTCAGTTCCTGCAGGCGCCGCCGGGCCAGGTGCTGTTTCAGATGGCATTTCAGGGAGTAGGGTCGGTGGTGATCGCCGGCGTCACCTTTACCCGCATGATCCAGCATTTCGGTCCGGTACGATCAACCATGATGACCTCGGTGGTGCCCGGCCTGGCGGCCTTGTCAGCCGTGCTGCTGCTGGACGAACCGCTGCACTGGAACCTTGCCGCCGGTCTGTCCCTGGTCACGCTGGGCATCGTATTTGGTGTGCGTCCAGGCCCGGGGCCCAAGCCGGCGGCCGTGACGCTGCCGGCACCCCAGTCCGGAACCTGAGCCGCGTGAGATCCTGATGCCGATACTCGCCTTTGACACCAGCACCGACCGCATGTCGATAGCGCTCGGCCGGACGGTGGAAGGTGCAGACCGGATCTGGTCGTTCGAGGCGCAAGGCGGGGCGCAGTCCTCGCATACGCTGGTGCCCGCCATCCTGGACCTGTTGGCGCAAGCCGAGCTGACACTGGCCGAACTCGATGCCATTGCCTTTGGCCGCGGCCCGGGCGCTTTCACCGGTTTGCGCACCGCCTGTGCGGTGGCCCAAGGACTGGCCTTCGGCGCCCGCGCCCGCTGCGGTGGCGCGCCGGTTCCGGTGCTGCCCCTTGATTCCTTGCTGGTGCTGGCCGAACAGTCTCGTTTGCAGCATGTGCCCGAGACCGCACGCTGGCAGGTGCTGGCCATGCTCGATGCGCGCATGGATCAGGTTTATGCCGGCTGTTATCTGTGGGAGCATGGTGCCTGGCAGACCGTGACCGGACCGATGCTGGTCTGTGCCCAGGATCTTCAGGCCGGGGCCTGCGACGCGCTGGCGGGCAATGTGTTCATCAATTACGGCGATCGGCTGCCCGATGCCGGCCACTTGCCGCGGTACCCTGCATTGCCCGACGCCCGCGCCATGCTGAGCCTGGCGCCAGGCTTGCTGGCGCGTGGCCATGCGGTTGACCCGGCGCTGGCGCTGCCGGTCTATATCCGCGATAAAGTGGCGTCCACCACCGCTGAACGCGCTGCCGCCCATGCGGCTGCGCTCAGCGTATCCACCAGCAGGCCATGAGTGCCGTACTCCAGGCGCCAGAGGCGCAGTTCGAACCGTTGACGCTGGCGCAACTGCCCGCGGTACTGCGCATAGAGAATGAGGCCTATGCCCATCCATGGAGCGAGGTCAATTTCCGCGACGCCCTGGGCGCCGGCTACCAGGCCCAGGTGGTCACGGCGGCCAGTGAGTTGCTGGGCTATTTCGTGGCCATGAAAGGCGTCGAGGAAGTCCACCTGCTCAACATCACGGTGGCCCGGCAATACCAGGGCCAGGGCTGGGCCCGGCTGATGCTCGAGGCGCTGGCGATCTGGGCGCGCGGCGAAGGCTCTATGTGGCTATGGCTGGAGGTGCGGGTGGGCAATCTGCGCGCGATCCAGGTCTATGAACAACATGGATTCAAGCGTGCGGGCCAGCGCAAGGCCTATTACCCGGCAGGTCCGGGCCAGCGCGAAGATGCCATCGTCATGAGCATGCGCCTATGAGTCTGGATCTGGATGCTCGCCAGCGTGCCATGCTGCTGGAGATGGGGGTGCGGGTCTGGTGGCCGAGTGCGGATCGTGTCGCGTCGGAACCCTTGCCCCAGACCCCGGGCGCGCACGCGGTGCCGTCCGCGCGCGTGTCGAATGGGGTCGACGCTGCTGCGCCCTCGCCGGCCGCAGTGTCCGAGCCCTTGCCGGTTGCCGTTGGCGTGGCAATTGCGCCCTTGATGCGGACAAGGCCCGCCAGCCCCCTTGATCAGATGGACTGGCCCGAGTTGGCCCAGGCGGTGCAGGCCTGCACCGCCTGTGGCTTGTGCGAGGGACGCAAGGCCCCGGTTTTTGTCAGCGAACCGGCGCCGACCCAGGCCGACTGGCTGATCGTCGGGGAACCGCCGGACGCGCATGAAGAGCGTGACGGTTCGCCTTTTGTGGGCGAGGTCGGCCAGTTGCTCGACAACATGCTGCGTGCGGTGTTGTGCCGGCGCGGCGGCCAGGGAGCAGGCGGCGCCCGGGTTACCCAAGTGGTCAAGTGCCGGCCTGCCGCGGTGCGCCCGCCGACGCTGGAAGAGCTGGCGCAGTGCGCGGTGTTCCTGCAGCGCGAAATTGTTTTGACCCGGCCCCGCGTAATTCTGGCCATGGGGCGATTTGCCGCCATGTCCTTGCTCGCCGATGCCTATCCACAGGTGTTGCAGATGCCGCTGGGCCAGCTGCGGGGTGGCGATTTCCAGATGAACGGCATTCCGGTGGTGGTCACTTATCACCCGGTCAAGCTGCTGCGTGCGCCGCAGGAGAAGGCCAATGCCTGGGTCGACCTGTGCCGGGCGCGCAAGCTGGCTTTCGACGCTGGCTAAGACAGGGGCGCGCCAGTTCGCGCGGGGCGCTGCGTTCAAGGTGAGCCACTAGAATCAGTGGTCTTCCTCCCCCTGGCACTGCCCCATGACCTTCGTCGACATGCTCGCTGACGCCGAGCGCCGCCATCAGTCTTTGTTGTGCGTCGGTCTGGACCCCGAACCGTCGCGCTTTCCGTCCCACCTCAAAGGCGACGCCGGACGTATCTACGACTTCTGCGCTGCCATCGTGGATGCCACCGCCGATCTGGTGCTGGCCTTCAAACCCCAGATTGCCTACTTTGCGGCACACCGGGCCGAAGTCCAGCTGGAAAAGCTCATGGCCCACATGCGCAAGGCCGCGCCACAGGTACCGGTGATCCTGGACGCGAAACGCGGTGATATCGGCTCCACGGCCGAGCAATATGCGATCGAGGCATTCGAGCGTTATGGCGCCGATGCGGTCACCTTGTCGCCGTTCATGGGCTTCGATTCGGTCGAACCTTATCTGCGGCGCCACGGCAAGGGCGCCTTTCTGCTGTGCCGCACCTCCAATCCGGGCGGCGACGACCTGCAGAACCAGCGCCTGGCCACGGTTGAAGGTCAGCCGCTGCTGTACGAACACCTGGCCGCGCTGGCGCAAGGGCCGTGGAACATCAATGGCCAGCTTGGTCTGGTCGTGGGCGCCACCTACCCGGCCGAGATTGCCCGGGTGCGCGAGATCGCGCCGACGCTGCCGATGCTGATCCCCGGCGTGGGCGCACAAGGCGGCGATGCAGTGGCCACGGTGCGTGCGGGTCTGCGCGTCGCGCCAGATGGCCGTACCACCGGCTCCATCGTGGTCAGCTCGTCGCGCTCCATTCTGTATGCCGGTTCGGGCGCGGATTTCGCCGCAGCCGCACGCAGCGAGGCGCAGCGTATGCGGGAAGTGTTGCAGCAGGCTGCGGTGGGTTGATTGCCACGGCGTCGCCGTAGCACAAGGCGTTCTGATCAGTGACGATTCAGTGATCGAGTAGTGGCGCCGCGCGTCGACGCAGCGCTGCTGTTTTCCTGCATCTTCCCCACCACCTGGAAACACCACCACATGCCGAACAGGCCGAACGCGATCACGCCCAGGCCATAACCTGCCAGCGCACCTTTGGCGCCGAACCAGGACTCGCCGAGCCAGACGAACGGGATCACGCCCAACGTGGAGCGGCCCCAGTTCAGCGCGGTGGAGTAAAACGCAAAGCCCAGATTGTTGAACGCCGCGTTGGCGACAAACAGCGCGCCGTTGAACAGGAAACTGCCGGCGACAAAGATGCAGAAGAACACGATCAGTTCGCGCGCCAGGCCGTGCGACTGAAAGATGTCGGCGATCCAGCCACTGCCCAGTGCCAGCAGGGTCCAGACCGTCAGCGCATAGACCAGCGTGACCTTGAGTGCATCGCGTATGGTGGTGGTGACACGATCGAAGCGCTGGGCGCCGAAGTTCTGCCCGATGATCGGTCCGATCGCGCCCGAGAGCGCGAACAGCACACCGAACGCCACCGGGATGATGCGCTGGATCACGGTCCAGCCGGCGATGGCTTCGTCTCCGTAGCTGGAGATGGCTTCGGTCACGAAGGCGTTGCCCACCGGTGTGGCGATCTGCGTCAGCACGGCGGGCATGGCGATGGCCATGAAGGGTGCCAGCTCGCGCCATACCAGCATGGTGTTGGGACGTGCCACGAGCTTGTGCACGCGCCACAGGCCGTGCAGCCCGATCACCACCATGGCCGCGCGCACGATGACGGTGGCGATGGCCGCGCCGGTCAAGCCCAGGTCGAATCCGAGAATCAGCAGTGGGTCCATGACCATTGCGGTGGCGGCCGCGCCCAGTGTGACGAACATGGCGCGGCGCGCGTCACCGGTGGCGCGCAGCAGCCCGGCCAGGCACATGCCGACACCCAGCAAAGGCCATGAGGGCAATACGATGCGCATCAGCGATGCGGCCCGCTCCAGCGTCTGGCCGCGTGCGCCCAGCAGGTGCAGCGCCGGCTCGATCAGCGGCCAGGCGACCAAGGCCAGCAACGACATGCAGACGCCGACGATGATCAATGACGCGCCGGCAATCTGGCGCGCCTGCGCCGTTTGCCCACGCCCGAGCGCGCGCGAGGTCAATGCGGTCGCGGCGATCGACAGGCCGATCGACATCGACGTGGCCAGGAACAACAAGGTGGTTGCGTAGCCGAGCGCCGCCGTCAGTTCGCTCTGATGCAGCAGCGTGATGTAGAACAGGTTCAGTGCGTCGACCGCGAACACTGCCACCAGGCCGATCGAGCCGGCGGCGGTCATGCGGATCACATGGCCCAGCGTCGAGCCGGTGACGAGTCGGCCTTGTGGCGCAGCAGCGTCAGGGCCGGTGGCTGGTTTGTGCATGGGTGTCTGAGGCGCCGGCGGGATCAAGACCCGGCCAGTCAGGCAGAGGGCGCGGCGTTCAGCCGCGCAGCTCCCCGTTACCCAGCACCACGTACTTCAGCGAGGTCAGGCCTTCGATGCCTACCGGGCCGCGCGCATGGAACTTGTCGGTGCTGATGCCGATTTCAGCACCCAGGCCGAATTCGAAGCCGTCAGCGAAGCGCGTGCTGGTGTTGACCATCACGCTGGCCGAATCGACCTCGCGCAGGAAACGCTGGGCATGCACGTGGTCGCGCGTGAGGATGGCATCGGTGTGGTGGCTGCCGTAGTGGTTGATGTGCGCAATGGCGGCGTCGAGCCCGTCGACCACCTTGATGCTGATGATGGGCGCCAGGTATTCGGTGAACCAGTCCTGCTCGGTGGCATCTGCCAACTGTGCGCCGGCAACCTGGGCGAGCAGCGCGCGGCTCTGTGGGCAGACCCGCATCTCCACGCCCTTGGCCGCGTAGACCGCGCCGATGAGGGGTAGAAACTGCGCCGCCACGCCGCGCGCCACCAGCAGGCTTTCGCTGGCGTTGCACGGGCTGTATTTCTGCGTCTTGGCGTTGTCGGCCACGGTCACGGCCATGGCGATGTCGCACGGGTCGTCGACATACACATGGCAATTGCCGTCCAGGTGCTTGAGCACCGGAACCTTGGCGTCGCGGCTGATGGCCTCGATCAGCCCCTTGCCGCCGCGCGGAATCGCCATGTCCACGTATTGCGGCATGGTGATCAGCTCGCGCACCACGGCGCGGTCGGTGATCTGCACCAGCTGCACGCCGTCGGCTGGCAGGCCGGAGTCGGTCAGTGCCTGTTGCACCAGTTTGGCCAGCGCCTTGTTGGAGTCGATGGCCTCCGAGCCACCGCGCAGGATGCAGGCGTTGCCGCTCTTGATGGCCAGGCTGGCCGCTTCGATGGTCACATTGGGTCGGCTTTCGAACACCATGGCAAACACGCCGATCGGCACGCGCATCTGACCCACGCGGATGCCGCTGGGCTGCTGGTTCATGCCCCGGATCTCGCCGATCACGTCGGGCATGGCGGCGAGTTGCTCGCAACCCTGGGCCACGGTTTCGATGACTTTGGGCGTGAGTCGCAGCCGGTCGAGCATCGGGGCGGACAGACCGGCGGCCGCGGCGCGTTCCAGGTCCTTGGCATTGCCGGCCTCCAGTGCTGCCTGGTTGGCACGCAGCAGTTCGGCCAATCGGCGCAAGGCGGAGCCGCGGCTGGCCGCGCTGGCACGGGCCATCAGGCTGGATGCGGCGCGGGCCTGGATGCCCAGCGTCTGGCTGTATTCGGCGATGTTGAGCGCATTCATGGCGGCATTTTCTCACGCGGAGCCAGCCACGTTGCGCCCGAGGGCCGCCTTAACGGGGCACGCAATAACTGCACACGCGCATGGCCAGGCGGTGCAAGGCCTGCCAGGCGTCGGTCGGCCAGCCGGGGACCTTCAGGCCCTTGACGATGCCGTCGACCTGGTGTGCAGCCTGCAGCAGGCCGGCCAGCCGTTGGCCATCGAGTCGCGGCAACACCCGCTCGAACAGACGCTCGCGCACGCCCCAGACGCGTTGCTCGCGCAGCGCCATTGGCAGCGGGCGCCCGGCGTCCATGGCGTCGCGCACGCGCTTGAGCGCGCGGATGTCTTCGGCCAGGCTGTAGTGCACCAGCACCTCGCGCCTCGCCCTCGGCCTGCAGTCCGTCGAGCATGCGCTGTACGCGCAGGCGCTGGCCGGCCAGCACGGCTTCGCTGAGCTTGAACACGTCGTAGCGCGCGACGTTGAGTACGACACGTTCGATGTCCTCGAAGGCGAGTTCGCCAGGCGGAAACAGCAGGGCCAGTTTCTGGATTTCCTGGTGCGCCGCCAGCAGGTTGCCTTCGACCCGGTCGGCGAAGAACTGCAGGCTGCGCTGGCCTTCGACGCCGGGTTTGACGCGCTGGTCCTGCTGCGCCAGGCGTTGCGCAAGCCAAGGCGCCAGCGCGCCGCGCTCGACCGGCTCGAGCGCCACTGTTACGCCGCAACGCTCGAGCGCGCCGAACCAGGCGCCGCTGCGTGTCGCCTTGTCCAGGCGCGGCAACAGCACCAGCGTCAGCAGGTCATCGTTGCCCTGGGCTTGCTCGCACAACTGCTGCATGGCCGCACTGCCGTCCTTGCCAGGTTTGCCCGAGGGGATGCGGATTTCGACGATCTGTTTGTCGGCGAACAGGCTGAGAGATCCGCCGGCGGCCAGCACCTCGCTCCAGTCGAAATGGGCGCCGGCCACGGTATGCGATGTGCGCTCACTGAACCCGGCCGCGCGTGCCGCAGCGCGGATCGCGTCTGCAGCCTCCTGCACCAGCAAGGGTTCGTCGCCATGCAAGTGTAAAGAGACTTTATGCCCTTTTGCAGATGCGCCTGAAGCTGACCGGCTGCGAGTTGCATCGCTTATTGCGCAGATCTGCGCACTGCGGGATTCGCCTTGGGGGCGGCCCGGCGGCTCATAAAAGCACCCTGCGTGCTGCGCACTGCGGGATTCGCCTTGGGGCGGCCCGGCGGCTCATAGGGCCCGGATGGCGGACAGGCGTCGGACGATCTGTTGCACGAGGTCAGACTGCATGTCGCGGTAGATCAGGCCCTCTTCTGCTTCTTTCGCCAGCACGGCAGATTCGTTGAAGCTGATGTCGCGTTGCAGTAGCAGCTCGGTGTCGCCGATCAGCTCCTTGCCCTGGGGTGTGCGCACGCGAAAACGCGTACGCAGACGCAGTTGGAATTCGCGCACCTGGCCCGAGGTGTTCACGCCCACCACGGTTTTCTCGCGCAGTTCGGACAGGATGTCGAGCACCGCCTCGGCCGTGGCCGCTGCCTTGGCGTCCTCGACCAACTTCAGCGTGCTGATCGAGGCCAGGTTGCGTTTGAGTTCGTTGCCCAGCGGCGAGGTTTCGGCCGCGTTCACGCGCAATGTGCGGAACGCGAAATCGGGCGCACCGCGCAGTTTGAAACCGCAGCCAGTCAGCGCCAGCAGCGCGGTGGATCCCAGAAGCAGACGGCGTCGGAGTAGCTTCATCTCAGATCACCACGTTGACCAGGCGTCCGGGCACCACGATTACCTTGCGCACCGGCGCGCCTTGCGCCAGCTTGACGAACACCTCGTTGTGCACCGCCGCCGTTTCGATGGTCTTCTTGTCGGCGTCGGCCGCCACGCGGATCGAACCGCGCAACTTGCCGTTGACCTGCAGCATGAGTTCGATCTCGTCCTGCACCAGTGCCTGCGGATCGACCTCGGGCCAAGCGGCATCGAGCAACTCGCCCAGTGCCGCGGCGTAACCGAGTTCGCCCCACAAGGCCTGCGTGATATGCGGTGTGACCGGGTACAGGGCGCGCAGCAGGATGCCGAAGCATTCATGCTGTGCCCAGACATCGCCGGCATCGAGGTCGGTCTTGAAGTCTTCCATCGCGTTGAGCATCTTCATCGCGCCGGAGACGACGGTGTTGTACTGCATGCGCTGGTAGTCGTAGTCGACCTGCTTGAACACGCTGTGGATTTCGCGTCGCAGGTCCGCCGCGGCGCGGCCCAGTGTCGGCATGGCAGCGTCAGCCGCGGGCCCCGCCGGCAGACGCGCGGCGTAGTTCCAGACCCGACGCAGGAATCGGTACGAGCCCTCCACCGCCGCATCGTTCCACTCCAGTGTGGCTTCGGGCGGCGCGGTGAACATGGTGTAGAGCCGCGCGGTGTCGGCGCCGAACTTCTCGATCAGGTCCTGCGGGTCGACGCCGTTGCGTTCGCTCTTGCCCATCTTGCCGATGCCGCCGTATTCCAGCCGGGTTCCGTCGGACAGCGTACCGCCGACGATATGGCCTTGCGCGTCCAGTTCCGGCGTGACCTCTGCTGGCGGGAAATAGGAGCGTCCGCCCTTGTCACCGACCCGGTAGTAGATCTGGTTCAGCACCATGCCCTGGGTCAGCAGCCTGGTGAAAGGTTCGTCGATGGTGAGCAGACCCATATCGCGCATGACCTTGGTCCAGAAGCGGGCGTACAGCAGATGCAGTACGGCGTGCTCGACGCCACCGATGTACTGGTCCATCGGCATCCAGTACCTGGCGCCGTCGCCGACCATGGCATCGCTGTTGTGCGGGTCGCAATAACGCATGAAGTACCACGAGCTGTCGACGAAGGTGTCCATCGTATCGGTTTCGCGCCGCCCCGGTTTCCCACATACCGGGCAAGTCACGCCAGCGTGAAAACCCTCGTGGTGTACCAGCGGATTGCCGGAGCCGTCGGGAATGCAGTCCTGCGGCAAGACCACCGGCAGGTCCTTTTCGGGCACCGGCACCGCGCCATGCTCGTCGCAGTGGATGATGGGGATCGGTGTGCCCCAGTAGCGCTGGCGGCTCACACCCCAGTCGCGCAGCCGCCAGGTGGTCATCTTCTCGCCCAGGCCGCGAGTCTGCAGCGCATGGGCGATGGCGTTGACCGCCTCCTGGTAGCGCAGGCCGCTGAAACTGTCGGAGTTGATGGTTACGCCACGCTGTTTGTCGCCGTACCAGTCGTTCCAGTTGTCGTAGTCGTAGTCAAAACCGTCGATCAGAATCACCTCGACGATGGGGATGTCGTACTTCTTGGCGAAGATGAAGTCCCGTTCGTCATGCGCCGGCACGCCCATGACGGCGCCGTCGCCATAACCCATCAGCACGTAGTTGCCAACCCAGACCTCGATGGCGCGGCCGCTGAGCGGGTGGACCACGAACAGACCGGTGCGCATGCCCTCTTTCTCGCGCACTGCCAGTTCGGCTTCGGTGGTGCCGCCACGCTTGCACTCCTCAATGAATGCGGCGAGCGTCGGATTGTTGCGTGCCGCGTGGCTGGCCAGCGGGTGTTCGGCTGCCACGGCGCAAAAGGTCACGCCCATGACGGTGTCGGCGCGGGTGGTGAACACGTACATGCGGCCGCCACCGATGAGTGTGCCGGTGTCGTCCTGGATCTCGTGTGTGAACGCCAGGCGCACTCCTTCGCTCTTGCCTATCCAGTTCTCCTGCATCAGCCGGACACGCTCGGGCCAGCCAGGCAACTTGTTCTGCACCTGATCCAGCAATTCGTCGGCGTATTCGGTGATCTTCAGGTAGTAACCCGGGATCTCGCGTTTCTCGACCGGCGCCCCGGTGCGCCAGCCCTTGCCGTCAATGACCTGTTCGTTGGCCAGCACGGTCTGGTCGACCGGGTCCCAGTTCACGACCTGGGTCTTGCGGTAGGCGATGCCTTTGTCGAGCATCTTGAGGAACAGCCACTGGTTCCATTTGTAGTAGCTGGGGTCGCAGGTGGCGACCTCGCGGCTCCAGTCGATCGCCAGACCGAGCGCTTGCAACTGCTGCTTCATGTCGGCAATGTTTTCGTAGGTCCACCTGGCAGGCGGCACGCCATTCTTGATCGCGGCATTCTCGGCCGGCAGGCCGAACGCATCCCAGCCCATGGGCATCAACACGTTGAACCCCTTCATGCGCAGCTGCCGGGTCAACATGTCGTTGATGGTGTAGTTGCGCACGTGGCCCATGTGCAGCTTGCCGCTGGGGTAGGGCAGCATCGAACAGGCGTAGAACTTTTCGCGCGAGGCGTCTTCGCTGACGCGATAGGCGTCGCGGCGGTTCCAGCCAAGCTGGGCGGATGCCTCGACCTCGAGGTGGTTGTATTTTTCTTGCATGGGGGGTCATAGTGCGGCGCGAGTGCCGCAACACGTCGATTCTAGGTGTTCAGGCGCCAGGCTCTGGCACCGGCGCAGCTACTCTGGGCTCTCGCCGCTACCGCAACAGCAGGACGCAAGCGCAACAGGCATTAGCGGTCCTTGTCCTGGGGTTCCGCTACAAAGCCGATCCGACCGAGCCCGGCGGCTTGTGCGATGCCCATGATCTCGACCACCCGGCCGTAGGGCACGGCAGCATCGGCGCGCAGCTGCAGTTCGGTGTCCGGGTCAGCGGCGCTGGCGCGCGCCAGTTCGGAGGCCAGATCGGGCAGTGTCACCAGCCGGTCGTTCAGGAAGGCCTGGCCGGACTTGTTGACGCTGAGCATGATGCTGCTGGCGCCGCTGTCGGGGCTCGATGTGTTGGCCGTGGGAAGATCGAGCCGGATCGCGCTGGCGAGCAGCGGGGCCGTGATGATGAAGATCACGACCAGTACCAGCATGACGTCGATCAGCGGCGTCATGTTGATGTCGCTCATGGGCGTGGGCCCGCTGCTGCGTTCGAGTCGGCCGAATGCCATGGGAGATCAGTGATCAGGCGCGCTGGGCCGACTCTTGCCCTCGCTCGCGTGGCTAAGCAGCAGTTCACGCAGGTCGCGCGCGAAGCCTTCCAGATCGGCCTCGATGCGCCCGATCTGGCGCCCCAGCACGTTGTAGGCCAGCACCGCCGGAATCGCCACCGCGAGTCCGGCGGCCGTCATGATCAAGGCCTCACCCACAGGTCCGGCAATCTTGTCGATGGTGATCTGGCCGGCCTGCGAGATCGCCAGCAGTGCATGGTAGATGCCCCAGACCGTGCCCAGCAGCCCGACAAATGGTGCCGTCGCGCCTACGGTGGCCAGCAGCACCTGGCCGAACTGCAGCTTGTGCAGCACGCCATGGAGTTGCTCGCGCAAGACGCGGGTCAGTTGCTGGGAGCGGTCGCCGGCCGTGGCCAGGGTGCCATCGGCGCGGATGCGCGTGGCTGCTATCAGTGGCAACACCAGCTGTTCGCGATCGAATGCGCGGGCCTTGTCCTGTGCCTGGTCGAAGTCGGTGGACTGCCAGAACGCGGCCGTGCTGCGTGCGACGTCGCCACCGGCGCGGCGCAGAACCCAGGATTTCCAGAGGATGACGATCCAGCTGCTGACCGACATCAGCAGCAGCAGCGCTGCAACCAGATTGCTCACCACGTCGCCATTGGCGAGAAACTGGACGAGGCTCAAGAGATAAGCTCCGAACGCCGTGCTGCGTACGGCGGGATTCGCCTTGGGGCGGCCCGTCGACTCATCGGGTCGTCGCGTCTGCCCGGTTCAATCCGAGCACGTCAAACATGTCGAACAGGCCATGTGTCTGGCCCGCCAGGAATCGGACGGCCCGCAGGCTGCCTTGCGCATACGTCGAGCGGCTCGAGGACTTGTGCGATATCTCGATGCGTTCGCCGGTGCCGGCAAACAGCACGGTATGGTCGCCCACGATGTCGCCGCCGCGGATGGTTGCAAAACCGATCGACGAGGGATCGCGTTCACCCGTGACGCCCTCGCGCGCATACACCGCGCAGTCCTTGAGGTCGCGGCCGAGGGTCTGCGCGATGACCTCGCCCATTTTCAGTGCGGTGCCCGAGGGCGCGTCGACCTTGTGGCGGTGGTGCGCCTCGATGATTTCGATGTCGTAGCCGGTGGCCATGGCGCGCGCCGCGAGTTCGAGCAACTTGAGCGTGACGTTGACGCCGACACTCATGTTGGGCGCCATCATGATGGCGATGTCATTGGCGGCGTCGGCGACCAGCGCCTTTTGCGCGTCGCCAAAGCCGGTGGTGCCGATCACGGCCTTGACGCCGAGCGTGCGACACACGGCCAGATGCGCGAGCGTGCCTTCGGGTCGGGTGAAGTCGATCAGCACGTCACTTGCGCCCAGCGCATCGCGTAGATCGGACGTGACAAGCACGCCGGTAGCGTGACCGCCGAAGGCGCCGGCATCCGTGCCGATGGCGCTGCTGCCGGCGATGTCCAGGGCCCCGGTCAGGACGCATGTCGTCGCTGGTCATTACCGCCTCGATCAACATGTGTCCCATGCGCCCGGACGCACCGGCGACGCACACCTTGAGCTTGCGCGCGGTTGGCATACCGGATCGACTCAGGGCTTGACCGGCTCGAGCGGCGGGTAACTGGCGGGCAGCGCAGGCGCGGCGGACGCGCTGGTGCTGGCGCTGTTCGGTGCCGGCTTTTTGGCCGATTGCTTGAACTTCTGCAGCGACTCTTCGCTGGCTTCGAGTACGGGCACCTTGGCGGACTTGCGGCCGTAATCGAGCGATGCAACGAACTCGGCTTCGCTCGGCATCGGGTCGGCGTCGAAGCGCTCAAGCACGTCAGCCTTGAAAAACACCGTCAGCTTGCGCAACTGGGGCTCTTCGCCCTTGTGCCGGAAGCTGAACACGTAGTCCCAGCGGTCGCCGTGAAATACGCTCTGCAGCAGCGGCGTGCCGAGCAGGTCGCGCACGCTCTGGCGTGGCAGGCCGGGTTTGAGCAGGTCGACCTGCTCGCGCGTGACCACATTGCCCTGCACCACGTCGATCTGGTAAGGGGTCACGATGTTGGCCAGCCGGTTGCTGGCGCCATCGAAACTCGAACACGCGGCGAGCCCGGCGCAAAGCACCAGTGACAGGCCGCCATGGATACGCAGGCGCAGGGATTCAGGCATGGTGACGGTCAGCGATATGATCGTTCCATTGTAGCCGTCAAGCTTGCCGCCTGGCCGCCTGCGGCCCTGCACACCCTGGAGAACGGACATGGTCATGGCCAATATCGATGAACTCAAGAGCACCGGGCTCAAGGCCACCTTGCCGCGTCTGAAGATCCTGGAGATCTTCCAGAAAGGCGAGCAGCGCCACATGACCGCAGAGGACGTGTTTCGTGCCTTGCTGGGCGAGCAGTCCGATGTCGGCCTGGCCACCGTGTACCGGGTGCTGACGCAGTTCGAGCAGGCCGGCATCCTGAGCCGCAGCCATTTCGAGAGCGGCAAGGCCGTCTATGAGCTCAATGAAGGGCAGCATCACGACCATCTGGTGTGCCTTGACTGTGGCCAGGTCGAGGAGTTCTACGACGCCGAGATCGAGAAGCGCCAGCAGTCGGTGGCCAAGGCCAAGGGCTTCGCCATCGCTGACCATGCGCTGAGCCTGTATGCCCATTGCACCAAGGACAACTGCCCGAGCCGTCCGGTGGCTTCGGTTCGCGGCCAGGGTTGAGCCAGCGCTTGGTTGGGCGGCGGAGGGTTCAGCTGCCGGAGCGGCTGACCGGTTTGGCGTCCATGGCCTTGCGGTGGCGTTCGACGAATTCCTGGTAGGTGTCGATGCCACGCAGTTTCAGGATGGTGCTGCGCACGGCGGCTTCGACCAGCACCGCGATGTTGCGTCCGGCGACGACCTGGATCACCACCTTGAGCACCGGAATGCCCAGCACGTCCTGTGTCAGCGGCTCATAGGGAATCCGTTCGTACTCGCGCTCCAGCGTCTCGCGCCGCACCAGGTGCACGATCAGCTTGAGGCGGATCTTGCGCCGCACCGCGGTCTCGCCGAAGATGGCGCGGATATCGAGCAGGCCGATGCCGCGCACCTCGAGCAGGTTCTGCAGCAGGTCGGGGCAACGCCCTTCGATCGTGGTCTGGTTGATGCGAAACAGGTCGACGGCGTCGTCGGCCACCAGGCCGTTGCCGCGCGAGATCAGCTCCAGGCCGAGTTCGCTCTTGCCCAGGCCCGATTCGCCGGTGATCAGCACGCCCAGGCCCAGGATGTCCATCAACACGCCGTGCATGGATGCACGTTCGGCGAAATGCTTGGACAGATAGGCGCGCAACACGTCGATGACAAAGGCCGACGAGGCCTGTGTGGCGAACATCGGGATCTGCGCGCGTTCGCACAGCGACAGCAACGCGTCGGGTGGCTCCTGGCCATCGGCCAGCACCAGCGCGGGCGGCTCCAGCGTCACGATGCGGGAAATGCGGCGTGCGCAATCTTCCAGCGTGGCGTTGGTCAGGTAGGCGATCTCGCGTTCGCCCAGGACCTGGACCCGATAGGGATGGATGTAATTGAGGTAGCCGACCAGATCGGCGCCTGAACTTGCAGCCTGCACCGCCACTTCATCGAAACGGCGCTCCGATGCACCCAGTCCGGCGACCCATTGCCATTTCAGATAGGCGCGGAATTCCTCGAACAGGACATCGGCGCTGACAACGGTGGGTTTCATGGCAAATCCGGACGGCTTGCCGGGTTTGTCACGCCAGTTGTGCGGACTGCCACTGCGAGATCAGGCCGTGCAGCTCGGCTGCATCGGTACAGGTGCTCATCTTCTCGCGCAGGTCCGCATCGCTGAGCAGCTCGGCGATTTCGGACAGGATTTCCAGATGCTTTTGCGTTGCGGCCTCAGGCACCAGCAGGAAGATCAGCATTTGCACGGGCTTGTCGTCCGGTGCGTCGAAACCGATAGCGGTCTCGAGCTGGAACACCGCCGCCATCGGCGCTTTCAGGCCCTTGATGCGGCCATGCGGAATGGCCACGCCATGGCCCAGACCGGTTGATCCCAGTCGCTCGCGCGAGAACAGGCTGTCGGTGACCAGCGCACGGCTCAGGCCGTGCTGGCTTTCGAACAACAGGCCGGCTTCTTCGAACGCCCGCTTCTTGCTCGTGGCGTCGACGCGCACAAGCACTTGGGAGGGCGGGAGGATGGACGAAAGTCGATTCATGGTGGGATGCAGATTATGCACACAAAAAAAACCGCCCGTCATGCGGGCGGATAGTCCCATGGTAGCGGGGCGCCCTTACATCAGCCGTTTGGGCGCCTCGTGGTGGTGGTCTTGCAACCGGTCCTTGTGCCGCGCGACCTGGCGATCGAGCTTGTCGACCAGATCGTCAACCGCGGCATACAGATCCGAATGCGAACTCTCGGCAAACATGTCGTTGCCCTTGACGTGGATATTGCATTCCGCACGTTGCCTTCGTTCCTTTTCCTTGAGTTTCTCGACAGTCAGCAGCACCTTGACATCCACCACCTGGTCAAAGTGCCTGGTAATTCGATCAAGCTTGGTCGTTACGTAGTTGCGCAGGGCCGGTGTGACCTCGAGGTGATGACCGCTGATCGTCAGATTCATGGATTTCCTCCTGTTTCGCTCGTCGTTGAATGCCATGCCCGTATCTGACACGGCGCAAAAACATGGAACTGCGGTGCTTGCCTATCCCATGTCGTTCGATTCACTATGCCTTCGAATAGATCGGAGCGCAAGTCAATTTGCCCAGGTTTTGAAGGGTTTGCGTCAAAGGCTTGCGCCGGTTTTCCTGCGCTGCCACAAGTGCCAGGCCCGCGTTGTGCAATAGACTCTGAACTGGTTACAAGATGTTCGAATGAGCCTGGACACCATCATCCATGCCGGACTGCGTGAGCGCGGTCGGCCCACCATCGGACTGGTTCTGATGGGGGGTGGTGCGCGCACGGCATACCAGGTTGGCGTGCTGCGGGCAATTGGTGCCATGCTCGAGGCGCGCGGCGACGCCCCGCGGACTTTCCCGTTTCAGGTGCTGGTGGGCACCTCGGCCGGAGCCATCAATGCGGCCTTCCTGGCCAGTCGGGCGACGCAGGGCCTGCAGGCATTCGAACAACTGGCGAAATTCTGGCACCGCCTGCGGTCGGTCGACGTCTACGACCTCAATGTGCCGCCATGGGTGCGCTTTAGCCGGATTGCGGTGGCACTGAGCCTGTCGCGCCATGCCCAGGTCCAATGGCGCATTGATGAACAACACGGCTTTGCGCGAGACCTTGCGCAAGGGCATCACGCTGGACGGCATCGGGGACGCGTTGCGCTCCAACACCATCGATGCGCTGGCCGTCACCGGCTCGAGTTACACCAGCGGCGTGCACTGGACGTTTTGCCATACCGCCAGCCCGTGCCGAATTCGAGCCCTGGCGACGGCCGGGGCGGCGCGCCGAGTACCAGCCGCTGACCATCGACCATCTGATGGCGTCGAGCGCGATTCCCTTCCTGTTTCCGGCCACGGCACTGCGGGTGGATGGGCGCGAGGAGTTCTTCGGTGACGGCTCCATGCGCCAGGTCACGCCGCTGTCGCCGGCCATGCATCTGGGCGCCAGCCGCATTCTGGTGATTGGTGTCAATCAGCCCGAGCGGCCCGGCCAGGAGTTGTCCGCCAGCCCGTCGGTGCTGCCGGCCAAGGGCCCGACACTGGGCAGCATGGCCGGGCATGTGATTGCCAGCGTGTTCCACGACACACTGCAGGCCGATGTCGAGCAGACGCAGCGTGTCACCCAGACCATCCATGGCCTGCCGCTCGATGTCGCCGGCAGCACGCGCTTCAAGGCCATCGACGTGCTGGCCATCGCACCTTCGCAGTCTCTGGACGCGCTGGCCCAGGAGTTCACCGGCGAATTGCCGGTGGCGATCCGCCGCGCCATGGGCGCACTGGGTGTGCTCAAGGGCAGCGGCGGAACGCTCGCCAGCTACCTGTTGTTCGAGCCGCGGTTTCGTCCAGGCCCTGATCGCCATGGGCGAGCGCGACGCGCTGGCGCACAAGGGTGAACTGCTCGAGTTGATGCTCGGCGCCTGAGCATCGCGGTGCGATAATTCCCGGCTTCGGGCCGACGCGGTTTGCGGCGTCGGGTCCGTTGCCTGCGCGGCGGCGTGTCTCACCTCGCCTTGTCGCCATTCCAGAGCCCTGGGGACGCGTTCATGCTCAACATTTTCTCGCTCGCCAACGGCCGTCTGTACCAGGAAGAAATCGAGTCCCTGGAAGCACTGTCGCGTTTCACCCCGGTATGGGTCGACCTCGATTCGCCCAGCCCGCAGGAAAAGCAGTGGGTCGAGCAGTATTACGGCGTGGTGATTCCGGCCAATGCGATGGACGAGGACATCGAGGAGTCGGCGCGCTTTTATTCCGAGGAAAACGGCGACCTCAACATCCGCAGCGATTTCCTGATTACCGGTGCCGGCGAAACCCGCACCGCACGCGTGGCCTTCATCCTGAACCTGGTCAACGACACGGTGCGCAGCAAGGGCATCCTGTTCTCGATCCATGAGGAGGACGTGCCGGTGTTTCGCTTGTTGCGCATGCGCGCGCGTCGTGCGCCGGGCCTGATCGAAGACGGCAAGGAAGTGCTGCTCAAGTTGTTCGATGCCGATGCCGAACACTCGGCCGACACGCTGGAAGGCATTTATGACGAACTCGAACAGGTCAGCGCCAAGGTCTTGTCGGGCGACATGACCGACGTGCTGGCCGGCGAGGTGCTGGGTGCGATCGCACACCAGGAAGACCTGAATGGCCGCATCCGGCGCAACACCATGGACACCCGCCGCGCGGTCAGCTTCATGATGCGCAGCAAGATGCTCAATGCCGAACAGTTCGAGGAAGCGCGCCAGATCCTGCGTGACATCGATTCACTCGATTCGCACACCACCTTCCTGTTCGACAAGATCAACTTCCTGATGGATGCCACCGTCGGCTTCATCAACATCAACCAGAACAAGATCATCAAGCTGTTCTCGGTGGCCGCCGTGGCCTTGTTGCCGCCGACGCTGGTGGCCAGTGCCTATGGCATGAACTTTCGCTTCATGCCCGAGTTGCAGTGGAGCTACGGTTACCCGTTCGCGCTGGCGCTGATGGCGGCCAGCGCGATCGCGCCGATGTGGTACTTCCGGCGCCGGGGCTGGCTCAATTAGGCGCAAGCCACGGCGCCGGGTCAGGGGCGCTCGAGTGCCAGCAGCGTCAGCAAATGCGCGATGATGCGCTGCGCATAGACGCCCGCAACCTGGTTGAGAAACTGCTCGAAGTCGACATGTGCGAGGTCGTCGGCCCGATCCGAGATCGTGCGCGCGGCCGCGAAAGCGATACCGTAGTCATGGCAGACCTGGGCCACCGCGGCGCCTTCCATTTCGACCGCCAGCGCATCCATGGCGTCGGCGCGCAAGGCCTGGCGTACGTCGCGCGAGATCTGGGCGGTGGCGATGAACCGGTCGCCGCTGGCGATCAGGCCCTGGTGCACGGCCGGCAACTGTCCGGACTGCGCCGGGGCCGCGGCGGAGCGCGGCAAATCGACCATGGCGCGCCGGCAGGCCTCGACCAGCAAGGACGTCAGTCGGGTATCGCAGGCAAATTGCGCCTGCCGGTACAGCGGGATCTCGAAGCGCGGAAACAGTGGCGAGGCGTCCATGTCGTGTTGCACGAAATGGCTGGCCACGACGACATCGCCGACGCGCACATCGGAACCCAGTGCGCCGGCCACGCCGGTAAACACGATGCGTTCGACGCCAAAGGCCTCGATCAGCGTGGTCGCGGTCGTGGCCGCAGCGACCTTGCCGATGCGCGACAAGGCGAGTACAACCGGTGCGCCGTGCAGTTCACCGAGCCAGAAGTCGCGCCCGGCGCGTTGCACCTGCCGGGCGTTCGTCAGCTGGGCGAGCAGGCCGTGCTGCTCCTGCGCCAGGGCACTGAGAACACCCGTGGTAGCCATCGTGCGTCGCCGCCTGGCGCCTATTTGTCGCGCAACTCGCGGCGCAGGATCTTGCCCACCGGCGTCTTGGGCAGGTCGGCGCGGAACTCGATCAGCCGGGGTTGCTTGTACCCGGTCAGCTTTTCCTTGCACCAGGCGCGCACCCTGGCTTCGGTCAAGGCCGGATCTTTCTTGACGATCACCAGCTTGACGGCTTCGCCGGTCTTGGCATCGGGCACACCGACACACGCGCATTCGAGCACGCCGTCGAGGCCGGCCACCACGTCCTCGATCTCGGTCGGGTAGACGTTGAAGCCGCTGACCAGCACCATGTCTTTCTTGCGGTCGACGATGCGAAAGAAACCGCGCTCGTCCATCACGCCGATATCGCCGGTCTTGAAGTAGCCGTCGGGTGTCATGACCTTGGCGGTTTCGTCCGGACGCTGCCAATAACCCGCCATCACCTGCGGCCCCTTGATCGCGATCTCGCCGGTCTGGCCTTGTGTCACGTCACGGCCGTCGTCATCGAGCAGCTTCATCCAGGTATTGGGCAAGGGCACGCCGATCGAGCCGCTGTATTCGGTGGCGTTCGCCGGGTTGCCGCTGGCCACGGGAGAGGTTTCGCTCAGGCCGTAGCCCTCCAGGATGGGGCGGCCGGTCTTTTCCAGCCACAGTTTCGCCACCGACGCCTGCACCGCGCTGCCGCCACCCGTGGCGCCGACCAGGTTGCTCCAGTCCACGGTGTTGAATTGCGGGGTGGTGAAGCATGCCGTTGAACAAGGTGTTGACCGCCGGGCATCAGGTGGATGCGGTGCTTGGACAACTCTTCAAACATCGTGGGCAAATCGCGCGGATTGGCGATCAGGATCAGCTTGCCGCCCAGTTGCATGGACTGCATCATGCAGTAGGTGAAGGCGAAGATGTGGTACAGCGGCAAGGCGCACACGATGGTTGGGTTCTCGCCACTCGGAATGCTGCGCATCAACGGCGCGCTCCAGGCCTGGTTTTGCAACACATTGGCCACCAGGTTGCGGTGCAGCAGCACGGCGCCCTTGGACACGCCGGTGGTGCCGCCGGTGTATTGCAGCACCGCCATGTCGTCGGCATTGATTTGCGGCCGGATCCATGGCGCCGACGTGCCACGCGCCACGGCCTCGTTGAAGCGCACCGCCCCCGGAATATTGAACGACGGTACCAGCTTCTTGCTGTGGCGCACGACGTAGTTGACCAGCGTGCCCTTGAGCAGTCCGAGCTGGTCGCCCATGGCACACAACACCACATGCTTGATCGCGGTCGAAGCCAGGCATTTCTCCAGCGTGGCAGCAAAATTTTCCAGGATGACGATGGCCTTGGCGCCCGAGTCCTTGAGCTGGTGCTCCAGCTCCCTTGCCGTATACAGTGGGTTGATGTTCACCAGTACCATGCCGGCGCGAAGGATCGCCGTCACCGCCATGGGATATTGCGGCACGTTGGGCATCATGACCGCGACCCGGTCTCCCTTGACCAGCCCCAGACCTTGCAGATAGGCGCCAAATGCCTGGCTCAGGCTGTCCACTTGCCCGTAGCTGATATCCCGGCCCATGAAGTTGTACCCGATGCTGTTCGCATGGCGTGCAAAGCACTCCTCGATCAGCGTCGTCAGCGAGTCGAACTGCGCCACGTCGATATCAGCCGGCACTCCTTTCGGGTAGCGCTCAAGCCATATGCGGTCAGTCATTGTCATGTGTCTCCGGGAACGCATCCTGGGAATCGGTCGCCTGCGCCCTGGCGGCTTCTCTGTCCCTATCCGTTTCGTCTTGTCGCAATGCCCCGCCCTGCCTGTCTGGTGCGTGGCAGCCGCGCTGCGCCACGCACCTGGTTTGCGGTCCTATTCAATCGCTTTGCCCATGTCCTCGACCACCTTCTTGGCATCGCCAAAAACCATCATGGTCTTGTCCATGTAGAACAACTCGTTGTCCAGGCCGGCGTAGCCGGCGGCCATGGAGCGCTTGTTCACGATCACCGTCTTGGCCTTGTAGGCTTCCAGGATCGGCATGCCGTAGATCGCGCTGCCCTTTTGCAAGGCGGCCGGGTTCACCACGTCGTTGGCGCCCAGAATAATGGCGACATCGGCCTGGCCGAACTCGCCGTTGATGTCCTCCATCTCGAACACCTGGTCATAAGGGACCTCGGCCTCGGCCAGCAACACGTTCATGTGTCCGGGCATACGACCTGCCACCGGATGGATGGCGTACTTGACGGTGATGCCCTTTTCCGTGAGTTTGGCCGCCAGTTCCTTGACCGCATGCTGGGCGCGGGCCACGGCCAGACCGTAGCCGGGGACGATGACCACGGTTTCGGCGTTGCTCAGCACGAAGGCTGCATCGTCGGCGCTGCCGCTCTTGACCGGGCGCTTCTCCGCCGCAGCACCGCCAGCCGCAATTGCCTCGCCGCCGAAGCCACCCAGGATCACATTGAAGAACGAGCGGTTCATCGCCTTGCACATGATGTATGACAGGATCGCGCCCGAGCTGCCCACCAGCGAGCCGGCAATGATCAACATGCTGTTGTTGAGCGAAAAACCGATGCCGGCCGCGGCCCAGCCGGAGTAGCTGTTGAGCATGGAGACCACCACCGGCATGTCGGCGCCGCCGATCGGGATGATGATCAGCACGCCCATCACGAAGGCCAGTACCAGCATGGCAAAGAAGGCGGTCCAGCTCTCTGTGGCCATGAACAGCAGGCCCAGGCCGACGGTGGCCAGGCCCAGGATCAGGTTGAGCTTGTGTTGTCCTGAAAACTGCACCGGCGCGCCCTGGAACAGGCGAAACTTGTATTTGCCCGAGAGTTTGCCAAAGGCGATCACCGAGCCACTGAAGGTGATGGCACCGATGGCCGCGCCCAGGAACAGCTCGAGACGGTTGCCTGCAGGAATCGGCATGCCCTTGACGACGATGCCGAACGCATACGGTTCGGCCACGGCCGCCACCGCGATGAATACAGCCGCCAGGCCGATCATGCTGTGGAAGAAAGCCACCAGCTCGGGCATCTGCGTCATCTCGACGGTCTTGGCGCGGTAGGCGCCATAGGCACCACCGGCCAGCAGGCCGACCAGCACCCAGACCATGCCCATGCCGAAGTTGTCGGCCAGGTTGCCGATCAGGAAAACGGTGGTGACAGCGGCAATCCCCATGCCGATCATGCCGAACAGGTTGCCGCGGATCGACGTGGTCGGATGGCTCAGGCCCTTGAGAGCCTGGATGAAGCAGACCGAGGCGATCAGGTAAAAAAGGGTGACGAGATTCATGCTCATGCTAGTGCCTCGAGATCAACAGTGTTAACGCTGGAGCGGTTCCGGTATGCGCCGCGCCAGGCCTGCCAGGCGCGCTTGAAGCCAGGAGAGCGCAAAGACATCCACAGGCTCGATCCGAGCCCCAGGATCAACCAGACAAACATGCCGGGTGCGTCGAAGCGGAAAAAAATCCAGTTGCTGCAGGCCCAGACCATGACCAGTACAACGGAAATGCTGGCATGACGGTCGTACTTCATGCTTTCTCCCCGGCCGGTTTCTTTTCTTTCTTCTTGAACATCTCCAGCATGCGCCGGGTGACCAGGAAGCCGCCGAATATGTTCACCGCGGCCAGCGCCACTGCCAGTACGCCCATGGTCTTGCCCAGGGTGGTCTCGGTCAGGGCCGCGGCCAGCATCGCGCCGACGATGACAATGGCCGAAATCGCGTTGGTCACCGCCATCAGCGGTGTGTGCAGGGCCGGTGTCACGGTCCACACCACGTGGTAGCCGACGTAGATGGCCAGGACAAAGATGATCAGATTGGTGATCGTGGGGGAAACGAGGTCCATGGGGTTCTCCGTTTGGGGTGTTGCTGCAGGGCGCCGGTAGCGGGGGCGGCGGGGTTACTTGCGTTTGACTTCGCCGCCCTGGGTCATCAGGCAGGCTACGACGATGTCGTCGTCCATATCCACTTTCAAATCGCTGTCCTTGGGCAGGATCAGCTTGAGAAAATCCAGCACATTGCGCGCATACAGGGACGAGGCATCGGCGGCTACCAGCGCCGGCAGGTTGGTCTCGCCGACGATGGTCACGCCATGCTTGACCACCGTCTTGTCGGCCTCCGACAGCGGGCAGTTGCCACCACCGTCCGGGCCTTTGCCCGCTGCGATGTCGATGATGACCGAGCCCGGCTTCATGCTCTTGACCATCTCCTCGGTGACCAGGGTGGGCGCGGCGCGGCCGGGAATCAGCGCCGTGGAGATGACGATATCGGCCATGGCCACGCGCTTGGCCACCTCGACCTTTTGCCGGTCGAGCCAGCTTTGCGGCATCGGCTTGGCGTAGCCGCCCACACCGACCGCGGCTTCCTTCTCTTCGTCGGTGTCATAGGACACCTCGATGAATTTGCCGCCCAGCGATTCGACCTGCTCCTTGACGCTGGGGCGCACATCGGAGGCCTCGATCACGGCGCCGAGCCGCTTGGCGGTGGCGATGGCCTGCAGGCCTGCCACACCGACGCCCAGGATCACGACCCGGGCTGCCTTGACCGTTCCGGCGGCCGTCATCAGCATCGGAAAAAAGCGCTGGTACTTGTCGGCTGCAACCATTACCGCCTTGTAGCCGGCGATATTGGCCTGGGACGACAACACGTCCATGCTCTGGGCGCGCGTGGTGCGCGGAGCCGCTTCCAGTGCAAAACTGGTCAACCCCGTTGTGGCCAGCCGTTGCAGGCCGGCCGCGTCGAACGGGTTGAGCATGCCCACCAGCGTGCTGCCGGGCTTCATCATCGCCAGCTCCGTGTCCGAAGGAGAGCGCACCTTGAGCACCAGGTCGCAGCCCAGCGCACCCGTGGCGTCGGTTATCTCGGCGCCGGCAGCCTCGAACGCCGCATCGGTGACACTGGCGGCGACGCCAGCACCGGACTGCACCTTCAGTACGTGCCCCTGGGCCTTGAGCTTCTTTGCCGTCTCGGGTGTGAGCGCGACGCGGGTCTCTCTCTCAGTGGTTTCGGCAGGTATGCCAATCAGCATGGAGGGGCTCCTATGTTCGTTATGGACCGGTCACAATTCTTGCCGGGAGCTTACATGAATTCGGCGGGGCTCCCGCTGACGGGAACGGGCCAGCGGCCCGAACTGATAATGCCGCATGGTGATTCGTTGGAAACCGAATGTCACCGTTGCGGCCGTGATCGAACGCGACGGGCTTTTTCTGCTGGTCGAGGAGCAGACAGCAGACGGCTTGCGGCTGAACAATCCGGCCGGCCACCTCGACCCCGGCGAGTCACTGGAGCAGGCCTGCGTTCGCGAGACACTGGAGGAGACCACATTTGGTTTTCGGCCCGAGGCGCTGGTGGGTGTCTATCTGACCGGGCCTACGCCGCAGACGTCGGACGGCAAGGCGACCGAGGGCGAAGGCATTACCTATCTGCGCTTCGCTTTTCGGGGTGTTCTGGGGGAACCGGACGCCGGACGGCCGCTCGATCACGGCATTGTTCGCACGCTCTGGATGAGCGCCCAGGAGATCCGGGCCAGCCAGGATCGGCATCGCAGCCCGGTGCTGTTGCAGTGCGTTGAGGACTATCTGGCCGGTCGGAGTTTTCCACTGGAACTGGTGCGCACGGCATTCCCGGGGGCCTCGCTGCGTTGACACCATGGCATCGTGCGATGGCGCGGTTCGAGGCGCGCGCACTGCCACGTGCTTCCTTCGGTTGGGGATAATTGCGCTCATGGCAAACAAGTCAAGAGTGGTCGTGGGATTGAGCGGGGGTGTGGACTCCGCGGTGACGGCCTACCTGCTCAAGCAGCAGGGTCATGAGGTGATCGGCATCTTCATGAAAAACTGGGAAGATGACGACGACAGTGCTTATTGTTCGTCGAATGTCGATTTCGTCGATGCGGCAGCGGTGGCCGACGTACTCGGCATCGAGATCGAACACGTCAACTTCGCCGCCGAATACAAGGACCGGGTGTTTGCCGAGTTCCTGCGCGAATACCAGGCCGGGCGCACACCCAATCCGGACATCCTGTGCAACGCCGAGATCAAGTTCAAGGCCTTTCTCGACCATGCGATGCGGGTCGGCGCCGACAAGATTGCCACCGGCCATTACGCCCGGGTACGGCAGAACCCGGACAGTGGTCTGTACGAATTGCTCAAGGGGCTGGATCCGGCCAAGGATCAGAGTTATTTTCTGCATAGGCTGAACCAGGCCCAGCTGTGCAGGACGCTGTTTCCGGTGGGTGAACTACACAAGACCGAGGTGCGCCGCATCGCCGCCGAAATCGGCCTGCCCAACGCGAGCAAGAAGGACTCCACCGGAATCTGCTTCATCGGCGAGCGCCCGTTCCGCGAGTTTCTCAATCGCTACATAGCGGGTGCGCCGGGGCCGATCAAGGACGAGCGCGGCCGTGTGCTGGGCGAGCATGTGGGGCTGAGTTTTTACACCATTGGTCAGCGCCAGGGTCTGGGCATTGGCGGCGTGCGTGCCAAAGGCGCACAGCGCGGCGGTGGCGAGCATGCGCCCTGGTTCGTCGCGCGCAAGGACATGGCCAGCAATACCCTGTGGGCGGTACAGGGCCACGGCCATCCCTGGCTGCAATACGGGCGCTTGCACGCCACCAACGCCAGCTGGGTCAGCGGCCAGTCGCCGCAAGCGGGGGTGTTGGCTGCCAAGGCGCGCTATCGGCAGAGTGATGCGCTGTGCCAGCTGGAGCCGGATTCGTCCGCGCCGGAGGTGTCCTTTGCCCTGACTTTCCCGGATGCCCAGTGGGCCGTCACGCCGGGGCAGTCGGCGGTGTTGTATGACGGCGAGCTTTGTCTGGGGGGCGGCGTGATCGACGCGGCACAGACCTTGTCTGCCTGAGAGGCGCAGGCGCAGGCGCCCGGGGACGGCAGCCCCGGAAAGGCGGCCAGCCGGTGCAACCGGCGCGAAACCCGGTTTTAGAACGGAATGTCGTCGTCCATGTCGTCGAACCCGCTCGACGGCTTGGCGGCTGCCGGAGCCGGCTGGCGCGGGGCCGGTGGTGCCTGATGCTGGCGTGGAGCCGGCGCGTTGGAGCGCGCAGAGTAACCCTCGTTGTCGCCATCGTGGCCACCGGGATCGCCCATACCTTCGCGACCGCCCAGCATCTGCATTTCGTTGGCGATGATGTCGGTGGCGTATTTTTCGACGCCATCCTTGTCGGTGTACTTGCGCGTCTTCAGACGACCTTCGACATACACGGCGCGGCCTTTTTTCAGGTACTGGCCCACGATTTCGGCCAGTTTGCCGAAGAAGGTGACCCGGTGCCACTCGGTTTCCTCGACCATGTTGCCGTCTTTGCCCTTGTATCTGCTGCTGGTGGCAATGGCGATATTGGCCACCGGGTCGCCGCTGGGCAGGTAGCGGATTTCGGGGTCGCGACCCAGGTTGCCGACCAGGATGACTTTGTTGACGGATGCCATAAACAGTGCTCCACGTAAGAATTGGGACATTATCAGCTTATCGCAGCGGCGAACCGCAAGGATTACGAGCTGCCGTACCCTGGATGATGGAGTTGGGGCGACATCAGATCCGGGTCTGGGCCGGACATGAATTTGTAACAATACTCGCCCTTCGACCCTAGAATGCCGTCACCAAGGAGCGGCATGACACCCGAGGCCAATTCCAGACAATCCATTGATGCGCGGCTGGAGCAGGCCGGCTGATTGCCGCCGACCTGCAACCAGCCGATTTGGCTGATTGCCAAGCCGAGGCGGCCCGAGCGACCGATCAATAGCCACCCATCCCCAAGCATCCAGGAACCCCGACCATGTCCCAGCCACGCAAAGTCCTGTTCATTTCCGCCGACCAATGGCGCGCCGAGTGCCTGTCCGCCGTCGACCATCCGGTGGTCAAGACACCGCACCTCGATGCGCTGGCGCGCGACGGCGTGTTGTTCAAGCAGCATTTCACGGTCACGGCGCCGTGTGGGCCGGCACGTACCAGCCTGCAGACCGGCCTGTACCTGATGAACCACCGCTCGGGACGCAACGGCACGCCGCTGGATCGGCGCCATACCAATATTGCGCATGAAGTGCGCAAGGCCGGCATTGACCCGATGTTGTTCGGCTACACCGACACCTCCGCCGACCCGCGTGGCCTGGACCCGCAGGATCCGGCCTTGCGCACCTTCGAGGGCCCGCTGCCGGGCTACCACGTTGGCTTGCTGTTTCCCGACTATATGGCAGCCTGGATGAACGATTTGCGCGCCAAGGGGTACGCGTTTGAAGGCCGGCACGACGTCTACCAGCCACGCCCGGGTTTTGAGCAGCCGCAGGAGCGCGGCCATCGCTTTGTTCCCACGCTGTACAAGGCCGAGGACAGCGACACCAACTTCATGGCCAATCGGGTGATCGAATGGTTGGGCGACCATCGCCAGGACGACTGGTTCATGCATTGCGTTTTCCTGCGTCCGCATCCGCCGGTGATTGCACCCGAACCGTACAACGCCTTGTACGACCCGGCGGAGGTGCCGATGCCGCAGCGCCGAGCGACACCCGCCGAGGAGGCGGCGCAACACCCGCATCTGGCGCAGTGGATCGAGTCTTTTGCACGTCCTAACCACTACGATGAACATAACCCCAACCATCTGATAGACATGCCCGAACTGGAGCTGCGACAGATGCGCGCCTGCTACTACGGCATGATGAACGAGGTCGACGACGCGGTCGGGCGCATCGTGGCGCATCTCAAGGCTACCGGCGAATACGAAAACACCTTGATCGTCTTCACCTGCGACCACGGCGAAATGGGTGGTGACCACTATGGCTGGGGCAAGGAGATGTACTTTGACCAGAGCTTTCACATTCCGCTGATCGTGCGCGACCCGCGTCCGTCCAGCGATGCCGGTCGGGGCAGCCAGGTCGACGCATTCACCGAATCGGTTGACCTGATGCCGACCATATTGGACTGGCTGGGGCTGGAGATTCCGGCGCAGTGTGATGGCCGCTCGCTGAGACCGTTTCTGGAGCACCGCACACCGGACCATTGGCGCCAGGAAGCCCACATGGAGCTGGACTTCCGCACCGGGCCCCACAACGGACTCGACGCCGAGGCGGCGCTGAGCCTGATGCCCGACGAGTGCCAGCTGGCCATCATTCGCGGCGTGCGCTGGAAATACGTGTTTTTTGCCGCCCTGCCGCCGCTGCTGTTCGATTTGACCAACGATCCGTGGGAGATGAACGACCTGTCGCGCGACCCGGCCCACCAGTCGGTGATGCTGGAGATGGCGCACAAGATGCTGTCGTGGCGGTTAGTGCATCAGGAGCATGTGTTGACGAATCTGCACAATGGGCCGGATGGGGTGGAGGATTTGCGGCGAACGCGCAACTGAACGTGACGATGCGCCGGTGACGGATCGAATCACCGAGCAGGCCTGTCGCAGGTAACGCGCGACGTTGGTAAAGCGGCGTCGGGATGCTGCGCCGCGCGCCGACCCCGGCAGGTGTTGTCGCGGGGGTGCGCGGCAGTGTTGTCGACGTTTGTTTCGATTCCCGCTTGCCACCGATCCGCTCGTTGCTGCGTGCCGGCGCTGACTACACCGACCCGTCTGCCGATCGAACGGCCGGCGGCGCCGATCATGGACCGCGCACCGGTGACGGTGCCGATCCAGACCGGCCTGAAGGTGATCGACGCGCTGATTCCTATCGGGCGTGGCCAGCGTGAACTGATCCTGGGCGACCGCCAGACCGGCAAGACGGCGGTCGCGATCGACACCATCCTCAACCAGCGCGGCAAGGATGTGTTGTGTGTCTATTGCGCGATCGGCCAGCGTGCATCTGCGGTGGCCAAGGTGGTCGCGAAGCTGCGCGAATCCGGCGCCATGGCCTATACCGTGATGGTGGTCGCAGAAGGCAACGACCCACCCGGTCTGGCCTATATCGCGCCGTATGCGGCAACCAGCATCGCGGAGTTCTTCATGGAGGCCGGTCGCGACGTTTTGATCGTCTATGACGACCTCACGCACCATGCGCGCGCCTATCGCGAGTTGTCGCTGCTGCTGCGCCGGCCGCCCGGCCGCGAGGCGTTCCCGGGCGACATCTTCTATATCCACTCGCGCCTGCTCGAACGGGCCACGCATCTGAGCCCCGCGCGTGTCGGCGCGCGGCTCGATGACGCGACACGCGCTGTCATCACGCATGGCAGGCGCATCCGGGCCTGCCTCAAGCAGCCGGAGGCGGCGCCGATCGCGGTGGGCGCGCAGATCGCCGTCTTGCTGGCGCTGACTGCGGGTTTGTTCGACACCATCGTGCTCGAGGCCATGGTCGAAGCCGAGCAGGCCGTGCGAGACGCGGCCGACCAGATTCCGTTCGATCTCGGCGAGCGCCTGATCCAGGGCAACACCCTGGCCGATCCGGATCGCGAAGCCATTGTTGCGCTGGCACGGCGCGCACTCGCACCGTTGCTGGCCCGTGATCGGGTGAAATCGCAAGCCGGGTCCCCCGCCACAGGCCCGGACCGGGCCGGGGCGGGGCAATGAGCGACAGTGCGGCCGGTCTGCGCCGCACCATCTCCAGCGCGTCGGACCTGCAGACGGTCGTGCGCACGATGAAGGCACTGGCAGCCTCGAGCATCGGGCAATACGAGCAGTCGGTCATTGCGTTGGCCGACTACGACTGCACCGTCGAACAGGGCCTGAGTGCCTGCTTGCGCGCCAATGCCGCGAGTGCCGCCAAGGCGGATCTGTCCTTTGCCGATGACCGGCGTCAGCGTGCTGACACGATGGCCATTGTGTTTGGGTCCGACCAGGGCCTGGTCGGGCAGTTCAATGAAACCATCACCGACTTCGTGCAAACCCGGTTGTCTCGTGCGACCGTGCCGACCAACGTGTGGGCTGTCGGTGAGAGGGTTTTTGTGCGCCTTGTGGATGCCGGCATCGATGCCCGTGGACCGCTCGTGGTACCGCAGTCGGTCAAGGGCATCGCCGCATTGGTGGGTCAGGTGCTGCTGAAGATCGAGGCGGCGCAAACCGGCCACACGCGCGACGATCTGCACGGGCGCTTCAACCGGCTGCGCCAAAGCAGCATCGATGCGGAGCTGTTCGACGTGATCTCCGGTTTCGAGGCGCTCGCGCCAGCTGAGGCCAAGCGGCGTCAGAACCGTTCGAACGGCGCCAGATAGCGCCACTGTCCAACCGGCAATGCCGCCATCGTGATGCGCCCGACGCGCAGGCGCTTCAGCGCCACCAATTGCAGGCCGGCGTCAGTGCACATTTGCCAGATCTGCCCGGGCCGGTGGCCTTTTACGGCAAAACGCAGGCCGGTCACGCCGTCTGCCTGGCGGTTGATGCTGACCCGGGCCGGCAACATGGCGCGGCCATCGATGACCGGGGCGCGGTTGAGTTGGTCCAGCTGCTTTGGCGAGACATCGCCGCGCACGTCGACGGTAAGTTCGTGCTCGACCAGTGCGCCGTCCTGGATCAGTTTGCGCTCGACGCGCCAGTCCTGGGTGAAAACCATCAGTCCGCTGGCGTCGGTCTCCAGCGGTGTCACGCTGTTTTGCACATTCAGGTGGCGTTGCAGGAAACGGGGCGCATGGTGGCTATCACCCGGCCAGTGGTTCTGCAGCACCAGCAATTGGCGCGCAGGTGTGGTGCTGTGATCCCAGGTGAGGCCTGGCGGCTTGTGCAGCAGCAGCGTCACCGCAGCTACCGGCTCGAGCCGTGCCTTGGCGTCGAGTTCGACGGTCTCAGTGGACACCTTGGCTGCCGGTACTTCGACCACCTTGCCATCGACGCGCACCCAGCCGCCCTCGATGAACAACTCGGCCTCACGGCGCGAGCAGCCCTTCATATCGGACACGCGTTTGGACAGGCGGACCGGTTCGGTCATGGACGGATACTATGCATCGGTCCTTGCAGTGTAGGGTCGCGCGGCTCGAGCATCTGCAAGGGATCGACCCAGGCATCGAATTGCGCTGCCGTCAGCTCGCCCAGTTCCAGTGCCGCCTCGCGCAGGCTGCTGCCTTGGCGGTGTGCATGTTTGGCGATGCGGGTGGCACGGTCGTAGCCGATATGGGGCACCAGCGCGGTGACCAGCATCAGCGAGCTTTGCAGCAACTGCGCAACGCGAACTTCGTTGACCTGGATGCCGGCCACACAGTGGCTTGCAAAGCTGCGCATCGCGTCGGCCAGCAATCGAAGGCTGTCCAGCGTGTCATAGGCGATCAGCGGCTTGTAGACATTGAGCTCGAAATGCCCCTGGCTGGCGGCAAATCCGACCGCGGCGTCATGGCCGAGCACCTGGGCGCAAACCATGGTCAGCGCCTCGACCTGGGTCGGGTTGACCTTGCCCGGCATGATCGAACTGCCGGGCTCGTTCTCCGGCAGCTGCAATTCACCGAGCCCGGCGCGCGGGCCGCTGCCCATGAGCCGGATGTCGCAGGCGATCTTGGTCAGCGCAATCGCCAGCATCTTCAGGCCGGCGTGCAGGGCCACCAGCGCTTCGTGACCGGCCATGGCGGCAAACAGGTTCTCGGCCTGGCACAGCGGCAAACCCAGGTGTTGCGACAACATGGCGGCGACGCGGGAGCCGAATTCGGGATGGGTGTTCAATCCGGTGCCCACCGCGGTACCGCCGATGGCCAGCGTGTACACCGCCTGCAAGGCATGGCGGATCTGCTGCTCGCACAACTGCAACTGCGCCTCGTAAGCGCCGAACTCCTGGCCCAGCCGCACCGGTGTGGCGTCCTGTAAATGCGTGCGCCCGATCTTGACGATGTCGGCAAACCGGGCTGCCTTGAGGGCCAGCTCACTGCGCAGCAGCGTCAGTGCCGGCAACAGGTCGCGGGTGGTCTGGGCCGCCACCGCGATATGCATTGCGCTGGGAAACACGTCGTTGGACGACTGGCCCATGTTCACGTCGTCGTTGGGATGCACGCGTTTTTGCGACGAGTCGGATGCGAGCAGCGTGCGGGTGGCGAGCGTGGCAATCACCTCATTGACGTTCATGTTGCTCTGGGTGCCCGACCCTGTCTGCCAGAGTGAAAGCGGAAACTGGTCGTCGAACCCGCCCTGTGCCACCGACTTTGCGGCCTCTGCAATGGCCTGGGCCCGCCTGGGTGCAAGCAGCCCCAGTTCGCCATTGGCATTTGCCGCGGCCCATTTGATCCAGGCCAGGGCATAGACCAGTTGCAAGGGCATGCGCTGTTCGCCGATAGCAAAAAACTGCAGGCTGCGCGCGGTCTGTGCCGCCCACAAGGCGTCGGCAGGAACCTCGATGGGCCCAAAGCTGTCGGATTCCGTGCGCGTGGCAGTCATATCGCGGGCTCCGCGTACGTTCAGCGTTCAGCTCAGAAACGCGGCAGGTTGGCGAATGCCGGATTGCGCGGCTTGTTGCCGCGCACCAGTTCGCGACCATTTTCGGCACAACGCTGCAGCGTGGGAATCACCTTGCCGGGGTTGAGCAGGCCCTTGGGGTCGAATGCGTATTTGACCCCCAGCATCTGGGCGTTCTCCTCGGCGCTGAACTGCACACACATGGAGTTGAGTTTTTCCACGCCCACGCCGTGCTCGCCGGTCACCGTGCCCCCCATGGCGACACTGGTTTCCATGATGTCGGCGCCAAACAGTTCGCAGCGGCGTAACTGGTCGGGGTCATTGGCATCGAACAGGATCAGCGGGTGCAGATTGCCGTCCCCGGCATGGAACACGTTGGCGCAGCGCAGCTGGTACTTCTTTTCCATCTGCTGGATGGCCAGCAGGATGTCGGCCAGGCGCTTGCGCGGAATCGTCGAGTCCATGCACATGTAGTCCGGGCTGATGCGCCCGCTGGCCGGGAACGCGTTCTTGCGGCCGCTCCAGAAACGCAAGCGATCGGCCTCGTCGCGGCTGACCGCGATCGCCGTGGCACCGTGGCGCTTGAGCACGTCCTGCATGCGTCCGATTTCTTCTTCGACTTCCTCGGGCGTGCCGTCGCTTTCGCATAGCAGGATGGCCTCGGCCGTGAGGTCGTAGCCGGCGTGCACGAAGTCCTCGACCGCGGCGGTCATCGGTTTGTCCATCATTTCGAGCCCGGCTGGAATGATGCCTGCGGCGATCACCGCGGCTACTGCGTCGCCAGCCTTGCGCACGTCGTCGAAGCTGGCCATGATGCAGCGCGCGAGCATGGGCTTGGGCACCAGCTTGACCGTGACCTCGGTGATCACGGCCAGCATGCCCTCGGAGCCGACCAACAGCGGCAGCAGATCGTAGCCGCCGACATCGAGCGCGTCTGACCCGAGCTCCAGCGCCTCGCCGTCCATGGTGAAGCCGCGCACCTTGAGCACGTTGTGCAGTGTCAGGCCGTATTTCAGGCAATGCACGCCGCCCGAGTTCTCGGCCACGTTGCCGCCGATGGTGCAGGCGATCTGACTCGATGGATCGGGTGCGTAATACAGGCCCAGCGGCGCCGCCGCCTCGCTGATGGCCAGATTGCGTACGCCGCACTGGACCCGCGCGGTGCGCGCCTGCGGGTCGAGTTGCAGGATCTTGTTGAACTTGGCCAGGCTCAGGGTCACGCCCATCGCATGGGGCATGGCGCCCCCTGACAGTCCCGTACCGGCACCGCGCGCCACCACCGGCACGTCCATGCGGTGGCAGGTCTGCAGCACGGCCTGCACCTGCGCCAGCGTCTCGGGCAGGGCCACGACCAGCGGACGCTGGCGGTAGGCTGTCAGGCCGTCGCACTCGTACGGCGTGGTGTCTTCGTTATTCCACAACAGGCAATGCACGGGCATGACCGCCTCAAGAGCCTTGACCACGGCTTGCTGGCGCTGCGAACGTTCGGACGGCGATGTTGTCGTGGGGATGAGGGTTTCGGTTGACATGGTGGTCGGGACTCCAAAGCGATCCGCTGCGGCCATGATAGTGCCGCAGCCGGATACCGGGATGGATGTAATTTTCAGCGGCGCGTGAATCGGGTGCGCCAGGGCACACCACGGGTCTTGTTGCCAGCACACGCAAATAGTGCTTGCTTTGGACATCGAGCTGTGTAATATTTACTTCAATGAATGATTCAGTTGATTCAATATTCTCAATCCTGATCGTCACGCTGCCAACCCAGCCGAGCGCCGTGCGACTGCGTATCTGGCGTGCGCTCAAGGCCTTGGGGTGTGTGGCGTTGCGTGATGGGGCCTATGTGTTGCCGCTGGCCCATGCGACGGCGCTGGATGCCTTGGCCGACGAGGTGCGGGAACACGGTGGCAACGCGTCGGTGATGCAGTTGTCGCCGCGCGATGCCGTGCAGCAAAACGAACTGCTGGCGCAATTCGATCGCAGCGCCGCGTATGGGGTATGGCAGCAATCCGTGCGTGCAGTGCATGCCGAACTCAACGACCTGTCGGAGACCCAGGCAAGGCGAAAACTGCGGGGGTCGACCGATGCCTTGGAGGCGATTCAGCGAATCGACTATTTCCCTGCGCAAGCCGCGTTGCAGGCGCGCGACGAACTGGCGCGTTTGCGCCAGGCGTTCGAAGCGCGTTTTTCGCACGGGGAGCCGACAGCGCAGCCAGGTGAGGTCCCGCGCGTCGACATCAGGGCGTATGCGCGCAAACGCTGGGCCACTCGCGCCAGACCCTGGGTTGACCGATTGGCCAGTGCCTGGCTGATCCGCCGATTCATCGACCCGCAGGCGCGATTTGTCTGGCTCGCCGACACCCCGGTGGTGCCGCGTGGTGCGATCGGATTCGATTTCGATGGCGCCCGGTTCACCCACGTGGGCAACCGGGTCACGTTCGAGGTTCTGATGGCCGGTTTTTCGTTCGAGCATGACCGCCGCTTGTTGTCGATTGCCGCCACGGTCCATTACCTGGATGCCGGCGGTATTCCGACGCCGCATGCGGCCGGCCTGGAGGCCGTATTGGGTGGTTTGCGCGAACTGCACCCGCACGACGACGCCTTGTTGGAGGCTGCCAGCGCGGTGTTCGACGCCTTGTACGCCTTGCCTGTCGAACATGGAATCACCGCGCCATGACGAACCCGGTCGAAAAAGCCGGCTTGGTCGATGCGCTCGAGGCACCAGCTGCTGTCAGCCTGGCACAGGCATTCTGGTTCTGGCTCAAGCTGGGCTTCATCAGCTTTGGCGGGCCGGCCGGGCAGATCGCGATCATGCACACCGAGCTGGTCGAGCGCCGACGCTGGATCAGCGAGACGCGGTTTCTGCACGCACTGAACTACTGCATGGTGTTGCCAGGCCCGGAAGCGCAGCAACTGGCGACCTATATCGGCTGGTTGATGCACCGCAGCTGGGGCGGGCTGGTGGCCGGTGGCTTGTTCGTGCTGCCGTCATTGTTCATTCTGATTGCGCTGTCCTGGATCTACCTGGCCTTCGGCCAGTTGCCGGTTGTGGCTGGCATCTTTTACGGCATCAAACCGGCGGTGACTGCGCTGGTGTTGCACGCGGCCTGGCGCATTGGCAGCCGGGCGCTGAAAAACACCTGGTTATGGGCCATTGCCGCGGCGGCTTTCGTGGGCATCTTTGCCTTGCAGCTGCCTTTCCCGGCGATTGTGCTGGGTGCGGCGCTGGTTGGCTACTTCGGTGGCAAGGTCCGGCCGGCCGCATTCGCAGTGGGTGGTGGGCACGGCGCTGGCGACAAGGGCTTCGGCCCGGCGCTGATCGACGACGACACACCGACGCCGTCACACGCGCGCTTTTCGCGCGCGCGGCTGATCCGTATGGTGCTGATGGCCCTGGTGTTGTGGGCCGTGGCGATGATGGCGCTGGGCATGGTCTGGGGTTGGCAAGGGGCTTTGTCTCAGATGGCATGGTTCTTCACCAAGGCCGCATTGCTGACATTCGGCGGTGCCTATGCGGTGTTGCCGTACGTCTACCAGGGTGCGGTCGAGCAACATCAGTGGCTGAGCGCGGCGCAGATGATTGACGGGCTGGCGCTGGGAGAGACCACCCCCGGACCGTTGATCATGGTCGTGGCCTATGTCGGATTTGTCGGTGGCTGGATCAAGCAGGTGCTTGGTCCGGACGCGCTTTTTCTGGGTGGCGTGATGGCAGCCACCGTGGTCACTTTCTTCACCTTTTTGCCATCGTTTGTGCTGATATTTGCCGGCGGCCCGATTATCGAGACTACCCACGGCAAGCTGGCCTTCACGGCGCCGCTGACCGCCATCACCGCCGCGGTGGTCGGCGTGATCCTGAACCTGGCGCTGTTTTTTGCCTGGCATGTGTGGTGGCCGCAGGGCTTTGCCGGATCAATCGACTGGGTGTCGGCGGCCATCACCGTGCTGTCCGTGCTGGCACTTTTTCGCTTCAAGGTAGGCGTGATGACGTTGATCGCTGCCTGTGCGTTGGCCGGACTCGCGGTCACCATGTTGCCCTCCCTCTTGCACTGAAAGGAAACCGGATATGTCACACGAAGAAGACGATACCGAGGCGCTGGGCGCCGAACAGGGCGAGATTGAAGGGGCGGTGCTGATCGACGTGCGGCGCCCACCCGCGTTCGCGCTTGCGCAGCAAATGTTGCCGGGCGCGCTATGGCGTGACCCGCAGGCCGTGACGGATTGGGCGGCCAAGCTGGACGTGTCCCGCGCGGTCGTGGTCTATTGTGTGCACGGTCACGAGGTCAGCCGCAGCGCGGCCCGGCAGTTGTGTGCGCTGGGTCTGCCGGCACGTTTTCTGCGCGGCGGGTTCGAGGCCTGGAAAGATGCCGGCCTGCCGTTGATGGACAAGCCCGGTGCGTCCGCCCGCGTCGACTGAGACGCCGCAGTTGCCTGTCGAGCGGTGCATGATCGCCCGATGCGCACGGGTCGCGCAGCGGGTATTTCCCGATGCCCTGTGGAGGGGGCCATGTTAGAGTTTCTTCACCTGGCGCGCGTGTTCACGCGCGGCTCCCATTCATCCGTTTTGCAGGAGATTGCATGTTCAAGGTACCGACTCCGATCCGTCGCCGCTCCGTGGTGCTGGGCGCCATCGGCGCCGCTTCGCTGGCATTGACGCCGCTGGCGCGCGCGCAACAGAAATTCATCAACGTGCTGACCGGCGGTCAGAGTGGCGTCTATTACCCACTGGGAGTGGCGCTGTCACAGATCTACGGCAAGGTGCTGCCCGATGCCAAGGTCACGGTGCAGTCGACCAAGGCCTCGGCCGAAAACCTGAACCTGCTGCAGGCCGGGCGCGGCGAGATGGCGCTGGTGCTGGGTGACGCCTTGTCCGCCGCCTGGAACGGCGACAAGGAAGCCGGTTTCGCGACCCCGCTCAAGAAGTTGCGCGCTGTGGCCGGCGTATATGCCAACTACATCCAGATCGTTGCCAGCGCCGACTCGGGCATCAAGACGATGGCCGACCTCAAGGGCAAACGCATCTCGGTCGGTGCGCCCAAGTCCGGCACCGAGCTCAATGCGCGCGCCATCCTCAAGGCTGCCGGCCTGGCCTACAGCGATTTCTCCAAGGTCGAGTACCTGGCCTTCGGCGAGTCGGTCGAACTGATGAAGAACCGCCAGCTCGACGTGACGCTGCAGTCCGCCGGTCTGGGCGTGGCGTCGATTCGCGATCTGTCCACCGCGGTCAAGATCGTCGTGGTGCCGATCCCGGCCGACGTGGTGGCCAAAGTGGGCGATGCTGCCTATCAGCCGGCGACGATTCCGGCCAACACCTATGGCGGCCAGACGGCCGACGTGCCGACCGCTGCGATCAAGAACTTCCTGGTCTCGCACGAAGGCGTTCCCGCCGATGCGGTCTACCTGATGACCAAGTCGATGTTCGAGAACCTCGACACCCTGGTGGCTGCGCACGCGGCTGCCAAGGGCATCAAGAAGGAAGGCGCTGTCACCGGAACGTCGGTGCCCTTCCACGCGGGTGCTGAAAAGTACTACCGCGAAGTCGGCCTGATGAAGTAAGCCGATCCGCAAATGGCCAGCAACGCGCCAGCTACGGCGGACGGGAAGCCCGCCGTACTGCACGCGACCGAGACACATGCGCCGGCTTTTGCCGGCGCTTTGTTCTGGGTTGCGATTGTCTTCTCCACGTTCCAGATCGTCACGGCGGCATTCAGCCCGCTGTCGAGTTCGATCGTGCGTGCGGTGCACGTCGGATTCCTGCTGGTGTTGGTCTTCGTGCTGCACCCGCCGCTGCGCCAGCGCGCGCTGGGCTGGCTGGTAGCCGGCGCGGCATTTGTCGCGGGCCTCTACCACTGGGTATTCGAGGCCGACCTGGTGCTGCGCGCCGGCGAGATGACCCATGCCGACATGGTGGTGGGCATACTCACGATCGTGCTGGTGTTCGAGGCGGCACGGCGCGTCATGGGGCTGGCCTTGCCACTGATCTGCCTGACCTTCCTGCTGTACGGACTGTTCGGCGAGCACTTGCCCGGGGCGCTGGCGCACCGCGGTTACGGATTCGACCAGATCGTGTCGCAGCTCGGTTTCGGCACCGAGGGCATCTACGGCACGCCGACCTATGTGTCCTCGTCCTACATCTTCCTGTTCATCCTGTTCGGCGCCTTCCTCGAGCAGGCCGGCATGATCACGCTGTTCACCGACTTTGCGCTCGGCCTGTTCGGCCACACCAAGGGCGGCCCGGCCAAGGTGGCGGTGGTGTCCTCCGGACTGATGGGCACCATCAACGGCTCCGGCGTCGCCAACGTCGTGACCACCGGTCAGTTCACGATTCCGCTGATGAAACGCTTCGGCTACAAGGCATCCTTTGCCGGCGGCGTCGAGGCGACCGCCAGCATGGGCGGGCAGATCATGCCGCCGGTGATGGGGGCGGTGGCCTTCATCATGGCCGAGACCATCGACGTGCCCTACCTCGAGATCTGCAAGGCGGCGGCGATTCCCGCCATCCTGTATTTCATCACCGCGTTCCTGATGGTGCATCTGGAGGCCGGACGCGCCGGGCTGCTGGGCATACCGAAAGAGGAATGCCCCGATCCATGGGCCGCCATGCGTCTGCGCTGGTACCTGATCCTGCCGCTGGCGATCCTGGTCTATCTGCTGTTTGCGGGCTACACGCCGCTGTTCTCCGGCATGGTGGGGCTGGCCTTGACCGTGGTGCTGATCTTCGGTGCAACCCTGAGCAAGAACTTCGGCACCAGGCCTCTGCAGATCATCTTCTGGGTCCTGATCGGGCTGGCCGCGTCGAGCTTCTTCAAGTACGGCATTCAGGCCATCATCGGCCTGGCCCTGCTGATGGCGGCAGCGTTGTGGTTTGCCAAGGGCGGCCGCGAGACGCTCAGGGTGGCGCTCAATGCGCTGGCCGACGGCGCACGCCATGCGTTGCCGGTGGGCATCGCCTGCGCGCTGGTGGGCATCATCATCGGCATCCTGACGCTGACCGGAACCGCCACGCTGTTTGCCGGCTACATCATTGCCGTTGGCGAGAACAGCATCTTTCTCAGCCTGTTGCTGACCATGCTGGTGTGCCTGGTGCTGGGCATGGGCATCCCGACCATTCCCAACTACATCATCACCAGTTCGCTGGCTGCGCCGGCGCTGCTCGAACTGGGTGTGCCGCTGATCGTCTCGCACATGTTCGTGTTCTATTTCGGCATCATGGCCGATCTGACACCGCCGGTCGCACTGGCCGCGTTCGCTGCGGCGCCGATTGCCAAGGAAAGCGGCATGAAGATCGGCTTTCAGGCCATGCGGATGGCCATCGCCGGCTTCATCATTCCCTACATGGCGGTGTACTCACCGGCGCTGATGCTGCAAGGTGGAACCTGGTGGGACACCAGCTATATCGTGTTCAAGGCGCTTATCGCTATCGCTTTATGGGGCTGTACGGCCATCGGGTACTGGCTCGCGCCGCTGAACTGGTTCGAGCGGCTCTGGGCTTTCGTCGCAGCCGCCTTCCTGGTGGTGGCCTTGCCGATATCCGACGAGATCGGACTTGGCATGGCACTGGCGCTGGTGGTGTGGCACGTGCTGCGTGCGCGACGCTTCAAGCGGGCCGCCGCGTAGTCCCTTGTCCCGGCTGCACTGAACCATGGCGCTGCTGGCGGCGCTCTGCCTGGTCGCTGGCAGCCTGCAAGTGCAACTGCCGGTGAGCCAGTTCACGCTGCGCTGGCAACACTCCATCGAGAAAATCGAATGGGCCGAGGACTACGAGGTCGTCGGCCCATGGTTGCATCTGTCGCAGGCCCGCATCCGCGGCTCGGGCGCCGGCATGGAGCCGCCGGATGATTCCACTCTGGTTGATGGCGTCTGGCGCTATCGATTGGCCGATCCGTGGCGGCGCGAGATTGTGCTGGCGCGCTCGGAGTTTGTGCCGGATTATGAGTTGTGTATCGATAGCGTGTGTCGACGCATGACGCACTGGATGCCGATATCCGCGGGGGCGACAACGCTGCGCTCTTGTGATTCAGGTTGATGCCGATTGATTGATCCTCCTAACGACTTCCACCTGCACTGGGCTTGAACGCGCCGGCGCTTGTGGTGGCCACGACGGGCCGGTGGGCAGCTCCGCTCATGTCCTCCTCCATGGGCTTTGCCCATGGATTCCCCCCTTACTTCGCTACGCCGCCCACCGACCCGCCGTGGCTTGGGAAGTTTGTGGTTCGTCGCGAACCAGGAAAGCACGGGGATCAGGAGGGTGGGGCGCCTTGCGCAGCGAAATTAAGGCGGAGGCCGAAGGCCGGGGGACATTCGCGGAGCAAGGTGCCCCACCCTCCTGATCCTGCCACTGGATCTCGCATGTCGTCGCTGACAGGACTGGTCATGGTCTTGCAGCCACGCCAGCAAGCTGTTATCCAACTGCAGCATCTACACCCTGCAACCGAAGCCACATGTGAATCTTCGCCTTGTATCCACTTTGCGCGAGTATGGCCAAGGGCTCGGTGCCGAACGCCACAAATCCGGCTGCGCGATAAAGCCCGATGGCGGTTTCGTTGCCTTCGGTGACTGTCAGTGTGATGACCGTGGTTCCCACTCTTGTCCGTGCAAACCCGATGGCCGCCTGAACGAGTTGCGTACCCGCACCCGTGCCCCTCGCGCTGGGACACACGTACATGCCGATGAGATGCGCCTTGTGTTGCGTCTTCGGTTTTGCCGAGAACTCCAAAGCCGCGGCACCGACCAGTTGCTGGTCAACGAAGACGCCGAACACAACGCAGAGGCCGGCGGGATCGGCTATGCGTTTTACCCACCATGACTCGGGCTCTGCGGCGCGCTCTTGCGTGGTGGAGGTAAACGCGTCCGGCTCCTGGGCGTAAGCCTCCAGCATGAGGGCGCGGTACTGCTGCGCATGTTTGGGTCTCAGAAGTTCGACAGTTGTTGGCATCGGCGGCTTGTCGGTTACCCGTTTGAACAATGGGCCAGGCCGCATTTCCGACAACCTTGACCTTGACCTTGACTTTGGCTTTGGCTTTGAGCGATTCGCGCGGGCTTCGCGGGTTTGGCCAAAAATAAAGGGAAGACCAATGCCGACCTGCCAAAGCGAGCGCGTTCGAATGACGGGTCCGGCGTCATCGCTGTGCTCTGCCAGATTGCCTGATGACGTACTCCTGCAGCACACCATCCATTCGCGCTTGCCAGCCCTCACCGGTTGACTTGAAGTACGTGAGAACCTCTTGGCTGTAGCGAACAGAGACTAGTTGCTTCGGACTATCGGACTTCGGACGTCCGCGTAGCTTGCGCAACGGAACCATTGCCTTGAGTTGCTTTGCCGTGAGAGGCTGAGCGTTCGGATCGGCTTTGGCAGCTGCTGTAATTGTCCGATCTTCTGCCGTGGTTGGCATACGAACAACTGGCGATTCAGGTACTTTCGACATAGTGCTTAACCTCTCGACGGTTGGCTTTGCGCAGGCTGATGATTCTTCGTGTTTCGCCAGATTCCCAATGTTCTTGTCTGGATCGAACTCGATTCGCATATTTACTGTAGCTACACTAAATAGATCTGTCAAATGGTGTTCGGCGCTGGTTCTGCGACGCCGAACGTCCGCTTGATCGAGTGGTTAACCGCCAATAGCCGTTCGAAACGATGCCGCGAAAGCAGGATATCTCGGGATTTGTTGATCCCGGTACAACTCGTTCCGTTCGAAGTGCTCGACCCAGTGCAAGGCCTCTGCGGAGCGTCCTTGCGAGGCCAACAGGATTGGCAACAAGCGCATTCTTGCAGTAGCCCCAAGAACGGGCCAGTCGGCAGGATCACGTTCAAGCAACGCTATAACCATCCGGCGATCAAGTAGTCGCCGGGTGCAGGGAAGGCCGTGACGCACGATGTCGCGTGCAATGTGCTCGGGATTGGTTACGGCGTGGTACGGTACTTTCGAAAGGCTGGAGAGCATTTCGAAGACGCCTGGCGTTTGCCCTGCATTGGCCGGAAACCCGAACTCAAGGTCTCCGTACTTGACCCCGACGCTCGGGTTGATCACGCCTAGCCCGAAGTTCAAGTGCACCCAAGCCTCATTCGAAGCGCCCATGTCTTTGCGCCACAAGAAGTGTGCCTTCTTGAGCTTGAAGCCAATGGGAGAAAGCACTGCGTCGACCGCAGCGATGAAAGGTATCTTTTCAGTGGGGCTCATCGTCGCGCATCTGCTGTTTCAATACCTTGTCAAACGAGTCTCGGCATTCTGGCAGAACCGCTTTCACAGGCGCCTTTGGATGAGGACGTTGTTCACGTCGACAAGCAGGTTATCCAGGGAGGTCAATCGCTGGTGACTGTTGTGCTGCCGGCAACCGCTATGCAATGCAGGTTGGCTGAAAAAAGGCCCCGTCACCCCGCCGTCCCGATGCTCTTTTGCAGCCACTCGGAAAACGCCGAACACTCCCAGCGCTCCATGGTGCCGGCACGCCAGCACAGGTAGTGCGCGTGCGGGCTGGGCACGTCGTGGTCGTACAGGCGTACCAGCGTGCCGTTCTCCAGCCAGGGCGCACCGAGCTTGAGTCGGATCAGACCCACGCCCATGCCGGCGGCGGCGGCGTCGCACATCAGGCCGATGTCGTTGAACTGCGAGCCTTCGAACGGCTCCGGCCAGTCGAGCTGGTGTGCGCCGAACCAGGTGCGCCAGGGCTCCAGCGGGCTGCGCAGCAAGGGCACGGCTGCCAAATCCTGCGCTGTCTCGAACGGGCCGTGTTCACGCACAAAGGCGAGCGAGGCCATCGGCGTGACCTCGTCCTTGAGCAGGCACAGGTGTTCTACGTCGGCGTAGCGGCCGGTGCCAAAGCGCACCGTCAGGTCGCCATCTTCGGCCACCACGTCGAGCAGTGGAATCGACACCTGCAGCGTCACGTCGATCTCCGGGTAGGCGTCGGTGAACTGGCGCAGACGCGGGATCAGGATCGAGCGAGCGAAGGTCGGAGTGACCGCCAGGCGCAGTTTGCGCTTGCTGGCGTTGCCGCTGCGACCCGGGAATTTCTGCAGTATTTCCAGCCCTTCGCGTACATGGGCGAGGTACTCGCTGCCGTCGGTGGTGAGGGAAAAATCGGCACGTCCGAACAGCTTGGTGCCGATGATCTGCTCGAGTTGCTTGACCCGGTGGCTGACCGCGCTGGGTGTCACGAACAACTCGTCGGCGGTCTGCGTAACGCTGCGCAAGCGGGCCAGCGCCTCGAAGGTCAGCAGGCACTGGATCGGGGGAATGCGTGCGTTGGACATGGCGCGATTGTCAGGCCATGTCGGTCGCAAGTGCTAGTGCAAAGACCCGCTCGATATAATCCCCGGGCTTTTGCCAACCCGTGGCCCTGCCGCCGCCCACGCCGTGTCTGACCGATCCAAAGTCCTGTCCCAGTATCTGATGCCCAAACGGCTGATGACCCAATTTGGTGGGCTGGTTGCATCCATGCAGGCGGGGTCGTTGACCACCGCGATCATCCGCTGGTTTGTCGGCAAGTACGGTGTCAACATGCACGAGGCGGCCGATCCGGACATCCGCAACTACGCCAGCTTCAACGATTTTTTCACGCGTGCGCTCAAGGGCAATGCGCGGCCGCTGGAGCGCGCGGAGGTGGTCAGCCCGGTCGACGGCGCGATCAGCCAGTTCGGCCCCATCGCGCACGACCAGATCTTCCAGGCCAAGGGACACCACTATTCGACCACGACGCTGCTGGCCGGTGACGCGGCATTGGCGAAGATCTTCGACGACGGCCTGTTCGCTACCTTGTACCTGAGCCCCAGGGACTACCACCGCATCCACATGCCGTGTGCCGGCCGCCTGGTGCGCATGGTTTACGTGCCAGGTGACCTGTTTTCAGTCAACCCAGCCACCGCCCGCGGCGTGCCGGGTCTGTTTGCGCGCAACGAGCGCGTCGTGTGCGTATTTGAATCGTCCAAGGGTCCGTTTGTTCTGGTGCTGGTGGGTGCGACCATCGTCGGCAGTATGGCCACCACCTGGCACGGCGTGGTGAATCCGCCGCGCAGCAGCAAACCCCGAAGCTGGGACTATGCCGGCCAGGCGATCGATTTTCATCGCGGCGACGAGATGGGGCGCTTTCTGCTCGGCTCGACCGTGGTGGCGTTGTTTCCCAAGGACCGTTTTGTTTTCAACCCCGAGTGGGCGTCCGGGCGTGGTATCCGCATGGGTGAAGCGATGGGTATAGCGGCGCCGCCGGTTTGAATGCACGCGCGGCGCATGCGTCGCAAGCCGCGCACATTTGTGCGTTCGCATGCGGGGCCGCCCGCCCGCCGGTCAGCCCCGATCCGAGTCGCAGCTCAATCGGGCTGACCGTCCTGCGTCAAGGGCAGACGGTCGGCCAGTCCGGGTGAGTACGCCACGACCCGTTCAACCGAGCGCCCCCACTTGCTGATCGGTCGCTCGGCCGCATCCAGCAGGTCTTGCAAGGACTCGCTGCGCACCTCCAGCGTGCCAATCCAGCCGTCCCGGCCGGCATTTTTGACTGCGAACAGATTGGCATCGGCAATATTGAGCACGGCGGTCCAGCCCAACGCAGACGGATGCTGCGTGGACAACGGAAAGGCCGCGAATCCGATTGAGCAGGTCTTGGCCAGCCGCAAACCGTCATTGAGTTCGAAGGGCTCGCTGGCCACGGCGGCGCGGGCGCGCTCGGCCAGTTCGGCAGCGGAATGACGCGAGCTTCCCCGGGCGACGACCAGAAACTCCTCGCCGCCCCAACGCACCAGATAGTCTGTGTCCCGAAAGACGCTTTGCAGGCGGCCACACATCTGCGTCAGCACCGCGTCGCCGGCGGCGTGTCCGTAGCGATCGTTCACGTCCTTGAAGTGATCGATGTCGAACATGAAAAAGATCAGGTCGGCATCGGCTGCCAACGCGGCTCCATACCTCAGGCGGTTGTCATGCGCGCGCACCGCCAGTGCCACATCCGATGGAATGTGCTGGGTCAGAAAGCGCCGGTTGCGCAGTCCGGTCAATGGGTCTGTCAGGCTGGCTTCGTTCAGCGCAGCGGTCAGCTTTTGCAGTTCCGCCGTGCGTTGTTGCACTTTTGCTTCCAACGCCAATTGGCTGGTGCGCAGGCGTCGGGTGCGCCAGCGCACCAGTGTCTGGATCATGGCCAAGCCCAGCACGAGCACGAGCGCGCGAAACCACCACTGTTGCCACCAGCGCGGCATGATGGTCACTGAAATCGCCAGTTCATTCGGACTCCAGACGCCGGCGCGGTTGCTCGCCCGGGCGCGCAAGGTATAGGTGCCTGGATCGAGATTGCCGTAGCTGGCCAGGCGGTTGTTCGAGCCGCCGCTGATCCAGTCCTGCTCGAACCCTTCCAGGCGATGCGAATAACGAATGCGGCCGGGGTCGCTGTAATCCAGCGCGGCGAACTCCAGGCTGAAACTGCGTTGATGCGGCTCGATACGCAGACCCTGTGGAACCGGGCCTATAGCTTGCATCAGACCGTCGACGCGCAATTCCGATACCACCAGCGGCGGGGCATAGGCGGACGTATCGAACGACTCCGGCCGCACCACCAGTATGCCCTTGCTGCCGCCAAACAACATGCGCCCATCGGACAGCTGGGTGTAGGACCAGAACCAGCCAGTTCCCAGGTCGGCGCCATCGACAGCCGTCAAGTCTGCCAGCTGGTCGGTGGCCGGATCGTAGACCTGGATTTGCGTCCAGATGCGGCCGCGCCGGTCTTGCAGCATGTTGGCGCCAAACGGACGATTAACGATGCCGTGGCGCTCACTGATGCGGTCAAAGCTGGCCATCTGTCCGTCCCAGCGGCTCATGCGATGCAGGCCGACCACGGCGGTGTCGACCCACAAGCTGTGCTGGCTATCGAACAGCAGGCCGGCGACATTGGCGTTGCCGAGCCCCGCGCCGGTCGGCGACGCGACGGGAACCAGCCCTGTCTGTCCGTTTGGCAAACGGTAGAGACCATTCACCGTGCCCAACCAGATGTCTCCATCCGGTCCCTGTGCCAGCGCGCTGACCAGACCTTGCAGCGGCAGCTTGTCGCTTTGCAAGGCAATGCGTTCGAGTTCAGCGGCCCCGGGACGCCATCGATACAGCCCGTTATCAGTGGCCACCCACAGGGATCCCTCATTGCCAGCCAGCAGGAAATTGGTCGCACCGCCACTGGTGGGCAGCGACTGTATGGGCCGACGGTTGCGCCCGACCCGGTAGATCACATCGTCCGCTCCCATCCAGACGGATCCGTCGCGCGTCTGCGCCAAGGCCGTGACCCGCGGTGACAACTGTGCGACAGGCAGCTTGCGGCCATTACCTGCGGGGGGAAGGGGATTCACCTCGCCGATCACCAGCAAGTTGGCGTCCAGAACTGCGGCGCCGCCGCGCGTCGATGCCGCCCAGATCTCGCCGCTGTCGAGCTGCAGCAGGCTGCGCACACTGGGATCGGCCAGCGGACTATCAGGCGCCAGATCGGCGCCGCGCAGCCAGATGCTGTGATTGTTCGGGTTGTGGCGTTGCAGGCCGATGCCGAATCCGCCCACCCACAACCAGCCGGCGCTGTCCAGCATCATCGAGGAGACTTCGCGGCCGGCCAGGCCCGCCGGTTTGCGTATGTCGTAGCGCAGTCGCCGCAATTGGCCACCTTGGCGATCGTAAATATCGATTCCGGCGACCGAGCCTACCCAGATTTCTGCGCCGGGCGTCTCGGTAATGGCCGAAACCGCGTCGCCGCGCGGTCCGTTGGCGCCGACGCCGCGGGAAACCGATTGTCCCTGTGCTGTCACCGGGTCGATCATCAACAGCTCGCCGCGCTGGGTGCCGACCCAGATGACGCCGTCCGACGCCTGATGCAGTGCTTGTATCGGAGCCCCAATCAGCCGCCGCTCCACCGGTTCGAAGCGGATGCTGCCGCGAACCCGGCGGCTAAGACCATTCCAGCCGCCGACCCACAGAGTTCCATCGCGGTCCACCAGCAGCGCCTGCACCCGGTCGTCCGGCAGGCTGCCGGCCTCGGTGGCGTGGTGGTAGTGGGTGAACAGGCTGCTGGAGGGGTCCCAACGCGCCAAGCCGCCACCCAGACTGCCGACCCAGATACTGCCGTCCTGGTCTTCGGCCAAGGCGCGTATCGTGGGAAAGCGGCGGCGCTTGCCAATGGTGGGCTCGTCGTTGTCGAGACCAAAATCGCGCACACCTTGGGTTTTCGGGTCGTAGGCGCTCAAGCCGTCGGTTTCCGTGCCCATCCAGAGCCGCCCGTCGCGAGTCGGCAGCAGCGCGCGAATCCAGCCCAGGTTGCGGTGCGCCACGATCGGGCTTTCGCGTTCCAGCGGGCGAAAGCGGTAACCGTCGAAACGAACCAGGCCATCGCCGGTGGCGATCCAGATCAGGCCGGTCTTGTCCTGCGCCAGTGCCGCGACCACGTCGCGCGGAATGACGCCAGCGCCCACCGATTCAAAGCGGGGTTCTCCGGCCAATGGGCTGGCGCTGACGCCATGGATCGCCAGCAGGCATATCAGCGCGTAGCGCGCGAATCGAACCAGCATGGGAAATCGTAACATTGGGCGCCGGCAGGGAAGGATAGGGAAAACGATGCAAATACACATGATCGGGCGCATCTCGTGCGGTACCGTTATCGATCCCCGCTACGATGCGTCCACGCCATGAACCCGGGCGCGCGATGCGGACAGGGTGGGCACACTTGCGCCCTTGCGAAACTCGTCCGGGGTGACATCCATCATGCGGCGAAACATCGCGATGAAGGCCGAGGCGCTGCCGTATCCCAGGTCCAGCGCGATGGACTCGACTTTGTCGCCAGCCTGCAAGCGCGGCAGTGCCTTGACCACGCGAAGGCGCTGGCGCCATTCGGCAAAACGCATGTTCAATTTGCTCTGGCAGCGCCGGGCCAAGGTGCGCTCGGTGGTGTGGGCGACCAGCGCCCATTCGGCCAGGGTGCGATTGTCGGCCGGGTCATCGGCCAGGGCCTCGAGTACGGGGCCGAGTAGCGGATCGTCTGAATGCGGCAGGTAGCTGCTGGTGCAGGGAGCGGCCGCCAGTTGATCGGCCAGCACCTGCATCAGGCGCTGATCCTGCACGGTCGGCGCCAGCGACGCCGGTTGCATGCGCAGATGTTCGAGCAGTGCGCGTACCAGCGGACTGACGGTCAGGGCGCAGACGACTTGCGGCAAGGCGCCGCAGTGCGCCGCGCCGACGTACAGCGAGCAATGCAGTCCTTCGCGCCGGTTCAGTCCCACATGTTCCACCTGTGGTGGCAGCCAGATGCCGTAGTGCGGCGGCGTCAGGAACTGCCGGCCCGCCACCTTCACCTCCATCACGCCGCTGAAGGCATAGACGAATTCGCCCCAGGCGTGGCGATGTTCCGGGTACAGCCCGGCAGCAGGAGCGTGGGCACTGCGAAACAGCATGGCGGCCGGCAATTGGTCGCTGGCGAGCGGGATTTCAAGTTTGGGCTGCAGTATGCGCATGGATTTGGCCGGCAATCGCTTTCGATTGTCTGATTGTCACTATATCAATTGAAGTCGCCAAAACACAATGACCTATTCATCTGATAGCCATTCGAAAGACCCCCATGGAACTGCGTAAACCGCTCGACGAAAAGGCCACCGGCCTGATGCTGGTGCTGTGTCTGGTCTGGTCCCTGCAGCAGATCGCGCTCAAGGCCACGGCCTCGGATATCGCCCCGGTGTTCCAACTGGCCTTGCGTTCCGGTGGCGGTTTGTTGCTGGTGGCCTTGCTCATGCGTTGGCGTGGCGAGCGCATGCACTTTGCCGGCGGCCCATGGCGTGCCGGACTACTGGCCGGTCTGTTGTTCAGTCTGGAATTTTTGCTGATTGGTGAAGCCCTGCGCCATACCAGTGCAGCGCATGTGGTGGTGTTCCTGTATACCGCGCCGGTTTTCGCCGCGCTCGGACTGCACTGGCGGCTGCCGAGCGAGCGTCTGGGCCACTTGCAATGGCTGGGCATCAGCCTGGCGTTTGCCGGCATCGTGATCGCCTTCTTCGGCGGCGCGGAGGCGGCAACCGTCGTGAAGCCGGTCACGGGCGCCACAGTGTGGGGCGACTTTCTGGCCCTGCTCGCCGGCATATCGTGGGGCGCGACCACGGTGGTGATCCGCTGCTCGCGCCTGTCGGCGACGCCCGCAACCCAGACCCTGCTCTACCAGTTGGGTGTTGCGTTCCTGCTGTTGTCGGCAGTCTCCGTGGTCAGCGGCCAGACCTACTTTCACGCCACACCGCTGGTCTGGGCCAGCCTGGGGTTTCAGGTGCTGGTAGTGTCGTTCGCCAGTTTCCTGGCCTGGTTCTGGCTGCTGCGCCAATACCTGGCCTCGCGCCTGGGCGTGTTCACGTTTTTGACGCCCTTGCTCGGCATTTTGCTGGGCGCATGGTTGCTGGACGAGGTGATCGAGACCCGATTCGTGCTCGGCGCCGTTCCGGTACTGGTGGGAATCGTGCTCGTCAGCGCGCATGGATGGGTGGCGCAGATGCTGGCGCGTCTGGGGCGCAGGATCAAGGCGCCGGTCTGATGCCGTGCGTGCCGTGGTACTGCACGGGAATTGACCGAGGGTAAGTTCAGGCTTGATACGCGAGGGAACGCCGGGAAAGTCGCGGGCGCGGTGGCATGATGGCGGAGTGACCGCCGCCACTTGTTTTCCAACCCCATGACCGGCCCGATCCTGATCTGGTTGCAGTTTCTTTTCTGCGCCGCATTGATCGGCGCGGCCGGTTATCAACTCTCGCGCTACGGCGATGTAATCTCGCATCGCACCGGCTTGTCGGGCGGCTGGATCGGCATGGCCTTGCTGGCGACTGCAACGTCGCTGCCCGAACTCGTCACCGGAATCACCAGCGTGACCGTGGCCGATGCGCCTAACCTGGCGCTGGGCAATGCGCTGGGAAGCTGTGTGCTGAACCTGTTTTTTCTGGTCGTGGTGGATTTTCTGTCGCGCCGCGAGCCGCTGTGGCACCGGGCTGGCCAGGGTCATGTGCTGGCCGCCGGGTTCGGTGTCGTGATGCTGGGCTTCATGATGGTCAGCCTGCTGGTGAGCCATATGGCCTACCCCGGTGAAAATCCGTTGCCGGCGTTCCTGGCCGACCTGGGTTTCAGCCTGGCCACGCCGGTCGTGTTCGTGTTGTATCTGGTGGCGATGCGCACGGTGTTCAGTTACGAGCGCTCGCACATGGTCCCGGGACCTCTGGTGCCGGACGAGAAACTGCCCAGTCTGCGCCAGGCGATGTGGCGTTTCGCGGCGGCGGCCATGGTGGTGTTGCTGGCGGCATCGTGGCTGCCGTTTGTCGCACTTGAACTGGCCACGGCGATGGGCTGGACCCAACTTTCGTCGGCAGCATGTTCGTGGCGCTGGTCACGACCTTGCCCGAACTGGCCGTGACGCTGTCAGCCTTGCGTATCGGGGCCGTCGACATGGCGATCGGCAATCTGCTGGGCAGCAACCTGTTCAACGTGGCGATCATCGCCGTCGACGACCTGTTCTACCGCCAGGGCTCGCTTGCTCAGCGACGGTTCGCTGGTGCATGCAGTCACCGCCGGTTCGGCCATCGTCATGACCGGGCTGGCCATGATCGGATTGTTCTTCCGGCCGCGTTCGCGTGTGTTGCGCGCCGTCGGCTGGGTCAGCCTGGGCCTGCTGGCGGTCTATCTGCTCAACACCTACGTTCTATATCTCTATGGCGATTGAAGACAAGCCTGCCGCAGCGCCAGCGCCAGCGACTGGCATCTGCGCGATGTGCCTGAATTGACGGCGCACCATGGCGTCGATCCGGCGCATGGCCTGCGCGCGCATGAGGTCGCGCGGCTTGCCGAGCGGCACGGTGCCAACGAGTTGCCCGGCAAGACCCGGCGCAGCCTGTGGACCCTGGTGATCGAGCAGTTCAGCGATTTCATGATCCTGGTGTTGATCGCCGCCGCGGTGGTGTCGGGCCTGGTCGGCGACCTGGTCGACACGGTGGTGATCCTGGTCATCGTGTTGCTCAACGGCGTGATCGGGCTGATCCAGGCCTGGCGCGCCGACCAGGCGCTGGCGGCGTTGCAGCGCTTGTCGGCCGCGCATGCGACGGTGTTGCGTGACGGCCAGGTGCAGCAGGTGGCTGCGCGCGGGCTGGTGCCGGGCGACATCGTCATGCTCGAGGCCGGCAACAAGGTGCCGGGCGATTTGCGCCTGCTCGAGACAGCCCAACTCAAGGTCGACGAGTCGGCGCTGACCGGCGAGTCGGTCACGGTCGACAAACACGCCGGCAGACTCGATGGCGCAGCGCATGCGCTGGGCGACCGACTCAACATGGCGTTCAAGGGAACCACCACCACCCATGGACGTGCACGTGGCCTGGTCGTGGCCACCGGTATGGATACCGAGATCGGACAGGTCGCAGGCCTGCTGCAGGACAACCCGAGCCAGACCACGCCGCTGCAACGCCGGCTGGCCGTGTTCGGCAAACGGATCTCGCTGGTGGTGCTGGGCATCTGTGCTGTGATCTTCGTCGCCGGCGTGTTGCGTGGTGAGGCGCCGGTGCAGATGCTGCTGGTCGCGATCAGCCTGGCCGTGGCGGCCATTCCCGAGGCCTTGCCGGCGGTGGTGACGGTGCTGCTGGCGCTGGGCGCGCGTCGCATGGTGTCGGTCAACGCACTGATCCGCTCCTTGCCGTCGGTCGAGACGCTCGGGTCGGTGACCTACATCTGTTCCGACAAGACCGGTACGCTGACGCAGAACCGCATGCAGGCGCAGCATCTGCAGGTCGATGCCGGGCCTGAAGCCGCCGACTGGCAGCGGGGCGCGGGTTCTGCGCCCGGCTCCGGGTTTACTGAGCTGCTGCGTGCCGCGGTGTTGTGCAACGACGTGACCCGTGGTGCGGACGGCAGCTGGAGCGGTGATCCGACCGAGACGGCATTGACCGACGTGGCGCAGGACGCCGGTATCGACAAGCCCGCGCTGGACGCCGACTGCGTGCGCGAACACGAGTTGCCGTTCGACTCGGTGCGCAAGCGCATGACCACCTTGCACCGGGTGGAGCAGGGATTCGTGGCCTATACCAAGGGCGCGCCGGAATCGGTGATCCCGATCTGCACAGGCCACTGGCGTGACGCCGGGCGGCCCGCGGCCATCGATCAAGCGCAATGGCTGGCCCGGGCGAATGCACTGGCGGCGCGCGGCTTGCGCGTGTTGGCACTGGCGCGGCGCGACCATGGCAAACTGCCGGCACAGGGGGACGCCGACGACATCGTCGAATCGGAACTGCAACTGATCGGCCTGATCGGGCTGATCGATCCACCCCGGCCCGAGGCTGCGGCGGCGGTGGCCGAATGCAAGGCCGCCGGCATCACGCCGGTGATGATCACCGGCGACCATCCGGCGACCGCTCGCGCCATTGCGCTTGGCGCTGGGCATCGTCGATGACGACCAGGCCCCGGTGCTCACCGGTGCCGACCTGGCGGAACTGGACGACGATGCCTTGTCGGGACGGGTGGTGCATACCCGGGTTTATGCGCGGGTCGATCCGCAGCAGAAGATCCGCATCGTCGAGGCCTTGCAAGGCCGGGGCGAATTTGTCGCGATGACCGGCGATGGCGTCAACGACGCCCCTGCGCTCAAGCGCGCCGACATCGGCGTGGCCATGGGCAAGGGCGGCACCGATGTCGCGCGCGAAGCCGCCAGCCTGGTATTGATGGACGACAACTTCGCCACCATCGTCGGCGCGGTGCGCGAGGGGCGACGCATTTACGACAACATCCGCAAGTTCGTGCGCTACGCGATGACCGGCAACTCCGGCGAGATCTGGACCATCTTCCTGGCGCCCATGTTGTTGCTGCCGATTCCGATCCTGCCGATTCATATTCTGTGGGTCAACCTGGTCACCGATGGCTTGCCGGGGCTGGCGCTGGCGGCAGAGCCGGCGGAGCACGGCATCATGCAACGCGCGCCGCGGCCGCCGACCGAAAGCCTGTTTGCCCAGGGCATGTGGCAGCACATCCTGGGCGTCGGTTTGCTCATCGGCGGCTTGTGCCTGGGCGTACAGGCCTGGGCCTTGTCCACCGGACACGCCCACTGGCAGACCATGGTGTTTACCGTGCTTGACGCTGTCGCAGATGGCCCATGTGATGGCTATCCGATCCGAATCCGAGCCGCTGTGGCGTTTGGGCCTGCGCAGCAACCGACCGCTGCTCGGGGCGGTGGCGCTGACCTTCGCCTTGCAGATGGCGACGATCTACGTGCCCGCGCTCAATCCGATCTTCAAGACGCAACCGTTGACGGCCGGCGAACTGTTGATTTGCCTGGCGCTGTCGGCCGTGGTCTGGCTGGCGGTGGAGGCCGAGAAAGCCTGGCGCCGAGCGCGGCGCGCATCCGAATAGACTGGCGCGTCGTCGGCCGCCCCGCAGCCCACGGATGGGTAGGCTGTCGGCATCGGCTTGTCCCCCATCTGTCATCGGCCTACACTGGTCCGATGGCCATTGAACGCAAGATCCCCTCGAATGTCAGCCCCGAGGCAGCGGCCTTGCTGGAGCGGGCCTATGCCCTCGACAGCGACGAGACTTCGCGTGCCTTGTACCGCGATTGGGCCGAAACCTACGACGAAACCATGTTGCAGGGTCTGGGCTACCGCTCGCCTGCCACGGTGGCGCGCCTGCTGGGTGAGCACCTGGCCAATCGACAGGCGCCTGTGCTAGACATCGGATGCGGCACTGGCCTGGCCGGACATAAGCTGGCGGAGCTGGGTTTCACTACCATCGATGGCCTTGATTTTTCCCCTGAGATGATGCAAGTGGCAGCGCGCCGTGGTGTTTATCGCGATTTCGTCACCGCCGATCTGAATCAGCGGCTGCCCTTGCCGGACGCCGGTTACGAAGGCGCGAGTTGTTCGGGCACGTTCACGCATGGCCATGTCGATGCCCGTTGTCTGGACGAGGTGTTTCGTGTGCTCAAGCCCGGCGCGCCGTTTGCGTTCACGGTGAAGCTCGAGGTCTGGGAGTCGCTGGGTTTCAAGGACAAGCTGGCGCAGTTGGCGCAAAGCGGCCGTATTGCCGAGGCCGCGCACACCCATGACCGGCACTACGACAACGCAAGCTTGCCCGACGGTGTTTTCTGCGTCTATCGGCGTTTATAGTTTTCCGCAGGCATGCGACTGCCGCGCGCGCGTGGTCAGATGTGTTGCAGTCAGCGTTTGAGCTGATGGCGCAGTTCGGCGCAGTGATCGCGCGGCGCCAGTGGCGCGGTTTCCCAGACCCAATCGACCTGGTCAGTTGCGTCCTCGCGCGGCGCGCCAGCGACCGCCAGCACGTTACGCACTTGCAGCTTGGCGGGCAGATGGGTGGGAACACCTACATCACGCAGCACATGGCCGCCGCCCGCTATCAGTAGCACTGTCTTGCCGGGGACCAGGGCACCCATGACGGCGCCGGCCATACTCGCATCGCGCGCCAGTTGCACGCGCAGCATCGGCATCAGGCGCTCTTCGGGTAACAGGTCGCAGTGGCCAAGCCGGATCGCGTCGCGCTGGCGCGCCATCGCTGGCGCGCTCAGGTGTGCATCGAAACGGGAGTCGCTCATGCTCGGACGCATCGCTGCGCTTGGCAGGTTCGCGCCCAGCACCGGAATGCCGTGGCCCACGGCCGCCATCACGACCGGCGCGTAACGCTCCCAGGGCCAGCCGCTGTCGTTCCAGTGCAGCACATCACGCACCTGCTGCGCTCTAGCGTCGCGCGCCAGACCTGCGGTGGAGCGTCCGCGGTCCGCCATTTCCAGCGCCAACGCCGCCAGCTGCGCGCGCTCGGCCAGTATCTCGACAAATGCACGCTGCATCTCTCGGTGGGCATCGGCGTCGTGTTGCTCACCCAGCAGGATCACGTCGGCAGGTAGCAAGGCATCCAGGCTTTGCGCCACTCGAGGACGCGGACTCGCACAGCCGACCAGCAGCAGGGCCAGCAGGCCGGTCGTGACAATCCGTTGTAGACGACGCGTCATTCGTGCCAATGCAAGCGCCAGATCGGCGTCAGTGCATGACCACCGGGTTCTGCGCCAGCGTGGCGTAGCCTTCGAGCGTGTCTTCCACTTCTTCCTGGGTCGGCGTGCTGACCTGCCAGGCCTGGATCTGCTGCTGAAACAGCTCGGCCCAGGAGCCGTCAAGATAAAGCTCCTTGCCGGCGCGCTTGTCGACGATTTCGAATCCGTGACGGGCCATGGTGGGAAGCACGCGCGGTTCGCCGGCTGACTTGGCAGACTCGATTCGACTCTCGCGCTCCGCCAACTCGGTCGCGTTGGCCAGCATGTGGGTCACGGAGAAGGTATCGGAGTCGTACAGGGTTTGCATGTTGTCATTGTCCGGTAACGGGAATTACCTTGCAGTTGATGCCTTTGTCGCTGATTTCAAGAGCGGGCGAATCGTCCTGGGCCGGCGAACGACGCAAAGCCGTCAGGGCGCGGACGATGAGCGCCACTGTTGATCGAGGTAGTCGCCATTGGCGAAGGTGATACGGATTCGGGCCGGCAGATAGGCCAGTTCCGGTGCCAGCCACAACTCGACCGTCTGGTCATATTGCTTGCCCGGTTTGCGTACCAATTTGAGCGCCGGCACCTGGCCGCCCGGCAGATACAGCATCTCCTCGCGCTCCACGACAAACACCCATAGATCGGCATCGCGCGGCCCCGCGGTCTGCACATCCACCTGGGTTCCGATTGGGAAACCCAGCGGATCACCCGCCACCATGGCTGCGAGTTGCGCGAAGATGCTCAGTTGGTCCTGTGCCCCCGGTGCCAGTGTGACCTGTGGCGTGTTGGCGCTGAACGTGATGCGATGCTGGTTGCGATCGAAATGGGCGGCCCGCTCCGAGCGAAACTTGTCGGAAAAACGCGTCGGTGCCAGGCCTTCTGCGCCCAGCTTGCCGGTGCTCGACAGCACCCGCTTGCCGATGATCCAGTCGCCCATCTCCAGTTTCATGTCGTAGCCGGCGCCGTCCTGCAACCAGGTCAGTGTGCCGATGGCCTTGTAGTCAAGGCGCCCGCGTTTGCCGGTCGCGTCGAAGTTCAGGCGGATCGAACCCGGCACGACGAACGGCCGACCCGCTTGCGCGGTAGCGCTGGTCAGCGTTGCGGCTGCAACGGGTGTATCGGAAGGACTCGCGACTGCCGACGCCGTGCTCTTAGGATTTTCCAGGCTGGTTGGCTCTGGCGCCTGCGCTGGCAACGGCTCTTCGGGTGGGGCCGGTTCCGCTGGCGGGGGTGACGTGATTTGCGCCACGGTTTCGGCGGGCGGCTCCACCGTTGGCGCCGGCTCCGATGCCGCAGCCGCGATCTCCGGAGCGCTTGCCGCCATGATGCCCTTGGTTTTTGGCCGCGCGGGTTTCGGCGCAGGCGGGGGCGCTGCCTTCGCCACCGGTCGCGTGGGCGGCGCCGGTAGAGTGGGCGGCGCGATCGTGATGCTGCGGGTGGTGAAGACCCGCGTGCTGATTGGCTCCGGTGTGCCCAGACGCAGTGCCACGCTGTGCAGCGCCAGCAAGTGTGCGAGCAGCACGCCTGACGTCAGCACCAGTACGACCCGGGTCGGAATCGGCCAGTGCCGGCTGCGCAAACCTTGCCGCGCCATGCTTGTCAGACCTGGCAACCCAGGTCGCGCAGTATCAGCGGCCCAGCGGCGCGCGTGCGCGCGCCGAGCAGGGTGGCTCCGATTTCGACCGACTGGATGCCTGCGCAGGTTTGGTGCATGGTGGGTGCGAGGGCTAGAATTTCGCTTCGCTAAATGAGTTTGACAATGCGAGATCTTCCCGGCGTGTCTCGGCGCGCCGGTAAGATATTCTTCCACGCAGACAGGACGTTAGATGAAATTGGCTAGCTACAAGGATGGTTCGCGCGACGGCCAGCTCGTCGTGGTCTCGCGGGATCTGTCCACCGCGCATTATGCGACCGGCGTGGCAGATCGCCTGCAGCAAGTGCTGGACGACTGGAACTTTCTGTCGCCGCAACTGCAGGACATTTATGACAGCTTGAACCAGGGCAAGGCGCGTCATGCGTTTGCCTTCGATCCGCGCCAATGCATGGCGCCTTTGCCGCGCGCCTACCAATGGGCCGATGGTTCGGCCTATCTCAACCATGTCGAACTGGTACGCGCGGCGCGCGACGCCAAGGTGCCCGAGAGTTTTTATTCCGACCCCTTGATGTACCAGGGCGGAAGCGACGACTTCATTGGCGCCTGCGACGACGTGGTTTGCCTGTCCGAGGACTTCGGCATCGACTTCGAGGCCGAGCTCGCTGTCGTCACCGGCGATGTACCGATGGGCGCTTCGCCGGAGCGTGCGCTCGACGGTGTGCGGCTGCTCATGCTGGTCAACGACGTCAGCCTGCGCAACCTGGTGCCGGGTGAGCTGGCCAAGGGGTTCGGCTTTGTGCAGAGCAAACCCGCGACCGCGTTCAGCCCGGTGGCGGTGACGCCCGACGAACTGGGCAGTGCCTGGGAAAAGGGGCGCGTCAACCTCACGCTGCAGTCGAGCTGGAACGGCCGGCGTGTCGGCATGTGCGAGGCCGGCCCGGAAATGAGTTTTCATTTCGGTCAGCTGATCGCCCATCTGTGCAAGACGCGCAACGTACGCGCCGGCTCCATTGTCGGCAGTGGCACGGTCAGCAACAAGGGTGTCGAGACCAAGGGCCGGATGGATTGGCCCAAGGGCTACAGCTGCATCGCGGAGAAGCGCGCGATCGAAACCGTTCAGAATGGCAAGCCCTCGACCGCTTACATGCAATTCGGCGACACCATCCGCATCGAGATGAAGGGCCTGGACGGCCAGAGCATCTTCGGCGCGATCGACCAGAAGGTGGTGGAATCGCGTTAACGCAGGCAGCGCGCGCCTGCCAGGCGAAGTCGACGGCCTCAGGCCGCCGGTTCGGCCAGCTCGCGCTTCTCCTGGCACTTGATGCAGCACAGGGCTTGTGGCGATGCCTGCAGACGCTCCACCGGAATGTCGACGCCGCAATCCGCGCATTCTCCGTATATGCCGTTTTCGATTCGGGTCAACGCGACGTCGATGGCGCGGATCGCAGCCGACTCGTGTTCATCCATGGCGAACTCCAGTTCGCGATCGGTCGCGGCCTGGGCGCGCGAATCCTCGACCAGGCCGAAATGCTCCTGGGATGCCTCGGTGCGGTCGATGTCGCCGCCACGCAGGCGCGAAAGCTGCTCAACCAGCGCCTGGCGTTCTGCTTGCAGTTGCTTCTTGATGGTTTCGGTTTGTTGCTTGTTCATGGATGTCTCGCAGGTTGCTGGATCAACTCCATCATGCGCCGCTTCGGATGAAGTTGTCTTGATACCGGTTAATTGTGAGGCGCTGGCGCACAGACTATACGGCTGCTTGGTGCGCCAGCGTCGGGGATAATGGACATCATGCACGCACTGCGCCCGCCCCGACATCTTGCCCGCCTGGTGCTGGCCTGGTTTGTGTTGGCGCTGGGTGTCGCGGTGGCGTCACCGCTGGTCAAGCCGCAGTCATGGCGCATGGTGTGCTCTGCCTCGGGTGTCGTCAAGCTTCTGAGCGTCGACGATAACGGGGCGGCCGCCACTGGCGCACACCAGATCGAATGCCCCTTGTGCTGGCTGGCGGGCGCGCCGCCCCCGGCCCAGACCCGTGCGTTGGCAGCGCAGCCGCTGCCCCATGCGCCGTTGCCATTGACCGGTGTGCTGCATGTGGCCTCACGTGCCTTGCCGCCGTTGCCGGCGCGCGGTCCGCCCGCGCTCTGCTGATCGTCCGTTGTTCTCTGTCCTGTCGCCCGACCCGGGTGTGACGGGTTATTCAACTCGATTGCAAGTGCGATCGGATGCGCCTGTTGCATATGGTTGCGCCAGCGTCCTGTCCGCCCAAACCCCTATCTATTGAACGAAAAGAAAGTACACATCATGAAAACTTTGAAATGGATCGCCATTACCGCCTGCGCGCTGGGCATCGCCACCTCCGCGTCAGCACAGACCGTCACGATCAAGGACGCCTGGGTCCGTGCCGCGGTGCCGGGGCAGAGCGCGACCGGCGCCTTCATGTCGATCAGCTCCACTGAAAACACCCGGTTGGTCGGTGCGACCAGCCCGGTTGCCGGCGTGGCCGAAGTGCACGAGATGAAGATGGACGGCGGCGTCATGAAGATGCGCGCGGTCGAAGGCGGTCTGGAGATTCCGGCTGGCAAGACGGTGGAGCTCAAGTCCGGTGGCTACCACGTGATGCTGATGGACCTCAAGGCCGCCCTGCCCAAGGCCAGCACCGTGCCTTTGACGCTGGTGTTCAGGGACGCCAAGGGTGTCGAGAGCCGGCTCGAACTCAAGCTGCCGGTGGCGGTGTCGGCCATGGCACACAAGCACTGAGAGCGTGAGAGGGCATCGCTTGAGCCAACGCAAGACCCCGCAAGACCCGGCAATCAGTTACAGGCGCTTCGGCCCACGGCCAGTCGCGCCGGTCTTGCCCCGCGGTTCGGTCCGGGTCGCCAGCGCGTGCCGGTTCGGTTAAGCTGTTGGCGAGCCGATCGTGGCTCGGCAGATGGGAGCAAAGCATGAGCGATACAGATGGCATGGGTTTCGGCAAGTTCGTGCCGGGTTTCGATTTTCTGCAGAACCTGGCCAAGGGCGCCAGCCAGTCGATACCGCAGATCCCCAACCTGGCGAACTGGGTCTCGCCTTCGTTGAACGTGGAGGAACTGGAAAAGCGCATCGAGGAATTGCGCGCCGTGCATTTCTGGCTGGAGCAGAACTCGCGCGCCCTGGGTGCCACGATCCAGGCACTGGAAGTGCAAAAGATGACGCTGGCCACGCTCAAGGGCATGAATTTCAACATCGGCGATGTGGCCAATGCGTTCAAGCTCAAGGCGGCCGATTCGATGGCCAGTGGTGTGCAGATGGCCACCGAACGTGCCGGCTCGACCGCCAAGACCTTGACGGATGCGGCATCGGCCGTCGGCGGCGCGGCGCGCAAGGCGGCTGGCTCCAAGTCCAAGTCCAAGTCGGCTGCCGGTCCGGCGTCGCTGATCGATCCCATGCAGTTGTGGGGCTCGTTGACACAGCAGTTCCAGCAGATCGCCGCTGGCGCAATGCAGGAGGCGACGCGCAAGACAGCGGTGGACGCGACCCGCAACATGAGCACCGGCCTGGCCAAGGAGGCCGTCAAGGCGGGCAAGAAGGCCGCGGCCACGCGCACACGCAAGGCGGCATCCAAGAAGACCGCTGGCCGCAGCCGCAAGGGGTCGTCGTGACGCGCGCGAGCGCAGCCCGCGCTGGCCGGGTCGGACCAGGCCAGGCCTGATGCCGCTTTTTGCGCACGGGCATGCGACCCATCCGGACTGGACCATGGCGGCGGCTCTGGTGCTGGCGCAGTTGCGTGCCCAGATGGCATTGCCCGGCTATGCGCCGGCGCCCTCGCTGGCGCTGCTGTACATCACCGACCACTACGCCGGCGCGGCGCAGGACATCCTCGACCACCTCAGCGCCGAACTGCCGGGCGTGACCGACTGGTCCGGTACCGTCGGTGTCGGTGTCTCAGCCAACAACGTGGAATATTTCGACGAGCCGGCAATGGTCGTCATGTTGTGCGACTCTGCCGAGCGACCAGTACCGGGTGTTTTCCGGTGTCGCGCCGCTGAGCCAGGGTTTCGACGCCTACTGTGCGCTGGTGCATGCCGATCCCGCCACGCCGGACCTGGGCGAACTGGTGCAGGAAATGGCGGCACGCACCGTCGTCGGGCTATCTGTTCGGCGGCCTGTCGGCCAGTCGCACACGCACGGTGCAGTTCGCCGCCAGTGGCGACGGCAATATGCGTGGCCAGGGCGGCGCGCGTGGTGTTTTCAGCGGCGGCCTCAGCGGCGTGGCGTTCGGCCCGCGGGTTCATCTGGTGTCGCGCGTGACCCAGGGTTGCCGACCGGTGTCGGGGTTTCGCAGCGTGACGCGAGTCCGAGCAGAATCTGGTCATTCGCATCGACGGCGAGCCCGCGCTCGACGTATTGCTGCGCGAGCTCGACGTGTCGCTCGAGCGGCCGCAGGAGGCGCTGGCCGTGATCCGCCAGACCCTGGTGGGCTTGGTCGACACCGGCGCCGCTGATGGTGGCCAGGCGATGGGTCGGGCGGGCAGTTTCGGCAATGACGTCATCGTGCGCAACATCATCGGGCTGGACCCGGCGCGGCGCGGTATCGCCATCGCGCAACCGGTTTCCGATGGCATGCAGCTGGCTTTTTGCCAGCGCAACGTGCAGGCGGCGCGTTCGGATCTGGTACGCATCTGCGCCGAAGTGCGCGAGGAACTCGAACCGCTGGAACTGAGCATGGAGACCGCCACGGCGCTGGCTGCCTCCGAGGCTGAGGCCGCGGCCCATCCGGCGCGCGGCATTGCCGGTGCCGTGTATGTCAGTTGCTCGGGGCGCGGCGGCCCGCATTTCGGCGGGCCGAGCGCCGAATTGCAGATCGTGCGCCGCGCGCTGGGTGATGTGCCGCTGGTGGGCTTTTTCGCCGGCGGGGAGATTGCACGCCACCATTTGTATGGATACACCGGCGTGTTGACGGTGTTTGCTCAGCGCGACGACTGAGCGGCTGAGAGCGGCAATCGCTCAAGCCCACGCATGACCCCGCAAGCAGTTCCAGGCGCTTGGGGCTGCGGCCGGTGGCAGGGCTTGCCCCGAGGGCCCGGGCGCACGCCGGACCAACGGCCATTGGTCGCATTCGCAACAGAATTTGACGTGTGGCGATCCAAAGTACCGGTATTGGCCGCCAAAGCTGTCAAAATCCGACGCCTAACACGCCAGAACCGAGCTCGGTCTTGCTGCTGTTTCCCCGTCGATGTCAATTTGTTGGCGCCACCCGTTGGCGGAGCACCATGAGCGATCACAGCAAGGTCCCGGTTACGCAGTTGCCGAAGCACCGCTTCGTCTTCCTGACTTTGCCCCACTACACCATGATCGCGCTGGCCAGTGCGATCGATGCCTTGCGCATGGCCAACCGGGTCAGCAAGCGCGAGTTGTACGAGTGGTCGATCGCGAGCATCGACGGCGATCCGGTGGCGGCCAGCAACGGCCTGTCCATGTTTCCCACGGTGTCGGTCGACAGCATCGGCCCGGCCAATATCGTGTTTGTCGTGGGCGGTGTGCAGGTGGAGAAGGCCACCACGCCCGCGGTGCTCAGCGTACTGCGCCGACTGGCCCAGCGTCATGTGTCGCTGGGCTCCTTGTGCACCGGCGGTTACGCGCTGGCCAAGGCGGGCCTGCTCGACAAGTACCGGGCGGTGATCCACTGGGAGAACATGACCGCACTGCGCGAGGAATTCCCGCGTGTGGTGTTCTCGGACCAACTGTTCGCCATCGACCGTGACCGCTACACCTGCACCGGCGGCGTTGCGCCGCTGGACCTGATGCTGCACATCATCAAGCAGCACCAGGGGCGCGACATCGCGCCGCTGATCTCCGAGCAGTTCATCCTCGACCGCATCCGCAATGACCAGGACCGCCAGCATATTCCGCTGCAGGCACGCGTCGGCCTGTTCCACGAAAACCTGATCGAGGCGGCCGCGCTGATGGAGGCGAACATCGAGGAGCCGCTGTCGCTCGACGAGATCGCCGCGCTGGTGGGCGTGTCGCGGCGCCAGATCGAGCGCCTGTTCAAGCGTTATGTCGGGCAGGTGCCGACCAAGTACTACCTCGACATGCGGCTGCGCCGGGCGCGCGAGTTGCTGTTGCAGACCGCGATGTCCATCATGCAGGTGGCGGTGGCTTGCGGTTTTCAGTCGCCGCCGCATTTCTCCAAGTGCTACCGCATGCTGTTCGGTTACACCCCCAGCGCCGAGCGCAGTGCCAGCCGCGCCGGAGTGCTGGCGCAAGGCCAGACGCCCAACCCGGCAGCGGCGAGCCAGTCGCCAGTCGACGCGCCCTGGGAATGATGGGGGCGGCGCATCGGACGCGGGCCCGAGGCGCCCGACGCTATGTCGTACGGCGACAACCCCTGGTCGCGATTCAATCAGCCGGCCCCCATGCCGCCCCCTACCATCTGGTCCCGGTAGCCCGATATCCCGTATCCCGAAAACCTAGGATCTGACCATGGCTGAAGAATTCGATGACGACCTTGATCTGAACTCGCTCAACGACGAGGAACTGACCGAACAGGTGCACGATGATCTGTACAACGGCTTGCGCGATGAGGTCATCGAGGCCACCAACATCCTGCTGGGCCGCGGCTGGTCGGCCGACCGGGTGCTCAATGACGCACTGGTCGAAGGCATGCGCATCGTCGGCGTCGACTTCCGCGACGGCATTCTGTTCGTGCCCGAAGTGCTGCTGGCGGCCAATGCGATGAAGGGTGGCATGGAGATCCTGCGTCCGCTGCTGGCCGAGACCGGCGTCGCGCCGATCGGCAAGATGGTCATCGGCACGGTCAAGGGCGACATCCACGACATCGGCAAGAACCTGGTCGGCATGATGATGGAAGGCGCCGGCTTCGAGGTCATCGACCTGGGCATCAACAACCCGGTCGACAAGTACCTGGAGGCGCTGGAACAGCACAAGCCCGACATTCTGGGCCTGTCCGCGCTGCTGACGACCACCATGCCTTACATGAAGGTGGTGATCGACACGCTCAAGGAAAAGGGCCTGCGCGACGACTACATCGTGCTGGTCGGCGGCGCGCCGCTGAACGAGGAGTTCGGCAAGGCTGTCGGTGCCGACGCCTATTGCCGTGACGCCGGCATCGCGGTGGAAACCGCCAAGTCGCTGATCGCCGCCCGGCGCGCAGCGGCGGCCTGATCCGAGCATCGGGACCCGCGCAAGCGTCAAGGACCAGGCCATGGGCGATCGCCCCGCAATTCTGGTCATCGCCTGTGGCGCGCTGGCCCATGAGATCGTGGCCTTGCGCCGCATCAACGATTGGCCGCATATGGTCGTGCAATGCCTGCCGGCCGACTTGCACAATCGGCCGGAAAAGATCCCGGCTGCGGTGAAAGCCAAGATCGAGGCCAATCGTGGCACGTTCGCGTCGATCTTCGTCGCCTATGCCGATTGCGGCACCGGTGGCCGGCTCGACGCGGTTTTGCAGCGAAGAAGGTATTGAGCGTATTCCCGGCTCCCACTGCTACGAGTTCTTCGCCGGCAGCCCAGGCGTTCGCCGACCTGGCCGACGCCGAACCCGGCACCTTCTATCTGACCGATTTCCTGCTCAAGCACTTCGATCGCCTGATTCTGCATGGCTTGGGCATCGACAAGCACCCGGAGTTGCTGCCGCTGTATTTCGGCAATTACACGCGACTGATCTACCTGGCCCAACTGGAGCAACCGGGGCTGCGCGAGGCAGGCGCGCGCGCCGCCGAGCAGCTCGGGCTGGCCTATGAGTACCGGGTGACCGGTTACGGCGAGTTGCAGAACAACCTGCAGCGCGCCAGCGAAGGAGTGGTATTTTGGCAAAACTGATCGTGATTTCCTGGCGCGACGTACCGGCGCAGGTGCTGGTCAAGGCCGGGCGGGAAACTGCCAAGGTGCAGTTGTCGCACCGCTTCCAGGAAGCGGTCGACCGCGCGGCGATGCGCGCCGGCAAGGCCGGCTCGGATGCCTATCTGGCCGACTGGAAACGCAGCGAGCCGCGTCGTTGCGGCGACAACCTGCAGGCCGAGGCGCAGATGGAGGCCGACCGCATCGAGGCCCGTTATTGCGATGCCGACCTGCTGCGCATCATCCGCGCCCATGGGGTCGACGAGACCCTGCCTGCCGCCCCTGTGGCCGGCGCAGCGCCTGCGGCCGAAACCGGCGGAGCGAACTGATGTACGCGGTACGACGCTGGTCGGTGCGCCACGCACGCGGACTGCAGGGTTTCTACAACGCCTTCGAATGGGTGCTGGTCACGCTGCATCCGCTGTGGAAACGCATCGGTTACGAGCGCCTGGAAAAACCGGTTGCGGTGATTGAGAAGCTGAGCAAGGGCTTCCTGTTCGACTGCCAGATGTGTGGCCAGTGCGCGCTGAGCTCTACCGGCATGTCGTGTTCGATGAACTGCCCCAAGGACCTGCGCAACGGACCGTGTGGCGGCGTGCGTGCCAATGGCAACTGCGAGGTCAAGCCCGAGATGCGCTGCGTCTGGGTCGAAGGCTTTCGAGGGCAGCCAGCGCATGGTGGGTGGCGACAAGGCGATCCGCGTGGTGCAGATCGCGATCGACCGCCGTCTCGAGGGCCGGTCGTCCTGGCTCAAGGTGGCACGCGAAAAAGGCAGCGCGGTCGAGGCTGTACTGGAGAAACTGTGAAGTTCGAAGACGAACCGGTACCCGGTTATCCGCTGCCCATCCTGCCCGGTCACAGTTCGCCGGGCCGGCTTGAGCGCATCCTGCGCAGCGGCACCTTCGCCGTGACGACCGAACTCGATCCGCCGGACTCCGCCGATCCGGAAGACGTGTTCCGGCGCGCCCGCATCTTCGACGGCTATGTCGATGCGATCAACGCCACCGACGGCAGCGGCGCCAACTGCCACATGTCGAGCGTGGCAGTGTGTTCGTTGCTGGCGCGCAAGGGCTATACCATCGTCATGCAGATTTCCTGCCGCGACAAGAACCGGATCGCGATCCAGGGCGACATCCTGGGCGGTGCCGCGATGGGCGTGGCCAACATGCTGTGCCTGACCGGCGACGGCGTGCAGTCGGGTGACCATCCGCAGGCCAAATCGGTGTTCGACCTCGACTGCATGTCGCTGCTCGAGATGGCACGCGACATGCGCGACAACCACCGGTTCCAGAGCGGGCGCAAGATCACCTTCGCGCCGCGCGTGTTCCTGGGCGCGGCGGCCAATCCGTTCGGTCTGCCGTTCGAGTGGCGCGCCGACCGGCTGGCCAAGAAGGTCGCCGCCGGCGCCCAGTTCGTGCAGACGCAATACTGCTACGACGTGCCGCGCCTGCGCACCTACATGCAGCGGGTCGAGGACCTGGGCCTGCTGGGCAAGGTCTTCGTGCTGGTCGGCGTCGGCCCGCTGCGCAGCGCCAAGGCGGCCGAATGGATGCGCAGCAACGTGCCGGGCATCCACATTCCCGACGCCATCATCAAGCGCATGGCAGGCGCCGAGAAACCGGCACTCGAGGGTCGCCAGATCTGCATCGACATCATCAACGAGATCCGCGAGATCAAGGGCGTCGCGGGCGATCCATGTCATGGCCTACCGGCAGGAAGAGACCGTGGCCGAGATCATCCAGAAATCCGGCGTGCTGGCCGGCCGTGTGCCCTGGCATCCGGAGCGCGACACCCCCGTTCAATTCGAGAAGGAAGCACAGTGACCGATACCGTTATCAGTTCCGCCACCCGCGAGGTCGTGATCGGCTTCAACCGGCCGTTCGTCATCATCGGCGAGCGCATCAACCCGACCGGGCGCAAGATCCTGGCCGCCGAGATGCTGGTCGGCGATTTCAGCCGCGTCGTCGACCGACGCGCTGGCCCAGGTCGAGGCCGGCGCCCACATGCTCGATGTCAATGCCGGCATTCCGCTGGCCGACGAGCCGGCCTTGCTGGCCAAGGCGATCGAGCTGGTGCAGTCGGTGACCGATGTGCCGTTGTCGATCGACTCGTCCATCGTCGCCGCGCTGGAGGCCGGCCTTGCCGTCTACAAGGGCAAGGCCCTGGTCAATTCGGTGACCGGCGAGGAAGACCGGCTCGAGACGGTGTTGCCGCTGGTGGCCAAATACGGCGCGGCGGTGGTCGCCATCTCCAACGACGAGACCGGCATCTCGCAGGACCCGGACGTGCGTTTCGCGGTGGCCAAGAAGATCGTCGAGCGCGCCGCCGACTACGGCATTCCCGCCAGCGACATCGTCGTCGATCCGCTGGTGATGCCGATCGGCGCCATCAACCAGGCCGGCGTGCAGGTGATGGCGCTGGTGCACCGGCTGCGCACCGAACTCAAGGTCAACACCACCTGCGGCGCGTCCAACGTCAGCTTCGGCCTGCCGGAGCGCAACGGCATCAATGCCGCCTTCCTGACCATGGCCATGGCCTCGGGCATGACCTCGGCCATCACCAACCCGCTGCATGCGGAGGTCGTCAAGGCCGTGCATGGCGGCCGACGTGATGATGGGCCACGATCCGGACTGCATGCGCTGGATCCGCAAGTTCCGCGAAGCCCCGACCATGGGCGCCGACGGCGAGATGGGTCGCGGGCGGCGCGAGATCGGCAAGCGCCGGCGCGTCTGAGCATTGTCACGAGGGATGATGTCTTGAGCAACAAGGACCCACTGGTCGTATTCACGCCTTCCGGTCGGCGTGGCCGATTTCCGGTCGGCACCATGGTGTTGCAGGCGGCGCGTTCGCTGGGCGTGGACATCGACTCGGTGTGCGGCGGCCGCGGCATCTGCGGGCGTTGCCAGGTGACGCTGGCGGTGGGCGATTTCGCCAAGCATGGCGTGCGTTCGCGCGCCGAAAACCTGTCCGAGTTCGGTCCGGTCGAGCAGGAATACTGCACGACGCAGACGCTGGAGGACGGGCGTCGCCTGTCGTGTTCGACCCAGGTGCTGGGCGATGTCGTGATCGACGTGCCCTCCGAGAGCCAGTTGCATCGCCAGGTGGTGCGCAAGGACGCCGAGGCACATGACATCCAGATCAGATCCGGTGGTGCGACTGCATTTCGTCGAGGTGCAGCAGCCCGACATGCATGACCCCTCGGGTGATCTGCGCCGGCTCGAGGATGCGCTCGAATTCGAATGGCGGCTGACCGACCTGAAATGCGATGTGCTGGTGCTGCACGGCTTGCAGCAGGCCTTGCGCGAGGGCGACTGGAAGGTCACGGTGGCGGTGCATGGCGGCAACCAGATCATTGCGGTCTGGCCGGGCTTTCGCGAGCACACCTACGGCATCGCGATCGACGTCGGCTCCACCACCATCGCGGCCCACTTGTGCAATCTGGCCACCGGCGAGGTGGTCGCGGCCTCGGGCATCATGAATCCGCAGATCCGTTTCGGCGAAGACCTGATGAGCCGGGTCTCCTACCTGATGATGAATCCCGGTGGCGAAAAGGAGATGACCAGCGCGGTGCGCGTGGCCATCAACCAACTCGCCGCCGATGTGGCGTTCCAGGTCGGCATCGCGGCCACCGACATCCTGGAGGCCACCTTCGTCGGCAATCCCATCATGCATCACCTGCTGCTGGGTATCTCGCCGATCGAACTCGGCGGTGCGCCGTTTGCGCTGGCCACCGATCGCGCGATCACGATCTGGGCGGTGGAGATCGATTTCGCGATCCACCGCAATGCGCGCATCTACGTGCTGCCGTGCATCGCCGGCCACGTCGGAGCCGACACCGCCGGTGTGATGCTGGCCGAACGGCCCGATCTGTCCGACGAGATCACGCTGCTGGTCGACGTCGGCACCAATGCCGAGATCGTGCTGGGCAACCGCAAGCGCCTGCTGGCCTGTTCCAGTCCGACCGGCCCGGCTTTCGAGGGCGCGCAGATCAGCTGCGGGCAACGCGCCGCACCCGGTGCGATCGAGCGGGTGCGCATCGATCCGGTCACGCTGGAGCCGCGTTTCAAGGTGATCGGCTGCGACTTGTGGTCGGATGATGCCGGAGTTTCGAGGCGGCAGCGGCGTCGACCGGCGTCACCGGCATCTGCGGCTCGGGCATCATCGAGATCCTGGCCGAGCTGTACCTGGCCGGCGTGATCCGCCACGACGGCGTCATCAACGGCGATTTGGCTCGCGCGCAGCCCGCGCATCCAGAGCGACGGACGCACGTTTTCGTACGAGATCTGCGCCGGCCACCGACAGCGCATCCGCCATCAAGGTGACGCAGAACGACGTGCGTGCGATCCAGCTCGGCAAGGCGGCGCTGTATGCCGGCGTGCGCTTGCTGATGGAGCGCATGGGTGTGGACAAGGTCGACAAGATCCGACTCGCCGGCGCGTTCGGCAGCCACATCGACGTCAAGTACGCCATGGTGCTGGGCATGATTCCCGACTGCGCACTGGCCCAGGTCAGTTCGGCCGGCAATGCCGCCGGTACCGGTGCCCGCATTGCCTTGCTGGACCAATCGGCGCGACCGGAGATCGAGGCACTGGTGCGCCGGGTGGAGAAGATCGAGACCGCGGTGGAGCCACGTTTTCAGGAGTTCTTTGTCGAGGCAATGGCCATCCCGCATCTGACTGCGCCCTTTGAGAAACTGCGCGAATCGGTCAAGCTGCCCGAGCGGGTGGCGATCGGCGGCGATTCTTCGGCGCGTGGGCGCCGCGGTGCCCGGCGCGAGCCGCGGCCGCAGGCAGCCTCGTAGAATTGCACGGGGCGACGCATCGCTCGCATGGTGCGCGTCGGCCTTGCTGGCGGCACCGGATTGCGTGCGCTGTTCTCGGGACGACTCCCCTCACGACATGAAGGAGCCCTGTTGCCATCGCCGATCAAGTTTCTGCTGTTGAGTGCTGCCCTGGCATTGCCATGCCTGCCGGTGACCGCAGCGGAGGATGCCAATTGCAAGGCCGTGCGTTTTGCCGATGTCGGGTGGAGCGACATTGCGGCCACCACCGGCCTGGCCTCGGTGGTGCTCGATGCCCTGGGCTACAAGTCCTCGACGGTGGTGGCGTCGATCCCGATCGCATTGGACGCCATGAAGCACAAGCAGATCGATGTGTTCCTGGGTTACTGGAGTCCGTCGATGTCGCCTTTGCTGGAGCCGTTTATCCGCGACGGTCAGATTCAAGTGCTGGAAACCCCCAATCTGGTGGGCGCGAAATACACCCTCGCGGTGCCGGCGTATCTGTTTGACAAGGGACTCAAGGACTTTGCCGACATCGGGCGATTCCGCAAGGATCTGGGTGCAAGAATTCATGGCATCGAACCTGGCAATGACGGCAATGCCGTGATCCAGGCCATGATCCGTGATGACCGGTTCGGCCTCAAGGACTTCGAGTTGATCGAGTCGTCCGAGGCCGGCATGCTGGCGCAGGCGCAGGCGGCTGTGCGCAGCAGGAAGGCGATCGTGTTTCTGGGCTGGGAGCCGCATCCGATGAACGTGCAGCTGAAGATGCGTTACCTTGCCGGGGGTGACGCGCTGTTCGGCAAGCCCGGTGCGACCAAGGTTCATACCGCGGTGTCGGCCGGTTACCTGGAGAAGTGTCCCAACGTGGCCAGGCTGCTGCACAACCTGCAGTTCACGGCCGAGATGGAAAGTCGGGTCATGGGGCCGATACTGAACAAAACCCGGCCGCAGGCAGCTGCACGCAGCTACCTCAAGAAGAACCTGGCGGTGCTCGAGCCCTGGCTTAGTGGCGTCACCACCATCGACGGCGAAGATGGACTGTCCGCGGTGACCGCGGCATTGCAGCGCTGATGCGATGACAAGCACGCCAACCTGTCACACGTTTTGGAGCTGCCGGCGTGACGAAGCAGCCCGATCCAGATGGCCGCAAGTGGCAACGCCCAGAGTCGACCCATGAACCCGAAAATCCTTGCGCCCGATGACGCTGCTGCCCGGATCCTGTTGCCACATTGGCCAGCCGAGGCCGCTGAACAACTCACTCGGCTGATCGCGGCGCACGCGCACAGCGGTGCCTATGCGGTGTTCGATGCCGACAACACCAGCTACCACCATGACCTGATTGCTGCGTTGCTGGCGTTCATGGAAATGCGCGGTGTGCTTACGCGCGACACCATGCAGCCCTCGCTGGCACTGATCCCGTTTCGCGACACGGCGCAGCGTCGCGAGAGCCTGACCAGCTACTACGAACGCCTGGGCGAGATCGACGACCAGGTGGGATACCCGTGGGCGTCCCAGATATTTGCCGGCTTCACCTTGCGCGAGGTCAAGCATGAACTCGATGCCATGTTGGCACAGGGCAAACCGATACCGGCCTGGCGCTATGCCGGTGAGCAGGTGCAGGAACTGGCCGTCGACCTGCCACGCATGCAGCGCGGGCAGCAGGCGTTGTTCCGGGCCCTGATGGAAAACGGCATTGAGGTCTATATGGTCAGCGCGGCGAGCGAGGAGATCGTGCGCATGGTGGTGTCCGATCCGCAGTATGGCTATCACGTGAAACCTCAAAATGTCATCGGCGTGTCGGTGCTGTTGCGGGACCGCAAGGCCGGTACGGTCACGACCGCGCGCAAGCTGATCAGCGAGAACCGATACGACCCGCAGCAGTTGCTCGACCACGAGCTGACCACCGCCTTGTGGGCGCCGCTGACCTGGTACGAAGGCAAGCAGGCAGCGATCCACACCTATATCCATCCATGGAAGAAGCCGATTCTGGTGGCTGGTGACACACCGCTCAGCGACGGGCCGATGTTCCTGCGCGGGCCCGATCCGGACCGCGGCGGCATGCGCCTGTTCGTCGCGCGCCAGGACAGTTATCGGGACCATATCGCCCAACTGCAGTCCGACCACGCGGCCGACCAGCATGCCCACGGCCATCCGGTCACGGCCAATCGCAACTGGGTCATCGTCACACCCGAACAAATCCGCTGAGGGACGAGGGCCTGTCCCGACCCGTTACGATCCCAGGCTTGTCCGCAGGCGGACACCAACCCACGCACCCAATCCCAAGACTCCCATGACCTGCACTTCTGTCCCCGCGACCAATCGTTTTACCCGTCTGCTGGCCAATCGCCCCTGGCTGCTGGCCGACGGCGCTACCGGCAGCAATCTGTTCGATGTCGGCCTGGTCTCCGGCGACGCGCCCGAGTTGTGGAACTTCGAACACCCGGAGCGCATCGGCAAGCTGCACCGCAGCTTTGTCGATGCCGGTGCCGACATCATCCTTACCAACAGCTTCGGCGGCACGCGTTACCGGCTCAAACTGCATCAGTGCGAGGACCGCGTGGTGGAGGTCAATCGCACGGCGGCCAGGTTGGCGCGCGAAGTCGCCGATGCCAGCGGGCGTGAGGTCGTCGTGGGCGGCAGCATGGGTCCGACCGGCGAGATCATGGAGCCGATCGGCCCGTTGACCTTCGATCAGGCGCGTGACGCGTTCGCCGAGCAGGCCATGGCACTGGCCGAAGGTGGCGCCGATGTGTTGTGGATCGAGACCATGTCTTCGCCCGAAGAGGTGCAGGCGGCGGTGGCCGGTGCTTCGCAGGCCGGCCTGCCCATCGTCTGCACGCTGAGTTTTGACACCAATGGCCGCACCATGATGGGTATGTCGCCAAGCGACTTCGCTGCGCTCGAAAAGGCCTTGCATCCGCGCCTGGCCGCTTGCGGCACCAACTGCGGTGTCGGCGCCTCCGAGGTCGTCGCCTGCATCCGCAACCTGGCCCAGGCCGCGGGTCCCGATGTGGTGCTGGTGGCCAAGGGCAATTGCGGCATTCCGCAATATGTCGACGGTGCGATCTGCTACAACGGCACGCCCGAACTGATGGCGGTTTATGCGCGCATGGCGCTGGACGCGGGCGCACGCATCATCGGAGGCTGCTGCGGCACATCGCCGGCACATCTGCGCGCGATGCGCGACGCACTCGACGCGCACACCCGCGGCCAGGTGCCCGAACTCGAACAGATCGTTGGAGCACTGGGCGATGTCTCCAACGGCGCGCGGGCGCAGTGGGGTGGTGCACAAGACCGGTTGGCCGGGGCGGCGGCGGGCGCGAATCTGCGCCGCGGCAGCGGTCGGCGCGGTGCCAGCACCGAATAATTCACGCCCGACGCGCAAACCCGCTGGCAACGCGCCCGTTCTGCGATGCGTGACGATTCCTCGCGCGGCCTGTTGTTCGTGGCGGGCGCGACCTTCTTCTGGAGCCTGAGCGGTGTGTTCGCGCGCTGGTTGCCGCAGGTCGACGCCTGGACCTTCAATGCCACGCGTGGCCTGGGCATGGGGGTGTCACTGTTGATCTGGATGTTCTATGCCTACCGCCTGGATGCGTTCCGACTGCTCACCCGCTCCGATCCGGTGGCCTTGCTGATCTCGGGCGGCTTCTTCGCCGCTGGCTCCACTTTGTATATCCTGGCTTTGCAGCTCTCGAGCGTGGCGGCGGCCTCCTGTATCGGCGCGACCTCGGGCATCTTTGCTGCCATCATGGCGCGCTACTGGCTGGGTGAACGCACGCCGCTGGTGTTTTATGTGGCGGTGGCCATGGCCATCATCGGCGTGGTGTTGATTGCATTCGGCGAGGCTGACGCAAGCACCGTCGGCAGTCTGGGTGGAACTGCGGTGGCCGTGGCCTACGCCATGTGTTTCGCCGGGCAAAGCGTGGCGCTGCGGCGTTACAGCGCACTGCGCATGGAGCCGGCGATGATTCTCGGCGGTCTGGGCACCTACTTCGTGATCAGGTTCACCATCGGCTTGCAGCCCTTGGACCTGGCGCCGCTGCTGGTCTTGTTGTTCATGGGCGTGGTGCAGCTGGCGATACCGATGGTGTTGTACATGCGCGGCGCGCGCCATGTCGCCGCAGTACAGATGGTGCTGATCACGATGGCCGACGTGGTGCTCAATCCGCTGTGGGTCTGGGTCGTGCACCGCGAGGTACCGGCGACCTCGGTGTTCTGGGGTGGCGCGGTCATCATGCTGGCGATCACCTTGACGTGCCTGGCCGAGCCTGATGGCGGCGCGCAGGAAGCGCTGAGGTGCGCTGGTTGCGGCTGCGCCGGGCGCTGTCCGATCAACCCGAACCAGCCGTCATTCATCGGGGGGTGTTGCGCAGTGGAAGGGAGCTGGTGCCCTCGATGTCCGCAACGGAACCGGCCGCTAACGCATCGCCATGGCTTGGCCATTGCGACATGTCAACACCCTGTGGCATCGGCGCGTAAGATTGGCAAATGGGGCGCGGAGCAGACGACGTTTGTTCGTCGCCACCCATCGCGCGGCTGCAAGGGGCAGGCCCGGCACAACCCAGATACAGGAGGCAATATGCAAGACAACCCACCCCCTTTCAAGCCATTGGATCCGGGCCGAGTGGACATGCTCGACGCGCTCGAACGACAGTACTGGGCCCAGGAGCTGCGTTGTACCGAAGAAGAGCTGGAGAGGGCTGTGGCGAAAGTAGGCGCACACGTGGCTGCGCTGCGGGCGCACCTGCACGGGAAACAGTGAGGCCCTGACGCCAGACCTCGCCATCCGCGCCGCTCTGGCACACCGACTTGCCAGCATGCCTGTCAGTGGTAAGGTGGGAGTCTCTGGTTCTGCCATTTCTGGAGGAACGCGACATGACACATCTGCGAGGACGAATTGTTGGCGAGGTCGACTACCGCGAAGGCGACGGCATGCCGTTGCGAATTCCGCCCGGCCCTTGCGAAATCGAGCTTGGCGATATCGACGTGACCGTCACGTGGGTCGAAGACGGCGTGCATGGCGCCACTGCTATCCCGCGCGATGACTATGACGAACATGTAGCCAGCGGTACGATGGTGGTGGACTGACCCTGCTCCCTGTTGATCGACGAAAGGTCGGAAAAAATGGCGCGCAAGAAATCCGATGCCGCAGCAAATGCATTGCGCGCCCTGGGCCTGACCTATCCGGGCGCCCATATCAAGAGCCCCTGGCCGGGGCATGAGGATCTGGCCGTCAAGGACAAGACTTTTGCCTATCTGAGCGTGGACGGCCAGCCTTTCCACATTTCCTGCAAATTGCCGCAGTCGGGGCAAGATGCCTTGTGGCTGCCGTTTGTCAAGCCGACGGCCTACGGCCTGGGCAAGAGTGGCTGGGTAACGGCCGAACTAGCCGATGGCGAGCCGATTCCCGTCGACATGTTCAAGGCCTGGATCGAGGAGAGCTATCGCGCACAGGCGCCCAAGAAAATGCTGACGCTGCTGGGCGCACCACCATTGGCAGGGGCAAAACCGGCAGGGCGCACCAGACGCGGCCCGCGCGAGAGCTCTGCCGCCTGATCAGACCAGCTTGCGTATGATCTTCTTGTCCCAGTCTCGGCTGAAGATCAGTTTGTCTCCCTCGTAGGCCTCGAGCCGTCCCGTCACGTGCCAGTGGGTCTTGCTGGCACGCATGGCCGAGTAGGTTTCGGTGCGCACGCGCCAGTCGCCCGCGCGAACGCTCTTCGGTCCAGTGGCATTCCTGCGCTGCAGACAAGGGGTCGTCGGGAAGGATGCGATAGGTCTCGCGCCCGATCGCGCCATAGGTCAGGCCATGTTCGTCGATGGTGCTGGCGCCGAAGTCGTCCACGATGGCAAGCGTCTGCATGCCGGTCTTCTGGTCGATCAGTACATCGCGTCTGTTCGACGCTGGGCGCAGCTCGGTCAGCTTCACCGGCGGCGCGGCTTCGGCCGCGGCAAAGGTGGGTGCGATCTCGTTTGGCCGGGTCTTGCGCACGGGCAGGTCGACAAAACTGGTGCCCAGGTTGCAGCGTCAAGGTCGGCGCTTGCGGTGCCGGCCAGATCAGCGGCCAGTAGCTGGTGGAGACCGAAATGCGCAGGCGCTGACCGCGGCGCACTTTTACCGCCACGTCATCGAGCTGCAGCCGCACTGTATAGGTCTTGCCCGGTTCCAGCGCTTCGGGGTTCTCGTGGCTGTCGCGGTGGCACAGGTTGAGCACGCCGTAACTCAGGCGCGAGACCGCGCCATCGGGCCAGACGGCATTGAGCCGCACAGCGACATTGGCCAGCGGCTTGTCCGAGCTGAGCTTGAGCTGCACCGCCGTGGCGCCGACGATGTCGATGTCCTTGGCCAGCGGCGCGCTGTCGAAACTGACCGAGCCGGCGTCGTCGCGGCGCTGGTCGCCGGGGAACTCCGGGCCGAGCCAGATGATGCAGTATTCGCCCGCTGTCGGCGCCGGTGGTCTGTGGTGACGCGACCATGCATTTGCCGGCAGCGCCCTTGATATTGCCCAGCACGCCGTTGGCGTTCAGATGCAGGCGCTGCAAGGCATGGATGTCCGATGGCCAGTGGTTGTCGCTGACCCAGCGTCCTGCGATCTGCTGCACCGATGCGCCGGGACGGCCCGGCTCCATGATGTAGGTGCGATGCGCCGGGTCCTTGTCGACACCGGTGTCCAGGCCCTTGAGCCAGTGGTCCCACCAGCGCAGCATCTCCTGCAGGAATCCGATGCGCGGTTCGGGCACGGCGAAATGCGGGTACTTGTGTGCCCACGGGCCGATGATGCCCCGCACCGGCGCCTTGACGCTGAGCCAACCAGGCGCGGCACCGCATTGGTGTAGGCGTCGTTCCAGCCGCCGACCGCCAGCACCGCTGCGTCGATGGCACCGATGTCCTCGCACACCGAGCCGTGTTTCCAGTAGGCGTCGCGGTGCGGGTGCTCGAGCCAGGGGATGGCCAGCAGGGGCTCGTTTTCCAGCCGCTCCAGCCACATCGCGCGCCAGCGATCGCCCACCAGCGCCGGATCCGGCGGTCGGGACGAATACGCGAACATGGTCGCCGACCAGCCCAGGTTTTCATTGAGCAGGCAGCCACCCTTGTAGTGGATGTCGTCGCTGTAGCGGTCGTCGGTCGAGCACAGGGTGACGATGGCCTTGAGCGCCGGTGGCTTCAGGGCTGCGACCTGCAGGCCGTTGAAACCACCCCAGGAGATGCCCATCATGCCGACATTGCCGCTGCACCAGGGCTGCTGCGGCCAGCCAGGCGATGACCTCGACGGCGTCGTCCAGCTCCTGCTGCGTGTATTCGTCCTCCATCAGGCCGTCGGAATCGCCGCTGCCGCGCATGTCGACGCGCACGCAGGCATAGCCGTGACCCGCCAGGTAGGGATGGGTCAAGGCGTCGCGCACATGGGTGCCGTCGCGCTTGCGGTAGGGCAGGTACTCCAGGATGGCCGGAACCGGCTTGTTGTCGGCGTCGACCGGCATCCAGATCCGGGCCGCCAGTTTGCAGCCGTCGGCCATCGCGATGAAGGTGTTGGGGGTTTCGCGCACCTTGCGCGGAAAGGATTTGACTGTTTTCATGGTTTCTCTCGCCGACCAGGGACTCGCGACGACTGTAGCAGCCGTTGGCTGCCCTGGCAGTCCATGGTGATCCAGCTGGGCGCGCCGCAGGCCTTTGGCGCCCGGTCGTCACTTGTTCAGGCGCTGCACTAGTGCGTGCCCCGCCGGGCCGGCACCCGACCGGCTCAGGCACCTTTCTGACCGGGCCGGAAAATCGCATAAGTGCCGTTGGCCTTGGCTACCAGCACGTCGCCGCTGAAAACCGATGCATCCAGATTGGCCAGAGTCTTGCCACGGTTCACGACATCGGTCACGCAGACCAGTTCGCCCGCGCGCACCGGCTTGAAATAGTTGATCTTGATCTCCACCGTGGCGCATAGCTCGCCCTCGGCCAGGGTCGGTTGCACCGCCGCGCCCATGCCCACGTCAGCCAATGCGAAGATCACGGCGCCATGTACAACCCGATTCGGGTTCAGGTGGATTTCGTCCACGACGATGCTGCAACGGCTGTGGCCAGGGCTATGGTCGAGGTAACGCAGGCCAATCAGTTTGGCGAAGGGATGGTGGCTCATGGGCGTGTTTTCAATCAGCGGATGTGCCCGTCAGTTCGGTTTCTGGGTGCGTGAGCAGCGGTGCCGGATCGGCTCACCGGCGCATCCTGATTGTGCGGGACTTCGAGCGTGCGGATGGTAGCGCAGGCGACGACAAGCCGTCAGCCGAACCAGCGCGCCGCCAGCGGCATCATCAGCGCCGCCAGGACCACCTGTAACCCCAGCGCCAGCCCGGCATAGGCACCGGCATCCGCATCGACCTGCGGCGCGCGTGCCGCTCCGATGCCGTGCGCCGCGGTTCCCAGGGCGAAGCCGCGTGCCTGCATGCCCAGGCCGCCAATGGCGTCGAACAGGTATTTGCCGCTGACGGCCAGTCCGATCCAGGTGGATAGCACGATCGCCACCAGCATGCGCAGGCCGTACTGGGACAGCAGGGCCAGCACCGGGTGTATGTGATGACCCACCGGGCATTGCAAACGGGCCCAGCCGGGAGCACAGGGCCAGCGCGGACGTCGCCCATTGCCGTTCCTGTGCTGTGCCCAAAAGGTGCAGCAACAGGAAGTCGGCATGGCTCAGACCATGAAAAGCGCCCAGTTCCTCGTCCAGCGCGGCGGGTTCGGCTGCGTAGTCCGTGTCCGGGTCCTGGCTCTGTTTGATCTGGTCCAGCACCTCGAATCGAAACGCCTCGGCGCCAAGTCGCCGCCAGTCGGCCTGCAGTTCGGCGTTGCGATGCGAGCCCATCGCCAACTCGAAGCGGTGGCGGTTCATCGCACCTTGCAGGTTCATGGCACCGCCCACGAAGACGCGCTTGGCTACGGTGTTGTGGATCGCATAGACACCGATAGCGACGAATGACTGCTTGTAGTTATTCCTGAGCTCGCGTCGGTCGCTCATGCCGTGCTCCCGGAGCCCTTGGTCTGGTCACCTTTTTGCTGGTCTGGCTTGCCGTGCGCGTCGCCCGGGCCGAAGGCAAGCCGCAAGGCATGGACTCGCACGTCGTCCGGCCAGGCCGCGATCTGCGCGCCGAAGCCGGGTTGGTCGTTCGCGAACAGGGCGCGGATGCTCTCTTCGAAGCCGGGCAGGTCGCCCGCGAGCGCGGACATGAAATGGTAGGCGCGCTCCTGGCGGCGTCGCGCCTGATCCTTGTCACTGCGCCGCGCCTGCTCGACCAATTTGCGCAGCGCCACCGAGGCGCCCCCCGATTGCGTGGCCAGCCAGTCCCAGTGCCTTGGCAGCAAGGTGACTTCGCGTGCCACGACACCGAGTTTCGGACGCCCGCGGCCGCGCGGTGCACCACCCGGCTCTGCGTCGGTGGCGGGCGAGCCGGACGCGGGCGCCGCGTGGTCTGGCCTTGGTACCTCCCGGGCAATGCTGCCATCGGGTCTGGATAGTCGTTGCTGCAGTTGCTGCTCGGATTCACGCAGGTCGATATCGATGACGCGGCCACTATCGTCGTCGAACAGCAACACCGGGCCGGGCGACGGCTCGGCGAGCGCGCGTTTGAGTTGCGCAACAAGGCTTGCTATCGGGCCGGACGCGATGCAGCGAAAGCCGTCGAAGCAGGTGAAGGTGCGGGCTTGGGAGGTGGACATCATGCGTTACCGAGTTGCAGAAAGCGCGAATAATACCCGGATGAAATAGCGCAGTCAATAATACCCGGGCAAAATTGTTGATGTGATCAATCACGGCGCGGATCACCTGTGCGCCATGCATCAGGTCCGGCACCGGCAGGCATTGGCTTTGCGATGCGCATGCAATGACGCCCATTCTTCGTGGGTCACCTGGTCTTTGTGGGTTACCGGGTCTTCGCGGGTCTGTTGGTGCGCGCCTGCAGTATGCTGTCGCATGGCCCATTCTGCTTACCTCATCGGCGTCGACACCGGCGGCACCTATACCGACGCCGCCATCATCGAGGCCCAGGACCACCGCGTACTGGCGCGGGCCAAGGCCATCACCACCAAGGGTGACCTGGCGATCGGCGTGACCGAGGCCATCAACCTGGCGGTGGCACAACTGCCGCAGGGCTTATCGCCGCAGGACATCGGCATGGTGTCGGTGTCGACCACGCTGGCCACGAATGCCGTGGTCGAAGGCCATGGCAGCCCGGTGGCCGTGGTGCTGGTCGGATTCGACGCGCGCATGGTGGAGCGCACCGGCATCGCGTCGGCGTTTCCCGGGCTGCCGATCATCTGCATCGCCGGCGGCCATGACCACAATGGCGAAGTCGCGCAGGCGCTGGATCTGCTGGCGTTGCAGCAGGCGCTGAACACGGTGGCGCCTCAGGTCGACGCCTTCGCGGTCGCATCCACCTTTGCGGTGCGCAATGCGGCGCACGAGCAGGCGGTGCGCGAACACATCGTGGCCGCCACCGGAAAGCCGGTCACCGTGTCCAGCGAGTTGTCATCGGCACTCGATGCGCCACGCCGAGCCCTGACGGCGGCGCTCAATGCGCGGCTGATCGCGCGCGTATCGACCTTGATCGACGCCGTTCAGCGCGCCATGGCGCAGTGGCAGATCCAGTGCCCGCTGATGATCGTCAAGGGTGACGGCACGCTGGCGCTGGCCGAGACGGTGGCAACGCGGCCCATCGAGACCGTGCTGTCCGGTCCGGCCGCGAGCCTGGTCGGCGCGCAGTGGTTGTCGGGTCTGGGCAGCTTCATCCTGTCCGACATGGGTGGCACCACGACCGATCTGGGCGTGTTGCAGGACGGTCGCCCGCGCGTCAACGAACAAGGAGCCGAGGTCGGCGGCTGGCGCACCATGGTGCGTGCCATCGACGTGCGCACCATCGGCCTGGGCGGCGACAGCGAGATCCATATTGGCGCCAACGGTCGTATCGGTGTCGGACCGCAGCGCATCGTGCCGGTGGCGCTGCTGGGCGCACGCTATCCCGAGGTGCTGGCCATGCTGGAGGCGGACCTCGCCGATGTCGACGGCGGCTCGGCGCTGCATGGGCACTTCGTGTTGCTGCCTTTCGGTGCATCTGCGGCCCAGGTCACGGCCGAACTCAGTGACCGGGAGCGCGAATTGCTGCAACAGGTCACCGAGCGCCCGCAATCGCTGCGCAAGCTGGCGCGCTCGTTTGGCGCGCAACGCACCGTGCTGGCGCTCAAGCGCAAGGGCCTGGTGCAGATCGGTGGCCTGACACCGTCCGATGCGGCGCATGTGCTGGGACTGCAGCACAACTGGTCGACACCGGCCGCGATGCTGGTGGCACAGCTGGGCTGCCGGCTGCGCGAGATGAAGTTGCCCACGCCCGAGCGCACGCAGCAGTTTGCGCGCGACATCTGGAGCGAGACCGTGCGCCTGAGCGCGCGTGCCATGCTGGACACGGCCGTCGGTGAACATCTGCAAGACAGACAAACTGGTGCAGGCCGTCTGCGCCGGCGATGGCCAACTGGGGTTGGCGCGCATCAGCGTCACGCCGACGATTCCGGTGGTGGCTGTCGGCGGCCCGGTGTCGGTCTATTACGGCGAGGTCGGCCGGCGCCTGGGCTGCCAGATCGTGTTCCCGGAGTACTGCGACGTCGCCAACGCGATCGGCGCTGCCACCGGCGTCGTCGCACGTACCGTCGAGGTCCATGTAGCGGGCGATGGCAGTGGCCTGTTCGTGCTGCATTCGCCGGTCGGCACGCGCCGCTTCACCGATCCGGCCGAGGCCATCGAAGCGGCGCTTGCGCTGGCGCGCCAGACGGCCACCGATGCGGTGCTGGCCATGGGTGCAGCCAATCCGGAGGTGCGCATCGTGATCCGCAAGCAACTGCTGCCCAATGCCACCAGCGACGCGGGCTTGCTGGAGGCGGTGGTAACGGCCGAGGCGATCGGGCGGCCGAACACGGCTGGCTGACCGCAGACGCCGGTCGATCAGCCGTTTCTTTGTTGCCGCGTATCGGCCGCCGTGGCCGCAGGGCCTTCGTGCATCACCGTCGCCAGCGCCTGCAAACCCTGGCGCAAATCGTCAATCGACGTGGCGGCGTTGAGACTGACCCGCACCGCCGCAGCGGGCGTGCCGCGGCCTGCAGCGAAATGGTCCATCGTGCGCACTAGCACACCGGCCTGGCGCAATGCGGCGCTGAAGCGCGTTACCGTCCAGGACGCAGGCAGCGGCAGGTACAGGTGCGGCAGATCCGGGGTCCAGCGAAATCGCAGGCCGTGCAGACAGCGGTTGGCCAGCTCCAGCCGCTCGGCGATAGCCTGGCGCTGGCGCGCCACCAGTCGCTCGGCCTGACCTGACTCCAGCCAGCGGGTGACGATCTCGGGCATCAGCGGGGCCACCATCCAGAGGTCGGCGCGGATGCTGGCCGCGACCTTGTCCAGCCATGGCGCCGAAGCCTCGAGATAGCCGACGCGCAGACCGGGTGCCATGACTTTGCTGAAACTGGCCAGCAGAAAAGACTGCTCTGGCAGCATGCTGGAAATCGCCTGCAGCGGTTGGGCCAGCGCGGCCGCGTGCACCACGTCTTCCATCAGCAGCATCTTGTGGCGTTTGAGCACGGCGGCAATCGCCGTACGCCGCGCCAGCGACATCGTCGCCGTGCTCGGGTTGTGCAGGCTGGGGGTGCAGAACAGCATCCGGCTGCCGTAGCTGCGCGCCGCCTGCTCCAACGCGTCGGGCAACAGGCCTTCGTCGTCCATCGGCAAACCAATGACCTGCAGCCGCAATCGAGCGCGCCAGCTCCAGCATGCCCGAATAACTCAGCGACTCGGTCAGGATGGTGTCGCCAGGGCGCGCCACGGTGCGCAACACCGCTGCCAGGCGCATGCTGCGCACCATGCGTGACCATGATCCGTTCGGCCTTGCCGGGCATGTCGAACTGGCGCTGCAACCAACGGGCGCCGGCGGCGCGGTGGTGCGCCATGCCCGCTTCGGGCTGGTAGTCGAGCAGGCCGGCTGCCGCGGAATTGCCGGGCCGCGCCAGTTCGGCCAAGGTCTGTTCAAGCGCCAGGCCTTCGTCGGTGGCGATGGCGACGTTGTGCGCCAGGTCGATCATGCTCGGCGCCGCAGCATGCGCCGCGCCAAGCTGTGCCATGCCGAGATTGCGCACATAGGTGCCGTCGCCCACGCGTGCCAGCGCCAGCGCGCGCTGCTCCAGGCTGGCATAGGCCCGGCTCACCGTGCCCGCCGTCACGCCCAGGCGTTTGGCCATCACCCGGTGCGACGGCAGCTTTTCGCCGGGCGCGTATTGCCCGCTCACGATGGCATGGGCCAGGTCGTTGGCGATGACCTCGTATTTGGGCTTTGGTAGCGCCACGGGGCAGTCTGGCGTCTTCAATGGCGACCGCGTTTTCTTGAACTGGGTCAGCCTGGCGCCGGCCGCATCAGTTCGCGTGGCAAGCGGACCGGGAATTTCTGCCGGATCGCGTCGTCGATGGCGGTCGGGATGTGGGACGGGTAATGCTGCGCCAGAATCGCGCGCAGTTTGCCAGCCGCCTTTTCGACCAGATTCGGGCGACCTTGCTCGGCCCACTGATTCGGGCTGGAGCGGTCTCCGATCAGCGGGTACAGGTAGTCGCGCTGCATCAGCTTGAGCGTTTGTTCGCTGCCCAGATAGTGTCCGCTACCCCCCAGGCAGACCTCGCGCATGGTGTCGAGCGAGATCGTTTCGTCGTTGACCTCGATGCCGCGAATCGTGCGTTGGACTGCGCCTATCAGGTCGTTGTCGATGAGCAGGCTCTCGAGCGAGAAGCCCATCAGGCTGGCCATCATGCCGGCCGACTCATAGATCAGGTTGGCGCCGCTGTTGCCCACCAGCGCGTGGTTGTAGGCGCGCTCCATGCCGCATTGCGCATCCGGCAGCTTGGAGTCGGTCATGCCCGAGGCGGTGCCACCGGTAAGGTCGTAAAAGCGTGACATCTGGGCGCTGGCCGCCGACAGCAGGGCCTGCTCCGGGCTGCCGCCCGACATGGCGCCGGTGCGCAGGTCGGACACGAAACACCAGGTGCCGAACATGGCTGGCGCTTTGGGCACGATGGCGTTGACGTAGATCAGTCCGGCCAGACACTCGGCGACCTCCTGCACCAGCGCAGCGGCCAGCGAAGCGGGCGCCGTGGCGCCGGCCTGGCCCGCCGACAACAGCAGCACCGGCATGCCGCCGCGCACCGCGACCTCCATGCACTGGCAGGCGTCGTAGGCAAATTTCATCGGCGGCACGACAAAGCAGTTGGACTGGCTGACGAAGGGCCGCGCGCGCCATTTGTCCTCGCCACCGGCGATCATGTGCAGCATCTGCAGGCTTTGTTCCACATGCTCGGGCGAGACCCAGCTCGATCCGACATGCTTTGTCGTTCCGGCTACCGCCGCGTAGCAGGTGTTGAAATCCATCTCGGCCGGATTGGGCAGATCACGGCAGACGACGGAACGCTGGTAGAAGTGCAGGTGTTCGAGCGTGTCGACGACGCGCGCAATGTCGTACAGATCCTTGGTCGTCGAGTCGCGGTATTCCCCGGTCTGCGCGTTGACCATGTGCACCGCGGCGCCGGCCGTGCCGAAATAGACGCGCGAACCCCACGGCTCCATATCGTATTTGGGATCCTGCGCATGCAGCACGAAATGCCGCCCCGCGTTGGCGATGGTGTCCTCGACCAGGGCGCGCGGAAACAGCAGCCGACCGGTGTCGGTCAGCTTGGCCCCGGCGCGGGTCATCAGCTCGATGCCGCTGGGCGGGGCGTCGGCAAAACCAATGGTCTCCAGCGCATCGAGCGCCGCGTTGTGGATCTTCTTCACGTCCGCTTCGCTCAGTGCCTGGTAGCGTCCGCCTTCCATGCCCGGACGTACCGGGCGCAGGCTCTCGTGCAGCGGGGCGGAGCGTGCGGCGCGTCGGGCCTCGCGCGCGCCGCCGCGTCGGACCGCGGGTTGTGCTGTGTCACTCATTTCGTGTTCCTGGTCTGGTACGGGCTGGGGTTGGTTGAAGTATCAGGCGCGCAAGCGCTCATTGCGGGGGTCATACAGCGGTTCAGACTGGACCGTGGCGGGCACTTTCTGTCCCAACACATCGACCAGCAACCGGGTGCCGGGTTTCGCTTGCGCGGTGCGCACATAGGCCAGGGCAATGCTTTGTCCCAGTGTGTGACTCCAGACGCCGGAGGTGGCCAGGCCGACGTTGCTCTCGCCGTCGAATACCTGGGCGCAATACGGCGCTTCGGCGTCACCTGGCGTGTCGAATACCAGCGGAACAAAGCGCTGGGACGGTCCGCGTGCAAGCTCGGCCTGCAAGGCCTGCTTGCCGACAAAGTCAGCGGCCTTGTCGGCGGCAACAAAGCGGTCGAGCGAGGCTTCGAGCGGCGTGTAGCCGCTTTCCAGGTCGCTCTTCCAGCCGCGGTAACACTTGTCCACACGCAGGCTGTCCATCGCGTACATGCCGAAATCGCGGATGCCCATGGGCGCGCCGGCGCGCCAGACGGCATCGTACAAGGCGGGCATGGCGGCCACGGGGGCATGCAGTTCCCAGCCTAGCTCGCCGACGTAGTTGACACGCAGCGCAAGCACATCGCCGGCCACAGTGTTGATCGTGCGCGCGCTCAGCCACGGGAAACCGCCATTCGACAGATCGGCGTCGGTGACCTGGGCCAGCAGCTCGCGCGCGCGCGGGCCGACCACGATCAAGGTGCCGGAGTCGGCCGAGATATCCCGTACCGTGATCGAGCCGTCCGCCGGCAAACCGGTCTGCAGCAAGTCCATGTCGTGCGTGGCCGCGATGGCTGCACTGATGATGTGGAAGTGATCCTCGCCCAGGCGGGTGACCGTGAACTCGCTGAGCAGTTTGCCGGTTGGTGTCAGCGCGTAGGCCAGCGATACGCGTCCGATGGCCGGCAGTTTGGAGCAGGTCAGGCGATCCAGGTGTTTTGAGGCGCCCGGCCCCTGCAACTCGAACTTGGTGAACCCGGGCAGATCCAGCACGGCGACGGCTTCGCGCACGGCGCGCACTTCCTCGGCCACCGTATCAAACCACACATGCTCGCGCCGGAACGAGGCTTTGGCTGGCGCCATGTTGCCGGTCGCATCGAAGTACACCGCCCGCTCCCAGCCGCCGCGTGCGCCAAACCGCGCGCCCTTGGCTTTGAGCCGTTCATACAGTGGCGAGGTGCGCAGCGGCCGGCCGGCCTCGCGCTCCTCGTACGGAAACGACGACGCGTATTCGTTCTGATAGACCTCGATCGCCTTGGCCACGGTGTACGGGGTGCTGGCGTAATCGGTGAATCGGCGCCGGTCAAGCGCCCACAGGTCCCATTCGGTCTGCCCGTGCACCACCCATTCGGCCAGCGCCTTGCCGGCACCGCCGCCCTGCGTGATACCGAAGCTGAAATTGTTGCAGTGAAAGAAGTTGCGCAGGCCTGGCTCGGGGCCGATATAGGGATTTCCGTCAGGCGAATAGGGGATGGGGCCGTTGACGCCGCGCTTGATGCCGGCTTTTCCTAGCAGCGGAACCCGCGCGATGGCGTCCTCGATATAGTGCTCGAGCCGTTCAAAATCGTCGTTCCACAACTGGTTGGCGAAATCGTCGGGCATGCCGTCCTGCCACATCGGCGTGGCCTTCCACTCGTAGGGGCCGAGGATGAAGCCGTGGCGCTCCTGACGCAGGTAATACGAGGTGTCGGGGTCGCGCAGCAGCGGCAAGCGCTCGCTGCGCTCGCGCAGTTCGGGCACGTCCTCGGTCACCAGGTATTGGTGCGACATCACGGTGATCGGCAGATGACGTCCGACCATGGCCATGATTTCGCCGGCCCGGTAGCCCGCCGCGTTGACGACGATTTCGGCCACGATATCGCCCTTGTCGGTGCCCACCACCCACTCGCCGCCCGGACGTTGGCTCAGACTGGTGACGCGGGTTTGGCGGCGCACCCGGGCACCGAGTCCGCGCGCGGCACGGGCCAGGGCCTGGGTCAGCTGCGACGGGTCGATATCGCCGTCCAGCGGGTCCCATAATGCGCCGAGCAAGTCGTGGGTTTCTATGAAGGGGTAGCGCTCGCGCAGTTCGGCCGGCGACAGGATGTCGTACTCCAGATCGTTGGCACGTCCCATGCTGCGTACATGGTGGAATTCGTCCATGCGATCACGGTGGTGCGCCAGTCGCACCGAGCCGGTGATGTGGTAGTTGATCGGGTCCTCGGCGGATGCAGCCAGCTCGCGGTACAGGGCTGCGGAATATTTCTGCAGCTTCATGATGCTCCAGCTGGTCGAAAAGGTCGGCAAATTGCCGGCCGCATGCCAGGTGGAGCCCGAGGTCAGCTCATCGCGCTCGATCAGCAGCGCGTCGGTGATGCCGTTGCGCGCCAGGTGATAAAGGCAACTGCACCCGACGACGCCGCCACCAATGACCACTACCCTTGCCTGTTCTGCCATGGTTGTCTCCGTCGTCCACCGCGTTATTGCCTGCGACGGCGCCCGTTTTGGGTCAGCGCGCCGCGCCAAGGCATGCCGACCCGCTCGCGAGCCTGTGCGTCAAGCACCTGAGCTCGGGAAAAAAGTGTATGCAGCACGCCAATTGTGAAATACTATCTGCAAAATACTTGTTTGTGTAATTTTTCGAGAATATTTCAATTAGGGGGCATCCATGGATTTGCCGAAACACGCGCGCGTTGTCATCGTCGGTGGCGGCATCGTCGGCTGCAGCGTTGCCTATCACCTGAGCTTGCGCGGCTGGACAGACGTGGTACTGCTTGAGCGCCGGCAACTGACCTGCGGAACCACCTGGCATGCGGCCGGGCTGGTGGGCCAGTTGCGCGCCACCTACAACATGACACGCCTGGCCCAATACACCACCGGCCTGTATGCATCGCTTGAGGCCGAGACCGGCCAGGCCACCGGGTTTCGCCAGACCGGCTCGATCTCGGTGGCCACCAGTGCGGCGCGCTTCGAGGAACTCAAACGCGGTGCCTCGATGGCCAAGTGCTTTGGTCTGGAGGTGCACACCCTGAGCGCGTCCGAAGTGGCAGACAAATGGCCCGGCGTGTATGCCGACGACCTGGTAGGCGGTGTGTTTTTGCCCAAGGATGGCCGCACCAATCCGATCGATACCACGCAGGCGCTGGCCAAGGGCGCCAAGAGCCGTGGCGTGAAGATCTTCGAGAACTGCCTGGTTGATGACATTTTGCTGCGCGATGGGGTTGCGGTGGGCGTGCGTACGGCGCAGGGCGAGATCGCTGCCGAGGTCGTCATCAATTGCGCCGGCATGTGGGCCCATGGCCTGGGCGCGCGCGCCGGCGTCACCTTGCCGCTGCATGCGGCCGAGCATTTCTACATCGTGACCGAACCGATGGCGGGCCTGTCGGGCGACATGCCGGTGCTGCGTGACCCAGACGGCTGCGCCTACTTCAAGGAAGATGCCGGCAAGCTGCTGGTGGGATGGTTCGAGCCGGTCGCCAAGCCCTGGGGCATGCGTGGCATCCCCGAGACCTTCTGCTTCGACCAGCTACCCGACGACCTGGAGCACATCGAGCCCTTGCTGACAAGCGCCATGCAACGGGTGCCGGCGCTGGCCAACACCGGCATCAACCTGTTCTTCAACGGGCCCGAGAGTTTCACCCCGGACGACCGCTACCTGCTCGGTGAAACACCCGAGGTGCGCAATCTGTACGTGGCAGCCGGGTTCAACTCGATCGGCATCCAGTCTGCTGGCGGCGCCGGCAAGGTGCTGGCAGATTGGGTCATCGACGGTCATGCGCCGATGGACCTGTGGGACGTGGATGTGCGCCGCTGCTTGCCGTTTCAGCGCAACCGCCGCTACCTGAAAGACCGCACAGTTGAAACGCTGGGGTTGCTGTATGCCATGCATTGGCCGTTCCGCCAACCTGAATCTGCGCGCGGCGTGCGCCGCTCCATCCTGCACGATCGCCTGCTGGCGCGCGGCGCCTGTTTTGGTGAGATGGCCGGCTGGGAGCGCCCCAACTGGTATGCGCCGGCAGGGACAAAGGCCGAATATGCGTACAGTTATGGGCGCCAGAACTGGTTCGACCATTGCGCGCAGGAATGTGCCGCGGTGCGCAGCGCGGTAGGCCTGTTCGACCAGTCGTCGTTCGCCAAATTCCTGGTGCAAGGCCCTGATGCCGAGGCAGTGCTTGGCCGCATCTGCGCCAATGACGTCGCGGTGCCGGTAGGTCGCATCGTCTATACCCAGTGGCTCAACGAGCGCGGCGGCATCGAGGCCGACCTGACCATTACGCGAGAGGCCAGCGACCGTTACCTGGTCGTGACGGCTGCCGCCACCCACACACGCGACCTGGCCTGGCTGCAACGCCATATTCCATCCGAATCGCGTGCCATGGCGGTCGACGTCAGTTCGGGCATGGCCGTGCTCAGTGTCATGGGGCCGCGTTCGCGTGAACTGCTGACGCGCCTGACCGATGCCGACCTGTCCAACGATGCGTTCCCGTTTGGCACCTCGCAGGTCATCGACCTGGCCTATGCACGGGTGCGCGCCAGCCGCATCACCTATGTCGGTGAACTGGGCTGGGAGCTCTACATTCCGACCGAATTCGCTCCCGGCGTGTTCGACGCGCTGATGGCCGAGGGCGAACCCCTGGGGCTCAAGCTCGCGGGCTATCACGCGCTCAATGCGCTGCGCATGGAAAAGGGCTACCGCCACTGGGGCCACGACATCAGCGACGAAGACACGCCGCTGCAGGCAGGGCTGGGATTCGTCGTGGCCTGGTCCAAGCCGGCAGGTTTCATCGGACGCGAGGCGCTGGTGCAACAACGTGAGCAAGGCCTGACACGGCGACTGGTGCAATTTGCACTGGATGACCCGGAGCCGCTGCTGTACCACAACGAGCCGATCTGGCGCGACGGCAGCATCGTCGGGCGCATCACGTCGGGCATGTTCGGCCACGCGCTGGGACGCTCACTCGGCATGGGCTATGTGTCCGTCCCCGAGGGCGCTGGCGACCGGGATGCGGTTTTGCACGGCCGCTACGAAATTGAAGTGGCGGGCGAGCGGTTTTCTGCGCAGCCGTCTCTGGCCGGATGGTACGACCCGAAGAACTTGCGGGTGAAGGATTCCAGCCCGCCCATTGCGACGCCGCAAGCGCCCGGCTAGGAAGAAACGATGGCGATACAGGCACTGCTGCGACAGGCACCCGATGCGGTGACCGGTGAGGCCAGCGCGCCTGGCGCGCAGGACCCCGAGGCTGCGATCGGCGAGCAACTGCGCGAGCTGCGCCAGGTCAAGAATCTGACACTGCGCGAAGTGGCCGACAAGGCCGGCATATCGGTCAGCTACCTGAGCCAGCTCGAGCGCAACCAGTCGCGCTTGCCTATCGGTGTGCTCAAGAAGATCAGTGACGCCCTGGGCGTGCACATGAACTGGTTTTTCCAGGGCCAGGCGCTGGGGGATCCGGCGGAAAACGACATCATCGTGCGCGCTGGCAAGCGCAGGCGCATGTCCTTCACCGGCCTGGGCATCGCCGAGGAACTGCTTTCGCCCAGTCTGAGCGGGCCGTTGGAACTTTTGCTGAGCACGATCGCACCTGGCGCCGATAGCGAAAACTACGCGCATGACGGTGCGGAGGCGGGTTATGTCTTGTCCGGAACACTCGATCTGTGGGTGTCGGACCGTCATTTCCTGTTGCACGAGGGTGACAGCTTCTCCTTCAAGAGCACGGAGGTGCACCGCTGCGCCAATCCGGGTGAAGCGCCGACCCGGGTGTTGTGGGTCATCACGCCACCCCACTATTAGAGCTGGCCGGGCAGGCCTGGCCCATGGTCCTCATCCACACGCCCGACTCCGACTCCTAGCTGCTAGCATCGGCTCAGTTCCATTTCTGGCGCGGCTCCTGGCCGCGTTTGTCGACGATGTCGGATCCGGATGTCCTGGTGGCCTGTCTGTGTGCCAAGTGGTGTGGCGTTTGCCGTGATTACGCCGTGGAGTTCAACACGCTTGCGCAACGCTTTGCGCAGATGCGCTTTGTCTGGGTCGATGTCGAGGACGCGTCGGAGTTGGTCGATCCGATCGAGGTCGAGAACTTCCCGACACTGCTGATTGCATGCGGAGCGGAAGCGCATTTTTTTGGCGATCTGTCGCCCAAGGTTGCGTTGCTCGAGCGCATCGTGCGCGAGCGAGTGGTCGAAGCCGATCCGGCCTTGTACGGTCGCGCCGATGTGCGCGCGCTGGTCGCGCGGCTGCGCGCCGGCACCTGAGACTGCATTTCATGCAAGGGCGTGGCCCGTCCTGCCGGCAGTCGGGCGCAGCAGGGTAGTTACGTGACCGGTGGTTATCATGGAATGCACATGAACGAAACCATTACCCACATCACACAGCAACTGACAACCCTGGTGGCGGGCTACGGCATGAACGTGCTCGGCGCCATCATCACGCTGGTGGTCGGCTTTGCGGCAGCCAGCTGGCTTTCGCGCATGACCACGCGCGCAATGCGCAAGGCCGACAAGATCGATCCGGTGTTCCAGCCCCTGCCGGGCAAGGTCGTGCGTATCGCGGTGATGGTGTTCACGATCATCGCGGTGCTCAACCGCTTTGGCGTGGAGACCACCAGCCTCATCGCACTGCTCGGCGCCGCCGGCCTGGCCATTGGCCTGGCGCTGCAGGGCACGCTGAGCAACGTGGCTGCTGGCGTGATGATCCTGGTGTTCCGGCCGTTCAAGATCGGCGATGTCGTCGACCTCGGTGGTGACATCTACATCATCGATTCATTGGGGTTCTTCATCTGCAAGGCGCATTTGCCCGACGGTCCGATCGCCTTTTTGCCCAACTCCAAAATCTGGGGCGAGACCATTCTCAATCTGTCGGTGACAGACAAGGACATCCGGCGCATTGACGAGCACTACGGCATTGGTTACGGCGACGACATCAACAAGGCCATCGCCATCCTGCGCCAGATCGCCGCAGACGAAGCGCGCATCCTGAACGATCCCGCACCGCTGATCAAGGTCGATTCGCTCGGCGACAGTTCGGTCAACATTCTGTTCCGGGTGTGGACGTCGCGCTCCGACTGGTGGGGCACCAAGCTCGACCTGGTGCAGCGCTGCAAGGAGGCCCTCGAAGGCGGCGGGATCAGCATTCCGTTCCCGCAGCGCGATGTGCATTTGATCGGGCAGGCGGGTCCGCCGAAGGCCTGAGCAAGGCGGCGAGTGCCACCACGCGGTGGCGACGGATGGGCGAGGTGCCGCAGCGTCACAAGATGCGGGGCTTGCGCGCCGGCCACGGCACTCAGCGGGATGCGCTGGTCGAAGCTCACCAGCCTGCCGTGATTGCGCACGGCCAGAGCCAGCAGATACAGGTCGGTGAGTTGGCGCGCACCATGGATATGCGGACGGTGAAAGCAGCGCGCGTCCAGCACACTGATGTCGTCCTGCCAGAACCGGTGTTGCGCATGCCGTTTCTAGGTTGAAACCAGTGTCGGGAGCGGCTGTGCATTCGGGTAGCCGGGCTGGCGCATGATGCGCAGACAGCCGTTCTGAGTCAGCGGACAACTGGCCCTGGTGGTATCCGTGACGGGCCCGTGCGCAAACGACTGGCGCACGATGTCCCCTTTGGTCGTGATGCGTGATGCGGATCGTCAGCCCAGCGAAAACCAGGCCGACTTGCCCTGCATGTACGAGAGCATGCTGTCCATGTGCTTGTCGCGCGAGTTGCCCGACTGCTTGTAGCCGCCAAACGGTTGCGTCATGTCGCCGTCGCCGAAGCAGTTGACCCAGACCACGCCGGCCTCGAGCGCGCCGACCATGCGATGGGCCTTGTTCAGGTCGCCGGTCCATACCGACGCAGCCAGCCCGTAGACCGAGTCGTTGGCCAGCGCCAGCGCTTCTTCCTCGGTGTCGAATACCGTCACCGAAGTCACCGGTCCAAATACTTCCTCGCGGTTGATGGCCATGTTGGCGTCGGTGCCGGTGAACAGGGTCGGTGCGACAAAGGCCCCATGCTTGGGCAGCAAGGCGTCGGGGCCGCCCAGTGCGACATGAGCCCCCTCGCTTTGCGCGCGGGTCAGATGCGCGATCACCCGGCGCCGGTGCTCGGCGCCGACCACCGGGCCCATGGTGGTGCTCGGGTCGAGTGGATCGCCGGGCCGGTACAGCGCGGCGCTGCGTTCGACAAAGCGCGCCACGAATGCGTCGTGAATGTCGCGTTGCACCAGCAGCCGCGAACCGGCATTGCAGACCTGACCGGCGTTGTCGAAGATGCCGCCTATGGCGCGATCCACCGCCGCGTCCAGGTCGTACAGGTCGGCGAAGAAGATCTGCGGGCTCTTGCCGCCGGTCTCCAGCGCCACGCGTTTCATGTTCGATTGCCCGGCGTAGCCGAGCAGCAGTTTGCCCACCGCGGTGGAGCCGGTGAAGGTGAGCTTGGCCACGTCCGGGTGCAGGGCCAGCGCCTTGCCCGCCTCGGTGCCCAGGCCGTTGACCACATTGAATACACCCGCAGGGCCGCCGGCCTGCCAGGAACAGATCGGCCAGGCGCAGACACGACAAGCGGTGCCAGTTCCGACGGCTTGAGCACCACGCAATTGCCCGCCGCCAATGCTGGCGCGACCTTCCAGATCGCCATCAGCATCGGGTAGTTCCACGGCGAGATCGCGCCCACCACGCCCAGCGGCTCGTGCACGATCATGTGCAGCGAGCCCGGCGCGGTATGCGTGACCGCGCCCTCGCATCTTGTCGATGCACTCGGCAAAGTAGCGGATGGTGCGCAGCACCTCGGGCAGGTCGATGTTCAGCACGTCGCTGATCGGCTTGCCCATGTCCAGCGTCTCGAGCAATGCGAGTTCGTCCGTATGCTGCTCGACTTGATCGGCAAAGCGCAGCAGGATGTCCATGCGCGTGCGCGGCGCCAGAGCCGCGCCAGCGACGATCCGTCCAGGCAGCCAGCGCGCTGGATACGGCCAGGTCAATGTCGGCCTGCTCACCCCGGGCCACCTGGGCCAGCACCGCGCCATTGGCGGGGTTGATGCTGTCAAAGGTCGCGCCGCTGCGCGCGGCCAGGCGTTGGCCGCCAATGACATGGCGTCCGTCTGCCATCAGCGATGCGGCGCGGCCTTGCCAGTCGGCATGGGTCAGGGGGGTATCTGCCATCGCTTATTCGGCCACCAGTTCGCTCGGGTAGCCCGGTGCGCGCAGCTCCAGTCCGCAGGCCTGCTCGATCATGCGCACCACCTCGGGCGACTGCGCCTCGGCAGCCAAACAGGCCGCGCGCACGGCGGAAGATCTGCTGGGTATGGCTGCCCAGTTCCAGCGGTACGCCGAGTTTTTCGGCGATGCCGTTGACCAGGCCCAGGTCCTTGCAGGCCAGGTCCATCGTGAACTTGACGTTGTAGCTGCCCGAGAGCACCAGCTTGGATTCGGTTTCGTGCACGAAGCTGTTGCCCGAGCTGGCGCGGATGGCACGCCAGGTGGCGTCCGGGTCGACGCCGTACTTGGCTGGCAACATCATGGCTTCGCCGGCCGCCACCAGATGGATGAAGGCCAGCATGTTGGTGACCACCTTGACCACCGACGCATTGCCGAGCTTGCCCATGTAGATGATCTCGCCGCCCATGGCCTGCAGAATCGGCGCGACGCGGTCGTAGATGCCCTGTTCGCCGCCGACCAGCACCGTGATCTGGCCGGAATGCGCCAGGTGCACGCCACCGGTCACGGGGCATTCCAGCACGGCAATACCCTTGGACTTGGCCACGTCCTGCAGGCGTTGCAGGTCGGCCAGATCGGTGGTGCTCATCTCGATCCAGACGCCGCCAGAGGCCAGGTGCTCGAACACGCCGCCCGGTCCTTCGACCACCTTGCGCGATGCCGCCACCGACGGCAGGGCGGTGATGACGACGTTGGCATCGCGACAGACACCGGCAATGTCGTCGGACCATTGCGCGCCGGCATCGAGCAGGCGCTGTGCGTTGTCACGGCGCAGGTCGGTCACGGTGACGTTGAAGCCCTTGCTGACCAGGCTGTTGCACAAGGGCTCGCCCAGGTTGCCCAGGCCGATGAAACCGATCTTGAATGCGGATTGCTTGTCCATGAAGTTGCCCATACGAAGTGAGGGTGGAAGAAGAGGGAGGGGCGCGCCGGCAGCGGTGCGGGTGGCCTTGGCATTCACCGACCGCGCGTCCTGTATGCAGTGTGCCGCAACCCGGGTGAACAGACAAACAAGCAAACGCCCGTTATAAGATTAGCAATACTTATGGGCAACTAATGAGGCTGGCATGGCACGACTCCCTCCGTTGAACTGGCTGCGTGCCTTCGAGGCGTCGGCGCGCGCGCTGAGCTTCACCGAGGCGGCGCAGGAATTGCACATGACGCAATCGGCGGTGAGCCAGCAGATCAAGAGCCTGGAGAGCGCCCTGGGTCGCCAGTTGTTCCATCGCCGCGCGCGCGGGCTGGAGCTGACCGACATCGGACGCGGCTACCTGCCCACGGTGCAGGCGGCGTTCAACACGCTGGAGGAAGGCACGGCCATCCTGACCGGGCGCAACGAACCGGACGTGCTGGAACTGCATTCGAACATCTCGTTCGCGATCTTCTGGCTGACACCGCGCCTGCATGATTTCCTGCAGCAGTATCCCTGGGTGCATCTCGATGTCGCCACCTCGATCTGGCCGACCGAGAAGCCGCGCAATCTGGCCGCGGTCGAGATCGTGCTGGGCCTGGGCAAGTGGGAGGGCCGGGCCGGACAGCGGCTGACGCGCGACACGATTTTCCCGGTGTGTACGCCCGAGGTGGCCGCGCGCATCCACGATGTGTCGGACCTGCTCAAGGAGCACCTGTTCGATCTGTCCGGAACCTTGCAGACCTGGGACAACTGGCTCAGCGGGCATATCGGCAACCGCAAGTACCCGGCCCCGCGCATCCACCGCGGCAGCACCTGGGTGTTGAGCATGAACTGGGCGTTGCAGGGCCTGGGCGTGACGCTGGCGCACGACACCGTGGCCAATGGGCTGATCGCCGAGGGTCGGCTGGTGCGTCTGTTCGAGTATTCACTGCCGATGAAGGAGGCCTACTACCTGATTGCGCCCGAAGGCAGCCTGATCAATCCGGCCGCCAGGGCATTCAAGACCTGGCTGACGCAGGAGATCAAAGGGTGAACCTGGAAACGGCAGTTGAACGCGCCCGAGCGTACTTCGATGGGCGTGCCAGGCAAGGCGAGAGGACGCAGCGCACTTCTGTGCGCAAGGACGAACAACGCCGCATGGCGCGTGCTCCACAGACGCGGGGGGACAATAGCTTGTGCATGCTTTGCTGCGGCCCATGCGTCGCGGTCCACCAGAAAGGAAATCGTCAATGCAAGATCTGCCCCACATCTACCAGGTCAGCGCCCAGTCGGGGACTGAAGGCGATGTCAACCTGTCCACGGCCGGTGTGCCGACGCTGGCTTCGGCTGCGCCGGTCGAATTCGGTGGCCCCGGCGGTCGCTGGTCGCCCGAGTCTTTGCTGGTGGCTGCGGTGGCGGACTGCTTCGTGCTCAGTTTTCGCGCCATTGCGCGGGCCTCACGCCTGCCCTGGACGGCATTGCAATGCGACGTGGCGGGTACGCTCGCGCGCGCAGACGGCAAGACGAAGTTCACCGAGTTTGCCGTTCGCGCCACGCTCAAGCTGCCCGCGGATGGGGACGCGGACAAGGCGCGTAGCTTGCTGACCAAGGCCGAAGCCAGTTGCCTGATCACCAACTCGATGAGCGCAACCACCCATTTGACGGCGCTGGTCGAAGTCGCCGGCTGACTCTGGCGCGGCGGGGCGCAGTAGCTGGCACGGGCCGGCTGAGACAGGAGAGGCGCGATTCAATGACAATCGAGCAGGCCCGTCCTGCCGTTCACCATGGGTGAAACGGACGTGGCCTTTGTCCGCTTGAAAGGTTGTTCCGGTGTCTCTTCCCCCATCTTCTCCGCGCAAGCACCTGCATACGCGCCAGGTTCGGTTCGACGGTTATCACCGCGAGGACGGCCTGTGGGATATCGAAGCCACGCTCACCGATACCAAGGCCTACCCCTGGCTCTCGGCCGCCAAGGGCACGTTGCCGCCCGGCACACCGATACACGACATGGTGATCCGCCTGACGCTGGACGATCATCTGACGATCCAGGCGATTGCCAGCGCCATGCCAAGTACACCGCACAGGGAATGCATACAGTCCAACGACCCGATGCAGGTCATGGTGGGCCACACCATCGGCCCGGGCTGGCGCATGACGATCGAGAAGAACCTGGGCGGCATCAAGGGCTGCACCCATTTGCGCGAGTTGTTGTTCAACATGGCTACCGCCGCCTACCAGACGATTCCGGGTTACCGCGCGCAACTGCGCCGCGAGGCCGGCTTGCCCGAACGCAGCAACGACCAGCCGCCTTTTTACCTGGGCAAATGCCTGGGCTGGGATTTCGACGGTCCGGGGGTGCAGCGCCATTTCCCGCAGTTTGTCGGCTGGCAGCCGCTCAAACAAATGGCGCGAAGCGCAGCCAAGGGCTGAGAGCGTGCGTGGTTCGACACGGTTTACGATGCCTGAATGTCCAACCCCCTGACTGACCTGATCGGCCCCCTGCTCGGTGGCCTGGGCCTGTTCCTGCTGGGCATGGGCATGATGACCGACGGCCTCAAGCTGGCCGCGGGCGGGGCCTTGCAGCGCATCCTGAGCGCGGCAACCCGTACCCGCTGGCATGCGCTGGGATCGGGCATCCTGGTCACGGCGCTGGTGCAGGCTTCCGGAGCGGTCACGGTGGCGACCATCGGCTTCATCAATGCCGGCTTGCTCAACCTGGCGCCGGCATTGTGGGTGTTGTTCGGTGCCAATGTCGGATCCACGATGACCGGTTGGCTGGTGGCGCTGCTGGGGCTCAAATTCAAGATCGAGGCGTTCGCCTTGCCACTGGTCGGCGTGGGCATACTTGTTGCGGCTGACCGGGCCGGGGCTGCGCAGTGGTGCGATCGGAACCGCGATGGCCGGGTTCGGCCTGCTGTTCATGGGCATTGGCCTGCTGCAACAGACCTTTGCGGGACTGGCGGGGCAGCTCAGTCTGCCGCAGGGGGACGGAATGCTGATCGTGCTGGCGCAGCTGCTGGTCGGTGTGCTGATGACGGTGTTGATGCAGTCGTCGAGCGCGTCGATCGCGATCGCGCTGACCGCGGCGCAAGGCGGTTTGATCGGTGCCCACGGGGCTGCGGCGGTGGTCATCGGCGCCAACATCGGCACCACTTTCACGGCCTTGCTGGCGGCGGTCGGCGCCACGCCGAATGCGCGCCGTGCCGCGGCGGCGCATGTGATCTTCAACCTGATCACTGCCAGCGTGGCGCTGGCGCTGCTGCCCTGGCTGATCGCGGCCTTGACCCGGGCGCAGCAGGCGATCGGCATGGCCGATGATCCCGCGATCCTGGTGGCGCTTTTCCATACCGTGTTCAATCTGCTGGGTGTGGTGCTGATGTGGCCACTGGCCGGTGGCCTTACGCGCTGGCTGCAGCAGCGCTTTCGTGCGCGCGAGGAAGACGAGGCCCAGTTGCAGTTCCTGGACGACAACGTGCTGACGGTGCCGGCGCTGGCGCTCGATGCGCTCGAGCGCGAGATCGGCCGTATCGGGCACATCGCCTCGCGCATGGCGCGCAGCGCACTGGCCGGTGCCGACCTGGCCCGGGTGGCCGAAGACCAGCGCATCGCCAGTCAGCTCGACGCCGCCATCGAACGCTTTGTCGAGCGCATGCACCGCGCGCAGATGAGCAAGGCCACCAGCGAGCGGCTGGCCTGGGCGCTGCGGGTGTTGCGCTACCAGCAGACTGCGTCGGAACAGGCGTTTGCCGCCAGCCACCTGGAGCCCTGGGTGGCGGCCGCCGGAACCGGCCTGGCGCAGGCGCAAGGCGACTTTGCGCAGCATGCGGATGCCTTGTTCGGCCTGTGCGACCCGCAGCAAGGCGAGCCCAGTCCCGGCATGGTTGCCGTTGCAATGGACGCGGTGGAGCAGTCCTACCAGTCCCTCAAGGCCGCGTTGCTGGCGGCCGGTGCCGACGGACAGTTGCCGATGGACGCGATGGAGCAGTCGCTGCGCCGCTACAGCGCCTTGCGACGCGCGGCCCAACAGCAGGCGAAGGCCGCACGCCGTGACGATGTCGCGCCAGCACCCCAAGGCGATGCAGAATGAGTCTGCGCGCGACACCTTGGTCCTTGCGCCAATGGTGCAGGGCCGGCGCCGCGCGATGGACGGGATAATCGGCATGGCAAACCTGTTTTCCTGATCTGTCCATGCTCCATTACCAGACCATCCCCGTTACGCCATTCCAGCAAAACTGCTCCATCGTCTGGGAAGACGACGGCATGCAGGCCGCGGTCGTCGACCCGGGCGGCGACCTCGACCAGCTACTCGAGGCCGCCCGGCAGCTGACTGTGACGATAGGGCAGATCTGGCTCACCCATGCGCATATCGACCATGCCGGCGGCACGGCGGAACTGGCGCGCCGTCTGGATATTCCGATCATCGGCCCGCATCAGGCCGATCAGTTCTGGATCGATGCACTGGCACAGCAGGGCGAGATGTTCGGATTCCCCCATGTCGAGGTATTCACTCCGACCCGATGGCTTGTCGATGGCGACACGGTCACGCTGGGCAAGCACACCTTGCAGGTACGCCATTGCCCGGGCCATACGCCGGGGCATGTGGTTTTCCACTCTGCCGAGCTCAATCGGGCCTTTGTCGGCGATGTGCTTTTCGCCGGCGGCATCGGCCGCACCGATTTCCCGCAGGGCGACCATGCGCAGCTGCTTGCCAGCATTACCGGGCGCCTTTGGCCGATGGGCGACGACACGGTGTTCATACCCGGCCACGGGCCGGAGAGCTCGTTCGGACGCGAGCGGCGCAGCAACCCCTATGTGGGAGGGACCTGATCCATCAAGGTCTGGCCCGTGGCCGTCGACGCGCGTTCCGACAACAGCCCCATCCCAGGCAAGAATCGTCAGATTGACCTGTCTCGGCCCGTAATCGTCGACCTCACCTATTCGGCATCAGAAGGATCTTGATTCTTGAGTTCAACGAACTTGGCCGCCATCGTCGGGTTGCCCCGAGTCAACTTCTTGATCGTCACGTCTTGCGCCTTGTCATTCGCAAGTCGAAGGTTTCGATCGGTGCTGAGCAGGGCGTCCCTTGTTTTCTGCAGGTGGTCGATCGACTTGTCGATCTCTGCGATCGCTTTTTGGAAGTGCCCGCAGGCGAGGTCGTAGTTCCTCGCGAATGCGGACTTGAAGGTGTCAAGCTCGGTTTCAAACTTCGTGATGTCGATGTTCTGTGCCCTGACGAGAGCAAGCTCCGACTTGTACTTGAGCGAGTTCATCGCCGCGTTGCGTAGCAGCGTGATGATCGGAAGAAAGAACTGCGGTCGGACGACGTACATTTTCGGGTAACGGTGGAAGACGTCGACGATCCCGGTGTTGTAGAGCTCACTATCGGGCTCGAGCAGGGAGACCAGCACCGCATATTCACACCCCTTCTCGGTGCGATCCTTGTCGAGCTCCTTCAAGAAGTCCTCGTTCTTGTTCTTCGTCGCGGTGCGATCGCTCTCGTTCTTCATTTCAAACATGATGGAGACGATTTCAGTGGCCGCTTCATCCAGGTCGCGGAACAGGTAGTCGCCCTTGCTGCCAGTGCGCGCGTCGTTGTCTTTCTCGAAGTACGCCCGAGGAAACGCCGTCGCCCGGATGCGGTTGAACTCGGTCTCGCAGTGCTGCTCGAGGGTTTCACCGACCATCTTGGTCGAGAGGCGCGCCTTCATGTCCCGCAGGCGCTCTATCGCGTCATCGCGATCCTTGATCTGGGTCTCGTACTTGTCCTTGAGCGACTGCTCGGCGAGTTGCTTTTCAAGCTCTGCCCGCTGAATGCCGTTTTTCAATTCGTCTCGTTCCTTTTCTACCGCACCGACTGCTTCGGTGACGGCATGTTTCTGCGCAAGCTCCAAGGCACTGAGCTTGGTCTTTAGTTCCTGGACTGCAATGTCCCTGGAAGCGGCAGCCTTCTGTATTTCGTTCAACAGCCTGGCCTCGGCCAGCTTGGACGTGGACTCGCTTTCACGCCTGGCCTGCTCAAGCTGGTTCGCGAGCGCATCGCGCTGCTTCTCCACTGCGCTCAGGGCCTCGGCCACGGCGAGTTTGCGGGCGACCTCGCCGGCATCGAGCCTGGCCTTCAGCTCCTGGATCTCGGTGTCTTTGGCCACTGCGGTCTTGTGCAAGTCGCTGGCGACCTTGGTCGTGGCCAACTCTACGGCAGAGCGCTTGTCTCGCTCGGCCAATTCAAGCCGCTCGTGCAACTGCTGGTCAAACTCGCTGTCGCGGACCTGCTTGAGGATCTCCGCGTACCCGGTCTCGTCAATCTTGAACGCTTTTCCGCAGTGCGGGCAGATGATCTCGTGCATGCTTGGGGTTCTCTCGTCTTGGTCAAGAACTGCTTGTGAATCCAGGACCAGTCCCTTTCGCCGCAAGCGTTGCAGTCCGGAATTCAACCGGCTTGGGGCAATATAAACCAGACCTTCGTGACTGCAGACCTCATGTCTTGTCCTTGCCGCTGATCCGCCAATCGGCGATATGCAGGAAGCGCGGCAAGACGGGTTCCGCTTGAGCACAGCGTGTGGGCGCGTTTGCTGCGAGACGTCGATTCTACGGGTCGCGTTGTCAGCTGTTGGCGCCCATAATCCGGCTCAATGACCCTGTCTCTCGCGCCGACCCGCCCGTACTTTGTCCGACATCTGCGGTCGTGCGCCTGCACGGCCTTGCCGGGCGTTTGAGGATGTGGGATCACCTGATCGACAACCGGCTGATTACGCTGCATGGCGTGCTGGTGTTCATCGGTCTGGCGATCTACATGATCGGCTCGCGCTCGCGGCATCAGCGGCGCCATCCGTCAGCCGCAATCGCCTGGGTGGTGTCTCTGGGTTTGATGCCGTATGTGGCATTGCCGCTGTATCTGTTGTTCGGCAATCGCAAGGTTCATCGCTCGCTGCAATATTGGCCGGCCGTGATCGCCCAGGCGCAACCGGACGACGCGCACAGGCTGACGCCGTTTCAGCAACTGGCCTCGGCCATGGAGTTGCCGGACGTCACCACCTGCCACGGCCTGGTCATTCACGACGACGGGGCGCAGGCGCTGCAGGCGTTGCGCCGTGTGCTGTCGCAGGCGCACCACACACTGGACGTCTGTACTTTCCTGGTCGGCCACGATGTTCTGGGTCGGGAACTGCAGGATGCGCTGGTGCAGCGCGCCAGCGAAGGCGTGCGCGTGCGCCTGCTGGTCGACGGTGTTGGTATTTACCTCGGCGGGCGCATCGACCGTCGGCGCTTGAAAGCCGCCGGCGTACAGGTGAGTTTGTTCATATCGCCCTTCAGTTCGATGATGCCGGGACGTACCAACCTGCGCAACCACCGCAAACTGGTGATTGCCGACGGTTGCCGCACCTGGACCGGTGGGCGCAATCTGGCGGCGGAGTATTTTGTCGGTGATCCGTCGCCGCTGTGGCGCAAGAAGCCATGGGTGGACCTGACCTTTGACTTCTCAGGCGTTCTGGCGCGCCAGACGCAGCAGCGCTTTGACCTGGACTGGGCATTTGCGACCGGCAAGCCGCGCGGCGACACACCGCCGCTTGGCACCTGGGCCCATGTGTCTGGTGGCAGTCGTACCCAGCTGATAGCCAGCGGCCCGGACCAGCACGACGACACCTTTTATGCGCTGCTGGTGTCGAGCTGTTTCGCGGCGCGCACGCGCATCCTGGCGATCTCGCCGTATTTTGTTCCCGATGCGGTGCTGCTGATGGCGCTGACGCTGGCCGCGCGGCGCCAGGTGCAGGTCGACCTGGTGCTGCCGCGCCACTCCAATCACCGCCTGGCCGACCTGGCGCGCCACGCGGCGATGCGTGAACTCACGGCGGCCGGCGGTCGGGTCTGGCTGGTACCGGGCATGGTGCACGCCAAGGCGGTGGTTGTCGACGACAACCTGGCCCTGGCCGGCTCGGCCAATCTGGACGAGCGCAGCCTGTTCCTCAACTATGAACTGATGGTGGCCTTCTTCGATCCAGCCGAGGTGGCGCGTTTCACGCAATGGATAGAGCGCCATCGCGCCAGCGCCGAGTTGTACCGCGGGCAGCGGCCAGGGCTGGCACGCGAACTATTGGAGGGGCTGGTGCGCTGGGTGGCGTTTCAGCTTTGAGTTTGGCTTGGGCGCGTCGCGTCGGCGCGCAGCGATCACGATGTCACAGGTCTGGCGCATAGCGACGCTCCATGTCTTCCCGGGTTTCCGGTGCGACATGTACCCCGGTCTGTTCGCTGATCATCTGGCCGGCAGTTGGAAGAGTCGAACGGTCAAGCCTGGAGGATTCGGACCATAGCTTCGAACGAAGCAGAGCCTTTGCGCAATGCAGGTAGGCCGCGGTCACCGTGACACGGACCACCACTTTCGGTGCGCGGCGTTCGCTGGAGCAGCTTTCAACCTAGAAACGGCAGTTGACCGCTTGCGTCTCGCTGGCAGCCCGCAGGCACACTGAACAACGAGGCCACGATGTGGTTCACCAGTATGGTGACAGCGCTACGCACCCGAGCGCACCCCGCTGAACGCGCCATGCGGCGTTGTTCGTCCTTGCGCACAGAAGTGCGCGGCGTCCTCTCGCCTTGCCTGGCACGCCCATCGGAGTACGCTCGGGCGCGTTCAACTGCCGTTTCTAGGTTCAATGTCTTCGGCGGCGACCGACAAGACTGCTTCTCCATTGACGCGAAGCGTCTCGTCAAACCCGGGGATCATGAACAGCAAGCCCACTTTGCCGGTGCGTACGACGTTCTCAAACGAGTCCAAACGATTGTTCCCGGGCGCGTCGGGAATCAGCAGTTGTCCTGCGGCGTTGACCTTCACAAAACCCGGCTCCCCGCCGCGAGGCGAGGAGTCCAGGTTGTGGTCCTCGTCACATGTCGCAACGATGACAAACGGAGAGTGAGCGATGAAGCTTCTGCAATGCCGGTCCAGACGCGCTATCTGCTTCTTGACGGCGCGCTCTTGCGGCTGAGCGAAGCGCTGACGCAGATCGGCGAGGGTTTTGATGTCGAAGCTCACCCTGCCCCTTCAAACTCTGAGACAAGCCTTGCCACAACCGGCTTTGCCTTGTCGACCATCTCCTGACTGCCAAAGCGCGCCTCCATGCGGGCAATTCCTTTGGCCAGTGTGGGACCCAGTTCCCTACTGGCCTGGTCCAAACCCATATTGGATTTCGCGAGAGATGCCAGGAGATCGCGCGGCGAACCTGAAACGCCATGGGTCAGAAGCATGTGAAATACGTTTCTCGGAATGCCAGTGTGCGCTGCGACGCGATTTCCGAACGCGCGACCAGAACCGATTCCGCTGCGTCTCCAGAAGAAGACCAGCAGTGCGACCAGAACGGTCAACCCAAGGATGGCGGCTGAATAGATCACAGTTCTGTCTGATTCTTGATTTGGTGCGAACGATTGAATGGACGGCCCGGCCCGGTCTGGCGCGCGAATCATGATGGTGCGCGCCAGTCTAGCGCACTGTGCGCGGCTACGCGCGATCTATCCTTTTTCGTTAGGCCGCACTCGGCTACTCGCCAAGAAGCTTGACCGCCCAGTACACGGCAATACCCATTTGCACCGCGAAGGCAGCAAACCTGGCGTTAACGGCTGGAACAGAAGTTGACGCCAGGTGAATGGTGGACTGAACGATGCGCGCTGCGAGCAGAACGTAAGCAAGTGGGTCGGTGACAGCTGACCTATCTGCCACAACTGCGAGGAGCATGAAGCCACCGAAGAGAGCCAGACCCTCCAGGCAGTTGGCGTGCGCGCGCGCCAGGCGTTGCATGAATGGGGATAGGTTCGAATTCTCGGGATTGAAGCCGTTTGCGAGGATTGTTCCTGAGGCAACGAGCTTGGCGCGCATGGCCTCCATCAGCACCAGCAGGAACAGGGTCCAGCTGAGAAAGCCAAGCATGCTCAAGAGTGTGGGTGACATGGTGCGTGATCTCCTGTGGGTAAGCGGTGGTGGACTCAGGCTGTGCGGTGCTGTGTGCGGCCTAGCGTCGAAGACCAGCGGCGCCGAAGGCGTCCGCCTGGGGCGACCAGTTGACGTGCTTCACCTGTTGGCCTCCGCTTGGGATTGCGCGCATTGTGAATGACCGCAGGAATGTGCAATAAATCGCCCTTGACCGTGAAGAAAACAGCGTACGGAAATCAAGGAAGCAGTGTCCTACGAATGTCTGGCACTATCTCGGCATACAGCAATGGCGCCTGTTCCAGCCGCCTCAGCTGTAGCTCGAGCGCTGCTTGCAACTCCAGGCCCAGGCCTTCGCTTTGCTCCCCATACCATTCGCGGGCTTGGCCGACCTCACGAACAGCCCGGCCAGAGAATTTCAGCCGGTATGCCACGATCCGTTCTTCAGCTCATCCTTCACCTGATCCCACTAGTAGCCGGCCTCAGGGTCCTTTTCAAAATCGAGCAATCGCGTGGCAAGTTCGGCCCCTACTTCAGGCGAAACCTCAATGGCCTGCGGCACGGCGGCAACGCTCTCCCAGATCAGCTCCACAAGATTGATCCGCTCTTGAACTGGCAGCGCCAAGATCCCAGCTACTGACATACTGTTCATGGAAATCAGATTACCACGAACGCTGTCAGCGCGTTAACGTGATGTCTGGAGCACCGAAAAATGCCGTTCAATACCACCCTTGCGCATGAAGCTGGACAACCGATCCTCCGGAAAATGGCGCGCTGTCCCAGATTCACGCAAGGCAACCGTGTTGATCGTATCTCGAAGTTCTGGTTGACGCGCCGTGCGCACCACCCGGTGCGCGCACGGTGAGAAGAACCGTCGAAACATCCGACTTCCGACAAGATGTTGGGGACAGAGCTTGTTCACTTCGTGTAACTGCGGTCTGTCCCGCAAGGTGGACTTCCGACTTCCGACAAGATGTTGGGGACAGAGCTTGTTCACTTCGTGTAACTGCGGTCTGTCCCGCAAGGTGGACTTCCGACTTCCGACAAGATGTTGGGGACAGAGCTTGTTCACTTCGTGTAACTGCGGTCTGTCCCGCAAGGTTTCAGTATTTCATCACCACCAAGCGCGTCTGGGTAAATTCCAGCATGCCGTGCTTGCCATCATCGCCCCCCAGGCCTGAGCGTTTCCAGCCGGCGTGGTAGCCCTGGTAGGGGTCGGCGGGGGTGCGGTTGATGTACAGCTCGCCGGCTTCGATCTCGTTGCTGGCCAGCAGGACTTCGCGGTAGTCGTTGCTGAACAGCACGGAGGCCAGTCCGTATTGGTGGTCACTGGCCAGGGCCAGGGCGTCGTCGAAGCTGTCGTAGGGCAAGACGCAGAGCACCGGGCCGAAGGTCTCCTGCTGCACCAATTCTGAATCCTGGCGCATACCGCTGAGCAGCGTGGGCGGGTAGAAGTACCCAGGGCCTTCGGGCATCACGCCGCCGCATTCGAGAGTGGCGCCATCGGCCACGGCGCGTTGCACCATGTCGTGGATGCCCTGGCGGCTGGCGGCGCTGTTCAGTGGGCCCATGTCGCCCGGCGTCACTGCACGGTCGCCGAAGGGACGGGCCTGCATCGCCTCGCGCAGACGCGCCACCACCTGGTCGTGCAGGGCGCGCTGCACATAGACGCGTTCGACTGCCGTACACAGCTGACCGCAGTGCGTGGTCTTGGAGCCGACGATGGCTGCGATGGCCGCATCGAGGTCGGCACTGGGCGTGATGATGGCCGGCGTCTTGCCGCCCATCTCCAGCGACACGCGGGCGATATTGACCTTGGAGAAGTCCAGCATGCGTCGGCCGGCGGCGACACTGCCGGTCAGCGTGATCATGCCGACCTTGGTATGGGTGCACATGACTTCGGCCGCGTCATGGTCCATGGCCAGGATGTTGACCACGCCCTCGGGCAGGCCAGCGTCCAGCACCGCTTGTGCGATCTCGAAGGCGCAACACGGCGTGTGGTTGCTGGGACGCACGACCACGGTGTTGCCGGTGATCAAGGCCGGTGCGATCTTGCGCAAGAGCGTGTAGACCGGGTAGTTGAACGGGATCAGGCAGGCCACAACGCCGATCGGCTCGCGGTGCAACACCAGGTTTTCCGACGGACTGTCGCTGGGGATGACCTCGCCTTCAATGCGCCGCGCCCACTCGGCGTGGTATCGCGTGATGTCGGCTGCGTATACCGCTTCGTTGGTCGCATCTTCGAGGCTTTTGCCCGATTCCTTTGCCAGTGCCGCGCCGATGGCGTTCTTGCGTGCCACCAGCGCATCGGCCAGTCGGCGCATGAACTCGGCACGGGCGATCGCCGGTGTCTTGCGCCAGGCGCGCTGGGCCTTGGCGGCAGCGTCACAGGCCTGCAGCACCTGTTGGCTATTGGCCAGGTCGACCTGTGCCACCACATCCCCGGTCGCGGGGTTTTCGACGGTGAATGAGGCTTTGGATGGCGATGCCAGCCATTGGTTGGCGATGAGGTTCTGGTAGCGCTTCATGTCAGAAGTAGCCTAAAGGATGCTGCGCCATCTCCAGATGCAGGGCCTTGCCGGTGTACGGATGGGCCAGTGCAACCTCTTCGTTCAGCTCCACGCCCAGGCCGGGGTCCTTGCTGGGGATGACGTAGCCGTCTTCCCACTGGATCTTCTTCTTCAGCAGTTTTTCGTGGAAGCCGCCGAGTTGCTGGATGCTTTCCAGAATCAGGAAGTTCGGGATGCTGGCGGCCAGCTGGATGTTGGCCGCAGCCTCGATCGGGCCGCAGTACAGGTGTGGTGCGATCTGGGCGTAATGGGTTTCGGCCATGCCGGCGATCTTCTTGCATTCCAGGATGCCGCCGACCCGGCCCAGCGCCGGCTGCAGTATGCTGGCCGCGCCGGTTTCGAGCACGCGGGCGAATTCGTACTTGGTACACAGGCGCTCGCCGGTGGCCACCGGGATACTGGTGTGGCGTGCCACCTCGGCCATCATCTCGGGGCGCTCGGGCGGGGTGGGTTCCTCGAACCACAATGGGTCGTATTTCTCGAGCCGGCGCGCCAGCCGTTTGGCGCCCGATACCGTGTACTGGCCATGGGTGCCGAACAGGATGTCGGCCTTGTCGCCCACCGCTTCGCGGATCAGCTTGCAGAAGCGCTCGGACAGCGTCCATGCGCTCCAGCGTGGGCTGGCGCGGATCGAACACCGAGTAGCCACCGACCGGGTCGAGCTTGACCGCGGTGAAGCCCTGCTGCCACATAGACCGCGGCGCGTTCGGCCGACTTGACCGGGTCGTCGTAAAACGAGTCGTCTTCGTTCTCGTCCGGATACAGATAGGTGTACGAGCGAAGGCGCGGATTGACCAGGCCGCCGAGCAGCTTGTAGACCGGCTGCTCCAGCGACTTGCCGGTGATGTCCCAGCAGGCCATCTCCAGCGCGCTGAGCACGCCCATCAGCGACACGTCGGGGCGCAGCGTGAAGCCGGCGCCATAGGACTTGCGCCACAGGGTTTCGATCTGCATCGGGTCTGCACCGGCGAACACGCGTTCGAACAGGTCTTCGGCCATGGCCGCGATGATGTGCGGACTGAAGGTGGCGGCATAGGCTTCGCCGACGCCTTCGATGCCGCAGGTCGTGCGGATTTTCACAAACACGAAATAGCGTACCGCCGAACGACGGGGGCGGATTTCCGACGACAAAGGTCTTGATCGATTCGAGTTTCATGTGTCGTGTCTCCATGTGGATTCAATGCTCGCGCGCCAAGGATGGCCTGCGCGCCCTTGTGCGCCACCATCGTCGTGGGCGCGTGGGTGTTGCCCGAGGTCACGTTCGGGAACACCGACGCGTCGACCACATACAGATGGTCGAGGCCATGCACCTTGAGTTGCGGGTCGACGACCGAGGTGGCGGCGTCCGGACCCATCATGCAGCTGCCCACCGGGTGGTAGCAGGTGCTGGCGCGGTTGCGAAAGTCTTCGACCATGGCCGCGTCGTCCATGCCGTCCAGGCTGGGCGCAATCGGCTTGCTGGATCAGGCCGCGCATGGCGGTCGGTTTCGCCCAGGCGCCGCATCAGCTGGGCGCCGCGCAGGGCCTGCGCCACGTCGTCCGGGTGGGACAGGTAGCGGGGCGTGATCAGCGGCGCGTGTGCCGCGTCCGGCGCCGGCGATCTCGACCCGGCCGCGACTGAGCGGTCGGCATGGCTGGAAGCACAGGATGAAACCGGCAAAGGTGTCCGGCACGATCTGGGTGCCGGTCTTCGATGCCGCCAGTGTGTAGGTGATCGGGTTGCAGTACAGCTGCATGTCGGCCTGCGTGCGCCTGCGCATGCGAGCGCACGAAGCCGCCGCACTGGTTGACGCTGATGCTCAGCGGGCCGCCCAGCGTGGTCACGTACTGCAGGCCGGCACGCAGCTGGCCCCAGCGCGTGCCGAGCACGTTGTTCAGTGTCGGCTTCGGTGGCCTTGTAGTAGTAGCTCATGGCCAGGTGGTCCTGCAGGTTGGCACCGACCTGCTGCCTGCACCAGCACCGGCGTGATGCCGTGGCGCTGCAGCAGATCGCCGGGCCCGACGCCCGAGAGTTGCAGCAATTGCGGACTCTGGATGGCGCCGGCGCTCAGCACCACGGCGGCGCGCGCACGCGCGGTGTGTACGGCGCCACCCTGGCGGTACGACACGCCGACCGCCTTGCGGCCCTCGAACAGGATGCGCTCGACCAGCGCACCGGTTTGCAGCGTCGACCTTGCCGCGGCGCAGGGCCGGGCGCAGGAAGGCATCGGCGGCCGACCAGCGCATGCCGCGCCGGGTATTGATCTGGTAGCGGCCCACGCCTTCGGGCGCGGGCCCGTTGAAATCTTCGGTGAACGGCAGGCCGGCCTGTTCGGCGGCCTGGTAAAAATGCCGCTCCATCGGGTGCAGCTGGTGGCGCACGTCGCTGACGAACAGCGGCCCGCCACCGGCGGCGTTGACCGTCTGGCGTCGACCCGGTTTTCGAGGTCGTCGTAGATCGGCAATATGTCTTGCCACGACCAGCCGGTGTTTCCGGCGCGCGCCCAGTCGTCAAAGTCTTGCGGCAGGCCGCGGCAATACACCATGGCATTTATCGAGCTCGAACCGCCCACCACCTTGCCACGCGGGAAATAGATGCGGCGCTGGTTCAGACCGGCGTCGGACTGGGCCTCGAACTTCCAGTTGACGCGTTCGTCATAGAAGGTCTTGCCGTAGCCGATCGGCATGTTGATCCACAGCCGTCGGTCATGCCCGCCGGCTTCGAGCACCAGCACGGTGGCACCGTCGTGCTGGCTCAGCTTGTCGGCCAGCACGCAGCCGGCCGAGCCGGCGCCGATGACGATGTAGTCGAATTCCCGAACGGCCATGGCTACCCCGAGTCCCGGTCACCGCGCGCGCGATGGCGCGCCATCAGGACCTTGCGGAAAGTGTAGGCGGGGCAGGCGCTGCCAGGGCGGCGCGCAATTCAAGTAATTGACGCCCTGCCCGGGGTGGCGGCGCTCTGGGCCGCGTCTGCGCGGCAATCAGGCAGGTGACGGCGGCGGCGCTGGCGGCTGTTCCTCCAGCGGCGGTTGTACCGTCACCGGGTCGTCGATGGCCATCTCGCTGTCGGGAAAACGCGGGTCCATTGGCAATACCGCCTGGGTGCTGGCATTCGCCATCACGAAGCCGGCCTTCTCGCTGGGCTCGCCCCGGTTGAGCGGGTACTTGCGCTTGTAGTGCCAGGTGAACACCGCCAACGCCGCCAATACGCAGGAAAAATACAGCATCAGCGCCTCCGGGCCGAAGACGTCCATCATGCCGCCGGCCAGCGTCGGGCCGATGGTGGCGCCGATGCCGTTGAGCAGCAGCAGGCCGCCTGTGACCTGCAGCACCTTGGCGCGGTCGACCAGGTCGTTCACATGCGCCACGCTGATGCCGTAGACGGTGAATGCCAGTCCGCCGAAGACCACGCCCAGCGCGATCAGCGAGGCTTCGTAGTCGCGCGCCAGGATGAATCCGACGCCGGCCACGGTGGCGCAGCTGATGGCGACCCACAGCAATACCAGGCGCCGGTCGTGCCGGTCCGAAAAATGTCCCACGGGCCACTGGAATGCCGCACCACCCAAGATGGTGGCGGCCATGAAGGTCGCGATGCCGGCGTCGCTGAATCCTACGCCGGCGCCGAACACATGGCCCAGGCCCAGCAGCGGACCACTGAGCAGGCCCGAGACCAAGGCGCCGATGGTGCCGATTGGCGAGATCGAAAACAGCTCGATCAGGCTGAACTTGGGCGCCTCGGTGATCACGGGCTGGTCCACCGGCGTCAGCGTGATCGGCAACAGTGCGAATGAAAACAGCACCGACACCAGGACGAAGGGCACGAAACCATTGCGGTCACCGACCAGGATCAGCCACTGGCCGACTGCCAGCGCCACCATGTTGACCACCAGGTAGATGGCGAACACCTTGCCGCGTTTGTCCTGCGGCGCGAGCACATTGAGCCAGCTTTCCACCACCAGGTACAGACCGACCAGGCAAAGACCGGTGACAAAGCGCAGGCCACCCCAGAACCAGGGATTGATCCACAAGGCGTGCAGCAGCGGCAGGGTCGAGGCCACCGACGCCATGGCTGCGAAGGCCCGGATGAACCCGACCTTGCGAATGATGTGCGGGCAGGCATAGGTGCCATAGATGGCGCCGGCGAAATACGCCGACATCACCAGGCCGGTGACCAGGCTGGAGAAATTGGCGCTCGAAGCCTGGGCCCCAATGGCGGCGAACATCAGGCCGGTGCCGACGATCAGCAGGCCCACGCCGCTGAGCAAAGCCGTCAGCGGAATCAACAGTTTTCCCAAGATCCAACCCCGATAAAGAATAGAAATGCAAGACGGATCCGGCCGCACCGAGTCCCGATGGGGTCACAAGGTATCACAGGTGGTGGCCACCATGTGGCAGGCTTGCGACCCAAACGGTTCCGGTTGGCCGCGCCGGCCATAATCAGATTCACACCGCAAAACGGACGCGGCATGTCGATCTGCATTCTGCAGCGGCATGTGCTGACTTGCCAAATGACGGAGCCCCTCATGTCCGATCTCTACGGTTCTGATGCCTACTCCCCGACCGAAATCGCGGCGAGGGTGGAGCAGGTCGGCGACGAAAAGTGGATACTGCCCAGCCATGAAAAAGATTCTGTGGATTCTGGCCGTCGTTGTGGCCGTTGCTGGCGGGCTTGGCCAGAGCGACAGACCGTTGGCCCGGTTCAATGGCGACTCTGCGCCGGCCGCCTCGGACGCCATCGACAAGGCCTACCGCGAACGGCAAAGCGGCGTTCAGGTCACTGGCGACGGTGTTGTCAGTGCCTTGTTGTCCGACGACAACAAGGGCAGCCGGCACCAGCGCTTCATCCTGCGTATGTCCTCGGGGCAGACCGTGCTGGTGGCGCACAATATCGATCTTGCGCCCCGAATAGACGCCTTGCGCCAAGGCGATACGGTGGCGTTCAATGGCGTCTATGAGTGGAACGACAAGGGTGGCGTTGTCCACTGGACCCACCACGATCCGGCCGGGCGGCATACGCCGGGCTGGTTGCGTCATGGTGGGCAGACCTATCAATGAGCGGTACTGCTCCCCCTGTTGATAAAGTGCGAATCAGCACGCCGGACGATTTCGCACGGCCATGGGTGGCGGATGACGGCGCTTGATTGGGGGAACCATGGTGGAAATGATGACGCGTTACGTGGATCTGTCGACGCAATACCTGCCTTTGTTGGCGACCATGGCCGTGGTGCTGGGGGTCTTGTACCTGCTCAATCGGGTATTGGGCAGGCGCTGGGCGATGCAAGCCGACGCCCAGTTCCGGTTCCAGCTGATCATGCTGGCGCTGACGGTGGCCGGCGCATTGGGCGTCGTGCTGGCCTTGCCGATCAGCGAAACGCTCAAGGGCCAGTTGCTGAGTCTGATCGGCATTTTGCTCAGCGCTGCGATCGCGTTGTCGGCCACGACCTTCATCGGCAACAGCTCGATGCCTTGCATGGCGCGGGCATCGAGATCGTGTCGCCCACCCACATGAACACCCGCGCATTGGCTCCGGACGCGCCGGTCATTCCGCAGGAGACACCGGTCATCGCCACACAAGAAGGCGTTGCCGCCGAGGAAGTGGCCTTCGAGAAGGCGGATGAAGCGGCGTCGATCCAGGAGTTGCAGGACGAACTGGCCTCAGTGGGTGAGCAGCTGGCGTCCGCTGACCTGGTAGCCGCGCAACCCCAGCGCAAGGCGATGGAGGTGCGACGCGAGGCCCTCGCCGCACAGGTCGAAGCCGCCAAGGAAAACCAGCAAATGGAGCGGGACTGACCTGACCGCACCGGCCTGTTGATGGCGCCCAGTACATTCGAACGCCAATATGGCTGAACATCCACTGCCGACGGGGACGGCTTCGCGCTTCGATGTTCGCGTCTTTCGTGAACCCGACGCGCCGGCCGTCATCGCGCTTTGGCAAGCTTGCGGGTTGACCCGATCGTGGAACGACCCGGCCAAGGACATTCTTCGCAAGCTCGGCGTGCATCCGGACTTGTTTCTCGTCGGCGAGGTCGCCGGCCGGTTGATGGCCAGTGTCATGGTCGGTTTCGACGGCCATCGCGGCTGGATCAACTACCTGGCTGTGCATTCCGACCACCGTCGCCAGGGCCATGGGGAGCAACTGATGGCGCATGCCGAGCAGGCTCTGCTGGCGCTGGGTTGCCCCAAGCTCAACCTGCAGGTGCGCAGCAGCAACGCCGAGGCGATCGCGTTTTACCGGGCGCTGGGTTATCTGCACGACGATGTGGTCAGTCTGGGCAAGCGCCTGATTGTCGACCAGCCTCCAGCTTAGCTCGGTCGTCGGCGATTTGGAACAGTTCCTGAGGCGGGGCAATGCCGCGCAACTGCTGCAGGCCGACGCTTGCAGAGCAAGACCGCTTGAGAAAGCACCGGTTTTGCCAAGATCTGTTGTGTGTCGCGCTGCGCCCGGGTCAGGCCATTGGTTGGCATGGCGGCGCCCGGTGTCACTCCGGCCTGAGTCGAAACAGCTCCTGAGCCTTGGCGATGCCACGCAAGTCGTGGCAGCCCACACTGTCAACCGGCAACTGCACGTTGCGGGCGAATGCGCCTGACATCAGCAGCGGTACTTGCAACTCCTTGGTCATGGCCTGGATCCGCGCCGTCATGTTGACCGCCGGTCCGACGACGTTGAAAGCCAGGCGGTCCGGCGAGCCGACGTTGGCGTGGGTGACCGTGCCCAGGTGCAGGCCCAGGCCGAATTCGATCAGCGGCAGCTGCGCGCGTCGACGCCGGCTGTTGACCACCGCAATGTTGTCGAATGCGTCGACCGCCGCATCGAGTGCGTTGATGCAGACTTCGGCGCTGCGCGCCGGGTCCTTGATCTCGAACACGATCAGGATCGCGTCGCCGATGAACTGCAGGATCTCGCCTCCGCGCGGCGCGGCGGCGGCGGCGCAGTATTCGAAATAGTCGTTGAGCAGGCGCAGCAACTGGTCCGTGGGCAAGGTCTCGCTCAGCGCCGTGAAGCCGCGCAGATCGGAGTACCAGAACGCGGCCTCGATCCGCTCACCATCGCCGCGCTTGACCTGGCCTTGCAGGATGCGCCCGCTGATGCGCTTGCCGACGAAGGTGTCGAGCAAGCCCAGGGTCGTGCGCCGCCCCACCATCAGCTCGACCAGCGGGGTCAGCAGGTTGGCCAGGGCCTCGAAACGCGCAATGTCGCCGTCGTCGAACCCCGCCGCGTCGCGGGTGGCGATGGTCAGGATGTTCATTCGGCCCGCGGACAGGATCATCGGTATCCCGAGGTAGTCGCGCATGCCTTCTGCACGCAGGTCTTGCCATACCGAATGTTCGCCCGCGGCGGCCTCGGTTGAAATCGTGTGGTGCAGGGTCTTCTCGCTATTGCGTACGGACTCCATCGGACTGCCGATATAGGCGTCGGACTGCATCACCCCGTGCATGCCGGACCATAGCTGCGCGTCTTCACCCCGGATCCAGCTGATGCCCAGGGCGGCCAACTGCGGATGCAGCGTCGGGCTGGAAATGCGCATGCGATCGAAGCGGGCGCCGGCAGCGTCGAGTTGTGCCACCAGGCCATCGAGAAACTGGCGCGGGTTGACGATGCGCCTGCCTGCGGTCAGCAGCCAGACGGCGACCGGTTCCAGCGACCAGCGGCCGACGGGCCCGAACAAGGCGGTGGTGGCGGTCGCGGCGGATCCGCGCGGGTTGACATCGAGGAGCGCGGTCTCGTTCATCTCCCGGTGTCCTGCAGCATCCAGCGCGCGGCCTTTTCGGCAATCATCAGCGTGGGCGCATTGGTGTTGCCACTGGTGATGGTGGGCATGACGCTGGCATCGACCACACGCAGGCCGTCCACGCCGCGCACGCGCAAGCGGGCATCGAGCACCGCCATAGCATCGCCGTCGGGTCCCATGCGTGCCGTGCCGACCGGGTGAAAAATCGTGGTGGCGATGTCGCCGGCCAGGCGCGCCAGGTCTTCATCGGTCTGAAACTGCACACCGGGCTTCCACTCCTGCGGCTGGTACTGCGCCAGCGCCGGGCGCGAGGCGATGTCGCGCACCTGGCGCAGGCTGACGGCGGCAATGTGGCGGTCCTCGTCTGTGCTCAGATAGTGCGGCGCGATGGCCGGTGCGTCGTCGGCCGACGGCGAGCGGATCGCCACAGAGCCGCGGCTGGTCGGGTTCAGATTGCAGACGCTGGCGGTGAACGCCGGGAACGGATGCAGCGGTTCGCCAAAGGCGTCCAGGCTCAGCGGCTGCACGTGGTATTCCAGGTTCGGATGCGCTTGTTGCGGGTCGGAGCGGGTAAAGGCACCGAGCTGGCTGGGTGCCATGCTCATCGGGCCGGTGCGTTTGAGCAGGTATTCCAGGCCGATCGCGGCCTTGCCGACCAGGCTGTTGGCCAGCGTGTTGAGGGTCTTCACGCCCTGGACCTTGAACACCGAACGGATCTGCAGATGATCCTGCAGGTTGGCGCCCACTCCCGGTGCATCCTTCACCACAGCGATGCCGTGCTGCTGTAGCAAGGGTGCCGGCCCGATACCGGAGACCTGTAGCAACTGGCAGGATCCGATGGAGCCTGCGCTCAGGATCACTTCGCGGCTGGCCTGCACAGTGATCTGCTGACCACCGCGTCGCAATACCAGACCCGTGCATCGGGGCTGGCCGGATGGCCCGGTCTCAAAAAGCAGGCGCTCGGTCGGGGCTTCGGTCCAGATCGTCAGATTGGGCCGGTGATTGACCGGCCGCAAGAAGGCCTTGGAGGCGTTCCAGCGCCAGCCGTTCTTCTGGTTGACCTCGAAAAAGCCCACGCCATGGTTGTCGCCGGTGTTGAAGTCGTCGGTGGCCGGCACGCCGGCCTCGGTGGCGGCGCGGGCGAAGGCCTCGAGCACGTCCCAGTGCAGGCGCTGCTTGTCGACGCGCCATTCACCGCCGTGGCCGTGCAGGTCGGAAAACCGTGTGCCGGTGGTGCTCGGTTCGGCGTCGCCGTCGAGTCGGAAATGGTCTTCATGGGCCTTGAAGTCGGCCAGGCTGTTGGCCCAGTTCCATGCGTCGTCGCCAGTGAGTGCAGCCCAGCCGTCATAGTCGCGCGCCTGGCCGCGCATGTAGATCATGCCGTTGATCGACGAGCAACCGCCCAGCGCCTTGCCACGCGGGTAGCGCAGCGCGCGGCCGTTCAGCCCGGCCTCGGGCTCGGTCTGGTAAAGCCAGTCGGTACGCGGGTTGCCGATGCAATACAGGTAGCCGACCGGAATATGGATCCAGGGGTAGTTGTCCTTGCGGCCAGCCTCGACCAGCAGCACGCGCCGCGATGCGTCGCGGCTGAGCCGATTCGCCAGCAGGCAGCCGGCGGTTCCCGCGCCCACGATGATGGTGTCGAATTGTTCCTGGTCCATGGTCTGGTGTGTCTGTGCGCTCTGGTCTGCGACGGTGTGCGTGGGTGTCAGCCTGGCGCGCCGGATTTGTTCGCACAGCCTTGGCGATACAGTATAGGCAGCGCACGCAAGACCCGGGGCGGGCAGCTGCGCTGCCTGTAGCTGCGACCGATTGCCGCCGCTGCACACCCGTGGCGGAGCGCATGCAGCGCCTTTGATGGAGACGACCATGCCCGAAGCCGTTTCGCTGGAACAAGCCACCCGCGTCGACCTGGCTGGGCCCGTTACCGCTGCGCCGGTGGCTGGCAGCCTGCATGCCGAGGCCGAACTGATCCATTTCCTGCTGCTGCCGGCGTTCTCGATGATGGGTTTCGTCTCGGCCATCGAGCCGCTGCGGGTGGCCAATCGCTTTCGGCCGAACACCTACCAATGGAAGGTCATCACCCCGGATGCTGCTCCGGTGCTCGCGAGCAACGGCATGTCGCTCAATGCCGACGCAGCACTGGCCGAACCGGCGTCGGTGCGCTTGGTCATCGTGGTCGCAGGCTTCGAGCCGCTGGCCTGTTACGACGCGGCGCTGGGTGGCTGGTTGCGCGCGGTGACGCGATCAGGTGGTGCGGTCGGAGCGGTCGATACCGGCGTCTTCGTGTTGGCCGAAGCGGGTGTGGCTGGCACCGGGCCGGTCACGCTGCACTGGGAAGCGCAGGCGGCATTCCAGGAGCGCTATCCGGCCGTCGCCGTAACCCAGGAACTGTTCGAGATCGGCGCGCGTTGCATCACCTGTGCCGGCGGCACCGCGGCCATCGACCTGATGCTGGCGCGTATCGCCGCCCGTCATGGCCATGCGCTGGCGGCCCAGGTATCCGAGCAATTCGTTTTGGGGCGCATTCGCAGCCCGTCCGACCACCAGCGGCTGGAGATCGCTACGCGCTACCAGGTGCACAACGCCAAAGTCGTGCAGGTGATCCGGCTGATGCAGCAGCACATCGAGGACCCGCTGGAGCCTGACGATCTGGCGCGCTTGATCGGTGTCACCCGGCGCCAGTTGGAGCGCCTGTTCGCGACCCACCTGTCGGATACACCCGGCCACTTTTACACCGGTCTGCGGCTGGAGACCGCAAGGGGGCTGCTGAAGGATTCGGACCTGGGCATCACCGCGATCGGCATCGCCTGTGGCTTTCATTCGTCGTCGCATTTTTCGCGCAGTTACCGGGCTCAGTTCGGGTGCAGCCCGAAGGACGAACGCGCCGGTGTCAATCGGTCGGGGCGATGCCTAGGTCGTGGGGACATCAAGGTGCGCAGCTGACAGGCGAGCCGGGCCCCAGCCTGACTGCAGGCGGTGAGACCGATCAGCCGGCCCGGTCGAGCTTGTCCAGCAGTGACAAAGCACGCTGCGGTTTGCCGCGCGCGGCCCGGGTTTCAAAACGCACGCGCGCATCGTAGTTGGCCAGGGCGACCGTGGCCAGTTCGTCGATCAGCTTGTTGACGCTGATCGCGTTCGATCGCGCCAGCGCCTTCAGGCGTTCATGCTTGTCGTCGGGCAAGCGGATGGTCAGGGTTGACATGGAAATACCTCCAGACATTGCTCAGGTGCAAGCATCCTGATCGAGGGGAACTTCAACTCGCCAGCGGTGAGATCGCGCAGGTTGCGCGTCACGATGGCATCTGCATGCGCTGCCAGCGCCAGTTCGATAAGGTGGTTGTCTGCCTCGTCCGGCAGGTTGGGTCGCCATGCGTAAAACACTTCCACCCAGCGACAACGACTCAGGAAACCGTCGAACACGTCGTCGCGCTCCTTGGGCGTCAACGCGGAGCCTGCAAACAATGCGGCTCGTCCGAGCACGTCCTCGTATTCGGCCAGTAGTGCAGGACCCAGAACCGGCTGGTATTGATCGCTGAGACAGGCGCGAAGCACAGCCCGTGCGCTACCGCCACTGCGGAGTAGTCCGGCTACCAGGATGTTGGTGTCCACAACGAGGGTTGGCATGGGTGAATGATAGCGCCGATGCTGTCATTGGGCATCTGTGGACTGCGTCGTGACGTCGCAAAGTGAGTGGCTGTCGGCGAGATACCGTCTTGGTGCGGCGATTCGGTACACCCGGCTCACTGGGATCGGCTGGTGCAAGCACTGCTGTTGCAGTCTGAAAATGAACAGGAGTGTGTCAACGAATCGTACATTTCGAGACTAAAATTGGTCTCAATATAGACGGAGCATCGCAATGATCGATACCAAAGGCGCAATCCGCGGGACCCGTGTTCACAAGGCCAAGCTGCCTGTGGTGTCTCGGTCGAAGGCCCGCAGCGTCAAGATCGCTTCGCGCAAGGGCGCGGCGGCGCAGAGTAATTCCGACGAGCTGAATGCCGATCAAGGGACTTGTCCGGTTGCGCAAGAAGCGCATGTCCTGTACGTCCGAAGCAAGGGCATCGACGAATTCGTGAGCCACGTTCATGCGGCAGATCCCATCCAGCTCATCGAGATCGAGCGCAAGGGTGTGGCAGGAGTTTTCGTGAAGGACTTGTCCCGGCGCATGGAGATCCCGGCCCAGCGCATGTTCGACATCCTCGGCGTGGCCAAGGCCACGGCCGAGAAGAAGGTCGCCGCAGGCGAACTGCTTACCGGCAATGGCGGCCGGGCTGCGCTCGGAATAGCCAGACTGCTGGGCATCGCCAAGGAAATCGTCGAGAACTCGACCGCCGCCGAGGCCAGGGACTTCGACTCCGCCAAATGGCTGGGCCAGTGGCTGGAAACGCCACAACCCGCACTCGGTGGACGCAAGCCGTCAACGCTGATCGACACCCCCACCGGGCTTGAAGTGGTCAGCAAACTGCTTGGCGCCATCGAAAGCGGCGCCTACCAGTGATCCTGCAAACGGCAGTTGACCGCTTATTTCTCGCTGGAGATGCGCATGCATGTTGACGCTAAGGGTCACGACGCTACTCACCAGTTAGGTGAGGATGCCATGCACCCGATCGCACCCCGCTGGACGCGCCATGCTGCGTTGCTCGTCCTTGCGCACAAGAGTGCGCGGCGTCCTCCCGCCTTGCCTGGCACGCCCATCGGGGCACGCGCGGGCGCATTCAACCTAGAAACGGCAGTTGACCGCTTGCGTCTCGCTGGCAGCCCGCAGGCACACTGAATGATCAGGCCACGATGGGGCTCACCAGTATGGTGATAGCGCTACGCACCCGAGCGTACCCCGCTGAACGCGCCATGCGGCGTTGTTCGTCCTTGCGCACAGAAGTGCGCTGCGTCCTCTCGCCTTGCCTGGCACGCCCATCGAAGTACGCTCGGGCGCGTTCAACTGCCGTTTCTAGGTTCAACTGCCGTTTGTAGGATGATCCTGTGGCGCATCGCGGCTCAGACGCGCACGTACGCGGCCGATGACATGAGCGGAGCCGGCGCTGCCAAGAGCCCCGGCCGCTGGAACGACGACGGTCAGCCGGTGTTGTACACGGCGCCGACCGTTGCCATCGCGGTTCTCGAGACCGCCTCGCATATCAACGACGCCGGCCTGCCACTCAATCGCTATCTGGTGCAGATCGAGGTTCCGGAGCGCGTCTGGGCCGCCAGGACGGTGCTCGATGTGGCCAAGTTGCCGGTGGCCTGGGCTGCCATCCCCGCCGGCCGTGCCAGCATCCAGGCCGGCGCCGAATGGCTGCGCGGCATGAGCACCGCCATCTTGCAGGTGCCGTCGGTCATCGTGCCCGAGGAGTCTGCCGCGCTCGTCAATCCACTGCATCCCGACGCGAAGAGGCTGAGCGCGAAAATCGTCCGGCTATTTGAATACAACCGGCTGTTCCGCGGGGCGTGACAACTGCGATGCGGACTTGATGGCTACAAGGGCAGTCCGCCGATGCGGCTCATCAGTTCGGCCGCGTTGTGAGCGCCGAGCTTGGCGCGCAAGCCGGCACGCAGCTTTTCGACGGTACGCGGGCTGATGCCCAGCAGCTTGCCGGATTCCTTGGCGGTCTGGCCCTGCGCCATGGCGGCCAGCACTTCGCGTTCGCGTGGCGTCAGGCGCGCGGCGTCGACACCGCCGGCCAAGGGTTCGAAGGTCCACGACGCGACATGAAACGGCTGGTCGCGATCCTGCGCCTGGCCATGCACGCGGAACCACTGCACGAAGCCGTCGCGTCGCCGCATCAGGCGCTCGTCGTGGTAGTCGCCGCGTTCGCGCATGATCTTGTGGCCACGGTCGCCTATGCGCTGGTACTCGCCGACGCTGGGGTAGAGCATGGCCAGATCCTGATCGATCAGTTCGGCCACGGAATAGCCGAACAGTTCGGCAAATCGCGTGTTGCACCAGACCATACGCCGGTCGTTCGACAACAGCAGCCCAAGCGGGCACAGGTCAACCAATTGCGACCAGCGCGGCACTTCAGGCGTCAGGGAATGCATGGGCGTATTTTTACGACTGTTCTGACCGGGTATGTCGGCCTACTATAGGTCGCCACGGACTCATTTTGCGTGGCCGCTGCCGACTGCGGCCTGTATACCAACGTCACGGAGATGCTAACTTGATCGATCTGCTCGGATTCGCCCATACCCCATTCGCACGCGGCCTGGGCGCCGACGTCGAAGAACTGATGACGCGTGTCGCCAGTGAAGCCCTGGCGGATGCGGGACTGGAAGCGGCCGACATCGACGCCGTCGTCGTCAGCCATTTCAACCACGGCATGACGGCTCAGGGTTTCACGGCCGGTTTGGCCGGCGGATTGCTGCCGGGCTTGCACATGAAACCGGCGCTGCGGGTCGAGAACGCCTGTGCCAGCGGTAGCGCTGCAGTGCACCAGGCAGCCACCATGGTGCGCGCGGGCGACGCCCGGCGCGTGCTGGTGATCGGTGTCGAGCTGATGTCGGAGCGACCCACGCGCGAAGTCGGCCAGGCGCTGCTCAGTGCCAGTTATGCGCGCGAGGAGGCTGGCATGGCGGCGGGCTTTGCTGGTATGTTCGCCCACATCGCCGACGCCTATGCGGCGCGCTTTGGCGATCCGCATCCGGCGATGGCGCGCATCGCGGCAAAGAACCACGCCAACGGTGCAAAGAACCCGCTGGCGCAGTTGCGCCAGGATCTCGGTGCCGAGTTCTGTGCCACCGAGTCTGAACGCAACCCGCGTGTGATCGGTCGCCTGTTGCGCAGCGACTGTTCTCCCGTCTCGGACGGGGCTGCGGCGTTGGTGGTGGCGGCCAGCGACGCGCGTCCGGCTGCTGCGGCGTCGGTGCGCCTGCGCGCCACCGCGCAAGCCACCGACCGCATGCCGATGTCGCAGCGCGACATGAGTGAACTGGCCGGCGCTCGCGTGGTCTGGCAGCGCCTGCTCGAGCGCGCCAGCCTGACGCTGGACGATCTGGACCTGGTCGAGACGCACGACTGCTTCACCATTGCCGAACTGATGCAGTACGAGGCCATGGGGCTGACGCCGCCGGGCGAGGGCGCGCGTGCACTCGACGAAGGCTGGGTCATGCCGGGTGGCCGTTTGCCGGTGAACCTGTCGGGCGGTCTCAAGGCCAAGGGCCATCCGATTGGCGCGACCGGCGTGTCCATGCATGTGCTGGCGGCCTGGCAACTGCTCGGCCGCTGGCGCAGTGCGGAGCCGGGGCGGGCGCGTCTGGCCGGGGTGTTCAACATGGGCGGTGCAGGCGTGGCCAACTATGGCTCGGTATTGGAGCGGCTGGCATGAAGCCCTGCTGCACGCACACTTGTTGTCGGCTCGCCTTGAGTCACGCTCAACCTGCCTGGCGCGGCCGGGAGGTATCGACATGAACATCGCACTCTGGTTGCAGCGAACGGCACAGGTGTATCCGCAACGTCCGGCGATTGCCGCCGGCACAGCGGTCTGGGCGAGCTACGCGGACTTTGCAATACGTGCGGCGCGCACGGCGGGCTGGCTGCACACGCGCGGCGTGGCTGCGGGCGACCGGGTCGGGCTGTTCATGCCCAACCGGCCGGAGTATCTGCCTTTGATGTGGGGTGTCTGGTGGCTGGGCGCGGTGGTGGTGCCGGTGAATGCCAAGCTGCACCCGCGCGAGACCGCCTGGATTGCCGGGCATAGTGGCTGCAAGCTGGTGTTTACCGACGCGGCGCATTGTGAACCGCTAAAGGCGGCAATGCTGGAAGCCGCTTTGGCAGTCGATGTCGTGGCCGACGTCGGTTTTCTGCACGACCCATGCATCACGCAACCCGCCATCGCCGAACGCGCAGAGCACGACCCGGCCTGGCTGTTCTACACCAGCGGCACGACCGGGCGACCCAAGGGCGTGACGCTGGCGGCGCGCCAGTTGCGCTGGTGTGCCATGGCCTACCTCGCGTCGGTGCAGGCCGTGTCGCCAGGCGACGTGATGCTGCACCCGGCACCGATGTCGCATGGCGGCGGCATGTACCACCTGCCCTATGTGTTGCAAGGCGGGATCAATGTCGTGCCGGACTCGGGCGCCTTTGACGCTGCCGAGTGCCTGGACCTGGCGGCGCACTGGCGCAATGCGTCATTCTTCGCGGCGCCAACGATGGTGCGCCGTATCGTCGACGCTGCCAGGGCGAGCGGTCGCCGGCCCGCCGGCCTGGCCACCATTTGTTATGGCGGCGGCCCGATGTACCTGGCTGACATCGAGGAGGCTCTGCAGGTGGTGGGGCCGCATTTCGCGCAGATCTACGGCCAGGGTGAGAGCCCGATGACGATCACCGTGTTGCCGCGTGATGTGGTCAACGACGTAGCAGCGCCGCGCTGGCGCGAGCGCCTGGCCTCGGTGGGTTTGGCGCAGTCCATGGTCGAGGTCACGGTGCGTGGCGACGACGCCAGCGAACTGCCGCCTGGCACCAGCGGCGAGGTCTGCGTGCGCGGCGACGTGCTCATGTTGGGCTACTGGAACGATGATCAGGCCAGCGCGACGGCCTTGCGCGATGGCTGGCTCCGGACCGGTGACATCGGCCGTCTGGATGACGACGGCTTCCTGACCCTGCTCGACCGCAGCAAGGACCTGGTCGTCAGCGGCGGCACCAACATCTACCCGCGCGAGGTCGAAGAGGCGCTGCTGACCCACCCGCAGGTGACCGAGGTTTCGGTCATCGGCCGGCCGGACGCCGAATGGGGCGAGGTCGTCGTCGCCTATGTCGTGGCCGTCGCAGGCGTCGACGCCCAGGCACTGGACGCGCACTGTCTGGCGCATATCGCCCGGTTCAAGCGTCCCAAGCACTACCGTTTTGTTGCGGAACTGCCCAAGAACAACTACGGCAAGGTGTTGAAGACCGTACTGCGCGAACGCGACGCAATAGTCGACGAAACAAGCAACAAAGGAACGCCATGATGCTGAAACAACGTTGTGCGCTGGTCACCGGCGCGACCCAGGGCATCGGACTTGCGATCGCCGAGCAACTCGCTGCGGCTGGTGCGGATCTGGTCATACACGGGATCGAAGCCGACGCGCAGGGACAGGCGATTGCCGCGGCGCTGGCGCATGCGCATGGCGTTTCGGCCGCTTATGTGCGTGCCGACCTGGGCGATGCGGACGCGGCCGCCGCGCTGGTGGATCAGGCGAGCCGGGCACTGCGCGCGCCCGACATTCTGGTGAACAATGCCGGCATTCAGTACACCTGTGCCATAGAAGATTTTCCGGCTGAGCGCTGGCAGGCGATTCTGGCTGTCAACCTGTCGGCGGCATTCTTCACCATGCGTGCAGCGCTTCCCGGTATGCGCGAACGCGGCTGGGGCCGCATTGTCAATATTGCGTCGGTGCACGCCCTGGTGGCTTCGGTCAACAAGGCCGCCTACCTTGCTGCCAAGCACGGTCTGGTGGGTCTGAGCAAGGGTGTGGCGCTGGAGTGCGCGAGCCAGGGCACCACCGTCAACTGCATCTGTCCGGGCTGGACCGACACCCCCATCATTGCGCCGCAGATCGAGGCTCGCGCCGCGAAGTTTGCCGGCGATCGCGCAGCCGGCATCCGTGATCTGCTGCGCGAGAAGCAACCCAATCTGACGCTGTTGCCGCCGGCGCGTATTGGCGATGTCGCTGTGTTTCTGTGCAGCGACGCGGCGGCCGGCATCACCGGCGTGGCACTGCCGGTCGATGGTGGCTGGACGGCACAGTGACCGGCTGCCGGTTTTGATCGCGCTATGGCGCCGGCGTTGAACGCGGCGCGCGGCAGCGACTCCAGACCCAGGTCGCTGCCAGTCAACGAATAGTCGTGGTCGGTCGTTTGTGGCGCCGACGCAAACGCTACAGTGCATGATCCGCGCCGGGTGATGCCGCCAGGCGATCAGGCGCGGCGCCCGATTGCCGCCGTATGGCGGCCTTGCAAAGGACACCGCATGAACCACAACGTCATCATCACCTGCGCGCTCACCGGCGCCGGTGACACCGCCGGCAAGAACCCGAACGTGCCGGTCACGCCGGAGCAGATTGCGGCCTCGGCAGTCGAAGCCGCCAAGGCCGGTGCCACCGTCGTGCATTGCCATGTGCGCCACCCCCGGACCGGCAAGGCCAGCCGCGATACCGCCTTGTACCGCGAGGTCATGGAGCGCATCCGCGATGCTGGTGTTGACGTCATCGTCAACCTGACCGCTGGCATGGGCGGTGACCTGGAGATCGGCTCGGGCGAGGATCCTATGCGTTTCGGCCCCGGCACCGACCTGATCGGCCCATTGGCCCGGCTGGTGCATATCGAGGCCTTGCGCCCGGAGATCTGCACACTGGACTGCGGCACGCTGAACTTCGGCGATGGCGACACGATTTACGTGTCGACGCCGGCCGCGCTGCGCGCCGGTGCCAAGCGCATCACCGAACTCGGTGTCAAGGCCGAACTGGAGATCTTCGATACCGGCCATCTGTGGTTTGCCAAGCAGATGATCGCCGAGGGCCTGCTCGACAACCCGCTGTTCCAGCTTTGTCTGGGCATTCCGTGGGGCGCACCGGCCGACACGACAACGATGAAGGCCATGGTGGACAACCTGCCGTCTGGCGCCACCTGGGCCGGCTTTGGCATTGGCCGCCTGCAGATGCCGATGGCGGCGCAGGCGGTGTTGCTCGGTGGCCATGTGCGCGTCGGCCTGGAAGATAACCTGTGGCTGGACAAGGGTGTGCATGCCAGCAATGGCGCGCTGGTTGAGCGGGTGCGTCAGATGCTAGGCTGCATGGGCGCCAAGGCCATGACGCCCGCTGAAGGGCGTGTTGCGATGGGCTTGAAGCCACGCGCTTGAACCGTGACGGCGCTTTCGGTGGAGGGCCCTGAGGCAGTTTCGCGGCGAATGGAATATGTAGTGATGTGAGCGGGTAGCGTCGTGGCGCGCGGGGACGCAGGGCCAGGCGACTTACGGCAACCAAAACGATCTGGGAGTTTGCATGGCATACGTGACCGACATCAAGACCTTCGCTGCGCTGGGCAGTGGCGTCATCGGCAGCGGCTGGGTCGCGCGCGCACTGGCCCATGGCCTGGACGTGGTGGCCTGGGACCCGGCGCCGGGCGCGCAAGCGGCCTTGCGCCAGCGCGTTGCCAAGGCCTGGGGCGCGCTTGAGCGCAAGGGGCTGGCCAAGGGCGCTGCGCAGGATCGACTTCGTTTCGTCGCGACCATAGCGGACTGTGTGCGCGATGCCGACTTCATTCAGGAAAGCGCGCCCGAGCGGCTCGATCTCAAGCTCGACCTGCATGCGCAGATCAGCGCGGCCGCGCGGCCCGATGTGCTGATTGGCTCGTCCACCTCCGGTCTGCTGCCGAGTGAGTTTTACGCCAAGGCGGTACAGCCGGATCGTTGCGTCGTCGGCCATCCGTTCAATCCGGTCTATCTGTTGCCGCTGGTCGAGGTAGTCGGTGGCGAGAAGACCGCGCCCGACGCCGTTCAGGCCGCCATGCAGGTCTACCGTTCGCTGGGCATGCGGCCACTGCATGTGCGCAAGGAAATTCCCGGCTTTATCGCCGACCGGCTGCTCGAGGCGGTATGGCGCGAGTCGCTGCATCTGGTCAATGACGGTGTGGCAACGACCGGCGAGATCGACGACGCGATCCGCTTCGGTGCCGGCCAGCGTTGGTCCTTCATGGGCAGTTTCCTGACCTATACGCTGGCCGGTGGTGACGCCGGCATGCGCCACTTCATGTCGCAGTTCGGCCCGGCGCTCAAGCTGCCATGGACCAAACTCGAGGCGCCGGAGCTGACCGACAAGCTGATCGACGACGTCGTGGACGGCACCAGTGCGCAATTGGGCAGCCACAGCATTGCCGACCTGGAGCGCTATCGCGACGACTGCCTGATGGCGGTGCAGGAAGCGATCCGCGCGACCAAGCTCAAGCACGGGATTTCGCTCGATGCGTGACGCCGCCGAATCATTGCTGACGACCTGGCGCGGCACGGTGCTGGCGCAGTGGGTCGATTACAACGGCCATCTGAACGACGCCTACTACATGGTGGTGTTCAGCGAGGCGACCGACGCCTTGATGTCCCTGATCGGCCTGGACGCGGCCGGCCGCAAGGCGACCGGGCACTCGATCTACACGCTGGAGGCGCACATCAACTACCTGCAGGAAGTCAAGCAGGACAAGGTAATCGAGGTGCACACGCAGATCCTGGGCAGCGATGCGAAACGACTGCAGATCTACCAGACCATGGTGCTTGCCGGCACCGACACCTTGCTGGCCGCCAATGAGCTGATGCTGCTCAACGTCGACATGTCCGGGCCGCGTGCGGCGCCATTCGCGCCCACGGTCATGGCCAAGGTACAGATGCTGACACTGGCGCACCGGAGTCTGCCGCGGCCGAAATACGCCGGCCGCACGATTGCCTTGCCGGGCGGATGATGGGACATCAGCATGGATGAAGCGAGCAAACCCGGGCATGGCCTGACCACGCCACTCGAAGGCAGTGGCCACCACGCCTGGGATGCGCAGGCGCCGATTGCCGCACCGCTGTGCCTGCTGCAGACCACGGTGGCGCCACAATGGGTCGACTACAACGGCCACATGAGCGAGTCGTGCTACCTGCTGGTATTCGGCGACAACTCCGACGCCTTTTTTCGTTTCATTGGCATCGACGAGGATTACCGCGCGGCCGGTCATTCGCTGTATACGGTGCAGACGCAATTGCACAACCTGCGCGAGTGCTCACAGGGCGATCCGATCCGGCTGACGCTGCAACTGCTCGATGCCGACGACAAGCGCCTGCACATCTTTCACGCCATGATGCATGGCACTAGTGGCGAACTGCTTGCCACCGGCGAACAGCTGTTGGTGCATGTGGACATGCGTGCGGGCCGCTCGGTGGCCATGGCGCCCGAACTAAGGGCCAAGGTGCAGGCGATTCGTTCGGCCCATGCGGCTTTGCCCAGGCCGGCCCAGGCCGGCCAGCCCATTGGCATCCGGCGCAAGTCGCCCTGAGACTCCGATTCTTGCGCCAGGCGCATCCCTGAAGGAAACACCATGGATTTCGAACTCAACTCCGAACAGACAATGCTGGTGGACACGGTGCGCCAGTTTGTCGAAACCGAGCTTTATCCGCACGAGGATCTGGTCGAGCAGCTCGACACCATCCCGCCGGAATTGCAGCAGGAAATCCAGGCCAAGGCGATTCAAGTCGGCCTGTACGCGGCAAATATGCCGGAGGAACTCGGCGGCGGCGGACTCGACAATCTGGGTGTCACCTTGATGGAGCGTGAACTGGGCCGCGCCGGTTACGCCCTGCAGATGCTGGTGGCCAGGCCGAGCAACATCCTGCGCGGATGCACTGGCGATCAGATCGACGAATACTTGCTGCCCACCATCCGCGGCGAACGCCATGATTGCCTGGCCATGACCGAGCCCAATGCCGGATCCGACGTGCGCGGCATGCTGACCCGCGCAGTGCGCGATGGCGGCGACTACGTCATCAACGGTACCAAGCATTTCATCAGCCATGCCGACATGGCCGATTTTGTGGTGCTGTTCGCCGCCACCGATGTCGAGCAGACCAAGAGCGGGCCCAAGAAAAAAATCACCGGTTTCCTGGTCGACCTCGACAGCCCGGGGCTGGAGGTGCGCCGTGGTCCGGCCTGTGTCTCGAACCGGGGCTACCACCAGTGCGAGCTGTTTTTCAGTGATTGCCGGGTGCCGGTGTCCAAGCGCCTGGGCGAAGAGGGCAAGGGTTTCGAGCTGATGGGCGAATGGCTGGGTGCAACCCGGCTCACCGTGGCAGCGACCAGTGTGGGGCGCGGCCACCGCGTGCTGGACATGGCAACCGAGTGGGCCGCCACGCGCAAACAGTTCGGTCAGACCATCGGACGCTTCCAGGGCACCGGCTTCAAGCTCGCCGACATGGCGACGGAACTCGAAGCGGCCGAGTTGCTGACGCTGCGCGCGGCGTGGAAATGCGACCTGGGACGCATGACCGACACCGACGCGGCCATGGCCAAGTTGTTCGCGTCGGAGGCGCTGGCACACATCACCGACGAGACCCTGCAGATTTTTGGCGGCATGGGCCTGATGGCCAGTTTGCCGATCGAGCGCTTCTGGCGCGACGCCCGGGTCGAGCGCATCTGGGATGGCACCAGCGAGATTCAGCGCCACATCATTTCGCGTGCGATGTTGCGCGCCCACGGTTCCTGAGGCGGCGCCGTGCCGGATGCGTCCGTCGCGTTGCAGCGACTGTTTTCACCACGTCATATAGCGGTGTTTGGCGGCAGCGCCGCGGCCGAGGTGGTGCGGCAATGTCGTGCCCTGGGTTTTGGCGGCGCCATCTGGCCGGTGCATCCGCGCCATGACAGTGTCGAGGGGCTGGCGTGTTTTCGCGACGTGGCGGCACTGCCCGAAGCGCCGGACGCCGCCTTCATTGCCGTGCCGCGCGAAGCCAGCATCGATATCGTGGCGCAGTTGTCGGCGCGCGGCGCCGGCGGCGTGATCTGTTACGCCTCGGGTTTCGCCGAGGTCGGAGGCGCCGGCGTGGCGGCGCAGCGGGCGCTGGTGGAGGCCGCAGGTGCGATGCCGCTGGTTGGTCCCAATTGTTACGGCATGCTGAACTATCTCGATGGCGTAGCCTTGTGGCCCGACCAGCACGGTGGCGAGCGAGTCGGGCGCGGTGTGGCCATCGTCTCGCAAAGTGGCAATATCGCGCTGAACCTGACGATGCAGCGGCGCAATCTGCCACTGGCCTACATGATCACGGTCGGCAACAAGGCCGGCGTCGGCATCGAGGCCATCGTCGACGCCTTGCTGCAGGATGGGCGCGTCAGCGCCATCGGCCTGCATATCGAGGGTCTGGACGACGTGGCCGCGTTCTCCAGGGTCGCACTGCGGGCGCTGGAGCAAGGCGTTGCGCTGGTGGCGCTCAAGGCCGGCAGCTCGGCGCTGGGCGCCAGCACCACGGTCAGCCATACCGGCTCGCTGGCTGGCCCGGATGCGTTGTACGACGCCTTGTTCAGGCGCTTGGGCGTTGCGCGCGTGTTCGATCCGGCCGCCTTGCTCGAAACGCTCAAGCTGCTGCATGTATGCGGTCCCTTGGCGGGGCGGCGCATCATCTCGGCGAGTTGTTCCGGCGGCGAGGCCTCGCTGGTGGCCGACCTGGCGCAGCCGCGGCACCTTGACATGCCCGCCATACCCGCGCCTGCGCGCGCCGCATTGCATGCGGTGCTGGGCGACAAGGTCACGCTGGCCAATCCGCTCGACTATCACACCTACATCTGGGGCGACCTGGCGGCGCAGACCGCCTGTTTCTCGGCGCTGCTGGCGTGCCGCTTCGACCTGCATCTGCTGGTGCTGGATTTCCCGCGCAGCGATCGTTGTGTGGCGGGGGCCTGGCAGACCACGGTGGACGCGTTCGTCGCCGCCCATGCGCAGAACCCGGTGGCTTGCGTCGTGCTCGCGTCCATGCCCGAGGGCATGCCCGACGGTGTCGCGCGCCAGTTGCTCGAGCGTGGCGTCGCGCCGATGCAGGGGATTGTCGAATGCCTGGACGCCATCGGTCATGCCGCGGCCATCGGCGTGGTGCGCGCATCGCCGCGCCGACATCCTGCCCTTGGCCGGTGCCGCAGGGCGGTAGTGTGCTGTCTGAAGCGCAAGTCAAAGAGCGACCGGTTCGTATGCTCGACGAAGTCGCCAGCAAGCAGGCGTTGGCGGCGTTCGGCCTGACTATCCCGCGTGGCGAAGTGGCGTCCGCCATGGACGCCGGCGTCGTGGCGGCGCAGTTGGAATTCCCGCTGGTGGTCAAGGCCGTGTCCGACACGCTGGCACACAAGACCGAAGCCGGAGCCGTGCGGCTGAACCTGAAGAATGCGGCCCAGGTGATGGATGCGGTCACGGCCATGGCCGGCTTGTCCGAGCGCTTCCTGGTCGAGCAGATGGCGAGCGATGTGGTGGCCGAGATCATCGTCGGCGTCGCGCGCGACGCGCAGTTCGGCCTGGCGCTGACGCTGGGCTCGGGCGGCGTGATGGTCGAATTGCTGCGCGACGCCACCACGGTGCTGCTTCCGGCCACGCGTGCCGATGTGCGCCGCGCACTGGAATCGCTGCGCAGCTGGCCGCTGGTGTGTGGCTACCGCGGCAAACCACCCGGCGATGTCGAGGCCTTGATCGATGCGGTGATGGCCGTCGCCGACTATGCCCAGGCCAACGCCGCGCAGTTGCGCGAACTCGATGTGAATCCGGTGCTGGTGTTGCCACGTGGCCGTGGCGTGCTGGCGGTCGATGCGATGATTCGCTTGATGCAGGAGGAATGAACCGTGACCGATGTAGTGCGTACCGAGGTGAAGCATGGCGTGCTGACGATCACGCTCGACCGGCCCAAGGCGAATGCCATCGACGTGGCCACCAGTGGTTTGCTGTATGCGGCGTTCAAGCGGCTGCAGGATGACGCCGCGCTGCGCGTGGCCATCGTCACCGGCACCGGACGCTTCTTTTCAGCGGGCTGGGATCTGAATGCTGCCAACGAAGGAGAGGCAATTGATGTCGTGCACAGCCCGGGTGGATTTGCCGGACTGACTGAGTTTTTTGAGCTGGACAAGCCGGTAATCGCTGCCGTCAACGGCTTGGCCATGGGCGGTGGCTTTGAACTGGCACTGGCGGCCGATCTGATGCTGGCCGCCGACAGCGCCGAGTTTGCGCTGCCCGAGGTCCGGCTCGGCATGCTGGCCGATTCCGGCGGCGTGTTGCGCTTGCCGCGCCGGCTGCCGCGCGCCATTGCCAACGACATGCTGATGACCGGCCGGCGCATGGGCGCAGCAGAGGCGGCGCAATGGGGCCTGGTCAACCGGGTCGTGCCGCTGGCCGAGCTGTTGGGTGCAGCGCAGTCATTGGCGGCGCAGATCGTCGCTTGCGCGCCATTGCCCATCGCTGCACTCAAACAGGTGTTGCGCGCAACCGAATCCGAGTCCGTCGATCAGGCGTTCCAGACCATGCGCGGCGGCGCGCTGCCGGCGTACACGGCGATGCTGGCCTCCGAGGACGCGAAAGAGGGGCCGCTGGCGTTCTCCGAGAAACGCCCGGCGCGTTGGCAGGGGCGCTGAAGCGGACAGGTGGCGGGCGCCTGGTTGCCACGCGCAGAACACGGCATAGTGCAGCATGTCCCGATAGCTCCGGGGTGATCGCGGCGAGCAACTGCAGGCGTGCGGCGAACGGGTGACAATAAATGGCAGGTGCGCGACGCTTCGGTCGCGTAGCAGCCCATGACCACGAAAGAATGCACCATGCAGCACACCAGTCTTGTTCCCCGTCATCCGGTTCCGGCCCTCAATCTCCCGTTGACTGACGGCACCCGCTATGTGCTGGGCGCTGCACCAGGCGACAAGTTCGACCTGCTGGTGTTCTACCGCGGCCTGCACTGCCCGATCTGCGCCAAGTACCTGATCGAACTCGAGCGCCTGTCGGATGAGTTCGCCAAGCGCGGCGTGCAACTGCTGGCGATCAGCAGTGACGGCGAAGAGCGGGCAAAGCAAATGGCCGAAAAGGTCAGCGCCAAGGGGCTGAAGTTCGCCTACGACCTGAGCCTGCGCAGCGCGCGCCAGTGGGGCCTGTACATCAGTGCCGGGCGCGGCAAGACCTCGATCGGCATTGAGGAGCCGGAACTGTTCAGCGAACCTGCCGTGTATATCGTGCGGCCCGACGGCACGCTTTATTACGGCGCAGCGCAGACCATGCCGTTTGCACGGCCGCCATTTCAGGATCTGCTGGGCGCCATTGATTTCGCGGTTGCCAAGGACTATCCGGCGCGCGGCGAATTTATCGGTCCGGTCTGAACGTGGCGTAAAGCCGGACCGGCGCGGTGACGCCAGGCCCAGCCGCCAGGTCAGGCCGGCTTGGCCACCGGGGAGGCCTTCTTCTCGCGCCGTCCGCGCGCACGCTGCACCATCACGATCAGGCCCAGTAGCGCCAGAGCCGGAATGAATGCCCACTCCTTGGCGGGTCGATCTGCCGGGACTTCAACCTGGGTGATGTCGAAGCCCTGCTCGATGCCGAGCTTTTCCGCCGTGGAGCCGAACTGCACTGCCGCAACCTGTATCTTGTCGCCCAGCGACATGATCTGCAGGCCGGCACGCTTCAGGCGCTCAGGTGCTGTGCCTTCGGCGCCCAGGGGTAGCAAGACACCTTTCTTGATTTCCTTGCCGTCGAGGTTCATGCCTTCGATCCAGAAACGCTGGCGCGCGTCGGCAGGTGCCTTGGCAACCATCTCGCTCAACTCCGATGCCGGCCGCATTTCGTGTGCGGGATAGACCATGTCCCAGAAGTAGCCGGGACGAAACAGCGTGAAAGTCACCAGCAGCAGTGCGATCGACTCATACCAGCGCGAGCGGACCATGAAGAAGCCCTGGGTCGCGGCGGCAAATACCAGCATGGCCACGGTCGCACTGACGACGGTCAGCGCGAGATGGAACGGGCCGTCGATGCCTATCATCAGCAACTGCGTGTTGAAAATGAACAGGAAGGGCAGGATGGCTGTGCGCATGCTGTAGAAGAACGCGGTGACGCCGGTCTTGATCGGGTCGGTGCGGGCAATCGCTGCCGCCGCGAACGACGCCAAACCCACTGGCGGCGTGACGTCGGCCATGAGGCCGAAATAGAACACGAACAGGTGCACCGCAATCAGCGGCACCAGCAAGCCGCTTTGCGCGCCCAGCTCGACCACCACCGGCGCCATCAGGGTCGAGACCACGATGTAGTTGGCCGTGGTGGGCAGGCCCATGCCCAGGATCAGGCTGATCACCGCCACCAGGATCAGCATGATCATGATGTTGCCGCCCGAAAGCAGCTCGATGACCTCGGTCATGACCAGGCCGATGCCGGTCAGCGACACGGTGCCGACGATGACGCCGGCCGCTGCCGTGGCCACGCCGATGCCGATCATGTTGCGTCCGCCCGCTTCCAGGCCGCTGATCAGTTCGATGAATCCGTGCTTGAGCGCCGCGCCCACGTTGCCGCGTCCGCGCAGCGTGGCGATGATGGGCCGTTGCGTCAGCATCACGAAGATCATGAAGGCGGTGGCCCAGAACGCCGACAGCGCCGGCGACATCTGCTCGATCATCAGGCACCAGATCAGCACCACGACCGACAGCAGATAGTGCAGACCAGACAGTAGCGTGGGACGGGTTTCCGGTAATTCGAAAACGGGTGCGTTGGGGTCGTCGAGTTCCAGCTCGGGTTGTTGCGCGCCGATCCACAACAAGGTGAGATAGGCCGCCATCACGCCGACGCCGATGATGTAGATGGCTGCCCCGCCGGCCGCGCCCTTGATCCAGCCGATGCCGTAATAGACGACCCCGGACAACACGATGAACCCGGCCACTGTGGACGCGAACGACACCAACCGCTGCATCGCGGTGGAATTGCCGCGTCGCGGCAGGCCCTGCAGGTCAGCCTTGAGCGCCTCCAGGTGCACGATGTAGAACAGCGCGATGTAGGAGATGATGGCCGGCAGGAAGGCGTGCTTGATCACGTCGGTATAGGGGATGCCGACATATTCGACCATCAGGAACGCAGCAGCACCCATGACCGGCGGCATCAACTGCCCGTTGACCGAGCTCGACACCTCAACGGCGCCGGCCTGGTCGGCCCGGTAACCGACGCGCTTCATCAGCGGAATCGTGAAGGTGCCTGTCGTTACCACGTTGGCGATCGACGAACCCGAGATGATACCGGTGGCGGCGGACGATACCACGGCAGCCTTGGCCGGACCGCCACGCATGTGGCCGAGCAATGCAAACGCCGACTTGATAAAGTAATTGCCGGCACCGGCCTTGTCCAGCAGTGCGCCGAACAGCACGAACAAGAAGATAAAACCGCTGGACACGCCGAGCGCCACACCGAAGACGCCTTCGGTGGTCAGCCACTGGTGCGACATGGCGCGCGACAGCGAGGCTCCCTTGTGCGCAATCAGGTCGGGCATGTAGGGGCCGCCAAAGGTGTAGCCGAGGAACACGACGGCCACGATCACCATCGGCAGGCCAAGCGCGCGCCGTGTCGCCTCGAGCAGCAGCACCACGCCGGTGGCCGCAACGGCCAGGTCGAAGTCGGTGGGCTGGCCGGGACGCGTGGCCAACTCACGGTAGAACAGGAACAGGTAGGCGGCGCAAAAGGCACCGACCGCGGCAAAGATCCAGTCGAGTGCCGGAATCCGGTCGCGCCGCGAATTGGCAAACGCCGGGTAGGCCAGGTAGGCCAGGAAAACCGCAAACGCCAGGTGGATCGAACGCGACTGCGTGTCGTTGAACACGCCGATACCGACAATGAACGGCAGCGGCGAGGCAATCCAGAGCTGGAACATGCTCCAGGCCAGCGTCACACCCAGCATCAGCCTTTTGATCGGCAGTGCCGGATTGCGACCGCCGGTGTCGGAATCGGCCATCAGTTTGTTGACGTCGATTTCCGCGTTACTGTTCTTATCGTTCGATGCCATAAGCGCCCCCGGCAAATGAGTGGATATATGCTTTTTTAAGTGCTGCCCGCCATCAAGAAGGGCCTGCCCGCCCGGCGCTGTACCAGTCCGGAAGAGCAGGCCCCGTGCCCCGGCGGGCCGGGGCTAGGTCAATCGGCTGTGATTTACATCCAGCCTTTTTCCTTGTAGTACTTCACAGCACCAGGATGCAGCGGAGCGGAGTTGCCGTTTTTGATCATGTCTTTTGGCTCGAGGTTGCCGAATGCCGGGTGCAGCTTCTTGAAGTCGTCGAAATTCTCGAAAACGGCCTTGACCAGTTCGTACACGGTGGCATCAGGGGTCTTGGTCGAGCTCACGAAGGTCGCCAGCACGCCATAGGTCGGCGTAGCCTTGGGGTTGCCGGCGTACATGCCGCCCGGGATCTCAACCTTGGCGTAGTACGGAGCGCCCGCGACCAGTTTGTCTACGGCCGGGCCGGTCAGGCCGACCAGCTTGGCGCCGCAGGTCGTGACCGGATCCTGAATGTTGGCGGCCGGGTGACCCACGCCATAGAAGAAACCGTCGATCTTGTTGTCGCACAGCGCAGCGCCGTGCTCGTCGGCCTTGAGCTCGGAGGCCAGCGAGAAGTCGCTCAGTTTCCAGCCCATGGAGTCGAGCAGCGACTCCATCGAGGCACGCGTGCCCGAGCCAGGATTGCCAACGTTGAATCGCTTGCCCTTGAAGTCCTCGAACTTGCTGATATTGGCTTCTTTGCGCGCCAACACCGTGAACGGCTCCGGGTGCACAGAGAAGACCGCGCGAAGCTCCTTGAACGGTCCGTCCTTCTCGAACACTTTCGTGCCTTTGGCGGCGTGGTACTGCCAATCGGACTGGGCCACGCCAAAGTCGAGCTCGCCGGCCTTGATGGTGTTGATATTGAACACCGATCCGCCAGTGGACTCCACCGAGCAGCGGATGCCGTGCTTGGCACGGTCCTTGTTCATCAACCGGCAGATTGCGCCACCGGCTGCATAGTAGACGCCGGTGACGCCACCGGTGCCGATGGTGACGAATTTCTGTTGCGCCTGGGCCGGTGCACTGAACATGGCGCCGGTCATTGCCGCGACAAGGGCCAGGCTCTTCAACATGGGTTTATGGGACATTTATAGACTCCTGTTTCGTTTCGGGTAAATGGGTAGGACTGGTCGGGGACCAGTGGCCGTCAGGCTGCTGCGATGGCAGCATCCACAGCAGCGTGCAGCCGCTCGACGACGATAGCCAGATCGGCCTTGGTGGCGATAAATGGTGGTGCCAACAACACATGATCACCATACCATCCATCGACGGTTCCGCCCATGGGGTAAACCATCAGGCCGCGCGCAAACGCTTCTTTCTTGATGCGCGCGTGCAGGCGCTTTTTCTGGATCAAAAGGCTGTTTTTTGTTGCGATCGAGCACCAGTTCGACGCCCCAGAACAAGCCGCGGCCGCGAATGTCGCCGACGTGGGGGTGCGCGTCGAACGCGGCGTGCAGCATGGCCTGGAGTTCGTCGCCACGCGTGCGTACCTGGGCGAGAAGACCGTCACGTTCGATAACCTGTTGCACTGCCAATGCCGCGGCACAGGCCACGGCATGGCCGAGGTAGGTGTGGCCGTGCTGGAAGAATCCGCTGCCAGAGGACATGGCCTGCACCAGCTTTTGCTGGGCCAGCACCGCGCCGATAGGCTGGTAGCCGCCGCCCAGGCCCTTGGCGATGGCCATGATGTCGGGCACCACGGCCTCCTGCTCACAGGCGTGCAAGGTGCCGCTGCGCCCCATGCCGCACATCACTTCGTCCAGGATCAGCAATACGCCGTGACGGTCGCAGACCTCGCGCACGGCCTTGAAATAGCCAGGTACCGGTGTCAGCACACCGGCGGTGGCGCCGCCTATCGTCTCCGCGACGAAGGCGATGACCTGATCGGCGCCAAGCTGGACGATCGCGTCGTCCAGTTCCTGCGCCAGCCGCTGGCCGTATTGCTCGGCCGTCTCGTTGTCGCGCTGCTCCCGGTAGGGGTAGCACGGCGACACGTGGGTGGTGGGGATCAGGATCGGCGCAAACGGTTCGCGCCGCCACTGATTGCCGCCGATGGCCAGCGCACCCAGCGTGTTGCCGTGGTAGCTCTGGCGCCGCGCAATGAAATGGCGGCGTTGCGGTTGTCCGGTCTCGACGAAGTACTGGCGCGCCATCTTCATCGCCGCCTCCATCGCCTCGGAGCCGCCGCTGACGAAGTAGACGTGGCTCATGCCGGCCGGGCTGCTGGAGATCAGGTTGGTGGCCAGATCTTCTGCGACCTGGGTGGTGAAGAAACTGGTGTGGGCATAGGCCAGCTTGTCGATCTGCGCGTGCATCGCGGCCAGCACGTCCGGGTGCCCGTGGCCCAGGCAGGAAACCGCGGCGCCGCCGGAGGCGTCCAGATACTGGCGGCCGTCGGCATCGGTGAGGTAGACGCCCTGACCACCGGTCGCCAGTGGCGGGGTGTTGATCAGATGGCGATGAAAAACATGGGTTGAGGTCATGGTGGGAAATCCTTTCACAAGGTATCAGTCTAGCCTTGCATTGCGCAATAAGGCATGCACGAGCTGGGCACGCCCATGTCGAAGCCGCATTCGAATGCGCCGCGCGTAGCTGCGAAAGCCTGGCTGCGCCAGACAAAGCGTTGCGGGCGGCGCGACAGGTCATCTCGACCGGCGGTTGCTTGTCGGTTGCATGAGTGAGCAGGCTTGTCGTATGATCGCGCCCGGCGCAGCTCGGTCCGGGTGGAATTATTTTGTAGTCCCCTAACTGGTGCGAACAGGTCCCGGGCATGGCTCCCGTGGCTGCTGTGCCAGCCCCAGATATTCATCGGGGCGACACGTGACAGACGCAGTCGCGTGCTAAGCGCCAGATGAATCTGCCTGTATGGGGAAACCGCCGTGTCCGAATATCTGAGTCCGCAGCAGGAGCAGGTGGTCGCTCGCTTGCTCGAAACATCCATGGCCCGTACCGAGTGGCCGACCTGGCTGCTGATTCCAGCGGTGTATGGCTTGTGGTTTGCCACTTTGTACTGGTCGCAAACACTGGGGCTGATGGCAACGACGCTGTTGCTGCTGCTCAGCTGCACCTGGTACATGTCGCTGCAGCACGAGCTGGTGCATGGACACCCGACGCGGCATCGCGGCTTGAACAAGTTGCTGGGCTTTGCCCCGCTGGCGGTCTGGTTCCCGTACACCTTGTACCTGGAAAGCCATTTGCGCCACCACAACGACGCCCACCTCACCCTGCCCGGCATCGACCCGGAAACCCACTACGTGTCGGACGAGGTCTGGCAGCGGAGCGGCTGGTTCATGCGCGCTTTGTTCGTGCACCGCAAGCGCTTCTGGGGGCGTTTTGTCTTCGGGCCGGCGATGGCGATTGGCTCGGTCGTGCACGAAGCGGTCACACAGGTACGAGACGGCAACTACAAATACCTGCCGATGTGGTCGCTGCACATCGCGATGCTGATCGCCATGATGACCGCAATCCAGGTCTGGACGGACATGGCCGCCTGGTATTACCTGCTGGTCGTGGCCTACCCGGCTTTGTCGCTGGCCATGGTTCGCTCCTATTACGAGCATCGTGCGGCGCAGGACTGCAAGCACCGCATTGCCATCAATGAAGCCTCGTGGCCGATGCGCCTGCTCTACTTGAACAACAACTACCACCTGGTGCATCACGATATGCCGGGACTGCCCTGGTACTTGCTGCGGCGGGTCTACCAGGCTGATCGCGAAGCTTATATTGCCCGTTGCGGCGGGTTTCGGCTCGGTGGTTACTTCGAGCTGGCGCGGCGCTTTGGCTTGACGCCGGTGGATGCGCCGGTGCATCCCCTGCATCAGGATCATCAGGTTTGAGCGTGACTTCGCAGGCCTGGCGGCTGGCGCTGCCGATGTACAACGTCACGCCCGCGCTGGCCCGGAGTTGGGAGTCCTTGCTCGGGGTGGTTGTGCAGGCCTTGCGTCGGCGCGGCTGGACCGGGGCGATGGACATCGTGCCGGTGCCCGACGATCTGGTGCCGTTCTGGCGTGCTGACGACCTGTTGTTGTCGCAGGCCTGCGGCTATCCGTTGGTGACGCTGCTCGGCGATGCGGTCCAGGTATTGGCCGCGCCGGAATTCGATCTGCCTGGTTGTGACGGCATCCACTATTGCAGTGTCATCGTCGTGCGCGAAAACGAGGCGAGCGAGATCGAGTCTCTGCGCGGCGCGATTGCGGCGATCAATCAGACGCACTCCCAAAGCGGCATGAACCTGCTGCGCCACACGTTTGCGCCCTTGGCGCGCGCCGGGCGCTTCTTCGGCCGCGTGGATGTATCGGGCAGTCACCTCGCCAGCATGGCCCTGGTTCAGTCCGGCGCGGCGGATGTGGCGGCAATCGACTGCGTCACTTATGCCCTGGCCACGTGCCATGCGCCACAGTTGGTGGCGGGCCTGCGGGTGTTGCAGCGCACGGTATCGGCGCCTGGCCTGCCGTTGATTGCGTCTCGCGCATTGTCGGAGTCGCAGCTGCAGGATCTGCGGGAGGTGTTGTACGGGCTGCCGGCTGCGGCGCCGCATTTGCTGGCTCAATTGTCATTGCGCGCCATGCGTCCCATAGCGCTGGATGACTACCGGCTGATTACCGAACAGATTCGCTTTGCCGTAGACCGGGCGTATCCGGTACTGGCCTGAATTCATCGGGTGATCAGACGCATTTGCGATGGGTGTTGGTCGCTTTCTCGATAGTCAACGCTTTTTGGCGAAATTCTGCATAGTTGTTCACGACGTTCGCTGTTCGTAGTGCGACGAGAGCCTGCGCATCAATTCAACTAATTGATACCTTGATAGGCAGTACGGCTATTCACTAAGGGATTGTCTGTATCCTTAAATGGGTATTCAGTGGTTAGGATGCCTTGGCAGCCTGGTTTGACCTTGCCGCGGATGACTGCGGCCGGACCCTCGTGCGTGGGTACCCTGAACGAATATTCAACGACTTTCAAGGAGATTCTCGAAAATGACCAAACATGAAACTACAACCGAATCCGGCATCGTCATCGATCGTCGCCAGCTGATCGCTGGCGCTTCGGCCGTGGGCCTGGGCGCCGCGTTCGCCAGCGCGCCGGCGATGGCGCAGGACAAACCCAAGAAAGGCGGCACCTTGCGTCTGGGCATGGAGGGCGGCTCCGCATCGGACAGCCTGGACCCGCGCACCTATGCCGATTCGATCCCGATCGCGTACAGCCTGATGTTCTGGAACTGCCTGGTCGAGATCGACACCACCGGCAATGCCACGCCGGAACTGGCCGAGAGCTGGGAGTCCAAGCCTGGCGCCATGGAGTGGGTCTTCAACATCCGCAAGGGCATCACCTTCGGCTCCGGCAAGACGCTGGACGCGGACGACGTCATCTACTCGATCAACCTGCACCGCGGCGAGACCAAGTCACCGGCCAAGGGCCTGCTGGCGGCCGTCAAGGACATCACCAAGCTCTCTGCCAACCAGATCCAGATCACGCTGTCAGCCGGCAATGCCGACCTGCCGTTCATCCTGTCCGACTACCACATGATCATCGTGCCCAATGGCACGACCGACTTCAGCAAAGCCGACGGTACCGGCGCCTTCACGTTGGCCGAGTGGCAGCCTGGTGTGCGCATCGTCGCCAAGCGCAAGTCGGGTGACTACTGGAAGCCGGGACGCGGCAATTTCGATTCGGTCGAGTTGCGCTACATCGGCGACGCCGCCGTGCGTACCCAGGCCTTGATCACCAATCAGGTCGACGCCATCAACCGCGTCAACCAGAAGACCGTGGGCCTGCTTTCCAAGAGCAAGGGGATCAAGATTGCCCGCTCCCAAGGTGCCGGCAACCGCTTCGCCTTCGTGGCGCTGACCGATGTGGATCCGTACAAGAAGCGCGACGTGATGCTGGGCCTGAAATACGGTATCGACCGCAAGACCATCATCAAGAACGTGTTCTCGGGTTACGCCACTGAAGGCAACGACCACACGATTGGCCCATTGAACAAGTACTACGACAAGAAGCAAAAGCCTCGTGCCTACGATCCGGACAAGGCCGCCTTCCACTTCAAGAAGGCCGGCATGAGCGGGCCGTTCGAACTGCAGGTGTCCGAAGGTGCCTACACCGGCGCGACCGACTCTGCTGTGGTGTTCCAGGAGTCGCTCAAGAAGGCCAAGGCCAATCTGGACGTCAAGCGCGTTTCCGGCGACGGTTACTGGGACAACGTCTGGCTCAAGGTGCCGTTCTGCGCGGTGTACTGGGGCAACCGCCCGACCGCCGACCTGCAGTTGTCGCAGACCTTCGTGACCGGTCAAACCTGGAACGACACCCACTACAACAATCCCAAGTTCGACAAACTGGTGGTGGATGCACGGGTTGAGCTCGACGAGGCGAAGCGCCTGGAGATGTATTCCGAGTGCCAGCGCCTGCTGTCCGAAGAAGCCGGCATGATCTGTTTCGCCATCGGCGACGCGCTGGACGCTGGAAATACGCGACTGCGCGGCCTGGAGCCCCATGCCCGTTACGACATGAACGATCAGCGTCTGGCCGAAAAAGGCTGGTTCGCCTGATAAAGCGTTGCCGGACCCGCACCCCATCAATCATGAATGGGTCACAAGGGTCCGGTCACACACAAACAAGCGCGCTTGCGCAGGGCCTGCCCGCAGGCCTGGCAAGCGCGCTTTTTTGTGGGAGATTGCGATTTGATACGCCGGGTCTGGCAATATTGGCCTGGTCGGAAACCTAGAAAGACTCCAACATGCTAAAGCTCATAGTCAATCGATTGGGCCAGGGGGTGATCACTCTGTTTGCAGTGTCCGTCCTGATCTTCATTTGTACGCAGATTCTGCCCGGCGACGTCGCGTCCGCGGTGCTGGGTCAGGGCGCGACACCCGAGGCGCTGGCGGCGTTCCGCAAGGAACTCGGACTGAACATACCCGCCTACCAGCGTTATTTCAACTGGTTATGGGGCGCCGTACAGGGTGACCTCGGTGTGTCCATGACCAACCAGCGCGTCATCATCGACGAACTGCTGCCACGCTTGTACAACACCTTGTTTCTGGCAGGGTACGCTGCACTGATCGCCATTCCGCTGTCGGTTGGCCTGGGCATACTGGCGGCGATCAACGAGGGCAAGCTGATCGACAAGGCCTCGAACATCCTGACGCTGATCACGATCTCGATCCCGGAGTTCTTCATCGCCTACCTGATGATCATCTACTTCGTCGTCAACCTGGGCTGGTTCCCGTCGCTGGCAACTGTCTATCCCGGCATCGAGTTCGGCGAGCGGGTCTACATCACGACGCTGCCGGCGGTCGCGCTGACGATGCTGGTAGCCGCGCACATGCTGCGCATGACGCGCAGTTCGGTGCTTTCGGTGATGTCCAGCTCGTATATCGAGATGGCTTTTCTGAAGGGCGCCAAGCGCTCGCGGGTGATCTCGCGCCATGCGCTGCCCAATGCCGCCGCGCCCATCATCACCGTCATTGCGTTGAACCTGGCCTATCTGGTGGTCGGTGTCGTGGTGCTGGAGGCGGTGTTCGTCTACCCCGGCATCGGGCAGCTGATGGTTGACGCAGTGTCGAAACGCGACGTGCCGGTGATCCAGGCCTGCGGTCTGGTGTTTGCGATGGTGTTCGTGGTGCTCAACACACTGGCGGACGTTGCCATCATTCTGGTCAATCCACGCCTGCGGCACAAGCGCTGAAGAACAAGGAGAACAACAATGAGAATACTTGGACACAAACCCACGGTCACGGCCTGGATCGGCATGGCCATCATCGTCGTGAACCTGGCGGTCGCGATCTTCGGTCCGGCGTTCGCGCCGTATTCGGAGTCGCAGACGGTCGGCTCGACCTGGGACGAGCCCAGCGTGCAGATGCTGCTGGGCGCTGACCAGATCGGCCGCGACATGCTGACGCGCCTGATCTACGGCGCACGCATGACGATCGGGGTGGCACTGGCCACCACGGCGCTGTCGTTCTTCATCGGCATCACGCTCGGCTTTGCCGCTGCGGTGCTGGGGGGCTGGGTTGACACCGTCATCTCGCGCCTGGTCGACGTGATCCTGTCGATCCCGCTGCTGATTCTGGCCCTGATCATCCTGGGCGTGTTCGGCTCGTCGATTCCGGTGCTGATCATCACGATCGCGGTGCTCGACTCCACACGGGTGTTCCGCCTGGCGCGTGCACTGGGCATGAACCTGACGGTGCTTGAATATGTCGAGGCGGCGCGTTTGCGCGGCGAAGGCACCTGGTGGATCATCCGCCGTGAGATCCTGCCCGAATGCGTCGGCGCCGTTGCTGTCCGAGTTCGGACTGCGCTTTTGCTTCAACTTCCTGTTCATCGCTGCGCTGTCCTTCCTGGGCCTGGGCATTCAGCCACCGTTCGCCGACTGGGGCGGCATGGTGCGTGAGAATTCTGCGGCTATCAACTTCGGCATGCTGGCGCCGATCTGGCCCGCACTGGCGATCACGATCCTGACGGTCGGGGTCAACATGGTCGTCGACTGGCTGCTATCGGTCGAGGCGCGCCCGTCGGGCGCACAGGCAGAAATGTGAGGACGACAACATGACCGACAAAATCCGAAAAGAAGATCATCCTGCAGATCAAGGGTCTGCGCCTGGAAGCCGTGCGCGGGGGCACCGTCATCGTCGACAACGTCGATGTGGTCCTGCATGCCGGTGAGGTGCTGGGCCTGATTGGCGAGAGTGGTGCCGGCAAGTCCACCATCGGCCTGTCCGCGATGTCGTATGCACGCGCCGGCGTGCACATCGCCGGGGGCGCGGTCGAGATCGACGGCGTCAACATCCGCGAACTCAATGCGGCCGGGCGGCGCGACGTGCGCGGCGTGCGCATCGCCTATGTGGCCCAGTCGGCATCGGCGGCGTTCAACCCGGCCCACACCATCATGGACCAGGTCTGCGAAGCGCCGTTGATCCACGGCATCATGACGCGCACAGGAAGCGGAGGCCTGGGCGCGCGAGCTGTTCAAGTCGCTCGACCTGCCCGACCATGAAACCTTTGGCGACCGTTATCCGCACCAGGCCTCCGGCGGCCAGTTGCAGCGCGCCATGGCCGCGATGGCGATGTCGTGCCGACCCGACATCCTGGTGCTGGACGAACCCACCACGGCGCTGGACGTGACGACGCAGATCGAGGTGCTGATCCTGCTCAAGTCGCTGATCCGTGAATACGGCTCGGCCGCGCTCTACATCACCCACGACCTGGCGGTCGTGGCCCAGGTGGCCGATCGCATCAAGGTGCTGCGCCACGGCAAGGAGGTCGAGGAGGGCACGGTCGACGAGGTGCTGCAGGCGCCGAAGCAGGAGTACACCAAGCAACTGGTCGCCGTGCGCGGCGCTGCTGCCAGCGAACGCGCGGTGCAGTCGTCGGTGCAGGACGAGGTCATCCTGAAGGTCGACAAGATCTATGCGGCCTATGGCAGCTTCAAGGTGGTCAACGACGTCAGCCTGGACGTGAAACGGGGCGAGACTGTGGCCGTCGTGGGCGAATCGGGCTCCGGCAAGTCGACGCTGGCACGCATCATCACCGGCTTGCTGCCTCCGACCGACGGGACGATATTGTTCAAGGGCCAGCCCTTGCCCAAGAGCCTGGACGAGCGCAGCAAGGACCTCAAGCGCCAGATCCAATTGGTCTACCAGATACCCGATGTGGCGCTCAATCCCCGTCAGCGCCTGCTCGAGACCATTGGTCGTCCGGTCAGTTTCTACGCCGGTCTTGGCGGCGACCAGAGCATGATCGGCGAAGATGGCGATATGCCCGTGAAAGATACGCTGGACCATTCGTCGAGCAAGTACTTCGGCATGAACTCCGCCGAGGTGCAAAAACGGACACTCGAACTGCTGGATATGGTGGAGTTGCCGCGCGACTTCCTGATGCGGCGCCCGACCGAATTGTCGGGCGGACAGAAGCAACGGGTATGTGTGGCACGCGCACTTGCGGCAAGGCCCGATTTGATCATTCTTGATGAACCCACTTCGGCGTTGGACCCATTGGTGGCCGAGGAAATTCTCAAGTTGCTGCGTCGATTGCAGGCGGAGCTCGGACTGTCCTATGTGCTCATCACCCACGATCTGGATGTGGTGCACCGCATCGCCCACCGCACCGCGGTGATGCTCAAGGGTTCGTTCGTGGCGTTCGACACCACCGACAGGATCTTCGAGGGTCCGTACCACCCTTATACCGAGCAACTGGTCACCGCCGTGCCGGTCATGCGCAGCGACTGGCTCGATGGCGTGCTGGCCAAACGGGCAGCGCAAGAGAAGGCGAAGGCGTCGGCCTGATCGGATATGGGTCGGCCTGGGGTCGGCCCTTTGCGCCATGTCGCTGGCGCTCGTGTGTAGCCATGCGTCTGTGAGCCCGCTGGCAAAGCGCCGTAATATGGCGGGTATGAGTACCCGCGCAATCATGCCATCCGTCTATCTGCCTCATGGTGGTGGGCCCGCGTTTTTCATGGACGGCCCCATGGGGCAGATGTTCCGTCCCATGGGGCAGTTCCTGGCCTCGTTTCACACATTGCTGCCGGCGCAACCCAGCGCCATTCTGGTTGTCACTGCCCATTGGGAGGCGCCTGAGGCCAGCTTTTCTGGTGGTGAGCATCCCGCGCTGATATACGACTACCACGGGTTCCCGAAAGAGACCTACGAGATCACCTACCCGGCGCCCGGTGCGCCGGCGTTGGCGGCCAAGGCCGCCAAACTCCTGGGCGATGCGGGTATCGAGAGCCGGGTCGACCCAGAGCACGGCTGGGACCACGGCGTTTTCATTCCGCTCAAGGTGATGTTCCCGCAGGCCGACATCCCGGTGCTGGCCATGTCACTCAAGGCCGGCCTGTTGCCATCGCAACACCTGGCCATGGGCGAGGCACTGCGACCCTTGCGCGACGAGGGGGTGTTGATCATGGGTAGCGGCATGAGCTATCACAACCTGCGCCAGATGGGCAACAGCGCTGCCGCGATGGAGTTTGACCGCTGGCTCGACGGCGCGATGGCGGGTGACGCCGACTACCGCCGTTCCTGGCTCACGCAGTGGATGCGTGCGCCAGCGGGCCGAATCTCCCACCCGCGCGAGGAGCACCTGTTGCCGCTGATGGTGGCGTCCGGTGCCGGCAGCGATGCATCGGGGCGCAAATTGTGGAGTGGGGCGGTTGGTGCGACGGCGGTTTCGGCATGGGCGTTTGACTAGCGCAGACCACATGTGAGACCGCGCATGTGCCGCGATGGCGAGCATGGGCACGGGCGCAAACCCGCAGCCATATCACGGCGACGCGAGACTCAGATGTTCGAATCCGCGAACGAAGCCTTGCGCCGGTTCACGTAGTCCAGCACCGCCTCGTCCACCGACACATCCAGGGCCGGCGCTTCGTACTCGGCCAGTTGCTTTTTGAAGCTGGCATTGGCACGTTGCGCCAGGTCGCGCGACCCTTCCGCTTCCCACTGCTCAAAGCTGTTGTTGTCGGTGATCGGTGAGCGGTAGAACGCGTTCTCGAAATTGGCCTGGGTATGGGCGCAACCCAGGAAGTGCTTGCCGGGGCCGACTTCGCGGATGGCGTCCATCGCCTGGCCGTTTTCCGACATATCCACGCCAGCTAGTAGCGTATGCATCATGCCGGCCTGATCCACGTCCATGATGAACTTTTCGTATCCCATGGACAGGCCGCCTTCAAGCCATCCGGCGGTGTGCAACACGAAGTTGACGCCGCCCAGGCAGGTCGGCAGCAAGGTGTTGGCCGACTCCGATGCCGCTTGTGCATCGGCGATTTTCGAGCCGCACAAGCCACCGCCGGAGCGAAACGGCACACCCAGGCGGCGCGCCAGCGCGGCCATCACATACAGCACCAAGGCCGGTTCCGGTGTGCCGAAGGTCGGCGCGCCGGACTGCATCGAGATGCTTGAGGCAAAGCTGCCCATCACCACCGGTGCGCCCGGATTGCACAACTGCACAAAGGCCATGCCGGCCAGCGCCTCGGCCAAGGTCTGGGCGGCAGTGCCGGCCACCGTGACCGGGGACATGGCGCCGGCCAGGATGAAGGGCGTGATGATGGTCGCCTGGTTGTTGCGCGCATAGACCTTGGCCGCACCGAGCATGGTGTCGTCGAAAGTCATCGGCGAGTTGGCGTTGATCAGGTTGATGACCACGGTGCGCGGCTTGCCGGTGAGTGGGTCGATGTAGTTGTCGCCGAACAGGATCTTCGCCATCTCGACCGTGTCCTGGGCCCGCTCGGGGTGCGTGACCGAGCCCATGAACGGCTTGTCGCTGTATTTCATGTGGCTGTACACCATGTCGAAATGGCGCTTGTTCACCGGCAGATCGACCGGCTCGCAGATCGTGCCACCGGAGTGGTGTAGCGAATTGGCCATATAGGCCAGTTTCACGAAGTTCTGGAAGTCCGCTATCGTGGCGTAGCGCCGACCTCGGTCGAGATCGCGCACGAAGGGTGAACCGTAGGCTGGGGCGAAGACGGTGTTTTTGCCGCCGATGACGACATTTCGCGCCGGATTGCGCGCATATTGCGTAAATTCACGTGGTGCAGTCGCTTGTACCAGTTTGCGCGCCAGGCCTGACGGAAAGCGCACGCGCTCGCCCTTGACGTCGGCGCCAGCGGCGCGAAACAGTTCCAGCGCTTCCGGTTCATCGCGGAAGTCGATGCCGGTTTCTTCCAGGATCTTGTTGGCGTTGTCCTCGATGGTCTGCAGGCCTTCTTCGTCCAGTACCTCGTAGAAGGGTACGCGACGGGTGATGTAGGGCACCGACTGACTGCTGCGCGCACTGCGGGCCGCCCGTTTGGCTTCACGTCCACCGCCGGCTCTGCGCCCGCGCGCAGCGGGGTCCGTGCCCGCGCCCTGTACCAATGCCTCATCCATGCTGCGTCTCCGAAATGGTATGTCGGGGGCGGATGCGCCCGAAAGTAGCCAGAGTATGGTCAAGCGCCGCCGGCAATGTGGTCCGCAAGCGACGCCGTCTGGCGCGCCCACGCCAACGGATTGCGGGCCGGTGCGCGTCTACGCTGGTGTCATCGGCGCGTTAACCCGGTTCGGCCGTGGATGTCGCAGCGAAGCCAGTGACTGTCGTTCGACGCTCTGGCGGTTTTCGCCTGCGCCACTAGTATTCGCGCGGCCCGAAAGGCTTGTTTCAACATCGTGGGGATTCCAGCATGGTTGCAAAAGTGATCGACGGACATGCCGTCGCCCGACAGGTACGTGAAGAATGCCGCCAGCAGACACAGGCGCTGGTGGCGCAGGGGGTGACGCCGGGGCTGGCGGTCGTCATCGTGGGCGACGACCCCGCTTCCAAGGTTTATGTGGCCAACAAGGTCAAGGCCTGCACGGAGGTTGGATTGAAGTCGACCGTCTACGCCTATGCAGCAGACACGCCGGACGCCGAGGTCGAGGCCAAGATCCTGGCCCTCAATGCCGACCCAACTGTGCATGGCATCCTGGTGCAATTGCCGTTGCCCAAGCATTTCGAGGGCAAACGCGTGCTGGCGGCGATATCCAGCGACAAGGATGTGGATGGATTCCATCTGTACAACGTCGGCAGCCTGGTGCAGGGCGAGACGCTGTTTCCGCCCTGCACACCGTTCGGCGTGCAGAAGATGCTCGAATACGAAAACATCGCTATCGAAGGGCAGAACGTGGTGGTGGTGGGCGCCAGCAACATCGTGGGCAAGCCGATGGCACTGATGTTGATGCAAAAAGACGCCACCGTCGTCATCTGCCATGCCAAGACGCGTGACCTGGCCCAGTTCACCATCCTGGCCGACATCCTGGTGGTCGCCGCCGGTCGGCCGAATCTGATCCTGCCGCAGATGGTGCGTACCGGCGCGGTCGTCATCGACGTGGGCATCAACCGGCTGTCCGATGGCAAACTGGTCGGTGACGTGGATTTCGAGGGCGTACGCCAGAAAGCCTCGTACATCTCGCCGGTGCCCGGCGGTGTGGGGCCGATGACGGTGACGATGCTGGTGCACAACACGGTGCAGTCGGCCCGGCGCATGGCACGCTGACAACCAGGTGGTGGCCGATGCGCTGATTCCATATGCTGTCACAACCACCTGTTGACGTTGATAACGACACCCGTTGATATCAGAACATGCCCATGCACAGCTTCAAGTGCAAAGTCACAGAAGCCTTGTTTTATGGCAAACGGGTACGCCGATGGGTCAACGTGGAGCGGCCCGCCTTGCGCAAACTGGAGCAGTTGGATTGGTCGGCGGTGTTGGACGATCTGCGCGCGCCGCCTGCAACCAATTCGAAGCATTGAGGGGTGATCGACGGGGCCAGCACGGCAGACACCGATCTCCGGTTGTGCCGCTATTTCGGCCTCAGTGACGGTTGGTGGTTGCGGCGCCAGGCGAACTACTACGCGGTTGTGGCGCGCGAGGCGATGGGGGATGAACTGTCGCGGATCACCCGCTGCTCCTTGCTACCCGCCTGAACCTCCGCCTGCCCAGCGGCGCGGTCTTGCATCAACGAATCATGCAAGCCAGCCAAAGCCGCAAATGCCCGGATAATTTGCGCCATGGCGCATCTGTTGATTGTGGAAGACGATGAACTGCTGCGCGACGCGTTGGGCAGTCTGCTGGGGCACGCCGGGCACCAGGTGAGCATGGCGCCGGACGGCGAGTCGGCGTTGGCGCAGCTGGCCGATGGCGCGTTCGAAGGCGTGGTGCTGGACCTGGGCCTGCCGCGGATCGACGGCCTGACGGTGTTGCAACGCCTGCGCGCGCAGTTGCCCACCTTGCCGGTCTTGATCCTCACTGCCCGCGATGGCGTCGAAGACCGGGTCGCCGGGCTCAACGCCGGTGCCGACGACTACCTTACCAAGCCATTCAGCAGCGACGAATTGAAGGCGCGTTTGCAATCGATGCTGCGCCGCTCCAAGCTGCCGGCATTCGGTCGCTCCAGTGCGTCCATTGCAATCAACGCCGATCCGGCACCGTTGCTGCGTGTCGATTCCCAACTGCCCCGTGCCTGGTTGGTGGATGAGCCGGTAGACCTCACGCAGCGCGAGTGGGAGTTGCTGGCGTTGTTGCTGTCGCGCCAAGGTCAGGTGGTCAGTCGTGAAGACGTGTGGGCCGCCTGGCAGTCCGACGCGGGTGACGCCGCCGGCCTGGCCTCGAACGCGCTGGAGGTCTACGTGCATCGGCTGCGCCGCAAGCTGGCCCATCCCGCGCTGAATCTGCGCAACGTCCGGGGCCTGGGTTACATGTTGGAACTCGGCGCGCGTTGAGACTGCCGGCACCGGGCCATGCAACACGCACCCAGTCTGTCCCTGCGCCGTCAACTATTGTTGTGGCTGCTGCTGCCGCAGTTGGTGCTCTGGGCCGGTGGCGGTCTGCTGGCCTATCGCATCGCACTGAGTTATGCCGAGAAGGCCATCGACCAGTCGCTGACGGTATCGGTGCGGGCCTTGGCACGCCAGGTCAAGCCAATTGGCTCCGGGCTATTGGTGGATTTTCCGCGCGCGGCGCAGGATGTGCTGGAACAGGATCCCAAGGACAAGCTGAGCTATATGGTGTCGTCACCGCCTGGCAGCTTCTTGCTTGGCAACCAGCAGTTGCCCCAGCCGGAGCCGGACGAAACACCAGTCGGCGAGCCCGTGCTGTACCGTGCGCTGGTGGACGGAAAACCCCAGCGCGTGGTGGCGCTGGACCTGGGTTATGGCGAAGCCGATGCACCGCAGACCTTGCGTGTGCAGGTGGGCAAGAGCCTGGCCGTGCAGCAGCAGATTGCCCGCGAACTGGTGGCTGACATGCTGGCGCCGCTGCTGGCGCTGGGCCTGTTGCTCAGCCTGCTGGTCTACGGCGGTGTGCGGCGTGGCCTGGCGCCACTGACCCGCCTGACCGCCCAACTTGAGCACCGCTCGGTGAATGCGCTCTCGCCGATCGGCATGACCCAGGCGCCGAGCGAAGTGCACGCCCTGGTGCAGGCAGTCAATGGGTTGCTGGGCGAGGTGGCGCGCAGTGTGCATCAGGAGAAACGTTTCATCAACGACGCTGCCCACCAGTTGCGCACGCCGCTGGCCGGGCTGATAAGCCAGGTCGAATTGGCGCAGGACGAAACCGGCGATCCTTTGTTGCGCCAGCGCCTGGGCAAGGTACTGACGGGTGCCGAGCGCAGTGCCCACCTGGTTCACCAGTTGTTGACGCTGGCTCGCAGCGAGACCCAGGCGCGTATGCAAAAGGTGGATCTGGCCGCGTTGGTGCGTGACGTGGCACGGGAATGGACGCCGCGCGCGATTGCGGCCGGGCTCGATCTGGGTTTCGAGGGCGAGCAGAAGCTGGACATCGATGGCGATGAACTTCAGTTGCGCGAAGCCATGGCCAACCTGATCGACAACGCCTTGCGTTACGCCGGGCGCGGCTGCACGCTGACCGTCAGAGTCGAGCAAATGGGCCAGACCGCGCAGCTGGTAGTCGAGGACAACGGCCCCGGCCTGAGCGCCGATGAACTGACCCATGTGTTCCAGCGCTTCTGGCGTGCCAGCAACCAGCCCGGCGGCTGCGGCCTGGGGCTGGCGATTGTGCGGGAAATCGCGCGCCGGCATGGTGGCGAGGCGCAGGTGCAAGCGGTGACGCCGCAGGGTCTGCGCATCGAGATCGTATTACCGCTGGCAGGCAGTGTGGCGAGGCTACCGTCCTGAATGGTCGAGCCAGCGGCGACTGCGGCCAGATGCTCAGCCCATGCGCAAACCGCTGGCCTTGTCGAACCAGTTGTTGTGCCGCCCACTGACGGTCATGCCTACCGATTCGCCCAGACGGACCTTGGTGTTGGCCGGCGCCCGCACCGTGATCAGGCCGACCCCGGTCTTGATCACGACATAGGTGTCGGCACCCGTGGGTTCGACCAGAACGACTTCGCCACGCCAGGGCGCGTCGTCGCTCAGGTGGATGTGTTCCGGGCGTTGGCCCAGCGTGGCCTCGGGCGTGTCCGGGCAGGGCAGTTCGAGCGTGCCGCCGTTGAAGGCGAAACGTGTCTGTTCGCCCTGGCGCTCGATGCGACCGTCGATGAAATTCATGGTCGGCGAACCGATGAAACCGGCCACGTAGGTATTGATAGGGCTGCGGTAGATTTCGTCGGGCGTGCCGATCTGCTGCAGCACGCCGCCCTTCATCACCGCGATGCGGCTGCCCAGGGTCATGGCCTCGATCTGGTCGTGTGTCACGTAGACCGTGGTGATGCCGCTGTGCAGGTGCAGGCGCTTGATCTCGGCGCGCATCTCCACCCTCAGCTTGGCGTCCAGATTGGACAGCGGCTCGTCGAACAGGAACAGCTGCGGATCGCGCGCCAGGGCCCGGCCCATGGCCACGCGCTGGCGCTGGCCGCCTGAGAGCTGGGCCGGTCGGCGGTCCAGCAGTTGCTCGATCTGCAGCATGGCCGCCACCTCGTGGATGCGCTTGTTGCGCGCCTCCTTCGGCACCTTGCGCATCTCAAGCGCAAAGCCGATGTTGTCGGCCACCGTCATGGTCGGATACAGCGCGTAGCTCTGAAACACCATGGCGATGTCGCGCTGCGCCGGCGCCACGCCGATGACGTTCCTGCCGGCGATGCGCAGTTCACCTTCGGTCGGTTCTTCCAATCCGGCGATGATGTTGAGCAGCGTGGATTTGCCGCAACCGGAGGGCCCGACCAGGATCAGGAACTCGCCCGGTTCCACCTCGATGTCGATGCGCTTGAGCACCTCGACCGCCTTGCTGCCTTTGCCAAAAGACTTGCGGATGCCCGCGATTTGCACAGAAGAAGCCATGCGGTTCACCCTTTCACGGCGCCAGCCGTGAGACCTTTCACGAAATATTGGCCGGCCAGCACATAAACCAGCATGGTGGGCAGGCCGGCGATGATGGCCGCGGCCATGTCGACGTTGTAGTTCTTGACGCTGCTGGTGGTGTTGGCCATGTTGTTCAGGCCCACCGTCACCGGCTTGCTGTCGGCGCCGCTGAACGCCACGCCGAACAGGAAGTCGTTCCAGATGTTGGTGAACTGCCAGATCAGCGTGACCATCAGGATAGGCGTGGACATGGGCAGCACGATGCGTAGAAAAATGCGCCAGAAGCCAGCGCCGTCGATGCGGGCGGCATTGACCAGCTCGCGCGGAATAGCGGCGTAGTAATTGCGGAAAAACAGCGTGGTGCCAGCCATGCCGGCCAGGCAATGCACCAGGATCAGGCCGACGATGGAACTCGACAGACCCAGGTAGCCCAGCACCTGGCTCATCGGCAGCAGCACCACTTGAAACGGCATGAACACGCCGAACAGCAGGAAGCCAAACAACACCTCGCTACCGCGGAAGCGCCACATGCTCAGCACGTAGCCATTGATGGCGCCCCAGGCGGTGGAGATCAAAACCGCGGGTACGGCCATGATGACCGAGTTCATGAAGTAGGGCTTCAGGCCCCGGCAGTCGACGCCGGTACAGGCGGACGACCAGGCCAGCGACCAGGCCTCCAGGTTCAGCGCGCCGGGCAGGCTCAGCAGGTTGCCGGAGCGGATCTCGTCGGCGTCCTTGAGCGAGGTGACCAGCATCACGTACAGCGGTGCAAGGAAGAAAAGAGCGGCCACGAGCAGCAAGCTGTAGACCGCGAATCGGGACAGGGCCCTAGCGCTCATGGGGTTTGCCACGCAGTTCGCTGTACAGATAGGGCACGACGATGGCGGCCACGGTGGCCAGCATCATGGTGGCGCTGGCAGCGCCCAGGCCGATCTGGCCACGCGTGAAACTCATCACGTACATGAAGGTGGCCGGCACGTCGGTGGCGTAACCCGGGCCGCCCGAGGTCAGGGCCATCACCAGGTCGAAACTCTTGATCGACAGGTGCGACAACACCAGGATGGTGGAGAACACCACCGGACGCAGAATCGGCAGGATGATGCGCCAGTAGATCAGTGGCAGCGAAGCGCCATCGATCTGCGCCGCCTTGATGATGCTGTCGTCGATGCCGCGCAAGCCGGCCAGAAAAAGCGCCATCGCAAAACCGGCCGATTGCCAGATGCCGGCCAATACCACGCAGTAGATGGCCATGTCGGATTGCACCAGCCAGTCGAAGCTGAAACTGCTCCAGCCCAGGTCGTGCATCAGTTTTTCCAACCCCAGGCTGGGGTTGAGAATCCACTTCCAGGCGGTGCCGGTGACGATGAACGACAAGGCCATGGGATAGAGGTAGATGGTGCGCAGCAAGCCTTCGGCGCGAATCTTCTGGTCCAGGAAGATGGCCAGCGCCATGCCCAGCGCCATCGATCCACCCACATACAGGACGCTGAAGATGCCCAGGTTGGTCAGGGCCACATACCAGCGGTCCATGTCCCAGAGCTGAACGTATTGCTCCAGTCCGACGAACTCGTCGTAATTGGGCAACATGCGCGAGCCGGTAACCGACAACACGCCGTTCCAGATCATGAAGCCATAAATGAAAGCGAAACCGAGCACGAAGCCCGGCGCGATCACCAGCTTGGGAAGTATGTTTTCGGCGGTTTTCATGGCTGTGTCGTGGCAGCCCGATCCGGCGTGGGCCGGAACGGGCAGGGGCGCAGACGAGCGCCGCGCTTACTTGGTGGTAGCTGCTTTGGCGATGTTCTTCACGCCGTCTGCGACCGAGATCTTGTCGTCGTTCCAGAACTGGCTGACGGCATCCTTGATTGCGCCTTCGGCCGCCGGGCTGACCGCCATGCCGTGTGCCACCGATGGAACCAGACCGCCACCTTTGGAAGTGGCGACGAAGTCCCTGGTGGACATCTTGGCGCAATCGTCGAATTTGGCCATGTCCATATTCAGGCGCACCGGTATGGAGCCCTTGTTCAGGTTGAACACCTCCTGGAACGGCGTGCCCATGATGGCAGCTGCCAGATCGGCCTGGGCCTTCTGCGCGCCGGCATCCTTGAGCTTGAACATGGCGAATGAGTCGACGTTGAAGGTGTAGGCGTTGCCGGTGCCCGGTGCGGCGGCGCAGATGTAGTCCTTGCCCGGCATCTTCTTGGCGGCGCTGAATTCGCCCTTGGCCCAGTCACCCATGAACTGGAATGCGGCGCGGCCGTCGATCACCATGGCGGTGGCCAGGTTCCAGTCGCGACCTGGAGCGGCCGGATCGGTATAGCTCTTGATCTTGCGGAAGGTCTCCAGCGCCTTGGTCATGGTGGCGCTGTTGAGCGCCTTCTGGTCGAGCCGGACCATGGCGTCCTGGTAGAACTTGGCGCCACCGACGCCCAGCACCACGTCTTCGAAGGTCGTGAAGTCCTGCCAGTTCTGGCCACCATGGGCGACGGCGATAAGACCGGCCTTCTTGACCTTTTCGGCGGCGGCGAAGAACTCGTCCCAGGTCTTGGGCGCGCCAGCCACGCCGGCTTTCTTCAGCACCTCGGCATTCGCCCACATCCAGTTGACGCGGTGCACGTTGACCGGCGCAGCCACGTAGTTGCCCTTGTATTTCATGACGTCGGCCACGACCTTGGGCAGCAGGCTGTCCCATTTCTCTGCCTTGGCGGTTGCGTCCAGGTTGGCCAGCACGCCTTCACGCGCCCATTCCTGGATGCCCGGCCCCTTGATCTGGGCGGCGGCAGGCGGGTTGCCCGCTACGACACGACTCTTGAGCACGGTCATGGCAGCGTCACCACCGCCCCCGGCGACCGCGAAGTCCTTCCAGGTGTGGCCCTTGCCTTCCATGATCTTCTTGAGTTCGCCGACCGACTTGGCCTCGCCGCCCGAGGTCCACCAGTGCAGCACTTCCACTTCGCCGGCAAAGGTGCTTCCTGCGGCCACGACCAGGGCGACAGCGGTCGCAAGTTTCGAGAGTTTCAGCATAAAGTCTCCATTGATTTGGGGCCACCAGCACAGGGGCCAACGGCTTGTTCGCTTCGGACTGACACCATGCCAGCCGAGGGCGTTAATATTTCATTAATTAATGTTGGTGAACATAGGGTAAAACCCGGGGGTGCAAGAAAGTAGGTGTCCGTCCGTATTTCGTGTGACGGTGGCGTCGCACCGTGTACACCCCGTGGTCAGGACTGCGGTGCTGAGGCCAGACCCACCGGTCATCACTGGTCTGTCGCGCCCGGGCCGTGCCATGTCGTAATGCGGACACTGTGCCCCTTGGCCGTCTCGACAATCCGGGGGCGGGATAATGGCGGGCTTTGGGCTGACGCATCTGTCGCCGCCCCCCTTCGGCGCTGGGTCAGCGTGCTTCTTCACACCTTTAGGACTACCGCAATGGCAAAGATGTCTTCTATCCAGGAATTCGACCCCGAATTGGGCGCCGCCATGGCTGCCGAGGCCCAGCGCCAGCAGGATCATCTGGAACTGATCGCGTCCGAAAACTACACCAGCCCGCGCGTCATGGAGGCGCAAGGCAGCGTGCTGACGAACAAGTACGCGGAAGGGTATCCCGGCAAACGTTATTACGGCGGTTGCGAGTATGTCGACGTGGCCGAGACGCTGGCCATTGAGCGCGCCAAGCAACTGTTCGGCGCCGACTGGGCCAACGTGCAGCCGCATTCGGGCTCCAGCGCCAATGCGGCGGTCTACATGGCGCTCTTGCAGCCGGGCGACACCATCCTGGGCATGAGCCTGGCGCACGGCGGTCACCTGACGCACGGCGCCAAGGTCAGCTTCTCCGGCAAGTTCTACAAGGCCGAGCAATACGGCATCGACACCAGCACCGGCCTGATCGACTACGACGCGCTGGAAGCCCAGGCCGTGGCGGTCAAGCCCAAGATGATCATTGCGGGGTTCTCGGCCTATAGCCGGCACCTTGACTTCGCGCGTTTTCGCGCCATCTGCGACAAGGTCGGCGCGCTGCTGTTTGTCGACATGGCCCACGTCGCTGGCCTGGTGGCCGCCGGCGTGTACCCGAACCCGATTCCGTTTGCCGACGTGGTCACCACAACCACGCACAAAACACTGCGTGGTCCGCGCGGCGGCCTGATCCTGTGCCGCGCCAACCCGGAGATCGAGAAAAAGCTCAATTCCATGGTGTTTCCCGGCACCCAGGGTGGTCCGCTGATGCATGTCATCGCCGCCAAGGCAGTGGCCTTCCTCGAGGCACTGCAGCCCGAGTTCAAGGCCTACCAGCAACAGGTGATAGCCAACGCCCAGGCTATGGCCGAGGTGTTCATCGCGCGCGGTTTCGACATCGTCTCCGGCGGCACCGATAACCACCTGATGCTGGTGAGCCTGATCCCCAAGGGTCTGACCGGCAAGGAGGCTGACGCCGCATTGGGCCGATCGCACATCACCGTGAACAAGAACTCGGTGCCCAACGATCCGCAGTCGCCGTTTGTCACCAGCGGCATCCGTGTCGGTACGCCGGCGCTGACGACCCGTGGCTTCGGCGTGGCCGAGTGCCGCGAAGTGGCCACGCTCATGTGTGACGTGCTCGACAAGCTCGGTGATGCATCGGTCGAGAAGACGGTTGCCGAGAAGGTCGTGGCCCTGTGCCGCCGCTTCCCGGTTCCGGCCTGATCCAGCGTTTGCCAACTCGCCCTGTCTACCCGTCGACCCATGTCTGAAAGCCCCGCATGGCCCTGAGTGTGTTCGACCTTTTCAAGATCGGCATAGGCCCGTCGTCGTCCCACACGGTGGGGCCGATGAAGGCGGCTGCGCTGTTCGCGCGACGTCTGCACAAGGCCGATTTGTTGCCGCAAGTCGTGCGCATCGAGGCCAAACTGTATGGCTCGCTGGGCGCAACCGGCAAGGGCCATGGCACCGACACCGCGGTGATGCTGGGTCTGGAAGGCGAGATGCCGGACACGGTGGATCCGGACAGCATCGACGCGCGCATCAAGTCGATGCGCCATGACGCCCGCTTGACCATCGATGGCGTGCACGCGATCGCGTTCAACGAACGCAAGGATCTCTTGTTCCTGCGCCGCGAAACCCTGCCGTTCCACTCCAACGGCGTGCGCCTCAGCGCGTTCGCCCAAGACGGCAGCGTGATCGAGGAGCGCCGTTATTTCTCTGTAGGCGGGGGCTTTGTCGTCTCGCAGGAAGAAGCGGACAAGGCGGCCGAAGACCCGCACCTGGTCGCGGATGCCACGGTGTTGACCCATCCGTTTTCCAGTGGCGACGAATTGCTGGCCATCACCAAGGAAACCGGCATGTCGATCGCGCAGGTGATGCGCGTGAACGAACATGCCTGGCGCACCAATGCCGAACTCGACGCCGGGCTGGACCACATCTGGGACGTGATGAAGGCCTGCGTTGCGCGTGGTTGCCGTACCGAGGGTCATCTGCCGGGCATGATGAAGGTCAAGCGCCGCGCGGCCGAATTGCACCGGCGCTTGAGTGAGCGGCCTGAGCGGGCGCTGCAAGATCAGTTGTCGATTCTCGATTTCGTCAACCTGTACGCGATGGCGGTCAACGAAGAAAACGCTGCCGGCGGCCGCGTGGTCACGGCACCGACCAATGGCGCAGCGGGCATCGTGCCGGCCGTGATGCTTTATTACGACCGGTTTGTGCCGGGTGCGAATCAGGCCGGCATTCGCGACTTCCTGCTCACCGCCGGGGCCATCGGCCTGCTGTACAAGGAAAACGCGTCCATCAGTGGTGCCGAAGTCGGTTGCCAGGGCGAGGTCGGCGTGGCCTGTTCCATGGCCGCCGGCGCATTGGCCGCGGTGCTGGGCGGCACGCCCGAGCAGGTGGAAAACGCGGCCGAGATCGGCATGGAGCACAACCTCGGCCTGACCTGCGATCCGGTCGGCGGCCGGGTACAGATTCCGTGCATCGAGCGCAATGCCATGGGCTCGGTCAAGGCGCTCAACGCCGCGCGCATGGCGCTGCGCGGCGACGGCACGCACTACGTATCACTCGACAAAGTCATCAAGACCATGCGCGACACCGGGCGCGACATGATGACCAAATACAAGGAAACCAGCCGCGGTGGGCTGGCTGTGAACGTGATCGAATGCTAGTAGGGGTCTGACTTGAATCGTTATTCCATCTTTGCGCTGGCGCGCAATGCCATGTCTTATCACGAGAACTGGCAGAAACAGTGGCGTAGTCCCGAGCCCAAGCGGGAGTACGACGCCATCATCGTCGGTGGCGGTGGCCACGGCCTGGCCACGGCATACTACCTGGCCAAGGAACACGGCATGCGCAACATCGCCGTGGTCGAACGGGGCTGGCTGGGTGGGGGTAACACCGCGCGCAACACCACCATCGTGCGCTCCAACTACCTGTGGGACGACGCGACCCATCTGTACGAGAAAGCGCTGCAGTTGTGGGAGGGCCTGTCGCAGGAACTGAACTACAACACCATGTTCAGCCAGCGCGGCGTCATGAACGTCGGCCATTCGCTGCAGGACATGCGCGATATCCATCGCCGCGTCAACGCCAACCGTCTCAACGGTGTCGACGGCGTAGTGCTCAGCCCCGAGCAGATCAAGGCCATGGTGCCGATCATGAACACCTCGTCCTCGCTGCGTTATCCGGTCATGGGTGCATCGTTCCAGCCGCGCGCCGGCGTGGCGCGCCATGATGCGATCGCCTGGGGCTTTGCGCGTGCCGCCGATGCGCTGGGAGTGGACATTCTGCAGAACTGCGAGGTCATCGGTATCCGGCGCGACGGCGACCAGGTGACCGGCATCGAGACCACACGCGGCTTGATCGCGTCGAAGAAGATCGGCATCGTCTCGGCCGGCCACAGCACGGTGCTGGCCGACATGGCCGGCATCCGCCTGCCGCTCGAGAGCCATCCGTTGCAGGCGCTGGTGAGCGAGCCGCTCAAGCCCATCCTGCACACGGTGGTGATGTCCAACGCCATCCACGCCTATGTGAGCCAGTCGGACAAGGGCGACCTGGTGATTGGCGCCGGCATCGACAGTTATGTCGGTTATGGCCAGCGCGGCAGTTTTCCGGTGATCGAACACACCCTGCAGGCCATCTGCGAAATGTTCCCGATCTTCCGCCGCGTGCGCATGAACCGCCAGTGGGGCGGCATTGTCGACGTGGCGCCCGACGCCTGCCCGATCATCTCCAAGACCGATATCAAGGGCCTGTATTTCAACTGCGGCTGGGGGACCGGCGGCTTCAAGGCGACGCCGGGTTCGGGCTGGGTGATGGCCCACACGATGGCGCAGGACCGGCCGCATGAATTGAATGCAGCGTTTGCGCTGGACCGGTTCTATTCCGGCCACCTGATCGACGAGCACGGCGCTGCCGGTGTGGCCCATTAGGATGAACGACGCCTCCCGTCTGTACGGTCTCACTGCGTGTAGACCGTCCGAGTCGTGGCGCTGCCAGAGGCAGGCGCCTCTTCGGCCCGTCCAAGCCTGCGCAGGCAGGCTTGGAGCCGCGGGCCTCAGCCCCACTGGGGGGCGCCCCCAACGGCCTGGCAAAGCCAGTTCCGTGGGGGCCTTGACTGGCGTGCTCCGCGGCCGATGGATCTTTCCTGGGTCACGGGTGACGCCCTGTGCCTGGGACAACTGATAAAAAAGACGATGTTGAAAATTACCTGCCCCTGGTGCGGACCGCGCGCCGAAAGCGAGTTCAGTTGTGGTGGCGAGGCGCATATCGTGCGTCCGCTGGACACCGATGCACTTGATGACAAGCAGTGGGGCGACTACCTGTTCATGCGCAAGAATCCCAAGGGCCAGCACTTCGAGCAATGGCACCACAGCCAGGGTTGCCGGCGCTGGTTCAATGCCGAGCGTGACACCGTGACCTATCGGTTCAAACAGTTTTACAAGCCGGGCGAGCCAGCGCAAGCAATTGCCGATGCCGGTTTGGTGGACGCGGGTGGGGGTCAGGCATGAGCGGCGCCCGTATTGACAAGGCCGGCATCCGGCTCGATCGCAAGCGCACGCTCGACTTTCGTTTCAATGGGCGCGACTACCAGGGTTTTGCCGGTGACACCTTGGCCTCGGCCGTGCTGGCCGCGGGCGATACGGTGTTGTCGCGTTCCTGGAAATACCACCGCCCGCGCGCCATCCTGACCTGCGGCGTCGAAGAACCGTCGGCACTGGTGCAGCTGGAGAGCGGTGCGCTCACCATTCCCAATGCCAAGATGCCCGAGGTCGAGTTGTATGCGGGTCTGCAGGCGACCAGCGCCTTGCCCTGGCCCAGTCCGGGCAAGCATCTGCTGAGCGTCAACCGCTGGTTCTCGGCACTGTTCCCGGCCGGTTTCTATTACAAGACCTTCATGTGGCCGGCCAAGGCCTGGATGTGGTACGAGCGATTCATCCGCAAGGCCGGTGGCCTGGGCGCGGCGCCGACCGAGGAGGATCAGGACCGCTATGTGCAGCAGAACATCCATTGCGATGTGCTGATCGCAGGTGCGGGTATTGCCGGCCTGGCCGCCGCCTTGGCCGCCGGCCGCAGTGGCGCGCGGGTGATTCTGGCCGAACTCGGCGCCCATCTGGGTGGCGGCGCTCACCGGCTGCAGGGCACGATCAATGGCAAGCCGGCGCGCGAATGGGTGCGTGATGCCGAGCGCGAACTGGCGCAGCTGCCCGAGGTGCGCATCCTGCGCCGCTCGGTCGTGTTCGGTTGCCATGACTACAACTTCCTGACCATCCGCGAGTCGCTGACGGACCATCTCTCGCCGACCGAGCGCAAGGGTTTCCGCGAACGCATGTGGCGCGTGCGCGCGGCCCGCGTGGTGCTGGCCACCGGCGCGCACGAGCGTCCGCTGGTGTTCGGCAACAACGACCTGCCTGGCGTGATGCTGTCGTCGGCCATGGCCGACTATGCCGAGTTGTATGGTGTGCGCGTCGGCAAGCAGGTCGTGCTGCTCACCACCAACGACACGGCCTATGCCGATGCGCGGCTGCTTCAGGCCGCCGGTGCTACCGTGACCGTGGTCGACACGCGAGCCGGTGCGCCGGCAGGCGGCAGTCGGGCGCAATTGGCGCAGAAGGACGGCGTCACGGTGTTGCGTGGCTTTGTGCCGGTGCAGGCCAAGGGCGGCGCTGCCGTGTCGGGCGTGCTGGTGCGCCAGATGGTGGACGACAAGGCCAGCGGTGAAACGCGCGAGCTTGCCTGCGATGCGCTGGGCATGGCCGGGGGCTGGAATCCGGCGATTCACCTGTATTCGCATTCCGGCGGCAAGGCGCGCTGGGACGATGCCGCCGTGTGTTTCAAGCCAGGCCATCCCATGCCGGAGCAAGTCTGTGTCGGTGCCTGCAATGCCAGTTTCGGCATCGGCATCAGCCTGGACGAAGGCAGCCTGGCGGGCGCCGCGGCAGCCACGCAGACTGGCTTCGATGCCAAGGCCGAGGCCTACGCGGTCGACGAAATGGGCATCGAAGCCGTGGGCCGGTTCTGGATTGCCGAGACCGACGAACCCCTGTCGCGCCGGCCCAAGGCCTTTGTCGACTACCAGAACGATGTATCAGCCAGCGACGTGGAACTGGCGATTCGCGAGGGTTTCGAGTCGATCGAACACATCAAACGCTATACCGCCATGGGTTTTGGCACCGACCAGGGCAAGCTGGGCAACATCAACGGCATGGCGCTGGCGGCGCGCGCGATGGGCAAGGCTATCCAGGACGTCGGGACCACGACATTTCGCCCCAACTACCTGCCGATCTCGTTTGGCACGCTGGCCGGTATCGAGCGCGGCGATCTCTTCGACGTGGCGCGCAAGACCAGCCCGCACGAGGCCCATGTGGCCGCGGGCGCGGCGTTCGAAGATGTCGGCCAGTGGAAACGCCCCTGGTATTTCCCGCGCGGGAGCGAAGACCTGCACGCCGCCGTCAAGCGCGAGGTGCTGGCGGTGCGCAACAGCGTAGGTATGTTGGACGGCTCGACGCTGGGCAAGATCGACATCCAGGGTCCGGATGCGGCCAAACTGCTGAACTGGGTCTACACCAATCCCTGGCTCAAACTGGAGATCGGCAAGTGCCGCTATGGCCTGATGCTCGATGAAAACGGCATGGTGTTCGACGACGGCGTCACAGCACGCCTGGGCGAGAACCATTTCCTGATGACCACCACCTCGGGCGGCGCGGCCCGCGTGCTGGGCTGGCTGGAGCGGTGGGTGCAGACCGAATGGCCGGACATGAAGGTCTACATGACTTCGGTCACCGATCAGTGGTCGACCTTTGCAGTGGCCGGCCCGAACAGCCGCGCCGTGCTGCAAAAGGTCTGTGCCGACGTCGATCTGTCGAACGAGGCGTTTCCGTTCATGAGCTGGCGCGCGGGTACGGCAGCCGGGGTTGCCGCGCGCATCATGCGCATCAGCTTCTCGGGCGAGATGTCGTTCGAGGTCAATGTGCCGGCGCATGCCGGCGCCGCTGTGTGGCAGGCGCTGATGGAAGCCGGCAAGGAGTTCGACATCACCCCCTATGGCACCGAGACCATGCACGTGTTGCGGGCAGAGAAGGGCTACATCATTGTGGGCCAGGATACTGACGGCTCGATTTCGCCGTACGACCTGGGCATGGGTGGCATGGTGTCCAAGACCAAGGACTTCCTGGGCCGGCGTTCGCTCACCCGCAGCGACACCGCCAAGAGCGACCGCAAGCAGTTGGTAGGCCTGATGACCGACGAGGCATCGCTGGTGTTGCCCGAAGGCACGCAACTGACCGAAAACTCGAAAGCATCACCACCACCGGTGCCGATGATCGGCCATGTGACCTCGAGTTACTACAGCCCGACGCTGGAGCGCTCGATCGCGATGGCGGTGGTGCGCTCGGGCACGCAACGCATGGGCCAAAAAGTCTACGCAGCACTGGCCGATGGCCGCTATGTGGCGGCCACGGTTTGCAGCCCGGTATTCCATGACCCGGAAGGAAAACGTCTCCATGCATGACGCCATCTTGAAAAGCCCGCTGGCCAGCTTTCTCGGCCGTCAAACACGGGATCTGCAGGTCGATGGCCACCCCTGCTCGCTGGCCGAGATTCCCTTCGTCGACATGCTCAACCTGCGCGGCGACGCCGACGACCCGCATTTTGTGCGCGCCGTGCTCGAGGCCACCGGTTTGCCTCTGCCGCAAAAACCCAATACCGCCAGCATCGATCCGCAGCGCCAGCTGTTGTGGCTCGGTCCGGACGAGTGGCTGCTCAAGCTGCGCGATCGCCAGGGCCCCGCCGTGATGGCGGCCTTGCAGGCGGCCTTGCAGGGCCAACACAGTGCGGTGGTGGATGTCGGCCATGGCAATACCACCTTGTTGCTGCAAGGTCCGGCCAGTGTCGACCTGCTGGCACGGGGTTGCCCGCTCGACCTGCATCCACGCGTCTTTGGCACCGGTGCGCTGGCGCAAAGCCATATTTCCAAGGCCGGTGTCACACTGTTGTGCCTGTATGCCGGCATCCAGTACGAGATCACCGTGCGGCGCAGTTTTGCCGACTACCTGGCGCGCTGGTTGTGTGAGGCCGGAACCTGATCGCGCCGTAGCAGCGCGCGCTTTTTTCCATCCTCGTTGTTCGCGCACCATGCGGTATTTCCTTGGCATCGACACCGGTGGCACGTTCACCGACGCAGTGCTGCTCGATGCGGCGCGCCAGGTGGTGGCATCGGCCAAGAGCCTGACCACGCCGTTCGATCTGTCGCAGGGGATCGGGGACGCACTGGGGCGCTTGCCAGCGGCGATGCTCGCGAGCGTCGATCTGGTCTCTCTGTCGACCACGCTCACAACCAACTCGGTGGTCGAAGGCAAGGGCGCGCCGGTCTGCGTGCTGCTGGCGGGTTATGACGCTGCGCAGATCAAGTCCAGCGGGCTGGTCGAACTGCTGGGAGCGGAGGCCATCGTGTCGCTGCCCGGCGGGCATGACGCCGGGGGGGTTGCCTTGACCCCGGTCGACGAGGCCTTGTCGCGCGCGGCCATCGAGCGCCAGGCGCCCCGGGTTTCAGCGTTTGCCATCTCCGCCAGTTTCGGTGTGCGAAATCCGGCGCACGAGTTGCAGTTGCGCGCGCTGGTCGAGTCCTTGTGCGACAAGCCCGTCACCTGTGGTCATGAACTGGCGTCGAGTCTGGGCGCGCCGCGTCGCGCGCTGACAGTCGCGCTCAATGCACGCATGGTGTCGCATGTGGCCGCGCTGATCGCGGCCGTGCGCCAGACCTTGAGGCAGCATCACATCGAGGCGCCACTGATGATGGTGCAGGGCGACGGCACCCTGATCAACGTCGCGCGCGCACTCAAACGCCCGGTCGGCACGGTTCTGTCGGGTCCGGCCGCCAGTGTGCTCGGCGCTTGTGCGCTCAGCGGGCGTACTGACGCAATCGTCGCCGACATGGGTGGCACCACCACCGACATCGCCGTGGTGCGTGGCGGTCAGCCCGAACTCAGCAGCGACGGTGCCATGGTCGGGCAGTGGCGGCCCATGGTCGAGGCGGTCAAGGTCTATGCGATCGGATTGGGTGGCGACAGCGAAGTGCGCTTTGGTGGCGGCGAAGGTCTGGTGATCGGCCCGCGCCGGGTAGTGCCGCTGAGCCTGCTCGCCCATGCTCACCCCTGGGTGTTGCAGGTGCTCGAGCGCCAGCAAAGAGAGACCCCGCACGCCAGTCAGATCCGGTTTGCGCAGCGATTGCAATCCGACCCGGCCATGGTGGCGCGCCTGACCGACGACGAACATGCCGCCTGGCAGCGGCTGGAGTCGGGGCCGGTGGATGTGGAGCGCGCCAATATCGAGGAGCGTGGTTTGTCCAAGGCCATCGCCCGGCTGGAGCGCAAGGGGCTGGCCATTTACAGCGGTTTCACGCCCAGCGACGCGGCGCATGTGCTGGGTCTCTCTAGCCACTGGAGTGTGGATGCTGCGGTCTTCGGCGCGCGCATCTGGGCGCGCCAGATGCGCCACCTGTACGGGCTTGGCACCTGGGCCATGGGGGACGCGATTGCGCCGTCGCGCGATGTGGTCGACAAGGTGATGGCCACCATCAGCCAGAAGCTGATCGAGGCGGGGCTGAACGACGCCGGCCAGATGAACGAGGCCAACGCCGGCAAGGTCGCAAGCCTGCTCACGGCAATGGCCGTGCAGGGGGGGCAGGCGGGGGGAGCCAATGCGCCGTCGGTGTTCAGCCTGCGCTTTGCGCCGCAGTTGCCGCTGGTGGCGGTGGGCGCGCCGGCCGGTATTTATTACCCGCAGGTGGCCGATGCATTGGGCATGGCGCTGGTGTTGCCGCCCTATGCAGAAGTGGCCAATGCCGTGGGTGCCGTGCTCGGCCAGGTGTCGCAGCGGGTGCATCTGACGGTCTCGCAGCCGGTGCGCGGCGTGTTTCGCGTCTTCACCAGCGACGGCCCGCGCGACTTCGATACGCTGGCGCCGGCCATTGCGCTGGCCCAGGAACTCGCCAGCGCGCAGGCACTGGAGCGCGCACTCGACGCCGGAGCCGCCAACGCCACCGTGGCCTTGAGCCGCTGGAACAACCAGGTGGAAAACGACATCGATGGCCATATGTTCTTCGAGGCCCGGATCACGGCCACCGCGTCCGGTCCTGCACTGACATTGTCCGAATTGCGCCAGCGCGCACATGACGTACATGACGGGTTCGCGCAAGTGGCTTGAGGCGGCGCTGGCGCGCCATGGTTTGCGCCTGCGTGGCGGCTGGATCCCCGAGCCCGAGGACGGCCTGGCCGGTCTGGCGGCGGGACCGGTTGCCGTGGTCTGGATGGTCGGGCAGGTCGGCTCGGAATGCTGGCCGGCGTTCGCCGGCTCGCCATTTGCCACGGACGGACTTCCCGACCCGCTGGATCGCTGGAGTCAGCATATTGGCGATGGGCTGGCGCGCGAGTGTGGCGGACGCGCGATCTACCCGTCCGACGGTCCGCCCTATGCCCCCTTCCAGCAATGGGCGCGACGCGCCGAGCCACTGGGTACCAGCCCCTTGATGCTGCAGATCCACCCGCAGTACGGTTTGTGGCATGCCTACCGGTTCGCGCTCGCCTTGGCCGTGCTCGACACGCAAGACGCCGACCGCATCAGGCGTCAGCCTGAGGAGCCGGCGGCCGACCTGTGTCTTTCCTGTGTGGACCAACCCTGTCTGTCGACTTGCCCCGTGCAGGCGTTTGCTCTGGGTATTTACCACGTGAACCAGTGCTCCAGGCACCTGCACGGCGACGCCGGACAAGACTGCATGCAATCGGGTTGCCTGGCGCGGCGTGCTTGCCCGGTTGGCGCCAACCACCACTATGTCCAGCCCCATGCCGCGTTTCACATGGCCGCCTTTGCCGGACGCCATGGGGATGGGGATGGGGGTGCGGGTGCCAACGGGCGGACCGCAAGCGGCAAGACCTGATGGCAGCTTGCGCGGTCAGCGCAGCACCCAGGTATGGCTTGCGTTTCTTCTCAAGGCTGGACTAGACTGATTCCAAAAGACGAGGTCCAAGCAGATTACCCAGGGATGGAGCCAAGATGACCAGTGGGGTTGACGTCAGCGCGCTGCTCGAGCAGCACCAGAGGGCACCTCACCAGTTGGTGCAGATCCTGCGCGACTTGCAGGCGCAGCAGCACTGGCTGTCACGCGAGACCCTGGGTGCCGTGGCTGCCTCGCTCGGCCTGCCATTGGCGCAGGTGGAAGGCGTGGCAGGGTTTTACCGCTTTTTTCACATGCAACCTGTAGGCAGCTATCGCGTGCTGTTCAGCGACAACATCACCGATCGAATGCATGGTAGCGAAGCGCTCCTGGCACAGCTTTGCCAGCGACTCAATGTGGAGCCCGACAAGACCCGTGCCGACGGTCGGGTGAGTGTGGCGCGGACCTCCTGCACCGGACTGTGCGACCAGGGGCCCGCGGCGCTGATCAACCACCATCAGATCGTGACCCGGCTGACACCTGAGCGGATCGAGCAGATGGCGGCCTTGATAGAACTGGGGGTTGTGCCTGACCAATGGCCCTCAGAGTGGTCACGCGTTGATGATCAGATTCAACGCGCCGATGTCATACTGGGCGCCCAGCCGCGACCGGGAGAAGGCATTGCCGCAGCCATCGCGCGCGGGCCGCAAGGCTTGCTCGACGACATCAAGCACTCCAAACTGCGCGGTCGGGGCGGCGCGGGTTTTGCCACAGGCACGAAATGGCAGCTTTGTCGCAATGCCCAGGGCAGCGAACACTATGTGGTGTGCAATGCCGACGAAGGCGAACCAGGCACCTTCAAGGACCGGGTGCTGCTGAGCAGCTACAGCCGACGCCGTGTTTGAGGGCATGACCATTGCCGCCCTGGTGGTGGGTGCGCGCCGCGGCTTGATGTACTTGCGCGGCGAGTACCGTTACTTGCTGGAGTCGCTGCAGGCAGTGTTGCAAGCGTCGCCGTCAAGCGGGGTCTGCTGGGCAAGGCGATTCAGGGTCAGCCGGGTTTGACTTCGACATTGACATCCACGTCGGCGCTGGCGCCTATGTGTGCGGCGAAGAGTCGGCGCTGATCGAGTCGCTGGAAGGCAAACGCGGCACGCCGCGCATCCGCCCGCCGTTTCCGGTGGAGTACGGTTACCTGGGGCAACCCACGACCGTCAACAACGTCGAAACCTTTTGCGCGGTGACGCACATTGCGGTGCAGTGGCGGCGACTGGTGGGCAAACATCGGCACGCCGCCAGTCCACCGGCACCAAGATCCACTCGGTGTCGGGCGACTGCGAGCGCCCCGGCTTGTACGAATACCCGTTTGGCACCCGCATTGGCCGCATTCTGGAAGACTGCGGCGCCACGCGACACGCAGGCGGTGCAGGTGGGCGGCCCCTCGGGCGTGTGCCTGTCGGCGCTTGAGTTTGGCCGACGCATCGCCTTTGAGGACGTGCCCACGGCCGGCGCCTTCATGGTGTTTGACCGCAGTCGCGACATGTTCGAAGTGGCACGCAACTTTGCCCACTTTTTTGCCCACGAAAGCTGCGGCTTTTGCACGCCCTGCCGGGTCGGGACCGAGCTGGTGGTGCGCGCGCATGGACAAACTGCAAGCGCGGCTATGGCTCAGCCGCAGATATTCAGGTGCTGTTCGAACTGGACAAACTGATGCACAGCGCCACCCACTGCGGCCTGGGGGCTGCTGCCTGCAACCCGCTGCGCGACACGATCGCAAAGTTTCGCCCGGCTTATGAGCGGCACCTGAAGTCCCTGCATTTTGTGCCGGGCTTTGACCTGGACGCCGAATTGTCGCAAGCGCGTCTGGCCACCGGTCGTGACGACAGCGGCGCCCACCTGGAGAACTTGAATGATGACTGCTGACCGCATTGACGCCTGTCACCCGGGCATGCTTTTCACTGGATGGACAAGAGGTGGAGTTTGGACCCGGCGACACCATTCTGCAGGCCGCCACCCGGGCCGGCCACTACATCCCGCACCTGTGCTGGCACCCGGACTTTGCCGCCGCATGGTTCGTGCCGAGTTGTGCACGCGTGCAAGGTCAACGGCCGCACCGGCGCCGCCTGCACGGTGCAGGCCAGCGTCCGGGCAGGACGTGCAGAGCAATACCGATGAGCTCAACTGCGCAGCGCAAGACGCTGCTGCAGATGTTGTTTGTCGAGGGCAATCACTTTTGCCCCTCGTGCGAAAAAAGTGGCAATTGCCTGCTGCAGGCCACGGCCTACGAAATGGGCATGGAAGGACCGCACTTTGAGGAGTTCTACCCCGACCGCGCGGTGGATGCCAGCCACCCTGACCTGTTGCTGGACTTCAACCGTTGCATCTTGTGCGGGCTGTGTGTGCGGGCCAGCCATGACGGTCGATGACAAGGATGTGTTCGCCATCGGCGGCCACGGCATCAAGACCCACCTGCTGGTCAACAGCCCAAGCGGACAACTGGGCGACAGCGCAATGCTGCCTGGACGACCGCGCCGCTCACATTTGCCCGGTGGGCGCCATCCTGCCCAAGCGTCAGGGCTTCGTCATACCGATTGGACAGCGCCGCTTTGACGTCAGTCCGGTGTCGCAAGCAGGTCGAAGAGGAATCGCCATGAACGACTTGCCCGTGGACCGTGGCACGCGACATCGAGCGCCGCCACGCCCCCCGCAAACTCAAGCTTGCCACGGTCTCGCTGGCCGGGTGCTTTGGTTGCCACATGTCGTTTCTGGACATTGACGAGCGTCTGCTGCAACTGATTGAACGGGTTGAGTTTGACCGCTCCCCACTGACCGATATCAAGACCATCGGTCGCTGCGACATCGGATTGATTGAAGGCGGCCTGTGCAATGCCGAAAACGTGCATGTGCTGCGCGAATTTCGGGCCCATTGCAAGATCACTGGTGGCGGTGGGCGCCTGCGCCATCAACGGCGGTCTGCCGGCACAGCGCAATCAGCTGGACGTGGGTCAGATGCTGCGCGATGTCTACTGCACCCAAACCGGCATGCAGCGCACACAGCCAGATTCCCAATGATCCGGAGTTGCCGCTGCCCCTGAACCAGGTGCACCCGATTCATGAGGTGGTGCATGTGGACTATTTCCTGCCCGGGCTGCCCGCCTTCGGCAGATGCGATCTGGGCATTCCTGACCGACTATGCTGGCGGGCAAACTCGCCACATCTGGGCCCGCACGCCATGCATTACGACTGACAACCGGAACACCAGAAGACACCCATGACGTTTGAACTCGAAACCGCCGCCAACCCTCAGGGCCTGCGCCGCGTGGCCATTGATCCGGTGTCGCGCGTCGAAGGCCACGGAAAAGTCACGTTGCTGCTGGATGACAACAACCAGGTGCAGCAGGTGCGCCTGCACATTGTCGAATTCCGCGGCTTTGAGAAGTTCATCGAAGGCCGCCCGTATTGGGAAGTGCCGGTGATGGTGCAACGCCTGTGCGGCATTTGCCCGGTGTCGCATCACCTGGCGGCCGCCAAGGCGTTTGACCGGGTCCTCGGCGCCATGCCGGTCACGCCGTCAGCGCCGACACGATCCGGCGGCTGATGCACTACGGTCAAATCATGCAATCCAACGCGCTGCATTTCTTTCACCTGTCTTCGCCTGACCTGTTGTTTGGCTTTGACATCCGAGGTGGCCCAGCGCAACATCGTGGGTGTTGCGCAGGCGCATCCGGAGATCGCCAAGAAGGGCATCATGTTGCGCAAGTTTGGCCAGGAGGTGATCCGCATCACCGCAGGCAAGCGCATTCATGGCACCGGCGCGGTGCCGGGCGGCATCAACAAGCTGGTAACGGCCGAGGAGCGCGACAGCCTCAAGCGCGATCTTCCCCAGATGCTGCAGTGGGCGCAGGACGCGGTGATGATCTGGCCAAGCAGTTGCACGCACAAAACCCGGCGCTGTACAACCGATTTGGCAGCTTTCGCTCCAACCTGATGTCGATCGTGCGGACCGACGGCGCCATGGATTTGTACGACGGCGTGCTGCGGGCGCGCGACGCTAACGGCAAGATCCTGTTTGACGGGGTCAGTGACCAGGATTACCTGGAGTTGATTGAAGAAGAGGTCAGGTCCTGGAGCTACATGAAGTTTCCGCACCTGCGCAGCCTGGGACGCGAGCAGGGTTGGTACCGGGTCGGCCCGCTGGCACGCGTTGCAAAACTGCGACTTCATCCCGAGCGAACGCGGCGCGAAGTCGAACGCCAGACATTTGTGGCCTGGGGCAAGGCGAGCCGGTGCATGCCACGCTGGCCTACCACTGGGCCCGCATGATCGAGACTGCTGCACGCGGTGGAGGTGATTGCCGAGTTGCTGGACGACCCCGCCCTGCTGTCGGGTGACCTGCTCACCAGCGGCACGCGCCAGCGCAGCGGCGTGGGCATCATTGAAGCGCCACGTGGCACCCTGATTCACGACTACGACGTGGGCGACGACGATCTGGTCACGCGCTGCAACCTGATCGTGTCTACCACCCACAACAACCAGGCCATGAACGAGGCGGTGCGCTCGGTGGCGCGCGACTACCTGAGCGGTCACGAACTGACCGAAGGCCTGCTGAACCACATCGAGGTCGCCATCCGCGCCTATGACCCTTGCCTTTCTTGCGCCACCCACGCACTGGGGCAAATGCCACTTGATGTGACGCTGCTCGGGGCTGACGGCGATCTGCTGGACCGGGTGCAAAAGGCGTCTGATGGCCAATTGACCCACCTGAGCGAACAGTATTGCGAATAAGGCGCCAGCAGATTTGATGCCGACGCCTGCTGCCAACGTCGATTCAGTGGCGCCCCTGCTGGTGCTCGGCTGGGGCAATCTGAGTCGGGGGGACGACGCGCTGGGACCTCTGTGTCTGGCGTCCTTGCGCGATCAATTACCGGCGACCTTGAACGGTCAGATCGAGTTTCTCGATGAGTATCAGTTGCAGGTTGAGCACGCGCTGGATCTGGCGGGCCGGGTTCACGTACTGTTTATCGATGCCAGTGTCGATGGCCTGGCACCGTTTCAGGTGAGCGCACCACAAGCCCGACGTGATCACAGCTTTACCAGCCACTCCCTGTCGCCGCAGGCGCTGCTGCAGGTGTTTGTCGATCTGCACGGCCTGGCGCCACCGGCGTCGACGCTGCTGGCTATTCGAGGCGAGGCCTTTGAACTCGGCGAACCCCTGAGCGCCACAGCGGCGCAAAACCTCGCAGCCGCCATCGCATGGGCCGGCAACTGGCTTGCACGGGCCTGCAGAGGGCTTAACAAATCCGTGGCAACTGCTCGCCGCTGAGCCAGTCCACCATCCGTCGTCCGCCAAAGCGGGTCGCCATCTGGACAAAGCCGTTGGGATCTTCGGTGACGACCCCGATGCGCGCGGCCGCCTGCCCCAATGGATGCGCAGTCATGGCATCCAAGACGGCTTCGACTGCTTCCGGCGCACACACGGCCACCAGCTTTCCTTCGTTGGCAATGTACAAAGGATCCAGCCCCAGCAATTCGCAGGCGGCATCCACTTGCGGCAGCACCGCAATGGCAGCCTCCTCAAGCAGCATGCCCACGCCAGACTGCCTGGCAATCTCGTTGAGCGTGGTGGCCAGTCCGCCGCGCGTGGGATCACGCAGAACCCGTACTGCACCCGGCGCTGCCTTCAACATCGCTGCCACCAGCGTATGCAAGGCCGCCGTGTCGGATTCGATCGTGGTTTCAAACTCCAGGGATTCGCGCTGGGAGAGCACTGCCACGCCATGTTCGCCGATGCTGCCCGAGAGCAGCAGCACATCGCCGGGGCGGGCACGGTTGCCCGAAATCTCGACGCCTGGCGCCACCACACCGAGCCCGGTGGTGCTGATAAAGACCCCGTCGCCCTTGCCACGCTCAACCACCTTGGTGTCGCCAGTGATGATGGGCACGCCAGCCGCGCGCGCCGCTGCCGCCATGGAATCGACCACGCGCTTGAGCGTCTTCAGCGCAAAACCCTCTTCCAGAATAAAGCTGGCGCTCAGGTACAGGGGTTGCGCCCCGGACATGGCGACATCGTTGATCGTGCCATGCACACTGAGGCAGCCCATATCGCCACCCGGAAAAAACAAGGGCGACACCACATGACCGTCCGTGGCCATGACCAACCTGGCGCCCGGCGGCAAGGGCGGCGGTGCGAACACCGCGCCGTCATTACCCTGACGCAGGAATTCGTTGTCAAACGCGGCCACAAACAACTCGTCAATCAACTGGGAGGCCGCTCGCCCGCCGGCGCCATGGCCCATGTCCACGCAGCCATGTTTGAGGTCCAGCGGGCGCAGGTAACTGCTTTTGGTTCTGCTCATGGGTTGCTCGTCTGCGCAGTGAGGGGAATGTCCTTGAAGCGGCCGTAAGAGTAGTGCGCTGCGCAGGCACCTTCGCTGGACACCATGCACGAACCCATGGGCGTCTCAGGCGTGCAGGCCGTGCCAAAAATCTTGCACTCGATCGGCTTCTTCACGCCCCGCAGGATCGCGCCGCACTCACAGGCCTTGTTGTCGGCGACTGACTGGTAAGTCAGGCCAAAGCGTTGCTCGGCATCGTGATCAGCGTAGAGGCTGCGAATCTTCAACGCGCTCAGGGGCACCTCACCCAGGCCGCGCCACTCAAAGCTCGGGCGCAAGTCAAAGACCTTGGCTATGAGGGCCTGCGCCTTTGGATTGCCATCCCGGCTCACGGCACGGGTGAATTCGTTCTCGATCTCGGCGCGTCCGGCGTTCACCTGGCGCACCAGCATCAACACCGACTGCATCACGTCCAGCGGCTCGAAACCCGAGATCACCACGGGTTTTCGGTACGCCAGCGCAAACGGCTCATAGGGTCGGGAACCGATGATGATGCTGACGTGGGCCGGTCCGACAAAACCGTCAATCGGCACGGCATCCCATGACTCCGCCCCAGGGGATTCCAGAATATGGGCCATCGCGGGTGGCGTCAGCACATGGCAGCTCAAGACGCTGAAATTCATCAGCTTTTCGGCATGCGCATTGCTGATAGCCAGTGCGGTCGGTGGCGTGGTGGTCTCGAATCCGATCGCAAAAAACACCACTTCACGGGTCGGATTCTGGCGCGCAATCGCCAAGGCATCGACTGCGGAATAAACCATGCGAATGTCGCCACCGCGCGCCTTGGCCTTGATCAATGACAGGCCATCTGACGCTGGAACCCTCAGGGTATCCCCATAGGTGCAAACGATGGCGCCCTGTGAGAGCGCCAGTCTGATGGCCATGTCGATTCGCCCGATCGGCAGCACACAAACCGGGCATCCCGGTCCATGAACCATGCCCACATTGGGCGGCAAAAGGTCGGCGATGCCGTAGCGCGAAATCGCGTGCGTATGGCCGCCGCAAAATTCCATGAAGCTATAGCGTCGATCCGGCAGCACCTCCCGTGCCAGACGCGCAGCGATCTTTTGGGCCAGGCCGCCATCGCGGAACTCGTCAATGTATTTCACGACACCTCCCGCGCAGTTGGCGCCGCAGTGTTGCCACCCGATTGCGCAAGTTCACCGAACATGGCGAGCGTGCGCCTGGCCTCCTCAGGATCAATCACGCCCAGCGCATGGCCCACATGAACGATGACGTAGTCACCCAACTGCACGTCTTCGACCAGGGCGATCGAAATGGTTTTCCGGATGCCCCCGAGATTCACCACAGCCTGGGAGTCAGGCAGCAGTTCCACCACTTGCGCGGGAATGGCTAGGCACACAGGTGTTCCTCCTTCAATATCGAACGTTCCAAATGAAGCTGCCGGGCAGCGACCCAGGCCTGGCCGAGCGCCAAAGCCGCATCACCGCAACTGTGACGCTGTGCTCGAAACACTCGAAAACCCTGGCCTTGCAGCCGGAGCGTGATTTGTTCGGTCAAAATGCCGTTCATGAAGCATCCGCCGCCCAGACATACGGTGCGGCATTGCTGGCGCCGCCCCGCGCTTGCCGCCCAATCGGCCAGTGCGCGGGCCAGTGCCAGGTGAAACCAGCCCGCAGCCGCAGGCCGGTTGATCAGTGGATCCGGCCAATCCAGCAGGCGCGAAATCAAGGGCCGCAGGTCAAGCAACACACCAGACGCATCGATCACCGAGTCACTCGCCCGTTCGACCTCCGCCCCGGTGGCGGACCCCAACCACGATGCCGCCTGCGCCTCAAGCGCCATCGCGGCCTGCGCTTCTCCCTGATGGCGCAGATGCAGGCCCAGTGCCGCCGCAGCCGCATCGAACCAGCGCCCTGCACTGGTACTGTGTGGCGAGTTCAGGCGCTGATCCAGCATGCGGTGGATCAGGCGTACCGATTTCGGTTGCACCGCATGCATCAGGCGTGACTCGATTTCTTCAGCGCGGTCCATCGAGTGCAGCGCGGACGCCAGCATGCGCCAAGGCTCACGTGCCGCAGCATCGCCGCCTGGCAGGGCCAACGGCCAGACATGCCCCAAACGCTCCCAGCCTGCAGGCGACACCGCCAACAGTTCGCCACCCCATGGCGCACCATCGGTACCCAGACCCGCACCGTCAAGCGCCAGACCAATGACCGGTTCATTCAAGCCGTGCTCTGCCATCACCGCGCCAATGTGCGCATGGTGATGCTGCACGCCAATGGCCTTTACCTGCCACTTGTCGGCCAATGCAAGCGCCAACCGGGTGCTGTAAAAGTCGGGATGCAGATCATGGACGATGGCCTGGATGGGTGGCGCGGCACGCCTGGCCAAGTCACACACCGAATGCGCTAGCGCGGTGCAGGCAACCGGGTCGGACAAATCGCCATGGACCGCGGAAAAATGCGGCCCTTTCGAATCCAGCAGACAAGCGGCGTTCTTGAGCCAGGCGCCTACGCCCAGCACTGATCCTGGAAAATCCGGGGTCGCTTGCACCACTGCGACCGTCAAGCGCAAGCGCGCGCTGCAGAAAGCTCGGCCTCCAGCGCAGCGATTTTTTGACGAAGCACCGTTTCAACGTTTTCATCGGCATGCTCATGCTCATGCTCATGCTCATGCTCATGCTCATGGGGCGAACCCATCGCATGTTCCAGCCAATGCAGCCACTCGTCCATGCCAGCGCCCGTGGTCGCCGATACCTTGATGACCTCAATGTCCGGATTGATTCGGCGCGCATGGTCAATGCAGCGCGCGACATCAAACTGCAGGTGCGGCAACAGATCGGTCTTGTTCAGCAACATGAGCCGCGCAGCAGCAAACATGTCGGGGTACTTCAAAGGCTTGTCTTCTCCCTCGGTCACCGAAAGAATCACCACTTTGGCAGCCTCTCCCAGGTCCCAGGCCGCAGGGCAAACCAGATTGCCGACATTCTCAATGAAAAGCAGATGGCGCCCGTGGTTTTGGCTGTGCAGGTCCGCAAAGGCTTTGGCCACCATGGGCGCATCCAGGTGGCAGCCCTTGCCGGTGTTGATCTGGATGGCCGGCACGCCCGTGGCACGTATGCGGTCGGCATCCAGACTCGTTTGCTGGTCGCCTTCAATCACGGAAATACCCAGGTCTGGCGCACGTTTTCGCAGGGCGGCAATGCTTGCACACAGCAAAGTCGTCTTTCCCGAGCCGGGGCTGGACACCAGATTCAAGGCGGTCACGCTGTGGGCTTGAAAGTGCAGGCGGTTCTGCTGGGCAAGTCGGTTGTTCTCGCCCAGAATGTCGGATTCAAGCTTGATTGTTCGCTGCTGGCTCATGCCGGGAACCGAAACCCCGGCGGCACCCGCACCGAAATCGAGCACGCCGGAGCGCTCATCCGCCCGGGATCCGGCGGTAGCCACCTCTTGTACACCGCTGGAGCACCCACAAACTACACACATGCCATTCCCCTCTCGCTAATCATCTGACACCAACAAATCAACCACCTTGAGCTCGGTGCCGGCCGTGGGTTGAAGGCGGTAGCTGCCACAGGATTCGCAGGCCACACCGTACGCACTCATGCCAACCATCTCGCCACAATCCAAGCAACTTGCCCGCCCCTCGGGCTCGTCAAATTCAAGTACCGCACCTTGCAATACCGTACCGGGTGCAACCGCCGTCAGTGCAAAACGCAACGCAGGCAATTCGACACAGGCAAGTCTGCCAACCGCCAGTCGCAACACCGCCACGCGCTTGAATCCCTCGCGCAAGGCAGCCTGCTCCACCAAATTCAAGACGCCGCCGGCCAGGGAGACTTCATGCATGGCTGCCACTCAACTGACAAGTGAATTCCTTCGATACACATGGAAAACGCATCCTACGCGGTTTACCGCCGGTGTTCCATTCGGAGGCGATGCGCATGTCAGGAACTTTGACCAGTCATGAATCCAGTCGGTATGGTCGTTTTCCCTTGATATGAGTCATCGCCGACCGACGCCCCCGGGAAAAGCGCCTGGCAAGGGCCGATGTGCAGCCGTCAATCGTCGTGCACCGCGAAGATGCCCATCAGCCGGGTATCGAACAGATGCTCGCAGTTGTCGAGGATTCTCTCGAACACCGGCGCGGCGTCGGCCTTTGCGTGCGCCGCAATGGGGGCAATCCCTGGCCGTTCGGTTTTGGGGCGAGGCCCTGGCAGGTTTTGGGTAGCATGTTGATTGCCATCAAGACCCAGTTGCCATCGGTTACACAAACCCGGCCGGCCCTTCACACAACACGGCGAACATGGCCAAGCACAGCAAAAACGGCCTGATTTCTTACATTTGCTCAGGGAATCATCCTGTAGGCTGGGTACGACTGTTCGCCCAAAATGGGCTAACGATTCATATTCAAGGAGAACAACATGATCCGATCCACATTCCTGCCCACCCGCAAGCTGGTGTTGTCGCTCGGTGCTGCAGCGCTGTTGCTGGGTGGCTGCGCTGACATGAGCAAGACGCAACGTGACTCCGCCATTGGGGCGGGCGTCGGCGCCGTGGCCGGCGCGGTCATCGGTGGCGGTGCCAAGGGCGCTGTCATCGGCGGCGCGCTGGGCGGCGCGGGTGGCTACGTCTGGTCCAAGCACATGGCCGACAAGAAGGCCGCCATGGAGCGCGCCACCCAGGGTACCGGCGTGGCGGTGACGCAAACGGCCGACAACCAGCTCAAGCTCGAAATCCCCAGCGATATCTCGTTCGACACCGGCCGCTCCGACATCAAGCCCGAGCTGCGTCCGATCCTGGACCAGTTCGCGTCGGGCCTGACCAACCAGCCGAACACCGAGGTCCGCATCGTCGGCCATACCGACAATGTCGGCTCCGATGCCATCAACGAGCCGCTGTCGCGCCAGCGCGCCCAGTCCGCACGGGACTACCTGACATCGCGTGGTGTCAACGCCGGCCGCATCATCATCGAGGGCCGTGGCGAGCGCGAGCCGATCGCGACCAACGCCACCGCGGATGGCCGTGCGCGCAACCGGCGCGTGGAGATCTTTCTGGCCGAACGGGCGTAATCGGGCATTGACCGCATACCCGAGCACATCGGGTTGTGCACGCGTGTGTTGGCGTGATGCGGAGGAGGTTGCCGCAGACGTGATCGCGCGTCGGTTCGGGATCGGTCCTCAGGCGACGAAGCTTGTGACGCACCCATGCCAGCCACAGTCGCAATTGGAGCCATGGGGGCATAGAGCCTGAATACACTTTGGGCGGTTGCCATGGTGCGCAACAGCCGTCCAATTTTCTCAGGAGCTAGCGTAAATGGCCTCATTCCCTGAACGCGCCAAGGTCGTCATCATTGGCCAGGGCGGCATCGTCGGTGCCTCGGTGGTGCACCACCTGATCGAACGCGGCTGGGACGACATTGTCGGCATCGACAAGTCCGCCATCCCCACCGATGTGGGCTCCACCGCACACGCGTCTGACTTCTGCTTCAACACGATGCACGATCAGATGACGATCTTCACGACCAAGTACAGCATCGACTTCTACGACACGACTAGGCCGTTACGAGCGCATCGGGGGGCTGGAGGTGGCGCGCGTCGGTGATGACGAGCGCATGCAGGAACTCAAGCGCCGCGTCGCCTCGGGCAAGGCCTTCGGCAACCGGGTGGAGATGATCACACCGGCACAGGCCAAGGCCAAGTTCCCGCTGCTCGAGGAAAGCATGATCCAGGGCGCACTGTGGGATCCGGATGCCGGCCTGGTCAAGCCGCGTTCGCAGATGGTGGCCGGTGAACTGGTGGACGCCGCCGTGGCCTCTGGCAAGCTGCGCTCGATTGCCAACACCGCGTGTACCGGGCTGCGCATCGACAAACGGCCGTATCCAGGGCGTGGAGACCACCAAGGGTTATATCGCCGCCGACCATGTGGTGGTGTGCGCCGGTTTGTGGGGGCGCCTGATTGCGGCGATGGCCGGTGAAGACCTGCCCATCATGCCGGTCGACCACCCGCTCACGTTCTTCAAACCGTATCTGGAATTTGCCGGTACCGGCAAGGACATTGGTTACCCGCTGTTGCGCGACCAGGGCAATTCGGCCTACCTGCGCGACACCGGGGACCCGAAGACGCCCGAGGGCGGCCAGATCGAGTGGGGCTACTACGAAGAGAAGAATCCGCGCATGTGCCACCCGCGCGACCTGCTGGAGAAGGAGCAGGCCCGCTTGTCGCCGTCGCAGCGCGACCTGGAACTGGAGCAGGTCATGGAGCCGCTGGAGCGGGCCATCGAACTGACGCCCATCCTGGCCGAACTGGGCTACGACGAGAAGCATTCCTTCAACGGCCTGTTGCAGGTCACCACCGATGGCAACCCCTCGATCGGCGAGTCGTCCAAGGTGCGCGGCCTGTGGTATTGCCGAAGCCGTGTGGGTCAAGGACGCGCCCGGCGTGGGCAAGCTGGTCGCCGACTGGATGACCGATGGCATGACCCATCTGGACCATGCCGGTATCGACGTGGCCCGCATCTATCCGTTCCAGCAGGACGAGAAGTACATCCACGACCGCTGCTTCGAGGCAGCCTTCAAGATCTACAACCCGCCGGTGCACAACCGCGAGCCCTACAGCGCGTCGCGCGGCATCTTCAAGAGCCCGTTCCACGAGCGCGAAAAGGCTCTCGGCGCCTACTTCATGGAACTCTCCGGCTGGGAGCGCGCACATGGTTATGCCAGCAACGAGCATCTGCTCGAGGTCTACGGCGACAAGGTGCCGGTGCGTGCCAACGAGTGGGACAACCGCCATTTCTGGCGCGTGTCCAATGCCGAGCATCTGAAGATGTCGGAAGACGTGGGCATGATCAACGTCTCGCACTTTGCCGAGTTCGATGTGCAAGGCCCCGATGCCGCCGACCTGCTGGAATACATCTGCGTGGCCAAGGTGGGCGGCGACACGCCGGTGGGCAAAGGCGTTTACACCCACTTCCTGGACGCCCGGGCGGCGTGCGCGCCGACCTGACGGTGCTGCGTCTGGGCCAGGACCACTATCGCGTGATCGACGGCGCCGACGCCGGCCACCGCGACCTGGTATGGGTGCAGCCGCATGGCGCAGGACCGCGGCGCCAACGTCACCGTGACCGACACCACCACGCAGTACGGCTGCCTGGGCGTGTGGGGCCCCAATGCCCGCACCACGATCCAGAAGATCGCCGACGAGCCCGAGGCCTGGACGCATGAGAACTTCCCGTTTGCGGCCCTGCGCGACCTCAAGATCAAGGGCGTGCCGGTGCTGGCCTTCCGCATCTCGTATGTGGGCGAGCAGGGCTGGGAGCTGCACTTCAAATACGAGGACGGCCTGGCCCTGTGGGATGCGCTGCACGCGCTGGGCGTGACCCCCGTGGGCGTGGAAACCTACGCCAACAGCCGGCGCATGGAAAAGAGCCTGCGCCTGCAAAACGCCGATCTGCGCACCGAATACAACCTGTACGAATGCGACCTGGCCCGGCCCAAGGTGAAGGCTGCCGATTTCCACGGCAAAGCGGCGCACCTGAAGTTCCGCGAGCGCGAACACCAGCCCGCGATGCTGTGCACGCTGACGATGACAAACAACATCGACAGCACCGGCGTGGCGCGCTACCCGGTGGGAATCTGCCCGGTGATGGACCCCGCAACCGGTGCCACGCTGGTCGACGAACTGGGCCGGCGCTCCTTCACCAGCAGCATCGCCTTCGGCCCGAGCCATCGGCAAGAACATTGCGCTGGCCTACCTGCCGCATGAATACTGCCAGGTGGGGCGTGAACTGCAGATCCAGTACTTTGCGGATGTCTATCCGGTCAAGGTCGAGGCGGTGGGTTACCAGTCCTTGTACGACCCGGAGAACGGCAAGCCGCGGTCCTGACAGCGGGCGTCAAGAGATCTGGGCATTTCGTGGCCCGGCAGTTCGGGCTGGGCGGATGTTCGTCGACAGTCTCGGGCGCTGTAGGGCCGAGTGCCATACTGCTTGACGCGCTCGGACCACAATGACTTATACCGATCAAGGAGAACCATGAATATCGGAATGCAGGACCAACGCGTGCTGGTGACAGCAGGCGCGCAGGGAATAGGCCTCGCGATCACCGATGCCTTCGTGGACGCCGGCGTGCAAGTGCATATCTGCGATGTCAGCGAGGCCTTTCTGGCCCAGGCCCGAAGCCGTCTGCCAGGCGTCAGCCAGAGCGAGTCATTGCAGCCAAGGCGACGGCCAAAGGCATCGCGCATGAAGCCATGCGTGAGCAACTGCTGGCCAAGGTGTCGCTGCGCAGCATGGTCTCGGCCCAGGATATTGCGAACCAGATCTTGTTCATCTGCTCGCCGGCCGGTGCGAGCATAAGCGGTCAGAGTCTGTCGGTGTGCGGCAACGTCGAGCACCTTGGCTGACTCTGCGAGACGCATCATGATGGCCCACAGGCGTCAGCAAGCGGGCGACGATTGCTGACACCTATTCAACCTAGAAACGGCAGTTGACCGCTTGCGTCTCGCTGGCAGCCCGCAGGCACACTGAATGATCAGGCCACGATGGGGCTCACCAGTATGGTGATAGCGCTACGCACCCGAGCGTACCCCGCTGAACGCGCCATGCGGCGTTGTTCGTCCTTGCGCACAGAAGTGCGCTGCGTCCTCTCGCCTTGCCTGGCACGCCCATCGAAGTACGCTCGGGCGCGTTCAACTGCCGTTTCTAGGTTCAATATCTTCCGGAGCATCCCATGCGCAAATCCAGGAAAGCTATCTTCACCTGTGCCGTGACCGGCGCCATTCACACACCGTGCATGTCGCCCTATCTGGGCGACGCGCGGCTGCTTCGCATTGCGCAACCGGCCGATCGCCTCGATACGGCCGAATTGCATTGGCTCGTCGCCGACATGTTCGACACGATGGAGGCCGCGCATCTCGCGGATCCGCTACACCGGCTTCGACCCGAAGGGGCCGTCGATCGAACGCGCCGTGCTACTTCAGCAGTGGTCTCAACCCCACCCACGCATTGCTGAGCAGCAGCGGCTGCGCCTTTTCGTTCGGGTGCATGCGATCGGCCTGGAACAGCGAAGTGGCTATCGGTATGTTGGCGATGCCCTTGAAGAAGTAGGCGACAAGCCCGACGCCTTCTGCCTTGGCGACGTCGTAAAAAAGCGCGGCAAGTTCCTCGTTGTAGCGGGCGCCATGGCTCGGCGGCACCTGCATGCCGATCAGGAGCACCTTTGCGCCGGCGGCCTTCGCGGCGCCCGTCATCGTTTCGATGTTTGCCTTCGTCATCGCAAGCGGCAGCCCGCGCGACGCATCGTTGCTGCCGAGTTCGATGATCACGATCGCCGGCTTGTGGCGTTCGAGCAGCGCCGGCAGGCGCGTCACGCCGCCCGAGGTGGTATCGCCGCTGACACTTGCGTTGACGATGTCGAAATCCATCTTCTCGTCGTGCAGCTTCTTGCCGAGCAACGCAACCCATCCACTGTCGCGCAGCAAGCCGTATTCCGCCGAGATGCTGTCGCCAACGACGAGAATCACCTTGCGCTGTGCGTCGCCGCGCGCCGGCAACGATGCCAGCAATGACGCACCGGCCAGCCACAGGCTAGAGTGCGCACCAAACCTTCTTCGATTCATTCCCATTTACAAGCATCCTCATGTCCAAACCCATCAACATTGTCGAGCACGTCACCAAGCAGGTGCGCGACTCGACTGGCAACCTGACGATTCTCCACGAGATCGAATTCACTCTCGCTGCGTAGGCGTCAGTCGCGATTGTCGGGGGTCTGAGGATCAGGGCTATACCTTGCAGTTCAGCTTGACCGACCAATCGGGCAACCACCCGATGTGGCGCATGCGATTGAAAGGTATGGGACTGACCCCAACGTCAGTGCAAGGCGGCCACCGCAATGCCCTTGAACTGACCCGCCGGCGGCGTGGCGCTGACCGGCTTGGCATAGCGCTTTGGGTTGAAACGGTGCAGTAGTTCAGCCTCGCGCGCCCTGGCCAGCGCCACATTGGCCAGCTTCACGTGGCCATAACCGCGCATGGCCAGTGGCACGGCGGCGATCTGGGTGGCCAAGGCCAGTCTTTCGGCGCTCAAGTCCTGCAGCAGGTCCTGCACACGGGCTTCAAACTGGGTCACGAGCGCACGCTCCAGACGGCGCTCTTGCGTGCGACCGAACAGGTCCAGTGCGCCGCCGCGCAGACCCTTGGCCCTGGCCAGCAGGCGCAGGGCTGGCATCAACCATGGTCCCAGCGTGATCTTGCGCGGCGGCTGGCCATGCCTGGGCTTGGCCAGGAAGGGCGGCGCCATGTGGAACTCCAGCTGCAAGTCGCCCTCGAACTGCGCTTGCAGCGACTGCTGGAAGCGGCCATCGGTGTAGAGCCTGGCCACCTCGTATTCGTCCTTGTAGGCCATCAGCTTGAGCGCGCTGCGGGCCACGGCCGCTGCCAGCACGGTGGAGCCAGAACGCAGCTGGCCCTCGGCCATCGCGACCTGGTGCACCAGGGTCGCAAAGCGCCGGGCGTAGGCGGCGTTCTGGTAGCCGGTGAGGTGGGCCATGCCGCGGGCGATCACAGCGTCCAGGGTTTCTTCGGCTGGCACCGGCGCGGCGTCGCCCAACAAGGCCGGCAGCGCAGCGGGATTGCCCGCCGCCAGTCGACCCAGCGCAAAGGCCATCAGATTCTTCTCCACGGCAACGTTGTTCAAACGGATCGCCTGCTGCATGGCCGCCAGGCTCAGTGGCACCGCGCCACGCTGCCAGGCGTAACCCATCGCCAGCACGTTGGCGCTGATGGTGTCGCCCAGGAAGTCCTGCGCCAAGGTTTGCGCGTCAAAGGTTTCAACAAGATCGTCACCGGCCGCAAAGCGCAGTTTCTCCAGCAACAGATCGACCTTCAGGCTGGCGTCCGGGTTGCGCAGCGACTCGGCCACCGGGATCTCATGCAAGTTGGCCAGCACCCGGGTGCGGCCGTGGCGCACCGTCTGCAGCGCCTCGGGCGAGGCACCGACCACGATGTCGCAGGCCAGGATGGCATCGGCCTGCTGGGTATCGATGCGCACCTGGTTCAGGCGCTGTGGTACATCGGCCAGACGCACAAAGCCCAGCACCGAGCCGCCTTTCTGGGCAAAGCCCATGAAGTCCAGCACGCTGGCGCTCTTGCCTTCCAGGTGGGCGGCCACGGCAATCACGGCGCCCACGGTCACCACACCGGTGCCGCCCACGCCCGTCACCAGAAGGTCGTAGGGCGCCGTCCAGCGGTGGCTGGCGGGCAGCGGCAGCGCGGCGACCTGGGCCAGGAAGGCGTCTGTGCCACCGATCAGCGCGCCGCTCTTCTTGCGCAGCCTGCCACCGGTCACACCGACAAAGGCGGGGCAGAAGCCCTTGGCGCAGGAGTAGTCCTTGTTGCAGCTGGTCTGGTCGATCTTGCGCTTGCGTCCCAGATCGGTTTCCTGCGGCAGCACGGCCACGCAGTTGCTCTGCACCGTGCAGTCACCACAGCCCTCGCACACCGCCTCGTTGATGAACAAGCGCCTGGGCGGGTCGATCATCTCGCCCTTCTTGCGGCGGCGGCGCTTCTCGGCGGCGCAGGTCTGCTCGTAGATCAGCACGGTCACACCCGCCACTTCACGCAGGCGGCGCTGCACGGCGTCCAGCTCGGCGCGATCGTGGAACTCTGTGCCGGCGGGGAACCTGGCCTTGATCGCGTCGTATTTCCCGATCTGGTCGCTGACCACCGCCACCTGTTTCACGCCTTCACTCTCGACCTGGCGCGCGATCGCGTCCACGCTGATGATGCCGTCTATCGGTTGCCCGCCGGTCATGGCCACGGCATCGTTGTAGAGGATCTTGTAGGTCAGCGTGGCCTTGGCGGCCACGGCCTGGCGTATCGCCAGGTAGCCCGAGTGGTAGTAGGTGCCGTCGCCCAGGTTCTGGAACACATGCGGCGTTTTGGTGAACATCGCGTGCGAAACCCAGTCCACGCCCTCGCCGCCCATCTGGATCAAGCCGGCGGTGTCGCGGTCCATCCAGTTGGCCATGAAATGGCAACCAATGCCGGCCCGCGCAGTGGAGCCCTCGGGCACCTTGGTGCTGGTGTTGTGCGGGCAGCCGGCGCAAAAATAGGGTAAGCGCTTGACGCTGTCGCTGGCATTGGCCAGCAGCTCGGGTGGCGTGAAGTCGCGCACATGCTGCAGGTGGTTGCCTATCACGGCGTTACCGGGGAAGTGGCGGGCAATCCAGTGCGCCACCAACTCGATCAGACGCGAGGGCCGCAATTCGCCCAGCGCCGAGACCAGTGGCTTTCCGGCGGCGTCCTTCTTGCCCACCAACACCGGGCGCACTTCGGCCGGCGCGTTGTAGAGCAGGTCGCGCAGCTGGGTTTCGATCACCGCGCCCTTTTCTTCGATGACCAGAACCTCTGTCAGGCCGCTTGCAAACGCCAGTGCGCGGGTGCTCTCGATCGGGAAGCACAGGCCGATCTTGTACAGCCGCACGCCCACCTGGGCCAGCATGGCCGGCGTGATCTCCAGGCGGCGCAGCACCTCCATCAGGTCGTAGTGCGCCTTGCCGCAGGTGACGATGCCCACCGTAGCGTGTTCGCTGCGGATCACGTGTTTGTCGATGCTGTTGACGCGGGCGAATGCCGCCACCGCCTCCAACTTGTCCTGCAGGCGCGATTCGATGCGCAGCGAGGGCAGGTCCGGCCAGCGGTAGTGCAGGCCGTCGGCCGGTGCCCGGTGGCCGGTCAGTGCGCGCACCTGGTCGGCGTGTGCCCACCGCTGAACCTGGTCGTTGATCGCGTCCAGGTCCACGGTGGCACCACTTTCCACCACTTCGGACAGGGCCGTGAAGCCGACCCAGTTGCCACTGAAGCGCGACAGCGCGTAGCCATACAAACCAAACTCCAGGTGCTCCGCAATGCTGGCCGGTGCGACGATGGGCATATGCCAGCTCTGGAAGGCCTGCTCGCTCTGGTGCGGCATCGATGACGAGACGCAGCCGTGGTCGTCCCCGGCAATCACCAGTACCCCGCCATGCGGTGAGCTGCCATAGGCATTGCCATGCTTGAGCGCGTCACCCGCGCGATCCACGCCCGGGCCCTTGCCGTACCACATGGCGAATACACCTTCGACCGTGCGCTCGGGGTCGCTCTCGACACGCTGCGTGCCCAGCACCTGGGTGGCGGCCAGCTCTTCGTTGATGGCCGGCACAAAGCGGATGCCGCTCTCCTTGAAGCGGTCGCCAGCGTTCCAGATGGCCTGGTCCACCATACCCAGCGGCGAGCCGCGGTAGCCGCTGATGAAGCCCTGGGTGTTCAGGCCCCGCGCCGCGTCGCGCTGGCGCTGCATGGTCAGCAGGCGCACCAGCGACTGCGTGCCGGTCAGGAAGACCGCGCCCTCGGTGGCCCACAGACTGTCAGACAGACGGTAGTCGGGGCGTTGGACAGGGTTGGGTTCAGCGCTTGCGGGGCGCGGGACAGTATTGGCGGCGCGTTCGGACATGCTGAACATTCTTGTTCCTCATCAAGAGAAAAATACACTTCTCTATACTGGGGAAACCGCTTGAATTGAGAATCCAATTCTCGAAAATCGCCATGAACAACGATACTGTTCTTCTTGACCACCATAGCCTGCTGATCCTGTCCGAACTGCAGCGCAACGCCAGAATGACGGTGCAGCAAATCGCCGACGCCGTGGGCCTGTCGGCCACGCCGTGCTGGAAGCGCATCAAGGAGATGGAAGCGCTGGGCGTGATCAAGGGCTATACCGCGCTGGTGGACCGCGAGAAGGTGGGCCTGAACCTGGCCGTGGTGGTGGAGGCCAACCTCAGCCAGCACAGCGAGGAACTGGTGCAACGCTTTGAAGAGGCCGTGGCCGCCAGTGCGCAAATCGTGAGCTGCCTGTCGACCACCGGCCAGGCCGACTACATCCTGACCGTGGTGGTGGCCGACATCAAGGCCTACGAGCACTTTCTGCACCACACCATCTTCAAGCTGCCCGGCGTGACCCATGTGCGCTCCAGCATCGTGCTCAAGGAGATCAAGGCCGAGGTGGCGCTGCCCGTCGCGGACCAGGCCGCTGCGCGCTCTGTCGTGGTCACGCCCAGACGGCGGCGCTGAGGGCGTGAGAGACAATCGCTTGAACGACCCCGCAGCGGCGTTGTTGCCTGTGCGAGGCCGGTATTGGCGGGGACTCACCCTTCAGGCCGGGGCACGCCAGGGCAGTCTCGCCGATGCCTTCGAACTGGGGCCGGATCACATCGGATCGGCATTGCCTGTCGCCAGGCGGCAGGCCTGAAGGACTCAGGCTCTGGCCCTGACTCTCAGGCCCAGGCCGACGTTCGAGTACCTGGGCGCCAAGCGGCGTCTTGCGCGTCGCCCATTGGAAGACCCAGGCACTTCGGAGTTAGGCGGCCCAGGTCGACGCCATGTGCCACGCAATAGGGGTCTGACCCCAAATCCCTGATCCCGAATCCCCCGCTGCAATGCCCCGCGTGTTGTGCTTCTGTGGCGACGCGCAACTTCGGAAGGTCGAGGCTGTGGGCTACCAATCCTTGCATGCCCCTAAGAACATCAATTCGCGGTCCTGACAGCGGCCATTTCAAGCGGAGTTCGATCCGCTCAAGCGCCTGACCCCAATATGCCACTGAGGGTGGCGCGCCAAGCAGGAATTGCTACCAGGACATCGCCTCCACGTTTAACAAGCAAGAATCAGAGGCTGACCTGGCTATGCTTTTTCCGTCTCGAACACACGCGCCAGCAACGCACCATCCACATTTCCGTCCAGCGCAATACGCACGCGCAACGGGCTGCCGGATGCCACCTGCAAGGCTTCGCCGTCGAGGTTGTTCATCTGCATCAGGCGCACGGTGCGGTTGCCGCTGGGGTGCACGATTTCGATCAGATCGCCCACGGCAAAGCGGTTCTTGGTTTCCACCTCGGCCCAGCCGTCGGCCACGCTTTTTACTTCGCCGACGAACCGGCTGCGCTGCGACTCGGAGCTGCCGGTTTCGTAGTTCTGGTAGTCGTTGGCGGGGCGGCGTTCCAGAAAACCGGCGGTGTAGCCCCGGTTGGACAGACCTTCGAGCTCGGTGATGAGCGCCGGGTTGAAGGGGCGGCCCGCCACCGCATCGTCGATGGCGCGGCGGTAGACCTGGGCGGCGCGTGAGACGTAGTACTGGCTCTTGGTGCGGCCTTCGATCTTGAGCGAATCGATGCCGATTTCGACCAGGCGCTGCACATGCTCGACGGCGCGCAGGTCCTTGCTGTTCATGATGTAGGTGCCGTGCTCGTCTTCCATGATGGGCATGAGCTGCCCGGGGCGCTCCTTCTCTTCCAGCAGGTACACCTGGTCGGCCTTGGGGTGGCGCGCGCCGCCGCCGCAGGAGGCGAAGGCGGAGTTGTCTTCTTCCTGGGCCTTGTTGAAGCTGAAGTCGCCTTCCATGCGCTGGGCCATGGCTTCGCCGGTGTTGGGGTCTACGCTGGCCTCTTGCGTGGCGTAGTTCCAGCGGCAGGCGTTGGTGCAGGTGCCCTGGTTGGGGTCGCGCCGGTTGAAGTAGCCCGAGAGCAGGCAGCGGCCCGAGTAGGCGATGCACAGGGCGCCGTGCACAAATACTTCGAGCTCCATGTCTGGGCATTCCTGGCGGATTTTCTCGATCTCGTCCAGGCTCAGTTCGCGCGACAGGATGATGCGTGTCACGCCCACCTTCTGCCAGAACTTGACCGACATGAAATTGGTGGTGTTGGCCTGCACCGAGAGGTGGATCGCCACTTCGGGCCACTTCTCGCGCACCATCATGATCAGGCCGGGGTCGGCCATGATGATGGCGTCCGGGCGCATGGCGATGATGGGCTCGATGTCGCGCAAATAGGTGCGCACCTTGTCGTTGTGCGGCAGCAGGTTGCTGGTCAGGAAGAACTTCTTGCCGCGTGCGTGCGCCTCTTCGATGCCGGTCTGTATCTGTTCAATACGGAATTCGTTGTTGCGCGCGCGCAGGCTGTAGCGCGGCTGGCCGGCGTACACCGCGTCGGCGCCAAAGTCGTAGGCGGCGCGCATGCGGTCCAGGGAACCGGCTGGCAGCAGGAGTTCAGGGCTTTTCAGGGTCATGGTGGGTGATTGTCGGGCTTTGCTGTGGCCGCTGTGCGTGTGTGCGCCCAGACGCTCAAGCCGTCGACATTTGCACGCGGGTGATGAGCCGGTGCTTGGGCATGTTCCCCTGCATCAGCTGCCCAGGTAGGCCAGACACCCCTTCATCGTGAACAGTTTGGGGTAGTCGCTTTCGGGTATGGCGTGGCCGCTGCCCTGATGCAAGCCGATCACGAAATTGAGGAAGTCCATCGAGTCGAGATCGAGTGCTTCGCGCAGATCTTCGCTGTCGTCCACGGTCGAGAGATCGGCCTCGGGTGCGATGCCGGCCAGTACCTTGGCGGCGAGTTGGCGGATGTCGGTTTCGTTCATGTGGGCTCCGGTTTTACAGTTGTTCGGGATGCTGCAGGGCATGGTCGATGGCGGCCAGCAACTGAGCCCCCAGGTGGCCGTCGCTGGCGCGGTGGTCGGCGGCCAGGCTGACCGAGAGCAGGCTGCGTGGCAGCACCTGATCGTTCACCACCCAGGGCCGCTTGAGCAAGCGGCCGAAACCGATAATGGCGACCTGCGGCGGGTAGATGACACCCAGCACGCCATCGGCCCCGCGCTCGCCCAGGCTGGTGACGGTGACGGTGGGGTCGGTCAGCTCGGAACTGCGCAAGCCACCGCTGCGGGCACGCTGCACCAGGTCGCGCAGGGCCTGCATGAGCTCGGCCAAGGTCTTCTTGTCCGCATCGTGGATGGCGGGCGCCACCAGACCGCCACCGCGCAAGGCGATGGCCCAGCCCAGATGAATGCCGGCGCCGGGGCGAAAAGCATCGCCCTCGTAGAACCCATTGAGTTGCGGCACTTCAGCCAGGGCGCGGGCGCAGGCCTTGATGAGCAGCGTGGCGGGTAGCAGGCGATCGGGCGGCGGCTTGTCGCGGTTGTGCGATTCGAGCCAGCTGTTGGCAGCTTCGAAATCGATGGTGCTGCTCAGGTAATAGTGTGGAATCTCGCGCTTGGATCGCGTCATGGCCTTGGCGATGGCCTGGCGCATCATCGCCGCGTCAAAGCCGCCTTTGGGCGCACGTATGGGCGCAGGCCCCGAGGCTTTGGCGGCCGTGGGCGTGGCTCGGCCTTGCGCGACCGCCTGCTCGACATCGGCGCGAACCACCGAGCCTTCCACGCCGGTGCCGACAAGGGTTTCGATGGCGACGTTGAATTCGTCAGCGAGTCGGCGCGCTGCGGGGCTGGCCTTGACTCTGGTGCCTGGGGTTGTTGGCCGGGTTGGTGTAGCCGGCACAGCTGGCCGGGCTGGTGCCGGCGCAGATGGGGGAACAGGCGCGGGGGCAGTTGCAGGGGTCTTCACGCGAGTCGGCTTTGCTGCAGGAGCAGGCGGCGGCGCCGGTGTTGCGGCTGCAGCTGGAGCAACCACCTCACCCGCCTTGCCCACGCGCGCGAGCACCCCGCCCACCGGTAGGTCGGTGCCCTCGGGGGCGAGGTCGTTCAGCACGCCTTCGAGAAAGATCTCCACGTCGATCGCACCCTTGTGCGTTTCCACCACCACGACCACGTCGCCCGGCTTCACATGGTCGCCCGGCTGCACCAGCCATTGCGCCACTTTGGCGGATTCCATGTCGGCGCCCAGAGCGGGCATGAGAAAGTCGGCCATGGTGGGTCAGGCTTTGTGCACCAGCGCGCTTGCGCTGGCCACGATGTCGGCGATCTGCGGGAGTGACGCTTCTTCCATGTGCATGGCGAAGGGCACCGGCACTTCGCGGCCGCACACGCGCCGGATGGGGGCGTCGAGTTCAAAAAACGCTTCTTCGGCCAGGCGGGCCGCAATCTCGGCCGAGATCGAGCCACTGCGCCAGCCTTCGTCCACGATTACGCAGCGCCGCGTGCGGCTCACCGACTCGATCAGCGTGGCAGTGTCAAGCGGACGCAATACTCGAAGGTCGATCACCTCGGCGTCAATGCCCAATGCGGCCAGCTCCTGCGCTGCTGCCAGGCATTTGGGCAAGCTGTTGCCGTAGGTGATCAGGCTCACATCCGTGCCGGCTCGGCGCACCTTGGCGTGCTCGATGTCCACCGACTGCACAGCAGGGTCGAGATCGCCCTCGGCGTTGTAGAGCACGATGTGTTCGAAGATCAGCACCGGGTTCGGGTCGGCCAGTGCCGCGGCCAGCATGTGGCGCGCGTCTTCCACCGTGCCGGGCACCAGCACTTTCAGCCCGGGGATGTGCGCGTACCAGCCCTCCAGGCTGTGCGAGTGCTGCGCGGCGAGTTGCCGACCGGCACCCGTGGCCATGCGGATCACCAGCGGTACGGCGAATTGCCCGCCCGACATGTGCGCGATGGTGGCCGCGTTGTTCATGATCTGGTCCAGCGCGAGCAGGCTGAAGTTGCAGGTCATGATCTCGACAATGGGCCGCAAGCCGCCGAGCGCCGCGCCGACACCGGCGCCAGTGAAGCCGAGTTCGGCCAGCGGCGTGTCGATGATGCGTTCGGGGCCGAACTCTTCGAGCAAACCTTTGGTGACGGCGTAGCAGCCGCCGTAGCGGCCCACGTCTTCACCCATCAGAAAGGTGCGCGAATCCTTGGTCAGAGCTTCCCGAATCCCCTGTCGGCAGGCTTCGCGGTAGGTCATGCGTTCGGGCGCGACGTTTTCAGCAGGCGTCTTCTTCGGGGCCTTGCTGGTGCTCTTGCTGGCGCTCTTGGCTGCGCCTTTGCTGATTTTGGCGGGGGTGTTCATGCGGCTGTCTCCTGCACCACGCTGTCCATCAGCACGAAGCGCTCCAGGTCGTCCACCGACTCCAGCGTGCCGGCCTCGGCAAAGGCAACTGCGGCGTCGATCTCGGCGCCGATCTCGCGCTTCGATGTTCTCGAGCTCGGCTGCGGTGATCTGGCGGTTGTCCACCATCCAGGTGCGCAGCCGCTCGATGGGGTCGTGCTGCTTCCACTCGGCGATTTCGTCGCGCGTGCGATAGGCCTGGGCATCGAACATCGAGTGCGCGCGAAAGCGGTAGGTTCGACACTCCAGAAAGTACGGGCCGCCACCGCCACGAACGTGCTCCACCGCCCGACGCGCGGCCGCTTCCACCTTGATCGGGTCCATGCCGTCGACTTGCTCGGACGGCATGCGGTAGGCCTGGGCCTTGCGGTAGATGTCGGTTTCGGCCTCCGAAATGTCGAGCGGTACGCCCATGGCGTAAAGGTTGTTTTCGCACACGAACAGCATCGGCAGCTTCCAGATTTCGGCCAGGTTCATGGTTTCGTGGAATGCGCCTTCGCCCACCGCGCCTTCGCCAAAGAAGCAGGCCGTGATGGCGCCGGGGCGCAGGCGCTGGTCGGCCATGGCCAGACCCGCGGCCAGCGGCAGGCCCTCCGCCCACAATGGCATTGCCACCCATGAAGCGGGTGCTGGCATCAAACAGGTGCATGGAGCCACCGCGGCCCCGGCTGCAACCCTCTTGCTTGCCCAGCATCTCGGCCAGGATGCTGTTCATGGACACACCGTGCGCCAGCGCATGGCCGTGCTCGCGGTAGGTGGCCACCACGGCATCGCCCGGCTGCAACGCGCCCATGACGCCGGCAGCCACGGCTTCTTCGCCGTCGTACAGGTGCAGGAAGCCGCGGATCTTTTGCGCCTGGTAGAGCTCGACGCATTTGGCTTCGAAACGCCGGATGCGTTGCATCTGGCGGTAAAGCCGGTGCAGATGCGCGCGGTCAAGGTGGATCTTGCTGCTCATGATGTGGTCCTCATTTTTCGTCGCTTTCCAGCGTGGACAGATCGCCCTCGGGCAGGCCGAGTTCGCGCGCCTTCAACAGGCGGCGCATGATCTTGCCGCTGCGGGTCTTGGGCAGGTTCTGACGGAAGTCGATCTCCTTCGGTGCCACGGCCGCGCCCAGTCGCTTGCGCGCGTGGCCGAGCAATTCGCGTCGCAGTTCTTCGCCAGGTTCAAAGCCGGGCTTGAGCGCCACGAAGGCTTTGACCATCTCGCCCAGCGTCGGGTCGGGCTTGCCGATCACGCCGACCTCGGCCACGGCCGGATGCTCCATCAATGCGCTCTCGACCTCGAACGGGCCGATCAGGTGCCCGGCCGACTTGATCACATCGTCGGCGCGGCCGACGAACCAGTAATAGCCTTCGGCATCGCGCTTGGCCAGATCGCCGGTCAGGTACCAGTCGCCGACGAAGCACTTCTTGAAGCGCGCCTGCTCGTTCAAATAGTCGCGCATCTGCGAGGGCCAGGGCGTCTTGAGCGCGAGCTCGCCTTCGGTGTCCGGGTCGGTGACGAACGCCAACTCGCCATCGCTGCCGCGCTGCACGATGGCCGCCGTGATGCCGGGGATGGGTTTGCCCATGGAGCCGGGCTTGATGTCGAGCGCGGCGAAGTTGGCGATCATGATGCCGCCGGTTTCCGTCTGCCACCAGTTGTCGTGAAACGGAAGGCCGAAGGCCTCCACGCCCCAGACCACGGCTTCGGGGTTGAGCGGCTCGCCCACGCTGGCGAGAAAGCGCAACGAAGACAAGTCGTAGTCCTTCACCGCTTCGGTGCCCAGACGCATCATCATGCGGATCGCGGTGGGCGCGGTATACCAGACGGTCACGCGCTCTTGCTGCAGCACGCTGTACCAGGCTTGCGCGTCGAACTCGGCTTCGACCACGATGTTGGTCACGCCCGCACACAGTGGCGCGATGATGCCGTAGCTCATGCCCGTGACCCAGCCCGGGTCGGCGGTGCACCAGAATACATCGTCGGGGTGCAGGTCAAGCGCGTAGTGGCCCGTGACCGTGTGCGCCAGCACCGCGCCGTGCACATGCACCGCGCCCTTGGGCCGCCCGGTGGTGCCGCTGGTGAAGTGCAGCAGCGACATCGATTCCGGGTCGGTCGGCGCGATGCTGTATTCGGGTGATGCGGCACCCACCAGTGCATCCCAGTGGTGAATGCCTTCGCCTTCGGCCGGCGCCTCGCCGACCAGGATCACGTGCTTGAGGCCGGGCAGTCGATCACGCAAACCGTGCACCTTGCGCTTGTAGAGCTCGGGCGTGGTGACCAGCACGCGCGCGTCACCGAGTTCAGCGCGCATCGCAATCGGTTCCGGCCCGAAAGCCGAGAACAGCGGCGTGATGACACAGCGCGCCTTGAAGGCGCCCAGCACCGCCTGGTACAACTCGGGCACCCGACCCATGAGCACGAACACGCGCTCCCCGGGCTGCACGCCCAGGCCTTCCAGCGCGTTGGCGAAACGGTTGGTTTCAAGCGCCAGTTCGGCGTAACTCAGTTCGCGCCGCGCGCCCGACTTGCCCAGCCAGCGGATCGCTATTTTGTCGCCACGGCCATGCAGCAAGTGCCGGTCCACCGCCTCGTAAGCGATGTTCAGGCCCTTGCCATCGGGCAGGCCGTCGAGGCGCTGCTTGCGCGCCTCGTCCCAGGAGAACTGCAGACAGGTCGCCTCATAGTTCAGCAGGTTGGGCGTGGGCGAGAGCCTGGCCACATCCTTCGAAAGGCGCGACACGAGCTGCTGGGATTTCGGCATGTTGTTCACCTCCGGGGCTTTTGCGCCCCTTGCCGGTACACGCCAGGTGGCGTGTCCTGTCTCGGGAATGCAGCCCGTGGAACAGGCCGCTTGAACAATTATTCTGGGCGGCAAATCGCCCGTGTCCGTTGATCAAAGTCAAGTATGCGCAATGCGGTGTCGCGCAGCCGTTTCTGCCCGGCGCATTGCCGACTCCGGCGCCGAGATGCTGCAGGCCATCGTGCGTCAGCGCTACACGCTGCGCCGAAGCATCGTGGTGACCTCCAACCGGGTCGTGCAGGACTGGGGCAAATACCTGTGCGACACCACGACGTGGACCACCATCCTGGATCGGCTCATGCACCCATCAAGCCGCGGTCCTGTCAGCGGACATAGGAGCACCTGAAGCGCCCGCCGATATCCGTCCAGCAACTCGCTCGGCCCGCGCATAATGGGGTGATTTTCTGGAGCCGATCAATGTCTATTGAGAGCAAAGCCCAGCGATTGGCGGGCGTGGTGTGGTTGTCATGCCTCCTTATGGCCGGATCGGTGCAGGCCCAGAGCAACGTATCGGCGTTGAGCGCCGTCTCGGTGTTGCCGCTGGCCTCGGTCGTCGTCGCCAGCCAGGCTGCAGCCAGCGTCGCCGACGCATCTGTGACGGTTCTGGTGGCCGGCGCCCAGTTGTCGGTGCGGGCCGTCGAAAGTACCGCGCGCGGTACGCTCTACGTGCTGGAGCGGGTCTCCGATGGGGTGCGCATCAGCGTCGAGGTAGGCTCGCGCGCCGCGGGCGCCGTGTCACTGGCGGTGGGTACGGCGGTGACGGTCATCACGTTGTCGGCGGGCGTCATCCTGTCTGTGGCCGGCGAGGCGATCGCCTTCATTCCGAATGCCGTTGGCCGTGCGCTGTTGCACAGCCAGCGCCTGACCAACTGAGCATTCGCGCGCCATGCGAACCGCGCTCCGTGTTGGCCTGGGCTTGCTGCTGGCCTTGATGCTGGCGGCAAGCCCGGTGGCGCAGGCCGGCCGATCCTGCGAAGAACAGAAGCTGACGACGCAAGTGCTGCAGGATGGGCTGACCATGGCCGAGAAGACCCGCCAGGCACTGGAAGCCAGCGGCGAACAGGTGGTCTTGCTGGCCCGCTCGGGTCAGGATCTGTCCAAGTACGGCTTGCGGTATTCGCATTTCGGGTTCGCTTATCGCCAACCCGATGGGCAAGGCGGCGCGGTCTGGCGCGTGGTGCACAAGCTCAATTTCTGCGGCACGGCCGACGCCGACATCTATCGACAGGGCCTGGGCGAGTTTTTTCTGGATGACCCGTGGCGTTATGAGTCGGCGTGGGTGGCGCCGAGCCGCGAGATCCAGCAACGCCTGCTGCCGCTGCTGCAGGACGATGCTGCTATCGTGCGCCTGCATACCAAGGCCTACAACATGCTGAGTTACCCGTGGAGCACGCGTTACCAGCAGTCCAACCAGTGGGTCATCGAAACGCTGGCGATGGCGGCCGACTCGGGGGTGGCGTCACGCCAACAAGCCCAGGCCTGGTTGCAGCTCAGGGGTTATGAGCCCACGACCCTCAAGCTCGGTGCGTTCACGCGCCTGGGGGCGCGTGTGACAGCAGCCAACATTGCCTTTGACGATCACCCGAGCGAGAAACGGTTCTCTGACCGCATCGAGACGGTCACCGTGGATTCTGTGTTCCTGTGGCTGCAGCGCTCCGGAATGGGGCAGGCGCTGGTTTCGCTGCGCCTGTGACCGGGACTGCGGGGGACGCGGTGCATTGCGCCGAATCAGGCCGTTCCAAGACTGGCGCGGATGGATTCCTTCCGCAGGCGCTCGATCGTGTCGTCGGCGCCTCAACTCAAACGCCACGCGCCCGATCTGCCTTGAAGCCAGCCCGAAAAGCGCCAAAGCTTGCGGTATCGAGTGCCGCGCGCACTTCGCGCATCAGGTTCAGGTAGTAGTGCAGGTTGTGGATGCTCGCCAGCATCGGGCTGAGCATCTCGCCGCAACGCTCCAAGTGGTGCAGGTAGGCACGTGAGAAACCATCGCGCCCGCCAACCGCGTAAGCGACCCCGGACGCGCCGGCGCAGGCGTAGCAGGTGCAGGTTTCGTCGAGTGGTTTGGCATCGGCCTTGTGCCGTGCGTTGCGGATTTTCAGGTCACCGTAGCGCGTGAACAGGCTGCCGTTGCGCGCGTTGCGCGTCGGCATCACGCAGTCGAACATGTCCACGCCCTGCGCCACACCCTCCACCAGGTCTTCCGGTGTGCCCACGCCCATCAGGTAGCGCGGCTTGTGGGCGGGCAGGCGGTGCGGCGTGTGCGCCATGATGCGCAGCATCTCGTCCTTGGGTTCACCGACGCTGACACCGCCAACCGCATAGCCGGGGAAGTCCATCGCCACCAGTTGCTCCAGCGACTCCTGGCGCAGGTGTTCGAACATGCCGCCTTGCACGATGCCGAACAAGGCGTTCGGGTTCTCCAGCCGCGCGAACTCCGTTTTGCAGCGCTCGGCCCAGCGCAGGCTCAGTTCCATCGACTGGCGTGCTTCGGGTTCGGTGGTCAACTGGCCTTTGGTTTTGGGTTCGACCGAGATATACGGCGTGCATTCGTCGAACTGCATCACGATGTCGGAGTTGAGCGTGGTCTGGATCTGCATCGAGATCTCGGGCGTCAGGAACAGTTTGTCGCCGTTGACGGGCGAGGAGAACTTGACGCCTTCTTCAGAGATCTTGCGCATCTCGCCCAGCGACCAGACCTGAAAGCCGCCCGAGTCCGTGAGTATGGGTTTGTCCCACTTCTCGAAGGCGTGCAGGCCGCCGAACTGCTGCACCACGTCCAGGCCGGGACGCATCCACAGGTGGAAGGTATTGCCCAGGATGATCTGCGCGTCCATGTCGTTCAGGCTTTGCGGCGTGACGCCCTTGACCGTGCCATAGGTGCCCACCGGCATGAAGATCGGGTGTCTCGACGACGCCATGGTTCAGCGTCAGGCGACCGCGCCGGGCATGGCTGCCGGCATAGTCTGCCTGGGCGTCGTCAGTCTGGAGCAGGTCGAATTGCAGCATGGGGTCTTGTTTCTTTGGTGCTTTGCGCGATTCGTCACCGGCCACCAGCGGCCGCAGCCGCGGCGGGGTCGAGTCGCGTGGCGTGCGGGTTGTGCAGCAGCATCGCATCGCCATAACTGAAGAAGCGGTAGCGCTGCGCGATCGCGTGCTGGTACAGGGCGCGAATGTGGTTCGTAACCGGCGAACGCACTGACCAGCATCATCAGGCTGGACTTGGGCAGGTGGAAGTTGGTGATCAGCAGGTCGATCACCCGGAACTCGAAGCCCGGCGTGATGAAGATGTCGGTGTCGCCGCAGGTCTGGCCGCTGCGCGCCCAGCTCTCGAGCGTGCGCACGGTGGTCGTGCCCACCGCAATCACGCGACCGCCGCGCGCCTTGCAGTCGGCGATCGCCAGCAGTGTTTCGTCGGGGATCTGGTACCACTCGCTGTGCATGTGGTGCTCGGCGAGTACTTCGGTCTTGACCGGCTGGAAGGTGCCGGCGCCCACGTGCAGCGTGACGAAGGCATGGGCCATGCCGCGCGCGGCCAGCGCCGCCAGCAACGCGTCGTCGAAATGCAGCGCCGCCGTAGGCGCCGCCACTGCGCCGGCATGGCGCGCGAACACGGTCTGGTAGCGCGCGATGTCCTGCTCGGAGTCGCCGTGCGCTATGTACGGCGGCAGCGGCACGTGACCGTGGCGTTCCATCAGCGTGTACGGGTCGTCGCCCGCGTCGTTGGACAACACGAAGCGAAACATGCCGCCGTCGGCGTCGGGCCAGCGTCCGAGCAGCGTGGCGCGCAAGCTGTCATGGCTGCCGGGCGCCGCCACCAGCGCCAGCGTGGTGCCGACCTCGGGCTTCTTGCTGACCCGCATATGCGCGGCGACCTGGTTGCCGCCCAGCACCCGCTCAACCAGCAGCTCGACCTTGCCGCCGGTCGGCTTTTCGCCGAACAGCCGGGCCTTGACGACCTTGGTGTCGTTGAACACCAGCAGATCGCCGGCATGCAGCAGGTCGGGCAGGTCGTGAAAAATGCGGTCTACCGGTGTCTCGCTGCGCCCGTCAAGCAGCCGCGACGCACTGCGTTGTTCGGCAGGATGCTGGGCGATCAGTTCCGCCGGCAGCGGGAAGTCGAAATCGGAGAGGGTGTGGACGCGTGCTGCGTCGCCAATGGCAGTGGACATGTGCTTGAGGGCTGGACCGGCCCGTACCAAGAAAAGGGGTGACAAGAAAGGGCAGAATTGTCCCATGTCCACCGCGCCCGCTGTCAAACCTGCGAAATCGCCTATGCAAAAGGCGATGGACAAACTGGGCCTGCGGCGCGACATCGACCTGGCATTGCACCTTCCGCTGCGCTACGAGGACGAGACCCGGCTGATCCGGTTGCAGGATGCGCGCGAGGGCCAGACCGTGCAGATCGAGGCCACGGTCACCGCCAACGAAGTCAGCTTGCGGCCGCGGCGCCAGTTGTTGGTGACGGTGCAGGACGGCGCGGAAACCTGCACGCTGCGATTTTTCCATTTTTACGCCTCGCTGCGAAAGCAGCTGGAGGTCGGCGCGCGCGTGCGTGTGCGTGGCGAGGTGCGCGGCGGATTTCTGGGCTGGACCATGGTGCATCCCGTGGTGCACAGCGCCAGCGGCGACTTGCCGAGCGCCTTGACTCCGGTGTATCCGACCGGCGCCGGTCTGCCACAGGCTTATTTGCGCAAGGTGGTGACCAGCGCCTTGGCGCGCGTCGATCTGTCCGAAACGATTCCGCTTGGTCTGCTGGCCGGATCGGGCGGCGATGTGGGCTGGGATCTGCGCCAGTCGCTGGTGTACTTGCACCATCCCACGCCCGATGTGGCGTTGGCCACGCTCGAGGACCATAGCCATCCGGCCTGGCAGCGCCTGAAGGCGGAGGAGTTGCTGGCGCAGCAGCTCTCGCAGCTGCATTCCAAGCGTACGCGCGAAGCCCTGCGTTCCCCGGCGCTGCGGCCGCGCGCCGCGGGTCTGCGCGACCGCTTGCTGGCCGCCTTGCCCTTTGTATTGACCGGCGCACAACAAGCGGTTGGCGTCGAGATAGCCCATGATCTGGCCCGCGCTGTGCCGATGCACCGCCTGTTGCAGGGCGATGTGGGTTCGGGCAAGACGGTGGTGGCCGCCTTGGCCGCTGCCATCTGCATCGACAGCGGTTACCAGTGCGCGCTGATGGCGCCGACCGAAATCCTGGCCGAACAGCATTTCCGCAAACTGCTGGGCTGGCTGGAACCGCTGGGCATCACCACCGCCTGGCTGACCGGCAGCCAGAAGACACGGGAACGCCGCGCCATGCAGGAGTTGATTGCGTCGGGTGAGGCAGCGCTGGTGATCGGCACCCACGCGGTGATCCAGGACAAGGTGGTGTTTCACAAGCTGGCGCTGGCCATCATCGACGAGCAGCACCGGTTTGGTGTGGCGCAGCGGCTGGCGCTGCGCAGCAAAATGACGCCAGCGCTCCAGACGACGACAGGTGTCGGCGTCAACATGCCGGCACACGGGTCGGATGCGACTGGCGGCGCGCAGCAAGCGGATGCGGAACCGGAGCCGGCCCGGCAACGCGAACCCCATCTGCTGATGATGAGCGCCACGCCGATTCCGCGCACCCTGGCCATGAGCTATTACGCCGACCTTGATGTCTCCACCATCGACGACCTGCCGCCCGGGCGCACACCGATCGTCACCAAGCTGGTCAACGAGGCCCGGCGCGACGAGGTGATCGCGCGCATTCGCGACCAGCTGGCCCAGGGGCGCCAGGTGTACTGGGTCTGCCCGCTGATCGAGGAAAGCGAGGCGCTGGATCTGGCCAATGCCACCGAGACCCACGCCGAGCTGAGCGCGGCCCTGGCGATCGGTCGGACGGCTGCTGATCGGCCGCTCCTAGTCGGTCTGCTGCATTCACGCATGCCGGTGGCCGACAAGAAGGCCGTGATGGCCGAGTTCGTCAGCGGCGCGATGGGCGTGCTGGTCAGTACCACCGTGATCGAGGTCGGTGTCGATGTGCCCAATGCCTCGCTGATGGTGGTGGAACATGCCGAGCGTTTCGGCCTGTCCCAGCTGCACCAGCTGCGCGGGCGCGTCGGGCGCGGTGCAGCCGCCTCGGCCTGCGTGCTGATGTATTCCACCGGCGACGCGCCGCGGCTGGGCGAGACGGCGCGTGCTCGGCTCAAGGCCATGGCCGAGACGTCCGATGGTTTCGAGATCGCCCGGCGCGACCTGGAGATCCGCGGCCCCGGCGAGTTTCTGGGCGCGCGCCAGTCGGGTGCCGCCTTGCTGCGTTTTGCCGATCTGGCGGTGGACTCCGACCTGTTGGCGTGGGCCCGAAACGCGGCGCCACGCATGCTCGACCGGTATCCGGAGCTGGCGCAGCAGCATGTCGCGCGCTGGCTTGGCGGCAAAGCGGAGTTTCTCAAGGCATGAACTGTCGGCGTGGCGCCCGGCGCGTTACAGTCGGGCGCGCGGCTTGCGGAACACGCCAACTGCCGCTGCGTTCGTACGCCAAAGGACAATAGCCTCATGACTCTGACCGAACTCAAATACATCGTCGCGGTGGCGCGTGAGCGGCATTTCGGCAGGGCGGCCGAAGCCTGCCATGTGTCGCAGCCGACCTTGTCGGTGGCCGTCAAGAAGCTCGAAGAAGAACTCGATCTCAAGCTCTTCGAACGCAGTGCCAATGAGGTGACGGTCACGCCTTTGGGCGAAGAGGTGGTGCGCCAGGCGCAGTCGGTGCTGGAACAGGCAGCCGGCATCCGGGAAATCGCCAAGCGGGGCAAGGACCCGCTGGCCGGCGCGCTGCGCCTGGGTGTCATCTACACCATTGCGCCCTATCTGCTGCCCGATCTGGTGCGCCATGTGATTGACATGACGCCGCAGATGCCGTTGATGCTGCAGGAGAACTTCACCGTCAAGCTGCTCGAGATGTTGCGCATCCGGCGAGCTCGATTGCGCCATCCTGGCCGAGCCGTTTCCCGATGCCGGGCTGGCGATCGCGCCCTTGTACGACGAGCCGTTCGTTGCGGCGGTGCCGCGCAGCCATGCGCTGGCCAAGGGCAAGTCGGTCAGCGCCGAGCAACTCAAGTCCGAAACCATGTTGCTGCTGGGCACCGGCCATTGTTTTCGCGACCACGTGCTGGAGGTCTGCCCCGAGTTTGCGCGCTTTTCCGGCACCGCCGAGGGCATCCAGCGCAGCTTCGAGGGCTCATCGCTGGAGACCATCAAACACATGGTGGCCGCCGGCATGGGTGTGACGCTGGTGCCGCGTCTGGGCGTGCCGTCGCAGGCCATGGCTGGGCGAGCCGGCGCGGCGCAAGGATGAAGACCCGTTCATCAAGTACCTGCCGGTTGTCGATGGCGGCAAAGGCAACGCGCCGACACGGCGCGTGGTGCTGGCCTGGCGGCGCAGTTTCACGCGCTACGAGGCGATCGCGGCCTTGCGCAACGCGGTATATGCCTGCGAGTTGCCCGGCGTCAAACGCCTGTCGTGAGTGCCAGCACCATGTCCGGCCGCCTGCGCCTTTACCTGCAACTGATCCGCTGGGACCGCCCGGCCGGCTGGTTGCTGCTGCTGTGGCCCACGCTCAGCGCCTTGTGGTTGGCCGCCGGAGGGTTCCCGGGCTGGCATCTGGTGGCGGTGTTCACACTCGGCACCGTGCTGATGCGCAGTGCCGGATGTTGCATCAACGATGTGGCCGACCGCGAATTCGACAAGCACGTCAAACGCACGGCCCAGCGACCGGTCACCAGCGGCGCGGTGTCGGTGCGCGAGGCCTTGGCCGTGGGTGCGGTGCTGGCGCTGGCGGCGTTCGCGCTGGTGCTGACGACCAACCGGCTGACGGTGGCCTTGTCGTTTGCCGCCTTGCTGGTGACGTTGGTGTATCCCTATTCGAAGCGCGTTTTCTCGATGCCGCAGGCGGTACTCGGCGTGGCTTTCAGTTTCGGGATTCCGATGGCATTTGCCGCCGTGCGCGGTTCGGAAGTGGTTGGATGGGGCGCATTGCAGCATGCGGTGCCGGCGCTGGCCTGGTTGCTGCTGCTGGGCAACCTGTTCTGGGTGCTGGCCTATGACACGGAATACGCCATGGTCGACCGTGACGATGATCTGCTTATCGGCATCCAGACATCGGCCATCACGCTGGGACGTTTCGACGTCGTCGCCGTGATGGTTTTCTATGCCGTCCACCTGGTCATGTGGACAGCCCTGGCCTGGCCCTTGGCAGGTTCCGGCTGGATGGCCGCCGGCATGACCGCCGCTGCGGCGCAGGCCGTGTGGCACGGGTGGTTGATCCGCGATCGCCAGCGCGACCCCTGTTTCAAGGCGTTTCGCCTCAACCACTGGGTCGGCTTCGCGGTTTTTGCGGGCATTGCCGTGTCGTACGCGCTGTCCTGAGCGCGCCACGCCGACGCGTCAGGAGCCGCCAAACTCCTGGCCGAGTTCCTGTGCCCGTGTGCGGGCCGCATGCAGTGCGCGCTCGAACAGCGGCTTGATGTTCGATGCCTCCATCGACGTGATCGCGGCATGCGTCGTGCCGCCCTTGGAGGTGACGCGCTGGCGCAGGATCTCCGGGGGTTCGTCGGACGCGCGGGCCAGTTCACCGGCGCCGATGAAGGTGGCCACGCTCAGCTTGTAGGCCTGCTCGCGGCTCAGTCCCATGCTCGACGCCGGCCTCGGTCATGGCTTCCATGAAGAAGAACATATAGGCCGGACCCGAGCCGGACAAGGCCGTCACGGCATCGAGCTGATCTTCCTTTTCGACCCACAGGATTTCGCCGGTGGTCTTGATGATCTGCGCAACCTCGTGCAGATCATCGTCGGTGATGCCGGGGCGGGCGTACAAGGCGGTGATGCCCTTGCCGATCAAGGCCGGCGTGTTGGGCATGGCGCGCACGATGCGCTCGGTGGACAACCATCTGGCAATGCTGTCGCTGGGGATGCCGGCGGCCACGCTCAGGTGCAGTGCCTTGGCCGCGAAAAACTGCGCCTGCTGCGCGGCGTCCTTGAATGATCTGCGGCTTGACCGCCCAGACCACGATGTCAGCCTGTGACAGATATGCGCCGGCGGCTGCGTGTGCCTGCAGGTCGAATTGGGCCTTGAGCCTGTCGCGTGCCTCCTGCCAGGGCTCGACGACCGTGATCTGGCTCCTGGGCAAGCCGTGTTCCACCATGCCACTGATGATGGCGCTGGCCATGTTGCCTCCGCCGATGAATGCGATTTGCCGGTTCATGATGTCCTTGCTAATTTGTCCTGTGCTGGCGATTTTGGGTCGGCGCTTCGGGTAATCTTCGCACCTATGCCATATATTCTTGCCCTTGATCAGGGAACGACGAGTTCGCGGGCCATACTTTTTGACCGGGCCGGGCAGGTGGTTGCTCTGGCCCAGCAGGAGTTTCGCCAGTATTTTCCGCAGTCCGGATGGGTCGAGCATGATGCGCGCGAAATCTGGCGTGCGCAGCTGGCCATGGCGCGCCAGGTGCTGAAAAAGGCCGGTGTTGCCGCTGCCGATGTTGCTGCGATCGGCATTACCAATCAGCGGGAAACCACGGTCTTGTGGGATCGCAAGACCGGTGAACCGGTGGCCAACGCCATCGTCTGGCAGGACCACCGCACGGCGAGCCAATGCGACGCGCTGCGCGCAGCCGGGCACCAGGCCATGATTCAGAAAAAGACCGGGCTCTTGCTCGATGCCTATTTTTCCGGCACCAAGCTGCAATGGTTGCTCGACCATGTGCCGGGCGCGCGGGCACGGGCAGACAAGGGTGAGCTGGCCTTTGGCACGATCGAGAGCTGGCTGGTCTGGAACCTGACTGGCGGGCGCAGCCATATCAGCGATGCCAGCAATGCCTCGCGCACGCTGTTGTTCAACATCCACACCTTGCGTTGGGACGCGCAACTGCTGGCCCTGTTTGATATCCCGCCATCGCTGCTGCCCCAGGTCGTTCCTTGCAGCGGTGCGCTCGCAGAAACCGACCCGGAACTGTTCGGTGGCCCGATCACGATCGGCGGCATGGCCGGTGACCAGCAGGCCGCCACGTTCGGGCAGGCCTGTTTTTCCCCGGGCATGGCCAAGAACACCTACGGTACCGGTTGCTTCATGCTGATGAATACCGGCGCCACAGCGGTTGCCAGCCGCAACAAGCTGTTGACCACGGTCGCCTGGGTCGGACCCGGCGCAAGGCCGGAGCCGGCGCAGGCCGCGTATGCGCTCGAGGGCTCGGTGTTTGTCGCGGGCGCGGCGATCCAGTGGCTGCGCGACGGGCTGGGCATCATCGAGTCGGCAGAGCAGGTGCAGGCGCTGGCCGAGCAGGTGCCCGACACCCAGGACCTGTACCTGGTGCCGGCATTTGCCGGCCTGGGCACGCCGGACTGGGACGGCCATGCCCGTGGCGCCATGGTGGGGATCACCCGCGGCACCACGCGCGCCCATCTGGCGCGGGCGGCGCTGGAGTCGATCGCGCTGCAAAGCGCCGACGTGTTCGCCGCGATGACCGCAGACTCGGGTATTGCGCTGCGCGAGTTGCGTGTCGATGGCGGCGCCAGTCGCAACGATTTGCTGATGCAGATGCAGGCCGACTTTTCCGGCGTGCCGGTGGTGCGACCGCGGGTGACGGAGACCACCGCACTGGGCGCTGCCTATCTGGCAGGACTGGCCAGCGGGTTCTGGGCCGGGGCCGACGAACTGACTGCGCAGTGGGTGATGGACCGGTGTTTCGAGCCGACAATGGGCGCGGATGAACGCGCACGCAAACGTGCCCGCTGGCGCCAGGCGGTTCAACGAGCGAAGGGTTGGGTGAATTCTTGAGCGGACAAGCTACGGCGAGCGCACGGCCTACCGTGCGCGCAGATCTGATCGCGGCGCTGGCCGCCCCCCAGACCTTCGATATAGCCATCGTTGGCGGAGGCGCGACCGGGCTGGGCGTGGCGCTGGACGCGGCGCTGCGCGGCTTCAAGGTGGCGCTGGTGGAGTCGCACGACTTTGCCAAGGGCACTTCGTCGCGCGCGACCAAGCTGGTACACGGCGGCGTGCGCTATCTGGCGCAGGGCAATATCGCCCTGGTGCGCGAGGCCTTGCGTGAACGCACGACGCTTGCTGAACAACGCGCCGCATCTGGCGCAGCCGCTGCCTTTCGTGATGCCCTCCTACCACTGGTGGGAGACGCCGTTTTACGGCGCCGGGCTGACCGCGTACGACCTGCTGGCCGGCAAGGCCGGTCTGGGCGCGACGCGTTTTCTGGGCCGGCGCAAGGCGCTGGAGCTGCTGCCCAATGCGCGCGCCCAGGGTCTCAAGGGCGGCGTTCTGTACTGGGACGGCCAGTTCAACGATGCGCGCCTGGCACTGGCGCTGGCACGCAGTGCCGCCGCGCAGGGCGCCTTGCTGGTGAACTATTGCCGCGCCCAGGAACTGATCAGCGAAGGCGGCAAGGTGGTGGGCCTGCACTGCGAGGATATGGAAACCGGCCAGCGGCTCGCCTTGCGCGCCCGCTGCGTGATCAACGCGACCGGTGTCTGGGTCGACGAGTTGCGGCAAAAGGACGGTCAGGCCCATGCCGCGGACGGCCGCAGTCCGACCCGACCGATGGTCGCGCCCAGCCAGGGCGTGCACATGGTGGTGGACCGGTCGTTCCTGGCCGGCGATACCGCTCTGATGGTGCCCAAGACGGCCGACGGGCGGGTGCTGTTTGCCGTGCCGTGGCTGGGCAAGGTGATCCTGGGTACGACCGACACGCCGCGCAATGACCTGGCACGTGAACCGCGAGCCGTTCCGCGAGGAGGTGCGATTTCATCCTGTCCGAGGCGGCGCGCTACCTGCGCAGGCGCACCGACACGGGACGATGTGCGCAGCGTCTGGGTCGGTCTGCGACCGCTGGTCAAGCCGCAGGACGACGACGGCGACAACACCAAGGGGCTGAGCCGTGAGCATACGGTGCTGGTCAGCCGCAGCGGTCTGGTGACCGTGACGGGCGGCAAATGGACCACCTACCGGGCCATGGCCGAAGACGTGTTGCAGAAGTGCTTCGACAAGGACTTGCTGCAGCGCGCGCCAGGCGGGTGCGACCGAGCACTTTCGACTGGTTGGCGGCGATGGCACGCCGGCAGACTTCCAATCGATCGGCGATGCGCCGGGCTTGCACAGCTATGGCAGCGAGCAGGCCCAGGTGCTGGCGCATGCCCGGGGCCGAGCGCGAACTCGCGCCCGGATTGACCGAAGCCATGGTGCGTTTCGGCGGCGCGCCACGAGTATCGCCCGCACCGTCGAAGACATGCTGGCGCGCCGCTCGCGCCTGTTGTTCCTGGATGCCGCGTCTGGCCCGGCAGTTGGCGCCGGCAGTGGCTGAGATCCTGCAGCAGGAAACCGGTCGCGACCCGCAACTGGCCGCGTTCAACGCGCTGGCAGGCAAATATTTGCAGCTTCCCGCATGACAGGCTGGTTGACGAGGCATATTTCGTGATGCATAATCGCGGGCTTCGCTCGTAAAACAGCGAACAAGAATCTGCCCAACGGAGGCGGTGTGAGTGGTTCACGCCGCGGACGACGGGCCCAAGACTGGCCTGTAGCAGGCCTTGACGGGAAACCGGAGAGGTTTAGTGACAGGTGCAAGTTGGGAAACACATAAATGATCCAGACTGAATCTCGATTGGAAGTCGCCGACAATACCGGCGCGAAATCCGTCCTTTGCATCAAGGTGCTTGGCGGCTCCAAGCGTCGCTACGCCAGCGTTGGCGATGTCATCAAGGTGAGCATCAAGGAAGCCGCTCCGCGTGGTCGCGTCAAAAAAGGCGAGATCTACAGTGCCGTGGTGGTTCGTACCGCCAAGGGCATTCGCCGCAGCGATGGCTCGCTGGTCAAGTTCGACGGCAATGCCGCCGTGTTGCTCAACGCCAAGCTCGAGCCGATCGGCACCCGCATCTTTGGGCCGGTGACGCGTGAATTGCGTACCGAGAAGTTCATGAAGATCGTGTCTCTCGCTCCAGAAGTTTTGTAAGGACAGCGCCATGAACAAGATTCGCAAAGGCGACGAAGTCATCGTGCTCGCAGGGCGCGACAAGGGCAAGCGCGGCAAGATCACGCTGCGCAAGGATGACTCCCATGTGCTGGTCGAGGGCATCAATCTGGTGAAGAAACACACCAAGCCCAATCCGCTCAAGGGTACGACCGGTGGCATCGTCGAAAAGACCATGCCGATTCACCAGTCCAACGTGGCAATTTTCAATGCTGCATCCGGCAAGGCTGACCGTGTCGGCATCAAGCTGTTGGCTGATGGCAAACGCGTTCGCGTTTACAAGTCCAGCGGCGAAGAAATCAAGGTGGCATGAGCATGGCACGTCTGCAACAACACTATCGCGAGAAAGTCGCTCCGGAACTGATGGCCAAGTTTGGCTACAAGTCCGCTGATGCAGGTTCCGCGTCTGACCAAGATCACGCTGAACATGGGTGTGAGCGAGGCCGTGGCCGACAAGAAGGTCATGGATCACGCCGTGGCCGATCTGACCAAGATTGCTGGCCAGAAGCCGGTGGTCACCAAGTCCAAGAAGGCGATCGCCGGATTCAAGATCCGCGAAGACCAGGCGATTGGTTGCATGGTCACGCTGCGCGGCGTTCAGATGTTCGAGTTCCTGGATCGTTTCGTCACCGTGGCGCTGCCCCGTGTGCGTGACTTCCGTGGTATCTCCGGTCGTGCATTCGACGGCCGTGGCAACTACAACATCGGCGTCAAAGAGCAGATCATTTTCCCTGAGATTGAGTACGACAAGGTTGATGCCTTGCGTGGTCTCAATATCAGCATCACCACAACGGCCAAGATCGGACGAAGAGTGCAAGGCACTGCTCGCAGGCTTCCGTTTTCCGTTCAAGAACTGAGGTGACCCGTGGCTAAAATGGCTTTGATCGAGCGCGAACTCAAGCGCGACAAACTGGTTGCCAAGTACGCGAAGAAACACGCGGAACTCAAGGGCATCGCAAATGACGCAAAGCGCAGCGACGACGAGCGTGCAGTTGCCCGCCTGGCGTTGCAAAAGCTGCCGCGCAACGCGAACCCCACGCGCCAGCGCAACCGTTGTTCCATTACCGGCCGCCCTCGCGGCACGTTCCAGCACTTCGGTCTGGCGCGCGCGAAAGATTCGTGAAATGGCCTTTGCCGGTGAAATCCCCGGCGTCGTCAAGGCCAGCTGGTAAGCGCTAGGAGACATAAACATGAGCATGAGTGATCCCATCGCGGACCTGTTGACGCGCATTCGCAATGCGCAAATGGTCGCCAAGACCACCGTGTCGGTGCCTTCTTCCAAGGTGAAGGTTGCTATCGCGCAGGTATTGAAGGACGAAGGCTATATCGACGGTTTCAAGGTCAAGACCGACGACGGCAAGTCCGAGCTGGAAATTGCCCTGAAGTACTACGCTGGCCGCCCGGTGATCGAGCGCATCGAGCGCGTCAGCCGTCCTGGCCTGCGTGTTTACCGTGGCAAGGGAACGATTCCCCAGGTGCAGAACGGTCTGGGTGTGGCGATTGTCACCACCCCGAGCGGCGTCATGACTGATCGCAAGGCGCGCGCCACCGGTGTCGGTGGCGAAGTCCTGTGCTACGTCGCCTGATGGCGTGACATTGAGGAGAAACAGAAAATGTCCCGTATAGGAAAAATGCCAGTGGTTGTTCCCGCTGGTGTCGATGTGTCCATCCAGGCTGACCAGATCAGCGTCAAGGGTACTGGCGGCGCGCTGCAGTTGACCCGCAACGCGCTTGGTCAAGGTCACAGCGACGCTGGCAAGCTGACCTTTGCGCCGGCCAATGATTCGCGCGAAGCCAATGCCATGACCGGCACCATGCGCCAGCTGGTGAACAACATGGTGGTGGGTGTGAGCAAGGGTTTCGAGCACAAGCTCAACCTGGTCGGTGTGGGTTACAAGGCCCAGGCGCAAGGCGCCAAGCTGAACCTGACCGTCGGCTATTCGCATCCGGTCAATATGGACATGCCGGCTGGCATCACCGTGGCGACGCCGACCCCGACCGAAGTCGTGATCAAGGGTGCGGACCGTCAACGTGTCGGCCAGATCGCCGCCGAGATTCGTGCTGTTCGTCCGCCCGAGCCCTACAAGGGCAAGGGCATCCGTTATTCGGACGAGAAGATCACGATCAAAGAAACCAAGAAGAAGTAAGGGGCAGCATGATGTTGACCAAGAAAGAACAGCGTCTTCGCCGGGCACGTCAGACCCGGATTCGCATCGCGACCCAGGGCGTGGCCCGTCTGACGGTGAATCGCACCAACCTGCACATCTACGCCAGCGTCATTTCTGGCGACGGCGCCAAGATCCTGGCCAGTGCCTCGACGGCAGAAGCCGAAGTGCGCACGGCCTGGGTGGCACCGGCAAGGGTGGCAACGCCGCAGCGGCGCAAGTCATTGGCAAGCGTGTGGCTGAAAAAGCCAAGGCAGCCGGCGTCGAAAAGGTCGCCTTCGACCGTTCAGGTTTTGCCTACCATGGCCGCGTCAAGGCGCTGGCCGATGCCGCGCGTGAAGCCGGCTTGCAGTTTTAAGAAGATCGGAAACTAATATGGCACGAATGCAAGCGAAGATGCAGGGCAAGGCTGAAGGGCCTGAGGACGGCCTGCGCGAGAAGATGATCGCGATCAACCGCGTGACCAAAGTGGTCAAGGGTGGTCGTATTCTCGGTTTCGCCGCGTTGACCGTGGTCGGTGACGGCGATGGCCGCGTCGGCATGGGCAAGGGCAAATCCAAGGAAGTGCCTGCTGCCGTGCAAAAGGCGATGGAAGAAGCGCGTCGCAACATGATCAAGGTCATCGCTGAAGAACGGCACCATGCACCACAAGGTGATGGGCCATCATGGCGCGGCCAACGTGATCATGATGGCCCGCTCCCAAGGGTACCGGCATCATTGCCGGCGGCCCGATGCGCGCGGTGTTCGAAGTGGTTGGCATCACGGACATCGTGGCCAAGAGCCATGGTTCGTCCAACCCCTACAACATGGTTCGTGCAACGCTGGACGCCCTGCGGGTGTCCACCACACCGGCCGAAGTGGCCGCCAAACGTGGCAAGAGCGTTGAAGAGCTGTTCGTCTGATCGAGGGATTGAAAATGACGACACAACAAACCATCAAGGTTCAACTGGTTCGTAGCCCGATCGGTTGCCAGGAGTCGCATCGTGCCACCGTGCGCGGCCTGGGTCTGCGCAAGGTGAACAGCACCAGCGAGTTGAAAGACTACGCCGGAAGTTCGCGGAATGATCAACAAGATCAGTTACCTGGTCAAAGTATTGTGATTTTTGATGGATCGACGGACCTGGGCCTGCACGTGGCCGGTACCGTCGCCAACTGACGAGGAATGATGATGGAACTCAATGGCATCAAGCCGGCTGACGGCGCAAAACACGCGAAACGTCGTGTTGGCCGCGGTATCGGCTCTGGCCTGGGCAAGACCGCAGGTCGTGGCCACAAAGGTCAAAAATCGCGCGCGGGTGGCTACCACAAGGTGGGCTTCGAGGGCGGTCAGATGCCACTGCAGCGTCGCTTGCCCAAGCGTGGCTTCAAGTCGCAGCTGCTGAAGTTCAACGCCGAAATCACGCTGACCACGCTTGAGGTGCTCGGTGCGGCTGAAGTCGATCTGCTGACCCTCAAGCAAGCTGGTCTGGTGCCCGAGATGGCCAAGGTCGTCAAGGTCATCAAGACCGGCGAACTGACCAAGGCGGTGAAGCTCAATGGTATCGGCGCGACCGCCGGTGCCAAGGCTGCAATCGAAGCGGCTGGCGGCAGCGTCGCCTGATAGTCAGACACGGGACAGGTAGCACCACGTGGCAACAAACGCGGCTCAACTGGCAAAAACCGGCAAATTCGGCGACCTGCGTCGTCGGCTGGTGTTTTTGCTGCTCGCGCTGGTCGTGTACCGGATCGGTGCGCATATTCCGGTTCCGGGAATCGACCCGGCGCAGCTGCAGCAGTTCTTCAAGGGCCAGGAAGGCGGCATTCTGGGGATGGCCAACCTGATGTCAGGTGGTGCGCTGTCCCGGTTCACGATTTTTGCCTTGGGGATCATGCCGTACATCTCGGCATCGATCATCATGCAGTTGCTGACCTATGTGGTGCCGACCTTCGAGCAGCTGAAGAAAGAAGGCGAAGCCGGGCGTCGCAAGATCACGCAGTACACGCGTTACGGTACCTTGGGTCTGGCATTGTTCCAGTCACTCGGTATTGCGGTGGCGCTGGAGGCTTCGGCCGGTCTGGTGATCTCTCCGGGCATTGGGTTTCGGGTGACGGCGGTGTTCACGCTGACGGCGGGAACCATGTTCCTGATGTGGCTGGGTGAGCAGATCACCGAGCGCGGCTTGGGCAACGGCATCTCGATCCTGATTTTTGCCGGTATTGCTGCCGAATCTGCCGAGCGCGCATGGGTGGCCTGCTGGAGTTGGTGCGTACCGGTGCGATGAGCATCCTGGTCGTCGCTGTTCATCGTGCTGCTGGTGGTGCTGGTGACGTATTTTGTGGTGTTCGTGGAGCGTGGTCAGCGCAAGATTCTGGTCAACTATGCGCGGCGCCAGGTGGGCAACAAGGTGTATGGCGGTCAATCGTCGCACCTGCCGCTCAAGCTGAACATGGCCGGTGTGATTCCGCCGATCTTCGCGTCGTCGATCATCCTGTTGCCGGCAACGGTGGTGGGCTGGTTGAGCACCGGTGACTCGATGCGCTGGTTGAAGGACATTGCTGCGTCGATGACGCCAGGGCAGCCGATCTACGTGATGTTTTACGCCGCGGCGATCATATTTTTCTGCTTCTTCTATACGGCGTTGGTGTTCAACAGCCGTGAGACGGCAGACAACCTGAAGAAGAGCGGCGCGTTTATTCCGGGTATTCGTCCAGGTGACCATACGGCGAAGTACATTGACCGGATCCTGCTGCGCCTGACGCTGGCCGGTGCGATCTACATCACGCTGGTGTGTCTGTTGCCCGAGTTTCTGATTCTGAAGTACAACGTTCCGTTCTATTTCGGTGGAACCTCACTTGTTGATCATCGTGGTGGTGACGATGGACTTCATGGCCCAGGTGCAGAACTACATGATGTCGCAGCAATACGAATCGCTGCTGAAGAAGGCGAGTTTCAAGTCTTCCTGAGTTGCAGCTGCGGCCAGGAAGCAAAAGGGTTTGTTTGAGGATGCGCTGGCCAGCCAGTTGCCTCCTTTCATTCAACAAGGGGATGTCAGAGCGAATGCGCTGGCATCCAAGTCACGGCTCCGGATCAGTTTCCGGACCCGATGGGCATAGTCGTAACGCCGGGCGGTCGCAATTGAATTTTGCGGGACGCGGCAGAGAGTTTTTAGGAGAACCAAATGAAAGTTTCGGCTTCGGTCAAGAAAATTTGCCGTAACTGCAAGATTATCCGGCGCAAGGGCGTTGTGCGTGTGATCTGTACAGATCCACGTCACAAGCAGCGTCAGGGTTGATTGCACGAGTTTTAGAGGACGAACATGGCACGTATCGCTGGTATCAATATTCCGCCGCACCAACATTCCGAGATTGGCCTGACGGCCATCTTCGGTATTGGTCGCACCCGCGCCCGCAAGATCTGTGAAGCTTGCGGCATCGCGTACTCCAAGAAGGTCAAGGACCTGACCGACGGGGATCTGGAGAAGATTCGCGAGGCCAGATGGCCAGTTCACGATCGAGGGTGACCTGCGTCGGGAAACCACGATGAACATCAAGCGTTTGATGGACATCGGCTGCTACCGCGGCTTCCGCCATCGTCGTGGCCTGCCGATGCGTGGCCAGCGGACGCGCACCAATGCCCGTACCCGCAAGGGTCCGCGCAAGGCCGCGCAGTCACTGAAGAAATAATCGGGATTGAGAGACCACCATGGCAAAACCACAAAATAGCGCGGCTTCGCAACGAGTCCGCAAGAAAGTTCGCAAGAACGTTGCAGACGGCGTCGCACACGTGCACGCGTCGTTCAACAACACCATCATCACGATCACCGATCGCCAGGGCAATGCCTTGTCGTGGGCTTCGTCGGGTGGCCAGGGCTTCAAGGGTTCGCGCAAGTCGACTCCGTTTGCAGCCCAGGTCGCATCCGAAGTGGCTGGCCGCGCTGCGGTCGAGCAGGGCATCAAGAATCTGGACGTCGAAATCAAGGGCCCAGGCCCTGGTCGCGAATCCTCGGTTCGTGCCCTTGGCCGCACTCGGCATCCGCATCAACATGATTGCTGACGTGACGCCGGTGCCGCACAACGGTTGCCGTCCGCAGAAGCGTCGCCGGATCTGATCCTGTTCGCAGGGATTCGTCCCGATTCTAGATTTCAACCAAGCCCACCGCCGTCAGCGACCGTTGACGGCTCCCGCAGTTTTGCTGCGGCAGATGACATAAAAGGAAGTTCAAGTGGCACGTTACCTCGGCCCCAAGGCCAAACTCTCCCGCCGTGAAGGCACCGACCTGTTTCTCAAGAGCGCACGCCGCGCGATTGGTGACAAGGCCAAATTCGACTCCAAGCCCGGCCAGCACGGCCGCACCTCGGGTGCTCGCACCTCCGACTACGGTCTGCAACTGCGCGAAAAGCAGAAGGTCAAGCGCATGTATGGCGTGCTCGAGCGCCAGTTCCGCCGCTATTTCGAAGAAGCCGATCGTCGCCGTGGCAACACCGGCGCCAACCTGTTGTTCCTGCTCGAGTCGCGCCTGGACAACGTGGTGTACCGCATGGGCTTTGGCTCGACCCGCGCCGAAGCGCGCCAGTTGGTGTCGCACAAGGCCATGACCGTGAATGGCCAGTCGGTCAACATTCCGTCGTACATGGTCAAGGCCGGCGACGTCGTTGCCGTGCGCGACAAGTCGAAGAAGCAAAACCGTGTTGTCGAAGCGCTGCAACTGGCGCAACAGGTCGGCATGCCGGCATGGGTTGAAGTGAGCCTCGACAAGGCCGAAGGTACTTTCAAGAAGACCCCGGACCGCGATCAGTTCGCAGCCGACATCAACGAATCGCTGATCGTCGAGTTGTACTCGCGTTAAGCCGGAAACAAGAAAACCGTTCCTGGTTCGCGGGGCACCGCGGACCAGGCGCTTCACCAGCCTTACCGATGTAACGAGTCGGGGGTATTGAGAGGAAGTCTGCATGCAAACAAATCTGCTGAAACCCAAAGCAATCAACGTCGAACAACTCGGCTGCCAACCGTGCCAAAGTGGCCCTGGAGCCGTTTGAGCGTGGCTACGGTCATACCTTGGGCAATGCATTGCGCCGGGTGTTGTTGTCCTCGATGCCTGGTTACGCCGCGACCGAAGTGACGATTGCCGGTGTGCTGCACGAGTACTCGTCTATCGACGGCGTCCAGGAAGACGTGGTCAACATCCTGCTGAACCTCAAGGGTGTGGTGTTCAAGCTGCACAACCGCGAAGAAGTCACACTGAGCCTGCGCAAGGACGGCGATGGCGTCGTCACCGCCAGCCGACATCCAGACGCCGCACGACGTCGAGATCATCAACCCTGACCACGTCATTGCCAACCTGTCGCACGGCGGCAAGCTGGACATGCAGATCAAGGTCGAAAAAGGCCGTGGCTATGTGCCGGGCACGATGCGCCGCCATGGGCGATGAGCCGACCAAGTCGATCGGTCGCATCGTTCTGGATGCATCGTTTTCGCCGGTCAAGCGTGTCAGCTATACCGTTGAGAGCGCCCGTGTCGAGCAGCGTACCGATCTGGACAAGCTGGTCGTCGAAATCGAGACCAATGGTGCGATTTCGGCTGAAGACGCCGTGCGCGCTTCGGCCAAAGTGCTGGTGGAGCAGCTGGCCGTGTTCGCGCAGCTCGAGGGCAGCGAACTGGCTGCATTCGATGCGCCGGCGCCACGCGGCAATACCCAGTTCGATCCGATCCTGTTGCGTCCGGTCGACGAGCTCGAACTGACGGTTCGTTCGGCCAACTGCCTGAAGGCCGAGAACATCTATTACATCGGTGACCTGATTCAGCGCACCGAGAACGAGTTGCTCAAGACCCCGAATCTGGGTCGCAAGTCACTCAATGAAATCAAGGAAGTGTTGGCTTCCCGTGGTCTGACCTTGGGCATGAAGCTCGAGAGCTGGCCGCCGGCTGCACTGGAAAAGCGTTAATCTGACGAGCCTTCCACATGGAAGGGCTTGTCATGTGCCACGGCAGTACCTGATACGGCTAGCCATTTAAAACTTAAAAGGAAATCACCATGCGTCACGGACACGGACTACGTAAACTCAATCGCACCAGCTCGCATCGGCTGGCGATGCTGCAGAACATGATGAACTCGCTGATCGAGCACGAGGCCATCAAGACCACCTTGCCCAAAGCCAAGGAACTGCGCCGCGTCATCGAGCCGATGATCACCCTGGCCAAGGTGGCCACGGTTGCCAATCGTCGCCTGGCGTTCGACCGCCTGCGTGATCGCGACAGCGTGACCAAGCTGTTCAACGTGCTGGGCCCGCGTTTTGCGGCACGTCCCGGTGGTTACACCCGCATTCTGAAAATGGGTTTCCGCGTTGGCGACAATGCGCCCATGGCTTTTGTCGAACTGGTCGATCGTCCCGAAGTTGCTGACGAAGTGGTTGAAGACGCGTCGATAAGGCCTGAATAGTAGGATATACTCTTGGATTACCGCGCGATGGAGCAGCCTGGTAGCTCGTTGGGCTCATAACCCAAAGGTCGCAAGTTCAAATCTTGCTCGCGCAACCAAACATCGGTCGAAAAGACCGGACAAAAACGCCCACCTTCTGGTGGGCGTTTTTGTTGCTGCTGTGTCGCATGTCGTCGATGAGTACAACTCATGAACCCTCCGCCATAAACATGGTGTCGCGCCGTTCTGAAATTGCCCGGATACTGCTTCGATTCAAAGAGCCAGTATTCAGGAGCCGATCGCATGACCGAAACAGCAGGCCCGCGGCGCGGGCCGCCGACGTGGGGGCGGGCGCGGCACCGGCGTGGCGCGGGCTGCGCCGTCCACCGCCAAGTACCGTTCCCTGAAGCACCGTTTCCCGGCCACCCCGGTGGTGTCCGAGGACGAACTCGAAGCCATTCACGACGCATCGCTGACCATCCTCGAAGAGATGGGCATGGACTTCATGCATGCGGGCGCGCGCGAGATTCTCAAGAAAGCCGGAGCGGATGTGCGCGACGGCTCGGAGCGTGTGCGCTTCGATCGCGAACTGATCCTGCAGTCCATCAAGACCTGCCCGTCCGAGTTCACACTGCACGCGCGCAATCCCGCAGCGCAACGTGCAGATCGGCGGCAAGAACCTGGTGTTCGCGCAGGTGGCCAGTCCACCCAATTGCTCGGATCTGCAAGGCGGGCGCCGCGCCGGCAACCAGGTCGACTTCCGCAACATGGTGCGGCTGGCGCAGCGCTACGACATCGTGCATGCCAGTGGTGGCTATCCGGTCGAGCCGGTCGACATCCATGCCTCGGTGCGCCATCTCGATTGCCTGTCGGACATCGCCAAGCTGACCGACAAGCCGTTCCACGTCTATTCGCTGGGCAAGGAGCGCAACCAGGACGGACTGGAGATCGCCCGTATCGCGCGCGGCATCTCGCGCGAGCAGATGGAGGCGCGAACCGTCGCTGTTCTCCATCATCAACAGTTCCTCGCCACTGCGGCTGGACACGCCCATGTTGCAAGGCATCATCGAGATGTCGTCGCGCAACCAGATCATCATGCTGACGCCGTTCACGCTGGCCGGCGCGATGGCGCCGGTGACGATTGCCGGCGCACTGGCGCAGCAAAATGCCGAGGCGCTGGCGGGCATCGCGTTCACGCAGATGGTGCGTCCGGGCGCCCCGGTCGTCTATGGCGGCTTCACGTCCAATGTGGACATGAAGACCGGCGCGCCCGCCTTCGGCACGCCCGAGTACATGAAGGCCGTGCTGGCAGGCGGGCAGTTGTGCCGCAAGTACGGCATTCCGTACCGCACATCCAACGTCTGCGCGGCCAACACGGTCGATGCACAGGCAGCCTACGAGTCGGTGTTCTCGTTGTGGGCCGTGATCCAGGGTGGCGGCAACTTCATCATGCATTCGGCCGGCTGGATGGAAGGCGGCTTGACCTGCTTCGTTCGAGAAGTTCATTGTCGACGTCGACATGCTGCAGATGGTGGCCGAGTTCCTGACGCCGCTCGATGTGAGTCCGGCCGGGCTGGGGCTGGATGCCGTACGCGATGTCGGTCCCGGTGGCCACTACTTCGGCACCGCCCATACGCTGGAGCGATTCGAGAACGCCTTTTATTCGCCCATCGTCTCGGACTGGCGCAATTTCGAGACCTGGCAGGAAGCCGGCAGCCCGACCGCGTTACAGAAGGCCAATGCGTGTGGCAAAAGGAACTGGCGGCATACGAGCGCCCGCCGATGGATGCGGCGATCGAAGAGGAACTCGACGCTTTCGTCGCCGGCGCAAGGAAGAGGGCGGTGCGCCCACCGATTTCTGATGCCGTGCCCAAAGCGGCGGTCAGCGCGATGAGGCTGAACCCTGGCACGCGCAGCTTTGGCGTAGCAATGCCTGCCGGGCTCAGCCCCGCTATCGCCAGTGGCGCCAATGCGCGGAATAATCGTGGCACAAGCCAGCCGTAGCGCCGGCCCTGACATGCGCCACGTCAACAACGTGAAACAGAAGGATCCCGAATCGTGAAGACAACAGCACAGGTAGTGGTGATTGGTGGCGGCGTGGTGGGGTGTTCGGTCCTGTACCACCTGACCAAGAAGGGTTGGAGCGACGTCATGCTGCTCGAGCGCGACCAGCTCACGTCGGGCTCGACCTGGCATGCGGCCGGGGGTTTCCATACGCTCAACGGCGACCCGAACGTGGCCATGCTGCAGAGCTACACCGTGGGCCTGTACAAGGAACTCGAAGAGATATCGGGCCAGTCCTGCGGGCTGCACCTGTCGGCCGGCATCATGCTGGCCGACACGCCCGAGCGCATGGAGTTCCTCAAGACCACGGTGGCCAAGGGGCGCTACCTGGGCATGGCGACCGAGATCATCTCGGTGACCGAGGCCAAGAAGTACTTCCCGTTCATCGAGGACCAGCATTTCGTCGGCGCCTTGCTCGACCCCAACGAGGGCCACCTCGACCCGTCGGGCACGACCTACGCCTACGCCAAGGCGGCGCGTCTGGGCGGCGCGACGATCGAGATCCAGACCAAGGTCGAGAGCCTGGAGCAAAAGCCCGACGGCACCTGGCGCGTCATCACCAACAAGGGCGTGGTCGAATGCGAGCATGTCGTCAATGCCGGCGGGCTGTGGGCACGCGAGGTCGGGCGCATGGTCGGCATCGAGCTGCCGGTGCTGGCGATGGAGCACATGTACCTGGTCACCGACGAGATCCCGGAGGTGGTGGCCTACAACAAGGCGGCGGGCAAGGAGATCGGCCATGTGATCGATTTCGGCGCCGAGTGCTATCTGCGCCAGGAGGGCAAGGGCATCGTGCTGGGTGCCTACGAGAAGGCCTGCGTGCCCTGGTCGCCCAAGGAAACGCCGTGGAGCTTCGGCCAGGAGTTGCTGCAGCCCGACCTGGACCGCATCGCGCCGTCGCTCGAAGTGGCGTTCCGCCACTTTCCCGAAACTCGAGAACGTCGGCATCAAGCGCGTCATCAACGGCCCGTTCACGTTCGCGCCCGATGGCAATCCGCTGGTCGGGCCGGTGCGCGGGCGCACCAACTTCTGGTCGGCCTGCGGCGTCATGGCCGGCTTCAGCCAGGGCGGCGGTGTCGGCCTGGCCTTGTCGAACTGGATGGTCGATGGCGATCCCGGGTTTCGACATCTGGGGCATGGACGTGGCGCGTTACGGCGACTGGGCGACGCGCACCTATACCAATGCCAAGGTGCGCGAGAACTATGCGCGCCGTTTCAGCATCCGCTTCCCGAACGAGGAGTTGCCGGCGGCGCGTCCGCTGCAGACGACGCCGCTGTACGACACCATGATCGCCCAGGGCGCGGTGATGGGCGACTCCTGGGGCATGGAGACGCCGCTGTGGTTTGCGCCCGAAGGCAGCGAGGCGAAGGACATCGTGTCGTTCCGCCGCTCCAACGACTTCGAGCCGATCAAGGCCGAGTGCAAGGCGGTGCGCGAAGGCCGTGGGCGTGACCGAGATCGCCAACTTCGCCAAGTACGAGATCACCGGCGCCGGCGCCGAGCAGTGGCTGCTGCACCTGATGACCAACACCATGCCCAGGCAAGGGCGCATCATGCTCACGCCGATGCTCAACCCGCAGGGCAAGATCATCGGCGACTTCACCATCGCCAAGGCGGCCGAAGGCCGCTTACATGATGTGGGGTTCGAGCCAGGCGCAGATCTACCACATGCGCTGGTTCGAGCAGCACCTGCCGAAAGACGGATCGGTGCGCATCGAGCCGTTGGGCATGAAGCTGATCGGCCTGTCGATCGCCGGGCCCAAGGCGCGCGAACTGCTGCAACGCCTCACCGACGACGATGTGTCCAACGCCGCGTTCAAGTTCATGGACTACCGCGAGATGGAAGTGGCCACCGTGCGCGCCAAGGTGAACCGCATCACCTATACCGGTGACCTGGGCTACGAGATCTGGGTGGCGCCGGAGTACCAGCGCCGCCTGTACCAGAGCATCATGGATGCCGGCGCCGATCTGGGCCTGAAGAACTTCGGCATGCGCGCCCTGCTGTGTCTGCGGCTGGAGAAGCACTTCGGCACCTGGTTCCGCGAGTTCCGTCCGATCTATGGCCCGTTCGAGGCCGGGCTGGATCGGTTCGTCAAACTGGACAAGCCCGACTTCATCGGCAAGGCCGCCGCGCTCAAGGAGAAGCAGGACGGACCGAAACGCACGCGCGTCTGCATGGTCGGTGGACGCGATCGACACCGACGTGATGGGCGACGAGCCGATCTGGGTCGATGGCAAGGTCGTGGGCTGGGTCACGTCGGGTGGCTACGGTCATGGCGTCGACCAGTCGCTGGCGCAGGGCTATATCCCGACCGAACTGGTCAGGCCGGACATGCAGCTGGAGATCGAGATCCTGGGCGAGCGCATGGCCGGCGCGGCTGCAAACCGAGCCGCCTTTCGACCCGCAGGCGCTGCGGATGAGGATGTAGGCATGACCCAGCGCTATTCGGCCTGGTCGCTGTTCAAGAACGCGCTGAGCGGACATCAGGGCTGGGAGCGCGCCTGGCGCGATGCCAAACCGAAGAAGACGCTACGACGTGGTCATCATCGGCGGTGGTGGCCATGGGCTGGCCACGGCCTATTACCTGGCGCGCAATCACGGCATCCGCAATGTCGCGATCCTCGAGAAGGGCTACATCGGTTCGGGCAATGTCGGGCGCAACACCACCATCGTGCGCTCCAACTACATGATGCGCGAGAACACGCAGTTCTACGAGCATTCGATGTCGCTGTGGCGCGACCTGTCCGAAGACCTCAACTACAACGTGATGTTCTCGCCGCGCGGTTATCTGTTCGCCGCCTGCTCGCAGGCGGCACTCGACGGCCTGGTGCGGCGCGCCAACACCATGCGGCTCAACGGCATCCGCGCCGACATCCTGACGCGCGACCAGGTGCAGAAAGAAGCCCCGTACCTGGATTTCTCGTCGCAGGCCCGGTTTCCGATCTACGGCGGCATGTTGCAGCCCGATGCCGGTACCGCGCGCCACGACGCCGTGGCCTGGGGCTATGCGCGCGCGGCCGATCAGCTCGGTGTCGACATCATCCAGAACTGCGAGGTACTTGATTACATCTGGGCCGGTGAGCGCATTGTCGGCGTCAAGACCAGCACAAGGCGACATCGGTGCCGGCAAGGTCGGCGTGGCTGTGGCCGGACACACCTCGGTGCTGGCGCAAAAGGCCGGCCTGCGCCTGCCGATTGAGAGCCATGTGCTGCAGGCCTTCGTCACCGAATCGATCAAGCCGGTGGTACACCATGTCGTGGTGTGGTCGGCGACCTATTTCTACGTCTCGCAGTCGGACAAGGGCGGGCTGGTGTTCGGCGGTCACCTGGACCGCTACAACAGCTATGCGCAACGCGGCAACCTGCCCAATGTGGCCGAGACGGCACAAGGCCTGGCCAGTCTGATTCCGTTTGCCTCGCGTCTGCGCCTGCTGCGCCACTGGGGCGGCATCATGGACATGACACCGGACGGCAGTCCGATCATCACCAAGACGCCGGTCGATGGCCTGTACCTCAACGGTGGCTGGTGTTACGGCGGCTTCAAGGCGACACCGGCCTCGGGTTGGTGCTTCGCCCACACCATCGCCCATGACCAGCCGCACGACTACAACGCCGGCTTCACGATGGACCGCTTTGCCCGGGGTCGGTATGTCGACGAGGCCGGCTACGGTCCGTACAACCATCTGCAATAGGACGCGCCATGCTTCGAATCCATTGCCCCTATTGCGGCGAACGCGACCACGACGAGTTCAGTTACTTCGGTGACGCCACCAAGGTCTATCCGCCGCTGGGCGAAGAGCACCACGACGCCTGGGTCGAGGCGGTCTATATGCGCGACAACCCAAAAGGTGAACATCTGGAATTCTGGCAACACACGCTGGCCTGCCGGCGCTGGCTGGTGGTGCGCCGCCATACCGTGAGCCATGACATCCTGGCCGTGATGCCGGCACGCGAAAGGCCGTTGGCATGAGCGGCAACAAGCAAGCTCGCACCGCAGCCCCAAGGGCGGAGGCATTCCAATGAGCGCCACGCCCGATGTGGGCGGCGTCAACCGGATCCCGACGGGGGGCAGGATCGACCGCGATCAATCCGTCACGCTCACGCATGACGGCCGGTCGCTGGCCGGCTATGTCGGGGACACGGTGGCATCCGCGCTGCTGGCGCACGACATGCCGCTGGTGGCGCGCTCGTTCAAATACCACCGGCCGCGCGGCATCATGGCCGCCGGCGTCGAAGAGCCCAACGCCCTGCTGACGGTCGGCAGTGGCGCGCGCCAGGAACCCAATATCGCTGCGACCGTGCTCGAACTGCACTACGGTTTGCATACCCGTTCGCAGAACGCCTGGCCGTCGGTCCGATTTCGACCTGATGGCAGTCAACTCGCTGCTGTCACCGTTTTTTGTCGCCGGCTTTTATTACAAGACCTTCATGGGGCCGACGCGCAAGGCCTGGATGTTCTACGAGCATTTCATCCGCAAGGCAGCCGGGCTGGGCGCGGCCACGACCCAGGCCGACCCGGAGCGCTACGACTGGCAACAGGGGTTCACCGATGTGCTGGTGGTCGGCGCCGGACCGGCCGGCCTGAGTGCGGCGCTGGGCGCGGCGCGTAGCGGGCTGGATGTGACCATCGTCGAGCAGGATTTCCTGCCTGGTGGCAGCTTGCTGGGCCAGCCGCCCGACAGCGCGCAGGCGCTTGTGGTTGACCCGCGTGCTGGCCGAGCTCAAGTCCACCGGCCGGGTCCAGATGCTGACGCGTGCGAGCGCGTTCGGGCTGTACGACGGCAACACGGTGGGTGTTGTCGAACGCACGGCGCCGGGACAGGCCGATGCCAAGCAAGGTGTGCCACGTCAGCGCCTGCATATCTTGCGCGCCGGTCAGGTGATCATGGCCTGCGGTGCGCTGGAGCGCCCGCTGGTGTTTGCCGGCAACGACACGCCCGGTGTCATGCTCGCCGGGGCCGTGGGCAGCTACGTCAATCGATATGCGGTCAGGCCCGGTCGGCAGGCGGTGTTCGCCGTCAACAACGACGCGGCTTATGGTGACGCGATTGCACTCGCGCGCAGTGGCGCCAAGGTCTGCGTCGCCGATCTGCGGCCGTCGGTTGCCTCGCAACTGCGGGCGCAGGCGGACGCCGTGGGTATCGAACTGCTGCCGGCCACTGCCGTATCCAGGGTGACAGGTGGAAAACGGGTGCGTAGCTGCACCCTGGTGCCGTTCGACATCACCCTGGGGACGGTCACCGGTGCGCCGCGCACCCAGGATGTCGATCTGGTGGCGATGTCCGGCGGCTGGACGCCGAGTGTGCACTTAAGCTCGCACCGCGGTATCAAGCCGAGCTATAGCGCCGATCGGGGCGTCTTCGTGCCCGGTGGTTTCGACGCCGGCCATGCGGGCGCCGGCGCCATGGTCGGTTGCCAGGATTTTTCCCAGGCCGTGCGCAGTGGCTGGGAGGCCGCGCAGCTGGCGGCATCGCGTCTGGGCAAGAGCCTGGCCGGCGATGGCCCGGACTTGCCGGCCGACGACGGCATGTCGATGGCCTTTGTCGCCGCCGCGCCCATGCCTGGAGGCAAGCGTGCGAGCAAGGCCTTTGTCGACTTCCAGAACGACGTGACGGTGCGACGACATCGACCTGGCGCACCGCGAGGGTTACCGCTCGGTGGAGCATCTCAAGCGCTACACCACGCTGGGCATGGGCACCGATCAGGGCAAGACCTCCAACCTCAACGCGCTGGCCATCATGGCGGCGCAACGTTCGCTGAGCATGGACGCGGTCGGCACCACGACCTTTCGTCCGCCCTACACGCCGGTGACCATCGGCGCGCTGGCCGGGCGCAGCGTGCGCGGCCACCTGGCGGCGGTGCGGCGCACCGCCATGCATGACTGGCATGTGGCCAACGGCGGCGACATGATGGAGGCTGGCGCCTGGAAGCGTCCGCTGTGGTACCACGGCCATGGCGAAAGCCTGTCACAGGCCTATCGGGCCGAGATGGTATTCGTGCGCGATCAGGTCGGAATCGCCGATGTATCCACGCTGGGCAAGATCGACGTGCAGGGGCCGGACGCCGCCGAGTTGCTGAACCGTGTCTATGTCAACGGTTTCGCCAAGTTGCCGGTGGGCAAGGCGCGCTACGGATTCATGCTGCGCGAAGACGGCATCGTCATGGACGACGGCACGACCAGCCGCGTTGGCGAGACCGCGTACTTCATGACCACCACCACCGCCCAGGCGGCCAAGGTCATGTCGCATCTGGAGTTTCTGCTGCAGGTGGTCTGGCCCGATCTGCGCGTGACCGTGGCGTCGGTGTCGGATCAATGGGCGGCCATGAGCATTGCCGGGCCGAAGTCGCGCGAGGTGTTGATGGCGGCGTTCCCAGGCATCGACTTCAGCACCGAGGCCATCGGCCACATGGGCCTGCATGACACCGTGCTGGGCGGCTCGCTGGCGGGCATTGGCGTGCGCATCATCCGGCTGACTTTCTCGGGCGAGCTGGCCTATGAGGTCTATACCGCTAGCCACTTCGGCCGGCGCATCTGGCAGCATCTGATGGAGCACGGCAAACCCTGGAATCTGCGACCCTATGGGCTGGAGGCGCTGGGTTCATTGCGCATCGAAAAAGGCCATGTGGTCGGCTCCGAGATGGATGGTCGCACCACGCTGGGTGACATGGGCATGGGCAAGATGGCCAGCACGCTCAAGCCGTTCTGGGGTGGGGCGCTCATGCGCAGTGAAAACCTGGTGCGCGACGATCGTCCGACGCTGGTCGGGCTGGAGGCGGTGGATGCGAAAGAGCCGCCGAACAACGGCGCCATCCTGTTCTTCAGCACCGACGCCATTCAGGGCCATGGCCGTGGCCATGTCACGTCGACCACCTTCAGTCCCACGCTCGGTAAGGCGATTGCCCTGGGCCTGCTGCAGGGCGGCACCCACCATGTCGGGCAGGAGGTGATCGCCGCCTCGCCGGTGCACGGACGGCAATACCGCTTGCGCGTCGTCGACCCGTGTTTCCTGGACCATAAGGGGGAGCGCTACCGTGTTTGATCCCGACCCACTCGCCCTGGCCGCAACGGCCTTGCATCGCAGCCCCTTCGAAGGCCATGTGGCAGGCGCCCAGGCATCCGCCACCGGCCATATCGGTGTGAGCCTGCGTGCCGAGACGCTGCCAGGCGTGTTGCTGATGGCGACCTGGCCGGCCGCCACCGCCGATCTGGAGCGCGCGCTGGCCAGCGGATTGGAACTGCTGGCCAGGGCACCGCCCGGGCGCACCGGGCAGGTGATCGAACTGGCGCAGGGCTTGCTGATGCGTACCGGCCCGCACGAGTTCATGCTGGTGTGCAGATCGGGCGTGCCCACGGCGGCCGACGCGCGCAACTATGTGCCAGCCGACGTTGGTTCAGTGACCGACCTCGGTCATGCGCGCTGCCGGATCCGGATAGAAGGTGACCGTTGCCAGGCCACCTTGTCCAAGTTGTTTGCGCTCGACCTGCGCGAGGCCAAGTTCCCGGTGGGCGAGTTGCGTCTCACCGGTCACCACCATGTGCCGTGCTCCTTGCATCGGCGCGGTGCGGACCGGTTCGACATCTATGTTTTCACCACCTACGCCCACGACCAGCTGACGACGCTGCTCGATGCGGCGCGGGAGTTTGGTGTCTCGCTCGAGCTCGGCGCGAGCGCCCAGGGCTGAACGGCGACGCTCGCACGGCCGTCCGAGGCCGTTCTCGCGCGAAGCGCAAAGTTATTTGCGGGTCAGCTTTTCGGCCTGCGCGAACAGCCGTGTTGCGAAACCCTCCAGCTCGGCAGGCCCCTGGCTGGCGTAGGTGATGCACTTCTCGAAGGCGGCCGCGGAAAAGCACACGCTGGTGCTCGGTGCGTCCGTCATGCGCAGCATCGAGGTCACGATCGTGCCGTCGTCCTTGAGATGGACCGAATCGCGGCGCGTGTAATCGTTTGGCAGCGCGAAGAAACGCATCGCATACAAGCTCGTTGAGCAAGGCGAGCAAATCCGCTTTCGGGTAGCGGAATTCCTGCGTACGGCCGCTTTGCACCAATGTTCCGTCGCCCGCCCCCGACACACTGACACGCAGCGCAGTAGGGGTCGCGGCCCGGCCCGCATGCCGGGTGATCTTGATCGTGGTGTCGTCAAGCCGGTAGGCCTGTGGCGGATTTGCGGACGGTTGACTGGCGATGGCGCTCATACTGACGGCTCCTGCGCAAAACGCGAAACTCAGTGACATGCCGGCCACGAGGCGGCGGCTGCGTGGTAAATCGATCATGCATATCCAGACAAAAAAAACGGGCCCCCGTTTCCGGGCGCCCGCTGCACTCAGGGGAGTGACGATCAGAGCTTGCGACGGCGCGCGATCGCGCCGATCAGGCCAAGACCCACGAGCATCATCGCATAGGTTTCGGGCTCCGGCACCGGAGTCACCGCGCTATACCCGAGATCGCGCATCATGCCGACTTCGATCGCGCTGTAATCGCGCTGCGAGGGACCGGACGGGCTCTGGGCGTTCATCATGCTGGGAGATAGAGCAGTGTTGTGGTCGTCGATGTGCGAAATGCTGCTGCCGCTCGACCATGTCGCCGGGCTGTACAACCCCACCGGCATGTTGCCATTAGCTGCCATTGCGTTGGCGCCATTGAAGAACATGCCGCGCAGCGGGACTGGCGCCACCGACACTGGCGGCGTCCCAAGTACCCTGGTTCAGCGCAGAAAGTAGCAGGGTTGATGACCTTGTTGCCATTCTTGTCAACCAGGAACTGATCGAAGGTAACCCATTGACCGGCGCTCTTGGTACCAAAAAATGGATCGCCCGTCTGCCCGATGCTCGACGCAAAGCCAAGGACGTGGGTAAATTCGTGGAAGATCGTGCTGTAGAAGTCGTACTGGCCTGCCGGCACAGCGGTGGTCGGGCTGTAGCTCCAGGGTTGACCGAAGTTCACGTTGATCGAGCCGTCGGCAGCAGCACCGTTCAGATCAACGTTTGACAGCGCCTTGGTTTGGGCGACTCCCTTGGCCGTGAAACCGGGACCAGATCCGCTTTGATACGAACTGCCTGCCGAGGCGAGGTTGCTGCTCGACGGCAGGTTGGTGGCAGTCGCCGACAAAAGGATCGTGGCCGAATTGGTGAAGTGGCTGCCAAACATGTCCGAGAACATGCTGGCTGCTGTATCCATGTACCCGCGACGGACCGGGCGTTGCGAGGGATCCCAGAAACCGTCGCCAGTGTCTGTTGTTCCATAGTCAAAGGTGAATGTAATGCCAACTTGAGCTTCGGCCGCGGCTTGGGCCGCGGAGCCAAAGGCCAGGGTCGCGGCCATCAGGCCGGCATGCACCATGGCGCGTGACAATCGCCTGCGGGAGTTTTGTGTACGGGTGCTCTTGCTCATTGATTGTCCTCACTGAATGACTGAACGCTTGGTTGCGCCCCTTTATGCGAAGCGCGGGCTTGCTCATGTAAAGCTTGCCGGTCCCATGGGCCATTGCGCAAACACAGCTGTAAGCAAGTCTCGCGCCAACGACAGGCAATCAGGGGCAAAACGTGGGTGGGCAAGACATGCGGGGGCATCGTGCAGAATGCCGCCCAGGCCGCGACAGCCAGGGCCTTTGTGCTTGAGAAGCTGCGGCGCAAGACGCGCCGGCCCGGGTCTTGCCGGCGCGGGCCAGCCCAGCGACACTGGCGCGGCCATGCCCCACACCCATTGGGACACCATCATCGTCGGCGCCGGATCGGCCGGCTGTGTGCTGGCCGCGCGGCTATCGAGCGATCCGTCGCACAAGGTCCTGCTGCTTGAAGCCGGCGGCAGTGACCGGCGCCTGTGGGTGCAGTTGCCTATCGGTTACGCGCGCAGCTTTCGCGACCCGCAGGTGAACTGGATGTACCAGACCGAACCCGAACCGGCGCTGAACAATCGCAGCTCGTACTGGCCGCGTGGCAAGCTGCTGGGCGGGTCCGGGTCGATCAACGCCATGGCCTACGTGCGCGGGCTGCCACAGGACTTCGACAACTGGTGTGCGCTGGGCAATGCGGGCTGGGGCTGGAGCGATGTGCTGCCCTATTTCATCCGCGCACAAGACCATGCCGACGGCGCCGACGCCTTGCATGGCTCAGGCGGCCCGATGCGGGTGGAGCGCATCGACGACCAGGTCCATCCGCTGTGCGCGTCTTTCCTGGCAGCCGGGCAGGCCTTGGGATTTCCGCGTGTGGATGATTTCAACGGGCCGTCCATGGCCGGCGTGGGCCTGTACCAGATCAACACCCGCGGTGGCTGGCGCGAGTCGAGCGCGCGCGCCTACTTGCAGCCAGCGCGTCGGCGCGGCAATCTGCATCTGCAATTGCACGCCCATGCCTTACGTGTGTTGATGCTGGATCGCCACGCCATCGGCGTCGAATACCGGCAACACGGTCGCACGCTGCAGGCACTGGCGCGCAGCCAGGTCATTCTGTGCGGGGGTGCCATCAACTCGCCGCAGTTGCTGCAGCTCTCGGGCATTGGCCCGGCGGCGCTGCTCGCGCACCACGGCCTGCCGGTGGAGGTCGATCTACCGGCCGTGGGACGTGGCCTGCAAGACCATCTGCACATCACCCATGTTTACCGGGCCCGGGTGCCGACGCTCAACGATGTTCTGGGCAGCTGGAGCGGCAAGCTGGGCGCGGCGCTGCATTTCGCGTGGAACCGGCGCGGCCCCTTGTCGATGAGCGTGAACCAGGCGGGCGGATTCGTCTGCATCGATCCGCACGGTGACAAGCCCGATTTTCAGCTGTATTTCAACCCGGCCAGTTACAGCACGCGCGACGATGGGCGCCGCCGGCAGATGAACCCGGACCCGTTTCCGGGGTTCTCGATGTCGGTACACAGTTGCCGGCCCACCAGCCGCGGTCATATCTGCATCGCGTCCGCCGACCCGATGGAGCCGCCGCGCATCATGCCGAACTACCTGTCGACCGAGGTCGACGTGGCGCAGGCGCTGGCGGGTGCGCGCCTGTTGCGCTCACTCGCGGCAACCCCTGCGTTGCGCGACGTCATCGCATCGGAGATCGCGCCCGGACCCGATTGCCGCGGCGACGAGGCTTTGCTGCGCGACTTCCGCGCCCGTGCCGACACCATCTTCCACCCGGTGGGCAGCTGCGCCATGGGGCCTTCGGCCGAAACCGCGGTTGTCGACAGCCAGTTGCGGGTGCACGGGGTGCAGGGCTTGCGCGTGGTCGATGCCTCGGTGTTTCCGGGCATCACGTCGGGCAACACGAACGCACCGACGATCATGGTGGCAGAGAAGGCGGCTGCGATGATTGCCGAGCAATTGCGCCGCGCCTGATCAGGCCCGGCGGTCTACGCAAGGTGTTTGAAACCGGCACACAAGTTCTCAGAAGGGGCAATCGGGCTTGAACGACGGCGGGCGCCTTTCGCGCAGCGACGCAATACCTTCGCGCACATCCGGCCCGGTGAACCCCATGAACTCCATCGCCAGCGATGCGTCGAAGGTCGGACCGGCAAGGCGCAGCCAGTTGTTCAAGGCCTGCTTGGTCCAGCGGATCGCCGACTGCGAACCGTTGGCGAGTTTGCCAGCGACCTCGAAAGCGCGCGGCAGCAGGTCGGCGTCGTCGACCGCCAGTGACACCAGCCCGATGCGTTCGGCCTCCTCGCCCGAGACCGCCTCGCACAGCAGCAGGTAGTACTTGGCCTTGGCCATGCCGCACAGCAGCGGCCAGATGATGGCGGCATGGTCGCCGGCGGCCACGCCGAGCCGGGTATGGCCGTCGATGATGCGCGCGCTCTTGGTGGCGATGGAGATGTCGGCCAGCAGGCCGGCCACCAGCCCCGCACCCACGGCCGGGCCATGCATCGCGGAGACCACCGGTTTGGAGCAGTTGATGACGTTGTAGACCAGATCGCGCGCCTCGCGCCAGACGCGTGAACGCACCTCGAAATCGTTCGCCATGTCCTCGACCAGACCGAGGTCGCCGCCGGCCGAGAAGCCCTTGCCTTCGCCACGTATCAGTGCGACCCGCGTATCTGGATCACGGTCGACGTCGAGCCAGATCGTCGACAGCTCGCGGTGCATGTTGTGGTCGGCGGTCGACAACTTCTGGTTCGCGCTGGTGCCCGCGCCCATGATGATTTCGAGGATGCCGCCAGCGTGGCGCTTCAAGCTCAGCGATTGGTAGTTTTCGTACATGGCGACAGGGTCCTTGGTCGATTTGTGGGTATTGGCCGCGTGCACCGATCGTGGTGTCAGGTTGACTGGACCTGCACCAGGCAGTCGTAGAAGGTCGGCGAGCGTCCGAGGTCGGTCAGCTTCTGGCTCGTGAGTTGGTTGACGTTCTTGCCGTCCAGGCCCAGCTTGCGCCACCAGACGCCCAGGCCGTTGACAACGCCGGCGCGCGCGCGTGGCGACACCTTGAGCTTGCAGCGGTAGTCGCCGCGCTGGTTGAACACGCGCACGACGGTGCCACTGACAAGTCCGCGCGCCTGTGCGTCCTGCGCGTTCATCTCCAGGATAGGCTCGCCCTCGATGTCGCGCAGGCTGGTCACGTTGACGAAGGTCGAATTGAGAAAGTTGCGCGCCGGCGGCGAGATCATGGCCAACGGATATTGCGCGGAGCTGCCCGGCGTTTCGTAGTTCGGCACATGGTCGGGCAGGCCGTCCATGCCCTGGTCGACCAGGCGCTGGCTGAAAAACTCGCAGCGGCCGGACGGCGTCGGGAAGCCGCCATCAGCAAACGGCGCGTCGCTCAGTTGCAATGAGGCGAAGCCTCTTGTCAGCAGTTGGTCGAAATCGACCTTGTCGCCATAGGCCAGTCGGCAAAGCGCCTCGTCGTCCTGCTCGAAACAGGCATCGGTGAAGCCCATGTGCTGCGCCAGATCGCGAAATATCCGCGTGTTGGAGCGGGCTTCGCCCACGGGCGCGATCGCGGGGCGGTTGAGCAGCACGTCGGTGTGGCCGTAGCTGCGGTGGATGTCCCAGTGTTCGAGTTGGGTCGTGGCCGGCAGGATGTAGTCGGCATAGTCGGCGGTGTCGGTCTTGAAATGCTCCAGCACCACGGTGAACAGGTCTTCGCGGGCGAAACCCTGCACCACCTTGCCCGAGTCAGGCGCCACCGCCACCGGGTTGCTGTTGTAGACGATCAGGGCTTCGATGGCTGGTCCGAAGCCCGGCGAGCCAGCCCGCAGCAGATCGTCGCCGATGGTGTTCATGTTGATGGTGCGGGCTGGCCGCTGGCGCAGCTCAGGGCATTCGAGCGCCGCACGTCTGCACCGGAAACTGCCCCGAGCTCGACAGCAGCACGCCGCCGGCCGGTTGGCGCCAGGCGCCGATCAGTGCCGGCAGGCAGGCAATGGCGCGCACGGCATTGCCGCCACCGCGCACGCGCTGCATACCGTAGTTGAGCCGGATCGCCGCCGGGCCGCCGTCTGCACGGCAGGCGCCGTAGTCGCGCGCCAGATCGCGAATCTGCTGCGCGGCGATGCCGCAGACCTCGGCTGCGCGCTCGGGCGGCCAGTCCATGGCGCGTTCACGCAACGCGTCCCAGCCCAGCGTGTGGCGCGCGATGTAGTCGTGGTCCAGCCAGTCGTGCTGTGATCAGTTCGTGCATCAGGGCCAGCGCCAGCGCCGCGTCGGTGCCGGGCAGCAAGGCGATATGTTCATGGCACTTGTCGGCGGTTTCGCTGCGCCGCGGATCGATGCACACCAGCCGGGCGCCTTGGCGCTTGGCCGCCTGCGCATGGCGCCAGAAGTGCAGGTTGCTGGCGATCGAGTTGCTGCCCCAGATCAGAATCAGCCGCGCGTCGGCGAATTGCTCGACCCGCATGCCGACCTTGGCGCCCAGCGTGTGCACCAGTGCCTCGCCACCGGCATTCGCGCATATCGTGCGGTCGAGCAGGGAGGCGCCGAGCCGATTGAAAAAGCGCGCCGCGATGCTCTCGCCTTGCACCAGTCCCATGGTGCCGGCGTAGCTGTAGGGAAGGATCGCCTGGGAGGCCTCCGGCCCTTTGTCGGCAATCGCGCGCAGCCGCGCGGCGATGTCGCGCAGCGCCGCATCCCAGCTCACCGCCTCGAAGCGGCCCTGGCCCTTGGGGCCGATGCGTTTGAGCGGCTGCAACACGCGATCGGGGTGGTAGCTGCGTTCGGTATAACGCGAGACCTTGGTGCACAAGGCGCCGTCGGTATGGCGATGCTCCGGGTTGCCCTGCACCTTGAGCGCGACGCCGTCCTGCACCGTGGTGACCAGCGAGCAGGTGTCGGGGCAGTCGTGCGGGCAGGCTCCCAGTACGGTGGTGGAGGTGACAGCGTTCATGGTGGATGAGGAGCAGGTGTGGGCGGCGACAAAGGCCTGGTGTTTGCAGGGCAAAGCGCCGAAGCCATCCCGGCGGTAGACTCAGGCTACGCCGGGTATGGCGTCGATCTTAGATCAAGCCGGCCTGCCTCGCAGGGCGCTGGAGCGACGCGTATCACCGAACCCGCAACCGCCATCAGGAGACCCCATGAAAGTCATCGATTCGATCCTCACCCAGTCGGCTGCGATTGCCTCGGTTCGCCGCGACATCCATGCCCACCCCGAGCTGTGTTTTGAGGAAGTGCGCACCGCCGATGTGGTGGCGGCCAAGCTGACCGAGTGGGGGATTGCCGATCGACCGGGGCCTGGGCACCACCGGTGTCGTCGGCATCGTGAAGAACGGCACGTCGACGCGGGCCATAGGCCTGCGCGCCGACATGGACGCCTTGCCGATGCAGGAGTTCAACACCTTCGCCCACGCCAGCCAGAACGCCGGAAAGATGCATGCCTGCGGCCACGACGGCCATACCGCGATGCTGCTCGCGGCAGCACAGCATCTGGCGAAGAACCGCAATTTCGACGGCACGGTCTACCTGATCTTCCAGCCGGCCGAAGAAGGCGGCGGTGGCGCGCGCGAGATGATCAAGGACGGACTGTTCGAGCAAATTCGCCATGGAGGCGGTGTTCGGCATGCACAACTGGCCGGGCTACCAGGTCGGCCAGTTTGCCGTCAGCGCCGGGCCGGTGATGGCGTCGAGCAACGAGTTCAAGATCCGCATCACCGGCAAGGGCGGTCACGCCGCGATGCCGCACAACGGCATCGACCCGGTGCCGGTGGCATGCCAGATGGTGCAGGCCTTCCAGACCATCATCAGCCGCAACAAGAAGCCGATCGACGCCGGCGTGATCTCGGTCACGCATGATCCATGCCGGCGAGGCCACCAACGTGATTCCCGACTATTGCGAGATTCAGGGCACGGTGCGCACCTTCTCGATCGAGGTGCTCGACCTGATCGAAAAGCGCATGCAGGAGATCGCCGAACACACCTGCGCCGCGTTCGGTGCGCGCTGCGATTTCGCGTTCATGCGCAACTACCCGCCGACCATCAATTCGGCGGCCGAAGCCGAGTTTGCGCGCCAGGTCATGCAGGACATCGTCGGGCGCCGACAACGTCGTGGTGCAGGAGCCGACCATGGGCGCCGAGGACTTTTCCTTCATGCTGCAGGCCAAGCCGGGCGCCTACTGCTTCATCGCCAATGGCGAAGGCGGCCACCGCGACGCGGGCCATGGCGCCGGCCCGTGCATGTTGCACAACCCGAGTTACGACTTCAACGACGACCTGATTCCGCTGGGCGCCACCTACTGGGTGCGGCTGGCGGAAGCCTGGTTCGCACAGGACGCGCAGGCGCCGCGCAAATGATCGGACTCGATCAGGCGTTCTCCACCCGGTACGCCCAGGCCCGCGTCCGGTTTCTGGAGGCAGCGGCAACAGCCGGGTGCCCGTCACCTCGTACGACCATCCCTTGACCGGGCGCGACGGCGAGGCCCTGGCGATGGACGTGGCGCTGGCCGGCGATGCGCAAGCCGCAGGCCATGCTGATCGTCTCCAGTGCCTGCCACGGTGTCGAGGGATATTGCGGCAGCGGTGTGCAGGTGGCCTCGCTGCATGACGCCGAGTGGCTGGAGCATGCTGCGTGCCGCTGGCGTCGCGGTGATGCTTATCCATGCGCTCAATCCCCATGGTTTTTCGTACATGCGCCGGGTGACCCAGGAGAACGTCGATCTGAACCGCAATTTCGCCGACTTCGGCCAGCCGCTGCCGGTGAATCCGGCCTACGCCGAATTGCATGACTTGTTGTTGCCCGAAACCTGGCCGCCCGATGCCGCCAATGTGCAGGCCATCGCCGACTATTTGCAGCAGCATGGCCAGGTGCGCTTTCAGGCGGCGGTGTCCCAGGGGCAATACGCCTTTGCCGACGGCCTGTTTTTTGGTGGCACCGAGCCGACCTGGAGCAATCGCACGCTGCGCCAGGTATTGCGCCGCCATGCGCGGCAAGGCCAAACGCATTGGCCTGGATCGACCTGCATACCGGACTGGGTCCGAGCGGGCTGGGCGAGCGCATCTTTGCCTGCAAGGACGATGCCGCTGGCGTTGCAGCGTGCGCGCCAGTGGTGGGGTGGCGACGGTGCGACGCCGATCACCTCGATCTACGACGGTTCATCGAGTTCGGCGAAGCTGACCGGCCTGATGTGGAACTCGGTGTACGAGGAATGCCCACAGGCCGAATACACCGCCATCGCGATGGAGTACGGCACCTTGCCGATTCTGCAGATGATCGAGGCGCTGCGCGCCGACCATTGGTTGCACTTGCACCCGCAGGCTGATGCGGCGCTGGCCCGGAGCATCCAGTCAGCAGATGCTGGACGCCTTTTATGTCGACACCGATGCCTGGCGCGGTCAGATCATACGCGCAGGCGCGCCAGGCGATGTTCCAGGGTGTTGCCGGTCTGACCGGCACGCTGAGCCTGACGGCTCGAACCCGCGTCTGACCGGGCGTCAGTACAGACGCGCTTTCGCGCGCGCCTGCGCCATTTGCAGCAGGCCGTCGAAGATCAGGTTGTCGACCAGTTCGAACGGCGAGCTACAGGCTGGGCGCCATTTTCCAGCCGGCGCCGCCGGTCATGAAGCAGCGCGGCTCCTCGCCGCAATGCGCGCGCAGTTTGCTGCACCATGCGCTCCATCGCGCCGGCGATGGCATAGGTGCCGCCACTGGTCAGGGCATCGCTGGTATTGGTCGGGAAGTCGCACACCTCGCCGGTGGGCACATGCAGTCCGGCCGTGCCCGACTCCAGCGCGCGCAGCATGATGCCGTGACCGGGCAGGATGAGCCCGCCCAGGAAGTGTCCGCCCGCGTCGATGGCCTCGACGGTTACGGCAGTGCCGACCATGGCCACGACGATGGGACGGGGCTTGCCCTGCGCCAGCATGCGGTGCCAGGCGCCGATCATGGCGACCCAGCGATCGGCGCCCAGCCGGGTCGGATGATCGTAGTGGTTGGTCAGACCCGCTTCGTCGGAAGCGGCGACGACCCATTGGGGATTGATGTCCCAGAGTTCGAGTTGCTCCTCGACCTGGCGCTTGACGGCCTCGCCGGCGACGACGCAACCGAGCATGTGGCTCGGTGCGGCCAGTGTCGACCAGACCCCGTCGGCCAGCTTGTCGATGTTGTCCAGGAATTCGGCACCATGTGCCAGCAGCGGCGCGCCGGGGCGTGCGGATTCGTATAGCGCCCATTTGAGGCGGGTATTGCCGATGTCGATGGCGAGAAAAGTCATGTTGGCCATTCAGTCGGCTCAGTTCTGGCGCCACGGCAGGCCGTGCTTGCGCCAGCCGCCGAGCTGTCCACGGTGGGCCGATCCGTCGGGGTTGCCTTCGAATCCTTCAAGGATGTTGTAGGCCTCCAGGCCCAGTTCGGTGGCGCGTCGTGCGGCGGCGATCGAGCGCACACCGCTGCGGCACAACATCACCACCTTCTTGCCGGCCGGCACGGCTGCCTTGAGCGCCTGGTCGAAGTCGGGGTTCATGGTCATGCCCGGCCACTGTTTCCAGGCGATATTCGCCGCATCAGGAACAAAGCCGACCCATTCTCGTTCGGCGTCGCAGCGCACGTCGACCAGCACCGCGGTCGCCGGACTGCCACCATGCGCAGGCCAGCTGCGGTGCGATGTCGCCGGCATAGCCCTGGGCTGCCTGTACCTGGGGTGGTTGCGCGGCACCCGCGCCGGGCCGCGGCTCGCCGTGCGCGTCGTGACGGATGCCTGACTGCAGGTTGGCGGGAACCGCTTCGTCGATGCGTTTGGGCGGTGGCAAATTCAGCGTGTCCATGATGGCGATGAACTCTTCCCGCGTCTTGCCGGCAACCCGGGCATTGCCGGACTTTTCGCCGCCAATGCTCGAATGGGTGCGACCCTGGTAGTCATGGCCGGGCCATACGGTGGTGGCGTCGGGCAAGGCGAATAGTATCTGGGTGATGCTGTCGTACAAGGCGCTGGCGCTACCGGACTGGAAGTCGGTGCGGCCGCAGCCGTTGATCAGCAAGGTGTCGCCAGTGAACACGTGTTCGCGCCAGACGAAGCTCATGCTGCCGGCGGTATGGCCGGGTGTGTGCAAGGCACGCAGACTCTCCTTGCCGAAATGGAGCACGTCGCCGTGCACCAGTTGTTTCGCGGCGGTTGTGATGCCGCATCCGGACGGTGCCGCCGTTCTGGCGCCGGCATGTTCGGCCAGCTGGGCGGCGCTGGTGATGTGGTCGGCATGGGCATGGGTTTCCACCGTCCACAGCAGCTTGAGGCCGTAAGGTGCAAGGTGGACAGGTCGCGCTCGAGCTGCTCGTCCACCGGATCGATGATCAGGGCCTCACGCGTGGTCTCGTCGAACAGCACGTAGGTGTAGGTGCTGGAGGCGGCGTCGAACAATTGAATCGGTTGCATGCAGGGGTCCTCTCAAACGCGTTGTCAGGGTATGCTCGGGCAATAGTTTAGGACTTCGGAGACGCGGCGTTGGACGAATACACGCAGGCTTTGCAAGGTGGCATCCTGATTGGTCTGGCCAGCTGGATCCTGCTCGCCGGAGTCGGACGCGCCAGCTCTGTGAGTTCCATCACCGCGGGTGTGCTGACCTCGCGCCGGCAACACTCGTTGTGGCGCTGGGCCTTTCTGTTCGGTCTGGTCGGCGGCGGCGCCTTTTTTGCCTGGGTGCTTGCCGTGCCGCACCTGGAGATACGCCACGCCCTGGTGATCGTGCCCGCCGGCTTTCTCGTCGGATTCGGCGCCGTGCTCGGTTCGGGGTCAGTGAGCGGGCACGCCATGGTTGGACTGGGTCGTCGCTCGAAACGCTCGCTGGTGGCCGTGGCCACCTTCACCGGTGCCGCCGTGACGACGGTGCTGGTGACCTCGCATCTGCCGCAAGCGAGCTGGTGGGCGGACCTGGTCATCGAAGGCCTGCAGTGGTTATTTGGCCGCTGACGCGCAAACCAGACATCCACCCGTTTCCTGGCAACACTCTCATGCGCACCATGCATCACGAAACCCTCGCTGGCGCGATTGCACCGGCTGTGCCGCGAAAGAGCCTGCATCCGGCGGCCGAGTTGCTGATCGCGTTTGCCGCCGGCCTGATCTTTGCTGCCGGGCTGACCCTGTCGGGCATGACCCAGCCCGAAAAGGTGATCGCCATGCTCGATCTCAAGGAGTTGCTGGTCGGGGACTTCCCTGGCAAATGGGATGGAACACTGTTGTTCGTCGCGCTCGGGGCCGTGCTGATTGCCTTGCTCGGGTATACGCTGACGCCCCGTGCCAGTGTCCGGCCCTGGTTCACACGATCGTTCGTGTTGTCGTCGGGGCGCCGCAGCGACGGTCGACTGATCGCCGGTGCCGTGGTGTTCGGTGTCGGCTGGGGTCTGAGTGGTTACAGCCCGGCGACCGCACTTGCCTCGTTGCTGACGGGGCAGCTCGATACCGTGATCTTCGTGCTGGCCATGTTGCCCGGCATGTGGCTGGCGCGCAAGTTGTAAGTCTGGTGCTGGCCTGAAGCGCCATTCGATTTGCGCCGCACACACCGCATTGCCCCCGCAGTGATCGACGGGGAACGGGTCGGGAACAAAGTTGACGTTGACGTAAACGTCAATTAAGCTAGCGGGCTCGGCGCCGCGGTGGCGGCCGGAATCTGGAGACATGCATGACCGACCTATCCGCCGACTTCAAGGCACTGGCCAGCTATCGGCCGACCCACAAGGTGCGTTTTGTCACGGCGGCCAGCCTGTTCGACGGCCACGATGCGGCGATCAACATCATGCGGCGCATTCTGCAAGGCATGGGCGCCGAAGTCATCCACCTGGGGCACAACCGCAGTGTCGACGACGTCGTCACCGCAGCCTTGCAGGAAGACGTGCAAGGGATTGCGATCAGCTCCTACCAGGGCGGCCATGTCGAGTATTTCAAGTACATGGTCGACCTGCTGCGTGAGCGCGGCGGCGCGCATATCCAGGTGTTCGGCGGCGGCGGCGGCGTGATCGTGCCGCCCGAGATCCGCGAACTGCATGACTACGGCGTGGCGCGCATCTTCAGCCCCGAAGACGGCCAGCGCATGGGCCTGGCCGGCATGATCGGCGAGATGGTGATGCGTTGCGACAAGGACTTGTCGGGTTTCGCTCCCACAACGATCGGTGCGATCCAGGGCCACGGCCAGGACAACTGGCGCGCGTTGGCGCAACTCATCACCGCACTTGAAGGCGGCAATGCCGACGCGACCCTGGTCGATACGATGCGTGCGACGGCGCCGAAGAGCGCGGTTCCGGTGCTCGGCATCACCGGAACCGGTGGTGCCGGAAAGTCGTCGTTGACCGACGAATTGATCCGCCGGCTGCGGCTGGACCAGGGCGACCGGTTGCGCGTGGCCGTCATCAGCATCGACCCGTCGCGGCGCAAGAGCGGTGGCGCCTTGCTCGGCGACCGCATCCGCATGAACGCCATCGGCCCGTGGAAAAAGGACGACGGTCAACGGGTCTTCATGCGTTCGTTGGCGACGCGCGATTTCGGCTCGGAGATCAGTGCCTGCCTGCCCGATGTGATCGTGGCCTGCAAGTGCGCGGGTTTCGACCTGATCATCGTCGAGACCTCGGGCATAGGCCAGGGCGACGCAGCCATCGTGCCGCATGTGGATGTGCCGCTGTACGTCATGACGCCGGAATTCGGCGCCGCCAGCCAGCTTGAGAAAATCGACATGCTGGACTTCGCCGAATTTGTGGCGGTCAACAAGTTTGACCGAAAAGGCGCGCAGGATGCCTTGCGTGATGTCGCCAAACAGGTGCAACGCAACCGCGAGGCCTTCACCACGCCGGCCGACCAGATGCCGGTGTTCGGCACCATGGCGGCGCGTTTCAACGATGACGGCGTCACCGCCTTGTACCAGGCCTTGTTGCCGCGTCTGGCGCAACTCGGCCTCACGGTCGCCGACTCGAGCCTGCCCCAGCTTGCCGTGCGCCACAGCACCAACCAGTCTCCGGTGGTACCTGCCGCGCGCACGCGCTACCTGGCAGAGATCAGCGACACGCTGCGCGCGTACAAGGCGGGTGCGCGCGCGCAGGCGAGCCTGGCGCGCGAGATCCAGCAACTGCGCGCTGCCGGGACCATGTTGCGTGGCGCCAACCCGAACAAACTGGGTGCGGTCGAAGCGGTCAACGGAACTGGCGGATCAGCGCGAGGCGCAGATGGGCGTGCGTGAACGCAAACTGCTGACCCAGTGGCCCGAAATGCGCAAGGCCTACGCCGGCGACGAATACGTGGTGAAGATCCGCGACAAGGAAATCCGTACCGCGCTGGTCACCAAATCGCTCAGCGGTACGCCGATCCGCAAGGTGTCGTTGCCGCAGTACGAAGACCATGGTGAGATTCTGCAATGGCTGATGCTCGATAACGTGCCCGGCAGTTACCCGTACACGGCCGGCACTTTTGCCTTCAAGCGCGAGGGCGAGGACCCCACGCGCATGTTCGCCGGCGAGGGCGATGCGTTCCGCACCAACCGGCGTTTCAAGCTGCTCAGCGAGGGCATGCCGGCCAAGCGTCTGTCGACCGCGTTCGACTCGGTCACCTTGTATGGCAACGACCCGGACCTGCGCCCGGACATCTACGGCAAGGTCGGCAACTCGGGCGTGAGTATCGCGACCCTGGATGACATGAAGGTGCTGTACGGCGGCTTCGACCTGTGCAGCCCGAGCACCTCGGTCAGCATGACCATCAACGGTCCGGCGCCGAGCATCCTGGCGATGTTCATGAATACCGCGATCGACCAGAACATCGACAAGTTCACCAAGGAGAACGGCCGCGAACCGACCGAGACCGAGACCGCCAAGATCCGCGAATGGGTGCTGGAAAACGTACGCGGCACGGTGCAGGCCGACATCCTGAAGGAAGACCAGGGCCAGAACACCTGCATTTTCTCGACCGAGTTCAGCCTCAAGGTGATGGGTGACATCGCGCAGTTTTTCGTGCACAACCGGGTGCGCAACTTCTACAGTGTGTCGATCAGCGGTTACCACATCGCCGAGGCCGGTGCCAACCCGATCAGCCAACTGGCGTTCACCTTGTCGAACGGCTTTACCTTTGTCGAAGCCTATCTGGCGCGCGGCATGCACATCGACGATTTCGCGCCCAACCTGAGCTTCTTCTTCTCCAACGGCATGGACCCGGAATACACCGTCATGGGACGGGTCGCGCGGCGCATCTGGGCGGTGGCAATGAAGGAAAAATACGGCGCCAACGAACGCAGCCAGAAACTCAAATACCACATCCAGACCAGCGGGCGCAGCCTGCATGCGCAGGAGATCCAGTTCAACGACATCCGCACCACGCTGCAGGCGCTGATCGCGATCTACGACAACTGCAACAGTCTGCATACCAACGCCTTTGATGAAGCCATCACCACGCCGACCAACGAGAGCGTGCGCCGCGCGATGGCGATCCAGCTGATCATCAATCGCGAATGGGGGCTGGCCAAGAACGAGAACCCGAGCCAGGGCGCCTTCATCATCGAGGAATTGACTGAACTGCTGGAGGAGGCGGTGCTCGCTGAATTCGAGCGCATTGCAGAGCGCGGCGGCGTGCTCGGCGCCATGGAGACGGGTTACCAGCGTGGCCGTATCCAGGACGAGTCCATGCACTACGAGATGCTCAAGCACACCGGCGAGTTGCCGATTGTCGGCGTCAACACCTTCCGCAATCCGCATGGCGATGCCGTGCAGGACAAACTGGAACTGGCGCGTTCGACCGACGAGGAAAAGCAGAGTCAGCTCGCGCGCCTGGCGGAGTTCCACCAGCGCCACGCGGCCCAGTCACCGGTTATGCTCAAGCGGCTTCAGCAGGCGGTGATCGAGAATCACAATGTGTTCGAGGTGCTGATGGATGCGGTGCGGGTCTGCTCACTGGGGCAGATCACCGATGCCTTGTTCGAGGTGGGGGGGCAGTACCGGCGCAATATGTGATTGCAGGCTGTGGCCATAAGAAACGGCGCCGACGGCGCCGTTTTTGATCAATGAATCAAGATTGCCTTTGCGTCTGGCGACTGACGGCGTCGCATGGCCCGGCGAGCGAGGTCACTTGTACTTGCCGCAGCAGATGTGCCACATCGTCGGCTCGGCACAGGTTCGTGCCTGTATGCAGCAACGCCGCTGAGCCCGCCGCGACACCGTAGCGGAACGCATCGGGAGCTGCCATCTGTTGGTTCAGCGCCCACACCATCGCCGCCAGGAAACTGTCGCCAGCACCGGTTGTGCTCTTCACATCCACCTTCAACGCGTCGGCGCGCCAGGCGCCCTGCGCGCTGAACAGCATCGCGCCGCGTTCGCCCAGGCTCAGAGCGACCAGATCCGCGCTGCCGCCTTTCACCAGCGATTCGGCCGCGGTGCGCCACTGGCTTTCGTGTTCCAGTTGCGCACCGGTCAGGTCCGACAACTCGCGCAGGCTCGGCTTGATCAGATGCACGCCGCTGGCCAGGGCGGCGGCCAGTGGCGCGCCGGAGCTGTCGAGCACGACCTTGCAGCCGCGTGATCGGGCCAGCGCGGCCAGTTGCGCATAGCTGTCGACGGCCATTGTGGGCGGCAGGCTGCCGCTGAGCACCACATACCGGGGTGCAGGCTCGACCGCCACGAGGTAGTCCACGCAGGCCTGCCATTCCATTGCGCTCACGTCGGGCCCCGGCAATACGAAGCGGTACTCGCGACCGGTGCTGGTTTCGAGCACCGAAAAACTCTCGCGCGTCTCGTCGGCAATCGGCAGCCGGTGGCTGGGCACCTGCTCGGCCTGCAACAGCTTGTGCAAGCGGTCGCCGACGACACCGCCGGCCAGGTATAGCGCCAGGCAGTCACCGCCCAGGCGCTGCACAACGCGCGCCACGTTGATGCCGCCGCCGCCCGGAAAGCGTTCGGCATGGGTGCAGCGCAGCTTGTGGCTGGGCTGCAACTGGTCACAGGACGTGGCCACGTCCAGCGCGGGATTGAGCGTGATGGTCAGGATGTCGGTCATGGCAGGTGGTGCTTGGCGCGGGCAATCATGGCTCGACTGTAGACGACACGCAGCGGTTGGCTGGCGCTGCGGCGAGAATGCATGATCGATGGCGCGGGCCGACCGCGCGGCTGCGCAGCGTCGGCCCGCACCGATACGGAGAGGACAACGAAACATGGCTCATTTCCTGTTGGTGCACGGCGCCTGGCATGGCGCATGGTGTTGGCGCGACGTCACGGCGGCCCTGGTGCGCGCCGGCCACCGAGCGCATGCGGTGACGCTGACTGGCCTGGGCGAACGGGCCCATCTGCTGCACGCCGGTATCGACCTGCAGACCCACGTGCAGGACGTGATGGGTGCGATCGAGGCCGAAGAGATGCAGGCTGTGATCCTGGTCGGTCATAGTTACGCCGGCATGCTGGTCACGGCCGTGGCGGACCGCATGGCGGACAGGCTGGCGCATCTGGTCTACCTCGACGCGGTGGTGCCCAAACCGGGCGAGTCCTGGAGCAGCACCCACACGCAAGCCACGCGCAAGGGGCGGCTCGATGCGGCGCGGGCATCGACCGTGTTCGCGTTTCCCGCGCCCGACCCGGTGGTGTTCGGTCTCGATGGCGCTGAACATGCCTGGGTTCGGCGTCGTCAGTCGCCGCATCCGGGCCATACCTACGAGATGCGGCTGGATTTCGACGCCCAAAGGGTGGCGTCCGTGCCGCGCACCTTCGTCGACTGCACCACGCCGGCACTGGCCACGATCGACGCCATCCGCACGCGAGTGCGCAGCAGCACGTTCTGGGACGGCGCATGGCAGCCCGGCGCGCGCATCGTCGAGTTGGCGACCGGCCATGACCCGATGATCAGCGCGCCTGCAGCGCTGGCCGACATCCTGATCGGGTGCGCCAGTGGCTGAAGGTTTGGGTGGCCCAGATATGGGGATGGAACCGGCCGATCCGGCGACAGGTTACCCTTCGGGGTCACGCGTCGGTGGCCGGCGGTATACAGACCGTCCGTTGAAATCGTAATCAGAGGAGCAATATCAGCATGACCGATCTATTTTCCCTGCACGGGCGCACGGCGCTTGTCACCGGCGGTTCGCGCGGTATCGGCCGGATGATTGCCGAAGGTTTCCTGGCCCAGGGAGCACGTGTGTACATTTCCGCGCGCAAGGCGGCGGCCTGCGACACAGCGGCCGCCGAGATGTGCAAGATCGGCCCCTGTGTGTCGATGCCGGCCGACGTGTCGAGTGTCGAAGGCGCCAAGGCGCTGGCGCAGCGCTTTGCCGAGCGCGAGGACCGGCTCGATATCCTGGTCAACAACGCGGGTGCCACCTGGGACGCGGACTTCGATGTGTTTGCCGAAAGCGGCTGGGACAAGGTGGTGAACCTGAACCTCAAGGCGCCGTTTTTCCTGACCCAGGCGTTGGCCGCGCAATTGCGCATCGCGGCGCAGACGCGCCCGGCCAAGGTCATCAATATCGCGTCGATCGATGGCGTGTCGGTGAATCCGCAGGAAACCTATTCGTATGCCGCCAGCAAGGCCGGCCTGATCCACCTGACGCGGCGCATGGCGCTGCGACTGATCAAGGACAACATCGTCGTCACCGCCATTGCGCCGGGTGCGTTTGCATCAGACATGAACGCGACGCGCGTGACCATGCGGACGCCGTGTCGACGCGCATTCCGTCGGGCCGCATCGGCACGGCGGAAGACATGGCCGGCGCGGCGATCTACCTGGCCTCGCGCGCAGGCGACTACGTGGTGGGTTCCACCCTGATCGTGGACGGCGGTGTGACGCACGCGCGCAGCTGATCGCTAGTCCAGCAGCCGCACCTTGACGCTTTTGCCCTTGACCTTGCCGGCGTTGAGCCGGCGCATCGCCTCCTTGGCGATGCTCGCGTTCGACCGCCACAAAGGTGGTGAACTCGGTCACGTTGATCTTGCCGATCTGCTCGCGGGTGTAGCCGCCGTCCGGCCCGGTCAGGGCGCCCAGCACGTCGCCCGGGCGGATCTTTTCCTTGCGCCCACCGAGCAATTGCAGCGTCACCATCGGTGGCAGCAGCGGTCCGCTGCCGGTGGGCGTCAGTGCGTCGCGCGGGTGCCAGATCGACTCCTGTTTCTGGTATTGCTCGATCTTGCCGACCGAACCCATCTCGTCCATGCTGGCCAGGCTCAGCGCCAGGCCGGACTCGCCCGCGCGCCCGGTGCGGCCGATGCGGTGCACGTGCACCTCGGGGTCGGGCGTGATGTTGACGTTGATCACCGCCTCCAGCTGCGTCGATGTCGAGCCCGCGCGAGGCCACGTCGGTGGCCACCAGCACCGAGCAGCTGCGGTTGGCGAACTGCGCCAGCACCTGGTCGCGCTCGCGCTGTTCCAGTTCGCCGTGCAGGGCCAGGGCGCTGAAGCCTTGCTGCTGCAGCAGGGCCACCAGTTCCTTGCACTGCTGCTTGGTATTGCAGAACGCCAGCGTGCTGATGGGGCGGAAATGGTTCAGCAGCAGCGCCACGGTCTCATAGCGGTTGGCACGTGTCACCTCGTAGAAGCGCTGCTCGATCTGCGGCCCGGTGGTGCGCGCGGCGACCTCGATGCGCACCGGCGTCGCGCATGAACTGCTTGCGCCAGCTTCTCGATGCCTTCGGGGTAGGTGGCCGAAAACAGCAGCGTCTGGCGCTCTTTCGGGCACTGTTTGGCCACGGTGCTGATGTCGTCGACAAAGCCCATGTCCAGCATGCGGTCGGCCTCGTCGAGCACCAGGGTGTTGAGTGCCTCCAGCGTCAGGTACTCGCGCGCCAGGTGGTCCATGACGCGTCCCGGCGTGCCGACGACGATGTGCGCGCCGTGCTCCAGCGAGGCGCGTTGGCCGCGCAGCGCCACACCGCCGCACAGGGTGACGACCTTGATGTTTTCCTCGGCCCGCGCCAGGCGGCGGATCTCGGTCGTGACCTGGTCGGCCAGTTCGCGCGTCGGGCACAGCACCAGGGCCTGCACCGCAAAACGGCGCGGGTTCAGGTTGGTCAGCAGCGCCAGCGCAAAGGCGGCCGTCTTGCCGCTGCCGGTCTGGGCCTGCGCAATCAGGTCCTTGCCGGCCAGCGCCGGCGGCAGGCTGGCGGCCTGGATCGGCGTCATGGCCTGATAGCCCAGGCTGTGCAGGTTCTCCAGCGTGCCGGGCTTGAGCGCCAGGGTGTCGAACCCGGGCTCCATGGGGGTGTCGGCCTGCGTCACACGCTCATCATCACAACGGTCTTGGTCGCCAGGTAGGGCTCGAGTGCCTCCGGGCCACCTTCGCTGCCGTAGCCGGAGTCCTTGACGCCACCAAACGGCAGTTCGGGCCATGGCGCGGCCGGCTGGTTGATCCACAGCATGCCGGTCTGCATCTGGCTGCTGAGCTGGTGCGCGGTCTTGATCGAACTGGTGAAGGCATAGGCCGACAGGCCGAACGGCAGGCGGTTGGCCTCGGCGATGGCTTCGTCGATGTTCTTGACACTGCGCAGCGCCGCCATCGGGCCGAAGGGCTCGCTGTTGAACACCGCGCTGTCCAGTGGTGCATCGAGCAGCAGCGTCGGTGCGAAGAAGTTGCCTTCGCTGCCAATGCGTTCGCCACCGGCGGCAACGGTGGCGCCGCGCTTGACGGCATCGGCCGTGAGATCCGCCATCGCGCGTCATGCGACGCGGGTTGGCCAGCGGGCCCATCTGGGTGCCTTCCGTCAGGCCATTGCCGACCTTGAGGCCGGAGATGTATTTGAGGAAGCCGGCGACGAATTCCTCGCGCACATCTTCCTCGACCAGAAACCGGGTCGGCGAGATGCAGACCTGGCCGGCGTTGCGGAACTTGGCGCCCGAGATCATCTTGATCGCATGCGCGATGTTGGCGTCCTTGGCCACGATCACCGGTGCATGGCCGCCCAGCTCCATGGTGGCGCGCTTCATGTGCTGGCCGGCCAGTGCCGCCAGCTGCTTGCCCACCGGCGTCGAGCCGGTAAAGGTGATCTTGCGGATCACCGGGTGCGGGATCAGGTAGCCGCTGATCTCGGCCGGGTCGCCATAGACCAGGCCAACCACGCCGGCAGGCATGCCGGCGTCGACAAAGGCGCGCACCAGCTCGGCCGGCGATGCCGGCGTCTCCTCGGCGGCCTTGACGATGATCGAGCAGCCGGTAGACAGGGCGGCGGCCATCTTGCGCACCACCTGGTTGATCGGGAAGTTCCACGGCGTGAAGGCCGCCACCGGGCCGACCGGTTCCTTGATCACCATCTGCTGCACGTTCATGGCGCGTGGCGGCACGAGGCGGCCATAGACGCGCCGGCCTTCATCGGCAAACCATTCGATGACGTCGGAGGCCGACGCCACCTCGATCTTGGCTTCGGCCAGCGGCTTGCCTTGTTCCATCGTCATCAAGCGGGCGATGGCGTCGGCGCGCTCGCGCAGCAGGGCGGCTGCGGCGCGCATGATGCGGGCGCGCTCGAATGCCGAAGTGTTGCGCCAGATCTCGAAGCCCTTGGCGGCTGCCGCCAGCGCGTCGTCCAGGTCGGCAATGCCGGCCTTGGCCACGGTGCCGATGACCTTGCCATCCGCCGGGTTGTGCACATCGATCGTCGCCGCAGCGCGTGCCGGGCGCCATTCGTTGTTGATCAGCAGTTGTACGTTCGGATAGGTCATGTGCAGAGTCCTGAAGAGGGGGGTGAGGGGAGCGGCAAGGTATGCCGGCCGGCCAGTTGCTTGCTGTAGACGGGCAGGCGCTGTGCGCTGGGCTTCGATTGTCTCCGAAACTGCTTTGACCACGCTGCGTGAAGGCTGCTGCTTCGCGATCCGGGCCCGGCTTGCCCGCTGCGCCGTGGTGGGCCTCGCCGGCCCGGTTATGCTTTGCGTCCTGACAGGTGATTCGATGCGCCTGGCTGACTTTCAGATGAACATTTACCCACGACCTGTTGCGGAAACCTTGGCCATGCACCGGAGCGACGACGCCCCGGTATTCGATACCCTGGCGCAATGCATCCGACGCCACGCACGGCAAATGCCGCAGCAGGCTGCGCTGGTGCAAGGTGCGGCGGTGCTGGACTATGCCGGACTCGATGCGCTGGTGGACCGGGTTGCGGTCGGTCTGCAGCGCGATGGCCTGGGGCCGGGCGACACCATCGCCATCTGCGCGACGATGTCGGCGCTGTACGTGGCGATATTTGTGGGCGCATTGCGCGCTGGCGTGGCGGTCGCCCCTCTGGCCCCGGCCACGGGTGTCGCCGGTCTGGGCCGCATGCTGCGTGACGCACAGGCCCGCTTGGTGTTCGTCGATACCGCCGGCGACATCGCGCTCGGACCGGTGCAGGCGGACGCCGCGCCCCGCATGATGATGGCCACGCCGGCGGTGCAACTGTCGCCCCAGCTGCAGGCCTGGCTGGGCGCGCCGGGCGCGCTGCCGCGGGATGTCGCGATCGCACCGGACGACGCATTCAACATCATCTATTCGTCTGGCACCACGGGCGAACCCAAGGGTGTCGTGCAGTCGCATGGCATGCGCTGGACCCACGTCTTGCGCGGCGCGGCCTATGGTTACGGACCGGCTACCACGACCATCGTGTCGACACCGCTGTACTCCAACACCACCCTGGTCGTGCTCGCGCCGACGCTGGCCTTCGGCGCCACCGCGGTGTTGATGCCCAAGTTCGATGCGCTGGGCTTCCTGGAACTGGCACGGGCCCACCATGCGACCCATGCGATGCTGGTGCCGGTGCAATACCAGCGCCTGATGGCGCATGCGCAGTTCGCGCGTTTCGACCTGTCGCGCTTTCAGGTGAAGTTCAGCACCAGCGCGCCGTTTGGCGCAGCGCTCAAGGCCGACGTGCTGCAACGCTGGCCGGGCGGCCTGGTCGAGTTCTACGGCATGACAGAAGGGGGTGGCACCTGCATCCTGGAGGCGCACCGGCATCCCGACAAGTTGCACACCGTGGGGCGGCCAGCGCAGGGCCACGACATCCGGCTCATCGACGACAACGGCGTCGAAGTCGGACCCGGCCAGGCTGGGGAGGTGGTGGGGCATTCGGCCGGCATGATGCAGGGGTATCACGGTCAGAGCGAAAAGACGCGCGCGGCCGAGTGGTTTGATGCCGGTGGCAAACGCTTCATCCGTACCGGCGACATCGGTCGTTTCGACGGCGACGGGTTTCTGATCCTGCTCGACCGCAAGAAGGACATGGTGATCTCGGGTGGATTCAATGTCTACCCGAGCGATCTCGAAGCCGTGGTGCGCGTGCATCCGGCGGTGTTCGATGTCGCCGTCGTGGGCGTGCCCTCGGTGCGTTGGGGCGAGACGCCGGTGGCGTTTGTCGTGTTGCGCGACGGGGCCCTGACGACAGCCGACGAATTGCTGCAATGGACCCATGCGCAACTGGGCAAGACCCAGCGCCTGGGTGACTTGCGTCTGTGCGACGAATTGCCACGCAGTGCCATCGGCAAGATCCTCAAACGCGAGCTGCGCGCCTCATACCAACCCGAAGACTCCCTAACATGAAGATGCCGATCACGATTTCCAGCCAGTTCGACGCCGGTGCCATCGAGGTGGTGCGCGCCGACGACCCTGCCGACATCGAGCTGCATGTGCGCGCCGACAACGCAGCCGAGTTCGCGCAGTGGTTTCACTTTCGCCTGCAGGGTGCGGCCGGTGTGCCGGTGACGCTGCGTTTCACGAATGCCGGCGCCTGTGCCTATCCCAAGGGATGGGACGGATACCAGGTCTGCGCCAGCCATGACCGTCAGCATTGGTTTCGCGTGCCCACGACGTTCGACGGCCAGGTCATGACGGTGCAGTTCACACCCGACACAAACAGCGTCTACCTGGCCTATTTCGAGCCCTATTCATGGGAGCGGCACCTGGACCTGATCGGCTCGGCGGCGGCGTCGGAGCCAGGTAACGCTCGAGCGCCTGGGTGCGACGCTGGACGGGCGCGATATCGATGTGCTGCACATCAGCGATGCGGCCAGCGTTGTCGCTGAGGCGGACAAGCGCCAGATCTGGCTGATCGCGCGCCAGCATCCGGGCGAAACCATGGCCGAGTGGTTCGTCGAAGGCCTGCTCGAACGCCTGCTGGACGCCAGACGATCCGGTAGCTCGCGTGCTGTTGTCGCGCTGCGTGTTCTATGTGGTGCCCAACATGAATCCCGACGGCAGCGTGCGCGGCAACCTGCGCACCAACAGCGTTGGCGCCAATCTGAACCGCGAGTGGCTGGAGCCCTCGCATGGCGCGTTCACCCGAGGTATTGCGTGGTGCGCGCAGTGCATGCAGCGCACCGGCGTGGACCTGTTTCTGGACGTGCACGGCGACGAGGGCCTGCCCTACAACTTCGTCGCCGGCGCCGAGGGCATCCGCGATTTCACGCCGCGCCTGCTGCAACTGCAGGACGTCTTCAAGTCCGCCTGGATTGCCAGCAGCCCGGACTTCCAGGACCGTGTCAACTACGGTGCCAGCCGCGCCACGCAGGCCAATCCGACGGTGGCCACCAACTGGGTGGCGCAGGCTTTCGACTGCCTGGCATTCACGATCGAGATGCCGTTCAAGGACAACGCCGACCTGCCCGATCCGTTGACCGGCTGGAGCGGCGAGCGCTCGCGCAATTTTGGCGCCGGGGTGTTGCAGCCGGTGCTGGCGGTGCTGGGGCAACTGCGCGATTAGGCGCGTAGCCGCCGGCATTCGGGTCGGCCCTTACGCGTAGTAGCGCGCCACGTAGTCCTCGAAGCTTTCCGTTTCTTCGGCTTCGATGCGGCTTTGCTGCGCCAGCGAGTCACTTGCGCTGAGCTCGAAACGTTCGCGCGTGGCCGCGTCCAGCGGCTGCGCCAGCAGCGCCTGTTTGTGGTGTTCGGACGCGAACATCGCGTACTTGAAGAAGCCGCCTTGGGCGCGGGCTGCCTCGAGCACCTGGGCCGAAGGCGTCAGGTCAGGGTCGTCGATGCGCTTGCGCAGCAGCTGCATGGCGTTGGCATAGCGTGATCCGCCATAGGCGGTGTCGAGCATCTCGGCGAATGGCGCCATGTCGTCGAACAGTTCATGGGCCAGTGGCCGGAAAGCCTGTTCGTGGTTGTGCACCAGCAGGTGCAGGTCGGGTTGGCGGCCGCGCGTGACGATGCGCCGCTTGTTTTCGTCGTTCTCGCCTTGTTCGCGCGCGCTGATCGGCGGGCTGTCGCGGAACAGGCACATCAACAGCAGCACGTCGGCAAAACTGCCTTGCTCGGGCGTGATGCCGATATCGACCATCGGGTTGAGGTCGAACAGGCGCATCTCGATGTATTCGACGCCGTGCAGGCGCAGGCCTTTTGCCGGACGATCACGCCCCACGCGCTTGGGGCGCATGGCGGCATAGAACTCGTTCTCGATCTGCAGCAGGTTGGCGTTGAGTTGTTTCCAGTGCGCGCCATCCTTGACGCCGAGTTGTTCGTAATACGGGTCCGGCGTGCGAATGGCGAGTTCGAGCGCTGCGGTGTATTCGGCCAGCGAGTTGAAGTTCACGTTCAGATTCGCCTGGGCGCTGTTCTGGTAGCCCAGGTCGCTCATGCGCAGGCTGGTGGCATACGGTCCGTACAAGGTGCCAGGCACCAGCTGCTGCAGGTCCGACTTGCGCCCTTGCAGGAACGACTCGCAGATGGCGGGCGAGGCGCCGAACAGATAGGGGATCAGCCAGCCATAGCGCAGGAAGTTGCGGATCAATCCGAAATAGCGCTGGCTGATGAAGTCCTGCAGCGTGTCTCTGCTGTCGCAGCAACCGTGCAACGCACGCCAGAAATCTTCCGGCAGCGACCAGTTGTAGTGCACGCCGGCGATGGTCTGCATGTGCCGGCCGTAGCGCAGGCCCAGGCCTTCGCGGTAGACCCGCTTCATCCTCGCGCTGTTCGAACTGCCGTAGTCGGCCAGCGGAATGGCGCTGTCGTCGCCGATGACGCAGGGCATGGAACTGGCCCACATGGATTCGTCACCCAGCACGCTGGCGCTGTAGCGGTGAATCGTGCGCAGGAACTCCAGTGGCTCATCCGGCTCACGGCTCGGTGGCGTGATGAATTCGAGCAAGGCCTCGGAATAGTCGGTCGTGATCCAGGGGTGGGTGAGCTTGGAACCCAGCGCCTGCGGATGCGGTGTCAGCGCCAGCTTGCCGGCGGGGTCGATGCGCAGGCATTCCTTTTCGTAGCCGCGCCGGATTCCGCGCAGCACCTGCGCCTGGACCCGATCTGAAAACTGGCCGACGGCATCGCAACAAGTGAACTTCAACATATTCCCGACTTCCCCCAAAACGGCTGGCAGTATGGCAGCTTTCGCCAGAGCCCACGGCACACGCCGGACGCTCTGCCCGCTGGCGGTGTCTTAGCGCCGCCTATTGCGGCGGCAACGCCACCGATCCCAGCGCCACTGCGGTCACGCCATTTTGTGGCGAACCGTCGATCAGTTTGTCCGAATAGGTGAGGTAGACCAGCACGTTGCGCTTGCGATCGAGTATGCGCACGACGCGCAGCTTCTTGAACAGCACCGAGATGCGCTCGTTGAACATTTCCTCTTGTGCATCCATGGCCTTGCCGGTGAAGGTGATCGGACCGACCTGGCGACAGGCGATGGAGGCTTCGGCCTTGTCTTCCGCCAGTCCGATGGCGCCCATGACGCCTCCGGTGCGGGCGCGCGACACATAGCAGGTCACGCCGTTTACCTTGGGATCGTCGTAGGCCTCCACCACCACCTTGTGGTTGGCCCCGATCAGGATGAATGCGGTGGAGACTTCGCCCACCTTCTCGGCTTGTGCCCAGCCAGTCAGAGCCAGGCCCAATAGCAACGTGACAAATGATTTCATGTAGTCCCTTTCATGGTTTATCGCGCAACTCTGAGAGTATGCGACGACTTGTCGGCGTCGACCACGTGCTGCGGCGCGGACTGCCCCGGCCCAGCCAAACTGCAGCGAGTCCGAATAAATGCCTGCGATCGGGCACAAAAAGGCCCGAAGCACGCGCGCAAAACGATGGTTACGGATCAAAATCCGCACAATACACTTTCAAGCCCACCGCGCAATTGCCGATATCCACGCCAAGGAGTCGGCGCCGGGCCCCGACCGTAGGACCTATGTGAGCCTTGTTGATTCATTTAGCGACGACCAGACCTTCGATTTTCGTTCGTCGCGCTTTTGCGCCGACGCGTTGACGCTGGCACGCACCACGGGTCGCGCGCTGGCCGCTTGTCGCCAGGACCTCTTCATCGCCCAAGGCGACATGGCCATGGCCTTCGATTGGCTGATGTCCGGATACGACCGACCGACAGACGATCCGGTCATCCACTGACCCGACCTGCTGGCGCTATCGCCCGCGCGTGGCGCGTTCATCCCGGGTGCACGACCACCAGCCAGGCACTCGCAGGGGTTTTCCCGCCATTGCGGATATGGTGTGTGCGGTCCGCCGCATAGCGCGCGGTCTCGCCCGGCTTGAGGCGCTGAACCAGGGTGTCGGAGCGAACCTCCAGCGCGCCCGACATCACACTCAGATGTTCCTGTGTGCCGGCCTCGTGGGCCTGTGACTCGAGCACGCCGCCGGCCTGAACGGTCAGCGCATACCACTCGAACTGGCCGGCCAGACCGATCGGACCCAGGATGCGCAACTCGCACAAGCCGTCCGGACTGCGAATCGCCGGAGCCGCATGCGCACCCAGCACTTCGATCGCTGCTGCGCTGGGCATTGGCGCGTTACCGAGCAAATCGCCCATGGAGACACCCAGGGCATTGGCCAGGCGCCAGACCACGGCAACCGTAGGGTTGGCCTGGCCACGCTCGATCTGTGACAACATGGATTTGGATACCCCGGCCTTGCGCGACAAGGCCTCCAGCGACAGGCTGGCTGTCTGGCGCAGTGCGGCCAGGGTGTCGCCGACACGGGGTGGTTCGTCGGGCGCAGGGGAGGGGTTGCGTGGCTGCATCATATTTCGATATACTGCAAACAATTTCGATATATTGGACGATGTTCGATATCCAGAATACCCGATTGTGCCCCAACCGCTTTGCCCAAGGAAACCTCATGACCACCAACCCTGATTTTTTCGCCCATCTGGCACAGGAGCTGCAAGGCATTCGTGACGCCGGCCTGTACAAGGGCGAACGCATCATTGCCACGCCGCAAGGCGCGCAAATCCGTACCGTGGCGCCCGATGGTACGCAGCGCGAGGTGCTCAACCTGTGCGCCAACAACTACCTGGGACTGTCGTCGCATCCCGCTGTGATTGCCGCGGCGCATGAAGCACTGCGTACCCACGGTTATGGTTTGAGTTCGGTGCGCTTCATCTGCGGCACGCAAGACCTGCACAAGACGCTGGAGGCGCGCCTGTCGAACTTTCTCGGCACCGAGGACACCATCCTGTACGCGGCGGCGTTCGACGCCAACGGCGGCCTGTTCGAGCCGCTGCTGGGCGAGCAGGATGCGGTGATCAGCGACGAACTGAACCACGCCTCCATCATCGACGGCATCCGCCTGTGCAAGGCCAGGCGCTATCGCTACAAACACAACGACATGGCCGATCTGGCGCGCTGCCTGGAGCAGGCTGCGGCCGACGGCGCACGCTTCAAGCTGGTGTTCACCGACGGCGTGTTCTCGATGGACGGCACCATTGCCCGGCTCGACAGCATGCGAGCGCTGTGTGACACGCATGGCGCCCTGCTCGGCATCGATGAATGCCATGCCAGCGGGTTTGTCGGCGCCACCGGCCGCGGCACCCATGAATACCGGGGCGTGTTCGGCAAGGTCGACATCATCACCGGCACGCTGGGCAAGGCCTGGGTGGTGCCTCAGGCGGGTTCACCAGTGCCCGGCGCGAGGTGATCGAATTGCTGCGTCAGCGCTCGCGGCCCTATCTGTTCTCCAACACCGTGGCGCCGAGCATCGTCGGCGCGTCGATCGCGGTGCTCGACCTGCTCGAGTCGTCCACCGCGTTGCGCGACAAACTGGCTGACAACACGGCCTGGTTCCGCGGCGCGATCCGCGCGGCCGGATTCGACATCAAGGATGGCGAACATGCGATCGTGCCGATCATGGTGCATGACGCCGTGGCGGCGCAAAAGCTGGCGGCGCGACTGCTCGAACTCGGCATCTATGTGGTCGGCTTCTTCTTTCCGGTGGTGCCCAAGGGCCAGGCCCGGATCCGGGTGCAGATCAGCGCCGTACATGAACGCGCCGACCTCGAGCGCGCGGTGGCGGCCTTCACGCAGGCCGGACGCGAACTCGGCCTGTTGAAGACGGGAGTCTGAGATGGCCTCGCGCATTCTGATCATCGGCGCCAACGGTCAGATTGGTACCGAGTTGACCCATGCCCTGGTGGCACGCCACGGTCGCGAAGCAGTCGTCACCAGCGACCTGGCGCCAGAGGGCCGGGTGATCGGTGTGCACCACGAGGCGCTCGACGCCACCGAGGCCAGCGCCCTGACTGCCATCGTCGAGCGCCATCAGATCACGCCAGATTTATCTGCTTGCGGCGGCCCTGTCGGCGCGTGGCGAGCAGCATCCGACATGGGCTTGGGACCTGAACATGAAAGGCCTGCTCAATGTGCTCGAACTGGCACGCACACACAAGCTCGAACGGGTCTTCTGGCCCAGTTCCATCGCCGCATTCGGTCCGTCGACGCCACGCGAGCAGACACCGCAAAAAACGGTGATGGATCCGACCACGGTCTACGGTATTTCGAAACTCGCGGGCGAGGGCTGGTGTGCCTGGTACCACCGCGTGCATGGCGTCGACGTGCGCAGTCTGCGTTATCCCGGCCTGATCAGCTGGAAGACGGCGCCGGGCGGTGGTACGACCGACTATGCGGTCGAGATATTCCATGCTGCACTCAAACAAGGTTGCTACACCAGCTTTCTGGCGGCGGATACGGCGCTGCCGATGATGTACATGCCCGACGCGATCCGGGCCACGCTCGAATTGATGGATGCGCCGGCAGAGGCGGTGCGCGAGCGCCAGTCGTACAACCTGGCGGGCATCAGCTTCACGCCGACCGACATCGCGCAAGCGATCAAACGCCTGGTGCCGGGTTTCGAAATGCGACTGCGTGCCCGACTTTCGACAGGCCATCGCCGACAGCTGGCCACGGTCGATCGACGATTCGTCGGCGCAGCGCGACTGGCACTGGCGCGCGCAATACGACCTCGATGCCATGGTGGCTGACATGCTGGCGAACCTGCGTGTCACCCTGGGCGTGAACTGCGTTTAACCTACAAACGGCATTTGACCGCCCTATTTCGGCTGCGAGCGCGCAAGTACTTTTTGTTCATGGCAAACGATTTCCCCAACCAGGACGGTTTTTGCTGCGCGATGGACAATATCCCGAGGATGCGATGCAGGCCTTCGCCACGGCGTCGGAATGGTTACCCAATGATGTGCGACCAGTCATGTGGCCTGCGCTTGCCCGGCTTCACGGCTGGGAACAAAGAACGATGAAGGAAGCTTATGACTGATTTTGATTGCGACCTGTTTGTCATCGGTGGTGGCAGCGGCGGCGTGCGCGCCGCGCGTATGGCGGCACAACGCGGTGGCCGGGTCATGCTGGCCGAGCAGAGCGGCGCGGCGGGACTCGGCGGCACCTGTGTCAACGTCGGCTGCATTCCGAAGAAGCTCTATAGCTACGCGGCCCACTATGCCGAGGCGTTCGAGGAATCGCATGGCTTCGGCTGGGAAGGTGCCGCACCGACCTTCAACTGGGCCACGCTCAAGACCAATCGGCGCCAGGAGATCAGCCGGCTCAACGGCGTGTATGCCAACTTGCTCGGGGGCACCGGTGTCGAGGTCATCAGCGCCCGTGCGCAGGTCACCGGGGCGCAGCAGGTGCTCGTCGATGGCCGCAGCATCCGGGCGCGCAGCATTCTGATCGCCACCGGTGGCACGCCTTTCGTGCCCGAGATCAGCGGGGCCGATCTGGTTGTCACGTCGGACGCCATGTTCGACCTCGATCCTTTCCCGCGCCGCCTGATCGTGGTCGGCGGTGGCTACATCGCCAGCGAATTCGCATCCATCTTCAACGGCCTCGGCGCGCAGGTGACGCAGTTGTACCGCGGCGCGCAGATCTTGCGCGGCTTTGATGACGAAGTGCGTCATTTTGTCGCCGCCGAGATGCGCAAAACCGGTGTCGATCTGCGTCTGCAGTCCGACGTTACGGCACTGCGCCGTGCTGCGGATGGCATCGAAGTGACAGTCAAGAACGGTGAATCCGGCGAGACCACACTGATGGCTGACACGGTGCTGTATGCGACCGGAAGGGTGCCGAACGTGCGCGGACTGGGCCTGGAAGAGGTCGGCGTCAAGCTGGGCTGGGATGGTGCGGTCGAGGTCGACGACAACTACCGGACCTCGTTGCCGTCGATCTACGCGGTGGGCGACGTGACCGACCGCATCCAGCTCACTCCGGTGGCACTGGCCGAAGCCATGGTGGTGGTTGACCAGTTGTTCGGGCCGCCAGCCGGCAAGCCTGCACGCAGCATGGACTACGACTTCATCCCGACGGCGGTGTTCACCCACCCCAACATCGGCACCGTGGGGTATTCAGAACATGACGCGGCCACGCACTGTGGCAAGGTCAGCGTCTATCGCAGCGAGTTCAGAGCGCTGAAACACACACTCAGCGGCAGCGGCGAACGCACGCTGATGAAACTGATAGTGCAGGACGATACCGACCGCGTGGTCGGCCTGCATATGGTCGGGCCCGATGCCGGTGAGATCGTGCAAGGCTTTGCCGTGGCCATCAAGGCCGGCGCGACCAAGGCGAACTTCGACAGCACCATCGGCATCCATCCGACGGCGGCCGAAGAGTTCGTCACGATGCGCGAACCCGTGAAGTAAGCGGGTCAGCGCCCGATCAGATCTGCCCGTGGCTCGGGCAGACCAGGCACCTGGCCGAGGCCTACATCGTGCCGGGATAGGCGCCGCCATCAGCCAGGATGTTCTGCCCGGTGATGAAGCCGCCATGCTGGCTGCACAGGAAGGCGCAGATCGCGCCGAACTCGGCCGCGGTGCCGAAACGTTTGGCCGGAATCGCCTTGGCGCGTACTGCCAGCTGTTCCTCGATCGTTCTGCCGGCCTTGGCGGCCTGGCCCTTGGTGGTCGCGATCAGGCGGTCGGTGTCGAAGGTGCCGGGTAGCAGGTTGTTGATGGTCACGCCGTCGCCGGCAATGCTGCTGCGTGCGACGCCGGCGACGAAGCCGGTCAACCCGCTGCGCGCGCCGTTGCTCAGGCCCAGGATGTCGATCGGCGCCTTGACCGCGCCCGAGGTGATGTTGACGATGCGTCCGAAACCCCGTTTGCACATGCCGTCGACGGTGGCCTTGATGAGTGCGATCGGCGTCAGCATGTTGGCGTCGAGCGCCTTGATCCAGGCATCGCGCTCCCAGTCGCGGAAGTCGCCCGGGGGCGGGCCGCCGGCATTGGTGACGACGATGTCGAAGTCCATGCCGGGGCCGCCGGCAGCGCCAAACACCGCGGCACGGCCCTCTTCGGTCGTGATGTCAGCAGGCCACGGCCAGCACCTTGCCGGCGCCGGGGATGGCGCGCAGGCTGGTTGGCCGCTGCTTCCAGCGCCTCGGCGCCGCGCGCGTTGATCAGCACGTTGACGCCATCGGCGACCAGCGCCTGCGCACAACCCAGTCCCAGGCCCTTGCTGGCGCCACATACCAGGGCCCATTTGCCCTTGATTCCGAGATCCATGTCTAACTCCTTGTTGATCGGGGCCGCGTGCGCCCCGGATTGATCCATCCGGATGAGGATGAAACCCCGACGTCGGGCATGAGGACATGCCGCGACGCGCGGGCAGTCACCGGTTTGATGCGAGCTCAGGGCGGCAGAGCCTTGAGAACTGATGCCACGAAGGCGCAGCTGTCGAACTGCCCGCTGCGAAAAGTCCAGCCCAGACGCACGATAACAGCATCGCGCGACGGCACCATGGCCACTACCTGTCCCCAGTGGCCGCTCATGGCCAGGGTGTCGGGCGGGATACCGCTGGCGCGGCATTTGCCCTGCTGCGGGTCGCCGATGCGCCAGGTCTGCGCACCATAGCCCAGACCTTCGCCCTGGGGTGTCGACGGCGTCGATGCGAGCGCCAGCCAACCCGGCGGCAGCACGGCTTGGCCATCCCACTGCCCGTCCTGCAGCATCAACTGGCCGAGCCGCGCCCAGTCGCCGACACTGGCCCACAGATAGGATGAGCCGACCCAGTTGCCGGCTGTGTCGGTTTCGAGCACCGCGGTGCGCGCACCGATCGGTTCGAACAATGCCCGATACGGATAGGCCCAGTAGGGCGGCATCGGATTCGAAGCGTGTCCGATCCACGGCTGACAGCAGATTGGCGGTCTGGCTCAGGTAGCGCCAGCGTTGACCGGCGGCTGCCTCGGTCGGCGCCGAGGCCGCATAGGCGGGCGCATCGGCACGACCCCACAACATGCGTGGCACCGAACCCCAGGGCTGGTATTGCTCTTCGCTGGCCAGACCGTCGCGCATGTAGAGCAGGTCGGACACCTTGATCGAGCGCCGGGCGTCGGCGCGCCAGTCGATCAGCCATGGCCGGCGCGCGCGGACCCGCCATGGCGTCCACCACCGGTTGCTCCAGCGACATACCGGTCTGCAGAGCCAGCTTGTAGCTCAGCATGCCCAGCACGGTCTTGGTCATCGACCATCCGTGCAGCGGCGTATCGAGCGCAAAGCCCGGAGCCGTTTGCAGCGCCAGTGCCCGGCCCTTGTGGATGACGGCGATGGCGCGCGCATTGGCTGCCTGCGGATCGCCGGCGCCGACGAAGGCATTGGCTATCACCAGGCGCAGAGCCGCCGCGTCCACCCCCGGTCCCCACTGGTCGGCCGACAGCGCGGTATCGCCCTGTGGCCAGGGCGCTGCCACAACAGCCGATGGGCGCGGCGCAAGGGCGGCGCTGCCGGCTGCCATATCGAGCACACATCCGCGCTGCGGCAACCACTGCGCCTGGCGTTCGAACAGCCCCGCGAAGCGGGCTGTCACGCGTCGTGCGGGCTCGTCGATGGAGACTCCTATCAGACCCAGCACGGCGCTGGCGGGCAGTACATCCTGAGCCATCACGCTGGCCGCAGGACGGTGCGCGACAAACGCGGCCGAACACGCACCCTTGGCCGCCATGCCGGCCGCATTGCGCGGGATGCCCGTAATCATCAATGCCGCCGCCAGCGACACCAGCAGCACCAGCGCAAACAGCAGCAGAAGGCGCAATCCGCGTAGCATCAATCGGTTGTTCATGGGTGTACCGTCGTAGTCCTGATGGCGCCACTCTAACCGACCCGAGGCTCTGCTGCCGGCTTGCGTTTGTGGACAATAGCGCCATGATCTATCTTCCCCCTCCCATGGCAACCACCCGTCACAACGATGCTGCCAGTGCGCTGGCCCAGGTGCGCCGTATCTATGACGCTGGTCTCGACCATCTGCGCAAGGCGATGCAGCGCTATGTCGCTGGCGAAAACCTGCCGGGCAAGGCCCGTGCCTGCTATCCCTACGTGCGCGTGCAGACCCATACCGTGGCGCGTGTCGTCGACGACGATGGTGGGCGGCGCAGTTTCGGATTTGTCGCCGGCCCCGGACGCTACGAGACCACGCTGACGCGTCCCGATCTGTTCGGCGACTATTTCCTGGAGCAGTTCTCCTTGCTGCTGCGCACGCACGAGGTCGAACTCGAGGTGGGTACCAGCAGCCAGCCGATACCGGTGCATTTTTCGTTTGCCGAACACGACCATATCGAAGGCAGCCTGAGCGCCGAGCGGCGTCAGTTGATGCGCGATGCATTCGATCTGCCTGACCTGGCCTCGATGGACGATTGCATCGCCAACGGCACGCATGAGCCCAAGCCGGGCGAGCCGCATCCGCTGTCGCTGTTCACTGCGCCGCGGGTCGACTATTCGCTGCACCGGCTGCGCCACTACACCGGCACGGCGCCGCAGCACTTTCAGAATTTCGTGTTGTTCACCAACTACCAGTTCTACATCGACGAATTCGTGCGCCTGGGCCGTGCCGCCATGAAGGATCGCCAACAGCGACTATGTCGCCTTTGTCGAGCCGGGCAACATGATCACGCGCCGGCTCGGACTGACCTCGCAACCGGGCGACGAGTTCGGCGCCGAGCCGCTGCGCCTGCCGCAGATGCCGGGTTACCACCTGCTGCGCGACGATGGCTGCGGCATCACCATGATCAACATCGGCGTAGGGCCGGCCAATGCCAAGAACATTACCGATCATGTGGCGGTGCTGCGGCCCTATGCATGGATCATGCTGGGTCACTGCGCCGGTTTGCGCACGACCCAGCAACTGGGCGACTATGTGCTGGCCCACGGCTATGTGCGCGAAGACCATGTGCTGGACGAAGAACTGCCGCTGTGGGTGCCGATCCCGGCGCTGGCCGAGGTGCAGGTGGCGATCCAGCGCGCGGTGGCTGACGTCACGCAGGTCGATGGCCCCGAGCTCAAACGCATCATGCGCACCGGCACCGTGGCCAGCACCGACAACCGCAACTGGGAACTGCTGCCCGACAACGGTCCGCAGCGCCGCTTCAGCCAGAGCCGCGCGGTGGCGCTGGACATGGAAAGCGCCACCATCGCCGCCAACGGGTTTCGCTTCCGCGTGCCCTACGGCACCTTGCTGTGCGTCAGCGACAAGCCACTGCACGGCGAAATCAAGCTGCCGGGCATGGCCGACCACTTTTACCGTGAGCGGGTCGATCAGCACCTGCGCATCGGCATCCGGGCGATGGAGTTGCTGCGCGAACAGGGCATCGACCAGTTGCACAGTCGCAAGCTGCGCAGTTTTGCCGAGGTCGCCTTCCAGTAGGACTGGCGCCGGCGCACAGCCGTTTGCGCGCCCGAGTCGCGACGGCGCCAGGCGTGCCGCGGGCGTGCTCGGTCAGACCGCCTGCGCCACGGCGTCGGCCGGCACCGCGTTGGTGGGTGAGTCGGCACGGGAAGCCTTGATCATGTCGGCGGCCTTTTCGGCAATCATGATGACCGGCGCGTTGGTGTTGCCGCTGGTCAGGGTCGGCATGATCGAGGCATCGACCACGCGCAGGCCCTGCAGTCCATGCACGCGCAGTTCGGCGTCGACCACGGCATCCGGGCCGCTGCCCATGCGGCAGGTGCCGACCGGGTGGTATTCGGTGTCGGCATGATTGCGAATGAACTGCTCGATCTGCAAATCGCTTTGCGCCTGGGCTGAGGTCGTGAATTCGCCGCCACCATGGCCTTGCAGAGCTGGCTGGGCCAGGATATTGCGCAGCAGGCGAAAGCCGCGAATCAGTCGATCCATGTCGTCCCGGTTGGCCAGGAAATTCGGGTCGATCAGCGGCGGCGCGCTCGGATCCTTGCTCGCCAGCCGGATGCTGCCGCGGCTGCGCGGTCGCAATACGCAAACATGGCAGGAATGGCCATGGCCGAGCACGGTCTTGCGTCCGTGATCGACCAGAATCCCGACCACGAAATGCAGTTGCAGGTCTGGCCGATCCTCGTCGGGCGCGCTGCGGATGAATCCGCCGGCCTCGGCGATATTGCTCGTCAACATGCCGGTGCGATGCTGGCGCCAATCGAAGATGCCCTTGACGGCATCGACCAGGCCCGACGGAGAAACCCCCATCAGTTCGCGGCCTCGTGGTGCGCTCGTGTTGATCACCACATTCGGATGGTCCTGCAGGTTCTGACCCACGCCCGGCAGTGCGTGCAGGGTGGCGATGCCGTTTTCGAGCAGATGCGCGTGCGGCCCGATGCCGGACAACATCAGGATCTGTGGCGACTGGAGCGCGCCGGCGCACAACAGCACCTCGCGCGTGGCGCGCAGTTGCTTGAGCTGACCGTCGTGCTGGAACTCCACACCCACCGCCCGGGTTTTCTCGAGCAGGATGCGGGTCGTCAATGCGCCGGTGATGACCTTCAGGTTGGGGCGCTCGAGATGGGGCGTCAAATACGCCTTGGCGGCGCTGTAGCGTTCACCGTCCTTGTGCGTGACCTGATAGATGCCCACGCCTTCCTGCTCGGGGCCGTTGAAATCCGGGTTGGACTGAAACCCGGCTTGTACCCCGGCCTGTACGAAAAGCGCGCTGAACGGGTTGGGCGAGGGCAGGTCCTTGACGTTGAGCGGGCCGCCGGCGCCGTGCCAGGCGTCGGCGCCGCGCTCGTTGTTCTCGGCGCGTTTGAAGTAGGGCAGCACATCCTTGAATGCCCACCCGGCGTTGCCTTTCGACTCCCAGTGGTCATAGTCCGCCGGCTGGCCGCGCAGGTAGATCATGGCATTGATGGAACTCGACCCTCCCAACACCTTGCCCCGGGGCTGGTAGCCGCGGCGGCCGTTCAGGCCGGGTTGGGGTACGGTCTCGTAGTTCCAGTTGGCCTGGTTGGTCTTGGCCAGCAGCGCGAGGCCGGACGGGCAGTGGATCAGCACGTTGCTGTCGGTCGAGCCGGCCTCGAGCAGCACCACGCTGACATCGGGGTCTTCGCTCAGGCGGCCCGCCAAGGTGCAGCCGGCCGAACCGCCGCCGATGATGATGTAGTCGAACATATGCCAGTCGTCTCCTGTCGATGGTCGCCATACCTGCTGATGACATGCCTGCTGCGTGACCCCGAAAAACAGGGTGCGCAAAAAGTGCCGCACCACCTTGTCGCTGGGTGCGGCATGGTCGGCGCGGGCCGGATGTTTCAACCATAGTCCACTTTTCGCGCCGATTTCTAAGGAGGGCTCTTTAATGCGCTATGCCGAAAACCCTGATGGCTGCGAGCCGCGGGCCTGGCGCGAGCGCCAGGCAGTCGTTTTGATGTAGGCTGCGCGCATGACTCTCACCCGGCTGCTGGTCGACAAGACCGATATTTCCAACGCCCGACTGGACCATGTGCCGGATACGCCGCTGGCCGAAGGCCAGGTAAGGGTGGCGATCGACCGGTTTGCACTTACCGCCAACAACATCACCTATGCCGCGTTCGGCGATGCGATGCATTACTGGGACTTTTTTCCCGCGCGGCAGGAGGGCCAGGGCATCGTGCCGGTGTGGGGCTTTGGCGACATCGTTGAGACCAGCTACCCCGGTGTTGCGGTGGGCGAACGCCTGTATGGCTATTTCCCGATGGCGCAGTCGGTGCTGCTGACGCCGACCCGGCTGTCACCGGAGGGCTTCTCCGACGCCAGCGCGCAGCGCGCGGCCCTGCACGCCGTCTACAACCGCTACCAACGCTGCGCAGCCGACCCGTTTTACCGGGCCGATACCGAGGACCTGCAATCGCTGCTGCGCCCCTTGTTCACCACGTCCTGGCTGATTGACGACTTTCTCGCCGACAACGCATTTTTCGGTGCCAGCAACGAACCGGGCCGACCGGCGGTAATGCTGTTGTCGAGCGCATCGAGCAAGACGGCCTACGGCACCGCCTTCATGCTGGCGCAGCGCCAAGGTGTCGAAGTGGTCGGACTGACGTCGGCAGCGAACCAGGCGTTCTGTGAAAGCCTGGGCTGTTACCACCGCGTGCTGACCTACGAGCATCTCGATAGCTTGCCTGCCGACACACCCTGCGTTTATATCGACTTTGCCGGCAATGGCGCATTGCGCCAGGCCGTGCACACGCGCTTCGCCCAACTGGCCTATAGCTGCGCCATCGGCGGCACGCATGTGACGGAACTGGGCGGCGCGAAGAACCTGCCCGGCCCCAAGGCGACATTGTTTTTTGCGCCGGCGCAGATCAAGAAGCGCAGTGCCGAATGGGGCGCCCCCGTGCTCGGCGAGCGACTGGTCGCTGCCTGGCAAGCCTTGCTCGAGCGGGTGTCCGATGCCCAGTCGCCGTGGCTGGTCGTGCAGCGGCATAGCGGGCCAGAGCAGGCGCTGGCGGTATACCTGCAGGTGCTCGGTGGCAAGACCGATCCGAGGGTGGGCCACATCGTGTCGATGCGGCCTTGAGGCGGCCGCGCTTCACGGCTTGGCGTCGGGGCGGCGTGCCGTATCTGGCAGCAGCAGCGCGGCTTTGATCTCTGCTCGCATGGATCGGACCTCGGCGCGCAAGGAGCCGATCTCGTGCATCAGGTCGCGCTCGATCTGACGCTCCTCGGTTTCCACAAAGATGGCGGCCAGCGAGGCGGTAACCAGAGACAGCACCGCCAGACCGAGGATCACCACCAGCACGGCGAATGCCCGCGACGCCAGCGTGGTGGGCACGAGGTCGCCGTAGCCAACCGTAGCGGCGGTCGTGAACGCCAGCCACATGGCCTCGTTCAGGGTCGGCGTCTGCGGTTCGAGAAAACGAAAGCCGACGCCGCCGAGCAGCAGGATCACCAGGCACAGGGCCAGCGAGTACCACAGGCCGCGGCGCGACAACAGACGGTTGCGTGTTTTCCAGTTGACCATGGCTCCACTGTAGCGCGCCTGCAGGTCAGCCGGAAGCGGAGCCCTCACGAATGCGGGCGCACCCGCAACCGGAGCCGCCGATCCGCGTCGGCCATGGCGGGCTAGCTTACTTGGTCATGCCGGCGATCGGGGCCCCCTGGGGTAACCAACGGCCGCCTTTGACCTGGTCGATCGAGATGTATTCAGGACTGGTGTGGTTGTTCACAAAACTCTGTTTCGTGTAGGTCATGAAGTCCTGGTGGGCCACTGATTGGGCCGCCTTGGCGAAGCTCTGCGCCGTCAGGTTGCGGCCGGCTGCCTCGACGCACTTGATGAACCAGTCGGTGTAGGAGTACGCGTTGGCGGCGTTCTCGTCCGGGTCGACGTTGAACTTCTGCTTGTACGCGGCCTGAAACTTCTTTGCGTCCGGGTCGCTGGTGTCGGTGCCGTGCAGCTTCCAGCCGCCGACGCCGTACAGGCCTTCGACCGCATCCTTGCCCAGCAACGCGACAATGGCGTTGCGCCCTGGAATCGCGGTCAGGACCTTGACCTCTTTCCAGCCCAGCTTGCGCACCTCGGCCATCACCGCCACGGTCTCGCGCACCACGGTACCGGCCACGATGAGGTCGACATTGGCCGCCTTCAACTTGGCCACCTGCGACGAAAAGTCGATGTCGCCGGCTTTCCACGAAGCCTCGGCCGTGACGCTCAGGTTGGCTTCCTTGAGCGCGGCATTCACGCCACCTTTGACCAGGTCGCCGAACGGGCCTTCCTGGTAGATCACGCCAATCTTCTTCGTGCCCCAGTTCTTGATCGCCCACGCCACGCTGGTGGCGGTGGTACTGTCATAGTTCTGTACCGTCGTGAACAACAAGGGGCTGTTGCCGGAGACCTTCTGGATGATGGCCGAGGCGGCCCAGGGTGCGAACACCACCACGCCGGCATCGGTTGCCATCTTGGCGGTGGCGGCGTTGGGGCCGGAGCCGAACGCGTTCAGGATCGCGAACACGTCATCGCTCTTGGTGAGTTTTTGCACGGCGCGCACCGCCAGTTGCGGCTGGCTGCCGTTGTCTTCCACCACCAGGCGGAACTTGCGCCCGTTCGCGCCGCCGGCGGCATTGGCTTCATCCAGGCGCATCTGCATGCCATTGCGCAGCATCGGCATGGCGGCCGCCACCGGTCCCGACAGGTCCAGGTGGGTGCCGAGCACGATCTCGGTGTCACTCACGCCGCCGCCATGGGCGAGCGAAAACGCCAGGCTTGCGGCCACGGCGGTCAGGGTAGTCCGTACAGCTTTCATCTCAGTCTCCTTGCTTGGTTGGTTGTCGAAAAAGTCACATACACACGGGGGAAAAATGGCCTCGGATCGCCTCTCGGATGCGGCGGTCGTCAGCTCGGATACATGCTGGAGATCAGCGTTGCGTATTTACGCGCGATCACCTTGCGTTTGAGTTTCATGGTTGGCGTCAGTTCCTCGTCTTCAGCGCCGAGCAACTCGGCAATGATGCGAAAGTCCTTGATCTGCTCGACCCGGGCCAGTTGCGCATTGGCCTGCTGGATCTGCTCGTGGATCAGCTTCATCACCGCCTCAGTGCGGGTCAGGCTGGCGAAGTCGGTGTACGGCACCTGGCGCTCCTGGGCGAATCGCGCCACATGCTCCTGATCAATCATTACCAGTGCAGTCAGGAAGTGGCGGCCGTCACCGACCACCACCGCATCGGTCACGTAGGGGCTGAACTTGATCAGGCTCTCAATGTGACTTGGCGTGATGTTCTTGCCACCCGAGGTGATCAGAATGTCCTTGATGCGGTCGCGAATCGCCAGGTAACCCTGGGCGCTGATTTCGCCGCAATCGCCGGTATGCAGCCAGCCGTCGCTGTCCACGACCTCGCGTGTCTGTTCCGGATCACGCCAGTAGCCGGCAAATACGTTCGGTCCGCGTACCTGGATCTCGTTTTCCGCGCCGATGCGCAATTCGGTGCCGGCGCCGGCCACACCGGCCCAGCCCAGCTGAATGCCGCCGACTGGTGTAGCGGTGCAAAAGCCGCAGGTCTCGGTCATGCCGAAGGCTTCGCGCAACTCGATACCGATGGACAGGAACCAGCGGATCAGGTCGGGTGGTACCGGCGCGGCGCCGGTCAGCGCAGTCTTGAGATTTTGCAAGCCCAGGAATATGCGCAGATTGCGAAATGCGGCCATATCAAACAGTCGCTCACTCACTCCACGCGGCCCCGCGGTCTTGCCTTGCAGCCTGTCGCTGACCTGCTGCCGGTTCAGCGCCAGCGCTTTTTGGTAGGTCCAGCGCGCCGGCGCGATCGCGTCGCGCATGAACAGATCGATCTGCGAGTAAAGCTTCTCCCAGAATCTTGGCGGTGCAAACAGCATCTGGGGGGCGACTTCGCGCAGATCGTTGAACACGGTTCCGGAGTTCTCCGGAAAATGCACGATCAGTCCGACGGCCAGCGGGTTGAACACCGACGACATGCGCTCGGCAATATGGCATAGCGGCAGGAACGACAGCGATCGGTCGCCAGGCTGCGCGTCCAGATAGGCCGTGGCCTGGCCAAGCTGGAACATCACATTGCGGTTGGCCATCATGGCGCCCTTGGGTGCGCCGGTGGTGCCCGAGGTGTAGACCAGGAACGCGGTGTCGTCGCTGCGCCCCTGCGCGACAGCGGCGTCGAACTCGGCGCCGTGCTGTACTGCCAGTTCCAGGCCCCGTGCCAGCAGTTCGTCGAAGAACATCACCTGCGCGTCGTCCAGTGCGCGCAGGCCCTCGCGGTCCATCACCACGATGCGCTTCAGATCGGGACAGGCGTCGCGTACGGCCAGCACCTTTTCCAGTTGCTCCTGGTTCTCTACCAGCAGCACGCGTGCGCTCGAATGCTGCAGGATGTAGGCGACCTGGTCGTTGGACGAGGTCGGGTAGATGCCATTGCCGATCAGACCCATGCATTGCGCGCCCATGTCGGCATAAAGCCATTCGGGCCGGTTTTCGGCCAGCACACAGATCACGTCACCGCGCACGAGTCCCTGGTCGACCAGCGCCAGGCCGATGGCACGGGCGTGATCCAGATAGCCGCTCCAACTGATGCTCTGCCAGATGCCGCGCCGCTTGTGGCGCAGCGCGCTGTGTTCGCCCCAGGCGCGGCAACGCGCCAGGAAAACCTTGGCCGGCGTGTCGCAGTCGAGAAATGTCGGGATGGTGTTGTCAGTCATGTCTCAGCGCCATGTCTTGCGGCGGGTCCAGCGCTGCGCCGTCCCGCTGATGCCGTGGGTCTGGCCCAGGCCGAGGTAGGCGTCGCGTACATCGGATTTCTGCGCCAATGCTTCGCAGGTGTCTGCGGCGACGACGCGGCCAAGTTCCATGATGTAGCCGTCGTCGGCATGGGCCAGTGCGACGGCTGCGTTTTGTTCCACCACCAGCACCGCAGTGCCGGTCTCTTCGCGAATACGCAGCACGATGGAGAAGATCTCCTTGGTCAGGCGCGGCGACAAGCCCAGCGAGGGTTCGTCGAGCAGCAGCAGGCGTGGGTTACTCATGACGGCGCGGCCGATCGCCAGCATCTGCTGCTCCCCGCCGGAGAGCAGGCCGGCGTGTTGGCGCGCGCGCTCGTGCAAGCGTGGAAACCACTGGTAGATGCGCTCCAGGTCACGCTGTACCGCGTCCCTGTCGCTGCGCGTGTAGGCGCCCATGGCCAGGTTGTCGGCCACGCTCAGGAACGGGAACACCTGGCGGCCTTCGGGCACCAGCACCAGTCCGCGCCGGCACACGTCGTCGGCGTCGCGCCCCTGCATCTGCTCGCCACGGAATTCGACCTGCCCCTTGAACGGGTCGATCACTCCGGCAATGGTGTTGAGCAAGGTGGTCTTGCCGGCGCCGTTGGCGCCCAGCACAGCAACAATGCGCGCTTCCTTGACCTGCAGGTTCACGCCGGAGATGGCCATGATCGGGCCGTACCAGGTCTCCAGGTTGCGTACGTCGAGCATGGTGGTCATCGTCAGGTACCCAGATAGGCGCTGATCACCAGCGGATGGTTTTGCACTTCGCTCGCCGATCCGGTGGCCAGCAGTTCGCCCTGTGCCATGCAGATCACTCGGTCGGCCACCGCGCTGACCAGCGACATGTCGTGTTCGACCATGACCACGGTGATGCCCAGGTCGCTTCGGATGTCGTCGATCCAGAATGCCAGGCGGCGGGTTTCCTCCGGGTTCAGGCCGGAAGCGGGTTCGTCCAGAAACAACAGGCGCGGCCCGGTGGCAAGCGCTCGTCCCAGTTCGACCACCTTGCGCACGCCATACGGCAGCCCCGCGACCAGGCTGTTGCGCCAGGGCGATAGCTCGAGGAACTCGATCACCTCCTCAACCGTGGCGCGCGAGGCTTCTTCGAGCCGGGTGACCTCCGGCGTACGCAGCAATTGCTGCCACCACGCGCCCTGGCCAAACCGGTGGCGACCGAGCAGCAGGTTGTCGATGACGGTGGCTGCCTCGAACAACTCGATGTTCTGAAACGTACGCGCAATGCCCAGTGCTGCCACTGCATGGCGTTGCACACCGGTCAGTTCCTGGCCATCGAAGCGGATGCTGCCGCGGTTGGCGTCGAACACCCGGGTCACGGTGTTGAGCACCGAGGTCTTGCCGGCGCCGTTGGGGCCGATGATGGCCAGCACTTCACCTGCATGCACGTCAAAGGCGAGCTGGCGGATAGCCTGCACACCACCGAAGGACAAGGCCAGGTCACGCACCTCGAGCATGGCGTGAGCTTGGGAAACGGCGGTCATTTGTAGCGCTCCGATTTCATATAGCGCTTGGTGCGTTTGAAGGTGTCGCGGCGGTACAGCGGAAAACTCTGCGCCAGGCTACGCAGCTTGATCCAGCGACCGTTGATGCCTGCTGGCTCGAACAACACGAACAGCGCCAGGATCAGGCCGAAGATGAAGGTCTCCAGACCGAACTGCTTGGCAATGCTGTCGGGAAGAATCGGCTTGACAAACGAGATCAGGGTCGGCAGCAAGCTGATCAGCACGGCGCCGAAAATCGCGCCGCGCAGGCTGCCGAGTCCGCCAATCACCACCATCAGCACCAGTTCCATCGACAGGATCAGCGTGAAAGCGTCGGGTGTCAGGTACTTGGTATGGTGGGCCAGAAGGGCGCCGGCCAGACCGGTCACGCCGGCCGACAACGCGAACGCCGTGACCTTGACCTGGCTTACCGCAATGCCGAGCGAATATGCCGCGGCTTCCGAGTCGCGCACGCCGACAAAGGCGCGACCCAAGCCGGAGCGCAGCAGGTTGAGCAGACCCAGCAGCACCAGCACCAGCAGGCTCAGGCACAGAAAGTAGAAAGCCTTGGGCCCGCCGAGCGAAAAGCCGGCGAGCATTGGATCGACCACTGCCAGACCGGTAAAGCCACCGGTGACCGAGGTCCACTGACCAATGACATGGGTAGCGATGGCCGAGAACGCCAGCGTCACCATGGCCAGGTACAGGCCCGATACCCGGATCGCGGGAAACCCCAGCGCCAGGCCGAAGGCGGCGCTCAGCAGGCCGGCAAGGGCCAGTGATGGCAACAAGGGCACGCCCTGTCCCAGCATCCACGCGTGTGCGTAGGCACCGATGGCCAGAAAGGCCGCATGTCCGAGCGACACCTGGCCGGTGTAGCCGGTCAGCACCATCAGGCCCAGGCTGGCGATGCACAGGATGAAGACGTAGGCGATCTCGCCGACGAAATAGGTTGAGGCGAGCCAGGGCAATGCCAGCAGCGCCAGCGCGAGCAGGCCGTAGGCGATGCGCTGGTCGGTATGGCGCAGCAGAGCAAAGCTGTCGCGGTAACGGGTGTTGTAGTCGAAACGCATGTTGTTGTCTTTCAGACCCGCTTGCCATGGGCTTCGCCCAACAGGCCGTGCGGTCGTACAACCAGCACCCCGATCAGCACTGCGTAGGCAGCCACGTCTTTGGAGCCGTCGGGCAGATAGACTCCGGCGTATTGTTCGATCAGGCCGATCAGCAGTCCGCCGACGATGGCGCCAGCGATGCTGCCGAAGCCGCCCAGCACCAGCGCTGCCATCGCCTTGAGCACGACGTACCACAGACTCACGTCCACCAGTGTGATCGGCGCGAGCAGCACTCCGGCGACCGCCGCCGTGGCGCCGGCCAGCGCCCAGACCATGGAGTTCACGCGTTTGACACGCACGCCGGTCAGGTAGGCCGCGAGTTGGTTCTGCGAGGCAGCTTGCATTGCCACGCCCAGACGGGTATGGCGAAAGAACAGCAGCAGCGCAGCCGTGACGGCCAGCGCCACCGCGACGATGACCAGCTGCAGATTCGCGATCGCGATGCCGGCGAACTGGCTGGTCTGTCCGGTCCACGGCGTGGCGTAGTTGCGCGACTCGGGACCGAAGCCCATGCTGACCAGGCCGCGCAGCATGAAGGCCAGCGCAATGGTGAGCATCACGCCGGCAAACTGCGGTTGACCCGCGATGCGTCGAATGATGAAGGCGTCCAGGCCGTAGGACAACACGGCGGCAATCGCGACCGTGACGATCAGTGCCAGCCAGAACGGCAAGCCCGCCAAGGCAATCAACGCCCAGGCCGTGAAAGCCGACACGACGAGCAGGTCGCCGTGTGCGAAGTTCAGTACCTCGGTGGCCTTGTAGGTCAGCACCAGTCCGAGCGCCACCAGCGCATAGATCGCTCCGACGGCGATGCCGTTGACGGTGAGTTGGGCAAAAACCTGCAAACCGGCGTTCATTGCATCACCTTCGTGCTGCGCACTTGCCTGGAGACGGCCCGTGCCAGGGATTTTTTGTCGCTGCCGCGCCCGCGAGGGGTGCGCACGGCGTCGATGATGCAGGCATGGTTCATGGCCGGGTGTTTCCGTTCTGATAGGGGGTCGTCATGGTGTGCCGGTCGCGCGGCTGAGCATGCCGTCGCGCAGGTCCGCGCCATTGGCCCAGCAGGAGTGGGTGCCGCTGCACAGCTTGTGCGGCAATGCGATGCGGCATACCGGGCCGTCGGCGAAACGCTTGCAGTCGATCAGCAGGGCTTCGGACCCCTGGGTGTTCTCGTTGGTGATGAAGGTCACCAGATAGCCGTCGTCCTCGTCGCTGGCGTCGATGCGCGGCGCGAACGGCGCCTCGCTGGCGTATTGGCCTTCGGGCAGGCGCATCTCGCCAGGACTCACCGGTCTGCAGGTCGTGCTTGACGTAGCCATTGAACAGGAACCAGCCCGGCACCTGTACGGCGCTGTAGGCATAGCGGTAGGGTTTGCCTGCGTAGCGCTGGTTGATCATGCCGAACTCCAGCGTGCGCTCGTCGAGCCGCTGCTCGGTGGTCTTGCCGGTGGCCAGGTTGAAGCGCCAGCGGTGCAGCCGGGTCTTCATCTTGTACTGGTCCAGGTAGGACATCATGCGCTCGTACCCCTTGGGCGCGCCGTCAAAGTTCTTGGGCTCGGGCTCCTCCTGAAAATAGCCGTCGAGTACGATCTCGTCGCCTTCCTCGTAGGCGTTGAGCAAATGCAGCACGAAGGTCGGTGCGGCCTCGAACCAGCGGATGTCGCTCTGGCTGGCCGCGCCGCGGGATGATGGCGAAACGCGACGGCATTTCGGGGTGGAACTTGACCACGTGCTTGCCCTGTTGGAGCAATTCCGGGATCCCAGAACAGCGGGAAATCGTTGAGGATCGCGAAGTGTTCGGTGAAACACATGTCGTGCGGCAGGCGCGGTCCGGGCAGCGGAATCGGCACGTAGTGCACCAGCTTGTCATGCCGGTCGACGACGCCGTAGTGCATGTAGGGCGCATGCTTGGAGTAGTTGAAGAACAGCATCTCGCCGGTGGCCTCGTCGACCTTCATGTGGGCCGAGATGCCGTCCAGCGGCGACCATGGCGGTATGCCCTGCTGTTCCAGGGTCAGCGGGTCGAGCCGGTAGCCTTCGCCGCACTGGTAATAGGCGGTCAGCGCCCGGCCGGCATGCACGACCACGTCGGTGCTCGATGCGTCCTTGATCGATCCGTGCGCACCCCAGCCCGGGCGTGTCGACAGCCGCGGGTCTTCCATCAGGCCAGCCCACAATCGTTTGCCTGGCTTCGATTTCTGCCGCTCAGGCCCTTGGTCTGCACGAAACGGTTGCGGTAGTCGGCCTTGCCGTCGCGCAGGCTGATCATGTGGATCATGCCGTCGCCGTCGAACGGGTGGTAACGCCCGAGCGAGCTGGTACACCGGATTCTGCGTGTTGCGCAGATAGACGCCGTCGATGTCGCTTCGGGATCACGCCCGACAATACGGGCATGTCGGTGGCGTTGACTTCTTCGAGCAGCGGCGTCCAGGCGCCCTTGCAGGTAGGGATGGTCTTCGGGCACCATGTCGCTGTGCAACGTGCGAATGGTTTCGTTCAACATGGTGTGGCTCGATCTCGGTGGGAATGGCTGCGCAGCCCCTGGAACGTCACTTCCCAGGGTTTGAGCTCATCGCCACAGGCACTGCAGGCGATCAGTGGCGCAAACGGCTTGCCACAGGACTTGTGGATTGGGCGAATCGAACTGGGTTGATGCAGGTACTCGCCGGACGCCCAGGTGGCGGAACACACCAGGTAGCCGAACAGGTCGCGACTGGCCGGCGTGAGCCGGTAGACCGAGCGCCGCGCATCGCGCAGATCGGGCTGGTTCAGCAGCAGGCCGGCCTCGACCATGGCGCTCAGGCGCCGCGCCAGCACGCTGCTGGAAATGCCCAGCACATGCACCAGCGGTCGAAATGCTGGCATCCGAGTATCACGGCTGCAACGATCAACAGCGACCAGCGGTCGACGCGCAGTCCCAGTCCCAGACGCGCAGTCGCCAGTCGGGCCGTCCGACCCGCCGGCGCGGCCTTGGCCAGCAAGCTCCTGTTGACCCTGAGCGAGAGTTGCAGGTCGTTGATTCCGGTCTTCTCGCCGCATGCCGCAGCAGATCAGCGACGGAACGAAACTGCTGGCCGCAATTGCTGTGCAGCAGTTTGTCGGGCAGGTGGGCCCGACGCGTGCCCCAGCGCCGCTCCCAGACCCAGACCATCAGCACATGGGGGTAGAGCTTGAGACCCGCCTTGGTCAGGTGGTAGGCCATGCGCCGAGGGCGCTCCTGGTAGGGACGTTTGCGCATCAGGCCCAGTTCGACCAGGGTCTTGAGGCGGTTGGCCAGCGTCGGACGCGGAATGCCGAGTTGGGTTTGCCACTCCTCGAAACGGGTCGACACCGGTGAACGCGCCCATCAGCACGGCCAATGTCCAGTTCTCGCCCAGCACCATCAGGCCGTGGTTGAGCGTGCTGCTGGCCAGCGCGTCGCGCGTCAGGTCCAGATCGGGCGCGAACGCCAGCGTGATGCTGCGGGCCATGGGATGTCAGTCGTCACAGGCCACGACAAAGCTGACGACGGTGGCGCACGAGCCGCCGATGTTCAGCGTCTGCAGGCGTTTCGCGCCCTCGATCTGGCAGTCGCCGGCCTGTCCGCTGACCTGGCGCGCGGCATCGAGCAACATGCGTGCGCCGGTGGCACCGACCGGGTGGCCGCAGCCGATCAGGCCGCCGCTCATGTTGACCGGGCAACGACCGCCGCGTTCGATACGTGCCGTCTTCCACCGCCTGCCAGCTTTGCCCGGGTGGCTGTCAGGCCCAGGTGATCGATCGCCATGTATTCGGTGGTGGTGAAGCAATCATGGGTCTCGACGCCGTCCATGGCCTCGATACCCGGCACGCCCGCCCGGCGCCAGGCGTCCTCTATGGTCTGGCGTACATGCGGGAATACATAGGGCGCGTGCCGCTGCGTTCGAGCTTGTCCTTCAGGCGCAGCCCGGCATTGCGGTGGCCCCAGCCGGCGATGCGTGGCAGAGCCTGCAGCGTCGTGCCGCTGCGTTTCGCATGTTCGCGCGCAAACTGCGCCGAGGCCAGCACCACGGCGCAGGCGCCGTCGGTGATCTGGCCGCAGTCCTGGCGCCGCGAGCCCGGCTCCATCGACGGGGTTGGCCTGGTCGTCGTCGGTGAAGCTCAGCGCGTCGAATTGCCACTTGCGGGTCTGCGCCAGCGGATTGCGCCGCGCATTGCCGTAGTTGAGTTCGGCAATACGGTTCAGGTACTGGCGGTCCAGGCCGTAGCGGCGCTCGTATTCTGCCGCGAGCAGACCAAATGCGGCCGGCCACATGAAGGTGCAGGCGATGTCTTCACGGCCTTGCCAGGCCGCGGCGTTCTGGTTCGCAGAGGCCTGATCGCCCGGCAGGTTCTTGAACTCCTCAACGCCCAGCACCAGCACGCAGTCGTAGCGACCGGCCTCGATCTCGGCCATGGCGGTGAGCATGGCCAGCGACGACGATGCGCAGGCACCTTCGTGGCGCATCGCCGGCACGCCCCAGAGCTCGGGCACGACCTGCGCCACCATGGCGCCCAGGTGAGCCTGCTGGCGTTGCAGTTCGCCAAATGCGTTGCCGACATGGATGCTCTGGATCGCCGATGCGTCGACCGGCTGGCGTCCAGTGCGCCCAGCGTGGCCTCGCGCGTCATGTCGGAGAGGTCCTGACCGTTGCGCGACCAGACCTTGGCGAAATCGGTCTGGTAGCCACCGAGGATGTGGGTGGGGCTGGTCATGCTGACGCCTCATGCGGCATGACTGGCCTCCGTGACCGGTGCAGCGGGTGGCGCCAACGTGGCCAGCCGCTGGCAGGCGCTGCGGTATTCGGTCTCCAGCCTGGCCACTACATCGGCCACCGCTTCCACCTGCTTGATCGCGTCCACGCCCTGGCCGGCGGCCCAGATGTCTTTCCATTTCTTGGCGACATCGGCTTGTTTGGTGTCATAGTTGCGCGACGGAGCGGACGGCATGTTGTCCGGGTCCATCCCGTTGGCGCGCAGCGACGCCTTGAGCCAGCTCGCCGACGTGCCGGTGATGCCGGCACTGACGACGATGTCGGCGACCGAACTGTCGACCAGCATCTGCTTGTAGGCGTCGGCTGCCATGCTCTCTTGCGTGGCAATGAAGCGCGTGCCCATGTAGACGAAGTCGGCGCCCGCAGCAATGGCGCCAGCCACACCCCAGCCATCGCTGATGCCGCCACCGATGATGATGTGGCCGTCGAAGAACTCGCGCACCGCGCTGACGAAGGCGAACGGCGAAATCGAGCCGGTGTGCCCGCCCGCGCCCGTGCAGATGCAGGCCAGGCCATCGGCCCCAGCGGCCACGGCCTTGCGTGCCAGCGCGATGTTTGTCACGTCGGCGAACACCAGGCCGCCGTAGCCCTGGACCACGCTGATCGCCGGCTTGGGGCTGCCCAGCGCGGTGACTACGACGGGCGGCCGGTATTTGGCGATCAGCTCCAGGTCCTCGGGCATCCGGGAGTTCGACGAATGGGTGACCAGGTTGGCGCACCAGGGGCCAATGCTCCCTGGGCTTTGCGTGTCGCGCGCCTGGGCCAGGCCCTCGGTGATCTGCCGCATCCAGCTATCGAGCTCGCTGACCGGGCGGGCGTTGGGTGTCGGGAACGCGCCGATGATGCCGGCCTTGCAAGCTGCCAGCACCAACTCCGGCCCGGAGATCAGAAACATCGGCGCCGCAAATACCGGCAGCCGCAGCGCGAAGGGATTGGCTCCGGCCATGGCTATGGCTTCGCTTTGCGGATGCCAGTGATGGTGGCGGATTGCGCCGATGCCGTCTTCATTCCTGTCCTCTTTAGCTTTCTTAGTTGAACTTATCTTAGGGCAGTGAATTCTGGCGCGCAAGTGCTAGGGGGGCGATTCAGCGCCGACAATGTCACCATGGCGTCACCTACTCCCCGGCTTTCTTCCGTACACCCGTTCGAAAACCTGACGCCCGATCAGGTGCTCGATGCGCTCGACAGCGTGGGCTTGCGCGGCGATGGCCGGCTTACGGCCTTGTCCAGCTATGAGAACCGCGTCTACCAGGTACAGCTAGAGGACGGCAGCGCCGTGGTGACCAAGTTCTACCGGCCCGGACGTTGGAGCGATGCCCAGATCCAGGAGGAGCACGACTTCTCCGGCGAGCTGGCCGACGCCGAGGTGCCGGCGGTCGGCCCGATGCTGCTCGGCGGCGCGAGTCTGCACCACTTTGGCGGCTTCGCGTTCAGCGTCAGTGCGCGCCGTGGCGGCCGCGGCCCCGAGCTCGACGACGGCGAGGTGCTGGAGTGGATCGGCCGCTTTCTGGCGCGGTTTCATGTGGTCGGTGCGCGCAGCGCCTTTGTGCACCGTCCGGCGCTGAATCTGCAGACCTTCGGCGAAGCCTCGCGCCACTGGCTGCTGGAAAACGAACGTATTCCACTCGATGTGCAGGCGCGCTGGGCCGAGGTGTCGCGCCAGGCGCTCGACAAGGTGGGTCAGCACGACTGCCTCCTGCAGGCGGCCTCCGAGACCCGGGATGGGGCGATTCGCCTGCTGCGCTTGCATGGTGATTGCCATCCGGGCAATATTTTGTGGACACCGACTGATGTGCCCGCAGCCTCGGGTCCCGGTCCGCATTTTGTCGACCTCGACGATGCGCGAACCGGCCCGGCGGTGCAGGATATGTGGATGCTGTTGTCGGGCGATCGGCAACAACGGCAACGCCAGCTTTGCGCCTTGGTCGACGGCTACGAGCAGTTCCGCACCTTTGATCGACGCGAGCTGGCCTTGATCGAGCCGCTGCGCACATTGCGCCTGATCCACTACAGCGCCTGGCTGGCGCGGCGCTGGTCGGACCCGATCTTTCCGATCAATTTCCCGTGGTTCGGCTCAAGTGACTACTGGAAAGGCCAGATCCAGATGCTGGAAGACCAGTGCGAGGCGATGGACGAAGAAGCGCTGGTGGTGTGAGCCGACCGGCGGCGCGTGCGGTGGTCGGGCGTCAGAATGGCACCGCAGGTCCGCTCCACCGACCCGGAACCGGGCTGGCGCGTGCGATCGCGTCGGCCGCGTCGAGCCAGCCCTCGCAGGCATTGCGTCCGGGGCGGCCACGCAGGGTGTTGAGCAGGGCCTTGCAGCGCGCGTAGAAGCGGAAGAACTGCAGCAGGCGACGGATGTCCCGTGCGGTTGGCGGCTGTTCGCTGCAGATGAGCTTGTCATCACATTGGCCGCGATCGGTCAAGGTGATCGCACCCCAGGCGCGCAGGCGCCTGCGCGAGCCAAACGCCAGGCGCGGCCCCAGCACCACGGCGTCGAGCAGGTCACCTTCGAGCCCGAGGTATGCGGGCACTGCGCCGTAGTTGTAGGGGCAGGGTAGCGGCGAGATGAAATGAATGCGGCCTTGCGGGTCGCGCTTGAGGAAACTGCCGCGCGGCACCTCGATGAGCACGTCGACCTCGGGCAGATCCGCGCGGCATAAAGCGGTATTGCGGGGTGGGTCGCTGGCGGCAGACATGGGATCAAGCCTAACCGCTGTTCGTGATCGGCCGGCGCCTTTCGCCAGGCGGCTGGCTGCGACTGGCCCGCACACGGCATGAGTCAATCGTCATGCGCCTCGTGAGACCAGGTGCGCGACATTCCCGAAGCGTTGCCGGCGATCAACCCGTTTGGGCTTTGTTGCCATTGCCAGGACCAGAACGCGAGCACCGCCGCCAGCAGCAACATGGCCAGCCAGCTGTGGTTGCGCCGCGCCAGGTCGGGCCCGGCCCCGTCGATGCGACCAGTCACCATGGGCATGGCCTGATTTTTGCGACGCACCAGGCTCAGGCCAAGGATTAGCATCAGATGGCCCAACACCAACCACAGGAACAACTCGCCGCTGAACTCATGCAGTTCTTCCAGCCATTCGCCGCCCCATTCGTTATAGGTGGCGTAGCCGGTCAGCGCGACCGGCACCACCACCGCCATCAGGGCCACGACCGCCAACGCCATCAAGAGGTTCTGCCCCTGGCGCCAATTCACCGTTTTGCTGTCACCCGGTTGGAACGCGCGCAGCCAGGGCGGTAGACCGGCGAGCTTGCGCCAGAGTTGCGACAAGCGCACCTGGCGCGGACCGACCAGACCGTAGATCACGCGGAAAGCCAGCAGGCCGACCAGCGTATAGCCCAGCGTCACGTGCAGCATGCGCCAGCGCTCGCCGTCTGCGCTGGCGTAGGCGCCGATGAAACACAGAGCGAACAGCCAGTGGAACATGCGTGTCGGTGCATCGACGACACGTCGAGTCGGACTCGGTGCCTGGAGCGACTGGGTTGGAAAGCTGGTGCTGGGATGGGTCGTGTTCATGATCGTGTTCTCACTCATATGGTTCTGCTGCCTCTGAAGAAGTCACCGGACCGGCCAAGTCTTCTCGCTCACGTTCCGGGGCCTGGCGCAAGGCCGGTCTGGGGGACTTCAGTCGTCGCGGAAGGCTTTCTGGTAGCGCTTGTCCAGGCCCGGTGGTATGCGCAGGCTGTCATCGTCGAAGTCGCCTTGTGCTGCACCGGTATGGCATGACGCGCAATTGGCCGCGGTCTTGACGCTGGCGTGTTGCCACACTTCTGGGGCGATCTTGCGGTGCTTGCGCTCGAACCAGGCCGATCGCGTGATGCGGTCCTGCGGTGGCGCCTGGCTGACCCGCTTGTACGTGCCGGCATGGGCCTGCAACCAGGCGCCGATCTGCCGCGCAGTGGCTGCATCAAGCGCGGCGTCGGTGCCGAAGTGCTGGTCCAGCCCGGACATGATGCGGGCCCATGAACTGGCCGGCAGCAGGCCGGCCGGGTAGGCCAGATGGCAGCTGGCGCACTCCTGCTCGTAGGCGGGTAAAACCTGGCGTGGTTGCAATACACGGCTGTCGGCAAGGGCGCTTGCCTGCGCGCCGACGATCAAGGCGATGGTCGCGATGAAACGCACCAGAAGCGCGGAGTCGGGACATGACGTATGTGTTTTCATGGGGTTTCCTAGTGGATGCACGAACGGATGGCTCAGGCCATCGGGATGCCGCGACGGGTTCATGGCTTGAGGGCGATCAGATACGCCAGCACGTCAGCCTTTTCCGTCGCACTGCATTCGCGGGCGAGCACGTCCTTGCAGTTGCGACGGAACCATTTGTCGACGCGGGCGGTGCTGGTGAATGCCAATGGATTGGCCGCGGGTGCCAGCGGCGCGATCTCTTTGCCGGTGCTGGCGTGTTGACCGGGCTTCACCGGTGGCGCGCCATGGCACGACGCGCAAGACCATTCGCCGCCATGCCGGCCATTGAAAAACACCTTGCCGTTCTGCGCGTTGCCCGGTGCGCCAGCCTGTGCGCTCCAATGGTCAAGCTGCTGTGCCGGCGTGGTGTCCCCAGCCCATGCAGACCAGGACAGGGATAGGCCGGCCGCAGCCAGCGCCAGTGCGCGCAACAGCGCTTGCGGGAATCGGGGGGGCAAAGGAAGCATGGCGCAATCTCGGGATGGATGGAATGGGATCGATGGTGCGCGACTGCACCTGTACCCTGTCTGAAAGGCGCGTTCATGTGGCGTTCATGCTGGCGCCGCGACAATGTTCCGGTCTGCAAACTGCGGGACCCCATCATGTTCAGGACGATTTCCACCTTCTGTCTGGCACTTGTGCTGTTGGCCACTCCCGTCATCGGCGTCGCCGGTGGCGAGCGGGACCAGGACCGGGCGCGCCAGGCGCTCAAATCCGGCGAGGTGATGCCGCTGATCACGATCCTGGAACGGGTTGCCCGGGTACACCCTGGCCAGGTCATGGAGGTGGAACTCGAACGCGACGACGGCGTCTGGATCTACGAGTTGCGTGTGCTCGAACCGGGTGGTGGCTTGATCAAGCTCAAGGTCGACGCCCGCACCGGTGTCATCCTCAAGCGCAAGAAGGACCGATCCTGATGCGTGTGCTGCTGGTCGAAGATGAGCCCAACCTGGCGGCCCGGTTGCGCCAGAGCTTGATCGACGCCGGTTATGCCGTCGACGTCGCTGATAACGGCCGTGATGCCTGGCAGATGGGCGGGGACCAGATGTACGACGCCGTGGTGCTCGATCTGGGCCTGCCGGTACTCGACGGATTGAGCGTGCTCAAGCACTGGCGCTCCGAGGGCATGGCCGCGCCGGTACTGATCCTGACGGCGCGCGACCAATGGCACGAGAAGGTGGCAGGCATCGATGCCGGCGCCGATGACTACCTGACCAAGCCGTTTCACACCGAGGAACTGCTGGCGCGGGTGCGCGCCCTGATACGCCGCTCGCAGGGCCTGGCGTCGCCGGTGTTGCAGTGCGGCCCGCTGACACTGGACACGCGCAGCGGTCGTGTCACGCTGCTGGGTGACCCGCTGGCCATGACCAGCCACGAGTACAAGGTGCTGGCCTACCTGATGCACAGGCCGAACACGGTGGTCTCGCGCAGCGAACTCACGGAGCACATCTACGCCCAGGACTTCGACCGCGACTCCAACACCATTGAGGTGTTCATCGCCCGCCTGCGCAAGAAACTGCCGGGCGGCATGATCGAGACCGTGCGGGGCCTGGGATATCGTCTCGCGGCGACCGTGTGATGGAATTGCGTCGGCCCCTGTCCTTGCGATTGCGCCTGCTGGCGCTCACCGCCATGGGTTTGGCAATGGCGCTGCTGTTGGCCGGTGTGGTTCTCGCCGGTCTGTTCCGGGACGAAGTGATGCGCCAGTTCCAGCAAGGACTGACACAACAACTCGACCAGTTGACAGCACGTGTCGTATTCGATGCGCAAGGCCAGCCCACCGTGGATGACGCGTCCTTGTCGGATCCGCGTTGGCTGCGTCCCCTGTCCGGCCTGTATTGGCAGATCAATGCCCAGGATCATTCCATCTTGCTGCGTTCACGCTCGTTGTGGGACACGACGCTGGCCAACTCCCCCGATGTTTTGGCCGATGCTGCCATCCATGTTCATTCAGTCACGAGCACGCAGGGCGAGTCGTTGATGGTGCTCGAGCGCGTGATCCGGCCGGCAGACGCGCCGGGTACGCAGGTGCGGCTATTGGTGGCCGGTGATACCCAGGCGGTGGACGCTGCCGTGGCCCGCTTCGGCGGCGTGCTGGCCTTGTCGTTGTGTGTGCTGCTGCTGCTGCTGCTGCTGGCCGCCTGGGCGCAGGTGGCGCTCGGCCTCGCACCTTTGCAGGCCCTGCAGCGCGCGTTGGTGGCATTGCGCGAAGGCAGGAGCCGACAGATCGAAGGGCCGGTACCACGCGAGGTGCAACCGCTGGTGCATGGTTTCAACGACGTGCTTGCGCGCAATGCGCAGGTGGTCGAGCGCGCCCGTCAACAGGCCGGCAACCTGGCGCACGCCATCAAGACGCCGCTGGCCGTGCTGGGGCAGGCCGCCGAATCGGCGCTGGCAAATCCGGGTGGGGCGAGCGTGCGGCCGCCGGCCGAGTTGGTACTTGCGCAGACGATCATCGATCAGGTAGCGCTTGCCCGTCGCCAGGTGGACTGGCATCTGGCACGCGCGCGCGCCGCTGCCGCGCATGGATTGCCGGGGCAACGCGTGCTGGTGGAGCCGGTGGTGCGCGGATTGCTGCGCGTGATGGACAAGGTGCATGCCCGGCGCGGCTTGCAGATCCATGTCGCCCCGGTCGCGCCGGGGCTCGCGTTTGCCGGCGAGGAGCAAGACCTGCAGGAGATGCTCGGCAACCTCGTGGACAACGCCTGCAAGTGGGCGCGTGCCGTGGTCCAAGTCAGTGTCGCGGCGGAGTCTTCCGGTGACGGTTCCATGTTGCTGATCTGCGTGCAGGACGACGGACCCGGCATATCGCCCGAGAGGCGTCAAGCAGTGCTGGCGCGCGGTGTCAGGATGGACGAGTCTGTGCCCGGATCGGGTCTGGGTTTGGCTATCGTGGTGGATCTGGCGCGCCTGTATGGCGGTACGCTGGCGCTGGACCATGCGTCGCTCGGTGGCTTGCGTGCCACGGTGCGTTTGCCGGCGTCCGCGTGATGTGCATCGGTGGCGTGCCCGTCGCCTTGGGTTCGGCCGCGGCTGGCGCTTCCGGTGTACCGCAGTTTGCGTCCATCAGCATCAGCACGCTGGTGGCAATCAGCAACAACTTGATTTTCCAGATCGGCATCTTGCAAGTTTCCTTTTTAATGGGATCACCGGTGATCAGAGAGGTTCCCCGACGGCTGCGCCAGCAGGAATTGCCGGACTGAATCGCGCAGCCGCCGCCTGCCTGAAATCGAATATTCATGGAAGCCTTGCTCATCTCCACCGGCGTCGTCGCACTGGCAGAAATCGGCGACAAGACGCAGTTGCTGGCCTTCATCCTGGCGGCGCGTTTCAAGAAACCGTTGCCCATCATTGCCGGCATCCTGTGCGCCACCGTTATCAACCATGGCCTGGCTGGCGCGCTGGGCGCCTGGATCACCGATGCCGTCAGCCCGCAGATGCTGCGTTGGGCCCTGGGTGCGTCGTTCATTGCCATGGCCATCTGGACCCTGATCCCCGACGAGATCGAGGAAGAAGAAACCCGCATCGCCAGCCGTCTGGGCGTGTTCGGTGCGACCTTTGTCACCTTCTTCCTGGCCGAGATGGGCGACAAGACGCAGGTTGCCACAGTCGCGCTGGCCGCCCACTACGCCAGTGCGTTTGTGGTTGTCGTGGGCACCACGCTGGGCATGCTGATTGCCGATGTGCCGGCGGTGTTTGTCGGCGACCGACTGGCACACAAGATACCGATGAAACTGGTGCATGGCATTGCCGCGGTCGTGTTCGCCGTGCTGGGCCTGGCCACCTTGTGGGCGTCGGCGCGCAATGGCCTGGAGCGGCCCCATGACAGCTGTCGCAGACACGCGCCCCGGCATCGTGGAAAATCGCCGCTTATGACCGATCAAGAATCCACCCCCTCCCGCCCCGAATTGCCCGACCACCTGTCGTGCGACCCAGGCAGCCGATTCCATGTGCCTGCCGTGTTCGAACACGAAGTCGGCATCCGCCTGAACGACAAGGAGCGCCGGGACGTAGAGGAATACTGCGTCAGCGAAGGCTGGATCAAGGTGCCCGCCGGCAAGACGCTGGACCGCAAGGGCCGGCCATTGCTGATCACGCTCAAGGGCAAGGTCGAGGCTTTCTACAAGTAGCCGCACAGACAGTTTTTTGGGGAAATCAGTCGCCGGGGATCCGACCCGGATTTGCAGCTCTTACAAGCAGATCGATTCAGCAATGGAGTTTCAACTATGGCAAGCGTGACGGTTTCGGATGATGGCGGCGTGTTGACGCTGCAGGCCGGCAATAGCGCTGCGCTGCGGTTTCATGCCATCTGGCTGCGCGACAACGCCTGGGACGCCGCCACGCGCGCGCCGGGTAACGGCCAGCGCCTGATCGCGCTGCGCGATATCCCCACCGACACCCGCATCTCGACGGCGGCCATCCACGGCGAGCGCTTGTCGGTGAATTTCGCGCCCGAGGGCAAAAGCGTCGACTACGACCTGGCCTGGTTGCAGGCGCATGCCTACGACCGGACGCAAGCCCGCACGCCCGGCTGGACCGGCAGCGCCATCACCACCGTGGGACAGCGGCCTGATGGGCGCGATGCCCATAGGCGATTTCGGCCAGGTCAAGAGCGACCCGGCGGCGCTGCGCGACTGGCTGTTCGCAGTGCGCCAGTACGGCTTCGGAAAACTCACCGGTGGCCCGATCGAGCCGGGCGCGCTGTTGCAGGTGGCGCAGCTGTTCGGCTATGTGCGCGAGACCAATTACGGCGTGTATTTCGAGGTGCGCACCGAGGTCAACCCGACCAACCTGGCCTATACCGGCCTGGGCCTGCAGGCCCATACCGACAACCCGTACCGCGACCCGGTGCCAACGATGCAGATCCTGTATTGCCTGGAGAATTCGGCCGAAGGTGGCGAGAACATGGTGGTCGATGGCTTCAAGGCGGCATTGCGCCTGAAGGCGGAGAACCCGGCCTGGTTCGACCTGCTGACGCAGCATTGCGCGCGTTTCGAATATGCCGGTGAGGCGGGTGTATGCCTGCGCTCGCGCCGCCCGATGATCGAACTCGCGCCCGACGGCGAGTTGGTGGCGATACGGTTCAACAACCGCTCCACCGCGGCCATCACCGACGTGCCTTTCGCGCAGATGGCGGACTACTACGCGGCCTACCGGCGCCTCGGCGAGATCATCGACGACCCGGCGATGGAGGTGACGTTCAAGCTGGAGCCCGGCGAGTGCTTCATCGTCGACAACACCCGCGTGCTGCATGCGCGCAAAGGCTATTCGGGTGCCGGCAAACGCTGGCTGCAAGGCTGTTATCCCGACAAGGACGGGCTGCTTTCGACGCTGGCCGCGCTCGAGCAGGACCAGGCGACGCGCGAGGTTGCAGCATGAACGCAGGGCAACATCCAACGGGTGGCGAGCAAGCGCCTGCTTTTGCCGAACTCACACCCGGCAATATCGTGTCCTTCCTGGCCGACATCTTTGCGCGCCGCGGCGCCGAGGAATACCTGGGCGAACCGGTCACCATGGCCGAACACATGCTGCAGGCGGCGCAATGCGCGCAGGACGCCGGTCAATCGTCGGCGGTCATCGTGGCAGCGCTGCTGCACGACATCGGTCATTTCACCAGCGAATTCGGTGCCTACTCGCCCGATGACGTGGTCGACAAACACCACGAGGACGCCGGCGCCGATTTGCTGGCGCCTTTCTTCCCGCCCCTGGTGACGGACTGCGTGCGTTACCACGTTGCTGCCAAGCGCTACCTGTGCGCGACGCGACCGGAGTACTTGCAGAAATTGTCGACGGCGTCGGTGCATACGCTGATGCTGCAGGGCGGGACCATGGGCTCGCGGCGAAGTGGCGGCGTTCGAGCGCAACCCGCATTGGCGCGAGATCGTCAAGGTGCGGGTCTACGACGACACCGGCAAACGCGCCGGTGTGCCGACCAAGACATTTGCAGACTACGCGCCGATGGTGCAGCGGGTCGTCGACTCGCATTGCGACGCCTGCTGAAAGCAAAGACTCCGGAAACGATTCCCGACGTCGCGACGGGATGCGCCGTGCCGGCTGCGCATCAGAACACCGACAGCCCGGTGCGCGTCACCTGCTGTGGTCTGTTGGCCGTCGTGCTTAGGTGATTTCTGTTGCGCGCAGTCGCCGCGCCAGCGCCTGCAAGAGCTTCCAGGCGATGGTTCCGTTGCGTTCGACCAAGGGGCGGAATTCCCAGAACGTGAGGCCGTAACACACCAGGTCGGTGGCGGCCGTCACGGTGGCCGAACGGGCTCCACCGTCAATCAGCGCGATCTCGCCGAAGTGGTCGCCGGGCCCCAGGGTGGTGACGGTCTTGTCGGCGTGTGACACCGTGGCTTGCCCGTGCGTGATCAGATACACCGCCGCACCGCCAGACCCTTCCCGTATCACGGTCTCGCCCTGGGCAAAGCGGCGCTCCTTGAGCAATCGGCCGATCTGCTCGGCTTGCCCGCGGTCCATGTCGGCAAACAGGCCGACACGTTGCAATGCGCTGGCGGGGTCACGCGAAGGCAGACCTGCCGGCGCACTGGTGCTGCGCGCCTTGCCGGTGGTGACCGCGCGGCATTGCAGCAGGTACAGTTGATCGGCCTGGAACGCCCACTCGATGTCACGGCGTGGCCCATAGATCTTTTCGCACTGCAGCGCGAGTGCGCCCAGCGCCGCCAGCTGAGCGTCTGACAGACAGAGCCGGGCCTGCAACTCTGGCGCCACCGATTCTTCGAATGTGCCGCCGTTGGGCAAGGCGCGCACCGCGACGCGTTTGCGACCCGCGCGGTGTTCCAGGATGTCGCCCGAGCGACCCAGACGCACGTGGTCGGGTATCACCAGCCCTGCCACCACGGCCTCGCCCAGTCCCCAACTCGCCTCGATGACACGCTCGTCCGCCCCGGTGACCGGGTTCTCGGTGAACATGACACCGGCAATCTGCGGCTCGAGCAGGGTCTGCACGATCACGCCCACCCGCGGTCTTTTGAACAGGCCCAGTTTCTGACGGTAGGTGATGGCGGCGTCCGAGTTGGCCGACCACCAGACTTCGCGCACGGCCTGCGGCACGTCGGCTGCGTCATGCACATTGAGTACGGTCAGATGCTGGCCGGCGAAACTGGCGCACGCGCCGTCTTCGTCGACGGCCGACGAACGCACCGCGAACGGCGTGGTCAGCGCTTCGAGCGCCCTGGCCAGTCGGGCCGTCGCGCGCCTGTCGTCGGCGGCAATGGCTTCGACCAGGTCTCCCGACAGCGCCAGGCCACGTGGTACCGCCAGGCCCTGGCGCGCGGCATCGCCCAGCGCAACGGCCTTGGCGCCGAACAGCGCCGTGTCGCCGGCCCTGGCCAGCGCAACCAGCTTTTTCACCGCAACACCGTGACTTCACCGGTGTCGCCATCCACCCGCAGTCGTGCGCCATCGGCAATGCGTTCGGTGGCCTCGCGCGTGCCCACCACGCCGGGGATGCCGTACTCGCGCGCCACGATCGCGGCGTGTGACAGCAGGCCACCGTTGTCGGTGACGATGGCGCCCAGCAGTGGCAACAGGATGTTGAACGCCTCCGAGGTCGACTCGGTGAGCAATACGTCGCCTTGTACGATGCGGTCGAAGTCAGCCGGGCCAGCGACACGCCGGGCCGGCCCTTCATGGACGCCCTTGCTCGCCGCCAGGCCGCGGATCACGGTGGCTTCGTGCGTCGTCTGCGCGCTGACAAACAGATGCTCCAGTGCGACATACAAGGCCCCCATCAGCCGGCTGATGGAGGCGGGCAGGCCGTTCAGGTCGGGCGGGGGCGGGGCTGGCGGCCCGAGCGTGGCGGGAACATCCTTGGCACTGTAGCGAACGCGGTAGGCGGCGCGGCTGGCCAATACATCGGCCTCAGGCGCCTGGCCCGTGCCCGTCACAAGCGCGCACATTTCGTCGAGGTCGGCGTCGACCATGTGCACCGGTTTGGCGATCCGATGCTGCGCTGCGGCGCGCCGACCAGCCGCCAGCGCGGCGCGGCGCATGATGCCCGCGGCCCAGATGTCGCTGTAGATACCCCGTTCGTCGCGCAAGCGGTAGGTAGCACGTGCTTCGGCCAGCAAGCTGTCGAAAGCATTGCGGCGGCTGGCGGCCACGCGCGAGCGCGCGTTTGCGAGCGCACCGGCCGCATCGGATTTGATGTTGTTTTCGGGCGCGACTGCGGTGTTGATGGCGCGCAGCAGGGCGTTGGGCAGTTCGAGTGCAGTGGGTTCGCAGATGTCAAAGCCGTCAACCAGGCGGTGGCCAACCAAGTCCAGGTAGGCATTCACCGCGGCAGCGGCTTTGCCGGGCAAGGCGCGCAACTGCGCCAGCACTTCGGCCGGGTCGCCGCCCGAGGCCAGCAGGTCTTTCGGGTCGCCCTGCGAGGCCAACACCTCGCGCGCCGCAGAGCCTGGCGCAAAGGCCGACTTCAGTTGATCCATTTCCTCGGAGCCGCCGGACGACACATCGGCAGAACCGCGCAACAAGGCCAGCAGATCGGACGCGGGCAGGCCGGTCCATTCACCAGCCTGGGCGAGGAAGTCGCCAGTGGGCAGCAGTGCGCCAGCCGTCAGCCGCATGTGCTGCACCAGCATCGCAGCGTGATGGTCGCGGCAATAGACCAGATAGGCTGCCAGTTCGGCGTCGGACAAGCTGTCCGGGTCCACCGCCTGCAAGGCCCGGTGCTGACGCACGGCGGTCGGTTTGCAGACCTCATCCCATTCACGCAGCTGTTCGCGCCAGAGCGTCCTGGTAAATACCTGTTCTGCGCGTTCGAGTCGTGCGGGGAAATCGCGCTCCAGCAGCGGCAACACCTGGCAATAGGCGAAACCGTTTACATACGCCACCTGCAGACCATCGATGAGCAGGCCGTAATACTGCGCAAACTCACGGGAGCCTTGCAGGTAGGGCGCGGGATGGGTCTGCTGGAAATAGCGCGTCATCGGTCGCGGGAAATGCACGACGTCCTGGCTCCACGGTCCGGGCCCTGGTGGTTCGAACAGGCGGTGGTTTGTCGCGTCGGACGCAGTCATGTCGTCTCCTCGTCTTTCGGCAACAACTGCGCCAGAGGCGCTGCGTGCCCTGTGCTCGCCCACGGCCCGCATGGGGTGCGTGCAAGGGGGTCAAGGGCAATGGTGGCAGAAAAGCGCGGCCCGCGCCAGACAGGCGCAGCTGAAGTGCAAAAGCCGCTGACTGGCTGGCAAGCCACCGTTGCCAGCCAGGGGCTGCAGTTTCAGGGCCGTCACGCCCCGGGGTGCGGCATCACCTCAGGTCGAAGCGGTCCAGGTTCATGACCTTGGTCCAGGCGGACACGAAGTCCCGCACGAAGGCTGGCTGCGCGTCGCTGCTGGCATAGACCTCGGCCAAGGCCCGCAGCTGCGCGTTTGAACCGAACACCAGGTCGACCACGGTGCCGGTCCATTGGAGCTTGCCGCTGCTGCGGTCGATGCCTTCGAGCACAGCCTCGGACTTGGCCGAGCGCTGCCATTTCGTGCGCATGTCGAGCAGGTTGACAAAGAAGTCATTGGTCAGCACACCCGGTGTCTTCGTGAACACTCCGTGGCCGCTGGCGCCGGCAGTGACGCCGAGCGCGCGCATGCCACCGACCAGCACCGTCATCTCGGGCGCGCTCAAGGTCAGCAGGTTGGCCTTGTCCACCAGCAGTTCGGCCGCCGAGCCCTCCAGACCCTTGCGCAGGTAGTTGCGAAAACCGTCGGCGACCGGCTCGAGCACGGCAAACGATGCCGCGTCGGTGTGCTTTTTCGAGGCGTCCATGCGCCCCGGCGCAAACGGCAGCCTGACCTTGTGACCGGCCTTGCGCGCCGCCTCTTCGATCGCCGCGCAGCCGCCCAGCACGATGACGTCGGCCAGTGAGATCTTCTTCTTGCCACCGTCTTGAGCGGCGTTGAACGCCTTCTGGATCGCCTCGAGCTTCTTCAGCACTTTGGCCAGCGCGGCCGGTTGGTTGACTTCCCAGTCCTTTTGCGGTGCCAGGCGGATACGCGCACCGTTGGCGCCTCCGCGCATGTCGCTGCCGCGGTAGGTGGACGCCGATGCCCAGGCCGTCGTGACCAGCTGCGCAACCGTCAGGCCGCTCGCAAGGATCTGTGCCTTGAGCGCGGCGATGTCCTTGGCGCCGACAAGCTTGTGGTCAACAGCCGGAATCGGGTCTTGCCACAACAGCACTTGCTTGGGCACCAGCGGGCCGAGGTAGCGCGAAACCGGTCCCATGTCGCGGTGCGTGAGCTTGTACCAGGCGCGCGCGAACGCGTCGGCGAACTGCTTGGGGTTCTTCTGGAAGCGCCGTGCGATCTTTTCGTAGGCCGGGTCCATGCGCAGTGCGAGGTCGGCCGTGGTCATCATCGGCGCATGCCGCCTGGATGGGTCGTGGGCGTCGGGCACCGTGCCCTTGGCAGCTGCGTCCTTGGGCGTCCACTGCTGCGCGCCAGCCGGGCTCTTGGTCAGTTTCCACTCGTACTGGAACAGGATGTCGAGGTAGTCGTTGTCCCACTGGACCGGGTTGGTGGTCCATGCACCTTCGAGCCCGCTGCTGATGGTGTGCACGCCGCTGCCGCTGCCAAAGCTGTTCTTCCAGCCCAGGCCCTGCTCGGCGATGTCGGCGCCTTCGGGTTCGGGGCCGACGTATTTGGACGGGTCGGCTGCGCCATGGCATTTGCCAAAGGTGTGGCCACCGGCCACCAGGGCCACGGTTTCCTCATCGTCCATGGCCATGCGGGCGAAGGTCTCGCGGATGTCACGGCCCGACGCCACCGGGTCGGGCTTGCCGTTGGGGCCTTCCGGGTTGACGTAGATCAGGCCCATCTGCACTGCGCCCAGCGGGTTCTCCAGGGCGCGCTCGCCGCTGTAGCGTTTGTCGCCCAGCCACTCTGCCTCGGGGCCCCAGTAGATGTCTTCTTCGGGCTCCCACACGTCGGCGCGGCCACCGGCGAAGCCAAAAGTCTTCAAGCCCATTGACTGCAGCGCCACCGTGCCGGCGAGCACCATCAGGTCGGCCCAGGACAACTTGCGTCCGTATTTCTGCTTGATCGGCCATAGCAGACGGCGCGCCTTGTCCAGGCTGACGTTGTCGGGCCAGCTGTTGAGTGGCGCAAAGCGTTGCGTCCCGGTGGATGCGCCGCCGCGGCCATCGGACACACGGTAGGTGCCGGCGCTGTGCCAGGCCATGCGCACGAAGAACGGTCCGTAGTGTCCGTAGTCGGCAGGCCACCAGTCCTGCGAATCGGTCATCAGGGCATGCAGATTCTTGACGACGGCCTTGAGGTCCAGGCTCTTGAATTCCTTGGCGTAATCGAAGTCGGGCTTCATCGGGTTGGACAACGCGCTGTGCTGGTGCAGCATCTTCACGCTGAGCTGGTTCGGCCACCAGTCGGCATTGCTGCGCGCTCCGGCGACGGTGGGTTTGGCGGCGCCGCCGGCAACGGGGCATCGGGGTTCGGTTGACATGGTGGGCGTCCTTTCTTGGCGGGTTCGATTGCAGTGAGTCCTGCATCTCAGTCTAGTCCTGGACCGCCGTTGGGACTACTTGGTTTTGTCAATGATCGTCATAGTGCCTGGCGGGCGGATCGTTGGCTTGCCGTTCGCGGCAGAGTTGGGCGATCAGCCTGGTTTTGCCGCTGCGCGTCGATCAGGGCGCGCAGCAGCCGGTCGCCCCGGGTGGGCCCGCAGCTGCCGCTGGTTGTGCCACTCCAGCCACGACAGCATAGGCAAACTGGGCAGGCGTTGCACGCCAGAGAGCACGAAGGGACCGGTCATGCGCTGCAGCTTGATGGCCATGCGTTGCTTGTAAAGCCTGGGCTGGAACGGGCCCTCGGCACCCAGTGTGAAGTTTTCGTCGAGTCGGGTTTCACAACGCGCGCAATGGCTGAGCCAATGCGCGCCGCTGCCCTTGGCGCCCCGGTCGTTGCGCCAGCGCCCCCGGCTGAAGGCACGTGCTGCCTTGTCGACATCGGGGGGCAACATCGCGATGCCGCGCAGCAGTGTTGTTGGCGCGTTCTGCACTTCGAACTCGGGCAGGCCCATCATGGCAAAGACCGGCGTACGTTGGCCGCACTGCGGGCAATCGACACCGGCGCGCAGCAACAGCAACTCCTGGCACATCACGGGCGCGCCACGCGCACTGCCGCCCCGAGCCGGTTGTGCGTCGTCGAGCAAGGTCTCGGCGGCGACGGCCAGCGGATCGTGTCGGACATCACCCGGCCGGCGCGGCCGGCGGGCACTGCTGCGGGAGGTGTTGTAGGTGCTCATGAGGCACAGTTTGAACCAAATAAGGCGCCAGGCCAAGCGGCACGCTGACAGCCAACTTGTAGCCGGCTTGGCAATGGCCTTGCCGACAGGACAAGAACGGACTGGCGCACGTCCGTGCCGACCGGCGCTGCGTCGGCTCGAAGCAGCGCGAGGTGGCGCAACGCGTCAGGCGTCGAACTTGACGCCTTGAGCGAGCGGCAGCGAGCGCGAATAGTTGATGGTGTTGGTGACACGGCGCATGTAGTTGCGCCAGGCGTCTGAACCCGATTCGCGACCGCCACCGGTCTCCTTTTCGCCGCCGAAAGCGCCACCGATTTCCGCTCCCGAGGTGCCGATATTGACGTTGGCGATGCCGCAGTCCGAGCCGATCGCGCTCAGGAAAATCTCTGCCTCGCGCAAGTCATTGGTGAAGATGGCCGACGACAGGCCCTGCGGCACATCGTTGTGCAGCGCGATCGCTTCGTCGAGCTGGCCGTAGCGCATCAGGTACAGGATGGGGGCAAAGGTCTCGCAGCGCACGACCGGTGTTTGTGCAGGCATGCGCACCAGCGCCGGCTCGGCGTACCAGGCATTCGGATATCGGTCGACCAGCGCACGGGCGCCGCCGCTCACCGCGCCACCCTCGTTGCGCGCCTGTTCGAGCGCGCGCTGCATCTGCTCAAAGGCATTGCGGTCTATCAAGGGCCCGACCAGGCAGCCCGGCTCCATCGGGTCGCCGATTTTCAAACTGGCGCGTGCGCGCTCCAGCCGCGCAGCCAGTTCGTCGTGCACACTTTCGTGCGCGATGACCCGGCGCGTGCTCGTGCAGCGCTGGCCTGCCGTGCCGTAGGCGCCGAACAGGATGCCGCGCACCGCCAACTCCAGGTCGGCGGATGGCGTGACGATGATGGCGTTGTTGCCGCCCAGCTCCAGCAGGCTGCGGCCGAAGCGCGCGGCCACGCGCGGCCCCACCTTGCGACCCATGGCGGTGCTGCCGGTGGCCGACAGCAAGGCCGCGCGCGGATCGTCGACCAGCGCCGCGCCGAGTACCGCGCCGCCGTTGAGCACTTGCGCAAGATCGACCGGTGCATCGGCGCCGAAGCGTGCCAGCGCGCGCCCCAACAAGGCCTGGGTGGCCAGCGCTGTGAGTGGCGTCTTCTCGGATGGCTTCCACACCACCGCATTGCCGCACACCAGCGCCAGCGCCGCATTCCACGACCACACTGCCACCGGGAAGTTGAAGGCGCTGATGATGCCCACCACGCCGAGTGGCAGCCATTGCTCCATCATGCGATGGCCGGTTCGCTCGGACGCGATGGTCAGGCCACACAACTGGCGCGACAGGCCGACCGCGAAATCGCATATGTCGATCATCTCCTGCACCTCACCTTCGCCTTCGCTCGTGACCTTGCCGGCCTCCAGCGAGACGAGGCGACCGAGCTCGGTCTTGTGCAGACGCAGCTCTTCACCGAGCAGGCGCACCAGCTCGCCACGGCGCGGCGCGGGCACCTGGCGCCAGATCAGAAAGGCGGCATGGGCACGGCCGACGGCCGTCTGCATTTCGGCCGGCGTGGCCGCATGCACGGCACCGATTTGCGCACCGTCGATCGGAGAGTGCACCGACAGATTGCCGCCGCTGTGTGCGGTCGCGTCGACGCCCAAGGCGCTGAGTAGCTGGTTAGTTGTCATTGCGTTGAGCTCGTGGTCAGCCGATGGATTCGACCTGGCGCGATTGCTGATAGGCCTTGCCGAATCGATTCGCCAGAAACGCCGGCAACTCGACCTGCTCCTGGCGGATGAAGCCCTGCTGCGGCAGTTGGCCAGAGCGAAACATGTCGACGGCGGCGCAGATCCCGGCGGCGGTCGTGATCTGGATCGCCGACAGGGGCGCCGCCATGTCGCGGTCGGCAAAAATCTTGCGTGCAAAGACTTCCTGCACCAGGTGGCCGTCGCGCATGCCCGACACCGTGACGAACACGAGTACCACGTCCTGCATGGTCGCCGGCATGGATCGACGCATGATGTCCTTCAGCGTATCGGTGTCGTTTTTCAGCTGCAGGTCGTCGAGCAACATCATCATCAGCGCACGGTGTCCCGGATAGCGCACGGTCTTGTAGTCCAGATTGCGCACCCGTCCGGCCAGCGTTTCGCACAAGGTGCCCAGACCGCCAGAGGTGTTGAAAGCCTCGTACTCGGTGCCGTCAAGCGAGAAGTGTTCCAGGCCCTCGAGCGGCAGCACCTCGATGCTCTTGCCGTCGCGGATGCTTTCGCATGGGTGGCAGTACTCATTGATCAGGCCGTCGACGCTCCAGGTCAGGTTGTACTTGAGCGCATTGGTCGGGAAGGCGGGCAGCGCGCCAACGCGCATCTTCACGTCGCGCAACGTGTCGAACGACTTGGTCAGATGGTGCGCGACGATGCCGATGAAACCAGGTGCCAGGCCGCATTGCGGCATGAACGCGGTGCGGGCGCCGGCCGCGATGTGTTGGATCTCCTTGGTCGCAGCGACGTCTTCGGTCAGGTCGAAATAGTTGCAGCCGGCCGCGCGAGCGGCCTGAGCGACGGCGATCGCCAAGTGGTAGGGCAGGGCGTTGATGACCGTGTCCTGACCCTTGATCGAGGCTTGCAAGTCTGCGATGTTTTCGGTATCGACGACGGCGGTGCGTATGCCCTCAAGCCCCAACGGGGCCAGTGCCGACTGGTCTCTGTCGAGCACGGTCACCTGGTAGTCGCCACTGCCGTGCAGCAGTCGGGCAATCGTCTGGCCGATATGACCGGCTCCCAGCAATGCAATCATCATGAACAGCTCCTGTAAAAGTAGCTGTCAGTCTAGGCAATGTGCGTGACGAAAGAAAGCGCGAGTTCGACGAAAAAGATTGCGGAAATGACGTATCGTCGGGTCATTGTTGCAAATCGTCCGATCAAGGGGTTTTATATGACGACCCGCAGTGGTACTGGCGCAAGCCAACCGAAACCGACCGAGCCCGCTCTATCGGGCAGCCCCAGAGACAAGCTGGACCGCGATCTGCTCGTCCTGCTGCAGGCGCATGCGCGTGAAAGCACGGCTAATCTGGCGCGTAAGCTCGGTGTGGCCCGTACCACCGTGGTAGCGCGCCTGGCCCGGTTCGAAAGGCAGGGCGTGATCGTCGGCTACACGGTTCGGCTCGGCGTGGAATCCGCCGAGCGGGGCGTGCAGGCCTTCGTCGGCATCAGCATCCAGCCGAAAACGGCCAGGGACGTGATCAGGCGCCTGACGCGACTGCCAGAGCTGCGTCAACTCAGTTCGGTGAGCGGCGAGTTCGATTACATGGCGCTGCTGCGTGCCGAGTCGACGCAGCGGCTCGACGTGCTGCTCGACGAGATCGGCGACATCGAAGGCGTCATCAAGACCACCACTTCGGTGGTGCTGGCAGTGCGCATCGACCGCATGGCTTGAGGTGGAATTGGCGCGAATTTTGAGCTCGGGTCTGCCCTTTCCCCAAACCAGAAAGGGCGGGATCTGAACCTGGATTCCTCGAGCCACGCAAAGGTGGAAAGGAAATGGGAAACTCGACCCCACTCGTGATCGCGACTCGTCGATGTCACGGCGGAGCAAAAACCGTCACGATTCAATTTCAATCGGCCGATCGGACGCCACGATCCGACGGCCTCATGGGAGGCGCTACGATGCAGGGCAGAGCCCGTCCAACGACCCATCCGCAGCGTCCATGACCACCCCTGTATTCGGACCCGGATGCCCGTGGTTCGACCTGCATACCCGGTTTCCGCCGAATATCGACTGGTGCGAGGAAAAGCTGTGCGCCGTCGTGGTGACCCCGTTCAACAGCTGGACCAACCTGGCCTACCTGATTGCCGCAGCGCTGATGTGGGCTGGCGCGCGACGCGCCACCGAGCCCGCGCTGCGCCTGTTCGGGCCCGCCACCGCCATCACCGGCCTGGCGTCATTTGCCTACCACCTGAGCCTGAACATGTTCAGCCAGCTGCTGGACTTCTTCGGCATGTACGCGTTTTGCATTCTGCTGCTGATGGCCAACTTGCGGCGTATGCAGCGTTGGCCGGATGGCAGGCGCGGCCAGACACGCTACTGGATGGCCGTCGCCGCGATGACGGCACTGACCGCGGTCAGCTTCTGGCTGGGTATCGCCGCGCAGCTTTACGTCGGGCTGCTGATCGTGCTGATCATCGTGACCGAACTGGCCCAGCCTGCACGGGTGCGCCATTTTTTCTGGTCCAGTGTGCTGTTCATGACTGCGGCATCGGTGTTGTCGGCGCTGGACCTGACACGCACCGTCTGCGACGCCGCGAATCACTGGCTGCAATTGCACGGACTGTGGCATGTACTAACGGCGATTGCGATCTACCTGGCATTCCTGCACATCCGGCTGGTGACGCAATCGCCTGGCGACGCAGCGAGCGAGGTGCGGGCGTGACGCTATCGGCGCAATCGCAGGCGAGCTTTATTTGAGTCGGTGATAGGCAACTTGTGCAGTGCGACTCAAACCTGACCATCCGTGTGGCCCCAGAGTTCCGCGCCACCGTAGAGTCGGTATTGAACCTAGAAACGGCAGTTGACCGCGCCCGAGCGCACCCCGCTGAACGCGCCATGCGGCGTTGTTCGTCCTTGCGCACAGAAGTGCGCGGCGTCCTCTCGCCTTGCCTGGCACGCCTATCGGAGTACGCTCGGGCGCGTTCAACTGCCGTTTCTAGGATCAGAGCAACCTCCCCCCCAAAACCCCCACTCCCACTAACCGTAATCACCAACCGCTGCGTAGCCCTGGTTGCCGCCACATAAAACAAGCGCGCCTCCTCATGCTCGTCCGCTCCGAATGCCGGCATTTGCCCGACCCCCGGCATCGCCAACAGCGCAAACTCCAGGCCTTCGGCGTCGTGTGCGGTGGCCAATAGTTCGCTGATCTTCCAGGCCTCGTCGCGCAGGTTGGGCAAGTGGATGATGGTCGGGGGCTTGGCGTCAACCCGGCATGGGCCTTTGGCGCCTCTTCTTGTCGCGGTGGTAGGTGAGGGCAGCGCCTATGCACAGTGCCAGGGCCTGTTTGTCCATCGAGGCGTCTGGCGCCAGCACCATGGCGCGGTTGCCTTCGAAATGCATTCCGACAGGAAACAGGCTGCGAAAGGTGTCGACCAGATCCGTGTTGCAGTTGAAGTACAGCGCGCAATGCCCCGGTTGTGTTTTCGGGCTACCGAGCCGAATCGTGCTGCCGCTGCGCGACTGCGCCGTCAGGTAGGCGGGTTCGCCCCACTTCAGCGTCTCGGTGACTTTGCCCACGCCATCGGTCGCCGCAGCCACGGAGAAGATCAGGGCGCGGATCGCCAGCAGCCGTTTACGCGTGGCAGGCGGAAAAGCGGCAAAGGCTTGTTCGACGGCGGGGTTGGCGAAGGCGATGGGCATGGCCGGCTCAGCGTGCGTGTTCGCCGAATTGTCCGCTCTGGAAGTCCTTCACCGCCTGGATCACCTCTTCTTGCGTGTTCATGACGAACGGCCCGTGCTGCGCTATCGGCTCGTGCAACGGGCGCCCGGCGATCAGCAGCAATTTGGCGTCTTCGCCCGCCTCGATGCGTATGCCGTCGGAGCCCTCATCGTTCTTCAGAATCGCCATGCGCTGGGCCGGCACGGCCTGTCCGTCGATCAGCACCGCGCCGCGGTACACATAGACGAAGGCGTTGTGCTGTGCCGCGAGCGGCTGCTCGAAAGCCGAGTCTGCCGGCATGTGCAGGTCCAGATATAGCGGCGCGGTGCCGTCGCGTGTCACTGCGCCGGTCACGCCATGGCTCGCGCCGGCAATCACGGTGACGGTCACGCCTTGCCCCGTGGTCAGGCGCGGCAACGCGTCGGCCTTGAAGTCGCGGTACCAGGGTGTGCACATCTTTTCAGCGGCGGGCAGGTTCAGCCACAGCTGAAAGCCTTCCATGCGGCCCTCTTCCTGCTCCGCAAGTTCCGAGTGGATGATGCCGCTGCCGGCCGTCATCCACTGCACGTCGCCGTTTTCCAGCAGGCCTTCATGGCCGGCACTGTCGCGGTGGCGCATGCGTCCGGCAATCATGTAGCTGATGGTCTCGAAGCCGCGGTGCGGATGATCCGGAAAGCCGGCCAGGTAGTCGTCGGCCTTGTCGCTGCCGAAGGCGTCGAGCATCAGGAACGGGTCGAGCCGGCGTTGCAGATGCTGCGTCAGCACGCGTGTCAGCTTGACGCCGGCGCCGTCCGATGTGGCCTGGCCGGCAACGATGCGTTCCACGGTGCGTGGCTGGGTCACGGTCGGGCGGTCTGCGTTGATGGTGTTCATGGTGTGGCTTCCTTTCTGGCCCGCAGCGCGCGTCAGGGCGCTCATGGCGGGATGCTTGCGCCGGACTGGCGCCTGTATTCAGTATGGAGGCTGCAGCGGCCGTTTCCAGGTTGAAACCCATTGGCGTGCAACGCAGCGTTCCACCGTCGGGTCAATCGCGCCGCTCGGCATCAGGCCACAGGCCCAGCCCCGGAAGCCGCAAACGCGCATCGTTGACGTCGACGCCAAAACCCAGGCCCAGCAGGTTGATCTCCAGGCCTTCCTCGCGTGCCATTGTCACTCCCGCCACGCCGGCCAGCGACAGTTGCCAGCCGGTGCCGCTGGGCGCCCTGGCCAACAGCGTGGTGGGCCCGAGGTAGTCCTTGCCGATGGCGGTAGGTGGCAGGTCCAGGCCAAGTTCGGGTACTTGACGCGCCACGTAGGCGACAAAGCTGTTGCTGTTCGGGCCCGGCCAGAGCCGGTACTGTCGGTTCCACGGATAAGCGTAGACGGCCGCTTCGATGCGCTCGATCATGGCCTGCGCGACCGGCCCCCGGTGTTCGACCAGCAATTGCGGTGCAGCGCCGAACCAGTGTGCATCGGGGGTTCGGGTATCGGATGCCACCACCGCATCGCCACCGCGGTAGGCGCGCCAGCCGATCTTCTGGTAGGTGGTGTAGCTGCCGGCGTCAAAGCGTTTGACGGCGATCCACGGATGGATGCCGAAGGCCCCACGCCAGCGCACCGTGCGCGCGCCGTAGACCTGTACCACGGCCTCGCGCACCACGGCCGGATCGGGTGCCTGTCCAGTGCTGTCGCGGCGCGTCTGGTGCCACGGCGTGCGCAGGTCGACGTCGCCAAATGCCAGCACGCCGAAGGGCCCCATCAACAGCAGCAACACCAGGCCTGCGATCAAAACAGGCCAACGGGTCCAGCGGAACCGGGCCGGGGTCCTGCGGGAATGCGGTGTGGACTCGGGCATCGGCTCATTCTGGCACCGCCAGTGCGGAGCGCGGGTCGACAGCCGAAAGTCCGACAACGCGACATGCCCTTGGCGGCGGGCAAAGGGGCGCACGCATAATGCCGCGTGCCCAGCGCTCCATCGTCCCTGCTGCCAGCGGCCATTGCCGCGCTGATCAACGCCACCGTCTGGGGCCTGGCCTGGATTCCGCTGAAGTGGCTCGAAGCCCACGGTGTGGGTACTTTGTGGACGACGTTTTTCGTTTTTTCTGCCTGCACGCTGGCTGTGCTGGCAGCCCGGCCAGGCGCCGTGGTGCGCAGTCTTGCTTCTCCGCAACTGCTGTGGTTGATGCTGGCGTCGGGTTTGACCAATGTCTGCTTCAACGTGGCGCTGGCCACCGGCGACGTGGTGCGCACGGTGCTGTTGTTCTACCTGATGCCGATGTGGGTGGTGGCCCTGGCGCGCTGGCTTTTGCATGAAGCCGTCACCGTATCGGCCCTGACTCGCATTGCGCTGGCCTTGATCGGCGCGGTGCTGGTGCTGGGCGAGGGGCGCATGGTACTACCCGTGCCGTCATCCACAGCCGACTGGCTGGCCGTCGTGGCGGGCTTTTGCTTTGGCCTGAACAACGTGCTGCTGCGCCGCTTTGCCGACCTGAGCGACGATGTGCGCAGCCTGGCAATGTTCTCGGGCGCGGTGGTCTGTGCCCCGATCGCGATGCTGGCGCTGGCCTTGATCGGGCAAGCGCCGGCGCTGACGCTGCAGGGGTCGACCTGGTGGGTGCTCGGGCTATTCGCGCTGGCCGTGCTGATCGGCAATCTGGCCTTGCAATACGGCGCCACACGGCTGCGCGCCAATGTGCTGTCGGTGTTGATGCTCGCCGAGATCCTGGTGGCCAGCGTGTCGGCCTGGTGGGCGGGCAGCGCGACCATGACCGGCGCCACGGTGGCCGGTGGCCTGTTGATTGTCAGCGCCAGTGTGCTGGCCATATTTGCGCGCACAACAGGGGTGCAATCGGCGCACTGAGGCGCGATAGGCGTAAACGTGGGGCCGCCGTTGCTGCTGAAGTCCCTGCGCGGCTGTGGTTTTCTTGCCCAATCGCCATGTGCAAGAGGTGTCGCAGCGGCCGTCTGCACGTAAACTGCGGCTTGACAAATCCGGCGCCAGACCGGTTGCGTCGAGACAAGGCTGGGGAGTCAGCAGACAGGTGGTGTCAATCCAGTCGGGATTTTTCACGGGCACGTGATCGGGCCTTCGCGGAACCTCATGACACAGTTGATCCAACGCAAGGGCTTCTCAGTGGCGATGTCGTCCGATCCGCGATCGATGCACGGTGATAGCCATGCCACACGGGGAATGCGGGTGAAAACATCATGAGTTGGTGGAGACCGGCGTGCTGGTCGCTGCGGCGTAAACTGGTTGTTGCCTGTGTGGCGGTCGAGCTTGTGGCCATCTGCCTGATCTGGATCGGCGCCGAGCGCCTGATGCAGCAGGCACTCCAGGAACAGATTGCGGCGCAGCAGGTTCCGGCCTTGCTCGACCAGACCCTGACGCCGGCGATCCAGAGCAGCGCCCGGCTGGAGTCGGGCCTGTCGACCCAGCGGTTGCGCCAGGCGCGTGACGCGTTCCGCAGCAACGGCCTTTGGATCGGCGCGCTTGCGTTGTCCATGTCGGCCTTGTTGCTGATCATCATCGCCTATGCGCTCACACGTAATCTGGCCGCCTTGTCCAGGGCCAGCCGGCAGGTGGCAGCGGGCCATTTCGATATCGCCCTTGCGGTGCGTACACGAGACGAGGCCGGGCGTCTGGCCGCGGCATTCAACACCATGGCCGCGACCATACAGCAGCGTGTGGCCGCGCTGGAACACAGCGAGCATCAACAGGCGCAGCATCTGGCGGCAGCGGCGCTGGAGCGCGCGCGACTGACGACGTTGCTCGGTGCGCTGCAGATCGGCATCTTGTTTGTCGACGCCCGCCAACGCGTTGTATATGCCAATGCGCTGTACTCCCACATCTGGTCGCTCAACGGCCTGCAACCTGGTACACCGGTGTCTGATGCGGTTGCGCTGATGACCCGGCAGGTGGGTGTCGGCAGTGCCGACGTGCTCGAGATGATGCTCAGCGACGGAGTGGATTCGCCGTTCATCGACAGCGAGATCACCACACGCGATGGCCGGCTGATCGCCCAGCGCATGCAAGTGGTGGCCGATGGACCGCAGGGGCCCGGCGGGCGCATCTGGCTGCACGAGGACATCACGCAAAGCCGGCGGACCGAGCAGCGCGCCCGTCTGGCGCTGCTCGACCCGCTGACCAATCTGCCCAACCGCCGTGGCCTGTATGACGTGCTGGACAAGGCCCTGGTGCAAGCCAGCGACCAGAGCCAGGGCCTGGTGCTGGTGTTCATCGACCTGGACGAGTTCAAACATGTCAACGACGTGGCGGGCCATCGCGCGGGCGACCAGATCCTGGTCATGGTGGCCAAGGCCTTGGCCAGGGCGATGCAGCCGGGCGAGACGGTGGCGCGCCTGGGTGGCGACGAGTTCGCCATCGTCAGCCCCGGCAGCAACGCCAAACATGCCCAGGCCGTGGCACTGCGCCTGACCCAGGTGGTGTCGGCGTTGCGTGTGGACCTCGAGACCCGGAGTCTGGCGCTGGGCTGCAGCATGGGGCTGGCGCTGTTTCCAGCCCATGCCCGCACGGCAGACGAGCTGATCGCCTGCGCCGATACCGCCATGTACCAGGCCAAGCTCGAAGGCAAAAACGGCTGGTGCCTGTATCGCGACGATGTGGCCTATTCGCGTGCCGAGTCCGAACGCGTGATCTGGAACGGCCGCATCTTCCGCGCCATGCGGGACAAGCGCCTGCAGATGCACTACCAACCGGTGATGCGCATGTCCGACATGGGAATCGCCTACCACGAGGCGCTGCTGCGCATGGTCGACGAGGACGACGAGACCCAACTGATCGCGCCGGCCGAGTTCGTGCAGCATGCCGAACGCAGCGGCAAGATCCGCCTGATCGACCGCTGGGTGTTCGAGACCTGCATCAGCATGTTGGCGCGTTCGCAGGCATCGGTGCGCATCGCCGTCAACCTGTCAGCGCGTTCGCTCGACGATCCCGGTTTTGTCGGTTTCCTGCGCAATGCGCTGCAGCGCCATGACGTCGATCCGCGGCGTCTGCACATCGAGTTGACGGAGACGGCGGGGATGGGTGACCTGATGTCCGTCCGCCCGATGATTGCGGCCTTGCGCGATGTCGGATGTGAGGTTCATCTGGATGACTTTGGCAGCGGCTTCAGCTCCTTTGCCCACCTCAAGTTGCTCGAGGTCGACGGCATCAAGATCGACGGCAACTTCGTGCGTGACCTGACCTCGGATGCCAGCAACCGGCTGGTGGTGGCCTCATTGATCGAGATTGCGCGCAGCATGAACAAGTCCACCGTGGCCGAGTGCGTGGAAGACGCGGCCACGCTCGAAGCACTGCGCGAGCTCGGCGTCGACCATGTTCAGGGCTTTCATCTCGGGCGCCCCGCCAACGATTTGATGATGGAGCCGCACCAGCACGAGCATGTCCGGCTGGTGGCCCAAGCCGGACACATCGTTCGGGGCGCAGCAGCCTAGACCTGTGGCAACGCGCCGTCGGCCGTTTCGATGATGGCCAGTGCCGCCGCCAGATCGGGCACCAGCGCGTCGGGGTGGATCAAGGCTAGCCAACCACTGCGTCGGGCGATGTCGTGCGGCTGGTGCGTGAGGCCGCAAACCACCAGAGAGACCTTGGCGTCGGCGCAACGGCGCGACAGGTCGATCAGCGCGTCGATGCCGGTGGAGTCGATGTAGATCACGTTCTTGAGGTCGATCACCAGGGTTTGCGCCGGCAGCATTCCGGCGATGTCGCCGACGAGCTTGACGGCACCGAAGAACAGGGCACCGTAGAACCGGTAGGCACGGGCACCCGCGGGCGCGAGTTCCGGATGCAAGGCGTCTTCGAGTTGTTCGCTGCGCGACAGACTCGAGATGCGGTAGATAAAGGTGATGCAGGCCATCAGCAGGCCCACCTCGACCGCCACCGTGAGGTCCAGAACCACGGTCAGCAGGAACACTGCCAGCAAGGTGATGCGGTAGGGCAGTCGGTAGTTGCGCAGGTGCATGAACTCGCGCCACTCGCCCATATTCCAGGCCACATAGAGCAGGATGGCCGACAGGCCGGCCAGCGGAATGGTTCCGGCCAACGGCGCTGCAATCAACACCACGGTCAACAGCGTGCCGGCGTGCACGATGCCCGAAATCGGCGAGACCGCGCCACTCTTTACGTTGGTCATGGTGCGGGCGATGGTGCCGGTGGCCGGCATACCACCCAGAAACGGTGTGACGAAATTGGCTACACCCTGGGCCATCAGTTCCTGGTTCGGGTCGTGGCTGTCGCGCGTCAGGTTGTCGGCCACGCGGGCGCACAGCAGGGACTCGATGGCGCCGAGAATGGCCAGCGTGGACGCCGGGATCAGCAGGAAGCGCACCGTGGCCCAGTCGAACGTGGGCAGGGCGAAAGTCGGCAGGCTGGCCGGAATGCCGCCGAAGCGGCTCTCGATGGTTTCCACCGGCAGATCCATCAGCCAGACTGCCGTGGCCGCCAGCACCAGCGCCACGATGCTGCCCGGCAACGTGGACAGCCGGGCCAGCAGCCCGGCGCCATGGCGGGCCCACTGCTTGCGCCAGTGCTCCCACAACAGAATCATCGCCAATGATCCACTCGATACCAGCACGGCATGCGGATTGACCGTCGACGCTGCCGCCCACAGCACCTGCACCATGCCGAACAGGTCGGCCGGGACGGCTTTAACCTGCAGGCCGAAGAAGTCCTTCACCTGCGACAGCGCGATCAGCACGGCAATGGCATTGGTGAAGCCGATCACCACGGCCACTGGGATGAAACGCACCAGCACGCCCAGGCGAAAGAACCCGAGCAGGAACAGCATCACGCCCGACATGGCGGTGGCGATGATGAGGTTGGCCACGCCGTAGCGTTCGACAATGCCATAGACGATGACGATGAAGGCGCCGGCCGGGCCGCCGATCTGCACCCGGCTGCCGCCGAGCACGGAAATCAGGAAGCCGGCAACGATGGCCGTGAACAGGCCGGCTTCGGGCTTGAGCCCGCTGGCGATCGCAAAGGCCATGGCCAGCGGCAGCGCCACTACACCGACCGTGACGCCGGCGACCAGGTCGCGGCTGAAATCGCCGCGCCGATAACCTGGAAGTGCATCCAGCAGCTTGGGCCGAAAGGCGAACGATAACTTCATATCCGGTTGCGGGGGCGCGATTCTTGGATGCGGACGGCTATCGCTGCCCGGAACGGAAAACACGGTGTTGACGGTGGCTCATCATAAACCCGCAATCGCCGCGCCTTGCCTTGGCGCGACATCGGAAAACACGGCTGCGTCGGAACCGGCTCCGGCGCCCCGTCGCGCAGGTCGCCGACCGTGGTTCGCCCGTAGACTACCGCGCAAACCACGCACCCGGTTATTTTTGGGTGTATGTCTTCAACCAACCGGACCATCCTGATGCGATTGATTCTTACGCTTTCCTGCCCCGACCGCCCTGGCATCGTGCATGCCGTCAGCGGTCTTTTGCTTGCCCAGGGTGGCAACATCGTCGAGGCCGCACAGTTCGACGATACCGTGGCCGGTGTGTTCTTCATGCGGGTGTGTTTCGAATTGCCCAAGGCCGACGCCAAGACGCCGGCCCAGATGGACGAGGTGTTCGCGCCCATGGCCGCAGAATTCGGCATGAAGGTGCGTTTTGCTGCGGCAGCGCGGGCTATCCCCACGGTGATCATGGTGTCGCAACATGGACACTGCCTGCATGACCTGCTGTTCCGCTTGCGCTCGGGCGTGTTGCCGATCGAGGTGCGCGCCATCGTTTCCAACCACCGCGACTTCTACCAGTTGGCAGCCAGCTACAACATACCGTTCCACCATATTCCGGTGAAGGCTGACACCAAGGCCGCGGCAGAAGCCAAACTGCTCGACCTGTTCGAGGCCGAAGGCGGCGAACTGCTGGTGCTGGCGCGCTACATGCAAGTGTTGTCGGACGATTTGTGCCGCAAGTTGTCGGGCCGTGCGATCAACATCCACCACTCCTTCCTGCCCAGCTTCAAGGGTGCACGTCCCTACCAGCAGGCACACGACCGCGGCGTCAAGCTGATCGGCGCCACCGCCCACTATGTGACGGGCGATCTGGACGAAGGCCCGATCATCGAGCAGGACGTGGCGCGTGCCACGCACAGCATGGACGTGGCGACACTGACCACGCTGGGTCGTGACACCGAGAGCGCGGTGCTCGCGCGCGCCGTCAAGTGGCACGCAGAACACCGCGTCCTGCTCGACGGCCACAAGACGGTGGTGTTCCGCTAGGCACACAAGCTGGCGGGACGGGCCGGCAGCGGGCTGATTCGGCGACAATCCCTGAGGCCAACTGCCGCCATGGGGAAATGAACTTGTCTGACTGCGCCCCCGACGAGGAAAACGATCTGGCGCGGCTGGGCGAGCGCATAGGTGCGATCCATCTGCACCAACGGCTGCGACTCGAGGGCGAGCGCCAGAGCGGCCTGCGCCTGAAGCACCGGCTGATCCGCGCCGGCCTCACGCTGGGCGGTCTGCGCAAACGCGGCCGGCGCAACGTGCTCAACATCCAGTTGCACCACAACAAGGTGCAACTCGCGCGCCTGCCGCGCGACTTCGACGGCGCCACGCTGCTGCACATCAGCGATCCGCATCTGGACATGGACCCGGCGTTCCTCGATCACCTCATCGACAGCGTGCAAGGTCTGGCTTTCGACGCCTGCGTGCTGACCGGCGATTTCCGCTTCCATGGCTTCGGTCCCTACCGGGATGTGCTCGACGCGTTGGCGCGTCTGCGGCCGCATCTCGGTGTGCAGGTCCAGGCGGTGCTGGGCAACCATGACTCGATCCGCATGGTGGGTGGCATGGAGGCGCGCGGATTTCCGGTGCTGATGAACGAGTCGGTCCGACTGCACCGGGGCGCCGCGTCGCTGGCGCTGGTGGGCATCGACGACGCCCATTACTTTCGTACGCACAACCTGCACAAGGCGATGGCGCACGTGGCTCAGGACGATTGTGTGGTGCTGCTGTCACATACGCCCGAGCCCTACCGGCAGGCGGCCCATGCCGGCGTTGACCTGATGCTCAGCGGCCACACCCATGGCGGACAGGTCTGCCTGCCCGGCGGCATTCCGATCCTGACCGACACGCCGACGCCGCGGGCCTATGTTCGTGGCGCCTGGCGCTACCGGGACATGGCCGGATACACCTCGGTCGGCTGTGGTTCGTCGGTGGTCGATGTGCGGCTCAATTGCCTGCCCGAGCTGACGCTGCATAGTCTGCACTGCGTCTGAACGGCGCGGACCCGGCCGCCGCCGGTCTCAAGCAGGCGCGAAAGCCGGCAACGCCAGCAACTCGCCGAGCAAAGCGCCCAGTGGCAGATCGTCGATCTGGCCGAGGTGTTTTAGGCGCAGCCGGCCCTGACGATCGAACACCAGCAGACTGGGCGTGCCACCCAGTTTCCAGGCCTGCATGGTGCGGGGCATCGGCCCTGGATCGCCGGCCTGGTCGACGCCGACTGGAAAGCCGATGCGGTACTCATGCAGGAACACCTGCAGTGCCTCCGGCGTCATCACCGCATGGTGTTCGAATACGGAATGCAGGCCGATCAGTGTCAGTTCGCGCCCGTCAAACGCCTGCGCAATGCGTTGCGCCTGTGGCAAACCGTGGGCCACGCAGCCGGGGCACAGCATCTGGAACACATGGACCACCACGACGCGGCCGCGCAGATCGGCCAGTTGCAAGGGCGCTTCGGTGTTGAACCACTGATCGACTTGCAGTTCCATGGATACGGTGTCGGTGTCGGTGTCGGTGTCGGGCATGTTGTGGGCTCCTGCAAGCGAATTGTGTCGGCGGGCCCGTCGGGGTGGCGCAGCCCGCAGCTTCGATCCTACGACTGTTGGCGATGAATACGACTTCGACCGACGGCCCAGGAACGGCGCGGACAAGGACAAGGACACGCGGGCGCCCACGTACCCGAAGTGTCGACCACCGACAATACGCGCCATGAAAGCTCCCCCGCGCCTGCAATCCCTGGTCGACGAAGGTCTGATCGATAGCGTCGTACGCCAGCTCATGAGCGGCAAGGAAGCCATGGTCTATGTGGTGCGCAGCGCAGGCGAGACCCTGTGCGCCAAGATTTATAAGGAAGCCACGCAGCGCAGTTTTCGCCAGGCGGTCGACTACACCGAGAACCGCAAGGTCAAGAATTCACGCCAGTCCCGCGCCATGGCCAAGGGCACGCGCTTTGGCCGACAGGCCCAGGAAGCGGCCTGGCAAAGCGCCGAGGTCGATGCCCTGTACCGGCTGGCCGATGCCGGCGTGCGCGTGCCCAAACCGCACAATTTTCATGACGGCGTGTTGTTGATGGAGTTGGTCAGCGACGAAGACGGTGATGCCGCGCCGCGGCTCAACGACGTGGACCTGACGCCGGAGCAAGCGCGGGTGCACCATGCCACGCTGCTGCTGGAAGTGGTGCGCATGTTGTGCGCCGGTGTCGTTCATGGCGATCTGTCGGAGTTCAATATCCTGCTCGCGTTCGACGGCCCGGTCATCATCGATTTGCCGCAGGCCGTGGATGCTGCCGGCAACAACCATGCGCAGCGCATGTTGCTGCGCGACGTGGCCAACCTGCGCGACTTCTTCGCGCGCTTTGCGCCGGAGCTCCTGCAGAGCGACTTCGGCCCCGAGATCTGGGACCTGTACCAGCGCGGTCTGCTCGACCCGTCGGTGACCTTGACCGGGCGCTTCGTGCAAAAGACCGGCGCCGTGGACGTGGCCCATGTGCTGCGCGAAATCGACGACGCGCGGGCCGAGGAGGCGGCGCGACTGCTGCGCATGCAGGGAGCGGGATGACCGTCACCCCGGCCCGACCTTACCGCCAGGCGGCGTGCAGTCGTCGCGCGGCAGGGGCGCGCGCGTGAGTCAGCGCCTGACACCTGCTACCGCGTTGCTGCTGACCGTGCCGCCTCTGATGTGGGCCGGCAACGCCATCGTGGGGCGGCTGGTGCGCGACGATATTCCGCCGTTCACGCTGAATCTGTTGCGCTGGGTGATTGCGTTTGCCATCTTGCTGCCGCTGGGGGCCTGGGTGCTGCGCCGCGCGGGCGGCATGTGGCCGTACTGGCGTCGCTTTGCCGTGCTTGGTTTGCTCGGCGTGGGGCTGTACAACACCTTGCAATACCTGGCCTTGCAGACATCCACGCCGCTGAACGTGACGCTGGTGGCGTCGAGTACGCCGTTGTGGATGCTGGCGCTCGGCGCGCTGTTCTTCGACGCCAAGGTGTCGCGCCAGCAATTGCTGGGGGCGGTGTTCTCGATCGCGGGCGTGGCGCTGGTGCTGGCGCGGGGTGAACCGGCCCAGTTGCTGGAACTGCGTCTGGTGGTCGGTGATGTGTTCATGCTCGGTGCGACCTTTTGCTGGGCCGCTTACAGCTGGTTGCTGACGCGCCAGGCCGAGCCTGCGGCCATCAGGAGCGACTGGGCGGCATTTCTGCTGGCGCAGGTGACCCTGGGTGTGCTCTGGTCCGGCATGTTCACGGCCGGTGAATGGGTGCTGACCGATGCCCATATCCGCTGGAACGGCACACTGGTCGCCTCACTGGCGTTCGTGGCGATCGGGCCTGCGGTGCTGGCCTATCGCTGCTGGGGGCTGGGTGTGCAACGGGCCGGGCCGGCGGTGGCGAGCTTCTTTGCCAACCTGACGCCGCTGTTCGCCGCGCTGATGTCGACCGCCTTCCTGGGCGAGTCGCCGCAGCCCTACCATCTGGCGGCCTTTGCTCTCATCGTGGCCGGTATCGTCGTGTCCTCGCGCTGAGAGCCCGTCCATCGTCTTGCAATAGACTGGTGGCCATCCGGCGCACGCCGTCAGCAAGTTTCAAGAATATGGTCCCATCAGTCCACCCGCCTTCCTATTACGCCCACAGTGCCCATAAGGCGCCGCCGCGGCCAGCCCTGAGTGGTACCGTGCAAGCCGACGTGTGCATCGTCGGCGCCGGCTACACCGGCCTGTCAGCGGGTATCGCACTGGCCGAGGCCGGCAAACGCGTCGTGATACTGGAGCAGTCGTCGGTGGGATGGGGCGCCTCCGGGCGCAACGGCGGCCAGATCGTGCACAGTTATTCGCGCGACCTGGACGTCATCGAGGCCAAGTACGGCCATGCCGTTGCCGAACCGCTGGGGCGCATGATGTTCGAAGGCGCCCAGGTCATCCGCGAGCGGGTGGCCAAGTACGCCATCGACTGCGACCTCAGGGACGGCGGTATCTTTGCCGCGGTCAATGCGCGCAAGGCCAAGGGGCTGGTCGAGCAGAAAGCGCTGTGGGAGCGCTGGGGCCATCCGGGCTTGAGCCTGGTGGAGCGCCCGGACGAGGTGCGCAAGCTGGTGGGCACCGACCGCTACAGCGCGCTGCTGGTGGACCTCACGGGCGGGCACTTCCATCCGCTGAATCTGGCGCTGGGCGAGGCGCAGGCGTTCGAGAGCCTGGGCGGCACCATCCACGAGGGCTCCGGTGTGCTCAAGATCGAGCGTGGCGCAACTGCGGTGGTGCACACCGGCCAGGGTCAGGTGCGGGCGGCCCAGGTGATCGTGGCCTGCAATGCCTATGGCGGAAATCTGGAACCCAAGCTGGCCAGCCGGTCCATGCCCTGCGGCACGCAGGTGATTGCGACCGCGCCGCTGGGTGCGCTGGCCGACGAACTGATTCCGTCCGGCTACTGCGTGGAAGACAACAACTTCCTGCTCGACTATTTCCGCTTGTCGGCCGACAAGCGCCTTGTCTACGGCGGCGGTGTGGTCTACGGCGCGCGCGACCCGAAAGAGGTGAAGTCGCTGATCCGGCCGCAGATGATCAAGACCTTTCCGCAACTGCAGGACGTGGCGATCGACTTCGGCTGGACGGGTAACTTTCTGCTGACCTTGTCGCGCCTGCCTCAGGTGGGCACACTGGCGCCCAACATCTTTTTCTCGCAGGGATGTTCTGGCCATGGCGTGACCTTCACCCACCTGATCGGCCGGGTGCTGGGCGAAGCCTTGCAGGGCGACACCACCCGCTTTGATGCCTTTGCGCGTCTGCCGCACCACCCGTTCCCGGGTGGGCGCGCGCTGCGCGTGCCATTCACGGCGATGGGTGCCTTGTGGTACCAGCTGCGTGATCAGTTAGGCGTTTGAACGGCAATCGGAGAAATCGATTTGAGCAACAAGGAATTCGACATCGTTGTTCACGGGGCGAGCGGCTTCACCGGCCGCCTGGTGATTGAGTATTTGCTGCAGCAGTATCCGGCCGGCGCTGGCTTGCGCTGGGCCATGGGTGGGCGCAGCGCCGACAAGCTGGCACAGCTGCGCGATGAGTTGAAGGCGCCCGCCGACACGCCTCTGGTCGTCACCGACAGTGCAGACCCGGCCAGCCTGGGCGCATTGATGGCGCGTACCCGGCTGGTGCTGACCACGGTCGGGCCATATCAGCTGTACGGCAATGAACTGGTCGCTGCCTGTGCCCGCACGGGTGTGGACTACGTCGACCTGTGCGGCGAGCCGGCCTGGATGCGTCAGATGATCGATGCCCACGAGGGGCAGGCCAAGGTCAGCGGCGCACGCATCGTGTTCTCCTGCGGCTTCGACTCGATTCCGTTCGATCTGGGCGTGGCCATGCTGCAGGACGAGATGCAGCGGCGATTTGCCAGCCCTGCGAATCGTGTGCGCGGTCGCGTGCGCAAATTGAAGGGCACGTTCTCGGGTGGCACGGCGGCCAGCCTTAAAGCCACGATGGCCGCTGCGGCGCAGGATCCCAAGGTGCTCGAACTGCTGCGCAACCCGTTCTCGCTGACACCGGGATTCGAGGGCCCGCGCCAGCCTTCGGGCGCCAAACCGATGCTCGACGACACGCTTGGTGCCTGGGTCGCTCCCTTCATCATGGCTGCGATCAATACGCGCAATGTGCACCGTTCCAATTTCCTGCTGAACCATGCCTGGGGTCAGGATTTCGTCTACGACGAGATGCTGGTCACCGGCAAGGGCGACAAAGGCGAGGCCATTGCCCATGCCGTGGCGGCCGACAAGTCGCTTGGCGGCGAAGGTGGCCCTCAACCGGGCCAAGGGCCTTCGCGTGCCGAGCGCGAAGCCGGTCATTACGACCTGCTCTTCATCGGTGACAACGCGCGTGGCGACCGCTTGCACGTCGGTGTCACAGGCGATCGCGATCCAGGTTACGGATCGACCTCGAAGATGATCACCGAGGCCGCGGTCTGTCTGCTGCAGGATGCGCAAAAACCAGCCGGTGGCATCTGGACGCCGGCGTCCGCGATGGGTGCGCGGCTGATGGAACGGCTGCAAAAAAACGCCGGCCTGACGTTTGCAGTCGAGGCCGGCGACTGACCAGGAGACCCGAGCAGGGGAGCAGCCTGGACGACAGGCGTAGATCTCAGCGCTTGCGCGCGCGCATGCCCACCAGCGCGGAGCGACCCAGATGATGGTCGCCTTCGGCCAGGTCCTCTTCGTACATGCGCAGTTCCAGCATGTCCAGGCCGGAGAAATCGCTGCGCAGTTGTTCTTCGGTGTACAGATTGGCCAGGATGCCGGGCCCGCCGGTCTTGTATTCGATCTGCAGCGGGGTATATCCCTGCAGGATCAACAGGCCGCCCGGCTTGAGGCAACGCACCATGTGTGCGAACAGTCGCTGGCGCAAGTCCGGACTGGCAAACTGGATGAAGATGGCCGCGACCAAATCGAAATGCGCTTGCGGCCAGTTCCAGCTGTCACAGTCGGCAATCTGGTAGTCGACTTGCACGCCGGCGTCCTGTGCCAGTTTGCGCGCCTTGGCCACGCCAACCGGGGAGATGTCGAAGGCCTGCACCTGCAGTCCCTGGCGCGCCAGCCAGACACTGTTGCGCCCTTCACCGTCAGCCACGCACAGGGCTTGCCCGCTGCGTGGCAGGTGGGATGCCTGATCACGCAGGTAGACGTTGGGTTCGGTTCCGAACAGATAGTCGGGTTGGCTGAATCGCTGGTCCCATTTGGCCGCAGCGTCGGAAAAACCGGTATCGGAAGGCATGGCAGAAAGATCCTTGCAAGTGAAGCGGGTGGTGGGCTGCATTGTCGTGTTACCGGCATCGGCTTGGCCGGCTGCGATGCCGGCCTGACGCACAATGTCCTGTAAAGGAGGCGATATGCATGATCTGACCATTCTGACCGGGGCTTCGCGTGGCATGGGCCTGGCCATGGCCGAGCAACTGTGTGTGCGCGATGCCCTAGTCCTTTGTATCTCGCGCCAGCGCTCCGAGGAGCTGGCGGCGCTGGCCCAGCGCCAGGGCGCACGACTCACCCAGTGGCAGGCCGATCTGGCCGATCCAAAGCCGGTGGCCGAGCGGCTGCGCGCCTGGTTGGCTGGGCAGGACCCGGCGCTGCTTGCCAGCGTCAGCCTGATCAACAATGCCGGCGTGATCGGGCAACTGGGACCACTCGAGGCCTGTCAGGCGTCGGACATGGCGCAGACGCTGCAGATCGATCTGTTGGCGCCGATACAACTGGCATCGGCATTCCTGGCGGCCACGCGCGGCTGGACCATGCCGCGCAGGATTCTGAATATCTCGTCCGGACTGGGGCGCCGTGCCATGGCCGGCAGCGCCTTGTATTGCGCTGCCAAGGCCGGCATGGACCACTTCAGCCGCTGCGTGGCGCTCGACGAGGCGCGCCATAGCGATCCGGTACGCATCGTCTCTCTGGCGCCGGGCGTGATCGATACCGACATGCAATCGGCCTTGCGCGCGGGCGATCCGACGGCGTTCCCCGACCGGGAGAGTTTTGTGCAGCTTCAGCGAACGAATGCCCTGGCGTCACCGACCGATGCGGCGCAACGCGTGCTGTCCTACCTGGCACGGGCCGACTTCGGCGTCACCGTGATCGCCGACGTGCGGGACGCCTGAGGCGCGGCGCCGACGCCTGGCCCGTCGCATCCATGGGCGATGCGATGGGGTGCACAGCGCACTCGCGTAAACTGGGACGGGTACCCACTCATATAAGTCGCCATGCGGGTCTGCATGGACTCGGATCTCTTGATTCCTGCCAGGCCCGCGCCATATCCTGACCGGTGTGCGGGCGTGAACAGGAGACCATGCAACATTTTTCCCGTTGGTTGATTGCCCTCGTCGTGGTGCTGGGCCTCGGTGGTATCACCTACTTGTGGTGGCAGAAGCAGCAGATGCAGATCCAGGCCCCGATTGCGGCGGTACCCTTGCCATCGTCAGAGCCGGTGTCGCAGGCGCCCGAGCCGGAGCCGCCCGCCTCTGAGGCCGCGAACTACCCTATCGAGGCAGTCGCAGCGCAGCAGGCGGCGTCTGCACCCTTGCCTGCACTGGAAATGCAGGGCGACGCCGTGCGCGATGCACTCGTCGGTCTGATGGGGCGCGAATCGGTACTGTCGTTTTTTGATCTGGACGATTTTGCGCGCCGTGTTGTAGCCACGATCGACAATCTGGCACGGCCGCACGCATCGGTGCGGGTGTGGCCTGTGGTGCCGGCGCCGGCCCGCTTTCTGGTGCTCGAGCGCGACGGCGTACTGTATGTCGCCAAGGGCAATGCCGACCGCTATTCGGCGTTTGTGCGCTTTGCCTCGGGCATCGACACAGCCGGTGCCGTGGCCTTGTACGTGCGCATGTATCCGATGCTGCAAAAGGCGTACGAGTCGCTTGGCTACCCGAACAAGCAGTTCAACAACCGGCTGGTCGAGGTGATCGACCAGCTGTTGCAGACCCCCGAACCCGAAAAGCCCATCACCCTGACTTTGACCCAGGTGCAGGGGCCGATCGAGGTCAAGCGCCCCTGGGTGCGCTATGAATATGCCGATCCAGATCTGCAGTCGCGCTCGGCCGGTCAGAAGATCCTGCTGCGCATGGGGGTGCCACACACCCAGACGCTCAAAGCCAAGTTGCGTGACCTGCGCAAGCGCCTCGCCGGACGCAGCGTGGGCGGCTGACGGCGCGCCCGGTTGATTGCCTCTTGCGACCTCAAGCCTTGTTCGCCAGACGCGCGTTCTGCGGGAACATGGCCTGGCGCGCGGCGTCGTCCATCTCGGTCTTGAATGTGAAGCGGGTCTTGATCGCCTCGGCGCGTTGCGCCGCCGGGCGTGCATTGATGGTGTCGACCAGGCTGTAGTCGTCGCCAAGCATGAAGGCACGGTCGGCCAGATGCTCGTTCAGAATGCCCCAGTGACGCCAGGCTTCAGAGTCGTAGCGATTGAGCGCATATTCCTTGGGTTCGGGTGCGCCTTGCCACTTGAGCGTTTTCTCGGCCAGGCGAGCCGTCTTCTTGAGGGCTGCGCTTCAGGCGGTGCGGCAGCAAACACGCGCAGGCCCTTCAGATGCGGGCATCGGTCGTTGCATTGATCTGGCGCAGGAGCCGCACCGGGACACGGTACGACAATGACAGTATACCCTAATGGGTATATACTACTGGGGGTATGCAGGGAGAACCCATGAGACTGATCCACACATTTCCGATTGCCACCATGCTGTTGCTGGGAACGGCACTGGCGCAGACCGCCGACCCTGCCGGTATGCGCGTGCCCACAGTGCAGGTCGGAACCGCTGCCACTGGCACCTTGCTTGAACTCGATGCAGTGCTTGAGCCGGTGCGCCAGGCCACAGTCACGGCCCAGGTCGGCGGCAATGTGCTGGCCTTGCGCGTAGCCGCCGGCGACAAGGTGCGCCGCGGTCAGGCGCTGGTGCAACTCGACGACCGCGAAGTGCGTGCCAACACGGCACGCAGTGATGCGGCGGTCGCGCAGGCGCAGGCCGAGTTGCGCAACGCGCAGCAGGTACTCGAGCGCAATCGTGCGCTGCAGAAAAATGGCTTTCTCAGCGCAGCGGCGCTGGATAGTGCCGACAACCAGGTGAAATCGGCCCAGGCGGCGCTGGCCCAGGCCCAGGCAGTCCGCAATCAGGCCTCGGTGGCCCAGGGCTTTGCCGCATTGGCCGCGCCGTTCGACGCGGTGGTGCTGAGCACCCATGTGCAAACCGGCGACCTGGCCCTGCCCGGTCGTGCGCTGGTGACGGTCTACCAGCCAGGGCTCATGCGCGCTGTGGCCCAGGTGCCGGCGTCGCGCGTGGCGATGATGGGTGCGGCCAGCCAGGTAACCGTGGTCCTGCCCGATGGGCAGCGCCTGACGCCCACGACCCGCGACATGCAGCCGACAGCCGATCCGGTGTCGCAAACGGTGGAGTGGCGCCTGCCGTTGCCGGCAGCGGCCGCCAACTTGCGCCCAGGCCAGACGGTGCGGGTGCAGGCGCAAACGGCCGCGCCGACCCAGGGTGAGGCGGGCCACGACAGGCTCAGCCTGCCGGCTGGCGCCGTGTTGCGCCGCGGCGAACTGACCGCCGTGTATGTGGCTGCTGCCGATGGATTCCTGCTGCGGGCCATCCGCGTGGGTCCGACCCGTGGCGACACGATCGAGGTGGTGACCGGTCTGCGCGCGGGCGAGCGGGTTGCGCTCGATCCGGTGCGCGCCGGCCTGCCAGGCGCGATCGCCGAGTAACGCGCCATGGCGACACAAGAATCCAAGCATTTGACGGACATACCGGCACGTCTGGGCGTGGCCGGGCGCCTGGCGCTTGCGTTCCAGGACAACGCGCTGACGCCGCTGCTGGCGCTGGTGGCCTTGTTGCTCGGCCTGTTCGCGGTGCTGGTGACGCCGCGCGAGGAAGAGCCGCAGATCAACGTCACCATGGCCAACGTGTTGATCGCGTTTCCGGGGGCGAGCAGCGCCGACGTGCAGAACATGGTGGCGCGTCCGGCCGAGCAGGTGCTCGGACAGATCGCCGACATCGAACACACCTATTCCGTGTCGCGTCCCGGCATGGCGGTGCTGACGGTGCAGTTCAAGGTGGGCGTGCCGCGCACCGAGGCGCTGGTGCGCCTGTACGACGTGCTCAATGCCAACCAGGACTGGTTGCCCAGCAATCTGGGTGCCTTGCCGCCGGTGGTGCGGCCCAAGGGCATCGACGACGTGCCGGTGCTCGGCGTCACCTTGTGGAGTCGCGACTGCGTTGCCGGCGGTCGACCTGCAGCGGGTGGCCAGCACCTCGAGGCCGAGCTCAAGCGCGTGCCGGGCACCCGCGAGGTGCAGACCATCGGCGGCCCCGGCCGCGCGGTCAACGTCTGGCTCGATCCGGGCCGCATGCGCGAACGCGGCGTCGACCTGCTGCGTCTGCAACAGACGCTGGCAGCGGCCAACATGGGCCTGCCGGCCGGCTCGGTGGTGGACCACAGTGCCGGCAATGCGCGCATGTTGACGGTGGAGACCGGCAACCTGATTGCCAGCGTCGACGAGGTCGCCGATCTGGTGGTGGGTGTCAGTGGCGGGCGGCCGGTGTACCTGCGCGAGGTGGCGCGGGTCGAATACGGCGCGCAGACGCCGCACCAGTATGTGTGGTTCACGCCCGGAACATCGGTGGCGGCGACTGCGGCCCATGGCGCCAGCGCGCCGGCGCCGGGTGCTGCGGGTCAGTCGTATCCGGCGCTGACGCTGACGGTGACCAAGAAGCCGGGGCAAAACGCGGTCGACGTGGCCCGTGCCGCACGCTCACGGCTGGACGAACTGCGCAACACCGTCATCCCGGGCAACATCGAGACCACGATCACGCGCGACTATGGCCAAACCGCGGCCGACAAGGCCAACAAGCTGATCCAGAAGCTGGCCTTCGCCACCGGTTCGGTGATCCTGCTCGTGGGGCTGGCGCTGGGCCGGCGCGAGGCCGTCATCGTCGGCGCGGCGGTGATACTGACGCTGACCGCGACCCTGTTCGCGTCCTGGGCCTGGGGCTTCACGCTGAACCGGGTCTCGCTGTTCGCGCTGATCTTCTCGATCGGCATCCTGGTCGACGACGCCATCGTCGTGGTCGAGAACATCCATCGGCATCAGCAACTCGAACCGGGCAAGCCGTTGCTGCAGATCATCCCGGCGGCGGTCGACGAGGTCGGCGGCCCGACCATTCTGGCCACGCTGACGGTCATCGCCGCCTTGTTGCCGATGGCCTTCGTCTCCGGTCTGATGGGACCGTACATGAGCCCGATTCCGATCAACTCCAGCCTGGGCATGGCCTTGTCGCTGGCGATTGCCTTCACCGTCACGCCCTGGCTGGCACTGCGCTTGATGAAGGCCGGTGACCATGCTGGCGCGGCCCATTCAGATGAGACTGCTGATGCCAAGCCGGGCCGGTTGCAGCGCCTGTTTCATTGGCTGTTGATGCCGCTGTTGCACAGCGCGCGCAAGCGCTGGTTGCTGGCGCTGGGCATCCTGGCCGCGCTGATGCTGTCGGTCGGCCTGGCCGCGGTGCAGTGGGTGGTGCTCAAGATGCTGCCGTTCGACAACAAGAGCGAGTTCCAGGTGGTGCTGGAAATGCCGGCCGGCACGCCGCTGGAGGACACGGCGGCGGTGTTGCAGGACATGGGCGCCTACCTTGCGGCCCAGCCGGAGGTAGCGCAACCTGCAGGCCTATGCCGGCACCGCTTCGCCCATCACCTTCAACGGCCTGGTGCGCCAGTACTATCTGCGCGCCGATGCCGAGCAGGGTGACCTGCAGGTCAATCTGGTCGACAAGGCGCATCGCCATGAGCAGAGCCATGCGATCGCGCAGCGCCTGCGTCCGGCGCTGGATGCGATCGGTGCGCGCCACCATGCGCGGGTCAAGGTGGTCGAAGTGCCGCCCGGCCCGCCGGTGATGTCGCCGCTGGTGGCCGAGGTCTATGGGCCGGACGAAGCCGGTCGCCAGGCGTTGGCGCAGCGCATCGTCAAGGCGTTTGGCGACACCGCGCATGTGGTCGGTATCGACAGCACGCTGCAGAGCGATGCGCCGCGCAGCTTCCTGCGCGTGCAGCGCCAGCGTGCCGAGACGCTGGGCATACCGGTGTCGGCCGTGGCCCAGACCGTACAGGCGGCGTTGCAAGGCGCAGATACCACCTACCTGCTGGATGGACAGTCCAAATACCCGGTGCCGGTGCGGCTGCAATTGCCGCTGCGAGCGCCAGATCGGCCTGGACGCCTTGCTGGCCTTGCCGATGCGTGCCGCCAACGGCACGTTGGTGCCGCTGTCCGAATTGGTGCAGGTCGAGACCGGTGTCATCGACAAGACCTTGTACACCAAGGACCTGCAGCCGCTGACCTATGTGATGGGCGATGTGGGTGCGCGTGCGCTGGCGGGCGCCAAGGACAGCCCGGCCTTCATCGATTCGCCGCTGTACGGCCTGTTCGGCATCCGCGCCCATCTGCAGGATGCCGCCTTGCCGGATACCGGTGCCGTGGGCGAATACTGGATCGGCCAGCCCAGCGACCCGTTCCGGGCCTATGCCGTCAAGTGGGACGGCGAGTGGCAGATCACCTACGAGACCTTCCGCGACATGGGCGCCGCCTACGGCGTCGGCCTGATCCTGATCTACCTGCTGGTGGTGGCGCAGTTCCGCAGCTATCTGACGCCGCTGATCATCATGGCGCCGATTCCGCTGACCATCATCGGCGTGATGCCGGGCCATGCGCTGATGGGCGCGCAATACACCGCGACCTCGATGATCGGCATGATCGCGCTGGCCGGCATCATCGTGCGCAATTCCATCCTGCTGGTGGACTTCATCGAACTCGAGGTCGCACGGGGTGTGCCGTTCCAGCAGGCCGTCGTGCAGTCGGCCGCGGTGCGCGCGCAGCCCATCGTGCTTGACCGGCGTGGCCGCGATGATCGGCGCCTTCTTCATCCTGGACGACCCGATCTTCAATGGTCTGGCGGTGTCGCTGATCTTCGGCATCCTGGTGTCGACGCTGCTGACGCTGGTCGTGATCCCGGTTCTGTATTACGCCGTGTTCCGGCGTCGCATGGCAGCGCGCGCAGCCGCTGCATCCACTGTTTGATCACTACAAGGAGACATTCATGGCCCATATCGTCATCAGTCGGAGCAGGTATCGGCGGCATGCCCGCCGCATATGAAATGCGCGCAAAGCTGCCCAAGGAGCACAAGATCACCGTCGTCAATCCGGTCGACTACTTCCAGTTCACGCCGTCCAACCCCTGGGTCGCGGTGGGCTGGCGCGAGCGGCCGGTGGTGACGATGCCGATCGCGCCGGCGCTCGAGAGCAAGGGCATCGCCTTCATCGCGAAGGCGGTGAGCGCGATCGACGCGCCCGGCAACAAGCTGACGCTCGATGGCGGCGACACGCTGGATTACGACTACCTGATCATCACCACCGGCCCCAAGCTGGCGTTCGACGAAGTGCCCGGCGCCGGACCGCATGGTGGCCACACCCGTTCGGTGTGCACGGTGCCGCATGCCGAGCAGTTCTGGGCCGACTACCAGGAGTTCCTGAAGAACCCCGGCCCGATCGCCGTCGGCGCGATGCCGGGCGCCAGCTGCTTCGGTCCGGCCTACGAGTTCGCCTTCATCGTCGACGCCGACCTGCGCAAGCGCAAGCTGCGCCACAAGGTGCCGATGACCTACGTCACCAGCGAGCCCTACATCGGCCATCTGGGCCTGGCCGGTGTCGGCGACAGCAAGTCGATGCTGGAGTCCGAACTGCGCGGCCACGACATCAAGTGGATCACCAACGCCAAGACCACCAAGGTCGAGGCCGGCAAGCTGTTCGTGTCCGAGCTCGACGACAAGGGCCAGGTGCACAAGGAGCACGAGGTGCCGTTCAAGCTGGCGATGATGCTGCCGGCCTTCAAGGGCGTCGACCCGGTGGCAGCGGTGCCGGGTCTGTGCAATCCGCGCGGCTTCGTGCTGATCGACGAGTTCCAGCGCAGCAAGGCGTTCAAGAACATCTTCTCGGCCGGCGTCTGCGTGGCGATTCCGCCGGTCGAGGTGACGCCGGTTCCCACCGGCGCGCCCAAGACCGGCTACATGATCGAGACCATGGTGTCGGCGATCGTGCACAACATCGCCGACGAAATCGCCGGCAAGGAGCCCAAGGCCAAGGCGACCTGGAACGCGATCTGCCTGGCCGACATGGGCGACACCGGCGCGGCGTTCGTCGCGCTGCCGCAGATCCCGCCGCGCAACGTGAACTGGTTCAAGAAGGGCAAGTGGGTGCACCTGGCCAAGATCGGTTTCGAGAAATACTTCATGCGCAAGATGAAGACCGGCAACACCGATCCGGTCGTACGAGAAGTATGTGCTCAAGGCACTCGGCGTCGTGCGCCTGGTCGAGTGAACGGCGCCAGGCCATCCTGATTCTGTTTTTTTCAACCTCAATAGGAGTTTTCCCATGACCGTAGAATCGATACGTCCGTGTCCTTGCCGGCTTGTTCATCCTGCTGTCGCTGGCGCTCGGCGTCCAGGGCAGCCCCGTGTTCGTCAGCCAGTGGTGGCTGGCATTCACGGCGTTTGTCGGCTTCAACCTGTTCCAGTCCGGCTTCACCAAAATCTGCCCGCTTGGGCACCATACTGAAGAAGCTCGGCGTGCCGGTGACTGCCCCCGGACAGGCCTGAGCCATGGCCGACGCGACTGAGACCGTAGTCCTGGTGCAGCGCCAGGACTACCAGTTCGAGATGCAGTTCGGCGGCGCCGCGCCCGAACTGGCTGGCCGACGAGCCGCCGCCACTGGGCCAGGGCACGGGTCCGTCGCCGGTGCAGTTGCTGGCGGCGGCGGTGGGCAACTGCCTGAGCGACTCGCTGCTGTTTGCGCTGCGCAAGTTCAAGCAGGCGCCCGAGCCGATCCGCTGCGAGGTGGTGGCCGAAGTCGGGCGCAATGCCGACAAGCGCCTGCGCGTGCTCGGCATGCAGGTCAACCTGACGCTGGGCGTCGCGGCCGCGGCAGCTGCATGCACCTGGACCGGGTGCTGGAGCAGTTCGAGGCCTTCTGCACCGTGACCCAGAGCGTGGGTGCGGGGATTCCGATAGCCGTGCAGGTGTTCGACGCCAGCGGCGCGCAATTGAAGTGACCGGATAATGGCGCATTCCAATCGCTGACGACCGCGCTGCGGTGAACTGCGCCATGACCGTACTCAAGGACCAGAAGACGCGCACCGACCTGCTGCACCGGCTCAAGCGCGCCGAAGGCCAGTTGCGCGGCGTGCAGCGCATGATCGAGGAGGGTGACGACTGCCTGAAGATCGCCGGCCAGATGTCGGCGGTGCGCAAGGCGCTGGACAGCGCCTATGTGCGCATGACGGTGTGTTTCATGGAGCAGGAACTCGGCGAGCGACTGGGCGACGACGCGCAAGCCAAGGATGGCATGTCGCACATGCTCGAGCACATGGAGACGCTGCTGGGCAAGATCCGCTGATGCCGCATTGGCTGCGGCACTACCGAGGCCGCCTGGCTGGCGGGCGACCTGAGCGCCGGTCTCATCGTCACCGTGATGCTGATCCCGCAGAGCCTGGCCTATGCCATGCTGGCCGGCTTGCCGCCGCAAGTGGGTCTGTACGCGAGCATCCTGCCGCTGGTGGCCTATGCCTTGCTGGGGTCGAGCATGACCTTGGCGGTCGGACCGGTGGCCGTGGTCTCGTTGATGACGGCCAGCGCCTTGCAGCCGCTGGCGACGGCGGGCAGCGCCGAATATGCGGCGCTGGCGGTGCAGCTGGCACTGATTTCGGGCGTGATGCTGCTCGCCTTCGGCGCGCTTCGGCTGGGTTTTCTGGCTTATTTGCTGAGCCATCCGGTGATCAGCGGCTTCATTACCGGGTCGGCGCTGCTGATCGCGATCGGCCAGCTGCCCTACATCCTGGGCGTGTCGGTTCCGGGCGTCGGCGCGCTGGACAAGCTCGCCGGACTGGCCAATGCCTGGCCGCAGGCCAAGCTGCCGACGCTGCTCGATCGGCGTCGCGACGCTGGTGTTCCTGTGGCTGGCGCGGCGTTCGATGGCGCCGATGCTGGTGCGCTGGGGCCTGTCCGATTCCGCGGCCGGATTGCTGACCAAGCTCGCGCCCATGCTGGCCGTCGTGGTGTCGACGGCCGTCGTGGCCATCTGGCAGCTCGACAGCAGCGCCGGTATCGCCGTCGTCGGGCGCGGTGCCGCAGGGTTTGCCTCAGCTCGCTCTGGTGCTGCCCGATGCTCGATACGCTCGGCCTGCTGTGGTTGCCGGCCTTGCTGATCGCGCTGGTGGGCTTTGTCGAGAGCGTCTCGGTGGCGCAGTCGCTGGCGCTCAAGCGCCAGCAGCGCATCGTGCCGAACCGGGAGTTGCTGGGCCTGGGCGCGGCCAACCTGGCCAGTGCCTTGTCGGGCGGCTACCCGGTCACCGGCGGGTTCGCGCGCTCGGTGGTGAATTTCGCGGCCGGGGCGCACACGCCGCTGGCCGGCGTGGTGTCAGCGCTGTTGATGGGCCTGGTGATTGCCGCGCTGACCGGACTGTTCTTCTACCTGCCGCATGCGGTGCTGGCCGCCACCATCATCGTGGCCGTCATCGGACTGGTCGACCTGGACAGCTTGCGCCGCGCCTGGCGCTATGACCGCGCGGATGCCATGTCCTTGCTGGGTACGGCACTGGGCGTGGTGTTGCTCGGCGTCGAGGCCGGCATCCTGACCGGTGTGACCTTGTCGCTGGGCGCGCTGGTGTGGCGCAGCAGCCGGCCGCACATGGCGGTGGTCGGGCGCGTGCCGGGCACCGAGCACTTCCGCAACGTGCTGCGCCACCAGGTCGAGACCGTGCCTGGCTTGCTGGCGCTGCGCGTTGACGAAAGCCTGTTCTTTGCCAATGCGACGGTGGTGGAGGACCGTATCGGCGACCAGTTGCGCGCCGACCCGCAACTGCGCCAGGTTTTGCTGATCTGCTCGGCGGTGAACCAGATCGATGCCACGGCGCTGGAGGTATTGACCGAACTCGAACGCAGCCTGGCCGCACGCGGCATGGTGTTCATGCTGGCCGAGGTCAAGGGGCCGGTGATGGACCGGCTGCGCGCCACGGATCTGGGGCGACGCCTGGACGGTCACATCTTCCTGAGCGTGCACGAGGCCTTCGTGTCGGCGCAACGCGCTGCCGATCTGGGTGAGCAAGCCCCACGCGCCATGTCCCCCGATTTTTGAAAAGCCTCCATTCTGGTAGGCGCGCGCGCAGGCGGCTTGCCGCAGAATGTGAACTCCGACCGAGCAGGAGCTGCCATGCCCAGCATATGCCCACCCGCTTTTCTTTCGGTGTCATCGCTGCTGCGCGGCGTCTGCGTCGCCGCCATGCTGTTGTGCACCGGCACCATTGCCACGGCCGAATGGCTGGCGCTGTGCAGCAAGTGCGCCAGCCCCAGCATCTTCTCGCTGACCGGCCCCGATACCGCGAATGCCGTGGCGCAGGCGCGCATGACGCGCGGCGAGATCGAAGGCTGGTGCGCCAACTGGCAACCGGGCGACACCAGCTGCGTCAAACAAGGACTGCTCGAGCATGACCTGAAGAAGGTCTACCGGGCCAGCGCCGACTGCACTGCCGGACGCATCACGGCGGTGGACGGTAACAGCTACCAGTTGGCCGGTGTCTGGGACAACAGCGACATCGGTGGCGGGCGCAGCAAATGGCGTGACGCACAAGGCAAGATCGTGGGGCGCGATAACGCCAGTGGCGGACTGGGCATTTCGCAGCAGTGGGAGGTGTTGTGCCCCCAAACGGGCAAGCGGGCCAGGGCCTCGGCGGCGCCTGCCGCACGGATTGCACCAGCGCCAGCGCTGCTGCGGCCCGAGTTCGCCGCCGGCCAGGTTGTGATGGCCAAATACGGCAGCCAGTGGCTTCGTGCCAAGGTCAACCGCGTGCGCCAGGTCAAGGGGCGTAACGGCCCCGAGCTGGCCTATGACGTGAGGCTGGACAACGGCAAACGCGGGCTTGTGCCGGCGCGGATGCTACGCGCTCCGTAAGCGCCCAAGCGGTCCGACGATTGCAATCGCAGCCGCAGCCGCAGCCGCGCGCGTGGCGGTCGCGGGCAGCCGTCGCACGGTGTCGGCTCAGACCCGTACCACCTCGGGTTTCATCGACCACAGGATGGCCAGCACCTCGCCACGGACAGGGGCGTCGATTGCGCAGGTCTCCAGCGCCGCCAGGATGTCGTCAATCACCGAGACGAACTCCTGCTCGCTGATGTTCATGCCACGATGCGTGCTCAGCATGTCCTTGCCGACATAACTCTCTGGTCCACCAGAGCCGGCACAGAGGAAGTCGATCGCATTGCGCTCGACCCGGTCCATGTCCTGGATCTGGCTGAATCGCTTGCTGACCAGCGGATTTGCCATGTGGTTCTTGAGCAACTCGCAGGTGATGCGCGTGATGCCGTCGCGCCGGCCGAGGCGGTCGTACAGGGTGGTGGTTTCGCTCATGAGGTTCTCCTGACTTGTTGGATGGGGATGGATTGGGTGGGGGTGCCGGGCCAAGCGATTCAGTGAGACCTGGTGCGGCTGGTTTGCGACCAGGACGCGTATTCGATCTGGCCGTCATCGGTCGTGTCGCCGCATACTTCACGGCGCAACGTGAGCAGCGTCGAGGCCAGCGCGGTTTCGAGTTGCTGCAGCGTCTCGGACGTCAACGCCGGCGGTAATATCAAAACGGCGGGTTCGTTGCCAGGTAACGGAAAACTCAGTTGACGGGTGTTCATGGTGATCTCCTTGCGTTTTCGCGGGGCCGGAACGGACCCGCTGTGGCCATCATGGCCAGCGGCCGTTCCTGATCCGTTCCTGGCCCCGCAGGCACTTGCGCAGAGCACATAACGGGTTCAGACTGAGTCGCATGAAAACTCCTTCTCACCGAAGCGAGCTGGCGGACGATCCTCCGTCGCGGCTGGATGTGAAGCTTCTTGGGCGTTTTGAGGTGTCCGTCGACGGTGCCGCCATTGGCGCCGACAACTGGCCGAGCCTGCGCGCGGCACACCTATTGCAGTTGCTGAGCCTGCAGCCCGGGCGCCGGATCGCGCGCGACCTGGCCATCGACGCCTTGTGGCCGCAGCTCGATCCCGAGGCCGGTGCCGCCAACCTGCGCAAGGCCTTGCACCATGCGCGGCAGGCGCTGGGGCGGCACGATGGAATCACCTTGCAGGCGGGAGAGTTGCTGTTGTGGCCCGAGCGGCCGGTGGGGGAAGATATCGATGACTTCGAAATCCAGGCGCAGGCGGCGCTGCAGCAGCGCGACCCGGCCGAATGCGCCGATGTGGCCAGTCGCTACGGCGGCGATCTGTTGCCCGGCGCGCGCTATGAGCCTTGGACCGAGCCGGCGCGCGAACGCCTGCGTGCGCTTCACCTGGAGTTGTTGCGCGCGGGCGCTTTATGGGAAGACCTGGCCCGGCATGAGCCGACCGATGAACCGGCACACCGGGCGCTGATGCAGCGTGCGCTGGCAGGCGGAAACCGCGCGGCGGCATTGCGCTGGTATGCCCGGCTGCGCGAGGCGCTGCAGCAGGCACTGGGCGTAATGCCCGACGCACGGACCGAGGCTTTGTACGCGCGCTGTGTGGAGGGTTTGCAGGCCATGGGGCCGCTGTTCGTTGGTCGTGCCCAGTTGCTGGGCCAGGTCACGGCGTGGCTGGGTTCGCCGGCCGCCGCGCGGCCCGGCGCCATCGTGTTGCGCGGCCCGGCCGGCATCGGCAAGAGCGCCTTGTGCCGCGAAATCGCGGTCCAGGCGTCGCGTCGCGACTGGAAGGTATTGCGCCTGGAAGCGGATGGGGGCGGGCGGACCTACGGCGCCATCGCGACCATTGTCGAGAGGATTCTGCTGGACGATCGCAGCACGCTCGACGGCATTGGCCCCGCGGCGCGTACGGTGCTGGCGATGCTGACCCCGATGGCCGCGCCGGCTGGCGAACCCCTCGGACCTTTGGGGCGGCACCAGGTGGTGGGCGCGGTGCGTCGCCTGCTGCTGGCGCTGGCGAATGGCGGCAACCTGCTGCTGCAGGTCGACGATGCCCACCTGATCGACGATGCCGACGTGGATGTGCTGGTGCAACTGGCAATGGCCGGCGCGCCCCTGTGCCTGCTTTTCAGCACCCGACCGGTGGCCGCCTCCATGGCGCTGGGACGTGGTTTGTCGCGTCTGCAGCGTGCCGCAGTGGCTTGGCCGCTCGAGGTCGAACCGCTCGACAGTGACGAATGCCGCCGGCTGGTGAACCTGGCCTTGCCGGCGCCGCAATCCAACGAGGTGGTGGAGCGTATCGTCAAGGCGGCCGATGGCAACCCGTTCGCCGCTGTTGAGCTGGCGCGTTGCGCGGTAGGTGGCGACAACAAGCGTCTGCCCGACAGCGCTGCGGAGGCGATCACCGAACGCTTGTGCGACGTGCCCGAAACGGCGCTCGACTTGTTGCGCTGGATGGCCTTGGGCGCCGACCTGCTGGATATCCGAACGATAGAGGCACTTTCTACGCTGGCCCGGGTGTCGACCGATGCTGCGCTTGACCGGGCACTGGATGCCGGTGTGCTGGTCCTGTCGGATGGACAGTACCGGTTCCGACATGCGCTGGTACGCCAGGCGCTGATTGAACAAGTGCCCCCGCATCGCAAGCTGAAGATGCACTGTGCCATTGCTGCTGCGCTTGCCGACGTGGATGCAGCGCCGGCGCTTGTGGCCTACCACTGGCTCGAGGGTGGCCGTGCGCGCGAGGCGCTGCCCTGGCATTTGGCTGCCGCGCGCGACGCCGTCCGGCTTGCCGCGTTCAGCGATGCGCTGCGCCATCTCGCTGCGCTGCTCGGGTTCGAGCCCGGTCATGCCGAGGCGCTGCGCTTGCGTGCCGAGGCGCTCGATGCGATGGGTGACCCGGTCGCGATGGCGGCCTACCGTCTGGCGGCTGATGCCGTTGGCGGTGCCGAAACCGACAATCTGCGCGCGAAGGCTGCACTGGCCCAGGTCAAGCAGGGTGATCCCAAGGGTGCGCTGGTGGAGTTGGAAGGGCTGCAGCCGACTTCCGTCGATGGTCGCCTGTGCGAGGCGCTGGCGTATGCGGGCGCAGCCGCATTGGGCGCAACCGATCCGGCGATGGGCACGGTCAAGGCAGCCGCGGCGCGCCGCCTCGCACTGGAGTCGGGCGATACCACGGCACTGGTGATCGCTTCCTGGGCCCAGGCCGCGGCGGCACATGCACGCGGCGAATTGCACCGCAGCGTATGGGCCGATCTGCAGGAAACCAGCCATGTACCGCACCTGGCGCTACGGGTGTTCGACGGCCACCTGTGCATCACACAGCGTTTCCTGTATGGCGCCAAACCCTATGCCGATGTGATCGAGTTTGCCGAGGCCCTGGCCACTGAGGCCCAGCGCCTGGGTGCGGCGCGGGGGCATGCATTTGGCGTCACGTTGCGCGGCGAGGCCGAATGGTTGTCGGGTGACCTGCAGGCCGCGCGCACGCACCTGAGCGAGGGGGCGCGTCTGCATCGAGCCAATGGCGGGCCGGTGGGCGAGGCCCATTCCTTGCAACGTCTGGCCGAGGTGGCGCTGTACGAAGGCCGGCGCGACGAGGCCCGCATGTTGATCGACGACGCGCTGGACGTGGCGCGCCAGAGCGACATCGGCTTTCATCTGCTGGACCGCATCTACGGTACCCGCATCAACCTGCACCATGATGATCCGGCCTCGGCGCTGCATGTCATGGAGGATGCCAGTGCCTCGGTGCGCGGACCGCTGGAGACCTGTCCGGGTTGCCGCATCACCTTTGCGGTTCCCGCGGCGATCGCAGCGGCACGCGCAGGGGAAGTGGCGCTGGCCGAGCAGCACGAGAGCCAATGTGCCTACCTTGCCAACGTGGTGATGCGCCTGCCGGCGTGGTACGCGGCACATGACGAGGTGCGCGGTCATATTGCTGCTGCGCGCACACCGGGTGGTGACGACGCCACGGCCCGGTTCGCCGCGGCGGCCAGGCGCTTCCGTCAGGCCGGACAGCCGCTCGATGCCATGCGGTGCGAGCAACTCGCGGCGCACAGGCCGCAAACTGCCGGCCGACCTTGATCGGTTCCGGCGCCCGCTTTCAGACCAGCAAGGCGTTGACCCGTTTCACATAAGCCGCCGGATCATCCGGCATGCCGCCTTCGGCCAGCAGCGCCTGGTCGAACAGGATGTGGGCCAGGTCGTCGAAGTGCACCGAGCCTTCGAGCTTCTTGACCAGCGCGTGTTCGGCATTGACCTCGAGCACCGGTTTCACGTCGGGCGCCTGCTGGCCGGCCTGCTTGAGCATGCGCGCGAGCTGGGTGCTCATGCCGTGGTCCTGCACCACCAGGCAGGCCGGGCTGTCGACCAGACGGGTCGTGACGCGCACGTCCTCGGCCTTGTCCTTGAGCGCTTCCTTGAGCTTGGCCAGCAGCGGCTTGAAGGTTTCGGCGGCTTCCTCGGCCGCCTTTTTCTCGGCTTCGTCCTGCAGCTTGCCCAGATCGACCGCGCCCTTGGCCACGCTTTGCAGCGGCGTGCCGTCGAACTCGTTCAGATAGTTCAGCGCCCACTCGTCGACCCGGTCGGTCATCAACAGCACCTCGATGCCCTTTTTCTTGAAGACCTCGAGCTGCGGGCTGTTCTTGGCCGCGGCCAGTGAGTCGGCGGTGATGTAGTAGATCGCCTCCTGGCCTTCCTTCATGCGCGCCTTGTAGTCGGCAAAGCCGACGCTGACGCCGTCGCTGGTGCTCGAGGCAAAACGCAGCAGCTTGGCCAGACGGTCCTTGTTGGCAAAGTCCTCGCCCAGGCCTTCCTTGAGCACGGCGCCAAATTCGCCGTAGAACGCGGTGTACTTGCCGGCGTTGGATTCGGCGGCCGCCTTGTCTTCCTCGCTGACCACGTCGGTCACTGCGTCGGCACCATCTGCGGCTGGGACTTCGACGACCGGCTTGTCGTTGCGCGCCAGGTCTTCGAGCATGCTCAGCACGCGCTTGGTGCAACCGTCGCGGATGGCCTTGACGTCGCGGCTTTCCTGCAGCAGTTCGCGGCTGACGTTGAGCGGCAGGTCGGCCGAATCGACCACACCCTTGACGAAACGCAGGTAGGTGGGCAGCAGCGCCTCGGCGTCGTCCATGATGAATACGCGCTTGACGTACAGCTTGAGCCCGCCCTTCTTGTCGCGGTTCCACAGATCGAACGGCGCCTTGGACGGGATGTACAGCAGCTGCGTGTATTCGGTGCTGCCTTCGACCCGGTTGTGGGTGTGGGCCAGCGGGGCTTCAAAGTCGTGGCTGATCTGCTTGTAGAAGTCGTTGTATTGCTCGGGCGTGATGTCCTTCTTGGCACGCGACCAGATGGCGTTGGCCTTGTTGACGGTTTCCCACTCGTCGGTGACGACCATTTCGCCGCCCTTGGTGGCACCGGACTCGTCGCCCTCGATCTTCTCGCCTTCCTTCCACTCTTCCTTCTGCATCAGGATCGGCAGGCTGATGTGGTCCGAATACTTGCTGATGATGCCCTTGACCTTCCAGTTGCCGGTGTAGTCTTCGGCGTCTTCACGCAGGTGCAGCGTGACGCTGGTGCCGCGCTGTGCGCGCTCGATGGTCTCGACCTCGAAGTCACCGGCGCCGCCGCTGATCCAGCGCACGCCGTGTTGTTTCTCCATGCCGGCGCGGCGCGATTCGACCGTGATCTTGTCGGCCACGATGAAGCCCGAATAGAAACCGACGCCGAACTGGCCGATCAGCTGCGAGTCGGCCTTCTGGTCGCCGGTGAGTTTGGAGACGAAGTCCTTGGTGCCGCTCTTGGCAATCGTGCCCAGGTTGTCGATGGCTTCCTGCTCGCTCATGCCGATGCCGTTGTCGGTGATGGTCAGCGTGCGCGCCTTCTTGTCGAGCGTGACGCGCACTTCCAGGGTCGGGGCGTCTTCGAACAGGCCGGGGTCGTTGATGGCCTCGAAACGCAGCTTGTCGCAGGCGTCCGACGCGTTGGAGATCAGTTCGCGCAGAAAGATCTCCTTGTTGGAGTACAGCGAATGCGTGACCAGGTGCAGCAGTTGTGCCACTTCGGCCTGAAAGGAAAGGGTTTGTTTGTTCATGGGTCGCTAGATTCTTCGGGACAAGACAACGATGGGAGCCGCTCGGCAGACTTCCGGGAAACCTGCAATTATGGGCGATGGGCCAGCTTTCAAGATGCCGCGCCAGGTTGTCCAGCATCAAACTCAGTAACGCCTGTCCAGCGTCGATAATGAATAGAGCCATGTTGATTCCGCAAATACGCCAGTTGTCAATCGGGTATCGCATTGCGCTGACCCTGGCCTTGCCTATCGCGGCGCTGATCGGATTCGCTGCCTGGTCGTCGATCGACCGCTATCACGTGGTGCTCGACAACCGCCGCGCGCATGAAGTCAGCGAGTTCGCCACTGTCACCAACACCTTGGTGCATGCACTGCAGGCGGAGCGCGGGACTGCGATCGCGAGCCTGCGCGGGGGCGGACTGGAATTCAAGCAAGCCTTGCCGCGGCGCTACCTGTCAACGGATCAGGCACGCGATGCATTCAAGACGGCGCTCAAGCATCTGGATTCGGGTGATGCGAGTGTGGCGCTGGCGCAACTCGGTGGTGCGGCCAGCGACATGATCGACGAGGTGGAGCCTTGGCGCCGGCTGGCGCAGCAGGACGCGCTTTCGGAGCATGAATTGCTGGCCCGCTACAGCGCGCTGGTCGACAAGCTGATCGGTCTGATCCGAACCATGGTGCTGGCTGCGGCGACCGAGGGCGACGTTCCCGGCACGCTGGGTGCCTATATCCGTTTGATGCAGGCCAAGGAATTCGCGGGTCTCGAGCGTGCGGTCGGCGCTGCGGGCTTTTCCGCCAAGCACTTCGGGGTGATTGACAAGACGCGCCTGGTCGAGCTGGCCGAACGCCAGCGACTGTATCTTGAAGAGTATCGACTGTATGCATCCAGGGAGCATGTGCAGATGCTCGATCTGGCCTGGACCGAACCGCACGCGGCACGACTGGGCGCAATGCGCCGGATGGCGCAGTCCGATCTGGGACCAGATGCGGCGTCGCCGGAAATCGCCATGCAGTGGTTTGAGATCACCAGCGCGCGCATTGATCAGATGCGTGTCGTGGAGCGCGCGATGGCACACAGCGTGATGCAGCAGGCCGGGCGCAGCGAGCGAGCGGCCATGTGGTCTGCTCTTTGGGCAAGTCTGCTGGCCGTGGGCACGCTGTTGGCGACGCTGTTGGTTGCGCGGCGCCTCGTCAAGGACATCATCGTGCCCTTGCAGCAGGTGACGCGGGGCATGCGTCGGCTTGCGCAGGGGGATCAAACGGTGGAGTTCGAGTTCGATCAGCGCTCCGACGAACTCGGCGACATGATGCGCGCCATGGCTGTGTTTCGGCGCAATCTGGCGGAGATTGTGAAGGCGCAGGCGCAGATCAGCAGCCAGGCGATGGTGCGTCGAAAGGAGCGCTACCAGCGCGCCTTGCTCGACAGCTTTCCGTTCGAGGTCTGGCTCAAGGACGTCGAGGGCCGCTACCTGGCGGTCAATCGGACCCTGTCCGACAACCTGGGTTTGTCCGATCCAGACGCGGCGACAGGCCAATGCGATGAGGATCTGCGTGAGCCGATGCTTGCTGCTGCGCTGCGCCGCAGCGAACAGCAGGTGCTGCTTTCGGGGCTGCCGAGCCTGGTCGAAGAAGGGGCCCGCGCCCATCGCGGACGGGCCACCGCGTTGGCTGGAGATCTACCACGCGCCGGTGCTGGACGATCAGGGCACTGTATTGGGGTCGGTCGGATTTTCCCGTGACATCAGCGATCGCAAGCAGGCGCAGGAGGAGGTCCGCCAACTGGCACTATATGACGCGCTGACCAAGTTGCCCAACCGACGCCTGTTGCACGAGCGGCTGGCGCTTGCCATCTTGCAGGCCCGGCGTGACCGGCGGCGCCTGGCCCTTGCGTTCATCGACCTCGACGGGTTCAAGCCGGTGAACGACCGCTTTGGCCACGCGGTGGGCGATCTGCTGTTGCAGGCCGTGGCCAGACGTATGCAGGAGTGCGTGCGCGAGGCCGACACGGTGGCACGGATCGGCGGCGATGAGTTCGTCGTGCTTCTGAGCCAGATCGACCATCCGGACGACGGCTTGGCAGTCGCAGAGAAGATCCGCCACAGCCTGAACCAGCCGTTCGAGCTCGATGGTGGCTCTGTCGTTTCGATCTCATCGAGTTCGGGTGTCGCGGTGTTCCCCGAGCACGGGGTCGATGAGGAAAGCCTGACCGCCAGTGCCGATCTGGCCATGTACCAGGCCAAGGCCCAGGGCCGCAATCGTGTCCTCTTGTTTTCGCCGGAGATGGCGCCTGATCAAAGCGGCAAACCCGCAGCTTGATTCCCTTGGACGATTTCCGCGTCTTGCGGCGCCCGGGTTTTTCAGCTTGCCGTCAGGCCAGAGCCCGCGGTCAGCCAATGCTGCACCTGGCCGATGACGGCTGCGCTGTGCAGCAGTTCCATGTGGTTCAGGCGGTAGGCAATCCACTGATTCTGCGGCGCAAAGACCAGCGCCAGGCGGGGGTCGTCGTGCTGGCCCAGCGCGCTGCGCAGTGGCACCAGGCCGTCGCCCACCAGTCGGTCGGCCAGCAGGCTGCGTTTGGCCGCGGTGGTTGCGGCCACCGCATGGCAGGCGACCTCGGTGGGCAGAGCGAGCGGCTGGCGTCGATCCGGCTGGCGGTGGAAACGGTCGCGACCCTGCCAGTCGGCATCGACGGTGAAGCCGTGGCGCAGATCGGTGATGCCGGCGCTGCGCAGCTGCCCCAGCTTGGCGAATGGCGCGCTAAATGGAGTGCTACCCAGCAGCAGGTCGATCCAGTTGCCGGCCCGCTCCAATGGAGCGCCGTGGTGCGGGGTTCCGAGAAAAAAGATGTTCTTCACGAGTGCCCGCCAAGCCAGGGCGTTATCCTGCGCGTGCTGGACCGCGCTGCGCATGACCAGCCCGCCCATGCTGTGCGCCACCACGGTGAGATCTTGCACCGGCACCGGCCAATGTGCCGTCAGCTGTTCGAGCAATGCCGCCAGCTCGCGGCCGTTCTGCGATATGTGCAGGCCGGAGTTGTAGCGCAGGTAGACCGGGGTATAGCCCAGCTCCGAGGCCAGCGCCTGCCATGGGTCGGGCGCTGAAGTGCCATCGGGGCCCGCCTGCCTGTGCCACTGCAGGTCATTCATGCACAGTCCGTGGATCAGCAGCATGATTCTCGGCCTGGCCGGGGGCTGGATCTGCATGCCGGGCTGCAGCACCAGTGCCTGATTCCCATGGCGCAAGGTCATGGGTGTGGCCAACGGGTTGTGACTTTGCGCGAGCCGATCGCCGAGCACGCCGTTGAGCGCCGCCAGCACCGCTTCGCGTTGGGGTGAGTCAGGTGGCGCGTCGACCAGCTTCTCCAATGCGGGTTCGAGCCGGACAAATGTTGCGCGCAGCCCTTGCCCGGCCAGTTCCGTTACGCCATGCACGGCGCGGTACACGAAGCCGGTCAGGCCACGGGTCTTGCCGGGGGAATTTCCGGGTGCACCGAGCACGCCCCAGACCGACTGGTGCACACCTTCGGCCATGTGGGCAACGCCGTGCACGGCCTGCGTCGCCAGTTGCGACACGCCGCGCAGGTCGGACGGCTTGATGTGTTTCACAGCCATGCTCAGAAGCGTTCGTGCGGCGCCAGGTAACGCCACTGTCCGAGCGGCAGGTTGCCCAGCATCACCTTGCCGATGCGCACGCGCTTGAGCCCGACCACCTTGAGGCCGACCAGTTCGCACATGCGCCGGATCTGGCGCTTCTTGCCTTCGGTCAGCACCACGCGCAGCTGCTCCGGGTTCTGCCAGCTGATGCGCGCCGGCTTGAGCGCCTGACCGTCCAGCGCCAGACCATGGCGCAGCCGTGCCAGTTGCTCGGGCGGGAACACCGCCTGCACGTTCTGCGTGACCGGGTCGTTTTCATGGATTTCGTCCAGCTGCGCATCGCCCGACGCCCCTGCCGGCAGGCCGCCATAGGTGACGCGCACCAGGTATTCCTTTTCCATCACCGAGTCTTCGCCGATCAGCTGGCGCGCGACCCGGCCGTCCTGGGTCAGCACCAGCAGGCCGATCGAGTCGATGTCGAGCCGGCCGGCGGGCACCAGGCTTTGCAACTGCTTGGGATGGAAGAAGAAGCGCGCGTTGTCGTCGACCCAGCGGTTCTGCGGCTGGATCAGCGTGATCGCCGGCAGATGACCGTCCTCGGCCTGGCCGCTGACGATGCCCATGGGCTTGTTCACCAGGATCGTCACCTGGTTGGCCTGCTGGCCCTGGGCCTGCTTGTTGATTTCGATGCGTGCGTCGGGCGTGACCTGCATGCCCATGCTGGCGACCTGCGCCGTTGACCTTGACCCAGCCGCGCGCGATCCAGTCGTCGGCCTCGCGGCGCGAGGCCATGCCCAGCTCGGCCATGCGCTTGTTCAGCCGGCTGGTGCCGGCGCTGCCGGCTGTGCCCGGCTGGGCGGCAGGGTTGCGCCGCGGGTGCGTCGGCCGGTTTCGGGGCACGCCGGAAGCTCGGCTCGGTCAGGTGGTTTGTTCATGTTGTCTCGTGGCGGGGAAATACCCGCGATCGCAGGGCGTCGGCGCTCAGAACGCGCAGGCCGCCGTATTCAACCCGGATCACGCCTTGCTCCTGCAAGGCGCTCAAGGCTTCGTTCACGCGCTGGCGCGACAGGCCGACCAGGTAGGCGAGTTCCTGTTGCGTGATGCGCAGCACCTCGCCCACGCCGGGATACAGCACCGGGTTGAACAAAGCGGCCAGGCTGCGTGCGACCCGTGCGTCCGGGTTGTTCATGCGGTCGATCTCGCGCGCGGCAATGAACTGGCCCAGCCGTTCGTTGATCTGGTTCATGACGAAACGGTTGAAGCCGATCGAATGGTCGAGCAACCAGTGGAAGGTGTCGACCGGCAAGCCCGGCCACGGTGCTCTTGCGCAGCGCCTGTATGTTGTACTTGTAAGGCTCCCGCTTGAGCGCCGTGCCTTCGCCGAACCAGCCACCGGGCGGCACGCCGGTGAAGGTCATGCTGATGCCTTCGATGTTGTCGCTGCTCATCTTGAGCAGGCCGTCGATGACGCCGAACCAGTAGGTGACCTGGCGCCCGGTGCGGCAGACATAGTCACCGGGCGAGGCGTCGCCGACCTTGAGTTCGAACAGCACCTGTTCACGTTGCGCGTCGGTAAGCACGGTCATCCAGGGAATGGCCGCGACCTCGGCCGCCGTGGGCGCGCGCCGGCGATGGTGTAGCGACAGTTCGGTGGACATGGTTCGAGTGAGGGGCGTTGGCGAGATGCGGAAAACCAGTGAGACCAAGGGAAATCCCTAGCCTCCATAACCCTTGAATTGTCGTTCAACCGACAGGATGACGTCAAATTAGATTCTATATTTGCTGCACCAGACAAGCTCCGTCATGGCGTGATGCGCGCCGGCGCGCATTTGTTGATGGATTGACCGCAAGGAGACTGCTTTGCAGACCACGTTTCCCCGACTGCTGCTCAAACACGCCGGCGAGCAGGCCCCGGGCCACTGCCATGCGCGAGAAGGAATTCGGCATCTGGCAGGCGCTGACACTGGGCCGATCTGCGTCGGCTGGTCGAACAGATCGCCGGCGGACTGCACCAGGCCGGCCTGCGCCGCGACGACCACATGGTGGTGGTCGGCTCGAACCGGCCGCGGCTGTATGCCACGATGCTGGCGGTGCAGTCGCTCGGCGCGGTGCCGATTCCGCTGTACCAGGATGCCGCTGGCGCCGAGTGCGTGTTTCCGATCAACAACGCCGATGTCTGTTCGCGTTCGCCGAAGACCAGGAGCAGGTCGACAAGCTGCTCGAGATCCGCGAGCAATGCCCGCAACTGGCGCATATCTATTTCGACGATCCGCGCGGCCTGCGCAACTACGACGAGGCCGGGCTGGCGTCGATCGACGAACTGATTGCGGCAGGCAAGGTCGTTTGCGGCGCAGCACCCGGACTTTCCTCGCGAACCAGGTCGAGCAGGCCAGGCCCGACGACGTGGCCGCGATGTTCTTCACCTCGGGCACGACCGGCAATCCCAAGGGCGTGGTGCATACCCACAACAGCCTGCTCGACCGGGCCCGCGCCGGCGCCGACTTCGACAAGCTGACCGAAAACGAAGAAGTGCTGGCCTACCTGCCGCCGGCCTGGATCGGGCAGAACATCTTCAGTTATGCGCAGTGGCTGGCCTGCGGCTACGTGGTCAATTGCCCCGAGTCGGCGGCCACCGTCACGATCGACCTCAAGGAGGTCGGCCCGACCTATTACTTTGCGCCGCCCCGCGTGTTCGAAGGCCTGCTGACCAGCGTGATGATCCGCATGGAGGACGCCGGCGCGCTCAAGCGCAAGATGTTCCATGCTTTCATGGACGCTGGCCAAACGCGTCGGGCCCGACCGCATGGACGGCAAGCCGCTGGGTCTGGTGGACCGGCTGATGTACGCGCTGGGCGACTGGATGGTCTACGGCCCGCTGCGCAACAACCTGGGCATGAGCCGGGTGCGGGTGGCCTACACCGCGGGCGAGGCGATCGGCCCGGACCTGTTCCAGTTCTACCGCTCGATCGGCATCAACCTCAAGCAGCTGTATGGCTCGACCGAGACCGCGGTGTTTGTCTGCCTGCAGCCCGACAACGCGGCGCGCGCCGACACCGTCGGGCTGCCGATCGCCGGCGTCGAGATCAAGGTCGCCGACAACGGCGAGATCCTGGTCAAGTCGCCCGGACTGCTCAAGGAGTACTTCAAGAACCCGGACGCCACCGCCGAGGTGCTGACGCAGGACGGCTGGTACCACACCAGCGACGCCGGCTTCATCGATGCGCATGGCCATCTGAAGATCATCGACCGGGTCAAGGACGTCGGGCGCATCAAGGGCGGCGCCAACGACGGCGCCATGTTCGCGCCCAAGTACGTCGAGAACAAGCTCAAGTTCTTCCCGTACATCAAGGAGGTCGTGGCCTACGGCGACGGCCGCGAAAAGGTCTGCGTGATGATCAACATCGACATGGATGCGGTCGGCAACTGGGCCGAGCGGCGCAACCTGGCGTATGCCGGCTACACCGACCTGGCGCAGAAACCCGAGGTCTACCAGCTGATCAAGGACTGCATCGAGAAGGTCAATGCCGACCTGGCCGCCGACGAACTGCTGGCGGGCAGCCAGATCAGCCGCTTCCTGGTGCTGCACAAGGAACTCGACGCCGACGACGGCGAGCTGACGCGTACCAACAAGGTCCGGCGCGGCTTCATCGCCGACAAGTACCAGCCGCTGGTCGACGGTCTGTACGGCGGCAAGACCGAGCAGTTCATCGAGACCGTGGTCAAGTTCGAGGACGGCCGCACCGGCAGCGTCAGCGCCACGCTGAGGATCGAAGACACCAAGACCTTTGCACCGGTGAAGGCTGCAGCATGACCAGGCCACGATTGATCCGAACTTGAAGTCCGCAGCGCTCGACGCGGCACCGGCGGCGGATGGCAAGACCATCGGTGACGTCATCCTGGACGTGCAAGAACATCAGCCTGTCGTTCGGCGGCGTCAATGCGCTGACCGACATCTCGTTCGACGTGCGCGAACACGAGGTGCGCGCCATCATCGGCCCCAACGGCGCCGGCAAGAGCTCGATGCTCAACTGCATCAACGGGGTCTATCAGCCGCAAGAAGGCGAGATCAGTTTCCGTGGCCAGACCTTCAAGCACATGAACAGCCGTCAGGTGGCCGAGATGGGCATTGCGCGCACGTTCCAGAACCTGGCGCTGTTCAAGGGCATGAGCGTGATCGACAACATCATGACCGGGCGCAACCTGCGCATCAAGAGCAACATCTTCCTGCAGGCATTGCGCATCGGTCCGGCGCAGCGCGAGGAGGAGGCGCATCGCGCGTTCGTCGAGACACATCGTCGACTTCCTGGAGATCCAGGCCTATCGCAAGACGCCGGTGGGCCAGTTGCCCTACGGCCTGCAAAAGCGCGTCGACCTGGGCCGGGCGCTGGCGATGGAGCCGCAGGTGCTGCTGCTCGACGAACCGATGGCCGGCATGAACCTGGAGGAGAAGCAGGACATGAGCCGCTTCATCCTGGACGTGAACAGACGAGTTCGGCACCACCATCGTGTTGATCGAACACGACATGGGCGTGGTGATGGACATCTCCGATCGCGTGGTCGTGCTCGACTACGGCAAGAAGATCGGTGACGGCACGCCCGAGGAAGTGCGCAACAACGAAGAAGTCATCAGTGCCTATCTGGGCACGAGCCACTGAACGCGGAGACCGACACCATGGCATTTTTCATTGAAACCTTCATCGGCGGCCTGATGGCCGGCATGTTGTATTCGCTGGTGGCGCTGGGCTTCGTGCTGATCTTCAAGGCCTCGGGCGTGTTCAACTTCGCGCAGGGCGCGATGGTGCTGTTTGCGGCACTGGCGATGGCCCGCTTCTCCGAATGGGTTCCGGGCTGGCTCGGCATCGAGAGCAAGATCCTGGGCAACGTGATCGCGTTTGCCCTGGCCGCAGCGGTGATGTTTGCGCTGGCCTGGCTGATCGAGCGGCTGGTGCTGCGCCACCTGGTGAATCAGGAAGGCGTGACGCTGCTGATGGCCACGCTGGGCATCACCTATTTCCTCGATGGCCTGGGCCAGACCATCTTCGGCAGCAACATCTACCAGATCGACGTCGGCATGCCCAAGGACCCGGTGTTCCTGTTCGACAGTGTTTTCCCGGGTGGCATCCTGGTCAGCCTGGAGGACGTGTACGCGGCCTGCGTCGCCGCGCTGCTGGTGGCAGCCTTGTCGCTGTTCTTCCAGAAGACCAGCACCGGACGCGCCTTGCGCGCGGTGGCCGACGACCATCAGGCGGCGCAGTCGATCGGTATCGGGCTGAGCCGCATCTGGGTCATCGTCTGGTTCGTGGCCGGCATCACCGCGCTGGTGGCCGGCGTGATCTGGGGCTCCAAGCTGGGCGTGCAGTTCTCGCTCACCACGGTCGCGCTGCGCGCCTTGCCGGTGATCATCCTGGGCGGCCTGACATCGGTGCCCGGCGCCATCATCGGCGGCCTGATCATCGGTGTCGGCGAGAAGTTGTCGGAGGTGTATCTGGGCCCGTTTGTCGGCGGCGGCATCGAGATCTGGTTTGCCTACATGCTGGCGCTGGTGTTCCTGCTGTTCCGTCCGCAGGGACTGTTCGGCGAAAAGATCATTGATCGCGTCTGACGCGCACTCGCACGCACTGACGCAACGAGACAACGAGAACCCCATATGTTCTACAGAGAAAACGGCCAGTTCAAGACCGTCTACCGCGCGGACCAGCAGATCTTCCCGATCGCGCAGGACCGCTGGCTGGTGCTGGCGCTGATCGCGTTTGCCTTCATCGGCGTGCCGCTGCTGGTCGACGAATACATGTTCCGCGCGATCCTGATTCCGTTCCTGATCCTGTCGCTGGCGGCGCATTCGGCGTGAACGTCCTGGTCGGGTATTGCGGTCAGATCTCGCTCGGTTCAGGCGCCTTCATGGCGGTGGGCGCCTATGCGGCCTACAACACGCAGATCCGCATCGAGGGCATGCCGCTGATCGTGGCGTTGTTGTCGGGCGGCTTTTTTGCCACCTTGGTGGGGATCGTGTTCGGCATTCCCAGCCTGCGCGTCAAGGGCCTGTACCTGGCCGTGGCCACGCTGGCCGCGCAGTTTTTCTGCGACTGGGCGTTCCTGCGCATCGGCTGGTTCACCAACAACAACGCCTCGGGTTCGGTCTCGGTGTCCAACCTGCAGGTGCTGGGCTGGACGCATCAACTCGCCGGTCGACAAGTATCTGTTCTGCCTGGGTTTCCTGGTGGTGTTCGGCTTGCTGGCCAAGAACCTGGTGCGCTCGGCCATCGGCCGCGAGTGGATGGCGATCCGCGACATGGACGTCGCCGCGGCGGTGATCGGCATCCGTCCGATGTACGCCAAGCTCAGCGCCTTCGCCGTGAGTTCCTTCATCATCGGCGTGGCCGGCGGCCTGTGGGGCTTTGTGCACCTGGGCTCCTGGGAGCCGGCGGCGTTCTCGATCGACCGTTCGTTCCAGTTGCTGTTCATGGTCATCATCGGCGGCATGGGCTCGATCATGGGCAGCTTCTTCGGCGCCGCCTTCATCGTCGTGCTGCCGATCTTCCTGAACCAGTTTCTGCCGTGGCTCGGTTCCCTGGTCGGTGTGGACATTTCCACGGCTGCGCGTGTCGCATACCGAGTTCATGATCTTTGGCGCGCTGATCGTCTGGTTCCTGATCGTGGAGCCCCATGGACTGGCGCGCTTGTGGAGTATCGGCAAACAGAAGTTGCGGCTTTGGCCCTTTCCGCACTGATGTTCAGCCCCGCCGGCATGGGGCACGAGCGCCGCGGGGTTCCGCGATGCGGAGCAGTGGGTTGAAGCCAAGGGCTGCTGATAGTTTTGTGTGTGTTAGTTTTTAGAAGGAGACGATGTGATGAAGATACGAAACCTTGTACTTTCGGTGTCGGTGGCCTGCGCCGGACTGTCGAGCGCGCTGGTGACGCCAGCGGCCATGGCCCAGGCGAAGGAGCAGTTCTTCCCCGTCGCTGGCTGTACCGCACCGGCGCCTATGCGCCCAACGGCGTGCCATGGGCCAACGGATATGCCGACTACCTCAAGCTGGTGAATGCGCGTGGCGGCATCAATGGCGTGAAGATCGTCGTTCGAGGAGTGCGAGACCGGTTACGCGACCGACCGTGGCGTCGAGTGTTACGAGCGCCTCAAGGGCAAGCATGGCGGCGCCACGGTGTTCCAGCCGCTTGTCGACCGGCATCACCTTTGCGTTGACCGAAAAAGCACCGGTCGACAAGATTCCGCTGATCACGGCCGGTTACGGCCGCAGCGAGTCGGCCGACGGTGGCGTGTTCAAGTGGAACTTTCCGATCGCCGGCACCTACTGGGTGGCCGCCGACGTCGCTGATCCAGCATATCGGCAAGAAGGAAGGTGGCATGGACAAGCTCAAGGGCAAGAAGATCGCGCTGGTCTACCACGACAGCCCGTACGGCAAGGAGCCGATCCCGCTGCTGCAGGAGCGTGCCGCGACTGCACGGCTTCCAGTTGCAGCTTGCTGCCGGTGACCGCATCCGGGCGTCGAGCAGAAAGTCGACCTGGCTGCAGGTGCGTCAGAGCCGTCCCGACTATGTGTTGTTGTGGGGCTGGGGCGTGATGAACTCCACCGCGCATCAAGGAGGCGCAGGCGACCGGATATCCGCGCGAGAAGATGTATGGGGTATGGTGGTCCGGCGCCGAGCCGGACGTCAAGGACGTGGGCACGGGTGCCAAGGGTTACAACGCGGTCACGATGCAGCATGGCGCCGAGCCCAACTCGGACGTGGTCAAGGAAATCCTGACCAAGGTGCACGGCAAGGGCGAAGGTACCGGACCGAAGGAAGAGGTCGGTCAGCGTGTTGTACATGCGTGGCGCTGATGAGCGCGATGTTCGCCGTCGAGGGCGTGCGTGCGGCGCAGGAGCGTTTCGGCAAGGGCAAGGTCGATGACGGCTGAGCAGGCGCGCTGGGGCTACGAGAACCTGAACCTGACGCAGGCCAAGCTCGATGCGCTTGGGCTTCAAGGGCGTGATGCGCCCGATCTCGACCAGCTGCCTGGACCACATGGGTTCGCAGCCTGGGCGCGTGTCCATACCTGGGACGGCACCAAGTGGGTGTTCACTTCAGCGACTGGTTGCAGGCCGATGAGCAGATCATCAAGCCGATGGTCAAGGCTGCTGCCGACAAGTACGCAGCCGAGAAGAAGCTGACCCGTCGCACCGGCGCCGGATTGCCAGTCCTGATGCTGGCCCGGACCATGCGCACCAAGGTGCGCATGGTCTGCTGGTGGCCCCGCGCGGGCCATCAACGCAAGGGCCGGCGTGGCCGGTCCTTGCGTTGGTTCCCTATCTCCTAACCGGAATCGTGCAATGAGTACTACCGACATCGTTCTCAACGTCAATGGCATCGAGGTCATCTACAACCATGTGATCCTGGTGCTCAAGGGCGTCTCGCTGCAGGTGCCCGACGGCAAGATCGTCGCCATCCTGGGCGGCAACGGCGCCGGCAAGACGACCACGTTGCGCGCCGTCTCCAACCTGCTGCAAGCGGTGAACGCGGCGAGGTCACCAAGGGTTCGATCGAACTGCGCGGCGAGCGCATCGAGAACCTGTCGCCGTCGGATCTGGTGAATCGCGGCGTGGTGCAGGTCATGGAAGGGCGCCATTGTTTCGCCCACCTGACGATCGAGGAGAACCTGATGACGGGCTCCTACACGCGCAAGGACAAGGCCGAGATCGCGCGCAACCTGGACAAGGTCTACACCTATTTCCCGCGCCTCAAGACGCGGCGCACTTCGCAGGCGGCCTATACCTCGGGCGGCGAGCAGCAGATGTGCGCCATCGGCCGTGCCCTGATGGCCAATCCGAGCGTGGTGCTGCTCGACGAGCCGTCGATGGGGCTGGCGCCGCAGCTGGTCGAGGAGGTGTTCAACATCGTGCGCGACCTCAACACCAAGGAGAAGGTGACCTTTCTGCTGGCCGAGCAGAACACCAACATGGCACTGAAATACGCCGACTACGGCTACATCATGGAAAGCGGCCGCGTCGTCATGGATGGTGTGGCCAAGGACTTGCGCGACAACGAAGACGTCAAGGAGTTCTATCTGGGCATGGGCGGGGGCGAGCGCAAGTCGTTCAAGGACGTCAAGAGCTACAAGCGTCGCAAACGCTGGCTGGCGTGAGCGCCGACCGCCGCCACCGACTCTCTCAAGCAATGTCCTGACTCCATGACTGCCAGCTACGACGACCTCGAAACCCGTGACCCCGCTGCGCGCGAGGCGGCCCTGCTGGCTGCCTTGCCGGGCCATATTGCCCATGCCCAGGCGCATAGCCCGGCGTTTGTCGAAATACTCAAGGACGTAGACGCGCAGGCGGTCACCAGCCGCGCTGCGCTGGCCGCGTTGCCGGTGACGCGCAAGCATGAATTGCTCGAGCGCCAGCAGGCACAGCGCGCACAAGACCCGTTCGGTGGTTTTTCCGCTATCGGCTTGGGCGCCGACATGCCGCGCGTCTTCGCCAGCCCGGGCCCGATCTACGAGCCCGAGGGCCGCGCGCGCGACTACTGGCGCCTGGCGCGTGCGATGTTCGCCGCCGGGTTTCGCCCGGGCGAGCTGATTCACAACAGCTTCAGTTATCACTTCGTGCCAGCGGGCTCGATGATGGAAACCGGCGCCCATGCGCTGGGGTGCACGGTGTTTGCTGCCGGCACCGGCCAGACCGAGCAGCAGGTGCAGGCCATGGCCGAATTGCGCCCGGCCGGATACATCGGCACGCCTAGTTTTCTGAAGTTCATCATCGAGAAGGCGGAGGCCATGGGAGTAGCCTTGCCCAGCGTGACCAAGGCGCTGTTTGGCGGCGAGGCGTTTCCGCCCAGTCTGCGTGACTGGTTTTCGGCGCGCGGCATCGCAGGGCTACCAGTGCTTTGCCACGGCCGACCTGGGGCTGATCGCATACGAGACCTCGGCGCGCGAAGGCCTGGTTGCTCGACGAGTCGGTGCTGGTCGAGATCGTGCGCCCGGGCACCGGTGACCCGGTGGCCGACGGTGAAGTGGGTGAGTTGGTCGTGACCAGTCTGAACCCGGTGTATCCGCTGATTCGCTTTGGCACCGGTGACCTGAGTGCGGTATTGCCGGGGCCATGTCCGACCGGACGCACCAATCAACGCATCAAGGGCTGGATGGGTCGAGCCGACCAGACCACCAAGGTGCGCGGCATGTTTGTCCATCCCGGGCAGGTCCATGCGATCACCCGGCGATTTCCGGAAGTGGTCAAGGCGCGGCTGGTGGTCAGTGGCGAGATGGCCAATGACGCCATGACCTTGCGCGTGGAGACCCAATGCAGCGGGCCGGACAACCTGATCGAAAAAATCGGCCAGGCCATCCGCGAGGTGACCAAGCTGCGCGGCGATGTCGAACTGGTGTTGCCGGGCAGCCTGCCCAATGACGGCAAGGTCATCGAGGACGCGCGCAGTTACAAGTGAGGCGACTGACGGCAGCCGAAGCAGATCCGCAGCATGGGGGGAACGCCAAACTCAATCCGGTCGTCGCGACGGCTGGGCGCTTTGACGACTGACGAAGTGCCTGGTCCGCCTGTTCGGGTGGTGCACTCGATCACCGAGTTGCAGCCGGCCGATACCGGCTGCATTGCCGTCAGCGGCTCCCATGGCGGCGCCAGTTCCGCGCGTTACGCGATGGCGGCCCGACCGGCACTCAGCGTCTTCAACGATGCCGGCGTCGGTCTGGATCGGGCCGGCCTGGTGGCGCTCGATCTTTTGCAGCAGCAAGGCCTGGCCGCTTGCACCGTGTCGCACATGTCGGCGCGCATCGGCGACGCAGCGAGCACGCTGTCCACCGGGGTTGTGAGCCATTGCAATGCACTGGCTCAGAGTCATGGTGTGGCTACAGGGCAGACATGCAGGCAGGCTATTGAGTGGTTCGTGGGGCCGCGCTGACGGGCGTTGCGCCGTGGGGCGGGACAGTTGGACATCCGGACAGCCGGACATCTGACAAAGTGTTGGTGCCAGAGCAAAAATTGCTGTGCAATTTATTGGTCTGGCACACAAGGTGGGCATCCGACATCCGAAAAAATGTTGGTGCCAGAGCAAAAATTGCTGTGCAATTTATTGGTCTGGCACACAAGGTGGACATCCGACATCCGAAAAAATGTTGGTACCAGAGCAAAAATTGCTGTGCAATTTATTGGTCTGGCACACAAGGTGGACATCCGACATCCGAAAAAATGTTGGTACCAGAGCAAAAATTGCTATGCAATTTATTGGTCTGGCACACAAGGTTTCAGGTTCCCCAAACAATCTCCTTGTCGGCCTGGTGGCAGCGCTTGAGCATGTCGATGAAGGGCACGGCGCGCTGGCGCAGTGTGATCCGGTCAGCTGCCGGCACATCCTTGTCTGCGTCGGCAGGGCCTTCGGAGATCGACGGGTTCTCGGACCGGGCGACGGCCTTTTCCAGTGCCTCGATCGCGGCCGGCATCTGCTCGGGCAGGATGATGCCCTTGGGGCCGGGGTCCTTGCCGATGATTTGCAAGATGCGCTCGCCGTTACCCTGCAACAGGATCAGATCGCCGGCGGCCTTGGATTTGAATTTGTACAACATGTCGATGGCCATTGACGGCCGGTTTGGTTGGCAGCCCGCAATTGTCGCGGCCCGGGGACTCATAGCGTACATGTAGCTACGGGTGAACGGATAGGGCGATTGTGCCCCGGGCGGCTCGTTGAAGCTGTTGTCTTGGGCAGGGCGTGATGCCAGCATCTGGTGCAGGGACAACCAGCCACGCTCGAAACTCATGGCGCTGCCGGCCAGGTACAGGCGATAGGCGCGCAATACGCGCTCGGCCTGGGCCTGCGGTGCTGCCGTTGGCACGCAGCGCCCGCAGCGCGGCGTCCAGTTGCGCCTCGAGCCGATCGGACCAGGCCCACAAGGTGCGCCCGTAATGGGGCCGCAGATTCTCGGTGTCCAGCGTCTCCAGGCCGGCTGCCGCGCCTTCGCGCAGCAGTTGGCTGACATGCAGCAACTCGCCGCCCGGAAAGATGTATTTCTCGATGAAGTCGCCGATGCCCGCGCCCAGTTGCCCGGCCTGCGGACCGGCGGCGGTGATGCCGTGGTTGAGCACCAGGCCGCCAGGCACCAGCAAGTCACGGATCTTGCGGAAGTAGGCGCCCAGATTGGCCTGGCCGACATGTTCGATCATGCCCACGGACGACATCTTGTGGTAGGCCGGCAGCACCGGCAGGTCGCGGTAGTCACACAGCAGCACCCGCACCCGCGACGCCAGGCCCTTGTCGGCGATCAGACGCGAAACATGGGCATGCTGGTTCTTCGACAAGGTGATGCCGGTGGCGTCCACGCCATAGTGTTCGGCCGCCCACATCAGCAGCGCACCCCAGCCGGCACCGATGTCCAGGAAGCGCTCGCCTGGACGCAGCATCAGCTTGCGGCAGATATGGTCGAGTTTGGTTTCCTGGGCCTGGGTCAGGGTCATCGCCGGGCTGGTGAAATAGGCGCAGGAATAGACGCGTTTGGGGTCCAGCCACAAAGCGTAGAAGTCGTCGCTTACGTCGTAGTGGAACTGCACTTGTGCCACGTCGCGCGCGATGGAGTGGCATGCGGCCGAGCGCGTGCGCCGCCAGATGCGCTGCCACGGGCTGCTGCGCTCGGGCACCGGGGATGCGGGCAGCAGACGGGCTGCGATATCCATCACATCGCGCATCGCGCCCTCGATGCGGATACGGTCTTCGACGAAACCTTCGGCGATCTTGCCGATCTCGCCAGTGGCCAGCAAGGCCACGGCCGGCCAGCGCGAGAACTCCAGCGTAACGTCGGCGGGGCGCTGACCCACCATCTGACCACCGGGCAGTCGCAGGCGCAGCGGGATGTTCAGCCGCGCGAGCTGCAACTCGGCGCTTCGAATCAACTGTTCCATGGGCGCGAATTTTCCCCTTGTTGGGCGATTCGTCAACCGGCGGGCCGCCAGCGAGACGCAAGCGGTCAACTGCCGTTACCAGGCTGAAGCGTGGCTTGACATCATTTCGTTTAGACGTAAACTATTTCCTCATGAACATACTGTGCATTGGTGGCGGGCCGGCCGGCCTGTATTTCGGCTTGCTGATGAAGCTGCAGGACCCGACCCACCGGGTCGTCGTGGTCGAGCGCAACAAGCCGTTCGACACCTTTGGCTGGGGTGTGGTGTTGTCCGACCAGACGCTGGACAACCTGCGCCAGGCCGATCCGCCCAGCGGCGCAGCTGATCGGTGACGCGCTGAACCATTGGGATGACATCGAGGTGTTCTTCAAGGGCCGCAGCGTGCGTTCGGGCGGTCACGGTTTTTGCGGCATCGGGCGCAAGCACCTGCTCAACATCCTGCAGGAGCGTTGTCTGCAGGTCGGGGTCGAGCTTGTGTTCGAACAGGACGTGACGGACGACCAGGCGCTGGCCGCCGAGTACCAGGCCGACCTGGTGATCGCCTGCGACGGACTCAACAGCCGCATCCGCACCCGTTATGCCGAGGTGTTCCAGCCCGACATCGACACCCGCGCTGTGCCGCTTCGTCTGGCTTGGCACGCACAAGACCTTCGATGCGTTCACCTTCGCCTTCGAGCAGACCGAGCACGGCTGGTTCCAGGCCCATGCCTACAAGTTCGACGACAAGACCTCGACCTTTATCGTCGAGACGCCGCAGGACGTCTGGGAGGCGCATGGGCTGCAGGACATGGACGCCGGCCGAGGCGGTGGCCTTTTGCGAGACGCCTGTTCGCCAAGTATCTGGACGGCCATGCGCTGATCAACAACGCCACCCATCTGCGCGGCTCGGCCAACTGGATCCGCTTTCCGCGCGTGATGTGCAAGACCTGGGTGCACCATGTGCGACTGCCGCACGGCCGGGTGCCGGTGGTGCTGATGGGCGACGCGGCGCACACCGCGCATTTCTCCATCGGCAGCGGCACCAAGCTGGCGCTCGAGGACGCGATCGACCTGGCCGACATCTTCGCGCAGGCTGGCGCGCAACCCGACATGGACGCGGTGTTGCAGCAGTACGAGGACCGGCGCAGCGTGGAGGTGCTCAAGATCCAGAACGCCGCGCGCAACTCGACCGAATGGTTCGAGAACGTGACGCCGTTACACCGGCATGCAGATCGAGCAGTTCGCGTATTCGCTGCTGACCCGCTCGCAGCGCATCAGCCACGAGAACCTGCGCCTGCGCGATGCGCGCTGGCTCGGTGGCTTCGAGACGTGGATGGCACAGCACCTGCCGCGCCCGGACGGCAGCGACGACGCCGCGACGCGCCGGCATCGCCGCATGGCGACGCGGCGGCCCTGCCGCCGATGCTGCTGCCGTTGCAGGTGCGCGGCGCGCGGCTGAAGAACCGCATCGTGGTCTCGCCGATGGCCACCTACAGCGCGGTCGATGGCGTGGTGCAGGACTTTCACCTGGTGCATCTGGGCGCGCGTGCCTTGGGCGGCGCCGCGCTGGTGATGGTCGAGATGACCAGCCCGACGCCCGAGGGGCGCATCACGCCCGGCTGCACCGGCCTGTGGAACGATGCGCAGGAGGCGGGCTTGCGTCGCATCGTCGATTTCGTGCATGGCGCAGAGCACGGCCTTGATCGGTCTGCAACTGGGCCACAGCGGCCCCAAGGGCTCGACCCAGGTCGGCTGGGAGCAGACCGATGAGCCGCTGCCGCCGGGCGGCGCACAGGCCAACTGGCCGTTGCTGGCCGCCAGTCAGCGATTGCGTTTGGTGCGCAGAACCAGACGCCGGCGGCCATGACCCGCGCCGACATGGACGCGATGCGTGATGCCTTCGTGGCCGCCGACGAAGCGTGCGCAGGCGGCCGGGTTCGACTGGCTGGAACTGCATTGCGCGCATGGCTATCTGCTGGCCAGCTTTCTCAGCCCGCTGACCAATCAGCGTGAGCGACGCCTATGGTGGCGCCGGCAGTGCGGGGCTGGAGAATCGGTGCCGCTACCCGCTGGAGGTTTTTACGCGCGATGCGTGCGGCATGGCCCGAGGACAAACCCATGAGCGTGCGCATCTCGGCGCACGACTGGGCGCCCGGCGGCAACACCGCCGACGACGCGGTGCAGATCGCGCGCCTGTTCAAGCAGGCCGGCTGCGACCTGATCGACGTCTCGTCGGGCCAGACCACACGCGACGCGCAAGCCGGTGTACGGGCGCATGTACCAGACGCCGTTTGCCGACCGCATCCGCAACGAGGTCGGCATCCGCACCATGGCGGTGGGCGCGATCACCCAGGCCGACCAGGTCAACAGCATCATCGCGTCCGGCCGCGCCGATCTGTGCGCGATCGCGCGGCCCCATCTGGCCGATCCGGCCTGGACGCTGCACGAGACGGCCGCGTTGCAGTCGCGCCAGGTCGAGTGGCCGCGTGCAGTATCTCGCCGGGCGCGACCAGATGTACCGCGAAGTCGGCAAGTTGCAGCAGGCCGCGGGGGGCGACAGTGCCCTCGCGGCGGCCGACGCTGCGGCCAAGGCGCAGGGTTTTTGAGCATGGACAAGGAAGCGCGCATGGGCGACACCAGCGTCGCCGAACATTCGCAGGCCCTGCGTCTGTGGCTGCGTCTGCTGACCTGCACCCAGCGCATCGAGACGCGCATCCGCGGCGAACTGCGCGAGGGTTTTGCGATGACACTGCCGCGCTTTGACTTGATGGCCCAGCTCGAACGCGCGCCCGACGGACTGAAGATGAACGAGTTGTCGCGCCGCATGATGGTCACCGGTGGCAACGTCACCGGCATCACCGATCAGCTGGTGCGGGAGGATCTGGTCGAGCGGGTCCAGGTGCCTGGCGACCGGCGCGCCTACTGCGTGCGTCTGACGCCCAAGGGCCGCACCGAATTCGCCGAGATGGCCCATGCGCACGAAGCCTGGGTGGTCGGCGCCTTCGAGGCACTCAACGAGCGCGAACAGGAAACACTGCTCCGGCTGCTGGGCAAGATCAAGCAGCACAGCCAAACCTCGACCCCAAAACCAAATCAGCCCCAAACCAAGGACACAGCATGAAACATTACATCGGTACCGACAATCCCATGCGCAGCCGCTTCGAGGCCACGGCCGCCTATCAGGCGCGGCATTTCGACTGGTCGTTCCACGAGGGCGTGGGCACCGTCACGCTAAGCCGTCCCGAGCGCAAGAATCCGCTCACGTTTGACTCGTATGCCGAGCTCGGCGCGCTGTTCGACAACCTGCGCCGCAGCGTCGATGTCAAGGCCGTGGTGGTCACCGGATCCGGTGGCAACTTCTGCTCGGGCGGCGACGTGCACGAGATCATCGGCCCACTTACCAAGATGGCCATGCCCGAACTGCTGGAGTTCACCCGCATGACGGGCGATCTGGTCAAGACCATGCGTAATTGCCCGCAGCCGGTGATTGGTGCCATCGATGGCATCTGCGCCGGTGCCGGCGCCATGATGGCGCTGGCTTGCGACCTGCGCTATGGCACGACGGCAACGCGAACCGCCTTTCTGTTCTCACGCGTGGGGCTGGCCGGCGCCGACATGGGCGCTTGTGCCTTGTTGCCCCGCGTGATCGGTCAGGGCCGGGCCAGCGAGTTGCTGTTCAGTGGACGCGCCATGACGGCGCAGGAAGGCCTGGCGTGGGGCTTCTTCAACGCGCTGGTTGAGCCGGCCGGTTTGCTGGCGCACGCGCAGGCGTTTGCCGCCGAGCTGGCCGCTGGCCCGACCTTTGCACACGGCATGACCAAGACCATGCTGCAGCAGGAGTGGGCCATGACCATCGAGCAGGCGGTCGAGGCCGAGGCGCAGGCGCAGGCGATCTGCATGAAGACGCAGGACTTCACCCGCGCCTACGAGGCGTTCGCCGCCAAGTCCAAACCCGTATTTGCAGGGAACTGAGCCATGTCGGCACCCACCGCGCAATACGCGTTGCCCTTCTTCGATGCCTCGCACCAGGCGCTGGCCGAGCGCCTCGTCGCCTGGGTTCCGACACAACAGGTCGACGAGTCCGACGACCGCGCGGCCTGCCGCAAATGGGTACGTCTGCTCGGCGATGCCGGCTGGTTGCGTTATTGCGTGCCGCAGGCCTTTGGCGGCGCGTTGGAGCGACTCGATTCGCGCGCGCTGGTGGTCCTGCGCGAGACGCTGGCCTTTCACTCGCCGCTGGCCGATTTTTCGTTTGCGATGCAGGGCCTGGGCAGTGGGGCCATCACGCTGGCCGGCACGGCCCAGCAACAGGCACACTATTTGTCGGCCGTGGCGCGTGGCGACAAGATCGCTGCCTTTGCGCTGAGTGAGCCCGGCGCCGGATCGGACGTGGGCGGCATGACAACACGCGCGCGCGAAGACGGTACCGGTATCGTGCTCGACGGCGTCAAGGCCTGGATCAGCAACGGCGGCTTGGCCGACTACTACTGCGTGTTCGCCAAGACCGACATGGCCAAGGGCACACGGGGCATTACCGCGTACATCGTCGATGCCGATCAGCCGGGGCTGGATGACTCCGAACAGCTGCATGTGATGGCGCCGCATCCGCTGTCGACCGTGCGGTTCAATGGCTGCCGGATTCCGGCCAGCGCGCAACTCGGTGAGCGCGACGCCGGCTTCAAGCTGGCGATGCAGACCCTGGACATCTTTCGCGCCTCGGTGGCCGGCGCGGCGCTGGGCATGGCACGGCGCGCCTTGTACGAGGCGGTGCGGCATGCGCGCAGCCGCGCCATGTTCGGCCAGCATCTGGCCGACTTCCAGCTGACCCAGGCGCGGCTCGGCGACATGGCGGCGCTACTCGATGCAGCGGCCTTGCTGACCTACCGCGCCGCCTGGCAGCGCGATTGCGTCGGCACCGCCACGGCGCTGCAGGCACAGACCTATACCGCACAGGCCGCGATGGCCAAAATGGTGGCCACGGAAAACGCACAAAAAGTGATCGACATGGCTTTGCAGATGCACGGCGGCCTGGGTGTGCTGGTCGGCCAGAAGGTGGAAAGCCTGTACCGCGACATTCGCTCGCTGCGCATCTACGAAGGTGCGACCGAGGTGCAGCAACTGATCATCGGAAAATCGGTATTGAAAGGAGATCCCCCATGACCTCGGCCCAGCTGGATCGGTTCGTCCATGAGCGGCTGCCTGATCAGTCACAGATGCCGGAGTTGCGTTTTGATCGGCCGGAACTGCGCTTCCCCGAGCAGCTCAACTGGGTCGGGGAACTGCTCGACAAGGCGCCGGCCAAAGGCTTTGGCGCGCGGCCCATGCTGCGCTCGGACCGCCTGACACTGAGTTACGGCCAGGCCCGGGAGCAGGTCGATCGCATCGCCCATGTGTTGGTGCAGGACCTGGGCTTGTTGCCGGGTAACCGGGTGCTGCTGCGCGGCGGCAACTCGGTGATGATGGCGCTGGGCATGCTGGCCGTCATGAAGGCCGGGCTGGTGGCAGTGGCGACGATGCCGCTGCTGCGCGCCAGGGAGTTGGGCGACATCATCGCCAAGGCGCAACCGGTGGCGGCCTTGTGCGATACCGGCTTGCTGCAGGAGTTGACGCTGGCGCAGACCCAGCACCCGGTGCTGGCGACCATCGTTGGTTTCAATGCGCCTGACGGCGTGGACGCGTCCGATTCTCTGGAGGCGCGTTGTGCGCCCAAGGTCGGCGCCTTTCCCGCCTGCCCCACGGCGGGCACCGACATCGCCTTGCTGGCGTTCACCTCCGGTACCACGGGCAAGCCCAAGGCAGCCGTGCATACCCACCGCGATGTGCTGGCCGCCTGCGAGACCTGGCCGCGCCATGTTTTGTGTGCCACACCCGATGACATCGTCATGGGCTCGCCGCCGCTGGCGTTCACCTTCGGTCTGGGCGGCATGCTGGTGTTTCCGATGTGGGCGGGTGCGTCGGTGTATTTCCCATCCATCGCCTACACGCCGGAGGCCATGGCGCGCCTGATGTTCGACGCGGGCGCGACGATCTGCTACACCGCACCGACTTTTTATCGCCAGATGGCGCCGCATTTGAAGGCGTTGGTCGACCAGCGCGGCCGTCCGCCGCTGCGCATCTGCGTCAGCGCCGGTGAAGCTCTGCCGGACGCCACGCGCCAGTTGTGGAAAGAGTCCAGTGGCATCGAGATTCTGGACGGCATCGGCGCCACCGAGATGTTCCATATCTTCGTGTCGTCGGCGCCGGACCAGGTGCGGCAAGGCGCCATTGGCAAGGTGGTTCCCGGATACACCGCCAAGGTGGTCGATGACGACGGTGTCGAAGTGGCGCTGGGCACGGTTGGCAAGCTCGCGGTGATCGGGCCGACCGGCTGCAAATACCTGGACGATGCGCGCCAGACGACCTACGTGCGCGACGGCTGGAACTATCCCGGCGACGCATTCCTGCAGGATGCGGACGGCTATTTGTTCTACCAGGCCCGTACCGACGACATGATCATCACTTCGGGTTACAACGTCGGCGCGCCGGAAGTCGAAGACGCCTTGCTCGGGCATGAGGCGGTGTCCGAATGCGCTGTGGTCGGCTTGCCCGATGCGCAGCGGGGCATGCGTATCAAGGCTTTCTGTGTGCTCAGAGCTGGTTTTTCGCCAGGTGAGGCCATGGCCAAGCAATTGCAGGACCATGTGAAGGCGGCCATCGCGCCGTACAAGTACCCGCGCGAAGTCGAGTTTGTGGCCACGCTGCCACGCACCGAAACCGGCAAGCTGCAGCGTTTCAAATTGAAGGCCACACCATGAAGTTTCTGCAACCGCCCGGCTGGGTGCCGGCCAAGGGCTATGCCAATGGCGTGGTCGCCCGCGGACCCCAGGTATTCGTCGGCGGCCAGATCGGCTGGAACGCACAGCAGCAGTTTGAGACCGACGATTTCATCGCCCAGACCGCGCAGGCGCTGCGCAACATCGTGGCCGTGCTCAAGGAAGCGGGGGCCGACCCCTCGCACATGGTGCGCATGACCTGGTACATCGTCGATCGCGTCGAGTACAACGCCCGCCTCAAGGAACTGGGCGCGGTTTATCGAGAGGTCATTGGGCGCCATTTTCCGGCCATGACCTGTGTTCAGGTCGCGGCCCTGGTCGAGCAGCGCGCCAAGGTCGAGATCGAGGTCACGGCGGTGTTGCCCGAATGACGCAGGCCAAGCTCTTGCCTGGCAGTCGGATCCTCGTCACCGGCGGTTCAGGCGCAGTCGGTCGTTATGTGGTGGACGAGTTGTTGCAACATGGCTATCGGGTCGGTGTGCTGGACCTGGTCGCGCCCAAGCGGGCCGAGCCGACCTTTCACCCGGTCGACATGCTCGATCTGCAGGCCGTGACACGCGCCATGGATGGCTACGATGCGGTGGTACACGTGGCCGGCATTCCGCACCCGTTGAACGATCCGGCGAAGCGGGTGTTCGATGTCAATGTGAACGGCACTTTCAACGCGCTGCAGGCGGCGGCGCAGCACGCAATCGCGCGTTTCGTCATGACCTCGAGCGAGTCCACACTGGGTTTTGCCTTCGCTACGCATGAGATGGCGCCCTTGTATGCGCCGGTCGACGAGATGCACCCCAATCGTCCGCAGGACCCATACGGCCTGAGCAAGGTGGTCTGCGAGCAGATGTGCCAGAGTTACAGCGCGCGGTATGGCATGCAGACGGTGTGTCTGCGCGCGCCGTGGATCTGGTTGCCAGAAGTCGCGCAGCGCGACTTCTATCGCACACTGGTGACGGATCATGCGCACTGGTACAAGAACCTGTGGGCATTTGTCGACGCGCGCGATGTGGCCATGGCGCATAGACTGGCGCTTGAGACGCCACTGACCACGCCGCACGAGGCCTTTTTCATCACCGCAGAGCACAACTGGACCGGACAGGATGCGCGCGGTTTGCTGGCGCGCCACTATGCCGGCGTGCCGGTCAGCAGCCAGGGGTTGGAGGGCGCGCAGTCATTGATCAGCCATGCCAAAGCCACGCGGCTGCTCGGGTACCGGCCACGTTACGGCGTCGCCGACACCCTGGCTTGAGTATTGCGCGGGCGCGCAGTGCCCCGTTGCGTCAGGTTCCGACGGGCATCAGCGCCTGGCAGTTCCAGCATTGCTCGAAACCACCCTCGACCAACTCTCCGCACTGGCACAACCAGCGCCGCTGCGGCACGTGTTGCAGATGGTGCAGCAGGTCGCGCGCGCGGGCCTCCTGCTGTGCGTGCCGGATCCAGACTTCGGGCAGGCACTGATCGGGCGGTAGTTCACCGGCCACGCCGACGAGGAACTGGCGCTGCACGTTGGCCTCAATACCCTCGTTGCACAGGGCATCGGCCCACAAGGTGGCGATGGCGAGGTTGGGGGCTTGGGTCAGGCGCAGCATCTCCCTGCAGCATAAGCCTTTGCTACGCTTGTGCCAACGCCGGTGCTGCGCGGCCTCGCTCGCCGTTGACCCGCATCCCGCACAATCCGGTCATGGTGTTCGATATGGTTGACTATGTCAAAGCTCGAGGACGGGCCATCGCGGCATGGCGCTGGGCGCTGCGCGCCATGCTGGGCCTGGCCACGCTGGGCCTGCTGACGGCTTGCGCCGACACCCGCTATTACTGGCAATCGGTCAGTGGCCATCTGCAATTGATGCAGGCAGCGCGGCCGGTGGAGCAATGGCTGTCGGACCCGCAGACTCCTGCACCATTGCGCGAGCGGCTGGAACTGGCGCGGCGCATGCGCTCCTTTGCGGTGGCCGAACTGGCGCTGCCCGAAAACGCGAGCTACCACCGCTATGCCGATCTGCGCCGCAACGCCGTGGTGTGGAATGTGGTGGCGGCAAAGCCTTTGTCGCTTGAGCTCAAGACCTGGTGTTTTCCGGTGCTCGGCTGTGTCTCGTATCGCGGCTATTTCGATGAGGCACAGGCCCGGCGTGAGGCCCAGGTGTTGCAGGCGCAGGGTATGGAAGTCAGTGTTTACGGCGTGCCGGCGTACTCGACGCTGGGCTGGATGAACTGGGCCGGTGGCGACCCGTTGCTGAACACCTTCATCCACTATCCCGAGGGCGAGCTGGCGCGCCTGCTGTTCCATGAACTGGCGCACCAGGTGCTGTACGCGCGCGACGACACCGTGTTCAACGAATCGTTTGCGACTGCGGTCGAGCGCCTGGGCGGGGCGACCTGGTTGCAGCGCGAGGCATCAGACGCGGCGCGCACGCAATATGCCGTGTTTGACGCACGTCGCCGCGGCTTTCGCGCCCTGACCTTGTCCACGCGCACCCGGCTGCAGCAGGTTTATGCGCAGGCCGGCAAGGCGCCAGATGCGAATTTGCTGGCACAGAAGCAGCAGGTGATGCAGACCTTTCGCGATCAGTATGCCGAGCTCCGGCAGCAGTGGGGCGGCTTTGCCGGATACGACCGTTGGGTGGTGGATGCGAACAACGCCAGTCTGGGGGCGCAGGGCGCCTACGACGATCTGGTGCCGCAGTTCGAAGCCTTGTTCGTGCGCGAAGGGCGCAACTGGCCGGCGTTTTATCATGCGGTCAGGCGCATCGCCGACCTGTCGCCCGATGAGCGCAAGCAGGCGCTGGCAAAGCCGGGTCCATAACCGAAATCGGAGAAACATATCGTGGCAGATCTGCACATCGAGCGAAAACATACGCTGGGCCTGGCGCGAGGCGCGCAAGGTCGCCTTCGACTGGGCCGAGCAGGTCGAAACCGACCTGGGCATGCAATGCATCTATGAAGAAGGGCGCACCTCCGACCGGGTCACGTTCAGCCGCTCCGGGGTCAAGGGCGAATTGCAGGTAACCAAGGACATGTTCGAGCTCGATGCCAAGCTCGGCTTTCTGATCGGCGCCTTCAAGGAACGGATCGAGACCGAGATCGCAGACATGCTGAACCGGTTGGTTCCCGCCCCTGGCGCCACGCCCAAGGTGGCGGCGGCGAAGAAAGCGGCGAAAAAGTCATGAGCCTGCCCGCAGGCGCGCTCGCCGGCCTGCGTGTATTGGAGCTTGGTCAGCTGATTGCGGGGCCGTTCGCCGCCAAGACACTGGCCGATTTCGGCGCCGATGTGATCAAGATCGAGGCGCCGCCGGACACCCGGGACAAGTCGCGCGGGGGTGGCGATCCGTTGCGCCAATGGCGGCTGATCAAGGACGGCACCTCGGTGTGGTGGCAGGTGCAGTCGCGCAACAAGCGCTCGGTGGCGCTGGATCTGCGCCAGGCCGAGGCACAGGACATTGTGCGCAAGCTCGCAGCGCAGGCCGACGTCGTGATCGAGAACTTCCGCCCGGGTGCGATGGAGGGCTGGGGCCTGGGTCCCGAGGTGTTGCAGGCGGCCAACCCGGCGCTGATCATGCTGCGCATCAGCGGCTATGGCCAGACCGGCCCCTACCGCGACCGGCCGGGTTTTGGCGTGGTAGCAGAAGCCATGGGCGGCTTGCGCCACCTGACCGGCGAGCCGGGTCGCGTACCGGTGCGGGTAGGCGTGAGCATTGGCGACACGCTGGCATCGCTGCATGGGGTGATCGGTATCCTGATGGCCTTGCAGCATCGGCACAAGACCGTCAGTGCCGCCGCGCCCAGGGGCGCTGGGCCAGGTCATCGACGTGGCCTTGTACGAGGCGGTCTTCAACTGCATGGAAAGCCTGCTGCCCGAATACAGCGTGTTCGGCGCGGTGCGCGGTCCGTCGGGCAGTGCCTTGCCGGGCATTGCGCCGACGAATGCCTACCAGTGCAATGATGGCTCCTACGCCATCATTGCCGGCAATGGCGACAGCATCTTCAAGCGCCTGATGCTGGCGATCGGGCGCGACGACCTGGCGGGCGATCCGGCGCTGGCCGACAACGCCGGACGCGTGGCGCGGGTGCAGGAGATCGACGCAGCCATCGGCGCCTGGGCCGCCACGCTGTCAGCCGAGCAGGTTCTGCTGGCACTGGAGAAGGCGGGCGTTCCGGCAGGGCGCATCTACAGCATTGCCGATATCGCGGCCGATCCGCACTATGCGGCGCGGGACATGCTCGCAGCAGATCGCGCTGCAAGACGGAACACCGGTGACGGTGCCCGGCTTTGTGCCCAAGCTGTCATTGACGCCGGGCAGTCACCGGCGCAATGCGCCCAGCCTGGGCCAGGATACGGTGGCCGTGCTGCGCGAGGTCGGGCTGACCGAGGTGCAGATCGAGGCCTTGCGCGCGCGTGGCGTGGTCAGCGGTGACGCGCCGCAGGTTTGATCAGCTCAGATCGGCAATCAGATCGATGTATTGCTGCATTGCGTCGTTCTGCGTCGTGCCTTTGAGGCCGTTCCAGGCGTCCCATTTGGCGCGGCCGACCATGTCCGAGAAGCCGGGCTTCTTGTCGGCGTTGTCGCCCAGGCTGCCCTGCTTGTATAGCGCGTAGATCTTGAGCAGCGTCGCGTTGTCCGGACGCTCACTCAGATTCTTCGAGTTCGCCGCTGCGGCTTCGAACTTCTTTTTCAGGTCGGCCATGGTGTTGCTCCGTTGATGGTGTGGTTGTGCTGCAAGCGGTTCGGACCGGTAAAGACCCGGACACCGTTGACAGGGGGAGTCGGTATCTTAAGCCCCCGTTTGCCGACACAATAGACTCGGGTCAGCAGCCCTTGCATTTTTGAGCCGACGCATGACCCTGGCCATCAAGGAGACAGAACGCATGGTTACCCGAATTTCCAACGGTCGGTCGCCCCGGCGAATCACCGCGCTTGCGGCGCCTGCTGTGCGGCGTTCGCGCAAGGTCGCGGGCCAGGCCGCGCGCAGTGTGCGCGACAACGTGAGCAGTGCCGTCGGGGGCACGCTGGGTCTTCGCGGCGAGCGCATGAGCAAGGTCGATACCGCCTGGCTGCGTATGGATTGCGAGGCCAACCTGATGATGATTGTCGGAGTCTGGGTGCTCAAGCCGGGCATCCACCTGGCTGAACTGCGCCAGCGCATCTCTGAGACGCTGTTGATGTATCCGCGTTTTTGCCAGCGCGTGGAGCAGGACGCGACCGGTGCGACCTGGGTGCATGACGAGGACTTCGATATCGATCGCCATGTGGTGACCGAGAAACTTGCGCGCAAGCCGCGCGGTCGCGAACAGGAGGCCTTGCAGGAGCGCCTGGGCGAACTGGCCATGACGCCGCTGGACATGGCGCACCCGCTTGTGGCAATTTCACCTGGTCGAGGACTACCAGGGTGGTTCGGCCATGATGGTGCGTATCCACCATTGCATTGCCGACGGCATTGCGCTGATCTCGGTGACGCAGTCGATGGTCGACGGCGGCGCCGCGCCGCCGCAGCGCAAGCAAGCTGACCAGGCGTCGCGCGACGGCCGCCATGGCGCGCAGGACTGGGTGGCCGACACGCTGCTCAAGCCATTCACCGATATCGCCGTCAAGGCATTGGGCAGCGCCGGCACCGGCGTGGCGAATGCCTTCGATCTGCTGATCGAACCGCAAAAAGGCGTGGAAAAAGGGGTGGCCGGTGGCGCGGACATGGCGCGCCTGGCTCTGCAACTGGTGCGCGATGCCGCTGCGCTGGCGCTGATGCCCGACGATTCACCCACCCGCCTCAAGGGCAACGCCCGCCAATCGCAAGCGCGTGGCCTGGTGTGATCCGATACCGCTGGAAGAAGTCAAGGCCGTGGGCAAGGCGTTGAACTGCTCGATCAACGATGTGTTGCTCAGCTGTGTCGCCGGGGCCATCGGCTCCTACCTGCGCGACAAGGGCGACACGATTGCGGGCAAGGAGATTCGCGCCATGGTGCCGATCAATCTGCGGCCGATGCAAGACGCCTACAAACTGGGTAACCGCTTCGGCCTGGCGCCGGTGGTATTGCCGATCGGTCTGGAGAACCCGGTTGAGCGGGTGTACGAGGTGCGCCGGCGCATGTCGCAGCTCAAGGGCAGTACACAGCCCTTGCTGGCTTTCGGTCTGCTGGCCGTGGCCGGGCTGCTGATCAAGCCGGCGCAGGACGCCATGCTGGGCCTGTTCGCGCGCAAGACCACGGCGGTGATGACCAATGTGCCGGGGCCACGCGAGAAGTTGCAGTTCCTGGGCTCCACGCTGGAGCAAAGCCTGTTCTGGGTGCCGCAAAGCGGCAATGTCGGTCTCGGCGTGTCGATCCTGAGTTATGGCGGCGGTGTTCAGTTCGGTGTCATCACCGATATCGGGCTGTGCCCCGATCCGCAAAAGATCATCGACGGCTTCGAGCCGGAATTCGCCAAGTTGTCGTTGTTGACCTTGATGCTGCCCTGGGGCGAGTGACCGGCGCGTCGGCCTGGTGTTCGGTCAGGCTCAGGACGATGGGCCCGGCGACGCATGGTCGTAGGCGTCGACAAGCGTCATCAGGTGCTGGCGTTGCGCCGGCTCCAGATAGGGTACGAGCAGATTGAGTACATGGTGCGCGCCGCGCAACAAGGCGCTTTGCGCGCTTTCGGGTTCCAGCGCATGACGCGGGTCGCGCGTGTATTCGAAGCTCAGCCAGTAGGTCAGCACCACCACCATGCTGGTGGCCGTGGGCTCGGCCTCGCGCGAGTCGATGCGCACCGCCCCCGAGCGGCTCATGCCGTCGAGCATGGCGCGAATCGAGCGGGTCTTGTTCTTCAGCATGGTCTGGACATGGGTCTCCAGGCGGCGGTTCTTCGACAGCAGATCGTTCAGGTCGCGGTACAGGAAGCGGTATTGCCAGATCAGCTCGAACAGGCTGTGCATGAAAAACCAGGCGTCTTCGACATCGCGCACGCCGTCGCTGGCGTTGAGCAATTCATTGAGTGCGGCGCTCGAAGCGGTCGAACAGCGAGTTGATCAGTTCGTCCTTGGCCGGGTAGTGGTAGTAGAGATTGCCCGGGCTGATGTTGAGTTCGGCCGAGATCAGCGTGGTCGATACATTGGGCTCGCCGAAACGGTTGAACAACTCGAGCGTCACCTCGAGGATGCGTTCGGCTGTTCGGCGTGGGGCTTTCTTGGCCATGGTGTTCAGGCCTTGGCCTGTTGCAGCGCGACCATGTGGCCCATATCGTCCATCACGTCCTGCAGCGATGCAATGGCACGACCCAGCGCGCGACGCCTTGCGTACTGGCGCGCACAGGTGCACCCTCGGATCTTCAAGTGCAGCATGGTTGACGGTGATGCCGTGGCGCGCCAGTTTGGCCGACAGGCCGGTCTTGCGCGAGCGCAGCATCTGGCGCGTCTGCTGGAACGCATGTTCGGCCAGGTGGCGGCGCTGGCGGTAGCTGAAGGTGTTGGCCAGATACAGCTCGGGGTCGCGATGGTCGGGTTCGATCAGCACGATGTCGGTGTCCGGGTAGGCCCGCTCGTAGTGCTTCATGCCCAGCGCCATGCGCGAATGGATCATGGAGCGGAAGGTCTGGCTCAGCACCGACGGCAGCCCGCCTTCGACGATGCGCGGAATACGGCGCTTCGCGGGCGCCAGACCGCGTTGCATCACGCGGGGCGTCAGCGGCGCGCTGGAGTCGAACGGCACCAGCGGGTTCAGGCACAGCATCAGGTCGACACCCTGGTCCATCGCCACCGAGGCATGCAGGGTCTTCTTCAGTGCGCCGTCGACGTAGTACTGGTCGTCGATCTCCACCGGCGGGTAGAGCCCGGGCAAGGCCGAACTGGCCTGCACCGCCTGCGAGATCGGCACATGGTCCCAGCCGGGGCTGCCGAACGGGGCGGCCTCGCCGGTGTCCAGATTGGTGGCCACCAGCGTGAGCCGGGTCTTGAGTTGGCGGAAATCGTTGGTGAAGCCTTCGCGGCCGAACAGCCGCGCCAGCTGGGTGTCGATGTTGCGGTTGGAGAAGACGCCGGTGGGCAGCCCGGCACCGAGGTGTTCGAGCACCTGGGTCAGCGACTTGCGTCCGACCGTCAGTTGCCAGGCCGCACCAGCCAGCAGGCCGGGCCACATGATGCCGCGACGCAGGAATTCGTCGAGCGCGGGCTTCATCAGCCATGACGGATTGAAGTCACCACCGTCGAGCGGGTCGTTTTCGATGAAGGCGGCGCACAGTTCGCGCGCCGAAATGCCATTGGCCAGCCCGGCCGCGATGAAGCCGCCGGCCGACACGCCGACATAGTGGGACAGTCGGTTCAGATCGAGCCCGACCAGGGATTGTTCGAGCGCGCACAGGGCGCCGATTTCGTAGATAGCGCCAAGCGGGCCGCCGCCGGCCAATGCCAGTGCAATGCGGGGCTGCTGTGACTTGGAGCGTACGAGCGTCGCGGATCCGGTGCGCGTGTCGCGGTTCGCCGCCGCCTGGAGGGCGCAGGTTGGATGCCGGCGGAACTAGCGCCGCCCGCGGGCGTCAATTCAATTGGCCACCGGCTTGCCGGCGGCTACGCTGCGTTTGGCGGGTGTACGGCGTACCGTTTTGGCTGGCCTTCTTGGCAGCCGCTTTCTTGGCCGGCGCCGGGGTTTTGGCCGCCGAACGTGCCTTGGATTTTTTGGCTGCCGCGGGTTTTGCCGAGCTTGGCCTTGTCCGCCGACAGTTCCTGCACGCTCTGGTTCAAGGCGTCGATACGCGCGATCAGTGCGTTGACGTCCTTGGCCGACGGCACGCCCAGCTTGTTCAGCGCTTTGGCGACGCGTTCTTCGAAGATGTTCTCGAGTTTGTCCCAATGGCCGGATGCCTTGGATGAGATGTCGGTTGCCATATTCGTCATGCGACTGGTGGCTTCGGTGATGCGCTCTTCTGCGGCGGCCTGGGTCTTGCGTTGCAGCGACGTGCCTTCCTTGACCAGGGCCTCGAAAGCACGGGTGCCTTCGGCCTGTGCCTTGGAGAAGGCACCCAGACCAGCCTGCCAGATTTGCTGCGCCGAGTCCTTGATCGAGCCGGCCAGCGCCTCATGGTCCTGTTCGGCTGGACGGTTCTTGTGGCAGATTTGCCGGTCTTGTGAAGTTTGGTGACCATTGCGGGAGTCTCCTTGCGCAGGCGCGGGTGGGGTCGCCAGACGGCGATTACCGTCCGACTGTACGAAGCCATGTGCATGGTGGTGTAGGTGCATGACCCTAGAAACGGCTACAGGACTGGTCCGACAGGTATGCGCAGTGCCCGCCGGCGTCCGGCGGGGTTATTGCTGAATGCCAGCACGCGGTTTTTCGGCAAGAATGCTAGCTGCAGCAGTTCAACAGACGCAAGAGGGGACATTCATGCAGTATTTTGTGACCGGTGCGACCGGATTCATTGGCAAGCGACTGGTCGCCAAGCTGCTTGCGCGCAAGGGCTCGGTGGTGCATTTCCTGATTCGCAAGGAGAGCGAATCCAAGGTCAAGGCGCTGCGTGAGTTCTGGGGTGTCAGTGCCGCCGGGTGGTGCCGGTGTTTGGCGATCTGACCGCGAAGAAGCTGGGCGTTGCGGCCGACGTGGTCAAGGCGCTCAAGGGCAAGATCGATCATTTCTACCATCTGGCCGCGGTCTATGACCTGGCGGCGGACGAGCAGACCCAGGTGGCCGTCAATATCGACGGCACGCGCAATACGGTGGAACTGGCCAAGGCCATCGATGCCGGGCATTTCCACCATGTCAGCTCGATCGCCGCTGCCGGCCTGTACGAAGGCGTGTTCCGCGAAGACATGTTCGAGGAGGCCGAGAACTACGAGCATCCGTATTTCATGACCAAGCACGAGAGCGAGAAGATCGTGCGCCAGGAATGCAAGGTGCCGTGGTCGGTGTTCCGCCCGGCCATGGTGGTGGGCGACAGCACCACCGGCGAGATGGACAAGATCGACGGCCCGTACTATTTCTTCAAGCTGATCCAGCGCATGCGCCAGTTGCTGCCGCCGTGGATGCCGTCGATCGGTCTCGAAGGCGGGCGCATCAACATCGTGCCGGTCGATTTTGTCGTCGACGCGCTGGACACGATCAGCCACAAGAGCGGCATCGCGAAGAAGTGTTTCCACCTGGTGGACCCGGTGGGTTACCGCGTCGGCGATGTGCTCGACATCTTCAGCAAGGCGGCGCATGCGCCCAAGATGAACCTGTTCGTCAACGCGGCGTTGCTCGGTTTCATCCCGCGCAGCGTGACCAAGGGCCTGATGGCGCTGGCGCCGGTGCGCCGGGTGCGCAATGCGGTGATGAAGGACCTGGGCCTGCCCGAGGACATGCTGACCTTCGTCAACTACCCGACCCGCTTCGACTGCCGCGAGACGCTGGCTGCGCTCAAGGGTAGTGGCGTTGCATGCCCGAATCTGAAAGACTACGCCTGGCGCGTCTGGGACTATTGGGAGCGCCATCTCGACCCGGACCTGCATATCGACCGCTCCTTGCGCGGCACGGTGGCGGGCAAGGTGGTGCTGGTCACCGGCGGCTCGTCCGGCATCGGCCTGGCGACGGCGCACAAATTTGCCGAGGCCGGCGCCACCACCATCATCTGCGGCCGCGACGCCGACAAACTCGACGAGGCCTGCAAGGAGGCCAAGGCCAAGGGCTACAGCTTTGTCGCCTATCCGGCCGACATTGCCGACATGGCCGACTGCGACCGGTTCACCAAGCTGCTGCACGACAACCATGGCGGCGTCGATTTCCTGATCAACAACGCGGGGCGCTCCATCCGCCGGGCCATCGAGTCGAGTTACGACCGGTTCCATGATTACGAACGCACCATGCAGCTCAACTATTTCGGCTGCCTGCGCGTCACCATGGGCGTCCTGCCGGCCATGGTGGCCAAGAAGAAGGGCCATGTGGTCAACATCAGCTCGATCGGCGTATTGACCAATGCGCCACGCTTCTCGGCCTACGTGGCCTCCAAGGCCGCGCTGGATGCCTGGACGCGCTGCGCCTCGAGCGAGTTCGCCGACCAGGGCATTTCGTTCACCACCATCAACATGCCGCTGGTGCGCACGCCGATGATCGCGCCCACCGGCCTGTACAACAACGTGCCGACGCTGTCGCCGGAAGAGGCCGCCGACATGATGGCCCAGGCCTGCATCTTCAAGCCGGTGCGCGTCGCCACCCGGCTCGGCATCACCGGCCAGTTGATGCATGCGCTGGTGCCGCGCGTGGCGCAGATCGCGATGAACACCAGCTTCCGCATGTTCCCCGACTCCAGCGCGTCCAAAGGCGCGAAGCCGGGCGACAAGCCGGCCAAGCAGCAGTTGTCGGCCGAGGCGGTGGCGATGCAGCAGATGATGCGGGGGATACATTTCTGAGTCGACATGCTTGAGCCAGCGCGCGCACCCGCGGGCATGGAGCACGTCGGCCTCGGCCCGGTTTGGCGCGTTGCAGCGCGTAGTGGTGTCTGCTACCTGTAGGCGCGAAGGATAATTCTGCTTCCAGCCGGACGCCCAAGGGCGTAGGCAGTGCGCGACGGCCACCTGTTGGCCAGAGGGACGTACACTCGAAGATCTGGCTGCCGCTAACTCGGCTGACCGCCAAGGACAGCCATCTTTTGCTGCGGCCGCGAGTCGACTTCCGGGCCGATTCGCTCCGATGATGTGTAGCGATATTTCAGAGAGTGCATGATGAAGCTTCATTTGGGTTGTGGTAAGCGCTTTATTCCTGGTTTTGTGCATATCGACGCCGTCGAATATCCACATGTGAATCACGTCGCGACAATTGACCACCTGTCGTTCATCCCGGATGGTTCGGTTGATCTGATCTACAACTGCCATGTGCTGGAGCATTTCAAGCGCAATGACGTGGTTCGGGTGTTGAAGGAATGGGGACGGGTGCTCAAGCCAGGCGGCGTGCTGCGTGTTTCGGTTCCCGACTTCGCAAGTCTGTGCGACGTCTACCAGAAGGAAAAGAGGCTGGACCTGGTAATTGGCCCGTTGTTCGGCCGGCAGGACTATCTCTACAACATCCATTACAACGTGTTCGACTTTGCGTCGCTGTCCAGTCAGCTGGAACAAGGCCGGCTTTGTCGACGTGCGACGGTATGACTGGCGTGACACGGAACATGCCGAGATCGATGATTACTCCCAGGCCTATGTTCCCCACATGGACAAGGACAACGGAATCCTGATCAGCCTGAATATCGAGTGCTCCAGGCCGAAATGAGCGTGTGGCGAAGCTGGCTGCATCGGACAGCCGCGACCGCCCAGCTTCGATGGCGAGGCGTTACTGAGCGATCCCCGCTGAGCCGTCTCGGACTGCAATCCGCGCTGGCGGCGCTCACTGCCGGTGGGGGCGAAAGCGGTTGGATTCGGCAAGGAAATCCTCGTTGCGTCGATCTTTGGCTTGGCCGACGGACTAGAGGTCTACCTGATGGCCTTTGTGCTGATTGGATTTCCGCTCAGCATATTGCTCAATGCGATCCAGACCAGCCTGATCTCCGTGCCTGGCCTCATCGAGGGCAAAGGGCGCGCGCCCGGGCACTGTGTACAGTACGGTCGCGCTGGTTACGCTGACACTGACGGTTATTGCCCTCCCAGTCTGGTTCTTGCTGCTCGACCAATTGCTACCACTGCTCGCCGTGGGATTCGCGCCGGACAAGTTGCTTCAGCTGAAGCAGGCCCTGTGGTGGCTGATTCCATACTACTTGTTCAACGGCCTCAATTTGCTCGGGTATGGCGTGCTCCAGGCGAGCCAGAAGTTTGTCCTCAATGGATTCCTGCCGGTACTGACGCCGCTGGCCACGATCCTGTTCGTGCTTTTGCATGCGCCAAGCGACGATTGGATGGTTTTGGTGACCGCGCTGAACGTCGGGGCCGCGGCGGAACTGCTGGTGATCAACATCGTATTGTTCCGTGCCCGTCTGCTGGCGTTGCCGACCTATTGCCGGGCCGAGTTGGCGACTGTGTTCCGGGGTGCGCGCAGCCTGCTTCCCGGTACCCTGGTACTGGCTGTCAGTCCGGTCGCCGAGCAGTCGATCGCGGCCTCCATGGGCAGCGGGGCCATCGCTGCCCTGGGTTATGGCTATCGCTTGCCCGCCGCACTCAGCGGTGTACTGGTGACTGCGATCGGCATCACGGTGCTGCCGGCTTTTGCCCGGCTGCTGGCAGAAGGGCAGCAATCCTATTGCCGTCACAGCCTGGAGAAGGCCGGTCGCTGGCTGTTGCTAGCGGGTCTGTTGCTGGCCTGTGTGCTGGCGCTCCTGTCGGATACGATCGTGACCCAGCTGTATCAGCGCGGCGCGTTTGATGTGGCCGCGAGCGCGCGTGTGATTCCGATCCAGCAGGTCTATTTTTTCCAGTTGCCGTTTGCGCTGATCGCCATGCTGGCGTTGCGTACACTCGCGGCGCTGGGCCGCAATTCGGCGGTGAGCCTGTTGATCATGGCAACGGCCGTGATCCAGATTGCACTGGCCTGGAGCCTGGGGCAGGTGCTGGGTCCCATGGGTATCGCGTGCGCTGCCACGACCGCGTCCATGTTCACCGCCGTGGCCGCGTTTGTCTGGGCGCGCAGGCAACTCTCGAAGGCTGCCGCATGAAAAATGTATGCCTGTTCAACTATCCGCCGATGGCGGATTTTCATGGCTACCACGTCGAGTCGTTCAACCCCTTGGCCTATTTTCCGAGCGGCGCGCATTGGGGCCTCAATGACTTCTTCCACTGGGGTCACGTAGGGTACAACAAGTGCCGGGCGATCACTGCTGGCGCGGCGGGAGTGGATCGCCTGTACCGGGAGCGCGACCCCGACTACATGCGCATGGTGGCCGACTTTGTGGATCGGTTCCGCGACTATGACTTGATCGTCATGAGCTCATACAACTTCCTCCATCCCGAGGTGCTGGCGGGTCCGCTGCGTCGAGCGACCAAGATACTGGGATTCATCGATGATCCGTATTCCACGTATATGCGTGGCATCCCGTTTATGTGGGCTTTCGACGGCGCGTTTTACATCTCGCCGAGCTATATTGACAATCAGCCATTTGCAGACGCACTGGCCCGGTGGAGCGACAAGCCCGCGGTCTGGTGGCCATTGGTGCCACATGCGTATCGCCGGCCGGAGCGCGACGACGAGGCGTTTTTTCGCAATCGGCAGGTCGAGGTGGTGTATGTCGGCAATCCCAGCGCGACCAAGGTGGATCGTCTGATCGAGTTGAAACGCCACTTCGGAGCGCGCATGCGGGTTCACGGCCGCTGGCCGATGAAGGGTTTTGTCGGCATGGTGCGCGGCCTGCTGGGAAAGCCGGTGTACCCGTATCGGGTTCTGGGCCTGTCGGAAAGCGAGCGCACGGCGTTGTACTGGCGGACCAAGATCGGCTTCAACATGCACGTGTCCGACCAGCCGTACGAGACCGGCAATATGCGCATGTACGAAACGCCTGCACACGGCATGATGATGGTGTGTGACAAGGCCGGCGCGGATGCCCACGCGGGCATTTTTGCACCGGGCACGGAGGCGGTTTATTACGACTCGACCCGACACGCGATCGAATTGATGGAGCACTACCTTCAGGCGGAGGACGAACGCATCCAGATCGCCCGGGGTGGCTTCACGCGTTATTGGCGTGACTACGAATGGGAGGCCAATATGCGCCGGTTTCTTGACTGGGGTATGGCACTTCGGGCGCAGACCGCCGCGAGCAGGGAAGGCACGACATGACGTCCGAGGGTTTGAACCAGGAAAAGATCTGGGAGCATTTCCAGAACGAGGGCATCGACTCTTTCTCGTTGAGCCGCGGGCGCCTGGAGTTTCTGGTGCGTCGTTTGTCGCCTGGCGCGCGGGTGCTCAACATCGGGGTCGGAAACGGCGGTTTTGAGTCGCTGGCTTTGACGCGGGGTCTTGAGGTATGGTCGCTCGATCCCAGCGAACGGGCGATCGAGCGGTTGCGCCAGTCGTTGGGGTTGGAAGCTCGGGCCCAGGTCGGATACAGCCAGGAGATGCCGTTCCCAAACACGCACTTCGACGTCGTCGTCATGTCCGAGGTGCTCGAACATCTCGACGACGCGGTGCTCGCGAAGACCTTGCAAGAAGTACGGCGCGTGCTCAAGGACGGCGGCATGCTGATGGGGACGGTGCCGGCGCGGGAGGTTCTGGCGGATTCATACGTGGTCTGCCCGCATTGCAGTCAAGGTTTTCACAGATGGGGCCATCAGCGCAGTTTTGATGTGCAGTCGATGTCCCGGACGCTGGGTGCCGTATTGCAGATCCGAACCGTCGAGGAGCATTTTTTCATCGACTGGGAATCGGTTGGCGCGTGGCGCAAGTTGCAGGGGCTGGTCAAGAAATTCCTGTCCTGGCGCGGTGTTGGAACCTACGGCGCATGCCGCAACATTTTCTTTTCTGCGCAGAAAACCGTGAAGACCGACCAGAACCGGGAGTGATCGTGGCCGGCCATTGTTATTGCA
>CAVQPL010000011.1:0-11052 GCA_963714755.1 uncultured beta proteobacterium
GATTGCCGTCGGTCGCGGCCGGGAGCTGGGTTCACGGTGCTTGGCACGAAGCTGTCATCGGCTCACCCGGTAGCCCGGCAGCATCAATGACAGGAATCGAGGGGGCTGCAGTCATCCAGCGTGGTCGGCCGCAGGCACCTTTTCAAACCGCGGTTGAATGTCAGCCGCTCGAAGGACTGAACCCATATCGCTGAACCGCCACTGGCGTGCACGTGGTTTGTGTGAAGGGCCGCCGAGTCTCATACAGGCGACTTGCACCATCCAAACTTCCCATGGATGGCCACCAACGTCATTTCCTCACCGTCGCCCTGAAGTGGTGGGCAAATATATGCAGCGGCTCAGCGCGGCGTTCGAGTTTGGCGCGCAGCACGGCGCCCTCCCACCCGATCCAGAAGAACGCCGCCAGGCCGGCGCAGTCGGCTGCTCTTCGGAGATTTCCCCGGCGGACTTGGCGGCCTCCAGGCAGCGCTCGGTGCGGGCCTGCCAGTCGGTCAGCACGTCGATCAACTGGGCGCGAAACGCTTGCGGCAGGGCATTCATCTCTTGACCCAGGTTGCCGACGAGGCAACCACGGCGGAAGCCGAAGCGTGCCATGCCCTGTTCCGCGTCCTGGCAAAAGGCGTCGATGCGTTGCAGCGGCGTCAGGCTGTCGTCCAGCAAGAACTGATCGAGCTTGCGGATGAAGTAGTCGGCGTACAGCGCGATCAGCTCGGCACCAAAGGCTTCCTTGCTGGCGAAGAAATGATAGAAGGACCCTTTGGGTACGCCGACCGATTTCAGCACTTCGTCGATGCCTGTGGCGGAGAAGCCCTTCTCCGTCAGTGCGACAACACCGGCGCGCAACAGAACATCGCGGGTTTCGTGCTCGTCTGCATCGCGCTTCGGCGGACGACCTCGCCTGCGGGGATGGTTTTCGGTAAGCGACATAAGCAAATTATTGGACCGATCGTCTAGTCTGGTCAACAAGGGATGCCCACGATCCGAAAAGAATGCCACTTGCATTTTAATAGACGATCAGTCTACAATTTAACTAGACGATCGGTCTATAAATTAAAGGAGCCACTTTGTTCAAAGGAATCTTGATCGAGAAGGATGACAGCGGCTACCGTGCCGCGGTGCAGGAAATCGAAGACAGCCAGTTGCCCGAAGGCGATGTCACGGTGCGGGTCAGCCATTCGACGCTGAACTACAAAGATGGTCTGGCCATCACTGGTCGCGGCCCTGTGGTCCGCAAGTTCCCGATGGTGCCTGGCATCGATCTGGTGGGCACGGTGGAAGCATCCAGCCACCCAGACTGCAAAGTGGGCGACAAAGTGGTGCTCAATGGCTGGGGCGTGGGCGAAAACCACTGGGGTGGTCTGGCGCAAAAGGCGCGGCTCAAAGGTGAGTGGCTGGTGCCCTTGCCAGAGGCGTTCTCGCCACAGCAGGCCATGGCCATCGGGACCGCCGGATACACCGCGATGCTGTGCGTGATGGCGCTGGAGCGCCACGGTGTGACACCCGACAAGGGCGAGATCCTGGTCACCGGCGCGGCCGGTGGCGTGGGCAGTGTGGCGGTCGCCATTCTGTCCAAACTGGGCTACACGGTGGTGGGCGTCACGGGCCGCCCCGAAGAGCGCGATTTCCTCATGGGACTGGGCGCCAGCGACATGCTGGAGCGCTCGGCGTTTTCAGCGCCGGGCAAACCGCTGGGGCGTGAGCGTTGGGCGGGTGCGGTCGATGTGGTGGGCAGCCACACGCTGGCCAATGTCTGTGCCACCACGCGCTACGGCGGCGTGGTGACCGCTTGTGGTCTCGCCGGTGGCATGGACCTGCCGGCCAGCGTGGCACCCTTCATCTTGCGCGGCGTCACCCTGGCGGGCGTTGACAGCGTGATGGCGCCGCGCGAGCTGCGCCTGCAGGCCTGGCAGCGCCTGACCACCGATCTTGACCTGGCCAAGCTGGGCCAGATCGCCAAAGAAATCGGGCTTGAACGATGTGGTGGATACGGCCACCCAACTGCTCGATGGGCAGGTGCGCGGCCGCGTGATCGTGGACGTCAACGCCTGATCTGATCTGGTCTGATCTTCTTTGCCTGCTCCGCGCAGGCAGCCTATCAGAGGGGAGGCCGCGCATGGTGCGCTGCCTCCCCGCTTTGCTTCAGCTCGGGAGGTACTCGCGGCTCCAGCTCTCGCTGATGACGCCGGAGGCCATCAAAGCCTCGATCTCTTCTTCCGAGCGGCCGATCTCACGCAACACCGCACGCGTGGATGCACCGTACTTCTCCGCCGGCTCCAGCGCGTAGATCTTGCCGCGCTGAGGCCGGATGGCGAAGGGGTCGAGTTGCGTGACGGTGTGGCCGCTGGGGTGGTCGGCGTAGACGGAGAAGGCGTAGCTGCCTTGGTCGGTGCCCGGCTTGCCGTCGGCCGGTCGGCTGTTGTAGACGCGAATGGATTCGATGTTTTCGCAGATCGCCGCGCCGATGTCGGCCGCCTGCAGGCGCTCCACCCAGTCCACTGCGCGGGCATTCATGAAGGCCTGGGCCAGGAACGATGCGCGCTCCTCCTTGGGCACGTTGGACAGGCCCTCCAGGCCTTCCACCTTTTCGAAGCGGGGCAGATCGACTTCGTAGGCGCTGAGCAAAACGAAGCGATCGGACGAGGTGTAATAGAAGCGCGACAAGCGCGTCGTAGCCCACCACTTCGCGCCCGGCCGGCTCATCGAACAGGCCGCGGCGGGCGTAGTCGTAGCAGAACGGCATTTGCGCCAGATTGCTCAAAGCCGACAGGGAGGTGCGCGGGCGGCCGGTGCGACCGGTCTTGAGCTTCTGATACAGCGCTGCCGCGATGCCCAGCGAGCCACCGAATCCACACATCACGTCGATGGTGCCCACATGGGCGTGCTCTTCGGGCGTGTCCATGGAGCCGCCGAAACGGGTCATGATGCCGGTGGTGGCCTGCACCAGATCGTCGTAGCCGAGGTAGCCTGTGCGCGGGCCGGGGCGCGGGCCGCTGAAGCAGTCGAGCTTGCAGAAGATGGCATCGGGGTTGAGCTTCTTCAGGCTCTCGGCGTCCAGGCCCATGGACTGCACCTGGCGATCAGGCGCGTTCCAGACGATGACATCGCTGGCCTTGACCAGTTCTTCAAGAATGGCGCGGCCTTCGGGCTGCGTGATGTCGGTCAGCATGGAGCGCTTGCCGCGCATGTGCGACATGCCGAAGATCACCGTGTTCCAGCAGTCGTAAAACGGCTTGGCCGGATCCAGCTTGATCACTTTGGCGCCGAAGCGCGCCAGGTAGGCCACCGAATGCGGCCCGGCAATCACGTTGCACAGGTCGAGAATGCGCACGCCATCGAGCCAGCCGTCGCGGGCGTTCTTCTGTCGCACGCGAGGCAGCTTGGTCTCGATGGCCGACAAGGCTTTCAGCGCCTGCTCGAAACTCACCGAGCGGCGCGGGCGCGGGTTCGACCATCTCCAGCGCGCTCTCTTCCAGCCAGACCATGGGGCCGGGCTGGGTCATGGGGCCGTACTCGGGGTCGTCCACCTCCACCATCAGACCGGCGGTCTCCGCGTGGTCGTCGTTGATCCATTCCTGCAGCCAGCGATGGGGTGCCCCAGGGAACTTGCCGCGCCCGAAGATGCGCTCCCATTCCTTGGCGGTGCGCGTCATGAAGACCGTCTTTCATGCGCTCTGAGATCTTGTCGGCCCAGGCCTTGGGCAGCGGATAGACGCCCAGCGAGACATCGCTCTTCCATTCGCTGACCGGCAGGTAGGTGTCTTCTTCTTCGCTCAGGCCTTCGGCCACCAGTTCGTCGTAAATGCCCAGCGCCTGCAGGCAGCGCTTGGCATGGTGTTTGTGGCTCGGGCAGACCACGTAGAACATGCGACCGTCTTTGCATTTGTAGCTGCGGTAGAACGGATCCAGCAGCTCTTGCAGATCGTCGTAAGACAGGTTCATCGGCAGACCTTCGGTGCGCCGGCGTTCGATTTCCTTTTCGCGCTGGGTTTTGTAGCGCTCGGGGTAGTTGTCGATCTTGATCGAGTTGTAGGAGAGCCCTTCCATCACGGCCGAAGCCAACGGCACCTCGACCTGATCGCCAAGGCCGGTGCGCTCGCGCGCCTGCAATGCCAGCACCACGGCCGAAGCGGCCAGCATGGTGCCGTAGGCCGATGCCAGGGGCAGTGGTGAGAAGGAAGGGTTGATGCCCATCAGCACGCGGTTCAGGCCCATGTCGGTGAACACGCCCGATTGCGCGTTGATCACGCTCTCGAACGCGCGCCATTCGCGGCGCAGTTCGTCGTTGGAGGCAAAGCCGGGGATGGAGAGGGTGATCAGCTCGGGTCGCGACTTGCGCAATTCGGCCAGGTCGATGCCCATGCGCGCCATCACGCCGGGGCGGAAGTTCTCCACCACGATGTCGGCTTCTTCGATCAGCGCCAATGCCTGCTCCAGCCCCTCAGCGGTCTTGAGGTCGATGGTGACGGTGAGCTTGTTGCGGTTCAGCGTGGCATTGGCCGGGCTGTGCCACAGCGGGCCACCCGGCGGATCGATGTGCACCACGGTGGCGCCCAGATCGGCCAGGATCATGGCAACGGCGGGACCGGCCATGTACTGGCCAAAGTCAACGACCTTGACGTCGCGCAAGGGAAGGAGGGAGGTGTCGGAAGCGGCCATGGCGGTGAATGTGCAATGGGAAATCGGAGAGGCGAAGTGTTTCTGTGAAGCGAAGAGTCCAGGATCCGGTGCCAGCACCATGTGCGACAGACCTTGCGAAGCCGGCAGCTTGCCAATCCCACAAGGTCTGTATCCATGGAGGCACCGGCCTCAGGTCTAGCGCCGAGGTGGCTGGGACGCGATCAGGTGCTGATGGTCTTCAAGATCGGCGAAGTCGGCCTTGAGCCAGCGCATCAGCGACCAGGTGAGGACCACCAGCACCGGAATCAACGGCAAGTGCCACGATGATGGTTGAGGTCTGCACCGGCTTCAGGCCTCCGATCTGGATCAGGAAAGCACCGACGCCCGCCAGGATGAGCGCCCAGGTGATGCGCAGCGAGCGCTTGGGTTCCTGGTAGCCGGTCAATTCCTGCGAGGTGACCGAGGCCAGCACATAGGCCGCGCTGTCCAGCGTGGTCGCCAGGAAGATGAAGCACAGCAGGATGAAGGCGCCGGTGATGAGGCCGCTCATGGGCAGGGTGCCGAGAATGGCCTGCACCGTGGCCGGGATGCCGCCCGCGCCGTTGAGGATCGCGGCCACATCAAGCTTGCCGGAGATCTGCAGGTCGAGCGCGTAGCCGCCCCAGACCGCAAAGAACACCCAGCAACCCAGCGAGCCCCACACCAGTTCGGCCAGGATCAGCTCGCGGATGGTGCGGCCACGCGAGATGCGCGCCACGAACAGACCCATCATGGGTGCGTAGGCGATCCACCAGGCCCAGTAGAAGACGGTCCAGTCCTTGAAGAAGCTGGACTTGCCGATCGGGATCGGTCCAGGTGCTCATCGAGATGAAGTTCGACGCCATCCGGCCAAAGCTGTTCACCGCGCCGTCCACCATGAATTGGGTTGGCCCTACCATGAAGGTGAAGAGCAGCATGGCCAGCGCCATGATCACGTTCACATCCGACAGGATCTTGATGCCCTTGGCCAGTCCAAACCAGACGCTGGTCCCGAACATGAGGGTCCACAAGGCCAGCATGCCCATTTCCAGCAGGAAGGAATCCTCAACCCCGAACAGGCCAGCGGCCAGCGTGGACACCAGCGGCACGGCCAGGCCCAGGGATGTGGCCACACCGCCGACGATGCCGAACACCACGACCGCGTCGAGGATCACACCGAGCCAGCTGTCCGATTGTTTACCCAGCACACCGCGAGCGGCCACCGACAGGCGTGCGCCCGACTGGCGTTTCACGTACATCGAATAGGCGATAGGAATGGCGGGCAGGCAGTAGAAGGCCCACGGCGTGAGTCCCCAGTGGAACTGGCCATAAGTCAATGCCCACTCGGCGGCTGCCTGGGTTTTGGCTTCCACGCCGAACGGCGGGCCGGTGTAGTAGTAGATCGGTTCGACCCATGCCCAGTTCACGATGGCAATACCGATGCCGCCGCAGAAGATCATGGCGATCCAGCTGAAATACGAGAACTCGGGGGTGTCATCTGCGCCACCCAGGCGCACGTTGCCGTAGCGGCTGAAAGCCAGTCCGATCAGGAACACGACCACAGCCAGACCGGCCACCATGTACAACCAGCCGAACGTGCCGGTGGTGAAAGAGAACGCGGCCGAGATCATGGCCGAACTCGACTCGGGGAACATCAGCAAAGGTCCGACGACCCCCGCCAGCAGCAGCAGCGATAGCGAGAACACGCGCATGTCCACGCGGTCTCCACTGTTCATGGTTCTTGACATTTTTGTCTCCTGTTTTTACTTGCAGAAATCTGTCTCCGCACACCGCCCAACGCAAGGGAGGAACCCCTTCTGCCAGGCAATGAGCGAATGACCCGTGCCCGTCTCAAGCCGCCGAAAACACTCCTGCGGCGGTTGACTTGTTTGCCTGTTGAATCCAGCGAGCGGCCTTCTCGGCAATCATCAACGTGGGTGAGTTGGTGTTGCCGCTGGTGATCGTGGGCATGACGCTGGCGTCGACCACACGCAAACCGTCAATGCCGCGAACGCGCAGCTGGGGGTCGACCACCGCGGTGGGGTCGTCTGCGCGGCCCATCTTGGCGGTGCCGGCCGGGTGGAAGATGGTGTTGGCGATGTCGCCGGCCAGACGGGCCAGGGCCTCGTCTGACTGGAACTCCACGCCGGGCTTCCACTCCTCAGGCATGTACTTCGCCATCGCCGGCTGGTTCACGATCTCGCGCACCTGGCGCAGGCTCTGCGCGGCGATCAGGCGGTCTTCGTCGGTGTGCAGGTAGTTGGGCGCAATGGCGGGTGCATCGGAGGCTTTGTTGCTCGTGATGGTCACGCTGCCCCGGCTGGTCGGGTTGAGGTTGCACACGCTGGCCGTGAACGCCGGGAAGCGGTGCAGGTCTTCGCCGAAGGCGTCCAGGCTCAGCGGCTGCACGTGGTACTCCAGGTTGGCGTAGGGCTGCGAAGGATCGGATTTGGTGAACGCGCCCAGCTGGCTGGGCGACATGCTCATCGGGCCCGAGCGTTTCAGCAGGTACTCCAGGCCGATGCTGGCCTTGCCCACCAGACTGTTGGCCAGCGTGTTGAGCGTGGACACGCCCTTGACCTTGAACACGGCGCGGATCTGCAAGTGGTCTTGCAGGTTCTGGCCCACGGCTGGCATGTCCAGCGTCATGTCGATGCCCAGGCGCTTGAGGTGCTTCGCATCGCCGATGCCGGAGAGTTGCAGGATCTGTGGCGAGCCGATGGCGCCCGCGCTGAGGATCACCTCGGCGGCCGCGCGAACGGTCACGCGTCTGCCCGCCCCGGATCACTTGCGCACCCAGGCAGCGTGGCCGACCAGACGCTTTGGAGAAGTTGAGCTTCTCCACATGCGCTTCTGTCCAGATCGTGAGGTTGGTGCGGTGGCTCGCCGGGCGCAAAAAGGCTTTGGAGGTGTTCCAGCGCCAGCCCGATTTCTGGTTGACTTCGAAGTAGCCCACGCCCGCGTTGTCACCCTTGTTGAAGTCGTCGGTACGCGGCACGCCGGCCTGCACCGCCGCTTCGGCAAACGCTTCCAGCACGTCCCAGCGCAGGCGCTGCTTCTCGACGCGCCATTCACCGCCGCCGCCGTGCAGGGCTTTGAAGTCGGCCGAGGCGTCACCGCCCGCGTCCATGCGGTAGTGGTTTTCGTGGGCTTTGAAATCTTTCAGGGAATGCGCCCAATCCCATTCGGCCTCGCCGGTGGCGGCGGCCCAGCCGTCGTAGTCGCGCGCCTGGCCGCGCATGTAGATCATGCCGTTGATGCTGGAGCAGCCACCCAGCGTTTTGCCGCGCGGGTAGCGCAGGCTGCGGCCGTTGAGGCCCGGATCGGGCTCGGTCTGGTAGAGCCAGTCGGTGCGCGGGATTGCCGATGCAATAGAGGTAACCCACCGGGATGTGGATCCACGGGTAGTTGTCTTTCTTGCCGGCTTCGAGCAGCAAGACCTTTTTGCTGGGGTCTGCGCTCAGGCGGTTGGCCAGCAGGCAGCCGGCCGTGCCGGCGCCCACGATGATGTAGTCGAAGTCGGTGGCGCTCACGGCAGTGCTCCTTCAGCGGGCCACAGGCATGGTGAACTCGGCACCCTTGGCGATGCTCTCGGGCCAGCGCTGCATCACCGATTTCTGCTTGGTGTAGAAGCGCACGCCTTCTTCGCCGTAGGCGTGCATGTCGCCAAACAGGCTCTTCTTCCAGCCACCAAAACCGTGCCAGGCCATGGGCACCGGAATCGGCACGTTGACGCCGACCATGCCCACCTGCACGCGGCGGGCAAACTCGCGCGCGGCGTTGCCGTCGCGGGTGAACAGGCTCACGCCGTTGCCGAACTCGTGGTTGTTGATCAGGTCGATGCCTTCGGCAAAGGTCTTCACGCGCACGCAGGCCAGCACCGGGCCGAAGATCTCTTCCTTGTAGATCTTCATGTCGGCGGTCACGTGGTCGAACAGCGTGCCGCCCATGAAGAAGCCCTTTTCATGGCCGGGCACGCTCAGGCCGCGGCCGTCGGCCACCAGTGTGGCGCCTTCTTCCACGCCAGCAGCGATGTAGTCCGTGATGCGGGCGTGGGCCGCAGCGGTGACGATGGGGCCCATTTCGGCGTCCAGCTCGATGCCGTTTTTCACCTTGAGCGTTTTCAGGCGCTCGGCGATCATCGGCACGATCTTGTCGGCCACATCGCCCACCAGCGTGGCCACCGAGATGGCCATGCAGCGCTCGCCGGCCGAACCGTAGGCCGCGCCCATCAGGGCGTCGACGGTCTTCTCCAGATCGGCGTCGGGCATGACCAGCATGTGGTTCTTGGCGCCGCCCAGGGCCTGCACGCGCTTGCCGTGGTGGGCGCCGGTCTCGTAGATGTAGTTGGCAATCGGCGTGGAGCCGACGAAGCTGATGGCTTTCACATCGGGGTGCTCGAGCAGCGCATCCACGGCCACCTTGTCGCCCTGCACCACGTTGAACACGCCGTCCGGGAAGCCGGCCTGCTTCATCAGGTCGGCGTACATCAGGGAGGCGCTCGGGTCGGTGGGCGAGGGCTTCAGCACGAAGGTGTTGCCCGCGGCAATCGCCACCGGGAACATCCACATGGGCACCATCACGGGGAAGTTGAACGGCGTGATGCCGGCCACCACGCCCAGGGGCTGGCGCAGGGTCCAGTTGTCGATGCCGGTGGACACCTGCTCGGTGTAGTCGCCCTTGAGCAGCTGCGGAATGCCGCAGGCAAATTCGACGATGTCGATGCCGCGCTCGACTTCGCCCACGGCGTCGGTGAAGACCTTGCCGTGCTCCAGCGTGATGGCCTTGGCCAGCGCGTCTTTGTGCTTGTTGAGCAGGCCCAGGAAGTTGTTCATCAGCCGCGCGCGGCGGATGGGCGGCATGTTGCTCCAGGCGGGGAATGCGGCCTGGGCGGCGGCCACGGCCTTGCCCACTTCACCCGCATCGGCCAGGGCCACCTTGCCGGTGACTTCGCCGGTGGCGGGGTTGTACACGTCTTGCGTGCGGCCGGTGGTGCCGGCAACCTGGGCGCCTGCGATGTAGTGGCCAATGTGGGCGAGCGTCATGTTATGTCTCCAGTTCTGTTGGTGAAAATGCATCGAATTGGGGCGCGAGTCTAGGCTTGCTCTTCGCCGGTATCCAATGAATAATTCAGCCAACTGATATAAGATACTCCAAATAATGTGAGCCATCCTCCCGATCTAAAAACGCTGCAGTGTTTCCTCGCCGTCGCGGATCTTGGCAACGTCACGCGGGCCGCAGAATCGCTCTACATGACGCAGCCCGCCTTGAGTCTGCGGCTGAAGCAGTTGGCCGATCACTACCAGCTGACCCTCTTTCACCGCACCTCCAGAGGTCTGGATCTGACCGACGACGGGCTGGCCTTGGTGGTGCGGGCACGGCAAGTGATATCAAGTTTGAACGAGCTGGACCGCACCGCCGCTGCAGTTGCACAAACAGGTGCGCGGCGGACTGCGCATCGGCACCGTGATCGACCCGGAGTTCATCCGGCTGGGGGCCTTCCTGCATGCCCTGGTGGATGCCGCTCCATTGCTGGAAAAAGAACTGCGTCAGGGCATGAGCGGCAATGTGCGCGAGTGGGTGTTGCGCAACGAGGTGGACGCAGGCTATTTCCTTGGTCACCTGAGTCAACGAGACGGTGACGACCAGGCGCAAGGTCTTCATCAAAAGCCGCTCACCGACTTCGCCTACTGGGTGGTCGCCCCTCCCGGCTGGGAGGCGCGCATGGTTGACAAAGACTGGGACGGACTCGCCCGACTGCCCTGGATCGGCACGGCGCAAGCATCGGTGCATGGACGTTTGCTGCAAAAGGTTTACAGCGAGCGCTCCGCCATGCCCCGATTTGTGGCCAAGGTCGATCAGGAAAGCTCCATGCTGGCCATGGTGCGCTCAGGCATCGGGCTGAGCCTGTGCCGCGACTCGGTGGCCCTGCAGGAAAAACACCGCCATGGCCTGGCCATCAACGAGCGGGTCAGCATCGACTGCACACTCAGCTTCATTTGCCTTGAATCGCGTCAATACGAGGGACCTATTGCGTGCGCACTCGATGTATTGGATTTGGTGTGGAGCAGCACCGCACAGAACGGTACCGCAGAGCTTACCTCGCAGCGCAGCACGAGCTCTACATACTCAGTGCGGCCTTGAAAAGCTCGGACCTGCTTCGATGGTCCTTGTTGTGGACATGCTCCTGCAAAGGCCGTGGTGTCGGGCATCAACTCCGGATCGACCATTCGCTTGGAAGTAGTGCGGTAGTTTTGAATCGCGAGATATCGGTGGCCTTGGCGCAAAGGAGTCGCTCGACACCTCGTGTGGCCCATCGCTGCTTAGTGGCTGCTGCTGAAGGTACAGCGGTCGGCCGCGTCGCAGGATGACAAATGGCAGGTTCCGGAGGCGGTTGTCTTTGGGTTGCAAAACCCG
>CAVQPL010000012.1:0-14664 GCA_963714755.1 uncultured beta proteobacterium
CGAAAACCTCGGCCACGGCAACGTCATCAACACTTCAGGCGGCGGCGCCTATGGCCATATCGACAGCCCGGCCGCCGGCGCCACCTCGCTGCGTCAGGCCTACGAATGCTGGAAGGCCGGCGCCGACCCTATCGAATGGGCGCGCGAACACCGCGAATTCGCACGCGCCTTCGCGTCGTTTCCGGGTGATGCCGACAAGCTGTTCCCGGGCTGGCGCGACAAGCTCGGCACGCATCGTTGAACCATGGCCGGCCCAAGCCAGACCCCGATGTCGACCTCCAGCACAGGCGCCCAGGCGCCCTTCTACCAAAGCCAGGGCAACGAAGTGGCGTTGTTCGAGGCGGCGTACGCTGCCCGCCTGCCGGTGATGGTCAAAGGCCCGACCGGATGCGGCAAGTCGCGCTTCATCGAATACATGGCGCACCGGCTCGGGCGAACCCTGATCACCGTGGCCTGCAACGAGGATATGACAGCCTCTGACCTGGTCGGCCGGCATCTGCTCGACGCATCGGGCACGCGCTGGCAGGACGGCCCGCTCACCGTGGCCGCACGCACCGGCGCGATCTGCTACCTCGACGAGATCGTCGAGGCGCGCCAGGACACGACGGTGGTGATCCACCCGCTGACCGACCACCGGCGCATGCTGCCCTTGGACAAAAAGGGCGAGACGGTGCCGGCGCACCCGGATTTCCAACTGGTGATCTCATACAACCCCGGATACCAGAGCCTGCTCAAGGACCTCAAGCCATCGACCAAGCAGCGTTTCGTCGCGTTCGCATTCGACTACCCCGACGCCGAACGCGAAGCCGCCATCGTGGGCCGGGAGACCGGACTGGACGCCAGCCGCGCCGCACAACTGGTGCAGATCGCCCATGCAGCACGCCAGCTCAAGGGCCATGGCCTGAGCGAAGGCATATCGACCCGCCTGCTGGTGTACGCGGCCACGCTGATCGTCTCCGGTGTCGATGCAGCCGACGCCTGCCGCATGGCGCTGGTGCGACCGATCACTGACGACGCCGACATCCGCCAGACGCTGGACCACGCCATCGACGCGGTGCTGGCCTGAGGTCTGCCACCAGACTGACATGCCGGCGTGAACCCGACACCTGCACAACTGGCCAGCTGGCGCGCGCAGCTCGATTGCGCCCTGGGGCCAGTGCAGGCGGTGTTCGACGATTGCGTGCGCGAGGCGGTCGTGGCGCTGAGCCCGGCAGGTTTGCAGGCCTGGCTGGCGGGGGCCCACACGCTGGGCAAGATGGGACGTGGCCCGGAGCCAGTGCTGGCATTGCTGCAGGAGTGGCCGCAGGCCGCACAGCATGTCGGCGAGGCGGTGCTGTCCGATGTCACAGCGCTGCTGCATGCGATGCACAAATCGCCCAATGCCCGCGCCATGGCCCCCCTGCTGCAGACACTGGCGGCGGTGGCACGCACGCTGCAGGGCGCGGACCCGTTGCGCCACTACCTGGACACGGTGCGCAACGTGATGGGGCGCACGACTGTTTCGCTGCATGGGAACCACGCAACTTTTGCCAGCCCCGGCCTACCGGTGCTGCTTGAGCAAGCACCCCGTCTGCTCAAGCAGCTGACGGTGGCCGGCCTGGCGCGCTGGGCCGACTATGGCGTGCGCCACTACCAGCACCATCCGCAGCGTCAATGCGAGTATTTCGCGCTGGCGCTGGCCGACAGCCGCGCAGTGCTGCAGCGCGAGCGCCACGGAACCTTGCTCGCCGACGTCGAGCGGCCGCTCGAACTGGGCCTGCGCGCCCTTTGGCAGGACACGGCAACCCTGCAGGCCTATGCCAGCGACTTCGATGGAAAACCGACACCGGCGCCCTGGGCCCTGCCCGCCAGCGCAGAAGGCAGCGACCCCGGCAGCATCTGCCTGCCCGATGTCTACGACAGCCTGCATGGCGTGTCCGGCCTGGACCGCTACCGCCTGGCCATCGCCCACCTGGCCGGCCACCGGCTCTGGAGCCGGCCACTGGTAGCCGACAACCTCAGCCCGCTGCAACGATTGACCGTCGAATGTCTGGAGGATGCGCGCATCGACCAGCTCGTGCTGCGCCGCTACCCGGGCCTGCGCCCGCTGATGCTGGCCCTGCATCCGCAGCCCGCGCAGCACGCCTGCGATCCGGCCGTGAGCAGTTGCCTGCGGCATCGGCTGGTCATGTTGTCGCGTGCGCTGCTGGAGTCCGGCCACGGATACACCGACCCGGCGCTGCTGGACTGCGTGAACAGTTTCCAGGCGCTGCTCGCGGGTGGCGAATCGGGCACCCAGGCCATGCAGACGCTGGCGCTGACACATGCGGCGCGCACCCGGCGCCAGAGCGATCAGCTGGCCGCGGTGCATTTCGACGACACCGTCGTGAGCTACCGCGACGACAACCGGCTGCTCTGGCGCTTCATCGAAGCGGGCGACGAAGAGGACAGTTTCACCGAGCCTGCCCGACCGCCCCAGGACGAAGTGATGGCGCTGCCGCCACGCCACTATCCCGAGTGGGACGCGGCCAGCGCCAGCTACCGGCCCGACTGGGTCAGTGTCTACGAGGCCCTGCACCCCAGTGGCGATGCCAGCCTGATCGATGCCGTGCTGGCGCGCCACAACGCGCTGGCGCATCAATTGCAGCAGTTGCTCGATCGACTCAAGCCACAGGACCGGGTCCGCATCCGCTACCAGCAAGAGGGCAGCGAACTCGACCTGGACGTGGCGATCCGGGCCCTGGTCGACTGGCGCGCTGGCACGCAACCCGATCCGCGCATCCTGATGAGTCACCAACCGAATCGGCGCAGCATCGCGGTCATGGTGCTGCTCGACCTGTCGCAGTCACTGGGCGACGTGGTGCCCGCAAGCGGCCAGACGCGGCTGCAGCTGAGCCAGCAGGCCGTGGCCCTGCTGGGCTGGGCGATCGACCGGCTGGGTGATCCGTTTGCGCTGGCCGGCTTTCACTCCGACACCCGGCACAACGTGCGCTATCTGCACATCAAGGGTTTCACCGAGCGCTGGGACGAAGCGCCCAAGGCCCGCCTGGCCGCATTGCGCGCCGAATGCTCGACCCGCATGGGCGCCGCGATGCGCCACGCGGCCCATTACCTGGGCGCGCAAACGAGCGACAAGAAGCTGCTGCTGGTGCTCACCGACGGACGGCCTTCGGACGTCGATGTACAGGACGACCAGGCCCTGGTCGCCGACACTCGCCAGGCGGTGCAGGAACTGGCCCAGCGGGGCATGCACAGCCACTGCATCAGCCTGGACCCGATGGCCGACACCTATGTGCACGACATCTTCGGCCACCACGCCAGCGTGGTGGACAGGGTGGAACAACTGCCCGAACGCCTGACCCGGTTGTTTCTGGAGCTGACACGTTGAGCCGGCGAGCCGCGTCGACGGATCGCTGCACAGGTCTGCGGCCAGAGCTGCCGGCTTTCAAATTGCGATTCGTTGGTAATCCCGGTAGGCTCGGCACATGGACACAAACACACTCTTCGACCGTCTTGGCAGTGTTGGCCGCAACTTTTCCGGCAACTTGCAGATGACAGAATTGCCCGACGCCGACAGCGGCTTCGAAGCCACCATCGACATTCGGCGCGACGCGGCCGCCGTAAGCGTCGTGGGCAGCTTCCAGCGAACGGCCGGCAAGCCGGTTCATTTCGGACTCAGCCTGCCCTACGCGACCGCCGCGACCCCCGCGCCGACAGCAGCGTTGTCATGTGAACTTGTCGGCGACATCTCGGGACCGTTGTTGCTCTCTGCCGAAGGCTTGGAGTTCATCGCCAGCACACCGACCACCACCGTGACCTTGAACCTGCGCTTTACCGAACAGGATGTACTACTGGTCAAGGGCATGGTTTTTCGCAAGAACGGCTCGGTGGCTTTTTCAGCGTCGCCGGTTGGGAAACCCGGCCAGCGCGCCAAACCCAAGATATTCTCCATTCGCCCGGTGCGTGGGTGACGCAAGGCCGCGGCATTTGACCGATCCGCCGGCCACACGGTCAGTCTGGGCAACCGCAGCGTCTGACAACGGCGAGAATCGCGGCAGGAGAGATTTAAATGCACAAGGTCACGCCCGAATCCGATTACGAATGGATGTTTGAATCCGCCCCGATCTCGCTGTGGCTGGAGGATTACAGCGCGCTGCATGCGCTGTTCGAACAATGGCGTGCCGAAGGAGTCGTCGATCTGGCCGCGCACCTGGCGCGTTCGCCCGAGCGGCTCCAGCAATGCGCGGCCAGCTTGCGCGTCATCAAGGTCAACCGCAAGACGCTGCAGGTCTTCGCGGCTGCCAGCCAGGACGCGCTGCTCGAGCGGCTGCCCGAAGTGTTTCGCGGCGACATGCTCGAGCAGATGTTGCCCGAGCTATCGGCATTGTGGGCAGGGCAACTCGAGTTTTCGAACCAGACCGTCAACTATGGACTGGACGGGCGGCGCATCCATGTGCAGATCCACGTGCGGGTGCTGCCGGGCCACGAGGCGAGTTGGGACCGGGTGCTGGTGTCGCTGGAAGACATCACGCAGTCCGTCACGAAACACGCGCAACTGATCAGCAGCGAGCAATATGCACGTAGCCTGTTCGACCTTTCGCCGGTGTCGTTGTGGGTCGAGGACTTCAGCGGCGTCAAGCTGCTGCTGGACGAGGCGCGCAATCGAGGCATCGAGGATTTCCGGGTGTTTCTCAGCGTGCATCCGGAGTTCGTGACCCGATGCATGGAGGAAATCCGGGTCATCAGCGTCAACCGCCAGACGCTGACCATGTTTGCGGCCGAAAGCCAGCGCGAACTGCTGGCCAAGCTCGGCGCGGTCTTTCGCGACGAGATGCACGCGCAGTTCGCCGAGCAGTTGATCGACCTGTGGCACGGCAAGACGGTGCAGGTCCGCGAGGTGATCAACTACGCGCTCAGTGGTGACCTGATCAACATTCACATGCAGTTTGCCGTGTTGCCCGACCACGAAGCCGAATGGGACCTGGTGTTGGTGTCGCTGGTCGACATCACGGCGCGCAAGAAGGCTGAAGCCTATCTGGAGTATCTGGGCAAACATGACTCGCTGACGCGACTGCGAAATCGTGCCTTCTACGTCGAAGAACTCAATCGCATCACCCGCAAGGGGCCTTGGCCACTGAGCGTTCTGGCGATGGATCTCAATGGGCTCAAGCGCGTCAACGACGACGAAGGCCATGCGGCGGGTGATGCCTTGCTTCGGCGGGTCGGCGAAGTCCTTACCACGTCCGCCGCGGATCAGCACTGGTGTATCGCGCGTGTCGGCGGCGACGAGTTCGTTGCGCTGCTGCCCGGCGCCGATGACCGCGCGGCCAGGGCATTGAAAGAGCGCATCGAGTCGATCATCGAGCTGAACAACCAGTTCTATCCCGGCCACCACCTGAGCCTGTCCATCGGCATCGCCAGCTGCGACGCCGCAGCCCAGGTGGAGGCCACGCTGAACGCGGCAGACAAGGCCATGTTCCTTGCGAAAGCGCGGTACTACGAAGAGGCCGAGCTCGACCGGCGGCGCAACTGAGGTTCGCCGGGAAAAGGATGCCGCCGCGGCAAGCCCGGTCGTGACTGAGCGGGCGGCCTGATGCTTCGGTTCGGCCCACGATCAGGGCCGAGGACGGGCTTGCGCAGCCCGCTCAGGCGCTAACGTCGTCGGCGCCACCACCAAACAGCGCATCGAATCCCTTGGCGCCGTCGGTGGCCTTGGCACCGGCCGCGGCCCGCGCCTTCGGGTATTCCTCGGCAATCCGGTCCTCCCAATAAGTCGCCGGATTCGGCGCACTGCACAGGCGCCGGAACACCTCATCGGGCACCTGCTTGTAGGCCAGCGCCTGGCCATTGTCCCAGTGCAGCTCGAGCTGGCGCGCCGATGCGTCGTAGTCGGCCCTGCGGATGCGTCCGCTGGTGAAGGTCTTGGTGATCATGGTGTAGGCCCGGCAAAGGCGTCGCTCGGTGCGGGATGCTCGCGTTCGCTGCGTGGCGTGTGCTGGTCGATCACGCTGGCGGCCACCAGGTCGCCGGCCACGTTGAGCGTGGTGCGGCTCATGTCCAGCACCCGGTCCACGCCGATGATCAGCGCAATGCCTTCGGCCGGTATGCCTACCGTGCCCAGCATCATCGACAGGATCACGATGCCGATGCCCGGCGTACCCGGCGAGCCAATGGACGCGCCAACCGCCAGCACCACCACCAGCAGCAGACCCGACAGACCCACGTCCACCTGGTAGACCTGGGCCAGGAACAGCGTGGCGATCACCTGGTACAGCGCCGTACCCGCCATGTTGATGGTCGTGCCCAAAGGGATGACGAAACGCGATACGCCTTTCTGTACGCCCAGCGACTCCTCGGCGGTGCGTATGGTCAGCGGCATCACCGCTGCCGAACTCGACGTGGAGAACGCCAGCAGCAACACGTCGCGGCTGCCGCGCAAAAAAGCCAGCGGCGAGCGGCGCCGGCCCAGCGCGTACACCAGCATCAGGAAGGCGAACGCCAGCAGCAGCGCCCCCAGCACCGTGACCACATAAACACCCATGCCGAGCAAGGCATCGAGCCCCATGCGCGCAGTGAGCTGGGTCATCAACCCGAACACCGCCACCGGAACCAGGTACATGGCCCAGCGCACGACGACCATGCTGACCTCCTGCACGGCACCGAGCAGGTCGACCAGCGGGCGCGCCATCTTGCCCTCCATCGTGACCAGCGCCACACCAACGAAGATCGCAAACACCACCACCTGCAACATGTTCTGCTCGACGCTGGCCTGCAAGGGGTTGGTCGGAACCACGCGCACGATCTGCGCCGGCAAAGTGGCCAAGGACGGTGATGCCGCCGAACCTGCCGCATCGGCCACTGTACTGACCGGCAGCTGAGCCACTTGCAGATACGCGCCCGGCTCGACCGCCAGCGCCACCAGCACCCCGATCATGGCCGCCACCACGGTGGTGAACAGGAAGAACAGCCCGGTGCGCGCGCCCATGCTGCGCAACTGCGCCATGTCGCGCGAACTGGTCATGCCCAGGATGATGGAGGCCACCACCAGCGGGATGACGATCATCTGCACCATGGCCAGGAACAGATAGCCCGGTATCGCCAGCCAGTTGCTCACCAGCAGTGCCATGGCCGGCGACAACCAGCCGCCCGTGGGGCCGATGGCCATGCCGGTGGCAATGCCGACGGCCATCGCCACCAGCACCTGAAGCCACAGGCGTCCGCGCACGAAACCGGTCAGGCGTAGCGTGAGGCGGCTGATGGATGGGTTGGTGGAAACAGGTAAAGAAAACAAGATGCGCCCCATGGATCTGCATCACCGCCAGACCAACCCGGATGGGTGGAACGGGTGATATGTCCATCTTAGCGCTGCGCAATTCACGGGAAGATGATCTTCTCGCGGCGCTCGCATTCCGGCGGCTGCCCGTAACCCGCAGAGCGCACCTTCTTTTCTGCGGAGACTTCAACCTGGAACCACTGGCAGAACGGCCCTTCGAAACGGTAATTCCAGACCTCGCCGCGGGAACGCCCCAGGGTGAACGTGCCGTTTGGCCGCCCGAGCCGCCGGCGTACTTCAGCCTGATCCATGTCCGGCAGGATCTGGTTGAAGTTGTGCTCGGTCAACACCTGCTGCGAGCGAACCACCTTGCCTGCCGCGTCCAGGTCCACAAACCAGGTGTGCAAGCCCCGTGGTCCGGTGGGATATTCCAGGCGGGTAACGCCGTCGTCCAGTTGGCGCTGCGTATCGGGTTGACCCATGCGCGCGACGACCTGGTCTTTTCCGACACCTATCAGCTGGGTGGATGGTGCAAAACTGCCGCACCCGGTCAGAACCAACAGGCTGGACATCAAGATCGACAAAATGGACAAACGCATCACACAAACTCCTGAAGGCGTGGCGAACGGCACCACAAGCTTGGACGTGGTTGGCGCCACAAGTTCAACAAACTACCACCCGCTCCAAGACCCTTGGCCATGCTGCCATGCCCACCGTCCACTACCATCGCGCGGCATCATCAACCGGCCCGGCATCGGGCACCCCTGCAATCACAAAGGAAGAAACCAACCATGTTCAGTCACGTCATGCTCGGTGTGAACGATCTCGAAATCTCCCGCAAGTTCTACGACGCGCTGCTCGGCACGCTGGGCATCGCCCCGGGCGTGGCCAACAGGAACCGCTATTTTTACCGCAGCCCGACCGGAACCTTCGCGATCACCACGCCCATCAATGGTGAGCCTGCAAACCATGGTAACGGCAGCACCATCGGTTTCACAGTGGCGTCGCCCGAGCAAGGCGACGCCTTCCACGCGGCGGCACTCGCCAACGGCGGCACAAGCTGTGAAGATGCTCCCGGCTTTCGTGAAGGGCCGGGCGGCAAGCTCTACCTGGCGTACTTTCGGGACCCGGACGGCAACAAGATCTGTGCCTTGCATCGGCCGGCGAAATAGTTATCTTGCGGCGTCGCGATCAAGGCCTGGCCCAATCGACTGAAGCCGCCGCAGCCCAGGCCGGCTAACACCGCCCTTGCGACCGGGCGTCGTTTCCTGCCACGCAGGCATGCCCGATGCAGGCGTCGGGAATCCATGCAAAACGCGCCACAGCCCGCGCCACAGGCGAGAAGCCGCTCAGGCCAGCACCTGCTTGCCCACCATGCCCACGACAAAACCGAGCACCGCACCCAGCGCAGGCGTCCAATGACGGCGCATGCGTGCCTGGGGCGCGATGTCCTGAAAGATCAGGTACAGAATGCCCCCGGCCGAAAACGCCATGATCGCCGCCGTCAGCGCCAGACGGCCCTGCAGCAGCACGAAGCCGGCAGCGGCCGCCAGCGGGCCGAGCAGGCTGATGGCGAGCAACGACCACAGCGCCAATCGCGGACCAGAGCCGCCTTGGCGGCTCTCACGAAATGCGTTGAAGCCTTCCGGCAGGTTCTGCGCGCCGATGAACACGGCCAGCAATAGCCCCAGGCGCGGGTCCTGACCAAACACGGCCCCCATGGCGATGGCCTCAGGCACGAAATCGAGCATCATGGCCATCACCTGCGAGTGGGTACCGCCGCGCCGGCTCAGCCAGACGTCGAGGCCGCAAAACACCAGACCACCCGCGACGAATACCAGGGCCAGCAGCCACGACGGCAGCTGCTCCATGGCCAAGGGTGTCAATGCGAAGGCCACCGCGGCAATCAGGATTCCGCCGCCGAAGGCGACCACGCCGTGCACCAGTTCGCGCTTGCCCTCGGTCTCTGCGCTGCCCTCCCAGAACGCGACCAGGCCACCGACAAAACCGGCAGCACCTGCGAGCCAGGCGGCCGTCAACACGGTGATCAAAGGCTCTTGCAACATCGCTTATGGATTGGTTTGGTGTACGGCGCAGGGGACGCGCTCGCGCAAACAGATGGCCTTCGCCTGTCCGTGCTGCCGTGGCCAGCCATTGTGCCTTGCGCCCGGGCGTTCGCGCGTTCGCGCGCGCGTTCCGGCGCCAGGGGCCCATGGCGTCAGCGCGACGATGAACGCAGCGTGCGGCTGAGCAGCACCACCGGTATCAGGCCGACCAGCACCAGCGCCAACGACGGCAACGCCGCCTCGCCCAGGCGCTCGTCGCGCGCCAGCTGATAGGCGACCACCGCCAGGGTGTCGGAGTCGAACGGCCGCAACACCAGTGTTGCCGGCAACTCCTTCATCACGTCGACGAACACCAGCAAGGCCGCCGCCGCCGTCGAGCGTCGCAGCAACGGCCAATGCACCTGCGCCAGCAGGCGCCAGCCGCCTGCACCCAGCATGCGCGCCGAATCGTCGTAACTCGGCGGAATGCGGGTGTAGCCACTTTGCACCGACTGCAAAGCGACGGCACAAAACCGCACCAGATAGGCCCAGACCAGCCCCAGTGACGTGGCCGTCATCAGATAACCCACCCCCAGTGACGGCGCGACCGACTGGATCCAGCCTACCGGCAGCAACAGACCGACGACGATGACCGCGCCGGGTACGGCATATCCCAGCCCGGCAATCCGCACCACCGCGTGGTTGACGGCATCCGGCTGGCGGCGCAAGCGAAAGGCCAGCGCCAGTGCAATCATCACCGCCAGCGAGGCGGTGATGGCGCCCAGCCGCAGACTGTTGCCCGACCATTGCACGAACTTGCCCCAGGCCAGCAGTTCCCATTCGGCGGCCAGCGGACGCAGCATGAACAACACCGGCAGCACGAAACCCATCAGCACCGGCAAACCGCACACGGCCCAGGCCAGCCAGCGCGCGCCACCCTGCAACCGCACCGGCTGGGCATCGGCGCCACCGGAGCGCGCGCCCCGGCTGGCGACGAAACGGGCCCGCCGCTGCGCGCGCTGCTCGAGGTGCAACAGCAGCGCCACCAGCGCCAGCAACATGGTCGCCAGTTGCGCCGCGGCCAGCCGGTTGTCCATGGCCAGCCAGGCCTTGTAGATACCGGCGGTGAAAGTCTGGATGCCGAAGTAACTCGAAACCCCGAAATCGGCCAGGGTCTCCATCAGCGCCAGCGCTGCGCCGGCGGCCACCGCCGGGCGCGCCAGCGGCAGCGCCACCTCGCGGATGCGCCGGCGCAGCGGTGCACCGAGCAGCCGCGCCGCCTCCATCAACTGGCCGGCGCGCTCACTCAGCGCGCCGCGCGCCAGCAGATAAACATAGGGATACAGCGAAAACGTGAAGACCCAGGCGGCACCGCCCAGACTTCGTACCTCGGGCAACATGCGGCCCTGCAGCCCGGTGGCGGCACGTATCGCGTTTTGCAGCGGGCCGCCGTACTGCAGGAAATCGGTATAGGCGTAGGCCACCACATACGCCGGCATGGCCAGCGGCAGCAACAACGCCCACTCGAAGGCGCGGCGACCGGGGAAATCAAACAGCGTTACGGCGGCCGCGCTGGCGGTTCCGACCAGCACCACGCCGAGCGCCACCAGCAGACACAACACCACCGTGGTCAGCAGGTAGTCGGGCAGCACCGTCGCGGCCATCTCGCCCAGGATCTGCGCACTGGTGGCATTCCATTGCAACCATGAGCCCAGCACCACCAGCACCGGCAGGCACAACAGGGCGGCAAGCAGCAGCGAGGCAGTTTGGAAGAGCCGGCGCAGCGGCATGGAGATTCCGATCAGAGCCAGGTAAATGAGAATTGTATTCATCTAGAATCTTTGCATGTTCCTCGAGGTCGCTCAGCTGCAGGTCCGATACGCCGGAGCCGATCGCTGCGCCGTGCAGGATGTGGCATTCGGCCTTCAGACCGGGGACATCGGTGTGCTGATCGGCCCGTCGGGCTGCGGCAAGACCACCTTGCTGCGCGCGGTCGCCGGTCTCGAGCATGCGCAAAGCGGCACGATCCGACTGGGCAATGTGGTTGTCAGCAGCGAGCAGATCCATGTCAATGCCGAGAACCGGCGCATCGGCATGGTGTTCCAGGACTACGCCTTGTTTCCGCACCTCGATGTGGGCCAGAACGTGGGCTTCGGCATCGTCCAGCTGGACCGCGCGTCACGCCAGCGGCGCGTGGCCGAGGTGCTGGAGTTGGTCGGTCTGTCGGGCTACGAGCGCCGCTACGCGCACGAACTCTCGGGCGGACAACAACAACGGGTGGCGCTGGCCCGTGCGCTGGCGCCGGCGCCGCAACTGCTGCTGCTCGACGAACCATTTTCCAACCTCGACGTCGACCTGCGCGAGCGACTCGCGCTCGAGGTGCGCGCCATCCTCAAGGCGGCCAATGCCACGGCCTTGTTCGTCACGCACGACCAGCTCGAGGCGTTTGCCATGGGCGACTACATCGGCGTGATGCACGAGGGTCGTCTGCACCAGTGGGACGATGCCTACACCCTGTACCACCGGCCTGCCACGCGCTTTGTTGCCGACTTCATCGGACACGGCGTATTCACGCCGGCCACGATTCGACAGGTTGGCGGTGCGATGGTGGTGCAGACCGCGCTGGGCGACCTGACCGACATCGCCGAATGCCCGCTGCCCGATGCGTTTGCACAAGGCCAGTGCGATGTGCTGCTGCGCGCCGACGACATCGTGCATGACGACAACGCGCCCGTGAAAGCGCAGATCGTGCGCAAGGCTTTTCGCGGTTCCGAGTTTCTGTATACCTTGCGCCTGCACAGCGGCGAGACCGTGCTGGCCCATGTGCCCAGTCACCACGACCATCGCATAGGCGAGTGGATCGGCATCCGCGCCGAGGTCGATCATGTGGTCACATTCGACCGCATCTGTCCGGCTGGCCAGGGCGCGATGTGCCATCTGCCTTGCGCGTCTGCAGGCGTCGCCTGCCAGAAACAGATCGGCTCGCCCGAGGAGCGCGCATAGAACCTGCTGCGGATTGCAGCGCTGCGTGAGCGCATCGAGACGCGCGCCTGCCACCCATGATGGCCACAGCCGGAACGCGTACCGACTCCGCCGCGCGCCACACTGCCATGCCGCCCACACCCCCCGAAGACCCAAACAGCACGGTCAGCCATCGCCGCATTCTGGCGATTGCCATGCCGATCATGTTGTCGAACGTATCGACTCCGCTGCTGGGCGTGGTGGACACCGCTGTCGTGGGCCAGATCCCCGACCCGGCCTACATCGGCGCCGTAGCCATCGGCTCGATCGTGTTCAGCTTCCTGTTCTGGGCCTTCGGGTTCCTGCGCATGGGCACCACCGGCCTGACCGCACAGGCGCTGGGTGCGGACAATCGCGACGAGATGGTGGCCAGCCTGGGCCGCTCACTGCTGATCGCGCTGGTGGCCGGCGGCGCCTTGATACTGCTGCAGTGGCCGATTCGCGAAACCGCATTCGCGCTGCTGGGTGCCAGCGATGCCGTCGAGCAACTCGGGCGCGGCTATTTCGACATCCGCATCTGGGCCGCGCCGGCCACGCTGGCCAACTACGCCTTGCTGGGTTGGTTCATAGGCCTGGGGCGCACCGACATCGCCCTGCTGCTGCAGCTCGCACTCAACCTGGTCAACATCGCACTTGATCTGTGGTTCGTGCTCGGTATGGGCTGGGACGTACAAGGAGTTGCCGCCGGCACGGTTTTGGCCGAGATCGTCGCCGCAGCCCTGGGGCTGCTGCTGGCGGCACGCCATGTGCGCCAGATCGGTGCTCGCTGGTCGCTGGCACACCTGCTAGTGCCGCAGCAACTGCGGCGCGCCATCCTGGTCAACAGCGACATCATGGTGCGCTCACTGGCGCTGATCTTTGTCATGGTCTGGTTCACCGCGCAGGGTGCAGCGCAAGGCGATGTGCGCCTGGCTGCCAACGCGGTGCTGCTGCAGTTCATCTCGACAAGCGCCTATTTTCTGGACGGCCTGGCCTTTGCCGCCGAAGCCCTGGTCGGCCGCGCCGCGGGGGCCGGGCGACGCGCGATGCTGGCGGCGGCTGCGCGCAGGACCAGCCTGTGGGCCGTGGCCGTGGCCGCCGTGCTTTCCCTGCTGCTGTGGCTGTTCGGTGAGCGCCTGATCGACCTGCTCAGCGTCGACGCCGCGGTGCGCGCAGCCGCCCGCGTCTACCTGCCCTGGGCCGTTGGCGCACCGTTGCTCGGGGTCTGGGCCTTCCAGCTCGACGGCATCTTCATCGGCGCCACCCGCACCGCCGACATGCGCAACGCCATGCTGGCATCCACCGCGGTATTTCTGCTCGCATGGTGGGCCTTGCAGCCATGGGGTAATCACGGCCTGTGGGCCGCGCTGTATGTGAACTATGTGGCGCGCGCAGCAGGCCTGGCGTGGTTCTATCCGGCGCTGCTCGATGCCGTCGGTAGACGGGCGTGATGCCAGCCCGTTGCTGCGCTACCTGCTCACGCCACGGCCGCTGCCGGTCGGCTTCCTACAATGGCCGAGTACCCGCACCCATACCAGGAGGAACCGATGATCGTCGAACGCATTTGGACCGGAAACGCCTACCGCAACTACAACTATCTGATTGCCTGCCCCGAAACCGGCGAGGCGCTGGCGATCGATCCGCTGGATCACGAAAAATGCCTGCAGGCGGCCAAGGTGCGCGGCTGGCAGATTACGCAGCTGCTCAATACCCACGAACACGAGGATCACACCGGCGGCAATGCGGCCATCGTCGCTGCCACTGGCGCCAAGGTCATCGCCCATCACAAGGCCGGCGGCAAGATCGACGGCATGGACCGCGGCGTCCAGGCGGGCGACATCATCAAGGTTGGCAAGACGGTCGAGCTCGAATGCCTGGACACGCCCGGCCACACCATGTGCCATATCTGCCTGCGCTCGCATACCGAGCAGCCGGCGCTGTTCTCGGGCGACACCTTGTTCAACGCCGGCGCCGGAAACTGCCACAACGGCGGCGACCCGCTGTTGATGTACGCCAGCTTCGCCGAGCAGCTGGCCAGCCTGCCGGACAACACGCAGGTCTACCCAGGCCACGACTACCTCGAGAACAACCTGAAGTTCACGCTCGACCGCGAGCCGGACAACGCCGCCGCCAAGGCTCTGCTGCCAGGTGTTGTCGACCAAGACCCGGCCACCTCGATGGTCACCACGCTGGCCGACGAGAAGCAGTTCAACACTTTTTTCCGGCTCGCCAGCGCGTCGGTGATTGCCCGTCTACGCGAGCGTTTTCCCGACCTGCCAGAGAACCCGGACGCGCGCACGGTGTTCATTCGGCTGCGCGAGCTGCGCAACAGCTGGTAGGCCGACGCAGCCGATCCACTTCGGTGCG
>CAVQPL010000013.1:0-21365 GCA_963714755.1 uncultured beta proteobacterium
GATAACCAAACCCTCAGAATTAGAAAGCTGTTACATCGATGCAACGAATGGGACCGCGTTTCCGGACCCAGGTATTGACAGGCTCAACGCCGGGCGGCTGTGCGCCCGGACCGCCGCAGCGAACTGATGGCAGCCCGGGCCACACCGACCAGCAACAGGGTGCCTGGTTCGGGAATCACGCGCGCCGTCAGAACGAGATTAAGCGTGCCGGCCTCTTTGAATTCGACGATCACCTGGCTGAACAGGGAGTAGGGCCCAGGCAGGCTCAGTCCGGCGACGCTGTCTGTCCCTTCGATCACCCCCGGGCCGAAGAACTGCTGCGGAAGCAAGCCTGCAATGCTGCCGACTGGTATGGGGCCCACTCCGCCCGATCGTCCATTGGCCAGAACATGGGTCCCAGATTAGGTACGGCATTAAAGGTATTGATCCAGGTCTGCGCAGTGACGAAGGAGCCGGCAGCTGTAGTGAGGGAGCCACTGACCTCGGACAACAACATTCCGCCGTCACCACCGGTCAGGTCAGTCTGCTCCAGCCAGAAAACCATGAATCCGGGGCAATCAGCATCCAGGGCCAGGGCGGTCAGGCTCAGTTCGGCAAATGGACAATGCCGGGCAGGCAGAACGGAAAGGTGCGCCAACGTTACCAAATCCGGATGGTTGCTGATATGCCCCGCCAGCGCGCAGTTGCCGACAGGGCCCACGTAAACCACGGCACCCGCGAACGGATTTGCGCCTGTTTTGGTCAGTGTTACACCCGTCGCAGATACGGGGTCCTCAATGCGCATGCGCAGCAATCCGGCTTCGGCTGAATCGAACGCAATCAGAGTGCCGCCCAGCAACAATGCGCTCAGGGTAAACGCATGCACCAGATGTTTGCGCGCCAGCGCGCCTATGACATTGAACAAGGACATGATGTAGTCTCCAGTTAGAAGAGTCGCCGATGCATGGATCGTCTGCATTGCGGAACTATTTTGGTCACGCACGATCTACTTGTCGAAACTGTAGATATGCGCGAAGCCAATTGTCACAAAAAGCAAAGCAATAATCACGCCTGCATGAATTTGTTGTTTGTTTTCTGAAGTTAAGCAAGCGGGGCTATATGGTCGGCTGACAGTCGCGCCAAACTGTAAAAAAAGTCGACGCAAGCTCACTTGCCGGCCGCGCAGATGTCATGGGTGCTGCATAGGCCGTATGCGCAGACGGAAAAAGGACGTTGCTGCCGCCATCGGCAGAGGTTTTTGCGCCGCGTTGCTCATTAGCGCGTCGCGCGTCCCTGCAAGCCGACGTCGATATGGCGTTGCGCGCCTGCAGGCATGGTATTGTCGCAGGGCATGCATGCGAAGGAAGACCATGTTGATCCGCAGCTTCCTGAAGCTCGCACTGCTGATCATTGCCGGTGTGCTGTCGCCTGTAGCCCTTTGTGCGTCACAGGTGCTTGGCCCGGTGGCGACCGTCAGCGCAGTGGCCAATGGCGCCACGATGACGCTGGCCGGAGGTGGCAACGTGCGGATCGAGTTCTTGACCCACGGCATCACCCATGTCGAGGTCACGCCCCCTGGCGGCAAAACGTTGCAAACCGGGGCCACGTTGCCGCTACCCCCGGCAGTCGGTATCGCCGAGGTTTTCCAGGACGCGACAAGCGTCTATTTGCGCCAAGGCGCGCTGAATGTCCTCGTGCGCAAGGACCCAATGCAGATCGTCATGCTGCGCGCCGACGGCAGCATTGTGTCCGCCGATGTGGCCGGTGGCGTATTGTGGGACGCAGTGGCCGGCACGGTGATCGGCGTCAAGTGGGCCCGGCCGGACGAACGCTTCTTTGGCATGGGCCTGGCGGGTGGCCCTCTCAATTCAACGTGGGCATGAAATTGATGCAGAGATCGCAACACTGACCGCGCCGCCTACGACGAACTCACCAATCCGCTGTACTCAAGCACGCCGTTTTTCTACGGCCACACCGGCGGTGCGACGTACGGACTATATTTCGACAGCCCGTCGATTGCGGTGTTCGATTTCGCCAAAAGGAATGCTGGACAGTTCAGCATGGCTGCCGTCGGCGGGACACTGAATTACTACGTGTTGGCAGGTCCGACACCAAGCGAGGTAGCCAAGGCATTCGGCGCCTTGACCGGCAACACGCCACGCCCACCACGTTGGTCGACGGGGTATCTTCAGGCGCATTTCGGGTATGCCAGTGCCGCAGAAGTACTTGGCCTGGCTGCTGAGTTCCGTGCACGGAAGATTCCGGCGGATGCGTTTCGACCTCGACTACACCGATCGCCTGTTCACGATCAGCTGGAATACGGCTAGCTTTCCGGCCCCGTTGAAGTTCAATATGCAGATGGCCGATCTGGGCTTTCGTCGCATCGAGATCTCTGGAGCCGTTGCTGACCGTGTATGACCCCTTGTGGTCCTTCGCGGCGGGCTTCGGTTTCCTGGTCGAAGACCGTCGGGAAACCCGCTCATCACCAATATCTGGATGGGTGACGTCAGTTGGTTCGATTTTTCCAAGACCGAGGCGCAGGTGTTCAAAGAGGCGCTGAAAATCTTCCTGAGCACCGGCGTGAGTGGCCTTTGGGCGGACCTGAATGAGCCCGCTGCGAACGACATGCCGTACGCGATCTTCGACTTCAACGGCGAGCCACGTTACGAATACACCACGCGCAACATCTATGCGCTGACCGAGATCGAAGCGCTCACCAAGCGCTAGAAGAGGCACAGCCGGGCTTGCGGCCCTTCATCGTGTCGCGGTCGGGCTTCGCCGGCATACAGCGGTATGCGGCCAACTGAAGCGGCGACACCGACTCGAGCTTCGATTCCTTGCGCGTCCAGGTGCAGGTGGCTGCCTCGATGGGGCTGTCAGGCCAGAACTTCTTCGGCGCCGATATCGGCGGCTTCCTGGGCTCGCCGAACGCCGAGTTGTTCATCCGCTGGTTGCAGTTCGGATCGACCACACCCTTCATGCGCAATCATTCGATGAATACGTCGAACGCACGTGAACCCTGGCGCTTCGGCGAGCCGTATACCTCGGTTGCGCGTTACCAGATCGAGTGGCGGTATCGCGTGATGCCATACCTGACCACCTTGCCCAGGCTGAGGCGCAGTCCGAACCGGTGCTGGCGCCGACGTTTTTCATTTCCCGTCAGACCCGCTGACCCATGCGCGGTGGAAATACGTCGGCCCGGCTCTGCTTGTGGCGCCTGTGGTGAAAGAAGGCGCCGTGTCGAGGCAACTCTATCTGCCCGCAGGCGCTACGTGGATCGACTACTACACCGGCAACGTATCTGCCGGTGGCCAATCCGTCGTTGTCGCCGCGCCGCTGGAGCGCTTGCCGATGATGGTGCGCGCGGGCAGCATCGTTCCCATGGGGCCAGTTCGGCAACACGCCGATGACACCGTGGACGAGTACCTGATGCTTGATGTATTTGCCGGCGCCAATGGCAGTTTTCTGCTGACTGACGACGACGGCACAACCACGCAGTACCGCACCGGTGCAGAGAGCAGAACCATGCTCACATCGACAACGCGTATGCCGGGCAAATTGGAACATGGGCCTGCCACCGGCACGCTAGCTGCAGCGGTTCGGCCATGGTGGGTGCAGGTCAGACAATGGCCGGTTGCACCATTGCGGGTGCTCATCTGGACGGGGTCGTGCTTTCGGCGGTCGGTGCGGGCGGAGGTCTTGGGGATCCGGGCGGGTGGGTGCACGACGCTGCCGCCGCCGTGCTGACAAGTCCGCCTCCCCGGAGACCCAGCCGGCTGGCACCGTGGCAATCAAGCGTTGAACCGCATTCACTAGGCAAGGGAACACCTTATGCATTTTTTGGCGTTGCGTGGAAACTCGACACCTTCCGGCTGTAGAGCGGGATTACCATGGTAGGCGTGGTCGTCCTGTTGCTGGCAGGGTGCCAGAGCACCTCCGAGAGAATCGGCCAGTTTGCGATTCCGGCTGCGCAAATCAATACGCAGGCGTGCGGGCCGGCGAGCGGATCGGTGTCGGCCTCGACAGCCAGGCGGTGAGCGGTCACGTCTTCCGTTGCCCAGCTCCAGCCCGGCGGTACCTGGTCGACGTAACCTTCTACCAGCCAAATTGAACGAGCGACTATGGTGGTCGGTCCTGACCAGACCGTGGCCTTGCAACTGATCGGCGAAGTCAATGTCGCCGGCATGTCCGCCGGCGACCTGGGTGATGCGTTGACCCGACGCTACGCGACCATCCTGCGTCAACCCCAGGCGACGGTGATATTGCGGAAATACGCCTTGTCCGGATCTTCGTCGCTGGCGAGGTCAACAGACCACGGCGTACACGCTGGAAGCCGGCCCGTTGACCGCATTCCAGGCCATCGTGCAAAGTGGCGGCTTTCGCAAGGGAGCGGAGCGCGCGAATGTGATCGTGTTGCGTGCCGGCGGCGCGGGCACGCCGCAGTTCATCAAGCTCGATCTGCAGGCACACCTGAAGCAGACGGCCGACGCAGACATCCTGCTGCGACCTTACGACATTGTCTACGTGCCACAAAAACGAATTGCCGAAGTTGCGGACTTCTTCGAAGAATATTTCGACAAGATCGTGCCGATCTACCGGAACCTGGGATTTTCGTTCGTCTACGACGTGAACAACAGGACCACGCGATGACACGTACACGCAGGCTTGCCATCCATTGCCTGCCGGCCGCAGGTGCAGCTGGATGAAGGCAGCGCATGCGCCGGGGCCAGGCACTGTCCTAGTGCTCGAGGAGCTGACTCGGTGGCTCAAGGCCTGGTGCATGCGCTGGTCGCACAAGGTGTACGTCCGCGGGTATTGACCCGTGCAAGCCGCTCCAATGCCAACCTGCGAAAGGTGCTGGACCGCATCGATCTCGTTCACGGCGATTTCATCGACAACTTCATCGTCGACTGCGGGGTCGATTCGGTCTATGGCCTGATCACCACCACCTTCCCGAACATGGTGAGCGCAAGTAGCAATTACGACCTCCTGTCGAACCTGCTGCCGACCATTCGCATGCTGGAGATCAGCGCGTTGAACTGGGTGTGCGCCGCATTGTCTATGCGTCGTCCGGTGGCACGATTTATGGTGAGCCGCAACAAGTGCCGATTCCGGAGACCCATCCGCTGGCCCCCAAATCGGCATACGGCCAGAGCAAACTCACGATCGAGAACTATCTGACGTTCTATGCGCGTACGACCGCGCTCAAGGTCAGCATCATGCGCTTGTCAAACCCCTATGGGCCACGGCAAAACCCGTCGGCAGCCAGGGCCTGGTGGCAGTGGCCATGGGTTGTGCCTGGGACGGTCGGCTGTTGCGTGTGTTCGGCGGTGGTAATGCGGTGCGCGATTACGTGTATATCGACGATGTCATCAGCGCGATGCTCGCCGCGTCCCGGGCCAAGCCGGCGCTGTTGAATATTTCGAGTGGCCAGGGCCGACGTGAACGATGCTGTCGCCGCGGTGGAGGCTGGGAGTGGTCGCGCCATCACGAGACCCGCAGCCGGAACGTCCGGGCGATGTTGCCGTCAATGTGCTCGACAATACTTGCGCGAAGGCGGTGCTGGGATGGACGCCGACAGTGTCATTTCGACGAAGGTATCGTGCGCACCTGGCACGCTTTGCACGAGCGGACTGACTGCGGCAAGGCCAAACGCCGCGAGCGCAGCGCAGGGCGTGGGCCCCACCTGCCGGCACTGGACACCGTCCGATGACGCGTTGCAATGGGTGTCGGACAAGACCTTTAGAATCTGTCCATCATTTTCATTCTCGAATCATCCATGCGAGACTCCGGGCCCACCTGGGCTCGCGATTGCCGGCATGCCCGCGCTTTGATCGCACCATCGACGAAACCGATTGCCTGCCATTCACGTAACCGCTCCATGCCATGGATTGGCAACGGCCTGCACCGGATATTCGGTTGGCTCGTGATCACCTGGTTGGTCGGCATTTCGCTCGTCGGCTGCGGCGGTGGCCAGGGCGAGGATGGCACTGGTGCCCCGGCCTTGCCGTTTGGCGCACCGGGTGTACTAGCGATTGCTGCATCGCCTCGGCTGGTTCCAGAGCCTGTGACCCTGCTGGAAACGGCCGCACGATTTGATGAAGCCACTCAGATGTCTGCCAGCGCGGGCGCTCGCGGTTTGACGACAACCTTCCCCTGGCGTTCGCTCGAACCTACGTCTGGCGTCTACGATGCGGCCAAGTTGAACGAATTGCGAGCGGCACTTGATTCCAGTGCGGCGGCGTCGATGACACACTACGTCGGAATTGAGGTCATCAGCACCAACTTGAAGGAGCTTCCGGCTGACTTGGCGCAGTTGGCCTTGGACGACCCCAGGGTCATGGAGCCGGTTCCGTGCCTTGCTCGATGCCGTCATCGGAGTGCGCATCGGGCGGGTGCGTTACCTGTCCATTGGCAACGAAGTAGACGTCTACCTGTCGCAGCATCCAGCGGAACTGCCTTCCTACAAGGCGTTCTTCCGTGACGCCGCGCAGTACGCGCGCTCACTCGACCCGTCGCTGCAGGTCGGCGTGACCGCGCGGGCCGATGGCGCGCTCGGCGGCGCAGCGGCAATCGTTCAGGAGTTGAACACGTTGTCCGACGTGGTCATATTCACGTATTACCCGATTGAGTTCTCCGCTGGCGGCGTAGTCTTGGTTCGGGCGCCGTCGGTGGTGGCCAGTGACTTTGCACGGATGCTTGGATTTGCGGGCAACAAACCAATCGTGTTCCAGGAGGTGGGATACCCAGCCTCGGCTGTAAACAACAGCTCGGAAGCCCTGCAGGCCCAGTTCGTGCACGCGGTTTTTTCGGCATGGAAAGCCGCCGACGGTCGTATCCCGTTTCTCAGCTTCTTTCATCTGCATGATTTCACGCCGCAACTCTGCGACATCCTTGTCATACGCTACCAGTTGCAAGGTGCAGCGTCGTTTCGTGAATTCCTGTGCTCGCTCGGTTTGCGCCAGGCCAACGGCACGGCGAGGCTGGGATGGCAGGCGCTGATCGACGAATCGCGCACCCTGACGCAGCCCTGAATCCGACCGCAGACAACACCTGGCGGACCGCAGCAGCCCGTCGTTGCCCAGACCGGGCGGCAGAATCAGCGCCTGACCGGGTCTCCCAATGTGGACCCTGCCTGATCCTTTGCCGACAACACCGGCGCATTGCCATCCAGTGGCCAGTCGATCCCCAGCGCGGGGTCGTTCCACACAATGCAGCGTTCGTGTTCTGGCGCGTAGTAGTCTGTAGTCTTGTACAGAAAATCCGCGGTCTCCGACAGCACAAGAAACCCGTGGGCCAGCCCGGGGGGAATCCACATTTGCCGTTTGTTGGCGCTGCTGAGCACCTCACTTGCCCACCGTCCATAGGTGGGTGACTGAGGCCGGATGTCGACCGCCACATCGAACACCGCGCCAGACAATACCCGAACCAGTTGGCCCTGGGGCTGAACAACCTGGTAGTGTAGGCCGCGCAACACGTGTCGGGCCGAGCGGGAATGGTTGTCCTGCACGAAGCTCAGCTCGAGCCCGATGGCTTCGCTGAACGCACGTTGGTTGAAGCTTTCCAGAAAAAACCCGCGATCGTCGCCGAACACGCGCGGCTCGATCAACAAGACATCGGCGATGACGCTCGGTGTGACCTTCATTGGTACACCCTTTCCCGCAACAAACGGAGCAGGTATTGCCCGTATCCTGACTTGGCCAGCGGGCCGGCCAACGCCTCCAACTGCGCGTTGTCGATCCAGCCACTGCGCCAGACGATCTCTTCCGGCGAAGCAACTTTCAGGCCCTGCCGGCTTTCGATGGTCTGGATGAACTGGCTCGCCTCCATCATCGACTCATGTGTGCCGGTGTCCAGCCACGCATAGCCACGGCGCATGGTCTGCACATCGAGTTGGCCTTGTTTCAGATAGAGCCGGTTCAAATCGGTGATTTCCAGTTCGCCGCGAGCCGACGGTTTGACCTGTTTGGCCAGCTCCACCACCTGCTGGTCGTAGAAATACAAGCCGGTCACCGCGTAACGCGACTTGGGGTTGGCGGGCTTTTCCTCGATGCTCACTGCGCGGCGGTCGGCGTCGAACTCGACCACCCCATATCGTTGCGGATCTTGCACCGGGTAGGCAAAGACCGTGGCACCCGTCGTCTGGCGGCTGGCCGCCTTGAGCAAGCCGGCGAAGTCGTGGCCATAAAAAATGTTGTCGCCCAGCACCAGCGCGCTGAGCGCATCGCCCAGAAACTGCTCGCCAATCAGAAAAGCCTGCGCAAGTCCGTCGGGCGACGGCTGCACCGCGTAGCGCAGCGTAATGCCCCACTGGCTGCCATCGCCCAGCAGTTGCTCGAAACGCGGCGTGTCCTGCGCAGTGGAGATCACCAGAATCTCCCGGATGCCCGCCAGCAACAGCGTGCTGAGCGGGTAGTAGATCAACGGCTTGTCATAGATCGGCAGCAGCTGCTTGCTGACGACGTGGGTCGCCGGATAAAGGCGGGAGCCTGAGCCACCCGCGAGGATGATGCCTTTGCGGGCCAGCGGCGGCGCACTGGAGGCTGTGTTTTTTTTCATCGTGTTCCTCGGTTGTCGATTCTCCCCCCCTGGAGGATGTCGATGCACGTCAAGCTTGCCGTGGGCCGATGCGGGCATGTACCTGCACCGGATATCATTTCTGCAAGACGCCGTGAGCGACACGGTTTCATGCTAAACCAAGTCGCAACTGCTCTCCGCCGTAGCTGCCGTGTGTTTCCCTTGGCAACATCCATCCCCATGAACAAACCCCACCTGCGCGCCACCCAACGCTGGACCAGCCTGGCGCTGTTGGTGGTGGCCATCATCTTGCTGGTCATCGTTGCGTCCATCGGGCTGGTCAGCCTGACCTACGATGATCTGGTGCTGCTGGTCACCGTGGTGTTGCAGCGCCGCCAGTTGGAGCATGGCACGCGGCAGCTGGAACAATCGACCCGCGCGTTCGACCTGGAGGCATTCGTGCGGGTGCACGACACAATGAACTTGCCCGAGGGGTTGGCCGCCCGCGGACGACTGCAGGCATTGGCGCAGCGGCGCGATAACCCGCCGGTGCCGTTCGACCCCAACCTGTTTGTGAATAGATGCTATGGATGCCTCCCGCCTTGAGGGGAGATGGAATGGGGTGCTGAGACAAAACAGCCGTCAATCAGGAAGAAACCACCCTGCTCAGGGCTGGTCTGCTGTGGAGTTTTGGGGCAGTGTTGGCCTGACCGATCGCGCACTGAGCAGCCGCAGGCCCGCCGCCTGCCCTGAGAATCGCCTGGACATCGGGTAAACCCGCGCGCTTCGTGACCTGTCACCGGGTTCGACCCGCGTCAGGCGCAGGCCCTCTCCGCAGCCCGGGGGACCGGGCCGCGATCACGCCGCCTGCCGAAGATCTCCGCGCGCCGGGACCCGGGGCGGTGCCCGAGCCTGCAGTCCCAGGTGCGTGAGGATCCGCTCTATCACGGATGCCTCCAGAATGGCGGCGATGATCTTGAGCTGGCCGCCGCAGTTCGGTCAGTGTTCCAGGTCGATCTCAAACACCCGCTTGAGCAGACGAGCCCAACTGATTCGCGCCGGCCGGCCATGCGTGCAGCCCGGCTCGGTCGCGGTGAGCTCAGATTTGCCGGTGGCCTGCTCAGGGCCATGCGGCACCACCATGGCCCGTAGCTTGGCATTGGACGCCAGCACCCCATGGAAGCGGATCAGGTGCAGCCTGGGCCGCGGCACCAGCGCGGCCAGCCGCTGCATGAACTCCAGCGGGTCATCACCAGGTGCGTGGTGCCGTCGCGCCAAGGCGGTCTTGAGCTTGAGCTCCACCTGGCCGGCGGCGTTGATCTGTACCCGTTCGTCGGACAGCGCCGGTCGGGTGATGTATCGGCACAGCTGCTCCAGCCGCTTGCGCTCGTGGCTTCGACCCGCACGGCCGCGTGCAGGCTGAACCCGTCGATGTCGGCAGCACAGAAGCTCGTCGCGCTCAGACCACAGCGCGCCATGGCGCCCCGCAGGGTCAAGCACCTTGTGCCCGGCGCGCGGCCCGAAGGCGATGCGGTACGTGATGGCCGCCGCCTGCAGCGGCCGCAGGGTGCGCGCCTCGTCCCCGTCAACGTTGGGGTCAGCCAGGTAGGTCTGACCCCATCTCCTCGATCCAGCACGCCCCGGCGCGTGAGCATCTTCATCAGCCGGGTGATGATCGTGTGCAGCAGCGCGTGCAGCTGCGTCGTCGGTGGGCGCATCGGCTTGGACGAACACCGGCGCGCCGTCGGCGCTGCACCGGTACACGCCGTCCAGCACCAGGCAGTGCAGGTGGATGTTCAGGAATAACCGCCCAGACTACCAAGCCGTCGACGGTGACGGTCTACTACCCATTCCATCCGCTGAGGCGCCGGTCGCTCGAGGTGCTGGTCTGGCCGCGCCGGGCCCATCTGTCGGTGACGGTGCACGCGCCCGACGGCTCGGCGTTGAAGATTCCGCTGTGGATGCTCGAGCCCGCCGCTGCGCGGACCGAGCTGCGCGAACAGGTCGAACTGAGCCTGCCCGCATGGCTTGCGTTGGCCGCACTGCTCAAGGCGCATTCTGTGGGTCTCGCCACAGTGCCGGAGCCGCGCCATGCCCATACCGATGCCCAAACAGATCAATCTCGATCTCGACGACGAAGTGCCAGCGCCGCTGGTCGTTCCACCCGAGTGCAAGCCAACGCTGATCGCCCTGATGGCGCAGGCCATCGCCGCCGTGTGGCGCAGCGCACAGGAGATGGATCATGAAGAGCACTGAATCGGCCTCCAAGATCACTGCCACACACCTGGCGCGCAAGGCGGTGGTCTACCTACGCCAGTCATCGATCGCGCAGGTCAGAACCCACGTGGAGAGCACGCGGCTGCAGTACGCGTTGAAGGACACCGCGAGAGCCTACGGCTTCGCCCAGGTCGAGGTGATCGACGTCGACCTGGGCATGAGTGCTGCCAGCGGCGCACGCTCGCGCGAAGGCTTCAAGCAGCTGCTGGCCAGCGTCGCCCTGGGCGAGGTGGGCATGGTGCTCAGCCGCGAGCCCTCGCGCCTGTCACGCACCGACAAGGACTGGTGCCACCTGATGGAGCTGTGCCGGGTGCTCGACACGCTCATCGGCGACGCCGACAACATCTACGACCTGAATCGGCTCGACGATCAGCTGCTGCTGGGCATCAAGGGCACCTTGAGCGTGCTGGAGCTCGGTACGCTCAAACTGCGCATGCAGCAGGGCCGCGAGGCCAAGGCCCGCCGGGGTGAGCTCGGTCGTGTCCTGGCACCGGGCTACGTGATGGACGCCGACCAACGCATCGTCAAAGACCCCAACCTGCGCGTGCAGCAGGCCATGGCGATGGTGTTTGGCCGCTTCGATGTGCTGGGCAGCATCCGCCAGACGCATCGCTGGTTCCACGACGAGCGCATCGAGCTGCCGGTGAACAAGCCCGTGCGTGGCCGCTTCGAGCTGCGCTGGCAGCTGCCGACAATGGGCTTCCTCAAGGATGTGTTGAGCAACCCGCTCTATGCCGGCGCCTACGTCTACGGCCGCCGGCCGGTCAAGGTCAGCGTCCGGGACGGCCAGACGATCAGGCGTCAACGCAGCGTCCAGCAGCCTGAGACTGCGGGCGTCTTCATCGCCGAGCACCATGAGGCGTATATTGACTGGGACAGCTACCAACGACACCGGGAAACCATGCGCAGCAACGGCGGCAACTTCGTGCAGGACGAGGCGACACTGTCGGTACGCAGCGGCCACGGGCTGCTGACGGGCTTGCTGCGCTGTGGCCGCTGTGGGCGCAAGCTGCACATCCGTTACTGGGGCCGGCACGGCACCGCATCGCGCTACCTGTGCCTGGGGGATTTCCAAAGCGGCGGCTCGTACTGCCTGGGCTTCGGGGGCGCCACCGTCGATCGGCGTCTGGGCGAGCACATCCTGGCCGTGATCTCGCCGCAGGGGGTCCAGGCCAGCCTGGTTGCCATCGCCCAGCTGCAGGGAGATGGCAGCGACCAGCGCGCGGCGCTCGAGCGGCAGCTGCAGCAGGCGCGCTACGAGGCCGAGCGCGCCTTTGCGCAATACGACCAGGTCGAACCCGGCAACCGTCTGGTGTGCGAAGTCCTCGAGCAGCGCTGGAACACCAAGCTCGAAGAGCAGCAACGCATCGCCAAGGAGCTCGACGCACTGAAGGACGCAGCCGCTGCGCTGACGCCGGCCGACGAGCTGACCTTGCGCGAGCTCGGCCGGCACTTCGCCGAGGTCTGGAACAGCGACACCTGTCCGATGACGTTGAAGAAGCGCATCGCCCGCACGCTGATCAACGAGATCGTGGTCGACATCGACGCGGCGCAGCAGCTCAACATGGTCATTCACTGGCACGGCGGCTGCCACACGAGCTTCAGCATGAACAAACCCATGTCGGGCGCCGTCGTGCACAAGACGGCGATCGAGGACGTCGATCTCATCACGCGCATGGCCCCGCGCTATGGCGACGACGAGATCGCGCGCGTGCTGAGCAAGCTCGGCCGGCGCACCGGCAAAGGCAATCGCTGGAGCCAGGCGCGCGTGGCTACCGTGCGGCGCAAGCACCACATTGCGGCACCGGAGGCGATCGACCCCGACGTCCTCAATCTGGCACAGGCCCAGAAACACACCGGCGTCAGCGATACGACGCTGATGCGGCTGATCCGCGCCAAGCTGCTGCCGGTGCAGCAGGTCGCGCCCTACGCGCCGCTGGAGATCAAACGGGTAGATCTTGACAACGAGCCGGTGGCGGGCATCATCGGGCATCTCAAGAGCACCGGCAAGCTGGTGCTCGACAGGGATCCGTCGGCCGAACAGGCGCCCCTGTTCTAAACGAATCAATCACTTGCACAACGAGGGTATTGTGGCTGCACATTCAGGTTGGCGGCAGAGCCAAAACGCTGGATCAGCGTGACGGACCACGCAATCAAGGCCGGATATAAGGACGCAGCCGACTTCTTCGCATCGCAACGCAGCGCAAATTCTTCTTGCTACCCGGGAGGCATCCATATAGGGCCACCTTGCGCGCCAGCAGCTTGCGGCCTCAGAGAATCCCGAACCGCTGGAAACCCCGCGCCAGCGACTCGCCATTGCGCAGCGCATCGCGGGTTGAACTCAGGGCGTGCAGTTGAGACGGATCGATCAGTGTCATCAGAGTCCCCTTGGCTGGAATGAAGTTGGATTTCGAACGGATGGGGCAATGCTACTGCCGGGCTCCGTGCGACTCAATCGCTCAAATTGATCCGACTCGCACCACTTGCATCGACGGCGGGATGTTCTCACAATCACAGTCCGGTCGTCTTTGAAGCAACTACTTGAAGGGAGATGCTATGGATGCCTCCCTGCCTACGGGCAAGGAAATTGGAGCGCTGAGATGAACAGCCGCCTATCAGGAAGAGAAATCCCGCGCATGCGGGGTGGATCCTCTGATGGATACGGCATCAAAGTGCCCAAGCGTGATAGACCACGGTCTTCACAAACACCATAGAGGATCCGTCATGAATCGTAATACAGGAATGAACGTCGGACAAATCATCGGCACGATGAATGGCCTGCAGGTGATGGGCCTGGACATTGCCAAACACGTGTTCCAGTTGCACACGGTGGACATGGGAACGGGCGAGATTGTGAATGTGCAGCTCAAGCGGGCGCGGGTGCTGACGCATTTTGTGAACAAGCCAGCGTGTCTGATCGCCATCGAAGCGTGCGGGGGCGCACACCACTGGGCGCGCGAGTTGCAGGCGCTGGGGCACACCGTGCGTCTGCTGCACGCCAAGGTGGTGCGCCCGTTTGTGTCGGGCAACAAGACGGACGCGACCGACGCGCGGGCGATCTGGCTGGCCGTGCAGCAGCCCGGCGTCAAGTTCGTGGGTATCAAGAGCACGACGCAGCAGGCCACGCTGACGCTGCACCGCCAGCGCGATCTGTTGATGAAGATGCGCACCATGCAGGTCAATGCGCTGCGCGGCTTGCTGTACGAATTTGGAGCCACTTTTGCCAAAGGCCACAAGGCGCTGTTTGCCGAGGTCGAGCAGGCATTTGTTGACCTTAGCGCCGAGTTGCCGCAGATGGTGGTTGACAGCCTGCGCGAGCAGGTGGCGCGCATCAAGGCGCTGAGTGTGGACATGGTGGCAATCGAGAAACGACTGGCGGTGCAGCTCAAGGGCGACGCGGACATGCGCCGAGTAGCCCAGATACCCGGCGTGGGTTTGCTCACGGCCACGGCGGCGATTGCCACGATGGGACAAGCCAGTGCTTTCAGGTCTGGGCGCGAGTTCTGCGCCTGGCTGGGGCTGGTGCCCAGGCAAACGGGCACCGGGGGCAAGGTGCGCCTGGGGCCGATCTCCAAGCGCGGGGACACGTATTTGCGCACCTTGCTCATTCACGGAGCCAGGAGCGTGCTGTGCCACGCCAAGCAGCCTGGGCCCTGGCTTGAAGGAATCAAGAGCCGCAGGCCGGCCAACGTGGTGATCGTGGCACAGGCGGCCAAGACGGCGCGCACGATCTGGGCGGTGACGGCCAGGCAGCAGGATTACCAACGCGGGCACCAAAGCCTCAGGCCACAAGCGGCCTGAGGACGAACTGTTCAATTTATCAACCAACCAACCGAAAGGATATGGTCAGTCTTTGTAGGGTAGTGAGGCAGTAAAGAGTGAAGTGATGTGAAACAGGTCAGACCGGGACGAGCTAAACCTGCATGGTGAGTCGGACATCAATAGTCCGCTCCAGGAGATGAGGCGCTTGTCAGCGGATATGCATCGGGGCCAGCGGGCGAGTCTGGGAAACCAGACGGACTACGCAATCAAGGCCGGATATAAGGACGCAGCCGACTTCTTCGCACCGCAACACAAATTCTTCTTGCTACCCGGGAGGCATCCATATAAGATACACCATGATCCTGGACCATATCGGTTTGTCGGTCAGCGACTACGAACACAGCAAGGCCTTTTTCACGAAAGCCCTGGCCCCGCTGGACATCGCCCTGGTGATGGAAACCCATGGGTGGGCCGGATTCGGCCGCGCCGGCCAGCCGCAATTCTGGTTTGGCGTCGGCGCGGGTGCGCAAAAGCCGATGCATATCGCGTTCGCGGCACAAAACCGTGAACAGGTGCAGGCCTTTCACAAGGCCGCTCTGGCCGCCGGTGCCAAAGACAACGGCGCTCCGGGTGTGCGTGAGATCTACCATCCCCACTACTTCGGCGCGTTCGTGATCGGGCCGGACGGCCACAACATCGAGGCGGTCTGCCACGCGCCACCGGCCTGATTCGCCACCGCGGGACAGCGCGCAGTCGATCGGACGACGGCCCGACTCCAGGAATAGTCGGCGCTGGCTCGTGTCCGTGGCGATGCCGACGCAACACCTGACAATCGGAGACTGCCCGCCAGCCAGCCCACACGATACCCATGCACGAATCCGCCGATCACCTGCCCGACGTCAAGAACCAGTACGAGATGCTGCCCTATCCGGCGCGCGATCCGCAGGATGAACACCGGCGCCTGGCGCGGACCTGGCTGGAAGACCTGCCGATGATCAACCACTACTGCTTCGCCGGAAGACAGACGTTCAGAGGCGGGTTCCGGGCGCTGGTCGCCGGTGGCGGCACCGGCGACGCGACAATCTTTCTGGCCGAGCAGCTGCGCCACACCGACGCCCATGTGGTGCACCTGGACATGAGCGAAGCCAGCACGGCCATTGCCAGGGAACGGGCCCGCATCCGAGGCCTTGACAACATCAGCTGGATCGGCGAGTCCCTGCTCAACCTGCCCGCGCTGGGCCTTGCAGCGTTCGACTACGTCAACTGCAGTGGCGTGCTGCACCATCTGGCCGACCCGGATGCCGGCATGCGGGCCTTGAGCAGCGTGCTCAAGCCGGGCGGCGCAATGGGGCTGATGGTGTATGCCACGACCGGGCGCACCGGCGTCTACCAGATGCAGGCGCTGATGCGGCTCATCAACGGCGCCCAGACGCAGCCTCAGCGCAAGATCGCCAATACGCGCGATCTGCTGGCGAGCCTGCCACCGACCAACTGGTTCGTGCGCGGCGAAGATCTGGCAAACGACCACAGGGCCGGCGACGCCGGTATCTACGACCTGCTGCTGCATTCGCAGGACCGCTCGTACTCGGTCGGCGAACTGTTCGACTGGCTGGGCACGGGCTCCGACACGGCCGGCGGACATGGCAAGCACCTGGAATTCACCGACGTCCAACGCGGTCGTTCACCCTACCTGCCGCACATGGTGCTGGGCAGCAAGCCACCGGCGATGGCGCATGCGATCCGCCAGCTGCCGCGCCGCCGGCAATACGAACTGGCCGAGCTGATGGGCGGCACGATCACGACGCATTCGTTCTACGCCACCGCAAGCGCCGCATGCACCGCGCCCTATGGCGATGCGCAGTACGTGCCGTTCTACTACCACGAACCACTGGACGGCGCGGTGGCATCACAGGTATTCGGCAGCAGCCGGGGTCAGCCGTTTGTACTGCGGCACCAGCATTCGGGTGTCGTCATGACCGTCAATCCAGGGCGCTACGGCGCGCAGATCCTGCGCCTGATCGACGGCGAGCGCAGTTTCGGCGCCATATTCGACCAGTTTCGCCAGGACTGGCACGGCAAGGCGACGCCACCGGACAACGCCACCTTGTTCGCCGATTTCGCCGAGAGCTACGAAACACTCAACGCCCTCGAGCGCTTGCTGTTGCGACATGAATCGAGTGGATCCTCCTGGCATCCTGGACCCGACGCACGTGGGCTATAGTGACCCTGATGCCTTGCATCCGCACTCGGATCAACCCGCCACAGCAAGCTTGAACCCGTTCACCCATCTTCCCCATCTTCGTGACCGCCTCACGCCCTGCGAAGTATCGGAATTGCGCATGACGCCCCAGCGCCTGGCGGTGTGGGACCAGCGTGCGCGCGACGCCGGCCAGCCGCAGGACTGGCGCCTAGCCGACCACGAGCGCGAGGCGACGCGCCACGCGATCCTCGGGCGCCGCGACCACAGGGACGACCTCTGGGTCTTTGCCTACGGATCGCTGATGTGGGATCCCAGAGTCCATTTTGCCGAAGTCCGGCTGGCGCGGCTCGAGGGCTACCAGCGCCGCTTCAGCTACCGGATCACCGGTGGCCGCGGCACACCGGAGTGCCCGGCGCTGATGCTCACGCTCGTGCCCCAGGCCGGTTGCTGCACCGGTCTGGTGTTTCGCATCCCGGCCGATCTGGCCGACGCGGAAAGCACGATCCTGTGGCGACGCGAAATGATTCGCGGTGGCTACGCACCCGGTATGCACGCCGTGGCCGGGAATAGATGCTATGGATGCCTCCCTCCTTAAGGGGGGATGGAATGGGGTGCTGAGACAGAACAGCCGTCAATCAGGAAGAAACCACCCTGTACGGGGTGGATCCTCTGATGGATACGGCATCAAAGTGCCCAGGGTGTGATAGACCAAGGTCTTCACTAAACCACAGAGGATCCGACATGAATCGTAATACAGGGATGAACGCCGGACAAATCATCGGCACCATGAACGGCCTGCAGGTGTTCGGTCTAGACGTCGCCAAGCAAGTGTTCCAGCTGCACACCGTACACATGGGCACGGGTGAAATCTGCAACGTGCAGATCAAACGGGCCAAGGTGCTGGAACACTTTGCCAACCTCGCCCCCTGCCTGGTGGCCATAGAGGCGTGCGGTGGCGCACACCACTGGGCACGCGAGTTGTGCAAGCTGGGCCACACGGTGCGACTGCTGCACGCAAAAATAGTGCGCCCCTTTGTCAGCGGTAACAAGACCGATGCCACTGACGCCCGCGCGATCTGGCTGGCGGTGCAGCAGCCTGGCGTGAAGTTCGTGGGCATTAAATCGGCATCTCAACAAGCGACCTTGACCCTGCACCGTCAGCGCGAGCTGCTCATGAAAATGCGCATCATGCAGACCAACGCCTTGCGCAGTCTGCTCTACGAGTTTGGAGCCACCTTTGCCAAAGGCAACCGAACCTTGCTCAAGGAAATTGAGACGACCCTTGAAGGGCTGGCAGATACATTGCCGCAAATGGTGCGTGACAGTCTGCGTGAACAGGTGGCGCGCATCAAAGCGGTCGAGGTGGGCATGCAGGCCCTCGAGCAGCGCCTGCAACTGCAGCTAAAGCTTGACCCCCAGATGCAGCGGATAGCCCAGATTCCCGGTGTGGGGCTATTGACGGCCACCGCAGCCATTGCCACCATGGGTGAGGCCAGTGCGTTCAAGTCAGGGCGCGAGTTCTGCGCCTGGCTGGGCTTGGTGCCAAAACAAACCGGCACTGGTGGCAAGGTGAAGTTGCTGGGCATCTCCAAGCGCGGGGACGGCTACTTGCGAACCTTGCTCATTCACGGTGCCCGAAGCGTGATTGCGCGCGCCAAAGAGCCCGGACCGTGGCTGCAGCAGATCCAAGGTCGCCGGCCCGCCAACGTAGTGTTCGTGGCGCAGGCGGCCAAGACGGCCAGAACGATCTGGGCAGTAACAGTCAAAGAGCAGGATTACCAAAGCGGCTTCAAAAGCGTCAGGCCGCAACCGGTGTGAAGCAAGAAAAGCAACGGGATATGAAAGGACTATGGTTTTAGCCTTGGAAGGCTAGCAGGTGGCAAAGAGCAAAGTGATGTGAAACAGGTCAGACCGAGGACGAGCTAAACCTGAGAAAATCCTTGGACACAAAAAGTCCGTGGAATAGATGAGGAGCACGTCAGCGAATATGCATCGGGGCCAGTGAAAAAGTCGGGGTAACCAGACCAATCCACGAACAAGGCCGAATATAAGGACGCAACCGACTTCTTCACAAAGCAACGCAAATTCTGCTTGCTATCCGGGAGGCATCCATATAAGGATTTTCAAACGCCATAGGACGCCCCAAGAATGGGCCTGAAAAAGCTCCCGACCGAGCCCGCAGAGGGCCAAAGTACGCAAGTCTGGGCGGATTCAGCGCGCAGTCCGGGCGTCTGCAGGCTCGCGGCTGCCGAGTTGGAAGGTCTTTGAACGTTTACGGCGCGCAGGATTGGCCCGGTCTCAGGGTTGACCCTGATGTTGGCCAGGGCGTGCCGACACAGCGCGCAGCGCCACCGGCGGCTGCAGGGTACCCGCAGCCCGTGGCGACAAAGGTGTCCGACAGCGCAGCCTGAAGCTGGTCGGGCGAAATATCTGACTTCCCACCAGGGAAGTCGACCACCTCGCCAGACGTCGATAGTCTTAGCGGGCCATTTGTTGGCAAGTTCAGACATGCGCACAAATGAGTTTTGGCGCAAGTACGGATACGCGGCCCGCGATTGCGCGTACGCCTGCTTCATCGGCTTGTGACGCGTGAAGCCCCGGCCCAGCCGGACATAGCCTACGCAGTCCCCGAGGCGGCGCAAGACGTCACATCAGATCGTGCCTGAATCTCTTTCTTGCCTCTTCACCAGATGGATTGTTCGTGGCACCCCCCCGTAGGGGGGTACCACCACGAATCATCCGAAAACGTAAATACTGCCTGACCGCGACAAAAAGCGTCGCGTACATTGTGGCTTCGCTCACCCATCCGGAGATCTCGATGAATAGTCGCCTCAAGTTGTGCATTGCCGCCCTCGCCATTGTCGTCACCGCGCCAACGCTCGCCGGCACGGCCACGCTCACGAAACGGGAGTCGGTCAACCACATCGCACTGACTAGCGGAAACGGGCCGACGAGTGTCAAATTCGTGGATGGCAGCCTCACGCCGCTAAACGATCTCGCACCGGCATCGATCGTCGTCGCGGATACCGACTCCGGATCTGACGTGTATGGGGGGGGGCTTTACAGCACAATCTTCAACGCGACATGGGATCAGCGCCAGGACTACAGCTTTCAGACGCTGGGCAGCGACGCTGTCCTGCGTGCTTCCGGCTCGCTGCTCGTGTCGATGGACTCGTCGGGTAACAACAACGCCGGACCAATCCAGCCTTCCTACTACTACCAGTCAAAAAACTGGCAAGCCTTCGAGTTCGTGCTCGACGAAGCCACTACGTTTTCGTTTGAGGGCGCAACAACCACCGATCAGAATCTGCAGATGTTTCGCTGGCAAAACAACGGTTGGACCAGTGCAGCCAACGTCATTTCCCCCGGCAACGGGGCGAACATAGCCAACTCGGGCGCGATCGCTGCCGGACACTACTTGCTGCGCAACACGCCCAACACGCTCTTACGGATAGAGACGAACGTGACCTCCAATGCCTGGGACTATTCGCTGACGCTGCACAACACGGTTTCCGCCGTGCCCGAGCCCTCGACCATGGCGTCGATGCTGGCCGGTCTGTCTCTGATTGGCTGGTGTTTGCGTCGCCGCTCTCGGCGCTGAGCACGTACGAGCCGAGGTAGCCACAAGGCATCCGGGCAGGCCGGATGTACACACGGATGCGCGCCGCCTCAGGCAGACACGGCCTGGGCGACATCAATCACGCCGCCCCCCAGACACACCTCGCCGTCGTACAACACCGCGGACTGGCCCGGCGTGACGGCCCACTGGGCATCCGGGAAAGTCAATGCGAAGGCTGCGTCCGGCGCGGATGTGTCCGGCTCTAACCGACACGGCGCGTCGCTCTGCCGGTAGCGCGCCTTGGCAGCCAACACCCCCGTTTGTGGCGACTGGCCGCTGACCCAGCTGGAGTTGGTGGCGTGCAACTGCCCGTATTGCAACCAGGGATGGCCATGATCGACCAAGTGGGCGGCGGTCTGCGACATTCGCCGGGCACCGCATGAGGGGCAGAACCCGCGGCGCTTGCAACTGAAGGCCAGCAACTTGTCGTGGCCGCAAGCGCCGCAGCGCAGGCGCAGGAAGCCGTGCGCCAGGATGCCGCATTCCAGGAAGGCGTCGAACTCGTCCTTGACGAACTGCGGCAGGTCGGCGCCGGCAGCGTCTTCGGCCTGGGCGAAGAAAGTCGCGGCGTGCTGCTGCACCAAGCTGTACAGCGTTGTCTGCTCGGGGCGGTGGCGCTCGTAGTGGACCAGGGCAGCAAAAAAAGCAACAGTGGAACACTAATCCACAGCACAAGTTACATAAGTGTTTGATTTAATTTGATTGCTATTCAGAACTTGGCGTTAATGGGACACTTTTGGGTCAGTCAGGTCCAAATTCCACCCGATTTCGGCCGTTGTCGACCAGCCTGATGCACTGCGATCCGAAACCGGTTCGGCAATGTCGGCGCGGATTATCCGGCCGTAATTCGCGCGGATTGCGCCCAGCTTTGATCGCTCTGGATTGGCAAGCAATGCGGCATGAAACCCTGCCGATCTTTCCGCCGCAGTGTCCCGCCAGTGTCCCATAGACCCAAAAGCAAAAAAGCCTGCTATCAATTAAGTAGCAGGCTTTCTAGGTTCAACGCGGGAA
>CAVQPL010000014.1:0-76173 GCA_963714755.1 uncultured beta proteobacterium
ATTCTGGTGGCGCTTCACGGATTCGAACCGCGGACCTGTGGATTATGATTCCATCGCTCTAACCGACTGAGCTAAAGCGCCAATTTTCTGACCGTCTTCGGCAACCCCATTGCAGGTAATTTACCGAAGCCGCAGATTATAACCAGGGTTAAGGCTAGCGATTCTTGAATGCGGCCTTGCGCTTGTTGACGAAGGCATCCATGCCTTCTTTCTGGTCTTCGGTGGCAAACAAGGCGTGGAACAAACGGCGCTCGAAGCTGATGCCGTCGGCCAGACCTCCCTCGAATGCCTTGTTGACCGACTCCTTGGCCGCCATCGTGGCCATCTGGGAATAGTCGCAGATCATCAGCGCCGCGGCCAGCGCCTCTTCCATCAGCTTGTCGAGCGCCACGACACGGCTCACCAGACCGGCACGTTCGGCCTCAGTGGCATCCATCATGCGGCCGGTCAGCGCCATGTCCATGGCCTTGGCCTTGCCGACGGCACGTGGCAGCCGCTGGGTGCCACCAGCGCCCGGGATGATGCCCAGCTTGATTTCCGGCTGGCCGAAACGCGCGTTGTCGGCCGCGATGATGAAGTCGCACATCATCGCCAGTTCGCAACCGCCGCCCAGCGCAAAACCGCTCACGGCCGCAATCACCGGCTTACGGATCTGGCGGATCTGCTCCCAGTTGCGCGTGATGTAGTCGCCCTTGTAAACGTCGGCGAAGCTGTAGCTGGCCATGGCGCCGATGTCAGCACCGGCGGCGAATGCTTTCTCGCTGCCGGTCACGACCATGCAGCCGATGGCCGGGTCGGCATCAAACGCCTTGAGCGCCGAACCCAACTCGTCCATCAGGGCGTCATTCAGCGCATTGAGCTGCTTGGGCCGGTTCAATGTGATGACACCTACACGCTCGGCCTCGGTGCGCACCTGGATCAATTCGTAACTCATTTATCACTCTCCGTGTCGTTGGTCTGCCAAGCATCGATCCTAAGGGATATCGCCAACGCCGCAGTCATGGTGGGATGGTAAATTGCCCTTTTTGACGAAAGCGTCCGCATGACCGACAGCACCGTGCTTTATGCCGAACAAGGGCCGGTGGCAATTGCCACGCTGAACCGCCCGACCAACCTCAACAGCTTCAACCTGCAGATGCACCAAGACTTGTGGGCTGCACTGGATCGGGCCGAAGCCAATGCACAGATTCGTGCGCTGGTCATCACCGGCGCCGGGCGCGGTTTTTGCGCGGGTGCCGACCTGTCCGACTTCGACTTCACGCCGGGCCCGGACCTGGTCCAACGCGCCGACCCCGGGCCGGTGGTCGAACGTGCGTTCAATCCGACCGTGCGCCGTCTGCAGGCGCTGCGCATGCCCAGCATTGCAGCGGTCAATGGCGTCGCTGCGGGTGCCGGCGCATCGCTGGCCATGACCTGCGACATCGCCTTCGCGGCGCCAGGCGCCAGTTTCATCCAGGCCTTCAGCAAGATCGGCCTGGTGCCGGACGCAGGCGGCAGCTGGTTCCTGGCGCAGCGCCTGGGCCTGGCGCGGGCCATGGGTCTGGCCCTGACCGGCGACAAGCTCGGGGCGGCCCAGGCGCGCGACTGGGGCCTGATCTGGGATGTCGCGGACGACCCGCTGGCCGCGGCCATCGCCATGGCGCGGCGCCTGGCCGTGATGCCGACCCAAGCCCTGGTCGCCACACGCGCCTTGCTGCGCGGCGCCACGACCAACACGCTGGAGCAGCAGTTGGTCGTCGAGCGCAACACGCAGTCCGCGATGGGGGCGACGCACGACTACATCGAGGGCGTGCGTGCATTTCTGGCCAAGCGGCCACCGGTGTTCACCGGGCAATAGGTCGTGACGATGCAAACAGACAAGGCAGCAGCCCCAGCAGCACCAATCGGGACACCGGACACGGCAAGCCCGGCCCATGAGTTGGCCCGGAATGTCGGCGCGGCGATGTTCGCGGTCGACCACGGCTCACGCGACTTCATGCAGATGGAGCTGATCCGCTGCGCGCCAGGCCAGGCATGCATGCGCATGACGGTGCGCGCCGAAATGGTCAACGGCCACGGAACCTGCCATGGCGGTTTCATCTTCACGCTGGCCGACTCGGCGTTCGCGTACGCCTGTAACAGCCACAACAAGGCCGCTGTGGCCGCTGGTTGCAGCATCGAGTACCTGCGGCCTGCACATCCGGGTGACGTGCTGACCTGTTCCGGCCAGGAGCAGGCTCTGCAGGGGCGTCACGGCATCTATGACATGCGGGTGGAAAACCAGCGCGGCGAGGTGGTCGCCATGTTTCGCGGCAAGAGCACACAGATTGCCGGTACGGTTTTGCCGGACTCCGCCACCGGCGCAGCGCCAACGGTGCGCTGAACGCACGCGCGCCCGACCGGACCGCGAATCAGCTGCTGTCGCCGAGCCAGGCACTGACGCGCGGGTTGTCGCGTACCGCCAGACGCCAGGTGTTCACCAGCCTGGGCAAACGCAACTGCAGGCGCAACAAGCGACGGTCACGTGACACCAGGGCGGTCACCGATCGGCCGGCCGCCGCGTACATCGGCAATTCCTCCAGGCGCGCCAGGCGCCAAGCCTGGGCGGACTTGCCGCGGCCCACTTCCAGACCCAGCCATTCGTCGCCAGCGGCAAAACCGGCCTGCTCCGCAGCGCTGCCTCGCAACACCATCTTGATCTGGACGCTGCCGCCGGCATCGACGACCCGCAGTCCCAGTGCCTGCGCCGTCTGCGCAGGCTCCTGCAATACGGCGAGTCCCTGCTCGGTCAGCAACTCCTGCAACGGCAGTTCCCGCGTGCTGTGCACCCAGCGCGTCAGTTCGCGTGTCCAGTCGCGCCCGGTCAGTTCCAGCAACACGCCATTGAGATCCTGCTCCGCCATCGGACCGCCGGCACAGCGCGTCCACAGACCCCGCATCACGTCGTCCAGCGTGGTCGCCCCGCGCGCGCGCAGACTCAGGTCCAGGCACAGCGCGACACAGGCACCCTTGGTGTAGTAGCTCACGGTCGCATTCGCCGTGTTCTCGTCCTGGCGGTAGTACTTGACCCAGGCGTCGAAACTGGCCTGGGCCACCGACTGCAGCTGGCGTCCCGGCGTCTGCAAGACCTGGTTGACGGTCTTGGTCAGCAGCCGCAAATAGGCAGCATCGTCGATCAGGCCGGCGCGGCGCAGCAGCAGATCGTCGTAATAGCTTGTGAATCCTTCGAAGAACCACAGCAAGCGGGTGTAGTTCTCGCGTCCATAGTCGAATTGCGTGAACTCCACCGGACGCAGGCGCTTGATGTTCCAGGTATGGAAATACTCGTGGCTGATCAGTCCGAGCAAGGTGGTGTAACCGTCGGGCTGGCGCAGGCCAGCCGTGCCAGCGACGACGCGCGGCAGATCCTTGCGCGCCGCAATCAAGGCGGTGGAGTTGCGATGCTCGAGTCCGCCGTAGCCATCTTCGACGACATTGAGCATGAACAGATAGTTCTGGTGCGGCGGTTTGCCGCCACGCCCGGCGCGCGGCAGCTTGCCGTGCCAGAACCGGATCGCGGCTTCACAGATCTTGCGCGTATCTTCGAGCAAGCGCTGGCCGTCGAAGCTGGGCGCGGCTCCGGCCACGACAAAACCATGGTGCACGCCGGCAGCGACAAAACCGCCACGCCAGAACGTCCCCATTTCCACCGGGCAATCCACCAGCTCGTCGTAGTCCGCCGCCTGGTAGCTGCCGAACCCACGCCGATCCACCTTGACCGGGGCCAGGCCGGTCGCCACCTGCCATTCGGGCAGTTGCGCGTGCGCCACCAATTCGAGGCCATGGGCCAGTGTCTCGTGTCCATCAACCTGCAAGAACAGGCTGGTGCCATTGAAGAAGCCGCGGCTGGCATCAAGCCAGGCGGAGCGCACCGAGTTGTCCAGCGCATAAACCTCATAGTCGACTACCAGCGGTGCATCACCGGGGCATTCGACTTCCCAGCTTTGCTTGTCGCATTGGCGCACCGTGCAGGTTCGCTTGCCCTGATGCGCCACCAGGCGCTGCAGGTTCTTGGAGAACTCGCGAATCAGGTAACTGCCGGGAATCCAGACCGGCAGGCGCAGAGTCTGCACATCGGCCGGCTCGGTGATGGTCAGCGTGACCCGGTACAAGTGGGCATGCAGGTCGCCCACCGCCACCCGGTAGTGCACGCCATCGGGCGTGGACTGGCGACCGGGCTTCATGCGCCGCGTTTCAGGAGCCGGGCACAGGCTCCCATGGTCATTTCGCGTCGCCGAGGAATTTTTCCACCTGGGCGGCGCTGATCGCCCCCGGCACGCGGGAGCCGTCGGCAAAGAACAGCGTCGGCGTGCCATTGATCTTGTGCTTGCGTCCGAAATCGACATTGCGCGAGAGTGCGGCCAGGTCGCAAGAGGCCGGCACCCCGACGCCCAGACCCTGGTCGCGCACCATGTGATCGAGCCAGGCCTTGCCCTGGTCCTTGGCACACCAGATCTTCTTGGACTTCTCCATCGAATCCGGCCCCAAAATCGGATACAGGAACAGGTGGATCGTGACGTTGTCGACCTTCTGCAGGTCGCGCTCGAAGCGCTTGCAGTAGCCGCAGTTCGGATCTTCGAACACCGCCAGCTTGCGTTTGCCATTGCCGCGCACGACGGTGAAGGCGTCCTTAATCGGCAGCGCGTCGAACTGAATGGCCGACAACTTCTCGATGCGCTCCTCGGTCAGATTGCGCCGGGCCCGGGTGTCGATCAGGTTGCCCTGGATCAGGTAGTTGCCTTCGGCATCGGTATAAAAGATGTCGGTGCCGTTGACGCGGACTTCGTACACACCGTTGATTGGCGTCTTGCTGACCTCGTCGATGGACTGCAACTGGGGCAGTCGCTCAGCCAGATTCTTGCGGATCGCCGCCTCCTGCGCCATGGCAGATACCGTCGCGGCCATCAAAATCACCGCCAGCAGGGGCTTGAAAAAGTTCATCGGAAAAAATCCTGTCATGGGTACTGGGTCAGCGGGATGGCGGACTCTCAGTGGCCCAGGCCCATGGCCTGCCGCGCCACCCAGGTCTTGAGCAAGCCACTGGCGTCAAAACTGCGTAAACCCCAGTTTCGCACGCTTTGCCAGCCGCCTCCGGCGCGCCCGAACAACTGCTGCAAGCCGTCGGTGGCCGATGCCATCATCGCCACATCGGCCTTGCGCGCACGCTCGTAGCGGCGCAGCATCTTCGCGTCGTCGACGCCACGCCAATAGTCGCGGCCGTGAATCTCCTGCGCCAGCAACTGGACGTCGGCCAGGCCGAGATTGAGCCCCTGTCCGGCCAGCGGATGCACCGCATGGGCCGCATCGCCGGCCAGCACCCAGGTCTGGCCGTCGCGTACCCCACTCCACTGCTGCGCGCTGGCCAATTGCAAGGGCCAGGCCAGGCGCGCGCCAGTGAGCCGCAACCGGCCGAACCGGCCCTCGCTGGCCGCCAACAACTGGTCTTCGAACACGTCTTGCGTAGCCTGCAGCCAATGATTCTTCTGATCCGAAGGGATAGACCAGACCGCGGCCATCTGGTTCCCGGCTTCGCCCCCCATCGGCAACAGCCCCAGGATGTCCTGCGGCGTGAACCACTGGCAGGCCACCTGCTGGTGCGGCAACTCGCATTCGACGCGCGCGGCAATCGCCCATTGGTCGTAACGCGTCACGTCCTGCTGCACGCCGAACTGCTGGCGCGATGCGCTGGCACGCCCCTCACACACCACGGTCAGCGTGGCCTGAACCGGTTCATCAAGCAGACTGATCTGGGGCTGGAAACGCACCGCCTGCGCAAGCCGCGCCTCGAGCACCGGCACGTCGACGATCCATGCCAGCGCCGGCACAGCCAGTGCGCTGGCATCAAAATGCACGGCGCCGCCACCGGTCTCCTTGACATGCATCGCCGCCACCGGCGTCACGTCTGGCGCCTCGGGCCAGCAACGCAGATCTTGCAGCAAGGCCTGCGCACGCTGATTGAGCGCATAGGCGCGCACATCGGTCTGGGCGGCAGGCGTCGGCGTCACCACCAGGGCGACACGCAATCGCTCACGCGCCAGCAGCAGGGCCAATACGTGGCCAACAATGCCGCCGCCGCGGATACAGATATCTGGAGTTTGTGCCATCGACGGCATTTTAGAAGCCGGTGCAAAATCGGGTTTTCCCACCCCAGGCCGCCGGCATTGCCAAGTGACGCAAACACACACCGACTCCGACATCCAGGCGCAGATCGCGCAACTCTATATCTATCCGATAAAGTCCTGCGCCGGACTGGCCCTGAACGAAGCGCTGCTGACCGAAACTGGTTTCGACCTCGATCGTGCCTGGATGGTCGTGGACGCCGATGGCATGTTCGTCACCCAGCGCGAGTTGCCGCGCATGGCGCTGATACGGCCGCAACTGCGCAGCGACGAGCTGGTGCTGCGCGCACCCGGCATGCTGGCCTTGCATCTGCGCATCAACGCGGCTGAGGCCGTGACCCAGGTGCAGGTATGGAACGACCGCCTGCCAGCCTATGACATGGGGGACGTGGCCGCCCAGTGGTTCAGCGATTTTCTGGCTCCGCAGCGCGCTGCGGGGGCGCCGCCGCGACCCTACCGTCTGGTGCGCTTCGACCCGGAACAGCGGCGCCTGTCCAGCCTGAAATGGACCGCCGGCATCGAGGCACAAAACCAGTTCGCCGACGGGTTCCCGCTACTGGTGATCAGCACGGCGTCATTGGATGGACTCAACCGCAGGCTGCGCAGCCAGGGGCATGCCGACGTCGGCATGGAGCGCTTTCGACCCAACATCGTGCTCAGCGGAGTGGACGAACATGACGAAGACCGCCTTGACGCCGTGCGCATCACGACGGCCGAAGGCAGCGTCGTGCTCAAGCCGGTCAAGCCCTGCGCGCGTTGCCCGATACCCAACATCGACCCGGTAAACGCCACCAGCGATCCGGCCGTCGGCGACACGCTGCAAAGCTACCGCGTCGACCCGAGGGTCGACGGCGGCATCACCTTCGGCATGAATGTGATCACGCTCGAAGGGGTTGATCAGGTCGTGCGTATCGGTCAGCCGGTCGCGGGCCGCTTTCAGTTCGATTGAGCGCCGCTGCCGAGGCTGCTTGCGCTGGACTCGGCAAAGCAGGACAAATCGCATGCATTTGTCACGGTGCCATCCGAATCCATCCCAATGCTGCCGTGCAGGCTTTACCGAAGCAGCCGCGAGGTCGGCGCCAGATATACCCCTTCGGGTAGGATAGCTCTGGACCATGTCCCGGGGAGGGGGCGATGCCGATGAGCAATAGCGATCTCAGACACCGGTTGACGGCAATCCTGGCTGCGGATGGCGTTGGTTACTCGCGTCTGATGGCAGCGGATGATCGCGCCACTGTAGCGGCACTCGATGCCGCGCGCGCGGTTTTCAGGTGCCAGATCGAGGCCAACCAGGGCCGTGTCATCGACATGGCCGGGGATTCGGTGCTGGCGGCGTTCGAAACCGCCACAGGTGCGGTCAACGCGGCACTGGCCGTGCAGAAGGAACTGCAAGCGAACACCGACGCGATGCCCGAAAGCCGGCGCATGCGCTTTCGCATCGGCGTGCATCTGGGCGATGTGATCGAAAAGCCCGATGGCACGGTATATGGCGACGGCGTCAACATTGCGGCTCGGCTGGAGGGGCTGGCCGAGCCGGGCGGAATCACAGTGTCGGATTCGGTCAGGATTGCCGTCAAGGGTAAGGTCGATGCGACCTTCGAAGACCAGGGCGAGCAGGCCGTCAAGAACATCGCAGACAAGGTGCGGGTCTATCGTGCCGCTGTGCTTGGGACGGTGCAGACGCGGACGGGCAGCGAAACAGAAGGCGCTGCGCTGGCGCTGCCTGACAAGCCGTCGATTGCAGTGCTGCCGTTTGCCAATTTGAGTGGCGATCCGGAGCAGGCGTATTTCACCGACGGCATCGCCGAGGATCTGCTGACCGGGTTGGCACGGATGAGATGGTTGTTCGTGATTGCCCGAAATTCCAGCTTCCATTTCCGTGAAAACCAGGTGGACGTACATGCGGCAGGGCAGCGCCTGGGTGTGCGTTACCTCATCGGAGGCACCGTGCGCAAAGCCGCGTCCAGGGTCCGGATCACGGCCCATCTGCTGGATACGGCGAGCGGAGCCCATCTGTGGGCCGAACGTTATGACCGGGAACTGGTCGACATCTTCGCAGTGCAGGACGAGATCACCGAAAGCGTGCTGGCGGTGATCGAACCGGCGCTGCGCAAGGCGGAAATCGAGCGCATCCAGCGCAAGCGGCCGGACGACCTTGGCGCTTACGACCTTTATCTGCGTGCGCTGGCCCACATGTTCGACCCCCGGCCTGAAGGTCGAAACCTGGCGCTGCAATATGTCGACCATGCGCTGGCAAAGGATCCCGGCTATGCCGAAGCCCATGGCGTCGCCGCCTGGTGCTATTTCGCCAAATCGCTTTGGGAAGGGAGCATGCCAGCCGATTTCATCGCGCCGATGCTGCGCCATGCGCAGACGGTGCGCTCGTCTCAGACCGAAGACGCCGGAACCTTGGCCCATGGCGCCATCGCTCTGGCGCTGGCGACCAAGGACTATGTCGCGGCAATGGAAATGATCGACAAGGCGATCGCAATCAATCCCAGTTCCGCCCACGCACATGGACATGGTTCTGTCATTGCGACCTGGGCCGGTCTGAGCGACAAGTCGATCGCGTTGTCGCAGCAGGCGCTCAGGCTCTCTCCATTCGACCCGCTAAGCGTGATGCCGCTGGCAGGCCAGGCGGGTGCGCATGTGTTGCGTGGCGATTATTCCGATGGTCTCGTTTTTGCGCAGCGTGCGCTGAGGGTCTATCCCAACCACACGCCATCGTGTCTGCTCACCGTCGTGTGTCTGGTGCGGCTGGGGCGTCTCGGTGAGGCAACAGCCTTCGCTCGGAACTTCATCGCCGTGTTTCCTTCGTATCGAATCATTGCGCAGGCGCCGGTATTGGGCATGTTCGTCGATGAGTTGCGCCTGGCCGGATTGCCGGGGCCGGACACTCCAGATGCGCCAGCGTGAGCGGCGGTTGCCCTGGTCATTCAAATCGATCGTCTTGCGCCACGCTTCGCGCTGTCTGGCGTTGATCTCGCCCAAATACAGCGCCTGAAGCTTGACGCTCGCGCTCTTTTCTTACTGGTCGGTCGGGTCTGATGGCCCTCGGCTACCTCAAACAGATGGCCCATGAGCCGACCTGAGGGTCCGAGGAATCAGGCCATTTGGCCCCCGCGTGGCGTCATTGAACCTAGAAACGGCAGTTGAACGCGCCCGAGCGTACTCCGATGGGCGTGCCAGGCAAGGCGAGAGGACGCCGCGCACTTCTGTGCGCAAGGACGAACAACGCCGCATGGCGCGTTCAGCGGGGTGCGCTCGGGTGCGTAGCGCTGTCACCATACTGGTGAACCACATCGTGGCCTCGTTGTTCAGTGTGCCTGCGGGCTGCCAGCGAGACGCAAGCGGTCAACTGCCGTTTCTAGGTTGAATGCTTGTCCTTGCCCACGCACTCAGTCGACACAGGAACACACTCCCAACGGGCTGTCGATAATGTTTACGGGCACTTTAAAAACCACCGTCAGTTGCTTGTCAAGTTATTGAAAACGTTAACTAAATATTAATTGGCGCGAATCGTGCTACCTCCGGTGATTGGCAAGTGGTTATTGACGTTAGTCAAACGCCCATTTCCGACAACAAAACCAGGAGTCGACCATGAACAAGTCAATTGCGAGCAGTTTGAGAATCGCAGTGCACGCAGGCCTGGCCGTCGTATGCGCCACCATTTCGCTAAACGCATCAGCGGTTCCTTACTTTTACACGGACTGGACCAGTTGGAACCCTGCCGGTGGCACTGCGCTCGGAACTATCACACCGAGTAGCGGCCCCGCTGTCAGCGTCAGTTTTGACGCGCTGAACGCGGACGGTAGCCACAACTCGTTCTTGGGTATATTCAATGGTCTCTTTAACCCACCGGCAACCTACACCAGCGCCCAAGTCGACAACGCCTCAACGTTTGAGGCCATCCAACTTGTGGGAGGCAACGCAAATATCACCTACAGAGTGACATTGTCCGAGGCAATCAAGGACCCGATCATGGCGGTTGGCTCCTTGGGTTCGAGTAGTACCCCGGAGGACTATGAATTCGATTCACCATTCACTATTCTGAGTCAGGGCGCAAGCTGCTGCTGGGGCAATGGCACGCTTAGCCAATTGCCTGGGAACGTCTTGCGCGGTTATGAGGGGAGCGGGACGATTCAATTCATTGGAACCTACGACACCTTTTCATGGGTTGCACCATTGCCGGAATACTGGCATGGGTTTACTTTTGGCATTCGGACAACAGAGCGGTTGGAGCCAACTCCGCCCAGCAATGGGGTCCCCGAACCAGGATCACTGGCCCTTCTCGGCCTGGGTCTAGCGGGCATCGCAGTGGCACGTAGGCGCAAATTGGTCTGAAACCTCTTCGTGCTGCCTGCCGGGGCTTGAATGAAACCGCTGCCAATGCACTTCAATGTTGAAGTCATCGAGCGCGATGACGATGCGGCCTGGGCTGAATGGCAAGATTCAGTGGCCCTGCACGGCAATCAATCGTGGCCGGTCCCGCTGCCGCAAGCCAGTTCCAGTCCCGACATTGCGGAATTGGTAGTTCCGTTGGCTTTGGTACCCAAGAGCCAAGTCTGATTCCGTATTTGAATCGCACCGCCAGCGGATGCAAGTCAGCTTTGGGTCTTCTGCATCTGCTGGAAGTCTGCTCTGGCAAATTTGTCAAGCAGCACCGGACGGCCACCGATCTCGCCCTGCGACTGGCTATTCGTGTAGGAAAGCGGGTCTGTGTGCGTGCTGCAGGAGTAGGTTAGGCGGCTTCTTTTTTCCTGCGATGCCCGACCCAGCCGAGTAGGCCAAGGCCGGCGAGCAGCATCGCGTAGGTTTCGGGCTCCGGCACGGCAGACGGGATCGCACTCAGCTCGACGGACCCGCCGGCCCGGAACAGTCCAGCCATCACGTTGGCGTCTCCGCTGAAGGTCACTGCCCCCTTGGGGTTCAGACTGAATGTGCCGACGATGGGCGGGAGTGCCACACCTTTGCCGTCTTGGCCCGTGTAGGTCATCGTGACAGCGGAATAGTTCAGGCTGGTATTGCTCGTGAATCTGTCTTCGCCACCGGAGCCGCCGGTGCTCAGGCTGGTCAGGTGCACATCCGAAAATGCCATCTCGAAAAACACGAGGGGGTTGTCACCCGCGTAGCGTGCCTTGAGCGTGGCGGATTCGAACGAGGTGCCATTGGCCACGCCGAGAAAGACCGGCACCAGGCTCGAGTCGTGGAACTGGGTCCAGGAAAAATCCTGCAATGACGGGCCGTTGCCACCGTTGCTCAGGCCCCACGACCACGCCAGAACATCGCTCCAACCCTTGAACGTCTTGTCGGTGGACTCGCCCGAGATGTATTTGCCGGGGGTGGTTTCGATGCGCAAGAACATGTCGACCGCCGACCAGGCCGGGGTCGCCAAAAGCGCGGTGCCCAACAGCACCGAACTGCCTAGAATCTTCATGGTATTTCTCCTAGTAGTAGTGTGAGAAATGGCTTCCACCCTGAGCGCGCGGGTTACCAAACTGCGCGGGGGACGAGCCAAAAGCGATGCCACACGCAATTGCTGACGGGACAGGAAATGGTTAACTGAAAGCGCGATGATCAAGCGTTGGCCGAGGCGATGATAAGTGGTTTGCACAGACAATGCCATCGAAAACAACCCGTACCCGACCAACAACGACCGGCAGCTATCGAGCAAACCGGCTGCATTGGGTGCGTGCCCTGCAATGGCGACGCTTTCGCTTGCCTTTCAGTGGATGTGTTTCCCACCCGGCGGCGGTACCTGCCGAACCGCCATCGCCTTGAACGCCATCGTCAACAACCCTCTCTCCATCTGTCACCTCCGATACCATCGTCAAGCTACCCCATGTGTCCGGGCAATCGCTCGAAGCCCAAACCTCTCATTGCCACTGGATCAGGATTCACCTCAGGTCACCGATGAAACGCCGCTTCCGTGAACCACTGCTGGCCAACCGGCAGGCCAAGAACGGCCCGATGACGCCGGCCCGGGTCGACTGGCGCCAGGCCGTGGCCGGCGCGATCGCGATGCACCGCCAAGGCCGGCTCGACGAAGCCGAGACCTTGTACCGCCAGCTGCTGCTGCTGCTGCCGGACGATGCCAACCTTATCCACTACTACGGCGTGATGCTGTACCAGCGGCACCGTGTCGACGAGGCAATGGCACAAGTCCGGCGTTCCATCGAGCTCGACCCTAAGGTGGCGTCCTGGCACAACAATCACGGCAACATGCTGCTGGACCAGCAGAAGCCAGTCGAGGCCGCGCAGGCCTATTTTCGCTGCGTGACGCTCGATCCCGACAACGTCGAGGTGCACAGCAACCTCGGCTTGCTAATGGGCCTGACCGGCCAGCTGGAGGAGGCCGAAGCCGTGTTGCGCGATGCCATCGCCCGCACGCCAGATTTCTGTGACGCGCACTCGAACCTGGCAATGGTGCTGGCCTACCAGGGCCGCATCGAAGAGGCGGTGGATGCAGGCACTCGCGCCATCGAACTGAAGCCTGAGAACCCGCGATCGCGTCGCCTGCTGGGCCTGCTCTACGCCCAGCACGGCCGACGGGACATGGCGGCGCAAGTGTTCCGTGCCTGGCTGGCGCAGGCCCCCGACGACCCCGAGGCCCGGCACCACCTGTCGGCGATGACCGGCGACCGCATCCCTGAGCGCGCGTCGGACGCCTACGTGGTTGAAGTGTTTGACAGGTTCGCCGCCAGTTTCGACGCCAAGCTTGCCAACCTCGGCTACCGAGCGCCTGAGCTGTGCGCGGAAGTGCTGCGACGCCGCCTGGGCGCACCCGACGGCCGGCGCGTCGTACTGGATGCCGGCTGTGGCACCGGCCTGTGCGGCCCGCTGCTTCGACCCTATGCGAGCGAGCTGACCGGGGTCGACCTGTCTGCTGGCATGCTCGACCGCGCCCGCCCGCGCCACGTCTACGACCACCTCGAGAAAGGTGAGCTCAGTGCCTGGCTGTCGGGCTGTGCAGCGCGATTCGACCTGGTCGTCTCGGCCGACACACTGTGCTACTTCGGTGCGTTGCAGCCGGTACTGGTCGCCGCGCGCCGCGCCGTCCGGCCACTCGGCTTGCTGGTGTACACGGTCGAGGCGCTGGACGAACCAGCGCCCGAAGGCTACCGGCTGCTGCACCATGGCCGCTACGCCCACCATCGCGACACGATCGAACGCTGGCTGCGAGAGGCCGGCTGGCAATCCGCCGAACTCGAGGCGGTCGTGTTGCGCCAGGAGCTCGGCCAACCAGTGCAGGGTTGGCTGGTCAGCGCTCAGGCTCCGGAAATGCCCAGTCCGCAGTCTCATTGAGGGTGATCGAGCGATGATTGAGACGCTCACCGCGCTGGTCCACTGCAGCTCGCCAAGCAGGCAAATCGGCTCCCTGAAGCACCCGGGCGCGGGCTGAGTACAGTCGGACATCATGGCCGCAACCGCCAGTTTCGCGAAGGGCGATACCAGCGACTGGTCGTGCATGACGTTCACGCACTGGATCAGCGCACCGCCACACCACGCGCCAGCTCGACCAGGGTCGCACACTTGGTCCGCACGAACGCCTGGCATGCGCAAGCAACAGCCGCTAAGCATGCGGTCACGCAGGATGGACCCGTCTGACACGGTGCTCGTGAGCATCAGCGATTCGGTGATAAGTACAATCGGCATCAGTTTCCCCCAGCCAAAACGAGGACAGAATCCTCAGGCATCTGGCGCTCCAGCGCCCGGATCGTTGCACCCCTAGGGCCGTCGCGTTCATCGCCTTGTGGGCACCTCGACCACGCCCATATTGGGCTCGATGGTGCATAGGGGTTTGATTTCAAAGGAAAAACATGAGTCTGAAGTGTGGCATCGTCGGCCTGCCGAATGTGGGCAAATCCACCTTGTTCAACGCCTTGACCAAGGCTGGCATCGCGGCCGAGAACTACCCCTTTTGCACCATCGAGCCCAACGTCGGCGTGGTCGAGCTGCCCGATCCGCGGCTGGCGCAGCTGTCCGAGATCGTCAAGCCTGAACGCGTCGTGCCGGCCATCGTCGAGTTCGTCGATATCGCCGGTCTCGTCGCAGGCGCCAGCACCGGCGAGGGCCTGGGCAACAAGTTCCTGGCGCATATCCGCGAGACTGACGCCACGGTGAACGTGGTGCGCTGCTTCGAGGACGACAACGTCATCCACGTGGCCGGAAAGATCGACCCGATCTCCGATGTCGAAGTGATCCAGACCGAGTTGTGCCTGGCCGACCTGTCCACCGTCGACAAGAGCCTGGTGCGGTACACCAAGGCGGCCAAGTCGGGCAGTGACAAGGAAGCGGCGCGTATCGCTGCCGTGCTCGAGAAATGCCAGGCGGCGCTGAACGAGGCTCGTCCCGTGCGATCGATCGACTTCAGCAAGGAAGAGCTCGTGGTGCTGGCGCCGTTTTGCCTGATCACCGCCAAGCCGGCGATGTTTGTCGCCAACGTGGCCGAAGACGGTTTCGAGAATAATCCGATGCTCGATCGGCTGCAGGAATACGCAGCGAAGCAAAAAGCCCCGGTGGTCGCGATCTGCGCCAAGCTCGAGGCCGAGATGGCCGACATGAGCGATGAAGACCGCCAGATGTTCCTGGAAGAGCTCGGCCAGAGCGAACCCGGCCTGAATCGGCTGATCCGCGCCGCATTCAAGCTGCTCGGCCTGCAAACCTATTTCACCGCCGGCGTCAAGGAAGTGCGCGCCTGGACCATCCATGTCGGCGACACCGGTCCGCAGGCGGCCGGCGTGATCCACACCGATTTCGAGAAGGGCTACATCCGGGCCCAGACCATCGCGTTCGACGACTACATCGCGTTCAAGGGCGAACAAGGCGCCAAGGATGCGGGCAAGATGCGCTCCGAAGGCAAGGAATACGTCGTCAAGGATGGCGACGTGATGAACTTCCTGTTCAGTTCCTGACGGGATTGCGGGATTCCGGCGGCTTTCTCGGAGCATTGATACAAGCCGACTTAAAGGCGGGTAATGTTGTGGGCACGGGTGGTCAAGCCCAACGGCGTGAAGGCGTGGCGATACCGTTTCAAGCTGAATTTGCAGGGGGCGACCAAGCAAAGCATGTTCGCCATTGGCGACCACGCTGTGGCACCCCGTAGCGAGACCCTCGCGCAAGCCAAGGCGCGCCGTTTGAACATGCTGCAGCGTGCCGTGTTCGGCAAGATCGGACCACTTCCAATCAAGCAGATCACCCCGATGCATGTGCTGGACGTGCTCACCACAGCCGTGCGCAAGAACGGCAAGCATGGCCGGCGTTTTCGATCTTGCGACGGCCACCCTACGCATGGACCGCGATCCGGTCCACCCGGTGCGCCGGGCGCTGCCACCCAACAAGGACAAGCACAAGCGTGCGCTCTACACCGATGAGATCGACCTCGACGCTGCCCTCTGGCGAATACCGACCGAGCGGACGAAGCAGCGCAAACCCCATGCCGCCCCACTCCCCGGCATGCGGTGGAGTTGCTCAGAGCGTTGCATGGTGTCATCGGTCGTTGGGATCACGTTTACCCTGGCCGGGACAACCACAACCAGCCGATGGCCATGGCGTCGTTCAGACAGGCGCTGCATGGGCGCGGTTGGAGCGGCAAGTACAGCCCGCACGCCACCCGCACCAGCGGCAGAACGAGGCTCAACGAGATAGGTTGCCGGCCCGACTGGATCGATCTTCAGCTCGCCCGCCTGGGTGACACACCGGGGAGTTCTTTGGGGGTGTTGGCCTGGCCGGTCACGCCATCGCGCAACCGCGGCCGCCGGACGCGCAACTTGCTGTACCCCACGGCTTCAACCACCAACCCCAGCCTTCAACCATGAACGGGACATCGCCCTGCCCCATGCGTCAGCGACAAAGTGTCGCGCTGAAAACGAATGCGTAATAATGGGCAATAACAAGAGACAGCGATGCAATAGTGCGGGGTGCTTATGACTGGCCGCGTTGCATGGATTCGAAATATGCAACGTCCGATGTTCGGGCCACTCCAGAGCGCTTGATCATGACTTGCCAAGAGGCTGGTCTGCGTCTTGATGATGCGAGCGGCTTACGGAAGGTGGAGGGCAGGCGAGTCGCGAGGAAATACAGGATATGGTTCAGAACAATATTCAACTCGCCGAAGCGCTGTCAAACGCGAACGCGGAATGTGATCGACTGCGCGATGCGCTTGCTGTCAGTTCCATGGCATCGCGTATCCAAAGGGCATCCAACCTTCAGGAACTGCTTGAAACATTGTGCAAGCAGGTATTCACATTTCCCAGCGTCGATGGATTTGTCGTCAATTTGATGAAAGATGCCGGCGACGCGCTGACTACTGTATTTATCAAACTTCCCGAGGTTTTTGCCGCGGTCGAGATTAGCTACAAGGGCTTTCAATATCACGTCGATCAGCCAGATGTGAACGTGCGTGTGTTCAATGAGGGCAAATTCGCGCTCGTCACGGAAGACGATTTGGGAAAGTACGCAGAGACCACCCGGATGCGCTTTGCCAGGTGGAAAATGCAAAGTCTTCTGGTTTCGCCGCTAAGCGTAGAAATGGAAGATGGGCGAACCGAGAAAATTGGCACGACCATGGTGTTCAGCCAAAGCCAGAATCTGGATGAAGGTACCACACGCCATGTGCAAGAAGTAGGCGATGTCTTTGCGCGCCAGATTCAGATTCACTGGAATTACCATCAGTCGGTCGAGCGCGGAAAGTTGGTCGAGGCCATGTATGGCGAGATTCAGCAATTCCTGTCGTATATCAGCGAGATGAACAGCCTCACTTCGGTCGAAGAAGTGTACAAACTGATCGGCAGGGAATTCATATCGCGTTTTCGCTTCGACATGGTCAGCATCCTGCTCGAAGAAAGTGGTCAGCTACCAATTGTTCATACGACTTTCAGCGAAGCTTACGAACATCTCGAAGCAAGTTGGGAGCCGTTCCGCAAAAGTACGGTATTTTCACTTGCGATAAGCGACGGCCAGAGCGGGTTCGTGTTCTCTAACAATCAGCGGTTCTTGATCAATGACAGTGTATTTATCAAGCATCTTCCGATGTCGGAGAAAGACGCCAGGATATTGGCGCTGCTTGAAACAACACGTACCTTTATCTATGTTCCGATTCGATTGAGCGGTAAGGTGATCGGTGTGCTTTGGTTATGCACGCTGGCTGAGCCGTTGAACGCGCGGGAAACCGATCTGACCTTGATCGAACTGCTTTCATCATTCATCAGCACGTCTATTCGCAACGCCAAGATGCATGAGGATGTTGAACAAAAGAATGTGCAAATCGAATCGCTGAATGAGGAATTGCAGGGCAAGATCGTTTTGCTGGACCAGGTTGCCAGAGTCGATCGACTGACGGGTCTGAACAATTTCGGTAGTTTCGAAGAAGAACTGAAGCGGCGCACCAGCGAATTTGCCCGCAGGGGTGCCGGCGGGTCCTTGTCGGTCATCCTGATTGATGTGGATCATTTCAAGAAATTCAATGACGCCTTCGGCCATCCCGCTGGAAATGTGGTGTTGCAGGAAGTCGCGACACGGGTCGGGCTTTGTGTTCGAGACATGGACTTTGTTGCGCGCTACGGTGGCGAGGAGTTTGTCGTACTGCTGCCGCAATGCGATTTGCGCGGGGTGGAGATGATCGCCGAACGAGTTCGTCGCAGTATGGCTGATAGTCCCTTCACCGTGGATGGGGTTGCACACCAAGTTACCGTCAGCGGCGGATGCGCGGTTTTTTCATCGACTGAAAGCGCTGCCAGTTTGATTTGCAGAGTGGACGAGGCGCTGTATTCGGCCAAGCACAAGGGTCGCAATCGAATCGAGAAGGCGAAAGAAAGCATCGACGGACAGGCCGAATGAGTTTTTCCGGTGCACGTGGAAATGTCGATTTGGGGTCAATTGCCTTGCCACGGTAGTGCTGCCTTGCGCCATCGGTTGACACGTTTTCGGTGTCCAGTCCCATCGTGAACAGGAAGATCAAACGGCCTATTTTTGTGCTTACTGGCGACAAGTCACGCCTTCGCCACGGCCTGGCAGGATACGCCACAGCGCCGGAAGCGCGAATCAGTCCCGCCATCCATGGCTTCGAAACTGCGGCCGATCACACGACACCACGGCGCCAGGGCGCTTCGAAACGCAGATCGCCGGTGACATGACTACGCGGGCGTATCGCTGTATCGCTACTACCCTCGCACGCGTCAGCGTTTGGCGCCAAACTCCCGTCGGGCATAGACGAACGGCGCCATTTGCTCCCAGTCCAGTTCAATGCCCAGACCGGGCAGGCCGCTGGCGCGGACATAACCATCGGCATCCGGTCGGATCACCTGACGAGCGCCGAACTCGTATTTTTCGAACGGCATCGCCTGCTCAAGGTAGTCGCAGTTCTCGTGGGCCAGCAACAGATGCAGGTTCGCGGCCTGCGTCAGGGTGTAGCCCCAGCTTTGCAATTCGCATTTGGCACCATGGGCACGGCTCACCGCCATGATTTCGCCTCCCCCGGTAAAGCCGCCGATGCTGGTCACGTCAAAGCGGCTGCGGTTGGTGGCCCGCATCTGCAACGCCATCTGGATCAGGTGCAGGTTCGGCCAACTGTTGCCGCCACATATGACATCGAGGTCCAGAGCGTCTGCCAACGCCTTGTAGCCACTGAGGTCGCTGTCCGGCAGCGGCGCCTCGAAAAACTCCCAACCGCCGGCATCCAGCAACCGGCCCATGCGCAGGGCCTGCGCCAGCGAATAGGTCGCATCGGTATCCAGACTCCATCCGATGTCCTGCCCCTTAAACGTCTCGATCAGCCCACGCACCAGACGAAGGTCATCCGCGAAAACGCAATAGGGATGGATCTTGATGGCCCGGTAACCCATGTCCAGCATGGCCTTGCAGTAATCCACATAGGCCTGATCGTTCGGCAGCAGCGGGCTGGACGCATAGGCCAGAATCTTGTCACGCGCCGCGCCCAGCATCCGGTAGATCGGTTGCCCCAGCGTCTTGGCTTTCCCATCGTGCAGGGCAATATCGAAGATCGATGTCGCCAGATGGCCCAACGGTACATAACGCCCGCGCATGTCCGCGTATACCTGCGGAATGTCGAACACACTACGTCCCAGCACAAACGGCGCCATCAGCGAGGCCGCTGCGAAACCGGTCCCGTCGAACTCGTGCTCTGTATAGGCGGTGAGCCCCCCCACGGCCTGCACGCCATTCGAGAGGAACAGCCGCGCGACGACCATGGCCTCATACATGATGCCCAGGCGCGACGACCAGGTCACCTTCTCGGAGTCGGGCCCGATGGCCAACAGCTCGATCTTCTCAACGACGGCATCTGACATGCATGGCTCCTCGAATCTACCTGTATGCGCGACGCGACCGCAGGCCGCGTGGTGTCGGCAACTGCCGGGTGACGCCATCAACGGCTGTTGCCGACCCTCATGCGTTCGGCGACGTCGACGCCGTCGATCTGCTGGAAGTCCATGCGCTCCTTGAGCGACATGTCGACGGCGATCGCCGCGGCACGGCCATACTCGAAACACTGGGCCGTCACCCGGCAACTCGCCAGCGCCTCATGTTCTGCGCTGAGGCAGCGCCCGGCGACGATCACGTTGCGCACGTCCCTGGGCACGAGTGTTCCGAAAGGCACTTCGTAATAGTCGTTGACGAGCCATTCCGTTTTCGGCTTGGCGCCGTAGTGCAACTCGATCGGCCAGCTCGATCGTGCGATGGCGTCCTTGCACTTGCGCTTGTCGACCACGTCCGCGTTTTCCAGCCGCTTGACGCCGTCGATAGTCCGGGTCTGGCGCACGCCGACTTCCGCACCATAGTCGATGAAATAGGCGTCTTCGCAGCCGGGCACCTTCTCCTGCAGAAACTCGAAAAAAGCGCGCGCCTGGTAGATGGAGAACTGCTCTGCCTCGGTGTGATCGACCGGGTTCGTCACATCCAGTGCACGCCCGTCGAAACCGGTGATCTTGGTGGCGTTCACCAGCAACTCGCCGGGATTCACCGTGGGGAACAACCAGACCTTCTTGCGTACCAGTTCATCACGCGCCTCAAGCATCGAAACCACCTTGGGCGCAGAGATCGTGTCTGGCCCCAGTAATCGAGGTAGCGCGGGATATCGACGTTGCCGATCTTGAACATCATCGTGGGGTTCTGGATCACCCCGTTGTTGCCCTTGAGCGTTCGCGCACCCATCTTGAAAACGGCGTCAGCATCGCCGCTGGCATCGACCACCCGTTTGGCCACGACCTTGGTGTAGCCGGATTTCGTGTGCAGGATCAAGCCGCTGAGCGCGTCGTCCTGTGCCAGAACGTCGATCATCTGCGTGTGCAGCAGAACATGGACACCGGCGCCTCGCAGCAAGTCGGTGGCGGTTCGCTTGTATTTGGCGCAGTCATGCGTGGTGACCCAGCTCTTGCCATATATCTGCGGCCCGGTCAGGCCGCCATTGGCAACCAGCGCAGAGCGAAAACGCTCGGCAAAGCCAAAGATGATCTGCTCCGGCTGGCTGGTTTTCGGATCGTCGACCGTCAGGAACAAACCGCAGATCGTTCCCGACATGCCCGAGACCGCCGCACCGCCGCAGTAGCCGAGCCGCTCGATCAACAAGGTCTTGTGCCCCATCTCGGCGGCCGTGGTGGCGGCGGCGATGCCCGCCGGACCACCACCGAGAACAACGACGTCATACGCGCCGAATTCCGGAACGTCACGGAATGCGGCAGCCCCAAGATTCGCGAGAAATTTGTCCACGGCAAGAACCTCCTGCGGCAAAGTTTGAGATCCCGTGATGACGAGACTTTCACCACCGATGGTAAGCGCAGGTCCGCAATGCGCGAGCCACCCCTCCACCTCTTCGACGAGCACGCCGCGGCGGGTCAGCAGTTTCACCAGCCGCGTGACTTGTCGATAGCCAGGAAGACCGGCACCGAGCCTAAGAAATCTCCTTCGAAACGTCCGACTCGAAGTCGGCCCGTGTCAGTTCGCCCTTGGAGTCGCCCCAGCCAGGGTAGTACTTCTGAAAGTCGGCGCGAATGCGCTCCAACGGCACGTCGTCGAAGTGGCCGTGGTCGCGCAGGTATTCCATGTGGCGGTTGCCGTTGCTGTCGAAGGGGTGGTAGATCGAGTCGTCGACACCATTGAATTCAAGTGGCAGCAGACCGAACTTGTTGCACAGTTCGATGTTGAAGGCGGGCGTTGCCTTGCGCCAGGCGCCACCCAGCCAGAGTTCGGAGTAGCCGTGCCACACGAACTCATCGGTCTTCATCATCTCGCGCATGCGCTGCGTGGACAGATGGTTGCGCACGTCGGCAAAACCCAGGCGGGCTGGAATGCCGATGCTGCGGCAGGCGGCGGTCAGCAGCGCAGCCTTGGTGACGCACCAGCCGACACCCTGTGCCAGCACGGTACTGGCGCGCATGCCATGGGGGCTGAGGTCGACGCAATAGGGGTCGTAGCGAAACCCGTCACGCACCGCGTAGTACAGCGCCACCGCGCGCGCGCGCTCGTCGCTTCCCGATGCGTGCTTGCTCGCAAATGCCTGCACGGCCGGGTGGTTCGCGTCGACCATGTCCGCGGGTGTCAGCGCCGCGGGCGAGGGGTCGTTGCCAGGTAAAGGCGTCTGTGGGTCACCGGATCGTAGTTTCATGCGTGGCCTCCATCAGTGAGTCGGGTTGGTGTGGACTGGCGCACGGGTCGCCAAACGCGCAAGCGTGCCGGATCTGAGATCTGCCTTGCCTGATGATGGTAATTGGAAGCCCCGCCCCGACTCGCGGATTCATGACCGGCCGCTTGCGATGGGTCAAGGACAGGTGGTTCATCCGCATGCCCGCGCTATGGCGTCGCGTCACGCGGCGTCATCGGCGGTCGCGCTTGTGCTGCCAACCAAACCCCTGGCGATCGTGGCGGCGTCGGGCTTGGACGAAGTCCAGGGCACGCCAAACGGCACCGTTTGAACGGTCACAGGCTCACCGCCGTGATGTGCAGTCAGTTGACATCAACCCAGCTTCGCACCGCGGCGCGAATCCGCCTGGGCTTGGTGCTGACGCTGCAAGCTGTCATGGCGGTAGAACTCGTCGTGCTGCTCTTGCAGGAATCCCGGACGAGCGGAGCATGGCTGCTGGCCATCATGGCCGTCACCAGCGCGCCCCTGCTGCTGGGGCCTCGATTGCCAGTGCACATCCCGGCCGAATACGAGTTGCTGGCGATACTGTTCGTCTTCGCATCGCTGTTTCTGGGCGAATTCCACAGCAACTACGAACGTTTCTGGTGGTGGGACATCGTGTTGCACAGCACGTCCGGACTACTGCCGGGCCTTGTCGGCTTCCTGCTCGTCTACGTACTGAACGAGAGCCGGCGCATCGAATTGCACATGCGACCGGGTTTCGTGGCCCTGTTCGCGTTCGCCTTCGCGGCGACCGGCGGCGCGCTGTGGGAAATATTCGAGTTTGCCGCCGATCAGTTGTTCGGCCTGCAGATGCAGAAGCCGATGCGGGGCGACCCTTCAGCGCTGACCGACACGATGTGGGACCTGATTGTCGACACACTGGGCGCGGCGGTCATCAGCGGCTTCGGCTGATGGCACATGAAACGGGATCGGCGCTCGTTCATCGACGTCTGGACGGATAGCTTCGTCGCCAAGAACCCCAGGTTCTTCCGCAGCTGAGCGGCACAGGCGGAGCATCGCCCCATGTCGTCAAACACGGCTGGTGGACGTAGACACCAGCACATCGCACAGGGATTCAGCCAGCACGTGCGAGGTGACGCTGCCTAGCAGCAGGTCCTCGATCATGTTACGGCCGTGTTTGCCGACGACGATCAGATCGCAGTCCTGCTCGATTTCCTGTTCGCCAATCGCCAGCGCGGGATCGACATCGACAGGCACAGCAAGGCGTCCTACCGGCTGCGGGACCGCCGCTTGATCTTTGGCGTAGTACTCGACCTCGTGCGCCAATTCTGACAACGCGTCGTCGTGGAAACGTACGCGTGTCACTTCGCGTCTAGACTGGCGTCGAAAGTCTGCCTAGCCAGGTGCGTGGCGGTTCCTTGCCGGTACGCAGATAGTCGATCACGACGTCATCGGAAAGCGTTCGCCGTTGCAGTCGCTCAACCGCCTGGGTGCCGGCAAAGACGATGCGGTCGTTTTTCGCCAGCGCCATGTTGACGTCGGGCAGCAGTATGTCCTTGCCACCACGGCTGAGCATCAGTGCGACGACCGGTAGCTTGTCGCTTCGCCGGTCCGGGTCGGCGATAAGATGAGACAGTGCGAACGGCGGCTCGGGCCGCTCGCCGAAAGCATGGGCCACGCCGACCAGCTCCGGCGCAATGCGTACACCCCAGATATAGGGAACGATGTCGCCGACGACCTCGCGCAGGCGCAGGATCAGCCCGGCGGCCCAGACGTTGGGCTGTTGGCGTGCGCGCAGCAGAAAGCGGTTCAGCAATGGTGTCGTCATCTCCTGCAGAACCTCGTTGGTCATCAATTGCGCCTGAACGAACTCCATGTTGGCGTGCGCGGCCTCGATCAGCGCCCGGTTGCCGACCTGGTTCTGGCGCACGACGACGAACAACTTCTTGTGACAGCGCCGCGCCGCGATGACCACCGCGAGGTTGCTGGCGTCGGCATCGGTGCAGGCGATCAGCCCGCAGGCCTCCTCGATCCCGGCGCGGCGAAGGGCCTTCTCGGCGACGCTGTTGCCTACGATGCCGCCCTCGCCGCATTGCGCCGGGTCGATGTCGATCGCCTTCCAGGTCAGGCCGGCTTCGGCGAGTGCCTGGGACACTGCGTGGCCGAAGCGGCCGAATCCTGCGATCACCCAATGGCCGCGCGGCAACACGAAGCGCGCCGGTGGATCGGCACCCGGAACGCCGGTGATCCACTCCTCGAGCCGCAAGGTGTCCGGCTTGGACAGGGCCATGCCGAAGTTCAGGCCAAAGGTGACGAAGGGGTTGACGACGATCACGTTGCCGAACTCGCCGAGCATGTCCTGCGCGGCATCGGACTTCACCCGCGCCAGCAGCCGGCAGTCCTTGGCCAGGGCACGGGCGCCGATGACGATGGCCTGGTTCACCTGATCGTCGCCGGTGAGCGCGATCAGCCCCAGGCAGTGGTGCATGCGGATGCCCGCCGTCAGCAACACGTCGGGTGCGCGGGCATCGGCAACGAGCAGGGCGGTGGGTTGCTGCATGTCGCTGACCAGGTGCGCCCGCGCGCGTTGCTCGTCATGCTCGAGCACAACCGTGCCATAGCCGATGCGGTCGAGCGCCGCCACCAGCCTTCGGCCGCTCTGCCCGTAGCCACAGACGATGTAGAAACGATCGGTCATGCGCGCGACGCTGCGTTCGAAACGATGTTGTTGCAGCGCCAGCTTGAACGCCGGATGCCGGGTCAGTGCGAAAACCGAACCCAGCGTGTAGGCCCATCCGACCACCGACAGGTAGATCGACAGCGTCATCCACAGCCGCTGCGCGTAGGAAAACGGGTAGGGCACCTCGCCGAAGCCTATCGTCGTCGCGGTGTACGACATGACGTAGAAGGCGTCGAATACGCTGAGCCGCCAGGGCTGGCCCGACGGGTCGGTACCCGGCATCAGCACCAGCCCGAAGATCGAGATCGCGTAGACCGAGATCAGCGTGATCAGCGGCGCACGCAGCCGCCGCAACACGAGCACGAGGATGTCCGACATCGTCCCGCCCTGCAGCTTCGCGCCGTCAGCGCGTGCGGCGCATTGTTTCGCCGATCAACAGCGCGACCGAGATGAAGTTCGCCACCAGCGCGCCGCCGGCCAGCGACACCACGGTGGCCATGACTTCGCCTTCGGTTTCCATGCCGGCCACCCGGGTCGCCCACATCCAAACCAGCGAAGCGGCGATGAGTTGCAGCACGGCCACGATGCTCGTGGCCAGATGCACCGCGCCGATGTGGGTGCGGTCGCCAAACTTCAGGGTCATTGCGATCAGGTTGACGAACACCGTGGCCGCAAGTTCGAGCTGGTGGTGTTGCTGCGGATTGCCGATCTCGCCGACGAAGAATCCGAAGTTGAGCGTGCAGGCGAGGATGACAAATGCGCCGAAGATCACTTTTTCGAGGTTCATGGCGACGCCCCGCGACTAACAGGGTCGATGGCTTTGGAGCCTGGATAGTACGCCAAGACCATGCTGCACGTCCTTTTTCAGCAGTCGGCGGCGTTTTGTGGGTCACGCGCCAACCGTCAACAGGCTGGCTTGCGCTGGTGCGGGTGAACTGGTCGCCGATCAACCCAGCAGCACCTGGCGCAGACGCAATACGCAGAATCGCTTCTCCTAGAATTCAATGCTCGAACAATTGACTTGTGACGAACGATTGGAGCCCATGGATACCGCCTTCGGATTGTCTTGCCCGACAATCGCCGCCCTAAACTTCGGCCCGGTGACGAAGAATACGATCTGGTCAACACCGGCAAGCAACCGGTCACGCTGGAATGCACACCGCATGGCCTGCGTCTGGTGGAACGGGTCAACTGCCTGGGCCACGCCGAACTCGAACGACTGATCGGACTGCCGATCGCCACCTGACATCCTGCGCGGGTCAGCAACACGCGGACCCGCTCCCGCCATAGCCCAACTGGAGAAAGCCCATGAACCACGCCTATATCTGTGACGCCATTCGCACCCCTTTCGGACGCTACGGCGGAGCGCTCAGTACCGTGCGCACGGACGACCTGGGTGCGATTCCGATCAAGGCACTGATGGCGCGCAATGCCAAGGTCGACTGGCAGGCGGTGAGCGACGTCATCTACGGTTGCGCCAACCAGGCCGGCGAGGACAATCGCAACGTGGCGCGCATGGCAGCCTTGCTGGCCGGCCTGCCGATCGAGGTGCCAGGCGCCACCGTGAACCGCCTGTGCGGCTCCGGCCTTGATGCCGTGGGCAGCGCCGCACGCGCCATCCGCTGCGGCGAAGCCGGCCTGATGATCGCCGGCGGTGTCGAGAGCATGAGCCGCGCACCGTTCGTCATGCCCAAGGCCGAAACCGCCTTTGGTCGCGCCAACGCGGTCTACGACACCACCATCGGCTGGCGCTTTGTCAACCGGCTGATGAAGGAGCGCTACGGCATCGACGCCATGCCCGAAACCGCCGAGAACGTGGCCGCGGACTTCAACATCAGCCGACAAGACCAGGATGCGATGGCGCTGGCCAGCCAGATGAAGGCGGTGGCCGCGCAAAAGGCGGGCTATTTCGACGCCGAGATCACGCCGGTCAGCCTGGCACAGAAGAAGGGCGACCCGGTCGTCGTCGACAAGGATGAACACCCGCGTGCGACTTCACTCGAGGCGTTAGCCAAACTCAAAGGCATCGTGCGACCGGACGGCAGCGTAACCGCCGGCAATGCCAGCGGCGTCAATGACGGGGCCTGCGCCCTGTTGCTGGCCGACGAGAACAGCGCCGCCAAGCATGGCCTGACGCCGCGCGCACGCGTCGTGGGCATGGCTACGGCCGGTGTCGCGCCGCGCATCATGGGCATGGGGCCGGCACCGGCGAGCCAGAAGGTGCTGGCGCTAACCGGCCTGACCATCGAGCAGATGGACGTGATCGAACTCAACGAAGCCTTTGCCGCGCAGGGACTCGCGGTATTGCGCGCCCTCGGGGTGCAGGACGACGACCCGCGCGTCAATCCGAACGGCGGCGCGATCGCGCTCGGTCATCCGCTGGGCGCCTCCGGCGCGCGCCTGGCGACCACTGCCGTCAACCAGTTGATGAAGAGCGGCGGCCGCTACGCCTTGTGCACCATGTGCATCGGTGTCGGGCAAGGTATTGCGGTGGTGCTCGAACGCGTCTGACCGGTGCCTGGTCGGCGCTTCGGAGGCGACCGACCAGCCGGTAGTTCAAGCGCCGGCCGGGTCGCTCTTCTTCTCGCTCGACTGTTGCATAGCCCACATCTGGGCATAACGTCCCTTGGCGGCGAGCAAGTTCGCGTGTGCACCCCGTTCGACGATACGCCCGCCATCCATGACCAGGATTTCATGGGCGTCGACCACGGTCGACAGTCGGTGCGCAATCACCAGCGTGGTCTTGTCGCGCGCCACCATGCGCAGTTCGGCCTGGATCGCCCGCTCGTTGGCCGAGTCCAGCGCGCTGGTGGCCTCGTCGAAGATCAGGATTGGCGGGTTCTTGAGCAGGGTGCGGGCGATGGCCACGCGCTGCTTCTCTCCGCCCGACAGTTTCAGCCCGCGCTCGCCGACCATGGCCTCGTAGCCGGCCGGCGTGCTGATGATGAAATTGTGGATATGCGCCGCGCGCGCGGCCTGCTCCACCTGGTCCTGGCTCGCACCGGGTGCGCCATAGGCGATGTTGTAGGCGATGGTGTCGTTGAACAGCACCGTGTCCTGCGGCACGATGCCGATGGCCCGGCGCACGCTGGACTGGGTCACACTGCGTATGTCCTGCCCGGCTATCGTGATGCGCCCGCCCTGCACGTCGTAGAAGCGATAGAGCAACCGCGCCAGCGTCGACTTGCCGGCTCCGGACGGTCCGACCACGGCCACGGTCTTGCCGGCCGGTATTTCGAAGCTGATGTCGTGCAGGATGCTGCGCGCGGCCGACTTGCCGCTCGTCGGCACACCGCTGTCGTAGGCAAAGTCCACATGCTCGAAGCGGATCGTCGGCTCACCGACGAGCGCCAGCGGCGGTGCATCGGCAGGGTCGGCGATCTCGCGCTGCTGCTCCATCAGCCGGAACATCTTGTCCAGATCGGTCAGGCTCTGTTTGATCTCGCGGTACAAGGTGCCCAGAAAGCCGAGCGGGATATACAGCTGGATCATGAAGGCGTTGACCATGACCAGATCGCCCAGCGTCATGCGCCCGTCGACGACACCCTGCGTGGCCCGGTACAGCATGGCCACCAGCGAGGCGGCGATGATCAGCTGCTGGCCGGTGTTGAGCAGGCTCAGCGTTTGCTGGCTCTTGATCGCCGCCTTGCGGTAGCGCTCCAGGCTCTCGTCATAGCGACCCGCTTCGAACTCTTCGTTGTTGAAGTACTTGACGGTCTCGTAGTTGAGCAGCGAGTCGATGGCGCGGCTGTGCGCCGACGAGTCGAGCTCGTTCATCTGGCGCCGAAACTGGGTGCGCCACTGGGTGACCGTGACCGTGAAGATGATGTAGACCACCAGCGCGATGATCGTGATCCAGGCAAACCAGATGTCGAATTTCACCGCCAGCAGCGTCAGCACCAGGGTCACCTCGATCAAGGTCGGGCCGATGCTGTAAAGCGAATACGAGATCAGCGAATGCACGCCGCGCGTGCCGCGCTCGATGTCACGCGTCATGCCGCCGGTCTGGCGGTCCAGGTGAAAACGCAGACTCAGCGCATGCAGATGCCGGAACACCTGCAGCGAGATGGATCGCGCCGCGCCTTCGGTGGCCTTGGCGAACACCAGTTCGCGCAGTTCCGTGAACAGCGTGGTCGACAGGCGCAGCAGGCCATATCCGAACAACAATGCGACCGGCACCACCAGCACCGCCTGCAGCAATTCGGCGGGCGCGGCCTGCGCCAGGCTGCGTCCGCCATTCGGGCTCAGGCCATCAACCAGCTCCTTGAGCAGCAGGGGCACGCCGATATTGGCCAGCTTGGCGCCGACCATGAAGGTCAGTGCAGCCACGACGCGCCACTTGTATTGCAACAGATAGGGCAGCAGCCGGCTCAGCGTGGTCCAGTCGGAGCGCCGCTCTGGGGCAGCGCTCAGACCCGGCAAGGGAGCTGTGGACGAAGAAGAACGGGCGGCGTGGCGCATGCGGGACAATCCTGTGGTTCAGCTAAGCACAAAAAAGGCGCTACGGCACCACCACGGGCGCGTGACGCGCGCCCTTTTTGCATCAGGACCCCATTGTGACCATCTCCACCCATTCCAGCGCAGCCGAGGTCTTGTTGCCCACCGACAAGGAACTGGTGCTCAAAGTCATCCCGATGCCGGCCGACTGCAACGCCAACGGCGACATCTTTGGTGGCTGGGTCATGGCCCAGGTCGACCTGGCTGGCGCCGTGTTGCCGGCGCGGCATACGCAGGGCCGGCAGGTGACAGTAGCCGTGAACCAGTTCATCTTCAAGCAAGCGGTGCGCGTCGGCGACATCCTGTCGTTCTTCGCGTCGGTGACACGCATAGGCCGCACCTCGGTGACCGTACAAGTAGAGGTGTATGCCGAACAGTTCCGCAGTCAGGGCAAATACGTCAAGGTGACCGAAGCCTCGCTGACCTACGTGGCGGTGGACGACAACGGCAAGCCGCGCGAGATTCCGCCAGCCGCGCGGCCGGCGCGCGCCTCGGGCAGCTAGAACTTGCCATGCCGGCCTGCGCCGCCGGCAAATCGGCTGGCGCCCTGCAAGGCCTCTCCCAGGCAGGCCTTGCCGCGCTCCCACTCCTGGTTCAGCGCCTGCGCCATGGGCAGATCCCACTGCGCATAGGCACTGGCCCGGTCGGCCAGCATGGTCGGCTGCGGAAACGCGGCCAACTGTGCCGCTAGTTCCAGCGCGGCAGTCAGGGCTGAACCGGTGGGCACCACCCGGTTGCACAAGCCCATCTGCAGGGCCTCGGCAGCCTCGACCTTGCGCCCGGTCAGGATCAGGTCCATCGCATGGCCCATGCCGATCAGGCGTGGCAGGCGCACCGTGCCACCGTCGATCAGCGGCACGCCGAAACGGCGGCAATAGATGCCAAAAAAGGCATCCTGCTCCATCACCCGCATGTCACACCACAAGGCCAGCTCCATGCCGCCAGCCACTGCCGCGCCACTGACGGCGGCAATCACCGGCTTGGACAGAAGCAGGCGGGACGGCCCCATCGGGCCCTGAGTCGGCGCTTCAAACGGATCGAAGTCGAACGCCGACGCCAGTGATCGCACGCTGGACGCGGATCGGCCATTATCGTGCGCCGCCGCCTGCAGATCCCAGCCGGCGCAGAAATGCCCGTGATCGCCATGAAATACCGCGACCTTGGCATCGGGGTCGGCATCAAATGCCAGAAAGGCCTGGTAAAGCGCCAACGCCGTAGGTGCGTCCACGGCGTTGCGCACATCGGGCCGGCACAGTGTCACCAAGGTGACCACACCGTGATGGCGGGTTTGCACAGCGATCGTCATGGTTGGCATTAGATGCACGCGCCTTCCAACGCAGCTATCGGGGACAACCCTCAGCGCGATTCGCTGCATACCCGCTATAAATGACACAAGATAAGAAAAGGGGACTGCGTGATTTTTCTGCAACTGGTGATCAGTGGCATCGCACAGGGCTGCATATACGGTTTGATCGCCTTGGGTTTCGTGCTGATTTACAAAGGCACGGAAACGGTGAGCTTTGCCCAGGGCGACCTGATGATGCTGGGCGCGTTCGGCGGCCTGGCGTGCATGACCATACTCGGGTTTCCATTCTGGCTGGCCGTGATCTGCGCCATCGCCGGCATGGGCCTGTTCGGTTTTTTGATCGAACGGGTGGTCATCCGCCCCATCCTAGGGCAACCTGCCTTCTCCATCGTGATGTTGACCATCGGCATCGGCTATGTGGCGCGCGGCGCCATCACCATGATCCCGGTCATCGGCACGGAGACGCACACCATGCCGGTTCCCTACAAGGACCAGATCTGGCGCCTGGGCACGCTGGTGATCAACGTCGAGCAGATGGTCGTGATTGCGGTCACCGCCGTGTTGTGTGCCGTGCTCTACGCCTTGTTCAAGTACAGCAAGATCGGCGTCGCCATGCAGGCCGCGTCGCAGAACCAGCTCGCCGCGTATTACATGGGCATACCGGTCAAACGCATCAATGGCCTGGTATGGGCGCTGGCCGCCGCGGTCGCGGCGATTGCCGGTCTGCTGTTGGCCCCGATCACTTTCGTGCACGCCAACATGGGATTCATCGGCCTGAAGGCCTTTCCGGCGGCGGTGGTGGGCGGCTTCGGCAGTTTGCCCGGCGCCATCGTCGGCGGGCTGATCATCGGCATCGTCGAGTCCCTGGCCGGCTTCTATGCGCCCGCCGGCGTCAAGGATGTGGCACCGTATGTGGTGGTGTTGATCATGCTGATGGTCAAGCCCAACGGCCTTTTCGGCGAACGATTGAGGAAGAAAGTATGAGTACTTGCGGGACAGACCAAGAATTGCGCAGCAATTTTGCTCTGTCCCCAACTGAATAAAGGGCTTGCGGGACAGACCAAGAATTGCGCAGCAATTTTGCTCTGTCCCCAACTGAATAAAGGGCTTGCGGGACAGACCAAGAATTGCGCAGCAATTTTGCTCTGTCCCCAACTGGAAAAAAACCTTGTGAGACCAACCAGAACGGCCCAACCGGTCTGTTCTGTCCCCAACCAACTAAATAGATGCGATTCATCTTCAAGACCGACTACGCCCAGGACATCCGCCTCGCCAAGCATGGCGGCCACGTGTTCTGGTACAGCGCCATGCTGGTGTTCCTGCTTGCGGCGCCGTGGCTGATCGACGAATACTGGCTGGCCCAGATCACCTTCATCCTGATCTACGCCATCGCCGGCCTGGGACTGATGCTGCTGGCTGGCTTCACCGGGCAGTTCTCCATCGGCCATGCCGCCTTTTTGGGCGTCGGTGCATATACCCAAGCGGTGTTCACCAACATGGGTGTACCGTTCCCGTTTGCACTGGCGCTGGCCGCCGGCATTTCGGCAGCGGTTGGCGTGGTCGTCGGCCTGCCGGCGCTGCGCGTCAAGGGCATCTACCTGGGCATCGCCACCATCGCCTTCGGTTTCATCGTCGAGGAGGGTTTCGCGCGCTGGGATTCGGTCACGGGCGGCAATTCGGGCATGAGCGTGAAGTCACCCGAGATGTTCGGCTGGGTGCTGAGTTCGGCCACCGAGTTCTATGTCCTGTGCCTGCTGGTCGCCATCGGCGCGACGCTGGGCATCTTGAACCTGCTGCGCTCAGCCACCGGGCGTGCCTTCGTGGCCATCCGGGACTCGGAAATCTCCGCCCAGAGCATGGGCATCAACCTGGCGCGCTACAAGACCTTGTCGTTCGCGATCTCGGCCGCGCTCGCCGGTGTCGCCGGCGCCCTGTACGCACACAAGCTGCGTTTTATTTCGCCGGATCAATTCAACATTCTGCAGTCGATCGATCTGTTGCTGATGGTGGTCATCGGCGGCCTGGGCTCGGTGCATGGGGCCTTCCTGGGTGCGATATTCCTGATCTCCATGCCCCAGATGATCTCACTCAGCAAGGACCACCTGCCGACCTTCATCGGCCAAGCGCCGGGCCTGCAAGGCCTGGTCTATGGCGTCGTACTGATCGGCTTCGTGCTGTTCGAGCCCATGGGTCTGTACGGTCGATGGCTCAAGGTCCGCACCTACCTGCAGACCTTCCCGTTCTACCGCAAAGGCATGTTCAAGCGGCAGAAGTCATTCCAGAAATCGGACCGCCTCAGATGACAGCCCCCACGTTCGCGCACTTCGTGTCGCTCTCTGCCCCCCGAGGGGGCCTTCGCGCCTTGGGGCGGCCCGGCGGCGCTCACGCCGGCTCTTGCGCAAGGACCTGCCATGGCTGAGCATCTGCTCTGCGCAAAGGATCTGACGGTCCGATTCGGCGGCGTGGTCGCCGTGGACAACGTCAGTTTCGACGTCCAGCCCGGCGAGGTGTTCACGCTGATCGGGCCCAATGGCGCGGGCAAGACCACGGTGTTCAACCTGATCAGCCGCATCTATACGCCGACCGTTGGCGCAATCACCTATCTGGGCGAAAACCTGCTGACCCACCCGCCGCACGACATCGCTGCACTGGGTATTGCACGCACTTTCCAGAACATCGAGTTGTTCGAGCACGCGTCGGTATTGCACAACCTGCTCATTGGCGGCCACACCCATCGCAAGACCGGTTTCTGGAGCGAGCTGTTTTTCACCGGCAAGACCATGGCGGCCGAGATCGAGGCACGCGAGAAGGCCGAGAAGGTAATCGACTTCCTCGACCTGCAACACCACCGCGATGCCATGGTGGCCGGTCTGCCCTATGGCGTGCGCAAGGTGGTCGAACTCGGGCGCGCCTTGTGCACCGAGCCCAAGCTGCTGCTGCTCGACGAGCCATCCTCGGGCCTGAATGTGGAGGAAACCGACGACATGGCTTTCTGGATCGCCGACATCAAGAACGAACTCGGCATTACCGTGCTGATGGTCGAACACGACATGTCGCTGGTGTCCAAGGTGTCGGACCGCGTGGTGGCGATGAACCAGGGCGCAGTACTGGCCATGGGCACGCCGCGCGAGGTGCAGAACGATCCCGGCGTGATCGAGGCCTACCTGGGCTCGATCGACGATGTGTCGTCGCTGCGGAGAAAGCCATGAGCACCACTCCCGTACCCATGAGCGACCAGCCGGTGCTCAAACTGCTCAATGTGGAGAGCGCCTATGGCCCGATCCGCGCGATCCGTGGCGTCAGCCTGCAGGTGCGCCGCGGCGAGATCGGCACCGTGCTGGGCTCCAACGGCGCCGGCAAGACGACGATTCTCAAAACCATCTCCGGCATCATCGATCCGCGCAAGGGTTCGATCGAGTTCAAGGGCGAGGACATCACCGCCAAGGACCCGGCCTTCATCGTGCAACAGGGCTTGTCGCATGTACCCGAAGGACGCGAGGTGTTTGCACTGCTCAGCGTGCGCGACAACCTGCTGATGGGCGCCTACACGCGCAGCGACGCCGATGACGTGGCGCGGGACATCGAGGCGGTGTACGGCTATTTTCCGATCCTCAAGGAGCGCGCCGGCCAGGACGCCGGCCTGCTCTCGGGCGGGCAGCAGCAGATGCTGTCGATCTCGCGCGCCTTGATGGCCAAGCCCGACCTGATCCTGCTCGACGAGCCCAGCCTGGGCCTGTCGCCGAAGCTGACCAAGGAAATCTTCGAGATCGTCGTGCGCATCAACCGCGAGCGCGGCACCACCATCTTGCTGGTGGAGCAGAACGCCAACATGGCGCTGAACGCATCGGACTACGGCTATGTGCTCGAAAACGGCCGCATCGTCATGGAGGACACCTGTGCCCGGTTGCGCGAGAAAGACGACATCAAGGAGTTCTATCTGGGCATGAAGGAAGAAGGCCAGCGCGACGAGCGGCGCTGGAAGAAAAAGAAGAACTGGAGATGATGCAGTGACGCAGGAGCAATCAAGCGCAGGGGGCCCCGCATGAATCAGATCTGGGACCTGAGCCATATCCAGCCCAGCTCGGCCAGCGTGCTGGACGGAGAGACGATTCCGCAATTCTTCTGGAACGGGGTGAAGAAGCGCGGCCCGCTGGTCTGGCTGCGCCAGAAACACCTGGGCCTTTGGCGCAGCTGGAGCTGGAACGAAACCGCCACTGCAGTGCGCGAAATCGCCGGTGGCCTGCTGGCACTCGAATTCCAGCCACGCGACTGCGCCGCCATCCTGTCCAACACGGTGGTCGAATGGGTGGTCGCCGATCTGGCCATCCTGTGCGCCGGTGGCGTGTCCAACGGCATCTACCCGACCGACGCGCCCAGCCAGGTGCATTACCTGTGCGAAGACTCGCGCACCACGGTGCTGTTCGTCGAAGACGACGAACAGCTCGACAAGGCGCTGGAGGTGCGCGAGAGCCTGCCGCTGCTGCGCAAGATCGTCGTGTTCGACATGGAGGGGCTGCGCGAACTGGACGACCCGGGTGTCATCAGCCTGGCCGGCTTGCGCAAGCTCGGGCGCGAATACAACGCAGCGCATCCGGATGCCGTGCAACAGCGCTCGGACGCCGTGAAACCCGAACAGCTGGCAATACTGGTCTACACCTCGGGCACCACCGGCAAATCCAAGGGCGCGATGCATCTGCACAGCGGCCTGGTCTACACCATGCGCGGTTACAACGCGCTGATCACGCAGACCGAAGAAGACGAGCGCATGTGTTTCTTGCCACTGTGCCATATCGCCGAACGCATGGGCGGCGAGTACCACGCCCTGTATACCGGCGCCAAGCTCAATTTCGTCGAAAACCCGGAAACCATCCCCGAGAACGTGCGCGAGATTGCGCCCACGGTGTTCGTCGCCGTGCCCAGGGTGTGGGAGAAGTTCTATTCTGGCGTGCTGATCGCGCTCAAGGAATCCGGCCGACTGCAGCAGTTGGTGTATGGCTGGGGCATTGGTGTCGGCACGCAGATCGCCGATCGGGTGCTGGCCCGGCAGCCGGTCGGCACCTGGCTCAAGCTGCAATACCATGTGGCCGGCTTGCTGGCGCTGAACAATGTGCGCAAGATGATCGGCATCCACCGCGCGCGGGTGCTGTTCACCGGCGCGGCGCCGATCTCGGCCGACCTGATCCGCTGGTACCTGGCGCTGGGCGTACCCATGCTCGAGGTATGGGGCATGACCGAAACCGGAGGCGGCTCAAGCGGCGTACCGGCCAGTCGCATGAAACCCGGCAGCATCGGCCCTGCGGCAGCATTCAACGAGATGAAACTCGACCCGGCCACGGGTGAAATCCTGGTGCGGGGCAAGAACGTCTTTGCCGGCTACCTGAATCTGCCCGAGAAGACCGCCGAGGCCCTCGACAAGGACGGTTGGATGCATACTGGCGATGTCGGCACCATGGATTCTGAAGGCTACTTCACCATCACCGACCGGATGAAGGACATCATAATTACCGCAGGCGGCAAGAACGTGACGCCGAGCGAACTGGAGAACGACCTGAAGTTCTGCCCCTACATCACCGACGCGGTAGTCATTGGCGACAAGCGACCCTACCTGACGGCGATCATCATGATCGACCAGGACAACGTGGAGAAGTACGCGCAGGACCACGACGTGCCGTTCTCCAACTACGCCAGCCTGACCCGCTCGACCGAAGTGCAGGCCTTGATCCAGCAGGAGATCGACCGGGTCAACAAGAAGTTCGCGCGCGTCGAGCAGATCAAGAAGTTCTTCCTGCTCGACACCCAGCTCAGCGCCGAGGACGAGGAGCTCACACCCACCATGAAACTCAAACGCAAGCTGGTCGAGAAGAAGTATTCGCCTCAGATCGAGGCAATGTACGGTTAACCACGAAGGAGACAAACCATGAAACTCAAGACAACCGCCATCCTGGCCGCGCTCGCGCTGGCCGCTACCGGGGCCCAGGCCCAGAAGACGTCGCAAGGCGTGTCCAAGGACGAGATCCTGCTGGGCTCGATCCAGGACTTGTCCGGCCCGCTCGCCGGATTTGGCAAGCAGGCCCGGTTGGGCATGATGCTGCGCGTCGACGAGATCAACGAACAGGGCGGCATCAACGGCCGCAAGCTCAAGCTGATCATCGAGGACTCGGGCTACGACCCGAAGAAGGCGGTGCTGGCGGCGCAGAAACTGGTCAACCAGGACAAGATCTTCATGATGGTCGGCCACCTCGGCACGGCACAAAACCTGGCCGCCATGCCGGTGCAGTTCGAAAAGAACGTCATCAACTTCTTCCCCATCACCGCTGCACGCGAAATGTACGAGCCCTTCCACAGGCTGAAGTACTCGTTCGCCGCGACCTACTATGACCAGATGCGCAACGCCGTGCCCAAACTGGTCAAGGAAAAGGGCGCGAAGAAGGTCTGCACCATGTACCAGGACGACGAGTTCGGTCTGGAAGTCAAGCGCGGCGCCGAGGCCGGGTTGAAGACCATCAACATGGCGTATTGCCGTAGAGACCACCTACAAACGCGGCGCCACCGACTTCTCCTCCCAGGTGCAGAAGATGCAGGCCGCTGGCTGCGACATGGTGGTGCTGGGCACCATCATCCGCGAGACCATTGGCGCCATCGGAACCGCGCGCAAGCTCGGCTACAACCCGATCTTCCTGGGATCCAGCGCAGCCTACACCGACCTGATCCACAAGCTCGGCGGCCCCGCCATGAACGGTCTGTACGCGACCAACACGGTGCAGAACCCCTACACCGACTCGTCCTCGCAGCCGATCCGTTTCTGGGCCACCAAGTACCAGACCAAGTTCAACGAGGAGCCCACGGTGTTCTCGGTCTATGGCTACACCATCATCGACACCTTCGCCAAGGCCGCAGGCAAGGCCGGTGCCGAATCTGAGCACCGACAGCTTCATCAAGGTGATGGACACGATGGTGGTCCCGCCGGACATGTTCGGCAGCGCGCAGGCCACCTTCTCGCCAACCAAGCGCCTGGGCAGCGATGCATCGCGCCTGTCGCAGATTCAGGATGGCCGTGGAAGGCGGTGTCGGAGAATTTCAACTGATTGCGTTCGCACGAACCTGACCTGAAAAAGGCCACCTTCGGGTGGCCTTTTCCGCTACTGAGGACTCCGGGTTGCTGCCGGTCAGGCCTCCATACGCATCACGACATGATGTAGACGCCGGACCCGGTGGACAGCAGCTTGCCGTCCGGCGCCCTTGAACTCCATGCGCGTGGACGCCACCCGCGAGCCCAGCCGCATCACGGTCGGCGCTGCAGGTCGAAGTACTCGCCGATGCCCGGGCGCAGGTAGTCGACACGCAGGTCGATGGTGCCGAGCTTGGAAAACCGGTGCAGCCGCACATCGGGGGCCTCGTCCATGTGGCGCGCACCGATGGCGGCCATCACCGCCAGGCCACCCATGGCGTCCAGGCCGGCGCTGATGACACCGCCGTGCAACGCGGTTGTAGGCGAAGTGACCGACCAGTTCGTGGCGCATCGTCGATGCGCCCGCATCACCCGCTCGGGCTCGAGCGACCGTGATCTTCAAGCCCAGCACCTGGTTGAAGACGATCATTTCCTCGAAGATCTTCTTCAGGCCGGTCACGAACTCCGGCTCGAAGACCACTGGACGCCGGTGACAGCGGCCCGCTTGTTCACGGCGTCGGTCATGAGCTTGCCCTGCGTGCTGTGCGCTGCCGGATTCGTCTTGGGAGCGGCCCGGCGACTCATAGCCCCAACTGGCGCGCGGCCAGGTCCTTCATCATCTCTTCGGCGCCGCCGCCAATCATCATGACCTTGACCTCGCGGTAGATGCGCTCGCTGCGGCAGCCTTGCATATAGCCCATGCCGCCGAGGATCTGCACGGCCTGGTCGGCGCAGAACTGCATGGTCTGCGTCGCATGGTTCTTGAGCATGCAGACCTGGGCCACCCATTGCGTCGCCGTGTCGCCGCCCGCACGCTCGGCACCGGCATCGGCGCGCGTCGGACACGGCGTCGATCCAGGCCCGGGTCGACGTGCAGATGCGCATCTGCATGTCGACCAGCTTGTGCCGGATCACCTGATGCCCCACCAGTGCCTGACCAAAGGTCTTGCGCTGGCGCGCCCAGTCGAGCGCCTCGTCAAAGCAGGCCTGGGCAAACCCCAGCGCCGCCACCGCCATGGCCAGGCGTTCGCCGTTGAAGTTGCCCATGATCATCTTGAAGCCCGCGCCCGGCTCGCCGATCAGGTAGCGCGCCGGCACGCGCACGTTGTCAAAGTGCAGCTGCGCGGTGTCCGAGCACATGCCAGCCCATCTTGTGCAGCGGCGAACGCGTCAGCCCCTCGCTGTCGCCCGGCACCACCAGCAAGGAGATGCCACGGGCACCGCGCATCGGTTGCGTGCCGCGCCCGCCATGGTCCTCGGATCGTCGCCAAATGCCGCGTCGTCATCGGTGCGCACGGCCACCGTCAGGTAGTCGGCCCGCATGCCCGAGGTGATGAAGGTCTTCTCGCCGTCGACCACATAATAATCGCCGTCGCGCCGCGCGGTGGTGCGGAGCGCCGCCACGTCCGAGCCGCCGCCAGGCTCGGTGATTGCCAGCGCTGCGATCTTTCTCGCCGCGCAACACCGGCGGGAACGATCTCGCGCTGCAGTTCAGTCGACCCATGGCGCACGCACCGGCGGCAGACCGATGTTGTGCGAGAACAGGCCGGCGAACACGCCGCCACTGGCGCCGTGTCGCGCCATCGCAATAGCTCAGTGCATTGCGCATGCGTTGCGAAGCCGGCGTACCACCCAGATCCTCCGGATAGCCCATGCCGAGCAGGCCGATCTGCGCCGCGCGCTTGTACAAGCTGCGCGGAAATTCGCCGGCTCGGTCCCATTCCGAGCACGTGAGGGGCGATCTCCTTGGCGGCGAAACGCGCCACCAGAAACGACAATGTCTCGATGTCGTTGCTTTCCTCTTCGGGCTTGCTCGCCGAGTTCGGACCAGGATGCTGACTTGCGCTCAAATGGGTCTCCTTTGATTGATCCGGTTATCTCAAGTGCGCGGCGGCTTCTTCGCCGTGCCCATGATCTTGGCCAGTATGCCCAGCATCACTTCGTCGGCGCCGCCACCGATCGAGCCCAGACGGCCGTCGCGGTACATGCGCGAGACCTTGTTCTCCAGCGTGAAGCCCATGCCACCCCAGAACTGCAGGCAGCCGTCCGGAATGATACGGTTGAGCCGCCCGGCCTTGAGTTTGGCCATCGAGGCCAGTTCGGTCACGTCCTGTCCCTGCACATACAACTCGCAGGCGCGGTAGGTCAAGGCGCGCAGGCTCTCGAGTTCGGTCTTCATCTCGGCCAGCTTGAACTGCACCCACTGCTGGTCGGCCAGCGTGGCTGCCAAACATCTTGCGCTCCTGCGCCCACTCTATGGTCCAGGCGATGCAGTTGCTCAGGCTCTGCAGACAACTGGCCGCGGCCCACAGGCGCTCCTCCTGGAACTGCATCATCTGGTAGATGAAGCCCTGGCCTTCGGCGCCGATGCGGTAGCGCTGCGGCACCCGCACTTCGTCGAAATGGATCAGGCCGGTGTCGCTGGAATGCATGCCGATCTTGCGGATCTTGCCGCCTTCTCGATGCCCGGGCTGTCCATCGGCACCATCACCAGCGTCTTGTTCTTGTGCTGCGGGCCGTCGCCGGTGTTGACCAGCATGCACATCCAGTCGGCCTGCAGGCTGTTGGTGATCCACATCTTCTGGCCGCTGATGACGTAGTCGTCGCCGTCCTTGCGCGCATGGCTCTTGATCGCCGCCACATCGCTGCCCGCGCCCGGCTCGCTGACGCCGATACAGCCGACCATGTCGCCGGCGATGGCCGGCGCCAGGAATTGGCGCTTGCAACTCGTCGCTGCCAAAACGCGCCAGCGCCGGCGTGCACATGTCGGTCTGCACGCCGATGGCCATCGGAATGCCGCCGCAGTCGATATGGCCCAGGGCCTCGGCCATCGCCATCGCATAGGAATAGTCCAGCCCGGCGCCGCCAAAGGCCTCGGGCTTGGTCAGACCGAGCAGGCCCAGGTCGCCGAGCTTCTTGAAAACCTCGTGCGCCGGAAAGATCTCGGCCGCCTCCCATTCGTCGACATGCGGATTGATCTCGGCGTCGATGAAGCGCTTGAGGGTGTTCTGGATTTCCAGGTGTTCGTGGGTGAATTGCATGATCTCGTCTTTGTCAGGGCAAGCGTAATCTGGTCAGCGCTGGAACACGCGCGGCGTGACCGCGCGGTGAAAGCCATCGAAGGCTCGGACCGCATGCGGTGTCGCATCGCCTTGCGTGTCGGCGTGGCGCAATCCCAGCCCATGCGCGCCTGCGGTCGCGCACCGTCGATGCGCAGCGTCGTGCCACTGATGAACGATGCCGCCGGACTGAGCAGGAACACGATGCCCGCAGCAATCTCAGCCTCGTTGCCGAAGCGCCCCAACGGCACCGTCGCAGCCATCGCGCGCAGTCGTGGCCCATATTCAGCCGGATAGTGGTCCATGCCGCTGGACGCGATATAGCCGGGCGCCACCGCATTCACCCGCACGCCGTTGACCGCCCATTCGACGGCAGCGGTCTCGGTCAGGCTGACCATGCCGGCACGCGCCGCACCACTGTGCGCCATGCCAGGCATCGAGCCCCAGATGTCGGCCACCATGTTGACGATGGCGCCGCCCGTGCGTTGCATGGACTGCAGATAACACTCACGCGCCATCAGAAAGCCTCCGTTGAGATTGGTGTCGATCACCGCCTGCCAGCCTTTGGCCGAGATCGCCTCGAGCGGTGCGATGTACTGGCCGCCCGCGTTGTTCACCAGTCCATCGATGCGCCCATGATTGGCAACAATGTCGGCCACCGTCTGGCGCACTTCATCCTCCTGCCGGATATCGCAAACCTGGAACTCGGCCTGCCCGCCATCCTGGGCGATTTCGTCGCACACCGCCTGCAGTTTGTCCGGCTTGCGACCGATCAGCACCACCCGGGCGCCGAGCGCAGCCAGTTCATGCGCAGTGCAGCGCCCTATCCCGGAGCCACCCCCGGTGACCACCACAAGCCGCCCGTCAAACAGCCCGGACCTGAATACCGATGCGTATCCCATGCTGTCTCCTGACTTGGTCCGTCGCCTTGCATCCCATGTACCGGGTGATCGCGTTCATGTATCTCCAAATGGCGCGAGGGCAGACTCGCCGCCTTCTTCCAATTGTGCGACGGCGTGGCGATATCCGGCATCGACAATACGGTCGAACTGCGACCATTCGAGCATGCCATATTTCGACACACTCGGAGCGAAGTGCAAATCCACCAGGGATTGCGATTCCTGTTGGCGCGCGTAGCTGTACATCATGCTGGTATTGAGCAGCAAGGACGTCAGCGACGGCAGGCGGTATTTCCGGCCGCGGCCGCGCAACTTGTCGCGGATCAACTCCAGCGGACCGGGCACATCGGTGATGTCGTAACGATGGCCGCGCTCGCGCAACAAATCGACGCCAATGATCCGGGCTGCGCCTCGTCGTGCCATCACGTCGGTCGGAAAATTGTTGAAAGTACCACCATCGATATGCAATTCGCCATCGAGCATGACCGGAGGCAGTGCCCCCGGAATGGACACGCTGGCGCGAATCGAACGGGCCAGTGGCCCACGAGTCTGCACCGCCTCGCGCGCCGCCGAATAATTGCTGGTGATGCAGAAGTAGCCCTTCCACAGGTCCTCGATGTCGATATGCTGGCCCAGGCTGTCCACCACCGCCGAATCGATGATGCGCCGCAGGCGGTTGCCGCTGATCAGCGACAGCAGCGGAATCAGGTTGTAGTCGCTGGTGGGACTTTCCCGAAACGCCTTGCGCGCTGCCTGAATCATTTCCAGCGCTGGAATATCCATCGCCGCATAGGCCCCCATGACCGCGCCAATGCTGGTGCCCGCCACCCGATCGAAGCCGATGCCCGCCTCTTCCATCGCCCGCATCACGCCCAGGTGCGCGAAGCCGCGCGCGCCGCCACCCGAGAGCACCAGGCCGACGGTGTTGCGGCTGACCACCCGAGCCAGACGCTGCCAGTCGCGCGCCTGGCCCCGGCGCACATGGCAATGGTCCGACAGCTTGCGATCTTGCAACCAGCGGCCGGTGTACGCCGGTGTCCGGCGGTCGTCCGGATGCAGCAACACCAGCACGGCCTGCGCGTCATCGCCATCGTCCTGTGCATGCAGATCAGCCTCATTCGGATGCAGCGCCGGGGGCTGGTCGGCGTCGGCCACGAGCAGCAGTTCATCGCAGTGGCGAATACAGCGCTGCGTCCATTCGTTGCGCTGAGCGTCCGCCACGAACACCACGAAGTCGTGCTGGGCCTCGATCTTGTCCAGACGCACCGTGACCATGCGCGAGCGCTCGAAATCGCCGCGCGCAGCCTGCGCTGCACCAGGCTCGCCAACCAGTTCGTCCATGCGCTGCGAGTCCACGACCGCCGTTTTTCCGTGGCTCTGCAGTTGCAATGCCAGCGCCTGCGCAAACGCACTGGCGTCAATATTGCGGGTGATGCCCAGCACGCCGATGATGACCGGCTTGACCGCCGGCTTGCGTCCGGCGTTGACGCGCTTGAAGCGCTCGATCATCTGGCGCGTCATGTTCAGCGACACCAGCGGGTAGGCCAGCAACAACTCGCGGAACACTTTGTTGGAGAATCGCGCCAGCACGCTGTCGCGAATCGCCACCACCGTTGCAGTGCGCGGCTCGCCAGTGAAAAACGCCATCTCGCCAACCGTCTCACCACGCCCGATTTCGCCTAGCACCTTGCGTTGTCCGGCCGCGTCCACGCTGGACGCGCGCAATCGGCCGCTGACGACAAAGAACAGGCTTTCGTCGTGGTCGTCCTGGCGAAACAGCATGTCGCCGCCGCCAAGCTCGATCCACTCGACTTGCGGCAATACATGGCGCAACATGTCCTGGTCGAACGCACCAAATACATTGGTCAGCCCGTCTATCAACATCCCGTGATGGGCTGCTAACAATTCTTCAGTTGAACCCATGTGCATCGGCACGAACTCCATTGGCGTAAAAGACCATGGCAGCGCCGTGGACACTGGCGCAGTCTACGGCATCGAGATTGCCGGGCTCAGTCGACAAAGAAGTCGGGGATGAATTCGGTCGTCCCCGGTGTCACCGAATAGGGTTCCAGATCGGTGATGCCATGGCTGGCGAGTACGGAGTCGTCAATATAGAAATTGCCGGTCTGGCTGCTATCGCTGGTCAGCACCAGATAAGCGGCATCGGCCAGGATCTCGGGCTTGCGGCAACGGGCCAGGTCGATACCCGGAATCATCTGCAGCGCGGCGGTCGCGATCGCGGTACGCGGCCACAGGCTGTTCACACCAATGCCGTATTTCAGGAACTCGCCGGAGTGCCCCAGTGTGCACATGCTCATGCCGTACTTGGCCATGCTGTAGGCCGTGTGGTTCTCGAACCAGTGGGTACGCATGGACAACGGCGGCGACATCGTCAGCACGTGTGGATTGCGCCGCTTTTCGGCCGACTTGCGCAACTCGGCCAGACAGGCCATGGTGCACAGGTAGGTGCCACGCGCGTTGACGCCATGCATCAGGTCAAAGCGCTTCATCGGCGTGGTCTCGGTACCGGTCAGGCTGATCGCGCTGGCATTGTTGACCAGGATGTCGATGCCGCCGAAGGTTTCCACCGCCTTGGCCACCGCAGCGTGTACCGACTCTTCGTCGCGGATGTCCACCTGCAGCGCCAGCGCTTTACCGCCTGCCGCCTCGATCTCGGCCGCGGCGCTGAAGATCGTGCCCGGCAGTTTGGGGTTGGCTTCGGTGGTCTTGGCCGCGACCACGATGTTGGCACCGTCCGCCGCGGCGCGTTTGGCGATGGCCAGGCCAATGCCGCGCGAGGCGCCGGTGATGAATAGTGTCTTGCCTGTTAGGGTGCTCATGAGCTCTCCTGCTTGAGGTTGATGGGTTCAGACGCGCGAGAAGTCGGGACGTCGTTTTTCCATGAAGGCGGTGAAGGCTTCCCGTGCGGCGGGCTCGCCCAGCATGCGCCCAAAAACGGTGCTTTCCTCGGTCATCTGTTGTGCAATCAGTTGTGCCTGGCCCTTCTTCATCAGCCGTTTGGTTTCCATCAGCGCGCTGATGGGTTTGGCTGCCAGTTTGCGCGCCTGGGCCTGGGCAAGGTTGCTGGCCTCGGTCGGCGGCACGATGCGATTGACCAGCCCCACCTCCAGCGCCGCCTCGGCCATGAATGGCTCGCCCAGCATCAACGCTTCGGCTGCACGGTGATAGCCCAGCATCTGCGGCACCAGCAGACTGGACGCCGCTTCCGGGCACAGACCCAGGTTGACAAATGGCATCGAGAACGCCGCGTTGTCGCCGGCATAGACCAGATCACAGTGCATCAGCATGGTCGTGCCGACACCGACCGCCGGACCACAAACCGCTGCGATCAGGGGTTTCGGAAACGACGAAATACCGAACAAAAACCGGAACACCGGCGAATCCACGGTGGTCGGCGGGCGGCCAAGAAAGTCGGCAATATCATTGCCGGCCGAGAAGATCATCTCGTTGCCCTGGAACACCACCACGCGGATGCTGTCCTGCTCTTTGGCCTGAGCCAGGGCGTCGGCCATTGCGCCGTACATCGCCGAGGTGATCGAGTTCTTCTTGTCAGGTCGATTGAAGGTGATGGTCATGACGCCATCGGTCACGTCGGTCAATATGTCGCTCATCAAAAACACTCCTGGTTCATCAATCAAGTCGTCAAGGCCGCGCGTACGAAGTCGAGTCGATCCTGGCCCCAGAACATCTCGTCGCCGACAAAAAAAGTGGGGGCACCAAACACGCCGCGTTCGACCGCCTGCTGGGTGCGTGCCTTGAGTGCCTCCTTTACCAGCGGATCTGCCGCCATGATCATCAGTGCCGGCGCGTCCAGTCCGGCCGCCGTGAGCACTTCGGCCACGGTGTCGGCGTCGCCCATTTTGCGCTGCTCCACCCAGATCGCACGGAACACCGCATCGCGGTAGGTCTGCAAATGCGCATGACCGGCTTGCAACATGCCCACGTCGATGCGCATCAGCGTGATGGTGTTGATCGGGAAATGCGGATTCATCACCAGCGGCACGCCATAGGCGCGGGCGAAACGGTTCAGATCCTTGAACAGATAGCTGCCTTTGAGCGGCACCGTGAACGGCGCGCGGTTGCCGGTGGTCTGGAACACGCCGCCCAGCAGCATCGGTTGGGCGTCAACGGCAGCACCGGTGTCCTTCGCCAGCCGGGGCAACTGGGTCCAGGCCAGGTAGGCGGCGGGACTGCCGAAGTCGAACAGGAACTCAACGGTCTTGGCCATGGTGTATCTGCCCTCCTATTGTTTGTAGTACACCAACTGGTGGCTGGTGACGAGCAAGGCGCCGTTAGCACTCCACAAGTGCGCACTCTGATCATGAAACCCGCCATGAAAGGCGTGCGCCCTGGCCTGACCCAGTACAAAGCCGACACCCGCGGCGCGCAGCATCGCGTCATCGGCATGGAAGTAAACCGTCATCGACACTGTACCGGCCGGGACCCGGCTGGTGCGGCGCAGATAGACGCGCGGATAAAACACATCGGCCAGTGCCGCCAGCGCGCAATAGTCCAGTGGCCGCTGTGGCGCGTCGCGCATCCACAGGCGGCTCAAACTGGCGTCCTCAGAGCCACGCGTGGAGACCACATCGTTCCATTCGTGCGGAATCGGGCCTTGCAGTTGCACCACCTCGTAGCGATTGATCCATTCGATCGGCGAATGCCATGCAAGAGCCGACGCATCCTGCGGATCGGGCACCTGCGGCATCGGCGTGTCATTGACGCCCCAGGTGTCGCGCCGCAGGGCCGTCATCACGGTGGCGGTCAGCACCACGCCGGCCTGAGCATCGTCGTCGTCCTGCGTGATCTCGACCGTCCAGTGCTGGGTCGACCGGTTGGTGCGCACGGCACGTGCGCTGACCGTGAACGGGCCGGCCTGCAAGGCTGCCGCATAGTTCACCGTCAGCGCGACCGGTGTACCCAGGCACTGCGCGTGCTGCAACACCGCGTGCAATACCGTGGCCGCGGTGATGCCGCCGAATGGGCCGACCATGTTCCAGTAGCCGGCACTGGTATGGCCGGACCAGCTGTCCGGCCCCAGCGCCGTGAGCGCAATGGCCTGATCGAACGGATGCTTCGCCTGCGCCACGGGTCAGACCCGCTCGAAGATTCCCGCCGCGCCCTGCCCCATGCCCACGCACATCGTGACCATGCCGTAGCGCTTCTGCGTGCGGCGCAGTCCATGGATCACCGTGGCCGCGCGGATCGCGCCGGTAGCGCCCAGCGGGTGGCCCAGTGCGATGGCGCCACCCAGCGGATTGACCTTGGACGGGTCCAGTCCCAGGGTGTTGATGACGGCCAGCGATTGCGCGGCAAAGGCTTCGTTGAGTTCGAACCAGTCGATGTCGTCCTGCTGGAGTCCGGCGCTGCGCAAAGCCGCCGGAATCGCCTCGATCGGGCCAATGCCCATGATGTGCGGCGGCACGCCCTTGCTGGCAAAACTGACAAAACGCGCCAACGGCGTCAGGCCGAACTGCTTGACGGCCTTCTCGCTGGCCAGCAGCAAGGCGCCGGCGCCGTCGGAGGTCTGCGAACTGTTGCCGGCGGTGACCGATCCGCGCGCGGCGAACACCGCCTTGAGTCGGGCCAGGCCTTCAAGCGAGGTGTCGGGCCGTGCGCCTTCGTCCAGCGACACGGTGCGCGTCATGAGCGCCACCTCGCCGGTGTCCAGGTCCGGCGTGCGCTCGGTGACCTCGATCGGGGTGATCTCGTCAGTGAAATGGCCGGCCTTCATGGCGGCGACGGCGCGCTGGTGGGATTCCACGGCAAAGGCGTCCTGCGCCTGACGCGACACCTTCCACTGGTTGGCGACCTTCTCGGCCGTCAGTCCCATGCCGTAGGCAATGCCGATGTTCTCGTCGTGATCGAACATGGACGGCGACAGCGATGGCGAGTTGCCCATCATCGGCACCATGCTCATGCTCTCGGTGCCGGCCGCCATCATCACGTCGGCCTCACCGACGCGGATGCGGTCGGCGGCCATCTGGATCGCGCTCAGGCCCGAAGCGCAGAAGCGATTCACCGTGATGCCGCCCACACTGTGCGGCAATCCGGCGAGCACGGCACCGATACGCGCCACGTTCAGGCCTTGCGCACCCTCGGGAATGGCACAACCGCAGATCAGGTCTTCGATGGCCTGCGGATCGAGGGTCGGGACCTGGGCCAGAGCCGCCTGGATGGCCTTGACCAGCAGGTCGTCCGGGCGCATGTTGCGAAAGAAACCGCGGTGCGAACGCCCGATCGGGGTTCGGGTGGCGGCGACGATATAAGCTTCCTGGATCTGTTTCATGGTTCAGTCTCTCTTCAGTTGGTGCATCGCGCGCGGCGCGACCCACGACGCATTAATGGTCAAGCGGCCGCGGAGCAGGCCAGTCCAGGCCCCCACGGAACTGGCTTTGCCAGGCCGTAGGGGGCGCCCCCCAGTGGGGCTGAGGCCCGCGGCTCCAAGCCTGCCTGCGCAGGCTTGGACGGGCCGAAGAGGCGCCTGCCTCTGGCAGCGCCACGACTCGGCCGGTTTACACGAAGTGAAACCGGACAGACGGGGGGCGTCCTTCATCTCAGTTGCGCACCGGCTTGCCGGTGGACATCATGCCCATGATGCGCTCCTGGGTCTTGGGGTGGACCACCAGCGCACAGAAGGCCTTGCGCTCGAGCGCCATCAGGTATTCCTCGGTGACCAGGGTGCCGGCATCGACATCGCCGCCACACACCACGTGGGCGATCAGGCCGGCGATATGGAAGTCGTGTTCGCTGATGAAGCCGCCGTCACGCATATTCACCAGCGAACCCTTGATGGTGGCGACGCCATTGCGTCCGGCCACCGGAATCAAACGGCGCAGCGGCGCACGGTAACCCGACTGCGCCATGGCGCGGCCCTGGGCCATCGCCACATGCAGCAGTTCGTCCTTGTGCGGCACGATCACATCGTCGTCCAGCAGGTAGCCCAGTTGACGCGACTCCAGCGCGCTGGTGCCGACCTTGGCCATGGCGGCGGCGGTGAACGCTCCGGTCAGGAACGGCAGCAAGTCCTTGTTCGTCGATGCCGCGGCATGCTCGGCAGCGCGCCGGGCGATATAGGTCAGGCCACCGGCCCCCGGCACCAGGCCAACGCCGACCTCGACCAGACCGATGTAACTCTCCATCGCCGCAACGCGGCGCGCGCTGTGGACCGCAATCTCGCAGCCACCGCCCAGCGCCAGGCCGCGGATCGCCGAAATCACCGGCACGCTGGCATAACGCAGGCGCAACATCGCTTTCTGCAGTTCATGCTCGGCGCCGTCGATGGCCGAAATACCCGACAGCATGAAGGCCGGCAACATCGCCTGCAGGTCGGCGCCGACCGAGAACATCTCGTCCGGCGACCAGATCACCAGGGCCTCGTAGACTCTGTTCGGCCAGGTCAACCGCCTGCATCAGGCCTTCGGCGACGGCCGGGCTGATGGCATGCATCTTGGTCTTGATGGAGGCGATCAACACCGGCTGGTCCAGCGTCCACAGGCGGATCGCGTCGTCTTCGAACACCGTGGTACCGGCCGTCTGCGCCGCGCACCGTGCTGGCCCCGAGCACGTCTTCGCGGAAATGCTGGCGCGCGTAGACCGGCAGTTCGCGGCGCGGCACGAAGCGTTCGGCCGATGCGCTCCAGGAGCCGCGCGCGGTGTGCACGCCGCCGGCATCCGCGACCGGTCCCTTGAACACCCATTCGGGCAAGGGCGTCTTGCACAGCGACTTGCCGGCATCGATGTCCTGGCGGATCATCTCGGCCACCTCGAGCCAGCCGGCCTCTTGCCACAACTCGAACGGGCCTTGCTTGAAGCCGAAACCCCAGCGCATGGCCAGATCGATGTCGCGTGCCGACTCGGCAACGTCCTTCAGGTGCAGCGCTGCGTAGTGGAACTGGTCACGCAGGATGGCCCACAGGAAACGCGGCTCGGCGCCTTCGGCGTCGCGCAGCAGTTTCAGCCGCTGCGCAGGCGGCTTCTTGAGCATGCGGCCCAGCACCTCGTCGGCCTTGGCACCGCCGGGCACATAGTCGCCCTTGCCGTCAGCGGCGGCGGCGTCATAGCGCAGAATGTCGCGCCCGACCTTCTTGTAGAAACCGGCGCCGGTCTTCTGGCCCAGGTTGCCCTTGGCCAGCAAGTCGGCCAGCACCTGGGGCGTGCCGAAGTTCGCCATAAAACGGATCGGTCTCCAGGCTCAGGTTGTCCTGCAAGGTCTTGATCACGTGGGCCATGGTGTCCAGGCCCACGACGTCGGCGGTGCGAAAGGTGCCCGAACTGGCGCGGCCGAGCTTCTTGCCGGTCAGGTCGTCGACCACGTCGTAGGTCAGGCCAAAATTCTCGACCTGCTTCATCGTCACCAGCATGCCGGCGATGCCGATGCGGTTGGCGATGAAGTTCGGTGTGTCGTGGGCACGCACCACGCCCTTGCCCAGACCACTGGTGACAAAGGCCTCAAGGTTGTCGAGAACCTGGGACTCGGTGGTCGGTGTGTTGATCAGTTCGACCAGCGCCATGTAGCGCGGCGGGATTGAAGAAGTGAATGCCGCAAAAGCGCGGCTTGATCGCATCGGGCAGCGCTTCGCTGAGTTTGGTGATCGACAGACCGGAGGTGTTCGAGGCCACGATGGCGTGGGGCGCGAGATGCGGCGCGATCTTCTGGTACAGATCGAGCTTCCAGTCCATGCGCTCGGCAATCGCCTCGATCACCAGGTCGCATTCCTGCAGCAGGTCCAGGTGCTCCTCGTAGTTGGCCTGACGGATCAGGGAAGCCTCATCGGCCAGCCCCAAGGGCGCCGGCTTGAGCTTCTTGAGGCCATCGACGGCCCGGCTGACGATGCCGTTCTTCGGGCCCTCCTTGGCCGGCAGATCGAACAGGATCACCGGCACGCGAACATTGACCAGGTGGGCCGCAATCTGCGCACCCATGACACCTGCGCCAAGAACGGCGACTTGTTTGACTTGAAAACGGGACATCGGGTACTTTCATCAAGACACGCCAATGGCGTGTGTTGAACCGGGCGCTCGCCCGGTCGGAACAGGACAGGAAACAATTACGGCGTGCGGACCCAGGTCTGGGTGCGGCCGAAAAACGCAATCGAACCGCGCACCTCCAGCTTCTTGCCACCTTCGATCGGCGTCAGACGCAGGGTATAGGACTTGCCGTTTTCAGGGTCCAGGATCTTGCCGTCTTCCCACACCTCCTTGCCGTCGACCTTCTTGGCGCCGCGGATGATCTCCAGACCCAGCATCGGCTTGTCCTTGCGGTCATCGGTGCACTCGACGCACAAGCCATCCTGCTTGGCCTCCTTGCGCAGCAACTTGGTGACCTTGCCGCTGAGCACGCCGCCGTTGTCGGTGATCTGAACCTCGGACTTCACCTCCTTGGTCTTGTCATCGATGGTGTGCCAGTTGCCGACCGGCGTCATCTGCGCAAATGTCAGGCCCGAGCCGAGGATCAGGGCCAAACCGGTGAGACTGTGCTTGAACATGGAACTCTCCTAAAAAAATATGAATTGAGATGGGTGGCGACACCGATGCTAGGCAAACACGGCATCGGTGTCCATCAACACCTTGGAGCCGGCGCGGACCTTGAGCATCAGTGACGCGGTCTCGGGGAACAACTTGGCGAAGTAGAAACCGCGCCGTCTGCAGCTTGGCCTGGTAGAACGGATCGGTATTGCCGGCCGCGATCTCACGCAGCGCGACCTGCGCCATGCGTGCCCAGAAATAGCCGAATACCAGGTGACCCGCAACCCGCAGATAGTCCACCGCAGCGGCACCGACTTCGTCCGGATTCTGGAAGCCCTTGAAACCGATCTCGGTGGTAAGTTTGGTCATCTTGTCGCCCAGGTAGGCGATCGGGTTGATGAACTCGGCCATCTTCTCGTTGACGCCCTCTTCCTCCACCAGCGCCGCAATCAGCTTGCCGAACTTCTTCAGGGTGGCGCCGTTGTTGCCCAGGATCTTGCGCCCCAGCAGGTCCAGGCTCTGGATGGTGTTGGTGCCTTCGTAGATCATGTTGATGCGGGCATCGCGCACGAACTGTTCCATGCCCCATTCCTTGATGTAGCCGTGGCCGCCGAACACCTGCAGGCAGTTGGAGGTGGCTTCCCAGCCGTTGTCGGTCAGGAAGGCCTTGACGATCGGCGTGAGCAGCGAGAGCATCTCGCCGCTGTCCTTGCGCACCTTCTCGTCGGGATGGAAGTGCTCCTTTTCCAGCAGCACCGAGCAGTAGATCGCCAGGGCGCGGCCACCTTCGGCATAGGCACGCGCGGTGAGCAGCATCTTGCGCACGTCCGGGTGCACGATGATCGGGTCGGCCGGCTTGTCCTTGGCCTTGGTGCCGGACAGCGAACGCATCTGGATGCGGTCCTTGGCATAGGCCAAGGCGTTCTGGTAGGCCACTTCGGTCAGACCCAGCGACTGGTTGCCGACGCCCAGGCGGGCCGCATTCATCATGACGAACATCGCCGCCATGCCCTTGTTGGGTTCGCCGACCAGTGTGCCGATTGCGCCGTCAAGCACGATCTGGCAGGTCGCGTTGGCGTGGATGCCCATCTTGTGCTCCAGGCCGCCACAGTAGATGCCGTTGCGTTCGCCGAGAGAGCCGTCCTGGCTTGACATGGTGCTTGGATACGATGAACAGGCTGACGCCCTTGATGCCGGCCGGTGCATCGGTGATGCGCGCCAGCACCAGGTGCACGATGTTGTCGGCCAGATCGTGTTCACCGGCGCTGATGAAAATCTTGTTGCCGGTGATGCGGTAGCTGCCATCGGGCTGCGGTTCGGCCTTGGTGCGCATCAGCCCCAGGTCGGTGCCGCAATGGGGCTCGGTCAGGCACATGGTGCCGGTCCACTCGCCGCTGGTCATCTTGTGCAGATAGGTCTGCTTCTGCACGTCGGTGCCATACGAGAGCACGGCGGCATAGGCGCCATGGGTCAGACCCGGGTACATGGTCCAGGCCTGATTGGTCGAGTTCAGCATCTCGTACAGGCATTGGTTGACCACCAGCGGCAGGCCCTGGCCACCGAATTCCGGGTCACAGCTCAGGCCCGGCCAGCCATTCGGCGACAAACTGCGCATAGGCCTCCTTGAAGCCCTTGGGCGCGGTTACCGCATGGGTTTTCGGGTCTATGGTGCAGCCTTGCTGGTCGCCACTGATATTGAGCGGCAACGCCACCTCGGCGGCGAACTTGCCGGCCTGCTCAAGCACCGCATCGATGGTCTGGGCATCGATCTCGGCATGGCGCGGTATCGCCTTGAAGTCGTCGTGACCTTGAGCACTTCGTGCATGACGAACTGCATGTCGCGCAGCGGAGGGGTATAGGTTGGCATGGTTGTCGGCTCCTGGAAAAAACAAAAATCAGCGGGAAGATCGGGGCTTGCCAACACCCTGGTCCGGGCTGGTGTGGCCGTAGGTGGCAATGATGTGGGCGAAGCCGGCCTGCGCGCGCGCAATCGATCCGGGGTTGTTGAGAAAGCGTGCTTCGTAATGCAGGGCAAGAATGAGTCCGTGGATCTCGAACACCATCTGCTCGCTGTCGACGTCTGCTCGCAAATGGCCTTGCTCGCTGGCCTGTAACACGGCGCGGCGCACGCCGGCAAGCCAGGTGTTGACGGAACTGGCCAGCGCGTCGCGCACCGGGCCGGGGCGGTCGTCGAACGCCACCGCACCGCTGATGTAGATGCAACCCGACTGGATCTCCACCGCCACCAGCTTCATCCAGTTGGCAAACATGCGCCTCCAGGCGGGGCAGCCCGCGCGGTTTGCTGAGCGCAGGGTAGAACACATCCTGCTCGAAACGGTGGTGGTACTCGCGCACCACCGAGATCTGCAACTCCTCGCGGGCACCGAAGTGGGCGAATACGCCGGACTTGCTCATGTGCATGATGGCTGCGACCGCGCCGATGCTCAGCCCCTCCAGTCCCATCTGGCTGGCCATCTGCAATGCCGCGTCGACGATGGCGGCCTTGGTCTGCTGGCCCTTGAGCGACCCGCGTGTCTCGGCCACGCGCGGCGGCGCTTCGTCGTCAACTGACGACTGCGGATGGCTGCGGATGGGTGAAGCGGGCATCAGGGCAAAATAAAACGAACGATCGTGCTATTTTGCGTCAGAACGCGGCCATCTAGACGTTCCGCCCCTTCAATAGAGCCGGGCTTCTAGGAAAACCAAGGGTAAACCCGGATTCAAGCCATGGCTGCTTGCGCCGCCAGCACCTCGGCGCGCACCTGCTCGGTCAGTTCGGCCTTTAGCGCCACAAAGGGCGTGGTGGTCTTGACGCTGTAGTGGCGCGGATGCGCCAGCGGCACTGGCCGGTCGAGCTTGATGCGACCCGGCCGCGCACTCATGACCATCACGCGCGAGCCCATGAAAACGGCTTCGTCGATGTCGTGCGTGACGAACAACACCGTTTTCTGATCGGCCTCCCAGATGCCGAGCAGCAACTCCTGCATCAACTCGCGTGTCTGATGGTCGAGCGCACCGAAGGGCTCGTCCATCAGCAGAATACGCGGGTCGTTGGCCAGCGCTCGGGCCAGCGCCGTACGCTGCTGCATACCGCCAGAAAGCTGCTTGGGAAAGTGGTTCTCGAAGCCCTTGAGCCCGACCTTGCCGATGAAGGCGTGCGCGATCGCCTGCTGCTCATCCAGTGCCAGTCCTTTTTCGCGCAGACCGAAACACACGTTCTGCAGCACCGTCAGCCAGGGGAACAAGGTGTAGCTCTGGAACACCATGCCCCGGTCCGCACCCGGTCCGGTCACCTGATTGCCGTCAAGTTGGATCATCCCGGTGGTTGGCACGTCAAGCCCGGCCACCATGCGCAACAAGGTGCTCTTGCCGCAGCCAGAGGGCCCCAGAATGGTGATGAAGTCGTTTTCGGCCACTTGCAGATCGGTCGCCTGCAACGCCGTCGTGCCACCGTTGGCGCCGGGAAAAGTCTTGGAGATCTGGGAAATGGTCAGGATGGTCATGCTGCAGTGGCACCGGTCATCACAATCGGGCCCATGGGAACAATTTGCGGTTCAAGGCCTTGAACGCCAGGTCCGTGATCAGGCCGATCAGGCCGATGACGATGATGCCGAAGATGATCTGATCGGTCGCAAGCAAGGCCTGGCTGTCGGTGATCATGTGTCCGATACCGCTGGAGGCACCGATCAACTCGGCCACGATGACATAGGTCCAGGCCCAGCCCAGCACCATGCGCAAGGTCTCTGCAATCTCCGGCGCCGCACTGGGCAACAGCACGCGGGTCACTACTCCGCGGTCTGCGGCACCCAGCGTATAGGCCGCCTCGACCAGATCGCGCCGGGTGTTGCCGACGCTGACAGCGAACATCAACACCAGTTGGAAGAAGCTGCCGATGAAGATGACGCTGAGCTTTTGCGCTTCACCGATGCCGGCCCACAGAATCAGCAGGGGAATGAAGGCCGATGCCGGCAGGTAGCGCGCGAAACTGACGAAGGGCTCGAAGAAGGCCTCGATCGGTTTGTACGCCCCCATCAGCACGCCCAGCGGTATCGCCAGCACGGCAGCGATGGCAAAGCCACCGAGCACGCGCCAGACGGTCATGCCGATGTCGTAGGCAAAGTTCTGGTTCACCATCAGGTCGTAGCCCGAGCGCACCATGGTCAGCGGGTCGGCCAGGAAGATCTTGGGCACGAAGCCGCCGAAGGTGACAAGCGACCAGAGCGCGAAAAACAGCACGAAGAAACTCACCCCCAGCACCACACGGGTGCGGGGGTGCACCGACTGCAACGGTCGCATGTCCCGCTTACTTGACGAAGCGCGTATCGGCCAGCTTGCTCATGTCGGGCAAGGATTTGATGATGCCCGCTTCCATCAGCAGGCCAGCGGCTTCCTTGCTGAACTCCGCGTGTTCACCGGCAAAGAACTTCTGGTTCGCGGCGCGGTCCTGCCAACGCAGGTACTTGGCGCTGGATCCGAACTTCTCACCCGTCTGCTTGACGTCGGCGCCCATGATCTCGTAGCTCTTTTTCGGATCCGTCTTGATCATCTCGAGCGCATCGAAGTAACCGTCGGCCAGCGCCTTGGCCGCCTTGGGGTTCTCAGCCAGGAACTTGGGCGTGCAGCCGAAGGTATCCATGATCATCGGGTAGTCGAGCGTGGTGGCGATGATCTTGCCGGCCTCTGGCTTTTCGCGCACCGCACCCAGGTAGGGCTCATAAGTCATGGCGGCATCGATGCCGGAGGTCCCGGCGATCATGGCGTTGGCAGCAGCCTGTGGCTCGAGGTTAACGACCGTCACATCCTTCACGCTCAGGCCGTTTTTCTTCAGCATCCAGGCCAGGGTGAAGTACGGAGCGGTGCCCGGCGCGCTGGCGGCAACCGTCTTGCCTTTGAGGTCGCTGATCTTCGCGATGTTGGGTTTCACCACCATGCCGTCGGCGCCATAACTCTTGTCGAGCTGGAAGATCTGCGTCGTCGGAATGCCGTTGGCGTTCCACACCACCCAGGTCTCCACCGTGGTAGCGGCGCACTGAATGTCACCGGAGGCAATCGCCAGGTGGCGGTCCTTTTGAGGAATTTTCTTGATCTCGACATCCAGCCCATGCTTCTTGAACAAGCCGGCCTCTTTGGCCAGGGTCAGCGGCGCGAAGCCGGTCCAGCCGGACATGCCGATCAGTACCTTGGTGTCCTGCGCATGGGCCAGCGACACGCTCAGTGAGACGGCCATCAGGGCCAGTAGAGTCTTCTTCATGACGAAATACCTCGATGGTTGATTGAAATCCACAGAATGGGTTTTGCTGCCACCAGTCGAAGGCGCGACTCCTGATGGGCGCCCCGTCCGACCCGCAACCGCTTTCAAGCTGGCATTTCCCATACCAGCAAGCTGCTTAGTTTATCTTGTCTATACAAGGGAGGCCACTCCGGAGTAACCCGCACGGTGACCTACCGTTGGCGCGCCGGAGCCGTTGGCAGATGCGCGCTTTGCACACCTGCGTTGCCAGCTGACGCCGGTTGCGTGCTTACAGCTTGAACGCAACCACGCTCTGGCGCTGCTCGCCCAGACCTTCGACGCCCAGGGTCATGACGTCGCCCTTCTTCAAGTACACCGGCGGCTTCATGCCCATGCCCACGCCGGGCGGCGTGCCGGTGGTGATGACATCACCCGGCTCCAGCGTCATGAACTGGCTCACGTAGCTGACCAGCTTGGCAACGCCGAAGATCATGGTCTTGGTACTGCCCGTCTGCATGCGCTTGCCGTTGACGTCGAGCCACATCGCGAGCTTCTGCGGATTGCCGATTTCGTCACGCGTCACCAGCCAGGGGCCGATCGGGCCGAAGGTGTCGCAACCCTTGCCCTTGTCCCAGGTGCCGCCGCGCTCAAGCTGGAATTCACGCTCGCTGACATCGTTGACGGTGCAGTAGCCGGCCACATAATCCAGCGCCGCCTTCTGCGACACATACCGTGCACGGCTGCCGATGACGATGCCGAGTTCGACTTCCCAGTCGGTCTTGACCGAACCCTTGGGCAGCATCACGTCGTCGTTCGGGCCCTGGATGCAGCTGGTGGCCTTGGTGAAGACGATCGGCTCCTTCGGTATCGGCATATTCGCCTCGGCTGCATGGTCCGCATAATTCAGGCCGATGGCAATGAACTTGCGCACGCCGGCAACCGGGCAGCCCATGCGGGGATGACCCCTTGACCAGCGCAAGCTTGTCGGTCTTGAGCTTGCGCAGCTTGGCCAGCGCGGCATCGCCGAGCTGGTCCGGCCCGATGTCCTTGAGCACCGCACTGAGGTCGCGCAGCTTGCCGTCTGCGTCGATCAGACCGGGTTTTTCCTTGCCGGGTTTGCCATATCGAACCAGTTTCATGGGATTGCCTTTCTCGTTCAGTGAATCAATAGGTGCAGGCTTGCGGCCACAGCGTGCCGATCGATACCGTGCAGCGTTTCCGGGATGCGGGACGTCGACGCACACGGCAATTACGTGCACGGCCCCTGGATCAGGTTCGCCGCGCAGCCACCTAAAGCATCAAGCTCAGGCTTGCGTCCAGGTTTTCGCAGGGGAGCCGCTTGAAGCCCGAGCGCGCGTATCGATGCAGGCGTCCGACCATGAAGGCCGTCAGCGCCGATGCCATGACCTGCGCGTCGACGCTCGGTGTGGCCGTGCCGCTGTCATCGACAAGTGACCGCAATGACTGCTTGAGCATGGCGTCGATCTTGTCGAAAAACTGATTCATGCGTTGCTGCAGTCGCGCGTTCTCGAACACCAGCGCGTCGCCCACCATCACCCGCGTCATGCCCGGATTCTTTTCGGCAAACTGCAGCACCATCGCGACGATCTGGGCGGCCTGGCGTTTGCCGGAATCGGTTTCCGGCGAATTGACGGAGACTGGTCTTTCGGTGATCTGGTTGACCAGCGTGAACACGCTTTGCTCGACGAACTCGATCAGTCCCTCGAACATCTGCGCCTTGCTCGCGAAATGGCGATACAGCGCGGCTTCGCTGACGCTGAGCCGCGCTGCGAGGGCTGCGGTCGTGATGCGGTCGGCACCGGGCTGCTCCAGCATTTCCGCCAGCGCCTGCAGGATCTGAACGCGCCGCTCACCCGGCTTGGGTCGCTTGCGCGTGACGGGTGAATCATCACTGGCCGAATCGGCGGCGCTGAGGCTGGGCAATGCGTCTGGCATGGTGGCAAGCAGTTGGAATTTTTATTCTCGCATAGCGCACCCTAGGGTATTACCGGCAGCCGCTTCAGTGGGAACGGATCATGGTGCCGAACGGCTGATCGGTCAGGATTTCCAGCAGCAGCGCATGGGGTACCCGGCCATCGATGATGTGCACCGACGCCACGCCACTCTTGGCCGCGTCCAGTGCCGATGCGATCTTGGGCAACATGCCGCCACTCAGGGTTCCGTCGGCAAACATCTCGTCGATCTCGCGCGCCGTCAGGTCGGTGAGCAGATTGCCCGCCTTGTCCAGCACACCAGGCGTGTTGGTCAGCATCAGCAGTTTCTCGGCCGCCAGCACCATGGCCAGCTTGCCGGCCACGACGTCGGCATTGATGTTGAAGCTCTCGTTGTCGTCACCAAAGCCGATCGGCGTGATCACCGGAATGAAGGCGTCGTCCTGCAAGGCGCGAACCACGCTAGGGTCGATGCTGACGATGTCGCCCACCTGGCCCACATCGTGTTCGCGCGTCGGGTCCTGGTTGTCGACCATCTTGAGTTTGCGTGCGCGGATCATGGCGCCGTCGCGGCCCGTCAGGCCGACGGCCTTGCCACCGGCCTGGTTGATCAGGCCGACGATGTCCTGCTGCACCTGGCCGCCAAGCACCCACTCCACCACTTCCATGGTCTCGGCATCGGTGACGCGCATGCCCTGAATGAACTCACCCTTCTTGCCCAGGCGCTTGAGCGCGTTTTCGATCTGCGGACCGCCGCCATGCACCACCACCGGATTGATGCCGACCAGTTTGAGCAACACCACATCCTCGGCGAAGTCGGCCTGCAGTTCCGGATCGGTCATGGCGTTGCCGCCGTACTTGATGACCATGGTCTTGCCATGAAACTTGCGGATATAGGGCAAGGCCAGCGCGAGGATCTCGGCCTTGTCGCGCAATGCGATCTTGGATGGTTCGGTCATGGTCACACAGGTGGCGGATGGATGAACGTCCATTGTGCAACATCACCGTGCGCGCGCTATTTCAAGCCTCCGAAGCCCGATTCGACATAGCCATGCACGCAGCGCGACAACACCGACTTGATAGCGTCGACGTCGCCGGCGTCGGCTGCCAAGCGTAGCCTGTCGAGTTGGGTCTCGAGTTCCGGCCAGGCCAGGAACTCCTCATGCGCCATCATGATGCGTGGATGCGAGGTCGCGGCCGGGTTGTCACCGATGAGCAGTTCTTCGTACAGCTTCTCGCCCGGGCGCAGGCCGGTGATGGCGATGGCGATGTCGCCGTCCGGGCCGTGCTCGTCACGCAGCTTGAGACCCGACAGGTCGATCATGCGCCGCGCCAGATCCATGATCTTCACCGGCTCGCCCATGTCGAGCACAAACACTTCGCCGCCCTGGGCCATGGCGCCGGCATACAACACCAGCTGCGCCGCCTCCGGAATCGTCATGAAGTAGCGCGTGACGTCGGGATGCGTCACCGTCAGCGGCCCACCTGCGGCGAGTTGGGAACGAAACAGCGGCACGACACTGCCACTGGAGCCGAGCACGTTGCCGAAGCGGACCATGGAAAACCGGGTGCTTGATGCCGCATCCTGGGTCGCCAGGGCCTGCAGCACCAGTTCGGCCATGCGTTTGCTCGCGCCCATGACATTGGTCGGACGCACCGCCTTGTCGGTGGACACGAGCACGAAATGGGATACCGCCGCATCGCGTGCCGCCAGCGCCATATTCAAGGTGCCGAACACATTGTTCGCAATGCCCTCGGACGGGTTGCTTTCGACCAGCGGCACATGCTTGTAGGCCGCCGCATGGTAGACCCAGGCCGGCCGATACGACTGACATACTTCGTGCAGGCGTCGACTGTTCGCCACGCTGCCCAGCAGCGGAACCAGATCCACCGTCAGTCGCTTGGTCTCGCACAAGGTCTGCAACTCCTGGTGGATGCTGTACAGGCCGAATTCGTTGTGGTCGAACAACAGCACACGCATCGGCCCCTGCTGCACGATCTGGCGACACAGTTCGCTGCCGATGCTGCCCCCGGCACCGGTGACCAGCACCACCTGGCCGGCCAGCGGCCGGGTGCGCGCATAAGGCTCGGAGACCACCGGATCACGACCCAGCAGGTCTTCGATGTCGAGTTCCTTGAAATCGCTGACGGTGACCCGGCCGCTGGTCAGGTCCGACATGCCCGGCAGTGTGCGGATATGCACCGGAATCGTGCTCAGGCTGGCGATGATCTCGTTGCGCCGCGCGCGCGTGACACTGGGCAAGGCCAGCAGGATGTCGGTCACCGCCTGCGCGCTGCACCACATCGGCAATCTGCGCCGGCGCATGGACGGTTACGCCATTGATGCTGCGCCCGATCTTGCGCGCGTCGTCGTCGACAAAGCCGACCAGCGTGAACTGGCGCGCATTGCCGATGGCTGCGGCCGTCTGCACGCCGGACTCGCCGGCGCCGTAAATCAGCACGCGGCCCTCGAGGCGCGGCAACCGCTGACTGCCGTACCGGCCAGCCAGAACCGCGCCAGCGCCCGACTCGCCGCCACGAGCAGCAAAAAGATGATGGGCTGCAATACGCCCATGCTGCGCGGCACATCCGGCCAGCGCTGCCAGACCAGCAGCGCAAACAGGACACGCCGTAGATGGCCACCGCCTTGGCAATCGCCAAGGGCGCTCCAGGCCGGTATAGCGAAAGATGGCGCGGTAAAGCCCCATCCGGATGAACACCGGAAGCCATGGCCGGCGCCAGACAGTACACACGCCACTGCGCCGATCCGGCCAGTGCAAGGCATCAAGCCGCAGGCTGTAGGCCAGCCAGGTCGCGACCACGGCAAGCACGACATCGAGCAGGACGACCGCGATCTGCTTGCCCAGGCGCGGCAGGCCATCAGGCGTGTCATGCATCGGCGTATCGCCGTGCAAGGCCAGGCTCACACCCAGCAACCAGAGCAAGGTCATGCCCAACGCGGCGTCGCGCAAGGGTGCGTTGACCAGGGCCGTGATGAAAATAGATGACGCCAAGCACCACAGCAACTCCGCCCAACGCCGAACCACTTCGCCAGCCCGATCAGCCAAATCGCGCCAGAAGCCAAACAAGCATCAGCAACCCCGGAACGCCGGTTTCCATGCCGGCCAGCAGGAAGTCATTGTGCGGATTGTTGATTTCTGAAACTCGTTTTTGATCCTCTGGCAATCCTTCATCCAGCGGCAACGCCGCTGTTCGCCAACGCGGCAGCCAGCTCCCGACGCCTGTTCCCAGAATCGGATGTTCGGCCATCCCTTTGACCGCCTCCGCGTACATCCGCCAACGCACGCCCACACTGGTCCGATAGTTGGACTCAGCGGCCACCGCGCGCAGATTGCTAATCGTCTCGACAAATCTGCTCTGAACGTTAGGGGAGAATTGCCAGGCCATCGCCGCAAGCCCCGCGGCGACTACCAGTCCGCCCAGAACGGCCCGCAGTGAACGGGATTTGGAAAGGACCGCCACCAACAGCGACACGATCAGAATCAAGAGGGCAGTCCTGGAGCGCGCGTGCAACCCGACCGTCAGCCCTATCGCAATGGCCGCGGCATACGCCAGACTCCGGTCACTCTCCTTAATCCCGGCACGAATGCCAAGGGCAAAAAAAATGCCCGCAGCCGTAGCCATCAAAATCATGTTTCCCGCGCTGAAGTTGTTGCGCGAACGCAGGAGACTGGCCCAGATTTCCCAGTCCGGTAATCCGAACGTATGGTGCGCCGCCACAATCATCGCGGCTCCGACGGCACCGCACAGGAATCCGGACAGGGCCACCCGCGCCTCCTTGTGCGAAAGCATCAATCCCAGCAGCAATACCAATGCAACCCTGCCCACATGGAAAAGACGCGTCGACGAATCTGGATACCAATCACCGACCATCGCAGCAAAAAATGACCAAACCACCATCGCTGCAATCGGCGTGACACATGAATTCGAGCGCAAGTTACGCAAGCGCGCCCCGATATTCGGCGAAGAAGCCAGCGCCAACAGCAACAGAATCGCGAATAGGTAAGCAACACCGACGGGGAAGAACGCGCACAGTCCCCAACCAAAAGAAACCAGCGGCACGATTGACTCTCGCCAAGACCGAGTCCCCCTCCCGACCACTGTGAACGGCCCGCCTGTTTCAGTCTGAAACGGCAAACTCTTCTTTCGTCCGTCCCTGACTGACCAGGGCCGCTAGCCAACGCGGCGAAAGTCCCCGTCCGCTCCACGTTTCACCATTCGGCCCACGATATTTTGCTCGCACCGGCACCTTGGCTACTTGCCCGACAGCGCCTTTCTGACCCCTGCCGGATGTCTTGACTTTCAATTTTCCACTACGTGACTTGGCAGATTGCAAATCCTTTGGGGTAATACCAAAGGCACGCATCAGCGCAAGTATTTCGCGAACGGTCCGGTCGCGTTCTTTGGCCTTGATCTCGTCGGCCTGTTTCTTCAGTTTTTCAATTTGTGTTTGGATATCAATTAGATTGCTCAATCACATTCTCCAAATTAGTATTGCGGCTTCACAAACGTAGGCACGGATTTGTCGATCTGCAATGGGGAATGTATCCCAGAACGATTGCGAGAGCGACACCCGGTCAAATGCGCAGCGTTGTGATCGAGTATTGTGCGTGATGCTGCACGCACTGGGCTGCTTCGAAGGATGTAATTGTCGGGGACGGCATGCGCTTGTCGGTGGTCAAAACCCATTGCGCTGATGACCTCTATGCCAGCCTTCAGTCGTTGAGCCATAAGAAAACCATGCGACACATAGCTCCGAGTTGCGCGATAGTGTAAACCCCGCGGCACGCGCTGGTAAACAGCCGAGTGGCCACGGCGGCAGGCGTATTGCGCCAGTGCACAACCCAGCCATGACTTGCCCGCGCCGGTCGGCCCGGTGATCAGCACGCTGTGCCCGCTCTCAATCCAGTCGCCCAGCGCCAGGCTCATCACGGCGCGACGGTCCAACCCTCGGCCAGCCCGGGTGTCGATGTCTTCGATGGCCGCCTGCGGGTATTTCAGATGCGCTTCAGACGCAGAACGTCCTTGATCTTGCGCATAGTGATCCTTCGGGTATCGGGCATGCCGGCTCCAGCAAAGGCTGGGAGGCTACCCGCATGGGGGATCAAATATGCGCAACGCATCACGCTGCCGATCCATGCCGTTCCGGCATCGTGACCGCGATTCCGGCGTCGTGACCGACATTCCGGTCAAGGCCAGAAATCGGTCACGATAAACCGGAATCCCCGGTCACGATCGGCCAGAATGACCGGTCACGATCGACCAGAATACCCACGAGCTTAGCCGCACCGGGAATCGGTGCAAATTACCACGAGCCATTGATGGATAATTGCGCATTCTAAAAAGCCAAGGATTCGGGATGGAAGATGAACTTGAGGTCAGCACCATGGCACTTCTGGCCGAAGTTGCTGAAAACCTCAAACTGTTGATCGTTGCACCCTTGGTGATCGGCTTGGCGGTATGGGCCGCAGTCTACAGTTTGCCACCGCGTTTTGTGAGTCAGTCAGTGGTAGATTTGCGCGGAATATCCGAATCAACGGCCTCAGCGTCGTCGACGACAAATACAGCTGAACGAGTCGGCACACCATGGGTACTTGCACAAGTGAACAAGTCACTGAACTTGTATCCCGGCCAGTCTGTTGCGGCGGCAAGTCAAAAACTCGCCGACCGCATCAAATTTGTCCCACGCGAAGATGGTGTTTTTCAGCTTGAGGTGACCGGTGAGTCTCCCGTCGAAGCACAAACGATTGCGAAAGCAATCCTGGACAGCTGGATTGCCAGCACATTACCGCGCGAGCCGCAGCGCGTCGAACTGGAACTTCGCCTCGCTGAAGCCCAGGATTCGCGCAATCTCTTGGGAAGTTTTCTTGCTCAGTTTGCGTCCGGGAAACCTGCTGGTGTCGCGTATTTCGGCGACCAAGTTGAACGCCCGTCATCCATCGTCTCAGCCTTCGAATTGAAGTCGCGCTATTTCAATGAAGTGATAAAGCTAAAGCGAGAATTGGAAGGACTGCCCCGCGATGTCATTCGACTTCCTCCGAGTTTACCCGTTGAGCCTTCGTCATCCCGCCGCTGGCAGATGGCCGTTACCTCTGCGTTTTGCGTTGGGTTTGCATTGCTCTTTTGGATCCTTACGCGTCGCGCCTGGCTTATCGCCGGACGAGATGCAAAGATAGCCAAGTTGCAGAGCAGAATTCGAGCCGCGTTGGGATTTCGGCCTGGCGTCACGCGCCTTAACGCGTCACCTTCGCTTCAAGGAGAAACTGATTCCGGACGCCGCGATGAGGTCTAATCTGGCTCCGTACGCGTGTCGCGGTGCCTTGACCCGGTCAACCATTCACGGCTGCGATCGGAATGAGCGGCGCCGGCCCCGCAGCCTTCACCAGAGCACCGGCGAGCGAGACGAACCTGTGATCGACCAGCGAACGTTGCCAAGCACAATTGCAAGACCTGTTTGGACCGAATACTGCAACAGAACGTGGGCAGAGCAGCAGTCCAAAAGTGAACAAATTCCCCGACAATCGAGGCGCCATGTCCAAGGCTTGTGACGCCGCATCAGCTTACCGATAACAGCAAGGTCATACAGAACAAGCAGCAATAGCGACAATTTTGTCCGCCAGTGATCACCTCAGTTTCAGTTTCCAAACTAACGCAACGAGCGACGACTCTCGCGCAAGGGGAAAATCGGCGATAGCCCTTTTCCAGATTCGCACACCTATGAAAAAAGCACTAATCACTGGCGTCACCGGGCAAGATGGCGCCTATCTTGCAGAGTTTCTAGTCCGAAAGGGTTACGAGGTCCACGGCATTCGCCGCAGGACTTCGCAATTCAACACCTCCAGAATTGATCACCTTTATAGCGATCCCCACGAACATACAGGCAATTTGATCCTGCACTATGGAGACATGACAGATTCAAGCAGCCTGATGCGGACGATCGAGCAATGCCAGCCCGACGAAGTCTACAACTTGGCGGCCCAAAGTCACGTCGCCGTCTCGTTCGAAGAACCGGAGTACACCGCGAATTCCGACGCAATCGGCGTCTTGCGCCTGCTGGAATCGATTCGTATCGCCGGCTTGCAGAAGAAGACCCGTTTCTACCAAGCGTCAACATCGGAGCTTTTTGGCTGGGTCAGGGAGGTTCCGCAGCGCGAATCGACACCTTTCTATCCCCGGTCCCCGTACGCCGTGGCGAAGCTCTACGGCTACTGGACGACCGTAAACTACCGAGAGGCCTACGGAATGTACGCATGCAACGGCATCTTGTTCAACCATGAATCGCCGATTCGTGGTGAGACCTTCGTGACTCGCAAGATCACGCGCGCGCTGGCGCGGATCAAGCTTGGGGTGCAGCCACGACTTTTTCTCGGAAATCTGGACGCGAAGCGCGACTGGGGTCATGCCAAGGAATACGTCGAAGTGCAGTGGCTGATGCTTCAACAGGAAACGCCGGATGACTACGTCATCGCCACCGGCCGGCAGTACAGCGTGCGCGAGTTCGTGACCGTGGCGGCGGCCCGCCTGGGTCTCAGTATCGAATGGTCCGGTGCGGGCGTCGACGAAAAAGGTTACCTGCCCAATGGCCACCCGGTGGTAGAAGTGGACCCAGGGTACTTTCGGCCGACCGAGGTCGACTCGCTGTTGGGCGACGCAAGCAAAGCCCGCGCGAAACTTGGCTGGGCGCCGAAAGTCAGTTTTAACGAGTTGGTGGAGGAGATGGTCGACGCCGATCTGGTCGAGGCGGAGAACGAGATGCGCTCCGCAGGTACACGGCGTAAATCGTTGTATTGAGCATCGCCTAGCCAGGTGAGGCCGTGACAATATTCTGAGGAGGTTTTTCTTGAAAATTGCGAGATGTCGAATTTGCGACGCCGACCACGTCGAGAAGGTGGTAGATCTCGGCTACCACCCGCTGGCTGACACCTTCCTGCCTGAGGAGCTCCTCTTCGGGCCTGAGGTGTATTACCCGCTGCAACTCGGCTCTTGCCGGGGTTGTGGACACGTGTTCACGCTGTTTTCCGTGTCCGCAGTGGAGCGATATCAGAAACAGGACTACAGCTACGACTCATCAAATTCGCAAGTTGCAATCGCGCATTTCAAGGAGTTTGCGCAGTCCGTGCTGGCCGAAACCGGTCCGCCTTCGAGCGGCCTGGTGGTTGACATCGGAAGCAACGTCGGAACCTTGTTGTCACATTTCAAGGACCTCGGCCACACCAATGTGTTGGGAGTCGAGCCCTCAGGCAACATTTCGACTCTCGCCATAGCCGCGGGAATCCCGACCATGAACGATTTTTTCGGACCGTCGATTGTCGATGCGCTGTTGTCCGACGGTCCGGTACAGGTGTTATTAAGCTCGAACGTGTTGAACCATGCTGACGACGTCCGCTCATTGCTCAAAACGGCAAGCAAAGTGATGGCGCGAGATGGCGTGTTCGTCTTCGAAGTCCCATACTTGCTCGACCTCGTCAAAGGGACGGCCTTCGACACGATCTACCACGAGCACGTCCACTACTATGGCGTCAAACCGTTGGCCGAATGCATGCAACAGCTTGGTTTCTCCATTTTCAAGATCGAGCACCTTGACTACATGTGTGGATCGATTCGCGTCTATTCGCGTCTGGGTGGCGACCACGCAGAGGAAGTCAACACCATGGTCGCCGCGGAGCGTGCGTTCGGTCTGTACGAACTGTCCACCTATGCACAATTCATGGAGCGCGTTCGCAAGGTAAAAACTACCGTCAACGCGCACCTGACGAAGATCAAGTCCGACGGGGGCAAGATCATTGGAATCGGCGCGGCAACCAAGGGCAACACGTTCCTGAACTATTGTCGACTTGATTTCGATACGGTTTCATACATCGCGGATGCCTCTGCTTTGAAAATTGGCAAACTCACACCGGGCTCTCACATTCCCATCGTCGCCGACGAGGAAATCGATGCTGCGGTGACGCACGCGTTGATCCTACCCTGGAACATTGCCCCTATGCTGCAGCGAAAACTCGCGCATTTGAACCTGGAGTTCTATGTCCCCCAGGTCCAGACCCTATAACACATTGACTCCTGAAGTTAGGATAGCCCCATGGAACTGATACCCCTCAAGCCCGCACATACTGACGAACGCGGCAAGATCACAGATTTGATATCGGACGATGCGGTCAACGCAGTGACCCTGATTACTTTCACCAAAGGTGCGGTCCGTGCGAACCACTATCACGAACATACCGTGCAGTGGAACTACGTGATCTCCGGCGAGATCCTGCTGGCAACGCAGATGCCTGGAATGCAGAGAGCCGAACGTGTCCTCAAGCAGGGGGAATTTGCGGTCACTCGCGAAGGAGAGCGCCACGCGCTGAAGGGCCTCGTCGACTCCGAAGTGCTGATTCTTACCAAGGGCCCACGCGCCGGCACTGAATACGAAAACGATACGTTCCGGCTAACGGTGCCGTTGATCGCGCCGGACGCCTGAGGAGTCACCCATGCAAATTCCTGTCTCGCGCCCACATCTCGGCGAAGCTGAGATCACCAATGTCAACAAGGCACTTCGAGAAAACGCCATCTCTGGCGTTTTCGGCGAATTCATCGAACGCTTTGAGACCGAATTCGCCGCGTTTTGTGAATCGAAATTCGCCGTGTCGTGTTCAAATGGAACCACTGCACTGCACCTCGCCATGGCCGCAGCCGGCGTGAAAGAAGGAGACGAAGTGCTAGTCTCCACTCTCACGAACATGGCGTCGTTCTTTGCTGTCCTGTATTTGGGCGCCAAGCCGATCCCGGTCGATATCGACCTGGACACGCTGACCATGAACGCCGACGACCTGGCGCGCAAAATCACGAAGAAGTCGCGCGCCATCATGGTCGTGCATCTGTTCGGCCATCCGACAGACATGGACCCGGTCAATGCGCTCGCGCGCCAGCACGACCTGCTGGTATTTGAGGACTGCGCCGAAGCCCATGGAGCGACATACAAGGGCAAGAAGGTTGGCGGCCTCGCAGATGCAGGCGGCTTCAGCTTCTTCGCCAACAAACTGCTCAGCACCGGGGAAGGCGGCATGGTTACTACCAACGATCCGCAGATCGCCAGGAAAGCGCGAAGCCTCAGAGCATTGGCATTCGGCTCAAGCAACAAGTTCATGCACGAAGACATCGGCTTCAACTACCGCATGACAAACCTGCAGGCCGCGATCGGCTGCGGACAAATGCAGGCCGCCGACCAGTTGGTCGCGCGTCGACGGGAGATTGCCCAATTCTATGGCGCGGCGCTTGGCAAATATGCGGACCGACTCGTATTGCCGATTGAAAAGCCATGGGCTACGTCGGTTTACTGGATGTACCACATCGTATTGCGCGACCAGTTGGCGCCTCGCCGTGCCGAGGTGATGGCAGCACTCAAACGCGACGGCATCGAAACGCGGGAGGGCTTCATACCTTACAACCTGCAGCAAATCTTCATCAAACGCGGATGGACGAGCGCTGAGGACTGCCCCAACGCCAACCGGGTTGCATATTCGAGTTTCTACCTGCCCACAGGGCCTGAGATATCGCAGGCCGAATTGGACTACGTTGTCGAGAAATTTGGACTGCTCTTGGACAAGTTGACTGTGACTCCAGCGCACCGTGCGGCCAAGATCGAAACGGGTTCAAAATGAAGAATTTCCCGATGCATCCCCACTCGCAGCTGGGCGCGAATGTCGGTGCATGGAAGGCCGCCTGGGGCAAACCGGTTCTCTTTTCCCCTGACCGATAGCAACTTCTGGCGATGACAATTCGCCCAAAACGACAACCTACCGGAAGATATTCATGCGCGTTTTCAATGCACCTTACGCCGGGCAATACGACCTTCTCTATGCAGGCAAGGACTATCGCGGCGAATGCGATCTGATAGAGGCTGCAGTGCGCCGATTTGCGCCCGATGTTCCCTCAAGCGTGCTCGATATTGGTTGTGGCACGGGTTCCCACGCGATCGAACTAGCCCGTCGCGGATATCGGGTCACGGGCGTGGATTTGTCGCAGTCCATGCTCGACCAGGCTGCCGACAAGGCAAGCGGATTGAATGCTTCAAGTCGCCCGGCATGGTTATGCGGCGACGCGCGCAAATTCGACACAAACGCGCTGTTCGATCTCGGGATCATGATGTTTGCAGTGGTGGGCTATCTAACCACCAATGATGACGTCTTGGAAGGTTTGCGCAACATCCGTCGACAACTCAAACCCGGGGCACTGTTTATATGCGATTTTTGGTACGGCCCCTCGGTCCTCATGGTGCAACCGACCGACAGGGTGCGCGTGCTCGAGACGTCCAATGGGCGCGTAATTCGTAGTGCCAGCACCGTTCTTGACGTCCCCCACCACACCGCCGACGTAAGCTTCAAACTTTGGGCGCTTGAAGGCGACCGGTTGGTCAGCGAAACCAGTGAGACACATCACTTGCGCTACTTTTTTCCACAGGAATTCGCCTTGATGTTGTCGGCGGCGGGTTTCACCGGTGGACAGCATGTCGGCTTTCCCGACGCTTGACGAGCCGCTCGGGTCCGAGACCTGGAACGCCCTGTGCGTTGGACACGCAGTCTGACCCCACTCCGAGATCACTCGGCTCCGCAGGCCGATCACCATGTGGAGTGATTTGGTCCCCACTCTGGGGATGCTACGCCCTTATCGTTTGGTTCGTCGACCACCACCGTGGCAGGCCTGTGGTTCAGGTTTATGTCCTGATCGTTGCCAGTTACCTGAACGTGTTCCCGGCCCTGGACTGGCTGTTCTACTAGTGGCCGGAACATGCAGGAGTTTGGTCGCTACCAGATTTTTGCTGATCTTGTTTTTTGAAGTACCTTGCTTTGGCTTCTTCAGTTGCTCATGGCTGGCGCGCCCAGAGGCATGGTGGTCGCTGAACCGGCGCCAGCACGTATGTCGCGTTGGCTACCGTGGATCCTATTTGGATTGCTATTGTGTTTTTGGTTCGTTTCTCTGCGTTACGACTTGTTCTTCCGTCGCATTGGCCATCCGGCCTTGCTGCGGCATACGCATAGCGCTCCCCCAATACTCCTGTACCTGTACCGTGGTGCGGTCGAAACTTAGTTTTTCGTGATCGTGTTCCTGTGGACAACACTGCGCAGCGTTACACCAACGAGTCGCTTTTACCCGCACTACAAGTGGATCCTGGTGGCCTATCTCGTGACCTTCGTGGCGTTTTTCGTTGTCAACTCACGCATGCAGTTGGTCATCTTGCTGCTGTGCCTGGCATGTACCCAGCCACCGATCACACGCGTTCTTTCTACGCGGGTCAAGCCCGTACGCCTCGGTATCTTGCTGATCCTATTGGTTCTTGGGTTGACCCTATTTCGAGAACTGGTCTTGGAGAGCAATGGACGCCTCGACGAGAGCACTCTATCTAGCCTGTTGCTCTCAACGTCGAAACTGATCGCTTCGCGCCTGGATTCTGTGGCAATCCTGTACTCGATGCACGACACCGGCTTCAGTGCGTGGGGCTTCGAGTTTTCGGGTCTAGCCCGCGTTGTCGATCTATACGCGTCGTTTTTCACCGACCCCGCCGCCTTCGCACAAATAAAGGCGTCACTTGTAACTTCTCCGTCAGTCGAGATCGTCAATCGCATACTTGGGACTTCCGCGGTGGATTTTCCCAAGTCAATGGTTCTCGACATGTTGCTGAGCTTCGGTGTCGTCGGACTGCTGATGAGCGCCTGCATACTTGGCAGTCTGATCGGTATGACACGAGAGGAATATTGCGACTCTGCGTCACTTCGGGCCGGCGGTCCTGCTCAGTCTGTATTTGCTACCGATGCTGCTGGAGTTCGAGAAGGAGTTGATCGGCTTCGCTTTCGCTCTTCTCAAGTCGGCCCCGGTTTTGGTATTGCTGTACTGGGGCCGACCTCGCTTTCGGCGGCCGCATCACGGGATGGCTCAGACCGTGCGTATGCCATGAGTAATCCGTTCAACGCCAGGGCGATCGATCTGGCCGATCTGGTGATTGCCAAAGGTGCCGACTTTGCTACTGACCGCGCTGCTTTTTGCGCTACTCGCGCGGGGCATGGACGCGCACGCGTTTGGCGAGTTTGGTTATTGGTGGAGTATTGCGATCATGATCGGTGGCGTACTGCTCGGCGGCTTGTCTTCGGCCTTGGTGCGCGTGGCGGCCGCACATGGTTCGTTGCGCCACCTGTTTGTCCCGTTGCGCCATGCCGCCTTGGCGCTGCTCGTGCTCGCCGCTGCGATCACGCTGAGCATGTTCGCGCTGCCCCAGTGGGCGACAATGGGCTTCTTGATTGGCGCTGTCGCGCTGTTCGGTCTGGCGGTTCAGACACAGACGGCCATCTTGACTCTGTTACGCGCCGCCGAGGCGACTTTGACCAATGCTGTCGCCTCACTTTCGATTGTGCTGCTGGTGCCACTGGCATTGCACCTGATGCTCGGTGCGGACCGCACGCTAACCGGAATGTTCCTCTTTCTGGCGTGCGCGTTTGCAATTGGTACGCTGCTGGCACTGATATGCGCACGCTATCAGCTCAGAACCCTGTTCGCCGATACGCCGAAGCAAGCACCGGGTCTCACGCAGTTTCTTGCCAACGCCTCGTCATTTACGGCGGTCAACGTATTCTCTTACGCGATCGTGAACATCGACTTCACGCTGTTTCGGCTGATTGGGTCGCCACAGGATTTCGCGCTTATGGCCACCGGGAAGATCTTCTTCGAACGTTTCGTCCTTCCAGCTTTGATGGTATTTGCGGGAGCGATCCAGCCTGCGCGTGCTACGCCACCCGCACGGTCATGGCAATGTCTCGGCTCGCCTTGAGGTAAGGCTCAGCCCTCTTTTGGCCGCGTCGGCGCCCGCCGTGGTGTTTATTCTCACCATGGCTTACTGGGCGTTTGCCCACGGTATTCGGGGCGACGTGACGACAATCCCCCTCGTCTGGGTCGCCTGCGCAGCTGCCGGATATTTGCTGTACGCCGTCAATGGCATCCTGTTCGACGTACTGGTGCTCCGCCGTTCGCTGCTTGTCGTGGCATTGCACGTCACTGCCTTCCTGGCAATCGGGACGATCGTGCAAGTGGTTGCCATCAGCGCCGTTGGCGTACCTGGATGGGCGCTGGGCTGGTTGGTTTTCAATGCTGTGGTCGCTTACGCTCTTGCACGAGAGGGGCTCCAACTGAGGTTTGTCGGATGGACACGACACACCTCGATCGATTGAATGGATGATGACCTGATGAAGCTATTGTGGTTCGTGTCGAGTCTGGAGCAAAAAGGTGGCGGTGAGCGATTGGTCCTGGAGAGCAAACCGCGCATTGCGGGACATGGGGCACGACGCGCGAGTGGCTTGCGATCGGCTCGACGAGGCTGCCAACTTCGATGGTCAGTATGACCTTGCTGACGTGGTGTGCACGACACAGGCGTTCAACCCTGGGGCCGGCTATGCAGCGCGGGCGTTCAACAAGCTACGTGGAGTGTTGGCGTTGTATCGCGTCATCAGGCACGTTCGCCCCGGAACTGGTGATATGCCAAAGTGAATTCGACGCCATCAAGCTATATCTACTCTCGCATGTACTGCGCTTTCGCTATCGGGTACTTGTATTCGGCCAGATGTACCAGTTCAAGACTGACATCACGCGCTATTCAACCGTGTTCCGGCGCCACCTCAAAACCATCGTGGCGTCGCGCCCCGGCTACCGCGACACCGTGGCCATGCCACCGCCACACCTATCGCTGCCAATCCGGGTCATCAATGAAATCGTGTCGCGCCTGAAATACCGCGCCTTGCGCAAGGCCGAGCACATTTTCACGGTCTCTAACCAGGTTCAATGGGAGGTTTCGCTCTTGTATGGGCGGGCGGCAACGGTATGCCGAGCCGCATTCACCGAATCTTTCCTCGACGTCGGTGCAATTGGCCAGCCACGCCCCGTTGGCCATCCGATTCGCTTGTTGTCGGTGAGCAGACTGGTGGACAAGAAACGCGTCGACCTGACCATCGCGGCGTTCACATTGGCCGACTGCGAAGCCACGCTGACGATCGTCGGGAGCGGGCCGAGCAAGATCGGCTCGAGAAACTGGCCCGGCAAAGTCCGCGTCATGCGGACATCAGGTTCCTGGGGGCCGTAGACGACGCCGTAGTGCAACATGAGCTCGCCACAGCCGATTGCCTGGTGTCCATGGACATCGGCGACTACGACATCACAGTCGTCGAAGCGATGGGCAAGGGCTTACGGGTATTGGTGGCCGACGACTTCGATCTCGCTGGCTTCGGCAACGACTTCGGCGGCGTGGTGAGCGTACACCCTGATACCCACGCGCTGGCAGCGGCCATCGCGAATATCGGACAAATGCGGCCGCCCGGACCGGCCAATCTGCCTATTTTGCGACGCCTGACTTGGCGTTCGCTCGCCAACACGTGTGTGGCCGATGCGCCATAACGCACAAAACGATGAATTTGGGATGAGGACATGAAACTAGTGCTGCAAAACATGGGTAACGGCCAGACCACGCTGGTCGAAATGCCAGTACCCCGCCTCGATGAGGGCAGTGCCATGATTCAAAGTCGGTGCAGTCTCATCTCGCCCGGAACGGAAAGAATGCTGGTCGATTTTGGTCGTTCGTCGATGCTGCAAAAAGCACGGCAACAACCTGAGAAGGTCAAAATGGTCCTCGACAAGATTCGGACCGACGGTCTGTTCACGACAATCGAGGCAGTGCGATCCAAGCTCGGGCAGCCAATTGCGCTCGGGTATAGCAATGTCGGCGTGGTTCGGGCCGTCGGCTCGGGTCCAAAAGATATCAAAATCGGCGATCGGGTCGTATCCAATGGTGCGCATGCCGATGTGGTGCATGTGGCGAGCAACCTGTGCGCGAAAATTCCCGACAGCGTCAGTGACGAGGCTGCGGTCTTTACCGTCGTCGCATCGATTGGCTTGCAGGGTATTCGGCTGGCGAATCCGACGCTGGGTGAAGCATTTGTCGTCATCGGCGTCGGACTGATCGGGCTGCTCACCGTGCAATTGCTGCGCGCGCACGGATGCCGCGTGTTGGCGATCGATTTTGACGCAGCAAAACTCGCGCTGGCGAAGCAGTTTGGCGCGGATGTCTGCAATCCGCTTGCTGGCGAGGATGCGGTCGCCGCCGGGCTCGCGTTCAGCCGCGGACGCGGGGTTGACGGCGTCATCATCGCCGCCTCTTCCGCGTCTAACGACCCGGTAACACAGGCAGCGCGGATGTGCCGCAAGCGCGGCCGTATTGTGCTGATAGGCGTAACCGGCCTGACGCTCAATCGGGCCGATTTCTATCAGAAGGAACTGAGCTTTCAAGTATCGTGTTCGTACGGACCTGGGCGGTACGACCCGTCGTACGAGGAGCGCGGCAACGACTACCCCTTGGGGTTCGTGCGCTGGACCGAACAACGCAATTTCGAGGCGGTGCTGGATATGCTGGCCGACGGCCGGCTCGATGTGAAGCCGCTCATCACCCATGACTTTGCGTTCGAAAATGCACCGTCTGCGTACGATCTGCTGACAACCGACCGCTCGGCACTTGGAGTCCTGCTCCGTTATCCGGAGTCACCTTCCGGGCGAACCTTCGCGCGGGAAGTCACCCTTGCCTCGGTTCCCGCGCCTATCGACGCTACACGACCGACCTGCGGCTTCGTAGGTGCCGGCAATTACGCCTCGCGAATCCTGATCCCTGCCTTTAGGGCTGCGGGTGCGGCGATGCACACGGTGGTCACATCGAGTGGCGTCAACGGCGTGGTCCACGGCAAATCGGCCGGGTTTATCCACGCTTCCACCGACGTCGACGCGATGCTGGCAAACCCAGCAATCAATGCGATCGTGATCGTGACGCGACACAATTCACATGCCGGAATTGTTGTCAAGGCTCTTGCCGCCGGGAAACATGTCTTTGTTGAAAAGCCGCTGGCCCTGACTCTGGATGAATTGGCCCAAGTACGGGCCGCGCACGAGACTGCCAACCACGCGGGACAGCCCCGGCACCTGATGGTCGGATTCAACCGCCGCTTTGCACCGCAAGTGGTAAGGATGAAACAGTTGCTTGCCGGTGTCAAGGAGCCTAAGGTCTTCGTAATGACCATGAACGCCGGCGCAATCCCCGCCGAACACTGGACGCAGGATACTGCCGCGAGCGGTGGGCGCGTGATCGGCGAGGCATGCCACTTTATCGACCTGATGCGTTTTCTCGCGGGTAGTCCGATTGTGTCCGTTCAGGCCAGGCGCATGGGCAACACGCCGGGGATGCCGATTACCGAAGACAAAGCGTCAATGACACTGGGGTTTGAAGACGGTTCCTTCGGCAGCATCTTGTACCTGGCCAACGGCTCGACCAGTTTCCCCAAGGAGCGCGTCGAGGTGTTTGCCGCCGGTCGCGTGCTGCAGTTGGACAATTTCCGCAAACTCAGAGGATACGGTTGGCCCAACTTCAGGAAACTGAATCTTTGGCGACAGGACAAGGGCCAAAACGCTTGCGCCTCTGCATTTGTGCAAGCGCTCCGCAACGGCACACCGGCCATACCAGTGACCGAACTGTTTGAGGTCGCCCGTGTCACGATAGAGATAGCACTGGAGTTGCGCAAACAATGACGCGGTTGCGCTCCAAAGTGGCCACCGTCTGGGCTCTCGGTATTCCGAATGTCGCGCGGGTCGTGTCGTACCGCATCGGTATCAAACTGGGCACCAGTCGCGCGCGCCGCTTGCGCGCTGCGCCGGTGCAGGGCCCGTTCGTGCGCCCGAAGCACTGGCCGACACCACCGGCGCCGCCAACCACTGCATGGCGGACCTCCGCGCAATTGTTCGGCCGCTGGCCGTATCCGATCACGGATCAACCGCCTGACTGGTTGGCCAACCCGGTCACAGGCGTTCGCATCTGCGCGCCAGAACGACCATGGTGGCAGATCCCGGATTTTGATCCCGCGGTGGGTGACATCAAACTAGTCTGGGAATTGTCACGCATGGACTGGGTGCTGGCATTCGCTCAACAGGCACGTGCTGCGCCCCGCGACGATCAGGCCTTGATCTTGGCCAAGCTAAACAACTGGCTCTCCGACTGGTGCAAGTGCAATCCGCCGTACCGGGGACCGAACTGGAAGTGCGGTCAGGAGGCATCGATACGTGTCATGCACCTCGCTATC
>CAVQPL010000015.1:0-13517 GCA_963714755.1 uncultured beta proteobacterium
ATCGCCGCCATCCTGGAGCGGCCGGTGATCGAGAAGATCCTGAGCCACCTGGGCCTGGCCCCTCAGCCGCCGCCCAAGGGCAGGGCGCGCGAGGCGGGGCTGCACTTCGCTGCCTGAGTCGCTCGCACTGTCGGATAGCTATCGCTGTGGGCTGCGGCTACCCTGCGGCCGCCGGTGGCGCTGCGCGCTGTGTCGGCAAGCCATGGTCAGCATCAGGGTCAACCCTGAGATCGGGCCAATCCTGCGCGCCGTGAACGTTCAAAGACCTGCCAACTCGCCAGCTCCAAGCCGCCAGCCGCCCAAATTGCGCGCTGAATCCGCCCGGACTCGCGTACTTCGGCCCGCAGCGGACTCGGCCGGGAGCCTTTCGAGGGCCCTTTCTTGGGGCGTCCTATGGCGTTTGAAAATCCTATCCCCACCTGGGTCGAGGAGCCGATCTTTCCACCCGAGGACATTCGCAACCAGGCCGCACTGAACCGCCAGTTCCCGCTCGGTGCCGGCGAAAACGCCTGCACCCGGCACGAATTCGCCCGCATCATTGAGGCGGGCGCCGTGACCTTCCTGCAACCCTCGGTCACCAAGGTCGGCGGCGTGACCGAATTCGTGGCGGTGGCCAAGATGGCGCAGGCGCATGGGCTGGCAGTCATGCCGCACTCACCGTACTTCGGCGTGGGTTACTTCCCCACCTTGCAGCTGATGGCCGGGCTGCATGGCGAGCCGCTGCTCGAGCACCTGTATGTGGATCTGGACGGTGACCTGGCCACCGGCGGTACCCCGCTGCCGCAGGGCGGCAAGGTGGCGATTCCGCAGCGGCCAGGGCATGGGTTCGAACCGGACATGGACGCACTGGCGCGGTATCGGGTAACGTGAGGCCGAGCCACTAGGCCGCCGTCGCGTTTGCGCTCCAGACCCGCTCCAGCACATCGAAGGCGCAAGCGATGCCCGGCTCCTGGCGGCGTTCGGCCAGCGCGATAAAACTCAGCGTGCACGGTATATCCAGCAGGTCATTGACCACCACGGCGTGCCAGCGCTTTTCGGTCAGCGCGACCGAATCGCGGCTCAGGCTCAAGCCGACGCCGGAGCGGACCATGGCCAGCATCGAACTTTCCTGGTCGACCATGGCCACGTAATTGGGCTGCATGCCCAGCGGCGCATAGACCTGCTCCAGCAGCCGGCGGTGCACCGATGCATCGACCGTGCCCACCCACGGCAAGGCTGCGATCGCCTCCCAGCTTTTTCCCATCACCCGGCTCTCCCAACCCGGCGGCGCGATCACCGAGTAAGAGAAATCGGTCAGTGTCAGCTGCGCAAACTCCGACTTCGGGGTGCGACTCGCAGTAACGGGCAAGTCACCCAGAAAGTAGCCGGCATCGATCTCGTCCCGCAAGATCCATTGCGGGACATTGCCGCTCATGCCCTGGCGCAACTCTTTCTCGAGCATGGGCGCGGCATCCACCAGCCCGCTCAGGAATGCGCCCAGCCGGGTGAATTCCGGGTCGATCACGGTGCCGACACGCAGCTTGCCCCGGATCTGACCGTGCATCTGGCGTACCGCACGCTCCAGGTCTGACGCGGCGTTCAGCACCTGCTTCGCCTTCACATGAAACACCAGTCCGTCGGCGGTCAGGTCCAGTCCGCGTGCAGTTCGCGCAAACAGCTTCAGACCGGTCTGCACACCCAGTTGCTGCAGGCGCAGGCTGAGCGCGGGTTGCGTCATGTGCAGCGCCTCCGCGGCCCGTGTGACGTTGCCCGCCTCGGCCACGGCGGCGAAGCATTGCAAGCTTCTCAGGTCAATTTGTCGGCTCATATTATTTGAATTTCAAATAAAAAAAGGCATGATTTCTCATTGGACTCGGGGCCATGATCGTCCCTAGACTACCCGGACACACAAGTAAAGAGGCATTTCATGAACCCCAAGCGCATTTCTCACTATATCAATGGGCATATGGTATCGGGCGCAAGCGGACGCCAACAGGACGTCTACAACCCGGCCGATGGAACGGTCACCGGACAGGTTGCGCTGGCCGACAGCGGCGAAGTTGGCCAGGCCGTGGCAGCCGCCCAGGCCGCTTTTCCGGCCTGGAGCGCCATGCCACCGATTCGCCGCGCGCGCCTGATGAACCAGTTCCTGGCCCTGCTCAACACCCACAAGGACTCTCTGGCGCGCGCCATCACGCTGGAACACGGCAAGGTGTTCAGCGATGCCCAGGGTGAAGTGGAGCGCGGCATCGACATCGTCGAATTTGCCTGCGGTATCCCCCAACTGCTCAAGGGCGACTACACCGAGCAGGTGTCCACCGACATCGACAACTGGACCATGCGCCAGCCGCTGGGTGTGGTGGCCGGCATCACGCCATTCAACTTCCCGGTCATGGTGCCGATGTGGATGTTTCCGGTCGCCATCGCCGCGGGCAACACCTTCGTGCTCAAGCCTTCGCCGACCGACCCAAGTGCTTCCTTGCTGTATGCCGACCTGATGAAGCAGGCCGGTTTCCCCGATGGTGTGTTGAACGTCGTGCAGGGCGACAAGGTGGCGGTGGACGCGTTGCTTCAACATCCGGACGTCAAGGCCATCAGCTTCGTCGGCTCCACACCGATCGCCAACTACATCTACGAAACCGGCGCTCACCACGGCAAGCGCGTACAGGCCCTGGGTGGTGCCAAGAACCACATGCTGGTGATGCCCGATGCCGACCTGGAAAAGACGGTCGACGCGCTGATGGGTGCTGCCTACGGCTCGGCCGGCGAGCGCTGCATGGCGATCTCGGTCGCCACACTGGTCGGTGACGTTGCCGACAAGATCGTGCCGATGCTGGTCGAGCGCCTGAAAACGCTCAAGGTCAGCAACGGGCTGGAGGCCGACGCGGAAATGGGCCCCATCGTGACCGGCGCGGCCCTGGACCGCATCACAGGCTACATTGCATCGGGCGTCGAGGACGGTGCCAAGCTGCTGGTCGACGGGCGTGGCCTCAAGGTGCCCGGCCAGGAAGGCGGCTTCTGGATGGGCGGCAGTCTTTTCGACCACGTTACAGCCGACATGAAGATCTACCGCGAAGAGATTTTCGGCCCCGTATTGTCCTGCGTACGCGTCAAGTCCTTTTCTGAAGGAATCGACCTGATCAACGCCCATGAATTCGGCAACGGGGTCAGCCTGTTCACCCGCGATGGCAATGCTGCCCGCGAGTTCGCGCGCCGCGTCCAGGTCGGCATGGTCGGTGTCAACGTGCCGATTCCGGTTCCGATGGCCTGGCACGGTTTTGGTGGCTGGAAGAAAAGCCTGTTCGGAGACCTGCATGCCTACGGTGAAGAAGGTGTGCGTTTCTACACCAAGCAGAAGTCGGTCATGCAGCGCTGGCCGGAAAGCATCGCCAAAGGCGCCGAATTCGCGATGCCGGTCGCACGCTGAGGAGCATCACCGTGAGCGCCGTCGAATTCGACTACATCATCGTGGGCGCAGGCACGGCCGGCTGCCTGCTGGCCAACCGCCTGAGTGCCGACCCGGCCAAGAAGGTGCTGCTGCTGGAAGCCGGCAAGAAGGACAACTACCTGTGGATCCACATCCCGGTGGGTTACCTGTATTGCATAGGCAACCCACGCACCGACTGGATGTACCAGACCGAGCCCGACCCCGGTCTCAACGGCCGCCGGCTGATTTACCCGCGCGGCAAGGCGCTGGGCGGCTGCTCGTCGATCAACGGCATGATCTACATGCGGGGTCAGGCGCGGGACTATGACAGCTGGGCTGCGCAGACCGGCCTGGACGACTGGCGCTGGGACAAGGTACTGCCCGACTTCGTGGCCCATGAAGACCACTACCGCATGGACCCGGGCGCGTCTTCGCCAGTGGCCGGTGACGCGGCCTTTCGCCAGCTTCACGGCAACGGCGGCGAATGGCGTATCGAAAAGCAGCGCCTGCGCTGGGACATTCTGGAGTCTTTTGCCGAGGCAGCCGTGCAGGCCGGCATCGAACGCAACGAAGACTTCAACCAGGGAGACAACGCGGGTGTCGGCTATTTCGAAGTCAACCAGAAATCGGGCTGGCGCTGGAATGCGTCCAAGGCGTTCCTGCGTCCGGCGAAGTCGCGTGCCAACCTCACCATCTGGACCGAGGCCCATGTCCAAAAGCTGAACTTTCGTACCGGCCAGGGCGAACCGGTCTGCACCGGCGTGCAGCTTGTGCACAAGGGCCGCAAGCTCGATGTCACCGCACGCGCCGAGGTGATTCTGGCGGCGGGTGCGATCGGCTCGCCACAGATCCTGCAACTTTCAGGCATTGGGGAACCGGGCCATCTGGCCAGCCTGGGCATTCCCGTGGTACGGGATCTGGCGGGCGTCGGTGCCAACCTGCAGGACCACCTGCAGATTCGCGCCGTATACAAAGTGCAAGGCGCCAAGACACTCAATACCATCGCCAACAGCCTCTGGGGCAAGGCCATGATCGGCATGGAATACATGCTCAAGCGCTCGGGGCCCATGAGCATGTCGCCCAGCCAGCTGGGCGCATTTTCCAGGTCCGACCCGGCGCAACCGCACGCCAACCTTGAATATCACGTGCAACCGCTGAGCCTGGGCGCGTTCGGTGAGGCCCTGCACAAATTCCCCGCTTTCACTGCCAGTGTCTGCAACCTCAACCCCAGTAGCCGGGGAACGGTGCGCATCGTCTCGCCGCAGGCCAATTCCGCGCCAGCCATCGCGCCCAACTACCTGAGCACCGACGATGACAGGCGCATTGCGGCACAGAGCCTGCGCCAGGTGCGCCAGATCGTCAGCCAGCCGGCCCTGGCCAAATACCAGCCTGTCGAGTGGAAGCCGGGTATCGAGTTCCAGTCGGACGAGGACCTGGCCAAACTGGCCGGCGACATCGCCAGCACCATTTTTCATCCGGCTGGCACGGCCAGAATGGGCCGCGCCGACGACCCGACGGCGGTCGTCGACCCGTATCTGCGGGTCCGCGGCGTGCAGGGCCTGCGGGTCGTCGACGCCAGCGTGATGCCCACCATTACCAGCGGCAACACCAACAGCCCGACCCTGATGATCGCGGAGAAAGCTGCGCGTTGGATACGACAGGCGCAATCCGCGCGCTCAGCTTTATCCTGACGACACCTGCTGCGCGTTTACCCGAAAACATTTCTGCTTCACCGCTGCAAACCAACTTCGCCATGGCCGCAACAGACACTGCCCCACTTCCGCTGCGTGATGTCAAAGTCGTCGACTTCGGCCAATACATGGCCGGTCCCGCCGTTGCCATGATCCTGGCTGACCTGGGCGCCACCGTTGTCCACATCGATCCGCCCGACGGTCCCTTATGGCACAGCCCCGCCAACGCCACGCTGAACCGCAACAAGCTGATCGTCAGCATCGACGTCAAGAGCCCGGAAGGCCTGGAACAGGCGCTGGCGCTGATCGAAGAGGCCGACATCGTGGTGGAGAACTTCCGGCCAGGCGTGATGGCACGCATGGGCATCGATCTGGCCGCGTTGCGCGTCGCGCGACCGGAACTGATCGCGCTGTCCATTCCGGGTTTTGCCTCCAACGACGCGTTGCGCCGCGACTGGCGTGCATTTGAAAGCGTGATCGCCGCACAGTCGGGCGTGTTCACCGACATGGGCCTCAATCGGGTGTTGATGGGCATCAATCCGTCTTTCTCGCCGCTGCCTTTGGCGTCGGCGTACGGCACCATGCTGGCCGCATCTGCCGTCGTGCTGGCACTGCAGGCCCGCGAGCGCACCGGCCTGGGCGATCAGATCGAGGTGCCGCTGGCATCGGCTGTGATGGAGGGGTTGAGCTACAACTCGATCAAGATCGAGAATCTTCCCGACCGCTACAAGACCCAGCGCGAGAAGGAAATCGAACGCAGGCGTACCGAGGGCCTGCCGATGAACCTGTCGTACGACGAGTTGCAGGAACTGCTCGATCCTTTCTACCGCAGCTACAAGTGCAAGGACGGCCGCATGTTCTATGTGGTCTGCCCGAGCCACCGGCACCATGCCAAACGCTGCCTGCAGGCTCTTGGCCTGTATGACGAGTTCGCCGCCGCCGGACTGGGCGAAGAAGAAGACACCTATCTGCCGGTCAGCGAATGGAAAAGCGATGTGTCGCTCGGCGTCTATCCGCTGCCTAAGAACTGGGCCGACCGCATCGCGGCGCGCATGAAGGAGGTCTTCATGACCCGCACTGCCAAGGAATGGGAGCGCATCTTCGGACGCGGCAAATTCCCTGGCGCGCCGCACCGCTGGCTGCAGGAATGGATCAATGACGACCATGCCGAGACTGCCGGCTTGATGGTCGAGGTCGACGACCCCGAATTTGGCCACATGACCCAGCCCGGACCGATGGTCTGGATGGAGGAAAGTGGTGAAGCCATGCTGCAACCACGCGCACGGCGCCACGTGGAGTTCGCCCATGCGTTGCGCACGTTGGCGGCGATAGAAACCAAGCTGCCGCGGGTGCGGCAGAAGAATGCGCGCGACGGCTGGCTCGACGGTGTGCGTATTCTTGACTTGTGCAACGTCATCGCCGGGCCACATTCGGTGGCCTACCTGGCGCGTTTTGGCGCCAAGGTCATCAAGCTGGATCCGGCCAAGCCGTTCTACGACTGCTGGAACACGGTCATCTTCGGCATGTCCCACATGCGGGGCAAGCACTCGATGCTGACCGACATCACCCAGCCACAAGGCCGCGCCATCCTCGAGCAATTGATCAAGGCCAGCGACGTCATCGTCTGGAACGCGCCGGACCGGCAGGTCCAGGCGATGGGACTGGACGCCGAGAACCTGAAAAAGCTCAACCCCGACGCGATCTTCTGCAAACTCGACTGTTTCAGCGGGCCGCGGCCCGGTCCGCGCTCCGGCTACCTCGGCTATGACGATCTGGTCCAGGCCAGTACCGGCATCATGACCCGGTTCGGCGGCTCCATGGACACGCCCGAGGAGCATGCACATGTGGGCACCATCGATGTGATGTGCGGCTTCGGCGGCTCGCTGGGCATCGCCGCCGCGCTGTACCAGAAGCTCAAGACCGGTCGCACCGGTCGCCCGCGCACCTCGCTGTCGGCCCTCAGCAACCTGGCGCAGATGCCGTTCTGCTACGACTACGCGCGCCGCGGGCTGTTCGACGAGCCCGCCGGCCGCGAAGTGGTGGGCTTCGACGCCCTGTCCCGCTTCTACTACACCTCGTCCGACCGTTTCGTGCTGCTGAGCGCCTACGAGGCGGACCTGCCGCGCTTCGAGCAGGTGCCGGGGCTCGAGGGCTTCTCGCAGGTCCCGCCGGAAGGGCGCGCGGCCTTCCTGGCCCAGGCCTTCATGAACGCCCGCGCCGTGGACTGGGTGGAGCGGCTGCAGGCCGCGGACATTGGTGCGGCGATCTGCGAAAACATCGAGTCGATCCGGGCCTACAACAGCCGCCCCGCCGACGGAACACCAGGGACTGCGCTTGGCAGCTACGCTTTTTCGGTGATCGCCGACCATCCCAGTGGCCATGCCGTGACCCAGCTCGACCCATTTGCGGTGCGCCCCAGCCGAGGCAAGATCTATGCGCTGGAACCTGCGCAAAAGTACGGCGCGTCCACCCGCGCCATCCTGCAGCAGCTGGGCCATGCCGACAGCGACATCCAGGCGCTGATCGCCAGCGGCGTCGTCAGCGAGAGCTGGAGCCGCGAGTACCTGCCGACCTGAAGTGCCACCGCCATCGCAACGCGGTTGAACCGGACGCGCAAGCGCCAGGGGTTCGCGACCGCACGCATCCCGGTCCATCCGGGGCGCGGCCGTGCACGGGGGCCGTAGTAGCCACTCTTGCGCCAAACGGAAGTGTGAATTCGGCGCCGCAGGGATTCACACTGCAGCGCCTGTCAGCGACAGTTCGGTCAGCGCCCATGCATCGCATCGTGGGAGCCCCACCGAGACCGCTTCTGACCATCATGCACCGCATCCACGCCATCGATCCGACACTTGCCGGGCCCGCACATTCGTCATAAGGACAAACACCATGGGCCGCGCATATTCCGACATCACCTTCACGCCAGCCGTCCGCGCCATGCAGACGCGGATGGGCAGCCGCGGCCACTATGCCGCGCTCGACGACGACACCGATCGCCACAACGCCCTGACATCCGAGGAGATCGATTTCATCCAGGCCCGTGACGGGTTCTATCAGGCCAGCGTCAGCGAAACCGGCTGGCCCTACGTGCAGTTTCGCGGGGGCCCGATCGGCTTCCTGAAGGCACTGGACCCTCAGCCGCCGCCCAAGGGCAGGGCGCGCGAGGCGGTGCCGCACTTCGCTGCTTGAGCCGCTTACGCTGTCGAACACCTATCGCCACGGCCCGCTGCTACCCTGCCGCCGCCGGTGGCGCTGCGCGCTGTGTCGGCAAGCCATGGCCAACATCAGGGTCAACCCTGAGACCGGGCCAATCCTGCGAGCCGTGAACGTTCAAAGACCTGTCAACTCGCCAGCTCCAAGCCACCAGACGCCCAAATTGCGCGCTGAATCCGCCCAGACTTGCGTACTTCGGCCCTCTGTGGACCCGGCCGGGAGCCTTTCGAGGCCCCTTTCTTGGGGCGTCCTATGGCGTTTGAAAATCCTATTCCCGACGCGAGCTTCAACAAGCGACGCTAGAGCGCGCGGAAGGGCGCTGTTGAGATGCCGGAAACCTGCCCCTTGCGAGCGGCAGGTCATGGCCGATGGCGGGTGCTCTCGTGCGAGGAATTGACACCATCTTGCCGACTGCCGACACACTTTCGTGCATGTCAGGCCCGAAGCAAGCCGTTCGCATGGACGCATCTCTGGCCCCGACCTGTCAAAACGCCCGAGTTCTGCAATCGGCTGCCTTCGGCTTGAAATCGGCAGGTGGCATGACCGATCTGACGCGACCCGATCCGGTCAGAGTTTCATGTCGTACTCGATCGTCAGCGGCGCATGGTCAGAGAACTTCTCGCCCTTGTAGATCGACGCCCGTTTTGCCGAAGCGGCCAGGCCCGGCGTCGCCAGATGGTAGTTGCTTGCGCGAAATACCCACATTCCTGAAGCAGATGCAGCTGCGATACCTGTCACAGTTCCAGCAGCAGCCGGCAACATTCGCCGCGACGCAGGCAATGGCCAAGCAGCGTGGGCGATAGACTGGCAATTCGAGTGGATGTGTTGCACCGCGTACGGCTGCCTGATCGAATCCGTGACGGCGTGCTGGCGCCGAACTACGAAACGTGCTGCTCTTGCGGCATCGGATGGAAATAGTAATGCAGTATCTGATTTTCTTCGCGGGATTGCTGGCCTTGATCTCTGGCGCCGAGCTGCTGGTCCGCGGAGCATCCCGGCTGGCGCTTTCTTTCCGTATTTCGCCGCTTGTGGTGGGACTGACCATCGTCGCTTTCGGAACCAGTGCGCCAGAAATCGCCGTGTCGGTGGGTGCTGCGCTGGATGGTAGAACCGATATCGCGATCGGCAACGTGATCGGCAGCAACATCGTCAATGTATTGTTCATCCTCGGGCTTTCTGCCCTGATCACCCCGCTTGTGGTTCAAGCCCAGATCGTTCGCCAGGAAGTGCCGATCATGATCGGCGCCTCGCTGCTGCTGCTGGTGTTTGCGCTAGACGGCCGGATCGGATTCTGGGAGAGTGGCTTCTTATTCGTCCTGCTGCTGGTCTACACCGTGTTCCTGATACTGCAGTCGCGTCGCGAGTCGCAGGCCACCCGCGATGAGTACGAGCACGAAGTGGTCAAGGCCAGCCGATGGGATGCCCATTGGGCCATGCAACTCATGCTGATCGGCGTTGGCCTGGCCTTTCTGGTGCTGGGGTCGCAGTGGCTGGTGGCAGCGGCCACCGCGTTCGCGCGCGCCATGGGTGTGAGCGACCTGGTAATCAGCCTGACCATTGTCGCGGCGGGGACCTCGCTGCCCGAAGTGGCCACCTCGGTGATGGCAGCGCTGCGCAAGGAGCGCGACATTGCGATCGGCAACGTGATTGGCAGCAACATTTTCAATCTCCTGGGCTGTCTTGGCCTGACCGGCCTGGTAGCGGCCGATGGTTTGCCGATCGCCGCCGGTTTGCTCAATTTCGACCTCTGGGTAATGCTGGCGGTGGCCTTCGCCTGTTTGCCGGTTTTTCTGAGCGGCCGTGAAATTGCGCGCTGGGAAGGTGGTGTGTTCCTGGTCTACTACATCGCGTATGTGACCTATGTCGTGCTGAATGCACAGCATCATGCTTTGCTGCCGGCCTTTAGCGCAGCGATGTTGAGCTTCGTGCTACCGCTCACCGTCGTGACGCTGGTCGTGGTGATGCTGCGCCAGGCCAGGGCCAGCGGAACGGGCAGCGCATGAACGGCTTCTGGCCGCTGCCGTGTCTGGCGCTGGCGCTCTTCTTGGGTGCCACGCATCGGCGCGCTGGTTTCTGTTCCTGCTGCTGTTCATTGGCGCCACGCTGAGAATCGCGCTGTCCGACAATCTGGTCCTGCTGGTGGTGATGTTGGGTGACAACCTCGACCACCGCACCGCCGAGGGGTTCTGACATATGCGGCCCAAGGTCCCCACAGCCATTGGGGCGCCGCGGCAACACTGTCTGTGGGATTGGTGTTGAAGCAGATGTGAGCGACGCTTGTAGGCAAGAGTCCGACAACATCGATTCCCACGGAACTTGCGCGGCTCCAGTTTCTGCGTAACCGGTCCGTCTCGGCGGATACGCCATTTCATCCGTTCTTCGATAGAGACAGTGGCTCGACACATCGAAACATCGATGCCAACAGCCTCGCCGCGGTGGTCACGGCGGAGCGCCATTGTGAGCGTGGCTGATGGGCAAACGGCAAGAAAATACCATTCAGTCTTTACAATAACCATGTAGTTATTATGGAAACCGTTGAGTTGTAAACTCTGTCGCACACCACATCTTTGGTGTGTTTATGCGAAAACCGACTACTGGAGTTATTCATGAAAAAGACACTTATTGCTTCTGTTCTGGCCCTTGGTGCAGCTTTCTCTGTGCAGGCTAAAGACATCGTAGACACCGCCGTCAGTGCAGGTAGCTTCAAGACCCTGGCAACCGCCCTTACAGCCGCCGGACTCGTTGACACGCTCAAGGGCAAGGGACCGTTCACCGTGTTTGCACCGACGGACGCGGCCTTTGCCAAAATCCCCAAGGCCGATCTGGATGCGTTATTGAAGGACAAGGCCAAGCTGACCGCCGTCCTGACGTATCACGTCGTACCGGGCAAAGTGATGGCAGCAGACGTCAAGGCGGGCAAGGTCAAGACAGTCCAGGGCTCTGATCTGACCGTCTCGACGATGGGCGGTGTGATGGTTGACGGCGCCAAGGTGTCCGCAACCGACATCGTTGCCGACAATGGCGTCATACACGTGATCGACAGCGTGATCATGCCCAAGTAAGGCGGCTGGAAATGAAACTTCAGTTTTGCTTTCTGGCCGCTTTGATGATGGGAACCAATGCGATGGCGGTTGAAGAACCAAAGTTTGAGACCGTCATGCAGGAGGCAAAATTTGAAGTTCGCCAGTACGCGCGTTCATTGTTGCCGAGACCTGGGTTGATGGTGACATGGACGCCGCTTCGGGCAAGGGATTCAGGCGAATAGCCGACTACATCTTTGGCAACAACACGGCAAGCCAACCCGCAGCGAGCGAAAAAATCGCCATGACCGCACCCGTGACGATGCAGCCGCAAAGCCAGACGGGCACGCTGGCGATGACGGCGCCGGTTGCCATTCAGCCAGCATCAGAAAGCCCTCGGGCTGGTTGGCGCACAACGCTGGCGGGTGCATTTCGTGATGCCAAGCCAGTATTCCATGGCCACGCTACCAACGCCCAATAATGATGCGGTCACGCTACGTGAGGTGCCTGCCAGGCGCGTAGCCGTTGCCAAATACAGTGGGCTCAACACGGAGGGTCGCATTCAGGAAGAAACCGAAGCACTGGTGGCTTGGATGCAAACGCGTCAGCTCATGGCAGCAGGTCCGGCGCAGTTGGCACGTTATGACCCACCTTGGATATTGCCCATATGGCGACGAAACGAGATTCATATTGACATCGATGAGGCGCCAAAGCAGTGAGGCATGTCCTTGAGAAGCGGCGACCTTGGCGCGATCTTGCAGGCTGTAGGTTCATGACTGCTGACGAACTCCTCGCCTGGATCGCACGATACGACCTGTGGGTGTACGGATTGTTGATGGCCTATGCAATGGCCAAGACCGGACCGCTGCCCATGGTGGCAGGATTTGTCAGTGCGTCCGGCGCGCTGCAGGCACCGCTGGCGATCATGGTGGTGCTGGTGGGCACCGTCGTCGGCAGCCAGATACGATTTGCGATCGGCCGGCGCGGTGCGCCCTGGCTGTTTGAACGGTTCACGCGACTGGCCCCGTGGTTGGCTCTTGGTGCTGCCGGTGTTGATCGCTACCAGGGCCTGCTGCTGCCGGTGTACCGCTTCTCCAAGGGCACGTACAGCATGATCGGCCTGGGGGCGGGCGCATCACAACTGTCTTGGAGCCGGTTTGCGTTTCTCGACAGCCTGGGCGCCGTGGCATGGGCGGTTGCCTCCGTCATGCTGGGCGCGGCCATTGGTGGCCTCGGGCACGCGTTCGATCCGCGCTGGGCTGCATATGGGGGCCTGGGTTTGCTGGCACTGGGCATGGTCGTTGTGGCGGTGTTCGGCGCCCGGCTCAAGCGCGCTTTGCTTCCAAAGGCCAACGAAGCACTGTTGGCCGCCAGGGCGCGTCGCGCGCAGCCGGCGCCCGCATGAAGAAGTTCCGCACCTTGGCCGGCGGCAGCAACCTTGTTGCTTGGCCCGCCATGTCAATGCCATTGCCATTGCCTTTGACCTGGACCAGGACGGGCCAGATCGGCTACGCGGTGCCGGTGGCAGAAACATCGCATTCTTCGAGAGGTCGACGCGGGCGCAGTGCTGTGACCAGCGGTCGTGCCCGATCGTCTGTGGCACACGGGAACGCAATGCCAACTGCCAGCCCAGGCTCGATGCCGCCGTGGGCTGGCCGGTGCTGGCTGCGGATGTGGAGCCGACGCCGGTTTGATGATGTCCGGCCATGGCGGCTCCGTTGCGACGGCGGTCGGAAAACATCCGCCACGTACCGACCCGGCTGCGGCAGGAACCCACACCAACTCAAGCACCATCAAACCAGGAGAGACATATCATGCGCAGATACCCGACCAACAGCCCGCAGGCCGCGGCCCGCATCGTTGCACTGACGGTATTGGCGGACGGAGACATCAGCAACGCCGAATTCGAACTGCTCGCCCATCCCGAGCTGAAGGCGCAACTCGGTCTGGACCGCAAATCGCTGGCAACCGTGCTGCACGACGCATACGACGACCTGGAGCCGGGCGCACGATTGAACCTGCCCCATACCTGCCCGGTCGACGAGTTCACGTTGCGCGACATCGTCGGCGAAATAGACGATCCCGAACTGCAGAAGCGTTTGCTGCGGCTGTGTGTCGACATTGCGCACTCCGACGGCACGGTCGACATCGCCGAGTCCATCATCATCTCCAGCGCGATGGAGCAATGGG